>NZ_NGKU01000003.1 GCF_002140915.1 Candidatus Enterococcus testudinis | reverse complement strand
TACTATCCAAAACTTTATTTGACCAAGGATAACATCTGTCTCTTATACACATCTAGATGTGTATAAGTAATTTAATGAATAGTGTTTTGGTTGCCGATGATCAAGTTATGTCAAGATTCTGTCTCTTATACACATCTAGATGTGTATAAGAGACAGAATGAATAGTGTTTTGGTTGCCGATGATCAAGTTATGTCAAGATTGGCGCATAGATTTATTAAAAATAAAGCTAAGAATTTTACTGCAGATGAAAAAGAGTTCGAAAAGGTGAAAAAACAATTAAATATAATAATGTCACAGAGGAAAAGAACATCTATTAATGCAATAGTAACGGAAATATATCCTTTTTTGAATAAAGATATGTTGGAAAAGGCCGTTATGGATGAAGAGACCTTAGCTAATGAAACCTTTGATTTAATACTGCAAAGTAATCCAAGTGCGACTGCTTCGTTTACATCACTACCCACAAATGGTGAAAAATACAAACTTTCTAGTGACAATAAGAGTATCTGGGTTAGTATTGAACAAGGATTAGTGGATGATAACACAGTAAGAATTGATGAGCAATGTGACAGTAATTTTATTAGAATAGACATTCCTAAAACTATGGTTGGACATAATTAAAAACAATACTTGGAGATGAATTGAAATGAGCAAAGATGCGGATAACATCTTTAATACATTGATAAAAAATGTAAATCTAGGAATATATCAATCCAGAATCAATGTTACTAACTTTTCATCCAATTATATTCAAATAAATGAAGTTCTTGAATCAAGAATAAATGTTTCTGAGTTAGACAATATTGTGAAGTTTTCACAGCCATTTTTAAGTGATCAGAAATATATAGAACTTTTTCTGATAAAAACAGATACTGCTTCTAAAATTTCTGATTTTAAGACTTTAAAGAAAATAGTTGCGGAAATAAAAGAGCAGTATGATTTTGATGAAGATGTTAGCTTTAAGATAAATAAAATACAGCGTATTTCATTGCCATTAAACAAAACTACGACAATTGAGTATTGTTTGGAAACTAATTTCAAAGAATTGATACTTCAACTTATTGACAATCTAAGGGTTTCAGATTTGAGATGTTTAGAAAATAAAATTAGAATTTCAGGAAGTTTTATTCCTAATGTTATTTC
>NZ_NGKU01000002.1 GCF_002140915.1 Candidatus Enterococcus testudinis | reverse complement strand
ATTTAAAGATATAGAACTATCTAAATTTGCTACATCTCCTGAAAGATAGCTAATAACTGTAACTTCATTATTCACCGCCAATGCATTGGCAACAAACAAAAGAATCTTTTCAGCTCCACCACCATTTAAAGAGGGAGTAACCAACAAATATTTACTTCTCATACTATAAGTTCACCTTTCGTTTTTGTAAGCTTATATACTACTATCGTTATAACAATAAGAATAAAAAAAGATCTAAACATTTCAAAAAATGTAGCTCTTATTAGGTTAGTGTAGACAAAAAACATGGAGTAATAAATAGTATTAGATAAACCGACATCTTTGAATTTTGGCGTGAATGACACCGTAAAAATATATGCAAATAAAAAGCAAGCCAATATTCCTCCAATATATGAGAAATTTCCATAAAAATCTCCAAACATTGTTGCACCGACTGGATATCCGATTATGGGATTAACAATATTTGAAATAGAAGCTTTTGCAAAAAATTCAGGGAATGCCCATCCAATAGGGAAAATTGTCGGAATCATGGCAAAGAAGGTATATCCTTTGTAGAAGTCTATTTGAGTAGGAATTAAAGAAAAAATATTTACCACAGAAAAGAAAGATAATCCAAATTCTGCCAACGTCTCAGTTAAAAAGTCAGTTCCCCAAAAAATATCTTTCCAGTTATCCTTAAAAAAAGAACTCAACAAAAAGTCTGCCTGTAACCTTTGATTTCTTATAACCATAAGAAGATTTAAAAAAACAATTGAAAAGTATGATCCAAATAAAACAAATTTTATATTAAATTTTATATTGTACACTTATACACATCTAGATGTGTATAAGAGACAGGGCTAAGCCAACATAACCCAGTCCTATTACGGCTATCTTCATTCTTATAGCTCCTTTTTTAATATTTATAATAATCTTTATACCATTTCACAAAGAGTCTTAAAGATTCATCTAATGATGTTTCAGGTTTAAAATTTAACTTTTCTTCAAGATCACTAATATCTGCATAAGTTTTCATAACATCACCCAATTGCATATCCATAAATATTTTATTCGCTTCAATTCCTATGTGTTTTTCCAATAATTCTACAAACCTCATTAAAGTTTCTGGGGTATTATTTCCAATATTATATATCTTATAAGGTGCCCAGCTTTCACTAATTTTACCATCTAGCTCATTCCACGCATTATCAGTAGTTGGTGGATTATTAATTAACCTGCTGATTGCAGTTACAACATCATCAACATAAGTAAAATCTCTTTTCATGTTTCCATGATTAAAAATTTTTATATCTCTGCCATTAAAAATGTCTTCTGTAAACGAAAAATAAGCCATATCTGGTCTACCGTATGGACCAACGACAGTAAAAAAACGTAAACCAGTTGTAGGGATATTATAGAGATTACTATACGAGTGAGCCATCAACTCATTTGACTTTTTAGTTGCTGCATACAAACTAACCGGATGGTCAACATTATCCTCTGTAGAATAAGGGATTTTTGAGTTCCCCCCATAAACTGAACTGGATGACGCATACAATAAATGATCAACAGGAAAATTTCTGCAAGCCTCCAGTACATTCAAAAAGCCTAATAGATTAGAATCTAAGTATGCATATGGGTTCGTAATAGAATATCTCACACCTGCCTGCGCTGCTAAATTAATTACTATATTGAATTTTTCATTTTTGAAAAGATTATCCAAACTATTCTTATCCGTAATATCCATTTTGATGAATTGGTAATTCTCAAATCTTTCTAATAGTTTTAACCTATCTTGCTTTAGTTTGACGTCATAATAACTATTTAAATTATCAATACCAATAATTTGAACATCGCTTTTTTCTTTATCAATAATT
>NZ_NGKU01000001.1:3059002-3199475 GCF_002140915.1 Candidatus Enterococcus testudinis | reverse complement strand
AGTATGTTGTCGTAGACCCGAAACCATGTGATCTACCCATGTCCAGGTTGAAGGTGCGGTAAAACGCACTGGAGGACCGAACCCACGTACGTTGAAAAGTGCGGGGATGAGGTGTGGGTAGCGGAGAAATTCCAAACGAACTTGGAGATAGCTGGTTCTCTCCGAAATAGCTTTAGGGCTAGCCTCGGAATTGAGAATGATGGAGGTAGAGCACTGTTTGGACTAGGGGCCCATCTCGGGTTACCGAATTCAGATAAACTCCGAATGCCATACATTCATATCCGGGAGTCAGACTGTGAGTGATAAGATCCATAGTCGAAAGGGAAACAGCCCAGACCACCAGCTAAGGTCCCAAAATATATGTTAAGTGGAAAAGGATGTGGGGTTGCACAGACAACTAGGATGTTGGCTCAGAAGCAGCCACCATTTAAAGAGTGCGTAATAGCTCACTAGTCGAGTGACCCTGCGCCGAAAATGTACCGGGGCTAAACATATTACCGAAGCTGTGGAGTGCACCATTAGGTGCATTGGTAGGAGAGCGTTCTAAGGGCGTCGAAGGTAGACCGTGAGGACTGCTGGAGCGCTTAGAAGTGAGAATGCCGGTATGAGTAGCGAAAGACAGGTGAGAATCCTGTCCACCGAATGACTAAGGTTTCCTGGGGAAGGCTCGTCCGCCCAGGGTTAGTCGGGACCTAAGCCGAGGCCGAAAGGCGTAGGCGATGGACAACAGGTTGATATTCCTGTACCCGTTGTTTTTGTTTGAGCAATGGAGGGACGCAGGAGGCTAAGAGATGCAGACTGATGGATATGTCTGTTCAAGCAGTAAGTCTTGATAGGAGTCAAATGCTTCTAACTTTACGGACAAGCTGTGATGAGGAGGGAAATAATAGTACCGAAGTCTCTGATGTCACACTGCCAAGAAAAGCTTCTAGTGAGAAAACAATGGCCCGTACCGCAAACCGACACAGGTAGTCGAGGAGAGAATCCTAAGGTGAGCGAGAGAACTCTCGTTAAGGAACTCGGCAAAATGACCCCGTAACTTCGGGAGAAGGGGTGCTGCTCTAACGAGCAGCCGCAGTGAATAGGCCCAAGCGACTGTTTATCAAAAACACAGGTCTCTGCAAAATCGAAAGATGAAGTATAGGGGCTGACGCCTGCCCGGTGCTGGAAGGTTAAGAGGAGTGCTTAGCGTATGCGAAGGTACGAATTGAAGCCCCAGTAAACGGCGGCCGTAACTATAACGGTCCTAAGGTAGCGAAATTCCTTGTCGGGTAAGTTCCGACCCGCACGAAAGGCGTAACGATTTGGGCACTGTCTCAACGAGAGACTCGGTGAAATTTTAGTACCTGTGAAGATGCAGGTTACCCGCGACAGGACGGAAAGACCCCATGGAGCTTTACTGTAGTTTGATATTGAGTGTCTGTACCGCATGTACAGGATAGGTAGGAGCCGTAGAAATCGGGACGCCAGTTTCGATTGAGGCAATGGTGGGATACTACCCTTGCGTTATGGCCACTCTAACCCGCAGCCCTTATCGGGCTGGGAGACAGTGTCAGATGGGCAGTTTGACTGGGGCGGTCGCCTCCTAAAAGGTAACGGAGGCGCCCAAAGGTTCCCTCAGAATGGTTGGAAATCATTCGAAGAGTGTAAAGGCAGAAGGGAGCTTGACTGCGAGAGCTACAACTCGAGCAGGGACGAAAGTCGGGCTTAGTGATCCGGTGGTTCCGCATGGAAGGGCCATCGCTCAACGGATAAAAGCTACCCTGGGGATAACAGGCTTATCTCCCCCAAGAGTCCACATCGACGGGGAGGTTTGGCACCTCGATGTCGGCTCGTCGCATCCTGGGGCTGTAGTCGGTCCCAAGGGTTGGGCTGTTCGCCCATTAAAGCGGCACGCGAGCTGGGTTCAGAACGTCGTGAGACAGTTCGGTCCCTATCCGTCGCGGGCGTTGGAAATTTGAGAGGAGCTGTCCTTAGTACGAGAGGACCGGGATGGACTTACCGCTGGTGTACCAGTTGTCTCGCCAGAGGCATCGCTGGGTAGCTATGTAGGGAAGGGATAAACGCTGAAAGCATCTAAGTGTGAAGCCCACCTCAAGATGAGATTTCCCATTTCTTTAAGAAAGTAAGATCCCTGAGAGATGATCAGGTAGATAGGTCAGAAGTGGAAGGCTAGTGATAGTTGGAGCGGACTGATACTAATCGATCGAGGACTTAACCAAGATTAATGTGAAACTCGGAAGAGTTTTGATTCTTCAATCCAGTTTTGAGTGAGCAACACTTACTCAATTGAATAGTGTGGTGGCGATAGCAAGAAGGATACACCTGTAACCATGCCGAACACAGAAGTTAAGCTTCTTAGCGCCGATTGTAGTGAAGGGTTTCCCTTTGTGAGAGTAGGACGTCGCCACGCGTTTTTTTTACCTTATGGGGGTTTAGCTCAGCTGGGAGAGCATCTGCCTTACAAGCAGAGGGTCAGCGGTTCGAACCCGTTAGCCCCCATATGAGCCGTTAGCTCAGTTGGTAGAGCATCTGACTTTTAATCAGAGGGTCGCAGGTTCGAGCCCTGCACGGCTCATAGTAATAACCTATGCGGGTGTGGCGGAATTGGCAGACGCACTAGATTTAGGATCTAGCGCCTTCGGGCGTGGGGGTTCAAGTCCCTTCACCCGCACTTAAATCGCCGGCTTAGCTCAGTTGGTAGAGCATCTGATTTGTAATCAGAGGGTCGAGGGTTCAAGTCCTTTAGCCGGCATCAGGATTTATGCGGAAATAGCTCAGTGGTAGAGCACCACCTTGCCAAGGTGGGGGTCGCGGGTTCGAACCCCGTTTTCCGCTTTTGCCAATGCAATAAAGCCGGGGTGGCGGAACTGGCAGACGCACAGGACTTAAAATCCTGCGGTGAGTGATCACCGTACCGGTTCGATTCCGGTCCTCGGCATTTTTATATGATGCGCCCATAGCTCAATTGGATAGAGTGTTTGACTACGGATCAAAAGGTTAGGGGTTCGACTCCTCTTGGGCGCGTAGTCTTTTTATTTTTTTGTTTACTATTATCGGGAAGTAGCTCAGCTTGGTAGAGCACTTGGTTTGGGACCAAGGGGTCGCAGGTTCGAATCCTGTCTTCCCGATTTTTTATGTCTGAAGCAACTATGCTTCAGGCTTTTTTTGTCTTCAGAAATCGCTGAAGAAGTGTGATAGTGTGATACAATAGAATAAAAATGAGGAGGAATCTTTTTGAAAGGACAAATCATCAAAGCTTTGAGCGGCTTTTATTATGTTGATGCGGCGGATGAGATCTTCCAGACCCGGGGAAGGGGAAACTTTCGCAATCGTAACATTACTCCCCTAGTAGGGGATGAAGTCATTTTTGAAAGCAGCAGTCGTACAGATGGTTATTTACTAGAAGTTTTACCACGTAAAAATCAATTGGTTCGTCCGCCTGTCGCCAATGTGGATCAAGGAGTGGTCGTCACAAGTTTGATCGAACCTAATTTTTCTTTTAATTTATTGGATCGCTTTTTGGTCACGTTAGAATACGAAGATATTGAACCGATTATTTTTCTGACTAAAGCTGATTTGGTAAATGATGAGAAAATGATCCAAGAAATTGAAACGATTTACGAAAAAATCGGCTATCATGTGATTACTTCTAAAGCTGATGGTGAAGAATTACAGGCACTTGAAAGATATTTCCCAGAACGTGTCACTGTCTTCATGGGACAGTCCGGCGCGGGGAAATCGACGCTCCTTAATCGAATTATGCCGGAACTAGAACTGGAAACAGCGGCTATATCTGAATCATTAGGGCGGGGAAAACATACGACTCGGCACGTGGAATTGTTGCCCCTTTGTGATGGGTTAGTAGCAGACACACCAGGGTTTAGTTCTATTGATTTCTTAGCGATCGAGAGCAATCAATTGCCTAAGTTATTCCCTGAATTTTTAGCAGTTGCCAATGACTGTCGTTTTCGCGAATGCATGCATATCAATGAGCCCAACTGTGCTGTGAAAGACAGTGTTGAAACGGGACTGATTGCAGCATCACGTTACACCAATTATGTCCAATTTTTAGAAGAAATTGAGAACCGACGTCCGGTTTATAAAAAAAAGAAGTGAGGGAATCAAATGATCAAGTTAGCGCCGTCGATTTTAAGTGCCGATTTTGCAAACCTGCAAAGAGATATAGAATTAGTTGAGCAACATGGAGCGGATTATATTCATGTGGATGTCATGGATGGGCACTTTGTACCAAACATTACTTTGGGACCGAATATTGTTAAAGCCATTCGTCCCGTAACGAAGTTGCCACTGGATGTTCACTTGATGATCACTGAGCCTGAAAACTATATCCACGCGTTTGCTGAAGCTGGAGCGGATATCATAGGTGTCCATGTGGAGGCAACACCGCATATTCATCGGGCAGTTCAAATGATCGTTGCCGAAAATGTCAAAGCGGAAGTCGTCATCAATCCAGGAACACCAGTTGATGCAATCAAACATGTTCTTTCGATGTGTGATCAGGTATTGGTGATGACAGTGAATCCGGGATTTGGTGGACAATCCTTTATCGAGGAATCGCTTGAAAAAATCAAAGAGTTGGCTGAATTGAAATCAATCAATGGGTATCATTATGATATTGAGGTGGATGGCGGGATCGTTCCAGAAACTGCCAAACGCTGTTTAGATGCTGGGGCAAATGTTTTTGTAGCAGGTAGTTATATCTATGATGCGGATGAACCAGCTGTACAAATCAATGCACTGAAGGAAGCGTTGCAGTAGATGACTATTTTATTGGTTGCAGGCGGCAAACCCGAGACATGGCCAGATTTAAAACAATATGATATATATATCGGTATTGACCGTGGGGCCCTCTATATACTGGCAGCCGGCTATCCTTTGACACTTGCAATAGGCGATTTTGACTCGCTTTCACAAGAAGAGTTTGACCAAGTCAGTAGTCAAGCCAAAACGATTATTCAAGCACCGCCAGAAAAAGATGATACGGATACACAACTCGCTTTAGCAGAAACGCTGAGACGCTATCCGGAAGCCACTATCGATTTGATTGGCGTGACAGGTGGGCGTTTAGATCATTTGCTGGCGAATTTGTGGCTTGTATTAGAACCTCGATTTCAACCCTTTGCAGGCAATATTCGCTTGCTTGATCACCAGAATAGTATAAGTTTTTACTTGCCAGGTAGTTATCGTATCAGGCATGAAGCAGGCATGAAGTACTTAGCATATTGCTGCTTGACGCCGGTGGTCAATCTAACATTAGAAGGAAGCAAGTATCTATTGAACAACATGGATGTTTCCCAACCGACTTCTTATGCCAGCAATGAGTTTATCACAGAAACAGCTTCTTTTTCCTTTGACGCAGGTGTGATAGCCGTGATCCAAAGCCGTGATTAAGAGACTTAGGTCTCTTTTTTTCTTGTTGAAATTTTCAGAAAGTCAATTACAAAAAAAACATTAAGACGGTCAACTTAGCTTTTGTTTCAGTCATTTTAATGGTAAAATTAAGCCTATCAGTTTCTAACTATTTGAGGTGTCTTTGTGAAAAAGTTTAATCCGAATAAAAATATTATTATCACATTGATTATTGTGATTTTAGTCGTGACCGTTTTAAGTGTGACCATAGCCACAAGAGCTGTGGGGAATACAACAAATGTTGTTCAATCAACAGTAAATGATACAATGGCGATCGTTGACAAGGTAATCACAGCCCCTATCCGCTGGATTGAAAATGGCGCCAATTCTGTAAAAAATTTATTTGTCACTTATGAAGAAAACGAACGTTTAAAAGAAAAGTTGGACAGCTATGATGAACTGGCTCAATCCAATGATAATTATCAGCGAGAAATCGATGCGCTGAAAGAAGAACTAGCCTTGAATGAAACATTGACCAACTATGATAAAATTTCTGCAAATGTTATCAACCGCTCACCTGATACGTGGCAAGATATGCTGGTTGTCGATCAGGGCACGAAAGATGGCGTTGAGATCAATATGGCCGTGATGTCGCAAAAAGGTTTGATTGGTCGCGTGATCGAAGTCAATGCAGCATCTTCTAAAGTTGAGTTGTTAACCTCTGAAAATCAAAATTCCAACCATTTTCCAGTGCGGATCAGTGGAGAAGATGGTGAAAACTTTGGTATTTTAAGTAGCTATGACCAAAAAGAAAAGTCATTGGTTATTACACAACTAACTGGATCAAGTAGCTTAAAAGAAGGAGATGTTGTTCAAACTTCTGGCCTAGGAGGGAATTCTCCAGCCGATTTAGCGATTGGTACAGTTGTAAGTACGACCAAAGATGAATTTGGTCTAGATACAAAAGTGTACGTGAAACCTTATGCACAAATGTACGATATTCAAACAGTGACTATCATCAAACGCTTGGCAGGTGATGAATAGTTATGAAAAAACATGACTATATCAAATATATTTCTGCTATTTTCTTATTTGTCATGATGCTAGTCGATGGACAGTTGACCCGTTTGTTAGAAAAATGGACGCAGGACAACTATATTGCAAGTGCCCATGTATTGCTGATTGCTTTATTATGCGGGGCGCGATATTTGCCAAGGAATTTCTTGATTCCGACAGCATTGATCATTGGTGGACTGTATGATCTATATTATATAGGGTTGATCGGTATCTATACTGTAGCGTTTCCATTGATTGTTTGGATTATGTATGTACTGGACAAAACAATTTATCAAAATATTTTCACTATGTTTTTTGGTATGATCATTTTTGTGACCAGTTTAGAAATCGTCACGCTTAGTATTCAGCTTTTGTTCAAGATCGCATCAGTCAATACATCCTTTTTTGTATCGCGATTTTTAGCGCCGACGCTATTGTTGAATATGATCTTATTTTTCATTTTAGTAATCCCATTCATGAAGCTATTCAAAGAAGAATAGCTTCATTTTTTTGCCTTGAATCTCCGTTAATTGAAATGTTTTTG
This sequence comes from Candidatus Enterococcus testudinis, assembly GCF_002140915.1. GTDB lineage: Bacteria > Bacillota > Bacilli > Lactobacillales > Enterococcaceae > Enterococcus_D > Enterococcus_D testudinis. The sequence continues at coordinate 3,192,502 of NZ_NGKU01000001.1, read as the reverse complement.
TAATAATTCTTTTATCAATCTGACATGCGGCTATGGTACAATCAGTTTAGTTCAAATATCTTTAGATATTCTTAAGTAATTATACATAAAAACAACACATTGAGAGCATGTCAGCCGGAGGAATGAAGCGTGAAAAAACGTATTTTGTCAGCATTATTAGTAAGTTCGATCGTTCTTACATCAATTGCCGCACCGACAATTGTTTCAGCAACTGATTATGACAATAAAATTGAACAAAAAAATCAAGAAATCACTGATTTGAAAGACCAACAAGCAAGTACACAAACACAGGTCACTGCCCTTGAAAGTGAAGTGGCTGCAATCAATGAGAAAGCCCAAAGCTTGTTGCAACAACAAACGGATCTACGCAACGATTCTGAACAATTAAAACAAGAAATTGCTGATTTAAAAGTACGGATCGAAAAACGCGAAGCGGCGATTCAAGAACAAGCCAGAGACGTCCAAGTCAACGGCAAAAGTTCTTCATTCATCGATGCGGTTCTAGAGGCAGATTCTCTGACGGACGCAATTGGTCGTGTCCAAGCGATGACGACGATCGTCAATGCCAATAATGACTTGGTGGAGCAGCAAAAAGCCGATCAAGAAGCTGTTGAAAACAAAAAAGCTGAAAATGACGAAAAATTAAAAACGATTGAATCCAATCAATTTGAATTAGAGACACAATTAAGCGACTTGCAAACCAAGCAAGCTGCGTTGAATGTGTTACAAGCAGACTTGGCTTTACAACAAGCCAACAAAGAAGATGAAAAAGCTGACTTAGAGAAACAAAAATCTGAGTATGAAGCTGAACAAGCACGGATTGCTGCAGAAGAAGCTGCTGCCAAAGAGGCGGCCGAAGCCCAAGCGCAGCAAGAAGCAGAAGCTGCTGAGGCTGCTGCAGCGCAAAGCACAGAAGCGACTACAGCGAGCAGCACGACAGAAGAATCGGCAAATTCAGATTCATCAACGAGCCAATCAACAAGTAACAACAGCAATACTGATACAACACAAAGCAGTACCAGCAATCCAACAAACAGCCAAGAATCAACAAATACGGATTCATCAAACAATACATCCGAGTCTACTACAGGTTCCGAAAATACGTCTACACCTGCACAATCAGTAGATGGGGCAGCCATCATCGCGGAAGCACAAAAATACATCGGTACGCCTTATCTATGGGGTGGCACAACACCGAGTGGTTTTGACTGTTCGGGATTCACGCAATATGTTTTTGCGAAAGTAGGCATTTCATTGCCTCGTGTGACGTACACGCAAGAATATGCAGGTACTGTTATTTCAATCAATGAAGCCAAAGCAGGTGACTTGTTATTCTGGGGCAGCCGCGGCAGTACCCACCATGTAGCGATTGCTATGGGGAATGGACAATATATCCATGCACCAACAACAGGTCAAACGGTCTCAATCAGTAGTTACTCATACTATTCACCTGATTTTGCAGTTCGTGTAAACTAAACAAAATGGGATAAAAAAAAAGCTGGCGTTTGACGTCAGCTTTTTTAGTGTCTTATACTATTCTTGCATAAGACAGGATGAAAGCTTGTGTACACAATAGACACGCAGTGTGAAGGTGGAGAGAAAGGTACAATACATGATAAAACGCGCATTTTTAACAAGAGAAAGAATGGATACGCTTAAATTTTATACAAATTACCTTTCTAGGATGATAATGCCCAATTTGAGTATTTTTATTGCTTGGATGCTCATTTCCTTTGTTTTGTCACAGCTAAGCGTTGAACCGTCATTGATCGACCAAGCAAAAAAAGGCATTTTCCAATTGGTCCTGCCAATGATGGTTGCCTATACTGGAGGAGAACTTCAGTATCGCGGTCGCGGTGGCATCGCTGCTGTCATTGCAGTCTTTGGCTTGATTTTGATGACAGATGCACCGCAAGTATTTGGCGCGATGGCTCTTGGACCAAGCGCTGGTTGGTTGATCAAACACCTGGATTTGCTGATAAAGGATAAAATACGCACTGGTTATGAAATGATTATCGGGAATCTCTCGGTGGGGATGGTTGGCGGCGTACTTTTTATCATCAGCTTTTTTATACTGGCCCCCTTGTTTGATGACGTTAGTCAGGTCATGGATCAAGTCGTAGATTTTTTTGTACGTAAAAATGCCATTGCCGGTATCCATTTGATTCTGGAACCAATGAAGGTTTTCTTTTTTAATAATGTCCTCAATCATGGCTTGTTGACACCATTAGGGATCGAAGACACAGCTGCCCATGGCAGTTCACTTTTGTTTTTGATTGAAACCAATCCTGGTCCGGGGATGGGTGTTTTGGCAGCATACTGCTGGTTAGGCGCAAAACAGTCACGTACCAATGCAGCCACTGCACTGGTGATTCAGGTCGTAGGCGGTATCCATGAAGTCTACTTTCCCTTTGTGTTGCTTCATCCAGCGCTATTTCTGGCACCGATCATGGGAGGAATCAGCGGGACACTGGTTTTTCAGGTGTTTGGCGCAGGTCTCAAAGCGCCGGCATCTCCTGGATCATTACTCATTATCATGGCCAATGCACCTTTGTCTAAGCTGGCGGCTATCCTTGTAGGCATCTTTATAAGTATGGTTGTTTCATTTGCCATAGCAAGTATTGTGTTAAAAAGAATCAATCAAGAATATGAGGGAAAACATATGTCAAAATTGGATCAAATGGCAGAAATCATCGTTGCTTGCGATGCAGGTATGGGATCTAGTGCAATCGGTGCAAGTATATTGACGCGACAATTGCAAGCAGCCCAGCTGGCAATGCCTGTGCGCTATGAATCGATTTATCGTGTCGCCGATCAAGGAAATATCTTATTGGTTACGCAAAAAGAAATGGCGGCCATTGCCCTAAAGCAAGCACCGTCTGCCCAACATTTTCACGTGGACAATTTTTTAGACGCAACGGAGTATGATCAATTGATCCACCAAATCAAAGCAGCACGTCCACAAGAAGAATCGATCGCGGAAAGACCCACGCAGCCTACAGTTCATGCACTGGTTTTTTTATATCAGGGAACGGTGCGAGGATCACAAACAATGGCTGTCGAATTAGTCAAAAAAATGGCTTCTGAAGAAGGGTTATCAGTTGCAATCAGTAAAGCATCATTGACAGAGGTGTCTTTTTCCAGAGATACGATTTATATTGTTTCAGAAGCATTAGCTAAAATAGTGGATACTGAAGGGGCAGCGCTTTTTGTGGTCAAAGATTTATTGCATATTGAACAATATCGTCAGTTGCTGACAGAAGGAGTCGACCATGTTCTTAACCAAACGCGAAACGATTTTATTAACTGAACTAATGAATAGTACGGGACCAGTATCGTTGGATCGCATGATGCAAATCTTAAAAGTCAGTAAACGGACACTTTATCGAGAACTGGCTCATTTGGAAAGTTCTTTAGAGCGTGTAGATGCAGCATTGGAAAAAAGAGGCCGGGGTGCGTATCAGATCACGGCCTCAGAACAAGGATTCCGTCAATTACAAGAAGCAATCATGACTGATACGGGTCAAGAATTTGCTGCCAACGAACGCCAACACCATATTCTGTTGCAACTGACGATGGCAAACGAGCCGGTATCCATGCACGATCTATTGGCTACCTACCAGATCAGCAATACCACTTTTTTTGCTGATATCAAGCAATTGGAAGAAAGTTTGGCACGTTTGCCTTTGCGCATCGTCCGCAATCAAGGCTATGCAATCCAAGGGTCTGAAAAATATCGCCGCTTGGTAACTGCGAATACGATGGTGATGGAGATCAATGAATACCAATTTTTTCACTTGCCAGAAGCGCAGGAGCAAGAACGGTCTGTGTTTCAATTTATTTCTCGTCACCACTTATTGTTGGCACAACGTTTGGTGCGTGAGATGATCGAGCCTAAGTTTACAGAACTTAGCGACCGTAAATTGGCGTTTATTATCTTGATGCTGGCATTGGCCATGGATCGTGTCGAACAGGGTCATGCAGTTGAAGAAGAAACGTATCCCAGCCAGTTGAATAAAGGGCTCTTACAGTCCGCCAAGCAAGTCTTCGGCAAAGTGGCTGAACAGACCAAATTACTTTATTCTATCAATGAAATCGTCTTTTTTGCAGTCTTATTGGGTGACTTTGCCAATTCATTCGACAAAGATTTTTTTGATGAAAATTTTGATACTGATTTGGCCTATCGGGTCAAACGTTTGATTGAAGGCGTCAGTGAGCAAACCGAGGCTGCGTTTTATGAAGATACCAATTTATATAAAATGTTATTGACCCATATCTCTGGGGTGATGACGCGGGCAATTTTAGAAGAACATCAATTGAACAATCCGATTTTAGAAAAAATCATGAATCAATATGTGGAGATCGCGGCTGCCATTCGCAGTAATTTGCCCTATATCTTTCCGCAACAGCAATTTTCTGAAGAAGAAATTGCTTATATGGTTTTGCATTTCGCCAATTCTCTAGAAAAAAATCCAAAAGTGTTAGAAGTCAACATTGCCGGGGTTTCACCTAGCGGTTTAGCGTCGATCAGTTTATTGGAGATGCAGCTTCGGAAACATTTTCCTTTTATCAACCAGATCACGTTCTTTCGCGTAGGAGATGTGCAACGGGAAAAAATCGAGGAACACTATGATTTGATTATTTCTACTTCGCTGCTGCCTGGTTATCAAGGGAATTATCAGTTGGTTTCACCGATTTTATTAGATGAAGATATCCAAAAACTCAAAACGGCCTTTCAGGAAATCAGTCAACAGAAACGATCGGCCCATAAAACACCCGCGCCAGTCAATAAAAGCGAGAGCTATGAAGAAGTATTGGCTTTTATTGACGCAATCAATACCTTCTTGGCTTTGTTTCGCGTAGAAACGATTGATAACAGTCTAGACTTGGAACAAACCCTTACGGAAGTGATGGCACGCTTTGAGCATACGTTGATTGCGGATGCCCAAAAGGTAGCTAGAAAATTGTTAAAGCGGTATCTGCAAGCACCGGTAGGTATACCCAATACGCATGTTGCGTTATTCCATGCCTCGAGTTCGGCCATTGTCGCACCGGTGTTTCGGATCTTTGATTTGCAGCAACCGTTGCAGCTGTTTGCGATGGACAAAAAAGAAATCACCGTTACGCGGTTATTGGTGATGCTTGCACCGTATCCAATCAATGAGATCAGTAGTCAAATGCTTGGCAAAATCAGCGGATCGATTATTATGAATGATTTGAATACCGAGATATTCAACTCCGGCAATGAACCCATCATTTATCAACTGTTATCGTCTCTTTTGATTGAAGAAGTGAAACAATAGGAGGAATCCCGTGTGTATATCCCAATCGAACGCATCATGGTCAACCAGCAATTTGCCAATGCAGAAATGGCTTTAAAGAAAATTGGCACCTATTTGGTACAACAGCAGATTGTTGCCGAACCCTATGTGGATAGTTTATTGCGTAGACAGCAGCAGTATGGTGTCTATATCGGCAATTTTGTCGCACTGCCCCATGCAGAAGAACAAGCACAGCAATGGATCATTGACGAAGGCGTCTTTTTATTCCAAGTACCTGATGGTGTAGATTTTGGTACCACAGCAGAAGCCAAGATTGCTACGATTTTGTTTGTGGTGGTCCTGAAAGAAAAGCAACTGTCTTTTTTACAGGAGATTGCCTTTTTTTGCTCAGATATCCAAAATGTCCGTTTACTGAGTGATGCTGTAACGCCACAACAGATTCAGCAAATTTTATTAGATGAGGAATGACCATATTTGATGAAAGCCTAGCAAGGATGTCTTGCTGGGCTTTTTTTTGTTGAACATATTTGGCACAACTTTTTGTGCCAAAGTGCGACTTTCGGAGAATTGCGTAAGCGCCTACAATGAGGGTGTCAAGAAAACGAAGGGAGTTAGGAAAATGGAACAAGCACAAGTAGCAAATAAATCTTCACTGAAAGCCAAAGTTCAAAAGTTAGGGAGTACGTTGTCAAGTATGGTGATGCCGAATATCGGCGCATTGATTGCATGGGGTGTGTTAACGGCATTATTTATTCCAGATGGTTATTTACCAAATGAATCTTTTGCAACGATGGTCAGCCCGATGTTGACGTATTTGATTCCGATTTTGATTGGTTATACTGGCGGTAAAGTGATCGCTGGTGATCGCGGAGCAGTCGTTGGTGCTATTGCGACAATGGGTGTGATTGTCGGAACAGATATCCCAATGCTGTTAGGTGCCATGATCATGGGGCCTCTAGGCGGTTGGGTAATCAAGAAATTTGATGAGATGTTCCAAGACAAGATTCGTGCTGGTTTTGAAATGCTGGTCAACAACTTCTCAGCAGGATTGATCGGTTTTGCTTTAGCCTTAATCGGATTCGTTGCGATTGGACCAGTCGTGAACACGTTGACTGAAGCGATGGCTTCTGGCGTAGAAGTGATCGTCAATGCACATTTGATTCCGCTAGCTAATGTTTTTATAGAACCAGCAAAAATTCTGTTTTTGAATAATGCAATCAACCACGGTATTTTGACACCGCTTGGTACTGAACAAGTCAGTGAGTTCGGTAAATCGATTCTTTATTTATTAGAAGCAAACCCTGGACCTGGTTTGGGTGTCTTGCTTGCCTTCACATTATTTGGCAAAGGTGCTGCAAAATCTTCAGCGCCGGGTGCGATCATTATTCACTTTATCGGTGGGATCCACGAAATTTATTTCCCATACGTAATGATGAAACCAATTATGTTCTTAGCAGTCATTGCCGGTGGGGTTTCTGGCAGCTTCACTTTCCAATTGTTAGGTGCTGGTTTGCGGGCACCAGCTTCACCAGGATCAATCATTGCAATCATGGCGATGACGCCATTTAATTCAGTGATGAGTGTGGTTTCCGTATTAGCTGGGATCGCGGTTGGTGCTGGGGTATCATTTGTGATTGCCGCAGCGATTTTGAAAGCCGATGCCAAAAATACGGTGGATAACTTTGAAGAACAAGTACAACAAACACAAGCTGCGAAACTTAGTTCAAAAGGGATTGCTGTTCAACCAGTCAGTGGTATCAACCGGATCGTCTTTGCCTGTGATGCAGGGATGGGGTCAAGTGCCATGGGCGCATCGATTTTACGGAAGAAAGTGAAAGAAGCGGGCTTAGCACAACAAGTCACCAATGCAGCAATCAATAATTTGCAAGATGATGCCAACGCATTGATCGTGACCCAAGAGGAATTACAAGAACGAGCAAAACAAAAGGCACCGCATGCTACCTTTGTCGCAGTGGAAAACTTTTTGAATTCACCTCGCTATGATGAAATTGTTGCTAGCCTTTCAGGCAATGGTGGTACACCTGAAAAAAAGTCTGAAACGCTTCGCCCAGAAGAACAGCTGCCCGCACATGCGCTGAAGCATGTCAGCGAAATCATTTTGGCCCATGATGACCGCAAAGGATCGGCAACAATGGCGAAGAAAGTCGTTCAAGATTTATTGACCAAAGAATCATTGGCCGTGCCAATCAGGAAGAGTCATATCAATGACCTGCACGCGAATGCGACGTCGTTGGTCATCACCAAAGAATCATTGACCCAACAAGCCAAAGATACTGCTCCAGAAGCCGTTCACTTTTCGGTCAATAGTTTGATGGGCAATACCAATTATCAACGAATCGTTTCTTCATTGAAAGAAACCGTATAGGAGGGTGTGCGCTATGAAGGAATTACAAAAAGAAATGATTGAACTCAACAAACAATTTGCCACAAAAGAAGAAGCCATTCGCTATTGTGGAGAAAAATTATTGGCTGCTGGATGCGTTGAACCGGAATACGTTGATGCAATGGTCGTCAGAGATGAAATGCTGTCTGTCTATATGGGAAACTTTATTGCGATTCCCCATGGGACCGATGAAGCAAAGAAATATGTCAAAGAATCGGGAATCTGTATCGTACAAGTACCAGACGGCGTGAACTTTGGAACAGCGGAAGAAGAAAAAATCGTCACCGTTCTTTTCGGCATCGCTGGCAAAGGCGAAGACCATTTACAATTGGTCCAACAGATTGCCCTGTTTTGCAGTGATATCGACAATGTGGTCGAGCTAGCCGATGCACTGGACAAAGAAGAGATTGCCAAAAGTTTAACAGTTGCATAAGAGGGGGAACAAGAATGAAAGCAGTCCATTTCGGTGCTGGCAATATTGGCCGTGGATTTATCGGCGAAATATTAGCCAACAATGAATTTGAGATCACGTTTATTGATGTCAACGATACGATCATTGATGCCTTGAAAACACGAAAAAGCTATACGATAGAGTTGGCGGATGAAAGCCACGAACAAATCCAGATCGATCATGTGACCGGGCTGAATAATGCCAAAGAACCTGAGGCAGTGATCCAAGCCATCAGCGAAGCAGATATTGTGACGACGGCAATAGGCCCCAATATTTTGCCGCGGATCGCTGGCTTGATTGCTCAAGGCTTGGAAGCACGGGCACAAGGCCAAAAGAAACAACCAATCGATGTGATTGCGTGTGAAAATATGATTGGCGGATCAACATATCTGAAAAGTGAAGTCCAAAAGCATCTGACTTCATGGTCAGAGATTGAAGCAATAGTTGGCTTTCCAGATGCCGCGGTCGATCGAATCGTGCCAATGCAACAGCATGACGATCCGTTGTTCGTCCAAGTGGAACCTTTTAGTGAATGGGTGATCCAAGAAACAGGGATGAAATCCAACATTCATTTATCAGGTGTTCATTATGTCGCAGATCTAGAACCGTATATTGAGCGGAAATTGTTTAGTGTCAATACTGGTCACGCAACGGTTGCCTATACAGGGGCACTACAAGGCTATCAGACGATCGATGAAGCAATGAAGGACCATTTGGTCGTGATCCAATTAAAATCGGTCTTAGAAGAAACAGGACAGCTATTGATTGAAAAGTGGGCTTTTGATCCAGAGGAACACGAACGGTATATCGAAAAAATCATCCAACGCTTCAAAAATAAATATATTTCTGATGCCATTACACGGGTGGCACGGACACCTGTCCGAAAATTAGGGACCGAAGAACGCTTCATCCGACCAGTATTGGAATTGGAAAAAAGAAATGTCCAACCTGATCATCTCTATGAAACGATTGGCATGATCTTTAATTATCATGATCCAGAGGATGAACAAAGTCGTCAATTGCAAGAACTATTGGCAGAAAAAGAATTGTCAGAGGTGATTGCAGAAGTCACAGGATTGACCGATGAAGAAATTATTGGGTTGATTCGCCAAAATATTGAAAAGTACGCCTATGTGGCAGCATAAACACATGACAACCACTGATTTGCTTCTTCTATAAAGCAAATCAGTGGTTTCTTTTATCCAAGGTTGACTTTTAAGCGGTCTAGCTGATAATAGAGAGTGAAATGAGGGATACGTATGGACAGATGGTTTGAAGAAGCACAGCTGCAAGTCATTGAACTGCCAGTTGAATGGGTAGATGATCGACCGGTCTATCAGGCCTTTATTCGTGAATTACCGACACTGCAGGCACAAGGTCCTTCGCGACAAGCAGTCTATCGTCAATTGGCAGAATCTTATGCAGCCTATGCGGCGCAGTTAAGAGAACGGACCGAGCATACAGAAGAGATGACCTCTTCTTTGTTAACGACGGAAGAACTATTGAAGTATTATGATGGGGAAACCTTTGATGGGTTTGAATTGCCCCAAAATGACTAAAAAGCAGCCGACTGATCAAAATCAGCGGCTGCTTTTTTTTGCAGTCTGTGAGAACGCGAGTAGTCAGGTTGTTATGCCAAAGCGTCTACGATTGCTTGATTGAACGCCGGAATATCATCGGGATTCCGACTTGTGATCACTCGGTAGGTTTCGTCGATCACGACAGGTTCATCTTTGACAGTAGCACCAGCATACGCCAAGTCAGGCCGCACTGAATCATAGGCAGTCAGTGTCAGTTTATCTGTCAGTCCAGTTTGAATAAACAGCTGAGGGCCATGACAAATAGCAAATACCGGACGATCTGAGGTGATAAAGGCTTTGGTCAAATCAACATAACGGTCGTCCGTGCGCAGCTGATCTGGAGAGAAGCCGCCCGGAATCAGCAATGCATCGAATTGATCGGGATCGATGGCATCGATGGTGGTATCGACCGCAAATGTGCCGCCTTGTTTGCCGGTTACTTGAGAAGTGCCTTCATTACTGATGACGACGACATCGTGGCCCGCAGTTTCTAAAGCTTCCTTAGGCGCTGTTAATTCAATATCTTCAACTAAATCGGTGACGATCACTGCAACTTTACTCATATGATTTCCTCCTTATGATTTGATGAACACGTTGTTCACCTGTTACTATTTATGCTAACGTAGATTTCCTTCGCTGACAAATGATTTGTTTGTCAGACTGGAAGGAATGAACATCCGAAGAAAGAGGTGTCTCACATGGCTGTCATCAAGCTATATATCGCAGAATCGCCATTGTGTGTGGAGAAAGTCACACTAGATTTTATGGGGAATGAAATGAGTCGCATCCCGCAAGAACGTTTTGAAAGAGTCGATGCGGACATGCACGCAGTGGTTGACCAATTATGTACCGTGCTGATTGCTGAGGCAATCGATCAGTTAGAAGCAATCGGTGAAGAAGCAGACTATATCGATCTGTTGTATCTGCAATTGGTGAATGTCTACCAAACCAAGAGCGGCAATCAATTGCTCCAGCAGCCTTTTTCAGCTATGGAAGCCGCATTACGGCCAGTTATGATGGAAGTATGCGAACCCATTGTCGAAAAATTTTATGAAGAATTGAGTAATCAATTGGAGGAATCCACGGACGATGAGGTATTCAGTTCCTACTACCTTGATGGCCAGCAGGTTGTGATCCAGTTGACTGCACCCATCGAATACGAAGAAGTCCTGTCGGTCGATACCTTGATCAGACAGTATCACGAAACACTGCAAACAGTGTATGAGAAAATCTATCCTTATCTCGTTTGACGGCTGCTAAGACAGTCGTTTTTTGTTGCAAGCGGATGCAAGTTTAGCTTTTTTTTAAATCAAGGCAATTGTTGCCAAGAAACCTTGACCCTTATGAAAGAAACGATTATAAAGAAAATAAGCGGTGCAATTTTTCACTCCAAATGTGCAGCAAATTGAGAAAGAAAAGGATGAGATTCATGCGCAAAGTTCCGCCAATTTTAAAACCGATTGCTTTATTGACGATTTCAACGATTATCGCCACGGCAACGGGCGTCGTCAATTCTCAAAGTTATCGTCATCCAAGTACGGCCACCCAAACAAACGAAACGACTGATCAGTCAGTGCCTGTGTCAACACAGTCTTCAGTGAATCAAGAAACAGATAACCCAAATACGCAGCCGACAAGCAGTACGCAGTCGATGGAGCAAGAAGAGCCAACATCGTCGGTTGATCAAGGTGTGACGGAAGAAACCACCAGCGTGACAACGGATACGAGTACGACACCTTCTAGTGAAGCGGACACCTCACAAGCCAGTGAAGAGAAGCAGCAAACGCCTGCTTCCAGTGAAGAAACTACCGTGGATCCACAAGTCGTGACCGATGAAAACCAGGATGAGTAGGTGAAGAAATGACACTTTTATTAGATATGATCAATGGCATCCACAAATTTTTGGGCTATTTGGATATTAGCCCGAAGTATTTGAATCGGGCCTATACGATACTGAGCATTATCCCAACTGCGTATATTTTACGTATCATCTATGGATTATTCTCAAATCAGAATTATGTCCAAGCGACGTTGTATAGTATTGGCTTTTTGATTCTGGTCTACTTCTGGGTCTTAAATATTGTGTATTATTTCTTGGATAAAAATATGAAAGGCGATGTGACACAAGTATTCGTCAAAGTATTGCCAGATGAAGTCTTCAATATCGAAAGCGAAGGCATTCAGACAACACAGATCGATCACTTGCAAACTGAAAAAGTCCAAATCGACTTTGAGGAAGATTATCAATTGATTTTGGCTGATTATTTGCAAACCTTGATTAGTCGCGATGAACTGCGTTTGCAACCGTTGAAAAATGGCTTTACGATTCCTAAGAATACATTGTACCCTTATTATTTCATCAAAAAACGCACCAATGATCGTTATACACTGCAGATCGGCACGAGTTATGGTGAGATGACCCCCATTGGCACGATCCAATGGCAGGAAGAGAACACCTTAACGCCTGTTGGGTTATTCATTACTGGCGGGGACTTCGTCAAAAATAATGTCAAATACCACGAGCCATACAGCTTGAAGTTGTATATCAAAAAAGCGGCGAGCCAAGAAGAATCCGTTACTTCTAGACAGGTCTACCGTCGACAAAAGACGAAATAATACGGGATAAATAATGAAAACCTGTTTCAAAAGGTTTGCAATGCTTACTGCGTGCAAACCTTCGAAACAGGTTTTTTGTTAGTCGATTGGAATATTTTTCGCGGGCGCATCTTTGTAACTCGCTTTTGGCAGTGTCAATGTCAGCACACCGTCTTCAAATTTGGCTTTGATCGATGCGTCATCGATATCCGTTATTGTGAAGGTCCGTTGATACGCGCTGCTGGAGCGTTCCTTGCGTAAATAATGACCTAAGTCATCTTTTTCTTCCAGTTCATCCGTTTGTGTTGCCGAGATGGTCAAGGTATTGTTGACGTAGCTGACGCGGATATTTTCTTTTTTGATACCAGGCAGGTCTGCTTTCACGAGATATTGATCCTCGTATTCTTTGATATCGGTATTCATCTGCCGTTCTTGCCAAAAACTATTCATTAATTTTCCGAGTAATTCTTCGCCGCCTGTAAAATCTTTTGGAATCAAGTTTGCCATAATGTTCCCTCGCTTTCTTGTGTGGAATGAATGATTGGTTCTCAGACGCTACTTCTATTTTACGAGGAACGAAAGGAAAGGGCAACCAAAAGGTCAGTATCACAGAAAACAAGAGAAATCACTCAACTATCTTTACAGAATCTGCTATGATAGAACTAAATAACTAGCAGATGATTGGATGAATGAAGATGGAGATTATTGAAAAAGCGCCCGCTAAGATCAACCTCGGTCTTGATGTCGTAGACAAAAGAGCAGATGGGTATCATGAATTAGAGATGGTGATGTCCAGTGTTGATCTAGCTGACCGTCTGATATTGGAAGAGTTGGCTGAAGACAAAATCATTATCGAAACCAATAAAGCCTTCTTACCAGTGGATAAGCGCAATAACGTCTATCAGGCGGCGAGTCTGATCAAAAAGCGATTTGGGATCACCAAAGGCATCAAAATCAAAATCACTAAGAATATCCCTGTTGCAGCAGGCTTAGGTGGTGGTAGTACCGATTGCGCCGCCGCATTGCGGGGGATGGTCCGTTTATGGGATTTGCAGATCTCCATGGAGGAACTGATTGAGATTGGCATGGAAGTGGGGACCGATGTACCCTATTGTTTATATGGTACAACTGCCCACATTGCTGGAAAAGGGGAAGTGGTCACACCGTTAAAGCCGATGCCGCAATGCTGGGTCGTACTGGTGAAACCTCGCTTAAGTGTCTCAACAAGTAAAATCTTTCAACAAGTGGCTTTAGATCAACTGCATCATCCGGACATCGCTGCACTATCTGAGGCAGTTTTGGCGGAAGATTATGCTGCAATGCTGGCTGCCATGGGGAATAGTTTAGAGGCAATCACGATTCCTAAGTATCCGATCGTCCAGCAAATCAAAGATCGGATGCTGAAGTATGGTGCAGATACTGCCTTGATGTCGGGGAGTGGACCAACAGTCTTTGCCCTTTGTCAAAAATATTCTCGAGCACAACGGGTCTACAATGGATTAAAAGGGTTTTGCGATGAGGTCTACTTGGTTCGAACATTGAAATAGCCGACGACAAAAGGACAAGTGCTGAACTTGTGCTTTTTGTCTTTTATGGACACATATGAATGACAATACGAATGTTTTCCGATTTAGTGTTAGATTTTATCTGTAAATCGGAAAACGTACGGTTTGTCTTGACGAAGTTGCAAACATTTGGTACAGTATCTGTTGCTGATAAAACGGAACAAGTCCGTTTTGTATAGATACTTTCGGTTTTTAGAGGAGTAAAGGAGAAATCAATGAAAAAAGCAATCGCCGCAACCGTACTGCTTTTAAGCAGTTTGCTACTAGGGGCCTGCAGCAGTGGTCAGGATACTGGGACTGATTCAGCTGATGACACAGCATTGTCGATCGTGACGACGTTTTATCCAATGTATGAGTTTACTAAAGAAGTAGTTGGTGACGCAGGAGAGGTATCCTTGTTGATTCCAGCAGGAACGGAACCGCATGATTTCGAACCCAGTGCCAAAGATATGGCCAAGATCATGGAAGCAGATGCTTTTGTCTACAATAGTCCATCCTTAGAGACATGGGTATCGAGTCTCACAGATACCATCGATACAGAGCAGACCACAATCATTGAAGCTGCACAAGAAATCGAGTTGGCAGAAAGTGACGAAGACCATGACCATGATCATGACGAGACGGATCATGACCACGATTTAGATCCGCATGTGTGGACGGATCCTGTGTTGGCCATCCAAGAAGTAGAAACGATCCGTGACCAATTATCAAACGCATATCCTGAACAAAAGGCGCAATTCACAGAGAATGCCGCTGGATATATCAAACAGCTTGAAGCCTTAGATCAAGCCTACAGCCAAGCTTTTGAAGCGACGACCCAACGGACATTCGTGACCCAGCATGCTGCATTTGGTTACTTGGCACGTCAGTACGATTTGGTGGAGGCATCGATCTCTGGAATCTCGCCAGATCAAGAGCCGACGCCGAGCCGCTTGGCTGAATTAAAAACGTATGTTGATGCCAATCAGGTCAGTGTGATTTACTTTGAAGAAAATGCATCTTCTAAAGTCGCCGAAACCCTAGCCAATGAAACAGGGGTTGAATTGGCTGTCTTGAACCCATTGGAAAGCTTGACACAAGAACAAATGGACAATGGGGAAACCTATATCACTGTAATGGAAGACAATTTATCAGCCCTACAAAAAAGTATCAAATAAGGAGGCGCTCCGTGCGTTATATCGATGTAAAAGACTTAACCTTTTATTATGATGATGAACCTGTATTAGAAGATATTTCCTACTTTGTCGAAGATGGCGAGTTCGTGATTTTGACTGGAGAAAATGGTGCAGCCAAATCAACGCTGATCAAGGCGACATTAGGCTTGCTGAAACCCTCAAAAGGGCAGGTCACAGTAGCTAGTCAAAATGCGGCAGGTGAAAAATTGAGCGTTGCGTACATTCCCCAGCAGATTGCGTCTTTCAATGTTGGTTTCCCAAGCACGGTCTTGGAACTAGTTCAATCCGGCCGCTACCCTAAGGGTCGTTGGTTCAAGCGTTTGACCAAACGCGACCACGAACATGTCCGCCGGGCCTTGGATGCAGTTGGTATGTGGGATATGCGCAACAAACGAATCGGTGAACTATCCGGCGGTCAGAAGCAACGGATCAGCTTGGCGCGGATCTTTGCCACAGACCCGGATCTCTTTATTTTGGATGAGCCAACGACAGGGATGGATGAACAGTCGCGGAATTTGTTTTATGAGTTGCTGCGGCACAATGCCCACGATCATGGCAAATCGATTTTAATGATCACCCATGACCATGAAGATATCAAAGAATATGCAGATCGTCAGATCCGCTTAGTGCGAAAGGAGGATTCACCATGGCGCTGCTTTCATATGAATTCATGAGACGGGCATTTCTAGCGGCAATTTTTATTGCAGGGATTGCTCCTATGTTAGGGGTCTTTCTTGTGATCCGTCGCCAGTCCTTAATGGCCGATACGCTGTCTCATGTCTCTTTAGCTGGTGTTGCTTTAGGGTTTTTCCTGAATTTGAATCCGAATCTCACCACATTGCTGATTGTGGTGATCGCAGCGATCATTCTTGAATATTTGCGCACGCTTTACCGCAGTTATTCTGAGATATCGATTGCTATCTTGATGTCAGGAGGCTTAGCCCTTGCATTGGTCTTGATGAACCTGAGTGGCGGCAATTCTGCTACGAGCATCCAATCCTACTTATTTGGGTCGATCGTGACGATCACCCATGACCAAGTGTGGATTTTAGGCTTTTTGTTCTTGATTGTCTTTGCATTGTTCTTTTTATTCAAACGGCCGATGTATATTTTGACTTTTGATGAAGATACAGCCCATGTCGATGGCTTGCCGATCCGCTTGATGTCGATGCTGTTCAATGTCTTGACGGGTGTTGCGATCGCAATGATGATCCCAATCGCCGGCGCGTTGTTGATTTCAGCAATCATGGTACTGCCGGCAGCGATCAGTATGCGCTTGGGCAAAAGCTTCAATGCGGTGATCTTGATCAGTGTTGTGATTGGTATGGTGGGCATGATGACTGGATTGACAAGCTCATTTTATTTGGATACACCGCCAGGAGCAACGATTACATTGGTCTTTATTGGTCTCTTTTTATTGATCAATTTGATCAAGCGTGTGGTCATCGTGATACAACGGAAACAACGACTCAAATAAACCGCTTTATGAAAAAGAAACGAAGAATCCACGTTTCTTTTTTTTGTTTTCTAATTAAAGCCGAACATTTCAAACTTATTTTGAGATAATGCTCGCATTTATTTCGTAAAAGCCTTATAATAAAGCGAATAAACCAAAGGAGTTGTCCGGTGTGAAAATACGTCGCAGTGAACGTCTGATCGACATGACCCACTATTTATTGAATCATCCCCATGAATTGATTTCATTGTCTTTTTTTTCTAAACGTTATGCATCTGCAAAATCATCCATCAGTGAAGATCTATCGATTATCAAAAAGACTTTCAAAGAGCGGGGCACAGGCCTATTAGATACGGTACCTGGCGCAGCAGGCGGCGTTTTTTTTGTGCCTGAAATCTCAGAAGAAGAAGCCTATGCCTATGTCGAAGGATTGGCTGAGCGCCTGTCCGAACAAGACCGCTTATTGCCAGGCGGCTATGTTTATCTTTCAGATTTGCTGGGTGAACCAGAATTGCTTCGCCAAGTTGGGCGGATCATTGCTTCAAAATACCTTGGCGAAAAAATCGATGCCGTGATGACGGTTGCCACCAAAGGAGTACCGATCGCACAAGCGGTATCTTATTATCTGAATGTACCATTTGTGATCGTTCGTCGAGACTCTAAAATCACGGAAGGCTCTACCGTCAGCGTGAACTATGTATCTGGTTCTTCAGAGCGGATCGAAAAAATGGAGCTATCCAAACGTAGTTTGAAGCGGGGGTCTCGTGTATTGGTCGTCGATGACTTCATGAAAGGCGGCGGTACGGTCAACGGCATGAAGAGTTTGATTGAAGAATTCGAAGCAGAGCTTGTTGGGATCACTGTCTTTGCTGAAACCAAGTTCAAAGGCAAACGGGCGATCACTGATTACAGTTCATTGCTGTATGTCGAAGATGTCGATACCCAAACCAAAACGATTTCGGTCGTACCAGGCAATTATTTTACGAAAAAAGCAGAATAAAGAACGCACCTTGTCCGCAGATGTCTCGTATGCGTACAAGGTGTTTTTGTGAATTGGTCTAGGTGTAGGTGACGCTTACCGTTGAAATTTACAACCACTTGGGCTAAACTAATTGTAGGATAAACCAAAGGACTTTTTATGTCCCAATCGATAGGAGTGGAATACGTGGAAGCACGTTATGCAATTATTTTAGCAGCTGGTAAAGGCACCCGAATGAAATCTAAGTTATACAAAGTCTTACATCCAGTCTGCGGGAAACCAATGGTCGAACATATCATGAATCGCGTCACTGAAACAGAACCTGCACAGATTGTCACGATCGTGGGTCATGGGGCGGAAATGGTCAAAGAACAATTAGGCGAGCGCACCGAATATGCCTTACAAGCGGAACAACTGGGTACAGGTCATGCTGTTGTCCAAGCAGAAGCGTTTTTGAAAGGTAAGAAAGGCACGACCCTCGTCATCAGCGGTGATACACCCCTATTAACGACAGAAACATTGAATAACCTGTTTGATTACCACCAAGGCAAGAACGCATCAGTGACGATCTTGACCGCTCATGCGGAAGATCCAACCGGTTATGGACGTATTATCCGAGACCATGTGGGAATCGTAGAGAAAATCGTAGAACAAAAAGATGCGTCCACCGAAGAAGCATTGGTCAAAGAAATCAATACCGGCACCTATTGTTTTGACAATGAATTGCTCTTTGATGCCTTGTCAAAATTAGACACAGACAATGCCCAAGGGGAATATTACTTAACAGATATCATCGAAATTTTAAAAGAAGACGGCAAAATCATTGCTGCTTATCAAACAGAAGATTTCAATGAGTCGCTGGGTGTCAATGATCGTTTGGCATTGGCTGAAGCCAACCGTTTGATGCGGGCGCGAATCAATCAAGCCCATATGCGTAATGGCGTGACATTGATCGATCCCGCTGCGACCTATATCGATGAAGGTGTCGTTATCGGATCGGACACATTGATTGAAGCAGGTGTTGTTATCAAAGGGCAAACAACGATTGGTGAGGACTGCGTCATCACAGCCTCTTCGCAAATCATTGACAGTCAAATCGGCAACAATGTCACCATCAAAGCATCCGTAGTGGAAGAAAGTATTGTCCATGCCAAAGCTGATGTCGGCCCGAATGCCCATTTGCGTCCGAAAGCTGAAATCATGGAAGCGGCCCATGTCGGCAACTTCGTGGAAGTCAAAAATGCGACGATCGGTGAAGGCACCAAAGTGGGGCATTTGACTTATGTCGGTGATGCTACATTAGGCAAGAACATCAATGTCGGTTGTGGCGTTGTCTTTGTCAATTATGATGGCAAAAACAAATTTAAAACGACAGTCGGCGACAATAGTTTCATCGGATCAGGTTCAAATTTAGTGGCTCCTCTGACGATTGCAGAAGAAACGATGATTGCAGCTGGTTCGACGATCACACAAGATATTCCCAAGCATAGTATGGCGATTGCCCGTGCCCGTCAAGAAAATAAAGCGGATTACGCAAAAAAACTGCCTTATCTAAATGAGAAATAGCGAAATGACTTGATTTATTTGAAAAAAATGACTACTATTTATTAGGAAGAAGATTCTAGTAAATAGTCGTCATTT
This sequence comes from Candidatus Enterococcus testudinis, assembly GCF_002140915.1. Classification (GTDB taxonomy): domain Bacteria; phylum Bacillota; class Bacilli; order Lactobacillales; family Enterococcaceae; genus Enterococcus_D; species Enterococcus_D testudinis. The sequence goes on along the minus strand of NZ_NGKU01000001.1, from coordinate 3,173,374 downwards.
TTTATTAGTTACACGTAAAGAAAGTGGAGGTTCTCATGTCAAATCATTATTTTGATCCAAGATTGAAGATTTTTTCTCTGAATTCAAATCGTCCTTTGGCGGAAAAAATCGCAGCTGCAGTAGGTGTCGAATTAGGGAAGTGTTCCGTAAAACAGTTCAGCGATGGCGAAATCCAAGTGAATATTGAAGAAAGTATTCGCGGCTCACATGTCTATGTGATCCAGTCAACCAGCAGTCCTGTCAATGATAACTTAATGGAATTGTTGATCATGATCGACGCACTGAAACGCGCAAGTGCCAAGACAATCAATGTGGTCATGCCTTATTACGGCTATGCTAGACAAGACCGAAAAGCACGTTCAAGAGAACCAATCACAGCAAAACTTGTAGCAAATATGATTGAAAAAGCAGGTGCCGACCGGATGGTGACGCTTGACTTGCATGCTTCTCAGATCCAAGGATTTTTCGATATGCCAGTCGATCATTTGATGGGTGCACCTTTGATCGCCAACTACTTTTTAGAACGCGGCATTCAAGGCGATGACGTAGTCGTTGTTTCACCAGACCATGGCGGCGTGACCCGCGCGCGCAAATTGGCAGAATTTCTTAAATCACCAATTGCAATCATTGACAAACGTCGGCCAAAAGCCAATGTGGCGGAAGTCATGAACATTATTGGTCATGTGGAAGGCAAAACGTGTGTCTTGATCGATGATATGATCGATACAGCCGGTACGATCACATTAGCAGCGAATGCTTTGAAACAAGCCGGTGCTAAAAGTGTCTATGCCTCTTGTACCCACCCCGTATTGTCAGGACCAGCCTTGCAACGCATCGAAGATTCTGCGATCGAACATTTGGTTGTGACCGATTCAATCTATTTGCCAGAAGACCGCAAATCAGACAAAATCGATGAAATCAGTGTTGGTGCTTTGATGGGTGAAGCAATCAAACGGATCCATGAGAACAAACCTGTTAGTCCATTGTTTGAATCAAAATTATCGATCTAAGCGCCCCAAAGGTGCAAACAGATCAATCGCCTCTAGCAGGAATCATTTGCTAGAGGTTTTTTGATTTTCAAAAACAAACGCCGCATACGTTTAGAAATGGATCATAAAACAGCCCCGAAATGACTGATGCCGAAAGATAAAAAAAACATGTCATAGCACCGCAGATGCGGGTCATGACATGTTTTTGTCCATAAAGCCAAAAGCCAAATCTTCTTGATCGATATCTAATGTCCATTTCTTCTGATTGGCATAGTAGCGCAAGACAGCAATTTGGTCGAGGGAACTTTTGTTGACTTGGCTGCTTTTCAAGCCAGAGTCTTCCATCAAGTAAATCGGGATCGTAAAAGTTTTGTCGATCAATTGCTCTTGGCTCAAGCAAAATAAGACGCCTTCTTGCATCACGCTGCGCAGTTCTTTCAGCAGGTTGAAATCTAATTTTTCGACAGAAACAGGTTTTTTAAAAAAAGAGAGGCGGTCATTGATTTTTTCGAGGACCATGCGGGTGATCCGATCGCCTAAAATGCGGTAATATTCATCCAAATAGCGGTAGTACACGCGGGAACGTTCGTCTTTCAAATCAAAAAAGACAAAGTTGTTTTGCAACTTATAAAAAAACGGTGAGTGCAAATGGGTTTTCATATGACCAAAATATAACAGTTCTGAGATCTCCAAGGGTGTGAGTTCTTTCAACATGTCAAAATCGTTGAAATCGATCCATTTCATTTCCTCAGATACCCGGCCTTTATTCAATTGTTGAAAGAAGAGTTGCACCTGTTCAATGCCGCGAATCACTTTGAGTCCGGTATGACCATCAAATTCACCAAAGTCGCTGGAAGGATCAAGCAAAAGCAGATTCTTGGGCTGATGCACAATGCTCTTGTTGAAATCTTGGGGGGCAAGCCCACGGGTCAAGACGGCATTGCTGGTTGTATCTATATGTACGTAAATCGTATTGGACATGCCGGTTGATCCCTCCTATGTAATAAGTTCATTCTACAACAAAGCGCTGAAAAATGCTTGTATCTTTTCGTTTAAAGTTATATTACAAAATAACAGAAAAAACAATTTTTAAGTTCCAAAGATTTTGGTGGCGGCACAATTCTTTTCTTTTGCTAAAATAGACGAGCAAAATTGGCGCTATCATGAGCTTTTTGGTATGATAAAAGGAGATAAAAATTGGAGACGAACGAGATGAAAAAAAAGAAGAGAATCAGGCGTTGGCTGAGCAATCTGTTTTTGCTGTTATTGCTTTTGGTTGGACTTGCGCTGGTATTCAATAATCAAATCAAAAATTTCTTTATCAAGCAGACTGGCGATGCTTACGCGGTCAGTGAAATCAGTCGCGCCGATGTGGAAAAAAACATGGAGGCCGATACGACATTTGATTTCGATGCGGTGGAACCTGCCAGTTCTGAAGCAGTGCTTAGAGCCCAACTCAGCAACAAAGTGCTACCAGTGATCGGCGGGGTAGCGATCCCTAGTGTGGAGATCAATTTGCCGATTTTCAAAGGATTATCCAATGAAGCCTTGTTATATGGCGCTGGAACATTGAGTCCTACCCAACAAATGGGTGAAGGCAATTATGCATTGGCCAGTCATCGGGCACAGTCGCCGGAGCTATTGTTCACCCCTTTAGATGATGTCGAGATCGGTGCAACGATCTATATCACTGATTTAGAAAATATCTACACCTACACCGCGACGTCTTCTATCCGCGTCGATCCTACAGATGTCTATCTTTTAGATGAAGTAGAGGGACGTAAGATGATCACATTGATCACTTGCGGCGAAATGGGGGGGATCACAAGGCGGGTCGTACAAGGGGACTTGCAGGATGTGACCCCGGTCGAGGATGCGACAGCAGAGATGTTGGCTGCCTTTAATATGGCACAACGGACATTTTAACGAGAAGGATAGCGAGTGGTAGGTCAACAGCCGTGTCATTCGACTATTCTTTTGTTTTCTAAGGAGGTCTTTGGTGAAAGTCAAAAAAATAACGACCGTCGATTTCGTGCCGCAGCGCAAGGCATTCCAAGAAAGTCAGCTGACCTTTTCTTTCTTTGACAGCCATTCTGCAGGAAGGACTTATTTTCAAGAACATTTAGAAGCGCAAGGTTGGCAAATCAGTACGCGACAGGGCCGTTTATACCTCAGTTGCTGCTTTGAAGAAGACCAATTGATCATTTACGCGTTACTGCATGAGAGGAATACACAGTTTTCTTGGCAAAAATATATCGGCGTGATCGAAAGCTTCGCCCGTAGTCGGTTTGTCGCAAAGGTATGCTGGCAAATACCCGACAATCCAGTTTTGTCAGATTTCTTTGCCAAACAAAGCTATCAAAAAGTCACAGACGGCTTTCAAAAAACATTGGTTTATAATACAGCGCTGGTGTTAGGTGGCGGTGGCGCCCATGGTGCCTATCAAATTGGGGTTTGGCAGGCGCTGCAAGAACGCGGCATCCGTTTTAACTGGATCACCGGTACATCGGTCGGCGCTTTGAACGGTGCATTGATTTTGATGGATGATGTGGAAGCAGCCGTCCATTTATGGGCCAATATCTCGAGCGGGCAAGTCCTGCAATACCCATTGGCAGAGGCCAAGGCGCAAACGTTGCGGGAGATGATGAATCAGACCCATTCCCTAGTGACGACTGCATTAAAGACCAATGGCGCCAGTACAGAACCATTGGCCGCTTTATTAGCAGCAACCTTTGACCAAGAGAAATTTGATCAGACTGCAAGACAGTTGCTGATTTGTACTACGCGACTGCCTGATTTCAAAGAGACAGTGCATGCCTTTGATCCAGCAGATGCTGCTGAAAACCTGCAATGGTTGCTGGCTTCTGCGTCGTTTTATCCTGCGATGCAAGCCCAGCAAATCAATGGCACCTATTATATCGATGGCGGCTACCGCAATAATCTGCCTATCGATGTAGCGATTGCACAAGGAGCCACAGAGTGTATCACGGTAGATGTCCAAGGCCCTGGGATCAACAAGAAAATAGCGGTTTCAGAAGACATTGCCCAAATCGCCCTCGGCTCCCCGTGGACCATGGGCAGTTTCTTGATCTTTGATGCCCAACGCTCTCTAGACAACATGACCTTGGGCTATTTAGAAACGTTGAAAACGTTTGGCAAATATCAAGGCTATTGGTATACCTTTGAGAAGGATGCGCCGTTTCAAAAACCATGGCGACAGTATTTGCACTGGCTCAAGCAAAACCACGAGTACCTCTATGAGGAAATCAAAAAAACAGCATTCTTAAAAAAATTGCGTAAATTTTATCGAGGGTCGATTCCGGTAGATGCTTGGGGGCGGATCTTGTTGGAATGTACCGCCAAGATCCTGCATTTGTCTCCCACGGTCATTTACGAACAGACAACGATGGTTCAAGGGATTGGCAAAACAATTGCCCAAGAAGTCATGAACGAATCTGACGCATGGTCGATCAGTGAATGGCTGACCTTTTATAAAGACCGCTTCTATCTTTTATCAGAGCAAAATCGGTTCTTGTTTTTTTATCGGACACAGACCTTATCGACACCAGCATTACAGCAAATACGCCGACGCTATCCTTTGTTGGCGACACTTGCTGCGTATAGTTATTATCTTTTGGAAGGAGAAACAGATGGATAAATTTTCGTATGAAATCGTAGAAGAAATTGCCGTTCTTTCAGAAAACCCGAAAGGCTGGCGCAAAGAATTGAACTTGGTCAGTTGGAGTGGACGCCCACCGAAGTTTGACTTGCGGGATTGGGCGCCGGATCATGAAAAGATGGGCAAAGGCATCACATTGTCCAATGAGGAATTTGAAGGATTGAAAAAAACATTGTCGGCTATGTAATAGCGGCTATCTAAAACAGCGATTGACTAGAAAAGATACAATCAAGAGAGGATGTGACAAGATGAAAAGTATGACGGGTTTCGGTAAAGGCAGCGCAGAAACAGCGGCCGGCCAAATCGAAGTAGAGATCAAAAGTGTCAATCAGCGCTTTTTTGACTTACAGTTACGCATGCCCAAACAGTTGAATACCATCGAAGGCATTATTCGGCAGCAAATCAAGCAGACCTTGCAACGGGGACGGATCGAACTGTATGTGACGATCAAAGAAGCAGTGACGCAGCAAAAACAGATCAGTATTCAATGGGATCTGTTGTCTGCGGTGATGGCTGAAGTTGAAACAGAAGCACAGCAGCGTTTTGGTCTCACAAATTTCCCTAAAGAAAAGGTATTAGAACAATTTTTGACCCATGAGGCTTTTTTATCAGTAACGGAAATCGAACCAGAGGAGAGTCAACTGGCAACGGGTGTCCTGGCTGCATTGACGGATGCGTTATCGGCTATTGAAAGCAGTCGCCAAGTGGAAGGGGCCGGTATCTTGCATGTCTTACAAGAGAACCAGCAACAACTGCAAGATAAACTGACAGAGTTGGCAGCATTTGTGGCCATCTATGAAGCCGATTATCAAGCCCGCTTTGAGAAAAAGCTAACCGCCTATCTTGGAGAGACCGTTGATCAAGAGCGTTTGCTGACAGAAATGGCTTTGTTATTGGAACGAGGGGATATCCATGAAGAAATCGATCGTTTGGGTATCCATTTGAACACAATGTCGAAATTATTGGCCACTGAAACACCGGTGGGTCGGGAGTTGGATTTTTTGATCCAAGAAATGAATCGTGAGGTCAATACTATCGGCTCAAAATCAGGTGCCATCACCATCAAGAATCAGGTGGTCCAAATGAAGACAATTATCGAGAAAATCAGAGAACAAGTGCAAAATATTGAATAGGAGGAAACAACCATGACATATTACGATATCACTTTCCATGAATTAAGCGGCAAAAGCATTATCAAACGGAGTATCCCTTCGGACAAACCAAATTTCGACGCTTGGCAAGATGCGTGTGCAGCTATCGAAGCAGATTTTTTGCATATTCTCGTGAATGGCGATGCTGTTTCACTGAATCGACGCTATATCGTACGTATCGATTGTCAAGAAGTGGCAGATCCAACTGAAAAAGCTATTACAGCCAAAGATGAGTTGGCTGGCGTCATCAATACATTGAGCAATATGGGCTTTTGATGAGAATCCTGCAGACTAGGGACTAGCTATTTCATAAAATTCCCATTATAATAAAGTAGTTCTTGAAAGTTGCTGAAAAAAAGTGCAAAATAGACGTTAAGCAAATGTCAGTGAAAGGACGTCATTATGTCAGAGCGAGGATTACTTATAGTTTTATCAGGGCCTTCTGGAGTAGGCAAAGGCACCGTTAGAAAGGCGATTTTTGAGCGTGATGATAACGATTTTCAATATTCGGTGTCAATGACGACGCGCCAACAACGCCCAGGAGAAGTCGAAGGTGTTGATTATTATTTCCGCAGCCGCGAGGAGTTTGAAGCCTTGATCGAGGCCGGCGAAATGTTGGAATATGCTGAATATGTCGGCAATTATTATGGCACACCATTGTCTTACGTCAGACAGACCTTAGACCAAGGAAAAGATGTTTTCTTGGAGATAGAAGTACAAGGGGCAAAACAAGTCAAAGACAAAGTACCCGATGGGGTCTTTATTTTCTTGACCCCGCCTGATCTGGCAGAATTACGCTCTCGTATTACAGGAAGAGGTACCGACTCTGCCGAAGTGATCGATGAACGCATGCGGGTCGCCCGCGAAGAAATCGAAATGATGGCATTGTATGATTATGCTGTTGTGAATGATGAAGTCCCTAAGGCAGTCGACCGGATCCGCGAAATTATTTCCAGTGAACATTTTCGCGTCGACCGAGTGATCGGCACCTATATCAAAATGTTAGAGGAGCTGTAAGAATAATGATGTTAAAACCTTCAATCGATTCATTGTTGGATCGTGTCAATTCAAAATATTCATTGGTGATCTTAGCCAGCAAACGTGCCCATGAGCTAGATGCCGGTGCCCAAGCAACATTAGAATCTTTTGACTCAGTCAAAAGCGTTGGCCAAGCATTAGAAGAAATCGAAGCAGAAATGGTCGTGAATGATCCGCATCCTGAAATCAAACGTGCCCGTTTGAAGATGGAACAAGAAGAACGCAAAGCGCAAAAAGATCAAGAACAAAAAGAATTAGAAGCGCGCATTCGTGACGAACAAAAGCTTTAAACAAAACAGCTGGAGCACGCCTGTGTTCCGGCTTTTTATTTGTTTTGCTGATCGTTAAATTTTTGTAAGGGATACAGACAAATAGACCGCTATTTAGTAAAATAGAGCCTAAAGGAGGAGCAGAGATGACGCACATAGCAGAAGTTATCGTGGATGTACCCACGATGCAGACCGATCAACCTTTTACATATGAAATACCCACTGAATTACAAGCTGTCATCGAAACCGGGATGCGGGTGGAGGTTCCTTTTGGCCAAGGCGATCGACATATCCAAGGATTCGTCGTCGGACTATCCGACGTATCTAATGTTGACCAGCCATTGAAACCCATTACCCGTTTATTGGATCTCTCTCCTGTTGTCAATGACGAGTTGCTCCAACTTGCGGACCACATGAAGCAAACCACATTCGCCTTCAAAATCACTTGCCTGCAAACGATGCTGCCAAGTGTCATGAAGGCCGAATATCAAAAGCAAATCGTCTTATTAGATAAAACCCATCAGATCCGCAGCTATTTTCCAGAAAGCGGCACTCTCAGCTGGCAAGAGGCGGAGGAAGCAGGTCTGCTGCCGCAATTAAAACCATTGCGGGCAGCTGCAGTAGTGGAAGTACAATACTTAGTCAAAAATAAGAACAAGGCCAAAATGATCCGCTATGTACAGCGGCAAATCGATCCAGCAACGATCCCTGAGGCCATTGATCAGTTGCGCAAGGGATCAACCCGCAAAGCAGCCCTCTTACAGATTTTGTCAAAGGAAGCCTATCTGCCGGTTTCCTTTTTTACCGAAAATGGTATTTCGACCGCTGTCTTGAATCAAGGGGAAGCAGAAGGTTGGTTGACCTTGACAGAAGTGGAAGCCTATCGAGATCCCTTCAAGGATCATGACTTTCAAAAAACCACCCCACTTGCATTAAATACGGACCAAGTGGCCGCCGTGACCGCCATTTCAACAGCGGTTCAAAACCAGCAGCCCCAGACCTTTTTGCTGGAAGGAATCACTGGCAGCGGCAAAACCGAAGTCTATCTCCAAACGATTGCTCAATTGCTGCAGCAAGGGAAAACAGCCATCATGCTGGTTCCGGAAATCGCCTTGACACCTCAGATGGTGGAACGTTTCAAAAGCCGATTAGGCGATGCGGTAGCCGTCTTGCATAGTGGTCTGTCGCAAGGAGAGAAATATGACGAGTGGCGTAAAATCGAACGGGGAGAAGCACAAGTCGTGGTTGGCGCTCGTTCAGCTATTTTTGCCCCATTAAAAAACATTGGTTTGATCATCGTTGATGAAGAGCATGAGGCAACGTACAAACAAGAAGAAGCACCTCGCTACCATGCCCGAGATCTAGCGATTTGGCGTGGGGCGTACCACCACTGTCCTGTGGTGTTGGGTAGTGCAACGCCTTCATTGGAGTCACGGGCTCGCGCGCAAAAAAACGTCTATCAGCTGTTGCGATTGAACCAACGGGCCAAAGCCAATGCGCAACTGCCGACTATTGAAGTTGTCGACATGCGGACCGAATTTGCCCAAAAGCAATACCAAACCTTTTCACGATTGCTGCAAGAAAAAATCGTTGATCGTTTGGCGCGTCAAGAACAAATCGTCTTGCTGTTGAATCGTCGAGGCTATTCTTCTTTTGTGATGTGTCGCGATTGCGGATACGTCTTACCTTGCCCGAACTGCGATATTTCTTTGACCTTGCATATGGATACCAAAACGATGCGCTGCCATTATTGTGGCCACGAGGAGCATATTCCTCATCGTTGCCCCAATTGCCAAGCAGACAAGATTCGCTATTACGGTACAGGTACGCAAAAAGTCGAAGAAGAGCTGAAGGAATTGTTTCCGGAAGCACGGGTACTGAGAATGGATGTCGATACGACCCGCAAAAAAGGCGCCCATGAGAAAATCTTGACGGCATTTGGTGAAAAGAAAGCGGATATTTTGCTGGGTACACAAATGATCGCCAAAGGGCTGGACTTTCCTGATATCACCTTGGTCGGTGTGTTGAATGCGGATACCGCCCTAAACTTGCCGGACTTTCGTTCAAGCGAGCGGACGTTCCAACTGCTGACCCAAGTCAGCGGTCGCGCCGGTCGCGCAGAAAAAACTGGTGAAGTGGTGATCCAAACCTTCAATCCAGAACATTATGCGATCCAATTGGCTCAGACCCAAGATTACGAAGACTTTTATCAAAAAGAAATGTGGGTCCGCCATCAAAGCGGGTATCCACCCTACTTTTATACCGTTAAAATCACCTGCAGCCACCCGGAAGAACAGGTAGCTGCGCAAAAAATGTTTGCTATCGCCCGCGACCTCAAACAAGAGCTGTCACCAGAAAGTGTCTTATTGGGGCCGGCACCAAGTGCGATTTTACGAATCAAAAATCGCTATTACTATCAGCTGATCATTAAATATAAACAGGAACCGCAATTACCAGCAATGTTGACCCGTCTGTTGGATCAAAGTCAAATCGATCAGCGCAAAGGGCTGTATGTTTCGATTGACCAAGAGCCGTTGAATTTTATTTAGAGGAGAAATTATGCGCTATCCAATTATTTTACATCCCGACGAACGTCTTCGTCGCAAAGCCAAACCAGTATCCGTGATCACAGACGAACTGGTCCAACTGCTAGATGATCTTTATGAAACCATGATTGCCCACGATGGCATCGGTATTGCTGCCCCCCAAGTGGGCAAAAATCTGCAAGTGGCTATCGTTGAAGTGGATGAAGAGGATCGGTTTGAATTGATCAATCCAGAAATCGTCACAGCCAAAGGAGAAACGTTAGATGTTGAAGGTTGCCTAAGTATTCCCCATACCTTTGGAACGGTGAAGCGTGCCGATGAGATCACTGTCCGCTACTATGACCGTGAAGGGGAAGAAATGGAAGTCGAAGCATTCGGCTATTTGGCCCGTGCCATGCAGCATGAAATCGATCACTTGAACGGTGTATTGTTTACCGATAAACTGATTGAACGTATTCCAGAAGAAGACCTAGAAAAATATATGGAGGAACACGACCATGACTAAAATCGTCTTTATGGGTACACCGGCTTTTTCTGTACCCATTCTTGAAGGCCTGTTAGATGCAGGCTATGAAATCGCTGCAGTTGTCACGCAACCTGATCGACCCGTCGGCCGCAAAAAAATCATTACACCAACACCTGTCAAAGCAGCAGCCCAAAAACACGGCTTGCTTGTTTTACAACCAGAAAAAATCAGCGGCTCGCCTGAAATGGATCAAATCAAAGCATTGGCGCCAGATTTATTGATCACAGCTGCCTTTGGTCAATTTCTGCCAAGCGCTTTATTAGCTGTACCGAAGTATGGTGCGTTGAATGTTCATGCGTCGCTATTGCCTAAATACCGTGGCGGCGCACCCGTCCACTATGCCATTATGGAAGGCGACCAAGAAACTGGCGTGACGATCATGGAGATGATCAAGAAGATGGATGCAGGTGGGATTTTTGCGCAAGAACGTTTGCCAATCACCCCGCAAGATGATGTCGGCACGATGTTCGATAAATTAAGTGCACTAGGCAAAGACTTGCTGCTCCAAACATTGCCAAAAATCTTGTCGAAAGAATTAACACCCACGCCACAAGATGAAGCATACGTCACTTATTCACCAAATATCAGTCGTGAACAAGAAGCCATTGACTGGAACAAAACAGCCCAACAAATCGATGCCCAGGTCAGAGGGATGCGTCCATGGCCCATCGCCTTTACGATGTATCAAGAGCAGCGGTGGAAGATTTGGTCAGTATCCCCTGTGGCTGAAACCACAACTGCTGCGCCAGGAACGATTATTGAACGCGGCAAAAAATCATTGAAAATCGCATGCGGATCAGGGAGCGTTTTAGCCATCGACTCTTTGCAGCCTGCAGGCAAAGGACAACAAGACATCGCTGCCTTTTTGAATGGTAGTGGACAACAGGTGCAAGTTGGCGAGAAGGTAGGTACGTATGAAGCGTGATGTAGGAGATATTCAATATACGGTCCGTTATGTTGCATTGGATGCTTTGTTGCGGATCGAAAAGGGCGGCGCTTATTCCAATCTTTTGTTGCGTGAATTGATCAATCAGGGGCGTTTGAACAGCAAAGATGGCCGTCTGTTGACAGAATTGGTCTATGGTACAGTCAGCCGGCAGATCCTGCTTGATTTTTACTTGGAACATTTCATCAAGGATGCCAAAAAAGTAGAAACATGGGTCAAATCTTTGCTGCGGTTGTCCTTGTATCAATTATTGTATTTAGATAAAGTACCTGATCACGCCATTATCCATGAAGCTGTAGATATCGCCAAAGCCAAAGGCAATCCGGGCACAGGCAAATTCGTCAATGGTGTTTTGCGTAATGTTCAAAGAAAAGGAGTACCAGCGGTCAAGGTGCTCAAAAAACCACTGAAACGCTTGGCAACAGAAATCAGTATGCCCAAATGGCTTACAGAACAATTGGTCGATCAAATCGGTATCGATGAGACACGAGAGTTGGGCTATTCATTATTTGAACCCAACCATGCCAGCGGGCGCATTGATTTGACCCGCATCTCTCAGAAAGAAGCCATCGCACAATTACAAGAAGAAGGCATCGATGCCCGACCAAGTGAGATCTCGCCTTATGGGATTGTCGCGGACAAAGGCTTCTTGGCCGGTTCGTCCTTGTATAAAGCAGGCTTACTGACCATTCAAGATGAAAGTTCAATGCTGGTGGCACCTGCTTTGCAGATTGCCCCTGAACATAAAGTTTTGGATGCTTGTGCTGCTCCTGGAGGCAAGACAACGCATATCGCTTCTTTCTTGTCCGAAGAAGCAGGCGGCCAAGTGACAGCATTGGATATCCATGAACACAAAGTCAAACTGATCCAGCAAAATGCGGATCGTTTGGATCTTGCTGCACGCGTCGAAGCAATGGTCTTAGATGCCCGCAAAGTTGCTGACACATTTCCAGCGGAATCCTTTGATCGGATTTTGGTTGATGCCCCTTGCTCTGGCTTAGGATTGATGCGCCGCAAGCCGGATATCAAGTACAATAAGACAGCTGCTGATTTCGCGCGCTTGCCGGTCATTCAACGGGCAATTTTGGAAAGTGTTGCCCCAACGCTGAAAAAATCGGGTATAATGGTGTACAGCACATGCACGATTCTTGCAGAAGAAAACCAACAAGTCGTGGCTGGCTTTTTGGCTGACCACCCTGAATTTGAGTTACACGAAATCAATGTGGACCCATTGGTTGCGTCATCAATCAAAGAAGGCTTATTGACGATCTATCCGCAAGATTTTATGACAGATGGCTTTTTTATCAGTTGTCTGCGCAAAAAGTAACGAGGTGAAAGAAATTGGAGATACGTTTTCAATCAGATGTCGGTAAACGGCGCAACACGAACCAAGACTTTGCAGCAACCTATGTCAACAAAGCCAATATCACATTGGCATTACTGGCTGATGGCATGGGCGGCCATCGCGCCGGCGATGTAGCCAGTCGACAAGCGGTCAGTGAGATCGGTACAGCTTGGGAACAAACGACGTTGACCGATAGTGAAAAAACTGCCCAATGGCTCATCCAAAAGATCCAGCAAGAAAGCCAGGCAATCTATCAAAAGGGCCAAACCCAAGAAGAACTCAGCGGGATGGGAACCACGATCATTGCCGTCGCCCTTTTTGGTGACCAATTTACCATCGCCAACGTCGGGGACAGTCGTGCGTATTTGCTGCGTAATCAGACGTTGACCCAAATCACCGAAGACCATTCGTTGGTCAATGAGTTGGTTAAATCGGGTCAGATCACAGCCGAAATGGCTTTGAATCATCCAAGAAAAAACGTCTTGACCCGTTCTGTCGGGATGCCTAGTGAAGTGGAAGTCGATGTGGCAATCCACTTCTTCGGGGCGCAGGACTATTTATTGCTTTGTTCCGATGGCTTGACCAACATGGTTTCCGACCAAGAAATCGCCGAGACGATCGAACAAACACCCGCCTTAGAATCTGCTGTCCAACAGTTGATCGATCAAGCCAACGCTAGAGGCGGCGTAGACAATATCACCGTGCTGCTGATCAAAGTCGGAGGAGAGGGCCTATGATAGAAATTGGCAAGAAAATCAATGGCCGTTATAAGATCATCGGCAACATCGGTAGTGGTGGTATGGCCAATGTCTTTTTGGCGCATGATTTGATTTTAGACCGCGAAGTTGCGATCAAAGTCTTGCGCTTTGACTTTCAAAATGACCAAAGTGCGATTCGCCGTTTTCAACGGGAAGCATTGGCAGCTACTGAATTGGTGCACCCTAATATTGTCACTGTCTACGATGTAGGTGAAGAAGATGGGATGCAATTTTTGGTGATGGAATATGTCAAAGGCATGGATTTGAAACGATACATCCAAACCCATTATCCAGTACCTTACTTGCAAGTGGTCGATATCGTTCAGCAAGTTCTATCGGCAGTCGCTTTGGCCCATCAGCACCGCATCATTCATAGAGACTTGAAACCGCAAAATATTTTGATCAACGAAGATGGCGTGGTGAAGATCACCGATTTTGGGATTGCGATCGCATTGTCGGAAACCTCTATCACACAAACCAACTCCATGCTAGGTTCGGTGCATTATCTGTCACCAGAACAAGCCCGAGGCAGTATGGCGACCAATCAATCGGATATTTACGCGATCGGGATCATTTTATATGAAATGTTGACAGGTAAAGTACCTTTCGATGGTGAATCGGCTGTAACGATTGCGCTGAAACATTTCCAAGATGAGATGCCTTCGATCCGAATTTATGACAAGAATGTCCCGCAATCAATTGAAAATGTCGTATTGAAAGCGACTGCCAAAGAACCAGCGGATCGCTACAAGACGGCAGACGAGATGCATGAAGATTTGGCCACCGTCTTGTCGCCAGACCGCTTGAATGAGCCTAAATGGACACCTCATGCATTAATGGATGAAACACGGGTGATCACACCGATCGAAGAAGCGGCAATCACAGCACCAGTCGAAACAGAACCAGTGGAAGAGCCTGAGCTAGAAACCAAAGAGAAACCGAAGAAGAAAAAACGCAAATGGTGGTTGATCTTCCCAATCTTGGTCGTGGCAGCCATGTTAGCAATCGGCGGATATTTTCTATTCGGCGGCGGTCGAGGCGATGTCGAGATCCCAGATGTGCGTGGAGAGACTGAAACGACTGCCCGTGCAACTTTGACGGATGCTGGATTGCAAGTGGCGGATGAAGTGGAAGAAATTGCTGACGACGAGATTGATATTGGTCAAGTCATCAAAACCGATCCGCCAGCTGGCAATGAGGTCAAAAGAAATGCGACGGTCACCATTTATATCAGTACGGGGACTCAGAAGATTGCTTTCAAAGACTATACCGGTCAAACCTTTGAAGATGTCAAAGCAGAATTAATCGATAAAGGGTTCTCTGAAGATCAAATCAAATCGGAAACCAAATCTGACGAAGAAGTAGCGGAAGGCGATATTATCAGTCAATCTCCGGCAGAAGATGAAGAGGTTTCACCGAAAGATGATACAGTCACATTTGTGGTCAGCAGCGGACCTGCTTCTTTTGAGATGGACAATTATTATGGCATGACTGAAGCCGCGGCCAAAGCGGACTTAACCTCCAAAGGTGTTGCTTCGAGCCAAATTTCGATTGTTTATGCTTCCAGTGATCAGCCTTCAGGAACTGTGATCGCACAAGCCCCTGCATCAGGGGGTGAAGTTATTGCTTCTAGAACAACGATTACTTTGACGATCAGCAGTGGACAAGAAATGGTCAATGTACCAAGGATCGTCGGCAAGAACCAAGCGGATGCTGAAGCGGACTTGAATGAAGCTGGCTTATCGTACGAGATTGAAGAAGCTTCTGATTACAGTGATACTCCTGCCGGTCAAGTAACAAAAGTTTCCCCCGGAGCAGGGACATCGGTCACTGTTGGATCAACCGTGACAGTCACTATATCAAAAGGACCAGAACCAGAAGAATCAAGCAGCAGTACCTCAACCAATTCTGACTCAACAACGGAACCCTCAACCAGTTCAACTGAATCGGATGATGAGTAACGCGTATATCGAGTGAGGTGTATCATATGTCGATCGACAGCTTCGGATCATCATCCGTGGCGTCGATCGATTTTTTTCGGTTGAACAGACCCAAAAGCAGCCAATCTGTTGTTTGACTTTAAAGATTCCTTTAGTAAACGTCTTCTAAAAGGCGTACGTCTTTGCAAGTGACTGAAATTTGGGTATAATGAAGGTCAGAATTAGTCAAGGGAGGGAAATGAATTGAGTCATCATAACACTTCCGATTTGATTGAGGCCTATTTGAAAAAAATCCTTGAAGACAGCGAGATCATCGAAATTCGCCGTGCAGAAATGGCCAACCTTTTCAATTGTGTGCCCTCACAAATAAATTATGTCATCAATACCCGTTTTACCGTGCAGCGGGGTTATACCGTTGAAAGCAAGCGAGGCGGGGGCGGATACATTCGGATAGAAAAAGTCAAAATCACAGATAGTCATCATTATCTAAAAGAAATCAATCAATTATTTGATGAAACGATTTCGGAAAAAGATGCGTATGCGATTATTCAAAAGCTGTATGAGGAAGGAATCCTGTCCAAGCGAGAAGGCAATTTATTATTGACTGTAATCGCGAAAGCAGTTCTAGGACGTTCTCCTTATGAAAATAGAACACGAGCAGATTTGCTCCATGCAATACTAGAACGATTAAGTTACGAAGACAGGAAGTGAAAGAGATGGATGAACTATTCACCCAACGCGCGAAAGCCGTTTTGGCGATTGCGCAAGAAGAAGCGAAATACTTTAAGCACCAAGCCGTTGGTTCAGAACACATCTTGCTTGCCTTAGTCATTGAACAAAATGGCATCGCCGGCAAAACCTTGCGGGAAATGAATATCGCGGAAAATGATATCCGGGAAGAAATTGAACATTTGACCGGTTACGGTACTGTACGCCACTATCCAGAAAATGCCTATTTGGCCTATTCTCCAAGAGCAAAACAGACCTTTGCATATGCTGGCGATGAAGCCAAACGCCTTGGCGCACCACAAATCGGTACGGAGCATTTGCTCCTCGGTCTTTTAAGAGATGAAGATATTTTGGCTTCTCGCATCATGCTGAATCTTGGCTTGAGTTTGGCCAAGATGCGCCAACTCTTAAAGAAAAAAATGGGTTTCAATGAAGCCAAGAGTGGTTCCGCTGGTCGGCGCCGTCCAGCACAAGGCAAAGCACAAGTACAAGGGACACCAACCCTAGATTCATTGGCGCGGGATTTGACCAAATTGGCCCGTGACAAACGGTTAGATCCGGTTGTCGGTCGTGCAAAAGAAGTCAAACGCTTGATTCAAATATTAAGCCGCCGCACCAAAAACAATCCAGTATTGGTAGGAGAACCTGGTGTCGGTAAAACGGCAATTGCTGAAGGGTTAGCCCAAAAGATCATCAACGGCGAAGTACCAGAAGATATGCAAAACAAACGCTTGATGATGTTGGACATGGGCGCATTGGTCGCAGGCACCAAATACCGCGGCGAATTCGAAGACCGGATGAAGAAAATCATTGATGAAATCTATCAAGATGGTCAAATCATCCTATTTATTGATGAATTGCATACATTGATCGGTGCAGGTGGTGCAGAAGGCGCAATCGATGCCTCCAATATCTTGAAGCCAGCATTGGCCCGTGGAGAATTGCAAACCATCGGGGCAACCACATTAGATGAGTACCAAAAATATATCGAAAAAGATTCCGCATTAGAACGTCGTTTCGCGCGGGTGCAAGTGGATGAACCAACGCCAGAAGAAGCAGAAGAAATTTTGCGGGGCTTACGTCCACGTTACGAGGAACACCATGGTGTTGAGATTTCTGATGATGCGTTGCACGCTGCTGTTCAATTATCCGTACGTTATATCAATTCTCGCCAATTACCTGACAAAGCGATTGATTTGATGGATGAATCAGCAGCCAAAGTCCGATTAGACCGTACAGATGAAAGCTCAGAACTGGTAGAGTTGCAAAATGACATTGCCAATTTGATTGAAGAAAAAGAAGCCGCTATTCGTCAACAAGACTTTGAAGCAGCCGCGCGTTTGCGGATCAAAGAGAAAAAGCTGACACAACAGCTGACCGAAGTGGCCTTCATGGAAGTCAAAGAAGCCTCAGGATACGCTGATAGCGTGACGGCTGAAGACGTCGCATCTGTCGTTTCACAATGGACCGGTGTGCCGCTGCAGCAAATGGAGAAAAAAGAAAGCGAACGCTTATTGGATCTGGAAAAGATCTTGCACCAACGTCTTGTTGGTCAAGAAGAAGCCGTTAAAGCCGTCGCCCGATCGATTCGTCGTGCGAGAAGCGGGTTGAAAGATCCAAATCGTCCCATCGGTTCCTTTATGTTCTTAGGACCAACTGGTGTCGGTAAGACAGAACTAGCCAAAGCATTGGCTGAAGCGATGTTTGGCAGTGAAGATGCCCTAGTACGGGTAGATATGTCCGAGTTTATGGAAAAATACAGTACCAGTCGTTTGATTGGTTCACCGCCAGGCTACGTCGGTTACGACGAAGGTGGACAATTGACCGAGAAAATCCGTTCTAAACCTTATTCAGTGATTCTGTTAGACGAAGTAGAAAAAGCCCATCCTGATGTCTTCAATATTTTGCTGCAAGTCTTAGATGACGGTCATTTGACGGATGCCAAAGGCCGAAAAGTCGATTTCCGCAACACGATCTTGATCATGACCTCAAACATTGGGGCTCAAGCCATTCGGGAAGAAAAAAGCGTCGGCTTCAATGTCACCGACTTAACAAAAGACCATCAAGCGATGCAAAAACGGATCCTTGAAGAGTTGAAAAAAGCGTTCCGCCCAGAGTTCTTGAATCGGGTCGACGAAACCGTGGTTTTCCAATCGTTAGGCGAAGGGGAAATTCATGAAATCGTCAAAATCATGAGCAAATCGATCATCAAACGATTGGCGACACAAGATATTCAATTGAAAATCACTCCATCAGCTATTGATGTGATCGGTAAAGCCGGCTTCGATCCAGAATATGGAGCACGTCCAATTCGACGGGCCTTGCAAAAAGAAGTGGAAGATCGCCTAAGCGAGGCGTTGCTCTCAGGACAAATTCACTTAGGAGACAAAGTCACTATTGGTGCTTCTAAGGGAACGATCACCTTGAATGTCAAAGAAGGCCAAGCCAAAGTCTTACAACAAGTATAATCAAAAAAAGGCAGCAGATAATCCTGCTGTCTTTTTTTTGCTGCTTATGTATGATTTGTATCAAAGGAATCTCACTTAAATTGAATGAATATTCACAGATTTTTTACCAGTAAAAACCTTATGATTAAGTATGTTAAGGTAGATATTTCTTTTTTTCGTGAAATAAAGACTAGGTCATACTATTGGAAACTACGGAGGTATGTGATACTATGAATGAGTTGAAAAAAGGAGGCGCACTATGGTCGAGATTATTGCAACGGTCGAATCGATCGAACAAGCGACGGCACTTATGCCCTATATCGATACTTTATTTTTCGGAGAAGAAACATTTGGACTGCGTTTACCAGCATCCTTTACCCGTGAGGAACAAGCCACACTGATTCAAATGGCGCATCAAGCTGGCAAAAAGGTGACGATTGCCGTCAATGGCATAATGCACCCAGAAAAAATGACGTTGATTCCTGAATATTTACGTTTTTTACGCGCACAACAGGTGGATCAGATTGCGATCGGTGATCCAGGTATCATTTATCGCATGCAACAGAATCCCGACTGTGCATTGCCATTTATATATGCAGGGGAAACTTTAGTTACCAGTGCCCGCCAGATCAATTTTTGGGGCCGCAAAGGTGCAATCGGCGCTGTGTTAGCCCGTGAAGTCCCTTTTGGCGAGATGAAAGTTCTGGCACCGCAAGTGGATCTGCCAGTGGAAGTTCTGGTTTATGGTGCAACGTGCATCCATCAGTCGAAACGTCCATTGCTGCAAAATTATTATAACTATACTCAACAAACAGAAGCCAAAGACCATGATCGCGGGTTGTTCCTCTCTGAGCCCAAAAAAGAAGAGACCCATTATTCTATCTATGAAGACAGCCATGGTACGCATATTTTTGCCAACAATGATCTTAATTTGATGGCGCAATTGCCTGAGTTAACAGCGCACGGTTATCATACATGGAAATTGGATGGCCTATACACCCGTGGTACAGCCTTTGTCCAGATTGCGGCTTTATTTGCCCAAGCGAAAGCAGCCATCGAAGGAGAACAATTGTCTCCAGCAGATGCAATCGCACTCAGTGACAAGGTCCAAGCCCTGCATCCGGAAAATCGCGGGTTGGATACTGGATTTTATCTCATCGATCCAGATGATATCAAGTAAGGAGCAAGCAGAAATGACAGTCAAACAAGCATTGAAACGACCAGAAGTCTTAGCACCTGCTGGTACGTTAGAAAAATTAAAAACAGCGATCCATTACGGTGCAGATGCTGTCTATATTGGTGGGAATGCCTATGGTCTGCGCAGCCGTGCCGGTAACTTCACTTATGAAGACATGGCGGAAGGTGTTGCTTTTGCCAAAGCCCACGATGCAAAGGTCTATGTGGCAGCAAATATGGTGACCCATGAAGGCAATCAAGAAGGCGCGGGTGAATTTTTCCGGGAGTTACGGGATGTCGGTATTTCAGCTGTTATCGTATCAGATCCAGCTTTGATCAGCATCTGTGCAGCAGAAGCACCAGGTTTGCCAATCCATTTGTCGACACAAGCCAGTGCCACCAATTATGAAACCCTTGAATTTTGGCGTGAAGAAGGACTAGAGCGTGTGGTTTTGGCACGGGAAGTCTCTATGGCAGAAGTTGCCGAGATCCGCAAACACACCAGTGTTGAGATTGAAGCTTTCATCCATGGTGCTATGTGTATATCATATTCAGGCCGTTGCACCTTATCTAATCATATGTCGATGCGCGATGCCAATCGCGGCGGCTGTTCACAGTCTTGCCGTTGGAAATACGACTTATTCGATATGCCTTTTGCAGGAGAACGCAACAGTTTGACCAAAAACGGTGCTGTGGAAGAAGAATATTCCATGAGTGCAGTAGATATGTCAATGATCGAACACATTCCCGATTTGATCCAAAATGGCGTCGATAGTTTCAAAATCGAAGGCCGCATGAAATCGATCCATTATGTATCAACAGTAGCCAATGTCTATAAAGCAGCGGTTGACAGTTATATGGCCGATCCCGATAATTATGTCTGCAAGCAAGAGTGGATTGACGAGCTTTGGAAAGTGGCGCAACGAGAATTGGCTTCCGGTTTTTACTACGATACACCAAGTGAAAACGAGCAATTGTTCGGCGCCCGCCGCAAAATTCCGCAATACAAATTTATCGGTGAAGTCATGGCATATGACCCAATCACTGAAACAGCCACGATTCGCCAAAGAAATCACTTTTCCGTAGGAGATGAGATCGAATTCTATGGTCCCGGATTCCATCACTTTCACCAAACCGTGGAAGTCATGTATAATGAAGACGGTGAAGCTATCGATCGGGCACCTAACCCTATGATGCTCTTAACGATGCCGGTCAAAGAACCAGTAGCTGTTGGAGATATGATTCGGAAGAAAAAATGAGGTCGAGCGCATTTCTCGGCCTTTTTGCTTGAGTAAAAATAGCAAACCAACACGTGATACATAGAAGAAGGAGGACATAAAATTTGGAAACATATGATTACATAGTGATCGGCGGCGGCAGCGGGGGAATTGCGTCTGCCAATCGTGCCGGTATGCATGGCGCCAAGGTATTATTGGTGGAAGGTAATGAATTAGGAGGCACCTGTGTCAATGTCGGGTGTGTACCCAAAAAAGTCATGTGGCAAGCCAGTGAAATGCTAGAGATGATCAAACGGGATGCACCAAGCTACGGTATTTATCCACATGTGGAAACATTTGATTTCGCTGAACTTGTGGATAAACGAGAATCATATATTGATTTTCTGCATACAGCCTATCAAAAAGGCTTAGACAGCAATCATATTGAAGTGGTTCGAGGTTATGCACAGTTTGTGGATAACCATACTGTAACAGTGAATGGCACCGCGTATATCGGGAAACATATCTTGATTGCCACCGGAGGCAAGCCAAGTAAAATGAGCATACCGGGTGGCGAATATGCGATTGATTCAAATGGATTCTTTGCGTTGAAACAAGCACCTAAGCGGATGATCGTCTTAGGCGCTGGCTATATCGCAGCGGAAATCAGTGGTGTCAGTCAACAACTAGGCAGTCAAGTGGCGTGGGCCTATCGTAAAGAACGACCATTGCGGACTTTTGACCATATGTTGGCGGATAACTTAGTAGAGATGTATCAAGAAGCAGGCATCGAGACATACGCGGGTTACACTGCATCTTCAATCAGCAAAGAAGAAGAAACCTTTACGGTGACTTTTGAAAATGGCGCTACATTGACAGGGGATTGTGTTTTATTCGCTGGGGGACGGGTACCGAATACCGATCAGCTAGGTCTTGACAATACCGATGTCACGCTAGATGAAAAAGGATTCGTTGTAGTCGATAAGTACCAAACGACAACCGTTGATCATATTTACGCTGTCGGGGACGTGATTGGCAAATTAGATCTGACCCCCGTGGCCATCGCAGCTGGACGTCGTTTGTCTGAGCGGTTGTTCAATGGACAAACAAATGCCTATTTGGATTATGATCTCGTACCGACGGTCGTCTTTACTCATCCACCGATTGCAACGATTGGTATGACCGAAGAAGCAGCCATTGCGGCACATGGAGAGGCAATCAAAGTCTATCGATCACGCTTTACGCCTATGTACTTTGCCCTAAATGACTATCGTCAAAAGTGTGAAATGAAATTGATCTGTCTAGGCAAAGAGGAAAAAATCATCGGCTTGCATGCCATTGGTGTCGGCGTTGACGAAATGCTGCAAGGCTTCGCAGTCGCAATCAAAATGGGCGCAACGAAAGCTGATTTCGATCAAACAGTCGCGATCCATCCGACTGGTTCAGAAGAATTTGTGACCATGCGCTAAACAAAAAAAGTTGTTGAGGATGATCCTCAGCAACTTTTTTTAATTTGTTCGCCCTAAGATTTGTTCTGTGATGCGATAGAGGTATGCTTTGCTCTGATCTTGGGTTTCAGGTAGCTTTTTGATGGCTTGCAGCGCGTTGTCCGTATACTTGGCGGCTAATGTTTGCGCTTCGATCAGTCCCTGGCCATTTTGCACTAGTTGATAGACTGCTTGGGTATCCGCATCAGTCATCATTTCTTTCTTGGCTAAGAGTGGCAGTAAGCGCGCGCGGTCCGTTTTTAATGTCATCAATAAAGGCAATGAATAGACCCCTTGGCGGACATCTTCTAACACTGGCTTACCAAGATGGTCGGCAGCTTGACTATAATCAAGGATGTCATCCATGATCTGAAAAGCCAGACCGATCGATTGGCCGATTTCTTTGGCTTGATTGGCAAAACGTAATGAAGCGCCGCTTTCGTAAGCACCAATGAAACAACTCAAAGCAAATAATTCCGCTGTTTTGCCGCTGATATTTTCTAAGTAATCCGCAACAGTCACATCAACATCGTAGCGTTTGCTCATTTGGCCCAGTTCACCAGACAATATTTTTTCCATACTGCGGGAATTCATTTGCAGACTTTTCATTGAGCTGGCATAATCCGCCATTAATTTGAAACAGCAGACGAATAAGTAATCACCTGCATAGACCGCTACGTCATTACCAAAAGTCGCGCGAATCGTGGGTAAGCGTCTGCGGGTATCTGCGTGATCGACGATATCATCATGAATCAATGAGGCGGTATGCAGCATCTCGATCGATGCCGCCAACGCGACTGCTTTTTCATGGTCTTTGTCACTGCCAAAAGAAGAGAATAAGAGCTGGTAGGCGGGACGTAATAACTTGCCCCCAGAATGAATCATAGCCAAAATCGCGTCTTCTACAGCTTTATTTTTTAATTTTAGAGATTTTTCCATCAATTGCAAGGAGGCAGACAAGTCAGCTTGCAGTGCTGGATATTCTTGCCACATCGGATGAAGTTTCATAATTCGCTCCTTTATTTTGAATCCGTGCTGCGCCATTTGACCTTTGTCTGACGCTCATAATCCAGTTGAAATCGCCGAAGTGTTTCAACCCGTTGTAATAAATAATTGGCGGCGATCCCGATGGCGATCCCGGATAAGATGCCAAAGAAAGACAAGACTGGCAGATAGAGCATCACACTCCATGATTGCGCAATCCAAGAGGCAGTCACCAATTGGCCCACATTATGCAAAAAACCGCCGGCAGCGCTGATCCCTATAATGCTGACTCGTTTAGGTCCGAGTTGTTTTACTAGCAGCATCCCGAAATAGCTGAGCAAAGAACCGCTCATGCTATAAAGGAAAGTGGAAACAGTTCCGCCGAGCAACGTCGTAAGGATCAGCCGCAACCAAATCAACAAAAAACTGTCTTTTTTTGGCATCGTGAATAAGGCAATGATCGTGATCAGATTTGCCAAACCCAGCTTGGCCCCAGGGGCAAATGCGAAAGGATACGGAATCATGTTTTCCACTAAACCAATCACGACACCTTGTGCCACTAAGAGGGAAATGAAAATTATTCGTTGTAATCGACTCATAAGCAAACGATCAATAAATCAGATCGTCGGTTTCACTCCCATCTGAAGCTTGGATTTCTATCACCATTTTGTGGGGCAGACAAACGATGGTCTCACCATTTTTGCTGGCCCAGCCGCGCCGGACACAGATTTGATCACCGCAATTGGCTTCTTTGATCCGGATTCGGTCACCATCTATTTCAAGTAAATTATAATCTCCATCTTCATCTTCATAAAGATAGGTATAGCTTTGTTGTCCTTCAACGAGATCAAAACGTGTGATCTCCGTGCCATCGACCCGCAACACCGCTTCTTTGGTTGCTGTTTGTGTTTGCCCAAAAATTAAAATCGGCAAAAACGAGCTAAGAATCAATAGGAGGATGATTACACCGTCCCATGGTTTCAAGTGGGCATTGCGGATAAATGTTTTTAAGTTTGTCATCATAAGACTCCTGTTCTGACATGGGATCTGTTTCATTCTAGCACAATCACCCATTCTTCTACTAGGTTTATCCACCGATTTATGTGCAGGAGTTTGGCAACGATCCGTTGCTTTGAAAAAGACTGAGACACTGATCGAAAATCAGGCTGCCTCAGTCTTTTCTCGTGCTATTGAAATGATCCGGAATGGATTATTTTTTGCCGTATAATGAACGCGGTGTACCGTACCACCACTTACCGACAGTTCGTTGCAACCATGGAATCACCCAACGGTCTAACCCAACCGCGCGCCCTGAACCGTTCATTAGGGCAAAGGCAACTGGAATGAACCAGATGTTGACCCAGTAGAACATGCCGGACATACAGAAAGTGATCACCAAGATGATGGTTGTTGCATTGACTAACCAAGTGAACAAACCAGCCATCAAAGCCAAAGCCAAAGCAATTTCAGCAAAGACCATGAATTTTTGGAAGAACATCGCAACATCGTTGTTTGGCATCATAAATTGCATGACTTTAGTAAACCAATCAGGTGATTTTTCGATCACGATCATTGGTTGTTCGCCGTAAGCATAGCTTAAACCGAAATGCGCAGCTTCACCAGCAGCTTCGCCGGCACCACTCGCAGCACTTGCAGCATCAGCGGCTTCACTTGCACCACTTGCTGCATCCGCAACAGTCTGATATTCCCATGTCCAAGGGAAAACACTGTTTCCTTGGAACCAAGAACCTTCACCAAACCAAGTGCCTGGTTTAAAGACTTCGCCATTATCGCCTAGGATTTTCGTGAAGGCTTCAATGAACCAAACCAAGCCATAGAAAATACGCAGAGGGACACTCCACAAGACATTCCCGTAACGAGAAGTATGGCCGCGAGCCACTGTCCGGTCGTCTTTGATGCGGAAAATTTCGTGCATCAAGTATTGGAACATGTAGTAACCTGAACGAATATCAAAGAAATATTTCAAGTTGACGATATGTTTCATAATGATAGCTAAGAAACCACTTAAATGAATCTTGTTGAATAAGTTGGCCACGCCCCATTTCGCGCCGATAGATACCATAAATCCTTGGTAGTTTCCCTTGAATGTATGTTTTTCGCCGCCTTTGATGGCTGCAACGATATTGCTTGCTGCTGTGTGACCTGTTTGTTCAGCTGCTTGCACGATTTGCGGTGTCGGTGTATTTGGGAATTCTTCAAAGTAGACCAAGTCACCGATGATATACATATTTTTGTCTTCATAGCCTTTGGCTTCCATATATTCATTGGCAACCAAGCGGAATCCACGAGCTGTTTCCAAACCAAAGTCTGCAGCATCGCTGGTACCTTTGACACCGGCAGTCCAGATTAAGGTATGGGTTGGAACAGTTGAACCATCTTTTAGTTTGATATGGTCAGGTGCGACTTCAACGATAGGCGCATTCAGTACCAAATCAACATTGTTTTTCTTCAAGTAACGTTCAGCTTTCGCAGCATCGTTACGATCCAACATGTTCAAGATCGTTGGCATTGCTTCAACGACTTTCAGACTGATTTCGCTAGGATCTAATTTATAATCCTCGGCTAAACGGTCTTTCCAATCAATCAGTTCGCCGATCATTTCGATCCCAGTAAAGCCAGAACCACAGACAACGAATGTCAACATAGCTTGACGCAATGCTGCATCAGGCTCGATGGCTGCTTTTGCCACTGTTTTTTCGATATGTTCGCGAATGCGGACCGCATCATCGAATGACCAAAGTGTAAAGCCATTTTCTTTGACACCAGGGGTACCAAAGTCATTTGGTTCGCCACCCATACCTAAAACAAGGTAGTCAAATGAATAGCTGCCTAATTTTGTTTGGACGGTTTTATTTTCTTTATCGATGCCAGTAACGGTATCGGTAACCAAGCGGACATTTTTCTTACGGGCGAACAAGCGTTGCAAGTCGTACTGGATCGCAGTTGGTTCAACGCGGCCCCCAGCGACTTCATGCAGTTCAGTCATCATCGTATGATAAGAGTGACGGTCGATCAATGTTATCTCAACATCATTGTCTTTTTTTAGCTTTTTTGCCATGTACTTTGTTGCAGAAACCCCTGCATACCCCGCACCGACAACGACAATGTTTTTCTTTGCCATTGCAAATCTCTCCTTAATAAAAAATAATCTATGATAATAATTACACAATCGCTCCTATTATATAGAGAAAAGTTCCATTTGTCTAACTATTATAGTGAAAAAAATGTTGATTTAATGAAATTCGTGAAAATTTACGGAAATCAAAAAAGAAAGTAAACTTATGTGAAAAAGCGTAAAGGAAGCGGTTGACATATAGTTATTTTCCGTTACAATGTTATATATATCACAAACTTTTTTGTGGAGAAAATAAATTAGTAAAAGGTGGATAATTATGAAAGCAAAGAAACTGATTGTAGGTATGGCAACATTTTCATTCGCAGTGTTATTGTTAGGGGGATGCGGATCAGACAACAGTAGTGCCGATTCTTCGTCAACTAACGAAAAAACATCACAAAGTTCTACAGTAGCGTCATCAACAGCAACAAGCGAAAGTGAGTCGACAGTGGTGGCTGGCGAACCGATGCAAGATGGCACGTACAAATTAGAAGAAAAGAACTATAAGAACGATTACCGTGTATCATTTGAGATCACAGTCGTTGATGGAAAAATCACTGAATCTAAGTATGACAACATCAATGCCGATGGCGAATCAAAAACAGAAAACACCGAGTACAATGAAACAATGAAAGAAAAAGCAGGCATTAGCCCAGAAGAATTCATTCCAAAATTCAACGAAGAATTGGTTGCAGCCCAAAGCCCATCTTCAATCGAAGTTGTATCTGGTGCGACTCATTCATTTGATTCATTCCAAAACTATGCACAACAATTGATTCAAGCAGCACAAGCAGGCAACACAGATACGATTGAAATCGACAATGGCGCTGACTTGCAAGATGGTACGTACACATTGGAAGAAAAGAACTATTCTAATGGCTACCGCGTGGCCTTCTCAATCACAGTTGCTGATGGGAAAGTATCAGAATCAAACTATGACTATGTTAATGAAGCTGGCGACTCCAAGAAAGATGACGCTGACTACAACGAAAACATGAAAGCAAAATCTGGTACCAACCCAGAAGAATTCATTCCGAACTTTAACGAAGAATTCGTGACGGCAGTGAATGGCGAAGACGGTTCTGTTGCTGACATGGATGTTGTATCAGGCGCAACCCACAGCTTCCACAGCTTTGTGATCTATGCACAACAATTATTGAATGCAGCTGAAAAAGGCGACCAAACACCAATCGAAGTGGACAACTTTGTCACTGAATAAATCTAAGTACAAAAAACGGCATCCTAAGGGGTGCTGTTTTTTTGTTCCTAGGAAGAAAGCCTTCTACATCAAATAGTTCACTAATAAGTGAATATCTTGATTTCCGCTTCATTTTTGTGGCGTGGTACATTATTCGTATGAAATATCCAGGGTATTATGTCTTTATACGTAAAGAATATATTCTAATTTGACTAAAAATGAAGATATGGCTATAATGATGTCAGATCTGCATATTCTTAAGACTAGTATTGGCCGTTAGTGAAGTTTCAGCCAATACTTTCTTTTTTTTATATAGGCCCAAATTAGTTGATTTATATAGTCGGGAGTCGCTATAGAATAATCAACAAGAGAAGGGCAGCAATGCGGATCGGATGTGAGAAAGACAAATAAATACCGGGAAAAGTGAACAACTTTATGCCGGAATAAATATACGAATATGCGCGAGCAGCATCCTAAGGGATGCTGTTTTTTTGTCTATCCAAAGCACGTAAGCAACGTTTGAGTAGGCCTAAACGTTGTCTTGACCCATTTGAACGACGTTCATGATTGAAACTAGATGTTTGACGAAAGAAACGCGTGTATTGAATGAACTTATATACAATAGAAGTAGTTAGGCAGATAAGAAAGGAGGTACGCATGGATGTTGTGCAAGTTTGAAGACAAATTAACAAGTATTCCTTTTACGTCATTTGAAATGATCGAACAGGCAAATGGTGAGCCAGTTGTCATACACGAAATTTTTAAGTTGCTTCATTGTAAGTATCAGAATAGGCAAGATAACATACAAGAGTATGATGCGGCACTCATCATCGTTGTAAACAACCAATTATTCATCAAGCAAAAAGTAAATGATCAGGTAGATGTTTTCTCCAATAAGCTTTTCAATCATTTAGATGGAAAAGGCCATTTCTTATTGTTCATTGAATCTGAGACTTCCAAAGAACGTATCGTGCTGCTAAAAGAACAGGTGAAGAATCTGTTGCGTGTCATGGATCGAAAATGGGTTGAAATACCGGATATGGAAGGTCCAGTGAGCGGACTGATTGTCGATAGGGTGATTGAGACAGAACTAGGACATTAGGATAGAGGGGAAAAGAATGGAAGAGAAGGCGCAATTACTAAACCTATGGCATATTGAAAAAAGAATGAGCTCATGGCTAGTTGGAAAATTACCCATCCATAAAGAGCATGATCAGCACTTATATATCAAAGTTTCATTTGGAGCAGATGTGTTGATGAACAACTTACTGAAGACATTGATTATCTATGGAATGGCGCTATATTTCGAGTTGTTTATGGTCACGCTGATCTTTCATGTGAGCTTTCTTCTGATACGCAGACATGCTTATGGCAGACATGCGAAAAATACGTTTCATTGTGTTTGTATCAGCATTCTACTGTTCATATGCATCCCCTATTTGATTCGCCAATGGGTTCTGCCATTGCCTATAATCATGATCCAAAATATCTTTTCACTTACGATTCTTGCAATATTTGCGCCTGGAGTGACAGCAAAAAATAAAATTCGTGATGAAAAAAAGAAGCAAGAATTGAGAAAGAAAGTAGGAATAACTGGAATAGTATTAATAGTCATTCAAATATTTTTACCACTCCTAATAGCTAATTTAATTGCAAGCGGAATGTTTCTTGCAACATGCCTAACAATAAAAAAGAAAGAGGTACAATACGATGATGTTAAAAGATAAGCTGATAGAGGCAATTATTTTCACTTTAAATAGAATTGGAGGTTTTGCTGTTTTGAGTTGTTGTTATGGGTTCGCAGACGAATATGAAGTGCCAGATGAATTATTATAGATATTTATCAAAAAACATATTTTAGATATGTTTTTTTTTTGCATTTTGCATTTTTGCAGATGTTTAATGATATAATGGATGAAATTATAAATGAAAGAGAGGTATATGACCTGTCTCTTATACACATCTAGATGTGTATAAGAGACAGGTATATGACTATGTGGCATCTCTATACATTCTATCAGTCGTTTTTATTATTTCTGATTTGTTATCTCTTAGATAATGATAGTCTTAAAAAAATGCCTTCAAAGCAAATATTTCTCGCCGTTATCCTGTGTGTATGTTCAGCGATATCAGGAATATTTCTCGGGATTTATGGCGCTTTATTTATGTTAATGAGTATATATTTTATAAACGTTCAACGAAATAAAAATTGGGTTCGATCGCTGGGAGTTACCTCGAATGCGTCAATCTTACTCATTATTTCGGATCATTTAACCTCCACATTAGGGATGCTTTTAGGAAGAGGCGATTCTAATTTTTTTTTATTTTCTAATCAAATGCACTACGGTATTTTCTTTGGTATACTCACAATGACTTTAGCAGTGCTTGTTTCTTCTATTGTAATTTATTTTAGAATAAATAAGCAGATTGATTTATTGAACAACACAATCTTCATTTTCGTCAATTTTTTCATTCTCATTACTTACTATTGCAATATTTTTTTGGTTTCTTTCCTTGGTAATACACCAGACTTGATTCGGATGAATTTCTTCTTCTTTTTATTATATCTGTGTTTATCTATCATGGCATTCAGTTTCTACTATCGAACAATGAAAGCGAAGGTTGAAATGATCAAAAAGGAGTCAGATTACCAAGCGTTGATGGAGTATACAGAATCAATGGAAAATCAGTACAAAGAAGTTCGAAAATTCCGACATGATTTTCAGAATATTTTAAATTCTCTGGATGATTATGTCTTATCCGAAGATTTTTCAGGGTTAAAGAATTACTACTTAGATGAAATCAAACCAACATCTGAAGAAATCACAGATATGAACTTTAAATTAACTGAATTACAAAATATGAAACAAAGAGAGATAAAAAGTGTTCTTGCTTTGAAGTTGATGACTGCTCAAAATGCTGAAATCGAAGTCGATCTAGAAGTAAAAGAAGTGATTGAGGATATTCCCTTGGATGCGATTGTTTTGGTTCGCGCGTTGGGTATATTGTTGGACAACGCCATTGAAGCATTAGAGGAATTGTCAATTGGCAAGTTGACGGTGGCCGTTTTTAAGAATAAACAAGAAATACAATTCATTATTCAAAATGACTGTAAAGATCATATGCCATCCATTCAACAGCTAAAAAAAGAAGGTTTTTCTACCAAAGGAGAAAACCGAGGACTTGGGCTTAGTAATGTGAAAGAGATGTTAACCAAATATCCAGACGTCGTGCTAAAAACAACCATTAAAGACCAATTATTTACTCAGCAGCTCATTATTACGAGGAGTGATTTGTGATGCTATCCGTTTATATATGTGAAGACAACAGTAACCAAAGAAAGAAAATGGAGCGGTTTGTAACCGAATTCATCATGATCGAAGCGCTAGATATGGAATTAGTGTTATCCACTGATGATCCGGAGGAAATGTTGACGTACGTCCAGCAGAATCCTGAAAAAGTTGGCTTATACTTTTTAGATATAGATTTAGGTCATCAAATGAACGGCATGACGTTAGCCTCTGCCATCAGAGAAATCGATGATTTAGGGAAGATTGTGTTTGTGACCACCCACGCTGAGATGTCTTTTTTGACGTTCACTTATAAAATAGAAGCGATGGATTTCATTATTAAAGAAGAAACTGATCAATTGCAGGCAAAAGTTCAAAGCTGCATCAAAACAGCTTACCAAAGATATATGACTGATCGTAGTGGTAAGAAAAAGCTGTTTCAATTAAAAATAGGTGACACCCAGCAAAGCTTGCCGATAGCTGACATTATAGCTTTTGAAGCCTCAACGTCAGCGCATCGGTTGATTTTATACACCCAGGACAGCGAAATAGAATTTTACGATACAATGAAAAATTTAGAAAAAAGACTGCCAAATTTCTTTAGGAGTCATAAATCCTTTCTCATTAATCTAGATCATGTGTCTCAGTTGAAGAAACAAGAGCGAGTAGTGGAGATGTCAAATGGGATGGAATGCTTTGTGTCCGTAAGAGCGATTCCTAGATTAGCCAAAATCTTGCGTCAAGAAAAATGAATAGGATGTGCGAAACCAAATAGAATAATAAAAGCAAAAGAGAAAGTCTTTTGCTTTTTTAGTTGGCATACCTATCAACTGTTTTTAATAAACAGATTAAGAATGGCGTTGAAGACGTCGTGACTGTTTTTAATTGAAAGCAATAAAGCGGTTACGCATATAATTATGGGTTTGAAGAAGGAAACGTATCTTGTGCTGATATCTAAGTATACTAATAAGTGTAAAGAAGAAATAAAAAAGCCAAACATTAAAAGTATATCTGCTAAAAAAATTTAATGTATAGCTTTGGAAGGAGGAACGGATAGTTACTAAGAGCATGAACCCTATTCGACAAGCAGAGTTGAATTGAAGATTTAATGAATGAAAACTAAAAAATATATAGTGAGGAGAAATATTATGAATAAAACAAGAAAAAAAATTATGGCATTTGCTTTTATGCTAACTTTAATCGGCGGTCCTATTGCTTCAGCACAAACATCATTGTCATCGTTTAGTACCACTACAGGTAAGCTCAATGGAAGTGGCTATACGGCATATCAAAAGAAAACAAATGCTAGTAACTCAGGGGATGTACAAAAATTTTATAACGGAGGATACAATGCAGACATCCGAATGAATAGTAGTGTAGGGAGTGGTACATGGAGACGCCAAATCGGAAGTCAATCTACTACAACTACTATTGCACCACATTCAAGTGTGAAATCAGGGACAAGTGTTAGAATACAGGTTTCTAAT
Organism: Candidatus Enterococcus testudinis; assembly: GCF_002140915.1. Lineage (GTDB taxonomy): Bacteria > Bacillota > Bacilli > Lactobacillales > Enterococcaceae > Enterococcus_D > Enterococcus_D testudinis. The sequence goes on along the minus strand of NZ_NGKU01000001.1, from coordinate 3,141,036 downwards.
AATTTAACAACGACTGTAAACACACAATCAAGTGGGTCGTGGAGAGCGAGATAGAGTTAAAAGAATCGTTAGAAAAGAAAAATAAGGCAAATAGGATTTTATTTGCCTTATTTTTTTAAACCAAATATAAGTGAAGGCAGGAGCGATGATTTTATGATGAACGAAATAAAACAATTAAGATGGATAGCATTGATTTCCTTTTTCTGTGGTCTAGCAATAATTTTGATTTACTCTATGATTGTCAATAATAATTCAATGTTCGAAAGTAATCTGCAATTATGGGAAGTCAGTCAAGATTTTTTCAACTTTTTGTTTCCTTTATTTGCCACAATTCCTTTTTGTACGCTGCTTTTCTTAGAAGTCAAAGGGGGGTATCTAACCTTTGTACATAACAGAATAAAAATAAAAAAATATTTGAAGGTAAAATATCAAGCAGGAGCATTGCTTTGTGGCTTGAGTATTTTTCTCATTTCGTTTATCAGCTTCATTATCGTTGTCTATCTTATTCATATTCGCTTTCCAGCAACAGATGCTGAAGTTGAAATGAGGTACTTCTTTGATGGCATTCGACTGAATCAGCCGTTGATTTATGGTTTCTTATTATCATTGTGGCGCGGGTTACTTGGTATAGTGTATTACACGTTGACATTTCATTTAGTATTTTTTACGTCGAATATTTTTATTGTGTCAACAGGTGGGTTTATCTATTCTCTTATCGAAAACTTCATTTTTTCAATTTTGGGTAGACCACAATATTCGATGACTTCTTCACTTATCCCTACACGTGTGAACCCTGAATGGACGACGATTCCAAGCTTGCTGATTGGTCCTTTGATCCTTGTTCTTTTCATTGCAGCATTCATGCTCTTGCAAAGGAGAAGAGGGGTCTTCAATTGATGACAAGGAGTAGTCGATTTATGAATCATTCTATTTTTCGATATGATTTAGTCAAAGAATTGTATTCATGGAAAACCATATTCGTGATGATTCTTTTTTCCTTTTATGTGTCAACGTATATAAGTACAGGCTACCAATTAGAGTTAACGGCAATTGAATTTATGATTTTGTTGATCACAGACCATTATTATATCTTATACATTTTCCTTGCACTCTATATTTTTGCAGCAAACAATGTCAAAAAAAAGCAGAGAGCACTTGTAATGATGCGTTGTAAAAACTATCTATACTTTTGGCTCCAAGAATTATTGAATAGTGTTTTACTAGCAATTTTCATGGTTAGTATTCATTTGTTCACTATTGGTATGATCGGCTTCCTGCTCTTTCCGGCAACATTTGAGTTCAGAGGAATTCCATCGCCTGAGCTGCCATTAGATGTGTACCGAGAGACCTTTTCTGCACCAATCATTACCCTGGCTATTGTATCTTTGTTTTTGATTATGGGGCTGATTTTTTTCACTATCATCATTAGATGGATAGAACACTATATCTCCCAACGTAGTATTCATATAGTAACCTGGACCATTTATCTTACTGGTGTGATTGGGTTGCAAATGGGTTGGGATGAATACCTCCCTTATCTATTCATCAATAATTATTTGGTTCTACATCACGCGATCGCGAAAAATGCGCTTTTTAATATACTGATTGTTCAATTACTTGTCGTGGGACTTGTGCTCTATTGTGTAAAAAATGGTAAGGGGATAAAAAGCTATGAGTAAGGGTTTATTCTGGTATTTCACTCATTTTACGTCTAAAAAAATCATCATGATAACACTGATCGTACTTTCAATGCTCACAATATTAGATGCTTTGTATGTAGGTGTCTTCTCTAAAGAAGAGTTGATTATACATTCAGGGCTTGGTTATGGCCAAGGATATGTACATTTACTTGATTTTGTGAAGATATTGATTTTACATTGTACGCCAATTTATTTTATCAGCATGGTGATGGCAGAGGATGCGTTTAGCAATAACGCACTGATAATTCGGCTTGGAAACTTTCGTAGGAGTTTTAGGCAAATGCAAATAGTTCATTTTTTCGTCATAACCGTCTATGTTCTTCTGTATGCCATCTTCGTTGCAAGTATCACATTTATATTTTCTACAGATACATCTTACTTCTCTGTTACGGACATTCTTGAGACGAATCAAGGTTTTTTTATTCATGTACCTGTCTTACAGCTTCTCTTTATCACAAGTATCTTGAAAATCTGTGAACTCATGACGTTACAAATGTTTTATTTGATGATATATGCTTTTAGTAAAAATACAGTAGTATCCTTTTTATCTTGTATAGGATTGTATAGCCTCTTGTTTTTCAATCTGTCTATATACTTGCCAGTGGGCATATCATCGATTCAAAGATTGGTCATGCTCGGTCAGAAATTTGTGCCAGCAAGTGTTGTCGCGGCAGGTATATTACTAGTCTCATTTGTTGTTGGCTATTTTATCATATGGAAAAAAGGCTTCAGACATGTTTTTTCTCGTTAAAAAAATTAAAAATAGGAGTGATATACAGTGAATCATATTATTGCATTAGAAAACATTGAAATGACCTTTAAAAAGCGATCTATCTTTTCAGATTTACAGTTAACCATTGATAGACCTAAAATAGTGGGCTTTATCGGAGAGAATGGTAGTGGAAAGTCGGTATTGTTTAAAATCATTGCTGGCATTTACCATGCAGATAAAGGGGGCGTCTTTATTCGTGATGTGAAACTAGGCGATGGGGGAATAGATTTTGCAACAGACTTAGGACTTTTAGTGGATAGCCCAGGCTTTATTGGCGTGTATACTGGACTAGCAAATTTAAACTATCTTGCTGGTATTCAGAACAAAATCAATGAAGACAGAATTATTGAGCTGATGCAGTTAGTAGGATTAGATCCTAATGATAAGACATTGGTGAAGAACTATTCATTGGGGATGAAACAAAAATTGGGTATTATTCAGGCAGTAATGGAAAATCAGGATATTATTATTCTGGACGAACCCTTTAATGCTTTAGATGCCAAATCGGTTTCAATCGTAAAAGAACTCGTCATGACATTATATAAAGAAGGAAAAACAATTCTTTTGACAAGTCATAATCAAATCGATCTAGATGATTTGTGTCATGAGATGTATCTGATAGAAGATCGCAGGCTTAAACCAGTTTCTAAAGAATAAGCGTTAGATTTTGCATTGTTTGAGTTTGCACAAAATTAGACATATCATATGCTTACTATCAAGGTATCTTCGGATGCCTTTTTTATCTGTTCATACATTGACCCATTCCTCTTCTATCCTTTTTGGACATGTAATTGGTATTTGCCATAGTTTTTTACCCTTAAAGAATCATAAAACCACTGCCAAATCATAGAAAAACCCTTTTCATCTTTCCCAAAAAAGGCTATGATATGGTGGTTGAAGTCAATAGAAAAGAGGAAAATGATGAAAAAGAAATTACCGTTTTTTCTGATGATTGTTTTATGTGTCACAATGTTGGCAGCATGCGGCAGCAATAAGGAAACAACGACACTGCGAGAAGATCCTTACTATCAAGAAGAATTTTTGTTAGGCACTTATACCCGTATCCGTATTTATGATGAAGGCAAAGAAGCGGCGATGGAGCCGGCTTTTGCACGGATCAAAGAATTAGGTGACAAGATCACCATTAATCAATCGGGCTCTGAAATAGATGATATCAATGCACAAGCTGGGATCAAACCAGTCAAAGTGTCAGATGATATTTATTCCTTGCTAAAAGATGCCTATGCCTATAGTGAAAAATCCGATGGCGGGTTCAACATGGCAATTGGAGCCATTACCCAATTGTGGCGCATCGGCTTTGACGATGCCCGCAAACCAGAACAGTCTGAGATCGATGACGCCTTGCAGCATATCGATTACAAAAAAGTTGCATTCAATGATGATGACCAAACGGTTTATTTGCCTGACAAAGGGATGATCCTTGATTTAGGTGCGATCGCCAAAGGGTATATCACGGATGAAGTGGTCAAAGTATTGAAAGACAATGGCGTGACGTCGGCTATCGTAGATTTGGGTGGCAATGTTTATGTATTGGGTCACAGCAATCGTGGCGAAGATGAGCCTTGGAATGTCGGTATCCAAGATCCGAATAAATCCCGCGGTTCGATCATTGGCAGTATCAAGGAAACCAATAAAACAGTGGTGACCTCAGGTATTTATGAACGCTATCTTAAAGTCGGCAATAAGACGTATCACCATATTTTTGATTCCGAAACTGGTTATCCCTATGACAACGATGTGGCCAGTGTCACCGTGATCACTGACAAATCAATTGATGGCGATGGCTTAACGACAGTAGCATTCGACAAAGGTGTCAAAGAAGGACTGGCTTATATCGAACAACATACAGAAGATGGTACCGATGCGATTTTCATTACCAAAGAAGACAAGGTCTATGTCACGGACGGTATCAAAGATACTTTTGAACTATCCGATGAATCAGGTTATACAATGGGCGATCGTTCAGATTTAGAGTAGGAGGAGTCAAATGTCCCTTTCGGTGTTTTTAGAAGTTGTCGAGCTTCGGACCAAGGTAGCAAGTGTGTTCCCGTTTATCATGGGGGTCTTGTTTTCGCTGGTGTACTTTCATGAATATCATCCCCTGAATACCTTGATTTTCTTTCTGGGGATGTTGGTCTTTGATTTGACCACGACCTCGATCAATAATTATATGGATTTTAAAAAAGCCAAATCAGATACCTACAAGTTTGAGCACAATGTCATTGGACGAGAAAAAGTACCGGAAACAGTGGTCCGCAATATGATTTTTGGGATGCTGGCTCTGACCTTTGTGATTGGCTTGTATCTGACTTATGCCACTGGCTGGTTGCTGCTGGTCATGGGTGGAGTGGTTTGTTTTATTGGGGTCTTTTATACCTTTGGGCCGATCCCGCTGTCGCGGATGCCTTTAGGGGAAGTCTTTAGTGGGTTCACGATGGGACTGGGGATTTTTGCGATTACGATCTATATCAATACCGTGGAGCAAAAGGTCTTTTATTTGGCCTTAGACTTTGCCAGTGGCACCTTCGGCTTGGTCGGCAATCTGTGGGCAGTCTGCGCTATTGTATTGGCCTCGTTGCCGCTGGTCTTTACAATTGCCAATATTATGTTGGCCAATAACTTGCGGGACTTAGAAACAGACATTGAGAACCATCGCTATACGTTGGTTTATTATATTGGTCGCCAACATGGGATCCAATTGTTTCAAGGGATGATGTTGGCTTCTTATGTCGTCCTGTTGCTAGGCTTCTTGTTTGGTATTTTTCAATGGCCGATCTTACTGGTCTTCTTATCGTTGCCAAAAATCCGTCAGAATTTGAAAGCCCATCAAGCCAGTTTGCCGCAGCCAAAGAGTTTTGGCTATTCAATCAAAAACATGATTTTATTCAATAGCTGCTATGCACTCGGCTTGTTCCTTTGTTTCTTGTGGCAAATGGTCTAAAAAAACAGCGTCTGCGCTGATCACCAAAGAGTGGATCAGCAGCGGACGCTGTTTGTTTGTGTTTAATATTTTTCTAAACTGATTTCACCTGAAGACAGGATTTTTTGCTCATGGGCGGTTTGTACCACCAATTCACCGGTGGCCGTGATATCTTGGGCGATGCCCGTATAAGTCACCCCTTGTTGGGTAAATTGGACAGTGCGACCCAAGACAAAAGATTTCTGACGGTAACGATCTAGATAGTCATCGTTGGGTAATTGCGCCAATAAAGCGAAAAAGCGCGTCCAGATTTCCGCAATCAATGCACTACGAGAAAATGGCGGTGTTTCGCCACCGGCAAACAAACTTGTCGCCTTGTCGCGAATCTCAGCGGGAAAGTCGGTCTGCGGAATCGAGAAGCTGATACCAACGCCAATAATGATCGAAGTGATACGGCCGCTTTCGAAATCGCTGGTGGCTTCAGATAGAATGCCGCAAATCTTCTTGCCGTCTAGATAGATATCGTTGACCCATTTAATCGCCGTTTTTTTACCCAATAATGCATCGATTGCCTCAGAAACTGCTACAGCTGCCAACACTGTATATTGTGGCAATTCTTGGAAAGATTGGTTGGGCTTCAACAGCAGACTCATGTAGATTCCTTGTTTTTTTGGCGAAAAGAAAGGACGATTGAAGCGTCCGTGCCCGCCAATTTGGGTTTCCGTCAGAAACAAGGCAGGTGTCGCCACGGTAGGATCAAGGGCGGCAAGTTTGGCTTCCTTCATGGTTGATTCGGTGGCATCACTGGCTTCGATGGTAGGAATCATCGGCAACTCTTTCTGCAAGACTGCGGCGTTGTATAAATCAGTAGAAAGATAGCGATAGCCATTGGCCAGATGATCAAATTGATAGCCTTCTTTTTCCAATTCTTTGATGGCTTTCCAGACTGCTGTCCGGGATATGGTCAATGATTGAGCGATTTTTTCACCCGAGAGGACGACGTCTGATTGCTGCAATAATAGGAGGATTTTTTCTTTGGTTGTCATAGCCGGTTTCCTTTCAATTGTTTCACGTGTAACGTTTTCGTAAGCATAGCAAGAAAATAAGAAAAAGCAAAGAATTTTTACATAAAATCACAGGTACAGCGCCCCCAAATATTCTTTAGGAATTCTTAGTATTTGCGGTTGGTAGAAAAGGACTGGAACTTCCAATGAAAGCTTGACAGAAAAGTGTTTCATCTGTATAATAAGGAGTTGCAAAAACTATCTGAACGAAAAAAGCAGAAACGAAATATTGTCCGTTTCGGCGTAGGAATAGCAAAACAAAAGTAGAAAATGCCCAATGCATCCGTTCTATTTTTGGTTTTTTTTTGCCTAAATGCCGCAAAAAATGCTTTCTGTTACATATACTTAATATTTGTAATAGTTTTGTAAATAATCGGATAGCCTTTTTGAAAGACTTTATGAAGAGGTGAAGAGCTTGGCTGGACACGTAGTAAAATACGGAAAGCACCGCGAACGTAGAAGTTTCGCACGGATCAGTGAAGTATTAGAATTACCGAATTTGATTGAAATTCAAACCGACTCTTACCAATGGTTCCTTGATGAGGGCCTAAGAGAAATGTTTGAAGATATTTTGCCGATCGAAGGATTTAATGGCAACTTGTCCCTTGAATTTGTTGATTACGAATTGAAAGAACCGAAGTACACAGTAGAAGAAGCCCGTGCCCATGATGCGAACTATTCAGCACCATTGCACGTGACATTGCGTCTGACAAACCGTGAAACTGGCGAAATCAAATCACAAGAAGTCTTCTTTGGCGATTTCCCATTGATGACAGAACAAGGCACATTCATTATCAACGGAGCAGAACGGGTTATCGTTTCTCAGTTGGTTCGTTCTCCAGGTGTCTATTTCCACGGTAAAGTGGACAAAAACGGAAAAGAAGGATTTGGCTCAACGGTCATCCCTAACCGTGGCGCATGGTTGGAAATGGAAACAGATGCCAAAGATATCTCTTACGTACGGATCGACCGTACCCGTAAAATTCCTTTGACTGTCTTGGTCCGTGCTTTAGGGTTCGGTTCAGATGACACCATCTTTGAAATTTTCGGTGACAGTGATTCATTACGCAATACGATCGAAAAAGACTTGCACAAAAACGCAAGCGATTCTCGTACAGAAGAAGGATTGAAAGATGTTTACGAACGTCTGCGTCCAGGCGAGCCCAAAACAGCAGACAGCTCAAGAAGTTTGCTGAATGCCCGCTTCTTCGATCCAAAACGTTACGACTTAGCAAATGTTGGTCGTTACAAAGTCAACAAAAAATTAGATTTGAAAACACGTTTATTGAATCTTACTTTAGCAGAAACATTGGTTGATCCTGAAACAGGCGAAATCATCGTTGAAAAAGGTACTGTTTTGACACACCAAGTTATGGAAACATTGGGCGCCTTCATCGACAATGGCTTGAACAGCGTGACGTACTATCCTTCTGAAGATGGTGTCGTGACTGAACCAATGACAGTACAAGTGATCAAAGTCTTTTCACCAAAAGACCCTGAACAAGAAGTCAACGTCATTGGTAATGGCTATCCAGATACAGCAACACGGACTGTCCGCCCAGCGGATATTATTGCATCAATGAGTTATTTCTTCAACTTGATGGAAAATATCGGCAATGTCGATGATATCGATCACTTAGGCAATCGTCGGATCCGTTCAGTCGGTGAATTGTTGCAAAACCAATTCCGTATCGGTTTGGCGCGGATGGAACGTGTGGTTCGTGAACGGATGTCTATTCAAGACACGGAAACATTGACACCACAACAATTGATCAATATCCGTCCTGTTGTAGCAAGTATCAAAGAATTCTTTGGTTCTTCTCAGTTGTCACAGTTCATGGACCAAACAAACCCACTGGGTGAGTTGACCCACAAACGTCGTCTATCTGCCTTAGGACCTGGTGGTTTGACTCGTGACCGTGCCGGCTACGAAGTTCGAGACGTTCACTATTCCCACTATGGCCGTATGTGTCCGATTGAAACACCTGAAGGACCAAATATCGGGTTGATCAATAGCTTGGCGTCATATGCGAAGGTCAATAAATATGGCTTTATCGAAACACCTTACCGTCGTGTTGACCGCGAAACAGGTCGTGTAACAGACAAAATCGATTACTTAACAGCCGACACCGAAGACCATTACGTTGTTGCCCAAGCAAATAGCTTGTTGAACGAAGATGGATCATTTGTAAATGATGTCGTGATGGCCCGTGCTACTTCTGAGAACTTGGAAGTAACGATCGATAAAGTCGATTACATGGACGTTTCACCGAAACAAGTAGTTGCTGTCGCGACTGCATGTATTCCTTTCTTAGAAAACGATGACTCCAACCGTGCCTTGATGGGTGCCAACATGCAGCGGCAAGCTGTACCGTTGATCAACCCTAAATCCCCTTGGGTCGGTACTGGTATGGAATACAAATCAGCCCATGACTCAGGTGCTGCATTGCTATGTAAACAAGATGGTGTTGTTGAATATGTGGATGCTTCTGAAGTACGCGTTCGTCGCGACAATGGTGCATTAGACGTTTATTCAGTGACAAAATTCCGTCGTTCAAACTCAGGTACAAGTTATAACCAACGCCCATTGGTTGCCCTTGGCGAAAAAGTAGAAAAAGGCGATATCTTAGCAGATGGCCCTTCTATGGAAAATGGCGAAATGGCCCTAGGTCAAAACGTCTTAGTCGCATTCATGACTTGGGAAGGGTACAACTATGAAGATGCCATCATCATGAGCCGTCGTTTGGTCAAAGATGATGTCTACACCTCTGTCCATATTGAAGAATATGAATCAGAAGCCCGTGATACAAAATTAGGACCTGAAGAAATCACCCGCGAAATCCCGAACGTTGGGGAAGACGCATTGAAAGACTTAGACGAAATGGGAATCATCCGCATTGGTGCTGAAGTCAAAGATGGTGATTTGCTTGTCGGTAAAGTCACGCCAAAAGGTGTAACTGAACTGTCCGCTGAAGAACGCTTATTGCATGCAATCTTTGGTGAAAAAGCCCGCGAAGTCCGCGATACGTCATTACGTGTCCCTCACGGCGGCGGCGGTATCGTCCATGATGTCAAAATCTTTACTCGTGAAGCTGGCGATGAATTGTCACCTGGTGTCAATATGCTGGTTCGCGTATATATCGTACAAAAACGTAAAATCCATGAAGGCGATAAGATGGCCGGACGTCACGGAAACAAAGGGGTCGTTTCACGCATCATGCCTGAAGAAGACATGCCTTTCTTACCAGACGGCACACCAGTCGATATCATGTTGAACCCATTAGGGGTACCTTCTCGGATGAACATCGGACAAGTATTGGAATTACACTTAGGAATGGCTGCTCGCCAACTAGGTATCCATGTGGCAACACCAGTCTTTGATGGTGCCAGCGATGAAGATGTTTGGGCAACCGTTGCAGAAGCTGGTATGGCCAGCGATGCCAAAACTGTCCTTTATGATGGCCGTACCGGAGAACCATTTGATGGTCGTATCTCTGTTGGTGTCATGTACATGATCAAATTGGCCCACATGGTCGATGATAAATTGCATGCCCGTTCTATTGGACCATACTCATTGGTTACACAACAACCATTGGGTGGTAAAGCCCAATTTGGTGGACAACGTTTCGGAGAAATGGAAGTATGGGCACTGGAAGCATATGGTGCTGCGTATACATTGCAAGAAATCTTGACATACAAATCTGATGACGTTGTAGGTCGTGTGAAAACATACGAAGCCATCGTCAAAGGTGAACCAATTCCAAAACCAGGCGTACCAGAATCATTCCGCGTATTAGTCAAAGAATTGCAATCATTAGGTCTAGACATGCGTGTCTTGGATATCGATGATGCAGAAATCGAATTGCGCGACATGGATGATGACGATGATGACTTGATCACCGTCGATGCCTTAACAAAATTTGCTGAACAACAAACTGCTCGCGAATTAGAGCAAAAAGCACAAACAGAAGCTAAAAATGCCGACGATGCGTTGAACCAACAAATCGAAACAGCAGAAGATCGCTTGCAATAATAGTCAAGCGCCACTCTATTTTCGCCTCTGCGGAAATAGAGGGCCCTTGCTATCGGACATGTCCATGAAACGAAATGGAGGGAACCTTTTTTGATCGATGTAAATAAATTCGAAAGTATGCAAATCGGTTTGGCTTCTCCTGAAAAAATCAGAAGCTGGTCTTATGGTGAAGTAAAAAAACCAGAAACCATTAATTACCGTACGTTAAAACCTGAACGCGAAGGGTTGTTTGACGAGCGTATTTTCGGTCCTACCAAAGACTGGGAATGTGCTTGTGGAAAATACAAACGGATCCGTTATAAAGGAATCGTTTGTGACCGATGCGGCGTCGAAGTGACCCGCTCTAAAGTGCGTCGTGAACGCATGGGCCACATTGAATTGGCTGCACCAGTATCACATATCTGGTACTTCAAAGGCATTCCTTCACGGATGGGTCTTGTCTTAGACATGAGCCCCCGCGCATTAGAAGAAATCATCTACTTTGCGTCATATGTCGTGATCGAACCAGGCAATACTAGCCTAGAGAAAAAACAATTATTGACTGAACGGGAATATCGTGAAAAACGTGACCAATACGGCCAAGAATTTTCAGCAGCGATGGGTGCTGAAGCCATCAAACAATTGTTGGATGGTGTGGATCTAGAAGGCGAAGTTGCTGAACTAAAAGAAGATTTGAAAAACGCAACTGGTCAAAAACGGACCCGTGCGATCCGTCGTTTGGATATCTTAGAAGCCTTCCGTGCTTCAGGAAACAAACCAAGCTGGATGGTCATGGACGTTATCCCAGTTATCCCGCCTGATTTGCGCCCAATGGTGCAATTAGAAGGTGGCCGTTTTGCCACAAGTGACTTGAACGACTTATACCGTCGTGTAATCAACCGTAACAACCGTTTGAAACGCTTGTTAGATTTGAATGCACCAAACATCATTGTTCAAAATGAAAAACGGATGCTTCAAGAAGCAGTCGATGCATTGATCGACAATGGCCGCCGCGGCCGTCCAGTCGCAGGTCCAGGTAACCGCCCATTAAAATCTCTTTCTCACATGTTGAAAGGGAAACAAGGACGTTTCCGTCAAAACTTGCTAGGTAAACGGGTTGACTACTCTGGTCGTTCTGTTATCGTCGTAGGTCCATTCTTGAAGATGTATCAATGTGGTTTGCCAAAAGAAATGGCGATCGAATTGTTCAAACCATTTGTGATGCGTGAATTGGTTTCTCGCGAAATCGCATCAAACATCAAAAATGCCAAACGCAAAATCGAACGCCAAGAAGATGAAGTCTGGGATGTCTTAGAAGACGTTATCAGAGAACACCCAGTTCTATTGAACCGGGCACCTACGTTGCACAGACTAGGGATCCAAGCATTTGAACCTGTATTGGTCGAAGGCCGTGCGATTCGTTTGCACCCACTGGTTTGTGAAGCCTACAATGCCGATTTCGATGGAGACCAAATGGCCGTTCACGTACCATTGAACGAAGAAGCGCAAGCAGAAGCACGTATGTTGATGCTAGCAGCGCAAAACATTTTGAATCCAAAAGATGGTAAACCAGTTGTAACCCCATCTCAAGATATGGTCCTAGGGAACTACTACTTGACGATGGAAGAAGAAGGCCGTGAAGGGGAAGGCATGATCTTCCGCGACATGGACGAATCTGTCACTGCTTGGCGCAATGGCTACGTGCATTTACACTCACGTATCGCTGTCAATCCAAACACATTAGGCGAAAAACCTTTCACAGCTGAACAAAAAGAGCGTTTGATGGTAACGACTGTCGGTAAAGTGATCTTTAACTCGATCATGCCGCCTGAATTCCCATTCTTGAACGAACCAACGGACTTCAACTTGACTGTGCAAACACCAGACAAGTACTTTGTGGATGCCGGTACTGACGTACCAACCTTTATCAAAGAACAACCATTGGTCTTGCCATTCAAGAAGAAAAACTTGGGAAATATCATTTCTGAAGTCTTCAAACGTTTCCGTATCACAGAAACATCACGCATGCTTGACCGCATGAAAGACTTAGGATACAGCCATTCAACGATGGCCGGTATCACTGTTGGGATTGCCGATATCATGAACTTGCACGAAAAACATGACATCATTGACAATGCCCACAAACAAGTTGAAACCATCACCAAACAATTCCGTCGTGGATTGATTACAGACGACGAACGGTATGAACGTGTTATCGGTGTTTGGAATGCAGCCAAAGATGAGATCCAATTGAAACTGATGGAATCATTGGAAGCCAAAAACCCAATCTTCATGATGTCAGATTCTGGTGCCCGTGGGAACATCTCCAACTTTACACAGCTTGCTGGTATGCGTGGATTGATGGCCGCACCGAATGGCCGTATCATGGAATTGCCGATCATCTCGAACTTCCGTGAAGGTCTATCTGTCTTAGAAATGTTTATCTCTACCCATGGTGCCCGTAAAGGGATGACCGATACCGCCTTGAAAACAGCCGATTCAGGTTACTTGACTCGTCGCTTGGTTGACGTGGCCCAAGATGTCATCATTCGTGAAGACGATTGTGGTACAGACCGTGGTTTAGATATCCAAGCAATTCGTGAAGGCAATGAAATCATTGAATCACTTGAAGAACGTTTGGTTGGTCGTTATACACGTAAATCTGTCATCCATCCTGAAACAGGTGCAGTGATGATGGGTGTCAACGAATTGATTACTGAAGATTTAGCCCGTGCCATCGTGGATGCAGGCATTGAAACAGTTTCTATCCGTTCCGTCTTTACATGTAACACCAAACATGGTGTATGTAAACATTGTTATGGCCGCAACTTGGCAACTGGTTCTCAAGTTGAAGTTGGTGAAGCAGTTGGTACCATCGCTGCCCAATCTATCGGTGAACCTGGTACTCAGTTGACCATGCGTACATTCCATACCGGTGGTGTAGCCGGAGACGATATCACACAAGGTTTGCCTCGGGTCCAAGAAATCTTTGAAGCCCGTAATCCTAAAGGGCAAGCAGTCATTACTGAAGTAACAGGTGAAGTGATCGACATCTCTGAAGATCCTTCAACGCGTACCAAAGAAGTGACGATCAAAGGTGAAACTGATACACGTACTTACACAGTACCGTATACAGCCCGCATGAAAGTGGCAGAAGGCGACTTCATCCACCGTGGTGCACCATTGACTGAAGGGTCTATCGATCCAAAACAATTGTTGCAAGTTCGCGATGTCTTGTCAGTTGAAAATTACCTATTGCGTGAAGTCCAACGTGTATACCGGATGCAAGGGGTAGAAATCGGCGACAAACATATCGAAGTAATGGTTCGTCAAATGTTGCGTAAAGTCCGCGTCATGGATCCAGGTGATTCAGGTATCTTACCAGGTACATTGTTGGATATCGCAGACTTTACTGATCAAAACTACAATACATTGATTGCTGGTGGCGTTCCTGCAACAAGCCGTCCTGTATTGCTAGGGATCACCAAAGCTTCCTTGGAAACAAACAGCTTCTTATCTGCTGCGTCCTTCCAAGAAACAACCCGTGTCCTAACAGATGCAGCGATCCGCGGCAAGAAAGATCCATTGCTAGGATTGAAAGAAAATGTAATCATCGGTAAAATCATCCCAGCTGGTACTGGTATGGCTCGTTACCGTGAAATGGAACCAAAAGAAGTTTCAGTAGTAAGCGAAAATGTCTACAGCATTTCTGACATTGAAGCCCAAATGGCTGCTGAAGATGCGTTGAATAACCAAAACTAAGCGTCGCTTAGCGGTGGTCATACGCAAAATACCCGTGAAATCAAGCTTGATTTCACGGGTATTTTTTTGCATGTAAGAAAACGAAAAGATATACGATGCACAGACAATGAAACTGTACCGCTCAAAAATAGCCAAAGCGCACAAGATATAAACTAAGGCTCAAAAAAGGAACAAATGGCAAGTGTATCAACTTTTTCCTCCACAGTAAGCGGCTGCAACCAAACACCAACATTCCAAAAAAACTTGCCAATAGCAGCAAAAATGCCAGTTCTCGCACATGCAGCCATGGCGCCCACCCCAGCAAAAGTAAGACATCTCCGCCACCCAATGTTTGCCGCCAAACAAACCCAATCAGGGGTACGACAAAGAGCAGAGACAGCCATTGAATGGGCTGACCGTACCACAAATGCCAAGCAGCCAATAAGATATGTCCCGGATAAAGCACTAGCCCAGGGACGCTATAATCAATGATGTCCGTCACACTTAGCCAATAGCTGCTTGTCAGCCAAATGATCGCTAACAGCTGCTCTGATGCCGGCACAAAGTTGACGATAGACCAAATGAGTAGGCTGTAAAGGAAACCAATAAGAAGCATATTGGCTGGGAAAAATCCGTCCATGCCTCGCAGTCTATCCCTTACGATCGGTGCAACGGCATGCTTGGTTTGCATAAATGGGTGTAGGCTATCGCGATATAGCCAGCAGAGCGCACTCAGGCTGAATATCCAGCCAAACACAAAGACAAGAAAGGGTTTCATATAATCACCTCATAAAGAAATACGTAAACATGTTGAGAAATTTTCTCATGTAGAGGATTTTAGTGTACTTTTTCTCTTATTCGTACTATGCTTAAAATAGAAAATTTAAAGGAGGAATCGTTATGAAATTTGAACAAACAAAAGAAGTTTTGAACCAACTCGTTGCTGATTTGAGCCAAATGGCAATGGTCGTTCACCAAACACATTGGTATATGCGTGGACCAGGATTTTTGACTTTACATCCGATGATGGATGATTTTATGGATGATTTGAACGATCAATTGGATGAGATCTCAGAGCGTTTGATCACATTGGATGGTTCACCTTATTCAACATTACGAGAAATGGCTGACAATACACAAATCCATGATGAAGTAGGCAATTGGGACCGTACGATCCCAGAACGCTTAGCGACATTAGTGGAAGGCTATCGCTACTTGGCTGACTTATACCAAAAAGGCATCGAAGTCAGTGGTGAAGAAGGCGATGATCCAACACAAGATATCTTTATCGGCTTCAAAACAGCCATCGAAAAACGCATTTGGATGATCCAAGCGCATCTAGGCGAAGCGCCACTGATCGATCCAGCGAAATCACGCGTACGTCATTAATCATAAAAAAACCTGCGGAGAGTCAATTCTCCACAGGTTTTTTTTATTGCTTAGCCAATGATTCTTTGGCTACGCTGATCTGGTGCATAACTTGATCAAACCCAGTCCCACCATAAGAGTGACGATTTTTGACAGCCGCATAGGAATCAAGTTTGTCATAGATGTCCGCTTCGATCACGTCATTGATGGCTTGGTATTCCTCCAACGGAATATCTTGTAGATAGATGCCTTTGCTGAGGCAATCACTGACCAACTTCCCAACGATCTCGTGGGCTTTTCGGAATGGAATGCCTTTGGTTGCAAGGTAATCTGCCAATTCTGTCGCATTGGAAAAATCTTTCTCTGTTGATTCTTTCATCCGGTCTTGATTGACCGTCATGGTTGCGATCATTCCAGTCATGATCTGCAGGCTCTTGGTGATGGTCTCAGCGCTGTCAAACATGCCTTCCTTGTCTTCTTGGAAGTCTTTGTTGTAAGCCAAAGGCAAGCCTTTCATCACCGTCAAAAGACCAAAGAGGTTCCCATAGACACGTCCTGTTTTTCCGCGGATCAATTCCGCCATGTCGGGGTTTTTCTTTTGGGGCATGATCGAGCTGCCAGTGGAGAATGTATCAGTTAGCGCCACAAATTGATATTCGTGACTGCACCATAGAATGATCTCTTCACAAAAACGTGACAAATGCATCATCAAGATCGATGCGTTGCTTAAGAATTCAACAATAAAGTCACGGTCGCTGACTGCATCCAGGCTATTTCCATAGATGTGTGTAAAACCCAATGCTTCAGCGGTAAAGCTTCGATCGATAGGGAAAGTCGTACCAGCTAATGCAGCACTGCCTAATGGCATGATATCGATCCGGTCCAAGCTTTCAGTGAAACGAGCTTGA
Source organism: Candidatus Enterococcus testudinis (assembly GCF_002140915.1). Lineage (GTDB taxonomy): Bacteria > Bacillota > Bacilli > Lactobacillales > Enterococcaceae > Enterococcus_D > Enterococcus_D testudinis. The sequence goes on along the minus strand of NZ_NGKU01000001.1, from coordinate 3,124,530 downwards.
TCCCGCGTCAGCATACTGTAATAGGCCAATAGGTGGTGGGCAAAAGAAATCGGTTGTGCATGTTGCAAATGGGTATAACCAGGCATCACAGTATAAATATTGGCTTCCGCTTGAGCCACTAATGCACCGCGCAGCTCTTCAATCAATGCAATCACTTCAACAACGACTTCCTTTAGATAAAGGTGCATATCCGTCGCCACTTGATCATTCCGACTGCGGGCAGTATGCAGTTTGCCGGCAGTTGGCCCAATCAGTTCATGCAAGAAGGTTTCGATATTCAAATGAATATCTTCATTCTCCACAGTGAAGGTCAATTCGCCAGCGGCCACTTTCTCCTGGATCGTCGTCAGTCCGCTAATGATCAATTCGCTATCTGCTTGGCTGATGATTCCGGTATGCGCCAACATCTTTACATGGGCCAAACTACCCATGATATCCTGTTTCGCTAATTTTTGGTCAAAGGAAATCGAGGCACCAAATGCATCGATCCACGCTTCATTTTTGCCATCAAAACGGCCACCCCATAATTTTGCCATTTGTCACACTCACCTCAAAAAAAGAGTACGGCTGAAGCGGCACCTGCGTGTCTTTTCAGCCGTCTTGGATTTTCAAATCAATGTTTCTGTTAACTTTTGTTGCGCTTGGATCTCTGCATGGACTTTGCTTGGCAGTCCCCATAGTTTGATGAAGCCAATCGCTGCATGCTGATCAAAGGTATCTGCAGATGTATACGTCGCTAGGTTTTCATCATACAAACTATTTTCCGATTTCCGACCTTCACAAATCACATTGCCTTTGAATAATTTCAAACGGACGATTCCATTCACGTAGACTTGCGTACTCTTTAAGAAAGCAATCAAGGCATCTGTGATTGGATTGAACCATAGACCGTCGTAGATGATTTGTGCCAGTTGTTGCTCGATGATTGGTTTGAAATGGGCCAATTCACGGACAAAGACCAAATCTTCCAATTCTTTATGGGCAGTCATCAATGTGATCGCACCAGGACATTCGTAGACTTCCCGAGATTTGATGCCCACTAACCGGTTTTCGATATGGTCGATCCGACCGATACCATGTTCGCCAGCCATCCGATTCAATTTCAAAATCAATTCAGCCAGATTCAACGTTTCGCCATCGATTGCTGTCGGTACGCCCTGATCAAACGTAATCTCAACGATCGTTGGTACATCAGGGGTGTCTTCCAACTCCTGTGTGATGGCATAAGCTCCTTTAGGCGGTGTTGCCCAAGGATCTTCTAAGACGCCACATTCGCACGCACGGCCCCACAAGTTTTGGTCGATGGAGTAAGGATTGTCCAAATCAGCCGGGATCGGTACCCCTTTTTCAGCAGCGTAGGCAATCTCTTCTTCCCGCGACCATTTCCATTCCCGGACAGGTGCGATGACTTTCAAATGTGGTGCCAGAGCCGAGATCGCCACTTCGAAACGCACTTGGTCATTGCCTTTGCCGGTACAACCATGGGCAACCGTCGTTGCGCCAGTCGCCAAAGCCAACTCCACCAATTTTTTGGCAATCAATGGTCGAGACAAAGCTGAGACCAACGGATAAGAGTTCTCATAGAAAGTGTTGCCTTGTAAAGCAATCAACGCGTAATCTTGCGCAAATTCTTCGCGGGCATCGATGGCATATGATTCAATGGCCCCAACTTCTAAAGCCTTGTTCTTGATCGACTCAGTGTCACGGCCTTCACCGATGTCCAAACAACAAGCGACCACGTCGTAGCCTTGATCAGTTAACCATTTAATTGAGACAGAGGTATCTAAGCCTCCAGAGTAAGCCAAAATTACTTTTTCTTTCATATTTATGAACTCCTTTTCTAAACTGTAGTCATGTGATTGAAGTTATCTTAACAGAATAAAAATAGAAAATCAAGCATAAAATTAAATATTTATACATAAAGTGACGAAATGATTTACTATTATACGTTGCGCATCTTATATATAGCAGAGAATTCGTCCTGTTTTTAAAGGGTAAATATACACTATATTCATTTTTATATTCAATTTTGTAGGCGCCGTTTATAGAGAAACAAGAAGGGAAAGTCTCAAACCCAAAAGAGAAAAAGAAAATTTTTGAAAACACGTGGAAATACGTTGACATTAGGCATTTAAGAAGGTATTATGTTAGATGGTATTGTTTGCCCCACAAGAGCCCCGGAAACTCAAGTGTATGTCAAACATTCGTGAAATTGAATTGGAGGAAAAAAATCGTGCGTACAACATATATGGCCAAACCAGGCGAAGTAGAACGTAAATGGTACGTAGTAGATGCAACAGATGTTCCTATGGGTCGTCTTTCAGCAGTCGTAGCATCTATCTTACGTGGTAAAAATAAACCAACATTCACACCTAACGTGGATACAGGCGATTTCGTAATCGTCATTAATGCAGAACAAATCAAATTAACAGGTAACAAAGCAAGCGATAAAATTTATTACCGTCACTCAAATTTCCCAGGAGGATTGAAATCAATCTCTGCTGGTGAATTACGTGCTAAAAATTCTCGTCGTTTGATCGAAACTTCTGTTAAAGGCATGCTTCCTAAAAACACTTTAGGCCGTAAACAAGGAATGAAACTTCATGTTTATGCTGGCGCTGAACACCCACATGCTGCTCAACAACCAGAAGTATTGGATATCACAAACTTAATCTAATTCATTAGGAGGGAATTTCATTGGCACAAGCTCAATATATCGGCACTGGCCGTCGTAAAAATGCAGTAGCCCGCGTACGTTTAGTACCAGGTACTGGTAAAATTACTGTTAACAAAAAAGATGTTGAAGAATACATCCCACACGCAGACTTGCGTGAAGTTATCAACCAACCATTCGGCGTTACAGAAACTAAAGGTTCTTATGATGTTTTTGTAAACGTAAATGGTGGAGGATATGCTGGACAATCAGGTGCAATCCGTCATGGTATCGCACGTGCATTGTTAGAAGTAGATCCTGACTTCCGTCTAGCGCTTAAACGTGCTGGCTTGCTTACACGTGACGCTCGTATGGTTGAACGTAAAAAACCAGGTCTTAAAAAAGCGCGTAAAGCTTCACAGTTCTCAAAACGTTAATCTTTTTTATACAGATATCGAAAGGCATTCTCCATTGGAGGATGTCTTTTTAATACTTAAAATGAAAATGGGCCTGATGAATCAATTCTGATTCATCAGGCCCATAAATTAGAGAGCCGCTATGAGGGGCATTTGTCCTATTTTTGTTTAAAGAAAGACATAAGTATTTCTAACGATTCTATTGAAAATAATAAAGGACTGACGTGCCAGTTAGATTGTTTCTTGCACTTTGTTTGTCATTATGGGTATTATAAAAATGTAGTAAAACTGTTAGAAATATAAATGAATTAACATCTTTTTGAGTAAATCATTCATGAAAAGAGGGATGAAAGTGGCAGGGTTGGAGAAAATTCAAGTGACAAATTATCTAAATGTCGATAATGTCGGACGTTATCGACTGATCATGCGCTTCTTTTACAAACGCCATCGACAGATGCAAGGTACATTGTATCGGCCGCAAATTTTTAAAATGATGAAAGAAGAGTACGCGGAAGACTATTCAGAGTTGGACCTAGACAATGATTTAGAAAATCTTGTCTCTTGGGGCAATTTACAGAAACAACAAGAAATGCTCCGACCAAAATCCATTGAAGAATACAGAAACAAAAACTTTCGGTATCAAATTTCAGAAGATGGTGTTTTGGTAGAAGAACTTGTTTATCAAATCACCCATCGTGAACATTCGGTTCGTGGTGCTTTGAATGAACAAAGCTTTAGACGATTGCTCGAATTATTAGCGTCTTTGATTGATTGCCAAGGACCCTACATCGATATTTGGGGGCAAATCAGAGCGGAGTTCAAAAGAATCGGTGAAGATACATCGAATTATATTGGTTATATCACGAGTCCTGAAGTCGATAGTCGAATGAAAACAGAAGAATTTTTGATTTACAAAGATAAATTTGTCAACTATTTAAGAGAATTTATCAGCAGTGTTCAGAATCTCTACTTTTCGTTTGTGAAAGTCATCAAAAAGTTAGAACTGATCGATCGCGAACGATTGATCGAAGAGGCCTACCAAAAAGAACAAGAAGTGCCGACGATGAATAGCATAAGCAAAGCGGATATCGCAGAACAAATCGAGGGCGAAATGATAGCGCTATATTATTGGTTCATCGATAGCCAGGAAAGACCCAGTGAATATGAAAATTTGATCAAACAAACGGATCAGATGATTTCCAAAATAACAGGACTAATCTATTACTTCAGTCAAGAAGTGCATCAGTATCAAAGTCGAAAAAAAGACTATCAGCACATAGCCAAATGGTTTGCAACAGCTTCGGACCTCGATCAAGCAAAAAAAATGTATGCAGGGATCTTTGGTATCGAACACACACGTCATTATTTTGTGACTGATGCCAGTGAAGCTACTAGCACAAGGGAAAATAGCTGGACATTGGCGCCGGCTGTGCTTCCGCTAAGGCATCGCGGCAAAGGAAGCAGAACTGAACGAAGAGTGTCAAGTGTCAAACTTAACCGTAAAACACAAGCAGAACAGATTGCACAATATCAGCAAGAAATACAGCAACAACAACAAAAGGTTGCCAGTTATTTCGTACAAGGCACATTGGATTTTCGTGATATTAAAGTACTGGATACTTACTCACGAAAAGTCTTTTTAAAATGGATCAGCCAAGCTATTGCAATCAAACAGACAACTGATCAACAAGAGAAGCATCATTATCAGCAAAAGATCACAACAGAGTTTGATTATTTAGTGACAGTTTTCGTTTCGCAAAAGGAACGCATTCAAATTATCTGTGAAGACGGAGTTCTAGAGATGCCTACAGTGAGGATGGTGAAAGAATGAACGGCGAACAAATGAGTCAAGCTATGCAATTGTTATTTGAACATTTTTGGATTATTCGTGAAGACGCACCAGAGCAATATTCTTTTCTTCGCCGTCATCAAGGACAGCTGCAAAAAGAGTTGCGTCAGCGGTTTGGTATGAATTTGATTATTCGTCCGCAATATATCCAGCTATTGAAACGTCCCCATCGCCTCGCTCCATGGATGGGAGATATCGGATTTCAAGAACCTGCAGACTATGCTTTATTTTGTCTTGCGATGGCCTATGTGGAAGATTTAGAAGCAGAAACTCCGTTTATGCTGGATGAACTCATTCGGAGCCTTGGCTTATTGGCCCCTGAAGAACTATTGCTGGATTGGACAAATTATAATCAACGCAAAAGTTTAGTCCGTGTCTTAAGAAAATTGATTTCTTTACGTTTGATAGAAACCATTCAAGGAGATACTGCGTATTTTGAACATAGCGAAGCGAATCAAGAAGTGTTATTTGCGACAACAACACAAGCCCGTTCTTTTTTGGCCAGAGCGCCACAATCATATACACAATACTCGGATTTTGCCGCTTTTTGGGCAGATTTACAAGAAAGTCGTGGTTTAGAAATAAATCAGTTGCTTTATCAACGATTGATGATGGAGCCAGTTTTGATGAGAAGTGAGGAGACAGAAGAAGAATTTAGTCGACTAAGGAATTATGCCCGATATATGAAAGATTTTTTAGAAGAAAATACCGAGTTTAGCTTTGAACTATATCGTGACTATGCCGCTTTTACGACAGAGGGCAGAGATGCTGCGAAGGCAGTTTTTCCTAGTCGACAAGTGATCGATGACCTATTGATCCAAACAGCTACGCTTTTGCGGCAATCTACGCTACAAGAAGATTATCAAGGCATCGTGCTGTTGCATGAAGAACAATGGGAGTCTCTAATCAAAACACTTCAAGAGAAATATCAAGCCTTTTGGTCCAAAGAATTTAAAGAAATGAGTTGCGCACAACTAAGCCAAGTCATTCTTCATCGTGGAGAAAATTGGCAGCTGCTTGAAAAAGCAGAGAACCAAGTGAAGATTTATCCGGTTTTTGGACGAATGATTGCAGAAATGAGGACAGAGAATGAATAAGTGGATACTCAATCGTGTAGGACTGATCAACTTTTGGTATTATCAAAATCAAGTTTTTGAATTTGCAAACGGACACATGCTGCTTCGAGGCACCAATGGCTCTGGCAAGTCACTGACGATGCAAAGTTTGTTTCCCGTTCTATTTGACGGAGATACAAGTGCCTATCGCTTGGATTCGTTTGGTTCAAGAGACCGCAAAATGGAAGACTATTTGTTAGGTGAAAAAGGTGTTTCCGATCGTGATGATGGAACGGGGTACCTATTTTTAGAAGTCAAACGCAGCAATCGGCAAGAATACTTGACGATTGGTATCGGCTTATCGGTATCCAATCGAGGGAGCCGCTTGAACAAATGGTTCTTTGCTTTGGAAAACAATCAGCGAATTGGGATCGATCTAGAGTTGTTTGAGGTACCCAGAGCAGACGAAATCCTGCCTTTATCCAAGAAAAAATTGAAAAATCGTCTTGAAGGAAAAGGGAAAGTTTTTGATTCACAAAAAGAATACAAACAGTATGTCAATGAACATATTTTTGGCTTTGAAACGATTGAGCAATTTGATGAGTTGATTGCTTTATTGATCAATCTGCGTTCCCCAAAACTGTCGAAAGATTATCGTCCTTCTGTGATCTATGGTATTTTAAGAGATTCATTGCCAAAGCTCAAAGAAGATGACCTTCTATCCTTGTCGCGCACCATTGAGCAGCTTGACGGCCACCGGGAACGCTTGGAAGACTTGCAAAACGAAACCCGCGAATTGACCCGCTTTTCCCGTGTCTATCAAGACTTAAATAGTGAACTTATCGGTCAAGTGGCCACCCATTGGTACACTGTATATGCACAAAAGCGGCAGCTAGAACAGAGCCAATATCAGTTGAAACAAGAAGTCGATCAATTGCAACGAAGCATCAGTGAGAATCAAGAACAATTAGCCGCCAATGAGCTCAGGATAGACATACTCGAGAGAAGTATCCAAGAATTGACTCAACATGAAGGCTTTCATCTGGTTGCCCGAGGCCAGGAGTTAAAAGAACAATTAGACAAAATCGCGCAACAAATTAAGGGGAAGCAAGAACAACTGCAAAGAAAACAACAAAATTTATCCAAACAAAAAAAAGACTTGGAAAGCTACATTATCGAACAAGAAAGGTTACAAAAAGAGTTCGATGGAGCACTGGAAGACAACCAACAATATGTCGCTATTTTAGGCTTAGACGCCATTGATAATCAGTATCCAGAAAAACTAAAGCAAAAACCTGCAGAGCAAGATATCCGTTACTGGAAATCAGAAATAAATAAAAAGAAACAGCATTATGCACAAGTCTTGAAAGACTTGGAAAAAAAGACTGCACTAGCGAAGGAGGTACAACGACTAGACCGAGAGTTGGGAGACAGCCAACAAACAATCGATAAGTTGTTGCGAGAAATTCGGCAGTGGCAACAAAATCGACTTGTTGAAATTGAAAAATGGAAAACAGCGACGGATAAGTGGCGCCAAGATGTGCACTTTAATGTTACGGAAGAAGCCTATAAGCAATTATTGTTTCTAATGGATCGCTTAGGGGAAGAAGAGCTGCCAGAGCATGAAGTCGTTGAACCACTTTATCAGAGTTTTCAACAAGCATTATTAGCAAACCAACGCCTTCGTGTACCAATCGGCAATCGCCAAGAGGAGTTAAAAGAAGCCTGTCAGGAAATAAAAGCAGACATTCGTAACTGGCAAGCACAAAAAATGCCTGAACCAGCGCGCGTCAGTGGACGAATAGCCAACCGTCAAAGGCTGGAAGATTTATATATCCCTTTTTACCAAGCTGTTGATTTTAAAAAGGAAGTCGATCAGCAATCAGTCAACAATATTGAAGGTGCGCTATATGCTTCAGGTATTCTCGACAGTTTGATTGCCAAAGATGGGCTGGCAGTCGATGAAGATATCCAAATTCTGCCAAATCCACAGTTTTTTACAACAACATTGGCGGATATTCTAGAAATGACTCCTGATACGCCAGCAGAATTACAAAGCATTGTCGCGGATGTGTTGCAAAGTATTGTCTTAGATGAAGTGAATGAAAGAGTACCAATGATTTCTCAAGAAGGAAGCTACCAAATTGCCAATTTAAGAGGGGCAGCACCGAAGGATTATCAGGCCAGCTATATCGGTGCAACCAATCAAGAACGATACCGACAGCAACGTATTGTTGCATTAGAAGAAGAGCTGCTAGCCATTGAAACAGAACAAGCACAATTAACGCAGCAATTACAACAATTACAATTGGCGGAAGAACAGTTGCATGATGATTTTCAGCAACACCCCAAAGGAACAGAAGTCTATCAAGCCATTTTCTATATTGAAAAGAATCAAAATGAAAGAAAAGGTGAAGAAGTCAATTTTGCACGGGTGCAGCAGCAACTCGACACACATCAGATCTTGTTAAATAGCCTAAACATACAACTGCATGAAAAGACAGCACAAGATACTTTCAAATGTACATTAGATAGCTATGAAGATGCTTTGCGCTATATCGACAACTATTCAGCGAATATTGAGGATGCCTATAGGTATGGAAAAGACATTGCAAACCAACAATTGCTGATCGAACAAAGCAAGACCTATATCGACACGCAAGAAGAAGAGACTGCGCTGTCCCTCCAGGATTTACACGAATTGAATGATAGTCAAACAATATGTGCAGCGCTGCGTGAAGACAACTTAGCCCAACAAAAATTGGTGAATGTCGAAGAACTGCAGCAACGACTAGCCGAAAACAGAAAGGAACAGGTGCAACGAAAAAAAGAACAAAAAGTGTTTGCGGCGCAAAATATCCAGTTGAATAAAGATGAAAGCAGCAAAACCACGCAACTAGAAAGTGGTGCGAAACAACAGCAACAGCTTGTTTTTCAAGAAAAACACTGGCGCGAATTGCTTCAAGTAAAGAGTGCTATTGCGCCTGAAGATCTGTTAGATTTTGCGAAACAAGAAAAGAAGCCCTTAGACAGTAAGAGAATAAAAGAGTTAGAAAGCAATATGATGCGTCAATTTAACTTTTTATCAGATCAATTGCAAAACTATAAACCACAATTGCTGAATCACACAGGAATTGAATTGACGATGCCAGATGAGCAACTGATTGGTGAATACGGTCAATTCAATCATTATAAAGAAGTGTTTTTCCAGTTTGAAGGACAAAAAGTAAATGTGATGGATCTTTCTACACAATTGAAAGAACAACAAATCACCTTAAAAGAATTATTGAAAAAAGATGACGAGCGTCTCTTTAAACGGGTTATCTTGGAATCAGTAGGAACGATATTGCGTAGGAAAATCGAAACCGCTATGTTATGGGTGAAACAAATGAATGAGCTTTTACAAGGACAAAAGAATTCATCAGGACTTTCTCTGTCTATCGTATGGAAGCCTCTTTCTAGTATGTCTGAAAAAGATTTAGGCACCAAACAGCTGGTCTCCCTATTGCAAAAACAGACAGAGCTATTGCGAGAAGAAGACCGCGAAGCCATTGCCCGTCATTTTCAAGAAAAAGTCGCTTATGCACAAGAACGCGTGCAACAAAATCCAGAAGAACGCAACACTTTATTTCAAGCAATCGCGCAAGTTTTGGATTATCGAGATTGGTTTGAATTTGAATTGCGTTTCCGCAGGGCGAACGAACATTATCAGGCTCAAGTACTTACTGACCGCAAATTTAATCAATTCAGTGGAGGAGAAAAGGCAATTTCCATGTATTTGCCGCTATTTACAGCAGTCGCTTCGCGTTACCGTGATGCGAAGGCAGAATGTCCCAAAGTGATTACGCTAGATGAGGCATTTGCAGGGATCGATGACAATAATATCGGGGAATTATTCAAAGCCTGTGAACAGCTGGAATTCAATTACGTTATGAACTCACAAGCGTTATTTGGTGACTATCCAACTGTGTCTGCCCTTATGGTCTATGAACTGCTGCGTCCACAAAATATCAATCTGGTCACACCGATTTGTTACTATTGGAATGGATCGCGTAAAGAAATGAGACTAGGAGATGGCATATATGACACCGAATGAATTTTTTTCCCCGCCTATTTTCAAACAGATTGCGGTTATCCTATGGAAAAGGTACTATCTGAATAGCGATTTTGGACGGACAATAGGCAAAAAACAAGTGGATGCCTACGATCAAGAGCCCTTATACCGCATGTTGGGTATGACGAAAATTGAGTGGGATAAAAAGAAGAGTCTAAATTTGCACGCTTTTGAAACAACATTACGAAACAGTATCTTCGATATGTCCTTGATAGATTTTGTCGTTCTTTTGAAAGGGCCGTTACTGGAAAAAACGATCGTGTTAGCGCAAGAACAAGCAAATTATCAATTATTTATTGAAAGGATCGATGAGATTAGCCCAGAATTTACACAATTGCTTGATGAACATCAGTTGAAAGAATGGTTCAAATTGAAAGATTTCACAGCCTTTGATTTTGTGAAGCGAGGTTTGGCTCAATTGCCAACAGTCTATACAAGGTTGCCCGTATTTGCTTATCAGATAACCAAAAATCCACATGCCTTTGATGATAACCAGCCAGCTGGCCGGTTATTACTGCAAATGTTAGCCAAAAAAAGTGCACTTCAGTGGGCGGAGTGCACTATCATTGAAGGTAAAAATCAACTTTTGAATCAATTCTATTTGCTGAAAGACGACATCATGAATGCGGTATCGATCCGTGGACTAACTGCTTCTACCAACAACGAACAGAAGCAAATGTGGAAAGCCGCCTGCGAAGAAAGTTGTTCTTGGAATGTACCGTTAAAGGAGATTTTGAAAGTGGATCAGATCCATCCCTTTCAAGGGGAGCATGTACTTATTGTGGAAAATTCAGGAGTTTATTCAATTCTGTTGGAACAGCTTCCACATGTAGCCATGGTTTGTTCCAGTGGTCAGTTTACTTATGCTGTGATTACTTTATTAAGAAAACTAGCTGACAGTCACAGCAAATTGATGTATGTCGGTGACATTGATCCAGAAGGTTTGGTTATGGCACAAAAAATGTTGGATCTCTTTCCAAATCAGTGCCAAATCGTGGGCATGAACCAAACAAATTATCATAGGTATGGGGTGCAGCAAGTAGGCGTCATCCATCGTTTGAAACAGTTACGCTTGATCAAAAACGAGCACTTGCAACAGTTAGCTAAGGACATGCAGACAACCCAAAGAGTGGCTTCACAAGAAGGATTTATTGATGAAGTGATTGCTGAGGTTTTACGTATTGCTTTATAGAGGCTGAATGAGCAGGTAAATCATTTTTTAGGAGGCTTTAGATGAAACTGCATGAAATAAAAAAAGCACATGGATTCAACCAAAAGACATTTTATGGCTGGTTACGTGAAACAGGGATGATTGTCAAAGAAGCTTCAGGATATGTGATAGGACCCAATGCGTTAGAAGGGATGTTTACTTTGCATACTAAGAGTGCAAACCAAGATGGAGAACTGCTCACGCGGACACAAGTAGCCGTGGAAGACGATAATGTCTTCCGACTAGTTGAGAAGTACGAACAAACAGATCTGCCTAAACGATATGCATCGAAACCGAAAACCTCAAATCACGGATCAGCGGACATTTCACAAACGGAAAAAGATATGGCTGAAGCGTTGCTCAGAATTTCCATTTTAGAAAATCAAGTATTGATTTTGACGAAACAGTTGGAGATGGTGATGACTGTCTAATAATATTTGAATGTTTGTTTTGGGATATGAATCTAAAAGTGTTGTTTTGGTTCAATGATGTGAGAGTCGCGCGTCGGTATTCCTCTTTTTATTTTAAATGATCGCGTGAAGATTCTTCTGACTTATGACACGTTTACAAAGATGGCGAAAGGCTTATAGTTAAAGGCGATTCTTTTGCTGATTTTGATTAAGTTGTTCTGTGAAAAAAAGAAATTCTTTGCAGTAAAATCACATATGGGATTAACTATATAATAATAAACGTATAAGCTTTTCGAAATTTGATTGGTAATAACTATATGTTATCTTTATTCCTGAAACTATTCCATCTTATTGTTAATAATAAACTAACGTAGTATAATTTAGTTAGTTTATAATTAACGAGTGGAGGGGTTATTTTGAATCAAAAAATTACTAATGTTTTTGATAAATATAGTGGCAATCTCTCTCTGAAAGATGCCCGAAAAGAGGGAATTCTACCTATGACATTAGATAGATTGGTTAAAGCTGATGAAATTGAGAAGGTAGCGCCAGGATTTTATGTGATGAAAGATACGTTTATTGATGAACTATACTTGGCTCAAAGTATGTATCCCAAAGGCATATTTTCTCACGAAACAGTACTAGATATTAATCAAATCGGCACCTATATTCCCCAAAAAATAAATATGATGTTTCCAAAGGGATACCATGTTCCAAAAGAACGTCTGGAAAAATATGCCATTCATCCCCACTATACAACAAAAGAAACATACGAATTAGGATTAACAGAAAAAGAAAGCTTTTATGGGAACAAAATCATTATTTATGATCTGGAAAGAACCCTATGTGATATGTGGAATTCAAGATATAAAGCAAGTGCAGAAGTAAAACAAGAAGCTTTAAAAGAATACATGAGTTCCCCTAATAGAGATACAAATAAGTTAAGAAAGTACATGCAAACTTTGAAGTCACCCAAAGAAATGAAATCTTATATGGTACCATTATATTAGGAGGCGGAAACGAGTGAACCCCAAGCAGTTTAAAGCAAAAACGCGAAATTTTGCGATGGAAAGACACCTAAATCCGCAAATTGTCCAAAGGTACTTTATGATGGAAAAGCTACTTGAGTGCATTTCGGAATCTGATTATCAAGATGATTTCGTTTTGAAAGGTGGGTTCTTAATTGGTTCCAAATACGGATTGGAGAACCGCTCGACTGTAGATATTGATACCACTTTTAGAAATTCAAATCTGACAAAAGAGAAATTAATAGAGGTTTTTAAGGAACTAACGGCCCGTCCAACAAAAGAAGGAATTCAGTTTGAACTTCAAAGTTTATCAGAAACCAGAGAAGCAGATTTTTATCCAGGATTTCAAGCAAAAATTATCGCTCTTTTAGATAAAGCACGTATTCCTTTTAAATTGGATATTACTTCAGGCGACTCTATTATTCCGGAAGCTATATTTTATGAACACAAGTTAATGTTTGAGGATAAAAAAATTCGGATTCCGGCATATCCTACAGAACAGATTCTATCTGAAAAGCTGCATGCAACATTCAGTTTTGGGACAGACAATTCAAGAATGAAAGATTTTTATGATTTATATATGATTACAAAGTTGGAACCGATCGATGTTAAAAGTCTATGCGAAAGTATACATGGTACATTTACCAAAAGATCAAATCAAGCCTCGTTTACAAATCTTTACAACGAAGAGATGCCGCAATTGTTCCAAAACAAATCATTGGCAGAACAATGGGGAAAATATCAAGAAGAAAATAATTTTGCCAAAAATATTTCATTTGAATTGGCGCTTGGATCAATCGATTCCTTAATGCAATTAGTGATAGATGAAGAAAGGAAGAAAAACGGAATTTAAAAAAGAGAAGAAGTCAGATATGGGAATGACGAATTGCACATAATAGATAGCCATGATTCATTAGATTCTATCCAAATGGAAATGGGCTGGCTGAAACGACACTCAAGATTTCTATTCTAAAAAAAAATGAATTAGTTTTGATCAAATAGGTGAATCGGGGGATGATTGGTAAATAGGTGAATTTTTTAATACTTTAAGGAATGGATTTACTTGTTAACTGATACTTCTCGCTAGATACTCACTCTGATTTTATTTTTCCATAAAAACACCCATAGAAAGAAACAAAAAAATCGAATCATCAAGTTTGCGTATGCATCTTGATGATTCGATTTTTTCATTACATACATTTTCCTCAATGCACGATATTTTTCACCCAAAGATCAGAGCGGATCAAGCGGTACCCGATTCCACTCTTCAACAGTTCCACCAATTGGCAGCACAGGTAAACCAAGACGATCGAGAGCGTCGTATGCGTACTTAGTACAAAGGCCAACGGCAGAACGATTACCCAAGTGAAGACACTGTCGAACAAAAAGGTAATAAAAGTTTGGCCGCCAGAACGTAAAATGAAATAGCTGGCATGGTTAAAGGCATACATCGGCATACATAACGCAGCGACTTTGATAAATTGGCTGGCTAGGCTTTTGACTGCCGGTTCAGTTTGGTAGATTTCTGGGAAGAACGGTGCCACCACCATCATCAAAATCCCAAGTCCGAGACAACTCATGACGGAAAAGAAGAGCAGTTTTCGTGCACTGTCCTTGGCTTCATCGAATTTATCAGCCCCTAAAAGTTGACCGACCATGATAGCAACTGCACCGCCCAGCGCCATATAGACAATGTTGAACAGGTTGGAAACAGTAGAAGAAATGTTCAAGGAAGCAATCACCGATAACCCACGAACGGAATACGCTTGAACGATCATCGTTTGGCCAATTGCCCAAAGGATCTCATTGGCCATCAAAGGCGAACCTTTACGCAAAATCTGTTTCACCAACTGCAGCGGTACGCTGAATTGATGGTAGACCCGAACGGCAAACGGATTGTCCTCGACATGGTGATGCACCCAATAGACTGTGATGGCACATTCAACGATACGGGCAATCAATGTTGAAATCGCAGCGCCCCGCACGCCCAATGCAGGGAAGAAGAATAGGCCGAAAATCAGCAAGAAATTCAAGGCTGTGTTGATGACTACGGCGATGCTGCTGGCAAACATCGGCACCATCGTTTTGCCCATTTCCCTAAGCGAACTGGCATACGCTTGAGAAATGGCAAAAAATGGCAGGCTGAACAACAGGATGATTAAGAATTCTTTGGCAGAGGTCAAAGCAAGAGCCAACTCAGCACTATCGCCACTGCCATGCAAATAGAGACGAATCAAGAAATCTTGCCCAAAGAACAACAACCCCATCGCAAATAGACAAATCAACAAATTGCCCACCAATTTGAAGCGAAAGGCATCCCGCATCCCATGATAATCTTGCTTCCCATAGAACTGGGTCCCGAAAATACTACCCGCAGAAACGATCCCAAAGATGCTCAAGTTAAACACAAAGATCAGTTGGTTGACAATGGCTACACCGGACATTTGTGCAGTCCCGATTTGTCCCACCATTAAATTATCTAATAAGCCCACAAAATTGGTGATCGCATTCTGGATCATCACTGGAATCGCGATCGTTAAGACCGTACGGTAAAAGGCTTTGTTTCCAATATATTTTTGCATGATTCCTCCATAAACAACAAATAATTTCAAATATGCTTACTCAGTATAGCAAAAAGTGGCTGGTTTAGAAAGCAAGGTTTGATGTGAGACAGATAAGATTCGTTTTTGATGACCTTTAGTTAGAATTGATGAGCGTATCAGTGGGAATACTCAAGAAAAATACTTTGATTGGAAATGACTGGAAATCAGAAGGAAAGGCAGATGTAGCGATAGGTTTTGTACAACTATAAATTTTTGTACTGTCAATATACATTTTGATATTGACATGAAAAAGAAGGCGTGCTAATCTGAAAGCAGAAAAAGGGAAACGTTTCCACTTTCAGATTGGATGCTTTCTTTTTTTAAAATCAAAAAATGGAAACGTTTCTAAAAAGGGGGATCTATATGGAAAAAGTGATAAAGGAACAGTTTTCGGGACGAAAACGACCCATAGCTAATCCTGATAGAAAAAAAGAAAAATGGCAAAAGCTCAGAAAAAAAGTAGCAAAAGACAAGTGGCTTTATTTACTCATGGTACCAGGCATTTTACTTACAATTGTTTTTCGTTATTTCCCAATGTATGGCGCCATCATTGCGTTCAAAGATTACAACCCAATGCTGGGCATTTGGGAAAGTCCCTGGGTTGGCTTAGCGCATTTTCGAACATTTATCTCTTCACCTAACTTTTCAGTCTTGTTAACCAATACTTTGAAAATTAGTGTTTATGGACTGATATTGGGCTTTTTTCCTCCCATACTGTTGGCATTGTCACTAAATCAAATTCTTAATAAAAAAATCAAACAAAAAATCCAATTGATACTTTATGCGCCTAATTTCATTTCTGTTGTCATTATAGTAGGTATGCTCTTTTTGTTTTTATCTGCAAATGGTCCAATTAACGGGCTCGTCGAAAAATTCACAGGACAGCCTATTATGTTTATGTCAAACCCTGATTATTTTCGAACAATTTATATTCTTTCTGGTATCTGGCAAGGGATGGGTTGGGCTTCAATACTATATACAGCGACTTTAGCTGGCATTAGTTCTGATTTATATGAAGCTGCAAATATCGATGGCGCAAATATCCTGCAAAAAATTTGGTTTATTGATTTGCCCGCGCTCAGACCAGTTATGGTTATCAATTTTATTTTATCAGCAGGAAATATCATGAATGTTGGTTATGAGAAAGCTTACTTGATGCAAACGTCAATGAATATTCCAACTTCAGAGATTATTTCGACATACGTATACAAAATAGGGTTGCAATCTGGTGATTATGCGTATTCAGCAGCCGTGGGGTTATTTAATATGATCATCAACGTAGTGCTTTTGTTGCTTGTCAATGGAATAACTAAAAAAATAAATGACGGCGAAGGCTTATAGGGGGAAATAAAATGAATCTTACTATGTATACGAAGATAGACAGGCAGTTGCTCTGGGTCAATCGTATTATTGTTGGGTTTTTGGTGATAATCACACTAGTACCACTGGTATACGTGGTCGTAGCCTCATTCATGGATCCGGCTACTTTAATCAATCAGGGGATCAGTTTTAATCCTAAAGATTGGACGACGCAAGGATATAGTCGTGTGTTTGCTGATGATGCTATTTTAAGGGGATTCCTCAATTCATTGTTCTATTCGTTTAGTTTCAGCTTCTTGACAGTATTCATTACAATGATTACGGCATA
Organism: Candidatus Enterococcus testudinis; assembly: GCF_002140915.1. Classification (GTDB taxonomy): domain Bacteria; phylum Bacillota; class Bacilli; order Lactobacillales; family Enterococcaceae; genus Enterococcus_D; species Enterococcus_D testudinis. The sequence goes on along the minus strand of NZ_NGKU01000001.1, from coordinate 3,107,544 downwards.
TCCGCTGTCGAAACCAGATTTAGTGGGTCGTAGGGTCATCATGATTTTCTTCATCATTACCATGTTTGTTGGTGGGGGATTGATTCCAACCTATTTATTGATCAAAAATTTAGGAATGTTAGATACCGTTTGGTCCTTGATCGTTCCTGGGGCAATCAATGTTTGGAATATCATATTGGCGCGGACATACTTTATGAGTTTGCCGAAAGAACTATCTGAGGCTGCCACGATCGATGGCGCCAATGACTTGCAAATTTTGTTTAAAATTATGCTGCCTTTAGCAAAACCAATAATGTTCGTGTTATTTCTATATGCGTTTGTGGGGCAGTGGAATGCCTATTTTGATGCCATGATCTATATAAAGAATCCCAACTTAGAACCTTTACAGTTAGTTTTAAGGAACATACTGATTCAAAACCAGCCTTCTCAAGATATGGTAGGCTCAAATACAGCCATGGCTGAAATGAAACAAATCGCTGAATTGATCAAATATGCCACCATAGTTATCTCTAGTTTGCCATTGATCGTCATGTATCCATTCTTTCAAAAGTATTTTGATAAAGGCGTATTGGTTGGTTCGGTCAAAGGATAGGATATGGATGTATGGTTTATATCAAGAAGTCATCAAAATAAAAAAAATTTTTAAAGGAGAGAAACAAATGAAAAGAAATGCAAGAATGATCACCACATTAGTAACAGGTTCATTGCTATTGGCTGGTTGTGGAGGCGGTTCAAAGGACAGCGCAAAGTCAAGCCCAGATTATGAGCTAGCAGATATCAGTTTTCCGCTTGCTGAAAATGTGACATTAAAAATGATGTCCCAAAGTGCAGCACTCGCACCAAATGATCCCAATGAAAAATTGATTTTTCAAAGAATTGAAGAGGACACCAATGTTCATATAGATTGGACCAACTATAAAGCTGATTTTGCGGAAAAAAGGAATTTAGATATTGCAAGTGGAGATTTACCAGATGCAATATTTAATGCTGGCGCCGGGGACTATGACTTACTTAATTGGGCAGAAAGTGGTGTGATTTTGCCGGTTGAAGATTTGATTGACCAGTATATGCCGAATTTGAAAAAAATATTTGACGAGTACCCCGAATATCGTCAATTATCTACAGCACCAGATGGTCATATCTATTCTTTTCCATGGATTGAAGAATTGGGTGAGGGAAAGGAATCGATTCATACGGTCAATGACATGGCATGGATCAATGTAGAATGGTTGGACAATTTAGGGTTGGATATGCCGACGACAACGGAGGAATTGATGACCGTATTAGAGGCGTTCAAGACAGAAGATCCTAATGGTAACGGAGAAGCAGATGAGATTCCCTTTTCATTTATCAATGATGGTGGAAATGAAGACTTGAAAATGCTTTTTGCTGCCTTTGGTGAAGGGGACAATGATGATCATTTGATTGTCGACAATAATGGCAATGTGCAGTTTACAGCGGATAAAGATGGATACAAAGAGGCAATCACTTACTTTAATGAAATGTATCAAAAAGGCTTGATCGACAATGAGGCTTTTGAACAGGATTGGAATACGTACGTCGCAAAAGGAAAAGAACAAAAGTATGGTGTGTATTTTACTTGGGATAAGACCAATGTGACTGGAGACAATGACCAATACGATGTACTGCCGGTATTAGCAGGACCGGATGGGCGAAAACATGTGACGAGAACAAATGGTGTCGGCTTTTCAAGGGATCGGTTCGTGATCACTAGTGCGAATAAGAACTTAGAACTGACAGCTAAGTGGGTCGACAAAATGTATGAGCCATTACAGTCTGTACAAAATAACTGGGGAACATATGGAGACACAGAACAAGCAAATATTTTTGAGCTGAAAGATGGGATGTTACACCATCTGCCTTTGGATGGAGTTGCGCCAGGGGAATTGAGACAAAAAACTGAAGCAGCCGGACCTTTGGCTGTGCTGAACACCTATTATGGCACGGTTACGACAATGCCCGACGATGCACAGTGGCGCTTAGATTTGATGCATGCTACTTATTTGCCTTATATCAATAATGAAAATATCTATCCAAAAGTTTTTATGGAAAAGGATCAAACAGATCGACTGGCAAAAATAGAAACAGATATGTGGGATTATATTTACCGCAAGCGTGCAGAATGGATTACGAATGGCAATATTGATGATGAGTGGTCAGATTACTTGGCTGAGTTGAGCAGAGTGGGAATAGGAGAATGGCTTGAAATCAAGCAAACCGGTTATGATAATTTTATTAAAGGGACTGAATGAATTTGACAGAGAAACGGAAAGACACGATAGAACAGGCAAATCACTTCATTGCGCAATCCAAACATCAAGTGAACCAGCAATACCGCCATCAGTATCATCTGATGGCGCCGATTGGCTGGATAAATGATCCGAATGGGTTCATTTTTTTTCAAGGCGCATACCATTTATTTTATCAGTATTATCCTTATGATAGCCAGTGGGGACCGATGCACTGGGGGCATTCCAAATCAACGGATATGATACATTGGGAACATTTACCAGTCGCACTGGCGCCTGATCAGTGGTATGACAAAGATGGTTGTTTTTCAGGAAGTGCGCTCGAAAAAGATGGTCTGCTCTACCTTATGTATACAGGACATAGGATAGAAGAGGGCAAAACGTACCAAACACAATGTATTGCTATCTCTAAAGATGGTATCCATTTTGAAAAATTAGAGAATAATCCGGTTATTGGAGAATCGATTCTTGGCAAGGAAGGGAGCATTCATGATTTTCGTGATCCAAAAGTCTTTGTACATGGTGAATCATATTTTGCTGTTGTAGCCACTAAGACTGAACATGATCGAGGGCGTATTCTTCTCTTTTCATCAGAAGATTGTCTCAACTGGCAGTTTTACTCCGTTCTTCTGGAGGGGGATGCATCTCAAGGAATCATGTGGGAGTGTCCAGATTTATTTCATTTAGATGGTAAAGATGTGTTGATTTTGTCACCAATCCAGATCGAAAAGAATGGTTATGAATACCATAATATCAGTTCTACGATGGCATGTATCGGAAAAATGGATTGGCAGACTGGTAAACTAGAGGTAGAAACGTCCCATGAAATCGATTTTGGGTTAGATTTTTACGCGCCACAAACGACGCTTGGTGCCGACAATCAACGAATCATGATAGCATGGATGCAAATGTGGGGCAGAACACTGCCAACCCATGTATTAGGCCATCGGTGGGCTGGATCAATGACATTGCCGCGGACCTTACATGTAAGAAACGAGCGCTTGGTGCAAGAACCCTTTCCCCAAATCCATGATGCGTTAGACCTTCAATTAAACGAAGAACAAATAATAGTCAATGAACATCCGATTGTGTATCGACGCGTAATAGAAGACAACACATATTTGCGCCTAGTTATTCAGCTAAACGAAGCAAGAGAATTTACGTTCACCTTGGCTGGATTGCAATTGAGTTATTCTTATGACAAAGAAGCGTTGACGTTGTCACGAGAGAACGTTGGCCATGTGATCTCAGGAGATGAACAGCCAATACTGACACAAAGAACCATCCAGACTCCTTTAATAGAAGATTGTCTAACGTTAGAGATTTTTCGTGATACATCGTCGATCGAAGTCTTTATTAGTGGACAAGAAACCATAACAACTACTTTCTATGAAGAAGAAAAGAATAAAGATTTAATTTTCTCAGCAACTGGAAATGCAATAATCCAACAGTTGGATATAGGTCAGGTGATGGTATGACATACTATGGTGCAATCGAAGCAGGAGGCACAAAGTTTGTATTGGCAGTAGCGGATCAAGAAAACCAAATAATTGAGCAAATTTCGCTTCCTACAGAGACTCCAGAAAAAACGCTCAGCGCTGTGCAGACATTTTTCAAGCAATATAGCTTGAAAGGATTAGGTGTTGGGAGTTTTGGACCATTAGATCTGGATCCGAAATCTTCTACTTATGGTTGGATCACCAATACACCTAAGGTTGATTGGCAATTTTTTGATTTGCTTAGCTACTTGAAACAACATATTTGCAACCAAGTTACATTAACGACAGATGTCAATGCTTCGTGCTTAGGTGAATACTTATATGGGGCTGCGAAACATGTGCATAGTTGCTTGTATTATACTGTTGGCACAGGTGTCGGTGCCGGTGCGATCAATCAAGGTACATTCGTTCAAGGTGCTGCACATCCTGAAATGGGACATGTCATCATACGCAGAATGGATGGCGATGATTTTGAAGGTATTTGTCCTTTTCATGGTGATTGTTTAGAAGGCATGGTCTGTGGTCCTGCATTAGAAAAACGTACTGGAAAATTAGGAAAGCTTATCTCAAAAGAGGATGAACATTGGACATATGTGGCAAATTATTTGGCACAATCTGTGTATAATGCGAGTTTGACATTAGACCCTGAAGTTATTTTGTTTGGGGGTGGTGTTTTTAAGCAAACACATTTATTACCAAGAATCAAAAGTGCATTTGATGAACTAAATCATGGGTATAAGAAAATAGGAGATCAAGATTCTTACTTGAGATTGGCAGCGTTAAATGACCAGCAAGGCGTTTTGGGATGCCTTGCACTAGCTAAACAGACAGAGAGACCACTTATCCCGGACTAGTCTTTTGCGTCTTGCTCTATTATAATAAATCGTAGAGATTGCGAGGGGATTTTGTGAAAGCTACGATGAAAGAAGTTGCTAAGCTAGCAGGTGTTGGTGTAGGAACTGTATCAAGAGTGCTAAATAATGGCTCTGTGAAGCAATCCACACGAGAAAAAGTGGAAACTGCTATCAAGTCTTTAAACTATCAGCCAGATATTTACGCAAGAGGGTTAAAGACAAATAAAACCAATACGATCGCCTTAATTTTGCCTAGTGTATGGCACCCCTTTTTTTCAGAATTTGCTTTGCATGTTGAAAGTCATTTAGAAAGAAATCATTATAAACTCTATCTTTGTAACTCTAATGGAAATTCAGAGAAAGAGCGAGAATATATCCAAATGGTCATGCAAAATAAAGTGGATGGTATCATTGGTATCACCTATTCTGATATTGATGAATATATTTCCAGCAATCTTCCCTTTGTGAGTATTGATCGTTATTTTACTGAAGATGTAATCTATGTGACATCTGACAATGCAGCTGGAGGGGAATTGGCTGTTAAAGAGTTGCTAGACAGGCAGTGCCATCACTTAGCATATATTGGTGGATATCAAGATACACCGAATGAAACAAAAAATCGCCGTAAATTTTTTGAATTGTCTTGTGAACGTTATGGAATCAGGTATGATGTGTTAAATATGCTCGAACCGATTGCATGTATTGAGGAACAGATCACAGCATTTTTGACTACCCATCCATTGATTGATGGCATTTTTACAATCAATGATTCAATGGCTTTAGAAGTATGCCGAGTGCTGTCTAAAATGGGGCGAAGGGTACCTCAAGATGTCCAAGTGATTGGATTTGATGGGCAGCGCATTAGAGCGGAGGAAGATTATCTGGTCTCAACGATTGTGCAACCTATTCAGGACATGGCCATCCAGGCTGTAGAACTGCTTTTAGATGTGATTGAAGGCAAAGAGGTTGAAAAACGTACGGTTTTGCCGGTGAAATTTGCTGAAGGCGGCACAACTAAATAATATCCAGTGAATTTGGAAGCGATCCGCTAAACTGAGGTAAAATATAGAAGCACCTCTTGTTGTATTCAAGTTAATGTAGTGACCCTAAAAGTTAGACTTTTAGGGAGTGGATAAATTTGGAGTTGGTATAATAAACTAGACAAAGAATTAAGGGAAGGCGAAGATCTAGATTATGCCAAGACGTTCATTTGATAAAGCATTGAAAATCGCCGTTGTAAAACTAGTGACGGAAGAAAAATTTTCTGTTAAAAAAGTTAGCCTACAGCTAGAAGTTCAAGCGAATAGCTTGTATCGATGGGTTCAAGAAGTTGATAAATATGGATAAAAGTGCGTTCCCTGAAAAAGGGGGCCTTATAATTTATGGGACTGAAGAATCATTTCTGATTCATCAGTCCCATAAATTATAGAGCCGAAATAAAATTTTACATCATTTTAGTATTTTTAATACTTTGTCTTGTATATAAATATAAAGGAGAAAAATGCTGGAGATGAATGAAAAAGATGCGTATTTGAAAGACCGCTTGCTGCAGCAAAACAATGATGCGTTAAGAGAAGTCATTGATACCTATTCGCATGACTTGTATGCGGCAGCGGCGATTGTACTTACCAAACAGTATGCGCAACGTGTGCAAGAAATAGAAGAAGTCGTACAAGATACCTTTGTTTTTCTGTGGCGGTATCCCGAAAAGTACAATCCTGAAAGAGCCTCTTTGAAAACCTATTTGTCTTGGAAAGTCATCAGTTTGGCAAAAAACAAAGTGGTAAAGAACAATCGAGAGAAGAAATTGTTCGCTTCACTAGCTGGTCTGTATCAACATCAACAAATACCTGATTGGTTTGATGATCACTATCTTGATATGTTTCTTGCCTTGCCTGACAAAGCCAGAGAGGTCATGGTGCGGCGATTGATTTTGAATCAAAAACCAAAAGATATCCAAAATGCACTCGGCATACCACTGAAAGAAATCAATAATATCCTTTTCTACTATAAAAAACGCTTGAAAGACATGATCAAAGAGGGGATGGATGCGAGATGAAACAGGATACTCAGAAAGTGGATCTCTTCTTGCAGGAAGAAGGCCTGCTTGATACGATTGATGAACAACGAATTTTTCGCGCAGTTCAGTCTAAATCAGTTCCCCGAAAACCGAAGAGGCTGAAAAAAGGTGTCGCATTGATAGTTGCGTCTTTATTGATTCTTACTTTAGTTGGATTTACGACTGTTCCTTATCTTTCCAAAATCATCAACACGTATTTTGGGCACAACTTTAGCACTTTGTTGACACCGCAAGAGGAAACCAGTGTCACAAAAAATGGGGTTAAAATTCGGCTGCTGCAGTATTTTCAAGATAATGGCGTGTATTACACAGTCATATCGACTGAAGGGACTGACCAGAAAGTGCTGATTGATCCTGCTGATGTACCTGGTGTGTCTGTGATCAAAGAAATCACGCCTGAAAAAGAGCATAGGAAGCAGTTCTTTTTACTCACCAGTTTCGATAAATTATCCGAATTAGCGATTAAGCTGCTGCAAACAAATCCAGTCAAAATCAAAGAGGAGATAAAGTTAAGCAGCATTGAAGAGAGGGCTGCCAATCAATCTGAGCAGATATCTCGTTCAGCTATTTTAAGCAGTACAGGCATTGAGGAAGCCAATGATCCGCTGTTGATTCTTAAGGGAGAACATCGGTCAACAGACGACTATTTCGCTATCAGCAGCTATGGGATGATTCAAGATAGATTCCATGTCCAGATTCAAAGCCTGAACAAATCCATCAATGACCTTTTACTTTCAGTGAATACAGACACAGAAGCGGCATATCAGCCGACTGTGACATATCTGTTTGATTATTATCAGGGAGCGAATAAAACGTACCGGAAAGAATTTGTTTTTGACATAGATGAATTGGATAAGGTGGATGCTTTCACTATTTCTGGTACGTTGTTTACAGAACAAATTGCTGCTGATTGGACTATAGACATGGGTGATCCTGATCCATTGCCAACGAAAGTATTTGAAAGTACGGACAAAGCAGTATCTATTACTGTTTCTCCATTATCTGTCCATATCCAAACACCGTATACAACACGGTTAGCAGGTAGTTCAGTGATTGCGGAAGATAGTGAAGGGAACAAACAAGAATTGGCAATTTTAAATCCACAGGATCAGCAAAGTACCAACGATATGACATATATGACCTATTATCATGACCTTAGTCGAATCGAAAAGATATCTATCGGTGATGAGGTGTTTACACTAGCTGTCCACCGGTAATAGGTACTTTGGTACCATGGCTTGAATGATCAACAAAATAACGATTGAGGCAATAAAAAAAGAAAAAACATTTGACGTATTATGCAGAAATGGATAGAATGTTCCTTAACAAAGACAAGGAGGCTTTTTTGATGCAAACGCACGTAATGAATACTGGACAATTTTATTATTACGCTTTTTATAGATGATGTTTGCGTCATATAGATGCAAACATGCGGTGTTTGTATCTATGAAGAGCTCATTTTTGGTGCCTGCATAGATTGGTGAATCTAATGTAGGGCTGAAAAATCGAAACTGATTTTTTAATACAACTATCTGCCGACATTAGAGTGATCTGATGTCGGCTTTTTGTGTATAAAAGGAAAGAGGTAAGGGAATAAATGAAAAAAAGAGTAAAAGAAAAAAATGGATGGACAATAGGGATTGTAGCTGTACTCTTGGGCTTGTTGGTCTTAGTATGGAGTCCGTTCCAAGCAGCAGCGCAAACAGTGGTGGTAGGGACATCTGGTCAAACAAAACCATTGAACTTTTTCAGTGAAGACAATCAATTGACTGGATTTGAAATCGATGTGTTAAAAGAAATGGAAAAACGTTCCGATACATTGAACTTTACCTTTGAAACAGCAGAATTTGCGTCGTTGTTTGCAGGTCTGGATTCGAAAAAATTTGATCTAGTCGTCAATAATCTCGGCGAAAGTGGTGACCGTCGGGAAAAATACTTATTTTCTTTGTATCCGTATATTGTCACCCATAATGTGTTGATTACAGATATGAAACAACCGGATGAATTAGCGATTGGTGATCTGAAAGGAAAGTCAGTAGCCGTTGTTCCTGCTTCACCACAATCACAATTTTTAGAATCGTGGAATGAAAGCAATCCAGAAGAAGCGGTACGTATCCAATATGTGGACTCGGATCCTTCACAAATCATTCGCGATGTGGAGAGCGGGAAATTTGATGCCACGATTTATGCCACGACCTATGTTCATGATGTGGAAACAACATTTGGCATTACGCTAAAAACCCACCCCATTGAGAATGAAGCGGCTATTAGGCAGCCAGGTTCGTATTTTATTTACCGTAAAGACGAAGTGACATTACGGAACGACATGGATGCGCTCCTAGCAGAAATGCGGGCAGATGGTACGTTGGCTGAGATTAGTCAACGTTACTTAGGGCAAGACGATACAACATTAACAACCGATATTATTGAAAAAAACGATGCATTGAATGAAGAAATGGCGGCGTCATCAGAAGATACTGCTGTGGAGACGGAATCTAGCACGAAGGGTAAATTATTTGTCCCTGCGATGATTCCTACAATTATGAAACAACTGATACCTAAACTACCTATCACTTTGCTGATGACAGTTGTGTCTGTGGCAATCGGTTTATTACTTGGTTTTGTGATTGCCGTTATCAAGTTAAAGCAGATTCCTGTATTGACCCAATTGAGTAGTGTGTTTGTTTCATTTATGCGAGGGACACCACAACTGGTACAACTGTTCTTGTCCTTTTATGGATTTCCTATTTTTATTGAATGGCTAGGCCAGTATCTGCATTTCAGTGCAAATGTCAATGCAATCCCTGCGTTAGTCTATGTGTTTATTGCGTTTGGTTTGAATGAAGCAGCATATACGTCTGAAACATTCCGTGCAGCATTGTCTTCTGTCAATCAAAGTGAGATTGAAGCAGCTAGATCAATCGGTATGACGAATGCACAAACCATGCGCCGGATCATCTTGCCTTCAGCATTGATCGTTGCTTTGCCGAACTTAGCCAATAGCTTGATTAGCTTGCTCAAAGCGACTTCATTAGCCTTTACCGTGACGATCGTAGATATTATGGGTCAAACACGAATCATTGCAGGAGCGAATTTGCGCTTTTTTGAAGCGTACATTGCTGTGGCACTTGTGTATTGGGGAATGTGTATTCTAATTGAACAGTTGGCTAAGGTAGCCGAGCGCAAGTTGAGAGTGGACCAATAGAGGAGAGACGATATGCTTACATTAAAGAATTGGAACAAATCTTTTAAAGACAATCATGTATTAAAAAATATTGATTTGACCGTCGGTACCGGTGATGTGCTTACAATTATTGGATCAAGTGGTTCGGGTAAATCGACCTTGCTGCGCTCTATAAATTTCTTAGAACCTGCAGATGCCGGGACTATTCAAATCGGCGAGGTGAGCTATGATGCAGCTAAGGCAACAAAAAAAGATATTTTGGCTGTCCGAAGACAAACGGCAATGGTTTTTCAAAATTATGCCCTATTCTCCAAAAAGACAGTTAGAGAAAATGTCATGGAAGCCTTGATTCAAGTAAAAAATCTACCTAAAAAAGAAGCCATTGAACGTGCAGAGGCGCAACTACACTTGGTTGGCATGGCAGACCGAATGGATTTCTATCCAAATAAATTATCAGGTGGACAACAGCAACGTGTAGGCATTGCGCGGGCGTTGGCCATTGAACCCGAAGTCATTTTGTTTGATGAACCCACGTCTGCTTTAGACCCTGAGCTTGTCTCTGGTATCTTAGATGTCATCAAGAAGGTCGCCCACCAAAATACCACTATGATACTCGTGACACATGAAATGAAATTCGCCAGAGAAGTATCGGATCAGGTCATCTTTTTGGATCGAGGCACGATTTTAGAGCAAGGCACCCCAGACGAATTATTTAACCATTCAAAAGAAGCGCGAACGAAGCAGTTTATTCAAGGATTTCAATCATGAGAGTGAACATGTTATCCTAGTCATAGAAGAAGACACTAGCATACAGTCACAGAAAGAAGGGCCAACATGTCAAAGATCACTTTAAAAAAAGTCACAGCTCCAGAAAAAGATCATGAAGCAACCATCGTTCAGTTAACCGATGAAACGATGACAGAGCGCAAGGGAAAAGTCATCAATGCAATGCAAAATGCCAATGTAGATACCTTAGTCATTTATTGCGATGTGGAACATGGCGGCAATTTTTCCTATCTAACGGGATTTGTCACACGATTTGAAGAAAGTTTGCTCATCTTGCATCAATCAGGTGAAGCATTCTTGGTCCTTGGCAACGAAAATACCAAGATGGCAAACTACGCAAGAATCGACGCAGAAGTGATCCACACGCCGCTCTTTTCGTTACCTGACCAACCAATGGATAATGAACAGCAGCTAACTGATGTGTTGGCTGCTGCGAAAATCGAAAAGGGCCAACAAGTCGGTCTAGTTGGTTGGAAAATGTTCACGACTGCTGGAGACAATCGAAAACTGTATGATCTGCCTGCATTTATCGTCAACGGAGTGGAAACCCTCGTTGGCTCATCTTTGGCTTCAGATTGTGTATTACGGGCAATCGACGAAGTAGCGGTAGGAAAAACGGAAATGGAGATTGGCAGTCATTTGGTGAAATATGGCCAACGCACGAATGTCTTTCCAATTGCCGCGACGGGTGAACGCTTTGAACATGCTGTGATCTCACCTACAGACAAGAAAATAAAATTAGGCGACAAACTGTCGATCACCACAGGCTTTAAAGGCGGATTGGCCAGTCGCAGTGGATACGCCGCTGCATCAGCTCAGGATCTGCCTGAAGAACAAAAAGCATATATAGAGAAAGTAGCCGCACCGTACTACAAAGCGGTAGTGACCTGGCTGGAAAATATCAAGATCGGCATGCAAGGCAAAGCATTATATGCATTGATTGAAGAGGTTCTGCCGCAAGCCGACTACCACTGGCATTTAAATCCGGGTCATTTAACCTCTGATGAAGAGTGGATGTCCTCGCCGGTGAAGAAAGATACAACGACTCCCTTAACATCTGGTATGCTGCTGCAAATCGATATCATCCCCTCAGTTGCAGGGTATGCGGGAACAAGTTGTGAAAATGGCATTGCTTTGGCTGACGAAAACCTGCGGCATGCATTAGCCGAATCTTATCCAAATTTTTGGCAACAAATCATCAAGCGCCAAGTGTATATTCGTGCGGTACTCAATATTGATTTACCTGATGAAGTCTTACCATTATCCAGCGGCGTTGCTTACTATACACCCTTCTTTTTAGCGAAGGATGTCGCGTTTGTTAAAGGATAGGTGAGGTTTAGAATAGTTGTCCACAGGTTATGCACAACGAACAAATCATACGCTGATGTCACAGCAGAATCCCGATTCTCTGCTGTGATTTTTTTCATAAACGCACCAAACAGCGCCAAAATAGAGTATAGTATTATATTGATAGTTAAAAAAATGAATATGAATAGGGGATGAATCGTTTGACATTATGGTTTGCCAAATCCAAAGAAGAAGTGTTACAAGCTTTGGAGACGGACCAGCAACAAGGACTGTCCAAGCAAGAAGTGAAGAAACGTCTACAGTCTTTTGGTCATAATGCACTTGATGTGCAAAAGAAAGAGAGTTTACTGAAGAAAGTCATCGGGCAATTGAAAGACCCAATGATCATCGTATTGTTGATTGCGGCATTTCTTTCCTATGTATCCAGCGGTTTTGAAGATTGGGTCGAATCAGTGATCATTCTTTTGATCGTGGTGATCAATGCCATTATTTCAATCTCGCAAGAAAACAATGCCAGCAAATCGTTGGAAGCTTTGCAGAAAATGTCTGCACCATTGGCTAAAGTGATTCGTGATGGACAATTGGATCATGTCGATACCACGACATTGGTCCCAGGGGACATCATCGAATTAGAAGCCGGTGATTTGGTGCCGGCGGATGCCAGAGTCTTGAAAGCCATCAATCTGAAAGCAGATGAAGCGGCGATGACAGGTGAATCGGTACCGGTCAACAAGAAAGATATCGACAACCTGTCAGATGATACCGGCTTGGCGGATCGCAAAAATATGTTGATTTCTTCCACCGTGATCACCAATGGCCGTGCAACATGCGTGGTCACTGACACAGGAATGAAAACCGAAGTCGGTCGGATTGCGGGCATGTTGATTTCTGAAGATGAGAACATCACGCCTTTGCAAAAGAAAATGGCTGAAATCTCAAAAATATTGTCGATTATTTGTTTGGGTATCTGTGTGTTGATGTTCGTTGTCGGTTTATTATATGGCCGTCCGATCCTAGATATCTTTATGATGGCTGTTTCACTGGGTGTTGCGGCAATTCCTGAAGGATTAGCAGCAATTGTGACCATCGTATTGGCATTAGGTGTTCAGCGTTTGGTGAAACGCAATGCAATTGTCAAAAAATTGCCAGCTGTAGAAACGTTAGGGGCAGCTTCCGTGATTTGCAGTGACAAAACTGGGACATTGACTCAAAACAAAATGACCATTGTAGAAACGTTTGCTTATGGAGAGCAATCAGAAGCTGAGTTGCTGACGATTGGTGCACTTTGTAACGATTCAAAATTAATTGGTGATGCTGCAGATGTCCAAGTGACGGGGGATCCAACAGAAACTGCGTTCGTCACCAAAGCCTATGAAGAACAATTGAACAAAAATGATTTAGAAGTAATGTATCCACGGGTAGCAGAAATTCCGTTTGATTCTGAACGGAAACTAATGAGTACCATCCATAAAACTGCTGCTGGCTATCGGGTTATGGTCAAAGGGGCACCTGATGTCCTACTGACACGTTGTATCATCGATGGTGCAGACCAACAGATCATTGCTGACAAGAATGCCGAAATGGCATCGAAAGCCTTGCGTGTTTTAGGGGCAGCGTATAAAGATATCACAGAAGTACCAGAAGAATTGACTTCAGAAGACATTGAAAATGGCTTAACCTTTGCTGGGTTGGTGGGTATGATCGATCCGCCGCGACAAGAAGTCAAAGAAGCTGTGGCGCAATGTTACGATGCAGGCATTCGTCCAGTCATGATCACAGGGGACCACAAACTGACTGCAGTGGCGATCGCCAAAGAGTTGGCGATTTTCCGTTCCGGTGACCTTGCGCTGACAGGTGCCGAATTAGACACCATGCCACAAGAAATCTTGGAAGAAGAAGTCAGCAAGTATTCTGTTTATGCCCGGGTTTCACCGGAGCACAAAATGCGCATTGTCAAAGCGTGGCAAGCCAACGGCATGGTCGTTGCGATGACGGGTGATGGCGTCAATGATGCCCCTGCTTTGAAAGTCGCAGATATCGGTTGTGCGATGGGGATCACTGGTACAGATGTAGCCAAAGGTGCGGCAGATATGATCTTAACAGATGATAACTTTGCGACGATCGTTCATGCAGTTGAACAAGGACGCGGTATCTATGCCAATATCAAGAAATCGATCCAATATCTATTAAGCTGTAATATCGGTGAGATCATTACGATCTTTGTTGCAACTGCCTTGAATTTCCACCAAATGCCTTTAGTAGCGATCCAACTGTTATGGTTGAACTTAGTGACCGACTCATTACCTGCGTTGGCTTTGGGAATGGAACCTGTTGAACCAGGCGTCATGAAACAAAAACCACGAGATTCACGGAAAAGTATTTTTGCTGATGGCTTTGCCTCAAGTATGATTTTTTATGGAATCTTGGTAGGGGCGATCACCTTAGCAGCTTATTGGTTAGGGGAGTATGTTCTGTCAGATCCAGGGATAGCTGATGGAACGGCCAATACAATGGCCTTTGCCACATTGGTCTTCGGTGAATTGACACGGGCGTATGCTGTTCGTAGTGAAACCCGCTCGATCTTCAGCATTGGTTTATTTTCAAACAGTGCCATGAATAAAGCCTTCGTTGTTAGCTTGGCGATGCAATTGGCGGTCCTATTCATTCCTTTCTTGCAAGATATCTTTAGAGTGACAAGCTTGAATGGAACAGAATGGCTGATCGTGATTGGCTTGTCATTGATTCCACTGATTGTCAGCGAATTGAACAAATTGATTCGCCACGGCGGAAAAAAGACAACTGAAGCAACAGCATAATCCAAAATAAGCATCATGCAGACCATGAATATAATGGTTTGCATGATGTTTTTTTAGCATGGTATACTTTTAAGCAAAATAGGAGAACAGCAACTAAATGCTCTGACAAAGGAACGGATGTTGGACACAACAATTATATGAAGGAGGAATCAGATGGACAAGTCATCAAATGAAGCTTACCTATATCAAATCTCCACCAACCCCATCCATCAAAATGGCATCTTTCTTTCCATGCATGACCAAGATATCGGGTTTGGTTTTGGTGGAGAGCTTTCCATTGTCACAGGTATGAACAACTCCTTAGAGACAACGATTGCGGCTATCAAAAATAGTACAATTGTGTATATTTCAGGTGAGGTTGACGCAACAACTTATTTTGAACTTGGGCTGGCTATTTCTTTGGGAAAGACCGTGTATTATGTGACGGAACGAGGCGACAACGCCGTTGAAGCGTTGCTGCCCTATGATATGGCGCAACTGAACTGTGTGTCATTCAAAACATTTATCCAGATAGTGGAAGAGCAGTTATAAAAAAGCAAGTAGGCGCTATCCTCACGATAGCGCCTACTTGCATATGATTTGTCCTGCTTTCCTATGGAGCAGCACGGATCTTCATGATTCAAATGTTTATGTCCAATTCTGAAGAAAATCAACAAATAGCTGTAGCATCTCACGATCATTCTTCCACCGATACGCTGCTACGATTGCCTGTTCCTCCTGATTGGCATGTAAATCAAGAATAAGGATGTGCTTCGATATATCGGATGATTTTATTCGTGTCCATAAGGTAGTCAGCGACCGTCTCATCAAAGATGATCCAGTCATTATAGTCCAAATCAATGCATGGGTGACCACTTGATCGAATGTGATCAAGAATTGTAGATTTGCCGACACCAGACATACCGGTCAATAAAACTTTTACCATATGAGGACTCCTTTTATATAAAAGAAATTAGCCGAGTCAATGTTTTTTTCTGTATATTTCCGTACAAAGTGTCGTCAAAACATGTGCAATGACAAAACTGACAATCAACAACCCAAAGGCAATGGCGAAAGACAAAATAGTTTGATTCAAGAAATTTTGAAAAATAGGAAGTGTCACGAACAAGTAAAAACTAATGATCGTCAAAGCAATGCCTAGTACATAAAAACTAAGGATTTCTGAAAAAGTCTTCTTGTTTTCATATTGTGTATCTATCGAAGCAAAGTCCCCTTGTTGGAATGGAACAGGTGAACCCTGCTGTGATGGATCAGGTTTTGTATTCATGGTGTTGAAAGTATTGTTGGGTATTTGTGTGTTCTTTCCTTGAGGTTTATCGGACATGATTGACTCGACTCCTTTATGAGGATTATAGCATAAGCATGGACGAAAATATTAAGATGATCATTATTGAATGCTTTCCTTAGATTTAAAGATTAAGGTAGACGGATGGTCATTTGATAAAAAGTGACATGCTCATTGATAATATAGTATATGCTTCAAGCATAAAAAAAATCTTTCTATCTATTAGTATTGACGAATAATGATAGGTATATGATAATGAGTGGAGAATAGGGGAATGAATGTCTCCCTCAGTGATTACTGAAACCGCAATTTTGCTAATGACTTCTACAAGCTTTTTTTGAGCTTGTAGAAGTCATTTTTTTAGGAGGAAACGATGTTTAAGAGTATCGGTGAAATCAGCCGACAGCCTAGTGTGACCGCCAATGCTCTGACCCAGTACTTGATGATAAAAAAAGCTATTTAAGCCGTATGCTATCAAAATTCGAAAAAGACGGGCAGATTTATCGGAAGAAAGATTCAGCGGATAGCCGTGTCTATCATCTCTACCTGACAGAAGCAGGCCAACAGCTAAATGCCTTTATCGAAGAACTGTCGAATGAGAAAGTGCAGGGACTAACAGAACACTTGGATACCGAGGAGCTACAGACCCTCATTGGTGCCATGGGCAAGATTACGACAATACTCGAAAAAATCGTACCAAATGAAATGGAGGAAATCTAATGCTATCTTTTGAAAATGATTATTCGGAAGGGGTTCACCCCGCTATTTTAGACCGATTTGCCGCAACCAATATGGTGCAAGAAAGCGGCTATGGCACAGACACATTCACCAAATCGGCCAAGGAAAAAATACGCGAGGCGATTGGACTAACAGAAGCGACCATTCACTTCCTTGTCGGTGGCACGCAGACAAATCAAATTGTGATCGATAGCCTATTGCGCAGTTACGAAGGCGTGATTGCTGCCGATACCGGCCATATCAGCACCCACGAAGCCGGTGCCATCGAATACAGCGGCCACAAAGTATTGACGATTCCTGCTGAGGCGGGAAAACTATCGGCCGCATCCGTAGCCAACTATCTGCAAACATTTTATGCCGATGCCAATCATACGCACATGGTGTACCCAGGGATGGTCTATATTTCTTATCCCACAGAATATGGCACACTGTATACGAAAGAGGAATTGACCAAATTGTCTCAAGTATGCCAGGACTATGAGATTCCTTTATTTATTGATGGTGCACGTTTGGGGTATGGACTAGCCAGTCCGCAAGCAGATCTGACCTTTGCGGATATCGCCGCACTCAGTGATGTATTTTATATCGGCGGCACCAAAATAGGCGCACTTTGCGGAGAAGCTGTCGTCTTTACCAAACAAAATGAACCCAAGCATTTCACTACATTTATCAAGCAACATGGTGCCTTGCTGGCCAAAGGTCGACTTTTAGGCATTCAGTTTGATACATTGTTTACGGATGATTTGTATCTAACAATCAGTCAACATGCCGTTGCGATGGCAATGATACTCAAAGAAAGCATGATTGCCAAAGGCTACCCTATGTACTTAGATTCACCCACAAATCAACAATTTTTTATCCTGCACAAGGACACGTTGAAAGCCCTGGAGTCACACGTCAAATTTTCTCGATGGGAAAACTACGATGACCATCATGAAGTCGTACGTTTTGCGACAAGCTGGGCCACCTCAGCAGAGAATATTGCGGCGTTGCTGGCGTATCTGCCGGAGGTTTGAGTAAAGTCAGTTTTTGAAAATGGTAATGCGTGGGATTGTTGGTGGGACCATCGAATAAATAAAAAATCAGGCATCATCTCACAACGAGGATGCCTGATTTTTGTATATAAAAGCTACAGCCTAGTAGGTGTTGAAGCAATCCGCTATCGTTTAAAATATGTATTCGATGATTTGATTGATGTTTGCCATGTCTGGCAAAGGCAAATGTTCAATAGGAATCAAATTTCTTTTTTTAACATCAAGAGACTTTAATTGAGAGATAATAACTTGCCCTTTTGTTTCCAACTCTTCTGGCAGCGTATAACGGGTCGGAAGATGACGTATAGTAGAGGTGATAGGGCATATAACTGCAAACATTGTTTTACGATTAAATTCATATTTAGACACGACAAGACCAGGGCGTCTTTTTTGTAGCTCATTTCTTGCAGAAGGATCGAAATCAATCCACACGATGTCACCCTTTTTTGGAATATAACGCTTGTCTTCTGGCATCAGATAACTTCTCTCCCTTCAGGCAAGACATCCTCCCATTCATCTACTTCATAAAAAGCTGCTTCTTCACCTAGTAAAAAGGGGTCTTCTATCTTTGGCACTAAAATGATTGTCCCGTCTTCTGTATAGACAACGATATATTCTTTATTTGGCATAGGTTTTTGTCCATTATTAGATGGTAAGGTAATGACTACAGAATCTCCTTGTAATCTCGATTTTGCTGTAAGCATGTAAATCACTCCTTTTATTATGTTATACCACATTACATATAGTAACATTCGGTGTTGCTTTGAATCGAAATCTTTTTTTTAATAAAGATAGATTACAAATAAATTGTGTGAATCCAAAAGTATAGTCTCATTGAACAATGGTATAATTGAATCCTAATTAGTCATAACTCAAGGGGGTCTATATGGATATTTGGGAGAAACTCTATCAAGAAGCAAAAGCACTGTACAATCCGCATGAAGTATCACCGTTTATCTACGCTGAGCATGTCGTTTGTGCTTTAGAAGCCGGTGATGGGCAAATTTATACCGGGTATTGTTTTGAAGCTACAGCTGGTGTTTTCCACCTTTGCGCCGAACGTGCGGCGGCTTTTAATATGTACCAACAAAGCAAACAAACCAAAATCAACAGGATCATCACCTTTCG
Source organism: Candidatus Enterococcus testudinis (assembly GCF_002140915.1). GTDB lineage: Bacteria > Bacillota > Bacilli > Lactobacillales > Enterococcaceae > Enterococcus_D > Enterococcus_D testudinis. The sequence goes on along the minus strand of NZ_NGKU01000001.1, from coordinate 3,088,562 downwards.
TGATGAGGCACCCGCAGCAGTCGGCGGTATGCCTTGTGGCGCCTGTCGAGAGTTTCTGATGCAATTGGATCAGGAAAATGCGGAAACAGCCTTTATGGTGGATTACCAGAAAAGAGAAATCGTGACACTAAAAGAATTGCTGCCGAAATGGTGGGGTGCAGACAGGTATGATGCAGCACCATGAGTCATGGTCTGAAGTGCCAAATGAACGGATGAATATCAGAAGCAATCTCTGAAAAGGAGCAATCGAATGGATAAAGAATCGAATCAAACGTATATCTATCACATATCCACCAACCCCAAACACCAAAAGGGCGATCTTTTTTCGATGGATGAACAAGCTATTTGATTTAGCATTCAGGGACAGGCATCGATAGTTACAGGCATGAATGATTCTTTGGCAGCAACGATAGCGGCTATCAAAAAAAGTGAACTAGTATATATGGCTGGTGATGTGGACGCCACAACATTGTTTGAGTTAGGCATAGCCATTTCTTTGGGAAAAACAGTATATTATGTGGCTGAACAAGCCGAAAATAAGGTTGCAGCGTTGCTGTCTTATGATGTGGAACAACTAAAATATATTTCCTTTCAGCAGTTCATGGATATTATGGAAGCGTATATGTGAGAAAGTGTTGCTGGGATACGTAATCTCAACATACGTCTATAAACTAAACGTAATCTAATGAAGATTGCGTTTTTTTGTCTAGCTAGGGTGGTGCGTATTCTTTTACTTGACGAAACACACCAGACTGCGTATGATGATGTTGTAACTATATTATTTACAACTAAAAAATCAAAAATGAAGGAGTGTATGATAAATGACCTACTTAGTCACTGGTGCAACTGGTGGATTTGGCGGATTGGCGCTACAATTTTTGAAAGAATTGGTACCTCAAGAAGAGATTTATGCGTTGGTTCGGAGTGAAGAAAAAGGCGCTGCGTTGAAAGAAGCGGGCTTTCAGGTGCGGATCGGGGATTATTCTGATCTGGATTCGATGAAAGAGGCTTTGACAGGTATCGATCGTTTGCTATTTGTGTCAGGCGGCACAGACAATCGTCAGGCGGAACATACCAATGTTGTCAAAGCGGCGCAAGAAGCGAGTGTCTCATATATTGCCTACACAAGTTACGCTGAGGCCACAAGATCGACAACTGCGTTAGCTGCAGACCATATCTTTACGGAAAAATTGATTGGCGAAAGCGGGATTGCCCATACATTTTTGCGCAACAACTGGTATCTGGAAAACGAATTATTGCTTATTGGTGAAGCACTCAAAACGGGTAAGTTTGTGTACGCTGCAGGAGAAGGCAAGACTGGCTGGGCATTGAGAAGAGAATATGCCGAAGTTGCCGCCCATGCATTAGCTGGCAAGGATTTTCCTGAGATTCTTGAATTATCAGGGGTACCAATCACGTATGAAGCATTGGGGGCAGCACTAAAAGAAGCAACTGGTAAAGATCTAGAGATCGTGGCCACAGATGATCAAGGCTTTGTACAGCACTTGGTGGCAGGTGGACTGCCGCAACCAGTAGCGGAAATCTTTTTGACTTTCCAACAAGACATCAGAGACAATCAACTGGCAGTTTACAGCGATGACTTTGAAAAAGCACTAGGCAAACCATTGGTCAGCCGTGTGGATGGGTTGAAAGAATTGCTGCAATAAGGAGATAGACAAACTTTATCCCGGAACATGCAGTCCAAAAAAGACAGCCAAAAGCAGATATTGATTGCTTGGGCTGTCATTTTTGTGTATATAATTTTTTTCTGAGGGGTTCAAGACCTCAATCGCTCAACTTTTGCCAACAAGAGAGTATTTATTTAGTTTGAAGGGTAAGATATACTATGACTAAGTCGATGCGAAGGATGTAGACGACAGCAGCATGTAAAGGGGCGATTTTGTGAAAAAAAGCATATCTGTACTTATCAGTATCTTGCTCATCGGTAGCATCATATTTTATGCTTATAGCAATTATATCAATGGACATATTGTTGGGTTTATACAAGATGACGACAGCAGCCTACAATTCAACGAGGTCATGTACTATTCCGTCTACAATGCAGAACATATAGACGAAGGCGACTTTTTGGGTTATCTCACAAACGGGCGCAATCGAATAGAGGTTTTTGATTCAAAAGAAAAACTGTATCAAGTCACTGATGAAGAGCCAATGGACTATCTTCTCTATACACTTCATGCCGAAATGGAATTGATTCGCGTTCTGCATGTTGCCAACCATGTGAAGACGATACCTATCACATTTTTTGACCAACTTCCATATGAATCGATAGATGATATCACATATCATGGCCAGTCATTTCATCAATACTTGGCAGTCGAAGAAAATATCACCCAGCAGTTGCGTATCCTAGATGAAGATGCCACGTTGGTGTACTATGCTGTTGAAAGCATTCCTTCACACCAATGGTTGGTTGTATACAATAAAGAAGCAAATACGTATCATGCATTTTTTACAGAATTCAATCAGTTAGATGCAGTACCGGCTGCAATCTATGTCTATCATCAACCAGATACGTTGTAGAGAAGGGATGACAAGTATTATGACAAGCAACCAGAAAAAGATTGGAGTCGGCGTATTATTTTGTGGGCTCATCATTGTCTTAGGCGCAGCTGTTTTCTTTCTCACTCACCCCAAAAAAGACCTGTCGATCATCAATGCGCAAGGGGCGATTCAACAGTCGATGACCCTGACAAGACAGTATCAAAATGGAGAAGAAACCATATATCATAGCGATACAATCCATTCTGCAGAAGCAGCTGTTCCTGATAACGAGAGCAGCGGTGAGAGTAGTCTATCCCTGATGATCAATGGTCAAGCGCAGACAATCGTTGGGTATATCGATAGCAATACAAAAAAATATTCACTCGAACTTAAAGTCGTTGATTTCGAGGAAGCCACAGGAAGAATCGTGATGGCTGTCACGTATGTTGACGGCTTGAATGATCATAAGAGGGAATTTGTTTTTGAGTGAAACAAAAAAGGGGGAGTTAATATTAAAAAAAGCTATTTGATCCTACTCAGAACCATATTATATATAGGTGTGCCAATGATTATTGGATTGATTGTTGGTCATATATTTGATTTCAGCCCATTCATTTTTGCAGCGATTATCTATGGCGTGATGTTCATTTTTATGATTCCTTCAGATAGTTTCTTTTCTAGTTCAGTTGACTATCAGACGAAAACCTTGAATCCTACTTTTAGACCGGCCAAGTTTGAAATGAAGACAGACAGTCTAGAAAGCACAATAAAGGTCATTGTCGTTTTTTTGGCTTTGATTATTTGCCTTATAATTGTCTATTATCAGTACGTATAAAGTAGATTTCAAGACGATAAACCTTGAAAAAAGTCGCTAGCGCATTATCCCTATAAATCTGCTATAGTAAAAATAAAAAAAAGAAGAGGCACAGGATGGAAATCAGACTTTTACGTTATTTTTGGACAGTTGCCCAAGAAGGCAATATTTCAAGAGCAGCGAAACTATTGAATATCACGCAACCTACCTTGAGTCGTCAGATTCGCGAGTTAGAAGAAAACTTGGGCGTGCCGTTGTTTCGCAGAGAAAAGAACCAGCTGTATTTATTGCCGGATGGCCTTTTTCTCAAAGAGCGGGCAGAAGAGTTGATTCTTCTTAGTGATAAATTAGATCAGAACTTTGCTGAAAGGAAGCAGGCGCAGCTTGAAGGCGTGATGACCATCGGCAGTGTGGAAGCAGATAATTCGGACACTGTTGCCATGATGCTGGAAGAAATGGTCAAGGATTACCCCAAAGTCACCTTCAACTTGGTGACGGGCACTAGTGATGATATCAGTGACAAACTCGACAAAGGATTGTTGGATCTAGCTGTCTTACTGGAACCAGCATCCTTGACAAACGTCCATGTATTAAAGCTGCCGCGAGAAGAAACATGGGGGTTCTTAGTGTCAAAAGATTGGCCCATTGCAAGCAAAAACCAGTTGACGCCAGCAGATATTCAAGGACTGCCGCTGCTGTGTTCCAATAGAGAAGAAGTGCAGCGGTTACTGGCTTCGTGGGCTGGCGTGCCATTGGTACAGCTCTCGATCGTTGGCCATTTCAACTTATTGTTCAATACTTTGCCATTGGTGGAACACAACGTAGGAATCGCCTTAACGATTGAAGGTGCTGTGACGAAACGAGCAGCCGATCATACCGTGTTTATTCCCATGGAACCAGCGATCCAGACAAACTGTCTATTGGTGTGGAAAGAACGGATGCAAACACCTGCAGTGCAAGAAATCATTACGCGCTTCAAACATGCTTTCAAAGCATAGCATGATCTAAAAAGAGCATTAGACGAATAGTGAAACGAGAGGTACGATGATGCTATACATCGTACCTCTCGTTTTTTTGTAGGACGAAATCAACATACTGGAGGAAAGTAATATGAGCAAACATGAAGAAGTTAAAGACGGTCTGATCTTCCCAATCGGAGAAAAAAACGACGCCTATGCACAATACTTTATCGGACAAAGCTACTTGCAAAGCCTAATCGCTGATCCAGCAATCAATGTCGGTGTCGGCAACGTGACTTTTGAACCAGGCTGCCGCAACAACTGGCATATTCATCATGATGGGTTCCAATTACTCCTCGTCACAGGGGGAGAAGGCTGGTACCAAGAAGCAGGCAAACCAGCGCAATTCCTACAAGCTGGAGATGTCATTACCACCCATGATGGCGTCAAACATTGGCATGGTGCCGCAAAGGATAGCTGGTTCACGCATGTCGCGATCACCGCAGGCACCCCAGAATGGTTGGAACCAGTCACAGATGAATGGTACAACAACTTAGACAAATAAGAAGGAGAGATTTATGATGAAAAAACAAACAGCTGGCAGAGAGCAACTAGGCGAATTCGCCCCACAATTTGCAGCATTGAACGATGATATTTTGTTTGGTGAAGTCTGGGCAAAAGAAGACACCTTGTCTGCCCATGACAGAAGTATGATCACCTGTGCGGCACTTTTGGCAATGGGTGCCCCACAACTGGAAGCACATTTGACGATCGCAAAAACCAATGGTGTGACCAAAGACGAAATCGTTGGGCTGATCACACATTTGGCTTTTTACGCAGGCTGGCCAAAAGCTTGGAGTGCCTTTGCATTGGCAAAAGAAATCTTCGAATAATCAATGGCGCAGCTAAGGAAGATTTCTTTATTGTCCGTTTCTTTATTGGTTGTTTCAGCAGGGGCGATCGCCGGAAATATCCCAGCGATCGTCCAGGCTTATCCTACCGTTAATGAAACGTTGATCGAACTTTTGACAACGATCCCTTCATTATTTATTATCTTAACCATTCTTATCAGTCCCAAAGTCGCGCAACGCATCGGCTACAAACAAACTGTCCAAGTAGGGATTGGCATTGTCTGTCTGGCAGGTTTACTGCCAGTGGTGACAACCTCCTTCACTAGCCTTTTCTTAAGCCGGATCCTCTTTGGCGTTGGCGTGGGTCTATTTAATCCTTTGCTTTATACGATAGCTGCCGGTTTATATTCGGGCGGTCATCTGGCGACAGTCATTGGATTGCAAAGTGCCTTTGAAGGTATTGGTGGGATGCTGATCACCTTTTTGGTTGGCCAATTATTGGTCACTGGATGGCGCTATTCCTTTATGGTCTACGGCCTAGCCATACCAATTCTTTTTCTATTTGGTTTGTTTGTACCTGACATCAGACCAACCACATCCGATGAGAAAGAAGCCAAGACAGGGCCAACGATTGATCGGACACTGATCTATTATCTGATCTTGCTCTTTCTGGCAGTGACTGTTTATATGTCGATTGCGGTAAAGGTTACGGGCTTGCTCTATGATAAAGCGATTGGAGATGCAACAGATGGCAGTAATTTATTGGCATTCATCGGGTTCGGTGCAATGACAGCCGGCATGGTATTCGGCAAAACAGTCCGTATCTTTAAGGAATGGACGATTCCCGTGTCATTCTTAGGAATGAGCATAGCGCTCCTGCTTTTAGCGCGTGCACCAAATCTGTGGATCGCCTCCCTTGCAGTCATCCTATGCGGCTTCTCCTTCCGAACCTTCGTCCCTTATGTCTTTAATGAAGTCAACCAAAAGAGTCAACAAGCCACAGCTCAAACAGCGCTGCTGCTGATCTTCTTCAATATCGGGACTGCTGCCACACCACTGACAATCGCCTATCTGCAACATCTATTTCCTTTCCTGCACCAGTCAGGCTTGTTTTATGGCGGGGCTGTGTTGATGCTAGTGTTGGGTGGCGGCGTTGTGGTTGTGGGGAAAGTTGGTTTTATGATGAGAATGAGTGATTCAAGGAAGAGATAGAAAAAGATCGCTTACTTTAGCGTAGAATATAATGTACAATAAAGGCGAATTTAACACACATGATTTAATTGATGTAGAGATGGAAAGGTAAGGCATGGATATCCCTTTTCTAGGAAAACCAGAACCACTAAAATATGATCTATCTGGAAAATGCTCCAGAAGAATTACAGATGAGCACCGGCTGATTTATAAAGTTGAACATGACACAATTTTTATCTACTCGGCAAAAGATCATTACTGAAACAAGCAAACCCACATCCAGCGATGTGGGTTTATTGCAGTTCAATTGACAAAAAGCCACTTCACCTGTTAAATAAAGCCACAAGACATAAAGGAGTGGCAAAAATGTTCCCATCAATCAGCAATGACGCATTTTATCAAAAAAGCAAACAAACACCTTTAACGATCATCGATGTACGAGAAAGCGATGAATTTGCAGAAGGACACATACCCCAGGCAATTAATCGGCCATTGCGTATATTGGTGGAAGAAATCGACTCATTTGAGAAGGATAAAACGTATTATATCGTTTGCCAGTCTGGCGGGCGTTCGTCGCAGGCTTGTAGTTATTTGAGTAGTCAAGGCATTCGAGTGGTGAATGTTTTAGGTGGGATGTCTGAGTGGCAAGGTGAGGTTATTAGGTAAATAAAAAACATGAGCGGGTGAAGAGCTCATGTTTTTTTGTGTGCTATGAATGGAATTAAAGTTGCATTCAGAATAACAGTATAGTACAAATTAACCCTAAATTAACTTGTTGCCTCATCTGAACTTTTATGCGATCCTAATAAGAAGAATACTATCAAGATAAGAGGGTTATATATGAAAAAAGAAATACATGTAGTTGGCGCGATCATTATCAAAAACGGGAAGATTTTATGCTGTCAAAGAGGACCTGAAAGATCATTAGCGAACCTGTGGGAATTTCCTGGTGGCAAAATCGAACAAGATGAAACTAAAGTGCAAGCGCTTAGACGCGAGTTAGAAGAAGAGCTTAGGATACAAGTAAGCATTCAAGAGGAAGACTTTGAATTTTGTCGTTATGAATATGATTTTGGTTTCGTCAATCTAACTACCTTTATTTGTGCATTAGATGAAGGGGAGCCACAATTAACAGAACACATACAAGTAAAGTGGTTATCACCTGAAGAATTGCAGACAGTAGAATGGGCACCAGCAGATGTGCCAACTGTTGAAAAATTAATGAAATATGATGTAGGGAGCATATAGAATGGAGTATTTAGAGCGGGCACTGCAAAAAGCATTCATCGATAAGACAATAGCAAGTGAAAAATTGAATCCGAAATTTATTGTGAATAATCCTGAAAAAAAAGATTACTTATTAACGACGTTACACCAAGAAATGAATAGCTGTCAGTCCTTCTTTATTTCAGTTGCTTTTGTTACACAAGATGGTCTAAATGCAATCAAAGCGCAACTTGCAGATTTGGCAGAAAGAGGCATTGCTGGAAAAATTTTAACATCAACGTATCTTGGTTTCAATGAACCGAAAGCATTTGCTTCGCTGCTGAACATTCCCAATGTGGAAGTAAGGATCTCGTCTAAAAAAGGTTTCCACTCTAAAGGTTACTTATTTGATAAAGAAGACCATAAAACCTTTATTATCGGTAGTTCAAATCTAACAATGTCTGCGTTAAAATTAAATTATGAGTGGAATGTCAAACTTACTTCCAACGATAATGGTGAGATGATTTCGACAATCGAAGAACATCTGATTCAAGAATGGGAAGCAGCTGTTCCCTTGACCCGTGAATGGGTAGAAAACTTTGAAGAAAATTATCAGGGACTTAAAGTAACAAAATGGATTGAGGATATCCAACAAAAATCATACCCACCTTATGTGGTCCCAAATGAAATGCAGAAGCAAGCATTGAATAATCTACAAGAGTTAAGACAAACCGGCGCTAAAAGAGGATTAGTGATTTCAGCGACAGGTACAGGTAAAACATATCTTGCCGGCTTTGATGTGCATCAATTTAGTCCGAAGCGTATGCTGTTCATTGTACATCGAGAACAAATTTTAACAAAAGCAATGGCATCGTTCAAAAAGATTATCAGTGGTGATGATGCAGACTTTGGCATTTTATCAGGCAATTCAAAAAATACTTCGGCTAAATATTTGTTTGCAACAATTCAAACTATTTCTAAAGATAGTTATCAAAACCAATTAGGTGCAGATGCATTTGACTATATACTAATTGATGAGGTCCATAAAGCTGGAGCCAGCTCATACAAGAAAACAATCAATTTCTTTCAGCCCGAATTTTTGTTAGGCATGACAGCGACACCTGAACGGACTGATGGGTTTAATATCTTTGAATTATTCGATTATAATATTGCCTATGAAATACGTCTGCAGCAGGCATTAGAAGAAGATATGCTATGTCCTTTTTACTATTTTGGCGTTACGGATTATGAAAAAGATGGTCATGTTATTGACGAAACATCTGATTTGAATTATTTGATGGATCAGGAAAGAGTTGATTTTTTAATTCAAAAAATTGATTATTATGGTTGCTCAGGGAATGTACCGAAAGGGCTAGTTTTCTGTAGTCGTAAAGAAGAAGCACAGAGAATGGCAGAACTATTTACACAAAGGGGTATTCCAAGTGCCTATCTTTCTGGCGATCACAATTTAGAAAAACGTGAGCAAGAGGTTCAAAATCTTGAAAATGGCAAAATAAATTATATCTTTACAGTTGATATATTTAATGAAGGGATAGACATACCCAAGATTAATCAAGTAGTGATGCTAAGAAATACCGAATCAAGCATTATTTTCATCCAGCAACTTGGACGAGGATTAAGAAAACATCCGTCTAAAGAGTTTGTGACCGTCATTGATTTCATTGGGAATTATAAAAATAACTACATGATTCCAATGGCATTATCGGGAGACAATTCTAGGAATAAAAATAACATTCGTAGAGATACTGTTGATGTCACTTATATTTCTGGATTATCTTCCATTAACTTCGAAAAAGTAGCTAAAGAACGTATATTCAAATCAATTGATCAAGTGCGTTTAAATACGTTAGCGGATTTGAAGGATAGCTTCTACAAAGCTAAACATCGCTTAAATCGCGTACCATATCTACTGGATTTTGAAAAAATGGATAGCATTGACCCATTGATTATTAGCGGGAAAGAAAAAACGTATTATCATTTCTTGAAAAAAATAGGTGAAGCCGAAGGGGAAGTATCAGAAGCAGAGAACTTAGCATTGCGGTTCGTTTCAGTAGAACTGTTACTAGGGATTAGACCGCATGAATTGTTGCTTATTGACCAATTCATAAACACAGAAAGAAATAACTTAACATTTTCTGAAATGAAGCAGCTGTTTGATGGACTGAATGTGTATTATACGAAAGATACGATCGAATCAGCAGTCCATGTTTTAGATCTTTCTTTCTATGAAACAGGAACTAGGAAAAGCTATCTAGCTTCGAGGATGTTTACATTAACTGATCGAGGATTAGCGGTTACAGATAATTTTAAATCATACCGTCAGAATCCTTATTTCCTTAAATTATTGAAAGACTTGGTAGATACTGGATTAGCCAAATCGCAACGATATGATATAACCAAGCCGCTTAACCTTTATGAGAAGTATCGCCGTAAAGATGTTCTGCGGATGTTGAACATGGATTTCAAACAAAACGAGCAAGGTATAGGTGGTTATACGTACAGCAACCAACATTTTGCTATTTTTGTTACATTAGATAAAGGCAAAGACTTTAAAGCTTCGTTAATGGCTTACGAAGATGAGTTCATAGATGAGAGTACGTTCAAATGGTTCACCAAATCACCAAGAACATTGGCTTCACCAGAAGTTCAGATTTTAAAAAATGCAGATGACTGGCATATTCATTTATTTATTAAGCGAAAATATAATAATAAAGACAATGAAACAGACTTCTATTATTTAGGTGAATTAACACCAATTGAAGAAACGATTCAGCAATTACAAAAACCTACGACCGATGGAAAGCTAAAAAATGTAGTTGAATTAGAGTTTAAGTTACAAGATCCAGTAGAACCAAATTATTATGAGTTTTTGACACAAAGCAGTGAAGAAGTAGAATAAAGCATGGAAATCTGCAAAGCCCAACCGCTATGCAGATTTTTTTGTTATTTTTACCCCTCCCTTATATAGGAACCCCAATCCCCATGTTATTAAACCCCTCACCGCAAATGTTCCCCTTGCAAACCTAAACCGCTTTCAGATAAACTAGTAAGCGAATAGAAACCAAAAAAATAGGCACTTCGTAAGGTGTTGGCGCACCGCTACGAAGCCTCAATTAGTCACCCCCTTTAACACGGATGACCAATCAAGTTGCCATAGTTGATACCCGTAGGCATCAACGTGTTTATTGTACCGAAAAAGCGGATTCATTTCTAGTGGTTTTCCACCTTTTTCGCGAAAAAAATACGTGCTGCTATACGCTTATTTCGCTATTTCACAGGCATTGGACACCCGTCCAGTGCCTTTTTGCTTTGTTTGATAAAGGATAGACGATTTGAAATGAATGATGGGTATACCCTCGGTACCAGCGCAGTACCGCAACGTCTTTCCTGGTCTCAGCAGCTGCCAACTACTGAGAGCGCAAAGCAATAGGTGGCACGAAAATAGGCAGTCATAGTTGAACCAAGGCATAGGTATAATTTGAAAATATACACATCGCACCAACTTGTGCCACCTATCGCTGAAATAAGTATCGGGATCAATCTTCTGATCCTAGATAAAGAAGGGCAGTTTTTGGTTTCTATTCGTTTGATTGCACAGTGACTCAAGAAATAATAGCACATAGGGAATAGAAAGAGGAGAGACGATGGAAAATGTCGAAATCAGCTTCACATTGATTCTGCATGCGGGTAATGCCAAATCATCCGCGATGTTAGCGATAGAAGCAGCACGAGAAGGCGACTTCACTGCAGCCGAACAAGCTATGGAAGAAGCCAAAACTGAATTACACAAAGCCCACCAATGTCAGACCGACTTGATCCAGTCAGAGGCCAGAGGTGAGGCAACGGCCTTATCGATTTTATTGATCCACGCACAAGACCACTTAGCCATGGCGATGACAGCGACAGAGCAAGCCGCCGAATGGCTTTATTTATATAAAAAAATCACGAAATCATAGGAGGACACAAACAATGAGAATTATGTTAGCCTGCGCTGCAGGGATGTCTACCAGTATTTTAGTCGCAAAAATGGAAGCCGCAGCCAAAGAACAAGGCAAGGATTACAAGATTTGGGCGATCGATCAAAGCATGATTGAACGTGAACTAGGCAATTTTGATGTCTTACTATTGGGTCCGCAAGTCCAACATACGATGCGGAAAGTCAAGAAAATCATCAATGGCACTGTACCTGTCGCTGTCATCAAAGCTGTCGATTATGGCCGTGGCAATGGCGCAGCTGTGCTGAAACATGCGGAAGAATTGATCGAAGGAGGTCAAGCATGAGTGCGTTTGATACTTTTGCTGATCGAGTCAGCATCGTTGCGGAGAAAGTTGATGACAACAAATACTTAAGTGTGGTCAAAAATACATTTACAGTACTGATGCCGTTCATTATTGTAGGGTCATTTGCCACACTTGGTAATTCATTATTGACCAGTGAGAGTACTGGCTTGGCACAATTTTCAGCGCTGCAGTTTTTAACTGTGTTGGAGCCAGCATTCACTGCGATTAATTTCGCAACAATGAATACGATGACATTGGCTGTGATTGTTATTTTAGGGTGGATTCTCGGTGAGAGGAACAATGAGAATGGCATCATGTGTGCAGTGGTTTCTCTCAGTGCGTATATAGCCGTGGTACCACAAGGCGTTGAAACCATGGTGGATGGCGTGGAAAGCCTCGCATCTGGTTTGCCAGTCGCCACACTAAATGCTGGGGGGCTCTTCATTGGGATGTTTTTAACGATTATCACAGTCGAGTTCTTTTGTAAATTGAACAAAATCGAGAAACTGCAAATCAAAATGCCGCCAAGCGTTCCAAGTGCCATTAGCAAATCATTTAGTGTGCTGATCCCGATCTTTATTACGTTATTTGTGATTGCAATTGCGGGGCGCTTGTTTGAACTGGCAACAGGATTATATATCAACGAAGCACTGTATCAATTTTTGCAAGCACCGTTAGAAGGGATTTTGCAACATCCGGCAGGAATCATCGGCTTAGTGGTCATCTCGCAAGTATTTTGGCTTGTGGGCATCCATGGTGGTCTGGTCATATCGCCGATTCGTAATCCGATTCTAATCGCTGCATTGGCAGCCAACATTGCGGCCTTTGAAGCGGGACAAACACCGGATCAAGTCATTACCATGGGTTCTTCGGTCACATTCTTGGTTGTTGGTGGTGCTGGGTTGATTCTATCTTTAAATATTGCGTTGCTCTTATTTTCTAAAAAAGATGATCTTCGGGCTGTGGCTAAGATTGGATTAGTTCCTTCTTTGTTTGGCATTAGTGAACCTGTCGTATTTGGACTGCCGTTGGTACTGAATCCAATTTTTGCGATCCCTTTTGTTTTGGGGAGTGGGATACCGGCGGCGATTGTTTTGGTGGCCAATCAGTGGGGATTCCTTGGATCAAATATCGTGGATGTCCCATTTGGCTTGCCAATCATTATCGGTGCCTTCCTTGGATGGGGAATCAATGGTGTGATTCTACAGGTTATCCTGATTGCATTGGGCGTGCTGATCTATTTGCCGTTTGTTTTCTTAAGCAATCGAACCATGTCAGCTGATGCCTGAGACCTATAAGTAAAGGAGAGAAATGATGACGAAAAATTATTTTCCAGAGGGATTTTTATGGGGTGGTGCGATTGCAGCCAACCAAGCAGAAGGCGCTTGGGATATTGAAGGCAAAGGGTTGTCGGTCGCTGATGTTGCCCGCTTTAAACCAGATGTATCCGTAAAAGATTATCAACAACAATGGCATGTTGACGAACAAAGTATTGCAGCAGCGATAGCTGAGAAAGGCACAGCTAATTACGCAAAGCGACGAGGCATTGATTTTTATAATCGATACGAGGAAGATATCGCCTTGTTCAAAGAAATGGGCTTTAACGTTTTGCGGGTATCCATCGCTTGGACACGCATCTTTCCCAACGGTGATGAAGATCAGCCCAATGAAGCAGGCCTTGACTATTATCGGGCACTATTCACAGAACTCCGAGACAATGGCATTGAACCACTGGTAACTTTATCCCATTATGAAATGCCGCTGCATTTGGTTACCCATTATCAAGGATGGGTCTCACGTGAAGTCGTCGATTTCTTTGCAAAGTTTTGTCGCGTAGTTTTTGAAGAATACAAGTCATTGGTGACCTACTGGCTGACCTTTAATGAAATTGACAGTGTCTTTAGGCACCCTTTTACAACTGTTGGGGTTGTAGAAGAGCGCTATCCAGACAAAGCCAGTGCTGAAGCCGCTATTTATCAAGCATTACACCATCAGTTTGTTGCCAGCGCTTTGGCAACGAAGTATTGCCGTAAATCCAATCCTCAAGTGCAGATTGGCGCAATGGTGACCAAATTGATGACCTATCCCGAAAACTGTCACCCTGAGAATGTGGCTTTAGCGGAGAAAGCCAATCGGGAGAATCATCTTTATTCAGATGTTCAGGTGTGGGGCGCTTATCCCCAATGGATCCTAAATGAATGGAAAGAAAAAGGGATAGAAATCCAGATGGAGAATTGGGACTTGGCAACGATCAAGTTGTACACTGTGGACTTCTTATCATTTAGTTACTATATGTCTTTGGTGGTTTCAAAAGATGCAGACCAAAGAGAAAAAGTCAGCGGCAACATTGCCACAGGTGTCAAAAATCCTTATTTGCCTATGACGGAATGGGGTTGGCAAGTGGATCCAATCGGATTGAGAACTTCGCTGATCTCCCTATATGACCGCTACCGCCTCCCACTGTTTGTGGTTGAAAACGGCATTGGCGCCATAGATACACCGGATGCCCATGGAGAAATCAACGACCAATACCGGATTGATTACTTTAAAGCACACTTTGAACAAATCAATTTGGCGTTAAAAGAAGGCGTTGATTTGATGGGGTATACTTCTTGGGGATGTATCGATATTGTCAGTGCATCGACCTCCCAGATGAGCAAGCGTTACGGATTTATCTATGTCGATGCCGATGACTACGGACAAGGGACATACAATCGGAAGAAGAAAAAATCCTTTGCATGGTACCAGAAGGTCATTGCATCCAATGGGGCGGATCTAGATTGAAAGGTCTGATAGCCAATTGAGTTTTTGATGCGCTGACCTCCCTGGCTCAGTAGTCATCGAACCAGATTGCCCACCTGAAGTCATGGTGGGAGATCAGATTTTGGTGAAGAAGAAGTTATCCTAGACTTGACCATGTTTTTCAGTAGTAGTTCACATGAAAAAGCCAGACCGATTGCGAAGAGGTCTGGCTTTTTGTTGTTCAGTGCGCAAAGGTATTCTGTTTCCTAGACAGATTGCATCAAGAAATTCAATACATAGACAAAGTTTGAAAACTGGTGCTACGATACTGAACTACTATCAACAATACAAAGAAAACAAAAAACGCTGCGTAGACGCTCGATGGCTTTACCAGAGGAACAAAAAGAATATGTTCAAAAGAGGGTTGTTCAAGGGTGGACACCGGATGTGATTGTCGGCCGCTCGGAAATGAAACTTGATTGTTCAGTCCGTACACTGTATCGAATGTTTCAAACTGGCGCATTTAATGTGCGTGATCTGCCTATGAAAGACAAACGAAAACCAAATGGACACCAAGAAAAACGTGGGAAACAAGCTTTTCGGCGCAGTATACATGAGCGCATCAAGGAGCATCCAGAATTTGGAAACGAGTTTGGCCATCTTGAAGGAGACACTATTGTCGGTCGAAAACACAAAAGTGCTGTTATTACATTGGTGGAACGTTTGTCAAAAGTGATTATTACATTGAAGCCAGCCGGTAGACAGGCAATGGACATTGAAAATCGAATTAATCATTGGTTTCAAACGGTTCCTAAACATCTGTTTAAATCAATTACGTTTGACTGTGGGAAAGAATTTTCAAATTGGAAAGCTATGGGAAATCAAAATGATATTGATATTTATTTTGCGGATCCAGGCACCCCGTCACAACGCTCTCTAAATGAACATTCAAATGGATTATTATGTTGTGATGGATTAGTTAAAGCCATGGACTTCAATGAAGTATCAGAATCATTTATTCAAGCTGTTGCTTCCAAACGAAATCACATCCCAAGAAAATCTCTAAAGTATCAAACACCGATGGAAATATTTTTGAGAAATATAAAACCAGATGATTTGTCTAACTTAATTTGACAAATGAAATTTTAAAAAATTAACAATCTGAACAAAATTGTTTCCGAGATATTGATTCAAATTTATATTATTTAGTATTGGGAATCCGAACCGATTCTCGGACGTTCAGCTGTGGAACAATTTGCTGATGGACGATTGGTTCTTTGGGATGAGCGATGCGATGGACCAATGTCCGAATCGCCAACTGACCCATAAACTTCAGATCGGTAGCGATATTTGTCAATTGAGGAATCGCCATGCGTGTAAATTCAGTTTCATCAAAACAAATCACGCTGATATCTTTGGGAATCGTGTAACCAGAAGATTGAAGATAACTGTTTAACATGAAAGCTAGCCCAGAATTCACGCAAAACCATGCATCTGGCATTTGTTTTATATTCTTTAAGCTGTTAAATAAAGCACCTTGAGATTCTTCAATTTCTGTGATTTCAATCGTAGGATCATTTGTTAGATTGTGTTCTCGTAAAGCCCGTTGATACCCGCGATAACGCTCAAGATAGCTGGGAGAAAATGCTGTATCACCAATAAAGCCAATTCGCTTCATTCCATTTTCAATCAGAAGTGAGATGGCTTGGAACGTTCCGTCGGTGTTTTTTGTCAAGATGGCATCTGCTGTGAGTGAAGGATCATGGTGATCGATCAATGTGACAGGAAGCCCAGTATCAATTACTTTCTTGATGTAGGCATTTTTACTATGAGACAGGATCAGGATACCGTCATACTTTTTTAAGTTTGGCGGAAGCTTTAGGCTAAGTAAGTCTTCCTCTGTAATGGTATAAGTATCAAGTTTGATCGCTGTTTTTTGAGCTTCTACTTCTGCACTTTTAACGATCTCGCCAAAAAAACTCGTTTGAGAAAAAGCAAATTCGGTTGCCATCAATAAGAATGACATCGTGGTATCTTCATTCATCGTTTGATAACGATAGCCTAATTCATCTGCTTTGTTTTTAACGAGTAATTTGGTTTGTTGGCTGACACCAGGCTTATTTCTCAACGCCTGTGAGACAGAATTTTTTGAGATGCCCAATGCATCGGCAATATCTTGCATAGAGGCTTTTTTCATATTTTCACCTTATTTCTCCTAGTCTTATAATGATTATACCATAATGTTACAAAATTAATAGCCTAAAATAATTACAAAAGTAATGTTGTAATTATAATTACGTAATGTTGACAATTAAAATGACGGGTGGTATGATGACGGTGTAAAAAGAAATCGCTTACTATTTAGGAGGAACGATCATGAAAATGAAAAAAATGCTTATTGGTATTGCTGCGGTAGTGGCAGGGACAGTTTTATTCACTGGTTGTAGCAATCAATCAAAAGAGAGCGGTTCTGGGGCAACTGATGGGAAGACAAAGATTACTTTTTGGGCTGCACCCAATCCAACACAATTGAAGTATTGGCAAGAAATGGCCGCAGACTTTG
Source organism: Candidatus Enterococcus testudinis (assembly GCF_002140915.1). Classification (GTDB taxonomy): domain Bacteria; phylum Bacillota; class Bacilli; order Lactobacillales; family Enterococcaceae; genus Enterococcus_D; species Enterococcus_D testudinis. Next base: position 3,071,429 of record NZ_NGKU01000001.1, on the reverse strand, counting down.
AGAAACAAAATGAGGACATTACAGTTGAAGTTTCTCAAATGAAGGAAAGTCCATCTTCTGAAGCAACAATCCAAAGTGCAATTGCTTCTAACACCGCACCAACGTTATCTGAAAACATCAACCGTAGTTTTGCTGCCCAGTTGGCTGCTAGTCAGGCTATTTTACCATTAGAAAAACAAGATTCTTTCGATACGATCGTCAAAGCTCGTAATATGAGTCAAACCATCGATAGTTGGAAATTCTCTGATGGTAGTCAATACGTGCTACCTGTTTATTCCAATCCGATTTTGTTTGGCTGGCGATTAGATAGTTTGAAAGAATTAGGCTTTGATGAAGTGCCAAGAACCTATTCAGATTTATTGAAAGTCGTCGACAAAATCAAAGGAACGGACAAAGCACTTTGGGCGAAAAAAGACTTAGCAGATCCAACGGCTTGGATGCGTTGGTTTGATTTCTTCCCACTCTACAATGCGGCCAGTGAAGGTGCGAGCTTTGTCGAAAACAATCAATTCACAGCTAATGAAGCTGCCATGACAGATGTATTTGGTTTGATGCATACATTAGCGGATGCAAAAGTACTGCGCACCGGTGAAGCAACGGATCCCTTTGAAAACGGCGATAGTATTATGACCGATTTGGGTCCTTGGACGTTCCCTAACTGGGAAGAAAAATACCCAGAGCTGAAGTTTGGTGAAAACTACACGGTTACTACGCCTGTGGTACCTGATGCTTTAGCGGATGCAGAACAAGTATCCACCTATGCAGATGCTAAAGGAATCGTGATGTACGCCCAAGCAACAGAAGAAGAACAAGCGGCAGCGATGAAATTCTTGGAATTTGTTTATTCAGATGAAAACAACGACATGAAATTACTAGAAATGACTTCGCTTATTCCAGCGCGTGATGATGCAACAGAAAACGATGCTTTCAAAGCCTACTTTGAAGAAAATCCAGCGATGAAAGTCTTTGCAGAAAATGTGCCTTACGCTGTTCCAGCAATGGACAACGAGAAATACAATGACATTCAGCAAGTATTTGGCGAACAAGCATGGGTGCCAGTTGTTCGGGGTGAAAAAGATGCGAAAACAGCTGTGAGCGATGCGAAGACGGCTGTCGAAGGGGCGCTTCAATAATGAGTAAGAACACAAAATTGGGCTGGTCATTTACCAGCCCCTATCTGATTTTTACATTGATTTTCTTTCTACTTCCTTTATTTTGGTCATTTTGGCTAGCATTAACGAGTTGGAATATGATTTCACCGACCGTTGAATTTGTTGGATTTCAGAATTTTATTGATGCGATAAAAAGTCCAGCAATCCAATCTGCATTCGTTGTTACATACAAATTTCTGATTATCTTTGTACCAATGGCGCTGGTTCTTTCGATGGTGATTGCGCTATTAGTCAATAGCCTGCCAAAGCTGAAGGGGTTATACATGGTGGCTTTCTTCTTGCCTTATCTGTCAAGCGGGGTTGTCACTTCTTTGATCGTCAAAGGATTGCTTTCCTACAACGGTCCCTTTAATACCTTCTTGCGAACGAGACTAGGCTGGGATATTGATTGGCTAGGTAATCCCCATGCAGCCATCATCATCGTTTCTCTGATGATCGCTTGGAAGATTTCTGGCTACTATGCGCTGATCCTAATTTCGGGCTTAGGGAATATCAACAAAGAAGTGTATGAAGCAGCGGCAATCGATGGTGCGAGTCCTTGGACAAGGTTTTGGAAAATCACCTTTCCCATGTTGTACCCAGCATTCTTTACGGTTACAGTTCTGGCGGTGGGGATCAGCTTTGGTATCTTCACAGAGGTCTACCAGTTGACAGGAGGCGGACCAAACTTTGCGACCAATACATGGCAAATGGAAATCTACAATCAAGCCTTTGTTAATTTGAAATCCGGCTACGCGTCTGCAGTTGCACTAATGGCTTCTGTCGTTACTTTTGCATCTATCGGCGTTATTCGGAAGTTACTAGAAAAGTGGGGTGAAAAAAATGGTTGGCAATAAACGAACGAAGGGAAAGAACAGTGTCCTATATCTAGTAACCACCCTGGTGATGCTCCTCATGACGTTTCCTTTTGTCTATCTTGTTTTGCACTCGTTTGCTGCTTGGGATCAAGTCGATCGAAAAATTATCCCGACCACTTTTAGCTTACGTTCTTGGACGTGGCTGTTTGGCGGTTCGGCCACTTCAGCAGATGTTCCTTGGATCGGTGCATTCGTGAATACAACGATCGTGGCTACGATCGCAACGTTTTTAATGATGGTCTTTGCATTGATGGTAGGGTATGCGCTTGCCAAAATCGAATTTAAAGGGAAGAAATTCGTGAATCATTTTATTCTCTTTCAAATGTTTTTCCCAGCGATCATTTTGCTGATCCCCCAATTTCTAATGGTGACCAAAGTGGGATTATTGGATTCTTATGCTGGAATGATCATTCCGACTGCAATTAGTTTATGGGCGATTTTTATGTATACCAACTTTTTCAAAGCCATTCCCGATGCGTTGATCGAGGCTGCAAAGTTGGATGGGGCAACGGAAATGCAAGTGTTATTCAAAGTGGTATTGCCAATGTCTAAGTCGATCACAACGGTGATTTTTCTTTTCCTATTCACGGATCGTTGGACGAACCTGCTTTGGGATATGATCGTTTCAAAGAGTGATGCGACTGTTACGCTGAATGTCTTGATTTCGCAAATGTTTGGGCCCTATGGGACATATCCAGGACCAATGTATGCAGCCTCTGTGTTGCTCACGTTACCGTTGATCCTTTTGTTTTTGATTTTTTCAAAACGATTCCAAGATGGGATGCAATTTACACTGAAGTAAGGAGTCCAACGAATGTGGTGGGAAAATGCTGTGTTTTATGAAATTTATATTGCCTCCTTTGCAGATAGTGATGGGGATGGAATCGGCGATATCAATGGGATTCGCAAAAAATTGCCTTATTTAAAAGAATTCGGTATAGATGCCCTCTGGCTAACACCATTTTATCCGTCTCCTAAAGTCGATAATGGGTATGATGTCTCCGATTATTGTGCGGTTGATCCTCAGTATGGTACTTTAGCCGCTTTTGATCTCCTTGTGGAAGAAGCGCATCAGCTAGAAATGAGAATTATCATTGATGTCGTAGTTAATCATACTTCTACCAAACATCCTTGGTTCATCGAATCAGCCAGTGGCAAAGAACATCCAAAGCGAGACTGGTATATTTGGCGGGATCAACCAAACAACTGGGAAAGTTTTTTTGGTGGATCTGCTTGGAAGTATGATGCGGCTACGGACCAATATTATTACCATAGCTTTGCCGAAGAGCAAGCAGACTTGAACTGGCAGAATCAAGAAGTGAAACAAGCCGTTTTTGATGTCTTGCGATTTTGGCTAGGCAGAGGTGTCGATGGGTTCCGTTTTGATGTCATCAACAATTTGACGGTCAGTGATCAATTTATTGATAATCCAGTGAGAAAAGATGGGAAACAAGATCATTGCATTGATGTGAACCAGCCGGGGATCAAACGTGTGTTAAAGGAATTAAATCAGTGGATCAAAACAGTCGATCCGTCAATTTTTACAGTGGCTGAAATTAGCTCGGATCAACTAGCACGGATCAACAGTTATACAGAAGATGGATTGTTCGATACCGCATTTCATTTTAATTTGGGCAGCATGGAAGAATTGGATCTTGAGAAACTAACTAGAGATTTTAAAGAAATGAGTCAACAAAAGAAAATTCCTACGCTGTTCTTTAACAGCCACGACATGAGCCGTTCATGGCAGCGACTGGCAAAAGAAAACCGCGACATCTATCGCTTATTGACCGTGTTTCTGTTGATCAATCGTGGCATTCCCTTTTTATTTCAGGGAGAAGAACAAGGGGTGGGGGATTATTTGCCTCAGCAGCTAGCTGATATCAGGGATATTCAAGCAAAAAATAAATACCAAGAAGAACTGATTTTAAGCGGAGAGTCACACGCTTTAATAATGGCCAATCAAGTGAATCGTGACCGCTCGAGGGGCATGCTTCCGTGGCTATCAAATCAGCAAAGCGGTTGGATCGGATTGGCAGCGGTGAACCAGGAGGCGAAGGGGATTTTGGCAGATTATCAAAATCTGATTCGGTTGCGAAAAACAGAAGGACCTTTTACAGCCATCCGCAACATTAAGTTAACAGGAGATTGCTTGAGTTATCAAACGGAAAGCCTACAAATTATTTTAAATTTTGGACAGCCGATCAAGCACTCGTTAGAAGGAAATCGAAAGACCATTTTTGGAAATGGCATGTTAAGTGAAGATGGTCACTGGGTTCATCTGCCGGCAAAGGCATGTTGGATTGGAAAGGAGCAGCTATGATTTATATCAAGCAATTATTGCAGGAGTATCGAAATGAGAAAGCCAAAGTAGTCAAAGAAGCCGCAATTTTGCGATTCAGCGGTGTGGGTGATCAAGATGTTTATAATATCACTGCCCCTTTTGAATTGGCGGGGAAAGAAGTGATTGCAGGTCGCATTGAATCAAGAGACAGTGAAGTTTCCACTGTCAGTTTATTTGAAGAGGTTGAAACAAACAGGTGGACACTAATCGCTGATAGTATCGAACTTTCTTTACAGGATCCTTTTTATACCCGAATTGACGGACAAGTCATCCTTGGGGGGGTTGAAGTTGTTTTTCTAGAAGATGGCACAGCGAATTGGCGTACGGTTTTTTATCACTTGGCGACTCTTTCCGAAGCAAAAAAAATCTTTGAGGGGCCGTGGGGAATGAAAGACTTGCGCTTGAAACAATTATCTTCTGGAGAAATCCTAGTGCTGACACGACCGCAAGGAAGTAAAGGTGGCCGAGGCAAGATAGGTGCAACGATCGTTCACGCGCTTAGTGATTTGACCATTGAAATAATTACAGAAGCCCCGTTACTGTCTGACCAGTTTTGTGAAAGCGAATGGGGTGGCGGCAATGAGATCCATGAGATTGATGGCGACATTTGGGTCTTAGGCCATATCGCGAATTTCGATGATCAAGGAAATCGTCATTATTATGCGATGGTTTTCTGTCTGGAACGAAATCAATTTGCTATGACACAGGCAAAAATTATTGCAGAAAGAAACGATTTCCAACAAGGACCAATGAAACGCCCAGATTTAGAAGATGTCGTCTTTAGCGGCGGACTTCACATTTACGAAGATCATATCGTGCTATATGCTGGTATCAGTGATGCAGGCGCGCAGAAAATCAAACTAGAAAATCCATTTAGATAGAGGTTAAGCAGATGAAAATAGAACGTTTTAATGAAAATCCATTGATCACTCCCGCAGATGTGAAACCATTACATGAAGGGTATGAAGTGATTGGCGCCTTTAATGGTGGAGTAGCAAAATACAACGATGAAGTCTTACTTTTATTACGTGTGGCAGAGCGCCCAATCTCTGACGACCCTAACGTTATTAAAGCGCCTGTATTTGATCCAAGAACACAAACGATGGAAGTATTAACATTCCACCGAGATGATCCGGATTATGATTTTGACGATCCGAGAATGATCCGCAAAAAAGACAAGTTGGATAGTTTTGTCTATCTGACATCTCTTTCTTATATTCGAATTGCCCGCAGTAAAGATGGGCATCATTTTACGATTGATGAGGAGGCATTCTTGTATCCTTTCAATGAATATCAATCATATGGCATCGAAGACGCGCGATGCACACAGATTGGCGATACTTACTATATCAACTTTAGTTCTGTCTCACCAATGGGTGTTTGTGATTCATTAGTAGCTACCAAGGATTTTCAATCCTATCAAGATTTAGGGAATATCTTTGCACCAGAGAACAAAGATGTGCTGATTTTTCCAGAACAAATCAACGGGCGTTATTACGCCTTACACCGTCCTTCTCTGAAAAGTATTGGCAACTATGACATTTGGATTGCTTCTTCGCCAGATTTAGTTAGCTGGGGACAGCACCGGCATTTACTAGGGATTCGTGAAGATTGTTGGGATAGTGGGCGTGTAGGTGGAGGGCTAGTTCCTATTAAAACCGACGAAGGCTGGCTGATTATTTATCATGGTGCGACTCCCGAACATCGCTATTGTATGGGCGCAGCATTAGTAGACTTGCAAGACCCAACAAGAGTCATTGCTAGAAGCCAAAAACCAATCATGGAACCAGAAGCTGATTATGAAAAGAATGGGTTCTTCGGCGATGTCGTCTTTGGCTGTGGTGGTATTCTAGTTGCTGATCAATTGACGATGTATTATGGCGTAGCAGATACTTCAATGGCTGGCTGTACCTTGTCGATTGCTGAGATTCTCAAACAATTAAAAGAGGTAGAAAAATGAACTGGAAAAGAAAATATCAAGAATGGCTTGATTTCCCATCTTTGGAAGCAAACTTGAAAGATCAGCTGCTCGCTCTGTCTGATCCTGCTGTGATAGAAGAACACTTTTATGACTATTTGGCTTTTGGGACAGGGGGGATGCGGGGAGAGCTAGGCGTTGGCATCAACCGAATCAATGACTACACCATTAAGCGGGCAGCGCTTGGATTAGCTCACTATGTTCAAAAAGCGCATGCTGAACAACAGGGGGTAGTGATTTCTTTTGATAATCGACATGGTTCAAAACGATTTGCGGAATGGACCGCTCGCGTATTAGCCAGTCAGGGGATTCGGGTCTATTTATCTGATCAATTACGTCCGACCCCGCAATTGTCTTTTCTAGTTCGTTATTATAAAGCCTTTGCAGGTGTCATGATCACTGCGAGTCATAATCCTAAGCAATACAATGGATTTAAAGTGTATGCCTCGGACGGCGGTCAGATCACACTAGGAACTGCCGAAGAATTGATGGGAACATTAGCAAGTATTCAAAATGAATTAATGATCGAAGCGGATTTATTGTCAACTTATGTCGAACAACAGTTGATTGATATTTTTGGGGAAGAAGTAGATGCGTTGTATTTAGATCAATTGATTCAGGTGACCCAAAATCCTGAAAGGATCCGCCATTTTGGATCACAGCTTTCAATGGTTTATACACCACTTCACGGTACTGGAAATGTATTGATACAAAAGGCCTTTCAACGCTTGGGATTTACGAATCTTCGGATAGTGAAAGAGCAAGAACTGCCTGATCCTGATTTTACAACTGTCTCTTCTCCTAATCCAGAAGACCAACAGGCGTTTATTCTAGCATTGAAAGAGGCTCAAACACAGCCAACACAGCTAATTCTAGCCACAGATCCAGACGCGGACCGCTTGGGTGCTGTTGTACGTAAGGACGGACAGCCAGTCTTTCTAAATGGCAATCAAATAGGGGTGTTATTGCTTGATTATTTGATTAGTATGAAAAAAGACTCTTTAGACAATAAATTTATCGCAAAAACGATTGTAACATCTGATTTAGGGGCAAAAATTGCCGAAGCTTATGGCATTGAAGTTAGAAACACGTTAACAGGATTTAAATTTATTGGGGAACAAATCCAATTATCAGAAGAAACAAAAGATAAAACCTTTCTTTTCGGCTATGAAGAAAGTTTTGGGTACCTGGCAGCCCCATTTGTTAGGGATAAGGACGCGATTCAAGCAGCTGTATTATTGGCTGAGACCGCACTGGACTGTTTCCTTTCCGGAATTGATTTAGTTGATCGCTTGAATGAAATCTATGACCGTTATGGTTATTACGAAGAGCAATTAGAAACAAAAGTTTTTCCCGGTAAAGATGGACTGTCGCAAATGAATCAGCAGTTAGATCGTTTAAGAACCCTGTCATTTTCTCATTTGGGGGATTTTGTCTTAATGGCCAAAGAAGATTTCCTGACTTCTGAACGGTGGGTGGCCGGTCAATCAATCGAAAAAATTACATTGCCATCATCCAATGTTCTAAAATATATATTTACCGATGGTTCGTGGGTCTGTCTGAGACCTTCAGGTACAGAACCAAAATTAAAATTTTATTATTCTGTCAATTCTTCTAGTCAACAATCTACAAAGCTGAAAATGCAACGGTTGAAGAGATTGTTTCATTCATTAATTATAGAGAGGGATTTAAAATGAACGTAACACAACAAAAAAAGATATTTGAATTACAGCACATTACCAATACAGGAGAAATATTAGAATTTGATGGCGTGCCTGGTTTTGACGTCTATAATTGTTCTCAACCTTTCATTTTTAATGAAGAATGGTACATGTATGGAAGGGTAGAGAAGCGAAGTGAGTGGATGAACTCTCACGTACGACTTTTCAAAAAAAGAAGTGAACTTCAATGGTCTTTAGTAAATAATGCCATGATTTATCAACTTGAGGATCCATATATTACTAAAATAAAAAATCACATTGTATTAGGTGGAACTCACGTCCAAGTAAAGCAAGAAAATTTTTTGGGTGCTTATTACGGATATTTTTATTATGGACAAGAATTAGATAATTTAAAATATTTTACAACAGGACCTCGTAACATGAAAGATATCAGAATTGTAGAACTTAAAGATGGGCGTATAGGAATTTTTTCTAGACCGAGAGACACAGCATTAATTAAGAAATATGGTAGTGAATCCCTAATAGGTTTTATAGTTGTAGATAGTTTAGAAGAACTGACAGCTGAAACAATTTACCAGGCCCCAATATTACCCAATTTGTTCGAGAATGGAGAATGGGGTGGGGTAAACCAAGCTTATCTGTTAGACTCGGGGAAAATTGGTGTCATAGGTCATCGTGCCTACAAGAATGGTGATCAAAAGGTATACACAGTAATATCTTTTGTATTGGATCCTATCACTCGTCAGATTGATAATTATAAAATCATAGCAACAAGAAAAAGTTTCCCTAAAGGACCGGCCAAGCGTTCTCATCTACAAGACTGTTGTTTTCCCTCAGGAATCACCATCGAAAAAGGTAAATGTATTCTTTATTCTGGACTAGGTGATTGTAATGAGGGAATTGTTGAGATACCATATCCATTTAAAAATGATGGAAGTATTTGTTAAATTTTATAAAAATTATTTTATACATTACAGACTTGATTAGATAAGAATCAAAAGTTTGCATTTTGTCGTGATAACATTTAAAGATTTTAGTAAACAACAAAAAATAATTTCGCAATTAATATCGAATTAAATATTACAATCTTAATATCTATTATATTGTAGGATTGACGATAATTAGTTTAGTCGATGGCATGCTTCTGTCTAAGTATTCTTTGATAAACAGGACAAAGATTCATTGGGCACTGTTAGCCAATAGATAATTTAGCAGAATAAAGTCAGTTTAAAATAAAGTACAAAAAATGTACTAAATAACTTTAAATGGCGATATTATGTTAAGTCCAAGGTAGAGAATACAAAGTCTAGTGAAGAGACAGGTTTTATCTATACTGCTTGTAAGGACAAGGGATATTTCGACTGAGTAGCAATGTATAAAATTAAAAAAAGTGATCAACTTTGAGGTTAGGTTACAAGTAAAAAGAATGATTTTAGTAATTGGGAATAACAGTGGCTACGGAATATTGATTTAGTGAGAAAAAGTGTAATTGACTAATTCTTCGTGAATTTTTATGTAGGTATATAGAGGTGGTAGTTATGAAAAAATTTCTTAGTTATTCTATGTATTTTCACTATTTTTGGTCTTTCTGCTTGTGGTGATTTTACAAGTATGACATCGCTAGGAGCTGAGTACAAGGAAATTCCAAAGAATATCAGAAAATCTTTAGTCAAAAATAGGCAAAATATAAGGCGAGAAGACTACTACGTAGAATGGTACGATTTCGGGAAACTGGAAGACAAATCTAGAGAGATATTGGAGATTACGATGAAATTCAAGCCTGCCGTGGTCCAACAATTAAATTAGCAATATCAAATAGCGGTATCCAAAACGGCTCTTTGTCGATAAGGACTGATGAGTTGTGCAAAATCAAATCTGGATCAGAATGAACCTCATTCTGACTCAGATTTTTTGTTATCTTACTTTGATTAATTGATTGATCAAAGAGATTCTAATTCTCATGTTCTCAAATGATTTAAATCCGTAGGATACTCGTTTCATTGTCTTTATATGGGTATTCTTCGCTTCTGTTTTTCCATCGGAATAAGGATAGATCATTGCGTTGTGATGCTTTGTTCATAGGTCAAAAGGTTTTGAAGCTTCTTCCGAAAGCCGTCATCTAACGTTTCGGGAAGTTCTGCCAATAAGGAGAAAAATAAGTCGGGATCTTTGTCTTGAAAAGCTTCAACTGATTCATGAAAAAAGAGATATGCCTCCTTTGAGAGCGTGGAAAAGCCAAAAAATCGATCAATCATTATTACTTCATATAGAAACGTGCATTTAGGTGCTAGAAAACTTTTCCATGTTTTGTATTCGTAATGGTTAATGTTTGCTTTGCACGATTTTTTAGCGGAAAGTGCCAGTTCTTTTTCAGTTTTTCTGCCTGACTTTTCTGTCCTGCTTTACGAAGCTCATTCATTTCACGGATACGCAACTCATTGAATCTTTGGTCACAAAAGCATTTTCTATAAAGTTGCTTGTTACAGTTGCACTAGAATGCGTGTGTAGCTTACTTTTTTTTCGAGTATAATCCTCTTTCAATCTGGCTGTATGTCGAGTTAAATACTTCAACTCAATTATTGAAGGGTTAGCACTAAATGATTGTTTATCAAGATCTGTTCGTATTTTTCGAGCGATCGTCATGGTGTCTTTTTTATCGGTTTTGATTTTTTGCAAGCTTTGATTTTTGGCATATTCTTTAATTAAGTACGGATTATAGCTGTAGGTTGGGTAGCCTTGCGTCCGAAGGAAGCGTAAGATATTAAAGCAATAATGATCGGTATCTTCTAAGGCGATTTGAATGTCTTCACCGGTAGATTTCTGCAAATTAGCAAGCGTCATTTGAAGCTTCGTAAAGCCTTCACGATTGTTTTTAATCTGAAGATGACGAATAAAAATCGCTCCTTTTGTGTCAATAACCGCTAAGTCATGTTTATGCTTGACAACATCTATTCCAACATACAACATAAGTATCACTCCTAATCAGATAAAATTCACGCTTTGATCCACTCACTCTTTGCCATGTAACCTTGTGATCAATCAAGCATCACGAACAGACGTCAAGCGCTAACAAACTTATTAACAATTTGACAAAGAGATGTGGCTAGAGCCTTTCATTAACAGTATTCCAAAGGAATCTGGTGGAGAACGTACTAGTCCACAGAGTCTAACTCAATTATAGATAGAATAACAGCTAAATAAAACGAAATAGCTGATTAATTGAGTAATCTAAATATATAAGGAAGAACGTTTATGTCCAATTACAAAAAATACGATGAAGATTTCAAAAAAGCTTAGCTAATCTTTATCATGGCGGGAAAACTCAATCCAGTTTATGCAAAGAATATGGGGGCTCACAAACAGCCATCTCACGATGGATCAAACTCTATTCTGAAGTGGAAATGGAATCAGATGAACTTCTGACTGCTAACCAAGTAAGAGAACTTCAAAAACAAAAGGCCGCTTTAGAAGAAGAGAACTTTATCTTAAAAAAGCGATTGTCCTATTCACGCCACACTCCATAAACGACTAAGAGCTATCTGTTTGAAATGATAGAGCAGAAGCTGGCATATCTCATAGGCTGCGCTTAATTGATCATTATAACTTAAAAGGTCATCCATAATTGCTTTTTCAGTCATTGGTCTTCTGAACGATCGATTGTACCTGTAATTCGAGCTATCAAAGTTATAAGAGTTTTTAAGAAACAGTTTCCAGAAACGCTTTAATCTTTTATATTTGATTGAATCTGTTTTATGGTATTTATTCATCGTTTGAATACGTAGTTGATTGAGTGCGTGAGAGATTTGTTGGACAATGTGGAAACGGTCCGTAACGATTTGAGCATTAGGGAAAACTGATTTGACCAATTCAAAATAAGGGGCATTCATATCCATAACGATATGCTTTACCTTTGCCCTTGTTTTGCGACTATATTTAATGAAATAGGCTTTTAAAAAAGCTAGTTTGCGGTTCTCTAGTACACCAATCAATCATAGAGTCTTATTTCAAAAATAATCAATCCGTTGCCAAAACTGCGCAATGCTTAGGACGTGCGCGACAAACGATTCATAACGTGTATCAATTTTTGAAAACTGGTGCTACGATACTGAACTATTATCAACAATACAAAGAAAACAAAAAACGCTGCGGTAGACGCTCGATGGCTTTACCAGAGGAACAAAAAGAATATGTTCAAAAGAGGGTTGTTCAAGGGTGGACACCGGATGTGATTGTCGGCCGCTCGGAAATGAAACTTGATTGTTCAGTCCGTACACTGTATCGAATGTTTCAAACTGGCGCATTTAATGTGCGTGATCTGCCTATGAAAGACAAACGAAAACCAAATGGACACCAAGAAAAACGTGGGAAACAAGCTTTTCGGCGCAGTATACATG
>NZ_NGKU01000001.1:3038459-3057558 GCF_002140915.1 Candidatus Enterococcus testudinis | reverse complement strand
ATCATATTACAGTTATTAGTGGTCTATTCATTATTATAGGTTTTATTGCACATTTCATCTTTACCAATACGGTTATCTTTAATAGTGCTTTTATAATTGCTTCCATATTGGGTGTTATACCAATTGCAATACAGGCTTATCAGGCTATAAAAGTAAAAGTAGTGAGTATTGATGTTTTAGTAACGATAGCCGTTATTGGTGCTTTCTTTATTCAAAATTACGAAGAGTCAGCTATTGTTACTTTTTTATTTTTATTCGGGTCATATTTAGAACAGCGTACACTTAAGCAAACACGGTCTGCTATTAAAGAGTTGACGGAAATGGCTCCAGAGACTGCTTTTAAGCAATTGAACGAGGGACAATTTGAAGAAGTAGATATTGATAAAGTAAAGGAAGGGGATATTCTCTTAGTAAAAACTGGGGCCAAGATTCCAGTAGATGGTAGGGTAACTACTGGAAAAGGATATGTAAATGAGGCTAATATCACCGGCGAATCTTTACCTCTAAAGAAAGAGAAGGGTGACAAAGTATTTGCCGGTACCACTATGGATAATGGGACTATTCAAATAATCGCTGATAGAATTGGGGAGGATTCTACATTTGGTCGAATTATTGAATTAGTAGAAGAAGCACAAGATTCTAAATCGGAAGCTGAACGATTTATTGACCAGTTCTCTCGTTGGTATACACCTGTGGTCCTTATCATTGGGCTATTAGTTTGGCTACTAACTAAAGATACAGCACTTGCGGTTACTGTATTAGTACTTGGTTGCCCAGGGGCCTTGGTCATTGGTGTACCTGTTTCAAATGTCGCGGGTATAGGAAATGGTGCAAAGAATGGAATTTTGTTTAAAGGTTCTGAAGTGATTAGTCATTTTGCAAATGTAGATACAGTCCTATTTGATAAAACAGGTACCTTAACTGAAGGAAAGCCTGAAGTTAGCGAATTCGTTTACTATGGAAATAATCAAGAGGAGGATTTATCTCTATTATACTCGGTTGAAAGGGAATCTGATCATCCCTTAGCTGTCGCTATTACAAATAAATTAGCGCAATATAAACTAAGACCTGTAGATAATACGCAGGTTATAAAAGGTGGGGGTGTAATTGCTCACGTTGACGGACACCTTGTTGCAGTAGGGAATAAAACCTTAATGGAACAAGAAAATATACCACTATCTGATGATGTTCTTAAAGAATTAGATAAATTAGAAAGAGCCGGTAGTTCAATTGTATTAACGGCAGTTGATCGTAAGTTAATTATTTTAATGGGAATCCGTGACCAAGTTCGAGCAGGTGTTAAACAAGACCTACAAAAATTAAAATCACTTGGTGTTAAAAATCTCATTGTATTATCAGGGGATAATCAAGGCACAGTTAATTTAGTTAAAAAGGAGCTAGGATTAACCGAGGCTCATGGCGATATGTTACCTGAGGACAAGCAAGCGTTTCTAAAAGAAAGACAGTCTACTGGTGAAATTATTGCTTTTATTGGTGATGGTGTGAACGATAGTCCTTCTCTAGCTACTGCAGAAGTAGGGATTGCTATGGGAAATGGGACAGATGTGGCTATTGAAAGTTCAGATATTGTTCTAATGAATTCCAATTTTAATCGTCTCCCCCATGCTTTAGGTTTAGCTAAAGGGACATATGCGAATATGCGACAAAATATTCTAATTGCTGTTGGTGTGGTGATAATTTTATTGGTTAGTTTAGTATTTAGTGAATGGATGTCTATGTCGATTGGCATGTTAGTTCATGAGGCAAGTATTTTAGTAGTTATTTTAAATGCGATGAGATTAAGAAGATATGAATTAAGATAATTGATCTACGTCAATTATCTTAAAAGAAATGTCCTGTATAATTTATTTAAAGGAGTGATAGATATGACTAAAGCAACATTAAAATTAGAAACATTAACTTGTCCATCATGTTTACAAAAAATTGAAAATGGTTTAAAACAGACAGCTGGTGTAGAAAAAGATTCTGTAAAAGTACTGTTCAATGCAAGTAAGGTAAAAGTGGATTTTGATGAAGAACAAGTCAATTTGAGTGCAATTGAAAAATCTATTGAAAACCTAGGATATTCAGTTATTAGTTCAAAAGTAAAGGAAGGTGTATAAAATGACAACAGCAAATGAAAGACAAGAAAAATTAGCTGCTGAAAAAGCATATAAAGAACACATTCATCATACCAAGATTAATGCTGCAGCTGTCACAGATCATATACTTGCTAATATCCATACCTTACATGTAAAATTACATCAATATCATTGGTATGTAAAAGGCACAAATTTCTATTCATTGCATAGTGTTTTTGAGAATTTATATAATGAGAATGAGACATGGTTTGATAAGATTGCAGAACGTTTACTAGCTTCAGGATTTAAGCCAGCTTCAACAACTACTGAATTTCAGGAATTTACAATAATTTCTGAAGATCCGTCTGAAAAATATTATTCCGCTGAAGAAATGGTCATACAGTTAGTAGGAGATTTTAGGACTAATCGTGAATTTACCGTTCGTGCAATGCGTTTAGCACAAGAAGAAGCAGATGATGCATTAGAAGATTTACTAATTAGTTATAAAGATTACTTAGATATAAATATTTGGCAACTTCAAGCCTTCGTTAACAAGGATGCGTTAGAAGATGATGACTATATAGATAACGATTAATTAGGAGGAAAGCTGTATGGCACACCATCACCACCATAGTCATATAGATTGTATACGTTTAGTTCCGATTTTTAATCACCTAAATGAAGAACAAATGAGTTTAATTGCGCAATCAGCGCAAGAAGTACATTATGCAAAGAATGCGTTGTTATTTGGAAATGGTGATAAAGATGACACACTTTATATTATAAATAATGGGCGTGTACGTGTTTATAACTTAAATGAATCTGGTCGTGAACAAACTGTACGCATATTAAATCCTGGTGATTTTATGGGAGAAGTGGCTATTTTTCAAACTGAAAGTTACCATTCTAATTATGCTGAAGCAATATCAGAAGTAAGCATATGTAGAATTCATAAAAAGGATATGGATGACTATTTAGGCGCTTACCCAGAAATTATGAGAAGAATACTATCAGATGTTACGAAACGGTTACAGATATCAGAAAAGCAAACGATGCAGGTTGGTTTGGAGCAAGTAGAGTCTCGTATTATTGATTTTCTATCAGAATACGTTGAAGATGAAGAAAACCATACTTATGTGACTTTACCAATGTCGAAAAAAGATCTAGCCTCCTACTTGGGTACAACCCCAGAAACAATAAGTCGCAAGTTCTCATCATTGGAAGAGAGAGGTTTAATTAAACAGCATACTCAAAAACATATTGAGATATTTGATTTAGATAAATTATTATTTGCATCAAGTTAAGTTAAATGGTTCTATGATAAATAGTATTGGTTACCAACACTATTTATCATAGAACCTAAATTTAAAAGCATGGTCGCAAGTTTCACTAGCAGCCATGCTTTTATTGAATCATTGTAGGACATTTTAAAGATAAAATTGCCCACTTTAAAATTAAACATGTGCTTAGAATCGTTCTAGGCAACACCAATAACAACAAATAGAATCAGCAACTTGGCTTCATTTTAAAATCATGCTATAATGAATATGCGAAACGAGATAAGTTCTAATGAATAGCACAAAAGCCCAACCTATTGCGAGTAGGTCGGGCTTTTCTTTGCACTTGTTGCGAATACAAGCGTGTGAGTTAGACAGCAACTTGCTTGCTATCGTCTAATCATCTAACCAATGATCAACTAATGTGATTATTAGACCCACTAAAAGTGGTGCGATAACTAACGAGATAATTTGTTCCATGAATAGCACCCCCTTACGGGGCAAGTTGCCGTTAATTAGTATAGCATACTTAATATTCTAAACAGTTGATAAATTAAGATAAAAGCTAAAATCACTAATCACAAGTGATTTGTGATTTACAAGGTGTAACGATATAATTAAATGGAAAACGTGCAAAATATTTACATAAACAGGGGGGAGAAACTTGGAACTAGCATTTAGAGAAAACTTAAAAAAGATGAGAGGTACCAAATCAAAAGAAAAATTCTCCCAAGAATTAGAAATGAGTAGATCAAATTATTCACGAATAGAATCAGGAAAATCAGATCCAACCATAAAAACACTAGAACAAATTGCAAAGTTAACTAACTCAACGCTAGTAGTGGATTTAATCCCAAATGAGCCAACAGAACCAGGATCAGAACAAGTAACATTGGATTTAGAAATGGAAGAAGAAATAATCTCAACTCTCCAAAATCCTCAAAATACCGCTATATCAAGCCATTTCCAGCCTCTACTTATCCACCCTTGTTATCAATCCCACCAACTCGATGTGGCTTGAGAGGACAGAATGAATGTCATTTGAGTATGTTCGTTCTCGGAAACATATCCATTCATGATAAAAAATAACGTGTCTAATTGCATAATCATGATTGAGTAGAGTTGTCAAAAGAATAAACATAACGTATTTCAGTAAGTTTTTTTCCTGTAATTTCAATAATGCATTCATCGTCTTCATTGCATCGCCACTTATTCTTCCGGCTGAATCAATATTACCCCCTGCTCTGAGATGACAATAATGATATCACCTGAAGCTGGTATCCCCTTGTTGGAAGTATATCTTTCAAAAAATTTGACAAAACTTATCATCTAGTACAATTTCCATGCCTAAAACCACAATATTAATATCCCTCGACTACTATAACTTCACCTTCTTCATCAGTTGGGGGTTGAAAATGATCATAATAAGTGGAAGCTGTTTGCTCCGTCAATATGATATCATTTTGATGATTTCCGTTTCTTTTTCGAATACGTTCCATAACAACTTCCTTAGGTGTCTTTATATAATAGATTTTGGGTTCTATGTCGTATTTCTTTAATAATGAAATATATTCATTTCTCTAGACCAAAATGAATAATCGAGAACAATATCAATGTTTTGCATGATAAGTGAAATTAGTTTTTCATCAAGATAGGTTTTAATATCTTCTAAAACCTCCTGAGGTAAAGGATGTTCATTCAAACCTCGTTTGAATGATTCTTCATCATAAGATAGTATTGTCATCCCGGTACTTTCAAATTTTTTTGCTAGTGTTGATTTACCTGCTCCCGCAGGGCCGCACATTAAAATAACTTTACTTTTCGACAAATTATCTACTGTATTTTTCATTGATATAACCTCCTATAACAAACCAAGAAAACATGACACTCTCCTTAAGCATTATTACTATTCGCTCTTTTCATGATTTCCTGTACTATTGATGTTTTAGCATTCGCATAGTGCTGGACATGCCTCCATTTATGCATTGGCACTTAATCTCTTATTACTGGAGTTAAATTCATATGATTTTTAATCTGCAAAAAAGTTTATAGCACCGTCGCTTATACCAGAAAATATAACAAACGCCGCATTGTTTTTTTGTGCACTTTAATAATCTATTCAACTAAGGAATTAAGCTGGCTGTCAAGAGAGTAATATCGTATTGAATCTCAGGTGGAAATTTTCTGCGGTATCTTTTTTGACTGAAATGACATTAGTGTCTTTTGGGGATTGTGTATGTAAGTATTTTTTAAAATCATTATAACAAGTTTTGGACAAAAATTCTCATGAAAAAACAGAATTTAAATAGCATGATAAACTAGAGAAGATAGTTTAATGTGCTTATAGGAACACCCCACTTTTACAGTCACAATCAATAACCTTGCTACTTTCTTTCGAAATTGATAAGAGTCTAAAGGATTGACAACGCTTGATAGTGAGCATAAACTTAATGTACGCTAGTTAGTTTACAAGTGCAAACTAAAAAAGTATGATGTGTCGTCTCTGAAATTCTCCCTGATTCAAGTCATAACCAGAGTACATATCGGTTATTTTTTGATTCCATATTTTTTCCTTTATGTGCTGAGGATTAAGGGGTACCAATTGTAATTGCGCGTTATATGGTCTTTGTTTAGAATCGCTCTCCAAAAAGCCAATTTTTTGCATAGAATTTTAGATGTGGTACCATTAATTAGAATTATTATAAATTAATTAGAATTATTATAAATAAGAAGTAGGTATCATTGTTTCTGTACAAAGACTAGGAGGAATGGAAGATGGAAATAGACTACAAGGATCATGGGAAGAAGCCGTATATCATTAATATTGAAGACGCCACCACAGGAAATGATAATTACCGGACGACCATTTGGACAGGCAGTAAACTGCAAGTCACCGTAATGTCCATTCAACCGGGCGATGACATCGGTTTGGAAGTGCACGAAGGCATTGACCAATTTATCCGTATTGAAGAAGGAGAAGGCGTGTGTAAAATGGGGCCTTCTAAAGATAACTTACATGTTCAACAAAAAGTGATGGATGATGACGCCGTATTTGTTCCGGCGGACATGTGGCACAACATCGAAAACACCGGTGATAAGCCGCTCAGACTGTATACCATTTATGCTGGTCCAGATCACCTTGAAGGAACGGTTCACCCTACTCATGAAGACGCCAAAAACGATCCAAACGAACACTGAGGTACACTAGGATGAAACAAAAGCCCTGCACCCGTATGGATGGTCCACTGGTGCAGGGCTTTTTTATAAAGGAGAGAAGTGGTATGAGTGATTCATTGTTTCAATTAGAGAAGGTTGGTTTTCAGGCAAACGGAAACCAAATCCTTCAAGATATCTCTTTTACAGTAAACAAAGGGGAAGTGATTGTTTTTTCTGGTCCTTCTGGAAGTGGAAAAAGTACCCTTTTGAAATTAATTGGTACGCTGCTTTCCCCAACTTCCGGAAAAATTTATTATCGAGGTACGGATCTGCAAAAAATCGATCCTGTGGAGTATAGAAAAGAAGTCTCTTATTTCTTTCAAAACGCTTCTCTATTCGATGAGACAGTTCAAGAGAACTTGTCTTTTCCTGCCCGCATAAGAGAAGAAGGATTTGATCGGGAACGTGCAAAAAAATTGTTAGAACGAGTTCAAATACCTGAAACTTACTTATCGAAAGAGGTCAAGGAACTATCAGGAGGGGAAAAACAACGGGTTGCATTGGTGCGAAATTTGATGTATCAACCGAAAGTGTTGCTCCTGGATGAAGTTACCAGTTCATTGGACCAAGAAAACAGAGCGATTGTCCTTGATTTAGTCCGAGACATGATGAAAGACCAACAAACTACGGTGTTGGCCGTCACTCACAACCAGGAAGAAATCGACCAAGCTTCTCGTCTGATTACTATCAAAGGTGGAAAAATGGAGGAATCGAAATGACAAACAATTTGGAAATCAGTAATCTTTCTTTGCTTTTATCCTCTGTCCTCTTGATAGTTGCCTTGTTGATTGATTACAAAGAGAAATTGGGATTAGGAAACGACATTTTTATTGCGGGAATTCGCGCTGTCGTTCAATTATTCCTTATTGGATATGTATTGAGCTACGTATTACGAGTGGATAACAACTTTCTCACTTTAGCGATGGTTTTGTTCATTGTGTTCAACGCTTCTTATAACGCCCATACACGCAGTGAGGGGATCAACCGCTCTTTTAAAATTTCAACGACGGCTATTGGAGTAGGAACAGCCTTGTCCTTACTCATTCTTGTTTTTTCAGGAGTCATTGACTGGTCCCCTTCCCAAATCGTTCCAATTACAGGCATGATTGCCAGCAACGCCATGACTGCGATTGGAGTGACCTATCGGTCTTTGAATTCAAAATTTACGGACCAACGCCAACAGGTATTGGAAAAATTGGCATTGGGAGCCAATAAAAAACAAGCGTCCATGAGTATTGTAAGAGAAAGCGTCAAAATGGGCATGGCTCCTTCAATTGACCAAACAAAAACGGTTGGACTTGTCAGCCTACCAGGTATGATGTCAGGGTTGGTTTTTGCGGGAATTGATCCTGTTCAAGCGATTCGTTACCAAATTGTTGTGATGTTTATGTTGATTTCAGTTACTGCGATTTCTTCGTTTATTGCTAGTTATATGGCTTACCGTGAGTTTTATAACAATCGCGGTCAATTAATTATATGATTTGGGATGATACACTACTCTTAAAACCAGTGGTTACAATTTTATGTAGTTAAAAGAAGACCTCACGAGAATAATTGCAAAAAGAACTTCATTTTTTAAGGAAGAAGGATATTTTTGTCATCGAATCTTTGGAACGACTAGGGCGAAACTATGATGAAATTTTTTATATAGTGCAGCAACTGGATTAAAAGGATATCGGACTGATTGTTTTGAACATGCCTATCCTCAACCAATGAGAACTTTCGACGAAATCATGTTCTAGAAAGAAATTTCTATCCAATAAGAATTCCAAATCATGGACACTATTATCAAAGAAGCTTTAATAGATAAAATATTCAAAGCAGATTCTAAAAAAGTCGATTCCACAAAATATACATGAAATGAAAAATAGAGGAATATAAGTGAACTTTATGTATGAAGTTAAAACAACTAAATCATTCCAAGCGGCAACAGAAGCACTCATTGAGAAACTCAAAGAAAGAGAATTTGGTGTATTGTATCAAGTTAATTTTAAAGAAAAAATTAAATCTAAAGGGTTAGATTTCCCTACAAATTTTGAGGTATTAGAAGTATGTAATCCAAAACAAGCAAAAGAAGTATTGGAAAAACGTATTGAAGTTGGCTACTTTTTACCGTGTAAACACGCCAAATTGCCGATTGGTTGATCGGCATGAACGCAAGCCCTTTGTATACGTTAAATTTACAACAGAAGGGCGTACAAGGTACATTTTCCCTAGGACGTGTTCAAACGCCCACCTTATACCTTATTTTTCAGCGCCAGGAAGCCATAGAGAATTTTAAAAAAGAACCTTTTTTCGAGGTGGAAGCTAGTATAAAAGTAAACCAAGGGTCATTTAAGGGCGTTCTAAGCCCCACACAGCGTTTTAAAACCCAAGAGGAGCTTTTCTTTTAGCTTTTGTTTCTTCTAAACAAGCTAAAATAGGCAATCAAGAGGGGATAATTGCTGATGTTCAAACCAAAGAGAAGAAAACGAATAGTCCGAGTTTGTTTTCTTTAAGTAGTTTGCAATCAAAAGTCAATCAGCTTTATAAAGCGACAGCGAGCCAAACTTTAAAAGCTATGCAAAGACTGTATGAAGCAAAATTATTGAGTTATCCAAGAACAGATACACCATTTATTACAGAGAACGAATTTGCTTATTTAAAGGCGAATTTTGGCAAATATAGCGGTTTTTTAGGACTTGATCTTGAAATGGTTCAAACAGAGCCTAGAAAGCGTTATGTGGACGGTAGTAAGGTACAGGAACACCACGCCATTATCCCAATGAAACAAGTACCTACAGAATCTGCATTAGCTAAAATGGACGATTTACAACGAAAAATTTATGCTTTAGACGTTAAAACGACCGTTGCCATGTTTTTACCTGATTACTTGTATGAAGAAACCAAGATACAAACGAAAGTAGCTGATTTGCTGTTTCAATCGATCGGAAAGACACCAAAACAAGAAGGTTGGAAAATTCTTTTCAAACAACAAACCAAAGAAGAAAAAGAGGACGTTCAAACGTTACCACTCGTTATCATTGGCGAACGTGCCGAAGTTGATGTTAAGAGTGTTGAAAAAGAAACGCAACCGCCAAAAGCTTTTACAGAGGGTACACTTTTAACCGCTATGAAAACGGCGAATAAAACGGTTGATAATGAAGAAGCAATAAAAATTTTACAAGAAGTTGAGGGGATTGGAACAGAAGCAACAAGAGCAAGTATTATTGAAGCGTTAAAACAAAAAGAATATATCCAAGTGATTAAGAATAAACTTGTTGTAACTGAAAAAGGAAAATTATTGTGCCAGGCAGTTGAAAGTCAGCACCTTTTAACGAGTGCTGAAATGATTTCCCATTAGCCATACGCAAGACCATTTACTCTACGAACTTGATTGAATCCTTTAATAAGCAAATCAAGAAATACAGCCACCGCAAGGAACAGTTCCAAAATGAAGAGTCGATGGAACGTTTCTTAGTCTCGTCTTTTGATACTCACAACCAAAAATTCCTAGGTCGCAGTCATAAAGGTTTCCAACAGGCCGAAGGCGAGCTCGAACAAATGCTGAGTCAACCGATGGAGAATTAGAAACAATCTACAGTAGGAAAGAACCATTTACACAAAATTATTGACGCTCCCAAGCTAAAACTCCTATTAATCGATCTACTAAAAATAAATAAAAAATTCTTTTCAATTTTTATTTATGGTATGACATAAATAAAGTAAAGTTATTCTTCTAGGTTAATCTTATTAATACTCTTTCTCACTAGTGTTGCATGCAACACTAGTGAGAAAGAGCATTAAATATACTGCAAGGCAAGACATTTGGTAATTGAAGAATAACAAGCAAAAAAATAGCAGTCAGGTCTCTTGACAAAGTATAGTTGCTATTCTTTTTTTAGGCCCTACTTTAATGAAATTTTTGTTTGGAGGGAACGACTTCATTCCTTTGATTATTTCAGTTGAATTTAATAGAGAAGCCTGGCGTCTATTAAGAAATACTTTTCTTGATGAGCGTCAATTTTTTTAACGGAAATCTATCCTATACTAAATTCAGTAAAGAAAAAGGAGGAGTCAAAGAAAGCTATTTTAAACAAACCAAATTTATAGGAGGAATAAATCATGACTGAAAATAAAGCTACTCAAGAAAGAACACCCCAAGAAAGATTGCAAGAAGAACAAGAACACAAGGAACATGTTCATCATACGAAAATTAATGCAGCGGCCATTGCGGATCATCTTTTAGGCAACATGCATACATTACATGTGAAACTGCACCAATATCACTGGTATGTAAAAGGAGCCAATTTCTTTACGTTGCATGAAAAATTTGAAGAGTTGTATAACGAAAATGAAAAATGGTTCGACAAACTTGCGGAGCGTCTAATTACTTCTGGGCATAAACCTGCTTCGACAACGGTTGAATTTGAAAAATATTCGATGCTTTCGGAAGATGCAGTTAATAAATACGCTAAAGCAGAAGACATGGTTGAAAATATTATCGAGGACTTCAGAAGCACTCGTGACCTAACTATTCGCGCGATTCGTTTAGCTCAAGACGAGGGTGACGATGCTTTAGAAGATACATTGATTGCTTTTAAAAATGACTTAGACAAGAACATTTGGATGCTGCAAGCGTTCATTGGTAAAGAAGCATTAGAAGATGATGACGCTCTTGATGAGGATGAAGATTAAGGTAAAAGTAGAAGCTGATTTAGGGATTGGAATTCTTTCCAGTCCTTTTTCCATTTTCTTGATGTGCATCAATTTTTTTGTAGTAAGAGACTTATATAATAAAAGCAGCGAATATAAACAAAATAAATAAAGGGGGAGAATGAATTGACTAAACATACCCATCATGAAATTGGCGACCACGCAGCCTGTATCCGCTTGGTTCCAATATTCAATCACTTAGAGGATAGCGCGATGAATTACATTGCTGAAAAAGCCCACACGAAACAGTATCAAAAAGGAGAGTTTCTGTTTCGTTCACAAGAAAAAGAGGATACTTTATATATTATCAATCGTGGGAAAATCCGTATTTATCAATTGGCAGACTCTGGCAAAGAGCAGCTAGTGCGGATCTTGAACCCTGGTGATTTCACCGGAGAATGGACCTTGTTCAACCCGGATGCAGTACACGAGGAATATGCCGAAGCAACCCGAGATACCGTTGTCTGTATGATTCAGCAAAAAGATGTCCAAGATTTTCCGGAACAATACCCAGTTATTTCTTTAAAACTATTGGCGGAAATGTCTAAACGGTTAGAAAGTTCAGAACGTCAAACGACACAAGTAGCCTTGGAGAGTGTCATTACCCGTTTAGTTTTGTTTTTGGCAGAAAATGTGGAACCTGAAATGGGCAACTCTCCCACCATCACCCTGCCGATGGAAAAAAAGGACATTGCTTCCTATTTAGGAACGACACCTGAGACCATCAGGCGCAAATTTGGAGAATTGGAGGACGAGGGATTGATTCAACAGCTGTCTGGGAAAAGGATCAAGATTCAGGATTTAGATGATTTATTGCTTTACAGCGAATAATCGGACACACTTTTTTCTACACGTTGGTGTTCTGTCGCTCTTCATTAACAACGGGACAGAACTCAGTGCTTTTGCTTCCATCTGTCCGTTTTTGGCTTTTTTAAGACAGAACGACCTTCATTCATTGGAAAAATAAAAGCACAAACATGATAACCCTCAAGTTTTTTTGTTTTATTTTTCTTTAAGATAGGGTTGTCGAACAAAACGTAAAAATAAGTAGGGGTGAATGTGCATTATTTTTGGGTGATAGTTGCCATCACGTTGTCAGCAGCGGGTGCATTCTTTGTCGTCCCTTTCACCAAGAACACGATTGGCGGCGAAGCAAAAACGTCTAACGTTGTTGAGGCAGATAGGTTAGCTATGGAAAAAGAAGAGGAAGTTGTAAAAGGAGCCGGCGTAATCGGACACGGAAAAGTGGCGTATTACGAAGCGAGTGACCAGGGAGATAAAAGTGTATTCACTGTTTGGTTTCCATGGAGCTTAGCCGGAATCTTGTTCAGCATCACCATGACTAGAATGACGCGAAAAATTGAAGAAATGGAGCAAATAGAATGGGATTCGTATTAGGCGTTTTGAATCCCCATGTGGTGGAGATTGGTTCTGTTGTGATTCATTGGTATGGAGTCATTATTGCAGCGGGCATATTAGCGGCTCTCCAGTTGAGCACCAAGGAAGCAAAGAAAAAAGGACTGGAAGAGGATACCATTATCGATATGGGCTTATGGGCAATTCCGATTGGACTCCTCGGCGCTCGGCTTTATTATGTGTTATTTGAACTTGGTTATTATCTGCAAAATCCAGGACAAATCCTTGCGATTTGGAATGGCGGCATTGCGATTTATGGGGGATTGATTGCAGGAGGGGTACGCTATATTGGTATGCAAAGAAAAAAGGTACTTCTTTGGCACTCGTTCTTGATATCTTAGCGCCCAATGTATTGTTAGCCCAGTCCATTGGTCGTTGGGGCAATTTTATGAATCAGGAAGCTCATGGTGGACCGGTTACTCGTCAATTCTTGGAAAATCTTTATTTACCTGAATTTATCATTGAACAAATGAATATCAATGGTACCTACTACCATCCGACTTTTTTATACGAGTCATTGTGGAGTTTGTTGGCTTTGTCCTCATCGTCACTATACGGAACCGAAAACAGCTTTTGCGTCAAGGAGAAGTCGCTTTGAGTTACGTTTTGTGGTACTCAGTGGGTCGGTTCTTCATTGAAGGTATGCGAACGGACAGTTTATGGATTGGCGAGTGGATCCGCGTTTCGCAAGCCTTGTCTCTGGCCCTGTTTATTGGCGCGATTGTAGTATGGTTTATACGCAGACAAGATTATCCACCAATTTCTTATTATTCTGATGGCAATAAGGGGCAGAAAAAGACTATTAAGATGGTGAATTGAGCAAAAAGATAAAAAGAAGTGCAAAACTTGATATGCGTCAATTTTCGTTTGCTAAAAGTGAGCTATACTACAGTTGTAAAGAGGAAAAGGCAGTGTTCATTAATCTGCTGCCGATAAAATAAAAACACATAAAGGAGATAGGAATTATGGAAAAAGCTATATTGCAATTAGAAACGTTGTCTTGTCCAAGTTGTATGCAAAAAATTGAAGGTGCCGTGAAATCAGTTAACGGTATTGATAAAGACAGCATTAAAGTATTATTCAACTCCAGCAAAGTCAAAACCAATTTTGATTCAGCTGTCACTTCGATTGAAGAGATTCAAAAAGCTATCGAAAACGTAGGCTATCCGGTCCTTAAAGCAAAAGTCAAGGCCGCTTAACAGATTAAATGAACTAGGCAATTCTGGAAGAAAAGCTATTTTTCCAGGATTGCTTTTTTTGTTGCAATCCGATTCGAGGTGCTTAGAAACGATAAAAGAGAACTTTCTAAACTTGATAGCCGTAAATTTTTATTCGATAAAAAGAGGGTATCGTTATAACTGTAAAGAGGAATAAGTGTCATTGAGGCTGTTAGATCAAAAAAATAGTGAGAAGGGACACGTATTTTTTCAAAACTTGATGTCAGTCAATTAATTACTTAGGCAATTATCTTATACTGTGTTTATCAATAAAAGAGAAATTAAATTTGGAGGGAAAAAGCATGCAACAATATATATTAAGCAAGAAAAATGTTATCACCGTCATCAGTGGATTGTTAATCGTACTCGGTTTCTTCAGTCACTTTGTTTTAGAAAACGTAGGACTTTCAGAGTGGTCTTTGATCATCGCCTCTGTCTTTGGGATTACGCCAATTGCCATTCAAGCGTTTCAAGCAATGAAAGTCAAAGTCATCAGTATTGATGTCTTAGTCAGTATTGCAGCGATTGGTGCGCTTTTTATTCAAAATTATGAAGAATCGGCTATTGTCACGTTCTTATTCTTATTCGGACACTACTTGGAACAACGAACATTGAACCAAACGCGATCTGCTATCAAAGAATTGACTGAAATGGCACCCGAAAGCGCCTTGAAACAAATGGATAATGGCGAATTTGAAGAAGTAGAAGTGGATGATATAGATGAAGGGGATATCTTGCTCGTTAAAACGGGTGCGAAAGTTCCAGTAGATGGCATAGTCCTTACGGGTGAAGGGCATATCAATGAAGCTAGCATTACAGGTGAAGCTGTTCCAGTCAACAAGCTAGCTGATGCAGAAGTTTTTGCAGGAACCATTTTAGAAAACGGAACGATTCAAATCAGAGCTGACCGAGTTGGTGAGGACACCACATTTGGAAAAATTATTGAACTCGTGGAAGAAGCACAAGATTCTAAATCCGAAGCGGAACGGTTCATTGATCGCTTTTCTAAATACTACACACCAGCTGTCTTGGTTCTGGCAATTGTTGTATGGGCGTTCAGTCAAAATATTGAGTTAGCAATCACCATCTTGGTTCTAGGTTGCCCAGGCGCATTAGTTATCGGAGTGCCTGTCTCAAACGTTGCCGGTATTGGGAATGGTGCTCGTAACGGTGTTCTTTTAAAAGGGAGTGAAGTCATTCAAGACTTCAGCAATGTGGATACAATTGTATTTGATAAGACAGGTACTTTAACTGTCGGAAACCCAACCGTTGCAGCGACTGAACTGTATGAAAAAGATCCTGCTGAAACGCTTGGCTATCTGGCCAGTGTGGAACGGGAATCAGATCATCCATTAGCAAAAGCGGTCTTAAATCAAATTGGAGAAACAAACTTTTATCCTGTTGAAGGAACTGAAGTCGTGAAAGGCGGCGGAATCGTTTCAAGTGTAGCTGGACATAGAGTGGCTGTTGGGAATGTGGCCTTGATGGAAAAAGAAAATGTCACTCTCAGCAAAAAAGTGCAAAAAGATGTCAAACGGTTTGAACAACAAGGGAACTCTCTCGTTTTGACAGCGGTCGACGGTGAATTAAAAGTACTGATGGGCATTCGCGATCAAGTCCGTCCGGGTGTGAAAGCTAATTTGCAGGAATTAAAAGACTTGGGCGTGAAAAATCTAGTCGTTCTTTCAGGAGATAACCAAGGAACCGTTGATGTGGTCGCCGGCGAACTTGGTTTGACCGAAGCTCACGGCCACATGTTGCCGGAAGACAAATCGGCTTATATTGGAAAACTTCAACAACGTGGTCAAATTGTAGCCTTTGTTGGAGATGGCGTTAACGATAGTCCGTCCTTAGCTTTAGCAGACATTGGAATCGCAATGGGAAGCGGAACGGACGTAGCGATTGAAACATCCGATGTCGTTTTAATGAACTCGAACTTCAGCAACTTGCCTCACGCATTAGGATTAGTAAAAGCCACCGCAAATAATATGAAACAAAATATCGTGATTTCAATTGGAGTAGTGTTGGTCTTGTTGACCAGCGTCTTCTTCAGCGAATGGATGAATATGTCTATCGGAATGTTGGTTCATGAAGGTAGTATCTTGGTGGTAATTTTCAATGGCATGAGATTAATGAAGTATAAGTTGAAAGGTCGAAAAGAACAAAAAGAAGTATCAGCACCTGCAGAGAAAGTAAAAATATCTTAAGAATAAATTAGAAGAGGCTGAGACAATAGTCCATCCTTTAAATGATTAAAAAATCTAATAATAAAATTTAAATTCCTATTAAGTTGTAACACATGAAATTGTATAAAAACGTGTATTGGGAATCCTATTCTAATAGGGTTCTTTTTTTATAAGGGTGTACAATACATGATTTCGTGGTATAGTGAACAAAATCATGTATCTATTTTGTGAGAGGAGAGACCATTTCAATGAGTTACAACGTCCAACCGCTAAGGACTCAGCAAGAAATAAACGACTTTTTATTTTGTTTAAGAAGAAACAAAAACGCAGATCGGGATGTTTTTCTCTTTTTGATTGGCATTAATAGCGGATTACGCATGTCAGATATCGTAAAATTGAAGAAACAAGACCTTATTTCTTCAAAAAATCCCCGAATCGCCGAGAAAAAAACAGGGAAAACCCGTATTTTGTATTTAAGTAGTTTGCAGGACTTGATCCAAGAGTATACGAAAGACCTAGAACCAGAGGATTATTTGTTTCCTAGCACCAAAGGTGGCCATGTGGAAGTGAATACGGTCTATCAGATGTTTCAAAAGGTCGCTAAGCTGTTAGGAAGAGACGATATTGGGACGCACACGCTGCGGAAGACGTTTGGCTACCATTACTATAAGAAAACCAAAGACGTGTCCATACTAATGGAAATTTTCGGTCACAGCAGCGAGAAGATTACGAAACGGTATATCGGGATCAATGAAGATGAAATCAGTGAGACTTTATTAAATTTTAGACTCGGTTTTTAAATCTATATTTATTAAGAAGACAGTATTTAAAGTCAGAAGTTATTGTGGGTGTTCCCTAATTGAAAATTTATCTGCTAATGAATAATTTTATTGTTCATTAGCGTTAGTCCCAATTGATTAGTCGTGATATAATCAATTGAAAAAATGGAGGTGTTTTTATGTCAACTATTTATACTACAAACGAATGGAATGGATATGGGAAACAAAATTATTATTGGAATGAATATCGATTAGAAGGTAATTCGATAGTTAAATATAAATGTAATAGACATAAGTTTTTTGATGGAAACGAGAATAATTGGGAAGAAAGTGAAACAGAAGTAGAAAGTTGGAATATCAATGATTCTAATTTACCTAATTGGTTAAGAGAATACATATGAAAGTTCAAATAAATAGTTAATTAATGATCAGGTAACTTAAATTCTTAGGTGTCATAATCGCGGTTAATCCAAGTACCCCTGTCACCCTTATCGTGACAGGGGTTTCTGCTTGCTCACTTGTGAAGAATATGCAGTTTTTTATCCAATCGCGTTAAATCAAACTTTTAACCTTTTCACAAAGATCTATTTATAAAAAAACTCCACTATTATAAAAAAAAAGTATTCATTTTTGGGTTCTGTTGCAAAGTTTTAAATAAAGAATAAAATCGCTTACGGTATCTATGATTTAAGCTGGGATTCCCAATAATACCTTGATTTCAGTACAGACCGAAAACCTGAAGAGAGTGCCTTCTTTTCGGGTTTTCTTATATAATCCTCGGATGGCTTCCATGCCTTTAATCGTGGTAGAGGCAGTGCGTAAACTTCGATAGAATTTATTGCGTCTCTTTACTGGACGATGGTCTTGTTCAATCAAATTATTCAGGTATTTAATGGTAAGATGTTCTGTCCCTTGATAAAAGCCGTATTCTTTTAGTTTCTTAAAGGCACTTGTAATAGAGGGGGCTTTATCTGTGACTACAACCTTCGGTTCATCAAACTGCTTCACTAACCGCTTAAGAAAAGCATAGGCTGCTTGTGTGTCCCGTTTTTTACGTAACCAAATATCCAAGGTTAAACCATCTGCATCGATGGCTCGATACAAATAATGCCATTTTCCTTTAATTTTGATGTACGTTTCATCCATTTTCCATGAATAAAAGGATTTTTCATTTTTCTTTTTCCAAATTTGATAGAGTAGTTTGCCATATTCTTGCACCCAACGATAAATCGTCGTATGAGAAACGTTAATGCCACGATCATATAAGATTTCTTGAACTTCACGATAGCTAAGGTTATAACGAAGATAGTAGCCCACGGCTACAATAATCACATCCTGCTGAAATTGCTTTCCTTTAAAATGATTCATCGTCATTCCTCCTGCTATCTTTTTCTATTATTCTACCTTATTTGATAGTAGATTTAAAACTTTGCAACAGAACCGTAAGCAATGCTTGGTCTTTGCCAACGCGCAGTCCGTTCACCGTATCAATTTCCCAATCACCAAAACGTTCACGAGTATCGACAATATCTGGTCGATTTTCGATCAAATCGCCGAGAATTTTTTTATTCTTCCTACTCTGTGATCGCTTGGTGTTTCGTCGAACCTTGAGATGCAGATCAATATTTTTTGTTTCCAGCCAGCCGAGATCAATATAGGTGTAAAGGGTTGTGGTACAAGGGATTGTCTCATTTGGAAACAAGCCGAGTTTCTTTGCACGACCAACAACGACATCAGGCGCTTGTTTTTCTGTCTTCATTTGATGATCGGCATACGCCATGAACTTTGGCGAAGAAACCCATTTCGGTTGTTTGCGAGAATTTGTTCGTGCGTTTTCGTAAGCGGCTTGACCAGCATCTGTGGAATAAACAAACGATTCATATTCGTAGGTTTTACCATTTTGGACTTGGCGCCTGATTTGGCGAACCGTACCGTCTTTTACTTCGCTATGAATGGTTTGAGGGGCACGTCCGAGTAATTTTGCGATTGCACGATTCGACAAAGGGCGATCGATTTGTTTCCAAGCTTCAATTTTATTTCGTTCTTCATAATCAAGGTGTTTGCCTTTGCGTAAAAATGTGGTATTCTCAGTTTGCGTCATTGTCATTTCATCCTTTATTGATTGTGTAGGAACTTCAATAATACATGAAATTGGGCAATGATGTTTTTTTATTTTATGAAGTGGCTAAGTTCATTTTAAAATTCGCCATCGTTTATAAGATAATATAAAAA
>NZ_NGKU01000001.1:3035554-3038359 GCF_002140915.1 Candidatus Enterococcus testudinis | reverse complement strand
GTGTTTCGTCGAACCTTGAGATGCAGATCAATATTTTTTGTTTCCAGCCAGCCGAGATCAATATAGGTGTAAAGGGTTGTGGTACAAGGGATTGTCTCATTTGGAAACAAGCCGAGTTTCTTTGCACGACCAACAACGACATCAGGCGCTTGTTTTTCTGTCTTCATTTGATGATCGGCATACGCCATGAACTTTGGCGAAGAAACCCATTTCGGTTGTTTGCGAGAATTTGTTCGTGCGTTTTCGTAAGCGGCTTGACCAGCATCTGTGGAATAAACAAACGATTCATATTCGTAGGTTTTACCATTTTGGACTTGGCGCCTGATTTGGCGAACCGTACCGTCTTTTACTTCGCTATGAATGGTTTGAGGGGCACGTCCGAGTAATTTTGCGATTGCACGATTCGACAAAGGGCGATCGATTTGTTTCCAAGCTTCAATTTTATTTCGTTCTTCATAATCAAGGTGTTTGCCTTTGCGTAAAAATGTGGTATTCTCAGTTTGCGTCATTGTCATTTCATCCTTTATTGATTGTGTAGGAACTTCAATAATACATGAAATTGGGCAATGATGTTTTTTTATTTTATGAAGTGGCTAAGTTCATTTTAAAATTCGCCATCGTTTATAAGATAATATAAAAATAGGAAATAAATTAATTAAAAGATTATTTTCTTTTTTCTATATAGTAGAATGAAATCAGCAGATATCAAACGAGAATAGGTGGAGATGTAACGTGCAAGAGTGGCTATTTCCTTGTAATCCAAATTACTATGACGTCAAGGGTGCGTTTGGATCACTAAATAAAATAAACTGGAAACAAAATAGAGACGTCTTAGTAGGTGATACGGTTTACATATATATTGGTAAACCAGATCAAGAAATAAAATATGAGACAAAAGTTATAGATGTAGATCTACCACGCACGTCTATTGACGATTCTAAATTTGTCAAAGATGGCACGACGTATGTTAATCATGGTAGATATATGACGTTAGAGTTTGTAAAAGAATTTAGGGACAGAGAATTAACTTATCAAGATATGGTCCAAAATGGTCTGAGAACAGTGCAGAGTCAAATTAAGATTAGTGATCAGCTTAAATTCTTTATTAATAGTAGAAAAAATATAGGTAAGCATAGTCAGAAAAAGCAATACTTCTTCGTGTTTCAGAATGAATCCTATAAAGATGAGAAAGCAGGACAGTATTTATGGGCACCGAAAAGTAATCAAAAGAAGCATAGTATCTCTCACTGGAAAAGAATGACTGAAATAAAAAAAGACGATATTATTTTCCACAGTGTAAACCGTAAAATTAAAGCGATCAGCATTGCGCAGACAAATTGCTTAAGTGAAGACCGTCCTCCAGAATTAAAAGAAACATGGACGACTGCTGGTTGGAAGGTTAGTTCACAGTATTATGAGTTGGAAGAAGAATTTAATATATCGGATCATATAGAGGTGTTGATGAAATTACAACCTGATAATAATGGTCCATTCAATGTAAATGGTAATAGAAAGCAAGGTTATTTGTTCTCAGCTAACAAAGCAATGTTCGACTATATTATGGAAGAGGTAATTAAAGTTCAAAAAAACAGTTCAAATCGCTCAATACTACAAGAATTATTAGAACAGCAAGTAGATATTGAAGAACGACTGGATCAAGAATTAGTAGATGGCATTGATGGGTTAATAGAGGCCTATGTAAATCAACCTGTTGATTATAAGCCACAGCCCGAACCTAAACCCCAGTTAGATTTTCTAGGTAAAAAAAGTTCTTATAAGAGGAATAAGGAAGTGGCTATCAAAGCACTAAAGCGAGCGAATTATGAATGTGAAATAGATAAATCGCACCCAAGCTTCAAAAGAAGGACTACCAAAGTGAATTACACAGAGCCACATCATTTAATTCCGATGGCAAAGCAAGGTAATTTTAGTTATTCATTAGATGTCGAGGCTAATATTGTATCTCTTTGTAGTAATTGTCATAACCAAATCCATTATGGTGCTGATTATAAAGAAATGATTAGTAAATTACACATAAAAAGAGAAAAAGAGTTAACACAAGCTGGTATTCAAATCGATTTAGATACTCTCATTGAGTACTATTAAATAAACTTGCTACACTATTTTTATTTCTCAAAATGATTGAAAATATTAACAAAAAGAACAAACGTTCCATTTTTATAGAGTTTGTGATATAATAAAATCACATAAGAAAAGGCTTACATTTCCTGTATAGCCTTAGACTATCAAATAAAAAATGGTGTGATTTCTGATATTCTACCCACTTTCTTTTGAAAAACAGATCAGTGAGGTGATGTTATTATGGCAAAGAAAAGCTGCCAACGAATATCCGCTAAAGTTAGAAAGGCTGGTAGAGATTTATCTACTGGTAAAACGAAAAAAATTAGGAGTAAAGCTGCTGAAGTTTTAGTTGGCCACAAACAGCAACATCATTAGAAAAAGAGGCTTAGGCCTCTTTTTCTGTTTCTGTTCATAATTTTATAATTCGTTTAAAATCTTAAAAGGGTAATCAACTGTTATTAGAATTATCAGATATAAAGTTAGCATCATATTAAATAAAAAAAATTATTTGTTAATACATTGAATATTACCTCTGAAACAGTATTGAATGTATATCCATATTGTAATTTAAACGGACACGAAATAATTTATTAATCGTTTTTCTACTAGAGACTTTAGGTTTTCTGTAGTAAAATATTTTATAGGGAGTCCCTCTTTTCTGTGAATGTGGTGTTATAACGCTATTCTACAGAAGGGGATTCTTTTTTTTAGTATATATAAAAT
>NZ_NGKU01000001.1:2803193-3033277 GCF_002140915.1 Candidatus Enterococcus testudinis | reverse complement strand
TTTTTATAGAGTTTGTGATATAATAAAATCACATAAGAAAAGGCTTACATTTCCTGTATAGCCTTAGACTATCAAATAAAAAATGGTGTGATTTCTGATATTCTACCCACTTTCTTTTGAAAAACAGATCAGTGAGGTGATGTTATTATGGCAAAGAAAAGCTGCCAACGAATATCCGCTAAAGTTAGAAAGGCTGGTAGAGATTTATCTACTGGTAAAACGAAAAAAATTAGGAGTAAAGCTGCTGAAGTTTTAGTTGGCCACAAACAGCAACATCATTAGAAAAAGAGGCTTAGGCCTCTTTTTCTGTTTCTGTTCATAATTTTATAATTCGTTTAAAATCTTAAAAGGGTAATCAACTGTTATTAGAATTATCAGATATAAAGTTAGCATCATATTAAATAAAAAAAATTATTTGTTAATACATTGAATATTACCTCTGAAACAGTATTGAATGTATATCCATATTGTAATTTAAACGGACACGAAATAATTTATTAATCGTTTTTCTACTAGAGACTTTAGGTTTTCTGTAGTAAAATATTTTATAGGGAGTCCCTCTTTTCTGTGAATGTGGTGTTATAACGCTATTCTACAGAAGGGGATTCTTTTTTTTAGTATATATAAAATATTCAAACTTTGATGCTATCTTTAGACGCATGTTTTTTAGAGGAGATATATATTTAGGAACGGAAAGAGGCGAATTTAATGGCGCAATACCCACAATTTATTGATAATAAAAGAAAAACATTAGCAGAAACACTACGTACAATCGCTCCAAATTATAACGTTCTTCGTATAGCAACAGGATATTGGGATTTAACTGGAACATTGGAATTAATAGAAGAAATTAAACATTATAAAAAAATACACTTATTAATCGGGCAAGAGCCTTTAGCTAATCATCTTCAAAAAAAAATTAAAATTTCAGTTGATGAAAATGAACTATTTCCAGATGTTTATGTTCAATCTGATTTAGAAGATTATGGAGGGGCCAAGCAAATAAATGAACTACGTGAAACAGCACGTAAAGTGGTAACCTTAATAAAAGAAGGTAATTTAGAAGTAAAAGTTTTTAGGCAACCTAGACTTCACGCTAAGGCATATATATTCGGTGAATTAGGTGATGGAAAATCTGTTGGGATAATTGGATCATCTAACTTTACAAAAGCAGGGCTTACTACTAGTCAGGAACTAAACTTTTTAACTGATGACTATAAAATAGTAGAGTTTGAACCCAAAACCGACAATCAAGAGAACGGTCATATCACTTGGTTTGATGAGTTATGGAACGATATTGGTGCGGAGGATTGGACTGGGGATTTTACAGAAATAATTAGTAACAGTCCAGTAGGGGATAAAACTTATGGTCCATACGATGTATATATAAAGACATTAATGGAAGTTTTTCCAGATGAGCTGATTGATATATCTCCATTCGATACTGATATTGAAAGAGTTTTGCATGAATTCCAAAATCAAAATGCACTAAGTCTTCGTCGAAAATTAGATAATATGGGCGTTGCTATGCTTTCCGATTCTGTAGGATTGGGAAAAACCATCACAGCTGCAGCTATAATTAAACAATATATCCATGATGATAAGGTGAATATCGCTATTATTCCACCTGCGTCACTAAAGCAACAGTGGGTAGATGAATTAGAAAGTGATAGATGGAATTTAGTAGAACATAGAGATTTTGAAATATATACACAGCAGGATAGTAATAAAATTCAAGAATTAATTGATAAATCAAAAAGTCGTAGAAATACAAGGGATGAAATAGATCTGTTTGTGGTAGATGAGGCTCATAACCTAAGAAATTCAAGCTCTACACGACACCAGCAAATATTAGAATTATTTCAGGAAAATCCGAATGCTAAAGTTTTACTTCTTACTGCAACTCCAATAAATAATTCACTTATGGATTTTGCCAATCAAATTCAGCTTGGTTCAAAGGGTGATTTAGTTTCTGTAAATGTTCCCTACGCAACAGGAAACTCACAATTAGAATATATTGATTTCTTTGAAGCATTAAAAAGGATTCAGTCACAAGTAAGTAGAACAGAAAAAAATGGTGAAAAATTAGATTGGAACATCTATCGAAAATCATTGACTTCTGGTATTAGGCATTATTTAGTTCGTTCTACAAGACAAGGTGTAATAAAAAGAAATGCAATGAAAAGCAGTGTTGAGGGACAAAAACTATTCCCTGATACTAAAGTTGAACAATTTTCATATAGTTATGGGAAAGATAATTCAAAATTGGTAAAAACGGCGATTGAGGCACAGATTAGCAATGTTTTTGAAGGCTTAGATCCAAGGTTGTTAAATCTAAATTTTGTAAGTGAAATTACACAGAGAACGACTCATCCGATTGATTTGTATTCTAATATTCATAGACTTCAAGAGGATAATCAGAACGAACAAGTATTTGAAGACAATGATATTTCAGAAAAATACTTAGATATTAAAATATTAAATAGTAACATGTCGGAAACGGTAATACCACTTCTTTTTCAATTAATTAATTTTCTAGGATTTACACCATATAAGCCTGACTCTTATCGTAATGAAATATATGGTAAGTCTATTCCAGAAGTCCGTTCTATGAATATCTCTTCTAAAATAAGAACGCAGTTAGCTATTCATAATATGTTGCATGTAACTTGGTTAAAACGCTTGGAGTCATCAATGATGGCTTTAAAAAAATCTATATCTAATTATAAACATAGAATTGAATTTTTCGAAACTTGGTTAGAAAAAGGCTATATCATAAATTTATCTGATGCATCGTTGTTGGAAAATGAGTATGGGGAAGATATTGATAGAGCCTTTGAGGACTATGAACAATATCTTTCCGAATTAGAAGAGGCAATGGATGGCGATGATGAGTATATTAAGAAACGTGGTATAGAACGTAAAGATGCAGATGAAGATATTTATAATTTGGTGCAACTAAGAA
Source organism: Candidatus Enterococcus testudinis (assembly GCF_002140915.1). Classification (GTDB taxonomy): domain Bacteria; phylum Bacillota; class Bacilli; order Lactobacillales; family Enterococcaceae; genus Enterococcus_D; species Enterococcus_D testudinis. The sequence goes on along the minus strand of NZ_NGKU01000001.1, from coordinate 3,030,312 downwards.
AAGACATAGATCGTGATAAATCGATTATTAATCTATTATTAAGTTTACTAGACCTACTAACACAAGAAGGTTCCGATGAAAAATTAAATTCTTTTGTATCACGCTTATGTGAGCAAATCAATGAAGGAAAACATGGAGGAAAAGTGTTAGTTTTTAGTTTCTTTTCTGATACAGTGGATTATTTGAGAGATACATTGCCTCAATTATTAGAAAATAATATACCAGGATTTAACAAGCAATCAGCATTCGTTTCAGGTAATAGCAAAGAAGTAGAAGAGATTGCTAAAAGATTCTCTCCAAATAGCAAAAAATATCAATTGAAAACTAATGAAGTAGAGTTGAATTTTTTATTTGCAACAGACGTCTTGTCAGAAGGACAAAATCTTCAAGATGCAGGGATTTTAGTGAACTATGACTTACATTGGAACCCAGTAAGAATGATACAAAGAAATGGACGTATTAATCGTTTAGGATCATGTTTTGATGAAGTTCTAATTGCCAATGCAACGCCAAGTGATGATTTAGAGACATATCTAAAATTGGTTAGAAGACTCGAACGTAAAATTGATACGATAAATTCAACAGTAGGTAATGACCAAAGTATATTAGGCGAAGAAGCTAATCCAATTGAATTTAACGATATGCTTGATTATTATAATGAAAATGAAGTAACAGCAAGTAAAGCAGCTTCTAAATTAGAAAATCAAGGGGATCCCCTTGATTGGACTGACGATTATTCATTAGAATTAAGGGCTTTTTTAGAAGAACATAAAGAAGATGGAGAGGTTGAGAGAATAAAAGCAATTCCTAAAGGAAAATGGAACTATCTTCCTGAATCTAAACAAGCAATTCTTGATCCATCGGAAGTGATTGGCTTATATACAACTAATGGGAAAATTACAGGAACTGGTGAAAAAATTAAAGATGTAGGTTTTGTTAAAATTGCATTTTCTGGTCAAAGTAGAGGTCCTTTCCGATCTATTAGAACAGAATACATGGAAGAACAAGAAGCTTTAAGAAGAATTAAAACAACGCCTGATGATAACGATGTAATTATGGATACAATAAAGGTGAATAGGGAAGAATATATATCTAAAGGAAGAGTAGAAGTAAAAGTGCAGTTTGATTCAAATAAAACTGTTTTTGATTTAAAACCCTCTCATATAAAAGCTTTAGAAATTGTAGGGACATACTTTACATTGGATGTATTAGGTATAGTTAGAAAAGGTATTAAAAGATCAAATGAGAAACGTGAATTTGAACAACTTGTAAGAAAGTTAAATAAGGAAGTAAAAGAATCAGGTGCTCCATATTCTACAACTATTCGAAAATTTGAAGTTTTCATTAAAAAACTTTTAGATAAAGAAAATCAGGAACAAAAAATAGATAAAATTGAAGGAGTATTATTTTATGCTAACAACGAAAAGGCTTAGTATCATAGATGATTTGGTTAAAAAGCTTTCAAATGAAGATGATAAATGGATGTCCCTTGCAATTGCAATTGATTTAGCAGATGAAGTATTAAAGGTAATTCTCCCCGAAAATAGTGAATGGGAAAAAAAATTAAGTAGAGAGGCTAGATATACAGGACAGCTGCCAGATCCGTTACCTTTAGACACTTTTAAGAATCAAAAACAGATATCATGGTTTAATAGTCATCCTGAATCGACTTCAGCAAGAAGTGCATTTAAATTATTTTATTCTGAAGATTGTGCTTTGGAGAGTAACTTTTTTTGGTTTAGTGATTCAGCAACTAAGCAAAAAATTGCTGCTGCCACAGAGTATTCACAAAATTGGGAGGATTCAGACCTTACTCGTAAGCCAGAGTATAAAGTAGGAATAGATTTCTTTTTAACACCAGATACTAATAGTTTGATGGTTGTTATTTCTAATCATCAAAAATTACGTGTATTAGAATTACATGGACATTTAAGTAATACTCAAAAATTAATTTTGAAAGATAAATTGAATGGTGCTGCAGCATATACAGGGATTGAAAATGGTAAGCAATTAGAATTTGAGCCACAACGCACAATTCATACGACACTATGGAATGCATTACAACTTAAAGAAGTGAATAAACAATTTTATGGGTATGTGGCTAGTCATTATGCAGAAGTTGTAACATATTTAGAAAAAAATGGGAAAAAGTCGGATGATTCAAAACAATTCTCTTCAAGGTTATTGGGGAGATTATTATTTATTTGGTTTTTAAGAAAAATGAATGTTATCGATGAAAGTATTGGATATTTTGAAACAGATGATTTAACAGCAACTGAATATTATAACCAAAGACTGAAACAATTATTTTTTGAAACATTAAATACTGAGGTTGAATCTAGAACTAGCGGCGATTTGCTTAATCCTTATTTAAATGGGGGTCTATTTGAAGCGAAGGAAAACGACTTTGTTGATGAAACAATAGAATTTCCAGAAGGTTATTTCACACGCTTATATAATCATTTTGATGAATTTAATTTTACAACAGATGAATCTAGTGCTGATTTTGAATTAATAGCGGTAGATCCTGAAATGTTGGGACAGGTTTTTGAGTCTTTATTAGCTTCTCAGACAGATAATGAAGATAATAATGAGCGCAATAATACAGGTTCGTTTTATACCCCACGTGAAATTGTTGGGTATATGGTGAAAGAAACTGTTAGACAATATTTATATTCTAAAATAGACGAAACAGCTCATAAAGGAATAGATGAATTATTAGATTTATCTGATTCTCAATGGTTGAATAGAAAAAGCACATCTAGCGCAGATGTCTGGGGAGTTAATAGCAAGAAAGTTATTTCTGAAATTAAAATAGCTCTCGACAATTTCAAAGTACTTGATCCTGCGGCAGGTTCAGGAGCATTTCCTATGGGGATGCTTCAGCAACTACTAAAAACTTATGAAAGAATTGAAAAACGTTTTGACCCTTACAAGTTAAAACTGTCTATTATTGAAAATAATATTTTTGGTGTTGATATTCAACCTATGGCTGTGGAGATAGCAAGACTTCGTGCATGGTTATCAGTAATTGTTGATGAAAAAGATATTTCAAACATTAAGCCATTACCAAATCTAGATTTTAAATTTATTGCAGCTAATTCATTAGTTAAGTTAGAGGATGGTCAAACTGATTTATTTGCTGATCCAGAATTAGATATTAGGCTTCAAGAATTAAGAAATAAATATTTTAATGCTAAATCTCCCCATAAGAAAAAGGAATATCAAGAAAGGTATTATAAACTGACACTTGGTCAAGGTAATGTTTTTGATGATGAACGAACTTTTCAGTTGAAGTCATTTGATCCGTTTAAAAATAGAACTGCTGCAGAATTTTTTGATCCACACGTAATGTTTGGAATAACGGAAGGTTTTGATGCAGTAATTGGGAATCCACCATATCTTCTGGAAGGAAAATCTTCAAAGGATAAATTCATAGGAATACCTTATTATCAAGGAAAAATGGATTTGTGGTACAGTTTTGCTTGTTTAGGAATTGATATGTTGAAAAAACACGGACATCTTGCTTTTATTGCAAAAAATAATTGGGTTACTAATAGTGGAGCTAGTAAATTAAGAAATAAAGTTATCAAAGAAACTAAAATTATTCAACTAATTGATTTTGGTGAATTAATGGTATTTGAAAGTGCTGACCAACAGACAATGATTATGCTTTTTTCTAAGAATAATGATACTGACAATTATCAATTCGATTATTCTAAAGTAACTGCTAATAAAGATCAATTAGAACTTTTAAATGCTTCAAAAGTATTGGCAAAGACTTCTCCTGAAGTCGAGTATTTAAAACCCAAAATAAATAGAGTAGAGTTCATAGATTGTTATTTGACTTTTAGTGTTTCAGAAGGGTTGTTAAATAAAATCAATAGTTCACCATCATTTTACTTAACAAAAGAAGAGGTAGCTCAAGGTATTGTTTTTCCACAAGATTTTCTGAATAAAGCTAATCAGAAAAAATTAGGAGAAAGTTTCACCGTGGGACAAGGAATATTTGCATTTACAAGTGAAGAGAAAGAGCATTTTCATTTAAATGAAAATGAAGAATCTTTAATAAAACCATACTATATGCCAGAACAGTTAAAACCCTACTATACAAATCCAAAGAATAAAAATTGGCTAATTTACACGGGAAAAGAATATAAATTTCATGATAGTTTTGATAATTATCCACAACTAAAAAAACATTTAGATCCTTTTTTATCAATATTAACTTCATCAAATAAGCCTTATGGGCTTCATAGAATGCGTGTCCAAGATTTTTTTGAAGGTGAAAAGGTGGTTGCAGTTAGAAAATCAGTAGGTAGACCTATATTTTCTTATTCAGATTTTGATTGTTATGTTTCCCAATCATGCAATATTATTAAACCCCAAAAAATATCGACGAAAGTATTGACTGGAATTATTAATTCAAAATTAATAGCATTTTGGCTGAAAGAAAAAGGAAAAATGCAAGGAAATAATTATCAACTAGATAAAGAACCTTTACTAAAAGTTCCTCTACGGGTCCCTCAAAGTAATGAAATTGAAAATATCACTAATCAAATATTAATCAAAAAAAATAAGCAAGAATCTACAGCTTATCTTGAGAAAGAGTTAGATAAAGAAATATATCTATTATATGGATTAAACAATGAAGAGATAGAAATAATTGAGACATTAATTCCCGATTGGAGCTCACTGACGTAGTTGTCTTTTATTATTAAATTTAAATGGCGGATTTTAGTTTTAATTATCAACATAATTATTCTATAAAGGAATTAGTAAATATATTCTCAGGTAAGTTGACGGTGTCTCGAAAGAGGTCTACTGGCAAGAAGGCCTCTTTTCTGGTCCAAGTCCCTACTAAGTAGTCGTCATGTGAGAAGAGAAGATTTCTTCGTCTACGATTCGAGTATCATCAACCAGACTGAGAAACAGCTGGTTGATAGACTGGCGGAACGCATTAAGGAATTCCAAGAACACTATGAACACGTATACTTGCTCTGAATGGACGAGAACATGCACCGCGAATCCATAAAAAGTGATGCGCTCAAAAGCTCTATCAGTTTGGTGAGCGCGTCCGTGAACGACGCTTTGAAGCTTTCCAGCCGGACTTTATCCTCTTGTTGGAAAATAAAGATCACTATCTCCAAATTTTCATTGAACCCAAAGGCATGCACTTGCTTGAAAAGGAACAATGGAAAGAAGGTTTGTTGTTATATATCAATCGGTTCTGTTGCAAAGTTTTAAATAAAGAATAAAATCGCTTACGGTATCTATGATTTAAGCTGGGATTCCCAATAATACCTTGATTTCAGTACAGACCGAAAACCTGAAGAGAGTGCCTTCTTTTCGGGTTTTCTTATATAATCCTCGGATGGCTTCCATGCCTTTAATCGTGGTAGAGGCAGTGCGTAAACTTCGATAGAATTTATTGCGTCTCTTTACTGGACGATGGTCTTGTTCAATCAAATTATTCAGGTATTTAATGGTAAGATGTTCTGTCCCTTGATAAAAGCCGTATTCTTTTAGTTTCTTAAAGGCACTTGTAATAGAGGGGGCTTTATCTGTGACTACAACCTTCGGTTCATCAAACTGCTTCACTAACCGCTTAAGAAAAGCATAGGCTGCTTGTGTGTCCCGTTTTTTACGTAACCAAATATCCAAGGTTAAACCATCTACATCGATGGCTCGATACAAATAATGCCATTTTCCTTTAATTTTGATGTACGTTTCATCCATTTTCCATGAATAAAAGGATTTTTTATTTTTCTTTTTCCAAATTTGATAGAGTAGTTTGCCATATTCTTGCACCCAACGATAAATCGTCGTATGAGAAACGTTAATGCCACGATCATATAAGATTTCTTGAACTTCACGATAGCTAAGGTTATAACGAAGATAGTAGCCCACGGCTACAATAATCACATCCTGCTGAAATTGCTTTCCTTTAAAATGATTCATCGTCATTCCTCTTGCTATCTTTTTCTATTATTCTACCTTATTTGATAGTAGATTTAAAACTTTGCAACAGAACCTTTTAAACGAACTAACGGGTGACACTACAGAGGTGCTCAACGCTACAAAAGATCAAGAAGCTGCCTTGAACCATTTCCATCGAGTGGAATTTAACGAGGGGTCGGAAAGCATTCGTAATTTTGAAGGAGAGATCGTTTCACAACCTTTAATCGAAGAAATCAAACGTTTAGATCGACCAATGGAAAGTGTATTACAAATTTTACTTTTAGGAAATTAAAGATGGAGAAATCGTCGATGCATTTCGTTTAGACGTCGGGGACGGGGTCAATAGTAACCAAGACTATTATGAAAAGCTTGAATCGTTAGCTACAAAAGATAAGAAGGATGTTCTAACAAACGATCATTCAAAAGCAGCTTACTATTTAAGAATTGAAAACCATGCAGAAGGGGCTTTTTTCAGAATCTATACAGATGAGGAAAATATTTTTAAAAGTACAGTAGCGTCCTATGAGTTTGATTTACATGCGAAATTAACTGAAGAAAATATTTGGTTCAGTCAAGATCATAAAGAAGCTGAAGAGAAATTGAATGATGATTTTTTAGTAAATAACCGATTGAATCCAAAATATCTTTCCTCTTTTATTAGCCAATGGAATGACTATAAAAAACAAAATAATGTTTATATGGGCGTGCCTATTGATCATGGATTGATCGAATTTGATTCGAGTGATTACTATAAAGGAGAGCCAGAGCAGCTGACACAAGGGCAACTCAAAATGAGCAATCCAGATACTAAAAATAAAATTGAATATTCTGAAGAAAAACGGTCAGTCAAAAAAAGAAAATCAGCCGATGAATTAAAAAAAGAAACCGACCAACTCGTCAAAGATGCCATGGAAAATATCAAGAATCATTTTGATGATCCGGAAGACGTCTTAGAACTAGGTGCGTTTATGAGTGAGTTTTACAATTACTCACTAAAAAATACGGCATTGATCCAAGAGCAATTACCTCATGCTCACGCTGTGGCCGGTGCGAAAAAATTCAAAGACGCTGGCTTTTTTATTCGCAAGGGAGAAAAAGCCATATGGGTTTTGGCGCCAACAACGTATAAGTGTTTTATCAACGAACAGGGACGTTCACAGTCACTATCGAAAGCCACCAAGCAACAAAAAGAGAAGATACTCAAAGGAGAACTGAAAACAGAAGAAAGAAGGGCATTCAAAAACGTGCCGGTCTTTGATATTAGTCAGACGACGGCCGCAAACACAAAACTGTTATACCAATCATTAGAAACCTATGCCTTATCAGAAGGCCTAACGATCATTGATGATCTAACGACTGTTACGCCAGTGTTAGGAACTGCAAAAGGGGCATATGGTCAGGGCATCGATGGCTCAGAAATGCTTTTCATGAATCCTCGGTTTACACAAGCAGAACAAGTGCCAACCATGATCCACGAATTGGCACATGCAAAACTTCAATCAAAAGCGAGTAATTCGACTTATTCTAGCTCAGTCAAAGAATTTCAAGCGGAGTTGGCTGCGTATATCGGTGCCCACCATTACGGCATTGATACGAAAGAAGAATCGATTCCGTATATTGCGGCTTGGACAAAGAATGGACAGACCGTTGAGGATAAATTGGCTCAAATGGAAGAGGTGAAAGTGTTCTCTCGCCAAATGATTGAACAGATCGATACGCAACTGATGATCCATCAAGAATTGGAACAACGAGAACAAGAAAAAGCGCCCACGGTAGAAAAACAAAAGCTGACCGAACCACAAAAGACGTACAAAACGTTCTCGGAACAGATTGCTTTTGCGAAGACAGTATCGATCCTAGATATCGCTCATAAAAATGGCATTGACTTAAAAAAAGATTCTGCCAAACAATATCGTATTGCAGACAATCATTCTGTAGTTATTACAGTCCCCAAAAATTTGTTTATTGAAAATAATGGACATTTTGGTGGAGGGCCGATTGACTTTGTCCAAAAGATTGTTGGAATAAAGGACTTTAAAGAAGCCGTCAGACATATTACAGACAATGACTATGACGCAACGGAATTTGAACCAGAAGCAAAAATTGACTACAAATATGATAAAGAAAATGAACGGCCTTTTGTTCGAGCAAAAAAATATTTAATAGAGGAACGCTGCATTGATGAAGAACTTGTAAATGTCCTTCATAACAAAGGGTTTTTACGACAAGATAAACGTAATAATCTAGTATTGATTTGGAATAATCAAGGGGAAATCTGCGGAAACAGTGAAAAGGGAACGATCAAGGACTCTACCTGGAAAAAAATCGAACCTGGTTCTAATAATTTTGTGGGATTCAACGTTAGAAATGGCGAACCTAAACGGTTGGAATTCTTTGAATCTGGCGTTGATCTTATGAGCTACATGACACTAAATAAATCTGATCTGCAGGATACCTGGTTTGTTTCTATGGAGGGGTTGAAGCCGGAAACGGTCTACTATTATCTAGAAGAGTCACAGCGTGTAGCGCCTTCAGGAGTTGAAGAAATATCTTGACGTGCATTGACCAAGAACTTGTTATCTCTACTCTGTAAAGTGTTTTCTAAATATTGCTTCCGATTTGTTGTGACAGTTCCATCTAAAGAAACAGTGTAATCCTTACACCATTTTTCAGTAAATTGAACAAGCGAATTTAGGTTTTCCGAGAGAACATGGCTGCGGCTTTTTTTAAGATTTCAAGTTCCCCTTTCAAACGAGCATTTTCTTTTTTCAGTTCAGCCACTTCTTTTCCAGTCAGTCCCGTGGACTGATTAGGTAAATATAAATTCTTCCATTTGTAAATCGTTGCTTCAGATAAGCCATATTCTTTCGCCAACCCTCGAACAGAACGTTCAGTTTGATTCAGTTCAACAATCATCTGTTTAAAATTTTCTTCATATCGGTTCATAAAAATTCATCCTCTCGTAGATAAGTTTAATTTATTCTTGTCTCTACGAAAAGCTGTCTAAGATTTGATACTAACACCAAAGCGGACAATTGCTTGACTATTTTATATATGGACTGATTATTACTAAAAAAATTTATAATTAGAAATGTTGATATAACTAGGTTTTTAAAATAATCATGATGTTTATATTAAATAATGTAAAGTTTTTTCACATCAAATAGGTTTACTTGATGAGAAAATTGTGATAATATTCAGAAAATTAAATAAATGAAACATCGGTTCGTTATGAGAACCACTATGAGGGAGGGACCTAAAATTTTAAGTAGTGTACAGCTTTCATTACAAGTAATGAAATGTTTTACCATTGAAAAACCGGTATGGGGTATTAGGGAACTAGCGCGTGAACTTAATCAAAGTCATACGAAAATTTTTAGAATATTAGAGACAATGAAAGAAGAAGGTTTTGCGGTTCAAAATCCTGAAACGAAAAAATATAGTTTAGGAACTCCCTATATTGAGTTAGGTAACTTAGTGAATAAACAGTTTAACGTGGAAGAAGAGTTGCGTCCATGTATGATTGAGCTTCGAGATGCGTTAGATGAATCGATATTTTTCACGGTTATCAATCAGCGTCAAGGTAAGACTTTAATTGCTGTCGATTCACAACAAGGTGTCAAATTTACGGCATTTGAAGGAAGTTCAGAACCTTTATATGCAGGAGCTTCTTATCGAGCGATTTTGGCATATCAGCGTCCAGAATTTATTCAAGAAGTATTGTCAGAAGAAATGTTTCCTTATACAGAAAAGACGATTTTAGATAAAGAAATCCATTATGAAAAATTGGCAGAAATCAGAAAACAAGGCTATGCCATTTCTTATGGGGAATATACACGAGATGTTTGTGCTATTGCCTTTCCAATTAGAGATGCAAGTTCAGAAGTTCGGGCATCTTTAACCATTTCCGGTCCCCTTTATCGAATTTCAGAGGAAAAACAACAGGACGCATTGAACATAGGTAAGGTCACTCAGGGCAAGATTGAGCATATTTTAAAACGATCCAATATCTATTTTTAAGAAAAGAAAGAGGGAGTACAAATGAAAAAGAATTTTAAAGCATTGATGCTTTGCTTTGCAGCAACAGCACTATTGGCGGCGTGTGGTGGCAGTAAAGATTCAGGAACAGAAGCAAGTCAGGGTACAAACACACTTGATCGTCCATTTGTTTATGTAGCACAACAAGTGGTAGGGTCGATTGATCCTGCAAAAGTAATTGATGAAACAGAAATTATTGCGGCAGTCAATTTATATGATCCTTTGTTCTATCCCGATACAGCTAATGGCAAAATGGATCCAGTACCACATCTAGCTTCAGAATATGAAGTATCCGAGGATGGCTTGGTATATACGGTGAAATTAAGAGATGATGTAACCTTCCATTCAGGAAATCCATTTACAGCCGATGATGTAGTGTACACAATGCAACGTATGTTAGCGGTAGGTCAAGGAAATTCTTGGTTGTGGAACAATGTATTAGATGCTGAAAATGTGAAAAAAATTGATGATTATACCGTTGAATTTACCTTAAACAATGCATATGCGCCATTTATCTCTTCAATGACACAATTATTTATTGTGGATAGTAAACTGTTGGAAGAAAATACAACAGGTGATGATTATGGACAAGCTTATTTAGAAAATAATGAGGCTGGTTCAGGACCTTATACATTGGCAAAATGGGATCGTGAATCACAAATCGATTATAAAGCGTATGAAGATTATTGGAAAGGTTGGAAGGACAATCAATTCAAAGATGTTCAAATGAAAATTATTACAGAAGAAGCAACTGTTAAAACATTGCTTGTTTCTGGACAAGCGGACATGGTTCATCAATGGTTGAATGTTTCAGCCTATAAAGAATTTGAAAACAATGACAAACTAGTTGTTCAAAAAGATCCAAGTGCAAAACTTCAACATATTCCAATGAATATGCAAAAAGCACCAACTGATGATGAGAATGTTCGTAAAGCAATCGCAGCAGCATTTGATTATGATTCAGCGAACAAGGATATTTTAGGTGATTCAACACAAGCAGTAGGTCCAGTTCCAATCGTTGTTACTGGAAACAATCCTGATGTGACGGTTTTCAAACAAGACTTAGAACAAGCGAAAGAATATTTAGCTGCTTCTAAATATGCAGGACAAGATATTTCAGTAGACTTTATGATTATGGGTGAAAATCCAGAGCAACGTCAATTTGGTCAATTGGTATCAGATAATTTATCGAAAATTGGGATTAAAGTAAATATTGTAAATGCAACATGGCCACAAATTACTGAAGCGGCTACTTCGGCTGAAAAAACACCAAACTTAACTTTAATTTCTGATTCATTGAAATACCCTCATGTAGATAGCCACACTTATGGCATTTATCATCCTTCTACACAAGGGAGCTTCCGTACAATGAGCTGGTATGATGATGAAGAAACGACAAATATTTTGGATGAAGCAAGAAAAGAGATTGATGTAGATGAACAACTTGAGCTATATAAGAAAGCGCAAGAAATTATTACAGCAAAAGCACCATCAATTTATGTAGCGAATCCTACACATAATATTGCTTATGCAAATTATGTTGATGGTTATACTTTTGTTGGATTGATGGGTTATGATATTGCCTTTTACAATTTGAGCATGAAATAAGAAAGTTGAGACAGAAAGGTTTTTTATCAGTTACCTATGATAAAAGAATTCTGTCTCCCTTTCTTTTCACTACTATGGGAGGAGCAGATTAGATGGGACGATTTATAGGAAAAAGAATTCTTGGCTTAATTCCAACAATACTAGGATTGATTTTGCTTATCTTTTTATTATCAAGAATTATGCCCGGAGATTCTGTTCGTTTGGCGTTAGGGCCTGAAGCAACGCAAGAACAGATTGTGGCAATGGAAAATCAATTAGGGTTACATGATCCACTGCCGGTACAATTTTTTAATTACATTAAAGGATTATTTGTCGGATATATGGGGTTGTCTTTACGCTCTGGTCGTAACGTTTGGTTGGATATTAAAGATACCTTTCCAGCGACTTTTGAATTATCTTTAGTCTCAATGATTATTTCAGTAGCAGTAGGAATTCCTTTAGGTATTTATTCTGCGGTGAAGAACAATAAAATTTCTGACCACATTATTCGTATTGTCTCTTTATCAGGAATTGCGTTGCCACGTTTTTGGCTAGCAATTTTATTGCAATTGATTTTTTCTTATTGGTTAGGTATTTTTCCAGTTATCGGTCGAGGAAATGTTGCGGTTGAGTCAATTACAGGCTTACGTTTGTTAGATAGTTTGCTTACAGGGAATTTTGCAGGTTTCACAGATAGTTTTATTCATATTTTATTACCTGCTATTGCTTTATCGATTGCAACTGCTGCTCAAATTATTCGAATGACACGTACAAATATGATCGATCAAATGAACAAAGATTATGTGTTAGCAGCGGAATCTTATGGCTTGCCAGAAAATCTAGTGTATCAACGATATATGTTGAAAAATGCGTTCATCTCGGTATTGACAACAGTTGGGATGCAATTTGGATCATTGATTGGGAATGCATTTCTTGTAGAAGCTGTTTTCGGTTGGCCAGGAATGGCACAATATGCGATTCAAGGAATCTTGTATAAAGATTACAATGCCATCATTGGTGTGACATTGGTCATCGGTTTATTCTTCGTCTTGATTAATGTGATTGTTGATTTACTTTATGGATTCTTTGATCCGAAAATTAAATTAGATGCTTAATAAATGAAAAAACTATAGGAGGTTCATATGGAAGCAAATGTAAAAGAAAGAAAAGCTCCTGGGAAAATCCGGAAACTCCTAAAAAATAAATTGACGCTTGTTGGATTGATTATTGTAGCATTAGTAGTCTTTGCCGCAATTTTTGCAGATTTTATCGCTCCCCATCCAAGCGATGTCACTGGTTCGATTGATTTTTCATTAATGAATCAACCGCCTAGTAGTCAATATATTTTTGGGACAGATGAAGCAGGAAGAGATAATTTTAGTCGTGTGTTGTTTGGTGCACGTTATTCTTTAATCATGGGTGTGGTTGTTTTAACTGTGGCGATTGGGATTGGCGTTCCTTTAGGCTTAATTGCTGGATTTTGGGGTGGAAAAGTTAATTCTGTCATTATGCGTTTGACAGATATTTTTTTATCAATTCCATCAATTATCTTAGCGATGGCTGTGGCAGCGATTATGGAACCCTCTTTATTTAACTCAATGGTAGCTATCTCTTTTGGTTGGTGGCCATGGTTTACACGATTAGTTCAAGCGGAAACGTTAAAGATAAAAAATGAACAATTTATTTTAGCTTCAGAAGGAATTGGTGCTAGTAAATGGCGCATCGCTTTTATTGAAATTTTACCAAACTGTTTATCTACAATTATTGTTAAAGCTTCTACAGATATTGGATTTGTTATTCTGACTGGTGCAAGTTTAGGGTTTTTAGGGTTAGGTGCACAACCACCCGCTCCTGAATGGGGAACAATGGTGGCTGAAGGACGAGTTTATTTGCCGACAATGTGGTGGCAAACAACATTTCCTGGTTTAGCTATTTTAGTAACAGTACTAGGATTCAACCTTTTAGGCGATGGATTAAGAGACTTCTTCGACGTAAGAGTAGACTAAGGGGGAGTAAAGAATGACAACAGAGAATTTATTAGAAATCAAAAACTTATCAATAAGTTTTAAAAATGGACCAGAAGAGGTGCCAACATTACACAATATCAACATTTCATTAAAACCTGGCGAATTGGTCACAATTGTTGGAGAATCTGGCAGTGGCAAAACAATTACAGTTCGTTCCATTTTAGGATTACTTAAAACGCCACCAACACTCTATACAGGTGGCAGTATCCTTTATAAAGGAAAAGATTTGTTGAAAAATAAGAAAAAAGATTGGCGTGAGATTCGAGGAAAAGAAATTTCGATGGTTTTTCAAGATCCAATGACAGCATTAAATCCTGTATTTACCATTGGAGAGCAGATGCTGAATGTTTATTTGTATCAAGGGAAAAAACGCGCCCGCCGTTGGTTTGGTAAACCTTCAAATGAAGAAAAAAAAGCAGCTCGAGAACGAGCAATTGAGTTACTGCATAAAATGAGTTTGCCTGATCCAGAAGGGCTACTGGAACGTTATCCTTTTGAACTTAGTGGTGGGATGCGCCAACGTATAGTGATTGCGCTTGCACTCATCCATACACCTAAGCTATTAATTGCTGATGAACCAGGGACAGCTTTAGATGTAACGGTTCAAAATAGTATCAATAAAGAATTACAGCGTTTAGTCAAAGAAGAAGGAATCTCGATGTTGTACATTACACATAATTTGGGTGTCGCTAAAGAAATGGGTGAACGAACTTACGTCATGCAGTATGGAAAAGTTGTCGAAGAAGGCAATACAGAAGATGTCTTCTTACGACCAAAAGAAACCTATACGAAAAATTTATTAGCGGCGTTGCCAAAACTTGTTTAGGAAAGGAGACAAGCTAATGGATAATCAACCAATTTTAGAAGTTCAAGGATTGAAAAAAGAATTTATCGTCAAAACGAAAAATCGTGGAGAAAAGGAAATCGTTCATGCTGTGAATGACATCTCCTTTATTATGAAACGTGGTTCGACGTTGGCGGTGGTAGGCGAGTCTGGAAGTGGCAAAACGACATTAGCAAAAATGATTATGCGTTTTGAGAGCATTACGGCTGGAAAAATTCTTTTCAATGGAACCGATATTAGCCAAATTAAAGGAAAAGAGGCTATCAAAGCCTTTCATAAACAAATACAAATGGTTCATCAGGATCCCACATCTTCTTTAAATCCAAGTAAGACTATTCGTCAAATTATCGAAGAACCTTTACTTGTGCATAAATATGGAGATGCAAAGCAACGATTAGCAAAAGTCAGAGAATTGATTCAAGTGGTAGAATTACCCTTGAACTTTTTAGATCGGTACCCTCATATGTTAAGTGGAGGACAAAAGCAACGGGTGGGAATTGCGCGAGCGATTGCTTTAGATTCTGAATTGATTATTTTAGATGAACCAACATCTGCATTAGATGTTTCTGTACAAGCAAAAATTATTCGTTTATTAGAAGAATTGCAGGAAAAATATCAGCTTTCGTATTTGTTTATCACTCATGACTTAGCCTTGGTGAAAAATTTTTCTGATGATGTCATTGTCATGCAAATAGGAAATTTAGTTGAGCAAGGCAATGTGGAAGAAATTTTTTACCACGCCCAAGAAACCTATACGAAAAAATTATTAAAATCAATTCCTGTAGTTGAACCAGCAGAACAAGAATATTTAGATAGTATTGGGATTTAAGATTGTTTGCCTAAATCGATTAAGAAGTTAATCGATTGAAAAATGAATTACCATAACACAAAGTAAGTAGGAGGTTGACATGGTTTTAAAAATAGATGAATCAAAAATTGAAGCACTTGCCATTGGTGGTCTGATTTTAGGCGGTGGTGGTGGTGGTGGCATGGACCACGGAATTGAAAATGCACAAAGTTCTTTAGCGGATGGACGTAGACCAAAAGTGATTGCTGTGGAAGACTTGACAGAAAATGCCACAGTGTTGACAATTTCCGCTGTAGGAGCTCCTTCGGCAACTGAACAATATGTCGTTGTAGAAAATTATGTAGAAATCGTAGAGCTCTTAGAAAAAAATTATGGGCTTAAAGTGGATGCTTTAATTACCAATGAAATGGGTGGCGGCTCTAGTTTTAATGCTTTTATTCCATCCGCTTTGAAAGGAATACCAATGGTGGATGCCTCTTGCAATGGACGAGCACATCCACTGGGAACTATGGGGGCAATGGGATTAGCTGAAACACCAGGATATGTAACTCAGCAATCAGCTGTTGGTGGAGATCCTGCAACTAATAAAGCAATCCAATTAGTCACACAAGGTTCAGTTAATGCCACATCGACATTAGTTCGAAAAGCAGCAGTTGAAGCTGGGGGATTAGTCGTTGTTGCGAGAAATCCTGTTAGTAAAGAATTTATTTTAAAAAATGCCGCGTTGAATACCTTAACGCAATCTTATGAAGTAGGAAATGCTTTTTTACAGGGAACGACACCATTGGAAAAAGTAGAAAATGCTGCTAATTATCTTGGTGGAACAGTCGTATGCCAAGGTAAGGTGCAAGACTTTGAACTAACTATATCAGGTGGTTTAGATGTAGGGATATGCACGGTTCAAGATCAAGAGGATGACTATGTCTTGTATATCTGGAACGAATATATGGCATTAGATAAAAATGGCGAACGTGCCAGCACATTCCCTGATTTATTGATGTCTTTTGACCAAGCAACAGGCTTGCCGATTACTACAGCTGAATTAAAAGCAGAGCAAGAAATTTTTGTTCTGCAAGTACCTTACCAAAAATTGGCTTTAGGAGCGGGTATGTATGAAGCTTCTGGTTATGAACGGATTGAACAAACCTTGGGCATTGAAATTTTACCGTATATTCAAGACGTCATCAAAAAAGCATAAGGAAGCGATTCGATGAAAAAAATTGTATTTGTCACAATCGGTGAAGCACCACGTTTGGATATCGCTGATTCGTTTGCTGCTTTTTTTCAAAAGTCTGCAAACGTCAAACAAGACGGGTTGCTAAATGGCTTAACAATGACCAAAGCAGAGAAGCTATTGTCTCCACAAGGCAATGAAGAAGTAGTTGTTAGCACCTTTTGTAATGACGAGAGTATTCGCATGTCAAAAGAAAAAGTACAAGCACGAATGCAACAAAAAATTGACGATTTGGAAACTCAAGGAGTCGATGTGATTGTTGTATTGTGTACTGCTGAGTTTGAAAATCTAACCACTAAAAAAGCTATTTTAGTTGAACCCGAGCGGATTCTATTACCGTATATTCAGCAAAAATTTGGCAAACAACAGCTGGGAGTAATGCTTCCACTTGCACTTCAAATAGAAGCATCAGGGAAGAAATGGCAAACCAATCAATTAAATCCGATTTTTGCAGCCGCTTCACCTTATGACTTTTCAGAAGATACATTTGCAAAGGCAGGAAATTATTTGCAAAAAGCTGGTGCTGAAGCAATTATTCTAGATTGTATGGGCTATAGTCGATACATGAGTGAATTTGTGATTCAGGTAACCGGACTACCGGTATATCAAAGTAACGAATTATTATTTGAATATGTTCAACATACATTTTAAATCAGGTTGTATTCATACAAAAGGAGGAGTAATATGTTAAAACAAGTGATGGAAATCATTGATTTATTAGATGATCCTAAAATTACTGGAGAAAAGGCGTTGCAGGCGTTTCAAGGAATTAAAGGAATTACTGCTACTAGCACAACTTTGCAAGGAGCAGAAGGGTCAACGGACTTTGTAAAGATCTTCATTGAAGGTTCCAATGGAAAAAGTACAGGTGGAACCGCTCCAACGTTAGGAATTATTGGTCGATTAGGTGGTATTGCCGCCCATCCTAGCCGAATTGGATTAGTTTCTGATGCCGACGGAGCTATTGGCGCTTTAGCTTCAGCATTAAAATTGACGGACATGTATCAAAAAGGCAATCAATTAGCCGGTGATATTATCGTGACGACGCATATTTGTCCAGATGCACCGACTCAACCACATGAGCCTGTGGATTTTATGGGTTCTCCTGTAGAAATGTCCGATATGAATGAATACGAGATTCTACCAGAAATGGATGCGATTATCTCGATTGATGCAACAAAAGGCAATAACGTGATTAATCATCGTGGTTTTGCTATTTCGCCAACAGTAAAAGAAGGCTATATTTTACGAATCTCAGATGATTTACTTCGTTTAATGAGTATGACGACAGGTCAACCACCCGTTACATTCCCTATTACGATGCAAGACATCACACCTTATGGAAACGATGTGTATCATATCAATAGTATCTTACAACCAGCCATTGCTACGAATGCACCAGTAGTTGGATTAGCTTTAACAGCTGAATCAGCAGTTCCAGGTTGTGGCACAGGAGCCAATCATGAAATTGATATTGCAGGAGCAGTACGTTTTGTATTGGAAGTAGCCAAAGAATTCACTCAAGGAAAATGTTATTTCTATGACGAAACAGAATTTGCTCACTTAGAAAAATTATATGGAAAGATGACTATTTTACAAACATTAGGTCAAGATGGATAGATGTCAATAAAGTAGACACAAAAAGAGCAGATATTTAGTGAGAATCAAAGTATTTATCCTCCATTCATTGGGTGTAAGCATATCCAGTGTGCCATGAGGACGTTGAGAATTGTAAAACCCCTCAATATATTGAAAACAAGATATTGACTCAAATCCAACACTCTTTTTAGATACTATAATTGATATGTATTGCTATTTTTTTATGTTAATAAACTTGCAAAATAAAGATGTGGTCAGAAACTTAAAAGTTTTTGATCCTTTTTTTATTTCTCATTTAATCGCTCTTTCAGCAGCTCAATTAATTAGGTCAGAAAGTATTTCATTTAGCGGTCAACAGATTATACTTAAATTAGACACTCACGTTTTATTGAAATTACTGATTTTCCCGTGTGTGCTTAGGGTGTATGATAATTAGTTTGAGAAATTAGGTGGAATTTTTGAAAATTGCATATATTCGTGTCTCATCGACAGATCAAAATGAGCAGCGGCAAATTGAAGAGATGAAAAAATTTGGAGCAGAGAAAATTTTTGCTGAGAAACAGTCGGGTGCAACATGGGACGGTGAAGTATCTCAATAACTTGATTGAGCAAGATCATCGTCCAATTAAGTGACGGAATAAATTTTATTAAAGTCTTCGGACAGCGTTAGCTACAATTAAGGCATGGAAACTATTCGAGGAGTCTACAAATAAAGCCGAAATGAAGGGTCTCTTTTTGGCTTTTCCGTCTGCATAGAAATTAAATGGTTACTGGGGATAGCAGCGTAATTCGTAGTCAAAAGGGTAGTATCGCTGTCTATTTTGAAACTTTGCAACAGAACATTATTTTTTATAAATTAGTAGACTCCCTAAAGATCAGCTTCGTAGAATATTTTGAAATCGAATAAGGAATATCAGGTTCACTCAAGCGGTCCATAATGAGATGCGCAGCTTTTCTGCCCAAATAAAATTTTGGCGCGTCGATGGTGGTCAACCCCGGTAAAATTCGCTCGGAGTTCGGGATATTATCAAATCCGATCACGTTGACATCGTCCGGTATTTTGTGTCCCAGCGCCTGTAGGGCGTAGATTAATTGGATCGCTAGCCAGTCATTTCCGCACAAGAAGACATCCGGCACTTTTTTCATGGAATTGAGCAATTCTTTGATTTTCTCAAAATTCTCGAAAATCGTGTCTGTGTCCTTGAGAATCGAAGCATGGCTGTTGATTTCCAGTTCATGCTTTTTCAGCGTACTGAAAAAGGCATAATAACGCTCCATAAAGCCAAGGCCTGTATTAGGTGAATACAAATCGCCAATAAAGGCAAAATCAGAGAAGCCCTTTTGAATGAGTAATTCAGTGATCCGTTCAACATTGGAATGATTTTCCATCATAACAATGTCACACTTTCCAATCAAATAATTAGGATTTTTTGGCGCATCCACCGTGACGATCGGAAGGTGAGTCTCCAATAACTTGTCCCAAACCGGTCGGAAATTCATTTCGACCACAATGATGCCTTTCGTATTCGAACTGTAGACCGCTTCGGGCAAACGCCCTTCCTCGATATCCTCTTTCGATAATGTTGCGATCGTCAGCTGGTAATTCGTCTCGGAAAGGATCGTTTCGATCCCCGTCAAAACATTGCTCC
This sequence comes from Candidatus Enterococcus testudinis, assembly GCF_002140915.1. Lineage (GTDB taxonomy): Bacteria > Bacillota > Bacilli > Lactobacillales > Enterococcaceae > Enterococcus_D > Enterococcus_D testudinis. The sequence goes on along the minus strand of NZ_NGKU01000001.1, from coordinate 3,010,565 downwards.
AAAATTGAGAATCGTTTGCATGATTGATATTCAGGAACAAGATATTTCCCTGATCGATCTTGTATTCTGTTCGTTCTTCCTTCGTAAAATACCCCATGGATTCGGCTTTTCTTATAATGATCTCCGTTGTTCGCTGAGATACTTGAGGATCGTTCTTGAGCGCCTTTGAAACAGTATTTCTTGAATACCCGGTTTCTTTAGCAATATCATTGATCGTACATTTCATTTTTCACCCTCCCACAGGCAGTATACCCACCGCATGCACATAAAAGCAATATTTATTTGCACGAAAATGCACAAAAACGTGAAAAACACTTGTGATTAAGCGCTACCAAAATTATTCTAAGGGTGTTAAATGATCAATTAAGTTTAGGAGAGATGTTGAATGAGTTTATTTTATCGACCGGAGAATGCGTGGGTGGGGGACTTGATCCCGTATTGTGAAGAAGGAACATTTTATGCGTATTATCTGCATGATCCAAGAATCATCGAGGGAAAATATGCCGAAGAAACAACGTGGCATTTGGCGACAACCAAAGACTTTGTCCAGGTGGATTATCAAGGAGAAGCAATCAAACGGGGAACGAAGGAATCCTACAACCTCAATAATTACACAGGTTCAATCATTAAAGACGCTCAAGGTAAGTACCATGCTTTTTATACTGCTTTTAATGAGAACAAGCCTTTTGTAAATGGAAAGAGTGTCCAGCTAGTCATGAAAGCGGTCGGCGAAAGCTTGTACGAGCTCGAGACAGACCCGAATTTTTTATTTCCATCTGACGGGAAGATCTATGAAGAGTTTGACTGGCGCGATCCTTTCGTTTTTTGGGTGGAGGAGGAGAAATGCTACTTCATGTTGTTGGCGTCTAGATGTCAAGGGGCGGGAGATCTGAGAGGCGGCTGCATCTCTTTGTCGAAGTCAAAGGATTTGGAGACTTGGGAATATTGCGAACCATTCTATGATCCGAAGATGTACATCACGATGGAGTGTCCAGAGGTCTTTAAGATGGGGGAGTACTGGTATTTAGTGTTTTCAACATTTTCAGACCGCTTTACGACACATTACCGTTACGCAAAAAGCTTAGAGGGTCCGTGGATCATACCAGCAGACGACGTATTTGATACACGCGCCAACTATGCGATCAAAACAGCTTCAGATGGAGAAAGAAGAATTGCCTTTGGCTGGGTCGCGACAAAAGAAGGAGAGACGGACTTTGGTCCCTGGGACTGGGGAGGAACGATGATTTTCCATGAATTGATCCAAAATCCTCAGACTGGTGAACTGAAGGCTGTGATGATTGATTCGGTTGGCGAATTCTTTGAAGAAAAATCGGAGATATCCGCACCAGTCTTTTATAATGATCATAGTAATGATAAAAACAAGGTCGCAAGCGACACGTTAGGAGCCATGCTGTTCGATAGTCCATCCGACACTTTTTCAGTGACAGTGGATTTTGATGTTTTGAAGGCAAAAGAGTTTGGAATTGCCCTTCATGTGGATGAAGGGATGGAAACGGGCTATTTCTTACGGATGCTACCGGAACAACAGCTGATTGCGTGGGATCTCTGGCCGCGAGCTGAAAAGGGCGAGTATCAGTGGCAGATCAAAGGAGATATTCCCTATCAAGTGGAGACAAGCCGGATTCTGCCGAAAGCGTCACGCTATCGTGTCCGCGTGTTGCGAGAAGGAAGTATGTGTGTCGTCTATATGAACGACGAAATTGCATTATCGACGAGATTATACAATCACAGCGGAAAAAAAGTAGGGGTTTACGTGGTTCAAGGGGAAGTAGTGTTGCATGAGATCGAGATAAGAGAATAGGAGTTGTTTCTTCCATGATAAGAAAAGTTGGAGTTTTGGTTAGTCTTTTAGGCGTTCTTTTTATGGTAACAGCCTGTGGAGGGGAAAAAGAAGATGCCTCCACTACGACGGTCAAATGGCTGACTTCTCGACCAGTCGGCGGGGCAATCGACGAGACCATGCGGGAAATCGCCGATCAGTACAGCAAGGAGAAAGGCGGGAAGTGGAAAATTGATTTTGAAACCACGGCGGACAGACCTTCGTATTTACAGAAATTAAAAACATTGGTTGCCGGCAACAACATGCCGGATATCATTGACACCGATCCAGACCTTTACGCAAAAGAGCTTGTCAAAGCAGGGAAGCTCGTAGACATGAAAAAATTTCTGCAAAAGAACGACTACTATCAAAACTTTTACCCGACAGCATTAAAATACCAAGAATTTTCGGATGGTTCGATGTACACTCTCCCACTGGAATACCATGTCGAAATGATCTGGTACAACAAAAAATTGTTTTCTCAACACGGAATCAGTGTTCCGAAAACCTTCGATCAGTGGTTAGCGGCATGTAAAAAACTGAAAGAAGCAGGGGTGACGCCAATCTCTGTAGATGGGATCGATCGCTGGCCGGTCCAACGCTATTTGGCGATGCCCGCCTTCAGACAAACAGGAAATCAGTTTATTGAGAATCTGAGTCAAGGAAAAGAAAAAATGTCTAGTCAAACGGGTGTTGATTCAGTCAAGTTTGTAAAAGAGATCGGGCAGTACTTCAATGAAGGGTTTTCTGCCACCGATTACGCGACAGCACAATCCATGTTTTTAGATGGAAAATCAGCGATGTATTATATCGGTGACTGGGAGATTGGCGCCATGCAGGAGAAATACGACGCGGGCGAAATTGATTATTTCTATATGCCGACAACGAAGGACAGTGTGACAGCAGCCAATGAATTTTGTGTAAACTCTGGAATCGGTATGGCCTTCAACGCAGAAACTTTCGATGAAAAGACGAAGGATTTCCTCCTCTATGTGCTGAACCATTATGCAGATATCTACACGAAGAAAATGCAGATGTCTCCAATTAAAACGGAGTTGCCAAAAGATGTCGATTATTCAAGTTTGTACTTGAGAATCCGAAAAGATATGGACAATACCGGGGAGCAATTTATGAAGCCATGGGATACCTATCTGGATTCTTCAACGAATACGATCGTTCAGGACAACTTGCTGCTTGTAGGATCGGGAGACATGAAAATTCAAGATTTTGTCAAAATGATCGATGATTCGATCAAAGTGAACGTCACAGATCAATAATGGAGGGGAAAATATGGGTGTTTTACGTGATAAGAAAGCATTTTTCGTTTTTCTGATGCCTGGCTTGCTGTTCTATCTGCTTTCTGTTTTTTATCCAATCACGGAGTCGCTTCGTTTAAGTTTTATTAAATGGAACGGCATCACTCCGCAACAATTTGTTGGGTTGGATAATTACAAGCGGCTTTTTCAAGACCCGGTGTTTTATAAAGCATTAATCAATAATTTAATTTATTTAGTGATTGTTGTCATTATTCAATTGTCGATTGGGTTACTATTTGCGGTACTGTTGACGTACTTGAAAAAACGGGCGAATTTAGTCAAGACGCTCTATTATGTTCCATGTATCGTTACGACAGTCGCCATCGCGCAACTCTTCAGAAGTATTTATTCAACACAGCCAGAAGGCTTGCTGAATCAGATGTTATCGGCAGTAGGGTTAGGAGGACTGACGACTTCTTGGTTGACGAATTTGAATACGGTGCTAGGTGCCGTCTCGATTCCCGAAGGCTGGCGCTTCATCGGAATGTACATGGTCATCTTTTATGCAGCCCTCGTCTCATTAGATGAATCGGTGTATGAAGCAGCGAAAATCGATGGTGCTACAGAACTGCAAATCCTCTTCAAAATCAAGATTCCCATGATCAAAGACATTCTGCTGCTCACCTTTACGATGTGCTTGACAGGTGCTCTGAGAGGGTTTGATATTCCTTACTTGCTGACAAACGGCGGTCCAGGGAATGCAAGCGAATTAATGTCCACATATATGTACAAACAGGCCTTTACCAATAACCAGTATGGATATGGGAGCGCCTTGGCCGTCTTTATCATTATAGAAAGTGTCTTGATCATCTTTATTCTAAGAAAAATATTTGAAAATTACGATGTGAAGGCGCAGAAAAAGGCAGCGAAGCAGGCGCTGGCATTAAGTAAACGAAAAAATAACAAGGAAGGGCGTGTGGCGTAATGAAAGAGAAGGCAATAAAGTACTTGTTTATCCTTTTATTGATCGTTTTTTTGATCATACAGATCTACCCTGTGATCTGGCTGTTCATTGCAAGCTTGAAAGATTCCGTAGAACTATCGACGACGCCATTCTCATTGCCGAAAGCTGTGACATTTGAGAATTATAAAAATGTGCTGGGAGACGGTGTCATAGGCGGTTATATGTGGAACAGTTTGAAGATCACCATGATCTCGCTGGTGCTGATCCTCGTATTAAGTGCAACGATCGGCTTCGCGTTATCAAAATTTCACTATAAACACAGCAAAAAAATCTATTCATTTTTTATGTTCGGCATCATGGTGCCTGTTCAAATCACACTGATTCCACTGTTCATTTTTTATAGCAAAATCGGGATCTTAAATACCAGTATGGCGATGGTCCTGCCGCAAGTCGGCTTTGCATTGCCGCTCTCTGTCATGATGTTTGTCAATTTTTACAGTTTTGTTCCTGATGAACTGATTGAGGCCGGGATCGTAGACGGCTGTTCACCGTATCGGGTCTTTTTACAAATCGTCGCACCGTTGGCGAGAAATACGATGATCACGATCGCTTCAATGTACAGTATTTTGATCTGGAACGACTTCATATTTGCCAATACATTTATCAGCGATTCTTCTGCAAAAACCATCACCATGGGCTTAAAGGATTACGTGGGCGCGTTTGGAAATGTGGATTGGGGCGCGACCTACGCGGCGATATCGATCGCCATTTTGCCACCAATCTTGATTTACTTCTCGCTGAATAAATGGGTGACTTCGGGCATGACTGCTGGCGCGACGAAAGGATAGCTTATGGAGAACAAAGCAAATCAATATATCGAAACCAATAGAGCGTTGGCCGTGAGAAGCTCTCACCAGCCGATCCTCCACTTCACACCGTCATTAGGATGGATGAATGATCCAAATGGACTGATTTTCTTCAAAGGAGAATATCATCTGTTTTATCAATACCACCCCTACCAAACAAAATGGCATCAAATGTATTGGGGCCACGCGGTAAGCCACGATCTAATCACTTGGCAGGAGCTGCCGATTGCTTTGGCACCTTCTGAGGTATACGAAGATAGCACGGAAGGCGGGTGCTTTTCGGGAACAGCGATAGAACACGAAGGCACGCTTTATCTATTCTATACAGCCGTAGCGAAAAATGCGGCAGGGCAATTGGTCCAAAAGCAATGCGTCGCAATGAGCGAAGACGGCAGGCTTTTTTCAAAATACGAAAACAACCCCATCCTTCAAAACGATTCTCTCGGAAAGGAGAATCCTCATTTTAGAGATCCTAAAGTGTGGCAAAAAGATCATACCTTCTACATGCTTGTCGGTGTTAGTCAAGATAACGTTGGGAAGTTGGTTCTCTACCGATCAGAGAATCTTTTAGAGTGGACACTGATGGGGGTCGCCTTTGAAGAACCCAATGCGTGGATGCTGGAATGTCCAGATTTTTACGAATTAGATGGCAAGGACGTATTGACCTTTTCACCAGTAGGAATAAAAGGTGAATATTCGAGTTATCTGATTGGTCGCCTGGATTACGAAAAGGGGCGATTCCAAGTAGAATCGAGGGGCATTCTTGATTATGGCGTTGATTTTTATGCGCCTCAGACCTTTCTAACACCAGAGGGGGAACGGTATGTTATCGGCTGGCAAAACGGTTGGGAATGGATGTATGAGTGGAACGGATTCGGTGAATTAACAGAAAATAGCTGGTGTGGTGCGATGAGCATACCAAGAAAAGTCATACGAAAAGGCGATCGGCTGCACGCTTTATTATCAAAGGAAATCTCGCAATTGAAAGCGGCAGAGACGGTCATTTATGATACACAAACCGATGGATACCAAAAGTCCGTTTCCACGATTCAAAAGCCTACGCTCATTGAATTGTCGCTGGAAGCAGGAGAAACACCGATAACGCTGGTGTTTAAGGATAAACGAACAGGACAGACAGACACGTTCACCATTGAGGAACACCTACTTTACCATTCTGAGGGGAATCCTTTGGGAAGAAAGGATATCACGCTGCCGCTTTCCAGCAGAAGCAAGACCCTCAAGATTCTGCTAGATCTATATGCTATAGAAGTCTTTGATGAGGACGAAGGAACGGTGTTAAGCGTAAATAGCTTTTTCGAAGGCACGCTAGCTCGCGACTTTTCCTTCAGCTGCAGCGAAAAAGGGCGGCTCAAACAGGTGGTAGTAACAGAACTGAATGGAAAACAATTGATCAAGAGATCTGTGAAGGGATAGATGAAAAATGTTTGGAAGTATCGAAGCAGGAGGAACGAAATTTGTCTGTGCAGTAGCAACGGATAACTTAGAGATCGTGAAGCGGGACAGCTTCCCCACCACGAAGCCTGAAGAAACCATGAAAGCTGTCCTCGAATTTTTCTCGCCATATAAAGAAACGCTGAAAGGAATAGGTATCGGTTCATTCGGTCCCATTGATATTCAGTATGAATCGCCAACTTATGGCTACATCACTTCTACACCAAAATTGGACTGGCAGCAGTTTGACTTTGTGGGAACAGTGAAGAAGGCTTTTCCTATACCGGTTTCTTGGACCACTGACGTGAACGCGGCCGCTTATGGAGAATCTGTTTTTGGGAATGGAAAGGGACGATCAAGCATCGTTTATTATACGATCGGAACCGGCATCGGGGGCGGCGCACTGCAATACGGCCGCTTTATCGAAGGCTTCAGCCATCCAGAAATGGGGCATATGCTGGTGAACCGACATTCAGCGGACACATACGAAGGAAATTGTCCGTTCCACAAAAATTGCTTAGAGGGCATGGCCTCTGGTCCAGCGATCGAAAAGCGAGCTGGGAAAAAGGGACAGGATTTGAGTGAAAAAGATGTGCAATGGGAGCTGGAAGCCTATTACCTTGCGCAATGTGCCTACAATACGACACTAATGCTTTCACCTGATGTCATTATTTTTGGTGGAGGTGTCATGAAGCAACGCCAACTGTTAGAGAAAATGAAGTCAGCCTTTAAAGAACTGTTGAAGGATTACGTGGAGGTACCAGAACTAGATCAATACCTTGTGCTTCCGAAATTAGGAGACAACGCGGGAACGTACGGGTGTCTGGCATTAGCAAAAGAGCAGCAGCTGCATTCTTGATAGGAAAGAAATGGGTGAACACATATGACAGAACTAAGTTTAAAACATATTCATAAGAAATACGACAATGCAGAAACGTATTCAGTGACTGATTTTGATTTAGAGATCAAGGACAAAGAATTTATTGTATTTGTTGGTCCATCAGGTTGCGGGAAATCCACAACCTTGCGCATGATCGCCGGGTTAGAAGATATCTCGGAGGGAGATTTTACGATTGATGGTCAGCGGATGAATGATGTAGTTCCCAAAGACCGAGACATCGCCATGGTTTTTCAGAATTATGCGCTTTACCCCCATATGACCGTTTTTGATAACATGGCGTTTGGCTTAAAGCTTCGTAAATACGATAAAAGTGAAACCGCGAAACGAGTCGAAAACGCTGCCGAAATATTAGGTCTTTCAGACTATTTGTATCGAAAACCAGCGGCGCTATCCGGTGGACAAAGATAGCGTGTTGCTCTTGGAAGAGCGATTGTCCGTGACGCACGAGTATTTTTGATGGATGAGCCATTGTCGAATTTGGATGCTAAGTTGAGAGTCTCGATGCGTGCCGAGATCGCCAAATTGCATCAACGGTTAGAGACGACAACGATTTACGTGACCCATGACCAGACCGAAGCAATGACCATGGCCGACCGGATCGTCATCATGAAAGACGGCGTGATCCAGCAAGTCGGTTCACCGCAAGAAGTCTATAACACGCCCGTGAATATTTTCGTGGCAGGCTTTATTGGTTCGCCAACAATGAACTTCTTTCACGTAACATTGAAAGATGGGGTGCTGACGAATCATCATGGCTTAAAGTTGCGGATACCTGATGGGAAGAATAAAGTATTAAAAGAAAAAGGCTATGAAGGAAAAGAAGTGATATTTGGGATTCGTCCAGAAGACATCCATGGCGAGCAAATTGCTCTTGATGCCGCACCTCAATCAACAGTCCGTGCTCAAGTAGTTGTTTCAGAATTATTAGGAGCAGAAACAATGCTTAATTCTGTTATCGGTGATACTGAATTCGTTGCCAAAGTGGATGCGAGAAACTTCCATGAACCGGGATCCTCTGTAGATTTGGCATTTGATTTGAATAAAGGGAATTTTTTCGATAAAGAAACAGAGTTAGTTATAAAATTACCTTAATGGGGGTACAAGGAACATAGAAACGAAAATGCACGACAGAAAAGCGAATGAATGTAGTATGAAATCTACAAATCATTCGCCTTCTTTATTATATATATGGTTGGTTGAGAGAGTCCATTTTCTTTGGCAATCTCTGTAACTGGAACTCCTTGCTTTAACATGTCTACCACCGTTTTATTAACTAATCGTCTTTGCGGATCTTTTCACGCTCATTTTGTACAATATAACTCAGTAGTGATAAAAACATGTCAAACATAGCTGTGTCCAGGAGTTCATTTCCAGTGTTGAAATCCAAAAACTGTGCGACCAGTATTTTTAATGCTACTTTAAAAGCAACTGTATTTTTACGTCTTCATAATCTCTGCCTAAACGGTTCAATGATGCAACGATGACACAATCACATTTGCGAATATAAGTTAGTATTTTTGAAACTCAGGTCGCTGGGTATCTTTACCGCAGGCTTTTTCTTGGAATAATTTCTCAATATGAAACTGAGAACAATTTCCCTGACCATTTTCCAAAGAAACGATTTTATGGACCAAATAAAAATGTTGGTTTTTCTGGCGACGATGATAGGCCAAGCGAGTAAGAGCGAAAGTGACACAATCAGATTCTGTCACATTCGATAAAATTGCTCTATCCTTAGAGGCTCTAAGAGAAAATCTTTTTTCTTTTAGCGATTTTTTTCTATAGCTTTTTTAAATGTGACTTATCATCTGTTATAGTCGTATTAAGTAACATTTGTGAGGTGGCTAAACCGGAAAATATGGGCAATGAAATTAGATGCTTTTTAGTATGTATAAAATAACTACGGTCTAATAAAACGCCAATAAATCCTATAGCTAATATATTTTTTCTGCAATGTGTCCCATCGCAATCGCAGGTTGGCGATTGATTTCTCAGAGATTCACACATCTTTTTCTGATCATCCGATAAGACAATGGTTATATAATCGGTCGTCTCCAATTCTTTCGAATCTTTTGAAAGAATAATTTAGGGGTAAAGAATGTTAATATATAGAGTTTAGAGTAAATGTTGCCGCTGATTGGCGAAGTGCAGAGTGGTCTAGTGATGAGAGATGAAAATAATTGCACTTATCTATTGATGATTGGGATTATTTTTGTTACAATATATATTGTATCAAAAAATTGAAGACACAAAGGTTGAGCATTTCGGTGTTTCAAGGATCAGGTTTGCCAAGGGGTGAGGCGAACATTCTTGGAGGAATGCTGGCCTTTTTTTGTTATAAGCATACTTCTTCGCGAGGTATGCTTTTTTGTTTGTTTTTCAGTTGAATATACACATGATTATAGGAGGGGAATTAATGAGAGAAGCTTTGACTCGTTTACGAGAAGCAGAAGAAGCCAATGAACAGCAATTGATCGCTTTGAAAAAAGCGCTACAATTGGAAGAAGCGCAGCAACAACAAGAATTGCAAAAACGGGCTGCCGCTTTGGAAGAGGCACTTGCACAAGAACAAGTCGCAGTCGAAGAGCAGTTACACCAGTCGCTGGAAGCACAAAAGCAACGGCTGGCAGAAGAAAATCAACAAGTTTTAGATCGTTACCAAAAAAATATGCAAAGCTTCCAAGAGCAAGCGATTCAACAGATCGTTGAAGGAGTGATCGGGACTTATGGCAGTAACCAAACTAAATAAATTAACGTTGATCACCCCGAAACGCTACCAAGAAAGTTTGTTGACGAAGTTGCAAGCGATGCAGTTTGTTGAAATCGAGAATGTATTTGAGAAAGAAGCCAACGAAACTTGGTTGCAGGAATTTTTTGCAGGTACAACGCCAGAAAGTACTTCTCATCAGACACTGATTCGTCGTCTACAAGAAGCAATCCGCTTTATTCGTCAAACTGGCGATGCGAAAAAAAGCACGGAGTGGCGGCGGGCTGCCTTGCGGCTGTCGGACTTTGAAACAAGCTTCGATGAAGCAGCAGCTTTAACAGAACTAGGTCAAGTTGAGAATTTGCAGGAGCGCTGGTTAGAGACGATTGAAGCGATCGAAGCAGCGACTCAGGCAGAAGATTGGGCGACACAGTGGCAAAATCTTGACGTGCCACTAGAAATTGAAGCAACTACACATACGTGTTTTTTTGCAGGTAGTGTTGAAGAACCACGCTGGGAAGATCTAGCTGAAGCTTTGCGTCAATTGGAAGATGTTCATATAGAAGTCATCTATTCTGATCAGAAGAAAGTTAATTTCAGCTGTCTTTTTTTAGCAACGACCGAGGCGCAAGTTTTCCAATTGTTTCACCGTTTTGGGGTGAAGAAAGAAACTGGCCTAACATCAGAATCACCAAAAGTGGTTTTGCAAAACGCGAAACAAGCGTTGACTTCCTTGACGCAGCAGCGCAAAGAACTGATTACAGAAATCAGTCAGCACAAACAACGGCTGATCCTGTTGCAGCAAGCGGAAGAACTGTTTTTGACTCGTGAGAATCGTGCAATGATGCAACAACGTCTAGCGGCAGGTCAGACATTTTCGCTCTTGCGCGGGTGGATTGCAGAAAAGGATCAACCGTTAGTGGCAGAAATGGTCCAAGAATCCTTTGCCAATGAGATTTACTATTCATTTGAAGAACCAACGGCAGACGAGATTGCTGCCAATCAAGTACCAACGAAGTTAAAAAATGCTTCATTTATACAACCCTTTGAAATGCTGACGGAAATGTATAGTTTGCCGAAATACGATGAAATTGATCCAACCCCTTGGATGACGCCTTTCTATTATGTTTTCTTTGGGATGATGGTGGCTGATTTAGGTTATGGTGCATTGATGGCTGTAGCGACAACGATTGGGCTGTATGCCTTACGTTTGCCAAAAGGAACCAAACGATTTCTGAAATTGTTCCAGATATTGTCTGTACCAACCATGATTTGGGGTGCAATCTACGGCTCGTTTTTTGGTGCTACATTGCCTTTCCAGCTTTTATCGCCCGCCGAAGATTTTATGGCAATCTTTGGTCTATCGATGATTTTTGGTGGCATCCAACTGTTTACAGGTCTTTATTTGGCGGCTAAGGAAAACATCCGCAAAAAGGATCTTTTAGGTGCAGTAAACGAAGGCTTTGCGTGGCTAGGACTTTTGAGTGGTCTGCTAGTGGCAGCCGCAGGCAATCTTTTGATTGATGTCCCTGCATTAACCACTGTCGGCTTGATTTTAGCGGGCTTTAGTGCCTTATTGATTATCGTGGTACCGATTCTTAAAGGGAAAACCAAAGTGGGCGGCTTCTTTCTAGGGTTGTACGACTTGTACGGTGTGACGAGTTACATCGGTGACTTTGTCAGCTACAGTCGCTTGATGGCCTTAGGGATCTCCGGTGGGAGTATTGCAGCAGCCTTCAACTTATTGGTGGGCTATTTGCCGCCAGCTGCTCGTTTTTCAGTGGGTATTCTCTTATTGCTTGTACTGCAAGCATTGAATATCTTTTTATCGTTACTGAGTGCATATGTGCATGCCGCTCGTTTACAATATGTAGAATTTTTCGGCAAATTTTTCACTGGTGGTGGACGTCAATTTGAAACCTTTACGCCAAGTGAGAAATATGTTGATTTTGACAAAGAAAATGGAGGAGACAATAAATGATTGATTACTTGATTAACAATAATGGTGGTATGGTGTTTGCAATTATCGGAATGGGGATTGCGACGATCTTTTCTGGGATTGGTTCAGCCAAAGGTGTGGGCCAAACTGGTGAAGCAGCGGCAGCTTTAACGACGAATCAGCCTGAGAAGTTTGGACAAGCTTTGATTTTACAATTGCTTCCTGGGACACAAGGTCTATACGGATTCGTTATTGCGTTTATGATTTATGGCAGCTTAAGTGGTGAAATGTCGACAGTGACTGGTATGGCTTATTTGATGGCATCACTGCCAGTTGCTTTTACTGGTTTATTCTCAGGAATGGCCCAAGGAAAGGTCGCTGCAGCTGGGATTCAAATTTTAGCGAAAAAACCAGAGCATTTCTTTAAAGGCGTGATGTTCTCAGTAATGGTTGAGATGTATGCCATCTTAGGCTTTGTTATTTCTTTCTTACTTTTAGGAACGATTTAAAGGGGGCGAAGGTATGGATGCAATCGACAAAATGATTGCTGAACTAGACCAAGAAGCGCAGATAAAACGGGAACGTTTGGCTGCCGCTGAACGTGCTAGGATCAGTGAAACCATGGCACGTGACTGGGCGAAGAAAGAGTCGGACTTGCAGCTTCGTGCCCAGCAAGCAAAAAAGCAAGTCGAAAAAAATTATCAGCAAGCCCTGAATCGCCAATCAAGTGCCGCCAAGCAGCAAAAAATGGTGAAGCAAAATGAATATCTGACACAACTTTTTGAGCAAGCTTATCAACAAATGATTGGTTGGACACCAGAAGAGCTCCAGACATTTGTTGAAAATGTGCTGGAGCGGCTGCCAATCAGTGGCACGTTGACCTTTCATGCGGGTCTAGATCAAGCAGCCCACTTAGATGATACTTGGGTCGAGGCTTGTCAGTCCGACTTGCCGTATCAAATCAAGGTAGGAACACCATTGTCAGAAGCTGGATTTTTGGTGGATGACAATGGTATTCAATACAACTTTACTTATCGTGTGTTACTTGAAGAATACAAGAAAGAATCCCGTGAACGGTGGTTACAGATCATACAAAAAGGAGGTTGATCCATGAGGAACTATCATCAATTGAATCCCATCATTCGGCTGAAAGAAATGACTTTACTGAAGCCGCAAGAAGTGGAACAAATGATTACGGCAAAAAACTTTGCTGTGGTCGAAACGGTGCTGCAGCAGACCCATTATCAACGCTATTTGCATCCATATTTTCACGAACAATTCGAAATATCACTTGATGAAGAATTGTTAAAGACAATCAAAGAATTGATCGAGCTGGTTCCCAATCAAGAAATCCTCCGATTGTATATGATGCCTTTTACTTTCCACAATCTGAAAGTCTTGACCAAAGAGTCAGTGACTGGAAAGGATTATGCGCATCTACTGGTTGAAGACGGTTTTTACACGATCGACGAATGCCGGACCGCCATCAAAACAGGCATATCAGAAGTATTGCCTGAGAAAATCGTGACTACAATTCAAGAGGTTCGGGAATACTTGGAAGGCGGCGCTGTGTTGCAAGGCATCGATATCATATACGATCGCCGGTATTTGCATGAACAACGGCGATTGGCAGACAAAATCAATATACCTGAACTACAAGAAGCCGTCATTAAGATGATCGATTTAACCAATATAACCATCGCCGCTCGCTGTCTGAGCCAAAAGCGATCCTGCAGTTTTATGAAGGCGGTCTTGGTGAGTGTCGGCAGTATCCCGAAAGAAGAATTTTTAGCGTTTGCGGATGCGTCCTATAGCGACTTTATAACGTTCTTATTAGAAAGTGAGTATCAGGAAGTGATGCGGCCAATCATTCATGAACAAGTGATCGACTTCGCTGGCTTGGCGCTTTTACAAGACAACTTGATTACAGAAAGCTTTGCATCAGCCCAAATAGATGCTTTAGGACCACTACCTTTACTCGCATTTTTGAATGCTAAGATTTTGGAACTGCAAAATCTGCGTATCTTGCTGGTAGGCAAACGCAGCGGCTTTACGGAAGGACAAATCAGAGAAAGGATGCGGCGCTATGACGCATAAAATCGGTGTGATCGGCGAGAAAGAATCCGTCATTCCTTTTCAATTATTTGGGTTCCAAGTTTGTTATGCCTCGGAAGAAAAAGAAGTCAAGCAGGCACTGGCAAAATTAATGAAGAGTAGTACGATTATCTATCTGACTGAAAAATGTGCAGAGATGATTCCCGATGAATTAGCAAAGGTCCAACAAAAAATGACACCTGCGATCATCTTGATTCCTGATTACGATGGTTCCCGAGGAATCGGCAGACGGATGATTCAAGATAATGTTGAAAAAGCGGTCGGACAAAACATACTATAGAGAGGAGCCGATGTTGTGGAAAAAGGAACAATTATTAAAGTATCAGGTCCATTGGTTTTAGCCAAAAATATGGGTCATGCAAGTTTAGAAGATATCTGTTATGTAGGAGATTTAGGCGTGGTCGGTGAAATCATCGAAATGCGCGGCGACGTCGCTTCGATCCAAGTCTACGAAGAAACTTCAGGGATTGGTCCCGGAGAACCAGTCGAAACCACTGGTGAACCGCTATCCGTGGAATTGGCTCCCGGAATTATGTCTCAAATGTTTGATGGGATCCAACGCCCTTTGGAAACCTTTATGGATGTTACCAAAAGTAACTTCTTGACTCGCGGGGTGCAATTGCCTGCGTTGAATCATGAGAAAAAGTGGTCTTTTGTACCGATGGTCGAAGTGGGTGCAGCGGTTAGTACCGGAATGGTTATCGGAACTGTGCAAGAAACACCACTGATCGATCACAAAATTATGGTTCCTCATGGCGTTTCAGGAACAGTCAAAGCTGTTTATGCAGGGGAATATACGATTGATGAAGTGATTTATGTCTTAGATACGACTAAAGGAGAACGTTCATTTACGATGCTACAAAAATGGCCGGTTCGTCATAGCCGTCCAGTGAAGCAAAAACTGAATCCAATCGAACCGATGATTACAGGACAGCGCGTGATTGACACGTTCTTTCCAATCGCTAAAGGCGGGGCTTCAGCCGTTCCGGGTCCTTTTGGTGCGGGAAAGACCGTTGTTCAGCATCAAATTGCCAAGTGGGCGGATGTCGACTTGGTTGTCTATGTTGGCTGTGGGGAACGCGGCAATGAAATGACAGATGTAATGAACGAATTTCCAGAGTTGATCGATCCTCGCAGTGGTGAATCTTTAATGGCTAGAACCGTTTTGATTGCCAATACATCAAATATGCCAGTAGCCGCTCGGGAAGCGTCGATTTATACGGGGATTACCATTGCAGAGTACTTCCGTGACATGGGCTATTCAGTGGCGATCATGGCGGATTCAACCTCACGTTGGGCGGAAGCACTGCGAGAAATGTCTGGTCGTTTGGAGGAAATGCCTGGGGATGAAGGATATCCGGCTTATTTAGGTAGCCGTTTGGCAGAGTATTATGAACGTTCTGGGAAAGCGATTTGCTTAGGTTCTGATCAAGAAGGCAGTATTACTGCAATCAGCGCCGTGTCACCATCTGGTGGGGACATTTCGGAACCAGTTACTCAAAATACTTTACGGGTCGTTAAAGTATTTTGGGGCTTAGATGCCACATTAGCGCAAAAACGTCATTTTCCATCAATCGATTGGTTGAAGAGTTATTCTTTATATGAAAACGAACTTGGCGCCTTTTTGGATCAGCAAATGCAAGTGGATTGGTCCAAACAAGTAACAGAAGCCATGCGGATGCTACAAAAAGAATCTGAGTTGTCAGAGATCGTTCGTCTTGTCGGTATCGACGCTTTATCAGAAAAAGATCAATTATTGCTGGAAACGACCAAGTCCTTGAGAGAAGATTTCTTACAGCAAAATGCTTTTGACGATGTCGATACGTTTACCTCTCGTGAAAAGCAGTTCAAAATGCTAGAAACGATCTTATTGCTCCACAAAGAAGCCGAAGATGCGTTAACACTAGGCGCGTATCTTTCAGAAGTCTACTCAGGAATTGAAGAACTACGAGACAAAGTTGCACGCATGAAGTATTTGCCTGAAGGTGAATTTGCCAAAATTTCTGCTTTGCATCAAGAAATCAAAGCAACGATAAAAGAAATTTTACAGAAAGGAGACCGTACTGATGATCAAGGAATATAAAACGATTGGAGAAGTCGTCGGTCCATTGATGGCCGTCGATCGTGTCTCTGGTGTCAAATACGAAGAGTTGATCGAAGTCCGCATGCAAAACGGAGACATGCGACAAGGCCAAGTGCTTGAGATTCAAGAAGACAAAGCATTAGTCCAAATTTTTGAAGGGACTGGAGGGATTAACTTGCGCGAATCAGCGGTCCGCTTTTTGGGGCATCCTTTGGAATTAGGCGTTTCAGAGCAAATGATTGGGCGCGTCTTTGACGGTTTAGGACGGGTCAAAGACGGTGGAGTAGAGATCGTTCCCGAAAAATTTATGGATATCAACGGCGAAGTCATTAATCCAGCAGCCCGAGATTACCCTGATGAATTTATTCAAACGGGGATTTCATCAATTGACCATTTGAACACATTGGTTCGGGGACAAAAACTACCAATTTTTTCAGGTTCTGGTTTGCCTCATAAAGAATTGGCCTCTCAAATTGCCCGTCAAGCACAAGTGCTAAACTCGGAAGATGAATTTGCTGTTGTATTTGCCGGCATTGGGATTACCTTTGAAGAAGCAGAATATTTTATGGAAGATTTTCGGCAAACTGGCGCCATCGACCATTCTGTTGTCTTTATGAATCTAGCAAATGATCCAGCGATCGAGCGGATCGCTACCCCACGAATGGCATTGACGGCAGCTGAATACTTGGCCTATGAAAAGGATATGCATGTCTTGGTGATCATGACGGATATGACCAACTATTGTGAAGCTTTACGGGAGATCTCTTCTGCACGCCGTGAAGTACCGGGACGTCGTGGGTATCCAGGGTATCTCTACACGAATTTGTCAACGTTATATGAGCGTGCCGGACGAATTCGCGGCTTGAAAGGTTCAGTGACGCAGTTGCCGATTCTGACTATGCCAGAAGATGACAAAACGCATCCAATTCCTGATTTAACAGGCTATATCACTGAAGGACAAATCATCTTGTCTCGGGATTTATATAAAAATGGCATTCAACCGCCAATCGATGTCTTGTCATCGCTGTCACGCTTAAAAGATAAAGGGACAGGCGAAGGCAAAACACGTAAAGACCATGCTGCAACGATGAACCAGTTGTTTTCTGCATATGCGCAAGGACAGCAATCCAAGGAATTAGCAGTTGTTTTAGGCGAATCGGCCTTGTCAGACGTTGATAAAATCTATGCTAAATTTGCAGAACGCTTCGAAATTGAATACTTGAATCAAGGATATCGAACCAACCGCTCCATTATCGAAACCTTGGAATTGGGCTGGGAATTATTGGCGATGTTGCCAAAAGTCGAACTGAAGCGAATCAGTGATGCGTTACTGGCGGAATATTTACCGGAAGAGGAGAATAATGGCGCAAAAAAACGTTAATCCAACCCGCATGGAGCTGTCGCGCCTCAGTAAACAATTGGCGACAGCTAAACGCGGCCATAAATTATTAAAAGATAAACAAGATGAACTCATGCGTCAATTTATTGAATTAATCAAAAAAAATGATCATTTACGTAAAAATGTGGAAGAGCAGTTGCAACATGCCATGAAGGCATTTCGCTTGGCCAATGCCACAATCAATGAAAAATACATTGAAGAAATGTTTATTTTACCTGCAACTGAAGTCTCCCTTGAATTATCAACGAAAAATATCATGAGTGTAGAAGTACCGGTCATGCATTTTGACTATGATGATGCTGTGATGCAAGCGCCGATCGAATACGGATTTTTGAATTCCAATGTTCCTTTAGATAACGCTGTCGCCCGTTTTACAGACGTTATGCCCAAGCTGTTGGCTCTAACAGAAATCGAAAAAACCTGTCAATTGATGGCAGGGGAAATCGAACGAACCCGCAGGCGGGTCAATGCGTTAGAATATTTGACGATCCCTGAATTAGAAGAGGCCATATATGGGATCAAAATGCGGTTAGAAGAAAACGAACGAGCGAATGTAACAAGAATGATCAAAGTGAAGAATAAATCAAAATAAAATGGTATGATAAGAGAAAAACGAAAGCAAAAGACTTGGATTACTAAGACATTCGTTTTTGAAAAAGGTCAAAGGAAATGAGAATGAAAAAAAGAGATCGTTTGAAAAAAAAGTTGGCACATCAACACTTTTTAATTCCACAAATCGTCTCACTAGTGTTTCTCTTACTGATATTGGCAGGGACAGGCTTACTGATGTTGCCTACGGTCACCAAAAGTGGTGCAGGTACCAACTTTTTAGATGCTCTGTTTACTGCTACTTCAGCTATTTGTGTGACGGGTCTTTCTACCTTAACGGTGGCGGATCATTATAATATCTGGGGCCAAGGCATTTTGTTGATATTGATTGAAATTGGTGGAATCGGCTTCATGTCGATTCCCGTCTTCTTTTACATTTTGGCAAGAAAAAGAGTCCATCTTAGTACGCGGATGATTTTGCGAGAATCCTTGAATCTAGATCGTATGTCCGGTGAAATCCATTTAGCATGGTACATTATCCGGATCGCCTTTTTGATTCAAGTTAGTGGGGCTGTATTGCTGGCTTTTGCTTTTGTTCCTCGTTTTGGTTGGCGCCAGGGTCTCTGGTATAGTGTTTTTCATGCGATTTCGGCCTTTTGTAATGCTGGTTTTGATTTGTTTGGCAACAGTATGGTCGGATTTCAGAATGAACCGTTTGTGCTAGGGGTCATCAGTTTCTTGATTATCGCCGGCGGTCTCGGTTTTCTCGTTTGGTTCGATCTCCTGCATAGGGCATCCAAAAAACGTTCCTTACATAGCCGCTTGGCATGGATCACAATGATCGTTTTGATTGTTCTTGGAACGGTAGGCTTCTTTTTGACCGAAAAAAATTCACAGTTGATCACTGGTGATTCTGTCATTGAACGCTTTTTTCAATATTTGTTCTTAGCGGTCACCCCAAGAACAGCTGGCTTTTTCAGTATTGATTACGGACAAATGAGTCAAGCCAGTTTGATGCTGACGATGATGTTAATGTATATCGGCGGAACCTCCGGATCAACTGCTGGGGGATTGAAGACAACGACATTTGCAGTCTTGATCATCAAGGTCCGTAGCTTGTTAAAAGGACGCAGCCAAGCTGAGATTTTTGGCCGAACAATTAAAGAATCTGCCGTTTCGCGAGCTTTTACTTTGTTTTTTCTAACTTTGTCGTTATGTTTCATATCTATTTTCCTGTTATCGATTACTGAAAATATGCCGCAAAACCCGACATTCGGTTTGCAATATATTGCCTTTGAGGTCTTTTCAGCTTTTGGGACTGTGGGCTTGACGATGGGACTTACGCCCTATTTATCGGTTTTCGGCAAGCTATTGATCATTCTTTTGATGTTCATTGGTCGTGTGGGAATCATGACAGTTGCTTTTTCATTGATGAAAAAAGCCAACCAGCGAGAAGTTGGATACAAATTTCCTGAAGAGCGAGTGATGATTGGTTAAGCTAGACGTATTCTGTTAAAACAGTTGCGTATTTCAAAAGAGGATGATTTTTTTTCTGAGTAAATCATAGGAGTGAATATCTATTTTTATGTAAACGAAAGGGGCTGTTGATACAGCCCCTTTGTACTTTATGTGTGTTTTTCTCACACTAAGTAACACAGAATCATTCAGTCGGTCATCTTTTTCGAAACAACCACCATCGATTTGATCGTGCGACGATTTTGCATATCTGCATAGGCTTGGTTGATTTGTGCCAATAGATACGTTTGGGTGAAAACACGGCCAGGATCAATGGTCCCATCCAAGACTGCTTTCAGTAAGACTTCTTTGTCATAGGTGGTCACAGAAGCAGAACCACCGGCAATCGAGATATTTTGGGCAAATGTCGAGCCAATGGGCCGATTGTTGTAGTGAGGGACACCGACATAGCCAATACGGCCACCATTGTGCAAGACCCCAAGCGCTTGCTCGATAGCCGCTTCGGTACCAACACATTCTAATGCCGCATCAGCGCCACCACCTAAGACTTCTCGTACTTCAGCAATCCCGGCTTCACCGCGCGCTGCAACGACTGCTGTTGCACCAGATTGGCGGGCCATTTCTTGACGGTCTGGGTGTCGACTCATTAAGACGATTTGTGAAGCCCCAAGCATTTTTGCGGCGATCACAGCGCATTGACCAACGGCCCCATCGCCAATAACGACCACTTTATCGCCTCTTTGAACATGGGCACAACGGGCAGCATGATAACCTGTTGGCATCACATCTGCCAAAGTCAGCAGTGATTTGATCATGCCTTCCGTGTAATCCGATGGTTGACCAGGGACTTTGACCAGCGCCCAGTTGCCATAATGGAAACGGACGTACTCTGATTGAAAGCCATGGGACCAGTTGGTCGCACCTTGGTGGCGATCACAAGTCCCATCGAATCCTGCACGACAGGCATCACATTCCCCACAACCATGGGTGAAAGGAACGATCACGAAGTCACCGGGTTTAACGGTGGTAATAGCTGTACCAATTTCTTCCACAATCCCTAATGCCTCATGGCCATCGTTGACAGAGTGGGGTTCTTTGTTGTCACCATGGGCATAAGACCAGAGGTCAGAACCGCAGACACAGGCCCGCACGATTTTGATGATGACATCATCGGTTGCTTGCAACTGTGGTCTGTCTACTTCTTGGACAGAAACAAGCCCGGCTTTTTCAAAAATAGCTGATTTCATATACATCCTTCTTTCTTCTTCAACATACAGCTAGTGTAAATCTTGAAGTGTACTTTAAGGCAAGGGAAAGACGTCAAAAAGGTGCAAAAATGTTTCTGGTTGACTTAAAGTATACTTTAGGGGTTAAACTAAGGTTGAAGCAATGCAAAAATCACAAAGAGGGTGGCTTATATGGCAGATACGATTGGCGCAGTCGCCAAAAAATTCAATCTCAATCCGTCTACATTGCGGTACTATGACGCAGAAGGGTTGATTCCAGCAATCAAGAAAAACGAGCAAGGCAACCGCATATTTGATGAAGAAGCGGTGTCTACCTTATTCACGATCGAATGTTTGAAAAAATCAGGGATGTCGATCAAAGAAATCAAAACATTCATGTCCTGGTGTCAAATTGGAGATGACTCACTCAATCAGCGCCTCGCCATGTTCAAAGAACGCAGAGCATGCCTAGAAGCGCAAATCAGCGAATTGACCGCGACATTGGATTATATCGACTACAAAATTTCCTATTATACACAAGCAGTCGAAGATGAAACAGAAACCCATGTGAAAGGGACTTTCCGATTCAAGCAAGAGGCATAAGCCATAGGATAAAACAAGCAACCAAAAACAGGTGGCGCAGCATTTTTTGCTGGCCACCTGTTTTTTTGGATCAATGAGTGGCGGGTTCATCCTCGATCGTTTTGATCAGTTTTGCTGGTACGCCGCCTACGATCGTCTTGGGCGCCACGTCTTTTTGGACGACTGCGCCGGCTGCAATAATCGCATGGTCACCAATCGTGACACCAGGCAATATGGTTGCTTGCGCGCCAATCCATACATTCTTGCCAATGGTGATAGGCGCTGGGTAGAGATCCTTTCTGGTTTTTGCTGAAAGCCCGTGATTCAATGTGGCCAGCACCACGTTATGTCCAATCAGCGTGTCATCGCCGATAGTGATTCCACCTTGGTCTTGGAAGTGGCACCCA
This sequence comes from Candidatus Enterococcus testudinis, assembly GCF_002140915.1. Classification (GTDB taxonomy): domain Bacteria; phylum Bacillota; class Bacilli; order Lactobacillales; family Enterococcaceae; genus Enterococcus_D; species Enterococcus_D testudinis. The sequence goes on along the minus strand of NZ_NGKU01000001.1, from coordinate 2,988,803 downwards.
GCGTTGATAAAGACACCTTTACCAAGGGTAATATTTTTGCCGCAGTCTGTATAAAAGGGTGGAAATAAACCAAAATCAGTATCGACTTCTTTGCCAATCAATAGAGCGAAGCGTTGCCGCAATTCTGCCTGTGTATGATACTTGTTATTGATCTCCGTCGTATGTTTGCGGGCTTCGTCACTTAGCTTAGCCATCATCTGGTGATAGTCCGAACCTGCCTTTACGACTTGTCCGCTATTTAAATAATCTGTGAATGTCTTGTTATCCATGTGTCCATCTCCTTTATGTGTCTGTCATAGCTGTGTGCTTTATTCTAGGTTACAGCTTCAACTCAACTTGAAGTCAACTGCAAAGGAGCAATCAACAAAAAAAGCTTGCCATCGTCTAGAGGCAAGCTTGGGGAAGCTTAAGCAAATGTGGTGAGTAACTTTTCGATGGTGCGTAGGACGCCATTTTCGTCATTTGATTTTGTGACAAAATCAGCGCGCGCTTTGACTTCGTCAAAAGCGTTGGCCATCGCAAAGCTGATGCCTGCTTGTGCAAATAATTCCAGATCATTGAAGCCATCGCCAAAGGCAATCGTTTCGGCTTTGGTGACGTGCAGTCTTTTTTGCAATTCATTGACAGTTGTTCCTTTATGCACATTATGGTTTGAAATATCGATCCAAGCAGCTTCCGAGGCTACGATGTAAGCGCGATCACTGAATGACTGCATTGATTTGACACTTTCAAAGCAGCGTAGTTTCGGATCGAAGACAGTGATCTTGACAAAATCTTCTTGGATGTCGGCAAGATCGGCCATTTTTTGAACAACAGCGTAAGAACCGCGCACTTTTTGGGCTTCTTCTTCAGGAATTGTTTCTTTGATAAAGGCCGCTGTCGGTGTGCAGGCAATAATCACATGATCTGAGGCGATCGAATCTAAAGTCTGGATGATTTCTCGACCAACTGTGTTTGGCAACAATGATTCATAGACATATTGGCCTTGATGTTTGATGCGTGTAGCACTATCTCCTAAAATCCAAATGTCTTTTGACGCTTCAAGCCCAAATAATTCTTCGACGCGTTCACATTGCTTGCCCGTGCAAGCCGCAAAAATAATGTCTTTGTCGTGCATCAATGCTTGGATCCGTTGGTATTCTTGCTGATCAAAATCACTCTTGCTTGTCAAAAAAGTGCCGTCTAAGTCAGTAATAATTAGTTTTATCATGGTACGTTCTCCTTTTGTTGGCGTGCCCTTTGGCGAAACGTCATCTTATGGTTGTTGGTTTACTTGTTGGACTGTTTGTAGTTCACTCGCATTGATTGGCCGATTGTTTCGATAATAGTGGTAGTCATGTTCGTTGATGGATCGCAATACACGGCACGGGTTGCCTACCGCAACGGTATTGTCTGGGATGTCTTTGGTCACGACACTGCCAGAGCCGATCACACAGTTTTCACCGATCGTTACCCCTGGATTTTGATCACAACGCCGGCACCAATCCAGCAATTGTCTTTGATCGTGACCGTTTCCGCATACATAAAGGTGCGGTAGTCGGGGTGAACAGGATGCCCAACAGTGGCGATCGTGACATTGGCTCCGAACATGACCCGGTCGCCAATCAAAATCTGCCCATCATCAATGAAATTGCACTGATAATTGACATAGCAATCTGTTCCAAAGTGAATATTGCTTCCATAGGTGAATAGGAAAGGGGTTTCAATCCAAGCGTTACAAGAAGCGCCAAAAATATCTTTTTTCAGCGCCTCTTTTTCGGTGAGCTGGTCTGGCGATAAAGCATTCAATCTATGACGCTGCACCCGCGCGCGCTGTCGTTCAATATCTAGCCCTTGGCAGTGATCAAGAAATAACTGACCAGAGGCGATTCGTTTTTTCATATCCATAGCTTGCCTTTCTGATTTTAGTTAAAGTTTTTAATTAAGTATATTAACTAAGTGGAAAGATGTCAAGAAAAAATGTGATAAAAAGCATGAGCTAGCTGTGCAGATTTACTTTTTCCGACAGATAGGGTATGATCAATGAGAGTTAATTAATAGATTTAATTAAGGACGTGTTTTTTATGTCGCAAAACAAAAATTTGATTCGTGAAAAAAATATGCGTGCCATCAAACAAATGATGCGTGAAAAGGGGACCGCCTACAAGGCAGAAATCGCTGCTGAAACGGGGCTAAGTGTGGTGACTGTGAATGCGCTAGTGGCCCAGCTGGTAGAAGCGAAGGTCTTGATCGAAGGGGATTTGATGCCCCAGACAGTCGGTCGTCCAGCCATCGCCTATCATTTCAATGAGGAGCAGCAGTACTTCTTATTGCTAAGTATTCAAGAGAAGCTGACCCCGAACTACCGTCAATTGATGATTCATGGTCAAATCGTGAACTTGACCGGGGACATCAAATATACCCAAACAACTGAATTTTCAGAAGTGACAATGCCCTTCTTTTTGGCATGTGTCCAGCCATTTCTATCTGCTGGTTTTGAGATCGCCAAAATCGGCGTGTCGATCCCTGGTAAAATCTACCAAGGGGTGATTCTGTCCAGTTGGGAAAATTTATTGAATCAATGGCATTTACAAGACGCGTTGTCTGCATTTGCTTCTGTACCAGTAGTTATCCAAAATGATGCCCATTTGGTCACGATTGGCTATACAGTTCGAGAAAAACGCAGCAAAGAAGAAACGATCGTCGGTATTTTCTATCCCGAAAATAGTATGCCTGGTATCACGATCTATGCCAAAGGGACATTGATCGAAGGCAATATGAACTTAGCCGGCGAGGCAAAATTTTTGCCTCATTTGATGGAAGAGATCTTTCCTTTGACAAACGAGAAGTTGATTGGGAATTTAGTTGAGATTTTTACGATTTATAATGCAGTCATTGCACCAAATACCTTTGTGATCTCGGCTGATTCTGTCACTGAGACCGCCATTCGAAACAAGATTGCGCAATCCACGCTATTGGCCATGCAAGTCAACCAGCCTCAATTTTTATTCGTGGACCAATTTACAGCATGCTTGTATACGGGTTTGCTTTGGTTGGTGCTGAAAGACAGTGATTATGCACTATAGACGGATCATCCTTGCCCGCACAGTTAGATAATCATACAGTAAAGAAAGGGAATCGATAATGAATACGATCATTGTAAGCTTGGCGATCTTACCTGTGGTCTTGCAACTGCTGATGCTGCTGTTTCTTATGCAATCTCGACAGCCACGGACACGGGGGATCAAGATACTGTTTTGAGCAATGTCCATTTTGAATGGCGTAACTGCTATGTTCGTTGCCTTTTTGCTTGGTTATTTGGCGGATGAGAGGCTGATTGCTTCTTCATCGTATATGCTGATCCCAGTGCTTGCGACAGGATTGGCAGCCATCGCGACGCTGCTCAAGGTATAAAGGCAACTGTGGCATCAGCAGGCAGAAATGAAAAAAATGCTAGACCAGGCTGGTTGTCCAGCGCTGGCTAGCATTTTTTAGTTGCCTGTGGTCTATTTGTTCAACACAGTCATTGGGTCGATCAATTGATCTTGCGCCAACGTTGGGGACAAACTTACTTCAAAGTGCAAGTGTGGGCCAGTACTATTGCCTGTGCTGCCCATTGACGCAATCACTTCTCCTTGTGCGACTTTTTGGCCGACTTTTACAAGGTTTTGATTGTTATGCGCATACAAAGTGGTTAGGCCATTGTCGTGAAGGATCGTGACATATTTTCCCCATGAATAGTGGCTTTCCGCACGAATCACAGTGCCTGATTGACTAGCGTAAATAGGTGTGCCCATTGGCGCAGCAAAATCGACACCCCGGTGGAAACCACCGCCTCGTGGACCAAATGAAGAGGAGATTTGCGGATCTTTGACCGGATAGATCAAGGCTTCGCTGCCTTCTGGCAATTCTTGGTCATAGCTGGTCAATGCATAGGCTTCGATCAAGGCATTTAACTTTTGGTCATATTGACTGTCTGTTGCATACCGACCAGTTAAATAAGCCGTTGCTTCTTTATAATCTTCGGTCTCTGATTTCCATGCGCCTTTATAAAATTCTTCGTTATGATCCAAACCATTCTTCAATAAATCAGCATAATCTTGCAAAGATTCGGCATATTCATTGTAGTGTCTGAAGGTTGCAGTGATGGTAAAATAATTGCCTGATGCATCTTCCTCTTGGGTGCGGAAATTGACACCCTGGCCTTCAAATGTCCCTTTGATGCCGAACAAATTGAAATAAGGCGCTTGACTCAATTGACTTTGTCCATTAGCAGATTCCAAAATGGCTTGTGCGATCATCACTGACGCATATAAGTCTTCTTCCAGACCAATTTCGCGGGCATCTTCACCAATTTCTTGGATAAAAGCCCAAGTTTCTTTGGTTGGCGTCACTTGGATCGATGAGGCGTCGGTGACTGTAGTGGTGCCATTGTTGTTTGTTGCTGATCCTGAAGGGGTGTTGCCGCTAGGTGTGGTGGTTTCAGGTTGTGCTGGTGTCTTCTCAGGGACACTTGGCGTACTGGTGTCTGGTGTTTCTTCAACAGGTGTTTCAGGCTTCACCGGTGTTTCGGGTTTTGTTTCAGGTACTGTAGGCTCCTCAGGTGTTGGTTTTGCAGGTGTCTCAGGTGTTGTCGGTGTTTCAGGCTCTTCCGGCGTTTCTGGTGTTTCTGGTGTTTCAGGTGTTTGAGGCGTTTCCGGCTCCTCAGGTGTTTCAGGTACTACTGGTGTTTCTGGCGTAGGGACGCTCTCTTCGGGTGTCGTCTCCACCGGTCCAGCTTCCGTTACTTCAGGGACCGCTTCGGTTGCAGGTGTTTCTATCGTACCGCTTTCCTCAGCTGCGTTGTCGCTAGCGACTACAGCGGCTGAAACGGGTAAACTCGTTAATAATTGGCTGCATACCAACGCAATGGCGAGCCATTTTCTTGTATGTTTCAAAATATAAAACCTCCTTTATATCATAGTGTACCAAGGGGGGAGCAGACATGTGTAGTCAAATTTTTCATGCCGGTGTGAAAAATTTAACAAGACTAAGCATTTTGCAACAGTTTCCTGTAGATTTTGGTAAAATAATAAAATGATGAGAGCCTATACCATCATTTTATAAGAAAGGGTGACTTTTTTGAAACTAAAAGGGTATCGTTCTACCTACCATGAAGATGTAAGACACTATGTGCAAACAGAAGAACTACTGCGATACACAGGCACACCGCAAGACAATATCGCTATTTCTGCAACCACCCCGACGCATCACTCTATCTTAGTATACGAAAAAAATCAGCTTGTGTGTTTTTTTGCTTTGGATGAGGGAGCGTTAAAAACGCAATACACCTCAGAACCGTCGGCGTTCGTACTTCGCAGTTTTTCAACAGATGCACGCTACTTGCGTAGAGGTTATGGCAAGCAGGCATTAATGTTGTTGCCTGATTTTGTGCGCAATCAGTTTCCTGACATCAAAGAAATCGTTTTAGGAGTCAATCAGAACAACTTGCCCGCACAAGCTTTGTATGAGAAAGTCGGGTTTGTCGCGAACGGGCGAATACTCCAGGGGCCTAAAGGACCGCAAAATATATTGATGTTGTCCATTTGACAGCTATCCTGAAGAACAAAGACGTGTCTGGACAAGAAATTCTCTTGCGGACACGTCTTTTTGATTGTTTAGGCAAAGAAGTAGGAAGGGTCTAGTCCTAGATGGATACAGATTGTTTGCCAATCTTTGGCTTTCGGGATAGCGTTGATCAATACATAGGGATTGGTCGCGATTTGCTAAAAAGAAAGATGTATCCTAAAATCAACTTTTATATGAAAGTCAGATTGTTTTCACTAATGAATCAACTTGAGTTTGCCCCACATGATACGCCTCAACCGCCAAGATCGCTTCCTTGAACATCTCCCGTGTGATCTCATATGGCACATGGACGATGTCGTTGGTGGTCATCGCTTTGTCCAAAATCGCATCCAGATCGTCGGCAGCATTCAGCTGCATATCCGCCAAACAAACTGGCAATCGATTTTCTTTCATAAAACGATAGATTCGTTCAAACAGGGCTTCTTGCTGATCCAATTTCAAGAGGGCTAAGACGCCATAGCTGACGGAAGCACCATGAAGGTAGTCTTCCATTTTTTCTAAGACGGTTGTGCCATAATAGAAAGAATGGGCCATTGCGGAGTTGTAGTCATTGATCACCAAGACGGAGACCAAGCCAGTGGTCACGATGATGTCCAAAACAACTTGTTCAATCGAATAAGACGGGATATTGGCGGCGCTATCGGTCAACGCTTGGGTACCATACGTCAATAAGCGTTCGGTACACATTTTGCCGATTTGGATCCCCAGTCCGTCCGTGTAATCTAGCTGGTCGCCTCTAGCAGAAAAGCTGGATTCGATTTCTTTGGATAAGGCATCGCCAATCCCTGCCCACAAATATTTGTCAGGGGCTTCCGCTATGATTGCGATATCGATGAAGGCATGGGTTGGTGGTTTGGTTGGGAAGAATAAGCCTTGCATTTCGCCATTTTCTTGATACATCACACAAACAGCAGTGACGGGTGAACAGTTGGAGCCAATCGTCGGAAAGGTAAAAATGGGCTTGCCTAATTTTTCAGCAGTGACTTTGACGGTGTCGCAGACCCGGCCGCCACCAACTGCAAATAAGACATCCGCATTTTGGACACTGGGTTCTTGCAAGAGTGTCTCAACGTTTTCATAGGTGGAGTTGCCACCATACCAAAGGGTATCGGTGACAGTCACTTCTTTCGTTAGGGCAGCTTTGATCTTGGTTTCGGCTTTTTCGAGGGCGGTTTTGCCCCCGATCATCACGGCTTTGGTGCCATAGGATTTGACGATATCATTGATGGCGCTGTAGGCATCGGCACCGATGGTATAATTTGGCAAAAAGATACTTTGACTCATATTATTTTCCTTCTTTCTTTGATACGAGATTGGCTAAGATGGGTCCTGTGATTTGATGGATGACCATTCCGACGGCAGCTGGCGTCACCGCAGCTGCGATGGTCGCGAAATGCGCATTCGCTAAGGAAATCGCGAGGCCGGTATTTTTCATCCCTAATTGAAACATGATTGATTTGGCTTGTTTGGCACTGACACCGAGCATTCTGCTGAGTCCGTATCCGGCACCGTAGCCAATTAGGTTGTGGATCAAGACCAATACGATGACAATGACACCGGATTGAACGATCACGGCACCGTTTTTAGCGACGGTTCCTGCCACGATCAACAGGATACTGACGGAGGAGATCAAGACGAATGTTTGCAGCCATTGATCGATATACTTATGGATCACACGGTGGACGATTACCCCTAAGATGATTGGGACTAAGACCATTTGCAAAACAGACAACAGCATATCGACAAACGAAATCTCAGTATATTTTCCTGCTAAGATGTAGGTCAAAAAAGGTGTGACGATCGTGGCCAAAAGGGTGGAGACGGTTGTCATGGATACGGTCAGCGCCACATCGCCTTTCCCGATAAAGGTCATGACGTTGCTGGCGGTACCGCCGGATACCGAGCCAAGTAAGACAAAGCCGATGATCAATCCGGAGGAGAGGCCGAATACTTGAGCGAGTCCATAGGCGACCAATGGGCTGATCGTAAATTGAAAAAGAACGCCAATAATAAAGGCTTTTGGCTGGATAACAACCATTTTAAAAGCATCAAGATTCAAGGTCATGCCCATGCAAAACATAATGATGCTTAACAGATTCGTGATTCGAGGTGGAATCCACAAAAAAGGTTGCGGCATGAAGTAGGCGAGTATCATGAGAAGAATCATAATATAGATCAAATATTTATTTACAAAGGCAGCGATCATATTGACAGTTTTCATCGTAGGTTTCTTCCTTCCGCATCCTGTTGTAGCAGGATCATCTATAGAGTCAACGTTTATCAAATCTGCCATACATGACAGTTGATAAACGGAATATAAGGGCAAATTGAGGTATAAAAAAACATTCCATCAAAGAAGCGAAATCTTCTTTTAGATGCAATGTGAATAGGGACTTTTTGAATGTATAATCAAAAAAGTCCCGTTTATAATAATAAAATAATGACTTGATTCGGCATTCGTTTCGACATCTATATCACGCTCCTTTTTTGTCAGAAAATTCATAATATTAACAATAATTTCTTTTCAGTCTACAAAAGCCAATAAGAAATGTCAACAGCTTTGCGAGAAATATTGTCATTTTTTCTGAAATATGCAAGAAAACATAATCTTTGTTCTGTAGTGGTTCATCAGATAAGCGAGTAGGAATCTGTTCTTTGATGGGTGAAAAAAGCGGATTCTTGACAGTCAAAAAAGACTGCGCTATCATAGAGGCTAACTTTTAAATCTGGATGTGGTAAATAAATGTCTAGTGACTCGAGTGATGGTGAGCAGAAAATGTATTTTGCGTTGCCTTAATTCCTAATTGAATAGCGAATGATCCAGCACGTTTATTTATCATGTGATAAATAAAGGGGCTTTTTTGTGCTATTGATTTTCGCAGATAGAAAGGGAAGAGAAAAATGAGTAAACAAGCATTTCAACAAACAGTAGCGGAAACCCGCGAGACCTATCATGTGCAACAACTTGATGATGGACTGACAGATAGGCAGGTGACCGAAGGACTGGCTCGGTATGGATTGAACCAGTTGGCGGTCGAAAAAACCTCGAAATGGCGCTTATTGCTGCGTCAGTTCAACAACATGATTATTTATATATTGATGTTTTCTTGTGTATTGACTTTACTGATGGGTGATCGCTCAGATGCATTGATCATTGGTATCGTTGTGATCGTGAATGCCTTGATCGGATACTATCAAGAAGCCAATGCTCAGATGCATTGGAACGAATCAAAGAATTGCTGTCGGCAGAAGCGACTGTCTATCGTGATGGCGTCCGTCAAGATATTCCTGCTGAAGACGTTGTACCGGGAGATGTCGTCTTCCTGGAAGCCGGCGATAATGTGCCTGCTGACATACGTATCTTTGAAGCAGATAACTTACGGCTCCAAGAATCCGCGCTAACTGGAGAGCCAGATTTAGTTGAAAAAAATACACTGCCTATCGATGATCCAGCGACACCTTTAGCCGAACGAACCAACTTGGCATTTGCCTCAACATCAGTGACTTCCGGCAGTGGGAAGGGGATCGTGATTGCCACTGGGGAACAAAGTGAGATTGGCCAGATCTCATCGGAAGTCAATCTTGCAGAAGAACGCAAAACCCCATTGATGAAAGAGATCGATGGCTTAGGCAAAGGGATTACCTATGTGATCATGGCTGTCGCGATAGGGTTGTTTATCATCAGCCTATTCCAGCAAACATATGCTTTATCCGTACTATCGTTAGCGGTGGTCACGATGATCGTGGGATCGATCCCTGAAGGATTGCCAGCGACGACTTCTGTTGTGCTAGCAATGGGTGTCTGTGATATGGCAAAGAACAAACATACCATCATCAAAACATTGCCTGCAGTTGAAACACTAGGCTCTGTCGATGTGATCGCCACAGACAAAACCGGTACTTTGACCAAGAATGAGATGACCGTCAAAGACGTGATCCTTGCAACGCAGCAATACCATGTCACCGGAGATGGGTATGCACCAGAATGAAAGCTTGTGCCAGTGACACAAGAAAGTGCTGAGGATACCCAACAATTGGCATTGTTCTTGGCTGCCGGGTATGAAGCCAATGATACTGTTTTGGTCAATGAGTCCTTACGTTGGCAAATCAACGGAGAACCTACGGATGGTTCATTCTTGACCCTGTATCATAAGCAGTATCCATATCCAGAAGCACCTGTGTATAAAGAATTGTCTATGCTGCCTTTTGATTCGGACAATCGCTATATGGCAAAACTCGTGGAAGACCAAGCCCAACAGCGCCTGCTCTTCCTTAAAGGAGCCCCTGACAAAGTGTTTGCGATGGCGAAGACAGCGGACCCAGCCTTTGATGAAGCGTACTGGACTGCCCATGTTCGTCGCTTATCCGAGCAAGGAAAACGGGTTGTAGCTGTGGGCTATCGGCAAGAAACAGCAGCTGAGATCACCGATCAGACGTTTGAACAAGGAATCCAACTGCTTGGCCTTGCCGGTATTATCGATCCTCCTCGTGATGAAGTGATTGCTTCTTTGAAAGAAATGAATCAAGCGGGTGTCCAAGTAAAAATGATTACTGGCGATCATCCCTTAACAGCCAAAGCGATTGGCGAGACATTAGGCTTAGCACCAGAGATCAAGACAGTCACTGGTGCCGAACTAGACGGGATGACAGAAGCTGAATTTCAAGACGCAGCTGTCGATAACCAAGTGTTTGCCCGAACAACACCGAAAAATAAGCTTGATATTATCAAAGCACTGCAAGCCAAAGGCAAAGTGACTGCGATGACTGGAGATGGTGTCAACGATGCGCCTGCCTTGAAACGAGCAGATATTGGTGTTGCAATGGGAATCAGCGGTACCGATGTGGCGAAAGATGCGGCGGATATGATTTTAACCGATGACCATTTCGGTACGATGTCCGATGCTATCCGGGAAGGGCGCCGCATCTATGACAATATTAAAAAAAGTATCCTCTTTTTATTGCCGACGTCATTTGCTGAAGGGTTGATCATCGCTTTTACGATCTTGATGCAGCAAGAGATGCCTTTACAGGCCACGCAATTGTTGTGGATCAATATGGTATCAGCGATCACGATCCAGTTCGCGTTTATCTTTGAGCCAGCTGAAGCAGGAATCATGAAACGGCAACCGCGTAAAACAGGAAACAAGTTGTTAACGAAACACGATTGTTGGCAAATGGGGTATGTATCGGTCTTGATGGCACTCATCAGTCTGATCGCCCATGATTGGCTCTTGGCACAAGGTGTCAGCGAAACAGTGGCCAGTACGATGATGGTCAATATCGTTGTCTTGAGTAAGATTTTCTATTTATTCAATATTCGTACCAATGCTCCAGCATTTTCTAAAGCGTCCTTAACCAATCCAAAGGCCTTTTTGATTATTGGTATCATGTTGGTCTTACAATTGTTGTTGACCTATGTGCCATTCATGCAACGGGCCTTTCATACCGCCAATATGGATCTTACGGGGTGGCTGATTGCTATTGCATCAGGAATCATTGTTCTATTGGTGACAGAATTAGACAAATGGCTGCGACATCGGCGAACTGCTGATTAAAGAAACAACTGACTTGATCTATCTTATGTGATCGTGGATCAAAACAGACCCAAGAATAAACAAACCCTGCTTCAATAAAGGGTTTGTTTATTTGTTTAAAGTAAATAAAATGTATTTTTACGCGATGTTTTATGTTTGACAGATACATTCCTTCTTGTGCACTATGAAAAGGAACGATTGAAAAAAGTGAGAATGGGGGAGGATCATGAACAATAATATGCACGGCATCGATCATATTGGTTTGACTGTACCGAATTTAGATGAAGCCACACAGTTTTTTTCAGAGGCTTTGGATGCAACTGTTATTTATGATACGTACAAAAAAACAGAGCTGATCAAGGATGCTGCATTTACCAAAAAACGCTTAGGTATTCCAAACGATATGGCAGAACGGGCCATTCGTATGATTGGTTTGCCGAATGGCCCGCAAATCGAATTATTCGAATTTGTTGGACCGAATCAAGCCGGACCAGTCGCCCCTTCTGATTATGGCTGGCAGCATGTCGCATTCAAGGTGGATGATATCCAAGAAGCAGTAGCGAAAGTTGAGGCTGCCGGTGGAAAAAGAAATGCGGATCCCACTGATTTAGGCGGGATCGAAGCTGGTGCGGGCAACCAATTCTGTTATTGTCGAACACCGTGGGGCTCAACAATCGAATTGATTGCCTATCCGACACCGCAACCCTATTTGGCGCAGGCAGAGCGAAGAAAATGGGATGTCTAAGTAAAGAAACGATCCAATATAAAGCAGCATATAAAAAAGGCACAGTCTGGTATGTGCCTTTTTTTGCGGTCAAAGATAGGGACTATCTTGGTAAATAAGAGGTAAATGAAATATTTATTAGTGAATTTTCAGAAAATTATTTACATTTGTGAGGCTTTTACTTATAATAAACTCAATCATTGAGAGTGATTCTCATTTGCAATTATTAGATTCTCATATGCGTTTGCACAATCATACACAGAACATTGTCTATCGTTGTTGGGTATCAAAGGGGATAAATACATGTCGGTCGGAATAATCAAAACAAATCGGTGGTTCGTGTCCACCACAATTTTTGCGCTACTGATAGTGGCTATCTTACTATCTGTAGGAATTGCCTTGGCCAATGGTCAAGCAGATATATCAATAGGTGAAGTGTACCAAATTTTATTTTACAAATTAAGCAACGGCCTTTATGGCAGTATAGCTGGATTATCAGAAGCCAACGCCAATATTGTTTGGTTTGTGCGGGCACCACGGGTGTTGTTATCGATTTTCGTTGGAATGGGTCTGGCGATCAGTGGGGCTGTGATGCAAGCAGTCGTCCAAAATCCCTTGGCAGATCCATATATTTTAGGTATTTCATCTGGTGCCTCACTAGGTGCAACCTTCGCGATTTTGGTTGGATTTGGCGGTTCAGCACTGGTTCTGCAATTGGGTCTTTCTTTCGGTGCATTTGTTGGGGCGGGTCTGGCGACTATTTTGGTCCTGGTCCTTTCCAGTATCGGCGGGAGAATGACTTCTACCAAGCTCGTTCTTTCAGGCACAATCGTCAGTGCATTATGCAGCTCAGTGTCGAATTTGATTGTCTACTTAGCCAGCAATGCCGAAGGAATGAAAACGGTGGCTTTTTGGTCAATGGGTAGTTTGGCTTCGGCCTCTTGGAACAAGTTGACGTTTATTGTGTTGATCGTCTCGATCGTTACGGTCTTTTTCTTATCGCAATACCGGATTTTGAATACGTTATTATTGGGAGATGAAGTCGCGTCGACTTTAGGGGTCAAACTGACGTTTTATCGACGCCTTTATATGATTTTGGCTGCATTGTTGACCAGTATCATTGTGGCTAATTCCGGGATGATTGGTTTTGTGGGATTGATTATCCCTCATATCGTCCGTGGCGTCAGCGGCTCAGACCATCGTTTATTGATGCCGATGACGGCGTTGACCGGCGCCCTTTTCTTGATCTGGGCGGATGTGATCGCTCGTGCCACATTGCATGGTGTAGAATTACCGATCGGGATCATCACGGCCATTATCGGTGCACCGATTTTTATTTATATTATTGTCAAACGACAATATAACTTTGGAGGTTAAAGTGGATGAAATTAACAGTCGATGCACTCAATCTCACAATCGGTGATCAGCAGATTTTAAAGGATATCTCGGTGCAAACACAAGAAGGACAATTTGTCGGTTTAATAGGCTCGAATGGCAGCGGCAAATCCACCTTATTGAAAGCTATATACAAAACATTGAAACCTGACAGTGGGGAGATCCACCTTGGGGACATGAATATTTTAAAAAGTACTGAAAAAAAAGTGGCGCAGCAAGTAAGTGTTGTCAGCCAGTTCAATGAATTAAGTTTTGATCTCACAGTGGAACAGATGGTTCTTTTGGGTCGGACGCCCCACAAATCACTATTGGAGCAAGATACCCAGGCGGATTTCGATCTGGTCGAGCAAGCCCTCGAAAAAACAGGGTTAATCCGCTACAAAAAGCGCAGTTATCTATCCTTGTCTGGTGGCGAAAAACAACGGGTCGTTTTAGCACGAGCTATCACGCAAGAGCCGAGATTCATGATTCTTGACGAACCCACCAATCACTTAGATATCAGATATCAACTGGATATTTTAGAAACAGTCAAAGCGTTGAATATCGGCATATTGGCTGCTTTGCATAATTTGGAACAGGCGGCCAATTATTGCGATATCATCTATGCGTTAAAAGATGGGCAAGTGATTGGTTGCGGTACACCAGAAACGTTATTGACCGAAAGTCTGATCGAAGGAATCTATGGGGTAAAGTGCAGTATTTATCATCATCCAATCACTGGCGGATTAGGGTTTCATTATTATTTTGAAAAGGAGCAAGAAGATGAATAAATGGGGAAAAATGATTGGCTTAGGATTGGTTTTGGTAACATTGAGTGCATGCAGCAGTGGGGACAGCGAGACAACGGCTGCTTCTTCAAGTGCTGTTGAGAGTACCTATCCACTAACAATCAGCAACTATGCAAAAGCTGAAGGCGGTTCAGAGTGGTCGGCAAAAGACCAAACCTTTACAGAAGCACCAAAAAAAGTGCTGGCAAATTCGCAGCCAGCAGCAGAATTATTGTTGCATTTGGGATTGAAAGATCGAATCGCTGGTGTCGGTGCGACATTTGGCGCGGCGGATGAATCAGTTGCCGCAGAGTATGCTGAATTGAATAACTTAGGTAGCGATTATATCAGCAAAGAGACTGCCTTGAGTGTCGATCCTGATATGATTTACGGTCGTGGTGGTTTATTTGACAATCAAGATTGGGGCGTTGGTACTGTAGACTCATTGAATGAAATGGGCATTCCAACCTATGTGCAAGAAACATCAGTCACGGGTGCGACTTTCGATTCTGTGTATAAAGATATTGAAAATCTAGGCAAAATCTTTGATGTGCCCGAAGCAGCTGCTGCGTTTGAACAAGAGTTAAAAGACAGGCAAGCAGTCTTGGAAGATAAGGTAGCAGATAAAGATGTCCAAACGTTTGCCCATTTGTTTATGTCTGATCCAAGTGAGGTCAGTGTGTATGCTGCGCAAGATGAATCTTTCTTTAATAGTAATTTCGAGATGATCAAGCTGGACAATGTCTTCAAAGATTATTCAGGTGAAGTCAGCGTTGAAACATTGATTGAAACTGATCCGGATATATTGATTGTAGGAGATTGGTCAACGATCGAAGGCAGTGTATCTGGCGATGAAATCATCAAAGGGCTGTATGAGAACGAAAAACTATCTAGTATGAAGGCAATCAAGAACAAACAAGTGTATGCATTGGATTATAACTACTTGTTCGGCTATGGCTATCAAGCATTGACTGGGTTAGAACAATTGGTGGATGAGATGGCCCAGTAAGAATAGAGAAGTTAGCGTAAAGAATGAGCAGTTTGGGCTTAAGCCCAAACTGTTTTTGTTTTCAACACATGCACCTGCCTATATGGTATCCTAAACTAAATAACTGACTATGTGAATGGAGGCTTAAGATGAATCAGATCATACGAGATATCTATCAGCAACATCACCATACGTATCCGTTAAAAGAAAATATTCGTTTTGAATTGGCCCATGGCAGAGAAACTGATTACGATCAGCAAATAGAAAACGGCAAAAAACGTGCCCATCGATTATTTGAAGAAGTCTTTCATGATAGCGAAAATATCCAAATGATTTTCTTCGATGCTGCCTGTTCAAAGAAAGGATTCTTTAGGAAGTTTCTACACCGCAATTATTTTACAATTATTGATCATTTCATGACAGATTCGTTCAAAGAATATTATACAGATGAAACATCGATCACGGTTGTGGAAACACCTTTAGTCAATGTAAGAAAAACCAAACTGATTGATGGAATCTGTTATGAAGACTTTAAGAAACCTGGCAAACTAAGGATAACCAATGCTGTGGTTTTCTACGAGACTAAGAAACATACACTTTTGACTATTTACGATGATCGTGGCTGCGACATTTGGTCGGATAATATCCAGCAACAACAAGCAATCTATCACAAGTTCAATGATTGGATTTTGGATTATGACCGAGGAACCATTGATCAGGTTTTCAAAGAACTGATATAACCATTTTATTGTGTTTCCTCAGATGCAATCAAGCTATCAACAGCCGCTAAAACCGCTGCTTGATTATCAGCTAATGGCTGCCAGCCCAAAACTTCTTTGGCCTTTTGATTGCTGACGCGACGATTCATCTTTAAGAAAAGGGCGCCTTCTTTTGCCTGCTGATTAAATAACGCGCCGAAACGAATGACCCATGTGGGGATTTGTTTGGTTGTTACACGTGAAACCAATTGTGGTCGTTGTTCTCGGATGATTGCAGCGATTTCTTTCATCGTGATTTCACCGTCGCAAGAAGCAATAAAGCGTTGTCCGGCAGCCGCTGGTGTAAACATAGCCAAAAGATGGATCGCTGCTACATCCCGGACATCGACAATATTCAATGGGATATTGGGGTATCGTTTGTCTTTGCCTGCCAACAATGTTTCTAACAACGTAAAGCTGCCTGATACATGTTGATTCAAAGATGGGCCAAAGATGGCGACTGGATTGACTGTTGCAAAAGTATATTCAGGGTGTTCGGCTGTCACAAAATCCCACGCAGCTTTTTCAGCCAGCAATTTTGACTTTTCATAAATCGATAGTCCGGATTCATCGGGATCAGTCCAGTTGGCTTCAGTGGTTGTGGTCTGTTTGTCTAGGTTGCTAAAACCAACTGCACCGAAGTTAGATGTCATAACGACTCGTTTAACAGGGCTGTTTTTGGCTGCCCGCAAGATGCGGATGATGCCTTCCGTTGCCGGACGGATCACTTCAGCTTCGTCTGTGACTTTTCCAAAAAATACTGGAGAGGCTACGCTGAAGACATAGCTGCAATCAGCCATTGCTTCATGCCAACCCGCATCTTTGGCTAAGTCCGCCTCTACGAATGACAAGCGATCCAATGGAGTGATGCCATTTTCTTTCATGGTACGCAAGATTTGATCTTGGCTCTTCATTGACCGTACCGTGGTTTTCACTTGATAGCCTTGTTGTAACAATTGATAAATGATATGAGAAGCCAAAAAACCTGTTCCGCCAGTGACTAAAACTGTATCTGTCATTATGATTTCCTCCTAAAAGCAAGCAAATGTTGCTTTGTCTATTTCTTTGATAGCCAAATCGTAAACCCTAGAGTATACTCTAGGGAAAGCGAAATGATCAAAAAAATATAAAAGAGGGAAAAAGATGACCTATTCAATCAAAGAAGTAGCCGAGATGTTTGACTTATCTGTTTATACCCTACGTTACTATGACAAACAAGGCTTGATGCCTTTTGTGGTCAAAAATTCTTCTGGTTACCGGACATTTACAGAATCAGATTTGTCATTGATTCTTACGATTTGTTGTTTGAAAAATACGGGGATGTCGATCAAAGATATTCGTACCTATATCGACTATTGCATGGCAGGCCCGCAAACGGCAGCCCAACGGCGAACATTAATGGAGAACCATCGCAAGAAAGTGGAAGAAGAATTGACGAAATTGCAGGAAAACTTAGTCGAGATCGATCATAAATTGGCGATATACACAGATCCTGATGCGGAACAAATTTTACAAAAGATGCGCGATTATACCGCAAAAGAGAAGGCTGTCCTTGGTTTTTGAGGGAGGGCCTTTGTTACCTATATGTTTTTCACGACCAATAGTCTTCCATATTTTTAAAATATTTTTTTACGATAATGATTGATAACTATCATTTGAAAACGTATACTGAAAAAAATAGGACATTCGTAAGGAGGACACATATGAAAAAGTGGCTTGGTTGGTTAGCCGGTGTGCTAGCTGTGGGATTGGTTATCTGTGGCGGCATTTGGTGGTTCTTTCCTGATGTAATGGGCAACAAAAGTACCTTATCAGAATACGTAGAGGCTACCGACGATACCCATACGACCTTTTTGGTCAAAGAAGAAGCAGGGGTCTTTCAGGTTACTTTGCGAAACCCAGATGAGGAAAATAAGCAATTATTGAGTAATGAAGAGCAAATAAATGACTACACAGAAGATTGGTTAGTGACATTTGGCATCGAAGGAACCAAAGAACAAGATATAAAGATTCAGACAGCGAAGGACGGCAATCTTTCTACAGGTAATACTTATGTAAGTGATTTGACGTATGCTGCGTATATCCCATACGCAACGCCTCAAGGCAATGAGGTAGGACTGTTTGTTGCGACAGATGATCGAACGGTGATCGAGGCAATCGAAAAAGAGCCGCAAACAGCAGACACCTATAAAGAAACAGCAGAGATTCGCTATGTTGGTATTGAAACGGAAGCAACTGAATAAAGCAAAAAAAGCTGTCCCGTTTAGGCGTCAGCTTTTTTGCTTGTAGAAGGATAAAGCTTTATAGCAAAGGTAAAATCCAATTGACCCACATCCAGCTAAAAGGCATAATCAAAATCATCGCCGGGATCATATCGGCAACAGGAAACATTTTGACTTTGATCATCCGGAAACCAGTCGCCAACATTAAGATGCCGCCGCAAGCTTTAAAGTCCAAAATCATATCCGGTGTTGTGAGTGGGAAGATGAATTTGGCCAATAAGAAGAGCATGAAAAAGATAATGAATTGAGGAATCGCAATCACTGAAACCACAAATCCTAGATTACAAGCAAAAATCGCTGCTGTAAAAAAATCTAAAATTGATTTAGCAATCAAGACAGAACTGTCACCCGTCATCCCCGAATCTAAGCTACCATAAATACCGGTTCCGCTGGCACAAAACAGAACGATCACTGTGATCAATGTGCTCATGAATTCGTCTTCCGTTAGACTGATACTTTCGTTAGGCACGATTTTGGCGATTGGTTTTTGCATCATTCTGGCACCTTTATTGATGAGATCTCCCAAATGGATCGCTAAACCAAAACCAGTTCCGATCACCATCGCGAAAATAACGGCTGGCATATACTTCATAGGGGCGATGGCAAAAATCCCCATGGCCATCGAACAAGCACCAAAGACCAAATTGATTTCTGTTTTAAATTTTTCTGGCAATTTTTCTCCTAAAAAACCGCCAAGTAGTCCACCGAGTAAGACAGACAACGCGTTGATAATGACTCCTGTAGGCATGAGACCCGCTCCTCCATTTAAAATCCCTACTATAATAAACTCACTAAACCCTAAAATAAATGCAATCAAGATCAACACAAAACTTTGAAACGGAAATCTCTTCATCCAACCATCCTCTTTTCTAACATATACCAATGGTAACTTTCTTACCAGAATGACCACGTCAATCTAGCGTTCACGTAGTATACCAAAATAGAGTTTTCATCGTCAAATATAGCGAATAACTATCTTCTGATGCGCCAAATTTTGCTTCTTTCGCTCATTCCTTGTATAATAACCTTGTTTTGCAAAGCGGATATAGATGATCCGAGGTCAAAGAAATGGAGCGTAGATCATGACAACAAATTTTTGGGCTGAATTACCTTCGCCTTTTTTCGTTTTGGCACCAATGGAAGATGTGACAGATGTTGTTTTTCGTCATGTGGTGCAAGCAGCCGGTGCGCCGGATGTGTTCTTCACCGAATTTACCAATTCAGATAGTTATTGTCATCCAGAAGGTCGGGATAGTGTCCGTGGCCGTCTGGTGTTTACCGAAGATGAACAGCCGATGGTGGCGCATATTTGGGGAGATAAACCCGCATTCTTCCGAGAAATGAGTATCGGACTGGCTGAAATGGGCTTTCAAGGAATCGATATCAATATGGGCTGTCCTGTTCCTAATGTCGCTGGTCGTGGGAAGGGCAGTGGCTTGATTCTACGTCCAGAAGTGGCCGCAGAATTGATCCAAGCAGCCAAAGCAGGCGGTCTGCCTGTCAGTGTCAAAACGCGATTAGGGTATACAGAGTTAGGTGAAATGGAGGCTTGGTTGACCCATGTTTTGCAACAAGATATTGCCAACTTGTCGATCCATATGCGCACGCGTAAAGAGATGAGTAAAGTAGATGCCCACTGGGAATTGATTCCAGAAGTGGTTGCTTTGAGAGATAAGATTGCACCGCAAACGAAGCTGACAATCAACGGGGATATTCCAGATCGTCAAACAGGCCTGGCTTTAGCTGAGAAGTATGGGGTAGACGGCTTGATGATTGGTCGGGGGATTTTTAAGAATCCTTATGCCTTTGAAAAAGAACCGAAAGAGCATACATCAGAAGAATTATTGGGCCTGCTGCATTTGCAATTGGATCTGCAAGACCATTATGCGCAAATGGTGCCACGTTCAATCGCTGGTTTGCACCGCTTTTTCAAAATCTATGTCAAAGGCTTTCCTGGAGCCAGCGAATTGCGTGGAAAACTGATGAATACCAAGTCAACCGATGAAGTGCGGCAATTGTTGGCTGATTTTGAATCGAATAAAGCTTAGTTGATCAAGTATTGAGTTGTGTCTGACTCAATGCTTTTTTTTGTTATGGATCAGTATGAGTAAAACCATGGGAGGGCCCTTGACAATAGATAGGTACCTCGGTAAAATAGAAAACGGACTTTTAAATAGGTACCTATCTAATTGCGTTTCATTGCAAGAACCGTTTACATAGCAAGTTTTATGAAGAATAGTGCAAGAACAGAATGAGAAGAGAGGAGGAACATGATGGCTTATTCAGAATTAGACATTGTCGAGCGCTTATTCGAAGTATACAAATTGAATCGACGCTACGCCGAAAAAAAATATGGCCATTTTATGCCTGGACGCGGACAGTTTAATTGTTTGATCGTGTTGGATGAAAAAGGCACGTTGACGCAAAAAGATTTGGCTGCGTATCTTGCAATCCGTTCAACCTCTACCGGCGAGTTGATCAAAAAATTAGCGGAAAAGGGCTTGATCAATAAAGAAGTCGATCCAACAGACAAGCGCAGTCATCTGATTTCGTTGACAGAAGCAGGCAAAGCAGAAGCCCAACTGATGAAAGACAAACGCAGCAAGGCCCATACTGAAATGCTGACTTATTTATCGGAAGAGGAGAAACAAGCTTTTGGTGAAGGCCTAGCCAAAATTGAACGTTTTTATTATGAGAAGGAGGCGCACATGGATTGAGCGACCTGAATGAAGGAAATGAACAGACTATACAACACACTGAACGAACAGAACGACAACGTACATTGATTTTTATCAATTTGATGATTACTTGTATTGCGGTATCGATGTTGGCTACTGCATTAACGACGGCTTTGCCTGCAATTGTCACCGATTTGTCTATTTCGGTGACCACTGGTCAATGGTTGACTAGCGGGTACTCGTTGGCAATGGCGATCGTGATGCCGTTGACGGCCTACTTGATGAATCGTGTACCAACGAAGAAACTATACTTATCGGCGTTGGCGATTGCCTTGATTGGTCTATTGTTGTGTGCGGCTGCGCCAAACTTTTATGTCATGATGGCAGCCCGGATCTTGCAAGCAATCGGTAATGGCATTTTGACGGCGATGGCGCAAGTCATCTTATTGACGATCTATCCAATGAATCGTATCGGTGTCGTCATGGGGTGGTATGGATTATCAATTACCGCTGCTCCTGTGATTGCGCCAACCTTGGCAGGGCTAATCGTCGACCGTTTGAACTGGCATGCGATTTTTTATATTGTTGCAGCTATCGTCTTACTTTCACTGATCTGGGCTATTCGTGTATTTGATGATGTCTTGCCGACAGCGAAGAGTCGTTTTGACCAACTCTCTTTTGTCTTAAGTGCGTTTGCATTTGGCGGAATCACGCTGGGCTTTGGGAATATCGGCAGTTATGGATTTGTTAGTCTGCCTGTATTGGGTTCATTAGGGATTGGTCTGCTGGGTGGCCTCTGGTTTGTTTTGCGTCAGTTTAAATCAGCCAATCCGTTTCTAGATTTGCGGGTCCTGAAAACCAAAGAATATGCAATCAGTGTCTTTGGCAGTATCATGCTGTATTTGGTTTTAATGGGCTCGGCGATGTTGATGCCTCTCTATGTACAATCGATTTTAGGCAAGTCAGCCACGATTTCTGGGTTGGTGATTTTGCCGGGTTCTTTGGTGTCGGCCTTTCTCAGTCCAATTGCCGGCCGTATTTATGACAAAATCGGTATCCGCTTGTTAACGATCGTTGGTGGTGGTTCACTCGTATTAAGTAATATTGGCATGTATTTTGTTCATATGGATTCAAGTATTTGGTTGGCTGTTGGCTTAAATGTCTTACGTTGTGCGGCGACTGGTTGTTTATTGATGCCGTTTGTTACGTGGGGCAATAAAAATATCCCGCCGGAACTGACCGCGCATGGGACAGCGCTTTTGACATCATTACGTACAGTGGCTGGTGCAATCGGTACAGCGTTATTTGTTGGTATCATGAACAGTGTTGCGCAAAAAAGTACGACATTGTCTGGGACAGCTGCCTTGCTTCATGGGATGAATGTCTCATTTTTACTGATGACGATTGCTTCTGGTCTGCTTTTTGCAACAGGTCTATTTTTGATTCGTGACAAAAAGAAGGAAGCGCCAGTTTGGGTCGAAGGATTGGAAGAACCAATCGAATAAATCTGTTCCATTAAAATGAAAAGGCGAAGAAAGCTGATGCTTTGTTCGTCTTTTTTTCTGAAAAGGATATGAAATCTCAAGTTTTCGGCTATAATAAGATAACTTATACAAGAGGAGGCGTATTTTTCTCCTGATCGATTGGTTGTCGGTCCTCAGAAAAATCAAACAATAAATGAAAAATAAAGGGATATATTATGGGTTGTCGGCGTATGTTTTATGGGGATTGATCACGCTGTATTGGAAATTGGTCGTTGGGGTCTCCCCGCTAGCGACGATGTGTTATCGTATTTTATGGTCGTTCGTCTTTATGATGGTGTTTATTCTACTGTCGGGTAAACGGCAGCAATTCATAGCGGAGTTGCGCTTGTTATGGCGAAACAAGGCTTATGCTGGTTTGATTACATTGGCATCTGTCTTGATTTCAATCAATTGGTTTACATTCATTTTTGCTGTCAGCGCAGGGCATGTGATGCAAGCGAGCTTAGGATATTATATCAATCCATTAGTCAATGTCTTGCTGGCAACAGTATTTTTAAAAGAGCGTCTGAGTCGCTCTGGGCTCATCGCCTGTCTGTTGGCAAGTATCGGGGTGATCATGCTGTCGATCCAAACGGGAAGTATTCCATATGCCTCTTTGATCATGGCCTTTTCGTTCAGTACTTATGGATTGATCAAGCGTCGCATTCCAATCAGCTCTGTCACGGGCCTGACAGTGGAAACGGGGATTATATTGCCATTTGCCCTTGTGTACATGTTTGGCTTTTCAACCGTGGCGTTCATGGATTATCCCTTGCAAACCAACCTTTTACTCGCGGGTGCGGGCGTTGTGACGGCGATTCCATTGCTGTTGTTTGCGGAAGCGGCCAAAAGCATTTCTTATATCACGTTGGGCTTTATCCAATACATCAATCCCACGATCATGCTGTTATTGGCAGTCTTTTTATTCCATGAAACCTATACAGTGGCGCAGTTTTCTGCGTTTGCCTTTATTTGGTTCGGGATTGCTGTTTTCACATACGGCACATTGGGACGTGCCATCAAAGAGCGACGGATGTCTGTGTCGAAATAGTAGATAGAGCCAAGGGACAAACGCGGAGGTGTTTGTCCCTTTTTTAAAAATAAAAAAACACCAGAAATATGTAGAATGATTAATGTATAAGTGAATTGATCTAGTTGGATAACATCATCGTGATTGGAAGAGAAAAGTGCTTTTGAAAAGGGTTGCATATGGTAAATGAGTGTGTTATTATTCTTTCAGTTACAAGGATTGTTACTGTTCGGCAGGCAAAACCAGAATTGACCAGCGTATATTGATGGGTAGATTCTAGGTTTTTTTATTTTGGAGTGAGGGAAAACGATGGTTATTGGTAAAATTTTGAATAATAATGTCGTCATCTCGACAAATGATGCCGGTCAAGAAGTCATTTATATGGGGCGAGGCATTGCCTTTAAGAAAAAAGTGGGCGATCCGGTTGATACAGCGTTTGTGGAAAAAGAATTTGTCCTAAAAGATACCTTTACCGCAAATCAATTTCAGCAATTGTTTTCTGATATCCCAGTCGAAGAAGTCGAAGCAGTCAAGCAAGTGGTAGATGATGCCGAGACAACTTTAGGGGTCGAATTGTCGCCAAATATTTATCTGACCTTAACGGATCATATCCATTATGCCTTGATACGGGCCAAAGAAGGCATCGAGATTCCAAATCCGCTTTTGTTCGAGACCCGCAAGTTCTATCCTAAGGAATATGCAGTAGCTGCAAAAGCAATCGCACATTTTGAACAGGTCTTTGGTATCGCATTGCCAGAAACCGAGAAAGGGTTTATTGCCTTTCATATCGTCAACAGTGAGCAAGCCAACGGTACGATGGAAACCACGATGCAAGCTGTCGAGATCGTACGAGACGTGTTGGCAATCATCAGTCGCTTTTACGGACGGGTCTTTAATCCCGACTCGTTACATTACCAACGGATCACAACACATTTGCAATATTTTGCGCAGCGGTATCTCAGTGATGGATTATCAAGTGAAAAAGATGAGTTTTTATTTGCACTTGTGCAATCGAAATACCCGAAAGCATTTCAGACGGTGCAACGGATCAATGATTATTTGATCAAGACCTACGATAAGTCGATCGGTGAATCAGAAATGATCTATTTGACGATCCATATCGAACGGGTGGTCAATGATCAAAAGGAATAGACATTCAATCAATAACGGATTGTTACTGTTAGGCAGGCAAGACCCAGATTGAAAAGACAACAGTCAGTAGTTTTTTACTGATGGTCGTTTTTTCAATCTGGGTTTTTTTAGATAAAAAAGGAGTGTTGATAAATGAGTACAAATAAAGAAATCGCTGCGCGCGTTTTAACAGCAGTCGGCGGCAAGGAAAATGTCAATAGTGTGGTGCATTGCGCCACACGTTTGCGCTTTAAGTTAAAAGACGAGCAAAAAGCGGACACAGTGGCATTGAATCAAGATGACGATGTGATCCAAGTTGTTCAAAGCGGTGGGCAGTATCAAGTAGTGATCGGCAGTCACGTCAGTGATGTGTATCGTGAATTAAATGGTATCGCAAACTTTGATGGAACCGCTGAAGATACAGGTGAAAAAGGCAATATCTTCAATCAATTGATCGATATTATTTCATCGATTTTCACCCCTTTTCTAGGCGCAATGGCGGGGGCTGGAGTGTTGAAAGGGTTCTTGACCCTGGCACTGACGTTAAATTGGCTGACGGCTGAGTCAGGTGTCTATACTGTTTTATATGCAATTGCTGATGGGTTGTTTACCTATCTACCAGTGATGTTGGCCTTCACGGCAGCTAAGAAATTCAAGACCAATGAATTTTTGGCAGTCTCTCTGGGGATGGCATTGGTTCATCCGAACATTACCGCTTTGGCCGGCCAAACGTTGCATTTCTTCGGTATCCCTGTGATTATCGGGGCAAGTGCCTATACATCGTCTGTCATTCCAATCATTTTGGCAGTCTTCTTGCAAAGCTACGTTGAACGTTTCTTTAAAAAAGTGATTCCAAGTTTCTTGCAAATCATTTGTGTTCCGTTGGCAGTGTTTTTGATCATGGCGCCATTGACCTTTATTGTGGTTGGTCCATTGGGAACGATTCTTGGTAATTTGTTAGGTAGTACGTACGCAGGGATTTATGATTTCAGTCCCCTTGTTGCCGGCGCGGTCATGGGTGGATTATGGCAAGTATTTGTGATGTTTGGCATGCACTGGGGCTTTGTACCAATCATGTTGTTGAATTTAAGTCAAAACGGGGTTGATACGATGGTGCCAATGTTGTTGCCAGCTGTACTATCACAAGGTGGCGCAGCATTAGCGGTCTTCTTTATGACAAAAAATGTCAAACTAAAAGGATTGGCGTTGTCTTCAACGATCACGGCATTCTTTGGTATCACTGAACCGACTGTTTATGGGGTAACATTGCCGCTGAAAAAACCATTCATCGCTGCGTGTATCAGTGGCGCAATTGGGGGTGCCTTTATTGGGTTTAGTCAAGTACAAAACTTTACCTTCGGCTTAGTCAGTATCTTGAGTTTGCCGTCCTTTATCCCACAAGACACCAAAGATTTAAGTGGATTGATTGCGGCATCTATTGGGACAGCGATTGCCTTTATCGCAGCCTTTGTCTTGACCTTTGTGTTACGTTTTGAAGATAAACCTGAAGCAGGCACAACCAACGCATCTGATACGCCAACTGTACCGGTCGTAAGTAGCGGCAATGAACGGATGATCTTAAGTAGTCCTTTAGAAGGGAAAATCGTGCCGTTGTCCGAAGTCAAAGATCAAGTCTTTTCATCCGGTGCTTTGGGCAAAGGTGTAGCCATTGATCCAGTTGTCGGTGCTTTATATGCACCAGCAGATGGCACGATCACGACACTGTTTCCGACTGGTCATGCAGTAGGACTGACAACGACAGATGGGGCAGAGATCCTTATGCATATCGGCATGGATACGGTTGAGTTAGAGGGCAAAGGCTTTGAAACATTCGTCAAACAAGACGATCAAGTCAAACGTGGTGATTTATTAGTAAAATTCGACATCGATACTATCAAAAATGCCGGCTTTTCAACAGTGACACCAATCGTTGTCACCAATACACCGAACTATTTAGATGTCTTAGATATGAATCAAAGTGATGTATTGCAAGGAGAAGATTTCTTGGCAATCGTCAAATAACAAACAGAAACTGACGCAACAGGTGACAAATGTCACTTTTGCGTCAGTTTTAGTTTGGATATTTTTATGGAACGAATGGGTATTTTCAGGCTTCTATTTGCAACAATCCGTCTTTCATGCGATAGATTCGATCGCTCCATTGGGTCATGCGGGGATCGTGGGTGACCATGATGATTGCTTTTTGTTTTTCGTGGGCTTCTTTTGCCAATAGCTGAACCACTTCAAAGGCGTGGTCAGAATCCAGACTGGCTGTTGGTTCGTCAGCCAGGATGATGGCAGGGTCATTGAAGAGTGCCCGAGCAATCGCTACCCGTTGCCGTTCGCCACCAGAAAGTTCTTTCGGAAACTTATCTTTCAACGCCCAAATATCCAGCGAACGCAACAAGTCGGCAGCTTTGTTTTCTTCATGGCTTTTGTTTAATGTGTCGACAAAAACAAATTGTTCCTGAACCGTTAAAAAGGGCACCAAATTTGAGCTTTGCAAGATGAAGCCAATCTCTTCAAAGCGGGCTTTGGCTCGTTGTTTGCCTGTCAAATCGGTAAAGGAATGTTGGCCAATCATTATCGTTCCAGTTGTAGGATTTTGCAATCCGCCTGCGATCGTTAAGAAGGTACTTTTTCCTGATCCGGAAGGCCCGATAATACTGATAAATTCACCGGCTTTGACTTCAAAATCAATCCCTTTTAGCGCTGTGATCTCTGTATGACCGGTACCAAATCGTTTGGTGATTCCTTGCATAGATAAAACTGTTGTCATCTTATTCGCCTCCAATCGCAGTAATAGGATCAACGTTTGTCACAGTCCGAATAGAAAAGAGACCGCCAATCATTGATACAAAAATCAAAAGCACACCGTACATTGCCCATTGTGGCAGATCAACGGTGAAAGGCATCGCTGTTGGTAAAACAAGACTTGTTGCATAGCTGAGAAGGAAAGCCAATCCTACACCAACCACACTAACGATCAAGGATTGTCCGACAATCGAACGAATCAAATAGCCAGTGGCGACACCTTGGGCTTTCAATATGCCAAAGAGTGCTGTTTTTTGCAAAGTCATCACATACAAAAAGATACCGACAACTGCTGCAACCACGATGAACAAGAAGTAGACCATGGCATTCAGTGTTAGCTTCTCTGCTGAATAACCAGGGAGATTTTGGATAAAGTCATCCATAGTCAGTGCAGTTAACATTGTTGTCTCATCCTCATTCTCGAGGGTTATATTCGAAGCAGTCGATTTTGTGGCAATCAATGTGATCGGTTTTTGGCTATCTTCCGTATAGGTTTGATTGCCGTATTTCAGCTGGGCGAAAGCATCCAAATCGAGATAAAGGACAGGGACCACGCTATAAGTTGTGGCCTTGGTCACACCAACGATAGTAAAGATCGTATCGTCACTGCCTAAAGTAATTTTATCCCCCAGTTTGAATCCATCTGTTAATACATTCTCAGAGACAATCACTTCATCAGCTGCTTGATAAAGACGCCCGTCGATGACGTCAGGGACAACGAAACTGTTGGCTTGTGCTCCGAAAACTGAGATATTGGTTTTTTTTGAATTGTTTTCATGAGAAATGGCGGATGCGGTCAAACCGACTGCGGCTTTTTCTTTTGCAGTGACACGATCCAAGTCACCTTGTGTCAGAATCGATGCACTAACCACTTTGTTACTGTCCTCTGACAGAATGATCGAAGATGCCCCCCAATCGCTGACAGCCTTTTTGTGCCCGTCGGATAGGCCATTTGCAAGACCTGATAACATAAAGACAACATACGCTACAAGGAGCATGATGCCTATGATCAAACTATACCGTAATTTGGCATAGCGAATTTCTTTCCACGCTAAATACATAATTGATTTCCCCTTTCGAGATGTATCATACACCCTCGGTGACATTTTGTCACCGTTTTTGTTTCCTTTTTTTGTGCTATAATTTAAAAAAAAGAAACAGGAGGTCAGAATCATGCCAAAAGCGACCTTTAATCATTTGCCTCCAGAAAAAAAGGCATTCGTCCGTGGTGTGCTGCTGCAAGTCTTTGCTAAACAACCATTGAGTCAAGTGAAAGTCAGTGAAATCGTTCATGACCTGCAGATGTCGCGGGGAATTTTTTATAAATATTTTGAAGACTTGAATGATGCCTATGATTATTTGATCAAAGATGCTGCCAATAAGATTCATGGCCGTATTTTGCAAAGAATTGGGGCGCATCATGATGACTTCTTCGCAGGATTGTCTGTTTTTCTGACAGAAGCTTTGGGCTATGCAGATACGTCAGATGCCTATAAAGAATTGCAATTGCTGACACAAAACAGTTATTTGTTTTCCTACCGCAGTGCCGATCCTCATGGTGCTGATGCATGGCAAAAAATATTAGCCGCAAATCATTTTACGATCGATGGAGAAGACGAAGCGATGAGTTTCTTGTATTTTTCTATGAAGCTTGTGATCGATAGTTTGACAGATGCCTATGCCAATCAGTGGACGGCTGAAGAACTGATCCGAGATTTTGATTTTAAAGTCCATTGGTTGAAACACGGAATACAAGGATAGGTCAGCATGGGTGGTCAGGTGCAAAACGCTTCGTCATTTCACAAGCGTACCTTAGGTGGAAAAGCGCGGAAATACGGTATATTAATCTTTTGTTCAATATGAAATAAAGGAGATGGATCCGTGGAAAAAAAGCGGGGCGTATTATTGATCAACTTAGGGACGCCTGATAGTCCTGATCCCCAAGACGTAAAGAAATAGTTGAAACCTTTTCTATCTGATAAGCGTATCATCAAAATGCCGAGTATTTTGTGGCAGCCTATTTTGCATGGATTTATATTGACTACGCGACCCAAACAATCAGCGGCCTTATATGAAATGATATTTGAAGATGGCGTATCGCCATTATTGAAATACGCCCGCGCCCAAGCAGCCAATGTACGACGATTATTGCCACATACAAAAGTTGGGATTGCCATGTCGTACAGTTCGCCATTGATCCCTGAGGCAATCGAAGAGATGCTGCAAGCTGGAGTGAATGATTTAACGATCATCCCATTGTATCCGCAATATTCTGGAACCACCGTGGGATCAGTGTTTGATGATGTGATGGCGTTCTTTCGTCGATCAGATAAGATCATTGATCTTCGCTTTATTAGCTCTTTCTATGATCATCCCAAATATATTGATTATTATGCTGAGAAGAATGCGCAAGCTGTAAAGGAGCATGCAGTGGATACGTTGAATTTTTCTTATCATGGTATTCCCGCATCTTATGTGACAGATGGGGATCGTTATCCAGATGAATGCACGGAGACAACGCGTTTAATCATGGAAAAATTGGCGGTCGAAATTCCCCACCTCCAAACGTACCAATCTAAATTTGGTCCCAACGAATGGTTGACACCGGCCACGGATGCGACAATGAAAGCTTTGCCTGAACAGAAAAGCAAGAAAATCTTGGTCATTGCCCCTGGGTTTGTGGCGGACTGTTTAGAAACAATCGAAGAATTAACGCAAGAAAACAAAGGCTACTTTTTAGAGGCGGGTGGAACAGATTTCTATTACTTGCCGCCTTTCAATGATGATCAAGCGTTGGCTGAGATTTTCGTTGACTTGCTGAACAAATAAAGTCGATAGATGTGCGGAAAACCACTTTTGTATCAAAGGTGGTTTTCCGCATGTACATCGACTTTTTTATTCACTTAGATTTTCTGCTAAAGATGCAAGTGCGGCTATATCAGTTAAGATATAGCCTTTTTTGCTTTTTTCAATCCATTTTTCTTCTCTAAAGTTATTGATCGTTCGTAAAAGATGACGGTAGCTGACATTCAGAATAGCGGCACATGTCGTTAGCTGAAATGAAAAACGCTCATTTTCTTGATTGGCTAACATAAACTTGGCCAAACGGGATTCCACTGGCGTATTTAATGCATTTGCTAATGTGATACCTGCATTTAGTCGATAGCTGAGTAGTTGACAGATAGTTTGTAAAAACCGAACATCTTGCTGTAACGCCGATCGGTACTTTTGCAAAGGGATACAGACACATACGCAAGTTGATGCAGCTTTTACGCTACTCTTTGGCATTAGCCCCCATAGAGAAGAGGCTTCGCCTAATGGTGCTGCCGGTTGCGCATAATCGATACAAATCGTTTGCGTGTCTGAGGAAAATGAATACACCATGACTGTACCCTCGACGAGGAAATATAGGTACTCTGAAGGGGTTTCTGTACGTATCAAATGTTCTTCTTTATCAAATGATTGCAATGTAGACATAGACAGTAAGTCACAATCCATATATTCTTGCAAGTCGAAAGTCTCAATATAGGATGCTAAACGCTTTTTATCTCGGATGGTTTTCATCAATTGTGCCTCCTCGTACTACGCTCTAGTATAGCGTAGATAGCCAAGAGACTCAACACGAACAATTAAAATATAATTATGTAAAATGTATGTAAAAATAAGGTAAAATAGGACATATGTCACTTCTTTTATCTATAAAAATTGCTATGATTTACAGGTAAACGAGAATGATCCAATAGGAGGAGAAAAAATGGCTATAAAAAAGATGACTAAAGGGCTAATAGCAATCAGTTTGGCTTTATTTTTGACAGGATGCAGCAGCAAAGGAGATACGGAATCTGCAGCAGCAGACAAATTGGTGGTTCAATTTGTGCCTACAAACAATGATGGCACGATGGAGGCCAAAGCAAAACCATTTGCTGAATATTTATCTAAAAAATTAGACCGTGAGGTAGAGGTGACACTAGCTACAGATTATTCAACGATCGTTGAAGCGATGGCCTCAGGTCAAGTGGATCTTGGGATTATGCCGCCAGCCGCCTATGTTCAAGCGAAAGATATGGATGCCGCGGAAGCAATTTTAACCTCTCAATTGGGAGAATATGACCAAGAAACGGGTTTGCCGATTGAAGGGGAAAAGACCAATACATTCAAAGGTGAGATTTTGGTTCGGGCAGATAGTGGACTAAACGAGCTAACAGATTTAAAAGGCAAGAAGATAGCCACATTAAGTCCTAATTCGGCAAGTGGCTATATTTATCCAGTCGCCGAAATGAAAGATGCGGGTGTTGATCCAACAACAGATGCTACATTGACAACAGTCAATGATATTCCAAGCGAGTTCACTGCAGTCTTGAATGGCCAAATGGATGCGGCTTTTGTGTTTGAAGGTGCCCGAAACGTATTTGCATCTAGTTTTGCTGAGAATGATCTTTTTACTGAATTAAAGGTGTTGTATTTAACTGAGGGTGATATTCCGAACGATGCGATTGCCGTTCAACCAACAATGGATGATACTCTGAAATCAGACATAAAAGAGGTCTTCTTGCATATGGCGGATGATGAAGAAGGTGCCGAAGCGATGGCATTGTGGGGGCATCAAGGCTATGAAGAAGCTGCAGACACTGCCTACGACACGATTCGTGCCTATACCCAAAAAGCTGCTGAATAAAATCAAAAGATAGTGCCGATGATGACGGGACTATCTTTACATAGATGGAGATAAAAAGATGATAACATTTGATCACGTATCAAAAACTTACCCAAATGGGGTTCAAGGATTAGACGATATCAATTTAACGATAGAGCAGGGAGAATTTGTGGCGATCATTGGGCTCAGTGGTGCAGGAAAAAGCACCCTCTTGCGGTCAATCAATCAATTAGTGCCGATTACAAAAGGGGATATTCGCATCAATGGTCGGTCAGTGACCAAAGCCAACAAGCGGGAGTTACGCCTGATCCGCCGACAAATCGGTTTGATATCTCAGCAGTTCAATCTGGTCAAACGCAGCACAGTTCAGAAAAATGTATTATCTGGCAGGTTAGGTTATTACAGTACATGGAAAAGTATCTTGGGTCTGTTTACAGCCGAAGATTACCAGCAGACACAAGCAGCTTTAGCAGCTGTCGGATTGTTAGATAAACTGCAGACACGCAGCGATCAGCTTAGTGGGGGACAGCAACAACGGGTATTGATCGCCCGTGCTTTGGTTCAGCAAGCCCCCATTATTTTGGCGGATGAACCCGTGGCCTCTCTTGATCCGATTACAACGGAAAAGGTGATGCGGGATTTACAGCAGATCAATCAAAATATGGCAAAAACGATCGTCATCAACTTGCATTCCGTGCCGTTGGCTCGAACCTATGCGACAAGAGTGATTGCCTTGAAAGCTGGGACAGTTGTCTTTGATGGTACAGCCGAAGCATTGACTGATGAACGGCTTGAACAAATCTATGGCAAAGCTATTTTTGAAGAAAGTGGGCGAGATCTTTGAAGTTGAGAGATACGGTTCACTTTAATCTATATAAGCATGTATTACTCTTGGCGCTCTTATTGCTGTTCTTTCGGAGCAGTGTGTGGCTTACAGGAGCAGAGTTTTCGAAAATTTGGACAAACAGCAATCAAATGACTGCCTTCTTTTCACGGTTTTTACAACCAGATGTTCATTATATCCCCAAGCTGATTCTTCCATTAGTCAAGACATTGCAAATGTCGTTTTTGGGGACGGTTATTGGTGTGGCTGCAGCATTGCCTTTTAGTTTATTCGCGACAACCGTCGTAACTGAAAATCGGTGGGTCTCTTTAGTGATTCGCTTTATTTTAGGCTTGATAAGGACCGTCCCGAACTTATTATTGGCGGCGTTATTCGTTGCAATCGTAGGTATAGGGGAAGCGACTGGTGTATTAACGATTGCCGTCTTTACGTTTGGGATGGTTTCCCAATTGA
This sequence comes from Candidatus Enterococcus testudinis, assembly GCF_002140915.1. Taxonomy (GTDB): domain Bacteria; phylum Bacillota; class Bacilli; order Lactobacillales; family Enterococcaceae; genus Enterococcus_D; species Enterococcus_D testudinis. The sequence continues at coordinate 2,955,621 of NZ_NGKU01000001.1, read as the reverse complement.
TGTTTCAAGCAATTGAAACGATCGATCTGGCACCAATAGAAGCGGCCACCGCTGTGGGTGCTAATAAATGGCAAATCACCGTGTTCGCTATTTTGCCTCAAGTGATGGGCCAGTTTGCAAGTTATACGTTTTATGCCTTTGAAGTGAATGTCCGGGCCTCAACAGTTCTGGGATATGTAGGGGCTGGAGGCATTGGTGTGATTTTGAATGCATCATTGGCATTATTGAATTACGAACGAGTATCGATGATCATTATACTGATTCTATTAACGGTTGCAGTAGTTGATTTCTGCAGTGAACGGGTCAGGAGGTCATTTCTATGATGCTGAAAGAAATCAAAAAAACAACATGGGCCTGGTTCTGTTTGTTTGTAGTATTGTTTCTGCTTGCTTTGTTTACATTAGATTATTCTAGCTTAAGTACCTTTTCACTTGCCTTAGGAAAGGAAGTGGTACGTGGGCTAAGTCAACCAAATTGGGCTTTTCTCTATGATGGAAGCGGGGAAGATCTAGTAAGTTTGTTGCTGCTCACGTTGGCGATTGCTTGCTTAGGGACAATGATCGCCACAGTTTTCGCCATTCCAATTGCATGGATCAGTGCAAGCAATCTTTGGCACAGTGCCCCATGGGTAGCTAAAATCGGTAAAATGATTTGTAATGTGTTACGGGCCTTTCCAGAATTGGTATATGCGATCATTTTTGTGAAAATTGTTGGACCAGGACCTTTCGCAGGGGTTATGGCTATCGGTATCCATCAAATTGGTATGTTAGGTAAACTATTTACAGAAGAGATGGAAGCGATGAATGACCACTTGATTGAGGAGTCACAGGCGGTAGGTGCCAATTTTTGGCAAACAATGTTCTTTGTTCGGGTACCCTATTTAGCCCCTATTTATAGTTCATTTGCGCTAAATCATTTTGAGATTGCTGTTCGAAGTGCTGCGACTTTAGGTTTAGTTGGTGCCGGAGGAATCGGTGCACCCTTGATCTTCGCCATTCAAACGCGAACATGGAGCAAAGTAAGCATCATTTTGCTAGGTGTCGTTGTTACTGTCTTTATACTGGATCAGCTGACCGGTATCATTAGAAAGAAATTGAGATGACCGTATGAATATATTACATGTTTCAGACATTCATTATCGCCAACAGTATTCCACACAAACTAAAGGGTATCAAGGTATGCTTGGACAGATGAGAAACCCATTGATTCCTTTGACTGACTGTATCAAACGGGCGCAAGAAAATAGGGCAATTGATTTGTTGATCATTAGTGGAGATTTGACAGAAGACGGTTCATCGCAAGATTATGCGTATCTTAAACAGAGCATTCAACAATTGATTGGAGATGTCCCTATTTTGGTCACTTTGGGTAATCATGACATCAAGGAACATTTCCGACAAGGCTGGTGCGAAGAGTCAAGTGATGCATCGCCGTATAATACTATTACTGATGCGGGATCTTTTTATATTGTTAGTTTTGATAATTCTTGCCATGGTTTTTCTGATGGGGTTATCGATGAAGCCCAATTTTCATGGCTTGAAAAATCGCTGACCTCGTGTCAAGATAAGCCAATACTTTTTGTAACACACCACCACTTGGTTGACGATCAAGCGAGCACAGCTGCTTGGCCAGGAGCAAAACGTTTGTTTGAGTTACTGACAAGCGTTTCAGTTTGCGCCATTCTGTGTGGACACACCCATCATGCATATACAGGTACAATCAAAGGCATCCCCTATTTTACAGTCGCAAGTATGTCGTTTGTCGGAGAAGATGAAGGGGACGGGATAGTCCGTTTTGAAGAACGTTATGGCTATAATCTATATAAAATCGAATCGGGGAAATTGATCTATCAAGCATCAGAAAACTTCCGGCCAAATCACGTATTGATGCGTGTGGATATGCGCGGATGAAAGAAGTACAGTCTCACTCATGAAAGAGACTGTACTTCTTTATACTTGTAATCATTCTCACCGTATCAATAAATCAGTATCATAGGAGAACCCATTTTGTTCACTTAGTGTCTTATAAAAATAGCCACTTTTTTTGATTGTTCTTTTTTGCGTAGCTAAATCCAATGATACAAGCCCATATCGGTTCTTGTAAGAATTTATCCAGGACCAGCAATCAATGAATGTCCATAAATGATACCCTTTGATATTACAGCCATCTTGTATTGCTTGCCATAAATAAGCTAAGTGATCTTGGATAAACGTGATGCGATAGTCATCGATTACTTTTCCTTGTTTATCCATGAAGCGTTCTTCATCAGCTACACCCATCCCATTTTCTGAAATAAACGCTTCTATATTTCCATAATTATCACGGATATCGATACATAAATCGTAGATTCCTTTTTCGTAAATTTCCCATCCGCGGTACTCGTTCATGCGTCGACCAGGCATCACATGATGCTCGAAGAACCAGTCGGGCAAGAATGGACCATCGGGATTGATGGCGGTCAACCGAGCTTTGACACGACGGGGTTCATAATAATTTAGTCCTAAAATTTGTGCCGTATTTTCTTTGATAATGGTTAAATCAGCAGTCTGATAATCTACTGGCATTTGATCATATGTTTTTAGCAGGCTGGTCAATTTCTCTGGAAATGTCCCTTTGACCATAGGATCTAAGAAGCTTCTGGTGTAGAATAAATCAGCAATTTCAGCTGCCTTTACATCAGCAGGGTTCTGACTTCTTGGAAAAGTCGGGCTTAAATTAAGAATGACACCGATTTTACTTTCCAGTTGATGTTTTTTAAATGCTTCAATTGCTTTTGCATGTGCCAGAATCGTAAAGAATGCTGCTTGTGCACCTCTTTTGAAGTCAATGAGATTGGGATAATGGAAATCTTCAAGGTAAGAGCCTAAAATAGGACCTAACGGTTCATTGAAAGTAAACCAGTGATATACCAAATCACCAAAATAGGTAAAACATGTATCTGCAAAGCGGACGTAGGCGTCAACGACTGCTCTAGATTCCCATCCACCTTGGTCTTGTAACGCTGCGGGCATATCAAAATGATAGAGATTTGCAAAAACTTTGATGCCGTTATTGTTCATTTCAGTAAATAAATCCCGATAAAAGGCAATCGCTTTTTTGTTTGGTTCACCGATGCCATCATCAGGAAACATGCGGGCCCATGAAATCGAAACGCGAAATGAATTGTGACCGGTTTGCTTCATCAATTGGACATCATCTTGGTAGCGATGAATATGATCTGTTGTCGTATCAGGACCGATCCGTTTGTAAAAACGATTTGGTTGTTCTTTAAACCATCTTTCCCAAACGGTTTCTGCTTTACCTGTTTCTCCCCGACCTTCAGCTTGTTCAGCGGACCATGCAGATCCCCACCAAAAATCTTTTGGAAATACCAATTGTGTTTCTTTTGTCATAGTGTATTCCTCCTAATCATTGGCTTTATTTTAACATCGCTTACATCTAAAAGTAAATAGTTTTATTCAAAAATATATATCTTTATCGATGGCGTATATTTTTTGTAGCTTAAATCGGTTTGTTTATGATAAAGTAGTGATAAGATTGATTGTTAAGGAGTGTTCACATGAAGAAACAACCAAAATATATTGAAGTATATACAGATATCAAACAAAAAATAGCCAATGGAACATACAAAGTTGGCGAGAAACTTCCTCCGGGAGATGTATTGGCAAAAGAGTACCAAACAAGCAAATTAACCGTTAAAAAAGGAATTGATCTGTTGGTCTCAGAAGGGGTATTGCACACACGTAGCGGCTATGGAACAGAAGTATTACGTACACCCATCGATAATTCAAAAGTATTTGGACCAAATGAAGGATTGTTTGATTTGGTTGGTGAAGAACATGTCACATCTGAAATCCATACTTTCTCAATTGAATTGCCTACAAATGAAGTCGCCCACATCTTAGAAATCGATCCTAAAGAATATGTCTATAATATTATTCGTAGTCGATTTATTGATGATGCACCTTATTCAATTGAGCAAACCTTTATGCCGCTTTCAGTTATTCCCGGATTAGAACCAAAACACTTGAAACGATCGGTATATGGATATATTTCAGATGAATTAGGGTTGGAAATCAAGTCTTCACATATATGGATCAAGGGAGATACAGCGAATGATTTTGATGCTGAAGTGTTAGCGATTGAACCTGGATCGTTCATGATCGAGGTCGATAAAGTGGTGTCATTGTCTTCAGGTATTCCTTTTGAATATTCATTGTCTCGTCATTTGTATCAAGATTTCGTTTTTGAGGCAGTGTTTGTGGAAAAATAAAAATCAACTTGAATGTTGATTTTTTTATTTATAAAAAGATATATAATTTTAAAAAAAGATATTTACTTTAAAATAAAGGTAGTGTATTATCATCTCATAAGTAATCGGTTACAACTAATTTAAGGAGATGGATAATGCTATGAGTAAGAAAGATGCTATATTTGAAAAATTCGGTATCGTCGCAACAAAGTTAGGTAATCAAATACACTTACGCACATTGCGAGATGCATTTGCAACCTTTATGCCGTTTATGATGTTGGCAGGGTTTGTGACATTGATCAATTACGTGATATTAGAACCAACAGGGTTTATGGGGAAAATCGTGGATCCTGCTATTTTGACCAAAATACAGGAGATAGGGACATCAATCAGTAACGGAACTTTGAGTATCACAACTTTGTTGGTCGTGGCAGCAGTATCTTATCATATGTGTGTGAGTAGAAATTATACCAATCAAATCGCTGCCGTTTTAGTTGCTATTTCCACATTTGTTGTGTTAACGCCTATGATGACTTTATTCACTCCAGAAGGAAGTCAACAAGCACTTGAAGTCAGTGGTGTCATTCCTGTTACGCATACAGGAGCATCAGGTATGTTTGTGGGGATTTTTGTAGGACTTGCTGCAACAGAAATGTTTATCAAGCTGTCTAATAATAAAAAATTGCAAATTCAATTGTCTGGCAATATTCCGCCAGCAGTGTTGAAATCATTCAATGTATTGATTCCAATCATGATTACTGTGACAACATTTGCAATTGGTTCTTTTGCTATCAATCAATTGTTCGATATGGATGTCAATACGTTGATTACAACTGTCATTACTGGTCCTTTAAGTAAAATTACGACGGGGTTACCAGGATTCTTATTGATTACGTCAATTGCTAATTTGTTCTTCGGTTTTGGTATTCATCAAGCGGTCATCTCCGGATCATTATTGGATCCATTCTTATTACAAAATATGCAGGAAAATATGGCTGCTTACGCGAATAGAGAAGAAATACCCCATATCATCAATATGGCGTTTAAAGATACCTTTGCAGTTATGGGCGGTTCTGGCAATACGATTGCTTTATTGATTGCTATATTCATCTTTAGTCGTCGAAAAGATTATAAGGATTTTGCGAAACTTTCTGTAACACCTGCATTATTCAACATTAGTGAGCCGATTATCTTTGGGTTACCAATCGTATTTAATATCAGCTTGATTATTCCGTTTGTTTTGGCACCTATATTTTCTTTAACAGTTGCATATTTTGCAACAGCAGTAGGGTTGATCAATCACGTTGTCGTACAGATTCCTTGGACTACACCACCAGTTATTTCAGGATTTTTAGCAACTGGAGGAGATTGGCGTGCGGCAGTTCTGCAAATTGCTATAATTGCGGTCAGTGTATTTATCTATATGCCGTTCTTACGCATTGATGAAAAAGTAACAGCAAATATGAGTTCTGATTCTGCTCATTAAAAATCATTATAAACATACTTATTATTGAGGCAACGTAGCTAATAAAACGTTGCCTTTTTTTTGTCAGCTATAACAAAAAGGTGTATCCACTTTTCAGTGGATACACCTTTTATAGAATAGCGTTATAGTCAATCAGAAATTATTCTGCAGAAGAATCAGTAGCACTTTCGCTTGTCGCAGTAGAATCTTCGGTTGAATCAGTTGCAGCGTCACTGTCAGTGGCATCAGTTGCTGAAGAATCAGTAGTAGAGTCTTCTGTATCTGCAGCTGTGATGTAATCAGAAAGAAGATCAGCAAGATCAGAGTCTTTCATTTTTACATTTGCTGCTTGTAATTCAGTACCGATGGTTGAAGAAACGAAAGTTGAATCATTCAACAATGTATTTTGTGCAATTTCTGTTAATTCATCGTTGTATTTATCCATGTCATTGCCTTTGTCTTGGTTTTTCACCATTTTGACAACATAATAACTTGTTGTATAAGTTGATGTGTCCGTAGCAGAGATCACATCTGAAATTTCGCCATCTTTTAAGGCAAATGCAGCTGTTTGCACTTCTGTTGGCACGTCTGTTGAGGTAGAATCAAATTTGATCGTTCCGCCATCTTCGGCAGTCGCTGTATCTGTTGACTTGTCTTTTGCAATTTCGCCAAAGTCAGCGTCATCTTTTTTCGCTTCGTCTAATACATCATTGGCATCATCTTCGCTTGCCACTTTGATGATTTGTGCTTCTACTTCAGGATGGAAAGAATCCCAAGCAGTTTTTAAGTCTTCATCCGTAATATCCATGTTGGCTTTCAAGCCTTCTTGTAAGGATAAATTTTGTTTGAGTTGTTCGCGATAAGATTTGGTTGTATAACCAGCAGATTCTAACGCAGATTCAAATGCATCGCTGCCGCCGTATTGATCAGCATACGAATCGAATTGCTCATCGATCATATCATCTGTAACTTTATCGCCATATTTTTCATCGAATACTTTTAACACGACCATTTGACGGATCAAACTTTGGTTGGTTGAGTCTGTTTTGGCTTCATCATAAAAATCTTGAACGGTGATTTTTCCACCTTTCATTGTTGCAATTTCTTCACTGGAACTTCCACAAGCAGCTAATGCAAAAAGGCTCATTGCACTGACGGCTGCTAAAATCAATTTTTTCTTCATTCTAGTAAGCACTCCTATTTCTTCAAAATTCTAAATAATCACAGCTCTTACTATACCACTTCTATAAATGGTTGGAAAGAAAACCGTAGATGTTTCAAACAAAATTCATAAAAACTACAATGTTTCTGCTGACTATTCCTCATCCGCGGATTTGGCTGCAATCGTTGCGACATGCTGATTCAGCTGATCAAGCTGGGTTTTGATTCTTTCGATCCGCGGTTGGGCCTGGAATTTGAAGGCTGCTAAATCTTTGGTGAAGGATTCTGTCACAACCGGAATCGTCTCATCCATCGTTTTACGCGTAACCATCACTGCGTCTTTTAAATTCTTGACGCTATCATTGAATTCAAGGGTTGCTTCTGTTGTTTCATCCAAATACCGAATCATTTGTTCCCGGGTTTCGTGTCCACTTTTTGGCGCAAACAACAGTCCGCCTAAACCGCCTGCCAATGAGCCAAAGAACAATCCTTTCATGAATTGACCAATCATCTAGCGCACCTGCTTTCTGATGTTACTTGCAATAGCTGCCAATTCTTCAGCTGTATATTCTTCTGTATGGTTGCCGAAATGCATCGAGAAATCATCTTCTTTGCTATAACGTGGAATCAAATGGATATGTGAATGAAAGACCGATTGATACGCAAGTTCTTTATTGTTGTTGACGATATTCAACCCTTCGATCTCAGGAAAAGCGGCTTCGATTGCCCGAGCGATTTTAGGGATTCGCGCAAATACCTCCGCAGCCAGTGAGTCATCGAATGCAAAAATATCCATCACATGTTTTTTGGGAATGACGAGGGTGTGACCGGGTGTTACTTGAGAAATGTCTAAAAAAGCGTACACAACCTCATCTTCGTAGACTGTATGGCTAGGAATCTCCTTTTGACTGATTTTACAAAAAATACAATTGTCCATTGCAAGAACCTCCTTTATCTATTCTACTTACTTTACCATATTTGACTCGCTTTCGTCAGTTTCCATTCACAATTCGCAACAGCTGGTTCGACAAAATCAGAGGATGGGGGAATTCTCTTAAAAAAAATGAAAAACTTCTTGAGAAACGCTTGCATTTCATTTGTGACATCCCTAGACTTAACACTAATAACGAATCGAAAGTAGGAAGTCATGAAACCAATCATAAAAAAAACACTGCAACAAAAGAAAACTGTTCCTGAAAAAGTACGCTATTTGGCATACGCATACAAAGAGTGGCTGATAGCAGGCATTTTGATCATCGCTGTCGGTGGTTCGCTAATCTATTCAGTGACTAGACCAAAAGAAGAAGTCGTGACAGCTGCGGTTGTTTCAGAGAATGCTTTAGGGCAAGATACGCAAGAAGCAATGACTGCTGCTGTCACCCAGTGGGCCAAAGAACAAGCTATCGATGAAGATACGTTGACCATCAATATGGTTTCATATGATGAACCAGCAGCAGTCCAAGCCTTTACCACACGTTTGGCAGCAGGCGCCATTCAAATCGTGGTCTATCCAGCTGCAGAAAATCAGTTGTGGCAAGAGCGCTTCGGCAGCCAAGATTTAGCGTCAGAGACAATAGCTGTCGGAGAAGACGACTATACGTTACAAGTCACCAATCGCTTTGACTAGAGTGGTTCGTAGCTGTTGCACATGCTTGCACATGGTATAATTGGCAAAATGGAGGATAAACGAATGACATTACAAGTAGCAAATGTGACCGGCGGTTATAATCAGCTGCCAGTCTTGAAAAATATTGATTTTACCATTGAAGATGGCGAGTTGGTGGGTTTGATCGGTTTAAACGGTGCCGGGAAAAGTACGACGATCAAAGAAATCATTGGTCTTTTGCAACCCCACAGCGGCAAAATCACGATTGATGGTCTGACGCTGAAAGAACATCCTGAAGACTACCGCAAAAAAATCGGGTATATCCCAGAAACACCTTCTTTATATGAAGAACTTACATTAAGAGAGCATATTGAAATCACAGCAATGGCCTATGATTTGCCGCAAGCTGAAGCGATGGCGAGAGCTGAACGCCTGCTGAAAACCTTTCGATTGGAAAATAAGCTGGATTGGTTTCCCGCTAATTTTTCTAAAGGAATGAAGCAAAAGGTGATGGTTCTTTGCGCCTTTTTGATTGAACCAAGTGTCTACATCATTGATGAACCTTTTTTGGGATTAGATCCACTGGCAATCAATGCTTTATTAGAATTAATGAATGAAATGAAACAATCTGGCGCGGCTATTTTGATGTCTACACATATTTTGGCTACTGCAGAAAAGTATTGCGATAAGTTTGTCTTGCTGCATAATGGTGAGATTCGTGCACAAGGCACATTGGCGCAGTTACAAGCAGAGTTCCAAACGCCGGATGCTTCATTAGATGATTTATATCTAACGCTGACAAAGGAGCCATAATGATGACTGAATTCTTTTCTCAACGTTTGCAGCAGCATCAAAAACATATGATGCGGTATTTACGGTACGTGTTCAATGACCACTTTGCCTTGATTTGTACATTTTTAGTTGGCGGATTGGGGTTATACTACTCTGAACTGCTGAAAACATTGCCCCAGCCTTTTACACTTGGCGGCTGGATCATTCTGCTTTTGTGGGTAAGTGCCTTGTCACTTGGACGCCTAGCCACGTTGATGAAACCAGCAGATTTGATTTTTTTATTGGCGAAAGAAAGTCAAATGGCGGATTACTTGAAACGTGCTTTGCGTTATTCTATGTGGCTGCCTCTTGCGGTGCTTTTTCTGATCGTTGGCGCTTCGATGCCTCTTATTGTGGTTTCTGTTGCGGTCCCATTTGCTTATTTTCCTGTGTACGTCCTGATGATGTGGCTGCTGAAAATCAGTGAACTAACGACCCAACGCCTGCGGTTGTATCAAGGGACATCAGAACAGGTCAAACGACAGCGGATCATTTGGTTTTTGGCGGTGCTTGCATCAATCAGTTGCAGCCTATGGCTGTCTCCTTGGATCGGGTTATTACTGGCAGCGGCACAGTTTATAGGGTTCGTTTTCTTGTTGAAAACACCTCAGCAGTTGTTGGCTTGGGATGAGATGATCCAACAAGAACAAACAAGACTGCATCGCATCTATCGATTTATCAATCTATTTACCGATGTACCCCAAATAACGGCGCAAGCCCAACGCAGGAAATACTTGGACTGGACATTGAACTGGGTGCCAAAGGTGCACAAAAACACCTATCTCTATCTGTACTTGCGACGCTTGGTTCGAGGGGGGCAATATGGTGGGTTATACCTCCGTCTCACTGTGATAGCGAGTTTGATTCTTAGTTTTGTACAAGAATCGTGGATTAGTTTGATCATAGGCTGCTTGTTTATTTATTTGATTGGCTTTCAACTCATTCCATTGACCAATGCATTTCAATATATGGTCTTGACCCACTTGTATCCGGTACAAGCAAAACAAAGCGTTGATGCCATGAAAAAAGTCTTGGCGTTACTGTTATTTTTGACAGCACTGATTTTTGCGGTGATAGGCTGCTTCACCTTGGCGACGATTGCGCAATGGGGCCTGAATGCCTTTGGCTACTTCGTTTTTACCGGAGGATTTTTGAAACTTTACTTACCAGTTAGGCTCAAAAAAATGAATCCATGATTTTATCTGTTTTTCTCAAAAAAAGCGAACGCATATGCGCTTGACGGCAACACTTTAGGAAGCTAGAATAAGAGTTACTGTGAAATAAGGAGAGAAGTTAGGATGGATATTCGTTTGGATCAAGATTGGCGTATGCGGCCAATCAAAGGCGACACCGGAAAAGCCTATATTGGGCTTAAAGACAACGACAAAGTCTTTATCAAACGGAATACGACTCCTATGCTGGCTGCACTCTCCAAAGAGGGCATTACGCCGAAGCTCGTTTGGACCAAGCGGACGGGAAACGGGGACACGTTATCCGCGCAAGAATGGCTTGAGGGAAGGGTCTTAGATCCTGAAGAAATCGGTCAGCGCAATGATGTGATCGATGTGTTGTATCATTTGCATCACTCCAAAACATTGGCACAAATGCTTAGTAAAATTGGTGGACAAGTGATGACTCCAGAAAAGATGGTCAAGGAGTTTACGGAAGATTTGCCCAAATCAGTGGCGCAAAATCAATTCATTCATTTGGTGACCACCTATCTGAAAAAAAATATTCCAGATTTTCAAGCCCAAAAGGCTACAGTCGTGCATGGTGATGTCAACTATCGAAACTGGTTGGTTTGTCAAAACTATCTATATCTTGTGGATTGGGACTCGATTATGTTTGCTGACCCAGCAATGGATATCGGTACGATTCTAGGACATTACGTTCCTTTATCAAGTTGGCCTCATTGGTTGATGCGTTATGGCATCCACGGCAGTAGTGAAGTGATTGAGAAAATTTACTGGTATGCATTACTGAGTATGTTGCAAGAAGTGAAAAAATATTATCTGCGGGGCGATTTAAAAGCGATGAACGCAGAGATTTTACAATTAAAAAGAATTTATAGTGAATAAAGCCAAGATGGAGCGCGATCAACTGGTTCCATCTTGTTTTTTTCGGAGAGGAAAGAATATGAGAGTAAGAAAACGTGCGGGGGCGCCAGAACTTGTCGCAGCCCATCCAGAATTTGTGGTGGCAGAGCCAACAGAATGGAAAGGGCGTTGGCATGAACGCTTTGGCAATGATCATCCAATCCATATCGAAATTGGTATGGGCAAAGGTCAATTTATTACAGGGATGGCGAAAACCAATCCAGATATCAATTATATTGGCATCGAGATGCAGATCAGTGTCGTGTCGATCGCCTTGGATAAGCTGATTGCCGAAGAAATCCCCAATGTTCAATTATTGCATGTGGACGGCTCGGCGTTGACCAATTATTTTGCTGACCATGAAGTAGATCAAATCTACTTGAACTTTAGTGATCCTTGGCCAAAAACCAAACATGAAAAAAGACGTTTGACCTCAAAAGCGTTTCTCGCAGTAGATGAGCAAATCATTCGACCAAACGGCGAAATCCATTTTAAAACCGACAATCAAGGATTGTTTGAATATTCCTTAGCTAGTTTTTCTCAATATGGCATGCGATTGAAGCAAGTATGGTTAGACTTGCATACGAGCACATATGAAGGCAATATTATGACTGAATATGAGGAGAAATTCTCTAACCGTGGCCAACGGATCTATCGGGTCGAAGCACAATTTGTATCAGAAGAAAAATAAACAATAGCAGTGCCATGCAAGACGAAGCTTAAAAAGTGCTTCGTCTTTTTTTGCGTACTTCTTTTTAGGAGGGGATCATTACTATGGATATTGAAACATTTTCAGATGCATTAGTGGCCCATGCAAGAAGCGCTTGTATCCAAGATGTATCTGTGTTGCCACAAACCGATAAAATGGTCGTGATTTGCAGCAAGAGTTATCAACGACAGCTGTATGCGCATTTATCAGAGGAAGAAGCCCAGAAATTGATCACACGCTTCAAATTTCTAGGCGGCATGGATGTTGGGGAACGCCGCAAAGCGCAATTAGGGGCGGTCAGTTACCCGATGCCAAAAGGCTATCAACGGATTCGTGTGTCCACAGTCGGAGATTACCAAGGCAGAGAAAGCTTGGTGCTGCGTTTCTTGTATAGGATCGATCAGCAGCATATCAACTATTTTTTTGCAGAAGATGTTCAACTAATCCTATCAGCGACGCGCTATCGCGGTCTTTATTTGTTTGCAGGACCCACGGGATCGGGGAAATCTACCTTGATGTATCGAATCGCCAACCAAGCCCAAGGACAGGTGATCACCATCGAAGACCCGGTTGAGATCGAAGCACCCCAGTTTCTACAATTGCAGACGAACCTTAAGATCAATCAAGACTATGATGAATTGATCCGTCTATCATTGCGTCACCATCCAGAGCTGCTGATCATTGGTGAAATCCGCAATCGTGAAACCGCTCAAGCCGCTGTTCGGGCTGCTTTGACTGGTCACCGAGTATTCGCAACGATCCACGCAAGAGGTGTAGAGGAGACAAGTGCGCGCCTGTCAGAGTTGCTCGGCGAAACCACAAGTCTTCACCATGCGTTACAAGGAGTGGTTTATCAGCGGCTCTTGCCTGATGCAAAAGGAGAAGTCCGTGGGGCTATGGCCTATTCCTTTGTGGATGCACAGTGCACCAGTACGTGGCAGCAGACCTTAACCCAGATTTATGAGAAAGGATGGATCACAGATGACATTTTTCAAAAAGAAGGCGGGCAAATTGTCGCGGCAGACAGCTGAATCATTTCTAGCCACCTTTACGATCCTATTAGAAAGCGGCTTTTCATTGCAAGAAAGTTTGCACGTCATGTTGCGCAGCGGACAATATGATTCTTCGGTGATCCAGTCACAGATCTCAGAGCTCTCTCAAGGACAGCGCTTGGCACAGGCTATGAAAAATGTACATCTGACACCTTCTGAAATCAATCAACTTTATTTGGCAGAGACCCATGGAAATTTGGTTGACACATTGCGTCGGATGGTTGACTACCAATCATTATTCAATAAGCAGAAGCAACTATTGTACAAGACGATCCTCTACCCTGCGCTATTGCTGCTTTTTGTCTTCAGTGCATTGTTTGGTATGCGCAGTTTTTTACTGCCTCAGCTTTTGGCTTCGGGCATGATCGATGGGCACCACTGGGGCATTCAGTTGGTAGAACAGGCGCCAATCATTTTGCTGATTGGTATTCTGATCAGTGTGGTTCTCCTGTTGCTGACACAATCTGTGTTCTCTCGAAAAACAGCCATTGCAAAAGCTGAGTTTCTTAGTCGCATTCCCTTGTTTGGATCAGTGTATCGTTGTTGGCAAACGAGCTTCTTCGCTTTGGAGTGGGGCAAGTTGTTTCGACAAGGTTTAGAAACCAATCAAATCATTCTCTGTATGAAAGAAACCAATAAGGCCACATTGATCCAAGAACTTGCCAGCGTACTGGAGCAGACGCTGGTACAAGGTGGGAAACTAACAGAGCAACTGGAACAGTATCATTTTTTGACGCCTGAATTTGCACTGATCGTCTTTCAAGGAGAGGTCAAGGGGCGTTTAGGGGACGAGTTGTTTGTCTACAGTCAGCTATTGTCTGAACGCGTGTTCCAACGGGTAGAAAAGGCGATTCAATGGATCCAACCGGTGATTTTTTTGTTTGTCGCATTGTTGATCGTAGGGATATATGCGGCGATGTTTTTACCAATCTATGGAAATATACAAGGAGTGATTGAATGACGACAGGAGTAAAAGGCAACACACGAGCGATAAGAAAAACAACAACCATCCTAAAAAAGAAATACACACAAAAGGGCTTCACATTAGTGGAAATGCTGATTGTCTTGCTGGTGATCAGCGTTCTGATCCTGCTCTTTGTGCCGAACTTGTCTCAGCATCGTGACACAGTTGATCAGAAGGGAAATGAGGCAGTCATCAAAGTTGTTGAAACACAAATAGAGTTGTTCAGACTTGAGAATAATCGCGCACCTGTCGGCAATGAATTGGTTGATAGAAATTATGTTTCAAATGAACAGTATCAAATCTATCAAAATAGGTAGGGTGAATGAATGGTTCTTTACAAAGGATTTACACTGATAGAAAGTCTGCTGGCACTATCTGTGGTGAGTGTATTTATTTTATTGCCGGTATTGGCAATCGATAATTATCAAAAGCAAATCGAAGTCGTCGGTTTTTGCGGAAGATTAGAAAAAGGGCTATACACTGCCCAACAGACAGCAATCATCGATCAACGGCAGACCCGGGTTGCTTATACGAGTGGAACGGATGCCGCCGTACATTTCCAGTCAACGATTACAGGAGAGTTGCGATTAAGTAGTATCGAGGTACCTGAACCATTAGAGGTGCGCAGTTTTCCTACGATTTTATTTAATAGCAGTTCTGGCAATAACAGCAGTTTTCCACGGATAATTTTGTATTGGCCAGAAAAGGACCAAACGATCACCTATAAATTTCTTTTTGGGAGTGGACGCTATGAGAAAGTCATTGAATAAAGGCTTTATTTTAATGGAAAGTTTGCTGGCTTTCGGTGTGTTGACAACCTGTATCTTTCTTTTTTTAAGTGTGCAATCTGTTTCGCTGCAACAAAGTGCCCAACTACAAGAACAAGCTGAAATTTTACGGGTCTTGTATGAAGAAGTGCAGAATCAGCAGCCATCGCTTCCGGCGGATCTTTCCTATACAACGGATCGAAACAATACCTACCAGCTGAAATTTTGGCAAAAAGATCAGCTTCAGCAAGTCCAAATCAAGAAAGGGGACATTCAGGTGGTGATCAAAAGTGAGGACTAAAGGATTTACATTGCTCGAGTGTGTGCTTGCATTAGTTATTTTGTCTGTCAGTTTGTTGATGATTGATGGGATCATCAAACAGATTCCCAAAGTCAACCAACAAATAACTGCCCGTAAAGATCAAGAATGGCATATTTTTTTATTGCAACTTGAAAGAGAATTGGCCACTTGTACCTATATTTCCGTTACAGATTATACGTTGTTTTTGCAAAGTGCGGAGAATAATACTGTCACCATCGACCGCATCAATGGCGTAATCCGTAAGCGAGACAATAACGGCTATCAACCGTTGCTGACCGAGGTCAGTGGTCTCAGGTACCAAAAAATCAATGAAAGTATTCGGTTTACGGTTACTTTTGAGAATGGAGAACAAAAAGTTGGGCAATGGAAGATCCATACAGTATAAAGGTGGGGTTTTGCTGACTGCATTGCTATTGATACAATTGTTAAGCTTGATGCTGATCACTGTGTTAGAAAGCAGCCGTGCAACAACCGATTTTTATCATAAAACGATTCAACGGTATGAAGCTGCAATCATGAGTGAATTGTTTTGGTCTGGGTATGAAGCAGACCGCGATCCTGAGCAAGGCAGCAGGCAATTTAATACCGGAAGATTAACGTATGAGAAGAAGGGGGAGCAAGTGGTGATTCATTGTCAGATAGGCGCAAGATCATTTACATTCTATTACACATTGCCGCTTGAAATCCACAAAATAGACACAGATTCTGAAACAGAATAGTACAGAAAGAAGATGTCCGCTTTGGGCATCTTTATTCGTATAGGCAAACGGAAAAGAATGTTTACAGCTTCACAAATTATTCTGGGCGAAAGCGATTGATTATTTTGCACGAATCAGCTAAAATTAAACAGGTATACAAGTTGTTATAGTTTTGAGAAGAGGTGCGAGATGTCCGCAGAAAAAATGGAAACATCCTTTCATTTGACTGTTGAAGCAATTCAGTTGTTACAAAACGCGTTAGAATCATCTTTTTTTGATTCTTATGTCGAAACCATCGAAAATTTTATTGATCACTATCAAGTGCGTGTGATTGATGGGGTACCCGATGAGGCAACAGTTGCTCGACTACAAACCATTTATGAAGAGCTGAAAGCAGTATCGTTGACTGCTGAAGAAAAGCGCAAACTTGCGCAATTGCTTCTTTTAAAAGGAGGTCAAACTGAACGGCTGCAAGCCAATCATCAACTCACACCAGATAGTTTAGGCTTTTTATTCGTCTACCTGATTGAACAGTTGACCAATACCAATGATACAACGCGGATTTTAGACTTGTCTGTTGGAATGGGCAATTTACTGCTTACAGTTTTGTTGAATCTCCAATTGGCCAAAAGACAAGTAGAAGGTATCGGCGTGGATATCGATGAAACGCTGTTGGCCATTGCTGCGGCTACCGGCGAATGGACACAAGCGCCAATGCATTTGTTCCATCAAGACGGCTTGCAAGACTTGTTGATTGAACCAATGGATATTGCAATCAGCGACTTGCCTGTCGGTTACTATCCGCAAGACGAAAAAGCCGGACAATTTGTGTCTGCTGCGCCAGAAGGCCATAGTTATGCCCATCATTTACTGATGGAACAAGCGATGAACTATGTGAAACCTGACGGATTTGGGCTATTCTTGATTCCAAGTAATTTCTTGGAGTCAGATCAAAGCGACTATCTAAAAAACTGGTTGAAAGAGAAAGTCTATCTGCAAGGAATGATTCAATTGCCGGATGAACTTTTTAAGAATACGCATTCACGCAAAAGCATCTTGCTTTTACAAAATAAAGGAGAAACGAGCCAACAAGCACCAGAAGTCTTGCTTGTGAAACTAGCGTCCCTAAAAGAACCGAAGAACATCACCAAACTATTTGAACAATTTGCTGCTTGGAAAGCGGCAAATCTGTAATATAAACCGGATAAGGAGATCAACATGTCAAAAACAATCGCTATCAATGCTGGAAGTTCAAGTCTAAAATGGCAATTATATGAAATGCCAGAGGAAACAGTTGTTGCCAAAGGAATCGTCGAAAGAATCGGTTTGAAAGATTCAATCTTTACGATCAAATATGGTGACGATCAAAAATTCGAACGAATCATCGATATCAATGATCATGAAGTAGCTGTAAAAATGCTTTTAGATCAATTGATCGAATTAAATATTTTGGGATCTTATGATGAAATCACAGGTGTTGGACACCGTGTCGTTCATGGTGGAGAAGACTTCCCAGAATCAGTGATTATTACGGATGAAGTGATGGCACGAATCCAAGATTTAGCTGAGTTTGCACCCTTGCATAACCCAGCAAACTTGATGGGGATCACAGCATTCAAAAAAATCTTGCCAGACATCATTAGTGTAGCGGTGTTTGATACATCCTTCCACGCAACAATGCCTAAACATAACTACCTATATAGCTTGCCAATTGAATTCTATAACGACTATAAAGTACGTAAATATGGATTCCATGGAACAAGCCATCGTTATGTATCTGAGCGTGCAGCGGCTATGTTAGGAAAACCGGTTGAAGAGTTGAAAATCATTACATGTCATTTAGGAAATGGCGCATCGATCACTGCAGTGGATGGTGGCAAATCAGTCGATACATCAATGGGCTTTACACCTTTAGCAGGTGTGACGATGGGTACGCGTTCTGGCGATATTGATCCAGCCGTTTTACCTTACTTGATGGATAAACTTGATTTGAATATTGATCAAATGGTCGATGTGTTGAATAAAAAATCTGGCTTACTAGGTTTGACTGGTATCTCAAGTGATATGCGCGATCTAGAAGCAAATTATGACAAAGATGAAGTCAAAGTAGCTTACGACGTATTCACGGATCGCATCCGTAAGTATATCGGTGGCTATGTCACAACGATGAATGGTGTCGATGCGATTGTCTTTACAGCAGGAATCGGTGAGAATGATGCCCACGTCCGCAGTGAAGTAATCAAAGGCATGACTTGGTTTGGTTGTGCGTTAGACGAAGCGCAAAATGCCAAACGTGGTGAAGAGTTAGTTATCTCGACGGAGGATTCAGCAGTCAAAGTTCTATTGATCCCAACGGATGAAGAATTAATGATCGCCCGTGATGTTGAAAGTTTACGTGGGTAAAGTCCACGTCGGACAAACAATTCATGCTATAGTCGATATGGGGATATAGATTTAATATAAAAGCATGAGCAGAAAACTCTTCGGTTTTTTGCTCATGCTTTTTTTTCATGTATTCATTCAAACCAATCATTGAAAAGAGCAAAAAAGAGACCGCAAATGTTTGCCCTCTCTTTTTATTGAAAAGAACACTCAGATTCAAAAGGGTTTTTACACGCATCAATTGAAAAAAGTGTTCTTAATAAACTATACAGTTTTATATCTTTATCATATACTAGATACAAATAAACTGCAAGAGATACAAGGAAACTTAATATTATATTCGAAAGGCAGGTGATTTTATGGTTCTAAAAGACTATAAAAATAGTAAGTTAAAGAAATTTAAAATCAGTACTGATGGAGAAATAATATTTGTGCAAAAATTCACAGAAGTGCTGTATCATGATTCTTTTCACTCCTATAAGTATATGCTACATAATTCATACACATTGATTGAAGAGATTTTGCACACTTTAGAGGATGTATATGCCCATATTATAAGTGTCAATCATTTAAGAAAGCTTATTGAAGAACTGAAGTACTTTTCTGATAAGGATATTATTTTAAATCAGGAATTTCCGCAAGTGGGGTATATCATTCGGTCGTTGAAAGAAAAAACACTTAAAGAAGAGGAACCCTATTCTTTAAGGAATTTAGAGTTTAAATTAAAAGGGATCTTCGATGAACTACAACACTCGTACTTTAAAAAACTCATCACACAGCTCAAAAATGAAATTGACAAGCAATCAGTTGATGTTGACGCTATCAGTGATCTGACTCAATATCTAGTCTCTCATTGCATAACAAAATTTGGTATCCATTCACGGAGTCTCACTTATATCATGAAAACAATATTTGTTAGCACAAACCCGAGAGACAAGCAGCCTAGTTTTGATGATAAGTGGTTGATTTTCATCAGTTTCCTTGAATCAAAAAAATATGAAGAACAGATGGATGCATACGTATTGGTTCGTCCATTGACTGATAAGATTTCTGCGGACATTTTATCAGATATCGGTGTGAAATATATGTCACGAACTGATCTAGAACAAATCAATTTTGTGAATGAAAAAGAGGCTTTGAATAGATTAGGAGATGCAACCTATATATCTTATCGAGGGTTAGTCAAAAAAGAGAATCTATATGCCTCCATAAATGAAGTTATGGAAATTATCGAGCAAGAATTGTCGATTGCAGCTTTTAATAATGAACCTGTATATTTGGACAAGACGTCTGTTATCGTGTTGATCAAAACAACTGACGAAGCATACAAAATAATTGCAAAAGATAGATTATTTAATATATCGAGTAATCGAAAAAGGAACATCGTGTCGAATGGATTTTCACAAATAAAAATGAGTATTGATACGAAGTCTATTAAAGATAAGGAAAGAATCTATAGTTCGCTGAAAAACTACAGTATGGGACAAAGTTCATTTTCTACAGAAACTTCCTTTATTATGTATTGGAGTAGCTTGGAAAATTTATTGAAAGTGGGATCTTACAGAAGTGTGAATGATTATTTGGCCCATTCAGTGCCTACACTTATGACACTCAAATACAGCAGAGGTTTATTAGAAAACTTCTTCTTAGATCTGATAGGTATTGGCATAAAAGAAGTTGTTTTTTCTGAGGATGAATTCATCTTTCATTTGACTTATCCCATGAGTTCGTTAAAAATGACAACTTTTTTAAAATTAGTAAGAACCCGTAAACCGTCTAACTTAGATTTGCTTTTGGAAAATTATTCCTTGTTAGCCTATAGATGGGAAAAGGTAAAGAAACTCTTTTCTGACGATGATGAATTGGCTTTAACTTTGATGAATCATCAAAAGAAAATTGAATGGCATATTCTTCGCTTGTATCGAGTGAGAAATAAAATAGTTCATTCAGCATCTACGGATAATAATATTTTATCCCTCACGCAGCATTTAGATTTTTATACAAGAGAAATTATTTCGGAAATTTTGAATAGTATCGATTGTATCAAAGAGAAGCAGTTACCAGCGGCATTAATGGCATTGGACCTAAAAAGTGATTATTTGAAGTATGTACTATCTAATACGAAAAAAAATCTAAACTACGATGAATTAAATAAAATCTTGTTCCCTGAGAAGAATAATTATTTATAAGATAAATGATGGAAGGGTTATTGGTTCAAACGAATGACTTCATTCAGACATCTATGTGCTTCTTGTCTTGATAAGTCGGTTGTAATGATAGTGATTTTCTTTATGTGTTGCAAGAACCTCAAATGAAAAATTGATCATCCGATAAAAATTGGTTAAGACCATTTTAATGTTACGCGATGTTTTTTAATAATTATATAGGCGCCGCTATCAGATTGGAAGTGCTTATAACATGAATACTCTAATAAACGGTTCATTTTTGAATGATTGATTTATGAAAATGACCACTTTCTTCTCACCATTTTAACCTTGTAAAATAGTGGAATAGGGCATAAACTGGCTTGTATAAATTTTCAGAAAAATTCAGCTATTCAATATTCATTACTTTTTTAAGGAGCCAGGAATTATGGAGAAAGAAAAAACTTTTTTAGGTCAGCCGCGAGGGCTTTCGACACTGTTCTTCACTGAGATGTGGGAACGATTCAGCTACTACGGAATGCGTGCCATTCTGGTTTACTTTATGTACGATGCTGTGACCAATGGCGGATTGGGCTTGCCAAAAGGAACTGCTGTTGCAATCATGTCTATTTACGGTTCATTAGTGTATATGTCTAGTATCGTTGGTGGATGGGTCTCTGACCGTTTGCTTGGATCAAATAAATCAGTCTTTTATGGCGGGATATTGATCATGTTTGGTCATATCGTTTTGGCAACACCGTTAGGTATTCCAGCCTTATTTGTATCAATGATGTTGATTGTTATCGGAACAGGATTATTGAAATCAAATGTTTCTGGTATGGTCGGTCATTTATATAGCAAAGAAGATGTCCGACGTGATGCCGGCTTCTCAATCTTTTATATGGGGATCAACATTGG
This sequence comes from Candidatus Enterococcus testudinis, assembly GCF_002140915.1. Classification (GTDB taxonomy): domain Bacteria; phylum Bacillota; class Bacilli; order Lactobacillales; family Enterococcaceae; genus Enterococcus_D; species Enterococcus_D testudinis. The sequence goes on along the minus strand of NZ_NGKU01000001.1, from coordinate 2,934,254 downwards.
GGGCTTATTGGCACCGATCATTGTTGGTATCTTAGGGCAAAAAGTCAATTATCATTTAGGCTTTTCTATTGCAGCCATTGGGATGTTCATCGGTTTGGTTCAATACTATGTTCAAGGGAAAACAACCCTGAAAACAGTCGCAACAGAACCAACAAACCCTTTAACAGCAGCAGAAAAGAAAAGCTTCTTCCGCAATATCATTATCGTCTTAGTGGTTTTAGCAGTCATTTTTGGCGGGGCAGCAGCTGCTGGATATTTATCAGTTGATTTCTTTATTAACTGTATCAGTATTCTGGGTATCTTTTTACCTGTTTACTACTTCACCAAAATGTTGCGTTCAAAAGATGTGACAGCGGATGAAAAGAAAAAAGTCTTGGCTTATATCCCGTTGTTCTTGTCAGCGATTGTCTTTTGGTCATTAGAAGAACAAGGATCATCGATTTTGGCCTTGTTTGCTGCTGATCGTACCCAAGCTTCTTTATTTGGTATCTCGATCCCAGCTAGTTTGTATCAAACACTGAATCCATTATTTGTCGTTTTATTGACGCCTGTTTTTGTCTGGTTATGGACAAAATTAGGAGACCGTCAACCACGGACTGAAGTCAAGTTTGCGATTGGATTGATTTTGGCGGGTTTGTCATTTGTCTTATTGATGTTCCCAAGCGTGATGTTTGGTGTGGATCAACGGGTCAGCCCATTATGGTTAGTTTTTAGTTTCTTCATCATGATTGCTGGAGAAATGTGCTTGTCACCCGTTGGCTTGTCAGTCACCACAAAATTGGCACCGAAGGCTTTTGAAGCACAAACATTGGCTATTTGGTTATTGGCAGATGCGTCATCACAAGCGATCAATGCCCAAATTGCCCGCTTCTATACACCACAAACAGAAGGTGCCTACTATGGTATCGTTGGTGGGGTCGCAGTGGTTGTAGGGATTATATTGTTCATGGCAAGAAAACCAATCCGTAAATTGATTGGCAATATCCATTGATCAACCGCTATATACAACTCAAGCTATGCAAGCAACCGATTAGCGGTTGACGCATAGCTTGAGTTTTTTTGTTAATTGTTCAGTGTCAGCCAGTAAAATCGGCAGTTCGATGAATGTGCTGCTGGAACAAAATGCAGGACCTAAGGAGGATAGGAGTCATTGACAAGTCCTGCAATGTAAATGAATCATTCATTGCCTTTAAATTTTTCAGACAAATGGCTTTCTTTCGGTTGACCAATCACCAATGGGACTGTCTCGTGAACGACATCGCTGTATTCCAAACCAAACCAGCGCTCTGGTGAGATGGTGTGACGTTTGATAAAGAGTTTCATCTGCATGATTTGTTTTTTCCACTTGGACAGCGCCGTAGCGTTGGACAATTCTTCTTCGATCAAGATGAATTGGAAGTCCCCGACATTGCGTCCCGGTGTCAACGAATACCGTTGCGGCTGTTCAGGCAATCGGCCATCTTTCATCAGCTCTTGAATGATCTGACGAATATAAACATTGACTTCTTGTGGTACGCGGAAACCTAGGTAAAGTTTCAATTTGACGATAAAGTCGGTATCAGCCATAGATACTTCATAAGATTTTGTATAAGGCTCATCCGTCACTTCAACATTGACGAACCAATAGACTTTTGCTCGTTTGGGTCGTTTGTCCAGAATCGAATAGATAAATTGCTGCCCAATGCGATCGTCGCTCAAACTTGGAACCATAAAGACTACATTGGTTTGGGACAACGGCAACGTATCATCCTCCTTCAGCTCTTTCAACTGTGGAATATACGCAGACAACGCTACTTCTTCTGCGGCATGTTCTTGAATGTGATTGCCCCATTCCCAAATCAGCATAATGGCGATGATCACACTAGCCATAATGACCGCCACGTACCCACCATGTAAAAACTTGGTGGCGCTTGAGACAAAGAAAATACTTTCGATCGCTGCAAAGAACAGTGTGATGAAAGGAGCCAAGAAGCGTGTTTTTTTGTTTTGATGCAAATAAAAATAAAGTAAGATCGTGGTCATCAGCATGGTGACTGTGATGGACAACCCGTAGGCAGCTTCCATTTTGGTCGAGGTTTGAAAAAGTAGGACCACACCTGAGCATGCAATCCACAACAAGGTGTTGAGTGCTGGGATATACATCTGACCGATTGAAGCACCAGGATAAATGATTTGCATTCTTGGCAATAGTTTTAATTTGATGGCTTCAGAAACCAAAGTGAATGAACCAGACAACAGTGCTTGAGAAGCAATGATTGCCGCAATGGTTGCAAATCCGACACCGAAGATTGTCCATCCTGCCGGTAAAGCTTCGAAAAATGGATTTAGATTTTCAATCGATTGATAGTTTGGGTTTTGATAAACTTGCAAGAGCCATGCGGCTTGACCAAAATAGTTCAGCATCAAGCAAATTTTGATATAGGGCCAACTGGCATAAATATTTTTCTTGCCCACGTGGCCTAAATCAGAATATAGCGCTTCAGCACCTGTGGTTGCCAAAAAGATATTGCCTAAGATGAATAGGCCTGAAGCATTATCTGGACTAAACAGCAAGTTAAGCGCATATCGTGGATCCAACGCACGGATTACTGAAAGATCGCCAGCAAAGTTGAAGACACCGACTACACCTAAAAAGGTGAACCACCCCAACATGATAGGACCAAAAGCCTTCCCTACAAATTCAGTACCGAATCGCTGCAAGGCAAACAATACCAATAGAATTGCTAAGGTGATACCGACAATGATCGACTGATCGTTGCCAAAGCGGCCGTAGAAGGCAGGGATACCCCGCAGACCTTCAATGGCTGTGGTAACAGTCACAGCAGGTGTCAGCACGCCGTCAGCCAATAACGCTGCTCCGCCAATGATTGCTGGAATGATTAGGTATCGACTATGTTTACGCACCAATGTAAAAAGTGAAAAAATACCGCCTTCGCCGTGATTATCGGCGTTTAATGCAATTAAGACGTATTTGATCGTTGTCAGTAAGGTCAGTGTCCAAAAGACTAAGGAGACACTCCCTAAGATGAAATCAGGTGTCAGAGAAGATAACCCCCCGTTATCTTCCACAAGAGCTTTCATTACGTAAAGCGGACTAGTGCCAATGTCTCCGTAAACGACCCCCATTGCTACCAGCAAGCCACCCGCGGTTATTTTTTTCATTTGATTTGTTGCACGCATCGTTTTATTCCCTCCAATTTTTTCATGCAAAAAGACCTAAGCGGCCCTTTGCCACTTAGGTCTTGCAAGAAACACCTTAAACCAGCGGATACCCGCTTGCTGTTGATCTAAGATCATGGAAATATCCATGTGCTACTCCCCTAAAGTTCTCTCATTATCAATGTTTTTTTATTTCTTGTCAACTAAAAGAATGAAAAATCGCAAAAAACATTTTTCATTCCTTTGGCTATAACGTAAAATAACGCTAACAGCATAAAGGGAGGGTAAATGATGATTGAAATCAAACATCTTGCAAAAAAGTACGGCACCAAAGTGGCGCTGAATGATCTGTCATTAACGATTCGCCAAGGGGAAATATTTGGCTTTCTAGGACACAATGGCGCAGGGAAATCGACGACGATCAAAAGTATGGTCAGTATTTTACAACCAACCAGCGGGGAAATTTTTGTTGATGGTCAAGCATTGTCTAGTCATCGGGAAGCGATCAAAAAACAAATTGCCTATGTCCCTGATTCCCCAGATATCTTTTTGCAGCTCACTGCCGCAGAGTATTGGGATTTGATTGCCGCAGCCTATGAAGTGCCGCAAGAAATGAAAGCGCGTCGTCTCCAAGAGTTGGGTCAAATGTTTGATATGTTGACCCACGCAGAAGAAACGATTGCCGGTTTTTCTCATGGGATGCGCCAAAAAACCTTATTGATTGGTGCACTTATTCCAGATCCTGATATTTGGATTTTAGATGAGCCGTTGCAAGGGCTTGATCCGCAAGCTGCCTATGACTTGAAAGAGATGATGAAACAACACGCTGCAAAAGGAAAAACCGTTATTTTCTCGACCCATGTCCTAGATACAGCGCAACAGCTGTGCGATCAATTGGCCATTTTAAAAAAAGGAGAATTGCTCTATAACGGATCGGTGCAAGCGTTGCTGGCAGCCAATCCTGACACGTCGTTAGAAACAATCTATCTGCAAATGACTGGCCGCAGTCCGGAAAGTCAAACCGAGGGAAGGGGCGACGCTGTCCTATGAGAAAACAGCAACTCTTGATGTTGACCAGAATCAATTTGCTCTATGCCAGCCCGCAAACAACAGACAAAGCGCGCAAAAAAGGCAAATCTGGCAAGAAATTGACCCGTTATCTGCTTTGGCAGTATGGATTATCGGGCTTGACGTTTATTTTGATTTATGGCGTGACCATGATGAGTATGGACTTTAGCCAAATGCCTGGTTTTTTCACCTATTACGTAGCTTTGTTCGGCATTTTAGGGTTTTCTCAAGGAATAACGACCATTTACAATGTGTTTTTTGAAAGTCAAGATCTCCCTGCATATTTGCCATTGCCGTTTCGGCAAATAGAGATTTTTGCTGCGAAAATCACTGTGGTCTTTCTGACGGTAGCACCGTTTGTCTTTCCGATGATGGTCTTATTCTTATTGACCGGTTTTCGGGCCCAGTTGTTTTTTGTGGCGACGATTTTATTGTCGATCGTGTTGTTTCTTTTGGCTGTAGTGATTATTTTCAGCATATGCAGCTTGATCGTATTCGGGCTGACACGTACCAAGTTTTTTCTGAAACACAAGAAACTGGTCACGACTTTATTATTGGTTGTGACGATGGTCGTTGTTATGGCTGGTGTCTTGATGTTGAATCAGGTTAATACGTATGATACAGAGATAATAGACAGGAGCGGAATTGCCTTTTTACGGCCATTCTTTTATGTGATGACGACGCCTTTTCAGTTGAACGGGCTGTTGAGTTTGGTGGGCGTATTGGCGATATCCGTCTTCTTGATTGCGGCACTCTACTGGTTGATCCTACCTAAATTCTTTGACCAAGTGGCAGCCGCAGCACCCAATCAAGGGAATGTGACCCGTAAACACAAGACCGGGCGCAATCTAAATCAGTTGCTTTTCAATTACAATTCGCAATTGATTCGCGATCCCAATTTGATTATGCAGGTATTCTCCTCTTCTTTAATGATGCCCATCATTTTTCTTTTGTCTTTTGTGTTTACAGGTATCTTTCGGTTGGATCAATTGGATGAGCGTTTCTTGGGCGTGCTATTTGTGGCCGGTGGTGCTTTGGCCGCTTTGATGGTCAATCCGACATCCTTTGTCAGCAATTTGATTTCATTAGACCAGGAAAATTTTTTGTTTGTTCGTTCGTTGCCGCTATCCATGAAGACCTATCTAAAAGCCAAGTTTCAGTTTGGTCTGTTTGTACAGATTGTTTTAGCAGTATTGGTGTCCTTAGCCGCAATGCGCTTACTGCAAGCACCTCTTTTGTTAGGGATTGCCTTTGTGTTAGGGGCGGTCTGGAGTACGTTGTTGATGAGCAGTCACTACTTTGCCCGTGACTATCGCTTACTTTTGTTGCAATGGACCAATATCAGTCAATTATTTACAAGAGGTGCTGGCAGCCTCGGCTTGGCGCTGGTGACTATAGGCACGATGGTTCTTGCTGCGATTTTGATTGCAGCATATGCCTTTGCTGCGACGATGTTCGACTTTTGGCTATTGAATCTACCAGTCTTTGCCCTGCTATTGGCAATTACTGGGGCAGTACTATTGCATATCCACCATAAATTTTGGCGTCGATTTTCTTGAAAATCGGCGTTTCTTTTGTTTACAAAGACATGTGACTTTGAAAGAAATGTATATCTATTCAGAAAATTCAGAATAAACTATTTACATTCATCCCAAAACATGGTTAGATAGAGGTACCTATTACTTTGCTTTCATTTTTTTGCTGTACAAGTTAGGATAACCGACTTGTCATCCTGAATGGTTTTTGCCATTCAGGCTTTTTTTGTACAAAAAAAGCCTGTCTTCATTTGAAGATAATTACAATTGCTTTTTGAATAAATAGTAAATAAGAGATAACTGTTAGCAATTTCTTTAAAAGACAACCTAAAGGAAACTGTCTAATCAAATGTTAAGGATATAGAAAGAAGTTGTTTATATGATAAACTATCAAATAATATCAATATATGATGTAAATGGGTATGGAGAAAATATCTTTTGAAACGTATAAGAGACCTAATGATCATGATGAATTTTTAGAATGGTTGGAAACATTACCTAAAAAAGACAGTGCTAAACTTTTACGTACGATTGAAGAGACGGAAAAGAATGGACTGCTTATTGCACAACGTTTAAAATGGGTAAAAAAATTAGACACTCATGTTGATTAAAGAGGTAATTGAAGAAAAGAAAAAAGATATAGCATTTGCAGAAGCATATGATCATGAAGGAAGAAAACTCGAAACGGCAGTTGCTCTTTACCACGCTCGAGAGGAAGCAGGATTAACTCAAGCAGAACTTGCACAAAAAGCACATACAACGCAATCTACAATTGCTAGAATCGAGAGAGGCGATAATGTGTCCTTTGATAACTTGATGATATTGCCAGAGCATTAGGTAAACGATTGGTAGTAGAATTTGCATAGATGTGCGTTGTCAATATGATGGACACAGATTTCTAACGAGCAACGGTTCTATATTATTTGGTGTTGTTACTCAAATTGAGTAGTAACACCAAATTTTTTTAATAAAAAAGGAATGATTAGACACAACCACTTAAACGAATCGCGGCTGGCTTGCGAATTTATCAACAGCACTAAATCATGTAGAGCCAAAAAAAGGGAAGTGCAAAAGCACTTCCCTTAAGTGATTCAATGAAACAACTCCATTTGGCAGAGAACCTTTCTTCTACATCAGTTCGTTGAGACACTTCCAAAGGACAGCCTATTCACTTTTTGCATCTTTTGCAGGTAATTGATTGTGCAAATCGGTCCGTACCACCAATACGTCACATCCTGCATGGCGAATCACATATTCGGAAACAGAACCAATAAAGATGCGTTCTACTGCATTCAAGCCAGTCGCGCCAATCATGATCAAGTCGATCTGATGCTCTTCAGGCAATTGTTTGGCGATGATTGGTTTTGGTGACCCATATTCAATCAGCGTTTTGATTGAAGTCACTTGATGTTTGCGGGCATAGTCTTCATAGTCTTTCAACGTTTGTTTGGCCATCTCAGTGGCTTGTTCTGCCAACATCCCGTCAAAAGAGGACACTGTTTGAAACGCGCGGGTATCGATCACATGGGCCAAAACCAATTCAGAATCATTCCGCTGGGCTACATTGACAGCTTTCTTAAAGGCAAGTTCGGCTTCGCTTGATCCGTCGACGGCGACCATGATACGTTGATATTGTTGTAACATATGAAACACTCCCATCTGTTCTTTTCTTTTATTGTAGTCCTTTTTGACCGAAAAAGAAAACCTAATCCCCGCTTTTTTTCATTTTTTGCGCAAGCAAGATACTAAAGGATGCAGAAGAAATCAGCAAGAGCGCCAAATAGAATAAAGCAATCAGTTTTGAATCGATCACAGCCACCGCAATGGCAATGAGGCCTAGTACCAGATGCACGATACTATAGATCTTTAAAAAAGCCTGATTGGTGTTGTTGTTAGGAATCAAACTGAAAAAAATCGCTTGTTTGGCATAGAGTAAATAGCTAGTGGCAAATAAAACCAGTGCCACAAGGGTAAATAGTAGGATGATCATCATGTAGGGTTCGCTCCTGTAATCAAAGTTACTTTAAGTATAACGAAGTCTCTGATGAATAGCAAAGATCGTCTGTAGTGATCAGTGGCAAGCACCTCATACATAAGCAAAAAAAGCCACCTGTCAAAAAACAGGTGGCACATTCTATAAAAGAATGGGTAATATCCGTTGATGCCGTTCTTTTTCCCGTAGTATTGATCCCGCAAATTCTAGCAGGTGGGTTCCACGGTCTAAGCTTCGAACTACCAAAAGAAAAGGCATGTTACCAGCATTGACACAAGACAGATCCCAAGATATCAATAAAAATGTTCGGTCAACACACAAAAGGGATAACTCGTACATCACAGAATTCCCACCCTTATAGTAGCATAGGAACACAAAAGGTGCAATAAAGTTGTCTGAAAACGATACCAAAAAGTTTAAAATATTGGTTAGACACCTTCAAAAGTTGATTAGATCAACGTTTTTTGCGGTTGTTCAGCTGTTGGTATCGCTGGCCAAGTGCTTGTTCATATTTGCCAGTGGCTTTTGGTTCATAATAGCGGGTACCTTTTAGTTTATCTGGTAAGTATTGCTGATCGACCCAGGCATCATCAAAGTTATGGGGATACTGATAGCCAACCCCGCGATTTAATTTTTCCGCCCCTTTATAATGACTATCCCGCAAATGATCTGGGACATCGCCAGCTTTGCCATTGCGGATATCCGCGATCGCTGCATCTAATGCCATATAGGCACTATTTGACTTCGGCGATAAACAAAGATCGACGACGGTATCTGCTAATGGAATCCGTGCTTCAGGCAAGCCCAAACGTTCCGCAGCCAAAACGGCATTGACTGTGCGTGCAGCGGCAGCAGGGTTGGCTAGGCCGATATCTTCATAACCGATCACCATTAGTCGCCGACAAATGATCGCCAGATCACCGGCTTCCACCAAACGACCTAAGTAATGCAAGGCCCCATCCACATCACTGCCACGGATCGATTTTTGAAAAGCAGAGATCACATCGTAATGGGCATCACCATCTTTGTCATGGGTCAGCGCTTTACGCTGCACACATTCTTCAATCACTTCAAGAGATAGATGAATCACACCATCATCAGCTTTTGGGGTCGAGCGGGCAGCTAGCTCTAAACCATTCAAAGCACTGCGCAAATCACCATTCGTTGCACGAGAAAGGTGCAGTCTTGCTTCATCACTCAACGCAATCGCTTCATCTCCTAAGCCACGCTCGGCATCAGCCAACGCTTGATCGATAGCTATTAAAATATCACTTTCTTGCAAGGGTTTGACTTCGAAGATCTGTGCCCGACTGCGAATAGCCGGATTGATTGTGATATAAGGATTTTCAGTTGTCGCGCCAATCAAAATGATTTTGCCACTTTCCAAGTGAGGCAGCAAGAAGTCTTGTTTGGTTTTGTCCAAGCGATGCACTTCGTCTAATAGCAAAATGACTGTACCGCTCATACGGGCTTCTTCGGCAACGATCTGCAAATCTTTCTTGGTGTCCGTTGCCGCGTTCAACATGCGGAAGGCATACCGTGTTGAGCCAGCGATCGCGCTGGCGATACTTGTTTTTCCAGTACCTGGCGGCCCGTAGAGAATCATTGAAGACAGCATTTTGGCTTCGACCATCCGGCGAATGATTTTACCAGGACCAACCAAATGCTGCTGGCCCACAACTTCATCTAAATTTCTAGGCCGCATACGATAGGCTAATGGTTGTTGCATAAAACGATCCTCTCCTTTCTTATTAGTATAGCATAGAAGTCGCGGTTACTAGGCCAAAGTGGAACGCCCACTCTCAATCGAGTGACGGATAGCTATCAGTTTGTCCGTTGATTTGACGAGATTTGGCCGCAATGATAGTAACTTGACTTGTAATTGTGTAAAATAGGGTAACGGAGTGATAAATATGGATGAATTGATGACTTTATTAAACCAAAAGGATACAACGCTGATCGCCCAATCATTGATCGGCATGTATATGGTCCATGAAACAGCGGCTGGGCGTTTAGGCGGCTATATCGTCGACTGTGAGGCCTATCTCGGACCAGATGATCTAGCGGCCCATAGCGTAGGTATGCGTCAAACACCAAGGGTACGGGCCATGTATCAAGAAGCGGGAACCATCTATCTTTATACGATGCATACCCATAGAATCGTCAATATTATTACGCAACCCAAAGGCATTCCTCACGGTATCATGATCCGTGGGTTAGAACCAGTGGAGGGTATCGAGGCGATGCGCAATAACCGCCAAACAAGCGGAGCTGCATTGACGAATGGACCCGGGAAACTGGTACAAGCCATGAACATCGGCCCTGAATTGTATGGGGAATCGATTGTCACCAGTCCACTCCATTTAGAACCACAAAAGAAACGGCAACCAAAAACGGTCATGGCGTTACCGCGAATCGGGATTCCCAACAAAGGTGAATGGACGGACAAACCATTGCGCTTTATTGCAGCAGGCAATCCGTATGTGACCAATATCAGAAAATCAGCGATCCGACCGGACCACGGTTGGTTATAAGAAAGAAGGAATATACATGGCAAAAGAAACGATTTTGACCTATTTAGACCAACGTTTGACGAAACAAATCACCGAATATGACGTGGCCATCGATTGGGATGCCAAAAATCATACGATCGAGCTTGTATTACGCTTATTTGCAGAAAATCCAGCCCATCAAACAATAGATGATGCCCAAGGCGTCGCCTCTGATGAAGACATCATTGAATTTGAAGATGGGATCTTACTCGTTGATGCCAATAAGTCAACCTACGAGGAAGAAGACTTTTTGGCTGTGATTCCTTATGAAGGGAAGAAAGGCATCAAGAAAGCGTTGTTGGATGGCTTAGTCGATTATATCAAAGAGATTTTGATCGAAGGCGAAAGCGACTTGTTAGACTTCTTGAATGATGATGCGGAAGATGCTGTATTTGAATTGACTTTTGACGAACAAGAATGGCTTGAAACAGTCGCAAAATATCAAACAAAAGATGGGGATACAATGATCCCCTATCCAAGTTATTAAGGAGTAAATCATGAAGTGGAATGAAGTAACGGTTGCCACCGCAAGTGAATCAGTCGAAGCTGTTGCCAATATTTTGATGGAGCAAGGGGCCAGCGGGGTAGCCATTGAAGATGTATTAGATATCGAAAATTTTAAAAGTGATGCCTATGGAGAAATACTAGACAAAGAAACCTATACGACATTGGCTGAAGGGGCGCAAGTCACGGCCTATTTTCCAGAAACGATTTTTTTGCCTGAAGTGATGCCAATCATCAAAGCAGTGATCGATCGTCTGCCTGAGTACGGATTAGCGGTGGGCAAGAACGAGATCACGACCAATGAAGTGGTCGAAGAAGCATGGGCGACAGCGTGGAAAAAATATTATCACCCAGTCCGTATTTCTCGTTATTTAACGATCGTACCTAGTTGGGAAAACTATCAAGCGGAGCAGGTAGAAGAAAAAATCATTACATTGGATCCTGGTATGGCCTTTGGCACCGGGACACATCCGACAACACGCTTGACGTTACAAGCACTGGAAGTCTACTTGCGCGGCGGAGAAACGGTGTTGGATGTCGGCACCGGTTCAGGGGTGTTAAGTATCGCTAGTAAGCATTTAGGCGCAGAAACGGTCTATGCGTATGATTTAGATGAAGTCGCTGTCCGTTCTGCATTAGAAAATATGCAGCTGAACCCAATCGCACAAGATGTTCATGTCCATGCCAACAATTTATTAACGGGTGTTGAGATAGTGGCGGATGTGATTGTCGCCAATATCTTGGCGGATATCATTTTGTTGATGATTCCGGATGCGTGGCGTTTATTGAAACCAAAAGGCACATTGATCGTTTCGGGAATCATTGAAGCCAAAAAGCAACTTGTTGTAGAAGCGATGCAAACCCAAGGATTCGAGATCGACCAAGTCTTTACGCAAAAAGATTGGGTAGCCATCGCATTCAAAAAAGCTGAGGAAGAGTAATATGCAACGATATTTTATTGATCAGCCGTATCATACACAGGCTGAATATGCCCTAAGTGGTGAGCCGTTCCATCACATGATCCGGGTCATGCGTATGACGACTGGTGATCAAGTTGGTTTGGTGTTTCTTGACCAAATAGCCATCATTGCTGCAATCAGCCGCATTGATGAATCGGATGTGTATCTGATAGAGATTGAAAAAGAACAGCAAAACAAAGAACTGCCGATCCACGTGACTATCGCCAGCGGTTATCCCAAAGGCGACAAATTAGACTTGATCGTCCAAAAAAGCACCGAACTTGGTGCCGCTGCTTTCATCGGTTTTCCAGCCCAAACCTCTGTCGTCAAGTGGGACGAAAAGAAGTTGCAAAAGAAACAACAGCGCTTGCACAAAATCGCGCAAGAGGCAGCTGAGCAATCGCAACGACAAGTGGCACCTTCTGTGACGTTGCTCGCCACTGAAAAAGCATTTTGGGATCATCTTTCAACATATGATCATATCTTGGTGGCGTATGAAGAGTCAGCCAAACAAGGTGAAATAGCTATGTTGCTGCAAGTCTTAACTGAAGTAAAACCCGGCAGCAAAGTTCTGGCGATTTTTGGCCCGGAAGGTGGATTGACGCCTACTGAAATCAAATGGGCTGAAAGTCATAAAGCAGTACTATGCGGGTTAGGTCCAAGGATCTTACGCACAGAAACAGCCCCGTTGTATTTCTTAAGTGCTGTCAGTGTACAATTGGAATTGACAAGGAAGTGAGTAGATGGACACACAACAAAGAGCGGTCAGTTATCGATTATTGGCAGCTGATTTGACAGACTGGCATCTAAAAGATGCGATCATCTATTGCCAGCAGGGGGCAGTCGATGAAATCGTCGTTTTGCCAAGCGCGATTCGTCGTGCCAAACAGTTGGCCCAAACTTCTGATCTACAAATTGGCGGCGTCATCGATTATCCATTAGCACAAGGAACCATGGCAAAAGTGGCGTTTGAGATGGGCCGCGCCTTTATGGATGGGGCAGATTTTCTAGAAGTATGGCTGCCATCATCTGTATTGCTTGATAACAGCCGCGGGTTTGAAGAACTCATTGAAACGATCCGTTCCTTGACACTTTCGGGTGGCGAAGTTCGATTGGGACTGCAAACTGAAAGTATGAATGAGCTGACCAAAATCCAAGTGGCCCAACAGCTGAAAGCGCGCAATTGGCCGAGTGTCGTTTTGGGACAAGGTACACCGCTGGCGGATGCAATTCATGACGTGACGCTATTTGCATTAGACGGAGGTCCGCAACTATCGATCCAAAGCAACCCTGAAGGTGTCGATGCAGCAGCGTATGATCAATTGATAGAAGCTGGCGCAGCCAAAGTCAGCATTCCTTTCGCCAATATGGATTCTTTATAAAGAGCGAGGGCCTATGCGAGCGAGCAACAGTGATTGAAAAAAAACAGAAAAATTTGTATAATGGCAATGATTATACGAGTGGTTTAGACAGGAGTCCATGCTTGAAAGAGTTTGCTTCGGCAAACGCTTGTCAGGGACTGCTGTCTAATTTTTGAAAAGAAGAAGGAGGCGATAATCATGGCGAAAGAAGTTATATTGACAGGCCCAAATGTCATCAAGTTAGTGTCGTATTATATGAGTGATGAACATGTGGCGTTTGTCCAAAAAGCATTAGACTACGCCACAGAGGCCCACAAGGAACAATTTCGCAAATCTGGCGAACCTTATATCATCCATCCAATCCAAGTCGCCGGGATACTTGCTGAGTTGCAAATGGATCCCCACACGATTGCGACAGGATTTTTGCATGATGTCGTTGAAGATACCGACATCACATTAGCTGACTTAAAAGACAATTTTGGTGCTGATGTGGCTATGCTGGTAGACGGTGTGACCAAATTGGGTAAGATCAAATATAAATCTCATGAAGAGCAACTTGCTGAAAATCACCGTAAAATGTTGATCGCCATGGCGCAAGATCTGCGGGTCATTATGGTCAAATTAGCAGACCGTTTACATAATATGCGTACGTTGAAACACTTGAGAGAAGATAAACAACGGCGAATCGCGCAAGAAACGATGGAAATCTATGCGCCTCTAGCACACCGTTTGGGGATCAGTCGGATTAAATGGGAACTGGAAGATATTTCATTACGCTATCTAAATCCACAACAATATTATAGAATCGTTCATTTGATGCAAACCAAACGAGAAGAACGAGAGGCCTATGTATCAGAAACAGTGGAAGAAATTCGCGTAGCGACAGAAGAACTCGATATCTATGCCGAAATCTATGGACGACCAAAACACATTTATTCGATTTATCGCAAGATGAAAGATCAGAAGAAGCAATTCAACGAGATTTATGATCTGTTGGCGATACGGGTCGTTGTGGATTCCATCAAGGATTGTTATGCTGTCTTAGGTACGATCCACACCAAGTGGAAACCAATGCCGGGCCGATTCAAAGACTACATTGCGATGCCTAAAGCCAATATGTATCAATCTTTGCATACGACTGTTATCGGCCCTAAAGGAAATCCTGTCGAAATCCAAATTCGTACCCATGAAATGCATGAAATTGCCGAGTTTGGGGTAGCTGCCCATTGGGCGTATAAAGAAGGCAAGACGGAAAAAGTCAAGCCTGATAAAATGACCCAACAAGTTGGCTGGTTCCAAGAGATTTTGGAATTGCAAGATGAATCGTATGACGCGTCTGAATTTATGGAAGGTGTCAAAGGCGATATCTTCAGTGACAAAGTCTACGTGTTTACACCAAAAGGCGATGTCACAGAGTTGCCGCAAGGCTCTAGCCCATTAGACTTTGCCTACAGCATCCATACCGATATCGGCAACAAAACCACTGGTGCCAAAATCAATGGCAAGATGGTCCAACTGGACTATAAGTTGAAAAATGGCGATATTATTGAAATCTTGACCTCGCCGAACTCCTTTGGCCCCAGCAAAGACTGGATCAAATTGGTGGCGACCAGTAAAGCAAAAAATAAGATCAAACGCTTCTTCAAAGATCAAGACCGCGAAGAAAACATCATCAAAGGCCATGAAGCAGTCGTCCGTACCTTGCAAGATATGGGCTTTGTTCCAAAAGAATTTTTATCGAAAGCCAAAATGGCAGAAGCTTGCGAGCGATTTAATTATCATACGGAAGATGATTTGTTTGCGTCAGTTGGTTTTGGTGAAGTCAGCCCGACTACATTAGCCAATCGTCTGACGGAAGAAGAACGACGAGAAAGACAGATTGAAAAACAAAAACAACAAGTACAAGAAATGATCAATCAGCCGGCCAAAAAAGAACCTGAGAAAATGAAGGTACGCCATGAAGGCGGCATCGTCATTGAAGGGGTCGACAATCTGCTGATTCGTATTTCTCGATGCTGTAATCCAGTGCCAGGAGATGACATTGTCGGCTATATCACCAAAGGCCGGGGAATTTCCATCCATCGCAGTGATTGTCCCAATGTCCAAAACAAAGAAGCAGCCAATCGCTTGATCGATGTCGAATGGGAAGATGCTTCAGATAGCAAAAAAGAATACAATGCCGATCTTGAAATCTATGGCTATGATCGTTCGGGATTGCTGAATGATGTCTTGCAAACGGTCAATACCGTCAGCAAGCGATTGGTCAGTGTAGAAGCCAAAACCAATAAAGACAAAATGGCCACGATCCGAATCACCGTATCGATCCAAAACTTGACCCACCTGCGATCTATCGTTGATAAAATCAAACAAATTCCTGATGTCTACAGTGTGAGACGGACGAAAGGGTGATTGATTAAGATGAAAGCAGTGATCCAACGTGTTCGTCAAGCCAGCGTATCTATCGATGACATCGTTGTTGGTGAAATCAAGCAAGGATTGATGGTATTACTGGGTATAACTCATGAAGATACCCAAGAGGATGTAGCGTATCTGGTGCGTAAACTGACACAGTTGCGCATTTTTGAAGACGAAGAAGGTAAAATGAATCGCTCAATCTCTGCAATTGATGGCGCCATCTTGAGTATTTCGCAATTTACGCTTTATGCTGACACCAAAAAAGGCAATCGCCCCAGTTTTATCAAAGCTGCACCGCCTGCAATCGCCGTTCCAATGTATGAGGCCTTCAACCAAGGGTTACGCGCAACGGGGATAACAGTGGCAACTGGTCGATTCGGCGCTGATATGCAAGTTTCCCTCATCAACGATGGGCCAGTAACGATCATCATCGATACGAAAGACAGATAATGATAGCTAAGTACCTACTAAATTCAAAATTAGTAGGTACTTTTTTTGTCAAAATTGATGGATAGCGTAGTTAAAACGTTATCTTACAAAACTGTTAGAAAACTATTTGGATTTTATTACGTTATATAACGCGTTAGTAAACGCTCTTAATTGGTGATTTATGTAACTGTGTTGTTATCTAAAAAAAAATAGTACAAATAACGATCATTTATTTGGATTGTTCTTGCTTGTGAAGTATGGAATAATTGTTAAAAAATAATGTCACTGGAGGAAATGACAATGAATTTTTGGCAGCGCGCATTAAAAAGTATCACCCGCAGGAAAGGGAAATCATTTATTTTATTTTTAGTTGTATTTGTTTTGGGGAATGTCATTGCCGGAGCAGTAGCGATTCAGCAATCCACAGCCAATGTTGAAAGAGAAACCAAGAAGAAAATGGGCAATGTGGCAACGGTTGAAATGGATTATGAACGTTTTGAAAAAGAGACTGCAGATGTACCAGATGAAGAACGATACAGTGAAGATTTCTATCCAATGCCACCAGGCGTTGATGTCTATGATCAGATTGGGGAAATGAGTTATGTAAAATACTATGACTATTCAAATATGAGCTATGTGGAAACAAAAAAATTGACAGCTTATTCACCAGAAGACGGTTCGATGGGAATGGGCGGCAACTACTTCTCGTTAAAAGGCGGAAACTTGACAGAACCATTGGATATGCGTGAAGGTTTGATCAAATTGGTTGAAGGAGAAGGATTGACAGACAAAGACATCAATGAGTCTACCAATGCTGTCTTAGTGAGTAAAGAAGTAGCTGAAGCCAATAATCTATCAGTCGGTGACCAACTTGTCTGGGACATCCGAAGTGAGGTTTATATGGACAACTCAGAAAGCGAAGATGATGAGGAATCAGAAGATAGCGGACAGCAAATAGTGACATTTGACTATCCAGTTACAATCGCTGGTATCTTCTCAGTTATCAAAAAAGATGACAGCGGACAATCCAATTCGTCAGATAGCGCACAAGAAAGCAATCAAGCTTGGATGTTGATGGATCAAATCAATACATTTTATGCCAGCAATAACTTTGTCAAAGAGTTTAGCAAGGTCCAAATGGAAAAACTCTGGGGAGAAACCAGTGAAGATATTGATGAAGAGCAATACTATACACCAATGTTTGTCTTACATTCAATTGATGATGTGGATGCTTTTAAGCAAGAAGCGGATGCACTGCTACCTGATTATTATAAAATTGTTACCAATACGGATCAATATGATCAGATCGCTGGCGGATTCAATCGTCTAGGTGTGATTGCCAACTATATCGTGATTATCGCATCAATCGCAGCAATGTTTATCATTTCGCTGGTGGTCTTATTATTCTTACGTGATCGTAAACAAGAGTTAGGCATCTATCTATCCTTAGGGGAAAGCCGTGGGAAAGTAATTGGACAGATCGTGATCGAGGTCTTGCTTGTGAGCGCAGCAGCACTTTTCATCTCGTTAGTGACAGGAAATCTATTAGGCGGAGCTGTTTCGAATACCTTGATGCAAAGCGACTTTATGTCACCGCAAGTGGATAATGGAATGGTGTACTATGGCAGTTTGATGTCTGTAGATCTTAATTTAAATGACGTCAAAGACGCGTATCAGGTCAATTTCTCAGTGAGCTATATCATCACCTATTTATTGTTGGGACTTGGTACAGTTCTGTTGTCAGCAGTCTTGCCATTGCTATATATCTTGCGCTTAAATCCGAAGAAAATCATGATGTAGGAGGAAAAACACCATGACACTATTAGAAACCAAAGCAGTCGATTATTATTATCAAGATGGTGATCAACGCCGTTATATCCTGAAAGAAACGTCCGTCGCATTTGAAAAAGGCAAATTTTATGCCATTTTAGGCCAGTCTGGTTCTGGAAAAACGACCTTTCTATCATTGATCAGCGCTTTAGACAGTCCGAAAACTGGAGAAATTTTGTTTGAAGGCACTGACATCGAAAAAATCGGGCACGAAAATTATCGCCGAGATGACATTAGTATCATCTTCCAAAGTTACAACTTGATACCCTACTTAAGTGCGGTTGAAAACGTCTTGGTACCAATGTCGATCACCAAGAACAAGCTACCGGACAATCAGCAAGAGGTTGCCTATAATCTATTGGATTATATAGGCATCACGAAAGAAAAAGCCAACCGACTGGTCAATCAATTGTCAGGTGGGGAACAACAGCGTGTGGCCATCGCTCGTGCGTTAGCCACCAATGTCGACATCATCTTGGCTGATGAACCGACAGGAAACTTAGATGAGGCTATGGAACAAGAAATCATTGATATATTCAAAGACTTGGCCCATGTGCACAATAAGTGTGTCATCGTCGTGACCCATGCCAATGAGATTGCGCAGCAAGCAGATGAAGTCTTGTATCTTCGTAAAGGTGTGTTAAGCAACCATGAGTGATTTTTTATCCAATTTTAGTCCTGATAAGTATGACGGAAAAAAACAGGAACCAACACCGACACCGCAAGAAAAGACTGAACCCCCAGCGCAAGATCCTGCAGGGACAGCAAAACCTGTGGTTGAAAGTACGCCAGAAACAACTGGGAGCCGACGAGAAAACAAGCAAAATAACCGGCAGGCCAAAGACGATAGCCAATTGGATACCAACAAGCAATCTGTGAGCCGTTTTGGCCAAGAAGAAACGGAATTTGATCCCACCTATAAAAATAAGAAACGCAAAAAAATCATCCTTATCACAACGCTCTCTCTCCTTCTGGCAGTGGTGATTGGTGTCGTGTACTATCAACTGACGCATGTCAAAGTCCCTGATTTCAAGGCAACCAATCTTGCTGAAGCCCGGACATGGGGCAACGAAGAAGGGGTGACGATCAAAGTTGAGCAAGCCTATGATTTTGAGATGGAAACCAATCAAATCATTGATCAGGATGTCGCTGCGGACAAAAAGATCAAAAAAGGGGCAACCTTGACACTTACAGCAAGCCTTGGTCCAGATCCAGAAGAGCAGTTGGCATTACCTGATTTTGCCGATATGGAAACAGAAGCCGCCAAGCAATGGATCGAAGACAACAAAGCTGAGAATATTTCATTGATCGAGCAATTTGATGATACCGTCAAAGCCAATGCCTTTATCAAACAGGAAGCCAACAATAAAGAATTGGATTTGACCGCGTATCGTCGGAAAGACCGCTTGAGCGTGTATTATTCTAAGGGGAAAGAAGTCTTTGAAAAAGATATCGAAGTCACAGATTTTACCGGCAAAACCAAAGCGGAAGCTGCTGAGTGGGCCAAGAAAAACGAGTTGACCTACAAAGAAGAAACCGTCTTTTCTGACAGTGTTGCGGTGGATCTAGTCGTATCTCAAGAACCAGTCAAAGGCAGCAAGCTGGCGAAAAAAGATACCTTCTTGGTGAAAGTATCCAAAGGTGAAGCCATGACCGTACCGGACTTCTCGCAATATACCATTGAAGAAGCCCAAGGATTGGAATCGAAAATACCGATTCAAGTGTCAACGATCTATGCGACCAATGTGTCCTATGGCAGCTTTATCAGTCAATCGGTAGAATCTGGCAAAGAATACGGGGAAGGCGATACGCTGCCAACTGTGCAGGTCGTGTATTCTCTCGGACAGCCCTATTTGAAAGATATTCGCTTCCAAGCAACAGAAGGCGACTTGCCGAAGTTATTCTTCGATGAATACAAATCCAAAGGTGCCTATGTTTACTACGATATTTATTATGTCGATTCTGCTGAACCGAAAGGAACCGTCGTAGAAATGAGTCGCTACGGTGAATTCATTCCTTTAGAAACGTGGATTACGATCGGGATCAGTCGCGGCAACCTCCAAGGAGC
Organism: Candidatus Enterococcus testudinis; assembly: GCF_002140915.1. Taxonomy (GTDB): domain Bacteria; phylum Bacillota; class Bacilli; order Lactobacillales; family Enterococcaceae; genus Enterococcus_D; species Enterococcus_D testudinis. The sequence goes on along the minus strand of NZ_NGKU01000001.1, from coordinate 2,914,381 downwards.
GGCAACCAATGTGCCGGAAGAAACACCAACGGAGACACCGGTAGAGACGCCTGTTGAAGAAGCAGACTCCCTTGATTCAGCCGAATAACCATACACTTCGAATAAAATAAAGCAAGTAATGGTCTTTGAAAGCGGCGCAGTCGCTTTCAAAGACCATTTGACGCTTCTTACAAAACAATGCCGATTTTTGAGAAAATTTTCTCAAAAAAAGAGCAGACTAGACGCTTGTATTCGGAGAAGTGATACAGTAAACTTGAATGTAACAATAAAAGCGGTGTTTGATGCCATTTACAGAAAGGGAAGAAAAGAATGATAAAAAAATTGCTCGCAAATGTGGGCAGCTACAAAAAAGACAGTCTGATGACCCCCGTATATGTAGCGGGAGAAGTGGCATTAGATGTGATTATGCCCTTGATCATGGCCATGATGATCGACCAAGGGATCGAAAAAGGAGACGCCGGCGTAATTTTACGAGATGGTGGCTTGCTTTTTTTATTGTCTTTATTGGCGCTGCTCTTAGGAACTTTGGGTGGACGAACAGCGGCGATTGCTTCCGCTGGGTTTGCTCGTAACTTGAGACATAACTTATTTACACGGATCCAAGATTTTTCATTTTCAAATATAGATCGCTTTTCTTCTGCGAGTCTGATCACACGGATGACAACAGATGTCACCAACGTACAAAATGCGTACCAAATGATTATCCGTATTCTGGTCCGCAGCCCGTTGGTGTTGATTTTTTCCTTGGTGATGGTCAGTACGATCAGTCCAGAGCTGATGACGATCTACCTTGTCGTGTTGCCGATTTTGGCGATTGGTTTGGCATTGGTGATCAAATTTGCGCACCCGCTGTTTTTGAAAGTTTTCCGCATCTATGACAAATTGAATAATGTCGTACAAGAAAATCTGCAGGGTGTGCGGGTCGTTAAATCCTATGTACGAGAAGAACAACAAGAAGAGATTTTTGACAAAGTCTCAGAAGATGTATACCGCAATTTCACATTGGCACAACGAATCGTGTCTTTCAACATGCCGTTGATGCAATTTTCTGTCTATACGTGCATGCTGTTGCTTTCTTGGTTTGGTGCTCAGTTGATTGTTGAACAGAGTAGTCTGACAACAGGTGAGTTGGTGAGTATGTTCAATTATACGATGCAAATCTTGATGAGTTTGATGATGATGTCGATGGCGTTCGTGCAGATTCTGATTGCTAGAACCTCTGCAGAACGTGTAGTAGAAGTGTTGGATGAAGAAAGTGATTTGAAGAATACTACGGACCCTTTAACATCGATCACTGATGGTTCTATTATATTTGAAAATGTTTGCTTTAGTTATGCCAATGATAAAGATAAGTTGGCCTTGGCACATGCCAATCTGGAGATTGCTTCAGGAGAAGTCATTGGGATCATCGGTGGCACCGGAAGTGGGAAATCTTCCCTTGTTCAGTTAATTCCTCGACTATATGATGTGATCGAAGGTCATGTCAAAGTAGGGGGACATGATGTCCGGGACTATGATTTGGCGGTCTTACGAGACCAAGTCAGCATGGTTTTGCAAAATAATGTGCTGTTTAGCGGAACGATCAACGATAATTTGCGCTGGGGCAATGAAGAGGCCTCAGATGAAGAAATCCGTCGTGTGGCGACGATTGCGCAAGCGGATCCGTTTATCCAAGAGTTTCCTGATAAATATGACACCTTGATCTCTCAAGGCGGGAACAATGTCTCTGGCGGGCAAAAGCAGCGTTTGACCATTGCCCGTGCCTTGTTGAAAAAACCAAAAATCTTGATTTTGGATGATTCAACCAGTGCAGTCGATACAAAGACAGACCGCAGTATTCGTGAAGGATTGAAACGAGAGATTCCGGGGACGACCACGATCATCATTTCCCAACGGATCAACTCGATTGAGGATGCCGATCGGATCATCGTGATGGACGATGGCAAGATCAATGGTATCGGGACCCATGACGAACTGCTCGCCAACAACAAGATTTATCAAGAAGTATATCATTCCCAACAGAAAGGATTTGGTGAAGGTGAAGAATAGACAAGCAGCAAATCCAGTAGGAACGATGAAACGATTGTTAACAACCATGTTTGGGGATTATAAAGGGCAGCTGCTGGTCGTGCTGATCATGATTTTGTTGAGTGCTTTTGCCAATGTGCGGGGCTCCCTCTTTTTGCAAGTCGTCATTGATGACCATATCACGCCTTTGCTGGGACAAAGCAACCCCAATTTCAGTAGCTTGCTGCAAGCAATCATTCAAATGGGGTTCATTTATTTGATAGGTATTTTGGCAGGTCTGACCTATAACTTTATGATGGTCAAAATCAGTGAAGGCACGCAAAAAAAGATTCGCGACCAGATGTTTACGCATATGCAGTCGTTGCCAGTTGGTTATTTTGATGCACGTTCAGATGGGGACATCATGAGTCACTTCACCAATGATACGGATACATTACGCCAGATGATCTCGCAAAGTATCCCGAATTTGATGATGGCTGCAGTGACATTCTGTTCCGTCTTTATCGCCATGTTTTCCATTAGTTTGCCACTGACATTATTCGTCTTGTTGTCGATCATCTTAATGTTGAATGTGATTCGTTTGGTCTCTCGCAAAAGTGGGCGTTTCTTTGGTGCCCAACAACGGGATTTGGGTGCGGTCAATGGCTACATTGAAGAAATGATGCATGGTCAAAAAGTGGTGAAGATTTTTAACCATGAGCAAGTTGTAATGAACGAATTTGATGCCCTGAATGATCAACTGCAAGAAAGTGCGACCAAAGCCAACATCAATGCCAATACATTGATGCCGATCATGATGAACTTATTGAATATCCAATATGTCTTGATTGCCATTATTGGTGGATTGTTTGCGATCAATGGTGTCTCCGGTTTAACTGTGGGGATGATCGCCTCCTTCTTACAATTAAGTCGATCCTTGAATGGGCCGATCAGCCAAGTGTCCCAACAAATCAACTTTGTGATCATGGCGCTGGCAGGTGCTGAACGTATCTTTGGCTTGTTAGATGAGGCTCCTGAAGTGGATTCGGGTTATGTGACTTTAGTCAATGCCAAATGGTCCCAAGGTCAATTGGTTGAAACCAAGGAACGGACAGGGACTTGGGCATGGAAACATCCTCATGAAGATGGCAGTGTCACCTACACAGAAGTCACCGGTGATGTGCGGTTTGAATCGGTAGACTTTGGTTATGTCGACAATAAAATGGTCTTGCATGACATCAATTTATTTGCGGAACCTGGTCAAAAAGTCGCCTTTGTAGGTGCGACAGGGGCTGGGAAAACCACGATCACCAATCTCATCAATCGCTTTTACAATATCCAAGAAGGAAAGATTCGCTATGACGGTATCAACATCGAGAAAATCCATCTTGAATCATTGCGTCGTTCGTTAGGTATCGTTTTACAAGATACCCATTTATTTACTGGAACGATCAGAGAAAATATTCGTTTTGGCAAACTAGATGCATCCGACGATGAAGTGTTAGCTGCAGCCAAATTGGCCAATGCAGACATGTTTATCAACCATTTGCCGCAGAAATACGACACGATCATCACTGGAGATGGCGATGGATTGTCTCAAGGGCAACGCCAACTATTGGCAATCGCTAGAGCGGCTATCGCCGATCCGCCAGTCATGATTTTGGATGAAGCAACCTCAAGTATTGATACGCGAACGGAACGCATCGTGCAAACAGGGATGGATCGCTTAATGGCAGGACGAACTGTTTTTGTGATTGCCCACCGATTGTCAACGATCCAAAATTCAGATGTCATCATGGTGATGGACCATGGGCGTATTATCGAACGGGGAACCCACGATACGCTATTAGCCGAAAAAGGCACCTATTATCAATTGTATACTGGTAAAATCGAATTGGATTAATGAAGAGCAGCGGCTTGTGACATCAGTCGCTGCTTTTTTGCATAGAGGTGACTGTAATCAGCATGGTGTGTTGCTGGGTTGTTCATGTATACTAAAGAAAATATAGAGAAATGGTTGTATCCTTCAGGTATACTAGAAGGTTCAACCAAACAAGGAGAGGTGTCCTATGCTCGTTACACAACAGAAATTTCGCGTCAATGAAGAAAGCTACGAAGCGTTTCGCACAGAACAAGGGTATGTCTATCTAGGGAAAACAGTAGCCCACGATGAATGGACTAAATTTTTCCCTCAAGCGCAGATCAGCGAGACCAAAGCACCAGATCACCGGATTGAAGAACAATTTCAGCGATATTTTGCTGGAGAACCCATTGCTTTTGATCTCCCGTTTGACTTTATCGGCACACCGTTTCAACAAACGGTCTGGCGAGTGCTGGCAGAGATTCCTTATGGTCAAACAATCAGCTATAGTGCGTTGGCACAAAAAGTCGGTCGACCGACGGCCATACGAGCAGTAGCCAATGCAGTTGGTAGAAATCCCCTGATGATTCTGGTCCCTTGTCATCGTGTCCTAGGAAAAAATGGCCGTTTGACAGGGTATCGCGGGGGATTGCCAACCAAACAACACTTGTTGGACATCGAAGGAATTGCTTACAAACTGTGATTCCTATACTCTTTAAGGTAAAAAATACTAAAAAGGCCACCTTTTTAGCCGGCTGTCTGTTATAATAAGAATGATTCCGGTTACAAGAGAGGGTGGAGGAAATGTCGTTCGTTGATTTACAAAATGGTTCAGATATTCGCGGGATTGCGATTGCAACTGCTGATGAACACGTGACACTAACAGAAGCTGCAGTCAAAGCTGTGGCCTCAGGATTGCACCATTGGTTAGCTAGCAAAGGGACTGGTCCTTTTCGTGTGGCTGTGGGCAGAGATAGTCGGCTAAGCGGAGAAATGCTCCAACAAGCGTTCATGGATCAGCTACAAGCAGAAGGCATTGATGTCATCGATTGCGGTTTGGCCACCACACCTGCGATGTTTATGAGTACACAATTTGCTGAGTTCGCTTGTGATGCCGGCGTCATGCTGACGGCGAGTCATTTGCCTTACTACTTTAATGGTATCAAACTATTCAGCCGCGAAGGCGGTGCTGAAAACACCGATATCCAGTATATATTGACCCATACACAACCGCAACTGAGTGATCATCCAGGAGAATATCAGCAAAAAGATTTACTCACTCCTTATGCAGCCGATTTGGTGGCGAACATTCGGCAAGGCATGGGGACGACAGAAGCGCAGCCTTTGGCAGGGTTGAAAATCATCGTTGATGCTGGAAATGGTGCGGGTGGTTTTTTTGCTGAGAAAGTGCTGATGCCGTTAGGTGCTGACACCAATGGGTCGCAATTCTTAGAACCGGATGGGCATTTTCCTAACCATATTCCGAATCCAGATAACAAAGAAGCGATGAGGAGCATTATGGATGCTGTTTTGAGAGAACAAGCAGATCTAGGCATTATTTTTGATACCGATGTGGATCGCTCAGCAGTGGTCACCAAAAGCGGGGCTCCGCTGAATCGCAACAATATGATCGCTGTATTGAGTAAAATCGTATTGGCTGCACATCCTGGTACGAAGATCGTGACCAATTCACCGACTTCGGATCACTTGAAGCAGTTCATTGAATCCTTAGGCGGGCAACAGGTGCGTTATATTTCCGGCTATCGTAATGTGATCAATAAAGCAATCCGCTTAAATGCCGCCGGGGAAGACGTTCAGTTAGCCATCGAAACTAGCGGTCATGCCGCCTTTAAAGAAAACTATTTTCTAGATGACGGTGCCTATGTCATTGCCAAGATCCTGATGATCTTGCCAGAACTTCAGAGGCAAGGCACGTCACTAGATGATTTGATTGCAACACTCAAGCAACCGGCAGAAACACAAGAAATCCGCTTTAAAATCAATGCGCCAGACTATCAAAGTTATGGGCGTCAAGTGATCGCTGATTTTGGTTCAATCAATCAAGCGGGCTGGACTATTGATCCTGAAAATGAAGAAGGCATTCGTTTTAAAGTAGCTGATCCTTATGGCAAGGGCTGGTTTTTGTTGCGGATGAGTTTACATGAGCCGTTACTAGTCTTGCAGATCGAAAATGATGTGGCTGGCCATTTACCGGCGATCGCAGAGCAAATCGGTGTCTATTTAAACCGTTATGCGGCGATTGATCAAAGGAAACTGAGCGACTTTTTGTCAGAATAAAATATGTGTAGAAATGCAGGGGAAACAGATGGTAATGGTGATGGGATTAATCATGTTGGTAACCTACGGAACAAATTTCTTTTTGATTCGCTATTTGAATCAACGACCCAAAATCGATGTCGTAGAAAAGTTAGCCATGTTGCTGGGTATCAATATGAGTGTGCTGTTTTTCGACGGTATCTTATTATTTGTGGGAAAATTACTCATCGAAACAGTGGAAATCATTGAGTAAGATAGACAATTGAGGATAAAAAAGTGCAGATCCGCCTTATTTTGAGGCGGGTCTTTTATAATTGATTAAAGTAACGATTATTGTTCGCATTCACGTGTATTATTTGATACAGTTAAGAAAAGAATTTTTGAAAAAGCGAGGGACTTCATGCAATGGCTAAAATCATGATAGTAGAAGATGAAGCTGTTATTCGGCAGCTGATCATGGAAGAATTGGAGAAATGGCAATTTGACACCTTTGGGACAACGGATTTCCACCAAGTCGCAAGCGATTTTGAAACGGAAAATCCGCAGTTGATCCTATTAGATATCAATTTGCCAGTATTTGACGGCTACTATTGGTGTCAAAAAATTCGAGAGACCTCGAAAGTGCCGATCATTTTTATCTCCAGCCGTAATACCAATATGGATATGATCATGGCGATGAATATGGGGGCCGATGATTTTGTGACCAAACCTTTCGAGATCGATGTTCTGATTGCCAAGATCAACGCCTTGCTGCGTCGTTCCTATAACTATGTTGAAAGCAGCAATGAAACATTGGTCCATAACGGATTAACGTTGAATATTGACAATAGCAGTATGTCAATCAATGACGAAACCATCGATTTGAGCAAAAATGAGTACCGCTTGCTGTATATTTTAATGAAAAACCATGGCAAAATTTTGAGCCGTGAAAAGTTATTGCGGGCTTTGTGGGATGATGAACGGTTTGTTGACGACAATACGTTGACAGTCAATATCAATCGGCTGCGGCGAAAAATCGAACAAACAGGGACAGTCGGCTATATTGAGACCAAAGTCGGACAAGGATATATCGTACCATGAAGAATCTAAAGACGATAGCCAGCTTTCTCAAAGATCGTTGGCTGCTGCTGGTGGCGTGGATGGTCTTTTTTGTCTTAACGATATTGGTCTTTTGGTTGATTCCTCATTCGCCATTAGATTGGGGCACAGTTGGCTATTTGTTCTTGATGCAATCTGTATTGCTGCTCTTTTTTTTGTCGGTCAGTTACTTAGCCAAGCGACGCTTTTGGCAAAAAATCACCCCGCAACCTGGTGACAGCTTATTACAAAATTATTTATATGGGGCACGTTCAGTCGAAGAAGAACGAATTGAACGCTATGTCAATCAATTGATTGGGGAGCACCAAGAATTGATGCAGCAAGTTGTACGTAATCAAGAAGAACAAAAGGAGTATATCGATTCGTGGGTCCACGAGATCAAAGTACCGTTAGCAGCTTCACGCTTGCTATTGCATGCAGTAGAATTTGATATTCCAGATGATAAATTTATTTTGTTGGAAAATGAACTTACCCGCATCAATGCCTATGTTGAGCAAGTTTTGTATGTCTCCCGATTAGATAGCTTTTCGAAGGATTATCTGGTCCAAGAAGTATCGATGAAATCAGTGATTCAACCCGTATTGCGCAGCCAAGCCAACTATTTTATCCAAAAGAATTTGCACTATGAAGTGGAAGGCGATGATCAGCACATCTTGACCGATGAGAAGTGGCTTTCCTTTATATTTAGCCAATTGGTGAGTAATGCAGTCAAATATACGCCAGACAATGGCCAGTTAACAATCCAAATCAATAAGGATGAGCAAGGCACTTATTTGCGGCTGACCGATAATGGGATCGGCATACCGCCGGAAGATCTGCGTCGGATTTTTGACAAAGGCTTTACGGGAGAAAATGGGCGGAAAACCGATACCCATTCCACGGGATTGGGCCTTTATTTAGCCAAAAATTTGGCCAAAGAGTTAGGCATTGAATTAACGGCCGCTTCGACCGTGGGACAAGGCACAACCATGACGTTGTTTTTCCCATTATTAAGCTATTATGAAGAAACCCGCTAGAAAAATGAGGATTGGTTATACTCAGTATCACGCCTGATTTTCAGATTCTTTTCAGCAAAATATAACTTGTCCTTTAAACGTTTTCACTGATACACTTACCCTTGTGTACTAAAAACTGAATAGTAAGGATGAATCATAATGGAAATACTTGTAGCTTTAATCCCTATGTTCGCATGGGGCAGCATCGGTTTAGTCAGTGGAAAACTTGGAGGCGATGCCAATCAGCAAACCCTTGGTATGACGATTGGTGCCTTCGTCTTTTCGTTGATTGTGTTTTTTGTCACGATGCCCGCAATTGATGGGAAAGTGATTATCATTGGATTGCTTTCAGGATTATGCTGGGCTGTCGGTCAAAACGGTCAGTTCCATGGGATGAAACATTTGGGTGTTTCTGTTGGCTTACCATTATCAACTGGCATGCAATTGATTTTGAATACGGTAGCAGGAGCAATCTTCTTTGCTGAATGGACACAGACCCGTGATTATTTGTTAGGTATCTGTGCGTTGGTATTGTTGGTGATCGGTGCCTATTTGACCGCGCGTCAAGATGGCGAACATGCGCCGGAAACGGACAATAAAATGCTCGATTTTCCTAAAGGCTTACGCGCATTGATTTCTTCTACGATTGGTTATGGCGCGTATACGATCATTATCACTTGGGCAGGGATTGATCCGTTGGCAATCATTTTGCCGCAAAGTATCGGTATGCTGATCGGTGCGAGCTTGTTCGCATTGCGCAAAACAACAGTAGATCGCTATGTTTGGAAGAATACATTGTCTGGTTTGCTATGGGGTGTTGGAAATGTATGTATGTTGATCACGGTACAGCAAGTGGGGCTGGCAGTCGGATTTTCATTGTCACAAATGGGTATCATCATTTCAACACTAGGCGGTATTTTTATCTTAGGAGAAAAGAAAACCAAAAAAGAATTGCGTTATGTTGTCATTGGCTGTTTGCTGGTCATTATTGGCGGTGTCTTGCTGGGGTATATGAAAACAGCGTAACGTAAATTTCAGGAGGAACCATGGATTTATTTCGAAAAAAGGTCATACAACCAGAACGTGTGACGAACCTAAAAAAAGAATTGAAACTGAAGGATTTGATTATGCTGGGGATTGGCGCGATCATCGGCACGGGGATATTTGTCGTGACCGGTGCAGCGTCAGTTGAGTATGCAGGTCCAGCACTGATTTTGTCCTTTGTGATCGCTGGGATCGTGGTGGTATTGTCAGGTTTATCTTTTGCCGAATTTGCTTCCCGTATTCCCGTTTTGGGTGGTGCGTATTCTTATTTGTATGTCGTTTTTGGGGAATTCATTGCGTGGTTGGCGGGCTGGTTCTTGATATGTGAATTTCTTTTGGCCGTCTCTTCGGTCGCTTCAGGTTGGTCGGGCTATGTTCAAGGTTTTTTAGCCAGTGCAGACATCTATCTGCCCACAGCCTTGACAGCTGGCTATGACCCAAGCAAGGGAACATATATTGATTTGATTGCTGGTTTGGTGATCGTTTTTGTGACCTTGTGGGTGAGCCAAGAAGCGAAAAAAGCGTTGCGTTTGAATAATGCGATGGTTTGGGTCAAGTTTGCAATCATTGCGTTGTTTATCGTCTTTGGGGTCTTTTTCGTCGAACCGACCAATTGGCAGCCATTTATGCCCTTTGGTTTCTCGGGAGTCTTTAATGGTGCAGCGTTGGTATTCTTTGCCTTCTTAGGCTTTGATGCAGTGGCTATGGCAGCTGAAGAAGTCGAAGATGCTAAGAAAAACGTGCCTCGGGGCATCATTGGATCGATTGCGATTGCGACGGTTCTTTATATCGTAGTAACATTGATCTTGACAGGTATCGTACCTTATACAGAGTTAGGCGTTAGTGATCCGGTGGCATTTGCGATGCGCTATATCAATCATGGTGTGGTGGGGTCGATCATCTCTGTCGGTGCAATCTTGACACTGTTGACGGTGACGATCGCGATGATGTATTCATTGGCCCGCTTATTGTACGCAATCAGCAAAGATGGGTTGCTGCCACGCTTCATGCAAGACGTGGATCCCAAGCAACAAACACCGAAGAAAGCCACTTATGTAGCGGGTGCCTTTGCCTTGTTCTTTGCTGCGGCATTCCCGCTGAATATATTGGCTGAATTGACCAATATTGCAGCATTGTCTTATTTGATTCTGATGTCATTGGGCATCATCAAACTACGCAAAATGTTAGGAGAACCACAGAAAGGTGAATTCAAAGTGCCCTTCGTTCCAGTTCTGCCATTGATTTCCGTCGCAAGCTGTCTATTTTTGATGACCCGTCTGCAAATGACGACTTGGATCGTCTTTGCGATTACGTTGGTGATTGGCGTTGTGATTTATTTTGTTTATGGTTATCGACATAGTGCGTTGCAAGAAATGGAAGATCCTTCTAAAATGTGAATGTTTTGTTGTTATATGTTTTTATGTGAATAGTTACGGTAAACTCTTTGTACTTATCTGCGCAAAGAGTTTTTTTGTGATGAAGTTGACAACATTAGAATGAAAGCGTTAAAATGAAGTGTAATTTGTTTAAAAAAAGTTAAAATTATTTATTTTTTTGCTATAAATCGGTAAATAAATCGTGTGATTTAGGAATGAAGTGTTTGAAAATTCATTAGATTCTTGTTTGTCCTCTTATTTATTTCACTGACCACATTTACAACGGATAGGTAGCTATACATCGGTCATAATAGTCAATTTGCGGGAACAATTGAAGATCCAGAGTTGTTAGTGGAAGTCAAAAAAATTATTTCTGATGGTGAAGAATATGCTGAAATGGCAAAAGATGATCCAAATGGTAATACGGTTGAGTCTGTGATGACAGAAGAAATATATCAGAGTCTATTAGATTCTTTACCTGAAGCTGCAATTCTATTAGATACATTCGATCAGCAATGGTAAAAGTCGTGAAGCATGAACAGAAAACAACGGATGTTTTCTGTTCATGCTTTATATTTTTAAAAAGGATTAGTCTATGTAAAGATAGAAGTGAAAAATTTTGTACCTGAATAGACATCAGAAAAAGTGATTGAATATTTATACTGGTTGAAGGGTGAAGCTAGTTGTTTCATTTTCGATTATTTCTAAAATCATCTTTTTACGTTAAATTGTATAAGACGCATAAAATATATGCTTGCAATCATCTAAAATATCGTTTATGATGTGTATGTAATCGGTTACATATCGGAGGGGTGGAAATGGCAACAATTAAAGATGTGGCAAATCTAGCTGGACTTTCTGTTGCGACAGTTTCTCGGGCAATGAATGGAACTGGGTATGTAAGTGAAGATGCAAGAAAAAAGATTACATACGCAATCAATAAGTTGGATTATTCACCAAATGAGGTTGCCCGTTCTTTATTTCAAAAAAAATCCAAGCTGGTCGGTCTGTTGCTTCCAGATATATCAAATCCTTTTTTTCCGATGGTAGCTAAAGGTGTTGAAGATTTTCTTCAAAAAAAAGGGTATCAAGTTATATTAGGAAATATCCAGGAAGACAACGAAAAAGCTAATGAGTATTTACGTGCTTTTGAACAAAACAATGTTGCAGGTATTCTATCAGCAGTAGAACACAAAAGTAAAAATCACAGTGACATACCCACGGTAATTTTAGATCGTATTGATGAAGATGTTGAATATGGTGTTTATTCTGATGATACACAAGGTGGAAGACTAGCGGCAGAAGCAATATTAAAAGGTCAACCACATAATATAGTTGTTATCGCGGGTCCTGAATCAGTTACGAGGGCAAGAGATCGGTTAATGAGTGTGGAACAAACGCTAAAAATGGCAAAGGTTTCGTATGCGCTTATACAATCAAATTCATTCTTATTGGAAGACGCTAAAGAGACTGCAACATTACTTTTTGATCGTTACCCTCAAGTGGATAGTATTATCGCACCTAGTGACACACACGCGATAACTATTTTGCAAGAAGCATACCACAGGAGCTACCAAGTCCCTCAAGCACTGCAAGTTATCGGCTATGACGATGTACCAATTAGTAAACTTGTGGTACCCAGATTAACTACTATTCATCAACCAGCATATAAAGTGGGATTTAAAGGTGCTGAAATGTTATATGCCCTAATGAATAATGAACACATTGAAAGAAAAAAAATAATACTACCTGTGCATTTAGAGGTACGCGAAACTTTAAGAAGTGGAGGGGAATAGTGTGAAAAATATTTTAGTTATTGGCAGCATGTCAACGGATTTTATTGTCAAAACGAATACAAAGCCAAATCAAGGAGAAACCGTATTTGGTGAAAATTTTAGTACTGGTTTTGGTGGGAAAGGTGCAAATCAAGCCATTGCTGCATGTCGATTAGGCGCAGATGTTTCTATGATGGGACATGTCGGAGATGATTTATTTGGGGAAGAAATAATAGAAAATCTTATTCAGAATGGGGTTTCTACTAGCTATGTGGAACCCGTTACACATGTATCTTCTGGATCTGCACATATTACACTATTTAATAACGATAATAGTATTATTGTTATTCCCGGTGCAAATGAAGCCTTTGATTTGGCACAAAAAGAAAAGTGGACCCAAATTGTGGAAGGGTTTGATTTAGTTATTTTACAAAATGAGATTCCACAATCTGTTAATGAAACCATCATTGATTTATGCTGGTCAAAACGGATTCCTGTTATATATAATCCTGCCCCCGCACGTACAGTCAATACAAGTATTATTGATAAAGTAAAATATATTACACCCAATGAACATGAGTTTGATATTTTATTTCCCGGTAAAAAAAGATCAGAGATGCTCGAATTATATTCGAATAAACTAATTATAACTTTAGGTTCAAAAGGTGCAGTTATTCATAACGGAGATAAAGAGGTAATCATACCAGCAATACAAAAAATTCCAGTTGATACTACGGGTGCTGGAGATACATTTAACGGTGCATTGGCTGTTGCCTTAATGAATGATATCTGTATTGAAAAAGCAATCTCTTTTGCTAACTTGGCGGCTTCATTTTCTGTAATGGGCTACGGTGCGCAAGGAGGAATGCCGACTTTGAAAGAAATGATGGAGAGTGAGTTGTATGAAGAAGCATGGGATTTTGAACAGTGATATTGATAAAGTATTAGCGGATTTAGGCCATACAGATCAAATTACAGTGGGCGATCTAGGACTACCAATACCAGAAGGCGTAAAAAAAATCGATGTCGCATTGACGATTGGTACGCCAAGCTTCAAAGAAGTTTTGTCTTTGATCAATGATGAGATGGCAATCGAATCAATTGTTTTAGCAGAAGAAATCAAAGAACAAAATGCCACTCAATTACAATATATCAATGAACAATTCCCAGATATATCTGTACACTATGTTACGCATGAAGAATTTAAAAAGATGACATCTAAAAGTAAGGCTATCATACGAACGGGTGAAGCAACACCATACTCTAACATAATCTTACAGTCTGCGGTGATTTTTTAACAGAAAGGAGAGGGAATGTTTGCAAATTGAAATGATAAATATTGAAAAATCATTTGGCCATAATCTTGTGCTAAAAGATGTTTCTCTACAATTATATCCAGGTGAGATTCATGCATTAATGGGTGAAAATGGAGCAGGCAAATCCACACTGATGAATATCCTTACTGGGTTACATCAGAAGGATGCCGGCAAAATAGTGATTGATGGTGTTGAAAAAATTTACAAAGATCCAAAAGAAGCGGAAGAAGCTGGTGTCAATTTTATCCATCAAGAGATGAATAACTGGGAGCAAATGACTGTTTTAGAGAATCTTTTTTTGAATAGAGAAATAAGAAATAAATTTGGTTTATTAGATAATAAAGCAATGGCAAAGAAAGCCCAAATGATTTTTGATCAACTTGGAATCCAAATCCCACTTCAAAAAGATGTAGACGATTTATCTGTAGGTCAACAACAAATGATTGAAATAACCAAAGCATTGATGACTGAAGCCAAAGTATTAATAATGGATGAGCCAACCGCAGCACTATCGGATAATGAAATCAATCATTTGTTTGCGATTATTCAAAGATTAAAGGAAAAGGGTACGGCAATCGTTTATATCTCTCATAGAATGGAAGAAATTTTCAAAATAAGTGACAAGATAACAGTCATGAGAGATGGTTTATCTATCGATACGAAAGAAACGAAAGAAACAAATATGGAAGAAGTAGTCAAGAAAATGGTTGGCAGAGAACTTTCTGATTACTATCCGAAGAAAGAAGCAAGTATCGGAGAAGTTATATTCGAAGTGAAAAATATGACTGCGTTCTCACATGAATTTAAAAACATCAATTTTAGTATCAGGTCAGGAGAAATCTTAGGGTTTTCAGGGTTAATGGGTGCTGGTCGTACTGAAATCATGCGAGGCATATTTGGACTTGATAAAATTGAAAGCGGTAACTTTTTTATAGAAGGGAGAGAGGTGCATAATTCTTCCCCTTCAAAAGCTATTGATAACGGCTTTGGTTTTTTAACAGAAAATAGAAAAACAGAAGGATTGATTCTCGACTTTTCAATAACTGATAACGTAAGCTTGCCGAGTATCGACAACTTTTCTAAAAACGGGTTTGTTGATGCTAGGACTGAAAATTCATTTGTTGATTTAATGATCGATAGATTAAGAATCAAAACAATGAGTGCTAAAAATATTGTAGGGGAGTTGTCAGGTGGGAATCAGCAAAAAGTAGTTTTAGCTAAATGGATAGGGGTAGGACCTAAAGTTCTTATTTTAGATGAACCTACTCGAGGAGTCGATGTTGGTGCTAAACGTGAAATCTATCAACTGATGAATGAACTTGCAGAAAGAGGGATTGCTATCATTATGGTTTCGAGTGATTTACCAGAAATACTTGGTGTGAGCGATAGAATTATTGTTTTACATGAAGGGCAAATAGCAGGGGAATTATCAAAAGAGGATGCCACACAAGAAACTATTATGACTTATGCAACGGGAGGTAATTAAAATGGGGAAAAAAGCGTTTCGATCGAAGCAACTATCAGAATATATATCTAAATTAGGGCCCCTATTAGCATTGATCGCATTGGTTATCGCAGTTACAGCACTCAATCCGAGTTTTTTGTCACCAAGTAATTTGCTTAATCTTTTACGGCAAGTAGCTGCAAATGGCTTTATCGCATTTGGCATGACGTTTGTCATTTTAACAGGAGGAATCGATTTATCTGTTGGATCTACCTTAGCTTTATCAAGTGCTTTGACTGCAGGTCTTATGGCAAATGGCATGTCATCGGTACTAGCAATTCTGATAGGATTACTGAGTGGAAGTATTCTTGGTGCCTTGAATGGATTGTTGATTGCGAAAGGGAAAATGGCACCTTTTATAGCAACTTTAGCGACAATGACAATATATAGAGGAGCAACATTGGTTTATACGAATGGGAATCCAATTACAGGATTGGGAGATAGCTTTCTATTTAGTTTCTTAGGGCGTGGCTACTTATTCGGTATTCCTTTTCCTGTAGTATTGATGTTTGTTATTTACTTTATCCTTTTCCTTTTGTTGCACAAAACATCATTTGGTCGCAAAACTTATGCAATTGGTGGAAATGAAAAAGCAGCTTTTGTCGCTGGTGTTAAAATCGATAGAGTTAAATTGGTTATATATTCTATCTCGGGTTTGATGGCTTCAATCAGTGGAATGATCATCACTTCTAGATTAAATTCAGCGCAACCAACCGCAGGACAATCATACGAGATGGATGCTATAGCAGCTGTAGTGTTAGGCGGTACAAGTTTATCTGGCGGTAGAGGAAGACTGTTTGGCACGTTAATTGGGGCTTTGATTATTGGGACTTTGAATAATGGGCTAAATCTTCTTGGTGTATCAAGTTTTTATCAACAAATTGTCAAGGGGATTGTCATTGTTATAGCAGTGTTGTTAGACAGAAAAAGAAAATAATAAATAGGAGGAAATATTATGAAAAAACTATTATTGATGGCGGCAAGTGTATTTTTACTCTCTGGATGTGGGGCAGCGACACTAGATAATGGAAGCAGCGGTGATGAAAAGACTGAAGATAAATCAGCATCAGAGTTAGTTGTGGGCGTATCAATCTCAACATTGAATAATCCTTTCTTTGTATCAATGCAAGACGGTATACAACAACTGGCGGAAGAAAATGATACGCAAGTAAAATTCGTTGATGCTCAAGATGATACAGCAAAACAAAGTAATGATATAGATGATTTGATTCAACAAAATGTCGATGTTTTATTGATTAATCCAGTAGACTCCGCAGCAATCGTACCTGCAGTTGAAGCAGCAAATAATGCAAATATTCCTGTCATAGCGATCGATAGAAGTAGTGATGGCGGGACTTTATTGACTACGGTCGCTTCAAATAATGAAGAGGGCGGAAAAATGGCAGCTGAATTTATTCTGGAGCAACTAGGTGAAAATGCAAAGGTGGTTGAACTAGAAGGTGTTCCAGGTGCCTCGGCAACGAGAGAACGTGGAAAAGGTTTCGATGATTTTGCAGATGGGAAACTAGATGTCATTGAAAAGCAATCAGCAAACTTTAACCGTGCTGAAGGGCTAACTGTCATGGAAAATATTTTACAAGCAAACAGTGATGTCCAGGGTATTTTTGCCCAAAATGATGAAATGGCTTTGGGGGCTGCTGAAGCAATTGGCAGCCGTGAAGGTGTTATTATTGTTGGCTTTGATGGAACAGAAGATGGATTAAAGGCAATTGAAGAAGGAAAAATGTCAGCAACAATTGCACAGAAGCCAGAAGAAATGGGACGGTTGGCATTACAAGCTGCTTTTGATCATTTTGAAGGAAAAGATGTAGATACCCAGATTGATTCTCCACTTGATCTAGTTAAACAATAAAAAAAAGATGCCGAAACTAAAAAGTTTCGGCATTGCTTTATTTATTCCCCGTTAAATCCAATAAACGGTCTTTCAAATCTTCTTCTAAATGACCCAATTCAACTTCAGCAGCCCGACGTTTTTCTTTTCCTTCACGTTGGATACGGAGTGTTTCTTGGATGGTTTCCACCAAATCATTTTGGGTTTTTTGCAAGGTTTCGATATCCACGATGCCCCGTTCATTTTCTTTGGCTGTTTCAATGGCGGAGACTTTGAGCATTTCAGAGTTTTTCTTCAACAGCTCATTGGTGGTTTCAGAAACTTGGCGTTGTGCTGTAACAGCATCTTTTTGGCGCAACAAGGTCAATGCGATGACGACTTGGTTTTTCCATAATGGAATAGCTGTATTGACAGAGGCTTGGATTTTCTCTGCGAGCGCTTGGTTGGTATTTTGAATCAACCGAATCTGTGGGGCTTGCTGGATTGTGATTTGGCGTGCCAAGCGTAAATCATGTGTCCGTTTGTCTAAACGGTCCAAAAACTGTGTATAGTCATTGGCGATTTGGACATCCATTTGATCATTGGTTTGTTCGGCTTTCTTCATGGCTTCAGGGATAATTGTTGTTTGCAATTCTTGCATTTTCAATTCCCCAGCTGCGATATAGATATTTAATGCATCAAAATAGTCTTTATTTTTATGATAAAGCTGCTCAAGCATTAAGTTATCTTTCAAAAGACCATCTTTTTCTTTGTCTAGTTTGACGGCGATTTTATCGATTTGTGCACCGATTTTTTGATATTTTGCAGTGATTTCAAAAATCGATTGTTTGACTTTACCGAACATCCGCTTGAAGAGATTGCCTTCACCAGCCCGCAATTCGTCTGGATTGGCTTCTTGTAATCGATACATCAACTCTGTCAATGAATCACCAACAGGGCCGATATCGGCTGCTTGAACGTGATTCAACATCGATTGGGAGAATTCTCCAAGTTTTGTTTGGGCAGCAGCGCCATATGTGATGACTGCTTGCTGATCCGTAGCATCGATCTTATTGGCTAATTCTTGGGCTTGCGCTTGTCTTTCAGGCGGCAATTTATCAATCAGCCGTGGTGCTTGCTGCTGCTCCTGTAATGCAGTAATTTCAGCTTGCTGCGTTGTTGTCAGTGTATCAACAGGGGTTGCAAATGGGTTGTTCAATAGATCGTCAAGGGTATCGTTGACTGGTTTTACTTGATCAGGTGTATCACTCATAGAAACTCCTCCTAAAAAATGTGTTCATTTCGAAAAAAATCTAGCCTGGGCTAGATTTTTTTTAGATCTGTTTGGCTCGGTCAAGCGTAAGATCTATCCCTATTCATTATCGCGTTTTATGCTTTGTTTGGCAATGGATAACTCGATATCCATGTCATCAAGATCATCCGCCACAAATTGCGAGTAATCTTTCGCAATCAAAGAGGCCATTTGTTCAATGATCTGGGTGCTTTCTTCGATTTTTTCATAGGTTTCGCGACTTTTGATCTCATGTTCGTTGATCTCAATGAATTTGTCGGTTAGATCGACCATGTTTGGCAAGTGGGTATAAAGAAAGTGGTTAGCCAGTGGTAACTTGGTTGGTTCTTTGACCAATTCTTTAAAGAGCGCTTTAGATGCCCGTAAAGCGTCATGCCGCAAATCGATTGCTTTGAGCTTGTTGTTGCGGGCAATGTTTTTTTGCAATTGGTCGATTTGTTGTTTGCTTTGATTCATTGTATCGCGAAACAGGTCGATTTCACGGGCAGACATGCCGCTTTTTAAATAGTGGGCTTCTCTTTCTTTCGTCAAAGAAGGCAACACATGGGGATTGGCTTCGACTTTGCGTCCTTTAAGGCCAATCACGACTAAAACGATACCTGCTAACAACAATAAGGTTGTAAATGTATCAGCACCAGTTGCGCTAACAAATAGCAACATCAAAATAAGTACGATCGCACCAGCGATCAGCCGGATATTTTTTTTCATTTTTCCTCCTCCTAAAAAATCGTTGGACAAGTTGATTTGGTTGTTCGACATCTTTATTTTAGCATGTTCACTCAGATAAAAATATCAGACTTGGGGTGGATATTCTGATATTTAGTAAATTCATAAGCTTTCTTGCCTTTTCTTAAGAAGATATTTTTGGCGAATTATGCTAAAGTGTTTGTTAGATAAGACTAGTGAAGGTTAGGTGGAAAAAATGCTTGAATATACAGATTTTGAAGAAAAGACGATCCAACGCACGGAGATCTTCCATGGGAAAATCATCGATGTTGCAGTTGATGATGTGGCTTTACCCAATGGTGGGACCAGTAAGCGAGAATTGGTTTTTCATCCGGGGGGCGTTGCGGTGATTGCTTTGACCGCAGAAAACAAAATGGTGTTCGTGCGTCAATTCAGAAAACCCCTTGAACGTGTGATTTTAGAGATTCCAGCGGGGAAGATCGATCCTGGTGAAGGGAATTCTCCTGAGCGGACCGGGGCCCGCGAGTTGGAAGAAGAGACTGGCTATCGCCCAGCATCTTTAGAACATCTTTATTCCATGTATTTGTCACCAGGGTTTGCCAATGAAATCCTTCACATCTATTGTGCCACTGCGATCACTAAGGTAGAAAATCCGCTGCCCCAAGATGACGATGAGGTGCTGGAAATCTATGAATTGACTTTTGAAGAAGCGCAAGCGGCTATTGCGGACGGATCGATCTGTGATGCCAAGACATTGTTTGCCCTTCAATATTGGGAACTATTGGAACTGAAACGGAGGAAGGGCCTTGCCTAAAGAACCATTGATCACCCGCTCGGAATTGCGGCGACGCAAAGAAGAAGAGGCGGCTGCAAGCGAACGGAATCAAAAAATCATCGCTAAGCAAAGCGGCAAAGAGTTGCAGCAAAAGGAAAAGCAAATCGACAATCATTACCGGAAGATACGCAAAAAAAATAAAGATATCACCAAGACACGGGCAGGAGAAAATCAAAAATCTCGTGATTTAAATCGTTTTTTAATGAAATCGATCGTGATCGTTGGCTTGTTATTGGTCGTTGTCGCTTTGGCTATTTTCTTGTTATAATGCACTATCATATGTGGTTTTTTACGAACCATGAGTTGTTTGAGGAGGATATATAGATGAAAATCGGAATTATTGGTGCGATGGATGAAGAAATCAAAGCACTCAAAGCGCACTTGGATGCACCTGTATCATGGGAAAGAGGGGGCGCCTTATTTATCTCAGGAAGTATTGGTCATCATGAAGTGATTGTCGTACGTTCTGGTATCGGGAAGGTGTTAGCTTCTATCACCACGAGTTTGCTGATTCAGCAATATGGTGTCAATATGGTGATCAATACAGGTTCTGCTGGCGGTATTGGGGCAGGTCTGCAAGTAGGCGATTTGGTGATCTCGGACAAAGTTGCTTACTTTGATGTTGATGTCACAGGATTCGGCTATGCATTCGGACAATTGCCTGGCGGCATGCCTTTGTATTATGAAGCGAGCCGTTATTTGATCAGTGAAATGACGAAAGCCGCGGAAGCCACCAACCACACGGTCAAGAATGGATTGATCGTTACAGGCGACAGTTTTATCAATGACCCCCGCAAGGTGACAGATATTTTGGGTCATTTTCCAGATGCGTTGGCCTGCGAAATGGAAGGGGCAGCGATTGCCCAAACCGCGCAACAATTCAACGTACCCTTTTTGATCGTTCGGGCAATCAGCGATACGGCTGACCATGATGCGACACAATCATTTGATACATTTATTTTAGAAGCAGGCAAACGTTCGGCAGAAATGGTGTTGGCTTTTGTACAGAAATTGACCTAACTACAAACGCAAGAGGATAAAGGAGGATACCTATGAAAGCATTGTTATCGATTGATTATACAGTGGATTTTGTTGCTGATGAAGGGCGTCTCACCACCGGGAAAGCGGGACAAGCCATTGAGAAGCGGCTAGTCGACCAGACACGGGCATTTATCGAAGCAAGGGATTATGTTGTATTTGCCATTGACCGTCATGATGCGGGTGATCACTATCATCCAGAAAGTCGGCTATTTCCCCCGCATAATCTAGCAGGGACCAGCGGCAGAGAACTTTATGGTACATTGGCACCATTGTATCAAGAAAATCAAACGAGTGAGCATGTTTACTGGATCGACAAACGTCATTATTCAGCCTTTAGCGGTACGGATTTAGATATCCGTCTGCGAGAACGCGGCATCACCGAGTTGTATCTGACCGGTGTTTGTACCGATATTTGTATTCTCCATACGGCAGTAGATGCCTATAATCTAGGTTATCAATTGGTGATCGATGCCGGGGCTGTTGCGAGTTTTGATGCCATTGGTCATGAATGGGCGTTGCGGCATTTTGAACAGACATTGGGTGCCAAAATCATAGCGAAGGAGGACTAATCATGGGTTGGATGGACCAATTAAAAGAAAATTTTAGTTTTAGTGAATTGACTGGGTTGTATCAGGCCTATCAAAAAGGCAATCTGGATATTAAAGGCCTGCTGAACAATGATTTTTTGAACAAGTATACTGACTTTGCGAATCTGGATGCCTTCATGGCAAAATTAGGTATCAAAGATGAGCATCAAATCATGGATTTCTTGAAGGACCGCGGCAATCGACAAAAAGCCGATCAAGTCGTCAATGACCATTCGCAATTTGATTCAGTGATCGCGATGCTGAAAAAAGCCTTAAATCAATAGAGCCAATTAACCAAGAATAAAAAACAGACATCACGACATGGCATATGTGCCATCTTCGTGATGTCTGTTTGATGTTTACCAGATATGGACCCGATTTTCTGGTGCTAGGTACATTGGGTCACCTGGCTTGATATTGAATGTCGTATAGAAGGCGTCGATGTTTTGGACTTGAAGATTGGCTCTTAACTTCGCTGGGCCGTGAACATCAATCGACAGCAATAATTGCTGATATTGCTCTTTGGCTTTGGTTCGCCAAATTTTTGCCCAATTGATAAAGAAATCTTCTAAAGAAACGTCCGCTTCTTTTTCTGCAGCTTCTAACGCACAACTAAGACCGCCTGCATCGGCGATGTTTTCCGAAACTGTTAATGTTCCATTCACAGTGCCGCCGGCAAAGGACACGCCGTCAAATGCCTTGATCATATCTTGCGCCAGTGTTTCGAAGTGTGCCAAATCGGCATCTGTCCACCAGTTATTCAAGTTGCCGAATTCATCGAATTTTGCGCCATTGTTATCAAATGCGTGAGAAATCTCGTGGGCGATGACCGCACCGATCCCCCCATAGTTAGCACTTGAAGATTGATTTAGACTATAAAAAGGTGCTTGCAGAATCGCCGCTGGAAAAACAATCACATTTTTGAATGGGTGGTAATAGGCGTTGACCGTTGCCGCAGACATTTCCCATTCATCGCGATCGACAGGTGTTTGCCATTTTTTGAAGCTGTCTTCTCGGAATAAACGGCCAAAGCGCAATGCGTTTTGCAAGAGAGATGCCGTTTCATCTGTACGCAATTGCTCATAAATTGCTGGAATCTGATCTGGATAACCAACATGGATACCCAAATTATTTAGCTTAACAATGGCTTTTTCCCGGGTTTCTTGGCTGAGCCAGGTATTGTTGGTCAATCGGTCTTGATAGACGCCAATCATGGTTTCTACCATATGTTTGACATCATTTTTGGCCGTTTCACCGAAGTATTTGCGTCCGTAATAATCTCCGACGACTTGACTGAATTGGCCAACTGCCAGGTAGTAAGCAGCTTTTTGCTGCGGCATTGCTTCATCGATACCAGATAAATAGCGTCCATAGGTGCCGCCTAATTGACGGATCTCTTCGCTTAAATAAGCTGTATAGCGCAAACTTTGATTGACGATCATCCAGCCTTTCAATAAGTCGAAATGGCTAAGAGAAACGATGTGCTCAAAGGCATCGAAATAAGCCGGTTCAGTAACGATCAATGATTCTGGTGTCGCCGCTAATAAGGCAGTCAGCGTCGATTTGAAATCGATCGTGGTTGAATGCGCTGCGAAAGTATCTATAGACTGCGGATTGTAATTTTTGCTGTAATCCGCACTTTCTTCGGCACTCCGCACATGGGGGGCAATCAATTTATCAAAAGCGATTGCTTGCTCCACCAATGATTCGGCCGCAGCTTGCTCTTTGCCGTAAGCCACCAATAGTTTGACGGCTGTATCGAAATAGACTTGCAGCATTTCATCTGCTTGGGGATTGTCAGTATAATAGGTTTTATCCGGCAAAATCGTTGCAGGTGGATAAACCAATAGCGTATTCATTTTGGCATTCTTCATGTCAGAATCGACATCGAATTGGAAGGGTAGAGTGATCCCATCCAAAATAAACTGATCTAGTTGTTGATTCAAATCTTCATAAGAAGACAAGTTGTCAATTTTAGCTAGAATAGGTAAGACTTCGGCACCACCTGCAGCATCTCGCGCGGCAAAATCGCTTGCCAATCGATAAAAAGCAACAGCGTCTTTCATTCGACCTTTTGGCGTTGCGTGGTCATCTTTGGCCATATTTTCAAATTCGGCGATCATCAATGCATCGATACCATCTACTAAGTCTTGGAATCCCCCCGTCGCAGGTTTGTCAGCAGGAATCACTGCAGTTTCCATCCACTCGCCATTTACATAATCATAAAAATCATCTTTTAACAAGGTTGTCATGTCTTTCGCTCCTCTCGCTTTCTCTTATTATGAAACAAAAATCAAAAGGACGCAAAGAAAAGTTTTTTTCGAAGAAGAGATTAGCGCAGGTCTGTTAGATAAAGTAAGGTATAATAAGAGAAAAGGATGGTGAGTGAGATGGATGAATCAGTTTGGCATGGTATACCAGAAGAACGATTTCGATTGTACCGTCAGTGGGTGACCCCGTATGGTTACTTGTGTGGTACGTATGCGGCGGCTGTTTTTTTGGCGTATTATCAGGATCATATCGATGAATCGATCATCCCAAAAGCATTTCGCAAAAAAAACCAGCGTGATCTAACAGCTGTCACCGAGTTTTTACGGATGGTGATCCAGCCACATGGTATGCCGACGATTGCTTGGCAAGTCGCCCATGGCCTGAGTCGCTATTTTGATCACTTTCAATTGCCTTATCGCGGACGTGCAACCATAGTTGGCGGTTGGCAACGTGCATGCAAACGCATCGATCAAGGCAAACCAGTGATTATCGGTATCTTGAAACCATTAGGCAGTACATACGGCAATCATTGGGTGGTTGCGTATGCGTATCAAGAAACAGCATCAGGAGAACGCTTTTTTAAAGTCCATGACAACTGGGGAAATTATAGGAAAGTGATTCCAGCAAGCTGGGTCAATGGCACGGTCTCATTGCCGTGATCGAACGGCTTAAAAAAATGGCACAAATATGCTAAAATAGATAAAAATAACCAAATTCATTGGAGGCAATCATGGGCGAGAGTTACGAGAGTTATAAAGATAGTTCGTTGAAAATTTTTAGTTTAAATGGGAATTTACCATTGGCAGAGAATATTGCGAAAGTTTTCGGAACAGAACTAGGGAGATCAAAGGTTACACAATTTAGTGATGGAGAAATCGCCATCAATATTGAGGAAAGTGTTCGAGGCGACCATGTCTATATCATCCAATCGACCAATGAACCAGTCAATGACCATTATTTGGAATTGTTGATCATGATCGATGCGATGAAGCGTGCCAGCGCCAAAACAATCAATGTGGTGTTGCCTTATTATGCCTATGCCCGTCAAGACCGTACGGCAAATCCCCATGAACCAATCACGGCTAAGTTGATTGCAAATATGCTGGTTGAAGCAGGTGCTTCACGGATTTTGACTTTAGACCTCCACGCAGTGCAAGTGCAAGGTTTCTTTGATATTCCTGTTGATAATTTGTTTACGATCCCGTTATTTGCACACTATTACCGCCAACAAGGGATGACAGGGGACGAGTACGTGGTGGTTTCCCCAAAAAACAGCGGCGTACAACGCACACGAAGCCTAGCTGAATACTTGGATACAGCCATCGCCATCGTCGATCAGGATGAAGCAGAAGGTGGCTATGTGATCGGAGATGTAGTGGGCAAAAAGTGTATTTTGGTTGACGATATTTTAAACACTGGCGCTACGTTGGCAAAAGCTGCAGAATTGTTGAAAGAAGCAGGTGCGACTGACGTATACGCCTGTGCTTCTCATGCATTACTTTCACCACCAGCCAAGCAAATTCTCGATGATTCGTTGATCGAAAGTATTTGTGTGACTGATTCTTGTTGGACAGAAGAAGCCCGTCATCCAGAAAAATTACATTATATCTCCTGTGCGGAACTCATGGGAGAAGCGGTCAAACGCATCCATGAAAATACACCGATGAGTCCGTTGTTCCGTTTGGAAAGCAAAGAGTATAAGTAAGGAAGCATGCAAAAAGTGACACCCACTGATGAATGGGTGTCACTTTTTTATATGCATGGTGTTTGGGAAAGCATCTTACTCGCTCTGTTCCACATGATGCAAATTCAAGACGGTTTCTCGCTTGATCAGTTTGTGCGGCACGACCAATTGTACACCGTTGGAATCTTCTTGATTCAGTTGGGCCATCAGACGTTCCGTAGCAATCTTGCCTAAGGACAAAACATTGATATCGATACTGGTTAAGTAGGGGTGCGTCAGTGTAGCAAAAATCGAGTTATTGAAACTGATGACGGACAAGTCATCAGGAACTTTGATCCCAACCATCTCAGCCAATTGGATAATGCGGACAGCGAAGAGGTCATCGATGACGACGATCGCCGTTGCTTGCGACTCTTTAATGATTTCTTCAAAGGTCACATAGTCCTCCGCTTTTTCAAAAGTCAGTGCGGGGTAAAAAGGCAAATTGGCCAACATCATTGCTTTTTGATACCCAAAGAAACGCTCGAAATAAAGATTTTCATGGGTGGTGTTGGTCGCAAATAAGATATGGGTATGGCCTTGAGCTATCAAGTGCTCAGTCGCTTGTTTTCCTAGAAGTTGGTTGTCATTGTCCACGAAAACAATTTTGTCTTCATTGCTGTAAGGATGACCGATCAAAGTGAAAGGCACTTCTTTTTCAATCAAATAATCGATGATGGGGTCTTTTTCATCGGAATAGACAAGGATGAATCCATCCACTTGTTTTTGCAAATGCATGCGTTCAACGTTTTTTAGTAAGGTATCAAAATCCCGTGCAGAGGCAACAGCAACTGTCATTTGATGATGACGGGCCTCTTCGTTGATGGCTTCAATGGTTTCCAAATAAAATGGATTGCCTAGCCGTTCTTTGGAATCTAACGGAGGCAGTATAACACCAATGGCGCTCGAAATTTGTTTGCCCAGATTTCGTGCAGCTAAATTGGGCACATAGCCCATATCGGCCATTACTTTGCGGACTTTCTTTTTGGTATCTTCAGATATACTTGGATGATTGTTCACGACGCGGGAAACTGTCGAGGTAGCAACCCCTGCTTTTTTGGCCACATCTTTGACCGTTATACTCACTGTTTCTCC
Source organism: Candidatus Enterococcus testudinis (assembly GCF_002140915.1). Classification (GTDB taxonomy): domain Bacteria; phylum Bacillota; class Bacilli; order Lactobacillales; family Enterococcaceae; genus Enterococcus_D; species Enterococcus_D testudinis. The sequence goes on along the minus strand of NZ_NGKU01000001.1, from coordinate 2,887,746 downwards.
TCCTTTTTTAGCTTATAGTATCACAAAGTATCATTGGAATGGTAGGTCCAATCAAAAGAAAGAAGAAATGCGCACATTTCTTCTTTCCAACATATCTTAAACGATAGCAGCAGTGACTTCGTCTTCTAAGGTGTAGTCTTCCCCGTATAATTTGATTGGCAAAGGCGCGCCTGAGATTTTCTTCAATGTGACTGTGGTGTCGTCAACAGAGACAAAAATCAAGCGATCACGGTAGTTGATATGGAAAGCATAACTTTGCCATGTACTTGGCAAGAATGGCGCAAAGCCTAAATGGTCATGATCGGTCTTCATTTGGGCAAAGCCTTGTACGATCGCCAACCAGCTGCCTGTCATCGACGTGATATGCAGACCGTCATCGGTATCATTATTGTAATTGTCTAGATCCAATCGCGCAGTGCGTTCGTACATTTCCAAAGCTTTTTCTTCCATACCTAGCTCGGCTGCCAAAATGGCGTGGATACTAGGGGAAAGGGAAGATTCATGGACCGTCATTGGCTCGTAAAAGTCAAAGTTGCGTTGCTTTTCTTCTTTCGTGAATTGATCGCCGAAGAAATAAATACCTTGCAAGACATCTGCTTGTTTGATAAAGCAAGAACGTAAAATGTGATCCCAAGACCAGTTTTGGTTCAAAGGCAAATGTTTAGGATCTAATTCAGATACAGGCATCAAGTCTTTGTCTAAGAAGGTATCGTGTTGAACGAAGACACCTAATTCTTGATCTTCAGGGAAGTACATGTTGTCGATGATATCTTGCCATTTGGCTTGTTCATCTTCTGAAATCGTGACCGTCGTGTCTTTATTGAATTTGTTGTAGTTTTCTAAGGTATAGCGCAAGACCCACGCAGCCATCTTGTTGGTATACCAGTTATTGTTGATATTGTTCTCATACTCATTCGGACCAGTCACGCCATGGATCATATAGGCTTGATTGCGTGTAGAATAATGGACACGATCCGCCCAGAAACGCGCAATCTCAGTCAATACTTCCAAACCTTCGTGTTTCATGTAAGTTGTATCGCCAGTATAATTTGTATAATTGTAGATCGCATAAGCAATCGCACCGTTGCGGTGGATTTCTTCGAAAGTGATTTCCCATTCATTGTGGCATTCGATACCAGTAAAGGTCACCATTGGATACAAAGCGCCAGCCAATCCTTGTTTTTGGGCATTGATGTGGGCTTGCGGCAATTGATTGTGCCGGTATTTCAGCAAATTGCGGGTGACTTCTGGTTTTGCCAAGGCCAAATACAATGGCACGGCATAAGCTTCGGTATCCCAATAGGTGGCACCACCATATTTTTCGCCAGTGAACCCTTTCGGTCCAATATTCAAACGCTCGTCTTCCCCATAATAGGTGGAGAATAGTTGGAACAGATTAAAACGAATGCCTTGTTGGGCAGCTGCATCGCCTTCAATGATCACGTCTGCCAAAGCCCAGCGTGCTTTCCACGCATTGACTTGTTCTTCCCGTAGCGATTGGTAAGAGCCAGCATACAGTGTAGCGAGTTCTGCGATTTTTGCTGGATGGTCGTGGGCGGGCACGTCTCGGCTTGTCACGATCAATACTTCTTTCAATAAAGAAAAAGTATCCCCTGCATCTCCTGTAAAATGGAACGTGTTTGCTACACAAAGTTCACTAGCGATTGAAGCTTCTGGTGCTTGATCATGGCGCATAGCGGAAGTCACAGTGAACTGCTCGATATCGAAATTATTCTCAACTGTTCGCGTGGTCAAGTAGCTGAAATCAGCAGTGGTCCCTTGGGATAACTCTTCCCAGAAACGCTCATCGTAGTTACTGTCTTCATTGTGAACGTTGTTGTCCAATTTAGAAACGATTTTGATATCAGCATGCCCTTCAATGACTTCAGCTTCCAGGTTGATCAACGCTAGTTCACGTTTGACAATGCTGAGAAAACGCTCAAAAGAGAATTTTACTGTGGCATCTGCTAAAGAAACTGTGAATGTTCGACTCAAGATACCGGTTTGCATGTCTAGTTCCATACGGAAATCTGTCGGACTGACTTTTGCAAGGTCTACTTGCTGGTCGTTGATATAGAGATCCATGGCGATAAAGTTGACAGCATTGATGACTTTGCCGAAATAATCTGGATAGCCGTTTTTCCACCAGCCGACCCGGGTTTTATCCGGATACCAGACACCTGCGATATAGGTGCCTAAATGATGGTCGCCGCTATACTGCTCTTCGAAATTCCCCCGCATTCCCATATAGCCGTTTCCGATACTCGTCAATGACTCTTGCAAGCGACGATTTTCTTTATCTAATGTTGACGTGGCGATTTTCCACGGATCGATTTCAAACAAACGTTGGATTTTTTTCATGAAATACCCCTCCAGAATTATTATGATATATTCATCATAAGCGCAAACGATTGCGTGGTCAAGTGTTTATTGTTGCATTTCTTTTGTTTTCACGTTTTTATTAATTAACTTAACTTTGACTATAATAATTTATGAATAGTGTTCAGAATTTTATCATTTACAAAAGCATTTTTCTTCGTTAGAATAAAAATGTAAAGAAACCGATTGCGTAAATCGTTTCAGAAAGGGTGGAAAGAAGATGAAGAAATTATTTAGTTTCGAATTTTGGCAGAAGTTCGGGAAAGCGTTGATGGTCGTTGTCGCAGTAATGCCGGCGGCGGGTTTGATGATCAGTATTGGGAAAACGATCCCGATGATCAATGCCGATTGGGGCGTGCTGGTTACAACTGGTGGTGTGATCGAAAATATTGGTTGGGCAATTATTGGGAATCTGCATTTATTATTTGCTTTAGCAATCGGGGGTAGTTGGGCGAAGGAACGTGCTGGTGGTGCATTTGCAGCCGGTATCGCCTTTGTATTGATCAATCGAATCACTGGATCAATCTTTGGTGTGACTAGTGCAATGCTGACAGAAGAAGGGGCCTTTACCCATACATTATTCGGTACGAAAATTATGGTCGATGGCTTCTTTACAAGTGTCTTAGAAGCACCGGCTTTGAATATGGGGGTGTTTGTGGGGATCATTGCTGGTTTTGTCGGCGCCACAGCCTATAACAAATATTACAATTTCCGTAAATTGCCGGATGCGTTATCTTTCTTCAATGGCAAACGATTTGTGCCTTTCGTGGTCATTGCCCGTTCTGTGGCGGTGGCTTTGGTGCTTTCAGTCGTTTGGCCTTATATTCAAGCAGGTATCAACAACTTTGGCCTGTGGATCGCACAATCGCAAGAAAGTGCGCCCGTTTTGGCACCGTTTCTATTTGGTACGTTGGAGCGCTTGCTGCTACCATTTGGTTTGCACCATATGTTGACGATTCCTATCAACTATACAGAGTTGGGGGGAACCTATACGATCCTTTCTGGAGCGCAAGCAGGGACGCAAGTTTTCGGACAAGATCCTTTATGGCTGGCGTGGGCGACAGATTTGGTCAACATGCGCAATGCTGGTGACACATCGCAAGTTCAATTTCTGTTAGAAAACTTCGTTCCTGCCCGTTTCAAGGTTGGGCAAATGATTGGTTCTTCTGGTATTTTGATGGGCTTGTCTTATGCGATGTATCGAAATGTTGATGCTGACAAACGCCACAAGTATACGTCAATGTATCTGTCAGCGGCTATTGCTGTCTTTTTAACTGGTGTGACCGAGCCACTGGAATTTATGTTTATGTTTGCAGCTGTGCCATTATATGTTGTCTACGCAGTTGTGCAAGGGGCGGCGTTTGCGATGGCAGATATCGTCAATCTGCGGGTCCATTCTTTTGGGAATATCGAACTGTTGACACGGACACCAATGGCTATCAATGCAGGCTTGGGTCAAGATTTGATCAATTTTGTTTTGGTAACAGTTGCCTTTGGTGTCGGCATGTATTTCTTGGCGAATTTCTTGATCAAAAAATTCAACTTTGCGACACCCGGCCGTAATGGCAATTACGAAGTAGAAGGGGCGAGCGATGCCACTGCAACAACCGCAGCCGATGGTACCCTTGATCCTAATTCGCAAGTGGTGAAAATCATTCATTTATTGGGTGGGCGCGAAAATATCAGTGATGTCGATGCCTGCATGACGCGTTTGCGCGTGACTGTTAAAAACCGGGACGCAGTAGGTGACGAAAAATCTTGGAAAGCCGCTGGCGCGCTAGGGTTGATCGTTAAAGACAATGGGGTCCAAGCTGTTTACGGACCGAAAGCGGATGTGTTGAAATCGGATATCCAAGATGTCTTAGATTCAGGTGTTGCTATTCCAGAAGCAGCTATTTCACAAACCGTGACTGCATCAGAAACCCACAAAAGCCAAGGCGTGACAGTGGACATGGGTACTGTTGCTGATGGGCAAGTGATACCAATCACTGAAGTCAACGATCAAGTATTTGCGGGCAAGATGATGGGGGATGGGTTTGCAGTGATCCCAGAAAACGGCAACGTATATGCACCTGTTACTGGGCGTGTAACCAGTGTCTTCCCGACGAGACATGCGATTGGTTTACTTACAGAGAGTGGGCTAGAAATCCTCGTTCATATGGGGTTAGACACAGTCGAATTGGCGGGCAAGCCTTTTACAGTCCATGTGACAGAAGGACAACAGGTGAAGCAAGGAGAACGATTGGCTGAAATGGATATTGCGGCAATCGAAGCTGCTGGTAAAGAAACAGCCATCGTTGTTGTGATCACCAACACCGATCAAATCGATGACTTTGCATTGACTCAAACTGGTCAACAAACGAATCAGATGGTTGTTGCCACGGTTAAATTATAATACAATAAACCATCGGGTTTTGTTGAAGGACCCGATGGATTTTTTGGCAAAAGAATGGATCATGTGAAGATAGGAGCTACGATGAAAGTTTTAACGTTAAATACCCACAGTTGGTTAGAGGAACAGTCAGAAGAAAAGCTGCAGATCATTGCGGAAGAAATTGCAGCAGGAGAGTATGATGTGATTGCGCTGCAAGAAGTCAATCAAAGTATTTCTGCACAAACGATTTTTCCGGATGGGTCTTTTTGCCCAACCCAAGCCTCTGTGGCAATCAAAGAAGATAATTTCGCTTTGCGATTGGTCGAGGCACTGGAAATCATGGACGTGACATACTATTGGTCATGGAGTTATAGCCATATCGGTTATGATCGCTACCATGAAGGCAATGCATTGTTGTCAAAACAGCCTATCGTGGCGACTGAATACTTGGCGTCAAAAAGCGACGATGTGACGGATCATACGACTAGAAAAAATCTGAGCGGATTGACAGAAGTTGCTGGCAAGATGGTCCAAGTCTTGAGCTGTCATTTTTCATGGTGGGATCAAGGAAAATTCGCTTATGAATGGCAGCAAACAGAAGACTTCTTGCAAGAAGCAACAGAAGCTATTTTGCTGTTGGGCGATTTTAACAATGATGCTTCCAGCCCAGGCTTTCAACTCGTGCTAGATAGCAAGTTAGGATTGCAAGATACCTTTACTTTATCAGCGGAGACAACGGGAGCGGCTACTGTCAATAAGGCAATCGATGGTTGGCAAGAAAACGAAGGGCATTTGCGTATCGATTATGTATTTGCTGCAGGGAATATAGATGTGCATGCATATGAAGTCGTTTTTGATGGCACACGCGTACCGATCGTTAGTGATCACTTTGGTGTGAAGGTTGTGTTGGATTTTAAAGAATAACGCAAAAAAAGAATCTCGGTTGAGATTCTTTTTTTGTTACTCAATGTCCGTTATTAGGCTCTGTTTAGAAGCAACAAAACAAGAACGCTTAAACCGATACTGATCGTACTTGAGAGATACGCAAGTCCTTTCTCGGTACGTGTGGCATTTTCGTCATGATTGTTTAATTGCTTTCGATAAAAGTAAATGAGTCCGGCACCAATCAAATTGGCTGTCATCATTTGCTGGAACAATAATACAATAAGATATTTGCCAAGAAGGCCATCCTTACTTTGTGAACATTTAGCCACAAAATATAACGTGCCGGCCTGCAGCATCATGATACTTGTAAATAATATCCCTAATGTAAATAATGGATTGGCATATAATAATGCGTGCAAAGTTATCTGCTGCGTAGTGATCGTAAGAGATACGTATAAATAATATACGGCAGAAATCGTTAGCCAATAGGCCATTAAAATAGATTGGAATGACAATCGTCGTTTAGTCATATTCACTCTCCTTCAGTGTGAATTCTCCATAGGAACGAATCAAATAATCAACTAAGCAATGTAAGCCAATCAATGATTGGCTAGGTATTTTTTTGGGGCCGATTTGAAAAAAATCGCAAAAATAGGTTAAATGATAGGTGGTGTGCCGAGCAAAATAATTATCGCCAGGAGCAGTCAATGAGAGAACAGGAATATGGCGGATAGAGAATGTACTGATGTTCTCTTTGATGGTTTCTGTTTCACCGCTCAACGATGCGATGATGACACAATCTTCTGCGGAGATCATCGGCATGACCATATCAAACTCAGTTTTATTTGGCAGTACAATGACTCTTTTTTCCATCGATAGCATCATCTTAGAAAACTCCTCGATGGCTTTTTTCTGTGAAAATCCTGTCGCATAACAGTAAATCGTTTTGCTGGCATCGAATAATTGATTGATTACACTTAAGTCTACTTTTTTCATGTAATTTAGTGTAGCAAGAATATCATCCATTTGCTTATCGAAGATCGACTTATCTGGTCGTATCAAAGGTTCTGTGCTTTGTTGATGACGCATAAAGTATTTAAATTCTGAATAGCCAGAAAAGCCCAATTTTTTGGTTAAACGCAGAATGGATGACTTAGAAACGTGTACACGTTCTGCTAAGTCAATAATATTCAATTTTGAGACAGCGCCTTCATTCTTTAATATGTAGGCTAGAATTTCCCGGTCAAGTATACTTAAATCTGACTGATGTTGATGGATCAAAATTTGTAGTTTCAAAAAATTCCCTCCTTTCTTTAAGTATAACTGAAAAAGAGGGAATCGGGGAGCACGTCAATCAATGAAGTGGCGGCCAGAATGATTGATTTGCTTCGATTAAATCATCTAGCAACTCTTTGGCTACGCGCGCGTTAGGAACAACTTTAGAAAGAATCAGCGCTTGCCACAATTTATGGTAGGATCTTTCTTCCCATGCCTCAACTACTAGTTTTTCTACAGCAACTTGTTGCTCCATCATACCTTTTTGAAAGCGGGGAATGCTGCCTTGCGTAATAGGTTCAGGTCCGTTACTGCCGACGATACATGGAACTTCCACCATGGCGGTTTGGTCAAAGTTGACGATCGCACCTTCATTTGGCACAATCAACAACATTCTTTCTTGTGTGTTGTACGCAATGGCACGAGCCAAATCAACGATATAACTGGCATGTTCATCTACTTCTAATGAGGTATCGGTGGCGGTTTTATTTTCAATAATTCTTTGGCATTCACTAAAGACATGCTTTTCTCTGCCAGCCATGACTTCGTTGGCACGTGTAAAGTTTGGATTGGCATGAGCGACTTCGTCTTGTGGGAAGAAATAATATTTTAAATACGTATTCGGCAACGTTGAAGGATCAATCTCATACACCTCTTTAGCCTTAGCAAAAGTATGTGACCAGCTCGCATCTGTGTGTTGAGATGCTTCGATTTCTTCTGTTAGTGAATACCCGTGTTTAGCGACGTGTGCTTTGATTGCAGGCATCAAATCTTTTCCTGTTTTGTCGCGGATATCTGTCCACCAGCCAAAATGATTTAGACCATAATAGCGGACGATAAGCTCTTTTCTAGAAGCTAAACCAATGGATTGGGCCATTCGTTCTTCAATCCCTACTGGCATATCGCAGATGTTGATGATTTTTGCTGTCGGCCGTAATTTTCTTGTTGCTTCAGCGACAATTGCGGCAGGGTTGGAGTAATTCAACATCCACGCTTGAGGTGAGTATGTTTCCATATAGTCTACTAATTCTAATACACCGCCAATCGAACGCATGCCATAGGCTATTCCACCAGGGCCACAGGTTTCTTGACCAACAACACCGTATTTCAGTGGGATCTTTTCATCTTTTTCACGCATTGCATAAAGACCGACACGAATATGTGCCATAACGAAATCGACATCCGTAAATGCTGTTTCTGGATCTGTTGTTGCTAAAAAGTCAATTTCTGGAGCCCGTTCTTTTAATAAAATTTCGCACGCTTGTGCAACCTTATCTTGTCTTTCAGCTAGGTTGTCATAAAATTTGATTTGACGGATCGGGAAACGATCTAAGTGTTCAAGTAACATCAAAACGATTCCTGGGGTAAAGGTACTACCGCCTCCTGCAATAACGATTGAAAATTTTTTCATTGGTAAATCTTCCTTTCTATTCATTGATCATTAATAGTTTTTCAAATTGTTCCCGTACTTGCGGTACATCTAAACCAACGATGACTTGAAAAGCATTTCCATTTCTAACGACACCGTGTGCGCCACCTTCTTTAAATACATTATCTGGCAGTACTTGTTCTTGGTCTTTGACAGTGATACGCAGACGTGTGGCACAATTGGTCACTTTGTCAATATTATCTCTGCCACCAAATCCTTCTAAATAAACAGCAGCTTGTTCTGTATACCGATTTGCGCCAGCAACTAATGGTCCGCCACTAGCAGCTTTTTTCTCTTTGTATTCTTTTTTTGAATATAATTTTACTTCTTTGCTGTTGTCTTCTCTGCCCGGAGTAGCCAAATTAAATTTTAAAATCAAAAAGCGAAATACGATAAAGTAAAGTGCTGTGAAGGCTAAGCCAATCAATAATTGCGTAAAAATCATTGATTTATGATTTTGGAATAAAGGAATCCAGACCTTCGCCAATAAGTCGATAAATCCACCACCCATATCACCCACGACACCAAATGCAAACATTGTCGCAGCCATAGTTGCAGCAAGTATCGCATGTACTGCAAACAAAGGCGGAGAGACAAACAAGAAAGTAAATTCTAATGGTTCCGTGATTCCGGCCAAGACAGCTGTTAATGTCGCAGGAATCAAAATCGCTAACACTTTTTTCTTGTTCTCAGGCTTAGCTGTGAAATAAAACGCAGCAGCTATCCCTGGTGCAGCAAATATTTTTGAGTTTCCATGGAGTGCGAACCCCCCTTCAGGAAATAACTGTTTGAGCGGAGTACTTGATTGCGCAAATTCTTGTAAATGGGCCATCCAATACTTAGAAATACCTTCTTCCACAACTGCAGGACCAAAAACAAAAGGTGTATAAACGAAATGATGCAATCCAGTTGGTATCAATATTCGTTCTAAGAATGTATATAGCCAGACCCCAAAGACGCCAGCACTTGCTAGAAAACCTTGCATAGAACCAATTCCTGCTTGGACCTTTGGCCAGATCAAAGCAATAAGAAACGCGACTGGCAACATGATAAAAAATCCTAAAATAACAATAAACGAAGAGCCTTGGAAAATACCAAGGAAATCAGGCAATTTTGTATCGAAGAACTTATTGTGCAAATAAACGACGATGGCCGATATAAATATTGCACCGATGATTCCTGTATCTAATGTTTTGATCCCAGCGATTAGTTTCAAACCACTTTCGCCACCAGGATCGGCAGAAAAATTGACACCAAAGAATTGTCCAAAGTATTCAATCATCCCAGAGATAAAGTAATTACAGGTAATATACACAACGAAGGCCTCCATGGCCGCGCGTGCATTTGCTTTCTTGGCTAAACCAATCGGTAAACCAATAACGAAAAGCAGCTCCATTTGATTAAATACTGTCCAAGCACCATTTTCAACGATCGTCCAGATGGCGTACCATGCAGTTCCTTCTGTAGCGATACTGCCTACCAACATTGGATTTTTGAAGATAATACAGAGTGCGACCATGATCCCCGAAAATGAGAACAAGAGAACTGGTGTAAACATGGCGCCGCCGAAGCGTTGAATCTTTTCCATCATTTTTTAAAACATCCCCTTTCAATTTTTACTACTCATTCAGTATAAAAATAATTGATAACGGTTACAATGAGCTAGGAAAGAATAGACACTTGGATTCAATCAATGAGAATAGGTAGCAGGTGTTGGGAAATTTCCCACAAAAAAAACAACACGTAAACGTGTTGTTTCCGAATACTATAAAGTATTTGTTTAAATCTCGATTCCACCATATCGATTACTCAATGCGGTCCGAATCAAACGTTCTGCTAGATGTTCATTACGAGCTAAGAGCGGCCCGTGGAAATAGGAGCCGAAGACGTTGCGATAGACAACACCTTCTGTTTGATCTTCACCGTTGTTTCCGTGGCCTTCTATCACTTTGCCAAGGGGCTTTTCACCTTTACCTAAGAAAGTACGCCCATTATGATTTTCAAACCCATAATAAGTCTCATCAAATACTTCGTTATGGATCACAATATCACCAATAAAGCGATTGTTGTCTTGGCTGAGTGTATAATGATCCAACGCACCAATACCCTCGATCTTTTCGCCATTGGCACCCATGTAGTAGTGCCCCAACAATTGGTAGCCGCCGCAGATAGCCAACATCACACCGTCGTTTTCGATATAGCGCGTCAAATCAGCTTTTTTGCTTTGAATATCTTTCGATACGATCAATTGTTCAAAATCTTGACCGCCGCCAAAGAAGACCAAATCAAATGTTTCGGCATCGAATGGTTCGTGGATACTGACGACTTCCACGTTGAAAGACACACCCATTTTTTCGGCTACATAACGCAACATCAAAAGATTGCCATTATCGCCATAGGTATTCAACAAGTTGCCATATAAATGGGCAACGTTCAGACTGTATTTAGTCACGTCCCATTCCTCCTTTGATAAACCCTTTTTCCGCTAGTTTTTTCCGTAATTGCAAGACGGCAGTATACGTGGCCAAAATATACACTTTGTCAGTTGGCAAATGCTCGATGTCGGTGATCACTTCATCAAGGTCTTTGGTTTCGGTGATGGTTTCTTCTGGAATACCGGCAACTTTCAAGCGTAACGCCATATCTTTATGACGATCACCGCCTGCAATGACTTTTGGGATACCCATTTTTGCGAAAGCTTCATGGTCGCCATCCCAGATCCAGCTGACATCAATACCATCGGCATAGTTGGCATTCAAAAGACAAACGAGAGAAAAGGGATAAGGTGATAGACCAATCATATCGATGACTTGGTTCAATCCAACTGGATTTTTGACCAAAACGAGGGTGCATTCTTTGTCACCAATCTGAATCACTTCTTGACGGCCGAATACTTTCTCGTCATAGGCTAAGCCAGACTTGATTTTTTCTGGTGCAACATGGTAATACTCAGCGACGGCGGTGGCAGCCAATGCATTGTAGACATTGTACATGCCGCCGACTTCAATCCGATAAGGTTCATTATCGATCACAAAATCAGCAGAGGTATTGTCCATCGCTGTGATGGCAGTCAATTTGTAGTCTAGCGCTGGACGATGGAATCCGCAGTTTGGACAGTAATATTTGCCAAGATTGGCGTATGTGATCATTTTGTAGTGCAGCAAATGATGACATTCTGGACACAAGACACCATCCGTATTGTAATGGGCCATTTGTTCTTGATCGGGCAAATGGTCAAAGCCGTAATATTTACGAGGATTGACTGTGGTGACTGAGTTGAACAAAGGAGAATCTCCATTGCACAAAATCGTTGCTTCCGGAGCATTGGCTGCGCCTTCGACGATCAGTCGATAGGTGGTGTAGATTTCGCCATAGCGGTCCATTTGGTCCCGAAAAATATTGGTGAAGACGAATAGTTCTGGTTTGATATACTGCGTCACTTTACTTAAGCTGGCTTCATCGATTTCCAAAACCGCAAATTTTTTGCCTTTTTTGGGCTTTGCCGATAAGAAAGTCGAAACGATCCCTTGGACCATGTTTGCCCCGGTCGGATTGGTCAGCACCTCATCAAATTCTTGGCGCAAAATATTGACGGTCAAAGCGGTGGTCAATGTTTTGCCATTGGTTCCGGTGATCACCACGACTTGATAATCTTTGGCTAAATGATCCAAAATATGCGGATCAATTTTCAAAGCTAATTTTCCTGGCAGACTGGAGCCGCCTTTGAAAAAGTTTTTTAATACCCACTGAGAGGTCTTGCCGACGGTGACCGCCAGTTGACTTCGTATACCCATAATTTACCCTCCATTTAGCGCCATTGAACTGATTGCGCAAATTCAATTTATCATACCATATTCAGCGAAAAAGGTTAAATTGCTTTTGCGATTCTTTAAATTTATGCTAAGAAAACAGCGAAAGACCCAAACCAGCAATGCATGCCAGTTTGGGTCTAAATAGTTCATTGTGGGGACCATCGGCATGTTTTACCCAATGATGATTTTTTCGGTAGGATATTCATAGCCGATATCTCGGGTTTCTTTTGGTACGAATAGCATCAATGTATACAACATGCCGATCCGCCCAATGAACATCAATAGTGCGATAACCAATTTACCGATTGCGGATAAGTCCCCCGTAATCCCTAAGGATAAACCAGTTGTTCCAAAGGCGGAAGACACCTCGACGATAATGGCGATCAAAGGAATGTCTTCCGTTGCAGTCAGGAACAACACGCAGAAAAAACACATGCCCATGGAGAGCATGAAGACGACAACAGATTTGCGGACATCGTCTTCATCGATCCGGCGACCGAAAATATTGATGTTGTCTTCACTTTTCAAGAAAGCATATAAATATAGACCAATGATGGCAATCGTCGTGGTACGGATCCCACCACCAACAGAACTTGGACTACAACCGATAAACATCAGCAAAGAAAATACGATCAATGTCGTGGTTTGAAAGTTGCCTAAGTCGTGGATCTGTAAGCCGGCATTTCGTGTAGTCATCGAATAGAACATACTGTTCATCCACATGCCACTGACACTATAATCTTTGAACAAATGGTCTTTCTCAAGGAAGAAAATCGCAATAGTTCCGCCGATAAATAAAATCACAAAAGCGAGAACAGCGATTTTGGTAAACAATGAAAAACGAAAAGGCAGTTGCCGCCGTTTTTTCTTTAGTTTGAATTGCAGCCATTCCCGAAAGTCCATGATCACGGGAAAGCCGATGCCGCCAACAAAAATCAACAACATGATAGAAGTCAAAAAGAAATAATCGTGAGAAAACGGCAAAATCGAATTGCCAGTCACATCAAAGCCAGAATTGGTGACGGCCGATATTGCTTGATAGAACCCATAGAAAATGGCATCTCGCCAATTGTCATAGTACCCGTATAAATGGAAATATACGGCGAAAATGGACCCCGCGACTACTTGGCATAACAAAATGATGGTGAAGGTGGTACGAATCATTCGCACGATGCCACTTAATTTGGGTTGGTTCATATCTGTCATGATCAATTGCCGTTGTTTCAGACTGATTTTTCGGCGAGAAACGATCGCAAAAAAGGTGGAGATCATCATGATTCCCAGTCCGCCTACTTGAAAAAGGACCTCAAGCAAGACAACCCCACGGTCATTGAACACATCGTTGATGGGAAAGGTGGTTAAACCAGTCACACTCACTGTACTGACCGCCATAAAAAATAGGTCGATGAAAGACGCGTGAGAACCTGCTTCGCGAAAGAAGGGCAAATAAAATAAACCCAATGATACGATCGTCATCACGATATAATAAAAAACGATCACTTGGATCGAAGATACGTTTTTTGAAAGAAATGTCTTGCCTCTACGCTGTGTTAGTCGGGCAAAGCGGCTGATGTTCATTTTGATTAACCCCTCACTTGGTAAACTAAGAATAGTATACCAAAGAATAAGGGGTTTTTGAATGAAAGTGGCAAAGGCTGACTGCCGATTGCCGTCATAGGGCTTCTACTGCAAGGATCGCTTGATAGACTTTTTCAGTCGTGATCGCGGGATCGATCAGCACAAAGGTTTCTTCCGGCTTGATCGCATAGCGCAGGACGTCTTCAAAATAAGCTTGGTCGGTACGGGTGACATGGATATCTTTTAATTTCATTGGCAAGTGCAAGGCTTGGTAAAAGGGGCGCAACTCTTCGATTACAGCCAAGTCGTTGGTATAAGCCAGTTGGACCCAAATGCAATAAGCTACTTTGTTGCCGTGCAGTACCGGATGCGTTTCTTCCAAATAAGACAAACCGTCGTGCAAGGCATGGGCACCAGAGGTTCGGCCAAAATCAACAGCAAAACCGCCGACTTCGCCTGCTAACGCAATAACCGCATCGGTGATCCGGGCAAAAGCAGGTGTTAGTTTTTGGGCTTGCAGGTCAGCCACTGCTTGAATGGCATCGTTAATCAATAGGTCTTTGATCAAGGAAGCACTTTGGAAACCCAATCGAACCAGTGCCGTTTTTTGATCATCCTGCAGTTGACGATAGATGGCCTCCATTTCATAATATTTTGCCAATGTATCAGCGATTCCAGCGATGAAATAATCAACAGGGGTCGCCAATAAGAAGGTTGTGTCCACCAATGTGAGATAGGCGCCTTGCTTTGCATAATCGATCTTGTTGATGGTATGGTCTGGGTGATAAACCACGACAACAGGTGTAAATGGGGCACAATTGGATACAAGTGTCGGAATCACGATGAGTGCCGCGCCAAGACGTTCAGAAGTGATTTTGGCTGTATCCGCAACCCGACCGCCACCAATGGCGATCACTGCATCAGCGCTGCCTATTTGATCGGCAAGATATTGTCCGTTTTCATAGCTAGAAGATCCGTCGTAACGGTAGACAGGGTAATCAAAGGGATGGGGATAATAGGCTTCAAATGCAGCAAAGGATTGGGTACCCGTGATCACTGCCACTTGTTGGAAATCTGCTAAATAGTCGGGTAGATTTTTTAAGGCCTCTTCACCAGTCACATACCGATTGGGTCCGGGCCGTACTTCATTGGCTAACATACACAACACTCCTCTGTAATTGTAAATTACTTATAAATGATAAAAAAATCAATCGTCAGAATTTTCAACCATATTAACGCGTATTCGATACGATTGTCAATTTTTTGCCGAAGAAAAAGCTGATCGTCCATGTAAAATGAACGTATCAGCTCAGAAGTGTTGCTACAGCAGCCCGCAGATATTAATTCCAAGAGTTGCGGATAAAGCCTGCGCGGCCAGAACCTTCACTGTAGGCTTGATAATGGGCGGCATTTTTCTTATAAAAATCTTGATGATAGTCCTCAGCTGGATAAAATGGTTCAGCGGGTTCGATGCTGGTCACGATTTGATCTGTAAAGCGGCCACTGGCTTGAAGATTGGCCTTGGATTGTTCTGCAACGGCCTTTTGTTCTGGACTATTGTAGAAAATCACCGGCCGATATGAATCTCCGCGATCTGCGAATTGACCGAAGGCATCTGTCGGGTCGGTCTGCTGCCAATAAATCTCCACCAATTCTTCGTAGGAAATCAATTCGGGATCAAAGGTGATCTCGACCGCTTCCGTATGGCCCGTGGTACCAGTGGTGACTTCTTGATAGGTTGGATTGGGCACGTGTCCGCCTGTGAAACCAGAAACGACTTTTTCTATCCCGGGCAGCGAATCAAAGGGTTTGACCATGCACCAAAAACAACCACCTGCAAAAATTGCTGTATCTTTCATCTAAATGCCTCCTTTTCTACTATGGTAAGCTTCTCATGGCGAAAAACAAATGATATGCTTGAGGTAAAGAAAAAAGGAGGAATCATTATGTTAGATAAAACGATTCCCTATGCGGAACTATGGATGGCACGGCCAACAAAGGATCTCGTTGAGATGAAGTCTGTCCCGCATCAAATAGCAATGAGAACGTACCAACCGGGAGATGCTGAAAAGTGGGCAGCTCTTGAAACAGCTGTTGGGGAGTTTGAACATGAAACAAAAGCCCTACAATATTTTGAAGAAACCTTTATACCTGAAGCAGAAGCTTTGCCCCAAAGGATGTTTTTTGCGCTGGATCAACAAGGAGCAGTGATCGGTACGGCAACGGCGTGGTGGAAGAAGGATAAACATGGCCACCGTGTGCCAATCGTTCATTGGGTAGCTGTTCATCCGCGGGGACAGCGTCAAGGCATCGCCCGCCAACTGCTGTATCAGGTTTTAGCCGTATGCCAGCAAGCCGATGCGCCGATGATTTACTTACATACGCAGACGTGGAGTCATGGCGCCATTGCGTTGTATCAAGAGTTGGGCTTTGAAATCATCGAAACAGATAGTGATGGTCAGATCAATCCCGACTATCCGAAAGCTGTGGCTATACTAAATCAGCTTGCTGATTGATGTCTTCCTAGATATCTGTTCTTTGGTTTTACGTAGGTTTGTCTTTAGTCAAGCCAATGCTTGTTAAGCATTTAAGTCTGTAAAAATTTTGCTTTTTCAAGTATAATACCAAAGGAGTATGAGGAAGGATGGGCGAAATGGCACAGCTTTTTTTTAAATATGGCGCAATGAATAGTGGCAAGACCATTGAGATTTTGAAAGTGGCACACAATTATGAAGAACAAGACAAACCAGTCGTGATCATGACGAGCGGGCTAGACACCAGAAGCGGCATTGGGAATGTATCCAGTCGGATTGGGTTAGAACGGGATGCGATCCCGATTTTTGATGAAACCGATCTATACAATTTGATCAAAGACTTAGGGTACAAACCCTACTGTATTTTGATCGACGAGGCGCAATTTTTGAAAAAACATCATGTCATAGCCTTTACCAAAATCGTTGATGAACTTGGAATCCCAGTGATGGCATTTGGTTTGAAAAATGATTTTCGCAATGAGCTGTTTGAAGGCTCAAAATATTTGCTCTTGTATGCAGATAAAATAGAAGAAATGAAAACAATCTGCTGGTTCTGTCACAAAAAAGCGACGATGAATCTGCATTATGTCGACGGTAAGCCAGTTTACGAAGGGGATCAAGTGCAAATTGGCGGCAATGAAGCGTATTACCCTGTTTGTCGCAAACACTACTTCCACCCTGTCATGAAAAAAGAAGGAGAATAAATCATGTACGATCAGTTACAATCAATCGAAGACCGTTATGAAGAATTAGGCGAATTACTCAGTGATCCAGCCGTGATTTCTGATACGAAACGTTTTATGCAGCTGTCTAAAGAAGAAGCCAATACGCGGGAAACTGTTGAAGTATACCGTCGCTATAAAGAAGTAGTTGAAGGAATCAAAGATACGGAAGAACTGCTTGGCGAAAGTTTGGATGCGGATATGGCAGAAATGGCCAAAGAAGAATTATCCGATCTTAAGAAAGAAAAAGAAGTGTTAGAAGACCGCATCAAGATTTTATTATTGCCAAAAGACCCTAATGATGACAAAAACATCATTATGGAAATTCGAGGAGCTGCTGGTGGCGATGAAGCAGCTTTATTTGCCGGAGACTTATTCAATATGTATCAAAAATATGCGGAAGCTCAAGGCTGGAAAGTGGATGTGATGGATGCCAATGTCACGGGGATCGGCGGCTATAAAGAAGTCATCATGATGATCACAGGCGACAGCGTCTTTTCTAAACTGAAATATGAAAGTGGGGCGCACCGTGTACAACGGGTGCCGTCAACTGAATCTCAAGGACGGATCCACACATCGACAGCTACTGTTGTCGTTATGCCAGAAGCGGAAGAAGTGGAAATCGAAATTGCCGATAAAGATATCCGGATCGATATTTATCACGCGTCTGGTGCCGGCGGTCAGCACGTCAATAAAACCGCCTCTGCTGTTCGTTTAACCCATTTACCAACGGGGATCGCTGTAGCGATGCAAGATGAACGTTCTCAGTTGAAAAACCGCGAGAAAGCGATGAAAGTATTGCGGGCCCGCGTCTATGACCAAATCTCGCAAGAAGCCCAAAGCGAATATGATGCCAATCGGAAATCTGCAGTTGGGACAGGGGATCGTTCAGAACGGATCCGGACGTATAATTTCCCGCAAAACCGCGTAACGGATCACCGCATCGGGTTGACTATCCAAAAATTGGATCAAATTTTGGCTGGTAAATTGGATGAAATCGTAGATGCGTTGATCGTATATGATCAAACATCTAAATTAGATGAGATGCAAAATGGCTAAAACCTATCGAGAAGTCCTTTCACGGGCTTCTTCTTTTTTAGAATCTGCAGGAGTAGAAGGATATGCGATCCAGTATCTGTTCTTACGGCGTAAACAATGGCAGCAATTGGATTGGCTGCTTCACATGGACACACCGATCGTGCCCGCAGACGAAGCGCAGATCGATGCGGATGTGGCACAATTGCTCAATCATCAGCCCCCGCAATATCTGTTGGGGTATGAAACATTTTATGACCACCAATTTAAAGTGACTGCAGACACCTTGATCCCAAGGCCGGAAACAGAAGAGTTGGTTGCACAATGCTTGGCGGATTGCCCAGAGAAACCAATGCGGGTCGTTGATATCGGGACGGGGACTGGGGCGATAGCCATCTCTTTAAAACTGGCACGTCCCCAGTGGCAGGTAGCTGCCGTAGATATATCAGAAGCCGCATTAGCCGTTGCACAATGGAATGCCAACGACCTTGCTGCAGCAATTGCCTTTTATCAAGGGGATACCCTATTGCCGGTGATTGAACAGCAATGGGATTTGATCGTCTCTAATCCGCCCTACATCAGCCATGATGAGTGGGATCTAATGGATATCAGTGTCAGAGAAAATGAGCCTAAATTGGCGCTCTTTGCAGAAGACAATGGCTTGGCAATGTACAAAAAAATTGCGCAGCAAGCCAAGTCTTGTCTAGCGTCATCCGGACAGATCGCGGTTGAAATCGGCTTTCAACAAGGGAAAGCGGTCCAAGCTATATTTGCGGAAGCTTTCCCGCAAAAAGAAGTCACGATCAAACAAGACATGGCTGGACAAGACCGGATGGTGCTTGTGCGTCATCCACAGTTTGTGGATAAATAATTTTTATTTTGGGATAAATCTGTTTAAAAAGCCTATAAAATAAACATGCAGCATGCGAAATGAGTTATAAACAGATTTATCCACACTTGACAAACGACTTATCCACAAAATGTGGATAAAAAAACCGAAAATGTTGATAACTATGGAAAAAGTTAAATAAAGGATGTGGATAAACTGTGGAAACGAAATTATTTGATCAAGATCATATTGCCGAAGCAGCTGCAGTTTTGGCTAAGGGCGGCTTAGTCGCTTTTCCCACTGAGACCGTCTATGGCTTAGGTGCGAGTGCGCTTTTGCCTGATGCAGTGGCACAAGTCTATCAAGTGAAAGGCAGACCGAGTGACAATCCACTGATCGTTCATGTTGCTGCGGCTGAGCAAGTAGCAGCATTTGTGGATAACCTCTCTCCGATGGCCAAACAACTGATGGACACTTTCTGGCCTGGTCCATTGACATTGATTTTTAAGATCAAACCGGATAGTCTGCCAAGCATCGTCACTGGCGGATTAACAACTGCCGCTTTTCGAATGCCTGATCATCCCCAAACATTGGCATTGATCAGCCAAGCGCAACAACCTTTGGTAGGGCCAAGTGCAAATACTTCAGGCAAACCGAGTCCGACATCAGCAGCTCACGTGTGGCATGACCTCCACGGAAAGATTGCTGGTATTTTGGATGGCGGGGCAACTCGGATCGGCGTCGAGTCGACTGTGCTCGATTTGAGTGATCCGTCAGGTACGCCGATCATTTTGCGCCCAGGAGCGATTGCCAAAGAACAATTGGAAACAGTCTTAGAAACTGAGGTCTTATTAGATAAACATTTGGTATCTGCTGGTGAGGTGCCAAAAGCGCCTGGAATGAAGTACAAGCACTATGCACCAAACACTAAGGTGATGATGGTTCATGATACAGATTGGCCAGCAGCAATCAACTGGGCGCAAGCCAATCACTTCAAAGTAGGCGTACTGGCTGGACCAACGATCGCAGAAGCCGTCCGAAAAGAAACAGCAGCAATCTATCAGTACTTTGATGACAGTCCAGAAGCAGCAGCGAGAGGCTTATTCGCCGGTCTGCGGGCTTTGGATGAATCAACGGCAGCATTGGATCTGCTGTTAGCAGCGACGTTTACTGAAGCCGGTATTGGTGCTGCTTACATGAATCGATTGAAAAAAGCGGCAAACCACGAATATTTCCAAGAAAATAAATGAAAATCGTACATTCTTTATAGGTGGCTTTTAGGAAATATGATACAATGCTACCATTAAGGTTAAGGGGTGTTGTAAGCATGGATTATCAAACGTTTGATCCCGAATTGTGGCAAGCGATCGAAAAAGAAACGAATCGTCAACAAAACAATTTGGAGTTGATTGCGTCAGAAAATATCGTTTCTGAAGGCGTCATGGCCGCACAAGGTAGTATTTTGACCAATAAATATGCTGAAGGGTATCCTGGGCGTCGTTACTATGGTGGTTGTGAATTTGTTGATGTGGTTGAAAACTTAGCAATTGAGCGTGCAAAAGCCATCTTTGGTGCCGCGTATGCCAATGTGCAACCACATTCAGGCTCGCAAGCCAATACCGCTGCTTATTTAGCATTGATTGAAGCAGGCGATACGGTTTTAGGTATGGATCTATCCGCAGGCGGACATTTGACCCATGGTTCACCGGTCAATTTTAGTGGAAAAACCTACAATTTTGTCAGTTATGGTGTTGATCCAGCGACTGAAGTTATTGATTATAACGTGGTCCGTATTTTAGCACGCAAACATCAACCTAAGTTAATCGTTGCGGGTGCGAGTGCCTACTCACGTACCATCGATTTTGCGAAATTCCGTGAAATTGCTGATGAAGTTGGGGCTAAATTAATGGTGGATATGGCGCATATCGCTGGTCTTGTAGCAGCAGGCCTTCATCCGAATCCAGTTCCATATGCTGACATCACGACCTCAACCACCCACAAAACATTGCGGGGACCACGCGGTGGTTTGATCTTGACCAATGACGAAGCATTGGCTAAGAAAATCAACAGTGCCGTTTTCCCTGGTATCCAAGGCGGACCTTTGGAACATGTTATTGCTGGTAAAGCAGTGGCCTTTAAAGAAGCCCAAGAAGATACCTTCAAAGAATATTCTGAGCAAGTCATCAGAAATGCGCAAGCGATGGCCAAAGTCTTCAATCAAGCACCGCAAGCCCGTTTGGTATCTGGTGCAACAGACAACCACTTGCTGTTGATCGATGTTCGCGGCTTTGATTTGAACGGCAAAGAAGCAGAAGCCTTGTTGGATCAAGTCAATATCACCGTCAATAAAAATTCGATTCCTTTCGAATCATTAAGTCCATTCAAGACAAGTGGGATTCGGGTGGGGACACCGGCGATTACTAGTCGCGGCTTCAAAGAAGAAGATGCTGTCGAAGTAGCCAAACTGATTGTCAAAGTATTGGAAAAACCAAATGATGAAGCGACATTGACTGAAGTCAAAGCGCAAGTCAAAGACTTAACAGACAAATATCCGCTTTACCAAAACTAATCGAATAGGACTGTGACAGATCATTCCGCCCGCACCAGGCCATCAAGCATATGGCTATGTGTATGGATGATCTGGCACAATCCTTTTTTTGAGGCAATCGGTTCGATCAAAAAGTGCAAGGTTGTATCAAAGTCCAATATGCTTTAAAATAAAAGAAAAACCAAAGGAGCGTTTATAATGGGTAAATTTCAAGTAATCGATCACCCGCTGATCCAACACAAATTAACAATGATCCGTGACAAGAACTGCGGAACGAAAGTTTTTAGAGAAGTGGTAGATGAAATAGCCATGTTGATGGCATACGAAGTATCAAGAGATATGCCATTGGAAGATTTAGTGATCGAAACACCGATCGAAGAATCAACACAAAAAACTTTGTCTGGTAAAAAAGTAGCAATCGTACCGATTTTGCGTGCCGGTCTAGGCATGGTAGATGGTATTTTGGAATTGATCCCAGCAGCAAAAGTGGGTCATATCGGTATGTACCGTGATGAAGAAACACTAGAACCTCACGAGTATTTCGTGAAATTGCCTGAAGATATCGATGAGCGTCAATTATTTATCGTAGACCCAATGTTGGCAACTGGCGGTTCTGCAATCATGGCAATCGATGCATTGAAAAAACGCGGCGCTTCAAATATGAAATTTGTCTGCTTGGTTGCTGCACCAGAAGGCGTCAAAGCATTGCAAGATGCCCATCCTGATGTAGATATCTACACCGCAAGCTTGGATGAACGCTTGAACGAAAATGGCTACATCGTACCTGGTTTAGGCGATGCCGGCGACCGTTTATTCGGTACAAAATAAGCAAAAAAGGGAAAATCTTTGCGATTTTCCCTTTTTTTGATGCTGAGTGTTGCTCAGTAAATTAGATTTTAGTTAACTGTTTGTAATTGATAATCAGAACACCATTGCTTTGTGTAATCAATTTTTGGTTGTCCGCAGTTTCATTTAGTTCGACGACGGCAGAGTTCTTCAACTGTTTCGTGATCGTACCAGTTTGCTGAATACCATGGATCGTGAACGTGACAGGAGTGGCGACCTCAAATGTTGAACCTTCTTGTGACGGGACAATCGTTGTTTCAAATTTACCAAATGTAGCCATGTAAAAACCTCCTTGATATCTCTATTGTACCATATTTTTTGAAAATTTTCAGCAATTGAAATTTTCTCCGTCACAGCTCTTTACAAAACCTGTGTTTTTGCCTATAATCGTCTTTGTGTGAGTTGCCAGCTTAGCTCAGTTGGTAGAGCAACGCACTCGTAACGCGTAGGTCACAGGTTCGAATCCTGCAGCTGGCATATTAAAAAAAGCCGTCATACCAATTTTTGGGTAGGGTGGCTTTTTTCTTTGCCATGATTTCATTAAAGTTTCTAAAATTTTTATGAATGCGGACGGACAATCCTTTCTTTTCTGGGCAAACATCACTATAATGGATAAAGATTCTACAGAAGAGAGTGTGGGCATGGAAAAGACACGAAAAAAGAGTGACAATCGAATTGATTACGGTGTGATTTTACCCGTATTTTTATTATGTCTGATTGGGGCAGCATCGCTATATGTGGCGTTGACACATGACCCCAGCAATCCGTCAGTTGGACGGATTTTAGGATTTCAAGCGTTATGGTATGTATTGGGGATCGCAGCGATCGTGATCATTATGCATATCAAATCGAAATGGCTATGGAAATTGACGCCGTATATCTATGGAATCGGACTTGTTGTGATGTTGGCATTGGTCAAGTTCTATGATCCGGCGATGGAAGCTTCCACAGGGTCAAAAAACTGGTTCCGCTTTGGCTCCTTTACCTTACAGCCTTCGGAGCTGATGAAAATTGCATTTATTATGATGTTGGCGTTGGTCGTCACTAGACACAACGTGAATAATCGGGAACGAACATTGAAGAGTGATGGCTTGTTGATTGCCAAAATGTTGGCTGTCACGATTCCGGTGCTGGTGTTGATCACGTTGCAAAATGACTTCGGGACCATGCTGGTCTTCTTGGCGATTTTCGGCGGTGTCTTTTTGATGTCAGGAATTTCTTGGCGGATCGTGATTCCAGTGATTGCAGCGTTTGTCTTAATCGGCGGTGGGACGATCTTCCTTGTGACGACGGATACCGGACGGGAGCTGCTGTATAATACCGGGATCTTCAAAGAGTATCAATTTGCGCGGATCGATTCTTGGCTGGATCCGTTTCACGATACCCAAGGACAATCCTTCCAGCTGGCCTATGCATTAATGGCCATTGGTTCTGGAGGTATGTTTGGCAAGGGCTTCAATGTGAGTGATGTGTATGTACCGGTTCGCGAATCAGATATGATTTTCTCCGTGATTGGTGAGAATTTTGGCTTTGTCGGCAGTGCATTTGTGATTTTGCTGTACTTTATTTTGATTTATCGGATGATTCGCATCTGTTTTGATACGAATAATGAATTTTACGCCTATTTGGCGACAGGGATCATCATGATGATCTTGTTCCATGTCTTTGAAAATATTGGTGCCAATATCGGTCTTTTGCCGTTAACAGGGATTCCTTTGCCGTTTATCAGCCAAGGAGGTTCCGCATTGTTGAGTAATATGATTGGTATTGGGCTGATTTTATCCATGCGGTATCAAGCAGAGACCGCACCAAAAACGTTATAAGGAGTAATGTGATGGTTGAATTATATTGTTATCCAAAATGCGGGACATGTAAAAAGGCACAAGCGTGGTTAGAGGGAAATGAAGTTGCGTTTGAACATATCAATATTGTTGAGAATACGCCAACTGAAACGCAGATCCGCACATGGATCGAAAACAGCGGCTTGCCATTGCGTCGCTTCTTTAACACGAGTGGTATGAAATACCGGGAATTGGGATTGAAAGACAAAGTACCTCAAATGACAAATGACGAAGCAGCGGCCATCTTAGCCACTGACGGTATGTTGATCAAACGTCCTTTAGTGGTAGCGGGTGAACGCTTTTTGATCAATGGGTTTAAAGAAAACGAATATGAAGGAGTTTTACTAGAATCATGGAAAAAAGATGCTTAAGAAAAAAAGATAATTTGTGGATTCTGTTCAATGGCAAAGAGTACTGTGTGGGGTTGACCAAAGAAGCCCAAGAAGAATTAGGGGCGATCACCTTTGCTTCGACTCAAAAGGTCGGCACAGCATTGAAACAAGGGGACACATTGGTTGAGTTAGAAGCAGAAAAAGCCGTCAGTGAATTTAGCAGTCCGCTAACAGGAGTTATCTCTTCTATCAATGAAAAAATCGATCAATCTATTGACATCTTAAATGATGAAGACGAATTGAACGCTTGGCTAGTCAGTTTCAAAGAGGTTGATCCAAGCCAATTTGAAGCACTCTAAGCACTTCTATACAAATAACTAGTATTTTTATAAAAAGAATTGACAGAGCTATGAGACGTTGCTATAATTTGCTCAATAAATGAATGCTTTGAAAAGAAGAGTACATCCTTTTGACATATCCAGAGAGCCTTGTTCGGTGCAAATAGGCAATGAAAAAACGATGGAAGATGGTCTTTGAGCAGGATAGGTGAGTTTGCATGAGCCTATCACGGGAAGCACCCGTTATCGTGCGGCAGTATGCGAAGCAATTCAAGTACTGAGCGAGGTCGTGGATGTGAATCTATGACAAATCAAGGTGGTAACGCGGAAGTTGTGCTTTCGTCCTTTGTAACAGTATAATGTACAAAGGACGGAAGCTTTTTTTGTTTATCACCGGCCTAAAGCAAACAGAAAGATGGGAGTACAATGGCACTAATTGAATTAACGCATGTGAAAAAATCATATGCCCAAAAGAAAACAGCCGTTCATGCAGTCAATGATGTATCATTGCAAGTTGAAAAAGGTGACATTTACGGTATCGTCGGCTATTCCGGCGCAGGCAAAAGTACCTTGGTCCGTTTGTTAAATGGACTTGAGCTGCCAACAGCGGGGGATGTCGTCATCAATGGCCAAAACATATTGGCATTAAAAAACAAAGAATTACGGAACTTTCGCAAGAAAATCGGGATGATTTTTCAACACTTCAACTTATTATGGTCGCGGACAGTGATTGAGAACATTGAATTACCTTTAGAGTTGGCAGGGGTCAAAAAAGCAGCACGCCGGCAAAAAGCCAAAGAATTGGTTCAATTGGTCGGCTTGGAAGGTCGGGAAGATGCTTATCCAGCGCAACTATCCGGCGGTCAAAAACAACGGGTCGGTATTGCTCGTGCGTTAGCCAATGATCCTGAAATCTTATTGTGTGATGAAGCAACCAGTGCACTAGACCCACAGACCACTGAGGAAGTCTTGGAACTGCTTTTATCCATCAATAAGACATTAGACTTGACGATTGTTTTGATCACCCATGAAATGAACGTGATCCGCAAAATCTGTAACAAAGTGGCAGTCATGGAGTTGGGACAAATCGTTGAAGAAGGCTCTGTACAAGCTGTGTTCAGCAATCCGCAACAAGCTGTGACCAAACGTTTCGTGCAACAAGATTTAGAACCAGAAGAAGATCCAGAGGAACTAAGACAGGCATTTGTAAGAGAAAATCCTCATGGACGTTTGGTGACATTGACCTTTACCCAAGACAATGCCAATGAACCGGTGATTTCACAAGCGATACGTCAATTCAACATTGATGTCAATGTTGTTTACGGCAAAATCCAACAAACCAATGAAGGTTCCTTTGGTGCATTAACGGTCTTGTTAACAGGCGAAACAAGTGAAATCGATCAAGCTGTTGCATTCTTTGGTTCACAACAAGTGGCAGTGGAGGTGATCGAAAGTGGGAAATAAATCATTTTCAGAAACGTATTTGAACTTTGATCAGATCGATTGGGCCAATATGCAGCAAGCCACGATCGACACCTTGTTTATGACATTCTTTTCAATGGTATTGGTCATTATTATCGGTCTGTTGCTCGGTTTAGCCTTGTATTCGCTGGGACGCAAATCTTCAGCTGGTGCAAGTATTGCGTATAACATCGTATCGATCGTCAGCAATGCTTTTCGCTCTACACCATTTATGATTTTGATGGTTTTGATCATTCCATTCACAACTTTGCTGGTAGGGTCTTTCTTAGGGGCGAAAGCAGCGATCCCAGCACTGGTTTTGTCAGCGGCACCGTTTTATGCGCGGATGGTGGAAATCGCCTTTCGTGAAGTAAGTCCAGGTGTGATCGAAGCTGCTGAAGCTATGGGCGCAAGTTACTGGGAGATCATCTACAAAATCGTGATTCCAGAAAGTGTGCCAGCTTTGATCTCGGGCATTACCGTGACAACGATCTCGATGATCGGCTACACCGCAATGGCCGGCGCAATTGGTGCCGGCGGTTTAGGTTCATTGGCATGGCAAGAAGGATTTCAACGTGGAAATTACACTGTGACGCTCGTCGCAACAGTGATTATTTTACTCATCGTATTTATTTTACAAGGCTTAGGTGACTTTTTAGCCAAGGCGACGGATAAACGTTAAATAAATAGGATGAAAAAAGATTAAAAGTGGAAAATATGGGAGGAAATAAAAATGAAAAAGATTTTAGGTTTTGCAACGACAGTATTGTTAACAGCAGCTTTGGCAGCATGTGGAACAGGATCTAACTCAAGCAGTTCTGACTCAACGACTGCTAGCAGCGGTGAAAACACCAAATTGGTGGTAGGTGCGTCTGTCACACCGCATGCGGAAATTTTAGAACAAGCCAAACCATTATTGGCTGAAGAAGGTATTGATTTAGAAATTCAAACATTTGATGATTATATCTTACCGAATAAAGCATTGGAAAATGGCGACATCGACGCCAACTACTTCCAACATATTCCTTATTTAAACAAACAAATTGCTGACAACGGCTATGACTTTGTCAATGCTGGTGCAATCCATATCGAACCAATGGGTCTATATTCTCAACGGATCGACGACATTGCTGACTTGGCAGATGGTGCGACAGTCATCACATCCAACTCTGAATCTGACTGGGGACGTATCTTAACAATCTTACAAGATGCAGACTTGATCACTTTAAAAGATGGCGTTGATACTGAAACAGCAACATTTGATGATATTGCTGAAAATCCTAAGAACTTAGAATTCAAACATGATATTGATCCATCATTATTGGCTACTGCCTATCAAAATGATGAAGCAGATCTAGTCGCAATCAATGCCAACTTTGCCTTTGGGATCGACTTGAACCCAGTTGATGACTCTGTCTTATTAGAAGCAGACAACTCACCTTATGTGAATGTGATCGCGGTACGTAAAGGCGACGAAAATACAGACAAAATCAAAAAATTAGTTGAAGTATTGCACTCTGACGAAATCAAAGATTTTGTTGATCAAGAATGGCAAGGTTCTGTCAAGATCGTTGATGCAGACGCACAATAATCGACAGGATAAATAGTTGATTACACCACCCGGAATCATGTATCGGGTGGTGTATTTTTTATCGTAAACATCGGTTGAAAGATCGATTGTTTTTGCCACACGCATTCATATAGCATGGGTAATTCTGGATGTTTCTTCAATAGTTTTTCATAATGGGGAAGCTGCAGTAAGAAACTGCGGATCAGCTGTACTGTCGTATCAGAGAATGTAAGCACCACTGGTTGAAAGACGAAAATATTGCCTTCCAATAGTGCACACACCAAA
This sequence comes from Candidatus Enterococcus testudinis, assembly GCF_002140915.1. Lineage (GTDB taxonomy): Bacteria > Bacillota > Bacilli > Lactobacillales > Enterococcaceae > Enterococcus_D > Enterococcus_D testudinis. The sequence goes on along the minus strand of NZ_NGKU01000001.1, from coordinate 2,859,673 downwards.
TGGATTTGATAAATTTGTGATAGATTGTTGGCCCATAGCTGCGCATCACTATCTTGGATGAAAGATGCGGCAATTTTGGTGATCAATATGGCTTCGTGCGCGGGAACAAAGAATGTTTCTTGGGCCAATAACTGTTTCCATAAGAAAAGATAGGCCGCTTCATTGGTCAAATAATAGTCAGGCACATAACAATCGGGGGAGATTTTGCCAGAAGTGATACTAGTGGCAGTGGCATACAAGACCTGTTGGCGCAGGGTATGGATATCAAGGAAATGTTGGTAAAGCAATGCCGGCGCATCACAGAGAGCAGGAAGCAAAAACGCCGTCAGTTTGAATAACAGGAAACGAATTTGGCGCTCGTTGCCACTGACAAAGGGATAAGTACGTCGATCAATCGAAATCGAATAAGGGGAGAGAAACTGATCAAAGCAGGCAAAGCGGCGATGGAGTGTCGTTGCACTGATATATGCAGTGTCGCTGAGTAACGAAAAGGACAGTACGGGTTGTTTCATGCATAGAATCAAAAGGGATAAATTATGACTCTGATCAAATAAAGCGGCTATGATCTCCGGCTGGTTGCCTGTGAACAAACCAAAGCCATGCACACGCTTGATTTTCCCAGTAGTGATCTGATAATTAAATAAAGCACCTTCATTCAATTGGCCAGCGATCAATCGGCGGATTGCGCGAACCGAGATTTGCTGCTTATCCGCCGCTTTTTTGATGGGCAGTGGATTTTCTTCTAACAAGGCAGCGGTCAACTCAAACATACGCATAATATCTTTCTCCAGCAATGTATCCATCCATGTTCACCCCATAACGATTTTCTTTTTGCCATTATTGTAGTAGAAAAGTCGTTGTTTTTTCTGCGGAGAATAGAATAATTCGCAAACTATAATAAATAAATTTGAGGGGGAACGTGAAAGGGAACTTTCCTTTTTTATCCAATAAAAAAAGAATGAAAAATTCGAAAAAAAAAACTATCCTCTTAAAGCAAAAGGATAGTTTAATCAATAGACTGCGTTATCATACATACCCAATCCTTTAGATTCGCCTATCGGGTTTCGCTAGGCAGTAGAATTGTTTGTCGCTGGCCATCGTCATAGGCATACACCGTTTTAGGCAACGATGCGTCATAAAGATAAGGCAGATCGACCCCTAATGCGACTTCAGAATGTGATTGCGAAAAGAGCAAAGTAACGCGCCCTTGGTTGTTTTGCACAGTGAAGGTCAATAAATTGGTCAATGGGAATACTCCTTTTAGGTCTACATCAATGATCATCCAAATACTATCGATCAATTCGCCAGGCATTCTTTGGACGATGCCACCTGAGGCGTAGCGGCTGCGTGCATTATCAAATGTTTCAAACATAGCAATCCCTCCTTCAAAGGTTTGGCAACACATTTTGTGTATCTATCATAAGGAAGAAGTTGAAAAAAAGCAAATGATTTTTATTTTTTTATAGAAAAAACAGTACCCCTTGAGAAGGGTACTGTTGAGACAGTGATTGACTTTTGCAGATCACAGATTATTCTTCTTCTTCACCAATCACTGCAGGTTCAGCAGCTTCACCAGCTTCTTCGTCCTCTGTGATTTCTTGTGGTTCAGTGATGGCAACGATTTGTTCTTCGCTATCTGTAACGATCGTATAGTCATCATTTTTCGGCAGATCAGCAACAGTTAATGAATCACCGATTTCCAAAGCAGTTATATCCACTTCAACACGTTCAGGCAATTTGTCTGGTGTTGCAGAAACAACGACTGCATATAAGTTTTGTGCCAATACGCCACCAGCTTTCACACCAGCAGCTTCACCAGTCAAGCTGACTTCGGCTTCCACTTCTGTTTCTTCGTTCATATCGACTGATAGGAATTCAACGTGCGTTAAGTTGCGGGTAAAGGTATCTGCTTGATACTCTTTGATCAGCGTGTTGACTTTTTTTCCTTCTAAGTTAATGGTGATTACTGTATTTAACCCATTTTCACGCAAAATTCTTTCTAATTCAGCAGCATTGACAGCAATTGCTGTACTTTCTACTTTGTAGCCATTGACTACCGCAGGCACTTTGCCTTCGTGACGTAATTTGTTCCTTAAAGAACGGGGGCGGACTTCTCTTTTCGTAACTTCTAATGATACTGACATAACGCAATTCCTCCTAAAATTTTCTCGGTTTGACCGAGCGTTTTTTAAGCAAATTTTTGTTAACTCTGCACATTAAGTGGTACGTGAATGAAAACACGCAAAAGGACAGCTGTGTACACAACTGTCCCGGAAAGTTTTGGTTCAACTTTTCTCCACCAGGTCGTAACGCTGTGTATGAGAAACTTTATTTACTTTACTCTTTAACCTTACGCGTTATCCGAAACAAAGTCAACTAATATGAAATCCCGCGAGTGTTCAGATAGGGAAATCTACGCTATAATAACCGCAATGGAGAGAATTTTATGCGTTTAGACAAATTGATTGAAGAACAACTACATACCCCGAGAAAAGCCATGAAACGCTTGTTTCAAACGGGTCAGATCCTTGTGGATGGCAAAATCGAGGGAAAAAGAGAACGGAATGTCGATAGCAATCTGCATGAGATCATTGTCCAAGGAAAACAGTTAAAAACCAATGAAGTGTATTTTCTGCTGCATAAGCCACAAGGGGTGGTCACGGCCAATCAGGATAAACAACATCAAACAGTCATTGACTGTTTGGCTCCTCATGATCGGCACCCTGACCTCTATGCAGTCGGGCGTCTGGATAGAGATACCCAAGGATTGGTTTTGCTGACGTCGAATGGACAGTTGGGCTATGCATTGATGCATCCGGAAAAGAAAGTGATGAAACGCTATGAAGTAACTGTCAATGGACCCTTGACAGCAGCGGATCAGGCAGCCTTTGAACAAGGCATCGTGTTTCACGATGGGACGACTTGCCAACCTGCTGGATTAACGATTCAGCAGTCATCCTCCGAGCAATCACAAGCAATGGTCATGTTGATGGAAGGCAAATTTCATCAAATAAAAAAAATGTTTCTGGTGCGCGGTGTCAAAGTGATTGCCTTGAAAAGGACGGCTATTGGTCCGTTAACACTCACGGATGACCTGCCAATTGGCACGTACAGAAGGCTCTATCAGGAAGAACTAGAAAGTCTAGTGGATTATTTTCACTAAGAAAGAGGAAAAAATGACGTATAAAACTTTATTATTCGATGTCGATGATACGATTCTTGATTTTCAAGATACTGAAAACCAAGCGCTGCAAAAATTATTTGCTACCCAAGGATTGCAGCTGACAGATAGCCTCAAGCAAACCTATCAAACCTTAAACCATGGCTTGTGGCAAGCGTTTGAAAAAGGGGAATTAACACGAGAACAAGTGACCAATGAGCGGTTTGGCTTATTTTTTGAGTCACTTGGCAAAGAAGTCGACAGTCTAGCCTTAGAACAGCAATACCGCGCCTTTTTAAATCAAGGCCACAAATTATTGGGCAATAGTGCACAAGTCCTCGCCCAATTAGCCCCGAATTTTGATACCTATGTTGTCACAAATGGTGTATCCAAAACACAATTTCAACGCTTAAACGATGCAAAATTGATGGATTTTTTCAAAGCTGTTTTTGTGTCGGAAGATACGGGGTATCAAAAACCAATGAAAGAATTTTTTGACTATGTTTTTGATCGAATACCTGGATTAAAAAAACATGAAACAGTGATCATTGGCGATTCGCTGAGTTCAGATATATTAGGTGGACAGCTTGCGGGTATCGATACCGTGTGGCTCAATCCCCATAAAAAAAACACCAACGGCATTACACCTACATTCGAGATCGAGTCGATCGATCAATTGCCAGAATTGTTACAAGGCTGATTTTTCAGAAATGGTAGTAATTTGCAGAAATTTCGCTATAATAGAAACAGTGTGAATTTTAGAAATGAAAGAGGTAAATCGAATGACGAATGGCAAGCCCATTATAATTGGTGTGACAGGTGGATCAGGAAGCGGCAAAACAAGTGTGAGCCGAGCGATTTTTAATCACTTTCCGAATCATTCTATTATGATGTTGGAACAAGACTCTTATTACAAGGATCAAAGTGAGTTGAGTTTTGACGAACGATTGAACACCAACTACGACCATCCTTTTGCATTTGATACAGATTTATTGATTGCCCACTTGGAACAATTGCTTGCATATCAGACGATTGAAAAACCAGTTTATGATTATGTGGCGCATACCCGTAGTGAAGCAACCATCATCCAAGAACCAAAAGAAGTGATTATTTTAGAAGGTATCTTGATTTTAGAAGATGAACGCCTGCGTAATCTTATGGATATCAAATTGTATGTCGATACCGATGATGATATTCGTATCATTCGCCGAATCAAACGTGATATGGAAGAACGAGGCCGGACTTTAGATTCAGTCATCGAACAATATCTTACAGTTGTGAAACCAATGTACCACCAGTTTATCGAACCGACTAAACGCTATGCGGATGTGATCGTGCCAGAAGGCGGCGAAAACCACGTAGCGATAGACTTGATTACGACGAAGGTCGCTACATTTCTTTCATGATCCACTTATTTTTTAGATAAAGGTAGCTTTCCTGAAAGTTATGTGGTAAAGTAATCCTCATGCGACGAGTCGAGAAGGTCTAGCATTTGCTGACCAGATTGATAGCAGAGGCACACCGCGTAAGCAACCTGCCGGATTTGCAGGGTGTCGGAATTGACCTTTTGTGGAGATAGGGCTTTTCTACTAGCAATAGTACTGTGAGTAAAAAAACAGCTTTGAACGTTTTCGTTCAAAGCTGTTTTTTTTGTTTCGTCTTAGCCTTCTCTAGGTAAACGGATTTGGAAAACAACACCTTTTGGCTGCAAGTCTTTCACTGTGATTTGCCCTTTGTGTTCATCAATAATCTGTTTGGCGATTGCTAACCCTAAGCCGTAACCGCCAGTTTCTTTGGATCTGGAACGGTCTTCACGATAAAAACGATCAAAAATGCGGGCTTTTTCTTCATCGGTGATGGAAGGTCCTGTGTTTTTGACTTCGATCAGCCAATGTTTATTGGAGATTTCTGATAGTAGTGTGATTTTATCGCCAGCATTGGTATATTTCAAGGCATTGTCCAGCAAGATCACTAAGACTTGGTGGACCTTCTTCTGATCAAATACCGCTGTCGTTTCAGCAAAGTTTTCGATAATGAAGCGTTTGTTATCTAATTCAGCGATCTCTTTGAAGGGCTTGACCAGTTCTGCAATAAAGTGGGCCAACTCAACGGGTTCTTTGACCAAGGTCAATTGATTGGAATCACTGCGGGCAATCGTCAGCAGGTCCGCAGTCAATCCTGTTAAGCGCCGTGTTTCTGCTAATGCTTGAGCGATGCTTTCAGATTCGTCGATGATCGTATGATTGGGCTTAGTAAACAACCGCTCCAAACTATTTTGAATGATCGTCAGCGGTGTGCGCAATTCATGGGAGGCATTTTCCACAAATTCCTGCTGCTTTTTCCAAGAGGCCAAGATGGGCCGCATGCTGATGGTTGTCAATAAGTAACTGATACCAATCGATAAAATCCAGAAAAAGATCATCGACAAAATCAAAATCGTTTGAAAGTTAGACATCGCATTTTTGATTTGATTGGTATTGGCAAGCACTTGAATATAACTGACCCCTAAATTATTGGCGGGGGCCTCAGTTGTGATCGATCGAAAGAGTAGTTTGTCTTCGTTGGCGTCAGTCGATTGGTCATCAATGGAAAAAGATTGAATACTTTCCAGATTATCCGTGTTCAATGTCAAATTCGTTAATTGAGAAAAACGACCACCTAACGTTTGCTTATTCAAAATCTCACCATCAGCAGACCATAGAATCAATTGGGTATTGAAACGGTTGGTTCCAGGAATCTTTGGCATGGTTGAATCCGGCGGTGTCGTCAGGCTGTCCGTTTGGAAGGAACTGATCTCTGCTTGGATCAATCGTGTATCTTCCACTGCTTGTTCCAGAGATAAGTCTGTTTCTCGATAGGCTGACTGATTGAATAGTTCCAAGACGATCACACTTAATAAGAAAAAAACGATGGCAAATGCACTGACGTTGATCAAAAACGACTGTAATCGTTGTTTATTTGAACGTTCATTGTTCATCCATTACGCTCCTTGCATGATATAGCCGACATTACGCAATGTGCGGATTTCTTTATCAACACCAGTGTCTCGCAAATGTTTGCGCAAGTTGCTCATATAGACTTCGACGACAGTCAGTGTTGTTTCTGAATCAAATCCCCAAATGCGGTCAAAAATCTGTTCTTTCGTCAAAATGATCCCTTTATTTTGTAAGAAATAAAGCAACAGCTCAAACTCTTTGCCTTGGATCGGCAGCAACTGTCCATTGAAGGTCACTTCATTGGCAGCCAATTTGCAGACCAACCCTTTATATTCAATATTATTTTCATTGAATAAGCCTAATGATCGTTTCAATAATGCTTTGACCCGCATCAATAATTCTTCCCGATAGAAAGGTTTCGTTAGATAGTCATCGGCACCTTTCTGGAAACCAGTGACTTTGTCTTCTAAACCGTCTTTTGCAGTAAGGATCAAGACAGGTGTTTGGATTCCTTTGCTTCTTAAAGCAGCCAATACTTCGTATCCATCCATTTCTGGCATCATCAAATCCAAGATGATCAAGTCATAGATGCCTGTTTCGGCTTCGTATAATCCCTCGCTACCATCATAGGATTGGGTCACATCACCAATCTCACCAACAATTTCTTTGATATTTTCTGACAATGTTTTGTCATCTTCAACAAGTAAAATTTTAATCATTTTTCCACCTCTTTAATGATAAGAATAGCACGAATAGCATAAAAAATACTTAAAATGCAGAGAATTACTTAAGCTGGTTTTAAGTTACCTCCTTTAAATTATAAGCAAGAACACATAGGAGGACAAACAAATGAAACTTAAGAAGGTTTTCCAACGAAAAGAAACAAAATATCTGATCCCTACCGAGCGCTTTCCAGCTTTCTTTAAAGCATTACAGCAGCAAATGGCTGTTGATGAGTACGGCAAACATACGATTATGTCTTTATACTACGATACCGATGATTACCGGTTTATCCGCCATTCAATGGATAAACCAAAGTATAAAGAAAAATTTCGGATCCGCAGTTATGGCGTACCTAGTCAGGATAGTTTGATTTTTTTGGAAATCAAGAAGAAAGTCAATGGCATCGTCTATAAGAGACGCGTACCGATGTCTTATCAAGACTATCAGCAATGGGTTCTTGGGGGCAAATTGCCAGATACAGTTGAGCCAGCACAAATCGCTGCTGAAATCAAATGGTTGTTCAAACAAAACCAAGATCTCGCACCAAGAGTGCTGATCGCCTACGATCGTTTGTCACTGTTTGTCGATGATGAGAGTGAATTTCGCGTGACGTTCGATCAAGATATTCGTTTTCGTGCTTGCAATTTAGACTTGGCTGCAGGCAGTGACGGCGCATTGGTGGCACCGGAGATTGGTGTCTTGATGGAAGTCAAAGCCATTGGTGCTTATCCATTGTGGTTTGTTGATCTGCTCAATACCTACGATGTAAGAAAAGGTAGTTTTTCTAAGTATGCCCAAACATATCAGCGGCATTTATTCAAGAAGGAGGAAGTTTTACATGTTATCTAGTTTGTTTTCAGGAGATACCAGTTCACTTGAATGGGGGAGCCTGTTGATTTGTATAACGGCATCATTGATTTTAGGTTTATTGGTTGCAGTGATCCATATGATCAAAAATGTCTACACTAAGAATTTCGTGATTACATTGGCTGTCTTGCCGATTTTGGTTCAATCAGTGATCATGCTGGTCAATGGCAATCTGGGTACCGGGGTTGCCATCCTCGGTGCATTTAGTCTGATTCGCTTCCGTTCAGTCCCTGGCGGATCAAGAGAAATCACGAGTGTCTTTTGGTCAATGGGGATTGGTTTGGCAACAGGAATGGGCTATGTCGGCTACGTCGTTGTCTTTTCGATCATTGTGGCCATTTTCTTGACGATTCTTTACACCGTGCCGTTTGGCGATCGCCAAAAAACGACAGAGCGAGAATTAAAAGTCACCATTCCGGAAGATTTGGATTATCCGCAACTGTTCGATGATATTTTTGAAAAATACGCCCATTCTGCAAAATTAGATTCTGTTCGCACAACAACGATGGGGAGCTTATATGAGCTGCGGTATCATTTGTTGCTGAAAGATCAATCGCAAGAAAAGCAGATTATTGATGAAGTCCGTATTCGCAATGGCAATCTCCCAGTCGTGTTAGGCAAAGCCGCGGCGAATCGCGACGAGTTATAGAAGGAGGAATTTTTGATGAAGAAAATCATTTATCCATTATTACTATCCACGTTACTATTAGGGGCCTGTGCCCAATCAGATACAACGTCCAGTACAAGTACGAGCGCAACAGCAGCTGCAGCGACGACTGGTTCAGCAGCAGTCACCAATGTGTCAACAACCTTAGATGATACAACTGATTATTATGGCACGTATGAAGAAGAAGATGTGGATGCATCCTATGATGCATCCTCTGCGACAACGATTACTTTGGATGATGATGCAACGCAAGCTGCAGATGGCGTGACGGTTGATGGCCAAACGGTCACGATCACCCAAGAAGGGACGTATGTCGTTAGCGGTTCCCTAAGCAATGGGCAATTGGTGGTAAATGTTGACAAAGAAGCCAAAGTTCATTTGCTCTTCAATGGTGTCACAATCACCAACGATTCTGGCGCTGCTGTTGTGGTAGAACAAGCTGAAAAAGTGATCACGACATTGGCCACTGATACGACGAATACATTGACAGATGGCAGCGACTATACATTGGCAGACGGAGAAACGGAGCCTGATGCCACATTCTATAGTAAAGAAGACTTATCGATCAACGGGGATGGTACGTTGGTGATCACTGGCAATTATAGCAATGGGATCCGCAGCAAAGACGATTTGGTTTTGGCTGGCGGTACCTATGAGATCACTGCCAAAAACAATGCTATCAAAGGGAAAGATTCAGTATCGATCTTAGCAGGTCAGTATACATTGACCACTGAAGAAGGTGATGGTATCCAAGCCAACAATACTGAAGATACAGCAAAAGGATATGTCGCGATCGATGGGGGGACATTCACTATCCAAAGTGGCCGTGACGGCATCCAGGCTGAAACCAATTTGAGTATGCAAAATGCCGATATCACGATTCAAACGGCAGATGGTGCCCAAAGCCAATCTATCAGTACAGATGAAAGTTATAAAGGATTGAAAGCTGGTGGGGCAATGGTCATCAGTAGTGGGACTTATACCATCGATAGTGCAGATGATAGTTTGCACACCAATGATACGATCACGATTTCCGGTGGGACGATCACAGCCAATAGCGGTGATGATGGCATCCATGCAGACAATGAATTAACGATCAATGATGGTGATATTTCCATTGAACAATCCTATGAAGGGTTGGAAGCAAGTGTCATCAATATTGCCGGCGGGACGACCCAAGTGGTGTCTAGTGATGATGGTGTCAATGCTGGTGGTGGTAGTGATACCGATGAAGGCACAGGGCAATTCGGTCAAGACAGCTTTGGCGGCGGACAACCTGGTGGCGGCGATGAAGCGGATGATAGCAAATTGGTCAATATCACAGGTGGTACATTAGTAGTTGATGCCGAAGGTGATGGCATTGATAGTAACGGCAATGTCACGATGAGTGGCGGCACGGCAATCGTCGATGGTCCAACAACAGGCGGGAATGGTGCGTTAGATTATAATGGCACGTTTGAGCTCACAGGTGGCGTCTTGTTGGCTGCTGGTACAACGGATATGGCGATGAATGTCAGCGATGGCACACAACAATCTGTCGCAATCACCTTTGACCAGTCTCAAGCGGCGGATAACTTGGTAACACTGCTGGATAGTGACGGCAATGCCATCGTTTCATATGCACCTAGTAAAGCCTATCAACATGTTGTGATCTCAACACCAGATATGACTGACAGCAGCTATACATTGGTGAGTGGCGGTAGTAATGATGGTGCATCGACCTATGGCTATTACGCTGGCGGTACGGTGACTGACAGTACAGAACTAGGGACATTGTCTGTCACAGATACGATTGCGAATTTGACGCAATCTGGTGAGACAGCATCCACCAACCAAATGGGTGGCGGCGGATTTGGCCGTTAAAGCTGTTGTAGAAGCTATGCCGTGATACACAAAAAGCGTGACAGAATAAAAGTGATCGACGGATCAACTTTTGTTCTGTCACTTTTTTGTGGCTTTAAGTTTCTATTAAGCTAAACAAAGTATAGTCGGTGTACGTTAGATATAGGAGGAAGCGCCATGAATTTTTTTAAGCGAGGTCTGCAAAGTGTGTGGGCAAAAAAAGGCAGAACGATTCTGCTGATCGCTGTCTTTTCAGCAATTTTGATTTTTGTATTAGCGGGTTTGACCATTAGAAGTGCTGCTTTGGTTGCAACAGAAAATGCCCAGAAGAGTGTGGGGGCAACTGTGACATTACAAGCCAACCGAGAACAAGCATTTCAACAAGGAACCGATTCTTCGGATAGTGATAGTGAAGAGTCTCGTCCGAGTCCAGGCAGTTTCCAATCAACGCCTGTTGCCATCGATGATGCCCAAGCAATAGCAGACTTAGATGGTGTCGCTTCATATAGTTTTGAAGTCAGTACCTCCGCAGATGCAGTCAGCGGGATCGAAGCAATCTCTAGTTCAGACACGGATACAGCGACCTCTGATTCAAGCGCAGACACCAACCAAATGGGTGGGATGCCTGGCGGTGGGATGCAAGGTGGCGAAATGAGTTCTGGTGATTTCCAAATCACTGGGGTATCCACCAGCGCTGCCTACTCAAGTTTTTCAGAAGGCACGGCATCTCTGACAGATGGTGAAGGCATTACTGCAGAAGATGAAGGCACCAACAACGTGGTGATCGAATCAACATTAGCCGAAGCCAATGACCTTGCTGTTGGGGATACATTTACGATTACCGATAGTGATGACAATGAGGTGGAAGTCACGATCAAAGGGATCTATGAAACCTCAGAAGTTGGCAATAGCATGAGCCAGATGTTTCGTTTCTTGAATCCAGCCAACACGATTTTTGCTTCTTATACGTTGGCGAATACATTGAGCGGCAATGAGGATACGATTGATTCCGCAACGTACACATTGAGCGATCCTTCAGAAATGGATGCGTTTGTGGCCGAAGCAGAAGATTTGATCGATACGGATACGTATAGTATCCAATCCAACGACCAACAATATCAATCACTCTTGACACCTTTGAACAATGTGGCTAGTTTTGCCAAAAATATCATTATTTTGGTGGCAGCAGCTGGTGTGATCATTTTGACATTGATCGTGATGATGTCGATTCGTGAAAGACGCTATGAGATTGGTGTCTTGCTGTCATTGGGCGAATCTCGCGCAAAAGTGATCTTCCAATTTTTCACTGAAATGTTTATTTGTATGATTTTTGCCTTAGGGATCGCTGCGGCGAGCGGAAACCTTGTCGGCAATGTCGTGGGTGAACAGTTGCTGGCACAGCAAACAGAAACAACCACCAATCAAGAAACGACCAATGGCGGCCCTGGCGGTGGCGGCGGTGATATGCAGCAGATGGGCAATGGGGGCGGATTCCCTTCATTTACCCAATCTGAAGAAGTACAATCATTAGACATCACTGTTTCAGCAGAAGAAATCGGTTTACTGGCATTGATGGGCTTAGGGATCAGCTTTGGCTCGATCATTCTTTCTTCGGCCGGCATTTTACGCCTAAATCCGAAAAAAATCTTGGTTTCATAGGAGGGATATCATGACATTACGAACAGAACAGTTGGGCTATTGGTACCAAACAGAGGCAGAAGCGTTGTTTCGTCAAGTGGATGTAACGTTTGAACCAGGGAAGATGTATGCGATTTTGGGCTCAAGCGGCTCGGGTAAGACCACGTTTTTATCATTGATCACCGGTCTGGATACGCCAAAAGAGGGCAAGATTTTATACAATGAAGAAACATTAGCCAAAATCGGCTTGCGAGAATATCGTCGCAAAGACGTGTCGATCGTTTTCCAAGCGTATAATTTGTTGCCATATATGTCGGCATTAGACAATGTGACGACGGCGATGGCTATCGCAAAATCACAGCAAACAGATAAAAAAGCCTATGCGCTGGCAAACTTAGCCAAAGTTGGGATCACAGAAGAATTGGCAATGAAAAAGGTCACGCTGTTATCAGGTGGACAGCAGCAACGGGTAGCAATCGTGCGCGCCCTGTGTTGTGAACACGAACTGATCGTTGCCGATGAACCAACCGGAAATCTAGACGAAACAACGTCAAAAGACATCGTCAAACTATTCCAAGAAATTGCCCATGAGCAGAACAAATGTATTATTTTGGTGACACATGAGCAAGATGTAGCAAAAGCTTGCGATGTTGTTTATGAATTAAAGGATCGTCAGTTTTCGATCATTGAGCCAGCAACTTAAATCATGCAGCAGAGGTATTGTCAGAGGGTAGACTGTCTGGCAATACCTCTGCTTGCATAATCGCCAAATGAACCGTACAATATAGAAAAAAAGCGAGGTAGACATGTATGCGACTGTTGATTGATGGAGATGGATCGCCGGTCAAAAACGAAGTGATCACTCTTGGTGCGAAGTATCATGTGCCAGTCGTGATCGTCACGAGCGTCGATCATTACACCAAAAAAGAATTTCCGGCACATGTCCAATTTATCTATGTTGATAAAGGTTCTGACCGGGCCGACTATGAGATCGTCAAAGAGATCCAAGCGGGTGATTTACTAGTGACGCAAGATTATGGATTGGCCTCTTTGGTCTTGCCGAAATCGGCGCGGGTGTTTCATCATAATGGCTCGGAATATTTGAAAGAAACCATTGATTTCTTATTGGGCCAGCGCTATTTAGGTGCCCAAATGCGCAAAGCTGGGAAACGCACCAAGGGGCCGAGACCCTTTACGAAAGAAGATCGGCAGCACTTTGAAACAGTATTTGAAGCGGCTATCAAAGAAATGAAGACAAAATAAAGATCGTCAAACAGCAGTCAGTAACGATTGTGTTTGACGGTCTTTTATTCGTGTGTGCGAAAATGATCATAAAAATATTTGCCAGCCAATAACAGACAAGCGATAAAGGCCAAACAAAACCCAAAAATGCCCATTCGATGCACGAAACTGCCATTTTCAGGACTCGCAACGACCAGCAAAGAAGAACTTAAGATCACTGCTGCCAAAATGACGCCAATCACGATTCGATTGACCATTTTATCCAAGCGATCCAATAATTGTTTTTGTTCACGGATCTCGACGTTCAAGCGATGTTTGCCGGTAGCGAAGGTATCCAATACCGCCATTGCGCGATCTGGGATACGACTGAGGGCACGGATACTTTTGGCCGTAGCAAGCGTACTTTTCTTTAATTCTTCAGCGATATCGAATTGGGCCAAGAAATATTTTTGGGCGAAAGGCTGCGTAACTTCCATCATGGATAAATCAGGATCCAGCGCTTTGATGACTCCTTCTAGGGTGCCGAACGCTTTGATCAGCAAGGTGATATCTCGATTCATCTGTAAGTGATTGTCATAGCAGATTTTGATGACTTGTCCCATCACTTTTTGAAGATCGATCTCTTTTAACGGCATATTGTAATAATTTTCGACAAAGCGTTGCAAATCTTGATAGAACACCACTTCATCGAAGGCACTCCCTTGGTTGCCGCATAAGCGCAAGACAGCTTTGCCTACTTCTTGGGTATCTTGCGTATAGAGCGCGATCAAGGCGTCAGCCAGCCTGCTGCGCAACGATTGATCCAAGTGGCCCATCATACCAAAATCCAAGAAAATCACTTGATAAGGCGGCAGGACTGTTTCATCTTGCCATTTCAATGCATAGTCTACACCACCGAGCACGCCAACCCGTTGTTTTAAGTGAAAGGGATGCGGTCGATGTGCTTGATCGGCAAAGACATGGAGAAAGATATTTCCAGGATGTGGGTCGGCGTGGAAATATCCATCTTCGAATACTTGTTTCATAAAATTTTTGACTAACAATGTGCCAATCTCTTTTTTGACATCTTTGACCCTTTGATTGTCGTATACAAATGCTTGGTCATCTTTCGTCAATAAGCAATTCAAACTTTCGCCAGACATGTAATCCATGACTAAGACCTTTTGCGTACACCATTGGGGATAGACTTTAGGAATCGACAATTGCGGGTCTTGCTGATTGTCGCGATAAAATTCTTGGGCATTGGTCATCTCTTGCAAAAAGTTTGTTTCATTGGCCAATGAGCGGCGAACTTCGGCCAGCACACTCTTCAAATCGACAACATTTGCTTCAGGTACTGAACGAATCAGCGGAATCGCTTTTTCAAACAAGTTTAAATCGACTTCGATGGCTGCGATGATCCCAGGATGTTGGACTTTCACGATGACTTCTTTACCGGAAAGCAAGACAGCGTGGTGGGCTTGACCAATGGAGGCAGAGGCGACGGGCAGTTGATCAAAGGAAGCAAATACAGCGGTCAAAGGTTGTTGTAGTTCTGCTTCAACCAATTCTTTGACGGCGTCGAAAGGATCGCTTTTGACGTTGTCTTGTAGTTGTTTGAAGGCAGCCGCAAAATCAGGGGCTAATAGATCAGTCCGTACAGACAACATTTGCCCGATTTTGATAAAGGTTGGCCCCAATTCTTCGAACGCTTGCCGAACCATTTCTGGATGTTGCTGTTTGCTGATATTTTGCAGCACTTTATATTTCATAAAGACTTGTATAATTTGCTTCAAGCGGATCCGCCTGGACGGAATCGTTTCATTTGTCATTGATTTCACCTCGATAATCATTCCTTGATATAGTCATCTTACTGACAAATCGCAAATTATTCAACTGGTGACTCGTATACGAAGCAATCGCAAAAGATTTTTGACGAAGATTTAGTGCTGATTTTCTGTTTTTATGCTAAAATGTGGAAGACTTAGTTTGGTAGAAACAATCAATACAGGAGGAAATTCTTTTGAAAATCATCTTATTATATGGGGGACGCAGTGCGGAACACGATGTGTCGCTGCTATCCGCTTTTTCAGTTGTTAATGCTGTATATTATACTTACTACCAAGTGCAATTAGTAATGATCACTAAAGAGGGACAATGGTTGAAAGGTCCGTTGCTGACAGAAGCACCTGCATCTAAAGAGGTACTGGACTTGACCGGTGAAACCAAAGGCGAGGCTATTCAACCAGGGGCTATCTATGAAGAAGATGCCATTGTTTTTCCATTACTGCATGGGCCAAATGGTGAAGACGGTACGATCCAAGGGTTTCTAGAAACGATCGGCATGCCTTACATCGGAGCCGGTGTCTTAACGAGTGCTTGCGGTATGGACAAAATCATGACCAAATATATTCTGCAAGCGGCAGGTATTCCACAAGTGCCTTATGTGCCTGTGCTAAAAAATGCTTGGAAAGAAAATCCTAAAAATATCTTTGATCAATGTGAAGGCAGTCTGCTCTATCCAATGTTCGTCAAACCTGCGAATATGGGGTCAAGTGTCGGTATTTCTAAAGCTGAAAACCGAGAAGAATTACAGAATGCACTGCAAGAAGCGTATCGCTATGATACCCGGGCGATCGTGGAGCAAGGCATTGAAGCCAGAGAAATCGAAGTGGCTGTCTTGGGAAATGAAGATGTCCGCACGACCATGCCAGGTGAAATCGTCAAAGATGTCGCTTTTTATGATTATAATTCCAAATATATCGATAATCAGATCGAGATGCAGATTCCTGCACAGATTCCAGATGAAACGCAAGCCAAAGCTCAGGCGTTCGCCAAGAAAGCTTACACGATGCTGGGAGGCAGCGGACTGAGCCGTTGTGATTTCTTTTTGACCAACAAAAATGAACTGTTCTTGAATGAATTGAATACCATGCCTGGATTCACAGAATTCAGCATGTACCCTCTTTTATGGGAAAAAACCGGATTGCCTTACGGTGATCTGATTGAAGAGTTGATCCAATTAGGGATGAACCGTTTTAATCAACGACGGGCATTTTTGACCAACGTCGAATAATAAGAAAGAAAGCCAACTCAACTCAAGGAAAATACTTGAAGCGATCCTTGGCTTTCTTTTTTTTAACCAAAGGAGAAAAAACAATGAACGTAACGATAAAAGAAGTCGCTGCTTTATTTGATCAAGTCCACAATGGATCTACTGTGATCAGTTCTGTTGAATTTGATAGCCGCTTGATCAAAGAAAATAGCCTGTTTGTCCCACTAGCCGGGGCGCGCGATGGGCATGAATTTGCCCAACAAGCCAAAGATAATGGTGCGATTGCTACGCTTTGGAGTCATCAGACGATCGAACCTCCTCATGATATGGTGGTGATCCGTGTGAAGGATACTGTACAGGCGTTTCAAGCATTGGCCAAAATGTACAAAGAAAAAATCAATCCGAAAATCATCGGTATCACCGGCAGCAATGGCAAAACGACGACGAAAGATATGGTCGATGCTGTGTTGGCACAAACTTATAAGACATATAAGACCCAAGGGAACCATAACAATGAACTGGGCTTGCCGTTGACGATTCTCCATGCGCCAGCAGACACAGAAGTATTGATTTTGGAAATGGGCATGGATCATGCAGGTGAGATCGAAGTATTGTCTTTATTGGCAGAACCAGATGCAGCAGCAATCACGCTGATTGGTGAGGCGCATATCGAAAATCTCGGTTCAAGAGAAGGCATCGCCAAAGCCAAAATGGAAATCACCGCCGGCCTGAAAAAAGATGGCTTTATGATGGTACCGGCAGATGAACCGCTGCTGGAACCCTATGTCTCACGTTTGACGCAGACAATAGAAACCTTTGGTCTGAAAAAAGGGGCTTTGCAGGGAACGATTTTAGATGAAGCACTACAAGAAACAGTCTTTGCAGTAGATGGCGTCCACTACACGATTCCTGTGATTGGTGGTTATAATGTCAAAAATGCGCTGATTGCGATCGGCATGGGGCGATATTTTGATGTCCCTGAAGCAGCGATCCAAGCAGGACTTGCGGGTTTCCAATTAACCAAAAATCGCACGCAATGGCTTGAAGCCAGCAATGGGGCGGCTCTATTAAGTGATGTCTACAATGCCAATCCAACAGCAATGGGCTTGGTATTGGATAGTTTCAAAAAACTGCCAGTGAAAGGCCGACGCATTGCGGTGCTGGCAGATATGCTGGAATTAGGTCCTGATAGTGGAAAAATGCATGCCAGTATGGCGGAGCATATCGATGATGCCTTCCAGATCATTTTCTTATATGGTTCTGACATGCATGCTTTACAGCAACGTTTAAGCGAGACTGCATTTTCTGGGCAGGTCTATCTTTTTGCCAAAGAGGAAAAAGCTGCGTTGATCAAGGCCTTAATAAAAACTTTAACCCCCACAGATAGTGTTGTACTCAAAGGTAGCAATGGAATGGGATTGAGTGAAGTGGTGGAATCATTAAAGGAAATGTAAAACAGAATTGAAATCTTGCTGAAACTTTCAAATTATGCTATACTAATCTAACGCCGAAAGATGAAGCACAGAATGATTACTGTAAAAAAACATTGACGTTTTGAGATAAATGATGGCTGAAGCATATATTTTTTGTTTTAGCCTTTTATAATGCCTTCGAGAAGCGGTTTTTCGGTACCAAGAGAAAGATAAGAGTAACTGGACTGCTCTTGTGTTTCGTGAAGAACTAACTACGCTTCAATGATAAAAACAGGCATCTGTAGGATGACCAAATAGGAGGATCCATTTGAAATTTAAAGATCTAGAATTATCCAACGAATTATTGACTTCTGTTGAGCGTGCCGGCTTTGAAGAAGCAACACCCATTCAAGAAGCAACGATTCCGTTAGCCTTAGCAGGCAAAGATGTGATTGGTCAAGCACAAACTGGTACTGGTAAAACTGCTGCATTCGGTTTGCCAATGCTAGAAAAAATTGACCCGACAAACCAACAATTACAAGGTTTAGTGATTGCGCCGACCCGTGAATTAGCGATCCAAACCCAAGAAGAGTTGTATCGTTTAGGGAAAGACAAAAAAATTCGTGTCCAAGCTGTCTACGGTGGTGCTGATATCGGCCGCCAAATCCGTCAATTGAAAGACCGTCCACATATCGTTGTGGGTACACCAGGACGTATGTTGGACCACATCAACCGCCACACCTTGAAATTAGGTACGGTTGAAACCCTTGTATTAGATGAAGCAGACGAAATGTTGAACATGGGCTTCTTGGAAGATATTGAAAAAATCATCAGCCAAGTACCTGATGTACGTCAAACACTATTGTTCTCAGCAACGATGCCTCCAGCTATCAAAAATATTGGTGTCAAGTTCATGAAAGAACCTGAACACGTCCAAATAAAAGCCAAAGAAATGACTGCCGATTTGATCGATCAATATTATGTACGCTCGAAAGACTTTGAAAAATTTGATGTGATGACTCGTTTATTGGATGTCCAAACACCAGAATTAACAATCGTCTTTGGTCGTACCAAACGTCGTGTAGATGAATTGGCTCGTGGTTTAGAAGCCCGCGGCTATAAAGCTGAAGGTATCCATGGTGACCTTTCTCAACAGAAACGGATGAGCGTTTTGCGTTCATTTAAGAGCGGCAATTTAGATATTCTGGTTGCAACAGACGTCGCTGCCCGCGGTTTAGATATCTCAGGCGTCACGCATGTATACAACTATGATATTCCACAAGACCCTGAAAGCTACGTGCATCGGATCGGTCGTACTGGCCGTGCAGGTAAAGGCGGCATGTCTGTGACATTTGTGACACCAAATGAAATGAGCTACTTGCATGTCATTGAAAATTTAACCAAAAAACGGATGACACCTCTTCGTCCGCCAACCGAAAAAGAAGCCTTCAAAGGTCAATTAGGTGCGGCATTAGAAGCGGTAGAAACCAAGATGGATGAAAATGGATTAGACAACTATTTGGCAGCTGCAGATGATTTGGTTGAACGCTACTCAGCGCAAGATTTAGCAGCTTTGTTGTTAAAAACATTGGCGAAAGATCCGACTGATCAAGTACCAGTTAAAATTACGCCAGAACGTCCGCTTCCTCAAGGCAAAAAATCATTTGGTAACAAAAATGGTCGCCGCAGCAACAACAACGGCGGCAACCGCAACCGTAAAGACGGCGGCAGCCGTGGCGGCAATGGCAGCTACAGCAAAGATGGCGGCGGCAATAAAGCCCGCGGCAATTACAGCAAAGATGGTGCCAAACGCAACAACCGCCGCAGCAACGACAAAAAACGCGGTTTTGTGATCCGCAATAACCAAGATTAATAGCAGAAACATCGTGTCATAAGGCAATGGATGCTGGCAGCTCTTAAAGAATCGTCTTTAAGACCTGTCGGTGCCATTCGTCTTATGGCATTTTTTTTGCGCTTTACCCGCGATTGGCAGCGCATTTTATAATCAAATGGTAAAGAATATAGTTTGGCATGGTATTTCGCCGATTTTTTGGTAGAATGGTAACTAGTTGAAGTGGTTGCGCGTAATCTATACAGTGAAGCGTAAAAATAGTTGGAGAGAAGACAAAGATGATCAAAGGAATCGGTATCGATGCGGTGGAATTGCCGCGAATCAAAGCATTGATTGAGCAAAAGCCTCGCTTTGTTGCAAGGATTTTGACAGAAGCGGAAATGGCACTGTTCAGCAATTTGCCATTGAAACGGCAAGTGGAGTTTCTGGCAGGACGCTATGCCTGTAAAGAAGCCTTCTCGAAAGCTTGGGGCACAGGGATCGGCCAGGTATCTTTTCATGACTTGGAGATTTTGTCCAATGAAGCAGGAGCCCCGGTAGTCACTAAAGCACCGTATCCATTAGATTTGATATTTGTCAGTATCACCCATACCAATGATACGGCTTTTGCCCAGATGATTTTAGAAATGCCACCTGTAGCATAAAATGAAAAAAATGAATTTGACACTGTTTGAGAAAGAAGGAATCATAGATGGTTGTTGCACGTCATAGACCGACAAAAGCGATTATCGATACCACGGCAATCACAGCAAATATCAAAAACGAACGAGCAAGGCTTCCCCAAGACACCGCATTGTTTGCGGTGGTCAAAGCCAATGGCTATGGCCACGGTGCAGTAGAAACAGCACGGGCTGCGGCTAATGGTGGTGCTACCGGTTTTTGTGTGGCAACGATCGATGAAGGCATCGAGTTGCGAGAAGCTGGTATTGTTGCGCCCATTTTGTTGTTAGGCGTGGTGGCAGTCTCAGATACGCCGCTTTTGGCAACCTATGATTTTTCTTTCCCTGTTGCCAGCCAAGAATGGTTGCAAGAAGCTGAAAGCTATCTGGCAAATGTAGCTTTAACGCGTCCGTTAAAGGTCCATATCAAAGTAGATACAGGGATGGGGCGAATCGGCTTCTTGGATGCACAGGCAGTTGCTGAAGCTGCTTCATGGGTAGAGGCGCATGAGGCCTTTGAATGGGAAGGGGTTTTCACTCATTTTTCAACGGCCGACCAAGCAGATACGGCTTATTGGCAGCAGCAGCATCTTTTCTTTCAAGAAGTCTTAACTGCATTGCCGCATTTGCCGAAATATATACATACAGGCAACAGTGCGACTGCTTTATGGCATGAGCAAGCCGTCGGCAATATGATTCGATATGGTATCGCAATGTATGGCTTGAATCCTTCGGGGCATGCGTTGGCTGCACCGTTTGAGTTAAAACCGGCCTTATCTTTGGTTTCAGCCTTGATCCAAGTGAAATTGCTTGAAAAAGGATCTGGTATTGGCTATGGTGAAACATATATCACGCCGCAGCAGGAATGGATCGGGACAGTACCGATTGGGTATGCTGATGGCTGGTTGCGCAAGATGCAAGGTTTCTCAGTATTGGTGGAAGGTGAGTATTGCGAGATCGTTGGCCGTGTCTGTATGGATCAATTGATGATTCGCTTGCCAAGAGAGATGCCAGTCGGTACGAAGGTCACGTTGATCGGCGAAAATCAGGGGCAACAGATCACCATGCAAGACGTGGCCGATCAATTAGATACGATCCATTATGAAGTTGCATGTACATTGTCATCGCGGGTGCCGCGAGAATACAAAAGTTAGGGTGGTCCTATGGTAAAAAGAGGAGATATTTATTTTGCGGATCTTTCACCTGTTATCGGCTCAGAACAAGGTGGGATTCGTCCGGTATTGATCATTCAAAACGATCTGGGGAATCATTTTAGCCCCACCGTGATCATTGCCGCAATCACTGCAAAAATGGCCAAACCGAAATTGCCAACACATATTGGTATTTCATCAGATTGTACAGGGATTGGCAAAGATTCAGTGATTTTGATGGAGCAGATTCGAACGATCGACAAGTGTCGGTTAAAAGAAAAAGTCTGTCATCTAGATGAAAAAATCATGGGTGAAGTCAATGCGGCATTAATGGTCAGCATTGGGGTCGAAACGGCGTATACACCGTCAACGATCCAGGTTTGAGGAAGAAAAGATGCTTGGTTATTTATTTGTAGTTGTCGTGATTTTGTGCTTATTTATTTTTACTTATCAACATTTGCGTCGCTTCCTATTTGAATCTAAGAAGCAGCAAGAAGCAGTCAGGGGTTATTACCTCGTCAGTCATACATACGAAGAAACAAATGGTCAAAGTCGCTATTATGGTGTTTTCCAACAAGGAAGTCAGCAAGTGACACTAGAATTAAGCTTACAATTATATCTGCAAATCAAACCGCCTATGCGGGGAGAATTGGTTGCGCTAGACGGCAAAGTCCGCTCTTTTGTATTCTGATCGGTTTTGCTGATGGAAACTGCTGCTGTTCAATAGACGGAAGCAGTTTTTTTCTTATATCCATTCAAGGAACACACACGCTTTCATTTGTGCAGGATGTATCTTTTGATTCTACTGTGTTTAAAACTTGCGTAAATGCTTAGACAGCAGGTTGCTTTTGCCTATCATTTCAGTTATAGTATGTAGCGACTAGTTTGAAAAGAGGAAAAATTGTGAACCCTTCTATTTATGGATTAACCAAAGAATCTTTGTCTTTGTGGCTTAATGAACAAAATGAAAAGAAATTTCGGGCCAATCAGATTTGGGAATGGCTGTATGAAAAACGCGTGATGACCTTTGCGGATATGACCAATTTGCCAAAAAGTTTGATTGAAAAATTGACGCATGCATTTGTCATCAACCCTTTGAAGCAAGTAATCGTGCAAGAAGCCAGTGATGGCACTGTCAAATACCTGTTCCAATTGCCAGATAACCATATGATCGAAACGGTCTTGATGCGTCAAGAGTACGGTATGTCTGTTTGTGTCACGACCCAAGTCGGTTGTAATATCGGCTGTACATTTTGTGCCAGTGGTTTGCTGAAAAAGCAGCGAGATCTTACAGCTGGTGAGATTGTGGCGCAGATCATGTTGGTGCAGCATTACTTTGATGAACGCCAGCAAGAAGAACGGGTTTCTCATGTGGTGGTCATGGGGATCGGTGAACCTTTCGATAATTATGACAACGTGATGCGTTTCTTGCATATTATCAACGATCCCAAAGGACTAGCAATCGGTGCCCGCCATATCACCGTTTCAACAAGTGGGTTGGCGCACAAAATCAGAGAGTTCGCAGAAAATGGTTTGCAAGTCAATTTAGCTATCTCATTACACGCGCCGAATAATGACGTGCGGACATCGATGATGCGGATCAACCGCAGCTTCCCAATCGAAAAATTGATGGCAGCAGTTGATTATTATCTGGAAAAAACCAATCGGCGCATCACGTTCGAATACATTATGCTGGACCATGTCAACGATCGACCTGAACACGCGCGGGAGTTGGCAGCATTATTGAAGGATAAGAAAAAGTTGACCTATGTCAATTTGATTCCGTATAACCCCGTCAGCGAGCATGATCAATACGCCCGCAGCAAAAAAGAAGACGTCGCGGCCTTTTATGACATTTTGAAAAAGAATGGCATCAACTGCGTGATCCGTAAAGAACATGGGACAGATATCGATGCAGCCTGTGGCCAATTGCGAAGCAAACAGATGAAAGAGCAGGCGACTGCTTAAAAATAGCATCCACGCAAGAAGAAGTAGTGTTTTTTAGCACGCTTCTTTTTTGTCTTTAACATTCATAATTCCTAATAGATTTGATTTTTTGTGAATCAAATGATATATTATTCTTAAATCTCAACTCAATTATCAGAATCTTCAAATTTTATATCCTCTGATACACAGTAACCAAGGCATCAGCGCAGCAAATACTGTCATAGGGTGATAAAAAACGGAAAAGGAGGAAAAGAATGAATCGAACAGCAATCATTGTTGATAAGAAGCTACCATTAGGACAGCAAGCGAACGTCATTGCGATTTTATCAGCTGCAATGTCAACGATTACTTCTGATATGATCGATTCCGAGGAAATCATTGATTTGAATGGAAACAATCATGCAGGCATAAAGAATAATGTCGTCGTGTTGAAAGCGAATGCCACTGCTTTGTTGACCTTGACTGAAGGAATCCAAGAAATAGAGGACATTGATTGTGTAGTTTTCAGCAAGGAAGGACAACAGTATAGCGATCGTTTCTCTGAATACAAACAGTATATTTCCAACAATGAATTAAAGAGTTTGGGCGTTGTGGGTGTTGCTGTATATGGAGAAAGTGAGAAAGTGAAAAGCGCAACAAAAAAATTTAGTTTGTTGCGTTGATGAAGTTTTTATAAAACTAAGCTTTGATTGTTGATAGCGTACCATTGAGAAGAAGACAAAAACTTTCACTTAGCAGATCAAGTGGAAGTTTTTTTGGCGTCATAGGGCTATGTCTAAATCTTCCCTCAATAAATAATCAGTGGATACTTGCAAGGTATCCGCCAAAACAATCAATGTTTGGATATCAGGATAATTGCGTCCGATCTCCCAGTTAGAAATAGCAGATCTGCTGATTGATCATTTTGCGGCCGATTCTTCTTGTGTCAGTCCAAGTTCTTTTCTTTTTTCTTTCAAGATCAAATGAAATTTCATAAGCGCCTCCTTTATATAGATGTATTAAAACATATTCTCTATTGGCAAACTGCAAGAAATTGAAACATGCCCCATTGTTTTTATGCCACTTGTTGTGACAGCCTGTTTAAACAGGCTTTATAGTGGTCCAAACTGTCATTATAACCAGTTTTTCTAATCACTTTTTTTATTTAATAACAAAGAAAGAAAACGATTCATCATGAGAATATTCTAAAAACAATGTTTTGCTGATTTGAAATAGATTATACTAAAGATTGGTTTTTACTATAAATAACTGAGGGGGAAGATTTGATGGAATGGATCAAATTGATTGGTATTCTAGTCATCTTAGTTGGTTTCTTATTGAAACTAGATACGATTGCTGTCGTGATCATTGCTGGGTTAGTTACCGCATTGGTGTCAGGAATATCGGTACCAGAATTTTTGACGATGCTGGGGGAAGCGTTCGTGAACAATCGTCTCGTGACATTGTTCTTGTTGACATTGCCAATGGTAGGTTTGTCTGAGCGCTTTGGGTTGAAGCAGCAAGCGGTGATTTTGATAGAAAAAATCAAAGGACTGACACCAGGCAAGTTTTTGAGTTTGTACTTATTTATTCGGGAGGTCGCTGGCTTCTTTTCTATCAGGATCCAAGGACATACGCAATTTATTCGCCCGATCGTCAATCCGATGGCGCAAGCAGCAGCTGAGAATAAATTCGATACGATTGATGAAGATGACCAAGAAAAGATCAAAGCACGGGCAGCTGCCAATGAGAACTTTGGGAACTTTTTTGCCCAAAATACCTTTGTGGCCGCTTCTGGCGTCTTATTGATCGTGGGTACATTGAAATCTTTGGGCTATGATGTGGCTGCCAGTGCCGTGTCGCAAGCTTCATTGCCGATCGCTTTGATCGTGTTAGTTGTGGCTACGATGTCAAACTTGTTATTTGACCGGAAGTTAGCGAAAAAGTACGGCAAGAAGGAGGAGAAATAGATGGCAGGATGGATCGATAACATTTTGGAGTTCTTCTATATCTTGATTGGCTTATTGGCTATTATGACTGCGGTACGGGTATTTCGTGAAACAAGTCATCCGACGCGATTGGGTACAGCTGCATTTTGGTTATTATTAGGAATCGTTTTTGCTTTCGGTAATTTCATTCCTTACATGATCGATGGGATATTGATTGTCTTGATGGGGTGTTTGACAATGTTCAAACAAGTCCAAATTGGTAAGATCGTTGATGTGGAAGAGGCAAAAGCGGAAACATCTGCAAGGAAAATCGGCAGTCTGATTTTTGTCCCATGTATTTCACTGGCCGTGATCGCTGTCGCGATTTCATACACGCCGTTAGGTGGTCAAGTAGGGATCGGGATTGCGTCTGTTTTGGCACTTCTGATTGCGATTGCAATCACAGGGGCGAAACCGCAAACTGTGTTGGATGATTCTGATCGGATGCTGCGTCAAGTAGGTACAGCAGGAATCTTACCACAACTATTGGCGGCATTAGGTGTGATTTTCAATGCAGCAGGTGTCGGTGATGTCATCTCTCAAGGAATTTCAGGTGTTGTCCCAGAGGGGAATCGCTTGGCAGGTGTTGTGGCATATTGTTTGGGTATGATGATTTTCACGATGATCATGGGGAATGGTTTCGCGGCTTTCACTGTTATTACTGCCGGTATCGGCGTGCCGTTTGTGATTGCACAAGGTGGTGACCCTGTGGTGGCAGGTGCCTTAGCGATGACAGCTGGTTTTTGTGGTACATTGCTGACACCAATGGCAGCCAATTTTAATGCGTTGCCAGTGGCGTTATTGGAAATGAAAGATGCCAATGGGGTCATCAAGGCCCAAGCGCCGATTGCGTTATTGTTATTGGTGATCCATATCGCTTTGATGTACTTTTGGGCATTTTAGTGATACAACGGAATGAGAAAGGATGAGGATAGATGAAGATTTTGATTACTGGATTTGATCCATTTGGCGGCGAAGCAATCAATCCCGCTTTAGAGGCTGTAAAACTATTGCCAGATACGATTCACGGCGCAACGATCATTAAAGCGGAGATTCCTACCGTTTTCGGCAAATCTGCGACGATCGTAGCTGAAACAATCGAGGCTGAACAACCTGATGTCGTGTTAAATATTGGTCAAGCGGGCGGTCGCTTTGCGATTTCGCCAGAACGGGTAGCAATCAATGTAGATGATGCGCGTATTCCTGATAATGAAGGCAACCAACCGGTAGATGAAGTTATTCAACCAGATGGTCAGCCGGCTTACTTTACGCAATTGCCAATCAAGGCAATGGTTGAAGCAATGAAACAAGCGGGTATCCCTGCGGCTGTGTCCAATACAGCAGGGACGTTTGTCTGCAATCATATTATGTATCAAGTACAATATATGATTGATAAACAATATCCAGCCGTGAAAGGTGGATTTATCCACGTGCCGTTTATCCCACAACAAGTCGTGGACAAAGCAGGACAACCAGCCATGAGCTTGGCAGATATTGCCAAAGGACTTGAGGCAGCTGTTTCAGCAATCGTTGATTTTGCAGATAAAGATGATTTGAAAGCAATCGGCGGCGCGATCCATTAAGAAGATATAGAACAGGCACACGATGTAAGGGAAGTCCTTAGGTCGTGTGTTTTTTATTTTTTGTTTAAAGGATTGGGGCAGCGGGTTCTCTGTAAATGATGATGAGATCATAGAAAATCGTATGAAAAATTTCAAACGCCGATGTTTTTTAATTATTTTTTTTCATAGACTTTACAAACGAAGAAAGGTAAAAATAGCTTTCACTAAGCGTTCAATGAGAATCGCGTAAGAAAATAAATAGAATATTATATTTAAAGGCTGTTTTTTATCGAAAAAAAGATTGCTTTTTTAATAATTATTAATTAAAATCTTATCTAACTTCAGAAATCGAAGGATTATTCTGAAAATTATTTCAATTAAGGGGTAGGACAGGATGAAGAACAAATGGGCATATGGTTTGGTTGCTGTGTGCGGCTTAGTATTAGCAGGCTGTACAACAGGCGGAACCGACAGTTCGGGTGATAACGCTGCGTCCAGCGGCACCAGTGACGCAGAACAAGTATTTAATGTAGTGGTTTCACAAGAAATGCCGAGTGCAGATCTATCATTAGCAACAGATACGATCAGTTTCAGTGCATTGAACAATGTATATGAAGGGTTATATCGTTTGGATGCTGACAGCACACCACAACCTGCTGGGGCTGCTGAAGCAGCTGAAGTCAGCGAAGATGGGTTGACTTACACGATCAAATTGCGTGAAGATGCAAAATGGTCAAATGGTGATCCTGTGACAGCTGCCGATTATGTCTATGGTTGGCAACGGACGGTGAAACCAGAAACAGCTTCTGAATATGCATACTTATATTCACCTGTGAAAAATGCAGATGCAATCACAGCGGGTGATACTGACCCGTCAGAATTAGGCATCAAAGCAGTCGGTGATTATGAATTAGAAATCACGCTAGAAAAAGCTACACCTTACTTTGACTACTTATTGGCATTCCCTTCATTCTTCCCACAAAACCAAAAAGTGGTTGAAGAAAATGGCGACCAATATGCAGCAACAAGTGACAATGCAGTTTACAACGGACCATTTGTCTTAAGTGGTTTTGATGGTGCCGGAACGGATACTGAATGGGCGTATGAAAAGAATGATCAGTATTGGGACAAAGATACTGTTAAATTACAAACAATCAATGTCAGTGTTGTGAAAGAATCAGCTACTGCATTAAACCTATTCCAAGACGGCCAAGCAGATGATGTTATCTTGACGGGTGAATTGGCTCAACAAATGGCCAACGATGAAGCATTTGTTTCTCAACCAGAAGCAACCACTTCATACTTAGAATTGAACCAACGAGATGAAGACTCACCATTCCGCAATGAAAACTTGCGTAAAGCGATCTCATACGCAATCGACCGCGACGCATTGGTGACGTCTATTTTAGGTGATGGCTCATTGGCTTCAACTGGTCTGGTTCCTACAGGCATGACGTTTAGCCCAACAGACAACACAGACTTCACAGAAGCTGCAGGCAGTGTCATCGAGTATAACGAAGACCAAGCCAAAGAATATTGGGAAAAAGCCAAAGAAGAATTAGGCATCGATTCATTAGAATTCGACATCTTAGCTTCTGATACAGATTCAACGAAGAAAATCATTGAATACTTGCAAGATACGATTGAAAAAACACTAGATGGCGTGACTGTTACATTAAGCCCAGTGCCATTCTCAGTTCGTTTGGATCGTTCGAATGCTGGTGACTTTGATGCTGTTATGGGTGGTTGGGGTGCCGACTATGCGGATGCAAGCAGCTTTACTGACTTGTTCACAACTGGCAACTCCTACAACCGTGGTCAATGGAGCAACGAAGAATATGATGCGGCTGTTGAAGCATCAAACACAACCGATGCCAATGATCCAGAAAAACGTTGGGAAGACTTAGTAAACGCTGAGAAAATCATCATGAACGAACAAGGCGTGATCCCAGTTTACCAAAAAGCAGAAGCACATTTACGTGCAACAAAAGTCAAAGGTGTTGTTGCCCATGCGGCAGGTGCACAATATGACTACAAGTGGACATCAATCGAATAATCACGAGTAGTTGACTTGAAAGGCCGAAGAAAAAGGCTGGGACAATTTCTTGTCTCAGCCTTCTTCTATTGTTTGAATCAAAAGACGGTAAAGGATATTAACTGGTAGCAATCAGTAAAAAGAGCATGGAGAGGATGAATAGAAAAATACCGGGCCAAACCCAGAAGGCATAACTTTGTTTGCCGATTTGCGACATTTTCAGATAATCTGTTTTGTTTCTCGAGAATGCTTTTTTCATGGAATATTGAAAATGGTCAAAGAAACCTGAAGCAAATACCCAGAGAAAGCCACCGATGATCAAAAAGAACATGGCCCACAAAAAGAGGGCATCTGAGAGCGTTGCGAAAGATAATTTGTTTTTGACTGCCAACCAACCTAGGGAAGCAGCAAAACAGAAGAGGGTGATCCACCCGCTGCTTTTATTGATATTTATTTTCATGATCTGGCTCCTTTTTAATGATTCGTACTATGCTAATTTACATAATTATTGATTAGAAGTCAAAATACTTAAGGGGGAAAACGCGTGAACGGCTTTTTGAAATATCTATTAAAACGAGTATTCTATATGGTACTGACACTGTGGCTGATTGCAACGATCACATTTTTCTTGATGCAATTCTTGCCGGGTACACCGTATACCAATGCTGAAAAATTAAGTCCTGAACAAATTGCCTTGCTGAATAAACAAGCAGGCTTAGACAAACCAACCATTGTCCAATATGGACTCTATCTGATGAACTTAGTGAAAGGCGACTTTGGGATTTCCTTCCAATTTAAAAATCAGCCAGTTGCGAATTTATTGTCAGGAAGAATTGGACCATCTCTACAATTAGGTGTCCAAGCCATCATCTTTGGCACATTCTTTGGGATTATTTTGGGCACGATCTCAGCAATGAAGCAAAACACATGGGTCGATACAACGTCGACTTTAGTGGCGATTTTGGGCCGTTCGATCCCGAACTTCGTCTTTGCTGTGTTGCTGCAATATATTTTTGCCATCAAATTAGGCGTATTGCCGATTGCGAAATGGGAAACTTTTGCTAGTACGATTTTACCGACAGTGGCATTGGCCATGTCGCCGCTGGCAGATTCCGCCAGGTTTATTCGAACCGAAATGGTGGAAGTGCTGCATAGTGACTATGTAGAATTGGCGCGCGCCAAAGGACTTAGTCGTTGGGAAATTGCCTTCAAACATGGATTGCGCAACAGTTTGATTCCGTTGCTAACGCTATTAGGACCGCTAGCGGTTGGGCTAATGACTGGTTCATTGGTTGTTGAAAACATCTTCGCGATTCCAGGAATCGGGGAGCAATTCGTGAAATCGATCATGACCAATGACTACCCAACGATCATGGCAGTAACGATTTTGTACTCCGCTATGTTGGTCTTTGTGATTTTGATCGTAGATATTTTATACGGCATCGTTGATCCGCGGATCCGTGTATCAGAAGGGAGTCGTGGCTAATGGCAGAGAAGCCTTACACCGCAAATGAAGTAGCTGCGATCGATGCAGCCAAATTTCAACCATTACAAAAAAATACCAAAGAAGAACGAGAAGCCATCGCAACACCGTCTTTGACCTTCTTTCAAGATTCATGGCGCCGTCTGAAGAAAAACAAAGCGGCCGTCTTTTCAATTATCTTATTGGTGTTCATTATCGCGATTTCGATTATTACGATATTTGTGTCACCTCATGATCCAACCGCGCAAAATGTGAAATTTACCAACTTGCCGCCAAAAATTCCAGGGATCGATATCAATGGTCTGAACGGCTATGCGATGGTTGGTGGGAACTTAGTTGATAAGTATGCAGCAGCCAATGTACCAGAAGGCACCTATTACTTATTAGGGACCGATGGTTTGGGTCGTGACTTATTGAGTCGTTTGTTCGTCGGTACCCGGATCTCATTATTGATTGCCTTTATCGCAGCCATGCTGGATATCGTCTTCGGTGTGACGTATGGCTTGATCTCAGGTCTATTGGGTGGACGTGCGGATAACGTGATGCAACGTTTCTTAGAAATCTTATCCGGCATTCCAAACTTAGTCGTGATGATTTTGATGTTGGTTGTCTTTGAACCAGGTATTCCTTCTATCGTAGCCGCGATGGCGATCACCAACTGGATCCCAATGGCACGGATCGTCCGAGCGCAAACGATGAAACTGAAAGACCAAGAATTTGTTTTGGCAGCAACGACATTAGGTGAAAGCCGCTCGAAAATCGCGATGAAACATATCTTGCCGAATATTTCGAGTGTGATCATCGTTCAAATGATGTTCAGTATTCCCTCAGCGATTTTCTTCGAGGCTTTCCTAAGCTTTATTGGCTTGGGCTTGAAACCACCTGCAGCCTCATTAGGGATGTTATTGAGTGATGGATACAAAACCTTCTTATTCTTGCCTTACCAAATGTGGGTGCCTGCTGTGACACTATCTGTGATCATGATCGGCTTTAACTTGCTTGCAGATGGGTTGCGAGATGCCTTTGATCCGAAAATGAAAGAGTGATTGCGATGAAAAAAGTCTTAGAAGTGAAAAATTTAGAGATCTCCTTTGATACCTTTGCAGGGAAAGTCAAAGCAATCCGCGACGTCAGTTTCGATTTGTATAAAGGCGAAACATTGGCGATCGTAGGAGAATCAGGGAGTGGTAAATCCGTAACGACCCGCAGTATCATGGGGCTATTAGCGAGTAACGCCAACGTTGACAACGGTCAAATCTTGTTCAATGGAACAGACATTTTGACCAAAACAGAAAAAGAATTACAAAAAATTCGCGGCAAAGAAATTGCCATGATTTTCCAAGACCCAATGACTTCATTAGATCCAACGATGCCTATCGGCAAACAAGTAGCAGAATCATTGATGAAACACAATAAAATCAGCAAAAAAGAAGGCTTGAAACAAGCCTTGGATCTTTTGAACTTGGTTGGTATTCCTAATGCAGAAAAACGTTTGAAAAACTACCCCCATCAGTTTTCAGGTGGCCAACGGCAACGGATCGTGATTGCGATTGCGTTGATCTGCTACCCGCAAGTCTTGATTGCAGATGAACCAACAACTGCATTGGACGTAACGATCCAAGCACAAATCCTAGAATTGCTGAAAGATATCCAGAAAAAAATCAATTCCTCCATTGTCTTCATTACCCATGACTTAGGTGTTGTGGCCAATGTAGCAGATCGCGTAGCCGTGATGTATGGTGGGAAAATCGTTGAAGTCGGCACATCGGAAGAGATTTTCTACAATCCACAACATCCTTATACATGGGGCTTGTTGGGATCAATGCCGACACTAGAAGGTACCGGGGATCGCTTATACGCGATTCCAGGTTCACCACCGGATCTATTGGATCCGCCAACCGGCGATGCATTTTATCCACGGAATGAATTTGCTTTGCAAATCGATGCGGAAGAACAACCGCCATTCTTTGATGTTTCACCGACCCATAAAGCAGCCACTTGGTTATTGGCCCCGCAAGCGCCAAAAGTGACGCCGCCTGACGAAATTTTGATTCGTTGGAAAAAATTCCAAGAAAAAAATAGCCAAACTACGGTCTAAGGAGGAGAAACGGTTGGAAAAAGTGTTACTTGAAGTAAATAATCTAAAACAATATTTTAATGTTGGCCGCAAAGACGAAGTCAAAGCCGTTGATGATATCTCTTTCAAAATTTATGAAGGAGAAACCTTCGGACTAGTTGGCGAATCAGGGAGCGGCAAGTCGACCACTGGTCGGACGGTGATCCGGTTGAATAACCCGACTGGTGGAGAAGTGCTTTTTGATGGACAAGATGTGATGAAAATCAAAGGCAAGAAAGATTTGGCAGATTTTCGCCGTGATGTGCAAATGGTTTTCCAAGATCCTTATGCCTCTTTGAATCCACGGATGAAAGTTCGGGATATCATTGCTGAAGGGATTGATATCAATGGCTTGGCCAAAACAGAAGCACAACGGAATCAGCGTGTGGATGAGTTGTTAAAAACCGTAGGCTTGAACCCAAGTCATGGGACCCGTTATCCGCATGAATTTTCTGGTGGTCAAAGACAACGGATCGGTATTGCCCGCGCGTTAGCGGTCGATCCGAAATTCATCATTTGCGACGAACCGATTTCAGCTTTGGACGTATCGATCCAAGCACAAGTGGTCAATTTGCTGCAAGATTTGCAAGAACAACATAAATTGACCTATTTATTTATTGCCCACGATCTATCTATGGTCAAACATATCAGTGACCGCATCGGTGTGATGCACAATGGCAAGTTATTGGAAGTGGGTACTAGTGATGAGATCTATCATTATGGCGTACATCCATATACGGAAAGTCTATTGTCGGCCATTCCATTGCCCGATCCTGACCATGAGCGCCAACGCAAACGGATCAAATATGTCAGTGAACCGACAGATGACCAAGCGCGTCAAATGGAAGAAGTCGCACCCGGACATTTCGTCTATGCATCAAAAAATGAAGTGGCACATTATCAAGAAAAATTGGCACAAAAAAAGGGAACAGTTTTGGTTTAAAGGTATAGGGGGATAGGTTAGGAGGAGATGAAACTGGGTGTTTTAAAAGCATACAAATTTCGGATCTATCCTAATGGACAGCAAAAACAGTTCTTCATCGAAACTTTCGGCTGTGTACGCTTCACGTATAATCAGCTGCTGAAAGCCAAGATGGATGAACTGGCGAACAAGGAAGTAAAGTTAGGGTTAACACCAGCCAAATTAAAGAAAGACTATCCGTTTTTAAAAGAGACGGATAGTTTAGCATTAGCGAATGCACAACGGAATCTGGAACGGGCGTTTCGGAATTATTTCCAAAAACGAGCCGGCTTTCCAAAAATGAAAACCAAAAAAAGTATTTGGCAATCGTATACCACCAATAATCAACAACATACGATCTATTTTGTCGAAGATCAACTCAAGCTGCCAAAATTGAAATCATTGGTTCCGGTGAAGCAGCATCGGGCAATCAAAGGAACCATCAAATCAGCAACGATTTCCGCAAAAAACGGTACTGAATTTTATGTATCGATTTTATGCTTGGAAGAAGTTGAACCATTACCAAAAAAACAACAGAAGATTGCACTGATCTTTGATCCGCAACTTCTTGTGCAAGCCAATCATTCGTTACCAGTCGCATGCACCCATGCCTTAGCGACGCTGCAAAAACTAGCGCGGGCTGAGAATAAACTGACGATCAAAGCCAAGGCGGTCAAGCGCAAGAAGATTCTCTTGAACAATGCCCGCAATTATCAAAAACAAAAAGGCAAAGTAGCCAAACTTTATCGGCTTCACGGCTGTCAAAAGCGGGAGTACATTGATCAGATGAGCTATCATTTAGTAAAGCAGTACGATACGATTTATATTGAGAAAATCAGTGAAGATGCCCAGGTTTCTGGTAACTACACGATTAGCGACTGGCACCAATTTGTTCGCAAAATGCAGTATAAAGCCAAATGGTACGGAAAAGAGCTTCATTTTGTCGCTTTATCCGCAACTGACAATCGAAAAATGCCTGAGTTATTGGCCCAAATGGGTTCTTGATCTAAAAAACTGGAAGGGACGCCAGGGTTCGCCTAGGGTATAGAAAAAGCCAATCACGGTTTTTGTTTCTAGGAACCACGTCCACTAATTATGATTAGCCAGTAAAACCCTCCAAACATGGTTTGGAGGGTTTTACACGTTACATCTTGTTGCCTAGTACGTCATCATTCAAACGATAAATCTTAGAAGGTCTTCCGATACCAACAGGTTTTTCACCAACTTCAATAAAATATTGCAGCATGGATTTTTTGAAATTCGAATGATCGATCAGCTTGAAATCGATGCCGAGGAATTTGGCAAACACTTTACGGGCTTCTGTGATCGTGAAGTCTTGTCCTAAGACCAAAAGGACTTGCGGCTCATGCTCCATTTTATTGGCGACCCGTTGGAAAGCTTTCAGAATAATGGCGCTATGGTCAAAGGCCAAGGTATCCTTGCCAATCGATGTGCCAGATTGCATATCCAAAACAATCTCGATCTCACCACTGCTTAAAAACAGCTGTTGACCCTTACGTTCTAATGAAAACCAGCGCACTTGATTGGCGTCATCCCCCGCACTGAGGGGCTCTTCACCGATGAAAGCCAAGTAACTAACTGTGATGACCCAGCCCCGCGGATCACGATCGGGTGTGCTGAAGGTATGCAGTTGTTCAATGTTTTGTTTGGAAATCGTTACGCCGATTTCTTCGTTGGTTTCTCTGATGACACTGTCACCGGTCGATTCTTGGGGATTGACGAATCCGCCAGGCAAGGCCCATGAATTACGAAACGGGTGGCCTTTCCGCTGAATCAAGGCGATTTTCAATTGTTCTTCTTCTTTGTTGTAACACATCAAGACCATATCAACAGTCACCGAAGGCTTTTCATATTTTGGTTGATCTTGTTCTTGATACCAAGCAAGAAATTCGGCTTCTGACGCGTCTTGTTCATAGTAATGTTTTTCTGCAGATTTAGAAGTGAATGTTTTCATTGTTTTCTCCTAGATAGATTCATTTGTAGGGCTAGTTGTATTAGAAAAAGCATGCATCAATTAAAAAAATACGGGCAAATCAAGTTGACAAAAAATAAGGCGGTATATAACCAAGTCAATCGTTGCTGATCGTGCAACGTGCGGTAGCCGCAATAAGCGAGCCAGCAAAGGAAGATCACCCGCAACAATGTGACGACCGTTGCGAAGGCTGCAGCTTGATCGAGTCCGTTGAAATAAGCATAGAAATAGGGATAGTAACTTGCGCCGATCAGATGCAAAACAGTCAGTCCGATCGACAGCCAGAAAAAACGTTTATTTATGTTTGACATGAGGCATCCTTTCAAGAGGAGATTTTTATTCTATTATAACAAAACAAGCAGCTATTTTTCAAAGCAAGGAAGTAGCCGTATTATCGGATACTTTTCCGATCAAAAAAAGAAAAAACTCAACTTGAATTATGGTATACTACCTTAGTATACACTTTATTCGACAGAAGGAGGACACCTGTCCATGGCTGAAAAAGAAACATTTTATATCACGACGCCAATCTATTATCCAAGCGGCAAATTACATATCGGAAACTCATATACGACAATTGCCTGTGATGCAGTCGCTCGCTACAAACGCTTGATGGGCTTTGATGTGTTTTATTTGACTGGTGTCGATGAACACGGTCAAAAAATCGAAAAAAAAGCAGAAGAATTAGGCGTTGATCCGCAAGAATATGTAGATAAAATGGCAGCTGATGTCAAAAAGTTATGGAAAACACTTGATATCAGTTATGACAAGTTTATCCGCACAACTGACGATTACCACAAAAAATCTGTGCAGCAGATTTTCCAACAACTGCTGGATCAAGGCGATATTTATTTAGGAGAGTATGAAGGCTGGTATTCTGTATCAGACGAAGAATATTTCACTGAGACGCAGTTAGCCGAAGTCTTCCGCGATGAAGCAGGCAACGTGATCGGCGGGAAAGCCCCAAGTGGCCATGAAGTGGAGTTGGTCAAAGAATCTTCTTACTTCTTCCGCATGAGCAAATATGCGGATCGCTTGGTGCAGTACTATGATGAGCATCCAGAGTTCATTCAACCGGAATCACGTAAAAACGAAATGCTGAACAACTTTATCAAACCAGGTCTAGAAGATCTAGCTGTTTCTCGGACGACCTTCAAATGGGGCATCCCAGTGACTGCTAGTCCAGAACATGTGGTCTATGTTTGGATCGATGCGCTATCCAACTATATCACGGCTCTTGGTTATGGCACAGAGGATGATTCGTTGTTCCAAAAATTCTGGCCGGCAGATGTCCATATGGTTGGTAAAGAAATTGTACGATTCCACACGATTTATTGGCCAATCATGTTGATGGCATTAGACTTGCCATTGCCTAAAAAAATCTTTGGCCATGGCTGGTTGATGATGAAAGACGGCAAAATGTCAAAATCAAAAGGCAATGTCGTTTATCCTGAAATGTTAGTCGAACGCTATAGCTTAGATGCCTTACGCTATTATTTATTACGGGCAGTTCCTTTCGGCAGTGATGGTGTCTTCACACCGGAAGACTTTGTGTCACGCTTGAATTACGATCTAGCCAATGATCTAGGCAACTTGTTGAACCGAACGATTGCCATGATCAACAAATATTGCGATGGGTTGGTTCCTGATTATGCCTCTAAAGTGACACCATTTGACAGTGAGCTATCAACAACAGCGGCCAATGTCGTGGGGCGTTATCATGAAGCAATGGACAAAATGGAATTCAGCACAGCTTTGGCTGAAGTTTGGAC
Source organism: Candidatus Enterococcus testudinis (assembly GCF_002140915.1). Lineage (GTDB taxonomy): Bacteria > Bacillota > Bacilli > Lactobacillales > Enterococcaceae > Enterococcus_D > Enterococcus_D testudinis. The sequence continues at coordinate 2,822,654 of NZ_NGKU01000001.1, read as the reverse complement.
TTTGATTTCAAGAGCCAACAAATATATCGATGAAACCCAACCTTGGGTCTTAGCAAAAGAAGAAGACCGCAAAGCAGAATTGAATAGTGTGATGGTCCATTTGGCGGAAAGCTTGCGGATCGTAGCGATTTTATTGCAACCTGTGATGACAGAAACACCTACGAATATTTTTGCGCAATTGGGTCTAGCTGTTGAAGCCATGGACTTGAAAGATCTACGCTTTGGCGAATTCCCTAGCGGCACGAAAGTCGTTGCCAAGGGGACACCAATCTTCCCACGTTTAGAGCTTGAAACGGAAATCGCCTATATTCAAAAGAAAATGGCAGAAGGGACCCAAGGACCAGAAGAAACGGTCAAATGGGATCCTGAAGAAACCGACTTGCAATCAGACAAAGCAGAAATCAAATACGAAGATTTCGATAAAATCGAATTGAAAGTTGCTGAAGTGATCGACTGTCAGAAAGTCAAAGGGGCAGACAAATTATTGCAATTTCGTTTAGCCGCTGGCGATGATCAAGACCGTCAGATTTTATCCGGTGTGGCAGAGTTCTATCCAGACCCTCAAGTGTTGATTGGCAAAAAAGTCGTGATCGTTGCCAACTTGAAACCACGGAAAATGCGGGGACAAGTCAGTCAAGGGATGATCTTATCTGCTGAAGATGCAGAAGGACGTTTAGAAATCGTTGATGCACCAAAAGGCATGCCGAATGGCGCAGTGATCGCCTAATTTGCTATTGATTCAGCTGATAAGAGATATAGATTGCAATCGATGGAAACTTTTTGTATAATGCGTGTTATTGATATGATCATGAGGGAGTAACTAGCGGTTTTTGCATCCGCGGCAACATCACCATCCTGAAAGAAATTTCTGGTGTTGCCTTAAATAGTGAGACTTATGTATGTGTTCCAGTGCATACATAAGTCTATTTTTTTTCATTTCATGTACAATAAAAGAAGGATCTATAAGGGAGGAAAAAAGATGTCAGAAGAAAACAAAAAAGCACAACTGTCGCAAGCCTTTTATGCGCAAGAGACCACGAGTGTCTTGCAAGAATTGCAAGCAGATGCCAATGGCCTGACAAATGATGAAGCAAAAAAACGCTTGTCTGAATATGGCCCCAATGAATTGGAAGAAGGCAAGAAAAAATCATTGGTTCAAAAGTTTTTTGAACAGTTCAAAGATTTGATGATCATTGTCTTGTTGGCCGCTGCCATCATCTCAGCAGCTGTTTCTCATGAATTTGTTGATTCAATCATTATTTTGGCTGTTGTGATCATCAATGCCATCATGGGCGTGGTCCAAGAAGCCAAGGCAGAACAAGCCATTGAAGCATTGCGGGAAATGTCGACACCCAATGCCAATATTTTGCGCAATGGCCATACGGTGACGGTCAAAAGTGATGAGTTGGTGCCTGGAGATATCGTCTTGCTAGAAGCCGGTGATGTCGTACCAGCCGATTTGCGCTTGCTAGAAGCAAGTTCTCTAAAAATCGAAGAAGCTGCCTTAACAGGTGAATCAGTGCCCGTTGAAAAAGAACTGACGGTAATTGAGGGCAGCGATGTCGGTATCGGGGACCGGGTCAACATGGCGTATTCAAACAGCAATGTGACATACGGTCGCGGTAAAGGGGTTGTTGTCAATACTGGTATGGGCACAGAAGTCGGCAAAATCGCCGGCATGCTGGCGAGTGCCCAAGAAACAGAAACACCACTAAAACGCAATTTGAATGAATTAGGTAAGTTTCTAACGATTGCCATCATTGTGATTGCAGTCATTATGTTCTTCGTGGGAACGATCTTCAACAATACCTCATGGGTCGATATGTTACTGACCTCGATCTCATTAGCTGTAGCTGCGATTCCAGAAGGCTTGCCAGCCATAGTGACCATCATTTTGGCATTAGGAACGCAAGTGATGGCCAAGCGTAATGCAGTCATCCGCAAATTGCCAGCTGTTGAAACATTAGGGGCAACAGATATTATTGCATCGGATAAAACTGGTACATTGACATTGAATCAAATGACTGTTGAAAAATTATATGTCAACAATCACCAACATGCCGCATCTGAAGATATTCCTTTGGATAATATGGCATTGAAAGTCATGAACTTTGCCAACGACACCAAATTTGGAGAAGAAGGCAATCTGATAGGGGATCCAACGGAAACTGCCCTTGTACAATTTGGGATGGATCAAGGATTCCACGTTCGTGATCTGGTCGGACAAGAGCCTCGTGTGGCAGATTTGCCATTTGATTCCGATCGTAAATTGATGAGCACCATCCACCAACAAGAAGATGGCCGCTATCTGGTGGCAGTGAAAGGCGCGCCAGATGTGCTTTTAGGGCGAACAGCTACAGTCTTATTGGATGGACAAGAAGTACCAATGGATGACAAGCAAAAACAAGCGATTTTGACCAATAATACCGATATGGCAAAACAAGCTTTGCGAGTCTTGGGTATGGCCTATAAATATGTAGATGCTGTACCAGAAAATCTCGAATCAGAAATCGTTGAAAATGATTTGGTTTTTGCCGGATTGGTCGGTATGATCGATCCAGAGCGTGCTGAAGCGGCAGATGCCGTTAAAGTGGCAAAAGAAGCAGGTATTCGCCCAATCATGATCACAGGCGACCACCGGGATACAGCGGAAGCCATTGCCGGTCGCTTAGGGATCATTACACCTGGTGATGATGATGCTGTCTTAACGGGTGCTGAGTTGAACAAGATGAGTGAAGCAGAATTCGCCCAAAAAGTGACCCAGTATTCTGTATACGCCCGGGTATCTCCTGAACACAAAGTACGGATCGTCAAAGCGTGGCAGCAAGAAGGAAAAGTCGTTGCCATGACAGGGGATGGAGTCAATGATGCCCCAGCATTGAAACAAGCGGATATCGGCGTCGGCATGGGAATCACTGGGACCGAAGTGTCGAAAGGTGCTTCTGATATGGTCTTAGCCGATGATAACTTTGCCACCATCGTTGTTGCTGTTGAAGAAGGCCGTAAAGTATTTTCGAATATCCAGAAATCGATCCAATATTTATTGGCAGCCAATTTAGGGGAAGTGTTGACTTTATTCCTTGCCACACTTTGGGGCTGGGATACATTATTGCCAATCCACTTGCTCTGGATCAACTTGGTGACAGATACCTTCCCAGCGATTGCATTAGGTATGGAACCAGCCGAGAAAGACTTGATGAAACATGCACCACGCGGCCGTAGCTCAAACTTCTTCTCTGGTGGTGTGATGAGCAGTATTATTTATCAAGGGATCTTAGAAGCAGCAACAGTGCTCTTTGTTTATTGGTCTGCGATCCAATGGCCTGTTCATACCAGTTATAATGAGATTCATGCGGATGCGTTAACGATGGCTTTTGCCACACTTGGCTTGATGCAATTGTTCCACGCATTCAATGTTAAGTCTGTGCATCAGTCTCTCTTCACCGTAGGACCTTTCAAAAATAAAGCCTTCAACTGGGCAATCTTATTGTCCTTTGCTTTGATGATGGTCATCATCGTGGTGCCAGGATTGAATGATATCTTCCGCGTAGCCCATTTGGACTTATATCAATGGGGAATCGTCTTAGGGTCATCTTTTGCGATCATTCCAATCGTCGAAATCGTGAAAGCTGTCCAACGTGCAATGGGGCGTAAGTAGATAGTTGAAACGAAAAAACAAAACATGATAGTATCAAACCAGTCACACCGGCATCAAAAGAGATGCTAGCCGGTATGGCTGGTTTTCTTTTTGTTTCAAGAAGTTTCGTTATACGGCACAATCAATGGAGTGGGACGGTTTCGACTCATTTTAAATGGACGAAGGAGAGTCATTATGGCCTTAGAAAATAAGTTAGGGTTGACCAATCAAGTGGCGTTAGCCAAACATGAAGAAAAAATCAGTAAGCAAAAAGCGAAAGATTTATATGATTCTGGTAAAATGAACAAAATCGAGATTGGCACTTTTAAGGGGCTTTCAGACATTCATAGGTATTTGTTCTCAGACATATATGCCTTTACAAAAAGGTGCGCAATGTCAACGTGGCAAAGGGAATTTCCGTTTCGCACCAGTGATGTACTTGCAACAAGCACTCGTGCATATTGATCATATGCCGCAACAGACTTTTGATGAAATCATCAAAAAATATGTCGAGATGAATATCGCGCACCCCTTTCGAGAAGGCAATGGGCGCAGTACGAGAATCTGGTTAGATTTGTTGTTGAAACAGGAAATCAAGCAAGTGGTTGATTGGAATCTGATTGATAAAGCGGACTATCTATCTGCTATGGAACGCAGCCCAATCAATGATTTAGAAATCAAGTTCTTGATTTTCCATGCCTTGACAGATAGAATCGAGGATTGTGCGCTGTATATGAAAGGGATTGATGTCAGGTACTATTATGAAGGGTATACGGAATATACGATTGATGAAGTATAGAACGATTGCTATGCTTAGTAGCATCAGAATGTCCTTACACCTTTCCATTTCCCATCAGAAACGGTAAAATAAACAGTATCAACTGAAGAAAGTAGGAATATATTGTGCGACCAAATTTAGGGTATTATGTCCAAACAATCAATGATTTAGTGAAAGAAACGGAAGCAATCGGGGAAAAAATGCATCCCAAGTATGAGGAGATTCGGCAAGCAATCGACGAAAAGAAGACCAGTGAACTGACACAAGAACGGTTATCAGAAATCGCAGAGACATTCAAAGAAGGAACAGATAAGTACCGTTTGATGTTGAAAAAAATCAGCCAACTGCGGCCACCGGCAAATGTAATGGGGATCCACAAAAAATTTGAGCGCGCATATATGAGCTATGTTGCCGGCTGTGATGAAATGATTCTAAGTATCGCAGATGGGGTGGACACAGAAGCATTTGATGCGGCAGAAGAAAAACAAGATCAAGCAACAGATGATATTTCATTTGCCATTCAACGCATGACGGCGCTTTTGTTAAAAAAATGATAAATAAAAACGCTTAAACAAGAGTTATTTAATTTAACTGTTATGTTATTCACATGATTAAAAATTAAATCGGCACTATAATAAAGCCACAACCAACAACCTTTTTATTTTTCATTTTACTCCTTTTGCCACCGGGACTAACCAACCTGGTGGTTTTTTTGTGCAATTATATGTTTTTTTATCTGGATTGAACAGACGATTTACTGAAACTTTGTGAAGGAAAATATTTTCGTTTTTAAAGAAAGGTGCGATTGGCAAACAATCAGTGGCGAGTGAATATAGAATGTTTGCTTTCAATGAATCAAGCATGCTATACTTTGGGCAATCAAACATGAAGTGAGGGATCTTCCATTGAAAAAGTAACCAATTTGTTGAAAGCTGCATACGACTAGAACCACCAAGGGGACAGTCTGCAGATTTTCAGGATTGGCGGCTTTTTTGATGAAAGGTCTTTTTTGTGTCCTTTTTTTGCTGATCACTGAAAATAGCTTAGGACCCCGTCTATTCAAGAAATAGACACGAGGTGAACAATATGAGCACAATCAGTATCAAACAATTGACCTTTGGCTTTGACAGCCAAGAACAACTTCTATTCGATCGGACCAATTTAACGATCGATACCACTTGGAAATTAGGCTTATTGGGGCGCAATGGACGCGGCAAAACCACCTTGCTGCGCTTGTTACAAAATCAATTGCCTTATAGCGGAGAAATCAGTCATGGACAGACTTTTGTCTATTTCCCGGTAGCAATCAACGATCCGCAGCAATTGACATATCACGTGTTACAAGAATCTGGTGATGTAGCATTGTGGCAATTGGAAAGGGAGTTGCGTTTGCTTCAAACAACGCCGGATGTTTTGTGGCGTCCCTTTCATACATTGTCAGGAGGCGAGCAGACAAAAGTCCGTTTGGCGCGTCTGTTTGTCGATGAGGAAAATTTTCCTCTGATCGATGAACCAACCAATCATCTTGATATCACGAGCCGTATTCATGTGGCGAATTATTTGCAACAAAAAACGGGCTTTATCGTGGTGAGCCATGATCGTCAGTTCATGGATGATGTGGTCGATCATGTGTTAGCAATCGAAAAGAGCCAACTGGTCTTATACAAAGGAAACTATACAGTCTATGAAGCGCAAAAACAGCAAAAAGACAACTACGAGCAAGAACAAAACAAAAAACTAAAGAAAGAAATCGGACGTTTGCAGCAAACAGCTGCAGAAAAAGCCGAATGGTCACGGGGAAGAGAACGGGATAAATTGGGTTCCCCTCATAAAAAAGGCAGTGGCGGTGTCTTTGATACTGGCGCAATCGGTGCCCGGGCAGCGCGTACGATGAAACGATCAAAAGCCATTGTCAAACGAATGGAAGATCAAATTCAAGGCAAGTCTGCTTTATTAAAAGATATTGAGTACATCGATCCATTAAAGATGTATCCTTTAACAAGTCACCATGATGTACTGCTCAAAGCAGAAAAACTACAGCTAGGTTATGAACAGCCATTGTTTTTGCCAATCACATTTGCTGTGAGAGACAAAGAGCGCATAGGGATCGAAGGCCCCAACGGTGCAGGCAAGTCAAGTGTCATTCAAGCGATTCTGAGGCAATTTGCTGGCCAAACGACGGGTAGCCTCCAGCTGGCGCATCAAATCAAAGTCAGTTGTGTCCGGCAGAACTATGAAGACAATCATGGAACATTAGCGCAGTTTGCTGAAGCACAGGGAATCGCCTATCAAGATTTGTTGCGCAATCTCAAAAAATTAGGCTTAGAGCGATCGGTGTTCCAGACTCCCATCGAAAAGATGAGTATGGGACAGCGCAAACGGGTCGAATTGGCTAAATCATTGGCGACACCGGCCCATCTGTTTATTTGGGATGAACCATTGAATTATTTAGACGTCTTCAACCAGCAACAGTTAGCGACGGTCATTTCTTTGGTAGAGCCGACGATGGTGATCGTCGAGCATGATCGCTATTTTCTTGATCAAGTCACGACGAAACAAGTAGTGTTGCGGCCACCAAATCATGGCTGAAGGCCTATTACAGAACGTCATCTCTAAGGATGACGTTCTGTTTTTTTGCTTTTTTTGACCAAATTATGGCATATTTGTGTCTTGACACTTTATGTTGGGATGGTAAAGTAGATGTAATCAATATGTCAAGACACATTGATAAGACCCGACTTGTTTTATCATAGGCTTTTCATTCGGCTGTTGCTGTGAAACGGGTTCAGTTGGACATGGTTTATTTTTTAAATAAAGGCGCTTACCAAAGTGTAGGTTTGAAGTATTTTCAGTATATAAAGCGCTATTTTTCATTTTTCGCTTTTTTTTTTGAAAGAAATTATTAAAAATTCTTTCATAATTCATTTCGGCTTTTACAAAACATTTACAATAATAGTATCGAATGAAAATAATCGTTTGTTATCATTAAAATCGAATTTCTTTGTAAGTTTGACAAGGATGACGTCTTTTCTTATGGATTGTTATTCTGGCCAAATGAAATGGGAAAGAGAAAATGGAGGGGCAGTGTTTGATAGAAGTAGTGGGGTTAAAGAAGGTCTTTGATAATAAATTCGAGGCCTTAAAAGCGGTTGATTTTACTATTGAAAAAGGCGACCTTGTTTGTTTATTAGGACCAAGTGGTTGTGGGAAATCAACGATTTTAAATTTGATCGCTGGTTTGTTAAGTCCGACAGCTGGCGATATTTGCTTTAATGGCAACTCGGTGGTCAAAACCGAACCAAAAGACCGCAATATTGGGTTTGTTTTTCAGAATTATGCACTATATCCCCATATGACCGTCTTGGAAAATGTGATGTTTCCATTGACAGTCGGCGAGAAGAAAATCAAAAAAAATGAAGCAAAGCAAATCGCCGAAAAGTACATGCGTTTGACCAATATTGAAGAGTTGAGCCAAAAAAAACCAGGCACGTTATCTGGTGGTCAACAGCAGCGGGTCGCAATCACCCGCGCTTTGGTCCAAAATCCTGAAGTTTTGTTACTGGATGAACCACTCAGTAATTTGGACGCCCGTCTGCGGTTGAAGATTAGAGAAGAGATACGACGCTTGGTCAAAGAAGTTGGGATCACGACGATTTTTGTGACGCATGATCAAGAAGAAGCATTGTCGATCAGCGACAAAATTATTCTGATGAATGAAGGCGTGATCCAACAAAACGATGATCCGCAAAACTTGTATTTAGAACCGAATAATCAATTTGTCGCCAAATTTATAGGCAATCCGATCATCAATATGCTGCCAATCGAAATCAAGGATGGCAAAATACATCATCCTGCATTTACAGCGCCCGTGAGTCGCTTGACGGATATTCGTTTCAAGAAACCGATGCCAGATGGACGATATACGTTAGGCATTCGTCCAGAAGATGTGTTGACCGTAACCCAAAACAGTTTGTTTGAGACATCGATCAAGAGTGTGGAATTGATTGGCCGAGAACGAATTTTAAATTTTGATTTGGCTGATAAACATTTGAAATCAATCGTCAGTATTGAAGAAATCATCGAGGAAGGTGCACAAGTTGCGTTTGATTTCCAATTCAAAAAGGCCTTCATTTTTGATGACAAAGGGGAGCGGGTCTACTGATGTTCAAAAAAAATTACAACCCGGAAAATCAGCCCAAAGCGTGGCTGTTTCTGCTGCCGTCACTGGTGATCATCTTTTTGTTTAGTGTCTATCCGTTGTTTCGCTCATTGATCATGAGTTTCCAAAAAGGGACATTGATCAATCAGCGCTATGCAGGAATCGAGAACTATCAAAAAGTGTTGACTGATCCTGTCTTCTTTAAAGCGTTAAGAAATACGGCCCTCTTTGCCTTTACCGTCGTGCCGATTGCCTTGATTTTGTCATTGGCGATTGCTTGGATCATTTTTGAAAAAGTCAAACACAAAAGTTTTTTTGAAACGATTTTCTTTATGCCTTATGTGACGAGTACGATTGCGATCGGGATCGTTTTTCGCTATTTTTTCAATGGGTCATATGGGATTATCAATTATCTCTTGAGTTTGGTTGGCATCGCACCGATCAATTGGTTGGACAATGTCAATATGAGTATGACAACGCTGATTATTTTTGGCGTTTGGACGAGTTTGGCTTTCAATATCATTATTTTATTGGCAGGTATGCGCAACATCGATCAGGAACATTACAAAATTGCCAAAATGTTTGGTGCCAACAATTGGGAAATTTTTCGTAGAATCACGTTTCCGCAATTGATTCCAACCTTTGCCTTTTTGCTAACAGTCAATATTATTGCGGCCTTTAAAGTCTACACGCAAGTCTACGCACTTTTTGGTGGACAACCAGGGATCGCCAAGAGCGCAACGACAGCGGTGTATTACATCTATGACAAATTCCACATCGCAGGTCGACCAGGCATTGCGATGGCCGCAACGGTGATTTTGTTTATCATTATCCTGATGGTGACATTCATCCAAAACAAAATTTTGAAGAAAGTGGGGGAATAAGCAAATGAAGAAAGTCGTTACCGTGATTTCCATGCTTTTCTTGGCGCTTTTAGCGATCATCACTGTTTTCCCATTTATTTATATGATTTTGGCTGGATTGATGACGTATAGTGAAGCCACCAGTATTCCGCCGACGATTATCCCCGCTTCTTTTCAATGGGAAAATTATGCAGAAGTATTTACGAAAGCCCCCTTTTTACGGTATTTCTTGAATACAGTCTTTGTGTCGGCCATCACGACGATTGCCACACTGGTGACGGCGGTACTCGCCGCCTTTGCCTTGACCAGTCTTGAGTTTAAGTATAAGGGGTTGGTCATCGCACTGATGATCTCATTACTGATGGTACCGTATGAATCAATCATTTTTACCAATTACAATACTATTGCCAGAATGGGTTTATTGAATACGTATAGTGCCTTGATCATTCCTTTTTTGACAAGTATCTTCTATATCTATTATTTGAATGGCTATCTGAAAAGTATTTCCAATACCTTTTACAAAGCAGCCAAAATCGACGGTGCCAGCGATTTGGCTTATATTCGTCGCATATTGATTCCAATGTCTAAACCAGCGTTGGTGACAGTCGGGATTTTGACATTTATTTCTAGTTGGAACTCTTTCTTGTGGCCGCTGCTAGTGACCAATGAGAAAAAATACCGTCTGTTGAATAATGGTTTGGCCGCTTTTACAACAGAAAGCGGCAGTGACGTACATTTGCAAATGGCTGCTGCAACCTTAACGGTCATTCCGATTTTGATTATTTATTTGATCTTTAGAAAAGAGATTATTAAAGGAGTGGCAAAAGATGGCATCAAAGGATAAAACAAGTATTACATTTCATAGCGGGATTTTGACGATTGGCGGTACAGTGATTGAAGTTGCATATAAAGATGCCCATATCTTTTTCGATTTCGGGACAGAGTATCATCCGGAAACACCGTTGCCAGATGAAACATTACAAACGCTAGTTGATCACCGCTGGGTCCCTCAGTTACAACAGGTGTATGATCCTCAATTGGCGTATCACTATGAAGGGGATGAAAACAAAACGTATCAAGAAACAGCTGTTTTCTTGTCCCACGCTCATTTGGATCACGCCAAAATGATCAATTATCTTGATCCGGCGATTCCTTTATATACCTTGAAAGAAACCAAAGCGATTCTGGAAGTGCTGAACCGCAACGGGGACTTCTTGTTGCCAGTTCCTCATGAAGCCGACAACTTTGTCCGATCGATGGTGGGCTTGGCACCTCACGATGTGATTCGGGTTGGTGAAATCGAAGTTGAGATCGTCCCTGTCGATCACGATGCCTTCGGGGCGGCGGCACTATTGATCCGCACGCCAGATCATTTTCTGGCCTATACCGGTGATTTGCGTTTGCATGGGTATCATCCCGAACGCAGCAAGGCGTTTTGTCAATTGGCAAAAGGGACAGACTTATTGATGATGGAAGGGGTCAGTATCAGTTTCCCTGAACGCACCCCAGACCCAGCGACAATTGTTGTTGATAGTGAAGAGGCACTTGTTGAGGCCTTTGTTCAGTTGGTAGCGGAAAATCCAGAGCGCCAAATCACATTTAATGGCTATCCTGCGAATGTGGAACGCTTCTTGGCATTGGTCGAAGCTGCACCGCGAACCGTTGTTTTAGAAGCGCAGCAAGCCGCTTTGCTGAAAGAAATCTTTGACAAAGACGTCTTTTATTATACCATCGATGGTCAGGTGCCAGGAAATTTGACACCAGAATATGCTATTTCTTATCAAGCTTTATGTGCCGATACTAGTCAGTATGTCTGGCAAGCAGTGGCACAGTTTGCGCATCTGCAAAAGGGTGGTTTATATATCCATAGTGATGCCCAGCCTCTAGGGGACTTTGATCCAGCTTATCAAGTGTTTCTGGATCAATTGGCGGCACTTGAGATCGAATTTGTCCGGTTACCAAACTCGGGCCATGCAATCCCAGAAGATTTGGATCAAATCATTGCATGGATCGAGCCTAAATGTTTGGTTCCAATCCATACGCTGCGACCAGAAAAACTGGTCAATCCGTACGGTGAAAGAATATTGCCGCAACGCGGTGAGAAAATCATTTTATAAAAAGGAATAAAGGAGAGAAAAGAATGAAGACAAAGAAATGGGCATTTGCAGCAACAGCGGCCGCGACATTGGTATTAGGGGCTTGTGGCAGTAACGGATCTTCAGCAGCAAACGATGAAGACATTGCAACAGAAATCACAGAGGAAACAACCGTCACCTTTTGGCATGCCATGAATGGCGCGCAAGAAGAGTCATTGACCCAGTTGACCGAGGCATTTATGGCGGATAATCCCAATATCAAGATTGAATTACAAAATCAATCTCAATATTCTGACTTGCAAGCCAAAATCAATTCAACGTTGCCATCGCCAAAAGATCTGCCAACGATCACCCAAGCGTATCCAGGTTGGTTGTGGAATGCCGCGCAAGATGAGATGTTGGTGGATCTGGGTGCTTATATCGACAACGATACGATTGGCTGGGGGGATCAAGAAGAAATCCGCACACCGTTACTGGAAGGGGCACAAATCGATGGCGTGCAATATGGTATTCCTTTCAACAAATCAACAGAAATGCTCTTTTATAATGCAGATATGCTAGATGAGTACGGTGTGGAAGTACCAACAACCTTTGATGAATTAAAAGCGGCTTCTCAAACGATTTATGAAAAATCAGATGGTAAAGTCGTGGGTGCCGGCTTTGATTCTTTGAATAACTATTATTCCATTGGTATGCAGAATCAAGGTGTGGACTTTGACAAAGATCTGCAATTAGATAGCAACGAGTCAAAAGAAGTGATCAATTACTATGCAGAAGGTGTCAAAGATGGCTATTTCCGGATTGCAGGCTCTGATCAATACTTGTCAGGACCGTTCGCTAACGAACAAGTGGCGATGTTTATCGGATCAATTGCGGGTGAAGGTTACGTGAAAAAAGATACCGAAGGCAAATTTGAATATGGTGTTTCGGCACGTCCAGAAGCCATCAATTTGCAACAAGGAACGGATCTTTACATGTTCAATAGTGCGACTGCCCAAGAGCGGACAGCTGCGTTTGAATATATGAAATTCTTGACGTCTCCTGAGTCACAACTAGAATGGTCAGTTGCGACAGGCTATATGCCAGTGGTGGAGTCTGTTTTAGAAAGTGATGATTACAAAAACAATCCAGATACGAAAGTTGCGTCTGAACTAGAGTCAGCTACCAAAGAACTATTCTCTTTACCAGTGGTAGAAAATTCTGATTCAGCGTACACAGAAATCCGCGCGATTATGGAAAATATTTTGTCAAATACAGACAAAGATGTCGATCAATTGATTGAAGAAGCAAAACCGCAATTGGAAGATGTATGGAATCAATAAGACGTTGTTCTTTCTTTAAGGTATAATAGAGACAAACACCTTGAATGAAATGACAGCCAAAAGGATTTGTGTCATCAGGTGTCGAGATGCCTAGGCACAGATCCTTTTGTGTACATAGCTGAATAAAGGAGAATCACACATGAAAATCACGTTCTTAGAAACGAGCGATATGCACGGATATGTCACACCAACCAACTATTCTGATGACCAAGAACAGGGCTTTGGCACCGCAAAAGTTGCCACCAAAATGAAACAATTAAAAGCTGAAGCAGACGGTCCGGTGATCACCATCGAAAATGGCGATTTTATCCAAGGATCGCCATTGAGTTACTATATTGCCAAGAGCCAGCATCATGTCTCGGCGCTAACAGCACCGGTCAATCTTCTTGATGTGGATGTCCACGTGTTAGGAAACCACGAATTCAATTATGGGCTTGATTACTTGAAAGAGGCCATCACTAGTTACCAAAGTCCAGTATTAGCAGCCAATATTCTCAATGAAAACGGCGATCCTTATTTTGGCCAAGCCTACAAGATCATTGAAAAAGAAGGCGTCAAAATTGCTGTTTTGGGCTTAGTCACACAATATATTCCCCACTGGGAACAACCTGCAACGATCAAAGGCATGACCTTCCAATCGATCGTGGAAACCGCCAAAGTCTATATTCCGCGGCTAAGAGAAGCGGCAGACATCGTGGTGGTCAGTTACCATGGCGGGTTTGAAAAAGATTTGATCACTGGAGAACCAACCGAATTGTTGACGGGGGAAAATGAAGGTTATCAATTGCTTCATGAAGTATCAGGAATAGACGCTTTGTTTACTGGGCACCAACACCGGGAGATAGCGACCAAAATCAATGGCATCCCTGTGGTGCAACCGGGTTTTCGCGGCAGCTTTATCGGCAAAATCGAATTGACCGTCGCAACAGATGAAGATCAATTCCGCGTAGTGGATAGTAGGGCAGAATTGGTTTCTGTCGTGGATGCAACGCCAGATGAAGCGACATTGGCATTGCTGGCCCCAATCAATGAAGAGTTGAATACCTGGCTGGATCAACCATTAGGACAAGTGGAAGGAGATATGCGCATCACAGATCCAATGGGTGCCAGAATCAAAGAACATCCGTATATCGAGTTCATCAATCGGGTGCAAATGGCCGCCAGCGGCGCAAAAATCTCAGGGACAGCCTTGTTCAATAATGAAGGGAAAGGCTTTGGATCCACGATCACTATGCGAGATGTCATTACCAATTATATTTATCCCAATACATTGGCAGTGGTTCGTGTGACCGGCGCAGAGTTGAAGGCAGCACTTGAGCAAACAGCGAATTATTTAGCTGTGGAAGAAAACGCCATCATCTTTAATCCCGCTTTTATTGAACCGAAACCACAGTACTACAATTATGATATGTATGAAGGCATTGAGTATACGATCGATCTGCGTCAACCAGTGGGGCAACGGATCACAACCTTGGTCTTTGAAGGAGAACCGGTAGCGATGGACCAGCATTTAGATATCGTCATCAATCAATATCGGGCGGTAGGCGGGGGAAACTATGACATGTTTGCTGCAGAGAAAATCATTCGTGAAATCCAAGTTGATATGACCGAGTTGATTGCGGATTATCTGAAAGCACATCCCGTGATTGACGCTGTCACGAACCAAAATTTCAAAGTTATCGCCTAAAAAAAACACCTAAGAAGCGTCTTCTTAGGTGTTTTTGAATGGGTTTAGTTTTCTATGTTGCGGACATAGTCATCAAAATACTTGATCAAATCAGCTTTGACTTGTTGATAGTCTGCTTCAGTATAAACCTTGTTTTCTAATGTTGCTTCAAAGAATGGCATTTCTAATTCTTCTCGCAGTCGATCCAATACTTCTTCTTGTGTCATGGGCTTCACCTTTTCACGATTGATTTGCTTCCATCATAGCAAATTAAATGAGGCTGTCAATGCTTCATAGGCAGATGCTGTTTGGTTCAATCGATTTTTTAAAGAAACAAAATCATCGTCATCATGGAACAGTACTTGTTTCAATTCAAAATAGTAAATTTCAAAGGCATCAAAAAATGCTTGGACTTCAGTCGTTTGCAACTCTTTGAACGTATCACAACGAATATAGGCTTTTTCTGCAATTGCATAGGTTTCTGCGGTGGTCAGTAAAACCAACGATTCGTTATAGCGACGACTTGTGACCAATTCATATGTCGATTGGCATTTGTTGTAAATATTTGAGAAATCTTTTAATACTAGTTCCTTTGGTGTTTTTTCAAACATGGGGGAGTCCTCCAGAAGATTATTTTTCGAATAGTACGCAGACGCATTCTGGTGTATAAATGTCTTTTTCTACTAAAGTCAAGACGCCAGTATCCGCATCACGACGGTATAAAGTCAAGTTGTCAGAATTCTGATTGGCATTGACCAAATAGCCGTTGCTTGGATCTAAATCAAAGTCGCGAGGGAAGTCGCCTTCAGTCGAAATCGATTGAACAAAAGTCAAGGCAGCACCGTCTTCTGCCACTTCAAAGACAACGATCGAGTTATGGCCGCGATTAGAACTGTAAACAAAACGTCCATCAGTGGATATGCGTACCGCAGCACCGCTATTGAAATCAGTGAAATCAGCAGGAATCGTTGGCACTTTTTGGATACGCGCGAAACTGCCGTCAGTCTCGTTGTAACGCAAAACGGTCAAGGAGCTGTCCAATTCACCAACAAGATAGGCATACTGATTGTTTGGATGAAAGACCAAATGACGCGGCCCCGTTCCATCTTCAGCCACATACACAGCTACTTCGGTCAACTTACCGTCAGCTGATACATCGTATGTGTAGACACGGTCGGTACCTAGATCACAGACCGCTAAACGTTGGTCGGGTGTTAAATTGGTATAATGAACATGAGGTTTGTCTTGATTTTCATGAGAACCAACAGGCTCATCATGGTAAACACTATCAGTGGCTTCGATACTGCCATCTGCTAAAATTTTATAGACATTGACTTCTCCTTTATGGTAGTTGGCACCATAAAGCAGTTGGCGGGTTTCGTCTACCGCTACATAACATAAAGGCGCGCCTTCTTCAGTTGCTGTATTCAGCAAAGAGAACGCAGGGGTATATGCCGCAGCACCACCTTTGCCATCGACTTCAGTCACAGAATAAACCGCTTCTTTTTTGCTGCGTGCCAAATACGTAGGGCTTGTTTCTTCTGCCCGCAATGTTAAATCAGACAATGTTCCTTTTTCAGTATCTAAAGCGATCGAGTAGATCCCTTTGCTTTCACGTCGGGTATACGTACCTAAATAAATTGTTTGCAACATAAATAACCTCCTAATATTTTCATTTCTTTTTAATTCTACCATAGAATGCGGATTTCGGCGGCTATAAAAACTCTTTATGTTATAATAATCAATGAAGAATGGAAAGGGGAATTTGTCTTATGAAACAAGGAACTATCAAAGAAATAGGGGCACAAGCCATCGATCCCAAAGAAAACATGTTGATTTTCTTCGGCGAAGAAGCGAGTGACACATTACGAGAATACTCAGTGGTTCAATCACTGCCCGATTCAGGCGACCTGATCGTCAAGCAAGACGATCAAATTCTTTTCGGCGATCAAGCATATCGTGTACAATATGTAGGAACTGTGGCAAACCAAATCTTGCAGACGATCCAGCACGTGACGTTTGTTTTTGGCGATGTGCCAGCAGAAAATCAATTATCAAGTGCCATCTACTTAACACCGGCAGTATTGCCAACAATTGCAGTTGATATGAAAGTGACCTACAAATAGGAGGCCGTCCCTAAATGAAAGAAACACATAAAAAACCATATTCCTGGTTTTGGAAATGGTTTTTGAACAACCAAGCAGTGACCAGTTTGCTGGTCATTCTTTTGGTCCTGCTGATTTTGTTTATGTTTACCAAAGTATCGTATCTATTTGAACCCTTCTGGCAATTTTTGGCCATCGTAGGATTGCCGATTATTCTGGCAGGAATCTTATATTATTTGATGAACCCGACCGTCGACTATCTCGAACGCAAGGGCATAAAGCGAATTTATAGTATATTTGGTTTGTTTGTCTTGGTGATTGGGTTGATTGTATGGGGTGTGGTGGTGATCATTCCGAAAATTCAAGAACAGTCCCTAAGTTTTGCGGACAATTTACCAGGTTACTTGACGATTATCGAAAATAAGGTCAATGAGATTCTATCAGACCCGATTTTTTCACAAGTGCAAGAGCAAATCGAAGCTTCAAACGAAAAATTGATAACCACAATGACTGATTTAGTTCAGAATTTATCCCGCAGCACGATTCAGAACTTAGGCAGCTTTTTCGGGGCTGTAGCAACGATCATCTTGGCAGTGATCACGATGCCATTTATCTTGTTTTACTTGTTGAAAGATGGTCGCCAATTGGCACCGTATTTTGTGAAGTTTTTGCCAACAAAAATGCGTCAACCTTCGTTGATCGTTTTAAAAGAAATGAATGACCAAGTGTCGTCTTATATCCGCGGTCAATTGACAGTCGCCTTTGCTGTAGCAATCATGTTTATGATCGGGTTTAGTTTGATTGGTCTAGATTATGCTATCACGTTGGGGATCGCAGCCGGCTTCTTAAATTTGATTCCTTATTTGGGTTCATTTTTGGCCATGGTACCGGCAGTCTTCTTAGGCATCGTCGGCGGACCGATTCTATTGGTCAAAGTATTGATCGTTTTTGTGATCGAACAGACGATTGAAGGCCGCTTGATTTCACCGCTAGTCCTAGGCAATGAATTGTCGATTCATCCCGTCACGATTCTATTGGTCTTACTGACATCTGGGAAGTTGTTTGGGCTGGTAGGAGTGATTTTAGGAATCCCTGTCTATGCGGCAGCAAAAGTGATCATTACGCATATCTTTGAATGGTACACGAGAGTATCCAGTTTATATGAAGAAGAAACAGATACTGAAGTGAAACAAGAATAGCTAAAAAAACACAAGATGCCTAGGAATAAAGCTCTTGTGTTTTTTATCTGTTTAAATGTAGTTTCTTTTTTTACCTGAACGCTTGTTGTTCATCTGTTTTTTCAGCAAATTTAGCATATATAATACATGTATAAGAAAGAGGAAGGAAGAACGAGCTAAAACCTTGTCTATCCGTTCACACATACTTCTCACGAAAATCAGCGATTGCTTGTCGTGACTCATAAATATTCCGGGCCAATCGTTCATTCTTGCTCAAAAAGACGTAGAAAAGAACATCGACAGCCAATAAGTGAGCAATGATCGAATTAGTAGCCGCACTGCGACGGTTGGCTTCTTTGGCGCGAGAAACTTGCAAGGGAACATCAGCTAGTTTTGTTAAAGGGTTATTGCCAAAACGGGTCAGAGAAATAATCGGTATCTTTTTGCCAGTAGCGAACTCAGCCAAATGGACCATTTCTGGGGTGTGGCCACTGTTGGAAATCACCCAGAGGACGCTTTTTTTCTCATATTTGACCAACTGCGGCAGCAATAAATTATAGTCATTTTCGAAAATCACGATTTTCCCCAAACGGGTCCACTTTTGTTGGATATCTTGCGCAATCAAAGACGAAGCACCGATACCGCAGACAAAGATTCTTTCACAGACAGCCAGCAAATCAGTCGCGTCCACCATGAGCGATTCATCCAATAGATTGGCTGTCTCGGTCAACGTGACCTGTGCATTGTGGCTCAATTTAGAAGTGATCGCTTGGAAAGGTTCATTTAATTCCACATCTGCATACCCCAATCTCTCGTGGGGATTTTGGCGTAGGCCGGTTTCAGCAGATAATTGTATTTTTAGATCAGTCAAACTGGCAAATCCGGTTTTCTTGGCAAACCGGACCACGGTAGGGGCGCTGATTCCAGTTGCTTCTGCTAATTGGCTGGCAGTCATGGAAGGGACCTTCTCAGGATTCTCTTCCATAAAAGTAAAGAGTTTCTTTTCAGAGAGTGAAAGTTCACTCTTCATGCTCTCGATACGGGAAAGAACACTCATTCTTTCACATCCTTTACATCAATATCTAAAAACAGTATACCATAAGATTTGTATGAGCTTTCATGATTCGCAAAAAGAATCGAGTCATTAACTTGCTTTTTTACCTAGAATAAAGTAAAGTAGTAACGTGTGAAAAGCACGTGACCTGTTACTTGGTTCAACGAATCACCAACGTTTTACTCAGTCGCAGGGGAATAAGAAGAAGAGGTGAAAAACATGGCAATTTCAAAAGAACGCAAAAACGAACTAATCAACCAATTTGCACGTCATGAAGGAGATACTGGTTCTCCAGAAGTTCAAATTGCTGTCTTAACTGAAGACATCAACCAATTGAACGAACATGCACGTACGCACAAAAAAGACCACCATTCATACCGTGGCTTAATGAAAAAAGTTGGACATCGTCGTAACTTATTGGCGTACCTACGTAAAAAAGACGTACAACGCTACCGCGAATTAATCCAAGCTTTAGGATTACGTCGTTAATCAAACACAAGAAAAGTGAGGTTCAACCCGAATCTCACTTTTTTGCTATGAATCACTGCGACTGGACGGCGCAAGCCGTACAGAGCAGATGATGAATAGTACTAGGGGAGCGAA
>NZ_NGKU01000001.1:2675165-2803093 GCF_002140915.1 Candidatus Enterococcus testudinis | reverse complement strand
GAATCACTGCGACTGGACGGCGCAAGCCGTACAGAGCAGATGATGAATAGTACTAGGGGAGCGAAGCGACCGTAGTGACTAAGAGACAGGAAGCATTGCTTTTGAAGTGGTGAATCAAAAGTTGTGAAAAAATCATGCTGGATCCTAGTGAGCAGTATCCTACTAACCAAATGAAAGCAGCGGACAAGGATGCCGATTTTTTCATTTGTTTAGTAGTGACTTACTTGGATCAGCCCAAAGGAGCAAAACATGACAGAAAAACAAGTATTCAAAACAACTTGGGGCGGACGCCCACTAGAAGTTGAAATTGGTCAAATGGCCAAACAAGCCAATGGTGCCGTTTTGGTGCGCTATGGCGATACGGTGGTCTTAAGTGCAGCTGTTGCGTCTAAAGAAGCAAAAGATACGGACTTTTTCCCATTAACGATCAACTATGAAGAAAAAATGTATGCAGTAGGTAAAGTCCCTGGCGGCTTTATCAAACGCGAAGGTCGTCCAAGTACTGCGGCGACATTGACAGCTCGCTTGATCGACCGTCCAATCCGCCCAATGTTTGCGGATGGATTTAGAAATGAAGTGCAAGTCACTAATATCGTGATGAGTGTAGAACAAGATTGCACGCCTGCAATGGCTGCGATGTTTGGTTCATCATTGGCATTGTCTATTTCAGATATTCCATTTGACGGCCCAATCGCGGGTGTCGATGTTGGTCGTGTCAACGGCGAATATGTTTTGAACCCAACTGTTGAACAAGCAGAGCAGACAGATATCGAATTGACTGTCGCTGGAACCAAACAAGCCATCAACATGGTCGAATCAGGTGCCAAAGAAGTCTCTGAAGAAGATATGCTAGGCGCATTGCTTTTCGGTTTTGACGCCATTAAAGAATTGGTTGCATTCCAAGAGGAAATCGTTGCCGCAGTTGGCAAACCAAAAATGGAAGTAAAATTACTGCAAGTCGATGCTGATTTGAAAAAAGAAATCTTTGATGCGTATTATCAAACAATGAAAACTGCCGTAATGACAGAAGAAAAATTGGCTCGTGAAGATGAAATCGATCAAGTCAAAGATACCGTCAAAGAAGTCTATGCCGAAAAATTTGCAGGTCACGAAGAAGAAGCGCAATTCCTAAAAGAAGTGAAACAAATTGCGGAAGACCTTGAAAAAGACGTTGTACGTGAATTGATTACCATCGATAAAATCCGTCCTGATGGCCGAAAATTAGATGAGATTCGTTCATTGGCTTCAGAAGTGGGTCTATTGCCACGTGTCCATGGATCAGGATTATTTACCCGGGGACAAACACAAGCATTGTCTGCTTGTACATTGGCACCATTAGGTGAACATCAAATCATTGATGGCTTAGGCGTAGAAGAATCAAAACGATTCATCCACCATTATAATTTCCCACAATTCTCAGTGGGTTCAACTGGCCGCGCGGGATCACCTGGTCGTCGTGAAATTGGTCACGGTGCGTTAGGTGAACGTGCATTGGCGCAAGTGATTCCTGACGAAACCGTCTTCCCTTACACAATCCGTCTGGTTGCGGAAGTATTAGAATCAAATGGTTCTTCTTCTCAAGCAAGTATCTGTGCTGGCACATTGGCATTGATGGATGCCGGTGTACCAATCAAAGCACCAGTTGCTGGGATTGCGATGGGTCTGGTTTCTGACGGTGAAAACTACACGATTTTGACAGATATTCAAGGACTAGAAGATCACTTAGGCGATATGGACTTTAAAGTTGCAGGAACCAAAGACGGGATCACTGCCTTACAAATGGATATCAAGATCCAAGGAATCACAGAACAAATCTTGACGGAAGCTTTGACACAAGCGAAGAAAGCCCGTATGGAGATCTTGAATGAATTGACCTCAACTTTAGCTGCACCTAGAGAAGAGTTGAGCCAATATGCACCGAAGATCGAAATGATCCAAATCGAGCCAGCCAAAATCAAAGATGTCATCGGAAAAGGTGGCGATACGATCAACGGAATCATCGAAGAAACAGGCGTTAAAATCGATATCGATCAAGATGGCAAAGTATCGATTGCTTCTGCTGATGCAGAAATGATCAAGAAAGCAATCAAGATCATTGAAGAGCTGACCAAAGAAGTCAAAGTCGGCGAAGTCTACCTTGGAAAAGTTGTCCGCGTAGAAAAATTCGGCGCATTTGTCAACTTGATCAAAGGCAAAGATGGTTTGGTCCACATCTCACAATTGGCCAATGAACGGGTCAACAAAGTAGAAGATGTGGTCAAAGAAGGCGATGAGATTTTAGTCAAAGTCACTGAAATCGACAAACAAGGCCGTGTGAATCTTTCAAGAAAAGCGTTGCTGAACGAAGAAAAAACGGAACAAAAATAAACAATACGGGTGATTTGTGTGTCAAATCATCTGTCAAAAGACAAAGCCAGATTCGATTCGGCTTTGTCTTTTTTTTGTCCATCATTTAGCGCACACACCAAATATTCAGCAAAATACTATTGAGAACACAATTCAGATTTATTCTTTGCGTTACACGGTAAAATAAGAGATAATTCAAAATATTCGCTAGGAGAGGAGTGTAGAATGAAGGCGAGTCAAGGGAGCGTCTATCGACGGCGTGAAGCGATGATCCAATTTATTGAAGAAAGGGAGCAAGCGACCGTGAACGAATTGGCGGTTTTTTTTCATGTATCCCTGGTTACGATACGTAGAGATTTGTTGTTTCTAGAAAAGAAGCGATTAATAGAGCGATATTATGGTGGTGTGCGGATCAAAAAGGCAAACAGCTTATACAGTCAGCAAGCATTGTCATCTGCAATATCAACAGCAGACCTTATCAGAAGTTGTCAGTCATTTGTAAGAAACAAGCAACGGATTTTTATTGGTGCTAGCAGACACTCAACGGCTTTGATAGGTGCGCTTATGGAAAGGGATCTCACTATCATTACCAATGACTACCAAGCATTGTCAGTTACGCAGAATGGGCAATCTGGTATCGTCTATTTGTGTGGAGGGGAGTTAGAAGCACAAACAAATGCATTAGTTGGTGATCTTGCGACATGGACTTTCGCTAGATTTGAAGCGGATCTATGTATTGTAGAGGTGCATGGCATCAATGCACATGAAATCACGAGCCGTACGTTAGCAGAGTCATTTGTTTATCGGACGATGCTGCACCATACAACAGGTGAAACAATCATTTATACAGATGGGGAAAACATGGGGCAAGCACCGGGATTTATGATTGATCGGACTTTTTCTGCAGATCATTTACTGGTCTCCGGGGAGGTACCTTTACCGATGCAACAGCAGTTTGCACAAGCGGGTGTCAAGATACACTTGCTGACTGACCCAACTCGTTTGCAGGATTGAAACAACCGTTCATAAAAAAGCTTTCATGAACGGTTGCTGGTGAAGGGTTGTTTTTTGAAGGGTAAAAGATTACGCTAAGTATCAGAAAGCGCTTTACTAAATAGAGTTAGGAGAACGATATGAACAAAACATTTCCAAAAGATTTTTTATGGGGGGCATCGATTTCTGCCCATCAGACCGAAGGGGCCTATGCAACTGACGGGAAAGGATTAAGTGTACAAGATACCCGTCCACGTGATAATCATGAGATTGCTGACTTTACAGTAGCTGTCGATCATTATCATCATTACAAAGAAGATATTGCCTTGCTTGCTGAATTAGGCATCAAGATTTTCCGTTTTTCAATTGCTTGGACGAGAATTTTTCCCCATGGCCGTGGGGAAATCAATCAAAAAGGGTTGGATCATTATAGTGATGTGATCGATGAATTGCTGAAATATCATATCCAGCCATACATCACGTTAAGCCATTTTGACTTGCCGCAAGCATTAGAAGATGAAGGTGGTTGGTCGAATCGCGCAACGGTGACTGCATTCAAAGAATATGCTGAAACGTTGTTTAAAGCATATGGCGACCGTGTGACCCATTGGTTAACGATCAATGAACCGAATATCATGTTGCTTGTCGATCGTAAAATTTTAGGCAAAGAGATTCCCCTCAATGAAAAGTATCAGCAATTTCATCACTTAATGATGGCAGAGAAATATGCATTTGATCGGTGTCATACGCTGGTTCCTGGTGGGCAAATCGGTCCAGTGCCGAATATTTCGTTGGTTTATCCGGCAACAAGCAAACCAGAAGACAACCAAGCAGCATTATACTTCAATAGTGTGCGTAATTGGGCCTATCTAGATTTTGCTTGTTTTGGTCGTTACAATGCAGTATTCAGTGATTACCTTTGTCAAAACAATATTGATATCACTTTTGCACCTGGGGATGCAGACTTGATGAAGACAGCTTTGCCTGACTTTGTCGCAATGAATTTCTATACGACAGTGACAGTTGAGCAACCAACGACAACAGGTGATATGAAAAATGGGATCAGTGATCAGCAAAGTGAAGACATTATGGAACGCGGATTTTATAAAGGATTTACCAATACCTATCTGAAAAAAAATGCCTTCAATTGGACGATCGATCCATTGGGATTGAAAACCACGTTACAAACGCTTTATGATCGGTACCACTTGCCAATTATTATTACTGAGAACGGCCTTGGTGCGGAGGATCATTTGACCGATGATGAAAAAATCCATGATGAGTACCGTATCGACTATTTGGCCCAGCACACGGAGCAATGTTTAGCAGCTATCCATGCGGGGGTTGAATTGATTGGATACAGCCCATGGTCAGCGATCGATTTGATCAGTGTCCACGAAGGAATCAAGAAGCGTTATGGGTTTATCTATGTCGATCGGACAGATGCGGATGAGAAAGCGCAAAAGCGCTATAAGAAAGATAGTTTTTATTGGTACCAAAAATTGATTGAAGAAGGGTAAACCCTTGGTTGGAGGAGTAAAATATGAATAGTGTCTTTACCTTTTTAGAAACACGCTTGATGCCGCCTTTGAACAAAGTGGCGAATCTGCGCTTTATCCGTGCGATTATGCAAGCGGGAATTATTACTGTCCCGTTTACGATCGTGGGTTCGATTTTCTTGATCATCAATAATTTGCCGCAGATCATTCCACCGCTGGCCGGTTTTTTTGAAGCAACGATTTTGAAATTTTCGCCTTTATATACTGTAGCGACAACAATGTCGATTGGCTCGATTGCAGTTTTTTATTGTTTGGCAACTGGATACTACTTGACCGATATATATCGCAAAGAGGATAAACTTGATGTCAGCAGTTTTGTTGGCGCGATTCTTGGTCTTTATGCCTTCTTGTTGACGATCATTCAGGTGGATATTACAGATGGCGCAGCACAATTGCTTCAATCTGAAAGTGATACGGCTATTATATATAACGGGATTGCTGTCGGTGGTTGGATCACGCGTTTTAGCGGAGTGGGGATCTTTATCGGAATCATTACCGCTGTTTTGGCGACGCAGATGTATCGATTGTGTGTCAAACACAAAATTACGATCCATATGCCAGAAGGGGTTCCAGATGGGGTCAGTAAGGCGTTTGCATCCTTGATTCCAGCAATCTTGATTGCTTTCGTCATGCTCGTTATTAACGGTGTCCTCGCTGTGTTTCATACGGATTTACATGGTCTCTTATCCAAACCATTTGAATTTGTCAAAGATTTGACAGGTTCTTGGTTGGGGATCATTGTGATCATGTTATTGATCCATCTTCTATGGGCCGTGGGTGTCCACGGGACAGCTGTTATCAAGAATAGTTTTATCAATCCGATCTTATTGGTCGCATTGACAGAGAATATCGATGGTGCCAATAACATTTTTGCAGGTGATTTTGTGAATATGTATATCTTCATCGGTGGTGCAGGCAGTACCCTTGGTTTGGTTTTGTTGATGTTGTTTGCAGCAAAATCGCAACAATTAAAAGTACTCGGCAAAGCTGCCATTCTCCCGGGATTGTTCAACATCAATGAGCCAGTGATTTTTGGTGCACCGATCGTGTATAATCCGTATTTGATCATTCCATTCATTATCACACCGTTGATCAATGTGTCTATTGCATATTTTGCATCATCGGTTGGTTTCGTGAATAAAATCATTACAGGGATTCCTTGGATCTCCCCGTTAGGTATTGGGGCTTTCTTAGGTACTGGCGGCGATTTTCGTGCGGTGCTGATTGCATTGATCAACTTAGGTGTATCGATCGTCTGTTACTATCCATTCTTCAAAATGTATGATGGCAAATTGTTTGCTGAGCAAGAAGGAATCAAAGAAAATCAAGCATAAAAAATGCAGCGCATCGTTTAGATGTGCTGCATTTTTTGGTATAAGACACAATCTTTGCAGTGAGAGGAAGGCTGCTGTTGTTCTTTTCTTAAAGGAATCAACATCCGTAAACCATTGAGAATCACTAGAATCGTACTGCCTTCATGACCAACGACGCCGAGGGGCAATGTTAAGAAACTCAAGAAGTTCGAAGCAATCAAGAGTAGGATGACACTGATTGAAAAAATGATGTTTTGTTTAATGATCCGTTGTAATTTCCGGGCCAAGCGATGGCTGTCGATCAAGCGTGAGAGATCATTTTTCATCAATACGATATCTGCAACATCCATGGCGACATCCGTTCCTTCCCCCATGGCAATGCCGAGACTAGCAGTAGCAAGTGCGGGGGCATCATTGATGCCGTCGCCGACCATGGCATTGGTGTGAAAACGTGCCTTCATTTCTTTGATTGCGGTGGTTTTTTCATCAGGCAGGCAATCACTGAGAAAGTCATCGATGCCAATTTCGGTCGCCACGCGTTGTGCGGTTCCTTGATGATCTCCTGTCAGCATCGTGGTATGGATGCCTAAGGCACGAAAGTAACGGATACATGCTTGGGCATCGGCTCGTGGTTGATCCAATAGTGCGAGGTAACCCACAAGCTGCCGATCTTGGCTGATATAAATCATTGTTTTCCCTTGGGTTTTCAAGTGCTTCAGCTGTCCAATTTGTTGTGGAGTTAGATTAGAACTATCGGCTTCTTTGCCTATTTGCCAATGACTGCCGTGATAGTCTGCAGCCAAACCAACACCTGCTTGTTCCGTGACCTGCATAGACAATGGTTCGGTATCGTGATAATACATTCTGATGGCTTCTGCCAATGGATGGGCAGACTGTGATTCCATGCCTACAATCAAGCGAGGCAGATCCGGTATAGCCACGAAGAATTCAGCATCAGTGACGACAGGTGTGCCATTGGTCAAGGTTCCAGTTTTATCAAACGCGATGGCTTGCATATGAGCGAATGTATCCAATGCTTGCCCGCCTTTACATAGAACACCGATACGGGCGGCATGAGAAATTGCCGCCAAAGTGGCTGGTGTAGCAGAAGCAACGAGTGCACAAGGCGATGCAACTACCAGCAGAACCATGCCGCGATAAAAGCTTTCTTGAAAGCCCCAACCGGTATACAGTGTGCACAAAATAATCATCACCGGCACCATGATCATGACGATGGGGACATAGACTTTCTCGATTTTTTCAATCAAGGTAGCAGTTTGACTAGGCAATTGTTGTGCTTCTTCCACAAGTTGAATGATTTTTGCGAACCGCGTCTCTTCACTGGTATGGGTGACTGTGATCAATAACGGTTGACCTAAGTTGATCGTGCCGCCATAGACTTCATCTCCGGGTTGTTTTTCTACTGGTAAAGATTCGCCGCTGAGGGCTGCTTCATCGACTGTACTTGTCCCATGAATGATTTGACCATCGATAGGAATCCCGCTGCCTTTTGCGACGAAGATCGTATCTTGCAAGTGCAATGCTTCAACCGCAACTTCTTCAAATTGGCCGTCGGCAAGCACACGTTGAGCGGTGGTTGGTTTCAAAGCCATCAATGAGCTGATTTCTCTGGTGCTTTTATTGGTGGTATATTCTTCCAGGGCACCACTTAAGCAAAAGATGAAAGTCAGCATTGCACCTTCAAACCAATGGCCGATTGTACAAGCTCCAATGGCGGCAAATGCCATTAACAAATCAACATTGAGTGAACGGTCTATCCATAATTCTGCCAAGCCTTCCCCGGTTTGTTTCCAGCCACCAACCAAAATAGCCAGTCCATAAGCCAATTCGCTAAAAGGCAGGCTGAGGTAGGATAAAGCAAGCCCTATCAGCATCAGGACAAGGCAGAATAGGGTAGATATCATGGCTGAAATAGTTGATTGCATCATCTAATCTCCTCCTTGTTTCAAAGATAATTCCTATTTTCATCCTCAGCATAACATATGGACCAGTATGATTGTAAAAAAATATACTACTTGATAATGAAAGTGATTATCAAGTACGCAGCGAAACAGAAATCAAAAAAGAACGTATCATTTGCGTGAAATGATACGTTCTTCATTCAGTGAGGGGGGCATCAACGGAAACTATAAGTCGTCAAGGGAATCCGTCTTGCTTCACACCAATCTTTCACAGGACCGCTGAATACGATAGGGACATTGGTCAGATCACTGGTTTGCGTCTGACCGACCATTGTATAGAGCAATCGTAATTGTGCTTGCCATGATTGAATGATGGTGATTGTTTCTTCTTTGCCTTTGGTCAATAATAAGTTCAAAATCGTACCGGATAGACCCACGCTTTGTGCCCCTAGACATAGGGCTTTAAAAATGTCCAAAGCATCTCGAATGCCGCCAGAAGCAATGCGGGTGAAGGGTTGATTGACTTCGTTTGATTCCAATAAAGAAATCACGGTCGATTGACCAAAGGAATCAAGATAAGCCATGTCGCGTTTTTTGCGGCGGGCATTTTCGATTTGTGTAAAACTTGTCCCACCGCTGCCTGCGACATCGATGGTTTCTACACCAATATCGAGCAATTGTTGGATCGTTTCACGGGACATGCCAAAACCAACCTCTTTAACGATCACAGGTACTTTGACTTGTGCCACCGTTTTTTCTAATAATGTCAACCACTGGCGAAAGTCACGATCACCTTCAGGCATCACCAATTCTTGCGGGGCATTGAGATGGATCTGCAACGCATCCGCTTGAAACAGATCAACGGCACGTTGGGCATTTTCCACAGGACTACCCGCCCCAATATTCGCCAGTAAGAAGCCTTCTGGAAAGGTCTTACGGACAATTGTGAAAGAGTCAGCAACCGTTGGGTCCTTCAAGGCAGCGGAGACAGAGCCTGTGGCCATCATCAAATCACAAGCTTGAGCGATTTCTGCTAAATCACGATTGATGACTTGCGTTTTTTGACTACCGCCAGTCATTGCATTGATAAAAAAAGGATTGGCAAATCGGCGATCAAACAACATTGTCGCAATCGATACTTGATCGACATCAATGCCTGGAAAGGAATGATGGACCAATTGGACGGCATCGAAGTCATTGCTATGATCTTTATGAAAGGCTTTGGCTAATGATACGTGTTCATCTTTTCGATTCATCATTGATCCTCCCGATAATGGTAGACATGTAATGGCAATGGGATGATATCCGCTTTTTCCCATGCGCTCATCAACGGCAAAATGCCGGTTTTCTGATCGACGATCACAATCCCGCAATCACCACCGCCAGCACCAGAAGATTTGGCAGCACCGCGATATGTTTCGGCTAAGTCGCATAATTTCTTGAGGGCAGGGGTTTCGATCGATACACCTGTCCATGCGGATAATCCTACTAGCAATTTGCGGTTTTCAGTGATCATTTTTTTGATGG
The DNA here is from genome assembly GCF_002140915.1 of Candidatus Enterococcus testudinis. Lineage (GTDB taxonomy): Bacteria > Bacillota > Bacilli > Lactobacillales > Enterococcaceae > Enterococcus_D > Enterococcus_D testudinis. The sequence continues at coordinate 2,793,433 of NZ_NGKU01000001.1, read as the reverse complement.
TTCGGCTATCTTCATTGAGGAAACCGTCAATCAATCGATTGACACACGCTTTACTGGCATCAAGAAAATCAGCATAGGCAGTTTCTTTGGCTTCTTTTGATTGGTAGACTTGATCGACCAAATCTGAAGTAGACGCAGGAGAACCGGTCCAACCAATCAGCAGACGCAATGATTTAGGTACGGTCAGAGGACGAATCGATAAACCTGGCCAATCCAATGCCAGTAGATCAGTCAACGATCGTTCCTTCTGCTGGGTCAAGACCCAATCATGGTCAAAGGTCGAAAATGCCAACCAACCACCGTAGCAAGAAGCCGCGATATCGCCGCAGGAGCCATTGCCTTGTACAGCCAAGTGAGCCAAGGCAGCGATTTTGAATTGGGTCAATCGATCCATGTTCAATTGGTAAAATAGGTTCAGTGCCTTGACTGTTGCTACTGTTACAGCACCGCTGGATCCTAGACCATACTTGCGGCCATTGGAGTTATCCAATTCACTGGTCACTTTTAAGTCATAAAAGGACAAAGTGATTCCTTTTTCACGGGCATACTTTTCTGTCAAACGGATGGCAGCCAAAATATAATGAAAGGGATTGTCGCGGTGGTCCAAGACCAACTCGCCTTTACGTCTTGTCCAACGGATCGGCAAGTCGCTGTATTGCGCAGATTGAATACTGCCGTTGTTTTTGGCGTGCTCGATCGTGATGTTGATAAATTGATCGACAGCTACGATAATGGCGGGGTGACCATGTTCGACCACCGCGTATTCACCTGCGATAAATAATTTTCCGGGAACCGATAGTTCAATCATGTTGTCACTCCTTGATGATAGTTGTTGCGTGGTCATTGACAGGCAATGCAGTCAAACCTGAACCAGCATGGGCCAACACGAGCTGGTCTTGTGCAAAATTACTTTGCAGCGCGTGTAAAATCGCTTGTTCATCTTGCTTTTGACAAAGGACTTTGACGTTTGGACCAGCATCCATTGTAAAGTAGCAAGGCAAACCTTGCTGGCGTATCTGACGAACACAATCCATGGCCCGTAATGATTCTGGCGACCAGTAAGTGAATGGCGGTTGCGCCGCTAGTGTCGTCGCGTGCATTTTCAAGGCATTGGCTTCTGCTACTTCGCCTAAAGCAGTGAAATCTTGTTCGGCAATGGCTTGTTTGATCGTCTGCAAGTCTGCGGCTGCACTCGTCAACCACCCATCATAAAAGCTGGAGGTTTCCACTGTTCGACGCATGCCATCACGACTGGACACTTCTTTGGCCTGATCATTGATCAGAATGAATATCATACTTAAGTCATTTTCCCATTGGTTAGAAGGGACTTGGATGGCATAAGAAGTAGTATCTGTTCCTTGTTGCCACTCGGCGAAGCCGCCGTAAATACTACGGCAAGCTGAACCAGACCCTTTACGTGCGAGACGCGAGAGGGCTTCTGGCGAAAGCGCCATCCCCAAAGCTTCGTTACAAGCGCCGGCCAAAGCCGCCAAACCACTTGCAGAAGAGGCCAATCCGGCAGCTGTTGGTACAAAATTATGGCTTTCCACCAAAGCAGCAAACGGACAATTCGCCTCGGCGCGGATCAAATCTAAGAAAGCACTGATTTTTTTGGTGGCCGATGCGGATTGTTGTTGATCATCTAAGAAAAATTGGTCTTCTGCGAACGTTTTGTCAAACGTCACTGTTGTTTCTGTATAAAATGCATCTAATGTTAACGAAAGGCTATTGTTCATTGGCAAAATCAATGCTTCATCTTTTTTGCCCCAGTATTTGATCAATGCAATGTTTGTATACGCACGTGCTTTCCCTTTATACATGTTCATAAACTCCTAATCCTTGCATCCAAGTCGCACGAGCGCCTTCGGACAATAAAATATGGCTGATTGTTTCAGCCGCTTCTTTCGTATCAGTTAAGACAATCAAACACCCGCCACGACCCCCTCCGGTCAATTTGGCGCCAAAGGCTCCATGTTGTCTGGCTGTCGCAACCAAATGGTCTAAACGAGTATTGCTGACCCCCAATGATTGCAGCGCCTGGTGCGCCTGATTCATGGCCTGCCCTAGAGCGACGAGTTGATTGTTGATAATGGCCTGTTTGGCCCGATTTGTTTCTTGCCCAAGTTGTTGGATTGCCTGATGTGCCAACGAAGAATTGGTATCAAAGAGCTGGGCAACACTTTTGACTGCCTCTCTGGTCTGACCTTTGATTCCCGTATCTGCAACGACTAAATACCCATCGATCGTCAATGGAAAAGAAGTGATGGCTTGTCCTTTGACAAAATAGATGGCATCATGGCCACTCGCTGCAGCAGCATCGATCCCACTTGGATTGCCATGGGCGATTTTTTCAGAAAAATCAACGTACTGCATCAATTCTTCTTTTTGATACGCATGATGGATCCAATCAAAAAAAGCCCGGGTCAAGGCAACAGCAACTGCGGCACTAGAGCCCATACCTCGCTCAGAAGGAATCGTACTGACGATGGTTGTTTGAAAGGGTCCTGTCTGAAAATCTTGTTGCAAGCGCAACAGAAGTTCTTTGACATTTTCCATGTGAACAGGCACATCTTGCAGCAACCCATGAAAGTAACTGGAGATCAATGTGTTTGCTGTGCTTTCTGCTATTTCGACCTGTACTTTTGCCCCGGCAAAGGGGAAAGCAATGGCGGGTTCGCCATACACAACGGCATGTTCCCCCATTAAGATGATTTTACCCGTAGCTATGCCACTACCGATTGACATGTTTTTCCTCATTTCTTTAGGGAGCACTGCCCACCTGTATCTTTTTAATATATCATGAACGTAAAAAACGACTGACAAGAAAATAATTAAATAAAAGATCCTTTCCTATTCTACTAGAAGATCGCTGATTCGTTAAGCATTCCGATAGAGATTTGCAAAAAAAGCAAAAATCTTTAAACTTTTGTTGAAAAAAATTTTTATTTATGCTTCATTAATTCCAGTTGACGGCACAAGATATAGTATTGTATAGTTGGTAACGCAAAAGAAACATACAATATTTAGTGTAAGTGAGTTGGGGGATATGAGCGTGATCGTATTAGCAGGAACAATTGGTGCCGGTAAATCAAGTTTAACAGCATTGATTGCCAATCATTTAGGCAGCGAAGCCTTTTATGAATCCATCGATGACAATGAAGTGCTGCCTTTATTTTATGCGGATCCAAACAAATATGCGTTTTTATTACAAATCTATTTTTTGAATAAGCGATTTGACAGTATCAAAAAAGCGATGACTGACGATAACAATGTCTTAGATCGTTCAATCTATGAAGATTCATTGTTATTCCACTTGAATGCCGATCTGGGTCGGGCTACAGATACTGAAGTCAAAGTGTATGACGAATTATTGGCCAATATGTTAGAAGAATTACCCTATGCTGCCTACAAAAAGCATCCTGATTTATTGGTGCATATTCGGGTGTCATTTGACACGATGTTAGAACGTATCCAAAAACGTGGCCGTGAATACGAGCAATTGACCTTTGATCCGACGTTATATGATTACTATGAAGAATTGAATAAACGGTACGATCAATGGTATGAGGAGTATAACGAAAGTCCAAAAATCCAAATCGATGGTGATCGTTTCAACTTTGTGGAAGATCCTGAAGCAGCACAAGCTGTGTTGACCATGGTTGAAGAAGCGCTAAAAGACGTACGTTAAATAATTCATTTGCCCCAAGGCCGCGAATAAGTAGGCTTGGGGCTTTTTTTCTTTTATAATAAAGAAAAGGACGGAGGGAACGCTTTGGAAAAGAAACATGTATTCAACGATGGCAACTATGAATGGATCCAAGTGGATCAGCAAGATGCCGCGAGTATCACTGCATTGCAAAAAGAGTATCATCTTTCTGATGAGATGTTGACGTATTCATTAGATAAGAACGAACGGGCACGGGTAGAATATGATACCGAAGAAGCAGCCCTGTTGGTTGTTTACAATGTGCCGCAACAAGATAAGCGAGACAATCATTTCGAAACGAGTCCGATGACCTTTATCTTAAAAAAGCAGCAATTGTTTACTTTTTCCTCGCAGCACACACAATATGTGATTCCCATGATGGAGCGGCTGATTGCACAATCACCACTGCAAACACCGATCCATTTTTTGTTTCAAAGTCTGTTTTTGATATCGGGGACCTTTTTCCCATTAGTGGAAGAAGTCAATAGTGATCGTATCCAATTGAATCAAAGGCTGCGGGAAAAAACGACGAACAAGAACTTGTTGCAGATGTCCGATTTAGAAGTAGGGCTGGTTTTTTTGGTGTCCGCTACCAAGCAAAATGCGGTACTGTTGGAACAAATCAAAGCGTTGTCGATATATCGTGTCATGGATGACGACGAAAAAGAACAATTAGATGATGCCCTGATCGAAGCCAAGCAAGCGGTAGAGATGACCCAGCTGGCTTTTCAGATTTTGGAACAGCTGTCGGGTACATACAATAACTTATTGAACAATAATCTAAATGACACCATGAAATTCTTGACGGTCTGGTCTTTGTTATTGACCGTACCATCCATTGTAACTAGTTTCTTCGGCATGAACGTCCCATTGCCTTTTACCAATTCTATTTTTGGATGGGGCATCGCTTTGTTGATCAGCTTGGTGCTCTCGATTTGGATGTTGGTTGCCCTTTGGCGACGCATTCGCTAGTCGATAACTAAACCAAGACCAGCAGCAATGATCAATCCTTGTTCCTGATCGACGATGAGCCCTTTTAGTTGATCCGTGGAAAGAGCGATTTGTTCAAAGCGATTGCTTCTAAAGTCTAATGAAGCCAATGGCGTATGGATCCAGTTGCTGTTATTCAACTGATTATCCTTGAAGGTCAAGTGTTTCCAATCAATCTCAGTAAATTCACTGTCATTGCACTGACAATGGTCGATTAGCATGGTGCGTATATTGGTGTTGCTGAATGAAGAGAAATTGGCAGTACAGTCGATAAACGTGCAATCACGAAAATAGCTGTCCGCAAAATTGGTGCCAGTCAATTTGCATTGCTTGAAGATGACGCGATGAAAGCTGGCGCCATAACACTCAAGGTTTGAAAAATCACACTGTTCAAAGACGACATGTTGACATTCCCATTGTTCAAGTCGTGTTTTTTGCAGGGTGATTTTTTTGAGCTGACATTGCTTTAGGACGAGGTTTTTGCAGGTGTCGTAACTACAATCTGCGTCTTCAAAGAACGCACCTTCGAAGATTTTTTCCTCTTCTAAATAGAAATCTTCTGTTACGAGTGTTGGGAGCGTTGGAGGGAGGGGCAAGTATGATTTAGCCATAATAAGATCCTTTCAAACTTTTTTTCTAGTATACCATGTCGGGTGATATGCGGGGGCGGATTCTTCCTGTGATTCCTGTTGATATTGTGAAATTTATTCAATGGGGCGTGAGAATGCTTTTATATGAGTGGAAATCAACATTAAAATTAAACGAAAAATTCACAATCTGTCATTTGCATCAAGATATTCAAGGGACTTATCCGTCAGTTTCATGCAAGTAAAGCGGTAGGACTTGCGAAAACTGTCATTTTTTTTGAGAAATGCGAAAAAATTGATAGTTGTTCTTTTCACAATCTAGCTATAATGACAATGTAAACAAAAGGAGGAAATATACCGTGACAAAAACAGTAATCATTGGCGCGAACCATGCAGGAATCGCAGCCGCGAATACATTATTAGACAATTATCAAGATCAAGAAGTTGTCATGATCGATCGGAATACGAACTTAAGCTATCTAGGTTGTGGGACTGCATTGTGGGTTGGACGTCAAATCGACTCATATGATGGATTATTTTATACAAAACGTGAAGACTTCGAAGCCAAAGGGGCTAAAGTCTATATGGAAACCATTGTTGATCACATCGACTTCGAGAAAAAAGAAGTACATGCTGTGACACAATCAGGTGAAGAAGTGGTTGAATCTTACGATAAAGTCGTGATTGCAACTGGTTCTGTACCAATCTCACCCAAAGTACCTGGTCGTGATTTGAAAAATATTCATTTCTTGAAGAAATTCCAAGATGGCCAAACAGTGGACAAAGAATTGGCTTCAGACGAAGTGAAAAACGTAGCTGTCATCGGTGCTGGTTACATCGGTGTAGAGATTGCGGAAGCGGCAAAACGTCGTGGTAAAAATGTACTATTGTTTGATGCAGCGACACGTGCGTTGCCAAACTACTATGACAAATGGTTTACAGATGATATGGATGTCAATTTAGCAGACAATGGCATCGAATTGCATTTCGGCGAATTGGCGCGTGAATATAAAGGAACTGATAAAGTAGAAGCAGTTGTGACGGACAGTGGCGAATACCCAGTAGATTTAGTCATCAACGCGATCGGTTTCTTACCGAATAACGAATTAGGCAAAGATCATTTAGAATTGTTTGCCAATGGTGCATACTTAGTAGACCGTCATCAACAAACAAGTGATGCAGACGTCTATGCAGTAGGTGACTGTGCAACAGTTTACTCAAATGCTTTGCAACAAACAACATATATTGCCTTGGCAACCAATGCTGTACGTTCAGGGATCGTCGCTGCGCATAACATCGGTGGTACTTCTCTAGAGTCAACAGGTGTGCAAGGGTCGAACGGGATCTCGATTTTTGGCTATAACATGGTTTCAACAGGTTTATCTGTGGAAGCTGCTGAACGCAATGGTTTGAAAGTGAAGTACTCTGATTATGAAGACACGCAAAAACCAGGCTTTATAAAAGAAAATGCAACGGTGAAAATCCGCATCGTTTATGAAGAAGATTCACGTCGGATCGTAGGTGCGCAAATGGCCTCTCGTACATCTGAAATTGCTATGGGTATCCATATGTTCTCACTAGCAATTGAAGAAGGCGTAACGATCGACAAGATGAAATTATTGGATATCTTCTTCTTGCCACATTTCAACCAACCATATAACTACATTACTATGGCTGCATTGAAAGCTGAATAATACGGATAGCCGGGGCCAGGGGCCTCGGTTTTTTTGTGTAAAAAATATTGACAAACGTTTGAAATGCCTGTATACTATAAGAGTTGAGAAATAAAAGTAGAAGCACCCGCTTCTCGCCTGAGTGATGATCTTGCTGGGCAGAATAGGATTCCAATCATTTATTTGTATGGAGTACGTGCGGGTTCGTGAAGAACTCGTTTTTTTTATTGTCTGATTTCGAATCGACAAGCTTTTCTTTCTCTCAAAAAACTCGGAGGTGAATGACCATAGCAAAGGATATGATGGTAAACGACGGCATTCGTGCACGTGAATTGCGTTTGATTGATCAAAACGGCGAACAACTTGGTGTAAAGAGTAAAGCTGAAGCATTGCAAATTGCAGAACGAGCAAACCTTGACGTGGTATTGGTGGCACCAAATGCAAAACCGCCAGTAGCAAGAATTATGGATTACGGAAAATACCGTTTCGAGCAACAAAAGAAAGACCGCGAAGCGCGTAAGAAACAAAAAGTAATCAGTATCAAAGAGGTTCGTTTAAGTCCAACGATCGATGTGAATGATTTCAACACAAAATTGCGTAATGCACGTAAATTCCTTGAAAAAGGCGATAAAGTGAAAGCTTCTATCCGTTTCAAAGGCCGGGCCATTACCCATAAAGAAATTGGTCAGAAAGTGTTGGATCGTTTAGCTGAAGAAACAACTGATTTGGCAACTGTTGAGCAAAAGCCCAAAATGGATGGCCGCAGTATGTTCTTAGTATTAGCACCAAAAAACGATAAATAATGACTCACTGAGTTTCAGTTTAAAGTCAGATAACGAAAGATTTTGAGGAGGAAATTAGTTATGCCAAAACAAAAAACACACCGCGGATTAGCAAAACGCGTCAAACGCACTGGCGGCGGCGGATTGAAACGCTTCCGTGCATTTACTAGTCACCGTTTCCACGGAAAAACAAAAAAACAACGTCGTCAATTGCGTAAAGCTTCAATGGTTTCAGCTGGCGATTACAAACGTATCCGTCAACAATTAGCACGCATGAAATAATTGCGTCACCGGTCTTTACGTAAACAAATAATGAGTGATTTTCAAATTAGGAGGAATTATACATGGCACGTGTTAAAGGTGGAACAGTAACTCGTAAACGTCGTAAAAAAGTGCTTAAATTAGCAAAAGGTTACTACGGTTCTAAACACACTTTATTTAAAACAGCAAAAGAACAAGTAATGAAATCATACAGTTACGCATATCGCGATCGTCGTCAAAAGAAACGCGACTTCCGTAAATTGTGGATCGCGCGTATCAACGCAGCGGCTCGTATGAATGGCTTAAGCTACTCAAAATTGATGCACGGCTTGAAATTAGCTGAAATCGACATCAACCGCAAAATGTTAGCTGACTTGGCTGTAAACGATGCAACAGCATTTACTGCATTGGCTGACCAAGCAAAAGACGCTTTAAACAAATAATCAATGTCCTCACTCTTTTTTGGGTGAGGTTTTTTTATTTTCTCTCTTACTCATAAAAAAATGTTAGAATCTTTATGAAAATTTATATGATAGTAATGTTTTGTATACATTTGTAGCTAGATGTTCTGATTATTAGCGACATATGCTATAATCATAGAAAAGGAGGTATTATCTTGGCAACGATTAGAATTGATGATGATTTAAAACGTGATGCAGACAAAATGTTTGAGGATGTGGGTATGAATACGTCTGCAGCTGTAAAGATTTTTTTAACGAAGTTTGTTAAAACTGGAAAATTTCCCTTTGAGATTGAAACGATGCCATTCCAACCAACTGATGAAACATTGCAAGCATTTAAAGAAACTGAGAATCTCATAAAAAGCAAGAATGTAGTCAATCATGAAGACTTGAACAGCTATTTTGCGCGAATGGAAAAAGAAGCAGACGAGGAAGCGCATGCTGAATTATAAAACGACCACGCGTTTTGATAAGGATGTCAAAAAGTTGATCAAGCAGGGAAAGCCTATAAAAAAGTTGCATTTGGCGATGTCGTTGCTTATCAATGAAGAAGAATTAGATATGGCCTATAAACTACATCCATTGGAACCTAAAAATCAAATTCCTAAGCGGTGGGATATCCATATAGGTGGTATAACTAGTGATTGGATCGTTATATTCTATTATTTTGATGGGACGATTATTTTTGAGAGAACAGGCAGTCACTCAGAGCTATTTAGATAATATAAAAAACCAAGCAAGCCAATACCGATTCAATGGGATTGGCTTGTTCCATGAGCATATATCCACTAGATCCACACCTTCCTGTGGTATACTCAAACTTTGTAACTAAGAGTTTGGTTAACGAGCAGAGATGGATTCAATGGTTGTTTTTTCTCTCTGTTTGACAGAAGGAGCGTATCGAAAGTGAAGAAATTAAAGGTCCAAGATTTGATTGCTGTTGGGATTTATACAGCGATTTATTTTCTATTGATGAGTGTTTGTCTCTTGATATTGCGGTTTGTGATTCCTGGTTTTCATAATTTATTTATTCCAGCAGTGACGGCATTATTTTCTGGCGTGATTTATCTTATTTTATTACACAAAGTACCAAAATTTGGCGCAATCACCATTATGGGTACCGTAGTTGGGCTCTTTTTTTTGATTTCAGGTCATTTTCCATTGGCCTTTTTGCCTAATATGTTGTGTGCCTTGGCTGCTGATTTGATTCTTTACCATACGAAAATAACGGCACAAGTAAAGATCATGGTCAGTTATATTGTCTTTAGTTTTGGGTTGATGGGCCCGATTTTACCGTTATGGTTCATGAAAAATGCCTACATCGATTCATTGATTGCTCGGGGGAAAGACGATGCCTATATCAATGGGGTCTTTGCCCATACAACCACAGCGATGTTTGCGTTATGTGCGGTGGCGGTCTTGGTAGGCGCCATTGCGGGATTATTTATAGGCAGCCGGTTATATGACAAGCATTTTCGTACTGCCGATCAATGATAAAAAAAGGATGACATGTGGTGAATAAATCAGTTTTTGATCCCCGTACCAAGTTGGCGGTGATTCTTTTCGCTAGTTTCACAATGATGATTCCCATGCGTTGGGAAGAGGAATGTCTATTTGTGACGTTTCTCTTCCTGCTATTTGTGTGGAGTGGATTCTGGAAGAAAGGTCTTGCCTTATATCTGCTATTCTTGTTTTTGACTTGGACAGATCAGCAATTATTTGCTCAAGGGGATCACCTGTGGGTACTGATCCTTGATTTCTTTTCGGTGGGGTATCGCCGTTTATTGCCAACGATTATGGCTGGCGTCTTTGCGGTCAGCGGGACGAAAAATAGTGAATGGATGGCCGCTCTGCAGAAAATTCATATGCCAAACGTGCTGTTGGTACCCTTGGCAGTATTGTTCCGCTTTTTCCCGACATTGATCCAGGATTTCAAACGGATCAGGCAGGCGATGCGCTTTCGGGGAATTGGTGTGACCGGGGTGTCTTTGTTCTTGCATCCTGTCCAGTCGCTGGAGTATCTTCTGATTCCATTGCTGATGTCTGCAGATAAAACAGCCACTGAATTATCTGCAACCGCCTTGGTTCGAGGGTTGGCTGCGGACGCGCGGCATACAACTGTGTACGACCAAACCTTGCAATGGCGTGATGGGTGCGTATTATTGGTGTTATGCGGCTTTTTGATAGGAAGGGTGTGGCTGATGTGATTCGATTGAAACAGGTTCAAGTGATTAGAGAAAAAAGGCATGTATTGACAGATCTTTCTTTGACGATCCAATCCGGCGAAGTGATCGTCTTGTGCGGTGCCAGCGGAAGTGGCAAATCCACCCTTCTGAATGTCCTGAATGGATTGATTCCAGAATTGTATCCAGCAACAGTCAAGGGCGAGATTCAAGTGGATGATCATAGATTACCAGTCACTGATTTTTCGGCTTATGCACAGAAAATCGGCGTTGTTTTTCAAAATCCGAAAACGCAATTTTTTACCACCGATGTCTATGCCGAGTTGGCCTTCTCGATGGAAAATGCTGGTATTGATCCAGCTTTGATACGTCAGCGCATTGAAGAAACGGCCCGCCAATTTGATATTGCTTCATTATTATCCACAAGTGTCTTTGATTTATCTGGGGGAGAGCAGCAATTGGTGGCGCTGGCTGCTGCTGCGATGCTGCCTCATGATCTTTTTTTACTAGATGAACCGTCAAGTAATCTAGATGCCGCGGCATTGGCGAAGTTGGTTTATGCATTGTCTGAATTGAAGCGCCAAGGGAAAACGCTAGTGATCGCGGAACATCGTTTGTCCTATTTGACTGCTTTGGCAGATCGGTATTGTCTACTTGATCACGGGGGAATCAAACAGGTATATCCAGCTGATGAAATCGGTGCGTTCAGTCCACAGGAAATTCATGATCTCGGCTTAAGGCAATTGCAAGAGCCCCACATAAAGAACAATCAAGCGGCCATTGATGCAGCGGATCAGGTGCTGACGGCGCAAGGAATAACAATCAAACAAACTAAAAAAAAGCCGACACGTCCATGGGCTATTTCGGTTCCTGTGCTGACGTTGCCCCTAAAACAAGTTATCGGTATCACAGGGGCCAATGGTGCGGGAAAATCAACATTGGTTCAAGTGCTCTCAGGGTTAAAAAAAGCACCAAAAGCTTCTTTTCAAATAAATGGCCAGTCTTGGACCCAAAAACAGTTGCTGCAAAATAGTTTCCTTGTGATGCAGGATGTCAATTTGCAATTGTTTTTTGAAAGCGTTGAAAAAGAATTATTGGTCAAAGCCCAAAAGCAGGCAGACTTTGAAAGAATCGTGTCTTTATTGGGGTTGCATCCGCTATTGAAACGTCACCCGCAAACGTTGTCCGGTGGCGAAAAACAGCGGGTGGCGATTGCCAGTGCGTTATTATCCGGCAAACGGTTCTTGTTTTTTGATGAGCCAACCAGCGGCTTAGATTTGGAACAGATGGAAGCCGTTAGTACCTTGCTTCAGCAAATCGCTCAAGAAGTTGACCTCTTGATGATCATTAGTCACGATCAAGAATTTCTGCAAAGGACCTGCCCGCAAGTGATTCGATTATCGAAAGGAGAACTGGTCAGCGATCCATCGACAAGCTCTTTATAAATATATAGTTTAGACCGTTCTTATTTAGGTAGGAAATGGTCTTTTTTTTTTGGATTGACTACATATATGGCCAGTATGAAAAAATCTTCATCCGATTTACTGTCAATCGATTAGCGACTGAAGAAAATATCCGTTAGAATAGAATCAAGCATTTCTTTAGGGGGAATCAAGATGGTATTCACAATTTTGATAGTAGAAGACGAAGAGAGTTTGGCGAGTTTTATTCAGCAAGAATTGACGTTTGAAGGCTATCACACCATTTGGGCTAAGGATGGTCAAGCAGCATTGACGCTGTTTCAGCAAGAAACGTCATCCTTTGATTTGATCTTACTTGATTGGATGTTGCCAATCTATGATGGAATGACTGTTGCCCGCCGTATACGAAAAAATAGTGATGTGCCGATCGTCATGATGACTGCCCGCAATCAAACAGCGGATGTTGTTGCAGGACTTGATCTAGGTTTGGATGATTATTTGACAAAGCCCTTCGACATCGAAGTGCTATTTGCGAGAATACGTGTGATTGAACGCCGCGTAGCAAAAACCGCTCAATTGCAGCAGACACAAACGCAATTAGCTGCTGGCGAATTGATATTAGATGCAGCAAAGCATTTGGTTACGATTGGGGAAGAGCGTATTGAGTTGACCCCCAAAGAGTTTGGTATCTTGTACGAACTGATTAAAGAACCTGGTGTCGTCAAAACGCGGGATGACTTATTGAATGAAATTTGGGGCTATCATTATGATGGGCAAACCAATGTAGTCGACGTCTATATTCGGACATTGCGCAACAAATTGGCCGAATATACAGAGGAAACGATGATTGAAACGGTCCGTGGTGTGGGTTATGTCATGAGGATAGTCAATGAAAACTAATCAGAAAGCTCTGCGGCGAAACACCGCACAATTCCAGTTGACCCGTCAGTTTTCGTTGCTGCTGGGAGCGGTTATGTTGTTTTTCAATCTGGTCTTTATTCTGCTGTCGATTGGCTATTTGTACGAACGACTAGCAGATCAAGCAGATCAAGTATTTGAAACCATTGAAAAAGGACATGCCGCGAAAAGTGGGTGGCCTGCAGTAATCGATGTTTATGTGTCGGCTGATGAAGAAAGTGCCTTACGGGTCCGGCAAGCTGATGGACAAGTATACAATTCGGAAGAAGCAACCGAAGTGTTCCCCGCGTTGGCGACAGGTAAAATCATTCCTTTGCTGGAGGGGATTGTCCTCAGTGAGGAAGACGTCTATTATACAAAAACAGAGGAAATCAATGGTGATCAAGTGACTATCGCTTTGAACAGCGAAGCCAGTGTTGAATTGGCCTATGGGTTATTGTGGATCAGCAGTTTATTGAATCTTGCTGCAGTTGTTATCGGCAGTCTGTTGATTTACTGGCGCGTTGGCAAATGGAGTCAAAAATTGACATCGATGGCCAAGGAAATTACAGCCATCGAATCGGGTAAAAGCGGCGAACTGACAGTGGTGCGAGAACCTGTTGAAATCCAGTCGGTAGCTATATCCTTCAATCAGCTACTCAAAGAACAACGGGAAACGATTGCCCGTGAAAAACGGTTCATTGCGGATGCCTCCCACGAATTGCGGACACCTCTCGCAGCGATTCGCGGACACGTTAAGTTGATCCAGCGTCGAAGTGCAGCGCATCCTGAAGTGATTCCTGCTTCTTTAGAATTTATAGACAAAGAGTCTAAACGTTTGGAAATTCTCAGTAATCAGTTGCTAGATCTTGAAAAACAGCCCATGACCAAACAGACACAAACCCTTGATGTCGGACAACTGATAAGAGAAGTCTGTGAGAAACAAGCGATTGTCAGTACGCAAGCCATCGATTATGTCATTGAAGAGCCCCTGATGATGAAGGGCGTAAAAACAGATTTCCAACAAATGGTACAAAATCTATTAGAAAATGCAGCTAAATATGCGCCCGCTGAGACAATGATCCATGTTCATTTTGGTCAAAAGGATCAACACATTTATTTGTCGGTAGCTGATCAAGGAATCGGTATTCCTGATGATAAGAAAGACCGTATTTTTGATCGCTTTTATCGAGTAGAGGATTCTCGTTCAAGTGAAATCAACGGTTCGGGCATTGGCTTATCACTGGTCAAACAAATTGCTGACCAATATCAAGCGACCATCACGGTGGCGGATAATCAGCCAAAAGGGAGTGTCTTTGTGGTTGATTTTTCGAAAAATCATCTAATATGAAGATTTCTTCACTCAACTTTCAAGCATTTTTGATTCTTTTTTATCCAGCTCTTGGTATGCTAGATGTACAAACAAGAAAGCATATAGGAGGAACAATTATGAAGAAATCAACCATTTTTATGGGGCTTGCTGCCATCGGGTTATTGGCAGGCTGTAATCAAAATGAGCCAAGCAACGCTGAACAAAGTACCGCCAGCAGTTCATCAACAACGATGTCTAGTACAGTGGTATCAACGACCCAAAGCACGAGTGAAGGGACTGCGACTACTTCAGCATTACCCTCAGTTTCCGTTGAAGAAGCAATCCAAGTCTTTCAAGACACCTATAAGGATGCGGTGGTCACATCTTTAGAATTGGACACGACCTTTGGTAACTACTTCTATAAAATCGAAGGTGTCGATGACAATAATGAATATGAATTGACCGTCGATGCTGAAACAAAGGCGGTATCTGAAGAGCGGAAGGAAGCGTTAGATGCAGATGAGCAAAATGGTGTCAAAAAAGCAGAAGACCAATTGACGATCACAGATTTACTTTCTTTGACTGAAATCTCTGACATTGCAGTCAAAGAAGTTGGCGGCGGTGAAGCCGCGGATTGGGATCTTGATAAAGAGATGAACATCACCTATTGGGAAGTCAAAGTCAAAGAAGGCAATACCCAAACCAAAGTCAAAATCAATGCCCAAACGGGAGAAGTCTTAGAAACTGAAATCGATGACTAATCCTTTGTCACATCAAACAAGCAGCAGTTAGGTTCTTTTCGAAAAGAATCTAGCTGCTGCTTGTTTACGTATGTTGTTTGACTTCTTTCAACGGTTTGACGCGACCACCAATTTTTTCTGCAAATGCTTCGGACTGCTGCCGATCTTCAAAGACCCATAACTTGTCTGGAATTTTTTCACGTGTGCGACGACCATCTTTGCCAATGTATCCATGCAAAACTTTGATAACGTACATCGCCATCTTCCTTCCTTGAAATTACTTTAGATTATACGAAAGCATTCTCAAAAAGCAAGTTTTCTGCCTTGGTCACTCTGTGTCTGCAGCAGTTTCAGACAATGCAGCGTAGGCCGCAAAACGCTGATGGATCTTAGGGAATTGTCGTTTTAACTGTACGAGACGATTCGTCTCTTTAGACAAGAAGCAGTGCTGGGAAGTGCCGACGGTGGCTAATTGCCCATCACTGGTTTTGTACACTTCATAACGGAAATCTAAACGAGTGCCTGTGTACTTCTCCACCAATACGTTGATCAATACTTCATCTTCATAGCGAATCATTTGCTTGTATTGTGCCGATACACCTAGCACTGGTACAATCAAGCCGGCTGCCTCGATCGTGTGGTAGGGCAGATCCAAATAGGCCAGCAGTTCGACACGGGCTTCTTCAAACCAGCGAATATAATTGGCATGGTGGATGATCGCCATCTGATCCGTTTCGTAATAATGGGGCTTGCGGGTATAGCCTGGATATAATGGCATGTTGGTTCCTCCTCAACTCTTTCATATAGTTCAAGTCTAGTGTATAGGAAAGGGATGAAAAAGGGTAGCTAAAGTGCTGAAAAAAACTTGAAAAATCTTGACATTTCTACCAATTTCTTGTAGTTTATAGATAATATCTACTATCTATGAAGGATCGAGTACTTTGATTTTGCCCTTAAAAGAGAGAACTGCCATGGCTGAAAGCAGTGAAGGACCGACCAAAGGAAAGACAATCTGGAGATGAACAGAGGTAAAGCTGTTCCGTGACCGAGCGTTAATCGTGCTGAGGAGAAAGCAATTTCTCGAATTTTAGGTGGTACCGCGTGTGATAACTCGCCCTTGTGAACAAACAAGGGCGAGTTTTTTGTTGTACTTCGAATCAGAACCAACCCAATATATAAGAAGCAGCAGCCGGTAGGCAGATGACGAGCAAGACCCGTGAAACAATAGGAGGATGAACAATGATGAGCTACCAACGTCCAAAAGGGACAAATGATATTTTACCGGGAGAATCAGAAAAGTGGCAGTTTTTGGAAGAAACCGCACGCTTGGTCTTCCGCGATTATCAATTCAACGAAATCCGTACACCGATTTTTGAACACTTTGAAGTGATTGCCCGCAGTGTTGGGGATACAACAGATATCGTTTCAAAAGAAATGTATGACTTCCACGATAAAGGGGAGCGTCATATTACACTACGACCAGAAGGCACAGCACCGATTGCCCGTTCTTATGTAGAAAATAAATTATTTGGTCCTGAATACACCAAACCGTATAAAGTATTTTATATGGGACCAATGTTTCGCTATGAAAGACCGCAAAAAGGCCGTCTGCGCCAATTTCACCAAATCGGTGTAGAAGTCTTTGGATCAGCCAATCCAGCAACAGATGTAGAAACAATGGCCATGGCGATGGATTTCTATCAGCAGCTTGGCTTGAACCAACTGCGTTTGGTCATCAATTCATTAGGGGATAAAGAAACCCGTCAACAGTATCGCCAAGCATTGATTGATTATTTGGTCCCGCATGAAGCAGAACTAAGTGAAGATTCGAAACGCCGCTTGCATGAGAATCCACTACGGGTACTGGACAGTAAAGACAAGCGGGATCAACGATTTGTGGCAGATGCGCCATCGATCTTAGATTACTTGACTCCGGAAGCCAAACACCATTTTGATACGGTCGTTGCGATGCTGGATGCATTGGGTGTGGCGTATGAGATTGATTCAACGATGGTTCGGGGACTGGATTATTATACCCACACGATTTTTGAAATCATGAGTGACGCACCAAAAATGGGGGCACAAGCGACGATTTGTGCCGGTGGCAGATACAACCATTTAGTAGAAGAACTTGGTGGTCCAGAAACACCCGGATTTGGCTTTGCTTTAGGGGTAGAACGCTTGCTGCTGACATTAGAAGCAGAAGAAGTGGTCATCCCGGCATTAAACCAATTGGATGCGTATGTCGTAGGGTTGGGCCAAGAAACCAATTTGGCGGTCTTGAAAGTCGTCCAAGCGATTCGCAATTTTGGTTTTTCAGCAGATCGCGACTTTATGGATCGCAAAGCCAAAGCGCAATTCAAGTCTGCAGACAAACAAGGAGCTCAATTGGTGCTGACTTTAGGTGAAACTGAATTGGCGCAACAAGTGATCAATATCAAGTCAATGGCTAGTCGCGTGGAAAAACAGTTTCCATTGACAGCACTGTATGATCATTTTGATGAAATTTATGATGAAATGACGACTATTATGATCGAACAAGGAGAAGACAAATGAGTAAACGAACAGAATACTGCGGCCGCGTATCAGAGGCCCAATTAAACCAAACAATCACATTGAAAGGCTGGGTCCAAAAACGTCGTGACCTAGGAGGCGTGATCTTTATCGATCTTCGGGATCGAGAGGGCATCGTGCAAATCGTCTTTAATCCTGAAGTGTCAAAAGAAGCATGGGAAATCGCGGATAAATGCCGCAGCGAGTATGTGCTGGAAGTGACGGGGGAAGTCATCAACCGCGCGCCGGAAGCAATCAATCCTAAAATGGTCACAGGTAAATATGAAGTGATGATCACGGATATCACGATTTTGAATACTGCGAAAACACCGACTTTCTTGATTGAAGATGACCAAACAGTCAGTGATGAGATTCGTATGAAATACCGCTATTTAGATTTGCGTCGTCCAAAAATGACGAAAAATATCGTGATGCGGGCAAAAACGACGCAGTCTATTCGCAATTTCTTGGATAACAATGACTTTTTAGATATTGAGACGCCTTATTTAGCCAAATCTACACCTGAAGGCGCGCGGGATTACTTGGTTCCTTCACGGGTTCATCCAGGTCATTTTTATGCATTGCCACAATCTCCGCAAATCTTCAAACAGTTATTGATGGGTGCCGGATTTGATCGTTACTATCAAATCGTTCGTTGTTTCCGTGATGAAGATCTGCGGGGTGACCGTCAGCCTGAATTTACCCAAGTCGATATCGAAACAACTTTTTTGACTGCGGAAGAAATCCAAACGTACACTGAAGAAATGTTGGCGAAAGTGATGCGGGAAGTCAAAGGACTAGAAGTGACATTGCCATTCCCACGTATGACCTATGACGACGCAATGGGCCGCTATGGTAGTGATAAACCAGATACACGCTTTGCGATGGAATTGGTGGATCTATCTGACGTCGTGAAGGATGTCGATTTTAAAGTATTCCAGATGGCCCTTGAAAAAGGCGGCGTTGTGAAAGTCTTGAATGCCAAAGGTGCAGCGGACAAATATTCTCGTAAAGATATGGACAATCTAGGACATTATGCTGGTCAATTTGGTGCCAAAGGGTTGGCATGGGTCAAAGTCGAAGCAGATGGCTTAAAAGGACCAATTGCAAAATTCTTGACGGAAGTCACCGATGAAATCATCGCGGCTGCTGATGCAGAAGTAGGCGATATCTTGATGTTTGGTGCAGATTCATTTGCAGTCGTTTCAGCGACATTGGGTGCGATCCGCAACAAATTAGGGAAAGAGTTGGGCTTGATCGATGAGAGCAAATTCAATTTCTTATGGGTGACTGACTGGCCGCAATTTGAATATGATGACGAAGCAGGTCGTTTTGTTTCTGCGCATCATCCGTTCACATTGCCAAAAGAAAGTGATATTCCATTATTGGCCACTGATCCTGCAAAAGTATACGCTGAAGCGTACGACATTGTCTTGAATGGCTATGAACTAGGTGGCGGCTCATTGCGGATCCATGATCGGGCTGTTCAAGAACAAATGTTTGAAACATTGGGCTTCTCACGTCGTGAAATGCAAGCGCAATTTGGTTTCTTATTAGATGCACTAGACTATGGTTTCCCTCCTCATGGCGGTATTGCCTTAGGGTTGGATCGCTTGGCAATGTTATTGGCCGGAGAAGACAACATTCGTGAAGTCATCGCTTTCCCTAAAAACGGAAAAGCTGCTGACCCAATGTCACAAGCACCAAGTACCGTATCGCCAATGCAATTGTTCGATTTGAGTATTGATGTGACAACGGTCGAAGAAGAAGAATAGACGATAAGCGCTGAGAAATGAGTAATGTGACAGAAATTGATGAAGGAATGAATATATTTCATGAGAATTTATCAATTTCTTTCATTGTTCATTTCTTTTTTTGTCCTCTGACGTATAATAAAAGCAAATCAAAAAAGCGAGGCTGCTAAATGCAATGAATCCCATATTCAAATGGCTCCCACATCCAGATTATGCGAGTAAATTATCTTTTTCTGTTGTCTATGCGCTATTGGCATCGATTGCTGTCAACTTCTTTTATCAACCCGGGCACATCTATTCCAGCGGCATCACCGGGGTGGCACAAATCATCACGACGTTATCGAAAGACTGGTTGGGTTTTTATATTCCAGTTTCAATGGCGTTGCTCTTACTAAATATTCCGTTGTTTTTTATTGGTTGGTTCAAAATCGGTCATAAATTTACGATTTTTACAGGTATCACCGTTTTACTGACCTCTTTGTTCGTTCAAGTGTTGCCAGAAGAAACGGTCACGACAGATCCAATGATCTGTGCGATTTTTGGCGGTGCCATCAGTGGTGTTGGCATTGGTTATGCCTTGAAGAATGGCTTGTCTTCTGGTGGTCTTGATTTCATCAGTATTGCGATCCGTAAACGGACCGGACGGACGATCGGCTCGATCTCGATTGGCTTCAATATCGTGATTTTATTTGCTGCGGGTATATTATTTGGCTGGCAATATGCATTATATAGTGCGATTGCGATTTTTGTCAGTGGGAAAGTGACCGATGCAGTCTTTACGAAACAAAAGAAAATGCAAGTGACGATCATTACACGAAACCCTGAAGAGGTCATTCAAACGATTCAGCGTCATATGCGACGAGGGATTACGATCATCAATGAAGCAGAAGGTGCCTACAAACATGACAAACAAACAGTCTTGTTGACAGTTGTCACACGCTTCGAGTTGCCCATGCTGCGCAGTGCCATGAAAGAGTCTGATCCGAAGGCCTTTGTCAGTATTGCGGACAACGTACAAATAGTGGGTCGTTTTTATGAAGAAGAGTTATAAATTAAAGCAAGAAAAAAGAGTATTTCGTAATTGAAATGCTTTTTTTATACAAAAATTAATTTTTTTAGAAATATAACGAAAGATGCTAGCTTTGATAGGGATATTTCTGGTAAATTATGAGAGAATGACAGAAGCAACAATAATTTTTACTATCGTTTTTTACTAGAAAAGCAAATGGATCAATTTGAGAAAAGTGGTTGGATAATGAGCAAACGTTTAAACACAAGCCGTTATATCACGGGGTTCGATGGCATTCGGACGCTAGCTGTGATCGGCGTTATTTTATATCATTTATTACCTACCCAAATGCGGGGCGGGTATTTAGGCGTACCAGTATTTTTTGTTGTATCAGGTTATTTGATCACCGATTTGCTGCGGCAAGAATGGGATCAAAATGGCAAAATAAAGATCATCGATTTCTATGTCAGGCGGATGAAACGTCTTTATCCGGGCATGGCTGTCATGCTGGTTTTGGCTGCCGCGTATATCACTTTATTTCAACGCAATTTATTGAACAATCTTCGCGGTGTGGTCGTTAGTTCCTTGTTATATTACAACAATTGGTGGCAAATCAATCATGGTTTATCTTATTTTGACCGGTTTGGTAATGAATCACCGTTTACACATTTATGGTCATTGGCAGTCGAAGGGCAGAATTATCTGATTTGGCCATTGGTTTTTGTTCTGTTGATGAAGATCGGTAAAAAGCGCAGTCGTGTGTTTAATATCGTGGCGGGTATCACGATCCTGTCAGGTATCTTGTTCGCTGTTTTGTATACCCCTGGTGCAGATCCCACGCGGGTGTACTATGGAACAGACACCCGTTTGTTCTCGGTCTGGATGGGGAGTGCGCTGGCTTTCATTTGGCCAACGACCCACTTGAAAAAGGACATTCCAGCAAAAGCCAAACGAATCCTTGATTTATCTGGTTTGGTTTCATTAATTGGGTTGATCTCCGCATTTTTCTTGCTGGATGATCATTTGACTTTCGTTTATTATGGTGGGATGTTTGTGATCAGTATTCTTGCCACAGTACTGGTGGCAGTCACTGCGCATCCGGGGGCGAGTCTGAATCGCCTCTTGAGCAATCCGTTGTTCAGTTATATTGGTAAACGCAGTTATGGGATCTATTTGTATCAGTTTCCTGTGATGATATTCTACGAAGCAAAAGTTGGCAATATTGGTGAGAATGTTCTTTTACATACAGTGATTGAGTTGTTTTTGATCTTGTTATTTAGTGAATTGTCGTATCGCTTCATTGAGAATCCATTGCGGAAATTCAACTATAGGTATACGATAAGCACCATTCGCGGCTGGTTCAGCAAACCACTTTTCAGTTGGAAAAAACCATGGGTCCTTCCGGGCACGTTGATTACAGTGGTTGCTTTGGTGGGTATCGTTTCAGCACCAACAAATTACGTCGATGCTGAACAACAGCAATTGAAAGATACGATTGCAGCCAATAAGAAGGCCGCAGAGGAAACGCAGAAGAATGCCACTGATGCAGCAACAGAAAGCAGCACAGATAGTAGTGATGGCTCTAATGCAACGGAGGCAGAACAAGATATCATGACGAAATACGACTTGACGGAAACCCAAGTCAAACAAGCTGAATCACTGGACATCACGGCTTTTGGTGATTCGGTGATGTTGGATGCGACAACAGACTTGCAAGAACTATTTCCTCAAGCTGTCGTTGATGGCGATGTCGGCCGTCAGTTATATGCTAGTCCTGATTTGATCAAATCATTAAAAGATCAAGGGTTGTTGCGAGATACGGTCTTGGTTGGCTTAGGGACAAACGGTTCCTTTACTGAAGCGCAATTTGACAGCTTTATGAGCGAGATCGGCGACCGTGATGTATACTGGATCAATGTCCGCGTACCTACACAACGCTGGCAAAATGAAGTCAATCGCATGCTGGAAAGAATGGCTGAAAAATACGACAATATGACGTTGATCGATTGGTATGATCTCAGCAATAGTCAAGAATCATGGTTTTATGAAGACCGTGTTCATCCGAATCCTGATGGGATGGTAGAATACGTGAAGCTAGTTGCACAAACGATCTTAGCACAAGACTAAAAAAACACCCAAGTCACAGAGCGCAGCTGCGGTCAATCGCCGATAGCTGCGCTCTTGGTTGCTTGGGTGTTTTTCGTATTTATTAGATGTGAGACGCTGCTTATGCTTCAATCACTTGCAACAATGTATCAAACAGCAGTGCACTGGAAGCTGCCCCTGGGTCGATATGGCCGATTGCGCGTTCGCCTAAATAAGATGCACGGCCTTTTTTCGCTACAAGGTCCTTCGTATGTGCTTTGGCTGCCTCGATATCAGCGCTGGACAAGCTGCCTTTTTGTAACGTTTCTGCGACAGGCTGCCAGACATCGACCATTGTTTTGTCTTCGAAGACAGCTTTGCCCCGCTGGGTGATACCTGTCAGGCCTTGTGCGATGATTTCCCCCAGTTGCGCATAGGAGTCGATCGTGTCGAGGTCTTTGGTGGCCTTGGTCATGTTCATGAATGCTGAGCCATACAAGGGACCAGAAGCACCGCCCACTTTTGAGATCATCGCCATAGATAGTACTTTGAAGGTGTCGCTGATTGTTTGCGGCGCTTGTTTTTGAAAGGCTTCTTGATAAGCAGCCACGCCACGAGCCATATTGTTGCCATGATCCCCGTCACCAATCGGGGTGTCTAAATCGCTTAAATAGCCTTTGTTCTCTTCGATCGCTTGCGTAAACGCATTCAGCCAAGCTTGGATCGATTCTGTTGTCAATTTCATTTGCTGTTCCTCCTTTACCAGGCAATCGTTGTAACTGGTGCATGCAGCGCTGTGGTATGATCTGTTTCGGTGAAGTCGATCACGGTCAATGATAAACCTTGCATATCAATTGAGGTCATATAGTTGCCGACTTTATGGAAAGTGACAGTGATATTTCTTTCCTTCAGTAATGCGTTGACATCATTGGCAAAGACGAAGAGCTCCATTAATGGTGTCCCTCCCATGCCATTGATCAAGACACCAATCTGTTTAGGTGGTTGCGGATAATCCGCCAATAGTTTGTCTAATAATTCTTTTGCCAGTGCTTTTGATGGTTGCAATTTTTCGCGACGATAGCCGGGTTCTCCATGGATGCCAACACCGTATTCGACTTCATCATCGGCCAAATCAAATCCCGGTTTGCCTACTTCTGGAACGGTCGCTGCTTTGAGGGCAACCCCAATCGTTTTGATTGTCACAACAAGGGCTTCACCAAGTTCTTTCAATTCTGCTAAAGACTTGCCGCTGCGGGCAGCATCTCCAAGAATTTTATGGACAAGTACCGTACCGGCAACACCTCGTTTGCCAGCGGTATACGTACTATTTTCAACCGCAATATCGTCATCCACGACAACGATCTCTGTTTGGATATCCTCCATATCGGCCATATCTTTAGCCATCTCAAAGTTTAAAATATCTCCTGTATAGTTTTTAACGATCAATAAAACACCTTTGCCTTGCTCAGCTGCTTGGATGCCACTCAATATTTGATCAGGCGTCGGAGAGGTAAAGACATCACCAAGAACCGCTGCGCTGAGCATACCATCGCCTACAAAGCCAGCGTGGGCTGGTTCATGACCGCTACCACCGCCAGAAACAAGACCTACTTGCGGGTGATCATCATTTTTCGCCAATACCCGTGTGCCCTCCACTTGATGGATCACGTCAGAATAGCTGGTGGCTAAACCTGCCAACATTTCTTCGACTATTTGACTGGGGGCATTGATTATTTTTTTCATGATTGATGCCATCCTTTCTCGGCTGCTTTTTTTGCTTCTTCAGTTATTTGGGCCAAATCATCACTAAAACCAGCTGTGATAGCGGCGGCAAAGGCGCCTTCGACCAGGGGTGCATCGATCAGGTGATAGCGCGCTTGCTGCGCTGGTTCTAGCATGTCATAGGCAAGTTCAGCGTTCAACACGGCACTGCCCAAGTCGGCAAAGACGAGAATCATTGCTGTCTCATCTGTTTGGTTGACCGCATCTACGATTTTTGTGGCATCGGAGCCAAGATCGCCTTCTGCTGTACCACCGAGAGAATACAAGGTGACTGTCTCTGAATCTGCCATGTCTTCAATCATCAATTTCAAGCCTTCGGTCAGTTGTTGACTGTGAGAAACAAGTAAAATACTTTTTTTCATTCAAGATCACCAACGCTTTCTAAGCAAAATTTGCAGGACCGTTCGTTTCAGCGTATGTGACAAGCAAAGGATACGCAAAAACTGTAACCGCCTACAAAACTAGTATAACAAATTTCATCCATCTTGCATGGATTTCTGCTAGTTTCATTTGTTTGTTCTCATTAAAACAAAAGAACGTCTTCGCATGATTGCGAAAACGTTCAATGGATGTGTGTTCAATTTGCTTTGGCTAGGCGTATAGCAGACCATTTTTTGGCCAATAGAGACAAACCAACGTACAAAACGATATTGATGCTCATCAAACCAATAAAGTACGGGCGCGTGATCGTTGTTAAGAAGCTGACTTCCAGCAGTTGATGGAAGAGCATGGCTGCGACATAGATTCCTGCGGTGGTGGTGACCGCCAAAAATACTCGTAAAGGATTCAGCGGCAAACAAGCACGGATCACTGCCAAACAGCTGATGCCGATCAATAAGTAATACAGCAATGTAGTGGTATCGATCGTGTTCCATCCATAATCTGCTTGTAAGAAACGTACTGCAAAATAATTCACCAACACCAGAAGTGCATTTGGCAAGGCCTGCAATAAAGCGGTAGATAAGTAGCGGCCTTGGATACGTTGCTTATTTTCTTCAAATGATAGGAAGAATGATGGATACCCTTCGATCGCCAAATCAATCAACGTGATTTGAATTGGTAAAAATGGAAAAGCAGTAGACGTCAGAATACAAATCAGCGACAAGAGAAAACTATAAATCGTTTTGATAAAGAAAATACCGGAAGCTTTGGTCACGTTATTGACTACACGACGGCCTTCAAACAAGACATCGGGCAATGTTGTGAAATCTGAGTCCAATAAGACAAAATTGGCGATCTGTCGGGCTGCACTATCTCCAGCAGCCATGGCAATACTGACATCTGCTTCCCGCAAGGCCAATACATCATTAACACCGTCACCCGTCATAGCAACGGTACGATCAGCGGCTTTTAATTCCTCTACCAATAATTTCTTTTGTTCTGGTGTGACCCGACCAAATACCGTGTAGTGCAATGCAGCTGCGCGGACCTCTTCCTCGGTAGCGAATGTCGATAAGTCGACTGCTTTTTCAGCATAAGGGACACCAGCGCGTTTTGCTATGGCAGAAACGGCCATTGGATTATCCCCGGAGATCACTTTCAAATCAATACCTTCTTCTGTAAGATAAGACAATGTTTCTTGGGCATTTTGCCGAATAATATCAGATAAAACGATGACGGCGATTGCTTGGGAGGCTGTCGGGTCAAAATCTGCTTCATTCAGATGGGCTGTTGGGGTCTGTGCAAGAATCAGTACCCGCAAACCAGCTGCTTGGGCGTTTTTGACTTGCGGCAGATGCGCGCTATCCGCGATTTTTTCTGGGGCCCCCATATACAATGTGCCAAGTGCATCAAAGGAAACAGCCCCCCATTTACGCTCGGAAGAAAAGGGGATGATTGTCTGCGGCGTTTCACCTGGCATGTCAGCTATTCCTGTTCGCAAAGCTTGCATGGTCAAATTATTGTCGGTACTGGCTGACAGATAATGACCAAGCAGCAGGTTAGGATCAACTGCGTCTTGCAGAGGCAGTACATCTTCTAACTGCATGTTGCCCTCCGTTAAGGTTCCAGTTTTATCTAAGCAAAGGGTATCCACATGGGCCAATGTTTCAATGGCGTGCATTTCTTGAACCAATATCCGTTTTTTAGCTAGCTTGATCACACCAGTGGTCAACGCGATGCTGATCAATAGGACAAGGCCTTTTGGCAGCATACCTAGCAATGCTGCAGCAGAGACGATCACGGAAGACTTGATACCTGTATCACGCAAGAAATAAGCTTGTAGAAACAAAACCACTCCTAGTGGAACGATCACATAACTGGTGAACGTTGATACTCGACGAATCGAGGAAACCAATTCTGAACGTATTGGTTTGTGCACCTTGGCTTTGTTGCTAAGTTTGGCTGCATAATTGTCGGCACCCACGTGCATGACTTCGGCAGTTACTTCTCCGCTGACGATAAAACTACCAGACAATAAGCTGTCGCCTACCTGTTTGATGACAAGATCGGCTTCGCCTGTCAGCATGGCTTCATTGACCTCGACACGACCAGATTGAATCGTCATGTCGGCAGGTATTTGATCTCCAGCCCCAAGCACCACCCAGTCGCCAAGTACGAGTTCCTTAGATAGATGGTTGCTAAGTTGCCCATCTCGCCATACACGCAAGGTCTGTGGGGCAACGAGAGAGAGTTTTTTGACCAAGTTGCGGGCATGCACTTCTTGGCTGATCCCGATGGTTATATTGACCAAAATAATCACCAAATAAAACATATTCGAGTAGGCACCGACCGCAAATAAGAAGACCCCAATCAGTATATTGAGGAAATTGAATAAGGTAAATAAATTGTCTTTGATGATGGCTGCAGTTGTTTTGCTGGCGGTTGTTTCATAGTCATTGTGCAACCCTTTCTGTGTTTTCGCGGCTGCGTCTTCAGTCGTCAGCCCAATCGTTGTTTGATCCATACTTTTCTCCATTTCTCTTTTTCTACCATTAGTCTAGCATGTTGCTCTTTTGAAGTAATCCATGATAACGGTACCAAATGAAAGCTAATTGAAATCTTAAAATTTGCTTCAAAATAACACCCGTGCCCATTTATTACGGACTGGGTCATCGACAATTTTTCATCACTCTCGTATAATAGGAAAGTAAAAAAATATTCTTTAGACTGGCGGCGATCCTGTCCGTCATTGAAAGAGGCGTGTCCATGTCGTTAAAAGAAAGAATCATCGCTGAAAGTCAGCGTTTAGGGATCGACAAAATCGGCTTTGCGTCGGCAGAACCGTTTACCCATTTAGAAGCGTCGTTGAAGGAACAAAAAGCCAAAGGTCATACGTCAGGCTTTGAACATCCGGTGATCGAAGAACGAATCTATCCAGAACGAACTTTCGAAAACCCGCAAACAATCATTGCAATCGCGTTGGCCTATCCAACAAAAATCAAAGAAAAAGTACCCCGGGATGAAAAACGAGGCATGTTTGCCCGCGCTTCTTGGGGGATTGATTATCATGATGTGTTAAGAGACCGCTTAGATAAGCTGATCGACTTTATCAAGCGGCAAGCAGAATCAATGGAAGAAGGTGCAGAGTGGCGCTTTGCCCCGCAAGTCGATACGGGCGAATTGGTAGATGTGGCCGCAGCACAACGCGCTGGTTTAGGGTTTATCGGGCGTAACGGCTTGTTGATCACAGAGGAGTTTGGCTCTTTTGTTTATTTGGGTGAGATCGTAACCAATATTGCATTCGCCCCAGATGAGGAAGTGCCATTTGGTTGCGGGGAGTGTACCCGCTGTATCACCGCATGCCCCACCAAGGCGTTATTGGGGGATGGCAGGATGAATGCGCAACGTTGTTTGTCTTATCAAACGCAAACCAAAGGGATGATGCCTGAAGCATACCGCAAGAAAATGCACAATGTTATCTATGGCTGTGATATTTGCCAATTGGTGTGTCCTTACAATCGTGGAAAAGATGCTCATTTCCATGAAGAGATGGAACCGGAAGTAGAAAGTGTCTATCCTAAGTTGAAACCAATGTTGTCTATGTCGAATAAAGCATTTAAAGCCCAATTCGGTCATTTATCCGGTTCGTGGCGGGGGAAAAAGCCGCTGCAGCGCAATGCAATCATTGCCTTAGCCAATGTTGGAGACCGAAGCGCATTGCCAGAGATTTGGCGTTGTGCGACTGAAGACGTCCGTCCGGTGATTCGCGCTACCGCGTACTGGGCCATCGGACAACTTGGCGTCAAAGAACCTGAAGTATGGGTATCACGATTGCAAGAGTGTCAATTGCTTGATCTGGAAGAAGAAGCCCAAAATGAATTAGGGCCGGCTATTGACCGGCTGCAAGCTGTTATCGACAAACAAGGGAACAATACAAATGAATGAGAAAAGGCGAATCCGCACAGGATTCGCCTTTTCTGTTAATCTAATACATCATCGCTCTCAACGATTTCTTCAGCTTCTAGCTCAAAATCTGGTGCTGGATGGACCCGTTCAGGCAGGTCCATTTCCAAGTCACCTTCTTCATTATATTGGTTATCTGTATCTGCGACATCAATTAAGATATCTTCAGGCAGCTCTTGATCCAAGCGGTATCCCTCAGCATGACGCGTATCCAATAATTCCAGCAAATGCTGCCATTCATCTTTTGAGATAACCACTACATCAATGCCTTCTTGGTTTTGGATCTCAACGACAGAAGACAAATCACTGCCGACGGTTTTGATAATGTTTTCTAATGACCATTTGGTATTTTCTAAATCAATTTTTTGTGCCATGCTTTTTGCTCCTTTTCATCTTTTGATTGGTTGATACATTAATTGTAACGGGAAATCGGGCAAAAGCAAAATAGGACGATTGGCTTATCCAAAAATGCGTAAGAACATTTGCAGAGTTTTGCCAACCGCGGTAAGATGAAAGGAACAAGGAAAAGGGAGGAACAAAATGAAAGAAAAACAAACGTTTCATGTAAATGGGTATTTGGCATTGGTGGTCTTGATTGGGTTATTGATTGGCGGGGCGTATTTATTTTATGATGGAGCCATCTATTCCCGCGCAGCTGAAATCATCATCGGTGTGGTGTTGTGGATTATTTCCTTCTTATTCCTCAGCTCACTGACCATCGTGCAACCGAACCAAGCCAAGGCGATTCTCTTCTTTGGGCAATATTTAGGCACTATCAAATCAAATGGCTTATTTGTCACCACACCGCTGACCCAAAAGGTCAACGTATCATTGAAAGTCCGCAACTTTAATAGTTCGCTATTAAAAGTCAATGACTCTGACGGAAATCCCATCGAGATTTCCGCTGTGGTCGTATTCAAAGTCGTTGATACAGCCAAAGCGCTGTTCGATGTTGATTATTATCAAAATTTTATTGAGATCCAAAGTGAAACCGCGATTCGGCATATTGCCACGCAATATCCCTATGATACATTCAATGATGATGATATTACGTTACGAGGCAATACCAATGAAGTTTCGGCAGAGTTGGCCAAGGAATTGCAGGAAAGACTCGCTGTTGCCGGTGTCGAAGTTATCGAAACACGGTTGAATCATTTGGCCTACGCAACAGAAATTGCCAGTGCAATGTTGCAGCGACAACAAGCCAAAGCCATTCTTTCGGCACGTCAAATCATTGTTGAAGGAGCCGTATCGATGACGCAGATGGCCCTAGAACAAATCGAAGATGGGCAAGATATCAATTTTACGGATGATCGTAAAGTTCAATTGATCAACAATTTATTGGTATCGATCATCACTGACAAAGGGACACAACCAGTGATCAATACCGGTGATGTCAAAGAAAAAGGGGTGTAATCCTTGAAAAAACTATATATCAAGCAGAAAGTCTTTAGTATTGGCGAGAAGTTTACAGTCATGGATGAACAGCAAAATCCTCGTTACTACGTGGAAGGCAGCTTCATGCAGATTCCCAAACATTTCAAGATTCTGGATGAGCAAAGACAGCCCGTAGCAGAAATCACTAAGAAAATCTTTAGTTTGCTGCCTAAGTTTTTTGTTGAAGTCCATGGACAAGAAGCCATCGTCTTATCAAAGCAGCTCACATTGTTCAAAGCCAAATATTCAATCGATGCAGCCGGTATCGATGTTGACGGCAATTGGTGGGATATGGATTTTGTCGTCAACCGTCATGGTCAACGTATCGCTGAGATCCATAAGAAATGGATTTCATGGGGGGATACCTATGAAGTCGTGATCTACGAAGAGGATATGGATGATTTGATCATTTCATTGGTGATCGCCATTGACCGCGTGAAGGCAGATGACAATGCAGCAAGTTCTGCAAGTTCGTAATTGTCTATCAGAAGTGATTGGAAAAAGATGAAATGCCACAAATAAGGCGTTTCATCTTTTTTGGCATTTGAAAGTAGCGTGGTTGGTTATTTGACGCACATGTTTGCTTTGTCAGCGAAAGAGTCCTGTAATGAAACCGGTTAGAACCTTTTGCTGTCAAGGTTTGGTTCTTAAAGAAGTTTCGCAGATCAGCTAGTAATTTTCACTAAATTTGTTTAAAATAAAGTATCAAGTGAAGAAAGAAGTGGAGTCTATGTTATATGGATCGATCGAAGCCGGCGGCACGAAATTTGTTTGCGGGATTGGCGATGAAGAGATGACGATCAAAGAACGGGTCAGTTTTCCAACCACGACACCAGAAGAAACGATGGCGTTGGTGATTGATTTTTTTAAACAATATCAAGAAGAGCTCGTAGGGATTGGGATTGGTTCTTTTGGTCCAATCGATATTCATCATGAATCCCCTACCTATGGCCATATCACCTCAACACCAAAGTTGGCTTGGCAGAATTTTGATTTTATCGGCACCATGAAAAAAGAATTTCCAATACCGATTTCCTGGACAACAGATGTTAATGCCGCAGCATACGGGGAGTATGTTTTTGGCAATGGGAAAGGCCGCAATAGTGTCGTCTACTATACGATTGGTACGGGTGTTGGCGGTGGTGCGCTGCAAGAAGGGCGCTTTGTCGAAGGATTCAGTCATCCTGAAATGGGTCATGCCTTGGTGGTACCGCACCCAGAAGATGATTTCGAAGGCAGCTGTCCGTTTCATGGCAATTGCTTGGAAGGAATGGCCGCTGGCCCCGCCATCGAAAAGCGCTTAGGCAAAAAAGGCCAAGATGTAGCTGAAGACGATCCGTATTGGGCGATTGAAGCGAGCTATATTGCACAATGTGCATATAATACAACGTTGATGCTTTCCCCAGATGTGATTATTTTTGGCGGTGGTGTCATGAAGCAACGTCATATGCTGGAAAATGTGCGGCAAGCATTCAAAGCGTTGGTCAATGGTTATGTGGAAACACCCGCTTTGGACAAGTATATCGTTACGCCAGCATTAGAAGACAATGCCGGCACATTAGGCTGTTTGGCATTGGCCAGAGAAGCTGTTTTACACGCATAAAAAGCAGGTCATGCTGTAGTTGCATGACCTTCTTTTCTTGAATCAGTATTCTTCGGAACGGCAAAGTATAGATTTCTTTGCAGAAAGCGAGACTTTTCGTATACTTACAGTGAGGTGGAAAGTATGAAAATAGCTGTACGTAAAAGAAAAATCGGTAATATTCCGGTCTTAGAAGTGGTGCCTGAAGCATTGATCTATGAACCGTTGCCGTTGATTATTTATTATCACGGTTGGCAAACCAGTAAAGAGTTGGTTCTGACCCAAGGGCGGAAGTTGGCCCGCGCCAATTTTCGGGTGATTCTGCCTGATGCGGCCAATCACGGCGAAAGAAAAACGGCGCTATCAGAGATTCCCTCCCTAACCTTTTGGCAAAGTATTCAAACCAATTTATTTGAGTTTGCCTATTTGGTCGATTTTTTTGAAAATTTGGGCTTGGTCAATGGCCAAATCGCAGTCGGCGGTGTTTCCATGGGAGGAATGACCACTTGCGGTCTGTTGTGTCAGCATCCAGAAATCAATGCGGCAGCTTGTATCATGGGCTCGCCTTCGATGATCAACTATCGGGCACGTATCCAAACCCACGCTGGAGCAGCTGGTTTCTTTGTGCCGGAAGATTATGCGAAACTGTTGGGTTGGATGGATGCTTATGACTTGCAATCACAGCCAGAGAAATTAGGGCAACGACCATTGCTGTTTTGGCATGGTACCCAAGATGAAAAGATACCGTATCAAGACGTTGCGGACTTTGTAACGGCCAATCCTGATGCCAATCTGCAGTTTATTTCCCGCGAAGAACGGCATTTGGTTCGAGGTGAGACCATGGATCAAGTGACCGATTTTTTTGTGGATGCATTGCAGTAGGTCCTTCAAAGCTGCTGTTGGTATTGTGTGAAAAGGTACAAGCATAAAACTCGTTTTTTGTCACGAGATAACCTATACTGTAGTGTGCAAAAAAAGGAGGAATTATTGTGAATTACCGTGTGTTATTGTTTTATAAATATACAACGATTGAAGATCCAGAAAGCTTCGCGAAGGAGCATTTAGCATTTTGTAAAGAAAACGACATCAAAGGTCGTATTTTAGTCGCAAATGAAGGTATTAATGGGACGTTGTCAGGGACGATCGAAGCTACAGATGCATACCGTGAAATGATGGAAGCTGATCCGCGTTTCAAAGGTATTTACTATAAAATCGACGAAGTCGACGCCCATGCCTTCAAAAAAATCTTTGTCCGTCCAAGAAAAGAATTGGTGTCGTTGAACCTTGAAGACGACATTGATCCACTGGAAATGACGGGCAAATATTTAGATCCTAAAGCATTTAAAGAAGCCTTGCTAGATGAAGATACAGTCGTGATCGATGCTCGAAATGATTATGAATATGATTTAGGCCATTTTCGTGGGGCTGTACGACCTGATATTCGCAGCTTCCGTGAATTGCCACAATGGATCGTTGACAATAAAGAGCAATTTATGGACAAAAAAGTCGTCACTTACTGCACGGGTGGTATCCGTTGTGAGAAATTCTCTGGTTGGTTGCTGCGTGAAGGATTTGAAGATGTTGCGCAACTCCATGGTGGTATTTTTGCTTATGGGAACGACCCTGAAGTGCAAGGAGAATTATGGGATGGCAAAATGTATGTCTTTGATGAACGGATCAGTGTTGAGATCAATCATGTGGACAAACAAGTGATTGGCCGCGACTGGTTCGATGGAACGCCATGTGAACGTTATGTGAACTGTGCCAATCCGGAATGTAACCGTCAGTTCTTGACATCAGAAGAAAATCAAGCAGCCCATTTAGGTGCCTGCAGCTATGATTGTGCGATCCATGCGCACAACCGCTATGTCGAAAAACACGGCATTTCAGAAGCGGAAAAAGAACGCTTATTGGCAAACTTTGCGGTTGAGGCAATGCAAGCGTAAGCAGTAAATCAAATCTTTGGTAAGGCACTTGTTGGTTGTGCGGGTAAAACCGGATATACGAGCAAGTGTTTTTTTGCGCTTTGCCCCGAATGCAGCGTGTAGTGACTATTTTTCCAAGCATTTGTTCTCTATTTACAATAGACCGAGTGTACGGTACCATTTTAGCAAAAGGATCTGAGGATAGTATCAAATGGAGGGGCCAGAGATGACAACCAATTTGATTCGAAAAGACAGTTTGGTCTGTAGAAGGCGTCTTTTTGTCATAGGCGTTGTTTTGCTGGGAATAGGTGGCTGTAAGCCAAATAGTGAGCGGCTAGCTGGCGCATTGCCGCCAGATAGAGTAATCGGACAGGTGACATCAGTCAATCCAGAAGCCTTGTTCTTGGTGATGGAAATTGAAGACATTCAGATTGTTTCAGGCCGTTCAGTCACATTGGCTGTCGGTGACCGACTCACCATCGTTTATGAGGAAGGGCAGAATCATCCGTCTTCTTTTATGGTGGGGAACAGCGAAGAAGAAATAAAGCAATACTTTGAAAAATTTGCTATCGGAGAGACTATCCATTATGTGTGGACGGGTGCAAGCATCCAGGATAAAACGGTTGTGCTAAAACATGACCGGGATATCTATTATGAAGGGTATTAGGATTAGTGCACCGGAAGTCGTTGGGCGTATTGTTTGTGTTTAGGGGAAGAAAGGAGTACAGGATGTTTTTAACAGGAATCAAAATCGAAGAGCCAGTAAATGAGCATGTGTATCCTTTTCAATTGGCTATGATCCAGCATATCAAAAACGTGGGACTTTTGAGCTTTGAGCGCCCCGTGACTTTCTTGGCTGGAGAAAATGGTGCTGGGAAGTCTACGTTGCTGGAAGCCATTGCTGTGGCTTATGGGATGAATGCGGAAGGTGGGACCAAGAATTTTCAGTTTGCGACTAGACCCTCTCACTCCAACCTTTATCAATCGCTTCGTTTGATTAGAAAAGGGAAGATTCCTGAAGATACTTTTTTTTTGCGGGCAGAAACGTATTATAATATCGCTACTGAAATTGATGATTTGGGATTGGCTGGATATTATGAAACAGATTCGCTACACCATTTTTCTCACGGAGAGGGTATGCTGTCTATTGTGATGAATCATTTTCGGGGGAATGGCTTTTATATATTGGACGAGCCAGAATCAGGATTGTCGGTAACGCATCAGTTGACGTTACTGAGAGAGCTGACGATTTTAGCGCAGCAAGAAAACTGTCAATTGATCATTGCCACCCATTCACCAGTCTTGCTGGCGCTGCCAGATGCTGCGATTTTGCATATTTCTGAGCAAGGGATCCAACAAATTTCATATGAAGAAACTCAAGCATACACTGATATGAAAGCATTTATCGATGACCCAGAAAGAATGTTGCATTATTTGTTGTAGGAGAGAAACGGAGGGGCTTTGGAGGCCTATTCGTTGAATAACGATCATTTCCGCACATAAAGAACAATTTCTACAATAATTGCGGAAAAGATATAAGCAGCAAAGGAAAGAAGTGTATAGACGTTTTGGTTGATGATCCCTGTCCTTTGCAACGTGATGACAGCACTCAACAATAAGAAAGCCAGTAGGCAAAACAATACTTGCGCAAAGTTCCAGTTTTCTGGATTTGCGATGGCTTGTTTGGAACGATACCCAAACAAGCGCATCGGGGTTCCACGATAAAAGAGAAAATAAACAAAACAGTTGATAACAGTCAGCACCAATAACATCAATCCGATATCCATTTCTACCACTCCTTTTCGTTTTGATTCTTTCTTTGCAGTATAGCATGGGTGATATTTATTTAAAGGGAACATGACTAGTTTTGTTCTTTATTTATCAGAAAATTCAAACTATTCCAATGCTATTTTTACGCGTTTTTATGGCGCACAAACGCAAGCCTCTCGCTTATTTCTCCAATTTAGAGTAAACTATACCTAATTGTAAGATAGGAAAGAGGAAGATAGATGAAGATTGTTATTGCTGGTGCTGGTGCGATGGGGAGTCGCTTTGCGATTATGTTAAAAAGAGGCGGCAACGAGGTCACGTTGATCGATGGTTGGCCCGCACATATCGAAGCGATTCGCGAACATGGGTTGAGAGCCAATTTGAATGGAGAAGAACTCTCCGTTCCATTTCCAATCTACGCACAACAAGAGGTGCCAACAGATGTACAAGCCGATCTGATTTTGGTGTTTACGAAAGCGATGCAGTTGGATCAAATGATGCAAACGATCCAACCAATGATTGGTGCAGAAACCAAGATCCTTTGTTTATTGAATGGTATCGGACATGAAGATACGATTGAGAAATATGTTGCTGCCGATAAGATTTTCCTAGGGAATACGATTTGGACTGCGGATTTGATTGGTCCTGGGCAAGTTCGCTTGTTTGGTGAAGGCTCCGTTGAATTACAAAACTTAAAACCGGGTTATGAATCAGAGGCGAAAGAAGTTGCCGCTGTTTTGGCCGACGCAGGTTTACATGCAGCGTATTCAGAAAATATCCGCTACTCTATTTACCGTAAAGCGTGTGTGAACGGCACATTAAACGGATTGTGTTCAATTTTAGATGTCAACATTGCGCAATTCGGCAGTACATCGACTGCGCGTAAAATGGTTGAGACGATCGTTGGGGAGTTCGCAGCTGTTGCGCGGCATGAAGCAGTTGAATTAGATATTCCTGAAGTCGTCCGTCATATCGAAGAAACCTATGATCCAGCAGGCATTGGCATGCATTATCCGTCAATGTATCAAGATTTGATCAATAATCACCGCAAAACTGAAATCGATTATATCAACGGTGCCATTTCTCGTAAAGGCGAGAAGTATAACGTAGCGACACCGTATTGCGACTTTTTAACGCAATTGATCCACGCCAAAGAAGAAGTGTTGGAAGCGAAATAACAGAATGAATAAGAAAAACGGGTCTGCAGCCAATTGCGGACCCGTTTTGATTGATAGATATATTTATCACACTTCCGGCAAGTCCGCCATAAAACGTTCTTTCCCTTGGAATACAGCCAATTCTGTCACGCCAAAAGAACGCAGCAAGCTACTCATGGCCGCAAAATCCAGACGATAATCACTGGCAACATGCGCGTCAGACCCCAAGGTAAAGAGTTTGCCTCCGACGCTTTGATATAAAGGAATCGCATATTCATACAGCGGTGCATTCTTGTATGGCCCAAAGCTCTTGGCATTGATTTCCATCGCCAAATCACGGGCAACGATCTTTTTGAAAATAGCGGTCAATTCTGTTTCAAAATGGTGGGCCAATTCTTCTTGACTAAAGTCGAAACGACGCAAACCATAATCGAAATGGGTCACGATGTGGCCATCTGGAAACGAATCGAGAACAGTCGCCATCTGGTCAAAGTAGATTTTAGCAACATCGAATTTATCTTTTTTCAACACGGCATCATCCATGTAATCAAAGGTCCCGTTTTGGTGAATGCTGATTAATTTCAAATCATAAGGATGGTCCTGCAGGTAATCAAGAATCGTCTGTTCTTGCCCAGGTACGACACCAATTTCGATTCCTTTTAGCAGATGGGTATTGGTGGTTTCTTGTAGTTGTTGGTGTTTTTTGACTAGATGTTGATAGTTGGGAATATCATCGTGAAAATCTGAATAAGGATTCTTCAAATCGAAGTGGTCAGTTGCGACGAAAAATTCTGGTTCATAAGCCAAATAATTTTCGAATTGTTCTGTTGAGTCAAAGGATAAAAAGGTATGCAAATGTTGATCGTAGTAGTTCATGAGAAGCCTCCTTTTTTTGAATACGATACCACAAAATGACTTGAGAAACCATTGTTGCGTCAGAAAAGGTTTTCTCTTATCCCTTTTTTCGATTATAATAAATGGGAATAGTTGAGAAGGAGCCGCCAGTCCATGAGTATGTATTTAGAGATTCCGGAATTTGAAAGTGAATTTCGTTTTCGCACATTTTTAAATGATGGATTAACCATTGTTTATCCCCATGTACATAAGGAAATTGAGATTATTTACGCCAAGCGCGGTACGGTCAATATCGGTGTCGACGATACGATCATTGAACTGCGAGAAGGCGATTTGTATCTGTTTGCCAGTGGACAACCCCATTACTTTCTGGCTTCACCGGAAAGCGAGCGGTATGTGTACCAATTTGATCTGAAATTGTTTGAAGAATCCTTGCTTAGAGAGTCAGAAACTTCTCTTTTGATGTTATTTGAAGAAGGGGAACCGCATAGTCGTGAATGGCCGGATAGTTTTACGCATAAAATCACCGGATTATTGACAGAATTATATCAATTAGAAGAAGAAAATGTGCAGGGAAAACGTTATTTGATGATGGGTTTGCTCTACCAAATCATCGGTGAATGCTATCAAAGTTTACCGAAACGTCAGAAAGTTCATGGTACCTTGAAGCGTTCCGCTGCCCAATACAAAGAAACGCTGCAACGGTTGAACCAAGTTTTTGAATATATTGAATCTCACTATCAAGATGTACTGACTATGGAAGAAACTGCACGATATGTAGGGTTTAGTCCTCATTACTTTACGCGCTTTTTTAAGACCAATACTGGGAAGACATTTATGCAGTTTTTAACAGAATATCGTATTAATCAGGCCAAGTTTATTTTGGCCAATCAGAAAATACCGATGGCTGAAGTGGCTGAAAAAGCTGGTTTTGCAAGTGTCAAAACCTTTCACCACGTTTTCAAGGAAACAGTGGGACAGTCGCCGTTACAATATCAAAAACAACTGAATGTCAATGGATAACATCAGGCTTGCTGGGAATCTCGGCAAGCTTTTTTGTTATATTTAGATATCCTTTTTTGGTGAGGAAAATGGGTTGCTCGATTCATTAAGTGAGAATTCCATAAGATAAATTTCGGGAATTTTTTCAATGGAAAGTGGGAAGAAGTTAACTGATGGTTTCGTTATAATGAACGTACAGAAAATAAAAAGCGTTTTCAGGAGGAAAGTTATGACAGTTAAAGTTGGAATCATTGGGTGTGGTGGAATCGCAAACGGCAAACATATGCCGGCGTTGTCACAAGTGGCAGAAGTAGAAATGGTGGCGTTTTGTGATTTGATCGTTGAGCGGGCGGTTGAAGCAAAATCAATTTTTGGTACAGAAGATGCGCAAGTGTTCAGTGACTATCAAGAAATGCTGGCGCAAGCCGATCTTGATGTCGTACATGTTTGTACGCCAAACGCGTCTCATGCGGAACTATCTATCGCAGCATTAGAAGCTGATTGCCACGTGATGTGCGAAAAACCAATGGCCAAAACGACGGAAGAAGCCAAAGCAATGATTGAAGCGGCCAATCGGACGGGCAAAAAATTAACAATCGGATATCAAAATCGATTCAGAAAAGATTCTCGTTACTTGCATGACATTTGTTCAGAAGGACAATTGGGCAATATCTACTTTGGGAAAGCCCATGCGATTCGTCGTCGTGCAGTGCCAACATGGGGTGTTTTCCTCGATGAAGAAGCCCAAGGGGGTGGACCGTTGATTGATATCGGTACCCATGCGTTGGATTTAACGTTGTGGATGATGAACAACTACAAACCAAAGTTCGTTGTGGGGAAAGCTTATCATGAATTGTCGCAAACAAAAAATGCGGCCAATGCATGGGGTTCATGGGATCCGGAGAAGTTTTCTGTCGAAGACTCTGCCTTTGGGTTTGTGGTAATGGAGAATGGGGCAACGATTTTCCTTGAAGCAAGTTGGGCATTAAATAGTTTAGATGTCAAAGAAGCAAAAACAACCTTGATCGGCAGTAAAGCCGGTGCTGATATGAACAATGGGTTGACGATCAATGGAGAAGATCACAGCTTGCTTTATGAGAAAAATATCGAGCTGGAAACTGGCGGGGTTGATTTCTATGAAGGTACTGGCGAAACACCAGAAATCTTAGAAGCACAATCATGGATCAATGCGATCATCAATGACACAGAGCCAGTTGTGAAACCAGAAGAAGCAATGGTTGTTACTGAAATACTAGAAGCAATTTACAAATCATCGAATACCGGTGAGCCTGTATATCTAGGCTAAGGTGCATTCAAGATAACGGAGGCGACACATGACAAAACCAAAAATCGGCTTGCAACTCTGGAGTATCCAGGATGCCTGTAGAGAAGATTTTTTCGCAGCGTTGCAAGCAGTCAAAGAAGCTGGCTATGATGGCGTAGAATTTGCAGGGTATTATGACTATCCAGCAGAAGAAATTGCCGCATGGTTGGACACATTACAACTTGACGTTGCGGCATCTCATATCCCGTATGAAGCATTGCAGCCTTCACGTATCAAAGAGACGCTGGCGTTTGAGCAAACGATCGGTAACCAACGAATCGTGATTCCTTATGCAACCTTTGATTCCTTGGAAAAGTGGCAGGCGTTCGCACAGGAAATCAAAGAGATTGCGCAACAAGTGCAAGCTGCAGGTTTGACTTTGTACTATCATAATCATGCCCATGAATTTACAGAAGTGCCGGATCAATCGATGATCGATGTACTATGCAAGGACAATGACCAGCTGCATTTGGAAGCAGACTTGTATTGGCTGGCTTTTGCTGAAGTGGATGTCTTGGCGTGGCTGGCAGATCATCAAGAAACTGTTGGCTTGGTTCATATCAAAGATATGCAAGCAGCGCCCAAAGAAAGCACCGAGATCAATTCGGGGATTTTGCCAATCAAGGCGTATGTACAGGCTGCTAAAACGCTAGATTTACCATGGTTGATCGTTGAACAAGAAGCATTTCAAGCTTATGGTCCATTAGAAGCCGCAGCAATCGATTACTTACAACTGAAAGATATCGTAGAGGAGGTCCACCAATGATCCACGTAACTGTATGGAATGAATTTCGCCATGAAAAAACGGATGAAACGGTACGAAACATGTATCCAGAGGGCATCCATGGTCAAATCGCTGCCTTTTTAGGCGAGGATGATTTTGATGTGAAAACGGCGACGTTAGATGAGCCGGAGCATGGATTGACGGAACAAGTCTTAGCCGATACAGATGTCTTGGTATGGTGGGGGCATATGGCGCATGATGAAGTCGATGACGCCATCGTTGCCCGGGTGCATCAGCGTGTATTGGAAGGTATGGGGTTGATCGTTTTACACTCCGGTCATTTTTCGAAAATATTCAAGACGTTGATGGGGACCTCTTGCGATTTGAAATGGCGTGTCGATGACCGTCATGCACGGGTATGGAATGTCAATCCTAGTCATCCGATCGTCGAAGGCGTTGGAGAATATATCGAGCTAGAGCAAGAAGAAATGTATGGGGAGCATTTTGATATCCCTGCGCCAGATGAACTGATTTTTGTCAGCTGGTTTCCGGGTGGCGAAGTGTTCCGCAGTGGCTGCACATTCCGTCGCGGCAACGGTAAAATCTTCTATTTCCAACCTGGGCACGAAACATTTCCAAGCTATTATAACGAGAAAGTCCAAAAAGTCATCAAAAATGCCGCCCGTTGGTGTGCACCGACTGAAAATAGCTACCCATATTATGGACACTTTCAAGCATTAGAGGAGGAAACAAAATGAAATTAGGCGTATTCACACCGCTATTCAACCAACTGAGTTTTGAAGAAATGATCGATGAAGTAGCCAAAAAAGGCTTGGAAACAGTAGAAATCGGCACTGGCGGTTCACCAGGGAATGCCCATTTGGATATTGATCAATTATTAGCCAGCGAACAGGCGCGCAAAGAATACTTGGCGAAATTAGCAGATAAGGGCCTTTCAATCTCTGCATTGAGCTGTCACAACAATCCAATCTCACCGTTAAAAAATGAAGCCCAAGAAGCAGATGAATTGTTGCGTAAAACAATCAAATTAGCTAGTTTGATGCATGTACCTGTTGTGAATGGATTTTCTGGTGTATCAGGTGGAAATGCGACAGATACACAAGTCAATTGGCCTGTATTGCCATGGCCAACAGAATATGATGACAATTACAATTACCAATGGGAACAAAAATTGATTCCTTATTGGAAAGGAATCAACCATGAAGCAGAAGCTGCTGGAGTGAAAATCGGAATCGAATTGCATGGTGGATTTTTAGCACATACCCCTTATACAATGTTAAAACTACGGGATGCGGCTGGAAAAGCAATCGGCTGTAATCTTGATCCAAGTCATTTATGGTGGCAAGGAATCGATCCCGTGGCAGCAGTCAAAATCTTAGGTGAAGCAGATGCGATTCATCACTTCCATGCCAAAGATACGTATTTAGATCAAGACAATATCAACATGCATGGCTTGACCGATATGCAACCTTACAGCAATGTCAAAACCCGGGCATGGACGTTCCGCTCAGTTGGCTGCGGACACAGCTTACAAGTATGGTCAGATATCATCTCAGCATTGCGTATTTATGGCTATGACTATGTATTGAGTATCGAACATGAAGATCCAATCATGTCCATTGATGAAGGGTTGAATCGTGCAATCAGTAATCTGAAAACGATCATGATCCGTGAAGAAGCGTCCTCTATGTGGTGGGCATAAGAAAGGAAGTATGAAAGAATGAGTGCAATCAACTTTGCTGTCATCGGCTATGGCGGTATGGGGGCGTATCACGTCCACAATATCATGCCAAATGAAAATGAACGCATCCATATCGTGGGGACCTACGATATTTCCGAAGAACGTCAGGCTATTTCACAAGAAAAAGGCCACAAAATTTTCAAAAGTTATGAAGAGGTATTGGCAGATGAAACGATTGAAGCCCTGCTGATCGCTACGCCGAACGACTTGCATAAAGACTTGTCGATCGCAGCATTAAGAGCTGGCAAGCATGTCGTATGTGAAAAACCAGTCGCACTGAATGTTGCTGAATTAGACGAGATCGTGGCTGTGGCCAATGAAACCGGCAATACCTTTATGGTCCATCAAAACCGACGGTGGGATCCTGATTTCTTGATTGTTCGAACGTTATACCGCAATGGCCAAATCGGCGATTTGTTCCAATTGGAATCACGGGTCCAAGGCGCCAATGGCATTCCTGGCGACTGGCGTCATGTCAAAAAACAAGGCGGCGGCATGTTGTTAGATTGGGGCGTTCATTTGCTGGATCAACTGTTATGGTTAGTTGACAGTCCCGTCAAAGACGTCAAAGCAGATTTGAGTTATGTATTAGGAGAAGAAGTCGATGATGGCTTTTTCAGTTTGATCACCTTCGAAAACGGGGTCAAAGCAATCGTTGAAGTAGGAACATCGAACTATACCCAGCTTCCTCGTTGGTATATCAAAGGAACAGAAGGCACAGCCACAATCACAGATTGGTCATTGAATGGCGAGATGGTTCGAGCGACTGGTCGTGAAGATGTTGCGGCACCAAAACCTGTGCAAGCTGGGGTAGGATTAACGAAAACAATGGCACCCCCTTCAGAATTGGCTGCTGAATCAATACCGTTCCCATCAGCAGAAGCGGACTTTGATCCCTTCTACAAAAACTTTTACCATGTTGTACGTGATCAAGCAGAACCAATCGTTAAGAACGAAGAAGTCCGTCAGGTCATGTTGCTGATTGAACGCATATTTGCAAGTGCATAAGGAATAAACCCAGAGAGCGATTCTCTGGGTTTATTTTTTTTATTCAGAAACATAAAAGTTGAAAAGTAAGTCTTGAGGATAGTTTCCCCAACGGTCACCAAAAACAGTTAGACCACCGGCGTGTTTGGCGTTATTAGGTACAGCGATTTTAAAAGTGAAGAAATTACTGCTGTCTAAATCA
Organism: Candidatus Enterococcus testudinis; assembly: GCF_002140915.1. Lineage (GTDB taxonomy): Bacteria > Bacillota > Bacilli > Lactobacillales > Enterococcaceae > Enterococcus_D > Enterococcus_D testudinis. The sequence goes on along the minus strand of NZ_NGKU01000001.1, from coordinate 2,750,166 downwards.
ATCGCATGTAAATTTTGATCTGAAATTTTTTCGCCATCTATCGAGGTATCAAATCGGTTGATTCGAATGTGTTTCAGTAAGCCATATTGACTAAACTCATCGATCCACCAATCTGGCGTTAAAGTACCGCGGACATCAGAAAAATTTCCAGGAACCGTGTAGGTACCAATACATTGGTCGTTGATATAAAAGTAAAGATCACTTGGCCAATAATTATTTGATATAGGAAATTCAGAAGCAATCTCCATACTTATTTCGAGAAGCTCGATTCTTTCGCCATTTTTTAAAGGATTGGGAATTTTGTATTCTAAAAAACCATTATTAAGCCAGATGATACCGGCATCGACTCTATCTTGATCAAGAAAAGATTTTGCGTCATCTAATGCCCCAATCAAGCGATCTTTAGTGGCCATTCCACAAGACGGCTCTGCTAAAAAGTCCGTAAAATGACCAATTTTTACGCTTAATGAAGTCAAGTTCATTTCGGGAAATACTTTTTCTGGAAAGTTTATATTGATAAAGTCTGTCTTTAAAGATAGGTATTTTTTTTTCCAATCCTTGCCGGTACCTTTTTCTAGTTTGATGAGTTGTGCAAGTTCTAATTTTTTTAAATGTTTTGTCATTAATGCATTGCTGATTGACAATTGATCAGCGATTTCACTGATACTTTTTCTACCACCACCGACAGCTTCTAAAATGGCCAATCTCGTTTCGTTTGCCAATGCTTCGTAAACTGTCAAAGAACTTTTTTTTAAGTTTAAATCCATAAAATTTTCACCTCATTATACTTTTTTGTTTATTCATAATTCTAATTTATTATATCACAATACGCTTGGTTTACAATATAGTTAAATGATTCATGCTTACAAAAACTTTGTTTAATTAGTATTGACAGCGCTTTATTTAAATGTTAACTTTACGTTATAAAGTGTAATGAAGATTCAAAAATGATTTTCGTGAAATGATTGTTTTGTTCGATTAACTTTTCGGTTAAATTAAAGGAGTGTAAAATATGAAAGCAAGTAAAGCAGCTATTTTTTTTGGAACAACTTTGGTATGTACTTTGGTATTAACTGCATGTGGTGGGAGTGGAAGTGGAAGCAAAACTTCGGAAATTCTATTGTGGTCGTCAACAACAGGTCCAGATGGTGAGAAAATAAAAAAAACAATTGATCAGTACAATGAAACCGATCCGGATTTTAAAGTAAAGTTGGTAAGTATGCAAGGAGATACATTTACTTCGAAACTTACTACAGCGGGTAAATCAGGTAAAGGTGTACCTGATTTGGCGTTGGTCGCGTCAGAAGCGCTTCCTACTTATAAAAATCAGGACATGTTAGATTCTTGGGATGAGATGATTGAAGGAACTGAGCTTGCTCGGTCAAACTATGTAGAAGCTGCTTGGGATACTGGTACTTTAGAAGATAGCCAATATGGAATTCCAGCAACAATGGGATCATGGGTCATGTATTACAACCAAGATCTTGTTGATAAGTACGTTCCGGGTGCATTGGACGATGGCATCGTCACTTACGAAGAAATCAATCAAGCTGGTGAAAAAGCTAAAGCTGATGGTGTATACAGTTTTGGATACACTTGGGGAATGCAGAATTACTCCAATCTTTATCAACAAATGGGCGGGCAGTGGCAAGATGAAGCAGGCAATATAAATATTAATAATGATTATTCATATAACACGGTTCAAGAGTTTAAAAATCTTTATGATGCGGGTTATATGGTTCCTGATGGGGAAGATGCCAATAAGCTATTTGCGAATCAACAATTGATTTTCCTACCAGAAGGGACTTGGATGCTAAGTAATATGGAAGAAATTAGTGATTTTGCTTGGGGAGAAACATTTACACCTCAATGGGACGCAGACAATATTCTTCAAGGTTCTGGTGTAGACCAGTTTGCGATGTTCAAGACAAAAGAAGAACGGTCTGAGGAAAAACAAACAGGAATGGTTGATTTTCTTACGTGGCTTCAAGCGAATCAGTTGGAATGGGTAAAATCAGGCGCTAATCCAACGTCGCTGGCCATGTTAGATAATGAAGAATACATCGAAATGCCGCAATCTTTTCTATTAAAAACTGAAAAAGGACAAGCGGCTGTTTCAGTAAATGCAGTGGACGGATTATCTTATATATTTGATGAATATGACAACCGATCATGGGATATGATTACTGGAAAAGCAGACATTCAAGAAACATTTGCGGAAATTCAAAAAGTTGTAGAAGAAAAAATGAAATAAGATGCTTTTAGGTGGTGACGCGAGAAAGGTACGCCAAAAGAGTTTGAAGTTTTCTTTTGGTGTTGCGAAGGCTAAGTCTTTCGTTGTCTATTCTTAGCAGGTCGCCACCTTTTTAGGTGTTCAATACAAATTTACTTAACGATGAAAGGATGTACTTAGAATGAGCAATCATAAAAAACGTAACGGTTGGCCTGTTTTATTTATAGGACCACATATGATTCTTTTCATTTTATTTTTTCTGATCCCTGCTGTCATTGGAATCTACGTCTCATTTACAGATTGGGATCTTTTCAGCTCGCCAGTGTTTGTTGGTTTAGATAACTTTAAAACAATTTTATTTGACCAAGATTCCCTTTACCACACCCAATTTTTTAATGGGATGAAAAATACATTGTTTTTTGCTGTTATTTCCGTGCCTCTTTGTATAGCGATACCATTGGTATTAGCTGTTGCATTGTCGACAAAACCAAGAATGATGCATTTCTTTCAATCGATACTTTATCTGCCGACTTTATTTGCTATATCGGCTGTCATGATTATTTGGGGATTTTTGCTGAGCAAATCATTTGGACCTATCAAAGAAGTCTTCGGTATAGATATCAATTTTGTTGGCACGCAACCATGGGCTTGGATAGCGATTCTCATTGTGACGATTTGGTGGACATTGGGTGGTAATTTAATTATTTATGTTGCTGCTTTGAACGGTGTTCCGAGAGAACAATTGGAGGCAGCGGAATTGGATGGGGCTAACAGCTGGATAAAATTCTTCCGTATTTCTTTGCCAAGTATTCGGAATCAACTTGTGTTTACGACGGTGATGACAACCATTGCCCAATTTAATATCTATGGACAACCGCTAATGTTGACCGGTGGCGGACCGAACAACTCTACAAGGGTGCTTATGATGTATATCCAAGAGAATGCATTTGGCAGTAGTTCCTCAGTGGCGGGTATGTCTTCGGCGATGGCTATTTTATTGGGTGTTGTGATCATGGCTGTTTCTGTGATTCAGTTTATGGTGATTAAAAAATTAGAAAGATAGGAGGATGAAAGATGAGAGAAAACAAAATAGGTAGAAGGATTGCTTTTATATTGTTGACCATTGTTTGTATTGTCTGGATTTTTCCATTGATTTGGGCTATTTTCACTTCTTTCAAATCGGACGCAGAAATTCAAAAACTAGGGTTTAGTCTGCTACCGCAAGAATGGACACTTTCAAACTTTAGCGGCTTACTGCAAGGGAATGATTCATCACCAGTTTTTCGATGGTTTTTAAATTCGATGGTTATTTCAACATCTCATACGGTGTTGGTTATGGTTATTGTATCTTTTGCTGCATATGGTTATACCAGATTAACATTTAAAGGCAGAGATTTGATCTTTGCGCTTTTGCTTGCAACGATGATGTTTCCAGGTGTTGTTAACTTGATACCAAATTTCAAGATAGTAGACACATTGGGGTGGACCAATACATTTTTGGCGGTCATCGTTCCGGGGGCAGCGGGTGTATACAATATTTTTTTGGTTCGTCAGTTTATCTTAGGAATTCCTAAAGAACTGGATGAGTCAGCTGTCATTGATGGTGCGAATGAGTTTCAGATTTTTTATCATATTATCTTACCACTAATCAAGCCAGTGCTTACAGTGGTTGCTTTGTTTAGTTTTACTGGGTCTTGGAATGATTTTCTTTGGCCTTCAATTGTTATGAGTGATATTGACATGTTGCCAATCACTCCTGGCTTGCAATTACTGCAAGGTCAATATATGACGTATCCTGGTGTAGGAACGGCGGGGGCCATTTTAGCGTTGATTCCAACTTTCTTGTTGTATTTAGTTGCGCAAAAGAGTTTTATGGAATCGATGTCATTGCAAAGTGGAATAAAATAAAATGATTTTTTATGGAGGTAAGTATGAACAGAACAGAATATCCAAGACCACAATTTGTCCGCGATGCGTGGATGAACTTAAATGGTGAATGGTTATTTATGTATGATGATGAAGATCAAGGTGTGCAAAATGGCTGGTTTGATGACCCAACGATCTATCAACAAACAATCAATGTACCATTTGTCTATCAAAGTGCAGAAAGTGGCATCGGTGACCGTACGCCCCATGACATTGTCTGGTATATGCGGGAATTTGAAGTGGCAGCCACTAAAGAAGAACGGGTTGTTCTGCATTTTGGTGCAGTCGACTATGAAGCGGATATTTATGTCAACGGACAGCATGTCAAAAACCACATTGGTGGACATACATCATTTGCTGTAGATATTACACATCAGCTGAATCCTGGAGACAAACAACGGGTATCCGTCCGTGCCTATGACCGTCATGATGATGAAAGTACCCCTCGCGGCAAACAATTCTGGGAAGCAGAATCAGCGGCGATTTGGTATACAAATTCTACAGGGATTTGGCAGACGGTCTGGTTAGAAGTGGTGCAAGACGTCCATTTGGCAAAAACGAAGTTGGTTCCTCGATTTGATGATGGGAAAATTGAAATCACTGCCGAAGTGAGTAAGATAGTCAGTGCATTAACTTTGGACTACAACATCACCTTTGGCAAGACAGATGTTGCCAAAGGATCTGTTTTGATCAATGAAGCGAAGGTCGTCTTGGATGTTGAATTATATCAAGAATATATCTTTAGAACGAACTTCCATAACAATGGTTGGTCTTGGACACCTGAAAATCCCCAGTTGTTCGATATTCAATTTACCCTCAAACAAAATGAGAAAACACTGGATACGATAAACAGTTATTTTGGGATGCGTAAGGTTCACACAGAAAATGGCATGGTCTACTTGAATAACAAACCATATTATCAAAAATTAGTCTTAGATCAAGGGTATTGGCCAAGCGGTTTGCTGACAGCACCGACAGATGAAGCGTTTCGCCAAGACATCTTGCTGGCAAAAGAAATGGGCTTCAATGGTTGCCGCAAACATCAGAAAACGGAAGACCCGCGCTTTTTATATTGGGCGGATAAACTGGGCTATCTGGTTTGGGGAGAATGTGCTGCGCCAGCGATTTATAATGAACGATCTGCCTCTCGCTTGATGCATGAATGGACGGAGATCGTAGATAGAGACAGCAACCACCCCTCAATTGTGACTTGGGTGCCAATCAACGAAAGTTGGGGTGTTCCTTTGATTGGTCATGATCGCCAACAGCAACATTTCTCACAAGCGATGTATCATTTTATCCATGCGTTAGATCCGAGTCGCTTGGTGATTTCAAATGATGGCTGGGCGATGACCGAAACCGATATTTGTGCGTTGCACAATTATGCGCATGGGACAGAAGAAGAGCCTGAGAAATACGCGTATTTCAAACGGTCCCTCAGCACAAGAGAAAATCTAGTGTCAAGAATGACTTCTGCTTGGCCTGTCTTCGCCAAAGACTTTGCTTATCAAGGTCAACCTATCCTATTGACTGAGTTTGGCGGCATCGGTTTTGATGTATCAGGACAACCCGGTTGGGGCTATACCTCAGCTGATAATGAAGCGGACTTTCTCAAAGATTATCAAAGAATCATGTCGGCTGTGTATCAATCAGTGGGATTATGGGGCTATTGTTACACGCAAATCACAGATGTGGAACAAGAAATCAATGGCTTGCTTACTTATGATCGCCAACCGAAAGTGCCATTGGCTGCAATCAAAAAAATCAATGATCAGTTTCATGTGCCTCAAGTCGATTAGCCATTCAAGAAGACAAAAAGGAGACGATGAATGAAGAAAAGGGGTTTTTTATTGGGTTTTATCGTTGCAACAACAATGAGCGTCAGTGGGTGTGGCAGCGGTGCGACTGAACACACGGTCGTGGATGACTTCACACCTATTATCGATAATGATGGCGCGGATCCGTGGGTGCTGCAGACAGATGATTTTTATTACTATACCAAAACAACAGGCAATAATTTGACACTTTGGCGTTCTAAACAATTGACGGATGTCGCAGTCGGAGAAGAAAAAGTCATTTGGGAAATGCCAGCAGGCCTCGAAAATATTTGGGCACCTGAACTTCATTATATAGAAGGGCAATGGATCGTCTATTTTGCCGCTAACAAGCCGTCAGAGACCCATCGGATGTATGCGTTGGTCAATAATCAGGCGGACCCATATTCTGAGGAGTGGGTTTTAGAAGAAATAGCGGGAATGGACGATAAATTTGCCATCGACGGGACAGTGCTGACACTAGGTGAGACCAACTATTTTATCTGGTCTGGTTGGGCGGGCTATGAGAACGTGGCCCAAGATATCTACATCGCAGAAATGACTTCTCCTACTTCGGTACGAGGAGAAAAGCAATTGCTCTCTGCACCTGAATATGACTGGGAAATGAAGCAAACGCCGTTGATCAATGAAGCGCCTCAGGTCATCATTAAAGAGCAAACGGTGAATCTCGTTTATTCTGCTAGTGGCAGTTGGGACAATGATTATGCGTTAGGATTGCTGACGATGGCGCTTGAGGATGATCCGTTAGTCAAAGACAATTGGACCAAGGAAACCGAGCCGATTTTCCAGCAAACAGACACAGTGTTTGGGCCTGGTCATAATGGATTTGCCAAATCCAAGGATGGCTCTGAGGACTGGCTGATCTATCATGCGGCACGTTGGAATCACTCAGGATGGCAACGTTCGATCCGTCTGCAAGCGTTTGACTGGGAAAATGATGGCAAAATCATAATCGACCAACCGCTAGATGAGTGGGAAACGCAGACACTACCGACGGGAGAAGCAAAGCGCTTGCGCTTGGCCGCTGTTGATGCCGAGAAAAAAGGCGACCTCACGATGGTTGATGATGAAACCGCCCTTTCGAAGCAGGCTGTTTCTGGATTTGAATCAACCAACGATCAGCTGATTTTTAAAGCTCAAATTGACAAAGCCGGTGCATATACTGTGATTGCTTATGTGAAAGCACCTGATTATCTGTCTTTATCAGCGCCGATCCAATTCAATATCAGCAACATGGATTCAGTGCATACCACCCAGATGCATCCATCTCAGTATTACCAACCAGTTCAAGTTCGACTATCATTGGCTGAAGGTGTAGAGGAAATCATCCTTGCATCTGAAATTGGCATTGATACTGTTCAAGTCGATCGCTTGGAAATTATTCAATTAGACGAGGAGTAACCATATGAAAATCGATCCAATGACACATCCGCGGCCTCAATTTATTCGTCGAGAGTGGACTTCTTTAGACGGAACATGGGCGTTTGCTTTTGATGATGAAAATATAGGCAAAAAAGAAAACTGGTTTCAAGGATTTGAACAGCAACAGGACATCAACGTGCCATTTACCTATGAAACCGAGGCTAGTGGTATTCACGATGAAAGTCATCACGCTGTTTTGTGGTATCAAAGAACATTTCAAGCCAACGCCGATCAACTGGTCACGCTACATTTTGAAGGGGTAGATTATGTAACAGAAGTTTGGGTCAATGGACAAAAAATAGGCCGGCATCAAGGTGCCTATAGCCGTTTTTCTTTCCTGATCGACAGTGAGTTACGTACGGGAGACAATCAGTTGGTCATCCGGGTAGAAGATTCATTGGCAAGTGATCAGCCGAGAGGAAAACAACGTTGGCTAAAAGATAATTTCGGGTGTTGGTATGTGCAAACGACTGGAATCTGGAAGTCGGTCTGGCTTGAAAACACACCTGTGTATTCTTTAGATAGCGTCAAAGTCACACCGGATTTGGATCATGATCAAATGATGTTTGAACCACAAGTGAGAAAACGAGGAAGTGACTCGACCTTGTTTGCAGATGACTTGTACGTAGAAATCACACTGCGCTTTAACGACGAGCTCGTCAGTAAATCAATCACTGCCCTGACCCATGACCATGCGCCGATCTATTTGGACACAAGGGTCCGAGAAGATGCTTGTTGGGGGACGAAAGTGTGGCATCCGCATCATCCGGATCTATATGATATCGAGTACAGATTGCTTGATCAAAATATGCAGGTCATCGATGAAGTGCGTAGTTATTGCGGGATGCGTAAAATCGCAATCGAAGAAGGACAAATTTTATTAAATAATGAAAAACTCTATCAACGTCTGATTTTAGACCAAGGGTATTGGCCAGAATCTGGCATTACACCGCCTTCAATCGAGGCAATGAAAATTGATGTAGAACGAGTGCTTGAAATGGGGTATAACGGAGTAAGAAAACATCAAAAAATTGAAGATGAGCGTTTCTTATACCTCTGTGATCAAATGGGCTTGCTGGTTTGGGTTGAAATGCCGTCAACGTATACCTTTAATGACACAGCAATCCGGAACCTGACCAAAGAATGGACATCCATTGTCTGGCAGCATTACAATCATCCATCGGTGATTACCTGGGTGCCTTTCAATGAATCGTGGGGTGTCAAAGGCATCCATTCGTTGCAAAAACCGCAGCAATTGACTGAGGGAATCTATCACTTGACCAAGTCTATCGATAGCATGCGTCCGGTGATTACCAATGATGGTTGGGAGCATACTGTTTCAGATATTTTGACGCTACATGATTATGAAGAAGTCGGGGCACTATTGAGCAAGCGTTATGCCGATAAAGAAGCGATTGTGACCAACCAGCAAATGTTCAATAATGATTGGTTTGCATTTGCCCATGGCTACCATTATCAAGGGCAACCAATCATGATTTCTGAATTTGGCGGGATTGCATTTACGACAGATTCTGATCAAGATTGGGGTTATGGCAAGCAAGTCAAAGATGAAGCGGCCTTTATGGCGAGATTTGATGCGATTCACCAAGCCATTCAAGATTTGCCGTATATCACCGGTTACTGCTATACGCAACTTACGGATGTCGAACAAGAGGTCAATGGTTTGCTCGATCCTCAAAGAGTATCTAAGGTGGATCTGACAGCAATCAAAACAATCAACCAGCGACGAACGAAATAATGATTTCCTATAACTGATAACGAGAGATAGACATAGATCCTTGTGGTGTATGTCTATTTTTTGTGGAACAAACATAGACTTTTTTCATCAGAACATTCTGTATGTCATCATGTATAATAGAGGAAAACATATTGAAAGAGGTGCCTGATGAATCAATCAAGTGAATCCATCCAATCATCCAATGGAAGGGATAGGCTATATGTCCAATCGTGGTTACCAGAGACCAAACCAGTTGGTGTGGTACAACTGATCCATGGTATGGTCGAACATATTGATCGATATCACGATTTTGCCACGTATCTTGTTTCTTTAGGGTATGCCGTGATCGGCCATGATCATGTGGGTCATGGCAAGACAGCTAGTAAGAAGGAGGCGTATGGTCATTTTGGCGACAAGTATGGTGCGCGCGTGTTGGTCGATGATTGTGCATTGGTGCATGACTTCGCTGCCGCACGTTTTCCAAACTGTCCTTACTTTATTTTGGGTCATAGTATGGGGTCGTTGGTTTTGCGCAACTATCTTTTCCGGCAACCCCGTCCTTTGAATGGCGCAATCATCATGGGGACAACCATGGAACCAGCTTTCTTAATGAAGAGCGGACAAATGGTGACGCGGTTGCTCGCACCATTTGCAACGTATCAATGGCCCTATCAACTGATGGACCAATTGGTGTTTGGCAAACATAATCAGCGATTCAAACCCAAAAGGACCACAAAGGATTGGTTATCCAGCGATACAGCGCAAGTCGATAGTTATTTGCAAGATCCCCAGACGCAGTTTCATTTTTCATTGTCTGCCTATCGTGATTTATTTGAACTGACGAAAACGGCTAGCAATCGCAAGCAACTTCACACGATTGATCGGCAGTTGCTGCTGCTCCTGATTTCCGGTGATCAAGATCCCGTCGGGCATTATGGGAAAAGTGTCCATCAGTTGGCCCACGAACTTGAAGAGAATACTGACATAACGGTGTATTTGCTAGAAAATGGCCGTCACGAAATTTTAAATGAGAAACGAAAAGAAGTGGTTTATAAAGAGATTGGGAAGTGGCTTTCAGTAAAACGCTATAATACCGAACGTTAGGAAATTGGTGGTTTTTTCTGAAAATTCCAATTCATTTTTTCTTTTAAGACTTCTTTCATTCTCGGATATCTGTTATAATTGTTTTCACATCTAACAATAAAGGAGAGATTTTTGTATGACTGTCTATAATTTTTCAGCTGGTCCTGCCGTATTACCCCGCACTGTATTGGAGAAAGCGCAATCCGAACTATTGGATTATCGTAACAGTGGGATGTCCGTGATGGAGCTGAGTCATCGATCCTCCTTATTTGAAGAAATCATTCAAGATGCTGAACGCTTGTTACGTGAATTGATGGCCATTCCAGATAATTACAAAGTGTTGTTCTTACAAGGTGGTGCCAGTTTACAATTCAGCGCGATTCCCCTCAACTTAGCGCGTCATAAGAAAGCCTTGTATGTCAACACTGGTTCTTGGTCGCAAAAAGCGATCGAAGCTGCTCAGGCGATTGAAGATGTTACGGTTGAAGTGATTGCATCTAGTGCGGACAAACAATTTACGTATATTCCAGACATCAGTACAAGTACGATTGACCAAGAAGCGGCGTATGTGCATATTACGACCAACAACACGATCGAAGGGACGGCTTTTCAGACGATTCCTGACACAGGGCGTGTGCCAATCGTGGCAGATATGTCTTCAAATATTTTAGCCAATGACTATCGAGTAACTGATTTTGGTGTAATCTACGCAGGCGCACAAAAGAATATTGGACCAGCGGGATTGACTGTCGTGATCATCAGAGATGATTTATTGAACGATGAAGCGATTTTTGCCCCAATGCTTGATTATCGCTTGCAAGCCAAAAATGATTCGTTATACAACACACCGCCAACCTATGCGATTTACATTGCCAAATTGGTCTTTGAATGGATCAAGGACTTGGGCGGTGTGACAGAAATTCTTGCACAAGACCGAAAAAAAGCAGGCTTGTTGTATCAAGCGATCGAAGACTCATCACTCTTTCGCAGTCCAGTAGCCGAAGACAGTCGTTCATTGACAAATATTCCATTTGTTACAGGTGATAAAGAACTGGATCGCCAATTCAATGAACAAGCGGTTAAAGCTGGTTTTGAGAATTTGAAAGGGCATCGTTCAGTCGGCGGCATGCGTGCAAGTCTCTACAATGCCTTCCCAATTGAGGGTGTTCAAGCGTTAGTGGCATTTATGCAATCATTCGAAGCGGAGGTCAAATAAATGTTCCAAATCAAAACATTCAATGCCATTGCTCCAGAAGGTTTAGCACGTTTAGAGCAAGAAAACTATGCAATCAATCAAAGTGATCAGCCACAAGGTATTTTGTTGCGGAGTCAAAAATTACATGATTACGATTTTCCTGAGAGTGTTCTAGGTGTTGCCCGTGCGGGTGCAGGCACCAATAATATTCCTGTTCAAGCATGTACCGAAAAAGGCATCGTTGTCTTTAATACACCAGGTGCCAATGCCAATGCGGTCAAAGAATTGGTTGTTGCCAGCTTATTGTTGAGTGTTCGCCCAATCATTCAAGGCGCACAGTGGGTGCAAACGTTACATGGCACCGATGTGGAAGAACAAGCAGAGGCCAACAAAAGCCAATTTGCTGGTACTGAATTAGAAGGCAAAAAGTTAGGAATCATAGGGTTAGGTTCAATTGGCGCAATGGTTGCCAATGATGCCTATCGTTTGGGAATGGAAGTTGTTGGATACGATCCGTATGTTTCTGTGGATACTGCTTGGACGATATCTCGTCGTGTGAAGCGGGCCAATGATATTGCGGAAGTATTTTCTACGTGTGATTTCATCACTGTCCACGTTCCTTTGATGGAAAATACACGCGGGTTGATCGGGGCTGCTGAAATCAGCAAAATGAAACCTACGACGAAGATCTTTAATTTTTCTCGTAAGGAAATCGTCGACACAGACGCGATTTTACAAGCATTGGCAGAAAACCGTTTGGCAGGGTACACGACTGATTTTGCGGATGAACAATTGCTTCATAACGAAAAAGTGTTAGTGTTACCGCATTTGGGCGCTTCGACAGAAGAAGCTGAAGTCAATTGTGCCAAAATGGCTGCGCGAACATTGAAGAAGTTTTTGGCATTTGGTACGATCAAACGATCTGTCAACTTTCCAACAGTGGAGATGGCCTTCAATTCACCGTATCGGATCACGATCATCAATCGCAATGTACCTAACATGCTAGGGCAAATTTCTTCAATCATTGCTGAGTGCGGCATCAATATCGACAATATGTTGAATCGCAGCCGGGATGATTTTGCTTATACATTAGTGGATGTTGCCTCGGACGATGAAGCATTATTAAAGGAATTAGCTGATAAATTGCGGGCCAATGAAAATATCGTCCGCGTGCGGGTGATCAAGAATCAGGAGGTGGGCTATTAATGGTCAAAGTCTATCCTTTTAAAGCCATTCGTCCACAAGCCGAATTGGCTGAACAAGTGGCAGAATTGCCTTACGATGTGGTAAATTCGCAAGAAGCAGCTGAATATGCAGCGGGTAACCCGTATAGTTATTTCCATATCGACCGTTCTGAAATTGATTTGCCAGGAATCGATCCCTATGATTCTCAGGTCTATCAAAAGGCAGCAGCCAATTTGACAGCGTTTCTTGAATCTGGCTGGTTATTGCAAGACGCGCAGCCTGCTTATTATTTGTATCAATTGACGATGGCAGGCCGCAGCCAGACAGGGCTGGTTGTTTGTACCTCGATCGACGATTATATCTCAGGAAAAATCAAAAAACATGAGTTTACCCGACCGGAAAAAGAAATCGATCGAATCAATCATGTCTTGGCCTGTGATGCCAATACAAGCCCGATTTTCCTTAGCTATCGACAGCCCGCATCCGTGAAAGAACAAATCGATGCATGGCAAGCAACGCATCAGCCGTTATATGACTTTAACAGTTACCATGATGTAGAGCATCGTGTTTGGTTGGTAGATGACCAAGGGTTCTTGGATACGGTCAGCAGCGCGTTTGCTGCAGTTGATGCTTTATATATCGCTGACGGACACCATCGGACCGAGTCTGCTGTCAAAGTGGGTTTGCAAAAACGTGAAGCTGGGCAAAGCAGTCAAGAAAGTGAACGGTTTTTGTCCATTCTATTTCCTGAAAATGAATTAGCGATTTGGGAGTATAACCGTGTCTTGCGTTATCCGGCACCGGAAAACTTTTTTGAATTACTAGCAAACCATTTCACCGTTACACGAACAGACGAAAAAAAACCAGCCCACGCTGGAACGATCCATTTATATATCGATCATCAATGGTGGGCACTGACAATCAAGTCTTCGTCGATTCCGACAGATGCAGTTGGCAGCTTGGATGTATCATTATTGCAGTCGTATGTGTTAGAAGCAATTTTTGGCATTGAAGATATTCGTACAGACAAAGGGATTGATTTTGTCGGCGGTATCCGAGGGCCAGAAGCCTTAGAGCGCTTGGTTGACAGTGGAGAGTGGTCATTGGCTTTTTCGATGTATCCAACACAGATGAGCGACTTGTTGGCTGTAGCAGATGCTGGTGAAATCATGCCGCCTAAATCAACATGGTTTGAACCAAAGCTCCTTAGTGGGTTGTTCTTGCATGATTTAGAAACCAAATAGAAGAACAGCTGCCTGAGCATGCACATTGCATTGCTGGGGCAGCTGTTCTTTTTTTGACAATCGTGTTTTTTATAAGAGGGTAGATAAGGTATCAATGATCAGACGACCATTCAAGACGGTCAATACGATCACACAAGTCCAACCCAAAATCGTTACCCATAATGGATTTTTGAAGCGACTGCCCATGATTTTCTTTGAACTGGTGAATAAGACCAAAGGGATCATGGAAACAGGCAATGCAACACTCAAAAAAACTTGCGAATAAATCAATAAGCTATCCAGTGACTGTTCATTGCCGCCAAAATAAATCGTACAAATCAACACAGGGATGACTGACAAGCTGCGGGTGATCAAACGTCTGGCCCAAGTTGGAATCTTCATGTGGATAAAGCCTTCCATCACCACTTGACCTGTAAGTGTGCCGGTAATCGTCGAGTTTTGACCAGAAGCCAACAGCGCAACAGCGAATAAGACGCTAAGTACAGGACTTGCAACGGCACCGGCAATGTTGGAATTTTGCAACGCATCAAAGAGAGCGGAGAAAGTACCGACATCTTCGCTATGGCCAAAAAAGAGCGCACTACCTAAAATCAACAACAAACAGTTGACTAGAAATGCTGCAGACAATTGAATGTTTGAATCCCAAGTGGCAAACCGGACTGCGGTCGCGACTTCTTCTTGGTCTTGACGGTCGATTTTTCTAGATTGCGAAATCGATGAATGCAAGTAAAGATTGTGAGGCATCACAGTTGCACCAACGATCCCTAGAGCCATAGTCAGTTGGCCGTGGTTGAGGACTGCTTTTTGCGGGATAAATCCTTGCAGGACGGCTGGGAGATTAGGTTGTGCGATGACAACTTCATAAAGAAAGACCAGCATAATCACCAAAATCAAGGTCATCACAATGGCTTCGATTTTTCTGAAGCCTAACTTCATTAAGAATAAAAGCAGCAACACATCAAATATCGTTAGGATGACCCCAACCAATAATGGGATACCGAATAACAGATTCAGCGCAATGGCACCGCCAATGACTTCAGCGATATCCGTTGCCATGATCGCTAATTCAGTAACGATCCATAAAATGAAGCCTAATCCTTTGCTGGTATGCTTGCGTGTGGCTTGTGCCAAATCCATTTGTGTAACGATACCAAGTTTTGCGGCCATATATTGTAAGAGCATGGCAATCAAACTGGAAATCAAAATCACAGAGAGCAGCAGATAGCCATATTCAGCTCCACCACCGATGGAGGTGATCCAATTGCCTGGATCCATGTAGCCGACAGCGACCAAAGCACCTGGGCCTGAAAAAGCCAATAAATTTCGCCAGAAATTGCCATTTTTGGGAACCGCAACTGTATTATTTATTTCTTCCAAGCTAGGGCCGTTGGCTGCTTGGATCATTTTTTTGTCTTCATTCATTTTTTCACACCCTATCTTTTTAGGTACACCTAAATTCAAACCTATTGTATTCCTCATTTATGTAATTTTCAAGAGAAAATACTTGAAAAGATAAGAGTTATCGAAATCAACTGTGTGAACATCAAACACAAAAAAACCACACAGCATCACTGTGTGGTTTGGTGTATCGATTAATCGGCGCGTAATGCGATCGCCGCATCTTTTTTGGCTGCCATTTTTGCTGGAATGTGACCACCGATCATTGTCAAAACAGTGCTGACAACAATGAGGATCAATCCGTGCAATGGATTCAATTGCGCAACGTTTTCTAAATCCGTCATATTATATAATACAGCATTGATTGGGAAGGTAGTTAACCAAGCAATGAAGACACCTAATGCACCAGAGGCAATCCCTAAAATACAAGTTTCTGCATCGAAGACGCGGGTGATGTCTTTTTTGCGGGCACCCAGTGCTTTCAAGACCCCGATTTCTTTGGTTCGTTCAAGGACTGAAGTATAAGTAATGATCCCGATCATGATCATGCTTGTCACTAGTGAAATACCAGCGAAAGCAATCAACACATAAGTGATCGCATCCATTAATCCACCGGTTAATTGGGTCATTGTTCCTGCTAGATCAGAGTAAACGATTTGATCTTCACTGTCTTTGCCTTCATTGTAAGCATCCAAATAATCCAAGATTTCTTCTTTGGCAGTAAAGTCATTTGGATAAATCATGATGCTGTTTGGCAAGTTGCTGCCACCTAAGTAGGCAATCAAGGAGTCCTTCGTGCTATCATCAACTGGTTCGTTGGTCATCACGTTGGTATCACTATCTTCTTGCGCTTGTACGATCGCTGAATCTTGATTTTCTTTGATCACTTCTTGTGCCAAAGCATCGCTATATGCAATCCCTGTTGAAAGCAAGTTCATCGTAGAATTTTGTTTGATTCGTAAAATCCCGCTGATCGTTAATTCTTTGTTGCTGTTGTTTTCAAATACGTCATCTAAATCTTGATTTGGAATAAAGTTGCCTGTCGGTAATTCTGTGTAATAGGCATCATTTGAAGCCAAAGTGATTTTCGTGCCGACAACATCGTTAAAATTCACGGTATCTCCGTCTTCGATGTCAAAACCAAGATTGATCAGTGCATTGACATTGGTTACGTTGTTCTCATCAACGATCAATACCACATCTGTATTTGTACTTGGATAGCTGCCATCTAATAGATCATAGTTGTCTTCTAAGAAGTTGCCATTCTCGTCAGACAATTGTTCTGGAAATGTTGAGACACCAATTCCTGTTGAAGCACTCATCGCACTCATCATCGCATTTGTTTGTTCATTGTCTGCAGAAGCATTCGAGAAACTCACTTGCTCCACTGTATCGTCGATTTTGCGGAACAAATTCAATGAAGTGGAGCGAGTATACCCAATATTGTTGCTTAATTCAGGATCAATGTCATTGATATAATCAATAAAGTCTTGATCGATATTGTTGATATGAGTGGCACGATCGGTATCACTTAACTTCGCTGTGATTTCTTTATCTGAAGGGAATTCTTCTTTTTGTGTTCTAGTGATCGCTGTTGGGTCTTGTTCAGTCGCAACTTGTGAAATCGTAATCGGGAACCGTGACAGTGTCTCAGATTGGGTATCATCGATTTGTTTTTGAAAACCAGTCGACAAGGCTAAGACAATGGCAATGCCGATAATCCCGATACTTGATGCAAAAGCAGTCAAGAATGTCCGACCTTTTTTGGTTCGAATATTATTGAAAGACAACCGCAAAGCTGTCATGAAACTCATTTTGGTATGTTTTAGTTGGAATTGGTCTTTCTTTTGGCCTTCGATATGAGGATTAGAATCATGAACGATTTGACCGTCTTTGAATTCAATGATGCGTCCAGCATATTTGTTGGCCAATTCAGGGTTATGGGTCACCATGATGACTAGTTTTTCTTTTGATAATTCTTGGATCAGTTCCATGATTTGGACACTGGTTTCTGAATCAAGGGCACCTGTAGGTTCATCACACAATAAAATATCCGGATCGTTGGCCAATGCCCGTGCAATTGCCACCCGCTGCATTTGTCCACCAGAAAGCTGATTGGGCTTTTTGTGCATATGATCTGCAAGACCCACACGCGTCAGTGCGTCTGTTGCTTTGGCTCTTTTCTCTTCTTTCGAAACACCGCTTAGGGTCATCCCTAGTTCAACATTATCGATGATGCCTAGATGACTGATCAAGTTATAGCTTTGAAAGACAAATCCGATGGAGTTGTTTCGATAGGCATCCCAGTCACGGTCTTTGAAAGATTTGGTTGATTTGCCATTGATGACCATATCACCAGAATCGTAATTGTCCAGACCACCGATCACATTGAGCATCGTTGTTTTACCAGAACCGCTTGGCCCCAAAATAGCCACGAATTCTTGTTTACGGAAAGAAACGGATACACCGTCTAACGCCTTGGTCGTACTAGCGCCGACCGTATAATACTTTTTGATATCTTTTAATTCTAACATGCTGTCACTCTTTTCTTGCTGTTTTCACAACTTTTTTCATCCTGTATCCACGCTATCACAATGGTTAACAAAAATCAACGATTATCATTGTTTAATTGAAAGGTTTATACTAAACTAAAGATAGAAGAGAGGGAGTCACATGGAGAAGCAACAAGGGAAATTCAATATAGCGGTGTTTGCAGAAATTTTTTCTTTAATGGGGAACATATTATTTGAAGAAATCGGGTTAGAAGATTTAAAATTGACCAAAATGGAAATGTTGGAGCTTGTGATCGTTTCTAGTAACGAAGGATTGACGATGTCCGAACTGGCACAACAAATCGGCACGTCAAAGGTCCAGATCAGTCGGTCGATCTCTCGGTTAGAAAAAGAGGGGTTTGTCCATAGAGAAACCAATGGGATGAATCGGCGTAACGTGAATGTCTATCTAGATGAAGCAGGCAAGCAATTATTCATTCAGAAGAAACAGCAAGTAGAGGATCGATTAAATAGCAAAGCGGCGGAGATGTCTCAGGAAGATTATGCGCAATTGACAGCTTCTTTGAGCGCGTCTGTTCGTTTGTTGCGTAAATATAAAATTCTTAAGGATGTCTAGTTCGACTATTTTTTATAGATAAGGGAGTAAAGCAATCGATTGCTCTTTGATTACAACATGATGGAATATAATGTTTTTAATCGTTTGATTATAGAGGTGAATTCAAAGCAATCGGTTGCGTTTACCTCTTGTTTTCGTGGCCTCTTTGTGGGACAATAGAAGCAACAACGCAATCCAAAGGAGACTACTATGAATACAACTGCTATTTACCATCGCCCTGAAAGCGAATTTGCCTATCTTTACGAAAAAGATCAAATGCATATTCGCTTGCGTACTGCCCGTCAAGATATCCGTCATGTCCAATTGCTGTGCGGCGATCCGTACACATTGTTTAAAGAAGCATGGTATCAAACGAAAATCCCCATGGAAAAAGTACTATCTACCGACTTGCACGATTACTGGCAAGTAGCCGTCGGTGCAGAGTTCCGTCGATTATCCTATGGGTTTTCCCTGGAAAGCTTTGATGGCTTGCATGTGTTTTATGGTGACCACGGTGTATATCCATTTGAACAACAATATTTAGAAATGAACAACAACTATTTTCGGATGCCGTATTTCCAAGATGCCGATCGTTTTAAAGTGCCTGAGTGGGCCAAAGAAACAGTCTGGTATCAAATTTTTCCAGAACGCTTTGCCAATGGAGATCCATCAAATGACCCTGAAGGCGTTCTGCCATGGGGGTCTAAAAATCCCGATCGTCAAGATTTCTTTGGTGGCGATTTACAAGGTGTCATTGATCATCTGGATTACTTAGTGGATCTGGGAATCAACGGGATTTACTTCTGCCCGATTTTTGAGGCCTATTCGAATCACAAGTATGACACGATTGATTACTTGGCGATCGATCCGGCCTTTGGGGACAACGATACATTCAAGCGTTTGGTGGATGAATGCCACAAACGCGGCATCAAGGTGATGTTAGATGCAGTTTTCAATCATATGGGTGATACGTCTCATCAATGGTTAGATGTCATCGAAAATGGCCAAGATTCTCCGTTTGCGGACTGGTTCCATATCAATGAATTCCCTGTGGATTATAAAGAAGGAGAAAACTTTGAAGATGCCTATGACATCACTTACGATGTCTTTGCGTTTACGCCACATATGCCAAAATTAAACACGGAGAATCCTGATGTTCAAGCCTATTTATTGAATATTGCCCGTTACTGGATAGAAGAATTTGATATTGATGCATGGCGTTTAGATGTTGCAAATGAAGTCAGTCACACATTTTGGAAAAAATTCCGCCAAGTTTGCGACAATGCCAAAAAAGACTTTTATATTCTTGGTGAGATTTGGCATTCTTCCCAAAGCTGGCTGCAAGGGGATGAATTCCATGCTGTCATGAACTATGCTTATACCGATGCAATTATTGAGTATTTTGTGAAAAATGAAATCTCTATGACCAAAATGGTCTCTGAGTTGAATAATCAATTGATGTTATATCGCGAACAAACCAATCAAGTTCAATTCAATATCTTAGATTCCCATGATACCCCACGGATCTTGACGTTGGCGCAAGGAGACAAAGACTTGATGCGCCAAGTGATGGCCTTTATGTACTTGCAACAAGGTGTGCCGTGTTTGTATTATGGCGATGAGATCGGGTTGACCGGTGATATGGATCCTGATTGCCGGAAATGTATGATATGGGAAGAAGAAAAGCAAGACCGAGATTTGCTGCAGTTTACAAAAAATCTGATCAGTATTCGCAAAGAAAATCAAAAGGTGCTTTCTGAAGGTGTCATGCATTGGAATTGGGTGTCAGAAGATGACGGGCTGATTATTTTTGAAAGAGAGTTAGAGGCGCAGCGAGTGATTGGTATCTTTAATACAGGCGACGAACAAATTACATTATCGAAACCAGAAAATGTGCTGTTGCAGCAATTTATGCAAGAGGAAGAAGAAGTGATTGTGATCGATAAAAAAGGATTTGTGATCGCCAAAGCCGATCAAGAGGATATGATTGAAAAAGAATAAACTAAAAATGAGGCAAGATTCGCTAAGAATCTTGCCTCATTCAAGTTATTGGGTTTTTTTAATTTCCCCATGCACGTTGGAAAGAATCTTCCCCAAAATTCCTTCTGGGCACATTATAGCCTATAACATATGAATGTGACAAATAATATCTTTTCAAAAAAGTGTCGTTTTATGAAAAAAAGCGATAGTTGCTGAAAATTCTGATAGTTCAAAACATTTTTCACCGCTTCTTTCATAAAGGGGTTTTCTTTTTTTAGGGATGTGATAAACTAGGGAAAATGTATGAATATTCGAGGAGTGATTTGATGAGTACAGGGTATCACGTAGCGGTTGTCGGTGCGACTGGCGCTGTTGGAACAAAAATGATAGAGATGTTGGAACGAACCACGCTGCCAATCAGTAAAATGACGTTATTGGCCTCCAAGCGTTCTGCCGGCAAGACCCTAGTGTTCAATAATCAATCAATTGTTATTGAAGAATTGACTGCAGATTCTTTTGAAGGGGTCGACATTGCTTTGTTCAGTGCCGGCGGTGGGATATCAAAAGTATATGCACCAGAAGCTGTGAAGCGCGGCGCTGTAGTGATCGACAATACGAGTCATTTTCGGATGGATCCTGAAGTGCCATTGGTCGTGCCAGAAGTCAATGCCCACGCACTTGCGCAACACAAAGGCATCATTGCCAACCCAAACTGTTCAACGATCCAAATGATGGTTGCCCTAGAACCGATCCGCCAGAAAGTCGGGTTGAAACGTTTGATTGTTTCTACCTATCAAGCGGTTTCTGGTGCGGGTGCGAAAGCATTGGCTGAGTTGGCACAAGAGTCGGCAGATTTGTTGGCAGGCAAGCAACCCGAAGAATTATCACCAGCGATTTTGCCAGCTGGCAGTGACAAAAAACATTATCCAATCGCCTTCAATGCCTTACCGCAGATCGATGTCTTTGCAGAAGATGATTATACCTACGAAGAATGGAAAATGATCAACGAAACCAAAAAAATTATGGAAGACGATACGATTCAAGTGGCAGCAACCTGTGTCCGCATTCCAGTATTCAGTGGCCATTCGGAGTCGGTGTATATCGAAACGGCAGAACACGCCGACGTTGCAGCGGTCAAACAATGGATCAACGATGCACCAGGGGCGGTGCTGGAAGATGATCCAAGCCAGCAAATCTATCCTCAAGCCTTAAACAGTGTAGGGAAAACCGAGACCTTTGTTGGACGCATCCGCAAAGATTTAGATGTTGCCAATGGTCTGCATTTATGGGTGGTTTCTGATAACTTGCTCAAAGGTGCTGCTTGGAATTCTGTTCAAATCGCCGAAGCCTTGCACCAACAAGGTTTGGTCCATGTGTAAACCATAAGATTTTCGGGAAAAGTGTGGTGAATGCAGCGAATTCCAGAAGCTAAATCAAAATTCTAGCTTCTGGTGTTCGCTATTTTTAATGAAAACGCATAAATTTGGATTCAAATATAAAGTCGTTGAAGAATAGGTTAAAAGTGCGGACGGATATCGTATTTCAGATAGGACCCGATGAAAGAATATTCTTTTTGCATTATTCGTATGCTAGTTGAGTGAAGTCTTTATAAACAACACTTTTGGGAGCGTTTGCAAAAAAAGGTTGGATTTTTGGATCTAATTTAAATAAAAATTTTTTTAAGATAAGGAGAATATGAATGTTCAATGAGTATTTTGCGGAAGAAATAACTATAATGCCCAATTTTTTAAAAACTAAGTATATAGGAGCAATCAGAGGTTTGATAAAAACGCCAGAATTTGAGAACAAAAAATCTCAAGTTGAAGCTATTTTTGCTAAAGGAAATGGATCCGAAACTTCGCTAAAAGAAATAGCAGCCACACACAATGACTTGTTAATCGCAGCACACAAAAATATAGAGTCTAATAAGAGTCTAAAATACAGTGCACTATATGAATTAGACGATGAACGTACATCAGAAGAAATTATAGATTTGATCACCAATAACAATGGTTTTTTAGAGTGTGGGAATACTTTGAATACGCAAGTACAAAATCTGAAAGCTACTAAACTAAATGATGTAATAAAATTTACTTTTTTTCTTGATGGAATTCGAATTAAAAATAATGTGCCTATACCTATCAAAACAACCTATTCAGTCATAGTTAAATTCTGGGGATATGGGAACGAT
Source organism: Candidatus Enterococcus testudinis (assembly GCF_002140915.1). GTDB lineage: Bacteria > Bacillota > Bacilli > Lactobacillales > Enterococcaceae > Enterococcus_D > Enterococcus_D testudinis. The sequence continues at coordinate 2,727,628 of NZ_NGKU01000001.1, read as the reverse complement.
AATAAGAAATTTATTGAAATAGATGCTGATAATGTGGCTTCGTATTTCAGATTAGATAAAAGTAATTTTTTTGAGCAAATGATAGCAACAGTTGAAGAATATCTTCAGTCAAAATTTTCTTTGACTTTGATTCCAATTGACTTATTCCAGACTTTAGAAAATATTAAGGAAAAGGTGAAGAAAGGGGAGCTAGCAGATCTTCCGATTGCATCAGCACAGAAGATGGTATTGAGTTCTGGTTCGCAAGCTATTTTAGATTCAAATGATGCGGAAACTATTATTTTACCTATACTTGGAGAGTTAAGAAAACTAATAGAGGATAATGAAGAATTGTTTTCAGAAGCTTCAGATGTTAAAATTCTTTTAGAGGGTTTTATACAAGATACGGAAACAATGTCAGATTTACCATGGATGACATTCACTTGGGATAACAAAATCAAAAGCAAAAAAATTCAAGTGAAATTTGTTTTATCAGAGTATCCTTATACACTTTTAAATTATTATAGCCATAACAAAGGAAGGAGTGGAATGAATGATGTCGTTGAATCCTTGCTCAAAGAGTATTGCAATAACCAAGATGATGGAGAAGAAGAAAATTGATGAAACTAAGACAATTGAATTTTTGAGTAAGTTAGAGTTAAAAAGCTCATCCAGAATTTACGTTTCTTTTGTTAGACGCTTTTTTGATGTATCAGAAAAGGATTCTTTAGATATTATTGAAATTTTAAATACATTAGATATCTTAAAACCAATCTATAAAATAAAGATATCTAATAGACTACTTCCAGAAGAGTATGAGTTTCTTAGAGATATTCCTCCTATTATATTCGATGAAGAATCATATGAAGATAGACAAATAAATTTTTCTGAGAATGTTTTTGTTTTTTTTAAGGTGATAAAAGATGAGTGAGCAAGTAACCGAGTTGATTAAAGCCGCAAAAACACATCCCGATTTATTTAAAAAAGAATATATTTTTACCAAAGAGGAATCAGAATCAATAGACGTATTGATAAATCAATTAATATGTGATAAATTCAACACCACCAAAGAAAAAGGGGATGCGTTAGAAAATTTAATAGAAAAAATTTTTAAGAAGCATTCAGTATATAAGGTGAAAAGAAATTTAAAAACCACTACTAATGAAATAGATTTATTTTTAGAATTAGATTTCTTTGGGAATCAAGTAAATAAAAGCATTGAAAAAGAATGTTTGCCAGATGAAGTTTTAGTGGAATGTAAAAATTATTCGACAAAGCTAGAAGTCAGTTGGATTGGTAAATTTGCTAGCCTTTTAAGAGTATCTAGCTTGAAAGATGGTTTCTTCGTAACGAAGAAAGGGATAACCGGAAGGCATAGCTGGGATGCGAGCGAAGGTTTAATTAGAAAGCTTGCTTTAAAAGATGGCAATCGAATATTACATTTCTTACTTGAAGATTTTATTCATTTACAAGGTAAAACAATTTTCGATGTTATAAAATTGAAAAAACAATCATTAGATTTAGATGTCGATGTTGAAAAGTGGATTGAATCACATGAATTAGAATCCAAACTACAAAAATAGAGCAGATTATCTGCTTTATTTTTTTCTTTTAAAATCAATTCGATGGTAAATCAAAGGTTTTTACATCAAAGTGTAAAGGCGTGGGTGATTGTACTATATTAGGACATCATAGCATCGCAAAACCTCTAGGTTGCGAGATTTTGCGATTGATTATAAGTAATATTCTTTTTTTTGTTGTATAATAGAAAAGACGGCTTATGCTTGGGATATAAAAGATAGAGAAAATTATAAGAGGTGAATAGAAGTGGAAACAATAAAAATCATTCCTCTTGGCGGTGTTCGTGAGAACGGAAAGAATATGTACATTGCTGAAGTAGGAGAGGATATATTTGTGCTGGATTGCGGTGTTCGCTATCCAGAAAACGAATTATTAGGAATCGATACGGTGATTCCTGATTTTACGTATTTAGAAGAAAATGCAGATCGTGTGGCGGGTGTCTTTTTGACCCATGGTCATGCGGATGCAATTGGGGCATTGCCTTATTTCTTAGAAAACATTCAAGTACCTGTATTCGGTACAGAATTAACCATTGAACTAGCGAAATTAACAGTCAATAAAAATGAAGCAACCAAGCGCTTCAAAGATTTCCATGTGATTGATGAACATTCTGAAATCGATTTTGGCGATGCAACCATCAGTTTCTTTAGAACGACTCATTCGATTCCTGATTCAGTGGGGATCAGTGTCAAAACAAAAGCGGGCAATATCGTCTATACAGGGGATTTCAAGTTTGATCAAACAGCGATTCCGATGTATCAAACCGACTTTGGCCGCTTGGCAGAGATCGGTAAAGAAGGTGTCTTGGCGTTGTTAAGTACTTCTTCTAATGCTGAAAACCCAACACCTGTAGCTTCTGAGCTGACGATTCAAGACGAAGTCTATGACAATATTCGGTACTGGGAAGGCCGCATTATCGTGGCTAGCGTGGCCAGCAATCTGCAACGGGTCCAGCAAGTGTTAGATGCAGCCTTTCGTTCAGGCCGCAAAGTCGTATTGACTGGGCAAGATTTCGGCCGAATCATCAAAACGGCGATGAAATTAGGAAAGTTGAAATTACCTGCAGAAGATTTGCTGATCACACAAAAAGAAATGAAAAAATACGCACCAGAACAATTGTTGATTCTGGAAACAGGCCGGATGGGTGAGCCTATCAGAGCGTTGCAAAAAATGGCAAACGGCACACATCGTTCATTGAAAGTGCAAGAAGGCGATTTGGTTTATATCACTACTACGCCTACGACTGCCATGGAAACGATCGTTGCAAAGACGGAAGATATGATTTATCGCGCAGGCGGAACAGTCAAACAGATCTCTGACAATTTCCGGGTATCTGGTCATGCCAATCCCAATGATCTACAGTTGATGCTGAACATGATGAAACCTACGTATTTGATTCCGATTCAGGGGGAATACCGTCAATTGGCAGCTCATGCTGACTTAGCCCTTGAAGTTGGGATTCCAATGAAGAACATCTTCATCACTGCCCGTGGCGATGTGCTGGAGTTCAAAAAAGATCAAATGCACGCTGCTGGCAACGTCCCTGCTGAAAACGTCATGATCGATGGTATCGGCGTGGGAGATATTGGCAATATCGTCTTGCGAGACCGTAAAGTGTTGTCAGAAGATGGTATTTTTGTGGCTGTCGTGACGATCAATCGTCGCGAAAAGAAAATTGTTTCTGCACCGCAAATCACTTCTCGCGGCTTTGTATATGTCAAAGCCAGTCGTGATTTGATCCGTGAAAGCGGCGAGATCATCGCTGAAATCGTGGAAAAACATTTGCACGATGAAGAGTTTGAATGGAGCAAGCTGAAACAAGATATCCGTGACCGTTTGAGTCGGTTCTTGTTTGAACAAACCAAACGTCGCCCTGTGATCTTGCCAGTGATCATGGAATCAAGTCAAAGAAATCGTCATCGTAAATAGACCGTCATTATCTGTAACTGAATCGAATGAGCGACCACAATTAATTTTGCTGACTGTGGACTCATTTGCTTCAGTTGCAGTTTTTTTTTGCCAATGATGCATGTTGAAGTAAGGCATTTGAACTGTGCTACTCTTTTCCTGTTTCATCTTATTGAATAGATACGTTTAAATAGAATCGATGATGATAAGGGCGGTTGGTCAGGAGCTAGCGAATTTCTCCTTTGGGTATCCTGTATTTATCTGTTATAATAAAAAATATTAGACTGTATCACTAGATAGGGAAGGAGCTTTTCTAAATGAAATTGACGTATCATGGACACTCCGTCGTGACAATTGATTTTGACAATGGGCAGAAGGTTTTGTTTGATCCTTTTATCAATGGCAACAGTGGGACGGATCTAAAGGCGGAGACTGTAACAACGGATTGGGTATTGATCACCCATGGCCATAGTGACCATATTGGTGATATGACAGAAATCGCGATTCGGAATGAGGCGCCTGTCATCAGCGTGGTAGAAGTGTGCCAATATGCAAGTCGCAAAGGTGTGCCTAAGACGCATGGCATGAATATTGGCGGCTCATATGCTTTTCCTTTTGGTCAGGTGACGTTAGTAGAAGCACATCACAGTTCCGGCATTGAAGAAGACGGGACAACGATTTATATGGGGAACCCCGCAGGTATCATCATTCAAGCAGAAGGCAAAACGATTTATCACGCAGGGGATACGGCGTTATTTGACGATATGGCTTTGCTAGGAGAACAATTTAATATCGATGTGGCGTTTTTGCCGATCGGTGATAATTTCACAATGGGACCGCAAGACGCTGCAACGGCTGCCGGTTTGTTGAAAGTCAAACAAGCGGTACCAGTTCATTACAATACATTTCCGCTGATCAAACAAGATCCGCAAGATTTTATCAAGTTGCTCCCAGAGGGTGTAGGCAAAGTAATGGCGATCGGAGAATCGATCATCCTTTAAAAAAATGAAGATTGTTCGTAGGAATAGGGGATAGTTATGGCGACAAAACATGATTTGATTTTAGCGCATATTGAGAATTTGCCAGTCGGTGATCGGATCTCAGTGCGGGGAATCGCAAAAGATTTAAATGTCAGTGAAGGCACGGCCTATCGTGCCATTAAAGATGCCGAAAACATTGGTTTAGTGTCGACGATCCAACGGGTAGGAACGATTCGGATCGAACGTAAATTAAAGAAGCATATCGAAAAATTGACTTTCGGCGAAGTGGTTCAAATCATTGAAGGCAATGTTCTTGGCGGGGCAAGTGGACTAAACAAAGATTTGAACAAGTTTGTGATTGGTGCCATGAAAGAATCTGCTATGGAACGCTATATCACTCCGGGATCGTTGATGATCGTGGGGAATCGAAACGAAGTCCACAAACTAGCCTTAGAAGACGGCGCAGCGGTATTGATCACTGGTGGTTTTGAAACAACACCAGAAATCTGCCAATTGGCAGATACGTTGGCGTTACCAATTTTACAGACAACCTATGATACATTTACAGTAGCAACGATGATCAACCGGGCATTGAGTGACCAATTGATCAAAAAAGATATCATGTTGGTCAGTGACATCTATATGCCACTAGAAAAAACCAAGTATTTGTATACGTTTGACACAGTAAAGGACTACAAGATTCTCTCAGAATCAACCAATCACTCCCGTTACCCTGTTGTAAACAAAAATATGCGGGTCGTTGGCATCATCACAGCGAAAGATGTCTTGGAAAAACCGGATACGCAAATCATTGAGCGCATTATGACTCGAGATCCTCGAGTCGTCAAAAAAGAGATGAGTGTGGCCTCTGCCAGCCATCAAATGATTTGGGACGGCTTAGAAGTGATGCCGGTGGTGGCAGATGACCTCTCTTTGATTGGGATTGTTACTAGACAAGATATCATGAAAGCCATGCAAATGGTTCAACGACAAACACAAATATCAGATACCATCTCTGATCAAATCTCAGGACAGATGCAAGTTATCGATCAAGATTTTGAAGGCAACAAATTGCCGCAGCCGCATTTTAGTTTTGCCGTTACACCGCAAATGGTCAACGAGGTAGGGACCATCTCATTTGGTGTCTTGAGCGAAGTCATTGCCAATACAGCAAAACGAACCATGCAACTGAATCAAAGACGCAATAGCTGGATCGAGCAAGTCAATCTGCATTATTTTCGTTTGATCCAATTAGAGAGTGAAATCATTATTCAACCGCGTATTTTAGAACTAGGTAGACGTTCGGCCAAAATCGATATCGAAGTGACCATAGAAAATTCTTTGGTAGCCAAAGCCATCGTTGTCTGCCAAGTTATGGAACGTCCATAAGAGCAATTGGTCATCCTATCATGGGCATCATTCAGTAAATCGAATAGAGAAAGTTGAGACAGACATGACTGTACAAGAAGAAATCTTAGAAACCATCAAGGCATATGAAACAATTATCATTCATCGCCATCAACGTCCTGATCCAGACGCATTGGGATCGCAAGTGGGGTTGGCCGAAATCATTAGAGCCAGTTTCCCGGAGAAAACCGTTTATCAAGTTGGCGGTCCAGTAGAAGGTTTAGATTATTTGGCTGACATGCAAACCGTGGCGGACACGGACTATCAAGGGGCTTTGGTAATCGTTACCGATACAGCAAACGCTCCTCGCATCAGTGATCAACGCTATGATCAAGGAGCTAAATTGATCAAAATCGATCATCATCCCAACGATGAACCCTATGGAGACCTTGTCTGGGTCAATACTAAAGCCAGCAGTTGTAGTGAAATGATCGCATCTTTTTGGTCAACCTATCAAGAGACGTTGACCATGACCAAAGAAGCAGCCCGTTTGCTTTATGCAGGGATCGTCGGTGATACAGGTCGTTTCTTGTATCCTGCCACCACAGCAACGACACTGCGCTTAGCTGCTGAGTTATTGGACCGTGGCTTCGATGCACCGAAAATCAATCGTCAAATCGATCAAATATCTCGATCAGTAGCACGACTATCTGGGTATGTCTATGAGCATATAGAGGTAGACGAGAGTGGGGCGGGGAAAGTGATTCTCTCACAAGAATTGCAGCAATCTTTTGGTGTTGTCGACTCAGAAACATCGGCCATTGTATCTCTACCCGGGAAAATAGAAGATGTGGTAGCATGGGCCATTTTTGTAGAGCAGCCCGAAGGTTATTATCGCGTACGGATGCGTTCAAAGGGACCTGTCATCAATGAAATCGCCAAACGCCATCACGGTGGGGGGCATCCATTGGCTAGTGGTGCCAATGCAGCGGATCTCGAAGAAGTAGCAATGATCTATCAAGAAATTCAAGAAGTCATTAAACAAGCGTAAAAAAAGAGAAGCGGCCATAAAGGCTGCTTCTCTTTTGCTGTTCACCGTTGGAAAAAATCAACCGCGTAAATCATCTAAGAATTCTGTTTTGCTCTTCGTTTTGTCATCTTTCATTTTGATGACTCTTGCAGGCGAACCAGCGACTACTGCGCCAGCAGGCACATCTTCAGTGACGACTGAACCAGCGGCAACCACCGCACCTTCACCCACACGAACGCCTTCTAAAACGACTGCGTTGGCACCAATCAACACATGGTCTTCCACGATGACTGGACTTGCTGAAGGTGGCTCAAGAACGCCTGCCAAGACGGCACCAGCACCAATATGTGCTTTTTTTCCGACAGTCGCACGAGCACCTAAAATGGCCCCCATATCGATCATTGTTTCTTCACCGACGACCGCACCGATGTTAATGACGGCACCCATCATGATGACCGCATTCTTTTCAATGATTGCTTGGTCGCGGATGAAAGCACCTGGTTCGATCCGTGCATCAATAGTGGTCAAATCCAGTAAAGGAATCGCGGAATTGCGGCGATCATTTTCTAAATATTGATCTGTGATCTTGTCTTGATGTTCTGTTAGAAATGCAGCGACTTTTTGGCTGTCTCCGACGACGAAATAGAAGGAACCTGCGCCAAATAATTGCAGACCATCAGCTGAAACATCTGACAAATCACCATTGATATATACTTTGACAGGTGTTTGTTTATTGGCGTCTTTGATATATTTTGCTAATTGATAGGGATCTGAAAACTGTAATTCTGACATAAGATACCACCTTTACTTATCAAGTAGATTTTGCATAGAATAAAGACCAGGCGCCTGGTCAGCCAAAAAGAGTGCAGCTTTTAATGCACCATTGGCAAAGATGTCGCGGGAAAGGGCTGTGTGTGTTAATTCGATGATCTCGTCTTGTCCCGCGTAGATCACGGTATGCTCACCAGGAATCGTGCCACCGCGTACTGCGTGGATACCCATTTGGCCACGATCGTTGGTCAAATCACTACCGGATCGAACGTATAAATAGTCTTTCTTGGTGTCGCAACTGTCATTGATGCTGTCTGCCAACAATAACGCTGTACCACTCGGGGCATCTAATTTTTGATTGTGATGTTTCTCGATGATCTCAATATCGAAATCGGCTTCCAATGCAGGTGTGATAGATTGCAATGCTTTGATCAAAATATTGATACCCAATGACATATTCGCTGAATAAAAGACAGGAATCACTTTGGCTGCTACTGGCAGCATCATTTGCGTTTCTTCCGTCAATCCCGTTGTTGCGACTACGATTGGCAGTTGTTGTGCCACACAATAGTTCAATAGATCGGGCACATTGCTGTAATGAGAAAAATCGATGACCACATCCACCGTTTCTTTGATAGCGTCAGCTGAATCGTAAATCGGAAAAGAACCGCTGCGGTCTTCTTGGCGGTCTAAACCTGCCGCTACTTCAAGATCTGGCTGTTGTGCAATCAACTTTTGCAAGACTTGCCCCATGCGGCCATTTGCACCGCTTAATAATACTTGTTTCACTATGTCGCCTCCTTAAAGCAAACCATATGCAGTCATTTCTTCTTCTAAATGCACCAATGTTGCATCTTCGGGCATGCCCAACGGCAAGCGATAATGCAAGTCGCATTTTCCAAGCAAGGATACGGCGGCTTTGATCGGTACGGGGTTAACTTCGCTAAAAATCGCATCGATCAACGGTTTTTGTTTCAATTGTTCTTTGATCGCTGGTTGGATGTCACCCTGTAAGAAATCAGCCACCATCGTTGCTGTTTGTTTAGGTGCGATGTTGGCAATCGTTGAAATGACACCGGCACCGCCGAGGGCAAGAATGGGGGTCACTTGATCATCGTTGCCAGAGTAAACGGCAAAATCTTCATCCGCTAAGCGGGCAATTTCAGCAATTTGCGAAATATCGCCGCTGGCTTCTTTGATGCCTTTGATATTGGGAATTTTTTTCAGTTCAGCCACTGCATCAGGTGTCAGATTCAATCCTGTACGAGAAGCAACTGAATAAAGGATCACTGGTAAGTCTACACTTTGGCAGATTGCTTCATAATGGGCCACTAAACTTCTTTTGGTTGCTTTGTTGTAATAAGGTGTAACAACCAATAGGGCGTCAGCACCGACACGTTGTGCTTCTTGTGAAAGGTGGATCCCATGTTGGGTATTGTTTGAACCAGTGCCACCGATAACGGGTATTCTGCCGGCCACTTGTTTGACGACAGCCTCAATCACAGCAATATGTTCTTCATCATCAAGTGTAGAGGCTTCACCGGTTGTACCACAAGCAATAATCGCATCAGTTCCTTGCTGCACATGCCATTCCGCCAACTCCTTCAACTTATCGAAATCCACCGAACCATCTTGAAGCATAGGGGTAATCAATGCAACGCCAGAACCTTTGAATATTGTCAAAATACGACACATCCTTTCAACCAATTTATTTTTTTTCTATAAGATAAGTGTAACAGAAAAGTTTGAATAAAAATCGAAAAATTTAGACAATTTATCTATAGATTATTCGAATTATATACTATAATATTAACCAATATCAATGAAAAACCATGAAAAACTGGATATCCAGTCACTTTTACGAATAAATGAATGGAATGAAAGAAAGGTGTTTATTAGATGCAAGTATCTCAAGCTGTCAAAGATTTAACCGAAGATGTGATTCGATTTCGTCGTGCATTACATCAAATCCCCGAATTAGGACTGACCGAATTCAAGACAAAAGAATACTTGCTACGTCAGTTGCAATCTTTTGGGATCAATGAGATCTATCCGATATTAGAAACCGGGCTAGTTGTTGTATTTCGCAGTGATGTCCCGGGTAAAACATTGGCCTTTCGCACCGATATCGATGGATTGCCGATAAAGGAAGAAACCGGTATTGATTTTGCTTCGACCCACGAAGGGCGAATGCATGCTTGCGGCCATGATGGCCATATGGCGACGATGTTAGGATTTGCTAAATATTTAGCCAACCACCCTGAAGCGATCCAAGGGACGATCGTTTTGATTTTCCAACCAGCGGAAGAAGGACCTGGTGGTGCCCAATTACTGATCGATGAAGGCGTTTTGCGAGACTTTGCTGTTGAGAAAATTGTCGGTCTGCATGTCTTTCCAGATTTTCCTGAAGGTGTGATTGCTTGTCGCAAAGGACCAATGATGGCCCGTAATGGTGAAATCAATATCACGATCCATGGTGCCAGCGCACATGGTGCTCAGCCGCAACAAGGCAGTGATGCGATTTTGGCGGCTGCCGCTGTGATCCAAGGATTACATTCTGTGATTTCGCGGAATATCAGTCCGCTGTCGTCTGGTGTCATCACGTTTGGCAAAATTCACGGTGGTGATGCTGAAAACATCATCCCTGGAAAAGTCGTGTTGAACGGAACGATGCGGGCCTTTGAAGATGAGATTTATGAAACAATGACACAACGGATCACTGTATTGGCAGAAGAAATCGCAAAAGGCTATGGTTGTCGCGCAGAAGTAGACTTCCAACACCTCTATCGAGTGGTGGATAATGATACAGAGATGGTGGATATTCTGGCTGAGGTCGTGGGAGACAGTTATCTTGAAACACCGCCTTATATGTTGGCAGAAGATTTCTCGATGTATCAAAAAGAAATTCCCGGTGTCTTCTTTTTTGTAGGAATTCGTAATGAAGACAAAGGCTATACTTATCCTTTACACAGCAATAAAATGAATTTTGATGAAAAAAATCTCTTGCAAGGAATCGAGTGCTATGTCCGATTGATCCCTGCACTGAATGACACAAAAGGAGCTGCAGAATGACGAAAGAAATCAAAGAGAACCATCTGTTTATAGACGGTGTCGACACTGTTTCGCTGGCACAAAAATTTGGCACGCCATTGTACGTGTATTCCGTTTCTGAGATTCGAGAAGAATGCCGCAAGATTCATGCTGCATTTTTAGATCGCTATCCTCACACCCGGGCAGCATATGCAGCCAAAGCATTTTGCACAACAGCTATGCTGCGTATTATTGAAGCTGAAGGGTTATCATTAGATGTTGTCAGTGGTGGCGAGTTGTATACAGCGATCCAAGCAGGATTTACAGCTGAACATATCGAGTTCAATGGGAACAACAAATCCATCGAAGAACTGACTGAAGCCATCGATTATGGCGTTGGCCGGATCATTGTAGACGGTATTCAAGAAATCGGTTTGATTCGAGCAATCTGCCAAGAAACAAATCAAGTGGCCAAAATCATGTTGCGGATCACACCAGAAGTTTCAGTTCAGACGCATCAATTTATTTCTACTGGCCAAAAAGATTCAAAATTTGGTATTCCATTGGATGAAGAAATTTTGTTTCCGCTGATAGCAGAAGTCATTGAAGCACCAGAGCTCGATTTTTATGGGTTGCATTTCCATGTGGGCAGCCAGTTGTCGGACAATCAATCTCACTTAAGCGCAACAGATGCAGCATTGCAATTAGTCCAACAAATCTATGAGCGTTTTTCTTATTGGATCAAAGAGTTGAATGTTGGTGGTGGTTTTGGCGTTCGTTATACGGATACAGATGTACGCCAACCCTATCAATTCTTCCTTGATCCTGTGATGCAAAAAATCAATGATTTTTATCAGCAACACGACCAAGAACGACCAACGATCGTTATTGAACCTGGTCGCAGCATCGTTGCAGAGGCAGGGATCAGTTTGCATACGATCGGCAGTATCAAAACGCTGCCAGGTATTCGGACTTACGCTAGTATCGATGGCGGCATGACAGACAATATTCGTCCTGGATTGTACCAAGCAAGCTATACTGGCATATTAGCCAATCGCGCCAGCGAAGCGGCAACAGAAACCATCACGATTTCTGGTAAGGCCTGTGAAAGCACCGATATCTTGGTAAAAGACTTGGCTTTACCGCCAGTTGAAACTGGCGATATATTTGCGACATTTGCGACTGGGGCGTATGGGTATTCAATGGCCAGTAATTATAACAATTTACAGATTCCAGCTGTTGTATTTGTGGAAGACGGCCAAGCAGAATTGGCTGTAAAACGCCAAACGTATCAGCAAATGATCCAAAATGAAGTGATTCCTTCGTTTTTAGCAAAGTAAATCACTCGATCTTTCCTAAAAAAAGAGAGCAGGTGAACAAATGATGAACATTCCTTATACCAAAATGCAAGGGGCTGCCAATGATTTCATTGTGATCGATAATCGCCAATTGAAACTGACCCATGCGCAACTTTCAGCCTTAGCGATCCAAACCTGTCAGCACAAGTTCTCAATCGGGGCTGATGCGGTAATGGCTGTTGATTATCCGGAAGGTACTGCAGATTTTCGCATGCGTTTTTACAACGCCGATGGTACGGAGGCTGAGATGTGCGGCAATGGCGCGCGGTGTATTGCCCGTTATGCCTATGAAAATCAAATTGCTGGTGAAGCGATGACGATTGAAACTGTCGCCGGAGATGTACCGGCTTGGCGGTTAGCTCAGAAAGAATACAAAGTGATGCTAAATCCGCCAACAGTCACCCGTTTTAATCAAGTATTTCCTGGTACAGAGGTCACGACCTTAGATTATGTTGAATTAGGGGATCCAGGTATTCCCCATGCAGTAGTGCGTTATCCTGGATTAGCTGATATACCATTAAGTGAACTGACGGATGTGGCAAAAGCGATACGACATTGGGAGGTATTTCCAAAAGGGGCCAATGTCAACTTCTATGATGAAGAGGCAAATGGTGACTTGGTAGTCAGAACCTTTGAACGTGGGGTGGAAGACTTTACCTTTGCATGCGGGACTGGTTCTGGCGCAACGGCCTTCGCAGTGTCACATCACCAAGGAAAAGCAGCGGCCAATGTTGTGTTGCATGTTCTTGGCGGTGAACTGACAGTGGTCGTTGATCACAACGATCTTGAGTTGATTGGCGATGCCATCATGGTGTCAGAAGGCTTGATCTTAGATGAGAATTTGCATCTATAAACGCAGTGAAATCTCTTGCAAATCAATTGGATTTTCATGAAAAAAAGATTGACAAGCAAAGCTCCATATCGTATAGTTAAGCACAATTAAAAAACACGCAATGATAAGAAAAGTAGATCGATTGTGCTTGTTTCAGAGAGCTCGGATGGTGAGAAAGAGCGCAAGCAGGTGATTGAAGATGGTCTTGGAGCGTTTGGACGTGAGTATCTTAGATACAAGCGTGCAACGGGTTGCCCGTTACAGCAAATCAGTGAACTGATAAGGTTGATGTTGATCAACGAATAAAGGTGGTACCACGAACTTGGTTGTTTCGTCCTTTCCCTATAATACGGGGAGAGGACTTTTTTTATTTAAAAAGGGGGAAATGTAAATGTTAGGTTTAAAAAAATTGACAGTTGGTTTGGCGGCAGCGGCCGTCTTGTTCTCTTTGGCAGCTTGCGGGAACAGCAGCACCAGTGATACCCAAGCGTCCAGTAGTACAGCAGCATTAGAAGAGAAAGTTGTGGGTGTAGCACCTGGTCCTTATGGTGATATGGTGACGGATGTTATCTCACCGTTATTAGCAGATAAAGGCTATGAATTAACGACAAAAGTGTTTAATGACTATATTCAACCGAATAATGCATTGGCCAATGGACAAATCGATGCCAATCTCTTTCAACATACCGCGTATCTGGAAAAATTTTCAGCAGACAACGGGTTGGATTTGACTGCATTACAAAAAGTACCAACACTCGGTATGGGGATCTATTCAAACACATTGACAAGTTTGGATGATTTAGCAGATGGTGCAACAGTGTCGATCGCCAATGATGCGTCAAACTTGGCACGGACATTGCAATTATTAGCAGCCAATGATTTGATCACGATTGCCGATGACATCGATGAAACAAAAGCAACGGTTGCAGATATCAAAGAAAATCCTAAGAACTTAACATTTAAAGAATTGGATGCCGCTCAATTGGCGCGTTCGTTAGATACAGTCGATTTGGCGTTGGTACCAGGAAACTTTGCTTGGGCTGCGTCATTAGACCCAGCAGATGCGTTGGCGTTAGAATCATTGAAAGAAGAATACAAAAATGTTTTTGTTGTGCGTACGGAAGACAAAGACAGCGATTTTGCCCAAGCAGTCACTGAAGTATTAGAGAGTCAAGACTTCAAAGATGCAATTGCAGATTCCGCGTTCAAAGATTTCAATCAACCAGATTTCTGGACTGAGTAAGAAGGGTCAGTTATGGCAAAAATAGAAGTAAAACAGCTATCTGTGCAATTCAAACAGAACAAGCAAATAAAAAAAGCTGTGGACAACGTTGATTTTTCTGTTCAGACGGGGGAAGTATTCGGCATTGTTGGTTTGAGCGGGGCGGGGAAAAGCACCCTCGTCCGTACCTTGAATCTATTACAGGCACCTTCAAGCGGCCAGATTTTGATTGATGGACAGGACATCACGAAAGCCCGTGGGCAAGCATTGCGGGAATTACGTCAAAAAATCGGCATGATCTTTCAACATTTCAATTTGATCCACAATCGGACAATCAAAGATAATTTGGCCTTCGCATTGAAAGCCGGCAATTATCCGAAAGACAAACGAGAAGCACGAATCAAAGAATTATTGGAAATGGTAGATTTAACTGATAAATTGCATACGTATCCCAATAATTTGTCTGGTGGCGAAAAGCAGCGTATCGGTATTGCCCGTGCGATTGCCAATGAGCCCGAGATCTTGCTCTGCGACGAAGCTACCAGTGCGCTAGATGTCGAAACAACCGAAGAAATCTTGCAATTGTTGACACGGATCAAAGCCCAAACCGGGATCACGATTGTCTTTATTACCCATGAATTGGATGTAGCACGCAAGTTTTTTGACCGCGTTGCTGTTATGGAAAACGGGCGGATTGTGGAAGAACAATCAACATATGGCTTATTCAGTCAACCCAATCAACCTATAACAAAAAAATTAGTAGGTCGCTATTTGGATCTGACATTGCCTGATGAAATTGCTGCACTGTTTACACAAGGTGAGTTGCTGGAATTGAGATATCAAGGAGAATACACATTGGAACCGTTGATTTCAACCGTTGCAAAGGCCTATGATGTAGCAGTGAATATTATTCATGGCAAAATTGAATATATTCAACAAGATGTGATTGGTATCTTGTATGTCTATCTCACTGGACCTGAAGAAGAAGTCCAAAAGGCGCGAACATATATCGGCGAAAACGTCTTTTCTTTACGGAAGGTAGGTGACGTCAATGACTGAAACGATTGAGATTTTGAAAGCCAACTTACCGAAAGCACTTTGGGAAACCTGTTTTATGGTAGGGACGTCCGCGATCATCGGTGTTCTATTCGGTTTGTTGATCGGTTTGCTGCTCTTTTTGGTCAGCAGTAAACTATTCTACAAGAACAAAGTGTTGCATCATGTGGCAGACTTTATAGTGAATGCGATTCGTTCACTGCCGTTTTTGATTCTCTTGATCACATTGATTCCGGTCTCCGCATTGCTGATCGGTGATCCCTATACACCAGCGGGGGGTGCTATTGCTCTGTCGATTGCGGCCATTCCATTTTATGCGCGGATCGCAGAATCGGCTTTTGCAGAAATCGATTATGGCGTATTGGAAGCAAGTATTGCTTCTGGCGCAACGACAGGTCAGATTATTCGCGAAGTGATTTTACCGGAAAGTTTGCCTGCGTTGATTCGCGGCTTTGTTTTGACTTTGATCAGTTTGCTAGGCTACTCCGCTATGGTCGGAACGATTGGTGCCGGTGGGATTGGCGATTTGGCCATTCAATATGGCTATTATCGCTATGAAACAGCGATATTGATTTTTGTGATCATTTTGCTGGTAATCATCGTCCAAGTCATCCAATGGATCGGGGATGCTTGTGCCAATCATTTTTCGAAATAAACGCGTTGTTCATCAGATCATGGATCATGCGAACCGTCAAAAATCAGCTGCTTTCAGCAGACGCCCTGGTGTGTCGATTGAAAGCAGCTGTTTTTTTGCGTGTAGAATGGTCGATTCGCAGTTGCACCAGCAGCAAATTTTGGGTATGCTGAGTTGAGGTGGATACACTGCCTATATTACTGATCAAAGGAGCAACAACATGACACAAATGCCTCATTGCCCCGCTTGCCAATCAAGCTATACCTACGAAGACCGCGGCTTATATGTTTGTCCAGAATGCGGACATGAATGGGAAGAACAAGTAGAAGAAGCACCTGTCTATAAGGATGCCAATGGCAACTTGCTAGTCGATGGTGACACAGTAACGGTCATCAAAGATCTGAAAGTCAAAGGTGCCTCTGGTGCAATCAAACAAGGAACCAAAGTCAAAAATATCAAATTGGTAGAAGGCGATCACAATATCGATTGCAAGATTGATGGCTTTGGTGCGATGAAATTGAAATCTGAATTTGTAAAAAAAGGTTAAAAGCAAAATATTCGTTTCATCTTCATCATTTTTTCACGACTTTAATGGTAAAATAAGGTCAGAGATTTAAAGGAGGAATACGCTTATGTACGGTATGGGTGGATATGGTTTTGGTTGGTTTTATGACCCGACGTTTATTTTAGTGATCATCGGTATGGTCATTTCGATGGCTGCTTCAGCATATGTCAAAAGTACCTTTAACAAATTTGACAAAGTCAAAAGTCGCAACAATATTACTGGAACGAAAGCTGCGCAATTCATTTTGGAGAGCCAAGGAATCCATGATGTAGGCGTCCAAGCAATTGCCGGTGATTTGACGGATAACTACAATTCTGGAAACAAAACATTGAGTTTGTCGCAAGCCACAGCGCAATCAACATCGGTCGCAGCCATTGGCGTCGCAGCCCATGAATGTGGACACGCTGTTCAAGATGCTAAAGGGTATTTCCCTTTACGGTTGCGACATGCAATTGTCCCCATCGCCAACATTGGGACATCGATCTCGATTCCTTTGATTTTGATTGGTGTTTTATTGCGCGGGTCGTTTCTAGTGAATTTAGGATTGATCGCTTTCTCATTGGCCTTTATCTTTCAGTTGGTAACATTACCGGTTGAATTTGATGCGTCAAAACGGGCAATCCGTATCTTGGCCGATGGTGGGTTATTGACAGAAGAAGAAGTGCCGCAAGCACGACGGGTTCTCTTTGCAGCAGCATTGACTTATGTCGCTGCAGCAGTTGCCACATTACTGCAATTGTTGCGGTTGGTGATCTTGTTTGGGAATAATCGTCGGAATTAGCGGTTGAACAAAAATTAAAGAAAGTATCTGCAGATTCATTTTTCTGCAGATACTTTTTTTTATTCAACAATCATATAGATATAAAAAACCCGTTCCAACGTCTGAAGGTTATCTTGGGCAATATTGTTTTCGAAATCTTCATATATTTTCAAGTCATTGCCATTTGCCAGATAAAGCAAAGGAATGTCTTGTTTCTTTTGAATCTCTATTTGGTCATTTTCAATGCTGAGTACACCACCAAAAGGGAGTGGGAATTCTTCGTCTGCTGTCGGATAATCATATTGGGTCAAATCGTGACCGACTCTTTCGCCAAAATGGTAAGTGTCAATGTACACAGTCATTGAAGTTGCATTAGTATTGAAGGTCAGATGGGAGCCATAATCAAATAATAAACTACTAAGGCCATTATCATTTTCGGATTGAACCAAATGATTGTCAGGAACACCAACGACTTTATTCCCTTGAAAAGGACCGTAGTTATAGTAACGCAGATACAAGGTGAGCGGTGCACCTACGAAGAGAATCAACATCAGTAACACAGTGAGAATATGTTTTCGATTGTTCTTGCACCGGGCTTTTTTTACGATAGCTGCCAATTGTTTGTCTTCAATAGTCATTGTTCTGTCTCCTTTAAGATTGTCTTTAATTGTTTACGTCCACGATAAAGGGAAGCCTTGAAACTATCTTCAGGCCGATTGAGCAAAAAGCTGATCTCTTTGATACTGCGGCCTTCGATATATGTCATGGCTAAAAGAGTGGCCGTGGTCAATGGCAATTGCAGCAATGCATCATATAGCGTGTCATCTGCCTCTTGCCAGATGGCTTCTTCTGTGGGCTGTACATAGTGCTTGAGAATCCGCTTGCGGCGTTTTGTCTGATTATATAGGTTGAAATAACGGTTGATACCCACGCGAAATAGCCAAGGCCGAATCTCGTCAACAGCCAAAACAGTATCGATCTCAAGTATTTTTACGAGGGCTTCTTGTGCAAGGTCTTCAGCATCTTACACACTCGCACCAATCGATTGCAGATAATGGACCAAATCGTTCGTCACTGTAAAAAGATAATGTTGATAAGCGTCTATCTGCATACCGATATTTCCCTCCTCATTCAAACAACAAATGACCTGTATAAAAAGTGAACAAAAATATAAAAAAAGTGGTCGCTCTTACACACTTTTTCTCAAATCATGGAAGAGATGACAACGAAAGAATAAAAGAAGAAACGAGACAACACAAAAAAACAAGATACAGGAAATGCATCTTGTTCAATGGCCCTTAGCGTAGAAGGCAGGAATCGAACCTGCACCTCACCTTTGCCAAAAACACCCAGAAGTAACCTTCTGATCATTTTTAGCAAAACGAGTAAAGCGCCAGTCTTCATCTACAAGACCTATTATGGCAGGGAGAAATCAAGAAATGAGGGGAGAAAAGTGATGTTATCAAGAATAGTTGTGGTGAAATCGTGAAGAGTAGTTAAGAATTTCTTGCTTTGCATAACTGAATCAAATTTGAAACACAATTGATTTTCTGAAAAAAATCCGAGAAAGTTTTCTTGACATTTGTTAGGTGAGATTGTATCATTCTGTTTGGGCACTCTTTACAAGAGTCAGAAAGTGATTTAGAATTTTCGCTCCCTATTCATTCGATGGATAGGGAGCTTTTACTATTTTCTAAGTGCTTTTCCTGTAAAATAGATTAAAGGAGTTTTTCAGTTTATGACAAAATATATTTTTGTAACCGGCGGCGTGGTTTCTTCAATTGGTAAAGGTATCGTAGCAGCGTCATTGGGCCGTTTGCTTAAAAACCGCGGCTTGAAAGTAACGATCCAAAAGTTCGATCCTTACATCAATGTCGATCCAGGAACAATGAGTCCGTATCAACATGGGGAAGTCTTTGTAACAGATGATGGCGCAGAAACCGACTTGGACCTAGGGCATTACGAACGGTTTATTGATATCAACTTGAACAAATACTCAAACGTAACAACTGGAAAAATCTACTCAGAAGTTTTGCGGAAAGAGCGTAAAGGGGAATACTTAGGGGCAACTGTCCAAGTGATTCCGCATATCACCAATGAAATCAAAGAAAAAATCATGCGGGCTGCCAAAATGACGGACGCTGATGTCATCATTACTGAAGTTGGCGGAACGGTTGGGGATATTGAATCATTGCCTTTCTTAGAAGCTTTGCGTCAAATGAAAGCTGATGTGGGTTCAGATAATGTGATGTATATCCATACGACGTTGATTCCTTATTTGAAAGCAGCAGGAGAAATGAAAACCAAACCGACACAACATAGTGTCAAAGAATTGCGTGGTTTAGGGATTCAGCCAAATATCTTGGTTGTTCGTACGGAACAACCAGTCTCTCAATCAACCAAAAATAAATTGGCCCAATTTTGTGATGTGGCACCAGAAGCTGTCATTGAATCTCGTGACGTGGAAACCTTGTATTCCATTCCATTGGCACTACAAGCGCAAGGGATGGATCAAATCGTCTGTGACCATTTGAAATTGACTGCACCAGCTGCAGACATGACGGAATGGCAAGCATTGGAAGAAAAGGTATTGAACTTGAAGAAAAAAGTTCGGATTGCCCTAGTCGGGAAATATGTTGAGTTACCAGATGCCTATCTATCTGTAGTAGAAGCATTGAAACATTCTGGATTTGCGTTTGATGCAGATATCGAATTGGATTGGATCAAAGCCCAAGACATCACACCTGAAAATGTGGCTGAATACTTGGCTGATGCAGACGGTATCTTGGTTCCTGGCGGCTTTGGCGATCGTGGAATCGAAGGGAAAATCGAAGCGATTCGCTATGCCCGTGAAAACGATGTGCCATTCTTAGGTATTTGTTTAGGTATGCAAATGGCCTGCGTGGAATTCGCCCGCAATGTCGTTGGCTTAGAAAATGCCAATTCTGCTGAAACAGATCCAGAAACAGCCAATAACATCATTGACTTGATGGCTGATCAAGAAAACATTGAAAACATGGGTGGTACATTACGCTTAGGCTTGTATCCATGTAAAATTAAGAAAGGCACCAAAACGGCTGCGGCATATAATGATGAAGAAGTGGTGCAAGAACGTCACCGTCACCGGTATGAATTCAACAACCAATACCGTGAAATATTCGAAGCACAAGGAATGGTCTTTTCAGGTGTATCACCAGACAATCGTTTGGTTGAAATCGTTGAAATTCCAGAAAATAAATTCTTTGTGGGCTGCCAATTCCATCCAGAATTGATTTCACGCCCAACCCGTCCACAACGCTTGATCAAAGCATTCGTCGGTGCATCATTAAACAATCGTCAAGCCTAACAAAAAACGCTATGTCTCGCGTACTTCAACTGAAGTAACGCGATGACTAGCGTTTTTTTCTATATTGACCCGCGTAGGGATTATTCTTCTTTCAGTTCGTATCCTTGATCCAAAAGCATTTCTTCGGTTCGTTCCATACTGATGCCATTGTCTGTGTTGCCTTCGAAGCTAACGCCAGGCAACTGCTTGGCAGAATCATAATCTAATTCATCGTAGTTGATTGTTAAGGATTCAGTAGCTTCACTATCGCTATACTCTAAAGAGTAATCTAACCCTTGTACTTGCTGGTATTGTTCAGCGATTGGATCCAAAACTTCTTGTGCTTCTTCTTTGGTGCTTACCCCGATTGCTTCATAAGGCATGACATTGTTTGCTGTTTGACTAGTGACCTTGTCGCCACTGTAGTTGAAGACCAACTCCATCGATACGCCGTTTTGATCCATCGTGAATGTTTTCGATTCTTCTTGCGAACCTGCACCAGTGCCACAACTTGCCAAAAATAATACGCCAACCAACGCAAAAAATCCAAGTAATGCTTTTTTCATTCTATCCCTCCTTTTTTAATATGATAGTATAGGCGCTTTCACATGACTATTGATATGCTCAATATGCCTTTGAGGTGAATTATGATAAATCAGCGAAAAAAATTGTGAAATTTTTCGCGAATTTTCACATGTGAAACACTGTGCGAATTGAAAGATGAAGGGAAAGAATGCCTTGTAAAATACAGTGTTTTCAGAAAAAGATTTGAAAACAACGGTCTTCTGACTTTGTGCAGACTTTTTTTGAAAAGATAAATTCTTTTTTTTAGTAGCAAATACCGCAAATATTTGCTAAAATAGCAGTGTCGGTTAAGCATGGCTTAACAAATAAAGTTTTTTAAAACTTAGGAGGAATTTTTTATGCCAGTAGTATCAGGAGCTGAATTCTTAAAAGCTGCTCGTCAAGGCGGATATGCAGTCGGCGGATTCAACACAAATAACTTAGAATGGACACAAGCGATCTTAAAAGCCGCTGAAGCAAAGAAAGCACCAGTATTGATCCAAACTTCAATGGGCGCTGCGAAATACATGGGCGGTTACAAAGTTGCTAAAGATATCATTACTAACTTAGTTGACTCAATGAACATTACTGTTCCAGTTGCAATCCACTTAGACCATGGTGACTATGATGCAGCAATGGAATGTATCGAAGTAGGTTATACTTCAGTTATGTTCGATGGCTCTCACTTACCATTCGACGAAAACTTGAAATTGGCTAAAGAAGTTGTAGAAAAAGCACACGCAAAAGGTATCTCTGTTGAGTGTGAAGTTGGTTCAATCGGTGGAGAAGAAGATGGTATTATCGGTTCTGGCGAATTGGCTGACATCGAAGAATGTAAACAAATGGTTGCAACTGGTTTAGACTACCTAGCTTGCGGTATTGGTAACATTCATGGTCAATATCCAGAAAACTGGAAAGGCCTTGCATTTGACCACTTACAAGCAATCGCTGATGCTGTAGGTTCTGATGTACCTCTAGTATTACATGGTGGTTCTGGTATTCCTCAAGAACAAATCCAAAAAGCAATCGCTATGGGTGTATCTAAAGTCAACGTAAATACTGAATTCCAATTGTCATTTGCTAAAGCAACTCGTGAATATATCGAAGCTGGCAAAGATCAAGAAGGCAAAGGATTCGACCCTCGTAAATTATTGGCACCAGGTGTTGCTGCGATCGTTAAAGATGCAGAAGAACACATCGACTGGTTCGGTTCAGCTGGTAAAGCTTAATTCGAATTACTGCCAAAAGCCGTTAGAAAGATTTCTTTCTAGCGGCTTTTTTTTGTTTCATATGTCCAATGTAACTTAGCACATAGATTTTTCACCAACCGACGAAAAAGATGATTTTTATTATATGGGTTATTTATATATATTAAATAAGGGTTTAAAGACATTGGACATAAACCGTTTTTGATAAATCATATTTTCGAATTTAGGGGGAAAATAATTATGGGACTGAAACGAAAGGTATCACTGCTTAGTGTGTTACTCATCTGTTTCCAAGCACTATCATCTCCTTTGTATATTGTACGCGCTGAAACGTTTGCTCATATAGATTATGTGGAAACAACGAGGGATGATATACAACAAGATGATGAAATAGCGGAGACTGAAAATGCAGCTGAAAATCCGCCTCAAAGCACGGAAGACTCTGAAAAACAAGAGGATCAAGAAACAATTGAGGACCAAGAAGAACGTCAGGATGAAAATGAACCGAAGGAAGGGGACATGCATATGAACGTCCCACCTAATGGATCAGAGGAGAGTAGTCAAAGATCGATTGCGCCACTTAATGTAACTACTGTAACGTCAGAAAGTGATTTTCGCAATGCAATGAATAATTCTTCTGTTGGCGTGATTTCATTAGGCGCAAATGTGACTGTTTCAACTGGGGTTAATTTTGTATTGAATCGTGATTTGGTCATTCAAGGCAATGGACACACATTGAGTCTATCGAACAACAGTATTTTCTTCGGTTTGCAGTTGCGTTCGAATACGCAGCCGGCAACCTTACGTTTGGAAAATATAGGGTTGAGTAAAATAGGGTCCACTCCTTTTTTTAAAGCATTGGACAACAATGACTTAGGTACAGGTTGGACAGTCGAGTTAGAAGATGTGTATGAATTAAGTACGAGCCGTGCCGCCGTAATTTTGGCGAGGGAAGCAAAAATCCATTTTACAGGTGGACAGAATACCTTTGATACGCGAATCAGCTCGACGGATACTTTATTTAATGTCAAAGATGTTCTGATCAGCAATCAAGCAAACCTAACGATTGCCAAACAAAATCTTTGGATCTTTTATTCGGCCCCTACGGTAAGTCAGCCGAGTGTGCAACTCTCAGGAAATGCCACCGTTGATGTGACGACCACTGCAGGAGATGCCAACGTAATTGATTACCGAGGCCCAAATCCATTGGTGCAAATTGAAGAGGGCAGCCGTTTTAACATTGATACAATAGGTACAGCACCAGTCGCGACAGTGAACAGCAACAATGTAATCACGCTGAATGGTAATAATCCGCGGCTTTTGTTATCGGGTGATAGCCAGCTGCAAATTGATACGACCCTAAATAAACGGCCAATCAATCTAGAAGGCACCAATCCAACTGTTCAATTGGATCAATCTCGTATATTGATCAAAAGTGAAACGCAAACTGGCGTCAATTTAGTCGGCAACCAGCCATCGTTTGCTATGACCAATGACAGTCGATTGTCCATCAATGCCCAATCAGGGAGCGGGGTGGTTCTTGCTGGGAATCAACCAAAAATGGACCTGTTAGATTCTGAAATTACGATAGAAAATCAAATCGCAGCATCGGCGCTAGTTGTTGATGGCCTAGAAGCGCGCCTTACCCTCGATAATAGTCAACTCTCCATTTCAAATGCGGGAACGGGCGTGATCGACAATATTCAAATCGGACAAAACAAAGACTTCCCTCAGTTACGATTAAGCAATCAATCGACAATCTCAATCGATACAGCTTCAGGGACCGCTGCACCCACGGCTACAGCAAACAATGGCCTCAGTCTTAGAGGGAGGGAAGCCAAAATGATTGTCGACCAAGAATCTGCCCTCCAGTTTCAGGTACGTTCGGGGGTCCGCAGAGGCCTATATATCAACGGGGCATCAGCGGAACTATTGGTAGACAATCAATCGACTATCTCCAGCCGTAACCTGTATGGCACGTCGATCGAACTGGAAACATCTAATGGACAATTTACCGTTGATCGCGGTTCAGAAGTTACTGTTGAAGGATCGTCTAATCGTGCCCGTGGTCTGATTATTTTTAGAAACGGCAACAACCGACTAACCGTACGCAATGATGGCAAACTGGCAACCAAGCATGTTGAATTTGACCGACTTGGCAGCAATACAAATGCTGTGGCGATGCATGGTTCAGAAAACCGTATTCGGGTAACAAATGGCGGTGCCCTAGATTTAAATAATACCCATTATTCTGTTAAACCGGCAGATGGCACAGTTGACGAAAGATATGCCACTTTGTATCTAGGGACGGGAAACAATTACTTTGTGATCGATAACGAAGCAGGCGTACAATCAAATTCATTGTCTCGATTGGTACTGATCAATGACTACGCTGCAGCGATGCTGTCGGACGGCGGACATTTAACATTTGAGCAGCAAAAAGACACAATTTTTATTGCCGAAGGTTCCTCAAGTGGTGATAAAGAGTTCGGTGTGTTTGTGGCTGGAGACACCATGAGTTTCAACGTGACGGAACCATTTTATTATGATTTCAGAAATATTCGTCGTGGTGGTGGAGATATCTTCGGGACAAAAGACGGATCAGAATTACTTTTAAATGATACCTTCTTTTCGGCATGGAAATCGGGCAGGAACTTTGACCACGATGCAGATGTCATGTTTTCATCAAAGATCAATGTCAATTACGAAGGACGGGATTTCGTTACAGCAACAAGTAAGAATGATCCAGAATTGACAAGGTTATTACCAAGCTTAACAGGGACAGTCTCACGGATTTCAGCCAATAATGCGCAACCAATTTCTCAAGGCTATCGACAACCAACCAATGCGGACAAGTCTTTTATCGCCGAATTTGGATTTAAAGAAGGGGATCATTCGATACGTGAAGCTGGGACGGGTGAGGTCACAGCAGAAATACTTGTGACATTCCCTAATGGACAAACAGAAACCCATCGTCTTTCGACACAAGGCGCAGAATCGGCATATCAAACGTGGGAAGAAGCCGAGCAAAATATTACTGGGAAAGCCGGTAGAATCAAGCTGACGTTACCATCATTGTTTGAAGTCGGCACAACCTTTGAATTTTTATCTGTACAACGTGGAGAAGGATCCACAGCCATTTCTATACCGGATGAAGAACTGGCAGCGATTGGCAAAATCGAGGTCTTGCCAATCAGGCCACCAGCATTGGCCGACTTTGGCCAATCACTGACTATCTTTACGACAGATCGCAGTGTTCGTGCGCTCCCTAACAGTATCAACCAAGCAGGAAACCGCGTGAACCTGTATCTGAATCAAACCTATATCCAACACACATTGGTAGAATCAGACGGCAGTTTTGCGCTTTCGTTACCGGAACAATTAGCGGAAAATGATGTCTTGCAATTTGTGATGGAAGACCACTCCGGTGCTGTGATCGATACTTACAGTACAATCGATAATACATTCCGACGACCGGCCACCAACACAGATATTGGGAATCGCAACCCGCTTACGGAAGATTATGTCTATCATGACACAGTGTTTCCCAAAGCAGTCTCCTATATCGTCAAACAGCCAACACATGTTGGTCCTGTAGATCCTTTAGATCCAGGAGAATCTGTGACGCCGGAAGATCTTCCAGATCGACCTGCAGACCAAGGTCTGTTGAGCATTGACTTTGTGTCTAATTTCAATTTTGGTGTCCAACGTATCGCGACACAAACCGCACAGTACTATGCTCGGCCGCAGCGAATCATTGAAGATGATGGTCGCTTGGAAGAGCGCCCAAATTATGTGCAAGTCAGTGATAGGCGTGGAGAAGATAAAGGCTGGCAGCTTGCGGTGACACAAGCAGGCGCGTTTGAATCAGTGTCCGGTCATACCTTGCAAGGGGCACAAATCAATCTGACGAATCAAGAGTTGGCCAGCATTGACACGAGTGCTGATCCGACATTCAATTATGCAACAACAGTCGGATTGATTCCAGGATACAAGCATCTTGTCCTTTCAGCAGATGACGCACAGGGCAAGGGGACTTGGGTCTATCGTTTTGGGGATGAGACAAGCGCTGACCAGAGTATTTTCTTGGAAGTACCGGGGGGAGCCAATCCGCAAGCGGTGGCATATAAAACCACGTTAGATTGGCAGCTGCAATCCGTTCCGGGGAATTAACGATAGAACTGATTGATCAGGGAAAGGAGAAGTATCCTACATGAGAATGTAAGATACTCCTCCTTTTTTCTTTCGCGTTTTTGTGCTAAACTTGTACTGATACACATAAATTTAAAAAAGAGTATAGGTGAATATAAATGAAGAAAATTGTCATTGAAGGCAATCGTCCCTTACAAGGGGAAGTCACCATCAGCGGGGCAAAAAACAGTGCTGTTGCGTTGATTCCAGCTGCAATTCTTGCAGATTCTCCCGTTGTCTTAGAAGGAGTGCCAGATATCCAAGATGTGCACTCATTAATTGAAATCCTCGAAATCATGGGCGTCAAAACCCATTTTGAACACAATACCCTCGAAATTGATCCAACCGATATCGTCTCGATTCCCATGCCAAGCGGAAAAATCAATAGTTTACGTGCGTCTTATTACTTTATGGGTGCTTTATTGGCTAAATTTGGTGAAGGCGTGGTTGGCTTACCTGGTGGTTGTTTCTTAGGCCCGCGCCCAATCGATTTACACATCAAAGGATTTGAAGCCCTTGGTGCGAAAGTGACCAATGAACATGGTGCGATGTATCTGCGTACAGATGATGAAGGGTTAACTGGGGAGCGGATCTTTTTGGATATGGTTTCTATTGGCGCCACGATCAATGTCATGCTCGCTGCAGTCAAAGCCAAAGGCAAAACAATTATTGAAAATGCCGCCCGTGAACCTGAAATTATTGATGTGGCAACATTATTGAACAATATGGGTGCCAAAATCAGAGGTGCTGGTACCAATGAAATCCGGATCGAAGGTGTAGAAGAATTGCACGGCTGTCGTCATTCGATTATTCCTGACCGAATCGAAGCAGGGACGTACTTGTCATTGGCAGCAGCTGTTGGTGAAGGCATCGTTGTCAAAAATGTCATCTATGAACATCTTGAAAGCTATATTGCCAAATTAGAAGAAATCGGTGTGCGCATGGATATCAGTGAGGATGAGATCTACGTCCATCCTTCGAAAGAGCTAAAACCCGCAGTAGTCAAAACATACCCCTACCCAGGTTTTGCGACTGATCTGCAGCAGCCAATCACACCATTGTTGTTAAAGGCACAAGGCACATCAGAAATATTAGATACGATCTATGCCAAACGGGTCAATCATATTCCAGAATTGGCACGAATGGGTGCCGATGCTACAACAGAAGGCAATATGATCTTTGTCAGCGGGCCTGCGCAATTGCACGGTGCAGAAGTGGTGGCATCTGACTTGCGTGCTGGCGCTTGCCTCGTGATCGCAGGCTTGATGGCACAAGGAACGACCACGGTCTTCAATGTCGAATACATCTTACGCGGCTATGACCATATCATCGAAAAATTGACTGCATTAGGTGCAGATATCCAAATGATAGAGGAGTAACTATGAGCGATTACTTAACAATGGCAGAGTTGGAAAACAAAACCTTAAAAGAAATCTACACTTTTGCCAAACAATTCCGAATCCCATATTACAGTCAAATGAACAAAAAAGAATTGTCATTGGCAGTCATTCGTGCGCAAGCTGAAAAGCAAGGCTTCTTCTATATGGAAGGTGTCTTGGACATTGTCGGTCAAGAAGGCTATGGCTTTTTGCGGCCCATCAACTATGGACCGAGCGCAGAGGATATTTATATTTCTTCTTCTCAGATTCGCCGCTTTAGTTTGCGGAACGGAGATAAGGTCGCTGGTAAAGCTCGGCCACCGAAAGAGTCGGAGCGGTATTATGGCTTGATGCATGTAGAATCTGTCAATGGCAAAGATCCTGAAGAAGCCAAAGAACGGCCACATTTCCCTGCATTGACGCCACTGTACCCGAATCGTCATCTGAAATTAGAAACCACAGCAGGTCGTTTGTCGACACGAATGATCGATATGTTTTCACCAGTTGGGTTTGGTCAACGGGGTTTGATCGTGGCACCGCCTAAAGCCGGTAAGACCAGTATTTTGAAGGAAATCGCTAACGGAATCACTGACAATTATCCAGATGTTGAATTGATTGTCTTGTTGATCGATGAACGTCCAGAAGAAGTGACCGATCTTGAACGCAGTGTCAAAGGGGATGTTGTGTCCTCAACGTTTGATTTGCAGCCAAGCAACCATACAAGGGTTGCAGAACTTGTGTTGGAACGGGCGATGCGTTTAGTGGAGGACAAACGGGATGTTGTGATTTTGATGGACAGTATCACGCGTCTGGCAAGAGCCTACAACTTAGTCGTACCCCCAAGTGGTCGTACGCTGAGTGGCGGGATCGATCCGGCTGCTTTATACAAACCAAAGAAATTCTTTGGGGCAGCCCGCAATATTGAAGAAGGCGGCAGTTTGACGATCTTGGCCACCGCATTAGTCGATACAGGCAGCCGAATGGACGATGTCATCTATGAAGAGTTCAAAGGTACAGGCAATATGGAATTACAGCTATCCCGCAGTCTAGCGGAACGTCGTATTTTCCCTGCCATTGATATCAGAAAATCGGGTACCCGTAAAGAAGAACTATTGATGAGCGCTGAACAATTAGAAGAAACATGGCGTCTGCGCAACAATATGACCGGAGACTCATTGGAATTCACGGAGCAATTCGTTCAATTCTTGCGTAAAACCAAGAACAATCAAGAATTTATTGCCGCGTTTCATGATGTCAACTTTGGTGATAAACGACCAAAAAGAAATATAAAAAGATAATTGCATCTGCAAATCAAACATGGTAAGATAGTCATGTTGTAAATTCGACAAAATCAACTCTGGTGAAGCAAATGAACCAGGGCAAAGGAGAGAAGAAGAAATGAAACAAGATATCCATCCAGATTATCATCCAGTTGTATTCATGGACTCAACTACTGGTTTCAAATTCTTATCAGGTTCTACAAAGAATTCTCAAGAAACAGTTGAGTGGGAAGACGGCAACACGTATCCATTGATCCGTGTCGAAGTAACTTCTGATTCACATCCATTCTACACTGGACGTCAAAAATTCACACAAGCAGACGGACGTGTGGACCGTTTCAACAAAAAATACGGTCTCAAAGACGCAAACGCTGCGGAATAATAAAAATATTGATCTATCAATGTTTAGCGACTTTCCTTTCGAGGGAAGTCGCTTTTTTGTATTTGACTATATTTTTGAACTTTTTCATACAATGCGTATGAAGAAAGCTAGGAGCGGTAATGCGGTATTTTTATAGTGATTTCTACATAAATGGGTATACCTGTCCACAATTTGTAATGCAATGACACTCAGTGTTTATCCAGTTTTCATTTATATATTTAACTGATCGTTTTCTGTTTATAGGTAGTTAAAAGATGAAATAAAACCGGTGAATTTATTTTTATTTTAATTAAT
Source organism: Candidatus Enterococcus testudinis (assembly GCF_002140915.1). GTDB lineage: Bacteria > Bacillota > Bacilli > Lactobacillales > Enterococcaceae > Enterococcus_D > Enterococcus_D testudinis. The sequence continues at coordinate 2,697,952 of NZ_NGKU01000001.1, read as the reverse complement.
AACCGGTTTTTGTTTTTTAATAAGCAGTTAAATGGTAAAATAATTACTGTAAGGGGGTTAGAAAATGTATTCTGAATTAGATGATTTTTTAGAGAGTGAAAGTGGTAAAAGTATAGAAGATAAAAAGAATATGATTAATGAAATGGTCGATATTCTTGATTTAGAACAATTAACACAGGTTATTCATTTTTTGAAGGAACCTTTTTATACAAATACACTAAAGGACTATTTACTAGATTCTAGGTTGCCAGATATAAAATCAAAGGAATTTCTATTTCTTGTACAAGCTGCAAAGTATAGTGGAAACATAGTGAAAAAATTGATGAATAAGTCAGGTATTAGTAATTATTATTTAGATAAATTTATTGATAAGTATAACTTGCAAGAAGTTTCAAGTGGAGCGTATATTTTCCCTCACAAAAGCATAGATGCACCATTCTTGTTTCAATCCCACTATTCTAGAGCGGTTATTTCACATGAGTCGGCCTTATATATGCTCGATTTGACTGATGTCATTCCGCGAAGAACCATTATGAGTATGCCAAAGGATTATAAATTTTCTCAATTAGAAAAAATTTCCAATAGATATATTGATATTTATGGTGAATTATACAATCATACTAAATCTCTTGTTCTTAATTATTATGAAAATGATCCTATATTCTTAACAAGAAATGCCCCAATAGGAGGCACTCAAATTGTTACTACAAAAACAAGGCATAACAATCCTATTCGAATGACCTCTGCAGAAAGAACTATAGCAGACATATTCACACCAAACGCTAATACAGAAGAAGAAGTGAAGTATGAAGCACTGAAAAAATATCATGATTTATATCCTCAGGGTAGCAATCGATTAAGAAGAATAGCACATCAGCAAGGTGTATTAGAAGTGTTGGACAAGTACTTGTGGGAGTTACAATTATTTTAAGAAGGGCATGTTGAATTGTGAAGCCAAATAGACTGAAAGATCTAATAAAATCTAAGAACCCAGAAATTAGTTTTGAAGAATATAGGATAAGATACGCGACTGAAAGATTTTTATCAAGGTTGCAAGAAAGTGAGTATAAAGCCAATTTTATCATCAAGGGGGGCTTTTTACTGGGAACAATATATAAAGTAGAGCAAAGAACGACAAAAGATTTAGATACACTGATAAAAGGAATATCTGTAGATAGAAAGAATATTACTAAAATACTTGAAACAGTTATTAGTATTGAGTTGGATGATGGCGTACAATTTGAATTAATTAATCTATTTGATTCACAACAAGAACGCGTGTATGATGGTTTCCGAGCTAAATTTAAAATGACATTCTTAGAAGAAAAATCAATTGTTCATTTTGACTTGGATTTGGGTGTAGGTGATGCGATCACTCCTCAAGCAGAAATGATAGATATACCGCTACTTTTCAATGAGAATAAAGACGATCATAAAGTCATCACATTATATGCATATCCGATTGAGACGATTCTTGCTGAAAAAACAGAAATAATACTGAACCTAGGAACAAAAAATTCTAGGATGAAAGATTTTTATGATATACATTTGATTTTAAATTCTCAAAATAAACCAAATATCACTAAATTTTATGAGGCTTTTCTGAACACATGGATGGTTCGCCATAAAGAACTGACTATTGACGAAGAATTATTTGAGGATTGGTTCTTTACTGTTGATGAAATAATATCAAGTGAAGAAATGAATGAAATTTTTTGGAAGAATTATATTAAAGATAGAGGATATGCAAAACATCTGAAATTGAAGAATATTGTTAGTCAATTCAAAGATTATCTAGAGGCATTACAAAGCGTATATAGAGTCAAAAATGATGTAGATTTTTTTTAGTCAATTTGCCAATAACATTGATATATCAATGTTTAGCGACTTTCCTTTCGAGGGAAGTCGCTTTTTTGTTCATTCCATGACTTTTGAACGTTACACTAAGATACCCTACTAATGAAATTTCATAATGGTGATAAATTCACACATCAAAAACAATTAGAAGGGTAATAATTGAGCAGTGATTTAAGTTCTTCAATCAACCCACAACAAACTGAACGAACAGATTGATCAACTGAGGCAGTACGACGATCGCAAACAAGGTCCGGGTGATTTGGATACTGGCGATTGACGTCAGGTCGCCGCCTAAATCAGCTGCAATTAAAGATATATCTGTGGCGCCTGCAGGAGAGGAAGCAAATATAGCGGATTGTACGTCCAACAAGCCCAATCGACTGATGACCAATGTAAAAATAATGTTGATCAGTAAAAAACCGACAAATAGTATAATGATTGGCAAAACAAGAGCCTTCATCTGAATCAGGCTATGCATCGTAAAATTGCTGCCGATAATAGAAGCTGCTAAAACTTGTGCACCATACCGAATGTATGGTGAAAGGGAAGCTGGATTGACTCTCAGCTTATAGACAAAGGAAAAAATCAATGCCAAGACCAAAGCCCCCACCGGAATACCAAGGATCAAACCGATATAACCGCCGATAAAGGCAATGATCAAAATGGCTAAATCACTTTGAACTTGCTGTGTAGGGAGAATAGTTTTTGTAGAAGAAGTGATTTCTGATCTGTGGATATGGGCTCCTTTTTTGTGCGATGTGATCTTAGATACAGTGTTCAAAATCAATTTTGACCATTGCGGCAAAATAATCAGCATCCCCACGAGGCGGGCCAACTGCATGGTAGCGACAATTTCTGCATTTGCGCCCATATCAATACTGATCAAGGAGATATCCATAATCCCACCTGGTAAGCAAGACAACAACGCAGTTGTCCAGTCCATATCAAAAAAATGAACAAAAACAGCACCTAGGGCAAAGCAGTTAATGGTAAAGAGGGACATCAATAAAACAATGGGTAACACTAGATTTTTTAATTGCAGAAAAGTGTTTCTCGAGCTTTGCTGACCGATATAGGCGCCGCTAATGACTTGGGCAAAAAACTTCATCGAACGGGGCATGGTCATTTGATTGGTTAAAATCGACAGTGCGGCTACGGCGATCATGCCACCAGTCATGTATGCCGCAGGTATTTTCATTTTTTTAAATAGTGATCCGCCGATAAAGGCGATAAAAAGGGTAAAAGCAATATTGATGATCACAAAGGGCCTCCTTTTTTATTTTTGTACATATAGCAAAAACTTGGTAATGATCATTGTTCTTTTTCTGTTCTTTTGACTTTCTCTCATACATAGTTAGGTATAATCAAAGTAAGGGCTGAGTACAGCGGCTATTCGTCCGAATCGATTGGGATGCCTAGGTAAAAAGTGGTGCCTTTGCTATCGCTTCTAAGCTCAATGAGCCAATCATTCTTTTTAACGATTGATGCGACTGTGAATAGGCCCAAACCAGTACCGCCGGATGCTGATTTCGTTGTGAAAAATCGAGTGAAAATCTTTTTTTGCATTGCTTCTGGAATCCCTGGTCCATTATCGGCGATTTCTATCAAAGCAATTCTTTTATTTTTCATCGAATGGGGAATATCAGAAAACTGAAAATTGACCAAATAAGTATAATGACTGAGTCTGATTACGCAGTTTGCATTCGCTTGATAGACATTCATCAATAAATTATAAATAATCACTTGCAAGTCAACCGCATCGAATAGACCATAGCCGACTTCTCTTAGGTCTAGGTCAATGGAGATCCTTTTCGGCAACAGACGTCGAATGGTTGTGACAGCTTCTTGAAGCGTCTCAGTAATGGACGTTTTTGTTTTTTGGTGCGAATCTATTTTAGAAAAGCGTAACACATTTGTAGAAAGCTCTTTGCCTTTTTCTGCTGCATGATACACTTCATGCAAGTCGTCGACAAGAGCAGGGTCGTCTTTATGTTCATCAATCAGTAACTGTAGATGGCCAATCATAGGCGTGAGAAAGTTGTTCATGTCGTGAACGATTGTTGTTGTCAGTACACCAATCGTTTCAAGTTTTGATTCTTGTATCATCGCCTTTTCAATCTCGTGTTTTTCTTTCAACAGTTGTTGTCTCGATTGTAATTCTTTATATTCAATAAAAATACGATTCCTTTTGATATAGTTTCTAATAAAGAAGGTGAGTAGAACAATAATGATCAGCAGGAATACCAATAGTCCAATCAAGATCAAGCTATCTTGTAGCAAAAGTCCGTTTCGCTCGTAATAATCAGAATTGCTGGCAACAATAAGGCGGGTATTGCCAACGGAGAACCACTCGTAGGCGGACAATTTTAATACTTTTTGCGGAACATCTTGATTCCACCAGTAAGAGTAGTACATGGCAGTTCCTTTTTCATGTTGTCGCTGATCATTTTCTAATCGTCGCAGATCTGTAAAATCAAGGTTTGGAAATTTATCATATCGATCATCCACGATCGATAAGCCAATCTGTTCATCTGATGGATGCATCACGATCTCCATTGCTTGGTCTTTGACCATTGTGTAACCAGATAAACCAGAATCATTTGCGAAATCTTCTCGGTATAAGGTTTGCAGTTGAATTGGCATGGCCAAAGTCAAGGGAGTGTCATCAAATATAAAAGTACTGTATAAGTTCAAATAAGATTCTTGGCCTGCAAAAAACACAGAACCGTTTTGAATATCTTGATCTGCAAAGACATTATTGGAAGCAATATCATCAATGATTTTTTTGGTCAAAGCAGTTTGTTCTGATTGGGTATCATCTTGGAAAAATACCTGTGACAGAATATGTTGTTCTTGATCGATCAAATACAGTCCGACTGCTGCACTTTTATTATTTGTTAAACTAGGTAGGAGAACAGCTGGTTTTAAAGTCAAAGAATTTGTATCTTCTATATAATCATCGACATACATTGATAATGCGGATTGATAAGCCTCAATACTATGACTAATCAACTTGATCGCAGATTGATTAATCATGCGCAATTGTTTTTTTCCCATGGTAATGGCTTGATCCTGCGCTTTATGGTAACTCGTATAGGTGAAGATAACGCCAGCAATGGTAAGGCAAAATGTGAAACATACAATGGCGTAAAGCCAGAATTTTGATGGTGGTTTCATTGTAAATCCCTTCCTTGTTGACTATAATTATAATGAAATAGGAGGAGTTTGTTTTGCGAAATGAAAAAATTTTAATTGTTGATGACGATCCGGCAATCAGACGATTGATATGGAAGTCATTACAATCAACAGGAATTTTGATTTACCAGACTGATTCTGTTGATAAAACGATCGCGATTAAATCACGGGTGACATTTGATTTATTTTTGTTAGATATTAGTTTAGAGCATGAAAACGACGGTTATCATTTAGCACAATTGATTCGGGAAGAAGAACCAACTGTTCCTATTGTTTTTTTAAGTGGAAAAAAAGAAGAAAAAGATATCATCAATGGCTACGAACTTGGTGCAGATAGTTTTATCACGAAACCATTTTCTCCAGCTATTTTAAAAGCGCAAATTGTTTCGATTCTGGATAGAATCAAAGTCTATCGAGAGAACAGCATCGATCAACCTGATACGGATATCTGTAATGGGATTTTTAGATTTGATCAAAAACGCTATCAGTTCTTTAAAAATGACCAGCAAATCAAGTTTTCGTCAAAAGAGATCCAACTGATTCGATTCTTTATGGAGTTTCCAGATCAGGTGTTTTCAAAAGAACAAATTTATAGCAGCGTCTGGAACGATGGTGAATTTGATGCAAATACAGTGATGGTGTTTATCAATCATCTGCGCAGTAAAATAGAAGATGATCCGAAACAGGCGCGCTATTTAAAAACTGTTTGGGGAATCGGTTATACCTTTTTACCAGAAGGATAGGCCTTCTAATTGCAAAAAGTAAATAGCCAAGGACAACAAATCCGCAGATCCGCCGGGACTTAGATGATGTTTAATCATGATTTGATCATATTCCGTTAATGCATGAAGCAAAGCTGTTTTTGACAAGTTTGCTTCATGTATTTTTTTCATGTCCTTTTGAACGTTTTTCATCGCTTCATAGCCGCCGCGATGGACCAAATTGCTATCTTCTGTTTCACTCATCAAGTATACAAGGCTGCGCAACAATTTCACTTCGCCTTCATCTGGTAATTGTCTTACATAGTCCAGCAATTTACTCAAAGTAGGATAACCGGCCACTGCTTCTCCGCGAATCCCTGTTAGACCATAGGTGAGATAATTCTTTTCGCCATATGATAGGTCTTCTTCTTTATCCAATTGTTCTAAATCATGTTCTATTAAATGGCGGCATATCTTTGCAGCGATGGACAATACATCATCGCTGTTTGCCGCTGTCCAAGTGGAAGGGCAGTTTTCCTGATAGAACAAACCTGTTGCCCCTAATAAAATCGCAAAAGAAAAATTTGCGCCTTTATGGGTATTGATTCCTTTTGTGGCAGTCAACATCGCATCTTCGGCCTGCTTTCCGATCTTTCTTAATGGTTCAAATAATGTATCGAATGATTGCTGATGATAAAATCCGGTTTGGATATATTGGGTAAAGAAAGGTGAAAGACTGGTAATACTGTTAATAAAGGTATACACGTTCATATCTGTATGGGCACCATTCGATTGTGGATCAACTAACCCAGGTTTAGGTAAAAGAACGACTTCATAGTGCAAAGCGTTTATCGCATAATCTCTTGCTTGGTCAATCAGTGATTTAGTCAATTTTACGTCGCTCCATTTCATTTAGAATGAATTTCAATGAGTGATCCAAATGTTCATGGGTAATCATCGTGATCTGTTGGATGTCTTTTGTTTGCATCCCGCGATAAATCAACCAGTGTTCATTTAGAGCAGTTTCTCGACGTTTAGATGATCGGATAGCGATGTCTCTAAAATAGACAAGATACGCTTGCAGATCGAGTACGATATTTTTTAAGCGCAGCATTTGACTTTTTTCGTAAATGAATGCGTTGAAATCAGAAAAATTTTCTAGCAACTCGTCGACTTTGTCTTCACGATTGAACTGTTCGCCCCGTTCTAGTAAAGCATGTAATGCTTCAAAATCACTTTCAGTCATTAGATCCATGGCTTTGATCGTAGCTAAAGTATCTAATGATTTTCGGATATCGTAGATTTCATAAGCATCTTTGATACTGATTCCTTTGACGACAATCCCTATTTTTGGTACATGTTCCACCAATTTTTCGGCTGTCAACTGTTGCATCGCGTATCGGATCGGTGTGCGACTGATATTAAGGGTATCGGAAAACTCTTTTTCATTGATGCGAGAACCTGCTGTAATATCACCTAAAATAATCGTTTTCTTAAATGCTTCATAAATCAACGATTTCAGTGGTTTATTTTCGGTAAGATCAAGATTCTTGGTTACTGCAGTAATAATTGAACTCATTGTACTCTCCAATCTTAGTAGACCTATGATCACTATCATCCTATGATTCAGTCTGTTTTCTTTCTCGTAAAATTGAAACGATCGAGCAAGGAAAATATCCCAGCTCGATAGTTAGTGTATGAAATTATTGTGCAATGTAAAGCGGCATATGGCCTAATAGAATAATCGTTACAATGAAAATAACGAAAATACCAAGTGCATATTTGGCTGCTTCTTTTTGCCATTGACCCATATCTAGGCCAGTTAAGCGCAATAACAGGTAAATAAAGGCAACGAGTGGGCTTAACAGATGGAAAGCTTGGCCCATTAATGAAGCAAGTGCCATTTGCATATTTGTGAATCCATATGAACGGCCTGCTTCTGCTAGCACTGGTAAAACACCAAAGTAGAAACCATCATTCGAAATAAAGAATGTTCCTGGTGCAGAAATCAAAGCAATGACTAATCCCCAAAAACCAGCAAGTTGGCGTGGGATGATTTGGGTGAAACTATTTGCTAATGCAGTTGCCATACCAGATCCTTGGAAAAGACCCATAAACACACCGGCAGCGAAGACGAGGATTACGACTTGAACTGCATCTCCACCATTTGCACCGATTCTAGCAGATTGATCTTTTAGGATCGGATAGTTGACCATCAAAGCAATACAAGTACCAACTAGGAATAATAAGATTGGTGGTAATGCAATTGAAGAGATGAATGAACTTGCCACTAACCAGCCAATCAATACAATCGTTAAAATGCCATTGAACAGGAAATTTTTTGGTCTGCGGATCGCAAGTGTTTCTGGATCTGTAACCGTGGTCATTTCAATGATTTCAGCGTCAGTAAGTTCAGTAATACCCAAACGGCTGCGCTCTTGTTTACCCATACGTCTCGCAACAAAGAAGACAACGTATAGTAAAGAAAGAACCATACCCGGCAATAAGTAAGATAAAATATCGGCATCTACTTCTAAGACAGCCATTGCTCTAGCGGTAGGTCCGCCCCAAGGTAACAAATTCATGATTGTATTTTGGAGAATGATCAATACACCTAGATTCATCATTTTCATATTTAGTTTCTTATAAATAGGGATAAAAGCTGAACAACAAATCAAGGTAGTCGTCGTGCCGTCACCATTTAATGAAACAGCAGCAGCTACAACAGCAGTAGCCATCAAGACTTTCATTGGATCGCCTTTAGCGAAATAAATCATTTTTTTCGTAATCGGATCAAACAAACCGGCATCTAACATAATGGAGAAATACAAAATAGCAAAAAGTAACATGATGCCTGTATTTGCAGTTGTTGAGATTCCTTCAAGGACAAATTCCCCAATATTTCCTTCTTCTGAAACACCAGCAACGATAGCAACAAGCGTGAACAGCAACGGGATGATCACCAAAGATGTAAAAGGTGACATTTTCTTTTTCATGATTACGAACATAAATACGATAATCATAGCGTATGATAAGACGGTAAGTAACATTATCTTCTTCCTCTCCTATATCTCGTTGTAAGCGGTAACGAAAACGTTTCTTCTAACTACAGGCCTGTAGGATTTTAAGTGATATAAATCACATAAGAAGGATATCATCACTTTTTTTTCTCTAAAAAACGTTATTGATTGCTTTACAAGAATAAGAATAAACATTCTAAATATTAAAAAAAAGAGAAGATTTCAAAAAGAACAAGAAAAAAACAATTTCTCTGCGCAAATCTTATTAAGAACTTAAAAACTTCTTAATGAAATATTAATGCATGAAAAACGTTGATTTGAAGCGTTTTGTAAAGGTTTTCCTTGTTTAGGCAAAAAAATGAACAACAAAAAAACAATTCTTTTCCTGAATAATACTAGCTGATTTCTACAAAGTTTTTATAATGGAGTTGAAGGCATCATAGGAGAAAGGAGAAGCAAATGAACATTATTGAAAGATTGTTCAAAAAAGCACATAAAAAAGATTCGTTATCTAACAAAGATGATAAGATAACGGTTTCAAGGATAAGCGATTCTACGTCCAGTGAAAAGTGGGAAGAATTACCAGCTTACATTCCTGCGGCACCTGAAGATTATCAAACAGTCAGTTTGATTGCCACTGCTTTGGCGGCAGAGTATTATCAGAAAAGCCAATTTAGGATAAAAAAAATCGAAGAAAGAAACCCCGAAGTAAAATTGGTGGCACTTATTTCTTCTTGTATTGGGGCAGGAAATGCGGATTATTCACAGTTGACCATAAAAAAAGTCTCAAAAAAATATAAATAAGCGAGGGAAAATAGATGTTACGTAAATTTAAGATTGCAATTGACGGTAAGGAATATTTAGTAGAGATGGAAGAGATAGGTGCACCGCAACAACCAGTCGTTCCTCAAGCAAGTGCACCAGTCACAGCTGTTGCTGAGCCAGAAGCACCTGTTGCAGCAACACCAGTAACACCAGCGGCGCCTGTGCCAACAGATGGTGAAGCCATCCATTCACCAATGCCTGGTACGATATTGAAGGTATTGGTCAATGTAGGAGATAGTATTGAAGAAAATCAGCCCCTCATGATTTTAGAAGCAATGAAAATGGAAAATGAAATCGTAGCAAGCAAATCTGGGGTGGTCGTTGCCATTCAAGTCAATCCAGGGGATATCGTAAATCCAGGGGATGCATTAATTACAATCGGTTAATTTATTGAAGAGGAAGTGATGTTAGTGGAAACATTAATTGAAGGTGTTATGGGGTTAGGATCTGAACCAGGACGTATCGTAATGATGGTCATTGGTGGTATTTTAATGTATTTAGGAATCAAAAAAGAGTATGAACCAACATTACTCGTTCCAATGGGATTAGGTACGTTATTAGTCAACTTTCCCAACTCTGGTGTATTGAGTGCCGGCGGTGAAGCTGGTCCTTTCCAAGTGCTATTTGATATGGGGATCTCTACAGAGTTATTTCCGTTGCTTTTATTCATCGGGATCGGTGCAATGATAGACTTTGGCCCGTTATTACAAAATCCATTTTTACTATTATTTGGTGCGGCAGCACAATTTGGTATTTTCTTTACGATTATCGTTGCAGTTCTTTTAGGATTTGACTTGAATGATGCTGCTTCAATCGGTATTATTGGTGCCGCAGATGGACCAACATCGATTTTCGTTGCCAATACCCTGAACTCAAAATATATGGGTGCAATCATGGTTGCTGCGTATTCTTACATGGCGTTGGTGCCAATCATTCAACCGGTAGCAATCAAAGCCGTGACAACAAAACATGAACGTAAAATTCGTATGACTTATCGTGCAGGAGAAGTTTCTCAAACAGCGAAAATCTTATTCCCGATCGTTATTTCGATTGTTGCAGGTCTGATTGCGCCAGTTTCACTGCCGTTAGTTGGTTTCTTAATGTTTGGTAATCTGCTTCGAGAATGTGGTGTGTTGGATCGTTTATCGATCACAGCTCAAAATGAATTAGTAAATATTATCAGTATTCTGCTAGGATTGTCGATTTCGGTAAAAATGCAATATGAAGAGTTCTTGCAAATCGATACGTTGATGGTTATCGGCCTTGGACTTGTTGCATTTATCATGGATTCGATCGGTGGGGTTTTATTTGCAAAATTACTGAATTTGTTCCGCAAAGAAAAAATCAATCCAATGATCGGTGCTGCAGGAATTTCAGCATTTCCAATGTCTAGCCGTGTAATCCAAAAAATGGCGACGGATGAAGACCCGCAAAATTTCATTCTAATGCATGCTGCTGGTGCGAACGTTTCTGGGCAAATTGCTTCAGTAATTGCTGGTGGGTTGCTATTAGCACTGATTGCATAGACATATAGAAAGGGGAAAAAACAATGAGTCAGGATTTACTAACGTCTTTTGAATTATTACTATTTGGATGGGGTGGCGTTTTCGTCGTTATTTTGATTATCTACTTAGCCTCATTATTGTTATCGAAAGCATTCCCAGTCAAGAAATAAAGAAGGCATCTTATGTATACATTAAAACGAATTTGGCTAAATAAAGACCCGAAAGGTTACGCGCAATGGGAAAAATTAGTGATAGCTGCCGGACTTGCTATTGGAGAAGAAGTAACGTACACGATTGGCTTGTTTGAACAGGAGCGCTTGATCGCCACGGCATCTTGTTATCACAACATTATGAAATATGTAGTGGTCTGTAAAGAGAAACAATCTGAACAACTGTTGACACGAATGGTCGTTCATTTAACGATGCGCATCAAAGATGAAGGGTATACCAACTACTTTGTTTATACTGCGCCAAAGAATCGTCTGATTTTTGCGTCATTGGGTTTCCATGAAGTAAATGCCTGTAAAGATATTGTATTTATGGAACAAGGGACTCCTTCTTTTGCCAGTTATATTGATTTGTTACGCCAAAAAGCGACTGATAAAGAAGCTAGTGGGATCGTGATGAATGCGAATCCTTTTACCAAAGGTCATTTACACTTAGTTGAAGCTGCTGCTAACCAAAGTGAGCAAGTCTATCTATTTGTGGTTTCAGAAGAAAGATCCGAATTTTCCTTTCAAGAGAGGATGGCCATGGTTCAACAAGGGGTTGCGCATTTATCAAATGTGATCGTTTTGCCTACCAATAACTATTTGATTTCTTCTGCTGTTTTTCCAAGCTACTTTTTAAAAGAGCATGCCCCATTGGCAATTGCCAAAACACAAGCGACTTTTGATGCGAAGTTATTTAAAGAAAAAATTGCGCCGGTGCTATCGATCACTACCCGTTATGTTGGTGAGGAACCTTATTCTCAAGTTACCCAATTATACAACGAATCAATGGCCACCATATTTGAACCGGAAATCCAGTTAAGAATCATTCCGCGTTTGCTGGTGGACGAGTCTCCTGTATCGGCGACGAAAGTCAGACAAGCACTAAAGGATAAAGATCAAGACGTATTAACTAAGTTTTTGCCTGAATCAACCTATTCATTTTTGAAAAAATATAACTATATTTAGAGGTGAAGAGAAGTGGAAATCAAAAAAAGTGCAGTTGCAGGATCAGTTGAATCAAGCGATATCCTGATTGCGATTGAACCAATTACAGAGCAAGAAATCAAACTATCGTTAGATAGCAGTGTTGAAAAACAATACGGCAATCAAATACGCAAAGTCATTCTTGATACATTGGCTCAGTTGAAGGTCAACGGCGTACAAGTAACAGCAACAGATAAAGGTGCCCTTGATTGTACTATTAAAGCGAGAACATTAACTGCAGTCCATCGTGCAGCAGAACAAGAGCGATATGCTTGGAAGGAGATCGACTCATGGAACGATTAAGAAGAACAATGATGTTTGTACCAGGTGCAAATGCAGCGATGCTAAGAGATGCACCATTATTTGGTTCCGATTCTGTGATGTTTGATTTAGAAGATGCAGTTTCGTTGAATGAAAAAGATTCTGCCAGAGCGCTGGTTCATTTCGCGTTGAAAACTTTTGATTACTCCAACGTCGAAACGGTTGTCAGAATCAATGGGTTAGATACTATAGGACATCTTGATATCGAGGCGATGGTTTTAGCAGGAGTGGATGTCATTCGTTTGCCAAAAACAGAAACAGCACAAGATATCATTGATGTAGAAGAAGTGATCGCACGAGTTGAGAAACAACATGAGATCCCCGTAGGAACAACCAAAATGATGGCTGCCATCGAGTCAGCCATCGGCGTCTTGAATGCAAGGGAAATCGCTGTTGCGTCAGACCGATTGATCGGCATCGCCTTAGGTGCTGAAGACTATGTAACAAATATGAAAACAAATCGTTACCCAGATGGACAAGAATTACTGTTTGCCCGCAGTTATATTTTACATGCAGCCCGAGCAGCAGGCATTGCCGCAATCGACACGGTTTATTCAGATGTCAATAATACTGAAGGATTTATTGCTGAAACGACCCGGATCAAACAACTTGGTTTTGATGGCAAGTCTGTCATCAATCCACGCCAAATTCCTTTGGTAAATGCAATCTACGCACCTTCTGAAAAAGAAATCCAACATGCCAAAGAAGTCATTTGGGCAATCAACGAAGCCGAAAGCAAAGGTTCAGGTGTGATTTCTTTGAATGGAAAAATGGTGGACAAACCGATCGTAGAGCGTGCACAGCGCGTGATTGCACTCGCAAAAGCAGCGAAATTGATTACAGAGGAGGAAATATGATCATGGTTTTAAATAAAGTAGGCAAAGAGATTCCTCAAACGTATGCCGATCAATACGGTGTCTTCGAGAATGAAACTGTCAATGTTAAAACATATCATGAAGCAAGTCGTACAATCAATCCGGTATTACCTGGACAATCTAAATTGTTAGGCAGCATCCGGGAAGCAATTGAAAAAACCGGGCTAAAAGACGGCATGACGATTTCATTTCACCATCATTTTCGTGAAGGCGACTTTATCATGAACTTAGTTTTGGCTGAAATCGCCGAAATGGGTATTAAAAATCTATCGATTGCGCCTAGTTCGATCGCAAACGTGCATGAGCCATTGATTGATCATATCAAATCTGGTGTTGTAACCAATATTACCTCTAGTGGGTTAAGGGATAAGGTTGGGGCTGCGATTTCAGAGGGAATCATGGAAAATCCGGTTGTCATCCGTTCTCATGGCGGAAGAGCTAGAGCAATCGCTGCAGGGGACATTCACATCGATGTGGCTTTTCTAGGGGCGCCAAGCGCAGATGCCTATGGGAATGCCAATGGAACAAATGGTAAAGCAACTTGTGGCTCCTTGGGATATGCTATGATCGATGCGAAATACGCTGATCAAGTCGTAATCATCACAGATACGCTCGTACCGTTTCCAAACACACCAATCAGTATTCCGCAAACAGATGTCGATTATGTCGTTCAAGTGGATGCAATCGGCGATCCTGCAGGTATTGCGAAAGGTGCAACACGTTTCACAAAAAATCCTAAAGAATTATTGATTGCCGAATATGCAGCGAAGGTTATCACCAACTCTCCTTATTATAAACAAGGATTCTCTTTCCAAACGGGTACCGGAGGTGCGGCATTGGCTGTGTCACGCTTCTTACGCGAAGCAATGATCAAAGATGATATCAAGGCCAGTTTTGCTTTGGGGGGAATCACCAATGCAATGGTGGAATTACTGGAAGAAGGATTAGTAGAAAAATTGATCGATGTCCAAGACTTTGATCATTTATCAGCGATTTCATTAGGAAAAAATGCCAATCATTACGAAATTGATGCAAACATGTATGCATCGCCTCTAAGTAAAGGGTCCTTCATCAACCAGTTAGATACGGCAATTTTGTCTGCTTTGGAAGTGGATACTGATTTTAATGTCAATGTGATCACTGGATCAGATGGTGTGATCCGCGGGGCATCAGGTGGGCATTCCGACACCAGTATGGCTTGTAGAATGAGCTTAGTGATTGCACCTCTTGTAAGAGGCAGAATTCCGACAGTTGTCGATACTGTCAATACAATCGTCACACCTGGTTCTAGTATTGATGTCATCGTGACTGAAGTTGGGATTGCAATCAACCCTGCGCGACAAGATTTGATCGACTCCTTCAAAAAGCTGGACATTCCGCAATATACAATTGATGAATTAAAAGAAAAAGCTTACAGTATTGTTGGCGAACCAGAACCAATCAAATATGGAGATAAGACTGTTGCGCTGATCGAATACCGCGACGGATCAATTATTGATGTGGTCAAAAATGTATGAAGCACTTTTTAACGGACCAGTGATCACTTTAGCCGATATGCTTGATGCGAGGGAAAACAGAGCGGCTACTCAATTGGAGTTGTTGCTGGCAGATCCAAAAGCTTCTCTAATCGTCGCAACAATGAATATTCCTGGACCCATCAAGAGCTCAGATATGCTCAAGAACGTGTTTGAAACGCTCATCATAGAGATAGAGGAAGTCGCGAAAGATACAGTTCCGATTGCCAATCTGTATCGAAATCCACCTACAGGTCCTGAATATTTTCTTGTTCTCCCTATCGATAAATATGTATTAAAAAAACGCATGGTTCAGATTGAAAGTAGTCATCCTTATGGTCGCTTACTGGATTTGGATGTCTTATATCTAGATGAGGATTCAAACCAAGTCGTACCGGTAAGTCGAACTGAACTAGGATTAGCAACAAGAACGTGCTTTGTTTGTGGTCAACCAGCGAAAGAATGCGGACGTTCCCGAAAGCATAGTATGGATGAGATGTATCGAGAGATACAAAAAATCATCGAGGAGGAATGAATGGATGAAGAACATTCGATTCACAGAAACAGTCTTACGCGATGGACAACAAAGTTTGATCGCAACAAGAATGCCAACAAGCGATATGCTGCCTATTTTAAAAACTATGGATAAAGCGGGGTATCATGCCTTAGAAATGTGGGGCGGTGCAACATTTGACGCCTGTCTTCGATATTTAGATGAAGATCCTTGGGAAAGATTACGGGCGATTCGAAAAGAAGTGAAACAAACAAAATTACAGATGTTACTTAGAGGTCAAAACCTTTTGGGTTACAAAAACTATGCAGATGATGTTGTAAGTGAATTTGTACAAAAATCAGTTGAGAATGGCATTGATATCGTTCGCGTATTTGATGCCTTAAATGATGTGCGTAATCTTGAAACAGCGATTCGTGCAACAAAACAAGCTGGAGGTCATTGTCAGACAGCGATTTCCTATACGACAAGTCAAATTCATACAGTTGATTATTTTGTTGATCTCGCAAAAACAATGGCCGATGCTGGAGCTGATTCGATTTGTATCAAGGATATGGCAGGGGTGTTAACGCCGCATGTGGGTTATGAATTAGTTAGTCGCATCAAAGATACGATCGACTTGCCACTAGAGGTTCATACACATGCCACAAGTGGTATTTCGGAAATGACCTATTTGAAAGTTGCAGAAGCCGGGGCGGATATCATTGATACAGCTATATCGTCATTTGCAGGTGGGACTAGTCAACCTGCTACAGAGTCTGTTGCCATTGCATTAGATGGCAGTGGATTTGATACCGGTTTAGACATGGCGCGGGTTTCAGAAATTGCTGAGTATTTTAATCCAATCCGTGATCGCTTCCGCAATGAAGGATTACTGAATCCTAAAGTGAAAGATATTGAACCAAAAACATTGATTTATCAGGTGCCTGGTGGTATGCTTTCTAATCTTTTGAGCCAATTGACTGAACAAGGTTTACAAGACAAGTATGAAGAAGTACTAGCTGAGGTGCCAAAAGTAAGAGCGGACTTAGGTTATCCACCATTGGTTACACCATTATCTCAGATGGTAGGAACACAAGCCCTGATGAATGTTATCTCTGGAGAACGATACAAATTGGTACCTAGTGAAATCAAAGATTATGTGAAAGGCTTATATGGCCAATCACCGGCACCTATCAGTGAAGACATCAAAACGCTGATCGTTGGTGATACCGATGTAATCACCGTTCGTCCTGCTGATTTGATTGCACCGCAGTTACCAGCAATCAGTAAAGAGATTGCGCAATATGCAAAATCTACAGAAGATACCTTAATGTATGCACTTTTTCCGCAACAAGCAAAGGATTACTTAGGCAGAAGAGAAGATAGATTTTACGATATTCCTATCCAAGAAGTCGAAGTTTCTATCGCACTTGATTAAATGGTATAACAAATATGTTTATCAGATAATTATTTTTTGAATATGACGATTTTAATGAGCTAAGAGCAGGATTATTTATCTGTTCTTGGTTCTTTTTTTGTCTACCCACAGCTCCGCAACAATAGATACATTTCAGATACATTCCTTGTCTATAGTCATTATGAGGAGTGATGCAGCATGAAAAAAATGTGGATAAGGAGTGGAAAAGAATGAAAAAAATTGGTTTGCTTCTATTGAGCTTTGTTGCACTTTCTATCCTCAGTAGTTGTGCAAGTGTAAAAAAAAGTATGGTGACCGGTATTTCAACAATAGGTTCATCAGATATGTATCGGCCAGATGAAAGCTCGGCTGTATGTGAACCCACAGAAACGACCGAAGCAACTGCAGAATCAGAGACAGCCACCCAAGAAACTGAGGAAGAGGCGATCCCAGACAATCAAAAGATGATTGCCTTTACCTTTGATGATGGACCTGATCCAAACAATACACTGCGTTTACTGGAGATGTTGGCTAAAGAAGATGTGCCCGCCACTTTCTTTTTGATTGGTCAGAATGTCGAAATGTATCCGAATATCGTCAAAGCGATTGCGAAAGCGGGCCACGAAATCGGCAATCATTCGTATAATCATCGAGACCTTACCACCTTAAGTCAAGAAGAGATGGTCAATGAAATCACCAAAACGGATCAAGCCATTGAAAACATCACAGGGAAAAGACCAAAATACTTTCGGCCGCCTTATGGTTCAGTCAATCAAACAGTCGCCGATGCAGTCAATCGTCCGATCATTCAGTGGTCGGTAGATTCTGAAGATTGGCAGTCAAAAAATACCAGTCTGATCATTGAGCGGGTGACAGCATCGGCGACAGAAGGGGCCATTGTTTTGCTTCACGATATTCACCAAACCACCGTTGATGCAGTACCAGAGTTGATCAAGCAATTAAAAGAATCAGGATACACATTTGTTACACTGGATACATTGTTAGACACCCCTGTGAAGAATGACACTTATTATGGCAGAGATGATTTTCGCCCGGTAGGAAACTGAGGGATCATGATGTATGTATCGGACAAAACGTGCAATGGGATTCGGTTATATTATTTTGCTTTATTGGCAATCCTTTATCTAGTGTTTTATCAAAAAAGTGTCTACTTTCTTTTCTTTACAAACACTATTTTAGCCTATATACCAATAGATTTAAGCTTTCTTGCAATGCATAGCAAAAGCAAGTACATTATAGGTGGTGCTTTCTGTATATGGCTTGTCTTTCTACCGAATACGTTTTATTTAATGACCGATCTTTTTCATATTTCTTTAATGAATCCATACGATGCACAAACGATGCTCGTTAGCAAAGATCTGATGAATTGGCTGAAACTTTGCCTGATTTTGCTGGCTGTGATTCCATCGACGCTGCTGGGCTGTTGGAGTATTGATAAAATGGCACGGTTATTGGTTGAGAAACTCTTTGTTGGCGTCTATCCGACATTGATGGTGGCTTGTCTGCTTTTTGTCAATGCAATGGGCTTGTATTTTGGGCGATTCATTCGATTGAACAGTGTTGATTTATTGTTTCAACATAGACAGACGATGGCAAAGATTACCGCAGCCTTTAATGATCTGGACCGGCAATCGGCGGCTATCATTATGCTGTTGTATCTTTTCTCATGTGCGTTGATGCTTGCTTTTCGGCTGATTACGCAACTGATTCGTAACGACAAAGAAAGCGAGGAGACAAATGAATATCTTGATCGTAGAAGACAATAAAGCTATCAATAATCTGCTTGTCAAAAGTTTGCAAAAAAAAGGCTATCAGCCAATTCCGATTTTTGACGGCGAAAGCGCAGCGAATTATATCGAACAGCATCAAGTAGATTTGATTTTATTAGACATCATGCTGCCCTTAATCAGTGGAGAAGAACTGATAGGTTACTTTGTAGAATATGATATTCCGGTCATATTTTTGACTGCTAAGCATACATTGAGTGACAAAGTGCGGGGCTTGAACTTGGGGGCGGAGGATTATATCACCAAACCTTTTGAACTGGAAGAACTGTTTGCTAGAATCGAAACAGTCTTGCGTCGGACCAACAAACAGATCCGCAAGAAAATCAAATGGCATAATATTCATATTGAAGACAACACGAGACGGGTATTCATTCAGAATCAGTTGGTCACATTGACGCCTAGAGAATATCAATTATTTGTCTATTTGGTCCAAAATCGTGGCATCGTCTTGGCACGAGAAACCATTTATCAACGGGTATGGGAAGATACTTGTGAATCAGATAGCAGAACCCTTGATTTGCATATCCAGCGGATCCGCAAGAAACTGCAGTTGACGGATATGCTGCGTACAATCTATGGAGTAGGCTATATATTGGAGGAATAAAATGAAGTATGGGATCAAGGCCTTTTGTTGGTTATTGTTTTTCTTCTTGAGTATCTATTTGGGCATGAGTACCATCAGTCTGCGATTGATTGCTCAAAACGCATTGGATCAAGAACGCGATCAAGCATTAGCAGCACACAAAAGTGCGGCGTTGCTTTTTGCTGCAATGATCGAAGATAATGAGCCGACAACGGAACAATGGCAGCAATTGGGGAATACGGTCCAACATACAGCCAACAATCCATTCGAAATCATTGATCAAGAAGGCCAGCAGCTGTATCACAGCGATCCGCTGTATTCGGGATTGGCCACACATCTGAATCAAGAGGACTTAGTCAAAAATACCATTCAAGTCAGTGAGATTATCGAACTCAATGAACAGAAGAGCCTCTTGCTGCAGTCGCAGATCGGTGGCTCTCCTTATATTTTTATCTCGACCCAACAATTGGTGCGCTATCCCGAGACGTTAAAGCAAGGCACGGATTTTTTTCGCATCCTGTTATTGGTCTTACAGCTCATCTTGATCCCTATTTCGTTATTTCTAACCAATCTCATTACCAAACCGATTCGCCAGTTGATTGAACAAGCGACCAATATCGCCAATGGACAAACGACGAAACCATTCAAGGTCAAACGGCGGGGGGATGAAGTAGACGATCTGGCTATAAGTTTGAATCAAATGGCCAAAAAAATGAATCAGGATTTGCGTCAAATCCGCAAAGAAAAAGAAAAACAAGAGTTGTTTGTTTCTAGTCTGACCCATGAGATCGCCACACCGTTGACATCAATCATCGGCTATGCGCAAATGCTGCAATGGGAGGAGCTATCCGATTCATCCACTGAATGTGTAGATTATATTTTGTCAGAAAGTTTCCGGTTGAAACAAATGTCGGAAGATATCTTGCGATTGCTTCATTCGCAAAAACATGAATTGCAGTGTACGGCAATAGCCGCTAGTCAGTTGGAAACCTACCTTGCAGCGTTTATTGGCGGCTTGGATCAAGCAATCGCATTGGATCTTGATCTGCAGCAAGCAACAGTCTATATGGATCTCAATTTGTTCAAGGTGGTGGCAGCGAATATCGTGGCCAACGCAGTAGAAGCCATGGCAACACCCAAAGAACTGTCGATTACAGGTCGCATTGACAATGATCGTTATTTTATCACCTTCAAGGACAATGGTCGAGGCATTCCAGCTGATCAAATTGAGAAAGTCACAGATGCCTTTTTCACCAGTGATTTGACAAGAAACGAAGGTCACTTAGGCATCGGTCTCTCACTTGTTCAAAATATTGTTTCGCTGCACGATGGGGAAGTCACGATCATCAGTAAGAAGGGTGCAGGTACGTCTATGACCATTGATTTTGCGCTAAACGAGGTGAACGTATGAAGAAGTTTATCAAAATCAGTTTGATTCTTGCAGCAGTGTTATTGAATGGTGTCTTGCTTTTTTTGCCTCGCCTTTTGTTTACCGACACGTTCTCTAAACCGCTAGTAGTTGAAGAAATGCTAGAATTGCCTACCAATAGCCGTTCACTTGAAGAACTGTTGGAAGATGCCAGAAACATCGATTTGGAAGAAAAGGACGCGCAAATCAATCGATTGAACAACGAAGAGCATGTGCAGGAGATTGAACGTTTGCTAGAGGGCATGGCGTTGTCAACTGATTATTTGGCGACTTTGAGCCAAGATCTTGCGATTATTTCAAATACATTGTACTGGTCTATGCACTATGTCACGATCGAGGGATATGGGGAAGCCTTGATCGAGGAATCGTCGAATAGGATCGTTCAGTTCACTTATTTTCCGCAGCAGCCGTTTACGGACATCGATCCAGAAACGATTTTGGCCAATTACTTTCATTATTTGGCCATTGAAATCACAGCGATAGAAGAGAAAGACACGCATTATACGGTCTACTTTTCAGACAACCAAATGATGGATGCCTTGATTGATGCGTACCGAATTATTTTGAATTTTCCTAGCGGGATGTGAGGCAAGGTCGATGATCAAACCATCATCCGTGTGACGAGAGCGTGCAGCATGCTGACTGTGCGCTTTTTTTGTTTGTGGAATCAACATGTGGGCCGATATCTTTTGCGTATTGCAACAATTATTTCCCTGATTGACGCAAAATTCGAATGTTGCTTTTTCTCTCTCCCTTGTATACTTAAATAGATAAACGTCAACCCCCTTGGCATAGCCAGTTTTCTGCTTATTGCTAGGAAGGGGAATGGCAAATGAACTTGTGAAAGAGGGATCAAATGAAAAAGCATCGTATACTGATGGCAAGCACCATTGTTTTGAATATAGGACTGTCGCCTTTGTCAGTGGCCGCGGCGCCCAAGGTGGATCTAGTCCAAATGACCGAAGCATCGGAGGCAGTGGATGCTATTCGGGCACCTAGGGAATGGGCCAACCCAGTCCCGGTTCTTCATGACTTGTCTGAAGAAATGGAAGAACGTTTGCCGATCGAAGACGAATGGACAGAAGATGAGTGGCAAGATGAGGCTTCTTCTGCGGCGGCTTATCAAACAGAGGCGGTTGGTCGGGAAGGAGATCAGTCGGGGGTATGGGGGGAAGTAGAATGGAGATATGATGATAGCACCGGAACGATTCATTTAGGAGAAGGGCAATCAGGCGTTTTCTCAGCTAGCACACTTAATACGCGTCCATGGGTAATTGTTGGCGAAGCTAATGTACGGAAACTCGTGGTCCATGTCACGATTCGGTTGCCAGCGGATTCAAGTAGCTATTTTAGACACATGCAAAATCTGGAAGAAATCGTGAATAGTGGGAATTTGGATATGTCGCGAGTGACGAGTATGAGCAGCATGTTTTATGATGCCTATGCATTGAATGAGTTAGATGTAAGTAGTTGGGATACTTCACAAGTCACGAGTATGTACGCTTTATTTTATGGATGCTGGGCGCTAACTTCCCTTGATTTGAGCAATTGGGATACTTCTCGTGTGAGGAATTTGGATCATATGTTCAATAATAGTCGATCGATGACCAGTCTAGATTTAAGTAGTTTTGATACCTCCCGTGTGACATCTATGGATAGGATGTTCATCGGTTGTCATTCATTGATATCTTTAAATGTTGGTAGTTTTGATACTTCTAGTGTAACATCAATGAATAGTCTTTTTAATAATTGCCGTTCGCTAATTAATTTAGATATAAGCAATTTCGATACCTCAAGTGTGGAGATTATGACCAGTATGTTTTCTGGTACTGTAAGATTAACTGATTTGGATTTAAGCCATTTTGATACATCGAATGTGTGGACGATGGCCAGCATGTTTTCTGGCGCCACAGGATTAACTAGTTTAGACTTAAGTAGCTTTGATACCTCAAGTGTGACGACAATGGCCAACATGTTTTCCGGAGCTACGGGATTAGCTGATTTAGATATAAGCAATTTCGATACCTCAAAAGTGACGACGATGGTCA
>NZ_NGKU01000001.1:2616129-2674664 GCF_002140915.1 Candidatus Enterococcus testudinis | reverse complement strand
AGTTTTGATACGTCAAGTGTGACGACGATGGAGAGCATGTTTGCTGGTGCCAGTGGGTTAATCAATTTAGATTTAAGTTATTTTAATACAAGAACTGTAACTATAATGGCGAATATGTTTGCTGATGCAAGTGCGTTAGAAAAATTAGATTTAAGCAGTTTCGAAATGAGTTACCTTGCAAACACCCGACTTAATTTGTTGGAAAATACAACGAAGCTGGCAACATTGATCATTGGTGAACGAACGAACTTGAACAGTACAAACCTACCCCCAGTGCCTGACACAGACGGGTATGTAGGCTTGTGGATGTATGAAAACCTATCTTCGTTTTTTACGAGTAGTCAGCTGATGAGTCAGGGCGCGAATTCTCTGGCAGGTCGCTATATTTGGGCGGCTAGTGGTGGAGAAGTCACGGTGCGGCATGAGGATGTTCTAGGAAATACATTAGCGCCAACTCAAACGATTACTGGTTACATTGAACAAACCTACGAAGCCGCCATCCAGTCAATCCTCGGCTGGTCCTTCATCGAAGCCGATGGTCCGTTGTCCGGTATCTTCACACAGGACAAGCAGGAAATCACTTTGATCTATGAATTAGCAGATGCAAAGATTCATGATCCGATCAACCCGGCAGCAGAGATTCACCCAGCGCATTTGCCTGATACTGCAGAGGAATTGAAAAGCTTGCGGATCGATTTCGCACCGACATTGAACTTTGGTGTGGGGACGATTTCGACTACAGATCAAGCTTACTATGCAGAACCGCTGCAGTTGGCAGAGGAGCAGAATGAACGGCCAAATTTTGTGCAAATCAGTCATTTTCATCCGGAGCAACCTGGTTGGCGCTTGTCCTTGCAGCAAAAGGAGCAGATGATGACGAGCCAAGGGGAAGCGCTGACAGGTGCCGTGATCGAATTCACGCAAGGGAATCTAGTCAGTGTCCACAATCGAACACGGCCAAGTGAATATCTCTCAGACTTTCAATTGGTCCCCGGGAAAAGTACCCAGTTGATTAAAGCAGAGGCCAATCAAGGAATGGGGACTTGGCTCTATCCTTTTGGTGATACAGCTACACAAGACCAAAGCATTCAGCTGCATGTCCCAGCAAAAACCAACCCTCGTGCGCAAACCTACGAGGCAATATTGACATGGTCGCTGGAAATTGTCCCGTGATCCATCTGCAAGAAGCAGCTTTTTGAGATAGACTATTTTTGAGCGATACGTTTCAAGAACCCCACTCACAAACGACTGGGGTTCTTTGGTGTGCAATATACCCAACCGAATAGCATGTATAGCTATCTTATTTCGATAGATTTTTTTCTAAGAATAATTTTCATAATTGTTATTTAATAAACTGTATAAAACAGTTGGTCTGTACACATCATGAAAAAGAAATAAAGAAAAAACCGATTTATATTTGTTTTTCAGCAAGACTTATTTGCGGGATTGTAAAAAAAGTTTGACAGGGTCTATATCATTTGTTATTATTCATTTTTGTAAAATGTAATCATTACTATTTGTAAATTGATATAATTTGGAGGATATAACATGACAGACACATATGATCATTGGTGGTTAGAAGGAACAAACGGGAACCAAGAGATGGAAAATGACCATCAAGAAGCATGGGAAAATATCATTACTTTAATGGATCCTAACGATATTATGGGCAAATGTATATTGGATTTTGGCTGCAACCAAGGAGGCTTTTTGCGGAAATTGCATGATGCATTGCCGTTTACAAGTGGTGTTGGGATCGATTTAGCGAGTAAAGCTGTGGCAGTCGCCAATACACGGGTAGGAACCAAGCCAATCCGCTACGTCAACACAGGAGACGCAGTCTCTGTGGGCCAACGATTCGATACGGCAATCAGTACATCTGTCCTATATTTGATTGATGATTTAGACGCGCATTTTCAAATGATCAATGATGTTTTGGTGGATGGGGGCGTATACTATGCTTCATTTGCAGATCAAACGGATAACCCTAGTTTTGATTATATGAAACGTGTGATCGATGCGTATGGCGCAACCAAAATGCAAGGAAAAACCCTGAATGAGGTCGTGGATAGTTTGGTGGCACATGGTTTTTCTGTTGAACTGATCAAAGAATACACCAAACCAACCTATGAAGTGACGGACTACAAGAAGTTCTATCTATCTGTAGCGGATTTCATCCAGTCTTGTGAGAGTAGTTACTTGATCAAAGCAACAAAAGCATCAGTGAAAGGAAACTTGAGCGGAAGTGATCGAAAATAATTTGAAACAAGCGGTGTAAATGTAACGATCAATACCTTAGACAGTGAAAGTTACTATGATGTGTTATGGACATCCAAAGACTTCGATATGATTTTATATCGTACGTATACTGATGCGCTGCTGCCATATAATTTTTTGAACTCACTCTTTTATAACACGGCAGATAGCCATGGCGTGTTGGCTGATGATGAACGGCTTTCAACGTTGCTAAATACTTACGCGGCAGCTGCTACTGAAGCGGACCAACAAAGTATTTTCGATGATATTTTTAATGAATTATCAGACGAAACGTTGGCCACTCCTATCGATTATAAAGACGAGAACTTCGTCACAACAAGTAAAATCGAGGACTTCGTCTTTTCTGGTCTATCTGATGCGCCGATTGATTATCAACAATTAGTGGTGAAATAATGAATGTTCGCATCCTTTGTCGAAAGACGTGCCGCTTCTTGCTTAGTTTGCTGCTTTTTTCAGTGTTGCTATACGGGTTGCTGTATCTATCGACTGGGAATCCGGCAATCAGTTTGTTGAGAAAGTCTGGCACATCGAATATCACAACAGATGCACTGAATCAAACACGCCAAGCTTTGGGGTTGTACCATCTTTTTCATCACCCATGATCTCGACTTGGCCCGTAGGTTTAGTACCGATCTAGGGGTCGTCAAAGATGGCCAGCTGATCGAAACTGGAAACACAGATGCAATCATACACAATCCGCAGCAAAAATACACGAAAGAATTGATTGATATATTTGATGATTAATGAAACGATTTTACAAATAGAACAATTATCAAAAGCGTATAAACAAACGATTTTTCGTCATTTGTCCTTTCAAGTGGCACAAGGCGAGTGGTTAGGGATCGTTGGAGAAAACGGCAGCGGTAAATCCACATTGATGAAAATCATTGCTGGATTAGAAAAGGCTGATCATGGCGAAATCTATTTGCATGAACAAGCCCAGTCTCACTATACAAGAAGAGAATGGGCGCAGCAGATCCAATTGGTGACCCAATATTCTCGAAAGTCATTAGATCCGATGAAGACAGTGGCCCAAATTTTGCGGGAACCGTTGCAATTGTGGCACCTCGTTCCAGCTGAACAAGTGAAGGCGCGTATCGCTGCGATGCTCGTTACCTGTAATCTGCCAGCTGATATAGTGTCGGCCTATCCAGCTGCACTAAGCGGCGGACAGTACCAACGGGTGTCTTTGGCCCTCTCGTTACTGATTGAACCGGCCATTTTGATCTGCGATGAAATGACGGCAAGTTTAGACAAAATCAATGAACGTCATTTGTTCAAATTCTTACGTACCCAAAAGCAGATGACAGTGATACTCATCTCCCATGAAGGCGCGCTGATTGAGCGCCAGTGCGACCGCCAGTGCGACCGCCAGTGCGACCGCTGTATCAGAATGGCGGATTTTAGAGAGTGATTGTGTCTATAAGAGAAGAATGAAATTAAACAAACGACGGCTGCTTTTATAGAAAAGCAGTCGTCGTTTGCTTACACAAATCATGCAAATTTGTCGTTAACGTGATTTGTGTATCATAAATAATCCGGAAAAAAGAAAATCACTGACACCAGTACCAAACTAATCAAAATCAGTCCAGATAAAGACAAGAATAGCATGCCAAATCGTTTCTTTTGATAACTGATGCGTAATAGTATCAGGTCAAGAATCAAACATAAGATGAAAATAAGGGAAAAGCCCATAAAAGGTCCTCTTTTACTTTTTTTTCTATCTTATCAAAGAATCCAGTATTTTCCTAGGTGAAAAAAGTACTTTGACAAATTTGTATTCATCTGGTTAGATAGTCAAAAAGGAGTGGGATAATGGTCAATGTGAAACAATATGATGCTTTTACGACGGTTCCTGGCAAAGGAAATCCGGCGGGGGTTGTTTTGGCAGCGATAGGCCTCTCAGATACTGAGATGCAGTACATCGCGGCGGAAGCCGGATATAATGAAACGGCGTTTGTTTTGCCATCTGAAAAAGCAGACTATCGCTTTCGATATTTCACCCCTGGACATGAAATGAATCTATGTGGACATGGAACGATTGCTTGTATCCAAGCCTTGGTCGATGCGGGCTGGATCACAGCAGGAACAATCACGATCGACACCAACGCAGGGCTGTTACCCATCGTTGTGGATCTTGCTGGCGAAGAACCCATGATCACCATGCGTCAAGCTATACCACAATTTTTGCCATGGACAGGTGATTCAGCAGCTTTGTTGGCTGCAATTGGTCTAACGATTGAAGATCTTGATACGAGATATCCAATCGTTTATGGCAATACCGGTATTTGGACATTGCTCATTCCCATTAAGGAACGCCGTCGCTTTGCGGCTATGCAGTCTGATAATCCACTGTTTCCAGCGCTACTGGCTGAAGTACCCCGCGCGTCAGTCCATCCTTTCACACTTGATACCCAAAGTGCAGATACCAAGATGTACGGACGGCACTTTTCCTCTCCATACTCAGGCACCATCGAAGATCCAGTTACAGGGACGGCATCGGGTGTAATGGGTGCTTACTATAAGACCTATATCCAACCTGACTTGAAAACACCTGCCTGTTTAACGATTGAACAAGGACATGAAATCGGTAAAGCTGGCAAGGTCTATGTTCATGTAGAAGCGCTGCCGGAATTGTCGATAGCAATCTCAGGTACCGCGATTTATGTGAAAGATGTTAGTCTGAAAAATATGTGAGTTATAAGTATGAAAGTAGTTGCCACTGTCACTTCCCCCAGTCGAAGGAGTGAATCATGTGAAGCAAAAGAAAAAGAATATCCACATATCAGCAGTCAGTTGCGGTCTGCTTGTATGCGGGATCTTGTTGATCAGTTTGGTGATGCAGTCAAAAGAGGTGTCAGAGGAAATGTTGGTAGTCAAAGCAGGATACTATTGGTCGGGGATGATCGATGAGCGAGAAAGATTGACCATAGAGGAAGAAGCTGCGTATCTCGGGGATTATCTGACAATAACCGATGTCAACCAACGGGTATTTGATACGAGATACAATTGGGTTGAGGTCGGTGCTGTATCAGCACAACATGTCAAAAATGGCGATTACGTCCGAGTCTATTTTACTGGACCAATTCTTGAGCGTTATCCAGCTAAACTACATGGTGTCGTGCGGATGGATGTAGTAACAGAATAGTAAAGGGTATAACGATATCGTTCTAATGAAATAGAAACCACCAAAAGTATTTACCATGTTAATCGACAACATGGTAAATACTTTTGGTGGTTTCTAAATTTATATTAGGTGCTTTTTTTGCCAAGCATCATATTTTAACAATAAATATTCAATAACAAAGAAAAGAGCAGATGTCGTTTCAAATGAATACACAGCATTCTTGGTTGGATGAATTTCTGGATTCAGAACAAAAATTGTTTCGTCACATAGTTTTGATACCGTAGAGTTTCTGAGCTTAGTAATGCCAATTGTTTGTATATTGCGTTGCTTTAATTGCTTTGCTAGTTTAACAACTGTATTTGACTCACCATTTAATGTAATCAACAAGACCAAATCATGGGGTTGAATGACTTGATAAAACTGTTCGTTCATTGACACGCCGCCAAAGTCATATACGAGTAAGCCATTTGGTAAAAACAAAAGTTTCATATAATTTGAAACTAAGTTTTGTATATCTCCTGAGCCATAAATAAAAATGCGATTTGCGTTAGCTAACATAGTACATATCTTTGTGAAATCTTTCTTTTTTAGATTTTCTATGGTTTGGACATGATTAGAGAGGATCTCGCCTTCTATTTCTGATAGTAGTGCATTTTCCTGCATTAATTCGTTTTTCAAGTGGTATTTAAATTCAGAAAAACCATCAAATCCTATTTTCTGACAAAAGCGCATTATTGTAGTTCTCGATACTATACATTCTTTAGCTATTTCATTGATAGACATATTCAGACAATATTTCTTATGACTAGAGATATAGGACCAAATGAGCAAATCATTCTCTGTTAATTTTGACTGGTATGTGGTGATGCGGTCTTGTATCATGCGTGTCCTCCTTCTATATTCTTGTTGTGACGATTCACAATATATGTGAAATTTTTTTTTACTTTGTGATAAACTTTTAAATATTAGAAAAGGCTTTCATTGATTAATTTTAATAGTAAAATGAGAATCAGTAAAGCGCTGAACTAAAAAACGTGAAGGACGAAAAATTATGATGAAGAAAGTTCAAAGATTCGGTGGGGCGATGTTAGCACCAGTAATGCTGTTTTCTTTTTTTGGTATTGTTATTGGTTTTTCATTATTGTTCTCGAATCAAACGATCATGGGGGATATTGCAGCACCCGGTACACTTTGGTTTAAATTTTGGAATGTGATTGCAGCTGGGGGCTGGACACCATTTTTCCAATTACCAATATTATTTGTAGTAGGTCTGCCCATTAGCTTAGCCAAGAAGTACGCGGCTAGAGCATCAATGGAAGCGTTGGTTATCTATATTGCTTTTAATTACTTCGTAAATGCTATTTTAACTTTATGGCCTAATTCTTTTGGTGTCGATATTACACAAGCTGCGACTACTGGATCCGGTTTAACGACAATTGTAGGCATAGTTACATTAGATACAGGTATGTTGGGCGCATTGATTATATCAGGAATCGTAGTTTATCTCCACAATCGATTTTTTGAAACAGAATTGCCAGACGTGCTATCCAACTTCAGTGGGTCAGTTTTTGTGACGATGATTTCATTTTTTGTGATGGTACCTGTTGCTGCTATCATGTGCTTTGTTTGGCCAACTATTCAAGAAGGTATGAGAAGTATGCAAGGTTTCTTTATCAATTCCGGAAACTTTGGTGTTTTTATCTATCAGTTTTTGCAAAAACTATTGATTCCTACAGGGTTGCATCATTTTGTATATGCGCCATTTGCGTATGATAATGCAGTGGTAGAAGGGGGAATGGCTGCTTACTGGGCATCTCATATAGGCGATTTTCAGACAAGTGCACAAACATTGAAAGAGCTTTATCCATTTGGCGGATTTTCTTTATCAGGTATGTCTAAAGTATTTGGAACTACAGGATTGAGTTTGGCTATCATTCAAGCTGCTCGACCGGATAAAAAGAAAAAAGTGATTGCTTTGATTGCTCCGGCAGCATTGACAGCTATACTAACTGGAATTACAGAGCCAATTGAATTTACCTTTTTATTCATTGCGCCGGTTTTATGGGTCGTACATGCATTCTTAGACGCTTCTATTGCAACAATTTCTTATGCGTTTGGTGTAGTGGGAGATTTTGGTGGTGGATTGATTAATTGGTTAGGTTTAAATTGGTTGCCCTTATGGAAATTTCACAGTTCTACGTATATCACCCAAATCATTATTGGCCTACTATTTACAGCTATTTGGTATTTTGTGTTCACTTTCATGATTAAAAAATTTAACCTAAAAACACCTGGCAGAGAAGATGATACAGATACGATGCAACTTTATTCCAAGTCAGATTATGAAACAAAAAAAACTGAGAACAAAAGTAGCAAGAATATACCGAAGCACGTCAGACAAGCAGAGGCTTATATGGCTCTGGTTGGAGGAAAAGATAATGTGGTAGACGTCACTAATTGTGCCACTCGCTTACGTTTAACTGTTAAGGACACAAGTAAAGTTGCCCATACGTCTGAATTTCAAGCCGCTGGAGCTTCTGGTTTAGTGAATACTGGAAGTGGCGGTATTCAAATCATTGTGGGATTGACTGTTCCTACTGTTCGAGAATCATTTGAAGACTTAATGACTGAGTAATTCTTTTAAAAATTTGGAAATTTATTGGAGGAAAGAAAGTATGTCTAAGAAAGAAAGTTCAATTTTAATTGCGGGCGGAGGAAGTACGTACACACCATCATTGGTCATCATGCTATTAGAAGGACGGGAGAGGTTTCCTGTAAGAAAAATCAAGTTTTATGACAATGATGAAAAGCGACAGGAAATAGTTGCAAAAGCCTGTGAAATTATTATTTCTGAAAGAGCGCCCGAAATTGAATTTGAATATTCGATTGATCCTAAAAGTGCTTTTTCAGATGTAGATATAGTGATGGCGCAATTGAGAGTCGGAAAATATGCTATGCGTGAACAAGATGAAAAAATACCTTTCAAGCACAATGTTGTTGGACAAGAAACATGTGGACCTGGGGGCTTAGCTTATGGATTAAGATCAATCGGCCCAATTCTAGAAATGGTAGACTATATGGAAGAATATTCCCCAAACGCATGGCTGTTAAATTATTCTAATCCGGCTGCAGTAGTCGCAGAATCCACGAGAAGATTTCGTCCAAATTCTAAAATTATCAATATTTGTGATATGCCTGTTTGTTTGGAAGATATTATGGCGCGAGTGATTGGATTGAAAGATCGAAAATCGTTTGAAACCACCTATTTTGGTTTAAATCATTTTGGTTGGTGGACAAGTATTAAAGATCATGAGGGGAATGATTTAATGCCTCTTATCAGTAAACATGTAAAAAAATATGGATACACTGAACAAACCCAAAAAGGTCAGCATAAGGAAACAAGTTGGTTAGAGACGATGTTTGCAGCGAAAGAATTACATGAGATAGAGCCTGAATTCCTATCAAACACATATTTAAAGTATTATTTAATGTCAGACTCGACAGTCGATCATGCAAACAAAGAATATACGCGGGCCAATGAGATAATCGATGGTCGGGAAAAATTTGTTTTTAATGAATGTACGAGAATTATCAATGAAGGAACTGCAAAAGACACTACATTTGCATCGAATGAGCATGCTTCATTTATTACAGACTTGGCTTGTGCGTTAACCTTTAATACCAAAGAACGAATGATTTTAATCGTAGAGAATAACGGTGCTATTGAAAACTTCGATTCAGATGCGATGGTTGAGTTACCTTGTATAGTAGGGAAAGATGGTTACGAAGTTCTATCAATTGGCAAAATTCCTACTTTCCAAAAAGGGTTGATGGAACAGCAGATTGCTTCAGAAAAACTGGCTGTTGATGCATGGGAACAAGGCTCCTATCAAAAATTATGGCAAGCGTTTACTATGAACAAGACAGTCCCTAGTACACAAGTAGCGAAAGCTATTTTAGATGAGATGCTTCTAGTTAACGAACCATATTGGCCAACGTTAAAGTGAAATCTTCTCAAAATCGATTTCGAAAGGACACGTCTTCATAGGCGACTAACTGTAATTACTCGAGAAATATGTTTAAAAATAAAGGGAATTTTAAATGCGATAATCGATTTCTCGAGTAATTATTTTCTGGTGCACTTATGAAGCAAATACCATTAAAAAACCATGAAGAACAAATACAGTTTTCAAGTTATTTACTTTAGTCAATATGTAATTATGGCTATTCTAATGACGCAAATCGTTCCATTTCTGACTTTTCAAGGGTACAACGCTGTACAACGGGGATGGTTTCTCGCCTCTTACAGTATTACCACCATTGTCTTCCAAATTGCAGTTGGTTTCTATTCTGATAAAAGAAATGATTCAAAGAACATTTCGTTATTTTTGTCTATTTTTCTAACCATTGCAATCATTTGTTTTTATTGGTTGGGAATGAGTATGTGGCTTGTGCATTTAATAGTAATGGCAATCGCGGGTGGGTTGGCTAATACTGCAGCAGCTACATTAGATAATTGGGTACTTTCAGATAAAAAATCAGTATTGTACTTTTCAACCATAAAGTCGACTGGCTCCCTCGGTTGGTGTTTAGCGAGTTTGATGATACCTTTGATTGTAGCAAATGGTAATTATCAAATGTTGAGCGTGCCATTATTATTTTTTTTCAGTTTAAATGCAGCTTTCGTTAGGAAAATACCCCAAAATTATGATGATCATAAAACCAAAGATATTGCGGTCCCTCACTTGAGTTTAAATATTAAAGATGTATACAAGTTATGTATCAACAAACCGTTTATCTTATGTAATATTATTTTTTTTATGATCTATTTGACGATTGTTGCCAATAATACTCTTGTGATAGATAAGTTATTAACATTTGAAAATGGGAATGAAATGGTTGGATTTAAGTGGTCAATTCAATCTTTTTGCGAAATCCCTGCTTATCTTCTATTAAATCGAACTGTCTCTAAGTGGCGTAATGAGCGACTCATTGTGATTGCTGGATTTTTCCTAATTTTACAATTTTTGATTTATGGATTGTCTAATAATGTATGGATTTTTCTATGCGCTAGCTTATTTCAGTTTTTCACAGTCCCCGCTTTTACAGTCGGTTCGCGCATGTTAATCAGCGAAATTACACCTAGAGAAGTTTTTTCTTCTGGTCAGTTGATATCAGTCAGCTTTTATATTGGGATTTCCTCTTTTGTTGCACCTATTATTTCCGGCACGTTGTCTCAATATGTATCTATAAACGTCGCAATCTTTACTTTCGGCATTTTTCCATTAGTTGCATTTCTTGTATACATTATTTTCAAAAAAGAGATATTCCATAAGGGGTGAGTCATGTTATTTTCGAAAAAAATCAAATATATTAAGGCACCTGCTACAGGAACGATTATTCCCATTGAACAAATTCCAGATACAGTCTTTTCTGCAAAAATGATGGGAAATGGTTTTGCTATTGCAAACCACAATGGAAAAGTTTATTCCCCAGTAACTGGAATAGTCCAAACAATTTTTTCTACCAAACATGCAATTGTTATAAAAACGAAGAATGGGCCGGACATACTTATTCACATGGGTATTGATACAGTTGATTTAAACGGAGTGCCTTTTAAATTAACTGTTAAAAATAATCAACAGATAAAAACTGGGGATTTACTTGCTGTTATGGACCTTGCAAAACTTAAAGAATATGACAAGGAAGATATGATTATTGTTATTTTGGTAGATATGCAAGAGGGGGATATTTTGGAATCATTTAAGATTATTGAATATGGAGAAAATGTATTTCGACTGTAAAAAAGCATCGCCCTGATTTATTCAAGGCGATGCTTTCTTCATGACCCCGTGGATACATAATTCTTTAATC
Organism: Candidatus Enterococcus testudinis; assembly: GCF_002140915.1. Classification (GTDB taxonomy): domain Bacteria; phylum Bacillota; class Bacilli; order Lactobacillales; family Enterococcaceae; genus Enterococcus_D; species Enterococcus_D testudinis. The sequence continues at coordinate 2,663,386 of NZ_NGKU01000001.1, read as the reverse complement.
CAAACCGCCAGAACCAGATAGCTGGCAAAGCAAAGACCAAGCATACCAACGGCGATAAACTCCACCATGGATTGGTCAATTGACCGATGAGATAAAGAAAAGGATAATATTGAAACCAAGCCATCGGAATCACAAAAGTCAATAAACGCAAGACCTGTTTCCCATAAATGCTAAAAGGATAACGCCCGAATTCCCGCGCACCATCCGTAAAAATATTCATGAATTCCAAGCCTTGAATCGTGAAAAATGTGATAGCCGCATAGACAAGAAAAAGTAGACTGAAAAAGATACTGCCGCAAATGATCATCAAGCTAAGTGTCACGATCGCGCCAACATGCCAATCTACCCCGCTTCTAGGGATCGCATAGATGAAAACCAGCACAGCCTGAAGAAAACGGCCAATCCGAGAAAATTCCATCTTAGAGGCCAATACTTGAAAAATCAGCGACCGAGGTCTAACCAATGCGCGATCAAACTCACCGTTGCTGATCATTTGAGGAAAGAGATCGAATCCTCGTCCGAAACATTCAGCAATCGAATAAGACAACAAGACTGTCGCAAAACAGAGTAAGACCTCTTCAAAGGCAAAGCCATCAACTTGGTGAAAGCGGCTGAACATAAACCAAATCCCTAAGAAGGCAGTGAGGGACCCAAGAAACTGGCCGACCGCCATAAAAATAAAGGAAACTTTATACTGCATTTGACTTTTTAAATGAATACAAAGATACTGCCAATAAACCATCGAATTATCCTCCTTGCACCACGACCCGTTTGAGGGCTTTTTTTAACCACCATTTGCCGATCAGCAGCAACGTGATCAACCAAAAGACTTGCAACAACAAACTTCGTCCTGCATCAAATCCTTGTAAATTTCCGCTGTAAATACGCAAAGGAACATTTTGCATGGCAGCAAAAGGCAAAAGTTCAGCTAGTTGTCGGATTGGTTGCGGAAAGAACGGAATGGGTACAATACCGCCAGCCAGAAATTCGCCGATTGCACCAACGACCACCCGAACACCAACGGAGGACAACGTATAAAAGGTTGAAATATAGATCAACTGAGATACCGTGACCACAACGCCCAAACTAAGGAGTAAAGACAAAAGGAATAGCCAAAAAGTTGCTAGATTTGCAGGTAACACCAATCGATACGGTGCAGGCAGCAAGAAAGCAATCGCGAAAATCGGTACACACCGTAAGAGGGCTTTTGCCAGACGATTGGCGATTGATTGACAAAACCATTTATCATAAAGATCCAAAGGTCGAGCCAGCTCATAAGCAATGGCTCCGCTCGTGATGGCTTCAAAAATCTCGCTCTCAAAAAACCAAAGCATGAACAAGGAGAGAAATGCTTGCTGCATCCAAATATAAGAAACCGTCTGCTGAATAGTCATCGGAAAAGCTGAGGCTTCTGTTTGATAAAAGGCATGGAATGCGAGAATCTCCATCATGCCCCAGACAAACTGTGTGGCCATCCCCGCAATGGCCGCAGAGCGATATTGCAATGTATGAATGAAACGAATGCGAAACAAAGCAGCGTATTTGTTCATATGTGATACTCCTGATACATCTTCGCCACCATTTCTTCGGCAGTGATACTGGCAACAGACAAATCTGTAATGGCAACATGCTGACTCAAAAAATTGATCAATTGAGGAACAGGAAAGGATATAGGATCGACTTTTAGAACAATTCTACCAACGGATTCTTCGACTGATTGGACAGAGAGAGGCAGAGAGGGTAATGTACCTGTGTAATCAAGGGTGACCGTTTTTACATCGGAAAATCGCTGTTTGAGTTCATCTAACCGTCCATCCAGCAAAATCTTTCCTTTACCAATCAATAAAATGCGCTGGGTCAACGCTTCGATATCCTGCATGTCATGGGTGGTCAGAATGACAGTGGTCCCTTTCTCCTTATTGAGGCGTTTGACAAATTGACGTACAGCGATTTTGGAAACAGCATCTAAACCAATGGTGGGCTCATCTAAGAAGAGAATCTTTGGATCATGCAGCAAAGAAGCAGCGATTTCACACCGCATACGTTGCCCAAGGCTTAAGGAGCGCGCGGGCGTTTTGAGCAACTCACCTAAGTCCAAGAGCGCAGTGAGTTCGTTCAAATTTTGTTGATAACGTTGGTGATCGACTTGATAAATATCTCTGATCAAATCGAAACTGTCGATTACCGGGACATCCCACCAAAGCTGGCTGCGTTGTCCGAAAACCACGCCGATTTCTTTGACATGTTGTTTCCGCTCACGCCAGGGGATGCGCCCGTTGATGAGGCACTGACCTTCATCAGGGGTCAAAATACCGCACATCATTTTGATTGTGGTACTCTTGCCAGCACCGTTTGGTCCGATGTAACCGATCATCTCGCCTTCTTGGATCGTGAAACTAACATCTTGCAAGGCGTGGATCTGGGTGGTTTCTCTAGAGACAAAGGCCTTTGTGGCAGACCAAAACCCACTTTGTCTTTTCGTGACATGGAATGTTTTGCTGAGGTGTTCTACTTGGATCATTTGGCATCACTCACTTTCTTTCGACAACAACGCGACAAAAAGAGCATTCGTAATCGAATACTCGCAACGAGATGGTCCAAATGAACATGGTTGGGGCAGCGGTTCATCAGCCAAACAAAAGTAGAAACAGTGTATCATAACAGAAATGTGAATACAATCCGTAGTTGTCAAACGCTTTTAAAAAATTTGATTCACTAGAGAATTGGCTTGAATCACATGTGAATAATCGGTACTATAGAATGAAGATGGAAATGAAGATGTTCAGTCTTAATATGGTTAACGAACGGGAGGGTTTATGAAAATAGTCAAAAAAGTGTGTATCGTTATTGGATTATTTATACTAAGCCAAGTCAGTATGACGATGTTTGGCTTGGTGAAGACGCATTATTTTGATATGGGTGAAGCGTATTTGCCAAGTCTGATTGCGTATGGATTGATCGCGATGGTGCTCATGAATATTGGTTTGCTTATGTGGTTGGCAAAAAAATTAGGATTGGCTAGTTTTAGATTTGATTGGTCTACGAAGAAAAATTGGCTATGGATTATTGGTGCCTTTGTGCTTGGAAGAGTGATCGCTATTGTCGGTACGCTCTTTTTGCAAGCAAATACAGGACAGCAGTCGACGGCCAATGATACGCTGTTAAATAATGTCTTCGCAGGTGAAAATCCGCTGTTGATTTTCTTATTGATTGCTGTTGCGGCACCAGTGATGGAAGAGATTGTTTTTCGCGGGGGAATCATCGGATTTTTATTTGAAAAGTATCAAATGATTGGCATTGCTGTCAGTGTGATATTATTTGGCCTCGCGCATACGGCGACCAGTTGGATCGAGTTTGCTATCTATGCGCTGATTGGTTTGCTGATGGCACTTGTTTATAAGAAGACGAAGCGGTTAGAAGCAGCCGTTGCGGTTCACTTTTTGAACAATGTCCTCGGCGCTATCGCACTGATGTTTTTGTAGAAGAACATTGCCAATAGATGGTTGAGAAAACTGCTCGATTTTGCTATAATAAAAATGAAAAAGGAGTTGCGTCAACAACTCCCTTACAGCATCGCTTAAGACGGTGACAGTTTGATACAAAAAAATAACCATCACAGTCTAAAGTCGACGGTTATTTTTTTTTGTCATTTTTCGCTGCAGATAGGATGCCAAAGATCAGTATCGCGATCAACGATCCGAAACTAATCATAAGGCCCAATGCTTCAGCTATAGACAAAAGGCTTCTCCTTTCTAAAGAGTCAGTCCTTACTTCCATAAGCACCACCACCTTCCAAAAGATAGCCACCGTCACAAACTATACTGTAGATTTATTTTACCATGCTTCTATTGAATGCATGTTGATCAATCAGCGTTTTTGCCATTTTGTGCAATAAAACAGCCTTAATTAATCAAGATAAAGGCAAGTGCCTTTCTTTTTTTTGTTTTTTTAATGAATTTTCTTGCGTTCTATAAGTTTTCCTTCAAATCGTACCTTCGGCGTAGGTACTTGTTGATTGACTATTGTACAATAGATACAGTTATTCACGGTTTGTAAATAACGACCGTATCCTAAATTCGATTCATATGGAGGATCTTATGAAAAAACAAACACGTAAACCAATCACGATGATCGCTGCGCTTTTGGTATCGAGTCAAGTTTTACTCGCTATTCCAACTGCCTTTGCTGAAGAAACGGCAACGACAGAGAGTGCTGTTGTTATTTCAGAAACACTTGATTCATCAATCACAGAAACCGATACATCGACAGCGGATACTACTGAACGTCTGCAAGTCAATGCGGTAGCAATCGGCAATGCATTGACAAGCGACCAAGAATCGTACACTTTAGATAAATTAGGCATCAAAGGCGAGACGCCTATTTATACTACTTCTGGGACTGATTTGATGACGTATATCCCTGATGGCGGCTTTACCTCAGATTGGGCTGTGTACAGCTCTGTCCGAATGCAGACGTTAGATGAAGGGGCAGGAATCACTGTTGATATTGCAACACCAGACAATATAACCAAAATCACTGCTGCACAGTATCAAAATGCAGCGTTGACAGCGGGGATTACTGATGCAAAACTAACGGTCGCTTCTGCAGTACCAATTGATGGGTCAGGCGCATTAGCAGGTGTTTATAAAATCGTGGAAGAATCTGGTGGGGTCATCAATCAAGACCGCGTCGCAGTCGCGCAAGATGAAATGGATGTTTTATCGACGATCACAGAAGAAAATAAAGACAAAGATGGCTATTCAGATGATGCGTTGAACGCAGCGCAAGAACAAGCAAAAGCAGATTTAGCGGCGCAAACAGCTGATGGCTCAAATCTAACGCAATCCGATATTCAAGAAACCGTTGAAAAAGCATTGAAAGACAATGGATTAGACGGAATCGTTACTGAAAGCCAAATCAGCGAGTTGACGTCTTTGATGAGTGATATGAAAGACAAAAATATTTTTGAAGACTTTGTGAATGAACTGGATTTGACTGAAGCACGGAAACAAATTGAAGAAAAATCTAAAGGTTTGTGGGAGAATATCAAGAGTTTCTTTAGTGGTTTGTGGTCATCGATCACCGGTGTGTTCGGTGGGGATGAAACCAACACGACTACCGATACGACTACGAGCGAGTCAACAAGTACGGTAGAATAAAGCAACATCAGATGGCCAGAGGGTAAAAAAGGAACTAAATGAAAGGAATTAGATGAATGAACGTTCTCGGTAATATTATTTGGTTTATTTTCGGTGGTTTGGTAGGTGCAATTTCATGGTTTTTGGCAGGTTGCATATGGTGTTTCACAATCATCGGGATTCCGATTGGCCTGCAATGCTTCAAATTTGCTTCCCTATCATTGGCACCTTTTGGCAAAGATGTTGTCTATCGTGGCGGTGGCGTTTCTTTGATTCTGAATATTATTTGGTTGATCGTCTCAGGATTGCCGATCGCATTTGGTCATTTAATAAGTGCCTTGTTTTTGACGATTACGATCATTGGGATTCCTTTTGCCACCCAATCGTTGAAAATGGCACGGTTGGCATTGATGCCCTTTGGTGCAGAAATCGTTTCTAACCGCTGGAGATAGTAGAATAATCTCATCTGTCGTGTGAATGGCTGCCATGCCGTTCCGCGGCTTTTTTGGTGTTGCTTCTGCCGACGTAAAAAAAGATGGTGTCGCTTTCTTCCTTTTTTTATTTGGTAAATGAATTGAATGACAAAATATTCATAGTTAAACCAAGACGGCTATTGTCTAAATCATGGTGAATAGGGTATTGTTATGAAAATTCAGAAAATTCTGAAATATGGTGTTGGTTTTAATTAAGGGAGGGAACGATATGTCCGCATTTTTTCAATGGCAATTGGTTTGGGAATATTTCCCGAAAATTTTAAGTGCATTGCCCGTGACCTTGATGATCGTTGGTGTGGCCACGATCGTCGGTCTGATTTTTGGGATTCTACTCGCCTTTATACGTGTCGAGAAGGTGCCTATTCTGAGTCAGCTGGCTGCGGTATTCGTCTCATTTATTCGCGGGACACCAATTTTGGTTCAACTTTATGTAGTGTATTATGGCGTACCTGCTTTACTGCAAATGATTCAAGTCGATGTGTCATCTTGGAATAAAATTATCTTCATCTATATTACCTATGGCTTGAATACAGCTGCTTTTCAATCAGAAACCTTTAGAGCGGCAATTTTAAGTGTCCCTGTAACACAAAAAGAAGCCAGTATCGCTTGTGGGCTAACGAAGACACAAATGTATCGCCAGGTGATTTTACCACAAGTTGTTCGTGTCGCATTGCCAGCCTTTGGGACGACCACGATTGCGTTGCTGCAAGATACCTCACTGGCCTTTACGATCGGGGTGGTGGATGTTGTCGGCAAAGCCCGTGCAATTGGTGCAGTGACTTTCCATACTTTAGAAGGTTATGTGGGTGCGGCAATTTTATTTATCACCTTAAGTTTTATTCTAGAACGTGTTTTCACCGGTCTTGAACGACGGATGAGTTTTTCGAAAACAAAACAACCAGCTGCAAAAATACCGCTGATGACTTGGTCAAAAAAGCAGCAGAAAATAAAAACAACATAGGAAAATTTTGGGTAGAGGGAAAGGGAGGAATTCAAATGAAAAAAACGATAATAGGTGCAAGTGCCCTGCTGACAGCTTTGGTTCTAGGTGCTTGCGGCAGTAGTTCTGCGGATACGACCAGTAGTGATGCCAGTGATGCGACAGAGATCAAAGTTGGGACTGGTAACGAGGCATTGCCGTATGCCTATTTAGATGAAAATGGCGAGTATGACGGCTATGATGTATCTGTCGTAAAGGCAATTGATGAAAAATTATCTGATTATACCTTCACCTTTGAAGGCGCAGATTTTCCAACGACATTGTCTAATCTAGAAAGCAATAAGGTCCAAATGGCCGCTTATGAATATGAAGTCAATGATGAACGGAAAGAAAAATTTGTCTATGGTGATGTGGGGTATGTAGTGTGGGATACCTATATCGTATCTGATCCGGATGCCGGTACGGTCTACGACAGCTTTGATGATTTAGCTGGCAAAAAAGTCTATGTCACAACTGCCACGAACCAAGCGGCAATGGCAGAAGCCTATTTAGCAGAAAATCCAGATGCCTTTGAATTGGTCTATGGTGAATACAACAATGAGCAAATCGTACAAGCAGTGACGTCAGGTGCGGTGGATGCGACGTTGGCACCAGAATATCAAGTGGACAACTGGAATAACTCTTTTAGTGAAAACTTAGAAATCGGCAGCGAACCTGTCCACAATTCTGATGCCTACTTGTTATTCAATAAAGAAACTGATCAAGACTTCATCGATGCAGTCAACACGGCACTTGAGGAGTTGAAGGAAGACGGTACGATCAAAGAATTATCTGAAAAATATTTGGATGGGGATTATGTCCCTGAATAGGGAGGAATGGCGATGAGTTTTCAATTTTCTATTATGATCGATGCGCTGAAAACAGCTAGCCACTATATCGGCACCACACTCTTTATGGCAATCACCGCATTGGTGATCGGCCTTGTAATTGGTCTTGGGATTGCCTTGATTCGTTTATATCGGGTCAAGGTGATTGCACCGATTTTGCAAGGAATAGTGACGATCTTGAAAGGCGTGCCGATTGTGTTAGTGATCTTAGCGTTGTATCTTGTCTCAGCAAAACAGTTCGATATCTGGGCAGAATCCATGCACTGGCAGCTGCGCTTCAAAGATTTCAATATGGTTTGGATTGCGATTGCTGCCTTAAGTTTACTGTCGGCAATCAACAGTAGTGAAATTTTTAGAGGAGCTTTTGCAGCGGTCAAAAAAGGACAATTTGATGCAGCCAAATCGATAGGTATGACGAATCTGCAAGTGATTCGCCGTGTATTGCTTCCACAGGCATTGCCAATTTCAATTCCGATGTTCAGCAATTTGCTGATTTCATTGGTTAAGGCTTCAGCATTGGCGTCAATGGTCAGCGTCGTGGATGTGTTTGCTGCAGCCAAAATCACTGCCCAGCAAAACTATCGCTTTTTGGAAGCCTATGTTGCTGTTGCTATTATTTATTGGATGATTAGTTTGGTCATTGAAAAAGGTGCGCAATTATTGGAAGAACGGATGTCACGTAAATTAAGGAGGGCGACATTATGATGAAGGTGACGGATGTTCATAAGCGTTTTGGCAAACAAGAGGTGCTAAAAGGCATCGACCTTGATGTCGGCAAAGGAGAAGTGGTGGTTCTTTTAGGTCCGTCAGGTTCTGGTAAGACGACTTTTTTACGATGTTTGAATATTCTGGAACGTGCGGATCAAGGTCAGATTCAATTGGGTGAGACCCAAACATTGCTGCATAAAGCCAACAAAAAGGAGATTTTGGCACATCAGCGGCAAACCGCCATGGTCTTTCAAAATTATGCTTTGTTTCAAAATAAAACGGCCAAAGAAAATATTATGATGCCATTGATCGTCACAAAAAAACAAAACAAGGAGGAGGCCCAACGGACAGCGGAAATGCTGCTTGATCAAGTGGGGTTGACGCAACGACAGGATTTCTATCCTAGCCAGCTTTCAGGTGGACAACAGCAGCGGATCGGTATAGCGCGGGCATTGGCGTTGAATCCCAAGGTTATTTTGTTCGATGAACCTACATCGGCTTTAGATCCTGAATTGGTGGGACAAACGTTAGCGCTGCTCAGAGATATTGCTGAAACCGGGGCCACTATGGTCTTGGTCACCCATGAAATGAAGTTTGCGTATGAGGTGGCGGACAAAGTCGTCTTTATGGAGAATGGTCATATCGTGGAGCAAGGTACACCACAGCAAGTATTTGAACAAACCAAAGAAGAACGTACCAAAGCCTTTTTGGCCCGTTTTACGAACCAGCTGGCAGGCTGAAAAACAACGAGGGAGGAACCAGAATGAACTATCAATTTGCACAACGAATCAACACTTTAGAAGCATCTCCATTGAGAGAGAATGCGAAAAAAAATATGGCCTCTTCATCAGCTATTTCATTTGCGTATGGCTTTCCTCCAACAGAGGCTTTTCCAATGGCCGTACTGAAAGAAATTTCGCAAAAATTATACACCGAAGCAGATCCGGAATCTTTTTTGCAATATGGCGCGTCAGAAGGATATCCACGATTGCGTACATTGATCAAAGAACGGTTGCAGCAATTGTCCGCAATTGATAATGAGGAGGAGGTGCTCGTGGTGTCAGGGTCGACCCAAGCAATGGACTTGGCTGTCAAAGTGTTCTGCAATGAGGGAGATGTCGTCTTATGTGAGGAACAAACTTTTTCAGGCGCTGTTAATGCAATCAAAGGGTATGGTGCGATTCCCGTACCCGTGCCGATGGACCTCACTGCAGAATCAATGGATCTTGATGCTTTAGAAACAATCCTTAAAACAGAGCCACGGGTAAAAATGCTGTACCTGATCCCGACATTTCAAAATCCATTAGGTACGTCGATGCCGTTGGATAAGCGCAAAGCAATCTACGAATTGGCCTGTCGCTATGATATTTTGATTTTTGAAGATGATCCGTATGGCGAATTATTGTATGAGGGTGATCCGATTCCTAAAATGAAAACGATGGACTTAGAAGGTCGGATCATTTATGCCGGTTCTTTTTCAAAAATTCTCGCACCTAGTAGTCGTATTGGCTTTATGATGGCGGCTGGCCCAGCTATGGAAAAATTGATTTTGGCCAAACAGTCTGCGGATTCTCATACCAATTTTTATTGGCAAGTGGTTTTGGCAGAGTATATGGACCATTATGATTTTGAAGGTCATGTTGCACAGCTTACGTTGATGTACCAAGAGAAATATACCCGCATGCTCAACGCGTTGCAGGCATTGCCTAGTGATAAGCTAACCTATATCAAACCAACCGGCGGCTATTTCATCACGTGTTTTTTGGCGACAACAGTTGATTCTGAACGGTTCTATGATTATCTTGATGAAGCAAAAGTGGCGGTCATTCCTGGCAATATCATGAGTGTGGCAGGGAAAGGTTATGAGCTCTCGTTTCGCTTGAATTTCACCAAACCGACGTTGGCACAAATCGATGAAGGGATCACGCTCATTGGTGATGCATTGGATTATGCGTTGGCACCAGCTTATGAAGGCGTCATTTAGGAGGTATGTAGATGCAATTGATTTATTATGGGGTCAGTGAAGAAGAAATCCCTTATATTGAGCGTTGGGGTTTTATTCATAAAACAGCTGTCACAATTGTCAGCGAAGGGCTTGATCACGACAATATCCATCTTGCCTCAGGTCACGATGGGATTTGTCTTTATCCAAGTGTGGCTATGCGTCAAGATGAATCCCTCTATCAACAGCTCCATGAGATGGGGATGCAGCAATTGTCAATCAAATCAACAGGAGTTGATGGGGTCAATTTCGCTTGGGCTGAGAAGTATCAACTGACAGTGACGAATGTTCCTTCCTATAGTCCGACGTCTGTAGGACACTTTGCGGTAATGTCGATTTTGATGGCGTTGCGACGTATCCCTTCGATGGTCAAAGGCAATCTTGATCGCCGCTCTGTCATTGGACGAGAATTACAAGATGTGACGGTGGGCATTTTAGGGACTGGTCGCATCGGTGCCGTGGTAGCAGAAGCCATCCATCAAATGGGGGGGCATGTAATCGCCACAAGTCGCAGTGAGAATGCCCGCTTAAAAGGAATCGTGGACTACGTGTCCTTTGAAACATTGGTGGCTTCATCCGATGTGTTGTCCATCCATGTCCCATTGACGCAAGCATCTGAGAAATTATTTTCGGCAGCTGTTTTTGCACAAATGAAGCCTGATAGTTGGCTCGTCAACACCGCACGAGGAGGGATCGTTGATACCGATGCGTTGATTTTTGCTTTGGCAAACGGCAAGTTAGGCGGTGCAGTATTGGATGCCTTGGCGAACGAAGAGCGCTATTTTGCTGTTGGCTGGGATCGAAATCCCTATTATCAACAATTGAATCAATTGCCAAATGTCCTATTAACGCCTCATATTGCTTATTACACCCATTTGGCAGTACAAGAGATTGCGGAAACAGCTTTGAATAATGCCAGAGATATCTTACTGGCAGGGCAGTCAGCGAACACAATTGCACTTTAAAGGATAGATAAGAGAGGGTGAAGCCTATGTTGCAAGCAGAAATCAAAGGATTAAGAAAATCTTTTGACAAACAAGTGATTTTAAAAAATGTTGGGCTGCAAATTGATCGGGGGGAAGTCGTTTGTATCATCGGACCTAGCGGATCTGGCAAAACAACGTTCCTGCGCTGCTTGAATTTATTGGAACAACCCGACGCTGGCAGTTACTCTATTGGTGATTTTCAGTACGATCTAGCCCATATTGGCAAAACGCAGCGCTTAGAAATTGCTCGGAAAACGGCAATGGTGTTCCAGTCTTACGAGTTGTTCAGTCACATGAATGTCTTACAAAATGTGGCAGAAGGGTTGCGCGTCCCAAGACGCTTTCCCAAAAAATTAGCAGAAAAAGCTGCATTAGCCGCGTTGGAAAAAGTGGGCCTGGCGGATAAAGCATCGATGTATCCCGTTCAATTATCTGGTGGACAGCAACAACGTGTCGGTATCGCCAGAGCCATGGCGTTAACGCCAGAACTGTTGTTATTTGATGAACCCACTTCAGCGCTTGATCCAGAGTTGGTTGGGGAAGTGCTGAAGGTCATGAAACAGTTAGCCGATAGTGGTCAAACCATGATTATTGTTACCCACGAAATGCAGTTTGCGCAGGAGGTTGCAGATAAAGTGATTTTTATGGCAGATGGTGTCGTGGTCGAAGCAGGCACGCCAGAAGACATTTTTGAGTATCCGCAAGAAGAACGCACCCAGCAATTTTTGACACAAGTGCGTTTTCAAACTGCGGTTTAGCAGTGAGGTGATGTATGGAAAAGGTAACCAGTAGCAGTCGACTCTGGTCGAAAGATTTTTATTTGGTGATGGTTGTTACAGCATTAGCGATGACAGCTATCACTACTCAGATGGGCACGTTACCGTTGTATGTGGCTTCTCTAGGCGGCTCTAAAACAATTTCCGGTGCCATTGTTGGCGTGTTGGGAATAGCGGCGCTTTGCTGCCGTTTACCGATTGGTGTGGCGATAGATCGTCATGGACGCAAAGGATTACTCTGTTTGGGTTTAGGGATACTACTTCTTGATTTCGGTTTATTGAATCTGTTTCAAGGACTGTTGGTACTGTTTTGCTTGAGGATCGTCCAAGGTGTTGGCAACAGTATACAAGCAACAGCAGCGGCAACGATGGCTGTCGATACGATTCCAGAGGGTAAATTAGCAGTGGGCTTGGGCTATTTCAGTATCGCCCAAGCTGTTCCTAGTGCGATTGGTCCATTGATTGGTCTCACGATCGTAGAACATTATGGGTTTCCTGCTCTTTTTCGGGTGTCCGTTATATTATGTGGGACAGCTTTTTTATTGAGCTTCTTTTTGAAAGAGCAGCCATTGTCCCACCTATCATCGGGGATCCAAAAGAAACAAGGGCAGATGCAAGATATTTTGCGTATTAAAGCAGTCTTGTTTCCCAGCGGGATTTTGTTTCTGATTTGCTTTGCCAACTCTGGCATCGTTGCGTTCATCGCACAATATGCGCTTGAACGCAATATCGTCGGGTCAGGGTATTATTTTACTGTGATGTCTGTGATGACTGTGTTGACGCGAGTCATCTTTCCACGCCTGCTTGAGAAGATTCGAACCGCGCCTTTGATTTACGGTAGTCTGCTATTAATCCTGGCATCCTTTTGTTTGCTGCCATTTGTCAGTCGTTTGTCTGGATTGCTTGTCGCTGCTGCGTGCTATGGAGTAGGCTATGCGGGTTTGTTGCCAGTGATGAATACAATTGTCATAGAAGCCGTGACAGAGGAGGAACGAGGGCAAGGAACGGCTATATTCTCTGCAGCTTTGGATGTAGCCTATGGCAGTGGCGCTTTTTTGTGGGGCTTGATTGCCAGTCTTTTTGGCTTTCAGGTTATGTTTTTCGGTTGTGGGATATTTGCAGTTGCTGCACTCATTCTTTATCGCTATTTTCGCTACATTGAATAGGTATGTGATGAAATGTCACATGAGATGTGATTTCGAACTTGCACTTCTGCGTTTTTCTCGTTAAACTGAGAAAAAATGAGAACGGGGGACGATCATGGATAATTTAGACCGAAAAATAGTAAACATCTTGCAGAAAAACGCCCGAGTGACAGTGAAGCAAATCGCGGAGCAATGTTTTATTTCTTCGCCCTCCGTATCTGTAAGAGTGCAAAATCTGGAACAGTTGGGGTACATACGATCCTATCAAGCGTTGATTGATTATCAGAAACTTGGTTATCTAATCAAAGCATATGTGCATTGTGCGGTAAATGCCAAAGACAAAGATGCTTTTTATGCCTATATCGCAGCTATTCCTAATGTGATTGAATGTGACTGCATTACTGGGGATTATTCTATGCTCTTGAAGGTTTATTTTAGTGATACGGTTGTTTTAGATCGCTTTATTACCGATCTGCAATTTTATGGAGATACAAAAACCCATATCGTTTTTTCGACAAGTGTTGGGCCACGAGGCCTGCAAGTACCCATCAGTGAAGAGTGAAGGCATCAAATAACGTCCCCGTGAAAAATGACGGGGACGTTATTTGGCGTGGGTCCTTATATATTGTCAGAATTGAAAGCCTCTTGAAGGGACAGGTGTCGAAAAGACGATTTGTGTATTGGTTCGACCAAATTTCTGTAAATCATTGATAAAATGATCTAATGCTTTGGTGGAGGGGAAGACTACTTTGATCAACATTGAATAAGGCCCTGTGACGCAATCACATTCAAGCACATTGGGAATGGCTTGGATAAAAGGATAAAAGCTGGCTTTTTGCTGAGGTTCAATCGATAGATGGATGAAAGCCTTAATTGGCAGACCGGCTTGTTCATAGTCGACAGTGGCTTGATAATCCACTAAATGACGGGTTTCTTCTAAGTGTTTTAACCGTTGTGATACAGCGGGTGCTGTGATGAATAAAGCTTCACTTAATTTTTTGATCGATAAACGACCATTTTTCTGTAGTAGGTTCAACAATTTTTTATCTAGTTCATCCAATCGCTTTCCTCTTTTCTGTTTTTGGATACATTCTTTTTGTTTTGCAAAGTCTAAGGGACAAATTTCAGTGATAAACAAAGACATGGCGAAAATGACTCGTCTATTTTCAACTTATGTGATATTTTATCACATATAAAACAAAAAGGGGCGTTTTAATCATGATGAGGATCGAATCTGATGCAATTGGCAGTTTACCAATCTATGAGGAAGCTTACTATGGCATTCATAGTTATCGAGCAAAAGAAAATTTTGCCTTTAGTCAACAAAAAGTAGATTGGTTATTGATTCAGCAAGTGGCGCGGATCAAGGCGGCAGCGGCTATTGCCAATCAACGCTCTGGCACATTATCCAAAGAAAAAGCGGCAGTGATCGTTACTGCAGCTGAAGAAATCATGATGGGCAAATGGCAGGATGAATTTATAGTGGATACCTTCCAAGGGGGAGCGGGCACATCGACAAATATGAATGTCAATGAAGTAATCGCCAATCGCGGTTTAGAGTTATTGGGGCACAAGAAAGGAGACTATCACTATCTACATCCATTAGATGATGTCAATCAAAGTCAATCGACCAATGATGTCTATCCCAGTGCTGGACGGCTGACATTACTTACTTATATGGAGCAGCTGACGGATGCCGTCAATCTTTTGATTGATGCGTGGCAAAAGAAAGCAACTGCATATCAACATGTGGAGAAAATGGGCAGGACACAGCTTCAAGAAGCGGTACCAATGATGGTAAGTGATAGTTTTTCCGCTTACGCGAGCAGTTTGATTCGTTGTCGTGAACGGTTGCAGCACCTCTCAACAGAACTATTGACATTAAACTTAGGTGGAACCGCGATTGGGACTAGTCTCAATGCTTCTTTTCGATATCAAGAATATCTGTATGAGGAATTGAATCGGCGTTTTTCGCGCCCGCTGCGCCCGGCCAATGACCTGATTGATGCTACACAGCATGCAGATACGTTCGCTGCTTTGTCTGGTGTCCTCAAGACCCTTGCGATTGCATTGACGAAGAGTGCCCATGACATGCGTTTGCTTTCCAGCGGACCACGAACGGGTTTCCATGAACTGAACTTGCCTGCTAGACAAGCAGGATCATCGATTATGCCAGGCAAAGTCAATCCTGTGATTCCCGAAGTTGTCAGTCAAATTGCGTTTCAAGTTGTGGGGAACGACGGAGCGATCACTTTCGCAGCAGCTTCTGGAGAATTAGAATTGAATGCGTTCGAACCGGTGATTTTTCATAATTTATTTGAGTCATGTCAACTATTGACCAATGCTTGTTGCATTTTTGCAGAAAAATGTGTGACAGGCATTACGGTCAATGAAACGGTTTGCCGGCAAGCAGTGGCTTGTAGTACAGGAACGGTTACAGCGCTTGCGCCTGAAATCGGCTACGAAAAAGCCAGTGCCCTTGTCAAAGCCGCATTAGCCGCCAATTGTTCGGTCGAGGAACTATTGGTTCAAGACAATCAATTAAGCGCAACCTATCAATAGGATTCATCGACAAAAAAAACTTACCTTTAGCAGCCAATACGCTATTTCATGCGGGCAATGGCAAGGGCTATTGGTAAGTTTTTTTGTCGCAAAGTAACATAATCAATTGTTTTCTTTGATTTTTGAAATGGACTGGCGAATTTTTTTGATCGACTTTTGGGCATCTTCCCGGTTGATGAACATGAGAATCACATATAGGGCATCCATAATACTTAGCTGTGAAATTCTTGAGGCCAACGCTTCAGAACGAAATTCAGTTTCTTCTGAAATGGAAATAAACACCACGTCGCCTAGCTTGGCCAATGGGGAACCAGCGTGACTTGTGATCACAATGATTTTCGCACCCGCTTCTTTCGCAATCTGCGCCATCTCGATTGTTTCTCTCGATTTTCCAGTATGAGAAATAAAAATGGCACAATCATCAGAGGTTAACAAAGATGCCTCCATTAATTGAATATGAAAATCTGTACTATGATAAACAGCGATTGGAGACCGTAAAAATTTGTGATAAGCATCTGTAGCAACAATCTCTGAACCCCCTACGCCAAAAAAGTACACGCGTTTGGATCCGTCAATCATCGTTACTGCATGTTTGAGATTTTCCTCCGTTAATAAATTACGGGTATCCGTCAAAGTCGTCATATTGGAATCAAAGACTTTTTGCGCCATGGTCAATTCATTGTCAGTCTGCTGGATATTTTCGTGGAAAGAAATAGCGGACAAATCATTTTCTTGCATCAGCATGGCCATTTTAAATTCCTTAAAACCGTTATAACCTAGTTTTTTTGTGAATTGGAAAAAAGTCGAATCTGCTACACCTAAAGTATTGGAAAGGTCACTAATTGAACTATGACTGACTGTGCTAGGGTTTTCTAGGATATAGTCAGCAATTTTTTGTTCTTTCAAACTAAAGTCTTTATAATGTGTTTTTATTTGTAAACGAATAGACACTGTCATTGAAGGTCCTCCTTTCAAGTAAATGGTTAGATTATGATTAATTTATCATAAAGAGTTCCCTTTTCCTATCAAAAAGTAAATAAAAATATTTTTTATTTTTTATATTTACAAAAAAATATTTTTTTGTATAATAGAGATATAGGAATGGAGGCGCTGATATGGAGGTCGGTATTATCGGTCTAGGTAAAATGGGACTCAATCTGGCAATGAATTTGACAGACAATCAGTATCAGGTTATTGGAATGGATATCTCTGAAGTGGCGCAACAAGCAGCAAGAGAGGCAGGAATCAGTACTGTACAATCTGTGGATAGGTTGGTCCAAGCATTTTCGGGTAGACGTATTTTTTGGTTGATGCTGCCTGCGGGGGAACCAACTGAGCACGTACTAAAGGAATTGTTTACGCATGTAGAATCTGGGGACATCATTATTGAAGGGGGAAACACAAACTACAAAGATTCCATTCGTCGTGCAGCATGGTTTAAAGAAAAAGCAGTATCTTATTTTGATTGCGGGACATCTGGAGGCATATCAGGAGCCAGAAATGATGCCTGCTTGATGATTGGTGGAGAAGAAGCTGCATTTCGTGAGATTGAAGGCCTCTTCATAGATATCGCTACTGAGAACGGTTATTTATATGCGGGACCTTCAGGAAGCGGACATTTTTTGAAGATGGTCCACAATGGCATCGAATATGGCATGATGCAATCGATTGGCGAAGGTTTTCAACTGATTGAACAAAGTGCATATGGATTTGATTTAGCAACAGTGGCAAAGGTTTGGAATCACGGATCAGTGATCCGCAGTTGGTTGATGGAGATTGCGGAAGCACAATTCTCGGATAGTCCGCGTTTAGCAGAGTACCGGGGAATCGTGGCGGCTTCAGGCGAAGCCAAATGGACCGTTGAAACAGCACTTGATATGAATGTAGCTGTTCCGACGATTGCCATGAGCCTATTTATGAGAAATATCTCTCAGGAAGAAGATAATTTCTCGGCGAAAGTAGTGGCTGCACTGCGCAATGGGTTTGGCGGGCATGAGATGGTGAAGAAATGAGAGAAATAAGCGTTAGGTAACTTTTTGAAAAATACAATTGCTGAATAAAAATTTATTGGCATTTCATTTGTGATGAAACATGTGATATTCGAAGCGATGCAAGCTAATATCTTTTAGCTTCATGGCTTTTTCACTATGTACTTAAACCTTTCGAGAAAAAAATAGAATATGTATCCGTACTAGGAGAAATAGTTCATAAATCAAAAAGATTTTGTATCTGTTCAATTTTCGAACATGGCACAAAATCCATAAATAGCTATTGTACACTTTGTTAAAAGAGTGGGATGTCAATGATCATTGACACAATTGTATTAAAATATGTTTTATCGTTCTTGCTTGAAGCGATATGGGCTTATTTACCATGGAATCAGCAGATACAAGAAATCTGTAAATAACACAAACACAAATAACCTGATTTGTGTTTATGTACTATTCTATGTCACGCTTACAAATTTGCGTTGTGTTTTAAGCGGTATTCTTTAGGAGTCATAGATTTTAATACTTTGAAATTTCGATTGAATGTCCGAACGTTTTGAAAGCCCGCTTGTTCTGCTACTTCTGCAATAGACAATAGACTATGGGTCAGCAAGAAGGAGGCATGGCGAATTCTTGCTTGATTCAAAATCCGAGGAAAAGTACTTTTTAATTTATCGGTAATCATTCTGGAAACGTAGACGCTGCTATAGCCTATATTGCTGCTTAATTTTTCGAGGGTCAGCTCTTCTTTGAAGTGTGATTCGATATAAACAAGTAGCTGAATTAGGATATCTTCTTGGTTTTTGGCTGGAAGTAATGTCGTTTGGTGTTCAAAGAGATAGAGGACTTGGTACAGTGCGGATTTTCGTAAATAGAGAGAATCCGTTTCAAATAAAGGATAGTAGAGTTGCTTAGCAATAGACCTATCGATAGTGATTACTGGGTCGGATAAAGAGAAGTCCTTGGTTTTAGCGAAAAAATCAGGAATATACTCAGGAGAAAAAACAAGAATATGTAATTGTGATTCCTTAGGTGTTTCAATGGCATGGGTCTGGTAAGGCATGACTAATAATACTTGACCCGCCATAAGGACATAGGGACTTTCTTCGATTTTGACAATGGCTTCGCCATCACTACAAATAAGTAATTCAAAGGAACGATGAAAATGTTCTATGTAATTAAGAGAGTAAGGATGGTAACTAGAAACGCTTAGATATTCGCCAAAATGGTATTCTTCTAAAATGGTCACGTAAACTGCCCTCCGTTTTTTGTCTATCGATGTGTGGAAATCGTCCTGTGAATGATAGCGATTTCATTTTATAATTATGACAGTTCATCTGAATAAAGTAAATAGGGCAATGATTCTGGTTTATTTTAAAAAGGTTCACATCAATAATATTTTTATTTAGGTATATTAGTAAATAAAACTTACTAACTCTAATATGCTCATTAATATTGATTTTCAGTTGAATTGCAAAATACCGAAAATTGAAAGAGGAGGAATTTTTTTGATTACCAATCCGATATTAACAGGCTTTCATCCAGATCCGAGTATCTGTCGTGCAGGGGAAGATTATTACATTGCCACGTCAACTTTTGAATGGTTTCCGGGGGTGCGTATCTTCCATTCGAAAGATTTGAAGAACTGGCGCTTGATCAGTACGCCCGTTAATCGTGTCAGTCAGTTGAATATGCTGGGAAATCCAGATTCTGGTGGCGTTTGGGCGCCAAACTTAAGTTATAGTGATGGTCGTTTTTGGTTGATATATTCAGATGTCAAAACGCAGTCCAATAGTTGGAAAGATGTAAACAATTATTTGATTACATGTGAAACCATCGATGGAGAATGGTCGGAGCCAATCTATATGAATTCTTCCGGTTTCGATCCTTCTCTATTTCATGATGAAGACGGCAAAAAATATTTTTTGAATATGGTATGGGATTATCGCCCCGCAAATCACTCTTTCTATGGTATTTCCCTCCAAGAATTTGATTGGCAAACCAAGAAATTGGTAGGTCAGTCCAAAGTCATCTTTAAAGGAACGGAGCGAAAATTGACTGAAGCGCCGGTCATGTATAAAGTTAACGGCTATTATTATTTATTGACAGCAGAAGGTGGCACCAAGTTTGAACATGCAAGTACAATCGCTCGTTCTACTCACATTGATGGACCGTATGAGGTTCATCCCCAAAATCCCCTGATCAGTTCATGGAATCAGCCAGAGATTCAGCTGCAAAAAGCTGGTCATGGTTCCTTTGTTCAAACTCAGACTAATGAATGGTATTTTGTTCACTTGACTGGACGGGCGTTGAAGTATCCACAAACGCCACTCTTAGAAAATCGTGGCTATTGCCCCTTGGGAAGAGAAACAGCGATCCAGTCTGTTTATTGGGAAAAAGATTGGCCGTATATTACAGGAGGGAACTTTCCAAAAGATGAGGTCCCACAGCCACAAATAACCGAACATCCATGGGAAATAGAAACAGGTTTTGATGATTTTGAAGATAATTCATTGGCACCAGTATTTCAAACATTGAGGATTCCATTTTCTGAGGAGATTGGTAGCTTGACAGCGCGACCAGGATACTTGCGATTATATGGGCGAGAGTCTTTCAATTCACTATTCCATCAAGCTTTGGTGGCAAGAAGATGGGCTGATTTCTGCTTTGAAGCAACGACAGCCGTCGAATTTTTACCGGAATCTTTTCTGCAGTTGGCAGGCTTGACGAATTATTACAATACACAAAACTGGTCAGCTATCTACATCACTCATGATGAGACTAAAGGAAGAATCATCACTGTACTGTCGAGCGAAAAGGGACAACTGAAGATGAAAATTGAACAAGAGGTTGCAATACCTGCAGAAGTACAAACTGTCTATTTCAAAACAATCGTCAATTATACCACCTATCAATACGCTTATTCATTTGATCAAAAAGAGTGGCAAGTGTTTGATCAGCTATTTGACAGTTTGTTATTATCAGACGATTATGTGGCAGAACATTATGGCGGCTTTTTTACGGGGGCTTTTGTGGGGATGTTTACGATCGATACGACTGGTAATCGTCTCCCTGCTGATTTTGATTCATTTGACTATCAAAAAATCGAGGAGGAAGAAAGATGAATAATTGGAAACGAGTGCTTCAAACAGCAGCAATGATTGGCTTAACTGCTTTGATACTTATTGGCTGCGGCAATGGTTCAGAAAACAGTGGATCAGAAAACGGCTCATCAGAGAGCGGCGGAAAGGATGAACTCGTTGTTTGGACCTTTACCTCGGAATTATCAACCATGATCAATGATTACTATTTGCCGGAACACGAAGATTTAGCATATGACATTCGTATTGTGGAGATTCCTTCTGACCAATTCGAGACCAAACTAGACCCGATTCTCGGTTCCCAAGATGCACCAGATGTGATTGCTTTAGAATCTGCCTTTGTCAAAAAATATGTGGAATCAGGTATGATGGCAGACCTTGGTTCACTGGGGCTTGATGAAGCCGCGGCAGATACGTATCAATATGTCAAAGACGTAGGGACTTCAAAAGACGGGGTTCTTCATGCGTTGGCTTGGCAAGCTGCTCCTGGCGGGTTTTATTACAGGGCATCGATGGCAGAAGAGCTGCTAGGGATCGATGATCCAGCGGCTGCGCAAGCGGCATTGTCAGAATACGATAAATTCTATGAGGAAGCCAAATCAGTCAAAGAAAATAGTGGTGGAACCACCTATATGATCTCTAGTGTTCAAGATTTGGCGAAGCCTTTTTATGGTCAACGCGAACATGGCTGGGTTGAAGACGGCAAATTAGTCATCGACGACAGTTTGTATGACTTGTTGGATGTATCGCGAAAATTTGTTGAAGAAGGCTTGACTCAAGACATAGAAGGACAATCAGAAGCTTGGTTCGCTGGGATGAATGGCGATAATGTGTTTGGCTATAGTTTGCCTACATGGGGACTGCATTATTGGTTAAAACCAAATGCGACAGCTGCCGATAACTCCAGTTCAACAGAAGGTGACTGGCGCATGATCCAAGGACCATCGTCTTGGTTCTGGGGTGGCACATGGATAGGTGCCACGGCAACTTCTAAAATGCAGGAAGAAGCGGCGCAGTTAGTGGCATATTTAACCACAAATCAAGAATTTTTAAAACAATGGGCAGAAGATACCGGTGATTTTGTATCGAATGAGCAAGTTGTTGAAGAAATTAAAAGCGAATACGAAGAAGATTTTTTAGGCGGTCAAAACCACTATGCAGAATTTGCAGATATGGTACAAGACATCAACGCGAAAATTCTGACAGAGTATGACCAAACGATTGAAACACTCTTTACCGATAGTTGCTTGACACCATACTCAAAAGGAGAAGTCGATAAAGAAACGGCTATCCAAAATTTTAAAAATGCGGTCATCAACGCATATCCAGATATTCAAGTAGATTAGGTGTTCCTGAAACCGGCACCGAATAAAGGAGTCGGTTTTAACCTTTTCTCAGTAATAGTAGGTTAACTAAAGCACCTGTCTTAACTAGCAGGAAAAGTAGTAGAAAAAATCATGCAGGGGGATTACGATGCAGAATAAGAGGAAATTTGAACAGTATCATCGCTATGGGCTATTATTTATCGCACCATTTTTTCTAGCATTCTTGGTTTTTCAACTTTATCCAATTCTTTATACGATTTATCTGAGTTTTACGGATCTAAAAGGGTGGAACCCTGCTGCTAATCTCGTGGGACTGGATAATTATTTTGCGATTTTTCGCAATCCATTATTTTTAAAATCGATCAGCAATACCTTTATTTTGTGGGGTGTAAACTTCGTTCCTCAAATTGGCTTGGCTCTCTTACTGGCCGCATGGTTTACTAACATCAAGCTGCGCTTGCGAGGGAAAGGTTTCTTTAAAGTCGTTTTTTATTTACCAAATATTATTACTGCAGCTTCAGTAGCAATCCTATTTTTCGTTTTATTCAGTTTTCCATTGGGGCCGATCAACCTTGCCTTGCAACATTTCGGTGTTTTGGATCAGCCATTTGATTTTTTTCGCAGTGAAACGGGGACTCGGCTGATCGTTTCCTTTATCCAATTTTGGATGTGGTATGGTCAAACAACGATTGTTCTGGTTTCGGGCATTTTAAGCATTGATGATGCTCTTTTTGAATCAGCTATGGTCGATGGAGCCAATGATGGACAGATTTTTCGCAAGATCACGCTGCCTTTGTTGAAACCAATACTACTTTATACATTGGTGACTTCCTTGATTGGCGGCTTGCAAATGTTCGACATTCCTTTCTTACTGACAAATGGCAATCCTAACAATAGTGTCTTAACGATCACGATGTTTATCTACAATCAAGCATTTACCGGCAGTAGAAATTTCAACGTTGCCGCAACAGCGTCGGTGCTGTTATTGGTGCTTTCAATCGTATTAAGTACGTTATTGTTTCAATTCTTCAAAGAAAACAGCAAAGTGGGGCGAAAATAAATGGAAAATAGCTATCGAGTAAAACGATTGTTGATCTATGTCTTTTTAGTGTTGCTGACCATTCTAAGTATTTTTCCTTTTTGGGTCGTCTTGGTCAACTCGACACGTTCAGCGGAACAGATCCAGCAAGGGCTATCCCTATGGCCGGGCGGTAATCTACAATACAACTGGTCCGTCTTAATGGGCAGAGGATTCAATGTTTTCAATGGATTTAAAAATAGCTTCTTGATTGCTGCTGGAGCCACCGTTCTCAATGTGTATTTTTCGGCATTAACGGCTTATGGCGTGATCGCTTATGAATTTCGTGGGAAGAAAGTCCTTTTTGCTGTCATTCTTGGACTGATCATGATTCCTCAGCAAATCAGTATGATCGGTTTTTATCAATTTATGAATCGTTTAGATCTCTTGAATAATTTTCTGCCATTAATTTTACCGGCAATCGCTTCACCAGCTAGCGTTTTTTTCTTAAAGCAATACTTAGAAACAATCTATCATCCTGATTTGGCAGATTCCGCTCGTTTAGACGGAGCTAGCGAAATCAAAATTTTTCATCGAATCATGTTGCCACTAATGAAACCAGGATTAGCCACCATGGCAATCTTTTCTTTTGTGACTTCGTGGAATAATTTCTTGATGCCGTTGATCCTAATCAACGATACAGAAAAGTATACTTTGCCCATGTTGGTCCAATTGCTAAAAACTGATGTTTATCGAACTGAATTTGGCAGTATGTATCTAGGAATCTCATTAAGTATTATTCCGTTATTGCTGATTTATCTATTTCTATCGAGATACATTGTGGGCGGTGTGACGGCTGGAGGAATCAAAGGCTAGCGAGAAATTTTTATCAAAAAAATCTGGACTGAAGAATCAGTCCAGAATTCATTTAATGGATCGCTTTGGATAAATCAATCGATGTAAAGCGTAGATCATTAATATTTAAGAAGTGTTTGGCAACTAGTACAGTCCCGCCAAACAACGGGGCTTGGTCACCTAGTGGACTGTTTTTGATTTTGGCGTTTTTAGTGAATTGGCTTGTCAGTTTTTGTTGTAGAGCGATAAGTAGACTTGGAATTTTACGATAAACGGAACTGTTGATATAAACTTCTTCCGGATCAGAAAAAGTAATAACGTTATTCAAGCCAATACTAAGAAATTCAACATTCTGTCGCGCCAATTCGATTGCTGCTTTTTCTCCGGCATGATAGGCTTCTGCAAAAATGTCAGAATTGACAACGTTAGTTTTTGTATATTGACCATATGTATCAAATAGTACTTTATTTGAGGCATATTGCTCTAAACAACCTCGATTGCCACAAGGACATAAGTTGCCGTGAGGAAATAGCGTAGAATGGCCAACTTCTCCAGCCATGCCGTGGGTACCGGTTTGCAATTGACCGTTAACGACAATCCCGACACCTATGCCGCTATGGACACTGACGCTCAATAAATTTACTGAATCAGAAGAAAAACAATATTCGCCTAAAGCAGTTAAATTGGCTTCGTTCTCAATATAAACATCAGTATTATATTTTTGGCTGAGAGGGGTAATCAGGTCAAAGTTTTCCAAGTCATAGTAAGGTGTAAAGGCAATGGTTCTATTGTGTACGATGCCATGGATTGCAAGACAGATTCCGACTAAACCGTGAGGCGTTTTAGGCATTTGTGACCAGAATTTTTTCATCATTGCATCGATCGTCGCCAGCACATTTTCTTTTGTAATCAATTCATTGGAGTGATTGGCTGAAGCAATCATTTCTCCATTGATATAAGAAAGCATCCCACGAACATAGTTATAACCGATGTCAAAAGTCACAGCTAAGCTGCTGAGATGATTAAATTGCAATTGAATTGGTTTTCGTCCACCAATCGAAGTCGAATCGCCAATACCGACTTCTCTAACGAAATCTGTTTCAATTAATTTTTTAGTGATTTGAGAAACAGAAGCTTTATTTAGATTGGTCAAGTTTGAGACTTCAGCCCGTGAAACCAGCTCATTATCAATGATTGTCTTCAATACTGCTGCTTCATTTTGCTCACGAATGCCCATTTTGTTAATAATCATGTATTCTCCTTCTCGTACGTGTGATTAGTGTTAGTTTACCGTGCAAATTAATATTATGCAAGTTCAAGAACAAATAAAATAATAGAATAAAAATGACGCATATATTTTTTTGAAAGCGCTTGACATAATAATATTTATCCTTTACTATCCAATTAGTTAGTTTTGAAAGCTAATTAACCTATCGATAAAATGAAGCTCGGTATTTAAAATTGAGAAGGGAGAGAAGATATGGCTTATTTTTTAGGGTTGGACCTAGGAACAAGCGCATTAAAAGGTTTAGTTTTTGATCAAACTGGAGGACTACAGGCAACAGCAAGCTCAGATTATCCACTGTCCTCACCTAAACCAGGGTTCAGCGAACAAGAACCTGAACATTGGCAAGAGGCCGCTGATATAGTGATTCGAAAATTGATTCAACAGCTTCCCCAATTAAAACAAGAGTTGATTGGTATCAGCTTCTCTGGTCAGATGCATAGTTTGGTTTTACTGGATGAATTGAACCATGTGGTTCGACCAGCAATTTTGTGGAATGATGTTCGCACAACGAAACAATGCCAACAGATCATGACCTCTTTTGGCGATCAGGTAAAATCAATCACCAAAAATATCGCTTTAGAAGGATTCACTTTACCCAAAGTTTTGTGGGTCCAAGAGCATGAACCCGAGAACTGGCAGAAAGTCCGTCATTTAATGTTGCCAAAAGACTATCTCGCTTTCTGGCTGACTGGCAACTATTCAATGGATTACTCGGATGCGGCGGGTACATTGCTACTAGATATTGAAAATAAATGCTGGTCTGAAGCGATTATGGAAAAGTTTGCGATAGACCCAGATGTGTTGCCACCGCTTTTTGATTCGACAGCACATGTAGGTAAGATGCGGACTGAGTTGCAAGAAGCTTTTGGGTTTGAACAAGAGATAACGATTTATGCGGGCGGAGCAGATAATGCCTGTGCGGCATTAGGA
The DNA here is from genome assembly GCF_002140915.1 of Candidatus Enterococcus testudinis. Taxonomy (GTDB): domain Bacteria; phylum Bacillota; class Bacilli; order Lactobacillales; family Enterococcaceae; genus Enterococcus_D; species Enterococcus_D testudinis. The sequence continues at coordinate 2,637,243 of NZ_NGKU01000001.1, read as the reverse complement.
TCAGGTATTATTGCAGAAGGTATCGGTATGGTATCCATCGGGACCAGTGGTGTCTTCTTATCCTTTGAGGAAGCGCAGAATGTTGATTATCAGGGCGATTTGCACCTATTTCGTCATGCAGTTACAGACAAGCTTTACTCAATGGGTGTCACCTTAGCAGCAGGAAATTCATTGAGTTGGTATCGTGACACATTTGAACCACATCAAGAATTTCATGAGTTGTTGGCAGAAATCAGCGAAGTGAAACCTGGATCAGAAGGCCTGCTATTTACGCCATATATTGTGGGAGAACGTACCCCGTATATTGATAGCCAAATTAGAGGAAGCTTTATTGGCATCGATACTAGACATCGTGCCAAACACTTTAGTCGAGCCGTTTTAGAGGGGATCACCTTCTCTTTGAAAGATTCTCAAATGATTATGGAAGAGCGGGCCCATCGTAATTTCTCCCACATTATTTCAGTAGGAGGCGGCGCCAAAAATGATGACTGGTTACAAATGCAAGCGGATATTTTTAATGCAGAAATGCTCACACTAACGACGGAGCAAGGACCGGGAATGGGGGCAGCCATGTTAGTCGCTATTGGTAGCGGCATATATCCAGATGCATCATCTTGTGTAAAATCTTTCGTTAAATATGGGAAAGCCATAAAGCCAATTCCTGAAAATGTCCAAAAATATCAACAAATTTATGACATCTATCGCACGGTTTATTCGCAAACTGCACCGATATGTCACGCGCTTGCAAAAATTGAGAGTGAATAGAATATCTGTAGTACAAGTCTCGAGAGCATAAAAACGAGTCACGTAAGTTAGTTTGTTACACTAAAAAACAAAAATGGAGGCAATACAATGACTTATTTCCCAGAAATCCAAAAAATCCAATATGAAGGACCAACTACCGAGAACATGTTTGCGTTTCGCCACTATGATGCCGAAGAAGTCGTCTTAGGCAAAAAAATGAAAGATCATCTTCGTTTCGCGATTGCTTATTGGCATACAATGACGCAAGATGGTTCCGATCCATTTGGTGCACCGGTCAACAAAAGGACGTGGATCGGTGATACCGAAATGGAAACAGCGAAAAATCGAGTAGAAGCCTTCTTCGAGATTTGTGAAAAATTAGGCGCAGAATTTTTCTGTTTCCATGATGTAGACGTGGCACCTGCAGGAGATACTTTGGAAGCGTTTTTTCAAAACTTAGACGAGATCACAGATTTGATCAAAGAAAAAATGGATCAAACGGGCATTAAATTGTTATGGAATACTGCGAATATGTTCTCTCATCCGCGTTTCAATAATGGCGCTGCTTCAACCAATCATGCAGAAGTCTATGCTTATGCAGCAGCACAAGTCAAAAAAGGCTTGGATATCTCGAAAAAATTAGGCGGCGAAAACTATGTTTTCTGGGGTGGACGCGAAGGTTATGAAACCTTATTGAATACCGACATGAAGTTTGAACAAGTCAATATTGCCCGCTTATTCAAAATGGCGATTGCCTATGGCGAAAAAATCGGACATAAACCACAATTTTTACTTGAACCTAAACCAAAAGAGCCTTCAAAACATCAATATGATTTTGATGCGGCTACTACAATGGCTTTCATTCAACATTATGGTTTAGAAGGTGATTTCAAATTGAATTTGGAAGCCAACCATGCAACATTAGCAGGACATACATTCGAACACGAAATTGCAGTGGCTCGCAGTTATGATGCACTTGGCTCTCTAGATGCCAATCAAGGGGATATGTTGTTAGGATGGGATACAGATGAGTTTCCAACGAATGTCTTTGATTCAACATTGGCACTATATGAAGTATTAGAAAACGGAGGCATCGCACCTGGTGGTATCAATTTTGACTCAAAAGTTCGACGTTCTTCATTTGAAATGGAAGATTTATTACTCGCTCATATCGCTGGTATGGATACGTATGCGCGGGCATTAAAAGCGGCCGCGAGACTAAAAGAAGACCGTTTCTTAGATGATCTGAAAGAAAAACGATATGCATCTTTCCACGAAGGAATTGGTTCAACAATTTTGGCAGATAAAGAAGATTTGGAATCGTTGACCGAATACGCGTTAGGTCATGATCAAATCGAATTGGAATCCAGTCATATCGAATATGTGAAATCTCGATTGAATGATTATCTGTTTTAAACTATTGACTACCGCTTGTATAAGCGGTAGTTTTTTTGATAACGATTTAGTGTTAGTATTACAGTGTAAATGAATGTGGTGAGTATTTAAGAATAATCTGTTTTTAAAATTACAATGAAATGAGGCAGCCTCGTGTTACACAAAAAAATTGATGGACTAAGACCAGATAGTCAAGCTGTTTTAACTACGTATATTATTGAAAATGCACCTGAAATAGACATGGATCGTTTACGACCGGCGGTGATTATCTGTCCCGGAGGCGGGTATGAAATGTTGTCTGACCGTGAGGCGGAACCAATTGCGATCAAAATGATGAGCTACGGCTTTCAGGCTTTTGTCCTTCGCTATAGTATCAAACCAGCGGTCTATCCCTTGGCGCTGACAGAATTAGCGGCAGCTGTCCAATTGGTGCGCAGCAAGCAAGAGGAGTGGCATGTGGATCCCAATAAGATCATCGTTGCGGGATTTTCAGCGGGTGGTCACTTAGCAGCCAATCTTGGCGTATCATGGCAGGCACCATTTTTAGAAGAATTGCTTGATGGGAAAAAAGAAGACTGGCAGCCCAATGGTTTGCTGCTCAGTTACCCAGTTTTATCAAGTGGTGAATTTGCCCATGAAGGCTCATTCCGGGCTCTTTTAGCAGAGGAATATTCGGTGAAACATACCAGTCTTTCCCTGGAACATTTAGTGACGGAGCTAACACCGCCAACTTTTCTTTGGCATACTTTGGAAGATAGTTTGGTCAAGGCTGAAAATAGTTTGCTATTTGCGGAACAGTTGCGGCAGTACAACGTACCATATGAGATGCATATTTTTCCTAGAGGCGGTCATGGGTTGAGTCTGGGCACCAAGGAAACAGCGAATGGTGGCGTTCATAATATTGAACCATCGGTGGTACGCTGGCCAGAATTGTTTGCGGACTGGGTGGAGTGGAATATTTGAATATATAGTTAAAATTTGAGAATAAGCACATGAAGCATGCAATCACTGAGGTGAAGGCATGCTTTTTTATTCTAAATTTTTCACAGAGTGACCTGAAACCAGTTTATAGTCTAGGTTAACTTTCTCTATTAGTTTTGGGTCAATCATTTTCTTTTTTAATACCTCAACAGCATGCTTTCCGATCGCAGTTTGGTCTTGCTCAATATGTGTAAACACAAATGCATGAAGATCAAATATATTCGCTGCTGGATGGTCAAAGCAGACAATTGAATAATCTTCTGGGACTTGCTTTTCCATTTCTTCGATTGCGCTTTTGGCAAGAAGCGCAATATTATACTCAGTTGTAAACAGGGCGGTAACTTGTGGATTATTCATCAAAAAAGTACGTATAATACCAACATCCTCCTCGATGCTTCGAGAAGAGTTTGGTACAACAGAGTCAATGAGAGACAATATTTGATTTTGACTAACAGCACGGTTTTGGTCAATATGAGCAGCTAAAAAACCATTGATGCGTTCATCAATAGTTGAAACGCTATTATCTGAAGCAATCAGTCCAATCTTTTCGTGTCCTTTGTTGAAAAGGTAATTGGTTAAATCTTTTGCAGCATTAAAACTATCTGTTTGTACACTGCATATGGGCAGATTTGCCATCAAACGGTCAATTACAATAATTGGAAAGTTTTTTGAAATCAGTTCAAGAATTTTTGGGGATGTATATTCTGAAGACGTGGGTAATAGAACTAATCCTTGTACACCGATTTCCAATAATTCTTGAATCAAGATATTTTCTGTTTCTTGATCTCCATAGCTGATTTTAACGATGAAATGGATTTCTTCTTCTTGGCTCTTTATGATAGTTCGTAATATTTGTGCGCCAAAAAAGTCTGTAAAGTTCGTGATCAGCAGACCAACGATTTTTTTTGTTTCTGTGTAATCAGTTTTTTGGTTATTGATGACAACCGAGCCCTTTCGAGGTTTACGTACAATAAACCCATCTTCTTTTAATAGGTCTAATGATTTTTTTACAGTGATCGTGCTCACGTTATATGAATTGGCCAGTTCTTTTTCAGTGGGTAAGACTTGATCAATAGAAATAACGCCCGATTCGATTTGGTCACGCAATGTTTCATAGATAGCTTGATAAAGTGGTTTATTCAATCATATCCCTCTTTTCTTACTTAGAATCTTTAATTATATATTAAATATATTTAATAATAATTGCAAGTATAAAACGACTAAATATCTGTCTCTTATACACATCTAGATGTGTATAAGAGACAGGTTTAATATGTATTAATGGTTTATTGAAGGAGGTCGGATAATGGAATTATCGAAGAAGAAAAAAGGAATTAACGAGCAGCAAAATATCGCGTATCTGTTTATTTTATTTCCTGTCATTCTGCTAGTCGTTTTTGTGATTATCCCAATTATTATGGCGCTGTACTATAGTTTTACGGATTATAACATTATAGAAAAAGCAAATTGGGTTGGATTTTCAAATTTTACCAGAATTTTTCAAGATGAATTCTTCTTTATATCACTTAGAAATACTGCTGTGTATACACTATTATATGTCCCGTTAGGACTCATTGTGTCTCTGATAGCAGCTATGTTGCTCAATCGAAAAGTACGGACATCCAGTATGTTTAGAGTATTTTTTTATTTTCCCGTATTATGTTCCTCAGTTGCTACCGCAACAATTTGGTATTGGTTATTGAATCCTCAATATGGGTTGTTGAATCAATTGCTAGGTCTGATAGGTATTAACGGACCGGCATGGCTTTACAGTTCCAATTGGGCGATGACTGCCATCGTGATCATGAGTGTGTGGATGAGTTTTGGGGGCAATATGATGATCTTTTTGGCTGGTCTTCAAGGAATCAATCCTGCTCTTTATGAAGCTGCAGATATCGAAGGGGCCAATGGATGGCAGAAATTTAAAGGAATCACTTGGCCTCAACTATCAAAAACAACCTTCTTAGTTAGCACGCAATTGGTAATTGGCGCATTTCAAGTATTTGATCAAGCTTATATGTTGACGAAAGGAGGACCAGGGAATTCAACCATAACACTCGTTTACTATATTTATAATAAAGGCTTTGGTGGTTTAGAAATGGGTTATGCTTCGGCACTTTCATTTATATTATTTATGATTATATTTGTTTTTTCATTGATTAATATGCGGATAACCAATAAAGAAATCAATTAAGGAGGTGCACCATGGCTAAAACGAAACGTATACGAGGAATCATGTGGTATGTGATGGTTATTTTGATTAGTATGACTACTGTATTTCCATTTGTTTGGACAGTATCCACATCATTGAAATCGAATAGTGAAATATTAAGTGGTGCAATGAATGTGATTCCCAAAGAATTTACACTTGATCACTATCGAGAGGTGTTCGCCACGATGCCTTTTTTAAATTATTTAAAAAATTCATTGATCTTAGCTATTGGAGGCGTACTTACCAACTTATTTTTCGGTTCTTTGGCTGGCTATTCTTTTGGACAACTCAAATTCAAAGGGAAAAAGACAATCTTCTTGATATTCTTAGCTTCTATGATGATTCCCGGAATTGTGACGATGATACCCACTTTTATTGTTTTACGAAGTTTTCCTTTGGCGGGTGGCAATGATTTAATGGGTGCTGGCGGATTAGGACTGATCAATTCCTATTGGGCTATTCTATTACCAGGTGCTGCAGGGGCGTTCTCAATTTTCTTTATGAAGCAATTTTTTGAACAGTTACCTTCAGAATTAGGTGAAAGTGCGCGAATTGACGGAGCGAGTGAATTTGCTATATTCTGGCGCGTCTACTTTCCATTAGCGAAGCCTTCTTTGACAACACTGGGAATCATGACTTTTCAAGCGGGGTGGAATGCTTTTATGTGGCCGATGATCGTATTGAACTCTGATGAAATGAAAACGGTTCAAGTTGGGTTGGCAGCATTTCAATACAATTACAATACAAATTATGGGCCGTTAATGGCAGGAACGATCATGGCAACCTTACCCGTATTGATTTTATTTATCTTTGCCCAACGAAATTATGTTCAGAGCATGGCAGATGCCAGTATCAAATAAAAAAAAAGGAGTGAAAAAAATGAAAAAAGTAGTAAAAGGATTGATAATGGTCGGCGCAGCAGTATTATTAAGTGCTTGTGGCGGTGGAAGTGACAATACGGATGATAGCGGCGCTAAAAACATCACTTTTTGGGGTTCTTGGAGTGGTGACCAAGTTGCGCAGTTGAATGAATTGATAGGACAATATAATGAGAGCCAAGATCATTACAAAGTGACTTATAAAGTACAAGATAATGTCGAAGAGAAACTTTTGACAGGTATGGCAGGCGGTGAGATACCAGATGTGATTTTATGGGATCGGGTCAATACATCCATGTATGCACAAAAAGATGCATTGTTAGATTTGGATGAGTTGATCAGCCAAGACGATATCGATATGAGTACCTTTTATGAGGAAACGGTCAAAGAAATGCAATACGAGGGTAAGCAGTACGGGATTCCATTGCTGGTTGATAATCGCTCGCTTTTTTACAATAAAACACTTCTTGATGAGGCGGGGGTTGAACCGCCTACAACATGGGATGAGCTCATCGATGTAGCTGAAAAGACTACTAAATGGGAAGGGAATAAACTAGTTCAAGCAGGTTTCTCAATGGATGATGTTGGTTTATTCAACATGTGGATCCAACAAGCAGGAGGCAGTATGTTAAATGACGATTATACAGAAACGGCATTTAACTCCGAACAAGGTCTGGAAGTGCTGAATTTCTGGGATCAATTAATGAATGAATCAAAGGTCTATCAACAAGGATTTAATGATGGATCCGATGCATTTGCTGCCGGGAAAGTGGCGATGATGTATAACGGTCCATGGGCACTGTCCGACTATGATAAAGTTGACGGTTTAGAGTATGGTATCGTACCTCCAGTTACAGGTCCAAATGGAGATAAGGGAGCATTGACAGGTGGATTTGGTTTAGTTATTCCTAAAACTGCCAAAAATCAAGATGCGGCATGGGATTTCATTAAATGGTGGACAACGAATCCAGATGTTGGAATAGAATTTGCAAAAATATCGACGTGGTTGCCGGCCAATATGGAAGCAGCCCAAGATCCTTATTTCACAGAGAATGATCAATATAAAGCGTTTGTAGAAACGATGGAGTTCGCAAAAATTCGACCTACTGTACCTGGTTATTCTGATGTGGAAAGTTTGGCTTTGATTCCACAACTTGAAAATGTGATGGCTGGTAAGACGACACCAGAAAAAGCTTTAGAAACCGCGCAAACACAAGGAAATAAAATCCTCGAAGAAGGGGCCGAATAATGACCGATTATAATGAATATGCAGAACTGGCACAAAGTAGCACCGATTATTTTTACAAATCAAAAGATCCTGTCCAATATGTGAACAACGTGTATCCTTTAAGCAACGAAGAAGAAAACGAGGTATTCAATTATTGGTGGATAGCACATCTTGTAGATGTAAGAATCGATGCGTATCTGCGCACGAATGATACACGTTATTTAGAACAAGCAGAAGCTACGTATCATTACAATAAAGCTAGAAATAAAAATACGTTGCTGCATGAATATTATGATGACATGCTTTGGAACGCATTGGCTGGATTGCGCCTGTTTAATATTACAAAGAAAGTTGGATATTTAGATGATGCCAGAGAGGTATGTATAGATATTTTTGATACCGCTTGGAATGATCATATGGATGGCGGATTCGCGTGGAAACGCACGCAACTTGATTATAAGAATACACCAGTCAACGCACCTATCATGATTTTGGCTTTGAGATTGTATCAAATTGAAAGTGATGCCCGCTATTTAACAACAAGTGAAAAAACTTTAGCTTGGATGAGGAAATATCTGATCAATCCACAGACACAATTTGCCGAAGATGGAATCAATAGAAATGGCGATGGAAAAGTGGATACGCAATGGCAATTCACGTATAACCAAGGGGTATATATCGGTGCGTTAATTGAGTTTTATCATATCTCAAAGGATGTGCAGTATTTGAAAGATGCTTTAGAATGTGCAAAAACATCTATTGAAGTGATTGCGAAAAATGGTGTCTTTGATGATCAAGGTGACGGTGGAGATATCGGTCTGTTTAAAGGAATAGAATATCGATATTTGAACTTATTAGCCAAAGAAACGCAAAAGGTTGGCCTTGATTCCAATTTTATCAAAGAGTTTATTCTTTCCAGCTGTGAAATTCTTATAGAACATAGTCAGAAAGAAAAATATCTTTTGTGTTATCGTGATTGGCGCGTAGAACAATTACCTGAGAGCATTTTCTTATCAGATCAATTATCAGGTGTGATGGCATTAGAGAGCGCTGCAACAATTGAGGAACCATAGTATTTTTCACAATTGATTAATCGATAGTGATAATAGTTTTTGCAGATAATCACTATCGATTATGCAAATGTGATTAAGAGCATAATCTAAAAATGAATATTTTGTATGAGGTGAAACAAATGGTATATAAGGAAATCCCCCCAGTGATCCAATCGTTTATGGACAGAATTACAGATCTTTGTGGCGACACCCATTCTAAATGGGCCGTAAATTTCAATGCGGCGTTTGCGAATACTGTATTAACAACGGTAAAGCAGCATTCAGATGGCACAACTTTTGTGTTGACTGGTGATATACCTGCAATGTGGCTAAGGGATTCAACAGCACAAGTAAGACCTTATTTATGCCTTGCAAGTGAAGATCAAGAACTATCAGATATGATTGCTGGTTTGGTCAAAAAGCAATTTCAATATGTATGTATTGATCCATATGCGAATGCGTTCAATGAATCGGAAAATAGTGCAGGGCATCAAGATGATGAGACTGAGATGAGTGGTTGGATCTGGGAACGAAAATATGAAATAGATTCCTTATGTTATCCAATTCAGTTGGCCTATTTGCTCTATAAAAATACGGGACGAGTAGATCACTTTGATGAGTCATTTAAACAAGGCGTCAAAAAAGCAATCGACGTTTTTCAAGTGGAGCAAGACCACGAGCATTCACCGTATTCATTTATTAGACATACTGATCGACAAGAAGACACGTTGCCTTTTGATGGTAAAGGTACACCGGTTTCAAAAACAGGAATGACGTGGTCGGGATTTCGACCAAGCGATGATGCATGTATGTATGGTTACTTGGTACCTTCGAATATGTTTGCGGTAGTTGTTCTTGATTATATCCAGTTTATTTTTTCTGAAATATCACCGGACGATCAAATCGTTATACAAGCTCAACAGTTGCGAAAAGAGATTCAAGAAGGAATCGATAGATATGGGCGGACAAAGAATCAAGCGGGTGACATTATCTACGCTTATGAAGTGGATGGAAATGGACATGCAACGGTCATGGATGATAGCAATGTCCCTAATCTGATTTCGGCTCCCTATCTAGGCTATGGAACATGTGAAGATCCTATCTATCAATCAACACGAAAAACAGTATTGAGTAAAGAGAATCCATACTTTTATGAAGGTATGTATGCCAGTGGTATTGGATCTTCACATACACCAGAAAACTTCGTATGGCCAATTGCGATGGCAATGACTGGTTTGACCACGACAGACAAGGAAAAAAAAGCACGTATTTTAGATCAGCTTGTGGCAATAGATGCAGGCTCACATTTAATGCATGAAGGAATCAATGTCGATGATCCAAATGACTATACTCGAGAATGGTTTTCATGGGCAAATATGATGTTTTGTGAATTAGTCATGGATTATTTTGATATTCGCGTGAAGAAGTAATAAGGAGTAGGAAATCACTGATAAAAATGATTTAACCATTTCTTTGTTACACATCAATTAGGAAGAAAGCTACATGAATAATCAAAAGACTATTGTCATCCCTCAATCGGTTTGATAATAGTTTTTTACTTTGATAAAGAAACCAAATGTCTGTTTAGGTAAAAAGTTGTTTCTTTTGATTAGTCACTGATATTCCCTGCAAGTGATCCGGCTTGCATTCATGATTGAGTCGTGTAGGATAGAGAATAAATAAGTAACACGACAGGCTAGGTAAATATCATAAAGGAGGAATTTATATGGTAGATAATCAGTCGTTTCAATTATCTGTTGAAGAATTGCCACACCAAACACAGGAATATTTAGAAACACTTTTTGCAGTAGGAAATGGACAGATTGGTGTGCGTGCTGGACACCCATTGAAAGTGAATCAGCTGTATGATGGAAATCCAGGCGTATTTGTCAATGGATTTTTTGATAGCGAACCAATCCAATATGGAGAGTGGGCTTATGGATACGCGAAAAATCATCAAACAATTTGTAAGCTACCTAATTTGCGAGGTATTGTTTTGCGCATTGGACATGAATGCTCCTCGGACAGTGAGTGGCAGACGGAAAGAACCGAAATGAATCTAGATATGGGGGCAGGGATTTTAACGGAAACATATCATGTCATTACTCCCTCAAATAAGCAATTTGACTTATCTTTGTCGTCATTTGCTTCGATGAAACGACGAGAATTATATGTCTGCCGTTATACCATTGCGCACTGTACGTTTTCGGATCCTGTTGCATTGAGTCATACCTTAGATCAATCTTTCAGCCTTATTGAAACAGATGATCCGCGAGTTGCCAATAAACATCACCAGCTAGAAAAAGAAGTGCGAGGGGAATATCAGATTTGGACGGCCCCTCATAGTGGCAAACAGATTGCGCTGAGAGCGGATTTGGGTCCCCATCAACTTACTGATGGCGCATCTATAGCATCAATTTTTCAAGTGGCATTGGTGGATGACAATCAGGCCAACTTTTTTCAAAACCAACGCGTTGATTACGCAACTCTAGTAAAAGAACAAGAGGAAAGCTATCAAGCATTTTGGGAGAAAAGTGATATTCACATCAGTGGCAACGCGCAGTTGCAAAAAGGCATACGGTTTAATCTCTTTCATTTAAATCAAGGAGCAGGCAGAGACGGAAAGACCAATTTTGCTGCAAAAGGGCTGACAGGGGAGGGCTATGAAGGGCATTATTTCTGGGATACGGAAATGTATTTGCTGCCATTTTTTATTTACACCAATCCAGAAGTAGCGAAACAATTGTTGAGTTATCGAGGCAATATCTTACCACAGGCCCATGCCAGAGCGAAAGAATTGGGACAATCGGGTGCATTGTTTGCTTGGCGGACAATTGATGGAAATGAGACGAGTGCATATTATCCAGCTGGAACAGCGCAATTGCATATCAACGCAGATATTGTGTATGGGTTTCAATTATATGAACGTGTCACTGGCGATCAAGAACTAATCGATGGCATCGGAAAAGATGTGGTATTTGAAACGGCGAAGTTTTGGTTGAATTATGGCACATATACCCGTAAACAAGGACAAGATTATTTTGGAGTCCATGGTGTAACGGGACCGGATGAGTACAGCGCGTTGGTCAATAATAATTTTTATACCAACAAGATGGTCCAAAATAATTTTTATTATGCAGCTGAACTAGCAGAGCGTTATGGGATGTATCCTGAGGAACGCAACAAGTGGCTGGCTGCGGCTGATGCGATGTATTTTGGATTTGATGAAGAACGGCAGATCACCCAACAAGATGATAGTTTCTTAGATCAGGCTGTCTGGCCTTTTGAAGAAACACCTGCCGAAAATTATCCACTTTTGTTGCATTATCATCCAATGATCATCTATAAGCATCAAGTGTGTAAGCAAGCAGATACTGTGCTGGCAGAGATGTTGTTCACGGGTGATTTTAGTTTCGCTCAATTAAAACGCGATTATGACTACTATGAAAAAGTCACTACTCACGATTCTTCTTTATCCCGTTCGATTTTTAGTGTGATGGCGAGCCGAATCGGTGACACAGGCAAAGCCTATCGCTACTTTATGGATACTGCGTTGATGGACCTCACTGATTTGCAAAAAAATGTGGTGGATGGTATTCATGCTGCGAATATGGGTGGTAGCTGGTTAAGTTTGATTTATGGATTTGCTGGACTGTATTATGATCAAGGATTACGGATGGCGAATCATTTGCCCAAAGAAATCGGGACGCTATCTTTTACACTTTCTTATTTAGGCGAGTCGATCAAAGTTACTTTAGCGCAGAACGATATATTCTGTGAACTGCAAACAGATTCATTACTGGTTGTTGAAGAAATGGATGCAGGGATTCGGATTAAACAGAGATAAATTAAAAGGGTGTATCAGTTATCACTAAATGAAGTTGACACCTTCCTCATAAAGCGTAGGATTAAAGTAAAAGCTCCCTACAAAATAAGGCGGTATATCTATGAAATCAATCAAGTCGCATCAAGCACTGTTTATCTTAAGCAATACGTTGACGATCGTTCCGTATCTCTTTTTTCTTTCAATCAGCAAAGAACAAACTTTGGCTGCAATATTGTCATTTGTTTTATATTATACTTTCAAAATGACCGGTGTTTTCTTCTTGCAAACGATACAGAGATTTTCAATAACTGCCCTCCTGACAATCAGTCTGTTGATTGGTACTATTGGCAGTCTCTTTGGTCTACTCAGTGGTGTTTGGGAGAATGCACTATTACCCGCTGCTGCTCTGTTTGGCTTGAGTGCCGCATGGCTGCCTCCCGCTGACTTCATGTATCGCCAAGCCTCTAAGAAAACAGAAGTGTCGCTTACAAACGACTGGCGCTTTGCTCTTGTTTATCTTTTATTATTGTTAGGCGCCATGCAATTACCTCATCCATGGAAAACAATAGGGTTATTTGCTGGTTACTTGCTGCTCTTTATTTCTGCCGCTTACCAAAGCAACACGATCAGTTATCGACCACAAGGCGTATGGCGGATGGTTAAACAATTAACAGGAAAGCAACTATTTCTGTATGTTCTGTTTTTTGCCCTTTTATTCGTTTTACGGACTGGTAGGTTATTGCAATCAGATGCGTTATTTGAATGGGCGATCTTCGGTTTTGGCTTTTTGTTTGCTGGGGCTATGATTACGTTGAGTTATAGAAGAAAATCTTGGGATATCCCTCTGTATTTGAATGTATTCACTTTTTTACATGGTGTTGCTGGGAATTTTGTGTTTTTGTTTGGTTCGGTCTATGTTGGTGCCCGCTTTGGTCAGTCTGCTCTGACTTCTCACGTCTATCTTCCTTATGCTATAGGATTGTTCAGCTCGATGGCTGCAGGGGCCATTTTAGAACGGAAATTATCGAGGTATGTAATCAAGACGTACATTTTAGGATTGGTTATTTGTATCCTGTTATTTTGTTTTGATGGGATTCTGCCATTTGCTTTGGTAGGAATCAGTTTCTTTAATGCAGGAATAAATCGTTGGTTGGGTCAGCAATATCAAGCGGCTACTTTTGCTACGATAGAACATAGAAGCATAGCCAAATATGCGACGCAAAGCAAAGGGAGTTTGACACACCAATTCTTATTGATGTTGCTCTTGTTTGGAATGACTCAATTGGAACGATTGCCTGAAGGGATCATTTTCCAATTGTCTAACAACACCAAATTGGTGCAACAGCAAACAATTCTAGCATTGTTAACACCAGTGAAATGGATTTCCGCTGTAAGTATCATTTTATTATTTATATGTGGTTTCTTTTATTTAAACAAAGAGTTACATCAATCACGAGGGTGAAAAAGAGGGCAGCGAAAGCTGTTCTTTTTTGCAACCGGATAAAAACCGAACGTTATATAAAAAGTTGAAGCAGATTATCTCGCTTTTTATTGCGCTTTTTTTTCTGCGCGTTAAAATAAGGTCATCCCGCGTTCAAAAGGGGAACGTTGTCCTTGTTTTGGCGCGTTTTTATCATGAATGGAGGCTTATATTGCATGACGACAGAGAGATACTTCAAAGGGGATGTGTTTCATACACCAACTGATGGACAATTAGAGTTTCTCGAAGATGCGTTGATTCAAGTTGATTCTTCTGGAATCATCACAAAAGTGACAAAAAAAGGCGATAACGATTATGAAACAGACTGTCAACTGGCTGAAGAGGTGATTGCATTAGCAAAAGGCCAATGTTTTTTACCTGGGTTTGTGGACTTGCATGTCCATGCGCCGCAATGGCCGCAAGCGGGTGTGGCGCTAGATGAACCATTGAACGTTTGGTTAGATGCATGCACATTTCCTTTAGAAGCAAAATATGCTGATCTCACTTTCGCACAAACGGTCTATGAAGATTTGGTTATGCAATTATTGGCTAGAGGCACGACGACGGTTCTTTATTTTGCGACCATCCATTTGGAAGCTAGTTTGTTGCTAGCGAAGATATGTGTGGAAAAAGGGCAAAGAGGATTGGTAGGGAAAGTTGTTATGGATGACCCTAACGCCAATCCAGATTTTTATCGGGATCAATCGACAGACAGTGCATTGAAAGAAACAGAACAATTTATCCAATCTGTCCAACAATTAGCGGAAACTGCCCATCAAGGGGTCTACCCCGTTGTCACGCCACGCTTTGTTCCAAGTTGTACGGATGCTGGGTTGGCAGGACTCGGTGCATTGGCCCAAAGGTATGATGTTCATGTCCAGACCCATTGCAGCGAAGGTCAATGGGAGCATGACTTTGTTCAAGCGCGTTTCGGTAAAACAGATACGGAAGTACTCAAAGATTTCGGGTTGTTGAAAGAGAAAGCAGTGATGGCCCATAGTAATTTTATCAGTTCAACTGATGGGGCGCACTTTATTGAAGCGGGGGCTGCAGTGGCGCATTGCCCAATTTCAAATGCGTACTTTGCCAATAGTGTGATTCCAATCAGACGATTGAAAGCGCAAGGCGTCACGATTGGCTTGGGCACAGATATCTCTGGTGGCTTTTCACCCAGTTTATATGACAATATCAAGCAAGCTGTGATGTCTTCTAGAATGCTTGAAGATGGCGTGGATGCTGCGCTGGATCAAATGGATCGTGGGGTACCTGATTCACGTATTTCCGTGATCGATTCCTTTTCACTTGCAACCAAAGGTGGCGGAGAAGCCTTGAAATTGCCAATCGGTGTGCTCAAAGAAGGATATGCCTTTGATGTGCAAGTGATCGATAGCTGTCATAAAGACAATCCGATTCCCGATTTTGGTGTCTTTACATCGCCGGAAGCGAGATTACAAAAAATCTTATACTTAGCAACCATGCAAAATATCCGTCAGGTCTGGGTACAAGGAAAAAAAGTACACGAAAAATAAGGAGAATGAACAAGTGGAAACAGCAAAAAACAAACATTTAACGATCGGTATGGATGAAGATATTCCTTTTGGACAAGCCGTTTTATTAGGCTTGCAACACGTATTAGCTATGGATGTGTATGTCCCGCCATTTATTATTGCGACAGCTGTCGCTATGACATCTTCAGATGCATCAGGACTGATTCAATCTACTTTCTTGGGGGCTGGGATTGCTTCTTTGATTCAAGTCTTATTCTTTTTGAAATTGCCAGTCTGCCAAGGTCCGTCCTTCGTACCGGTAGGCGCAATTATTGGTATTTATTTTGGTGCCAAAGGGATGGATACTGTCTTAGGTGCGAGTATCGTTGGTGCACTCGCAGTGATTTTGTTAGGATTTACCGGTATTTATAAATATATTGTTCGACATTTTATTCCAACGATTGTCAGTGGAACGATTATTATGATCGTTGGATTGACCTTGTTGCCAACTGCATTTTCCAGCAATATTTATCCAGCAACAGAAACGTTGAGTGCAAATCAAAACATGTTGCTAGCAGCAATCACGGCTGCGATTTTGATTCTGTTTTCGATGTTAGGTGATTATTTCCCAGGTTTGGGTAAGTACTTCCGTATCAGCTCTGTCATTATTGCCTTAGTGATCGGTACCGTGATTGCTTCTTTCATGGGAGGTGTTGATTTTCAATCAGTGGCAGATGCACCATTGTTTAGTCTGCCGAGATTGGCTTTTGTCAATTATGGTATTCATTTTGATGTGTCAGCAATCTTAACGATGCTTGTCATCTACATGGTTTTATTGGCAGAAACAACGGGCACGTGGTATGCGGTTAGTTCTGTCATAGAAGAGCCTGTAACAGATGAACAAATCAATAAAGGTGTGATCGGTGAAGGTTTAGGCTGTCTAGTAGCTGCAATGGTAGGCACTACGCCTGTGACTGGTTATTCAACGAATGCGGGTATTATTTCAATTACCGGCGTAGCAAGTAAAAAAGTATTTGTCATGGCATCTTGCTGGTTTATCTTGCTTTCATTCATTGGTAAGTTGTCCGCATTGATCCATGCAGTCCCGTCTTCAGTCATCGGGGGCGTCTTCGCTGTAGTCTGTGTCATCATATTGCTAAGTGGTTTTCGGGTCATCAAGAACCAAGAGTTTTCAGAGCGTGAGTTGTACATTATTGGTGTGCCTTTGATCATTGCGATTGGTCTTTTGTTTATGCCCACTGAGATCAAAGAATCAGCGCCGCAATTCTTACAATATTTACTTGATTCTCCGATTGCTTTAAGTGCAATTGCAGCAATTGTGATGAATAAGTTGATTCCAGAAAAGAAAATGCATCAATAATTTTTAAGGCAAGCACTATTAGATAGAGTGTATCTGATTGTTGCTTGCTTTTATATTACATAAATATGTTAAAGCGGTTTATTTGTAATATTTGATTGGACGCTTAGGAAAAATAGCGAATTTCTGTAAATAAATAACGTATTATTATTTGTTTTTGATGTGTAAACGCTGATTTTATAGTATATATACTTTTCTTACAAAACGTAAGGTTTTTGTCTTTTTTCAACTTAAATTGTAACGCAGTTATCACCTATGAAATATTCTTCGATGTTAGACTAGTTCATGCGGTTGAGTTATTTCGACCGGCGCACACGATGTTTAACAAAGAAGGAGATATTACTATATGAAATCTTTTAAAACTGTTTTATTCAGTACAGCTGTCTTGGCCGGATTTGGTCTTTTCTTAGGTGGTAAAGATGCTTTCGCCGATGAACAATATACAGTTCAATCAGGTGACACTTTATCCACGATCGCTTATAACTACTTCGGTTCTGCAGATGCCGTTGATGCCATTGCAGAAGCAAATGAAATCGACAATATCAATTTGATTTATGTAGGTGAATCTTTGGTGATTCCTACAGATGATGACAGCAGCTATGCAGCTTCTTCCTATGAAGGTTCATCTTCATCTAGCGCAGCAGCAAGCGAACAACCTGCACAATCAACATCTTCACAAGCAAGCAGTAACCAAGCATCAACAAGTTCAGAAAGCACATCAAGCTATACATCATCTGCTTCTGGCTCTGAGTCTTCTGCTAAAGAATGGATTGCCAATAAAGAATCTGGTGGTTCATATACAGCGACAAATGGTCAATATTATGGTCGTTATCAATTAACGAATTCATATTTGAACGGTGACTATTCAGCAGCCAACCAAGAAAAAGTTGCCGATGAATACGTAGCATCACGTTATGGCTCTTGGACAGCAGCAAAAGCTTTCTGGGAAGCAAACGGTTGGTATTAAGCAGCCAACGCTAACAGACCTTTCAACGGGTCTGTTTTTTTTTATACATTAAAACGACTAATGTTATATTAAAGCGCTTAAACACATCAGTTTGGGAAAGGGTAGGTGCAATGTATAATGGATTAAAAGGCTTAGATGTATGGTTGACAAGCAGCAGATGAGCAAGAGAGAGAGGCAAAACAAGAAATGAAAATCATTATTGTAGGCGGAAATCATGCCGGTGTTGCTGCAGCATTACGCATCAAAGAGTTGTATCCAGAAGACGAAGTGGTCTTATTTGAAAAGCGCAATGAAGTGACCTTTGTTTCGCAAACAATTCCTCTGTTTTTAATGGGAAAACAAACCTTGGCGAAGCAAGCCAATTACGTGACCCCGAAAGAATTGGCTGACAAAGGGGTAGTCGTGCATTTGAATACGGAAGTGTTAGACATTCAAAGTAAGATAAAAAAAGTCGTGTATCAAAAAGAAGGACAACGCATCTCAGAAGATATCTTTTATGATCGCTTGATTCTGGCGACAGGCTCCTACCCGTTATTACCTCCGACAGGTGGCAAGCGCAACGAGACCTTGTTTCTTTTAAAAGACCGGACAGATGCTGAAGCAATTGCAGCATTTTTGACAGAAGCCAAATCTGCAGTGGTTATCGGTGGAGGATTAGTCGGCGTGGAAATATCAAGGATTTTGACCCAAAGAGGGATAGCTGTAACTTTAGTAGAAGCCAATCCACATTTATTGACACGCTATCTTGATGACAAAGCTTCTTTGGAAGTAGAAGCTCAGTTGAAAAGGGAAGGTATTGATGTCTTAACAGGTATGCGGGCAAGCAGCTATCACACTGCTGAGCGTCGCATCATCCACAAAAAGAGTGTAACGGTCACGATGACCAATGGGAAAAAAGTGCAAACCGATGGTGTCTTCATCTCGATTGGTTTTAGACCAAGCAGTCATTTGCTGGCAGGTCAAGTGACATTAGGGGATCGAGGTGCTATTGTCGTGGATCCATATATGTATACAAGTGATCCAGATATTTTGGCTGTGGGGGATTGTGCGACGACACACTTGGATTTGCTAGGGGAAGATGTCTATAATCCACACGCCTCTGATGCTTTGAGACAGGGATTAATAGCCGGAATCAATGTCCATAGCCGAAGACAACCAATATCCTTTACAACGGGTACTTATAAATTCAACATGGACGGATATACTATAGCCAGCACCGGCATCACACTTAGTCAGGCCGTTGAAAAAGGCTATGATGCTGCTGAAGTATCTTATCATAACAGCTATTTAGCTGATGCACGTCCTTCGTATTATGACAATACTGGTTCCTTTTATGTGAAAGATCAAAAATCTGACACACCTTATATTCAGATTTTCTGCATTTATGAAAAAGGAACCAAGAAGATTCTTGGATTGCAAGTGCTAGGTACAATCGATGTATCACAATATACGAATATTATCAGCTTGGCCATTTCCCAAGGGTTGACCGCTGATGCGATCGAATTTACCGACTTTTTCTATGAACATGGCTACAAGGATCCAATCGGGTTTACCAAAATCATTGCGAAAAAAATTAGAGAAAATGAATCGGAGGGAATGGCAGATGAGTAAAGATGAACATCAAGACCACAAGGACGACGACAAACGGCAAAGACGCATCGTTGGCGCAGGGGCATTGCTGACCGTTGGTGCAGGTGCTTTTATGGCGGGGGGCTTGCAAAATAATGCCCAAGCAGAAACAACAGATGGATTGACACTATCTGAAAAACGTGTCCAAGAAGATGAAATCATCAAAGACATTGAACATACATCGGTGGATGAATTGAGTCAGTCTTTGGCAAAAGGCGAAAGCACAAGTCTAGCCACCCCCACCGGTCATATAGCCAAGATGGTAGATGAGTTGCCAAATGAAGACCAATTACGATCGATTTATGGTGGATATGCAGTCCTTGTGAGTGATGAACAGACAACTTATTCGATTGATTCAATCATGTCTATCACTGATGCAGATGTCTATTATCGAACAGAAGGATTGTCTCAAAGCGAACCGCGAGTGATGAAAATGACGCGGTATCGTGATTTGATCAAAGCCAATCCTAACATACGTGTTTTGCAAACAGAGACATACAAAACGGTATCTCCTCATCTATACGGAGATAAAAGTGACGCTTATATGGATTCAGCCAATTGGAAAGACTCTCGGGTAGTGTCAAGCAATCGTACCAAGAGTATCGCTTTTCAACAGAAAGATGCTGCACAACCAATGAATTTTACAGCAGCTGATGGTACCTTTATTGGCAATCTGGCAATTGACAGTAATTTGGGCTTAGCAGTCAAGACGGCTGATTTACATGCACCTTTAACGGATGAAATCAAGAGCGATTTCGCTGATACAATGGAGAAGAATTTTGGTATTACGTTTAATGGTGTCTTGTATTCAGCGATTTTTCATGATGAATCTGTATCAACAGATTATCAACAAAACAAGGCAGATGGTTTTTTTACATTTGCTCGAACAACGCATGGGTTACCACTGAAAGTTTCTGATCATTATGTCGTTGCTGCTGTAAATTACGGCGATACGATTGAGAGTTTACAACATGCATTAAACCTACAAGCGGTAAAAAGTATTGATCAATCTAATACATGGATCACTTCGGAAGAAACCGATTTGCCAGTCCAAGTGACTGCGACAGATTCGATCGCCGACGAAAATGAAGAAAGTTTTGAGATCCAAGCGTTGGAACAAATCATTGAATCGTTAAAATATGTGTATCAGACGGTTTCCGAAAGTGTATCTGACGTATTCGACACTGAAACTGCTTATGCGTCTGAAGTAAGCAGTGAACCGGTCGTTTATTCAGGTTCGCAAGCGGGAATCAGTCCTGGAGGGGCTGTCGATGGCTCACTATCAGAAGATGCGTCTGGTGTAGCCAGCTGGAATCAGACGGCAACTTTTTCTGGGGGCGGATATGGCGGTCATACAATCACAGTGAATTCAGCTGTGACCACAAAGTCTGATCAAGTAAATGCAACCAATTTTAATGCTGTTTTGCAAAGCTTACATTTACAAGTGGATGGTCAAAGTTATACATCCTTTGTTGCGACACCTCTAGTGATCAATGGCGTGAACTATGTCGGCTATTTATCGAGCAGTTCCGGATCGGGCAGTGACTTTACAATCGCAATCAAAGATACCAATTTTAATGTTTACCAAATGGGTGGAAATTTTGCCTATATCAGTTCTCCGATGTCGACAGGTGAGGCAACGGTTGATAATGAAACTGACGAAACCACGCCAAGCGAGGATGGCAGTACCGAAACACCAACAGCTACTGGTGAGGATACAACCACGCCAAATGAAGATGGCAGTACCGAAACGCCGACAGATACAGGTGAAGATACGACTACCCCAAGCGAAGATGGCAGTACCGAAAATCCAACGGAAACAGGTGAAGATACGACCACACCAAGCGAGGATGGCAG
>NZ_NGKU01000001.1:2432627-2616029 GCF_002140915.1 Candidatus Enterococcus testudinis | reverse complement strand
GATGGCAGTACCGAAAATCCAACGGAAACAGGTGAAGATACGACCACACCAAGCGAGGATGGCAGCACAGAAAATCCAACAGATACTGGTGAGGATACAACGATCCCAAACGCTGGTGGTGACGTAAAAACGCCGACGGATACAGGCGAAGATACAACAACACCAAATGAGGATGAAAGCAGCGAAAATCCAACGGATACAGGTGAAGATACAACAACACCAAGCGAGGATGGAAGTACGGAAAATCCAACGGATACGGGCGAAGATACGATCACACCAAGCGAGAATGGAAGTACAGAAACACCAACAGATACAGGTGAAGACACGACCACACCAAGCGAGGATGGAAGTACCGAAAATTCAACGGATACGGGCGAAGATACGATCACACCAAGTGAAGATGGAAACACAGAAACGCCAGCAGACAATGGTGAAGATACGACCACACTAAGTGAGGATGGAAGCACAGAAAATCCAACGGAAACAGGTGAAGACACAACCACCCCAAGTGAGGATGGCAGCACAGAAACACCAACAGATACTCTTGACAATCCTACAGGTCGGATTGGTGACGTTACACCTAACTTAGAGGAAGATGAATCAGCAACGCCACTAACCCCAAGCGAAGAACTGATACCAAACAAAGTAGCAGATACATCTTCATCACTTGATACAAGCAGAAACGAAATAAATAGTGAAGATAACTTGAATAGTCAATCAACAGATTCTGTGGTTGAGAGAACAAAGGCAACAGAAGATACAAGCAACGTAGCGCCAACTAATCAAAATGACAATCAACAAGCAGAAACGCTGCCAAAAACTGGCGAAGAAGAGAATCGCTCTTTAGGCATCATCGGTACGATCTTAGTTGCCTTAGCTGGCTTCTTTGTAATTGGTCGAAAGAAAAAATCAAAAGACGATCAAGATGAATAGATGAAAGGGGAATAGAATGGATCTGCAAGCAGTAAAAGAAAAGATGGATCAATTGCAACAATTCGGACAAACGTTGCCCGGAGCTAAAGTCTATTATCGAGAAGACTGGGATACGATTTATTTTGATTTGCTAGGGAAACAGTTTGGTATGATGTCACCAGAGGCTGCTGAAGATTCACTGATTACACTCAAAAACTTGCCTGAAGTGAATGAGTCTTTACGAGAACAATTTCCTGGCGTCATTATTCTAGGGTACTACGCCAATAAAACCCACTGGAATTCCATACACATTGCCAATGAAGAAATGGCTGTTCAAGCAATCGAACAACTGATCCAAGTATCCTATGAATTAGTCAAAGCAAAGCTGACTAAAAAGCAACGAGCAGAGATAGATCCAAACGAGAAATAAAAAA
Source organism: Candidatus Enterococcus testudinis (assembly GCF_002140915.1). Lineage (GTDB taxonomy): Bacteria > Bacillota > Bacilli > Lactobacillales > Enterococcaceae > Enterococcus_D > Enterococcus_D testudinis. The sequence continues at coordinate 2,614,683 of NZ_NGKU01000001.1, read as the reverse complement.
ACTGATCTGATCTTTAGACAAACATCTAATGATCAGATCAGTTTTATTTTATTTAATAATATTCACCATGACGATAATCCCAAGAATTGAATGTATCAGATAAATACATTTGAATCTTATCCACATCTAATCCTTTACGTATCAAGACAGGCGCTGGTGTGACAGAGCGCTGATCACCTTGCTCAGGAATCAAACGGCCTTCTTTATCGACAAAAGATACCATTACCCCTTGTTCATAACGTGTTTCAATTGATTTATCTGGTTGGATTGAGGCAACATATTCATTGCTTTCAATGATTAAATCAGCTTCTTCAGCGATTTGATCGCCAATGCCTTCGACCAAGCCACGATTGCCTTTGCCAGAAGGGTTGGCTGAACTAGCAAATAATAATGTATGATCTTTCTCCCATAGCGCTTTAGAAATTTGTTCGCCTGGTACCCCAAATTTGATTACAAAACAACTTGTGCCGCGCACATCTGTCATCAATTCTTCAGAACCATCAGCTGGAATATATGTTTTACCGGTTTCTTTCCAAGGTAAAATGGCACCAAAAAGAACATCATTCTGCCAACATGTTTCATACACCGCTGCCGTTTCAGCATTCAATTCTGCCAATTCATGTAATTGTTCTAAGGAACTGCAAAGAACGACGCCGGGTTTATTGCGTTTTCGGTTTTTCGCTGAAAATTTGCGTTCTAGCCCTTTTTTATCTGAAACTGTAATAATGTAGCCAACTTTTGTTGGGCAGACCACGACATTGCCTTCTTCTTGCAATAGATCAATTGCAGGTTGGGTAGGCTCCCCTGACCATTTGATTTGTTTTTCTTGATTCAAGTGATTCATCCTTTCTTGATTCATGAATATTCTTACTGAAAACAAGGTGGAATATTCTGAAAATTCTGATTAGAAGTTGTTAACATTGATGATAAGGGAATCAAATTGGATAGTCAAGAGAATTTGACATGAGAATGTCAAAAGTACGATTAATTGAAAAACCAAAGATACGTTTCTTACTTATAACTAACAGTCATAAATGTGCAAAAAAATCAGTTGAAAGTGAAAAAAATGATTGTTTTTCGTGTTATCTTTGTGGCACTATAAAATGGGAGAAGATCATTTTAAGAATGGATACTTTTTTTAATATTTTATCTACCCGTTGTTTAAAGGCAAGGTAGTATTTAGTTTTCTTCAGTCTGTAGTTCATAGGTGACTTAAAGACTGGTATTGACTCGTATACATTGTGGCTAAACATAAACTTTGTCGGAGATATCAAATGGGCGTATAGTAGTGAGTAAGAAAATAAAGATGTTGCTGTGTATAGGAACCGATAGCGAATAGAAAAGAGGAAACTATGAATCATATCAAATCTTATGGGAAAATCACGATGGCATTATTGCTTTTAGCAGCTAGTATCAATCTGTTTCTAGGACCGCATCATGTTGCGGCTGGTGGAGTCAGCGGGATTGGTATTTTATTAGAATCAGCAGTTGGTTGGGATCGTGCATTGGTTATTATGGCATTGAATATTGTCATGTTGGTTTTGGCGTACATATTCTTAGGAAAAGGGCCCTTTTTGAAGGTGCTGTTCGGCAGTTTTGCCTTTCCTCTAGCGATAGCGATTGTACCCGAAATAAAAGTGGCGGATGATCGCTTATTGTCTGTTATTTTTGGGAGTGCGATTTTTGCTGTTGGCGTAGCGATTTTGTACAAGAATCAGTCTTCTAGTGGCGGTACAACGATCCCACCGCTGATTTTCAAAAAATATTTTGGCCTTAATCCTGCGATTGGGTTGTTAGCAACGGATGCAATCGTGGTTTTGATGAACCTATTTGTTTTCGGTTTTGAGGAATTCTTGTTTGCTATTTTGTCGATTGTCATTACATCGGGTGTGATGAATTATATTGAAACTGGATTTAATCGCAAGAAATCGTTGATGATCATGAGTGATAAACATTTAGAAGAGATACGAACAGCGGTCTTCGAGAAAGTCAGTCGTGGGGCGACATTGCTAAATGCTCAGGGAGGATTTCAACAATCAGAGAAGCAAGTATTGCTGATCGTTTCCAGTGACCAGGAGTTTATGCAGATTCGCCGCATCATTGAAGACATCGATCCTAAAGCTTTTGTGATCGTGAGCAGTGTATCTGAAGTATTGGGTCAAGGGTTTAGTTATCATCCAATTGAATAGCGTGAGACAGCACAAAGAACGAAGACGATCGATGAGTCAACGCAACGATTGTCTTCGTTCTTTTAGTGAGAAAAATAATCCGGATAGGCTTGCTGTACTACATGTAGATCATTGTCGATCACATCGATATGTTTCCCCACCAACGAGGTGATTTTCTTTTTGTCTCGTGCGTTTAGTGTGCGCAAGATTTCTTGGTGATCATTCAAAATAACATCCCAAGACAATGCTTCGACTTCTAAGCGCAAGTAGCGAAAACGATTTAAAGGTAAGATGACAGCTTGCAGCCAATCCCAAACGTTCTCTTTGTCTGCTATTTGATAAATCAGGTGATGAAAATCTTCATCTAGTTGAAAAAAAGCCTGCTCATCTTTTAACTTTGCATAGGTCTGCTGCAAAACAATGAGTTTTTCTAATGCTTTGATCTGTTCAGAAGTAATGACTTTGCAGGCAATCCCAAATACTTCCTTCTCCAACGTTTCACGAACGAAACGGGCTTCTTCAATTTGCTTGGTATTCATGCGAGAAACATATGTACCGCTTTGAGGAATGACATCAATCAATGATTCTCTGCGTAATCGAATGACTGCCTCTCTAATTGGTGTCCGACCGATAGCTAACCGCTCTTCTAGGTCTTTCTCCGAGATTTTCTCCCCAGGAATCAATTGTGCCGTAAGAATCATCGATTTGATCGATTCATAGGCTTGGTGTTGAAAATTTGTTGGTTTCATCATAAAACGCTTCTTTCCATTCAATGTACTTCGATAAGGCTTATCTAAGTAGACAGCTCTTTCGACAGTCATTGAATCAGCAATCAAAATATAAACTAGTATATAAGTTGAAATACCTTTTGTAAAGGGTTGCATTTTTTAGAAAGATAAACTAGAATACTAATATATTAGTTTCGAAGGAGGCGTTTATGTGTTTGATCTAGAAGATTTACGTGGCGCAGGGGTCGATATACCACAAAAAGAAAAAGAAGAAATCATCCAGAATACTCAAGAATGTCCGCAATGGGTCCATTTTGGTGGCGGAAATCTCTGTCGTGCATTTCATGCAGAGGTTGCCCAAACGTTGATTGATCAAGGTGTTTTTGAAACCGGTATCATTGTCTGCGAAACATTTGATGAAGAAATCATTGATCTAGTCTATACACCGTATCAGCAAGAAATACTAGAAGTGATCATGCACGAAAAAGGGCATTTTGAACAAAAATTGTTACAATCAACCGCTGCTAGTTACTTTTGTCACCCTGCGCGTGACGAAAGTTATCAAGCTGTCAGAGATATTTTCAAGAATCACACGCTGCAACTGGTGACAGTCACGATCACTGAAAAAGGCTATGGTCTAACGACAAGTACAGGGGCCTATTTAAAGAGTGTAGAACAAGACATCGTTGCAGGACCTCATGCTGCTACCCATACGATGAGTATTTTGACTAGTTTGATATGGGATCGATTTCAATCGAATGCAGCGCCGCTTGCGTTGGTGTCAACAGACAATTTTTCTCAAAATGGCCAACGATTCGAAAAGGCAATCTTGACGATTGCAACAGAATGGTGCATGAAGGGGCATGTAACCCAAGCCTTTGTGGATTATTTGAATGACAAAGAAACTATTTCTTTTCCATGGTCGATGATTGATCGAATTACACCGAATCCTTCGCAAGTAGTTTTAGATCAGTTGACAGAATCGGGGATTGAAGGGTTGTCACTGATTCGTACAAAGAAAGGCACAAACATTGCCCCCTTTGCAAATACGGAATCCACGCATTATTTAGTGATCGAAGACAACTTCCCCAACGGTCGCCCTGATTTAGCCAAGGGCGGGGTGATCCTAACGAGCCGAGAGGTCGTAGATAAAGCAGATATCATGAAAGTAACGACGTGCTTAAATCCATTGCATACAGCCATGTCGATTTTTGGTTGTTTGCTGGGGTTTGAAACGATTGCCGATGAAATGGCGGATCAAGACATTCGTCGCCTTGTTGAGGGCATCGGGTATGACGAAGGATTACCCGTAGTTGAAGATCCGGGCATTATCCAACCGAAAACATTCATTGACGAAGTCGTTCGCTTGAGATTGCCTAATCCATTGATTCCAGATACACCGCAGCGAATCGCCACCGATACGTCACAAAAAATGGCTATCCGCTTTGGTGAAACAATCAAAAAAAATGTTGAAAAAGAGCAAGTAGATGCATTGCAATTTATTCCATTGGCCATTGCTGGCTGGCTGCGTTATTTATTGGCAATCGACGATGAAGGGCAATCCTTCGAACCAAGCCCAGATCCATTGTTGTCAGAATTGCAAAGTCAGTTAGCAGCGATCAAATTAGGCGAGGCGATGGATACTGCTAGCTATATTCAGCCAATCCTAAGCAATGAAACATTGTTTGGACTTGATTTATATCAAGCAGGACTTGCCTGTAAAGTGCAGACTTATTTTGAACAGATGCTTACAGGTACGGGCGCGGTCCGGCACACATTACATGAAACAGTAGGAGGTTTACAAGAATAATGGACATGACATTTAGATGGTACGGCAAAGAAAATGACAAAATCAAGTTGGCTGATATTCGGCAAATTCCTGGTATGAAAGGTATCGTGGGGACCCTATTTGATATTCCAGCAGGCGAGGTTTGGCCCAAAGAGCGAATTGGCGCTCTGGTCGAGGAAGTTGAGTCAGCTGGTTTGTCATTGAAAGTCATTGAGAGCGTCAATATCCATGATGATATCAAAATCGGCTTGCCTTCTCGAGATCAATATATCGAGAATTATAAGGAAACGATTCGTAACTTGGCTTCTTTTGGTATTGAGGTGATCTGTTATAATTTTATGCCGATATTCGATTGGATCAAAACGGATCTCAACTATCAACTGCCGGATGGATCATTCACAATGGCATTTGAAAAAGCAGGTATCGATAAAGACCCTGAAGAGATCGTGAAAGAAGTGGAAGAATCAAGTTCGGGGTATACATTACCAGGGTGGGAGCCAGAACGTTTGGCCCATGTCAAAGAATTATTTGCGGCATACAAGGATGTCGATAACGATAAGTTAAGAGAGAATTTTGCCTACTTCTTGAAAGCAATCATTCCTACATGCGAGGAAGTGGGGATCAAGATGGCTGTTCATCCGGATGATCCGCCTTATTCGATCTTTGGCTTGCCGCGGGTGGTCAAGAATCGAGACGATTTGGACTGGATCTGCAATGTTGTAGACAGCCCGTCTAATGGAATCACGTTATGTACGGGCAGTATCGCAGAAGATCCAGCCAACAATGTATATGAGATTCTGGCTGAATTTTGCCGACGTGACCGTATTCCATTTGCCCACGTGCGCAATATCAAGTATCTAGGAAATGACAAAGATTTCTACGAAGCCCCTCACTTGTCTTCAGAAGGATCATTAGATATGTACAGCATCTTAGAAGCGATGTATACGAATGGTTTTGACGGATATATACGTCCAGATCATGGACGAATGATTTGGGGAGAAACTGGGCGTCCTGGCTATGGTCTGTATGATCGAGCAATTGGTGCTTCTTATTTATTGGGACTTTGGGAAGCAATCGATAAAGCAATCGGCAGATAAGAAAAGAGGCAAGCCACATGTTTTTAGATGAAAACTTTGTATTAAAAAATAAGATAGCAAGACAGTTGTATCACGAGTATGCGAAAGCACAACCGATTATTGACTACCATTGTCACCTTGACCCAAAGGAAATTTATGAAGACAAGCCGTTTGCGAATATCACTGAAGCATGGCTAGGCGGAGACCATTACAAATGGCGCTTGATGCGTGCCAATGGTGTGCCAGAAGCATTGATCACAGGGGATGGCGCTGATTATGACAAATTCACAGCGTGGGCTGAAACAATTGAAGCGTGTATTGGCAACCCGCTCTACATTTGGACAAATCTCGAATTGAAACGAATATTTGGTATCGAAGACGTTTTGACGAAAGAGAACGCCCCGCTTATTTGGGAAAAAGCCAATCAAAAACTGGCCGAACAGAACTACACGCCTAGACAATTGATCAAACAAATGAAAGTATCTGTGATTTGTACGACTGACGATCCTACAGACGATTTACGGTACCATCAGAAGTTGGCTGGCGAATCTTTCGCTGTCTATCCGACCTTCAGACCCGATGGTGCGTTGAACATGCACTTGTCTGTATTTAAAGAATATGTGCAAAAACTATCGGAAGTGTCCGCTATGCCAATTGAAACATACCCGCAATTAGTGGCAGCGCTGAAAAAACGTATCGCCTATTTTCATCAGCACGGCTGCCGATTATCAGATCATAGTGTGGCACAATTGTCTTCAACTAGCTATGATCCAGAGCAACTTGACGCTATTTTTGCGAAAAAAATGGCCACTGACACGTTATCAAACAAAGAAATCCAGCTGTTCCAAACGGGGCTTCTTCTTGATTTGATGAAAGAATATGCAGCTTACGGCTGGACAGCACAATTGCATTTAGCCGCTACACGCAACAACAGCCATAGATTATTGGAACAGGTAGGGCCAGATAGCGGTGGCGATGCGATGGGGGATGATCGGCTAGAACGTGGATTGAGCCGTCTGTTTGACCAGCTGCAAAGTAAGTCCCAATTATCGAAAACGATTTTGTATTCTTTAAATCCAAAAGATTATGTGTCCCTGACAGCTTTGATGGGGTGCTTCCAAGAAGAGACCAAAGGGAAGTTGCAACTGGGGTCTGCATGGTGGTTTAATGACACTTATTCAGGGATGCGTCAACAACTGACAAAGTTAGCTGAAGGCGGCATTTTAGGCAACTTTGTCGGGATGCTGACCGATTCTCGCAGCTTCTTGTCTTACCCAAGGCATGAGTATTTCCGCCGGATTCTTTGTCAGGTGATCAGTGAATGGGTAGAAGACGGGCAATTACCAAAAGATGTGCCTTACTTAGGCAAAATCGTTGAAAAGATTGCTTATCACAACGCAAAGACTTATTTTGATTTTGATCAATAAGCCAAAAATCGAACTGCACAAGCCACGTGTGAAAGCAGGCAGTGCAGTTTTTTGTGCTATACTAAAGTGTACAGATCCAGTAAGCTCTGCGTAAATACGATAGAACGATCGAAGTGAAGGTGATGCGTTGAATCCATTTTATCAAGAGGTATATGAATTGGTGGCAAAGGTCCCTTATGGGAAAGTTGTGTCTTATAGTCAAATATCGTGGTATTTGGGCAAACTGAATCAGGCACGGGCAGTTGGTCGTGCGATGAAATATAGTCCAAGTCATTTGCCGGCGCATCGCGTGGTGCGAGCCGATGGTGTCCTCGTAGGTCCTTCTGCAGAGACGAGACGGGCAGCGTTGATTGCTGAAGGGGTATTTTTTAAACCCAATGGGAGTGTCGATATGAAGGCGTGTAGTTGGCAGATACCGGATGATGCGTTTAAGGAGTGTACATGAAAAAAAGAGAATTTATTGTCCAAGATTTGTTAAGTAAAATTTATCAAGAGCAATTTACTGATGGAAAATTACCGAATCAAAGGGATTTGGCAAAACACTATGGTGTATCGCGCTTCACAATTCAACAAGCGATAAAAAATCTTGAAGAGATTGGTATTGTTCGTGTGGTACAAGGATCCGGCATTTTTATCCATGAAAAATGGGTCAAAAATCCGATGATTTTCAATTCATTGACTCGTACTCCTTACGATCGCATACATTCTAAAATGATCTCACTCCAAAAAACAAAGGCCACACCTGATGAGCAAAAAATTTTTCAGTTGGCATCACAAGAAGATGTTTGGACCTTTGAGCGCGTGCGGATCGTCAATTATAAGATTGAACAGCTGGAGACATCTAAGTTGCCAGTTCGTTTATTTCCTGAGATGACAAAAGAAGTGGTGGAGCACTCGATTCAACGGTATGTTGAAAGTTGCGGCTATCGTATTTCTCACTACATTAGCAGCTATACGCCAATCACAGTGAATACAGCGCAGGCAAAGATCCTTCTGTGTAAACGAGGGACACCTGCGATGCAAATCAGCAATCGAGCGATTTTAGAAGACGGACGTGTATACGAGTTCAGCAATATCGTGGCAATTGATTATGGTGTGACCTATATTCGTCCATTTGATCGCGAGATTCATCAATCTAGAATCGAGTAAAAGTGTGAGTAAATAAAAAACAGCCTAGTGACATTCATTAAACGTAACGGTAATCGTTCGTTTTTAAAAATGTCGCTAGGCTGTTTTTTATCATTGAAATTAAGGTGTTATTAACGTGCCATCAGGCGTTCTGCTTTGTGTCCATTCATGTGGACGATACACAACTGGATATTGAGCGGCAGCATCTTCATCGAAAGTGATGCCGATACCACTTTGTTCGATTGGATAAAAGAATCCTTTATTGGGCTGTGGACTGCCGCCAAATACAGACCTTGTATTGGATGGCACGTCAATTGTTTCTTGGATGGCCGCATTATGCAAATGAATATTTAGATGTGTATTGACAGCTAAGCCCACAGGACTGATATCTGACGGCGTATGCCAAGCAATACGAACCCCCATTGCATCACAAAAATGTGCCAGTTTTAACGCAGGTGTAATTCCACCGATTTGAGACACATGGGCGCGCATAAAGTCAATTTGTTGATTTTTGACCAAAGCTTGCCATTCCATAGGGTTGTTGAATAACTCCCCCGTAGCAATTGGTACCGCTGATTGACTGCGTAATTGAGACAACCAAGTATTTTGATCTGGTGGCAAAATATCTTCTAAAAAAAAGAGATTATAGGGTTCAGCGGCTTTTGCAAATTGAATTGCTTGATTGGGATGCAGCCGCTCATGTACATCATGAAGCATTTGAAATTGATTGCCATATTTCTCTTTGATAGCAGCAAACATCGCCAATGTCGTATCCATATACTGCCCTTGATCAAAATAGGAACCATCTAAAGGTACTTCAGGTGTTTTCAGTTGGCTAGGGTTGCCGCCATAAAAGCCGAGTTGGCAACGTATATAACGATAACCATCTGCTAAAAAGCGATCAATCTCTTGGTAAAGCGTTTCTAAATCATCAGCTACAGCATGGGTATATGCTGGGATAGCCGTTCGCGCTTTTCCGCCTAAAAGTGCATACAATGGCATATCTGCCAATTTTCCCTTGATATCCCATAATGCCATATCGACGCCGGAAATAGCATTATTGGTGATCGGTCCATTCCGCCAATAAGAATTGACGTTCATGACTTGCCAGATGTCTTCAATCTGATTGGCGTCTCTACCAATCAGTAATGGGCGCAAGTACTCTTCTACAACATTTTTTACAGCTAATGGTCGAAACTGAAATGTTGCACAACCTAAGCCGTGAATCTCTTTATCTGTCTCAACTTTAACGACCACAAGGTTATGGCGATCAGGTTTGATCGCGAAAACCTTCACGTCTGTGATAATGGTTGGTGTCATTTGAATCACTCCAATTTATTCTCTACTTGCTAGACTCATTGAAACACGGTTAGCAATCGCTGTCAATTTGGTCTGATAAACACCTGATTATTCGCCATAAAAACAGTCCAATTTTATTGTTAATATATAAAAAGTGTTGATAAATAAGCTTTTTCAGATGGTTTTAAATAAAAAGGACTGGTTTTACAAGGTGAGGTTGTCATGCTACTATGTGAATGAAAACGGAAACACCTGTGGGGCCCACTTCGATGAAAACAGGTCTGTTACCGCAAGATTAGGAGGATTGTAAAAGATGACAAAAGAAGAAATTGTTGGACAGATTATTACGGCTGTTGGTGGTGCAGATAATATCAACAATGCTTGGCATTGTATGACCCGTTTGCGGTTTGATTTAAAAGATGCACAGAAAGTGGATTATAGCGCGCTGGAAAAAACACCGAAAGTTGTTGGAACAAAGTTTCAAAGCAATCAGTTGCAAGTGGTGATTGGTACGGATGTAGCCGATTACTATGGACCATTGGCAAGTAAATTAGGTCTTGATGAAAAAAGTCAGCAAACAAGTACTGAGAAAAAAGGCGCTATTTCCCTCTTTATGGATACAGTATCTGGCGTTTTTGGTCCCATCGTACCTGCGATTGCCGGTGCTGGAATGATCAAAGGGTTGATGGCGGGATTGGTTGCTTTGAACGTCATTTCAAATCAAACCGACACGTATTTAGTCATTGATATGATTGCCAGCGGTGTTTTTACATTCTTGCCATTTTTCGTTGCTGCTTCTGCTGCCCGTATTTTCAAAACCAATCAATATCTTGCGATTGCAATTGCTGCTACGCTGCAATTTCCAACCATGACAAATGCAGTAGCTGAAGGCAGCATATCTGCCTTCAGATTATTCGGTGTTTTACCAGTACCCATCTTTAATTACGCTGGAACCGTGATTCCAATCATCTTTGCCGTTTTAGCGCTTAGTTATATTTATCGTTGGGTCGACAAAATTTTACCTCAAGTATTAAGAACAGTTTTTACACCAACGATTTCCTTGTTTCTAGCAGGATTAGTCACATTGACGATCATTGGACCAATCAGTATTCACTTAGGAAATCTACTAGCTGATGGTGTGGCCGGATTGTTTACAATCTCGCCTGTGTTAGCTGGTATCGTCGTAGGTGCGATTCGACCAATTGCCATTTTTACAGGGTTGCATCATGCGATGACGCCAATTGCTTTACAAAACTTTGCAAATCAAGGATACGATATGTTGATGCCGATGATGTTTATGGCTAACATGGCTATCACTGGTGCTACGGCAGCAATATACTTCAAAGTGAAAACAAAGGAAGAAAAGTCGATTGTTTTATCTTCAGCAGTTTCAGGTATTTTAGGTATTACGGAACCGGCATTATTTGGTATCTTGTCAAAATATAAGAAAGCCTTTTTAGCTGCGACGATAGGTAGTTCGATTGCTTCAGCTTTTATCAGCTTTTTCGGTGTACGTATCTATGGCTATATTCTTTCAAGTATCTTTAGTTTGCCAGCTTATATCGGAGAATATTTTATATTTGCGATACTGGGTATTATCATTGCGATTGCTTCTTCTTTTGCTATAACGTATTTCCTTGTGCCCAAACAAGAAGATCAGGACGATTATACCAATGAAATCGATTTGCATGCCGTGACGAAAGGCACTTATATTCCTTTGGATAATGTACCTGATGAAGTATTTTCTACAAAATTGATGGGTGAAGGGTATGCGATTCAATCAGAGACAGGTACCGTATTTTCACCAGTTACTGGAGAAGTTACTTCTGTGTTTCCTTCAAAACATGCTATAGGCATCAAGACCATGAATGGTGCAGAGGTATTGGTTCATATGGGCATCGATACAGTATCACTTGATGGAAAAGGATTTGACGTCTTCGTCAAATCGGGAGACCATGTGACCGCACAAACCAAATTGGCGCAAATGGACTTGGACTATATCAAAAATCAAGGCAAAGAAACCATGGTCATCGTATTGGTTACCAATATGGAACGTGTACAACAGTTTTCTGGTGTAACCAATCTTGAAGGTGATCATCAAGCAGGGACTGTGTTGGAGAAAGTGATTTTGAATGCGTAAATAAAATGATAAAGAAAGGCGCGACTCAAAAAAGTCGCGCCTTTTATCTTTTGTTCGATCAACTCCGCAATCCCCGACCATTCTCAATCAAATACCAGCAGACGCCGTAAAGCACGGCAATGAAGAGGACCAAAATGCTGATAGATAAGAGAATCGGTACATCGATGGTTCCCAAGAATCCGTAACGAAAACCTGAGATCATATACACGATCGGATTGACTTTGGAGATGGCTTGCCAAATAGGTGGCAACATACTGATTGAGTAAAAGACACCGCCTAAGTAAGTCAGCGGCTGCAGAACAAACGTTGGTACGATCGAAACGTCATCAAAAGACTGGGCAAAGATACCGTTCAATAAACCAGCTAGTGAGAAGAGAATCGCCGTCATGAGTAGTGTCAGGACAACGATGGTCCAAGAAAATACGTGTAATGGCACAAAAAATAGTGAAATGATCGTGACCAAAATCCCTACCAACACACTACGTCCCAAACCGCCAAAAACAAAGCCCCAGATAATTACGTGGGTTGGCACAGGTGCAACGAGCAATTCTTCAATATTCTTTTGAAACTTCTGAGAAAAGAAGGAAGAAGACACGTTGGAATAAGAGCTGGTGATCGTGGACATCATAATCAGTCCGGGCACGATAAATTCCATATATGAAAAACCACCCATATCACCAATGCGGCTGCCAATCATTTTCCCGAAAATAATAAAGTAAAGGGAGGTAGTGATGACTGGGGGCACCAGGGTTTGGACCCAAATCCGTAAATAGCGATTGGTTTCTTTGACGGCTAAACTTTTTAACGCTGTAAAATAAAGACTAAACATGTTTTTCCCCCGCTTCATGTGCTTCTTCTGTAATTTTTAAAAATAGTTCTTCTAAGCGATTGGATTTATTGCGCATCGATAAAACTGTCACATCCTGTTCACTGAATTGACGAAACAAGTCATTGACGCCTTGGTCGCGGGCTACTTCCACAGATATTGTTTGCGGGTCTTCCATTTGGCTGACATAGCCTGTAATGACGGGTGCTTCAGTCACTGGCGCAATGTCGAATAAGAAGGTCTCAAATTGTAATTTTGCCAGCAATTCTTTCATGCTGGTATTTTCAATCAGTGTCCCTGATTGGATAATACCGATATTGCGGCACAGCATTTCTGCTTCTTCTAAGTAATGGGTCGTCAGAATAATCGTGGTTCCTTGCTGATTCAACTCACGCAAAAAGGTCCACATTTCACGACGCAGTTCAATATCGACACCCGCAGTCGGTTCATCCAAAATCAACAGGCGCGGTTCATGCATCAGTGCGCGGGCGATCATCAGACGTCGCTTCATGCCGCCAGACAACATGCGGGCGCGGACATGTCGTTTTTCCCATAGATTGGCTTGTTTCAAGTAGGTTTCGCTGCGTTCCATTGCTTCTTTGCGGGACACACCGTAATAGCCGGCTTGGTTGACGACGATTTGTTGAACTGTTTCGAAAGGGTTGAAGTTGAATTCTTGCGGTACTAACCCGATTTGTTGCTTGACTTGCACCAATTCTTTATCTAAGTCGTAGCCAAATACTCGAACGATACCGGAAGATTTGTTGACGAGAGAGGTAATGATCCCAATCGTGGTTGATTTCCCCGCACCGTTTGGTCCAAGTAGGGCATAGAAGTCACCTTCTTCCACTGACAGATCGATCCCCCGCAAGGCTTCGACCCCAGTGGCATAGACTTTGCGTAAATCTTTTATTTCTAAGGCATAGGTCATTTTATCAAAAGCTCCTTATGTAAATGATGCTTTATTTTAACATTACATCGGCAACATGACCGAATAGTTTGATTTTTCTTAGATTTTTTCGGCAAAATCGATTTGTATACAAAAAAAACGATCGATAAGATCGTCTGAGGTGCAAATATCAAGTCACGGGTCAAAAGTCCCGATGAGGTGTTTCGGTTTGTCCTAAGAGGTAGTCAACAGATACTTTATATAAGGCTGCGGCGTGCAAAATGGTCAACACATCTGGTAGATGTTCTCCTTCTTCATATAAGAGATAATCAGTGAATGGTACGTCCAAGTGATGGGCTGCTTCTTGTTGCGTCAACCCACTATCTTCTCGTAAATATTTGAAGCGACAGCGTAAAGTATCTAACAAAAAGGCTTCTTCTAACGTCACGTTGTGCATCCTCCTTTATCCAAACGACATGATAGGTAACTTCTCATTCTATTGTACCAACAATCATCCGATTTGCGAAATAATTCACATGAGGTATTGAACGCAAACGAAGAAAATCAAACAAAAGACTTGCTCTGGGACGCGTTTCATAACGTATGCTTAGTATACAAAAAAGGAAAGGGTTGGTAGAAATGAACACATACATGAAAAAAAACGGAGAAGAATGTTGTTATGTTTCTTTGCACTTTGACGGAACACAATTGATTTTGACGAAACCCAAAGGATTTTTTCAAGGTGAAAAAAGAGTCCTTTCTTTAGCAGATATTTCTCACCTACAATTTGATGAGCATTTCGGTGCCCAAAGAATTGGCTTTGTCCACAAAAATGACTACTATCAATTTTATACTTGTGGATTAAGTGTGATAGAATACATGAAAGAAGAATTAATGGTCTAAGGAGAAAAATTGGATGGCAAATATTCGGGATATTGCAAAAATGACTGGCTATTCGGTATCGACCGTTTCACGGGTCATTAACAACAACCCTTACGTCAGTGAAGAAAAGCGGCGTGAGATTTTAGCGGCGATGCAAGCAGTCAACTATATCCCCAACCATACGGCGCGAGTGTTGAGCGTCGGTAAAACCAAGCATATTGGTGTCATTTTGCCCTTTGTCAATCAGCATTACTTTGATACGTTGTTGAGCGGCATTACTACAGCCGCTTTTTCCCGTGGGTATAAGGTTACTTTGCTACCGACCAACTATGATCCGCACGTAGAAGAAGCGTATTTAAAAGAATTTGCAGCCAAAAGTTTTGATGCGATGATCGTCACTTCTCGCGCCAATCCAATCGAGGTGCTGTTGCCCTATCTAGCCTATGGCCGCATCATCTTTTGTGAAAAGATCGATGCAGTGCCAGATGGATGCACGTACATTGACCGGGAAGGGTCGATTCGCGAAGTATTTTCGTATTTGAAAAACCAAGGTATTGAACACATAGGGTTGACATTGGGCCGAAGCCGCACGTTGAGTAGCAACTCCAAAATCACTGTACGCTTGGCTAAGGACTATTTTCCTGCTTTTTCGGAAGACTTAATTTTTTGGGACAGCCTATCTGAAGAAGACGGCAAAGAAGCGGCTGCTTTTTTTGCAGATAAAGAGGTGGAGGCGATTTTTACCAATGGGGATTCAGTCGCTGCGGGGGTTTATTTAGCCAATCCGACTGACTGGCTAGTGATTGGTCGTGACCATTTGTTCATTAGCGATGTGCTGCAATTTTCAACGATCGATTATCATTTGCAACAATGCGGCGAAACGGCTGTGCAGCTGGCAGTCAAAGAGAAGCAGGGCAGCATTCGCATCCCGTACCAGTTTATTCAACGTACGGCGTAAAGTTCATAAAAGTCCTCATCACGAAACGTTCTGTGATGAGGACTTTTATGTGTGCGGATATTTTGCTTATGTTTGTGTGTAATGCTCAATTACTTGTTTCAAAATGGCTGTGGCGCCGGCGCCGGCTTTCTGATCATAATAATCGGTAAACCGTGAATCGCTGACATACATTTCTACCAGAGTGCGATGATAGGCATCAGAGTAAAAAGGTGCTGCACCCGCTAACCAATTTTTGTGGGCGCTAAAGGCTGCCTCCGCTTTGGTAGAAGGGATAGCTGCAGCGGGATTGTTTAGTAACTCAGATAATAGTTGCAAAAGGTGCTCTTCTTCTGCAGCTAGCTGAATATACGTCTCTTCGGGCATCGCCCGCCACATTTGCTGATTCTTTGCAACTAGATCTGCCCCATACTGTTCTTTGGCTTCAGCGCCATATAATGCTTCACTTTCTGGCAAGGAATGGGTTTTGAAATAGCTGAATTTTTCCTGATCGGTCATTTTTTTCTCTCCTCTATAAGATGCCAATGTATCTGCCAATACATGAAGCATCTCATCTAATTCTTTTTGCTGCAGTAATAGTTGTTGGTAATGTTGTTGTAATAGGGCCTGCACGTTCTCTTCTGATTGTGCCAAGATGGACATAATGGTATCTAAAGGCAGTCCCAATGATTTGAAATACAAAATTTGCTGCAGACGATCAGCTTCTCGTGGCCCATAGAGGCGGTACCCTTTATCAGAGACGGCGGCGGGGTTCAACAAACCAATCTCATCATAATAGCGTAAGGTTCGACTACTGACACCAGATAACTGAGCGAAAGCACTGATGGTATATTCCATTGTGATCCCTCCTATGCCTATATCTTATAGATTGACGTTGCGTCAAGGTCAAGAAAAATGTTTTTCTGTTTTTTTGTTGTGTTATAATTATAGCAAAGAAAGGAAGATACCATGCAAATAGTTTTTTCTGATATTGATGGCACATTTCAAGAGATGGGGCACCCAATCCCTGCAATCAACAAAGAAGCCATCCGTGCTTTACAAGACCAAGGAGACCACTTTGTCTTTGTGACTGGCCGCGGGGTGGCCTTGGTCCAAGAGATGATGAGAGACGAAGAAATCGATTGTGACGTTATTTTTGGCAATGGTGCTGGCATGATGCTGAAGGGACAAGAACCAGTGTTGACCCATACAGTGCCTTTAGAGACCTTGGCGCGCGTCATCGACATTCTAGAAGCACAGCAAGTGTTTTATTTTTTGCACACGGATCAAGGGATTCTTTCTCCTGAAGCCCATCGTTATGAAGCACAGTTTAAAGCCAGTCGGACAGCGTTGATCGATGAACTGGGTGATCGAGGGGCTATGATCGCAGATTACAAATACAACTTTTTCTATCATGAGTGTATCCAACATGAGAATGTGCTGGCCTATATGCAAACAAACCCGACCATTAAGGTTATGAAAATCGAATTAATGGAAGCTTCTGATGAAAAACGTGCCACATTACGCAGATTGATTCAAGGCGCTGATGCAGCTATTTTCCAATCTTTCGTACAAACCTTAGAAATTGTTGATCCGCTCGCGACCAAGGGTGCCGCGATTCGGGCCTTTTTGGAAACATTCCCAGATGCCATGAGTTATGGAATCGGTGATGGTGAGAATGACCTGGCTATGTTTGAGGCAGTTGATATATCGATCGCTGTTTCGAATGCAAGCGAAGAGATCCAAGCTGTGTGCGATCGAATCGTTGACAGTGCGGAAAGCGGCGGTGTCGGCAAATTTATTCTAGGAGAATTGATTTCCTGAGAGGATGATAGCGATGAAACTGATTGAGACCCCTGTAAACCACAACTTGAATATGGAGAGTTTTTATCCGAATATCTCTACATTTATTTTTGACAAAACAGCAATCAAGTTTTACAAAATTTATGCACTGGACCGTACCCAAATTTTGTATGTGGATACGTATGATCAGATTTCTTTGGTATTGATCAACAACAAAAAGAAAATCAGCCGTGATGAAGTGGATACAGCGATTCATCGGTTACTAAAGACAGATCGAGATCATGTTACAGTCAATGTGACGATCCGCAAAGAAATGGAAGCCATAGGAATTGTCTTTTCACAACCGCGAAAAGATATCATCTTGGTGCAATTGCCGGTGGCATAATTAAACATCATTCAAAGAAAGAGGAAGATCCAACAGGACTTTCTCTTTTTAGAATAAACAAGATTTTCTGCGTTTTTTGTTTTTTTTGCTATAATGAGAAGAAGTAAGTTAAAGGGAGTAAGACACATGCAGAAATTATTTAAAGATGATACCTTAACGTTGCACACGGATCTATACCAAATCAATATGATGCAGACGTATTGGGCACTTGGGCGGGCCGAATTGAATGCGGTCTTTGAATGCTATTTTCGCGATATGCCATTTGAAAACGGCTATGCGATTTTTGCAGGTTTAGAACGTTTGATTGATTACTTGAATGATCTATCATTTTCGGACTCGGATATCGCGTATCTTCGAGAAATCGGTGGGTATCCGGAAGCTTTTTTGGATTATTTAAAAGAATTCAAGTTTGCTTGTACGGTTCGTTCTGCCTTGGAAGGTGACTTGGTATTCAATAATGAACCGATCATTCAGGTGGAAGGACCGTTGGCACAAGCCCAATTGGTGGAAACAGCTTTATTGAATATGGTCAATTTCCAAACGCTGATTGCTACCAAAGCTGCGCGGATCAAATCAGTGATCGGCACAGATCCATTATTGGAGTTTGGTTCCCGTCGTGCCCAAGAAATGGATGCGGCGATTTGGGGCACTCGTGCTGCCTTTATTGGCGGGGCAGATGCAACCAGCAATGTCCGCGCTGGCAAAATCTTCGGTATCCCAGCAAGCGGCACTCATGCGCATTCATTGGTCCAATCGTATGGCAATGATTACGATGCGTTTATGGCCTATGCGAAGACCCATAAAGATTGTGTTTTCTTAGTCGATACCTATGATACGTTGGCTTTGGGCGTGCCTAATGCTATTCGCGTGGCTAAAGAAATGGGCGACAAAATCAATTTCCTTGGTGTCCGTATCGATAGTGGCGATATGGCCTATATTTCAAAGAAAGTCCGTGAACAATTGGATGAAGCTGGCTTTACCGAAGCCAAAATATATGCCTCAAATGATTTAGATGAAAATACGATTCTGAGCCTGAAAATGCAAAAAGCCAAAATCGATGTCTGGGGTGTAGGGACAAAACTGATCACGGCTTACGATCAACCAGCATTGGGCGCGGTCTATAAATTGGTTTCGATAGAGAATGAACAAGGGGAAATGATCGACACGATCAAATTATCCAGCAATGCCGAAAAAGTATCGACACCAGGCAAAAAACAAGTGTGGCGGATCACCCGCAAATCAGATGGGAAATCTGAAGGGGATTATGTGACGTTGTGGGAAGAAACACCGCAAAAGGAAAAAGAACTGTTTATGTTCCACCCAGTGCACACATTTATCAACAAAACAGTGACGGACTTCGATGCCCGGCCATTGCTGCAAGATATTTTTGTGGAAGGCAAGCAAGTCTATGATGTACCAGACTTGGAACATATCAAAGCGTATGCTACGAATTGTTTAGATTCCTTGTGGGATGAATACAAACGTGATTTGAATCCGCAGAAATATCCAGTCGATCTTTCACAAGAATGCTGGGACCACAAAATGCGGACGATTGACAAAGTACGCAAACAAACAAAAGGTCAAATAGTATAAACACACAATAGATGTAGCGCCATCTAGAGAGAGTGAACCGACTAAAATTCAAGGGGGCATTTTTTATGACATTGCAACAAGAGATTATTCAGGAGTTAGGGGTTTTACCAACGATCGATGCAAAGGAAGAAGTCCGAAAAAGCATCGATTTCCTCAAAGCGTATTTGCAAAAGAATCCGTTTTTGCATACATTTGTTTTAGGCATCAGTGGTGGTCAAGATTCGTCTTTGGCGGGTCGGATCGCACAGTTGACGATGGAAGAAATGCGCAGTGAAACCAATAACCCCAATTATCAATTTATCGCAGTACGTTTACCTTATGGTGAACAAGCTGATGAAGAA
The DNA here is from genome assembly GCF_002140915.1 of Candidatus Enterococcus testudinis. Lineage (GTDB taxonomy): Bacteria > Bacillota > Bacilli > Lactobacillales > Enterococcaceae > Enterococcus_D > Enterococcus_D testudinis. Next base: position 2,595,275 of record NZ_NGKU01000001.1, on the reverse strand, counting down.
GATGCAAAGCGTGCGCTTGATTTTATCAAACCTGATATCTCATTGCGGGTCAATATCAAAGGGCCTGTTGATGCGGAAGTTGCCGCAGTGGAAGAGGCAGGGTTAGCGATCTCTGACTTCAACAAAGGCAATATCAAAGCCCGCCAACGGATGATCACACAATATGCGATCGCCGGCGAAAAAGCTGGCGCAGTGATCGGAACCGATCATGCGGCAGAAAATATTACTGGTTTCTTTACAAAGTATGGTGATGGTGGTGCGGATATTTTGCCACTGTTCCGTTTGAACAAACGCCAAGGACGTCAGTTATTGGTCTATCTAGGTGCGCCAGAAGCATTGTATACCAAGGTACCTACGGCTGATTTAGAAGATGGCAAACCATTGGTGGCGGATGAAGCCGCATTGGGTGTTACGTATAGTGACATCGATGATTATTTGGAAGGCAAGACAGTTGACGCACAAGCGCAGCAAACGATTGAAAACTGGTGGAACAAGACCCATCACAAACGGCATTTGCCAGTCACGATTTTTGATGACTTCTGGAAATAACAAGTCGTACTAAATAAGGATAAACGATCCTCAAGGTGAACAATGAGTATTTTCAACAGGCTAGATGCATGCTTGCACCGACCGCTCATTGTTACACGTTGGGGATTTTTGGCATGTGCTGGATGTAATCATGATGCCAAGCGCCAGGCAACGCCTTTACATTATATCGGGGAAAGCATAAAATACGTAGGGGACTAAAAATGGTCAGGGTACAAGGAGGAACATTCTAAATGAAACAAAAATACCCGCTTTATGGGAAGATCGCCTTAAAAGTGGTTGCCGTGATTGGCTTGATCATTTTCAGCAATCTGTTTTTACAATGGTGCCAAAACAATCTATCTGTCAGTCTAGCCCTCAAGTTTGCCTTTTCTTGGCATACTGAGAAGTTTTTCTTAGCGTGTTTGGTGCTTGCGCTGGTATATGGACTCTTTGCCAGCATAGCAGGGTCCTTGCGGATCGGTGCTGTTTTTTATAGTGTGGTGATTGGTATTTTGGGATATGCCAATTATACGAAAATGGTCTATCGGCAAGAACCGATTTATCCAGATGATCTCAAAATGGTGACGCAATTCACCTTGCTGCGAACGATGATTGGTAATGGGCCTTTCTTGTTGGCGATGGTTTTGGTCATCGCAGCGATTGGAGCTATTGGCTGGAGTATCTATCGCAGCCGTAAATTGAAGAGAGGCCAACAGCTCTCCCGCGGGGTAGTAGTGCTCCTTTGTTCATTGGGCTTAGTCTATGTCTCGCATTTCAATGACAGCACAAATTTACTGCGTAAAGCCTACAATCGGACGGCTCTTTGGATTCCTTACTCGCAAAAGATGAATTATTACAACACGGGCTTTATTGGGGGCTTTTTGTTTAATTTGCGGGTCGATGCAATGGACAAACCAGAAGGGTACAGCGAAGAAGCCATTGAAGCCATTGCTAAAAAATATAGTGAGTTGGCGCAAGAAAAGAATCAAACGCGAGAAAGTGAAGCGCCGAATATCGTTTATGTCATGAGTGAAAGTTTTTCTGATCCGAGTCATTTGAATGGTATCACGATCACCGGGGACCCTTTAAAGGATTATTATCAGGTAGCGGATCAAACCATTAGCGGCAAAATGCTTTCGCAAAACTACGGTGGTGGGACAGCCAATATCGAGTTTGAAGCATTGACTAGTTTTTCGATGGGCTTGATGAATCCGCAAATGACCACACCTTATACGATGTTGGTACCGAAACTGACGCAACTGCCTTCTTTGGTTTCTTTTTTAAGCCAGGACGGCTACCAAGCTACAGCCATTCATCCGTACGATACGTCGATGTACAAGCGTAAAGATGTCTATGATGTCATGGGTTTTGACGAATTTTTGGATCAAGATACCATGACGTATACAGACAAAATCGAAGACAATCCCTATATATCGGATGCATCAGCTTATCAAGAAGTGATGTCTGTTCTTTCGGATGATACACAACCACAATTCGTTCATTTGGTGACCATGCAGACCCACATGCCGTATGTTGGTAAATATGATACGCTGGATTATCAAGCAACGGGCGATGGAAATATGGATTCACTGGAAAACTATTTGCAAGATGTATCGTATAGTAGTACCGCATTGAAAGCATTTATCTCTGAATTGTCCACATTGGACCGGCGTACATTGGTGGTTTTCTGGGGAGATCATTTGCCGGGAATCTATTCAGATACGATCAAAGACCAAAACGATACAGCCACACTCCATGAAACACAATTTTTGATGGTTGATTCTGATGGAGATTTCCAACAGCAAGACGTTGAAGTGACGAGTCCATTTTACTTTGCGCCGACCCTTATAGAGGAGAGTCAGCAACCGACAAATGGTTTTTATGAGATGTTGTTGGCCTTGCAAGAGGAACTGCCGGCTTTTGAAACAGGGCAATATTATATCGGCGGACAATGGCAAACGCAATTGTCCTTGAATAAGGAAACGCAGGAAATCTATGATGCCTATCAAATGATTCAATATGATATTTTGCAAGGTAATCAGTATAGCCTAGATACCGATTTGTTCGGAGAGTAAAAAAAGAATCACTTCGCTGGAGGCCAGCTGAAGTGATTCTTTTTGATTACATATCAGACCATGTTCGGGTTTCATCAAAGATGGCTGCTGCTTCCTTGGCATCATCAACGATGTCTTTTGGATAGCCTAGTACACCAAGTAGGGCGATCGCATTACGGCTTTTGGCAGGGCCGGATTTCACTTTGTAATCGAAGGAAATCCCGTCATCAGGTGTAACTTGTTCAGAGAAATGGATATTGCGGCAATCCTGTTTCAGTATCTCGGTTAGTTCGATATCGTGGGTCGCAACAAATGCAAGACTTGGATAGCGGCTGAGCCAGTGGATGATACTTGAAGATGCAGCGATCCGCTCCACCGTATTGGTTCCTTTAAGAATCTCGTCCACAAAACAATAACAGCGTTCCTTGGTAGCTACCTGGTCCAACAAGCGCTTGATCGATTTGATCTCAGCTACAAAATAACTATCACCTTTAAAGAGATCATCTTCGACAGCCATTGAGGTGATCACATGTGCAGGTGCCAAGGTGAATGTTTCAGCGACTGCTGTTTGAATGGTTTGCGATAGCCAACAGTTGATGGCGATGCTTTTGACATAAGTGGATTTACCGGAAGCATTTGCACCAGTCACTAGCGTATTGTGTCCCCACGCAACATCATTCATGACAGCTTCTTTCAGCAACGGGTGATAGGAACCACTGGATGTGACAGGTCCTTCCTTGAACGCTGGCGTGCAAGTGATCGGCATATAGGTCCGGAAATTCAGGATAGCTGCAGCGACTTCTAATTTGCCTAACAAGTTCCACAACTGAACAGCAGCATCACGATGCTTGGCAAGGGTGTGATTGACGTACTGATAGGAGATAAAAGGCAGCATAAAGAAAATATTGATATATTCGAACAGCATATCGCCGTCGCTGCCGTTTTTCGATCGAAAGGAAATGGCAAACCGCGGGATGTTTTTTAAGGGTTTCAACGCGTCTTTGATTTCTTGCTGCAAGGGTGTGTTGATTTTAGCGATTTGATTCCCGCTAGCGATCGTCTGTACCAAATAGCGCATACTATTCAGTTCCGTTTCTAAACGGGCTTTCTTGATCGAATAGTAGATCGTGTTGAACAAAATACTGATCAACGTCAAAATCAATCCTTGAGGAATATCAATCAGAAATAACAGCAAGCCGATAATCGGCAACAAGCCTAGACAGATAAATAATGGCAGAGAGCCAATCGAAGGAGAAGCATCTGCAGCCAAATAAGACTTGGAAAAATTGTGATCTTGTTTGCCTAAACGAGCAAAGGTATATTGTGACTGTTCTCTGGCAGCACTGTTTTGATCAAAAAAATCGATCAAAGAGGTCAATTGGGTATCTTTTTCAAATTGGTAATTGCGTAATTGCTGATACAATGCTTCTGAGCCAACACTCGAGTAGGTCAGATTCACTGCTTCAAACAAGGCAAAGCCATCGAGATCATACCAAGTGATGTCGTCAATCTCACTGTCGTAATGATGAAAATTTTTTTCGATCAACCAGGCTTTTTTTAGGCTATCTTCTTTATCAAAACGCGGTTGACGCGGCAATTTTCCCCAAGCGCGCTGGACATAGCGCCGAAGTTTGATCCGATTCCATATATCTAATGCGATGATCACTGCTATTACGATGACAATAAGGGCAATCACGGTGAGTTGTGGTGTCATGAGCTTTCTCCAATCTTTCGTTAAACTACATATATAGAATCAAGCTTACTTTGCGGATGTGTCGACTTCTTTCAAAATCGAATAGATGGTTTCTATGTCTTGATTGGTGCCACGCAATTCAAAGTCAGCCAGAAACGGTACATCAAATTGAGCAGCATATTGTTTGGCTGTCAGACAGTATTGATAGTTGAAGTTTTTGTTGCCACTGCCAATGACCCCTAAACAATGGGTCGCATTGTCGCCAAAATCAATATATTCTCGCAAGGTTTCGGTCAAAATCTCTTGGTCACCATTGTCGACGCCGTTGCCGCCTTCTAAATAAGTCGGCACAAAAGCCACAAATGGTTCTGTTTCTGCTTCAAAGATACTGTTGTCATGAATTTCCTTGACAGACCATGTATGCTTGGCTGGTTGGTCAGCAGCGTAAGCGTGCAACCGATTGACAAACGCCCGTGTATTTCCTGATATAGATATATAGAGTAGATTCATATTTTATCACCTTCCCTTATTCAGTATACCAGAAACCCATTGGTAAAAATCTAAAAATCTGGTGAAGCTTTTTCTAGTCAAACAGGCGTATAGGCGATACACTGATAGAGAAACGAGAGGAGTGAGCCGATGTTTGAACAAATGCATCATATCGCCATCATTGCAAGCGATTATCAACAAACAAAAACATTTTATGTGGAGAAACTAGGATTTGAGGTGATTCGGGAACATCATCGCCCAGATAAAGGGGATATCAAGATCGATTTTCGTTTTGGTGATGGAGAGATTGAATTATTTATCAATGAACATGCGCCGGCCAGACCAAGTTTTCCAGAAGCGGCTGGATTGCGTCACTTGGCGTTTCATGTGACCCATATTGAAGAAGTAGTAGCCACTTTGGCGGAGAAGGGCATTACGTGTGAGCCGATTCGCTATGATACCTTTACAAATAAAAAAATGACTTTTTTTCAAGATCCGGATGGTTTGCCATTGGAGTTGCATGAATAAAGCGTCTCAGATCAATTTGTGGGAGCAGCATAGATAAAACATGCTTGGTTTTTATGTGAAAAATTGTTATGCTAAAAGAAGAACGAGGAGGGATAAACGTGATAAGATTTGCAAAAAAAGAAGATCGATTCGCAATGGCTGATTTAGTCTTAGTGATTTTAAAAGATATGGAATTGCCGTTTGTCAAAGAAATTGGTGAAGCCAAAACGCTTGAGATTTTGGCAGATGCGATGCTGGAGCCTAGTTACCGTTATGGCTATACGAGAGCGTTGGTCAATGAAATCGATGGTGCAATAGCTGGTGTTGCTTTTGGCTATCCGGATAAAGAAGAAGCAACGATCGATCAACCGTTAGATCGTGTACTAGAGCAATACGGGTTAAGCAAGGAAATGAAATTATTTGTTGATGAAGAAACCATGCCCAACGAATGGTACCTAGACACGATTTGTGTTGCAGAAGACTTCCGGGGACATGGTGTGGGCTCCGCATTATTGGAAGCTTTGCCAAAAATCGCGCACCGAGATGGATATGATGTGATTGGATTAAGCGTCGACCGCGCCAATCCCAATGCCAAACGCTTATATGAAAAACATGGGTTTGCAGTCGTTGCCCAACGGGAAATCAGCGGACATCTCTATGATCATATGCAAAAGAAAACCAGCTGAGCAATCAGCTGGTTTCGTTGTGCAGTCGTAATTCTAAAGGATGATCGCTCTTTTTTTGCCGATTGTACAGCCAATAATCCATCACTGCGGCAATGCAGATGCAAACGGGCGCATCTTGATCATCTGTGACGTTCAGGACATAATAATCGCCGGTCAGCAGTGTTGCTTTGTCCATCTCCATGATTTTTTTGTTAAAATGGTGGATACCATAGCGATGATGATAGATATCGCCATGGACAGCCCAGTGCAGTTGCTGGATGTAATAAAAATCTCCCGGCCAATTAAAAATTTTCTGCAGCGTGCCGACTTTCTCAAAGTCTTTGTAGATTTCAAAGCGGGTCCCAAATGTGAAACTGATTTGCTTGATACTGGCCAAAAGTTCACCATTCAAACAATAGAGGGATAAGGCATCCCCTTTGGTTCCCCAGCGGCCAACCATCAAAAACAGCGATTTGCCCTTTTCGTCTTTGACGATCGTTCGCGTGATTTTACTCAGTTGTTTGTCTTGAATGAAAAATTCGGACATACCTCCGCCTCCTTTGTATCCCCAAAAAGCAGTGTATACTTACAAGTTTTCCGCTATTGCCCGCATGATTGCTTTTCCTACACCAGATTCGATATTGGTATTGGTCAAATATTTGGCAGCTTCTTTGACTTCCAGTTCACCGTTGCCCATAGCAAAACTGACACCAGCTGCTTGCAGCATGCTCAAATCATTTAAGTTATCACCGATTGTTAAAACATCAGATAGATCGATCCCGCGTTCTTTGGCAACATGGGCCACGGCGATACCTTTTTGGGCATTGCGATGATTGATCTCGATATTGTTTTGACCAGAAGAAGTGACCACCAAATCGCCATAGCCGTCAATCACTTGCGTGATCGGCGCCAATACGCTGGCACCATCTGGATGAAAACAAATGATTTTTAAGAATTCCAGCTCTTCTAGCAAAAACAATTCGGAAAAATCACCTACATAATTGATCGGCAAAAATTCTAAGCGAGCAGCAGTCATGGCAATCGCCATTTTATGCGTCAAATGGGGCATTGCTTCCGCAGTATGGATCGCGAAGTTTTCGATCCGGCGGGTTTGACTTTCTGAATAGATGCCATTGCTCGTGGAGATTTCAAAATAGATTTGATGTTCTTTCAATAGATCCATGATCGAACGGGTTTTCTCACGGTCAATAGGTACAGTGAACAACGATTGCCCGCTGGCATCAAAGACTTGTGCGCCATTCAAGGTGATCATGGCACAATCCAGACCCGCTTCTTCTAATGGCGGCAAAGCTTCTTTGCGGTTACGCCCAGTGGCCACCATGAACTCGATTCCTTTTGATTGCGCATATTTGATAGCTTGGATATTTTCTTCTGAAATCTGCATGCTGGCATTGAGTAATGTGCCATCCATATCAGAAGCGATTAATTTTATCATATTCAGCGTCCTTTCTGATTGTTTCTACTAACTAGTGTACCACAAAATGGGTTAGAATTTTCTGTTGAAGAGTAAATCTTGCGTCGCCTGATCATAGTTTGTTATGATGAAGAAAAAAGGAGGATCTCATGAATCCATCATTACCGCAGGACTGGCAAGAGCGGTTGGCTACTAGTTTTGCCCAGCCTTATTATCAAAAATTGCAACAGTTTTTGGCAAAAGAATATCAAGAATATACGGTATATCCTGAACGATCGCATATCTTTCAAGCATTACAGCTGACACCTTATCAAGAGGTGAAAGTGGTGATTTTGGGGCAAGATCCTTATCACGGACCCAATCAAGCCCATGGCCTGGCGTTTTCAGTTCAGCCAGGGGTCAAAATCCCTCCTTCGTTACGGAATATCTATCAGGAACTTAGTGCGGATCTACAAATTGCACCGCCAAACGATGGGTATTTGGTGCCTTGGGCCAAACAGGGTGTTTTTTTGCTGAATACAGTTTTGACTGTTCGCGCAGGAGAGGCCAATAGTCATCATGGTCAGGGCTGGGAGCGATTGACAGATACAATCATCGAGACATTGAATCAGCGAGAGAAACCAATGATTTTTGTGTTATGGGGGAAACCTGCACAAAAGAAAATTCCTTTGATCAACTCGGATAAGCATTTGATCTTAACAGCACCGCATCCAAGCCCTTTGTCGGCCTATCGCGGCTTCTTTGGTTCCAAACCATTTTCTGCGATCAATGATGCGTTGACACGGATGGGGGAAACGCCAATCAAGTGGGCATAGATGATAAATAATACAGTGTCAGAACTGTATTGTTTTCTCAAGCTATATTTGTGAATTCATTAACTAATTGTAAATAATTAGACTGGTACAGGATTTTTATCTGTTCTTTTTTTTACTTCTATTGTACAATGTAAGGGTATAAAAAAACTGGAGGTCATTATCCGTGGAATTATTCGAAAGCTTAAAATTTAAAATCGTGCGTCGTCATATCAAAATCGTCTTTCCTGAAGCAACTGATCCTCGTATCCTAGGTGCTGCGAGCCGTTTACGTTCAGAAGAATTGATCGAACCTGTCTTGGTTGGTAATCCTGCAGAAATTGAAAAGGCTGCGGAAGCCCGTGGAATCAATATTGCCAACTTCGAGATCGTTGATCCATCTTCTTATGATCGTTGGGATGAAATGGTTGAAGCTTTCGTTGCCCGACGTAATGGCAAAGTAACCAAAGAACAAGCGGAAGAAATTTTGAAAGATGTCAACTATTTCGGTACAATGCTTACTTACATGGGCATTACTGATGGGATGGTATCTGGCGCAATCCATTCAACTGGTGACACTGTTCGTCCAGCATTGCAAATCATCAAAACCAAACCAGGTGTCAGCCGTACCAGCGGTGCCTTCTTGATGGTACGTGGCCGGGATCAAGAAAAATACTTATTCTCAGACTGTGCAATCAATGTGAACCCAACCGCTCAAGAGTTAGCAGAAATTGCTGTTGATTCTGCAAAAACAGCAGAATTGTTTGAAATCGATCCTAAAGTAGCGATGTTGAGCTTTTCTACTAAAGGTTCAGCGAAAGCACCAGAAGTGGATAAAGTGGCTGAAGCAACTAAGATTGCCCAAGAATTAGCCCCTGAATATGAAATCGATGGTGAATTGCAATTTGATGCTGCTTACGTATCATCTGTTGCACACTTAAAAGCACCGGATTCTGAAGTAGCAGGGAAAGCAACTGTCTTTATTTTCCCAGATTTGCAATCAGGGAATATTGGCTACAAAATTGCCCAACGTTTTGGTAATTTTGAAGCAATTGGCCCTATCTTGCAAGGCTTGAACAAACCAATCTCTGACCTTTCTCGCGGGTCAAATGAAGAAGATGTCTACAAGTTATCAATCATCACTGCAGCACAAACATTGATGGAAAAATAAAGCGTATTTTTAGCCGGTCCTTCAAAGGGCTGGCTTTTTTGTACTTCTGAGAGGATAGGCACTTCATCTTTACAATGCACTGGCAAACAAGCTATACTAACACAAAGCAAATGAGAATAAAGGGTGATAGATATGATAACCATTGAGAATACAACGGCAACTGAAGCTTTGGCGATCCTGATAGGTCAGGTGGCGCAACCTGGGGACAATCTAGTGTTAACAGGCGATCTCGGTGCTGGCAAAACGACATTGACCAAAGGGATCGCCAAAGGACTAGAGATTGACCAATTGATCAAAAGTCCAACTTATACAATCATCCGTGAATACAATGGACGCATTCCTTTGTACCACATGGATGTTTATCGTGTATCTGGAGATGCCGATGCTTTAGGTTTGGATGAATACTTTGAAGGAGATGGTCTGTCCGTGATCGAATGGGGCAACCAACTTGCAGAAACGTTACCGCAAGATTATTTAGAACTGATTATCGAAAAAGATGATACAGATTTGGATAAACGAATTGTGAATTTTCGTGCATACGGGGTACAAGCAACAGCATTTTTAGATCGTATCCAGCAGCGATGGGCTACAGCCCATGACTGAGATCCAATTGGAGATACGACAAGCACAAGCAACAGATGCTGCCGCTGTCTTAGCGGCAAGTCAACAACTGGCTACCGAAACGGATTTTTTGTTGATGGATGAAGAAGGTCTGGCTTTGCCAGAAACCTTGTTGGCACAAGAACTGGCTGCATTGGCAGCGCAAGACAACTATCTGCTTTTGTTGGCTTTCGATGGTGATCGAGTCATTGGAATGGCTTCAATCAAAGGCAATAATGAATGGCAACTGAGTCATGTTGGAGAGATCGGCATCTCGATTCTCAAAGCGTATTGGGGTTTAGGATTAGGCTCGATTTTGCTGGAAGAATTGTTGGATTGGGTCAGCGCAACCAATCTGCTGACTCGCATCGAATTGACCGTACAAGTGAGAAACGAGCGGGCCATTGGATTGTATCAGAAATTTGGATTTGTCACTGAAGGGTGTATGAAGCAAGCCGTGCAGACAAAAGACGGTGAGAAAGTTGATGTTTGGATGATGGCACGATATTTTTAATGACAGACGAGAGGTGTTTTGCGTGGAATTTAGAGAAGTATCACTACAAGATCAAGCACAGGTGCAGGTCTATCGGGATGCGTTTATCGCCTGCAATGAAGTCATCCATGGCGGAGCAGGATTGGCGCAAGCTGCATCGGTTGCCCAGTGGCTAAATGATCTGACCTTATTTGCCTCTGAAACGACTGTTCCAGCTGGTTACGTTCAAGCCAAAACCTATGTGGCGATTGAAGACGGCTTGATTGTTGGTTTATTGAATCTGCGTTTGTCTCTCAATGATTTCTTGCGGCATTATGGCGGCCATATTGGCTACTCAGTCAAACCTGATCATCGTCAGAAAGGGATCGGTGCAGCGATGCTCAAAGCAGGGTTGCAACAGGCTAAAGCAGAAGGCTTAACAAACGTGCTGCTGATGTGCAATCAAGAAAACAGTGCTTCGGCAAAAGTGATCGAAGCAAATGGTGGGCAATTTGCTGATCAAATCATCGATCCTAGTGATGGCGCTTTGTTGCGTCGGTATTGGATTGATGTGACGTGACAAAGAATTTCTTGCTGCTAAAATTCATTAACAATGCTTGATTTTACATCTGGAAATTAGAGGAGAGACATTTTTATATTGTAAACAAATACGGAGCATTCAAGGTTTGACAGTATATTTACTTGATATTGAACTTGATTTAACTCAAGAGGGAGATGATTCCACATGGAAATAAAAGCAAGAAAAATAGGCAATTCAATAGGTGCAATTTTTCCAAAAGACATTTCTCCAGAAATTGGCGAAACATTTACCATTTTAAAAGTGGAAGATACATATATATTGAAACCTAAAAAGAAAGATATTTTCAGTGACCCAAATGATTGGCAAGGGTTTAGAAATAGTATCTCTTCTGATGATAGAGAATGGAACAATATGAAATCAGAAGGGGAGGAAAGTTAAGTTGAATTATCCTAGACAAAGAGATATTGTTTGGATAGACTTCGACTCTTCTAAAGGAAAAGAGATGCGAAAAAGAAGGCCTGCACTAGTAGTCAGTAAGGACTCTTTTAATCCACTGACCGGATTTTGCTTGGTGTGCCCCATTACATCGACAAAAAGAGGTTTTGCTACTTATATCGAAATCAAAGATCCGCAACTAGTGTCAGGTGAGATTGTAACACATCAGATGCGGGCCATGGATTATATAAGTAGGAATGAATATCGAGAAAATCGAAGAATGTGATCTATTGACTTGGATTGAAGTGGTTGAAGTGGTTGGTATGTTTATCTAAAGTAAAATATGAAGCTGGATACCAAAACAGGAACAACTGCAAAACTGCCCAATACGTGCGTTTGCGATTGTTCCTGTTTTAGTAAGCCAATGCACTAGCTGAGTGTACTTTATTTGACTAAGACGAGTTTCTTCAGTGGTTCTATACCAAAGTCGTGTTCTTGCCGCAGCAAAATCTGCGCACAGGCGCGGCTGTCTTCAAGGGCGTCATGGTGATTCAATAGGGGAATCTGCAATTGCTCACAGACGGTATTCAATTTATGGTTGGTAAATTCTGGATACAGTTTACGGCTGGTTCTTACCGTACACAAAGACATGAAGTTGGGTTGAGTCAATCCATAATAATCTAAGCAGCCAGCAAGCACCCCATTATCAAAGCCAGCATTATGAGCCACCACTAGACTATTCAAATGATAGTATTGTTGGATTTTCTGCCAGACTTCTGGAAATTTTGGTGCATCCTGGACATCCTCTGGATGAATCCCGTGGATTTGAATATTTTTCCAAAAAAAGTCTGTTTCTGGTTGGATCAATGTATAATATTCCCCAACGATCTTGCTGTCTCTGACCATGACCAATGCCAAAGAACAAGCACTATGCTTTTGATAATTCGCCGTTTCGAAGTCCATTGCGATAAAATTCATTGTGTTCACCTCATCTAATAGTGTAGCATAATTCTTTTTATAAGAACGAATCATAGCTGTAATTTTAGGTAAATTTTAGCAATGAGCATTGAGTTGAATGCAAATCAAAAAAGCAGCTGCAGCTGCTTTTTTTGATCAAGACAATTGTAATTCCACGGGACAGTGATCACTGCCCAAAATATCAGTATGGATCTTGGCATCAACTAAGCGACCTTGCAGATCATCGGAAACCACGAAGTAATCGATGCGCCAACCGGCATTGTTTTTGCGGGCATTGAAGCGATAGCTCCACCAAGAATAGACGCCTTCAAGTTCGGGATAAAAGTAGCGGAAGGTATCTGTATAACCAGCTGCCAAAAGAGTCGAAAACTTTTCCCGTTCTTCTGGTGTAAAACCGGCATTTTTTTGATTTGTTTTCCAGTTTTTGATGTCGATATTTTGATGGGCGACATTTAAATCACCACAGAGAATGACTGGTTTTTGTTGTTTCAACTCAGCCAAGTAAGCCCGAAATGCATCTTCCCAAGTCATACGATAATCCAAACGGCGCAATTCATTCTGGGCATTTGGGGTATAACAAGTAATCAAATAAAATTCAGGATACTCCAACGTAATGACACGACCTTCGGTATCATGTTCTTCGATCCCTATTCCGTAATGGGCCGATAGTGCTGGTTCTTTTGCAAAAATCGCTGTGCCAGAATAGCCTTTCTTTTCGGCATAGTTCCAATATTGATGATAGCCTGGCAAATCCAATTCAATCTGACCTTCTTGCAGTTTGGTTTCTTGTAAACAAAAGAAATCAGCATCAAATGCTGCGAATGCTTCATAAAAATTTTTTTTGACAATAGCACGTAATCCATTGACGTTCCAAGAAATAAATTTCATTATTGGCCTCCTTATATTTCACTACGTCTTCCATTTTACCTAATAAAGACAGAAGTGCAAAGCAAGTGATTAAAATGGGGAGGATTGCGTTTGGAAGCAGGATCATTTGTGTGTTGAATGGAAATAAAATAAGGTTTCCTTACTTTTCCTTACTTTTGTGGTACAATCAATTTGAAAAGGGGGCTGTTAGCATGACGAGCAAAGCACAAGTTTCAGCAAAAATGACTTCGAAAAATCAAATAACAATTCCAAAAAGTGTGCGACAAAAGCTAGGATTAAAAGAGAATCAGAGAGTGATTTTTGAATTCACCCCAGAAGGCGAAATCAAGGTAACAGGGGAAAAAGCCGCACCTTCTTTTGAAGATTTTTGGGAACAAGAATTAGCAATTGTAGAAGAAACCGGCAAATTTGATAGTGGTGAGATATTTTTTGGAGAAGATCTAGGTGAGGAGAATATTGAATGGTAAGACAAGGAGATATTCTTTTTATTGATTTGAATCCGACTAAAGGAAACGAAATGGCGAAAAAAAGACCTTGTGTGGTGGTTAGTAATGATTATTACAACAAAAGTTTCAATACTGTTTTAGTGATGCCAATCAGTAGCTCAAAAAAATATTTAGAAGAAAAATTTGTTCGATCAAATGCATTCCAAACAGTGACTGAAACACAAAAAAGTAAAGTTCAAGGGACGATTCTTTGTCAGCATATTCGTAGTGTCGATCTTTTGCATCGCAGCAATTTAGAAGTAGTTGATACAGTCACTGCAGAAATGAAAGAAAGGTTATCCGAAATAACAAAATACTTTTTTTGAAGCTTATGGATCATTCGATCAATGTGCTTTTCTTACGTTTACTAAAGGTAGCAACTTTGATGCGAACATGCTAAAATAAAGCAGAAAGTGAAAGCGAAAGGAACTTTTTTGTGAATAAAGAACGAATGATTGCGCAATTTCCTGAAATTGCTTTATTAAAAGATGAACCTTTGATGAACTATACGTATACCAAGACTGGGGGACCTGCGGATGTTTTGGCTTTCCCCAAGAGAGCAGCGGAGGTCAAACAACTTGTCGATTACTGTCGAGCATCAGATATCCCTTGGCTTGTATTGGGCAATGCCAGTAATTTGATTGTACGTGATGGCGGTATTCGCGGACTTGTGATTATGTTGGCAGAAATGAATGAGATTGCAGTGGATGGGACTACGATCACTGTCGCAGCTGGTGCCAAGTTGATCGATACGACCTATGTGGCGCTGCATGAATCGTTGACTGGGTTTGAATTTGCATGCGGGATTCCCGGCAGTGTCGGTGGTGCCGTCTTTATGAATGCCGGTGCCTATGAAGGGGAGATCCAAGATGTTTTTGCTTCTTGCGATGTATTGTTGGCAGATGGACAAATCGTGACCTACAAAAAAGAGGAAATGGACTTTGCCTACCGTCATAGCGCATTACAAGATCAACATGCGGTGATCCTCAGTGCACGTTTTGAGTTAGCTGAAGGACCGCAAGAACATATCAAAAAACGGATGGATGAATTAACGGCATTGCGCCAAGACAAACAACCATTGGAATATCCCTCTTGCGGCAGTGTCTTCAAGCGGCCAAAAGGCCACTTTACAGGTCAATTGATTCAAGAAGCTGGTTTACAGGGCATGACTTGGGGTGGTGCGCAAATTTCTGAAAAGCATGCTGGTTTTATTGTCAATGTCGATCATGCCACAGCAACAGACTATGTTGAATTGATTGCCCATATCCAACAGGTAATCAAAGAAACATTTGATGTGACCTTAGAAACGGAAGTCAGAATCATCGGTGAAAATTAATCCATAGAGAAGATGACAAAGAAGGCGGACAGTATCATGCTGTTTGCTTTCTTTGTTATGCACTGCCCTAAGTGCTATCGATTGTAAGGCTTATTGGAGTTCGGTACAATGATGAAGAAGGGAAGTGAGTAGAATGAAAAAGTGGCGTAGCGTACTTTTATTTGTTGGATTGATTTTTGTATTAGGGGCTTGTACCAAATTGCCGCAAGAACAATTTTCAGAAGCTTTGACAGCCAAACAGGCGTTTCATGCAGGAGATTTTTCGATGACGATCGATTCATTTGAGATGGGGGAAGGTCAAACCTCTGATGAGGAAGCCAATATCTACGCATCAATGATCATGTCACAAATCGTTGGGACCAAAGTATCCGGAACATTTGTCCAAGACCAAGAAACCGAAGCTGTATCGTTAGACATGACCATTGGTTTTGCTGGACAAGATCTTCCAGTTTCACTGATCATGGACACACAATCAAATACGGCATATGTATCTGCAGATATTTATGAAACCCTCATGGGCTATGTACTGGCGTACGGGGACAATAGCTACCAAACGACCCCAGGGGCGACAGATCTTGAAGGGAAATTTATTCGTTTAGACGACACTGATTTGGCGGATTATCTAGAAGAGGATACAACTGAGACAAGTGAAGCAGAAGATGCAACTATTTTCCCGATGCTGGGCACGCTAAACAGTGATACGTTTGCAGACTACCTCAACACGTTGGATAGAGATTCATTTGAAAAAGATGGCGATGAGATCAGCCATACCTTCACTAAAGCGGAATTGACGGATTATCTAGCTTATGCCAAAGAGCAAGACCCGGATGCAGATTTAGATGGGCTGCAATCAATGTTGGATTCTGTGTCAGAGATCACGATTGCAACCACCGTCAATGCCACGACCAATAAACAAACTATGGTGGTTGATTTGGTACAAGATGATGCTGCGCAAGTGGCGTTAGGTATGACGTTTACATTTACTGGTAAGGAAAGTGATCAGTCTGTCACCATTCCTGCAGCAGAAGATGTGATTGATGCAGAAGAATTGTTTTCGACCTATGATAGTTGGGAGGACAGCGATGACGATAGCTACGATGATGCAGAGACATCGTCATCAGAAGATTGGACGTCATTTATGCTGACGGATGATGAGTTTGCTGCATTACTTGATGAAGTCATGAGCATGTCAGGTCAATGGAGTCAGGAAGACATTGATTTTTACCTCAGTTTTTATCAAGACTATCTGACTGAAGCGCAATATCAACAACTGGTTGAAGCGTTGCAAGTGAGTCAGACACTATAACAAAAAGGCGACTTATTATCCTTTCGATGATAATAAGTCGTCTTTTTTTATATACGATTTTTGTTGCGATTGGCGACAAGTCTTAGCAGAACACTGGCAACAGCCATCGTCGCGATCCCTGCCACCATGGCTTCTGGGATCCCTTGTGTGAAGATCACACCCAAGATTGCTGCATAAATGGCACTGCCAGCTTCACCGATGACATTGGCATATTCTTGATGGAACAAGAAATAAATCAGGTTCATGACGAGGATCGTGTTGGTTAAGCCGCCCGCAACCCCAGCCAGTAGCAATGACAATCCTTGTTTGTTTTTCCACATTTTTTGACAACCTTTAAAGACAAAATAAGGCACAACACCAATCAAAATACGAGGGATCAATGCCACAATGATGGCTTTCCAACTGCCTTGATCGCTGCCATATAAAGGCACAAATGGAGAAAAGACAAAGGACAATGGAGAGATGATCAGTGTCGAACGGATCATACTGATTATGCCAAAGGCCCCGCCCAAGAAAGCACCGATCCTAGGCCCCAGAATAATCGAGGCAATGATGACTGGAATATGCATGGTGGTCGCATTGATGGGCCCCAGTGGAATGAAACCCAGAAAGGGAACTGATGCAAGTAAGATCAAGATTCCTAAAAAGAAAGCGGTCAAGACTAAATCAAAAGTGGATCGTTTTTTCATATTAGACACTCCGTGTTTCCAAAGCTGCGACAGCTTTTTCTAGAATCGTTTCAGTCGCTGCAAGGGCCCCTTTGCCAAAATCACCGCAAGCCAGCAACGCTTCTCGCGGATCGATTTCTTCAAAGCCGACTTCTTGCAAAATAGCTAGATTGCGTTGCACGATTGGATTTTGATACATCACAGTGTTCATAGCCGGTGCAATCAAGCGCGGTACGGATATAGGCAATGCCAAAGCCACAGTCGAAATCAAATCATCCGCCAAACCATGGGCTAATTTGCCAATAAGGTTGGCACTAGCAGGTGCCAATAAGAAAAGGTCCGCTTGCTTGGCCAACTCGATATGATTGATTCGATCGGGTTGTTTTTCTTGCATGACATCCACGTGGATCGCGCGTTTTGACAATGATTGCAACGTTAACGGGGTAATGAATTGGGTGCTGTTTTTTGTCATCAACACATCGACTGCATAGCCTTTTTTGGTTAATTCATTGGTAAGGTCCGCGGCTTTATAGGCAGAAATACTACCGCTGATACCAAGTAGTACGTGTTTTTGTTTCATTGTTGTTTCTCCTTTACTTAGAGGGCTGAATATGTTGCAAATCCTGCTGCAACGTTGTGACGATCAAGGCAGCCAGTTCAGCTTTGGTTTTCCCTTGGCCAACTTCACCTGATTGATTCAAAAGATAGCCAATATGTTGGGTACCGTCGATTTGCTGCAAGTCGTTGGCCAACACATAATCAGCCTGGCTTTTGCGCAAACTAGATTGGGCAACTTCAAATAACGTTTCTTTGCTGACATCCGTCAATAATTTGAAACCTACCAGCAACGTCCCAGGTTGTAATTGTTTAATGATTTGAATCACTTTGGGCGTTTTTTCTAAAACCACAAATAAATGATCTGTATCTGAAGAAATTTTTCCAGCTTCAGGATCATGCGTTGCCAGCACTTGTTCAATCAACGCCGGCGACACTTGATGACCAAAATCCGGTAATGCTTGGTTCAACGCGTGAAAAAAAGCACTTTCAGAAAAACTGGCCGCTGGTGTGAAATCACTGACGGCCATACTGTGGATGACCGCATCGAATGTTTTGGTTAATAAGAGCCGATGCAACGTATGAGCCAGATCATCCGTTCCTTCAATGATATGCCGCGTGATTCGGGCATTGTCTTCTGGTTGTTTGGCTGTTTTCGTTGTCACATAATCGATATGACAAGTGGGGTCTGCCAGCCAGGCGTGGGCCAATGCCTGACCCAAAGCCCCGGTCGAGTGATTAGTGATTGCTCGGACATCATCGATTCGTTCAGATGTGCCGCCTGCAGTAATCAAAATATTCATGCCTTTGCAGCCACCTCCACAATGGTTCGCCCTTGGTGGGTACCAGCTATCAAAGCGGCCAATGTCGTTGGCAACTGATCCAAGGTAATCGATTGCGTATGCAATTGGTCGGTGACTGACCAATCGCCAGCCAATTTATCCCACAAAGCTGTTCGCACCTCGTGAGAAACATTGACAGAATCGATACCCACCACACGAATCCCTCGTAATATAAAGGGCAGTACAGTTGTTTCCATTTTGATTCCACCGGCATTGCCGCAAAGGAACGCACCGCCACCATAGGTAATCTGCGGCAGTAAGGCACTGATCAAATCCCCACCAACCGTATCGATGACTGCCGAAAATTGCTGTTTGGCTAAAGGTTTGATTTTTTCAGGAACGACTTCATCAGGTGTCATGATGGTTTCTGCACCTAAATCAATCAACCATTGGGCATCCTTTTTGCGAGAAAGCGCAATAATATTTTGGTAGCCTAATTTCTTCAATAAAGCGATACTGACACTGCCTACACCACCACTGGCACCCGTCACCAAAATAGCCGCTGATTTTTCGAGGTGCAGGTCTTCTAAAGCTTGCACAGCCAAGGCTGCTGTAAAACCGGCAGTACCATAGATCATACTGTCTTTCGCCGATAAGGCCGCTGGTCGTTTGATTAGCCATTCGGCAGGAACACGTTGATAGTGGCTATAACCGCCAGGATGAGACACGCCTAAGCCATAGCCTGTCAACAACACTTGATCTCCCGGGACAAAAGCTGCTGATTGACTTTCCACCACTTCGCCAGCTAAATCGATCCCCGGCGTCATTGGGTAGCTGCGAATCACACCGCCGTTTTCTTTTGCTGCTAAGGCATCTTTGTAATTGACATCAGAATAGGCAACCCGAATCAAGACATCTCCTTCAGGTAAATCATTGAGCGTGGTAGTGGTGATTGCTGCCGTAAATGCAGGTTCATTGGTTACGCGAAAAACGGAAAAACTGGTCATAACTGACCCTCCTTTGGTTGTTTGTACCCATGATACCACAAGCGCCAACATTTTTGATTCTTGAAGTGGAGAAAAGCGCTGATTTGGACACAGATATTGATAGGAGAAACAGATATTTGTTCAAATCACCGATTCTTCGATACACTAATAAGAGGAGTTTCAGCCATTATCCGAAAATAAACGTATTTGATTCAGTGAAAGACTGAAAGAAAAAACAGTGATTTTTAAGAAAAAATACTTGTTTTTTTTATAATTATTTGTATACTGAAAAAGGTGAAATTAAACATGAAGTTTACTTATAGCAAACTTTTGTCTAAATCATCCATGTTCAGGAGGGATTTGACCTATGGAAATCGGCGAGAAGCTGCGCAATCTGCGCGTACAAAAAAATCTGACCCAAGAAGAGTTGGGGGAGCGGACGGATTTGACGAAGGGATATATCTCGCAATTGGAACGGGATTTAAGTTCGCCTTCAATGGAAACTTTTTTCACGATTTTAGAGGTGCTAGGCGTTACGCCGGAAGAATTTTTCCGAGAAGATCATGCCCATCACCAAATCGTTTATCGTGAAGAGGACAGTACACGCTACTTGGATGAAGAAAACGGCTATGAACTCAAATGGTTGATTCCTGATTCGAATGAGAAAGAAATGGAACCTATTTTGTTGACGTTCGAAAAAGATGGTGAATATAAGACCTTTGAACCGTCACTGGCTGAAACCTTTATCTATGTCCTAGATGGTACGATTTCATTGACTTTAGGGGAGACAACGTACAAAGCGCGTAAAGGACAATCTGTTTATTATCAGGCCTCAGAGCCGCATCAATTAAAAAATATTGGACGTCAAAAAAGCCGTGTGCTGGTTGTCGTCACAGATTCTTATTTATAAGTACAGGGGGAAGAAGTGTGGGAAAAACAATTATTTCATTCAATAATGTCGTCAAACGATTTGATGATGATGAGACCGTATTGAAACGTGTGAGTTTTGATATCGAAGAAGGGCGTTTCTATACGCTGCTTGGCCCTTCAGGCTGTGGGAAAACGACTATTTTGCGGATTATCGCAGGGTTTTCTGAAGCAACGGAAGGCGATGTTTATTTTGATGGGCAGAGAATCAATGATGTACCGGCCAATCAACGTCAAGTCAACACAGTCTTCCAAGATTATGCCTTGTTTCCGCATATGAATGTCTTCGAAAATGTGGCTTTTGGGCTGCGGATCAAAAAGTTGCCAAAAGATGAAATCAAACAAAAAGTATTAGATGCTTTGCGATTGGTACAATTGCCTGGATACGAAAACCGGGAAATCAGTGAAATGTCTGGCGGACAACGACAACGGGTAGCGATCGCGCGGGCGATTGTCAATGAACCGAAAGTGTTGTTGCTGGATGAACCATTGTCTGCCTTGGACTTGAAGTTGCGGACGGATATGCAATATGAATTACGAGAGTTGCAACAACGATTAGGCATCACCTTTATCTTTGTGACTCATGACCAAGAAGAAGCCTTGGCAATGAGTGATGAAATTTTCGTCATGAACAAAGGGAAAATCGTGCAAAGTGGTACCCCTGTGGATATTTATGATGAGCCAATCAATCATTTTGTTGCTGACTTTGTGGGTGAGAGCAATATCGTCAACGGCACGATGATCGAAGACAATGTGGTGGAATTTGTTGGGAAACGGTTTGAGTGTGTGGACAGTGGGATGCGTCCGAATGAAGCGGTTGAGATCGTGATCCGACCAGAAGACTTGAGCTTAACAACACTGGACAAAGGAAAGCTAGTGGTTGAAGTTGATACCCAATTATTCCGTGGTGTCCATTATGAAATCATTTGCTACGATGAACAAGGCAATGAATGGATGGTCCATTCGACACGTAAAGCCGTTGAAGGCAGCAAAATCGGTTTGTCCTTTGAACCAGAAGATATTCATGTCATGCGGTTCAATGAGTCTGAAGAAGATTTTGATGCTCGTTTAGAGAGCTATGAAGATTAGGAGGGAAGCACATTGACGAAAATGCGTCGTTTCTACGCGATACCCTATATCTTTTGGTTATTGCTGTTTGTTATCGCACCAGTATTGTTGATCGTTTATCAATCCTTTTTTGATATGAATGGCAACTTTTCACTGGTCAATTATCAAAGTTACCTAGGATCAGGTAAATATCTGATCATGACCTTGAATTCGGTCTGGTATGCCTTTTTGATCACGGTCATCACATTGGTGATCAGTTATCCAACCGCGTACTTTTTGACCAAGTTGCGGCACAAAGACTTATGGCTGTTATTGATTATTTTACCGACCTGGGTCAATTTGCTGCTCAAGGCCTATGCTTTTATTGGCATTTTTGGCATCCACGGCAGCGTCAACAGCTTTTTGGAAATCATGGGTGTTGGGCCAAAACAAATTTTGTTTACCGATTTCAGTTTCTTAACAGTAGCCGTTTATATCGAATTGCCCTTTATGATCATGCCGATATTTAACGCGTTGGAAGAACTGAATCCTTCTTTGATCAGTGCCAGTCGTGACTTAGGGGCAAATAGTGTGGAAACATTCCGCCGAGTGATTTTACCCTTGTCATTAAATGGGGTCAAAAGCGGTGTGCAAGCGGTCTTCATCCCGTCACTTTCCCTATTCATGCTGACCCGTCTGATTGGTGGCAATCGTGTGATCACACTTGGAACAGCGATTGAGCAGCATTTTCTTGTCACACAAAATTGGGGCATGGGCTCCACCATCGGTGTGATCTTGATCATTGCGATGTTTATCGTGATGTTGCTGACAGGAGAGAAAAAGAATGGGGGACAACGTAAATGAAATCATTTCGCTGGTCGAATCTTTATCTGATCTTGGTCTTTATCTTATTGTATGTCCCAATTTTTTACTTGATATTCTATTCATTCAATGCGGGGGGAACGATGAATGCTTTTACGGGTTTCACCTTTGAGCATTATCAATCCGTCTTTCAAGATACCCGCTTGATGATCATTGTATTGAATACATTCATGTTGGCTTTCTTATCTGCATTGTTGGCTACCGCCATTGGTACCTTTGGCGCAATGGGCATCTATTATACAAAAAAACGGCGGACCCGTACTGCTTTGTTGAGTTTGAATAACATCTTGCTGGTATCACCAGATGTTATCATCGGTGCTAGTTTCTTGATTTTCTTCACCATGGTGGGTAGTTTGTTCCGCGGCTTTAGTTTGGGTTTCTTTAGCGTCTTGCTTTCCCACGTTGCCTTTAGTATTCCAATCGTGGTATTGATGGTCTTGCCGAAGCTGCAAGAGATGAATGATTCCATGATCGATGCCGCCCGTGATCTAGGCGCGAATAATCTGCAAGTCATCAAAAATATCATTTTGCCATTCTTAACGCCGGGCATCATTGCCGGATATTTTATGGCATTCACTTATTCATTAGATGATTTTGCGGTGACCTTCTTCGTAACTGGGAACGGCTTTAGTACACTATCCGTTGAAATCTATTCCCGTGCGCGCCAAGGAATTAGTTTGGAAATCAATGCATTGAGTACATTGGTCTTCTTATTCTCTATGATCCTTGTGGTTGGCTATTACTTTATCAGTAAGGAAAATGTCTCGAAAAAATTGCGGAAAAACCGCCGGAATCAAGTGGAGGTGGCAAATCTGCGATGAAACGACTACAATCTCTGCTTATCGGCATTGTTGCGATCGTCCTTATTTTGCTCTTCGGTGTCCGTGAACTAGAACATTCCTCGGGTATGGCGGGTGCCAAAGTATTGAATATCTACAACTGGGGCGATTACATCGATCCGGAGCTATTAACCAAATTTGAAGAAGAAACAGGCTACAAAGTCAATTACGAAACGTTTGATTCCAATGAAGCAATGTTTACAAAGATCCAACAAGGCGGTACGTCTTATGATATCGCCATCCCAAGTGAATACATGATCCAAAAGATGATGGAAGAAAACTTGCTGAAACCGTTGGATCACAACAAAATCAATGGGTTAGACAACATTGATGCGCGTTTCTTGGATCTGAGTTTTGATCCTGGCAATCAATATTCGATCCCTTATTTCTGGGGAACATTGGGTATTGTGTATAATGACAAGTTCTTTGACGAAGGAGAAATCACCGAATGGGATGACCTCTGGAAGCCAGAACTAAAAGACAGCATCATGTTGATCGACGGTGCTCGTGAAGTGATTGGCTTGGGCTTAGATAGCTTAGGGTATTCATTGAATAGCAAAAATGAAGATGAGTTGCAAGAAGCCTTCAATAAATTACGCACCATGACGCCAAACATCAAAGCAATCGTTGCTGATGAAATCAAAATGTATATGGCCAATGAAGAAGCATCCGTCGCTGTGACTTTCTCAGGTGAAGCAGCCGATATGATGTATGAGAACGAGCATATCCATTATGTGATTCCTTCTGAAGGATCGAATCTTTGGTTTGATAACATGGTCATTCCCAAAACATCACAAAATGAAGAAGGCGCCTATGCATTCTTGAATTTCATGTTGGAGCCTGAGAATGCTGCGCAAAATGCGGAGTACATTGGTTATTCGACACCGAATGAAGCGGCTATGGCCTTACTGCCTGATGACATTACGGAAGATGAGCAGTTTTATCCGTCTGATGAATTGATGCAGCATTTGGAGGTCTATGAGAATCTAGGTTCTGAGTATTTGGGGATTTATAATGATTTGTTTCTGGAGTTGAAGATGTATAGGAAATAAGAGAGGACGAAAGTGATTGGTTGGAACCAATTCTTTCGTCCTTTTTTATTTGTTCTTCTGTAAATTATACGTGAAGTATAGTACGGTATTTTAGGAGGATGATTTATATGGTGAGTGTTAAACCGGTATCGGATTTGCGGAAATATACTCAAATTTTGAAAGAAGTAACAAATGATCATCTAGCCTTTTAAACGAAAAAACGATTAAAGAAAATGAACTTGTTGCATTACATGGACTTTATATGAAATTGACTGGGTAGGGCATGATTCTACCAGTGATAAAATAAGTTGTTGATCTTTTCTTTCAAATAATTCGAAAGATATGATTTGTATATCTTTTGATGTTTAATAAAATCAAAGAAAGGTGGGTTTGCAATGGAAAAAATTAAAATTGGTTCCTAGGGCAATACGAGTGCGATACGACTTTCAAAAACGATTATGGCCGCATTAGGTGCTGAAAAAGGCGAACAGCTTAATGTCGTGATTGAGGGGAATCGAGTATTTTTAGAAAAAACACCAATTGCCGAAGAAGAATTGACGTTTGAAGCATTGTTCAAAGATTATAATGGCGAATCTTTCCAAGCAACGCCACATGAATTTGAACCAATAGGAAATGAGCAATGGTAAAACAAGGAGATATTATCAAAATCAATTTAGACCCTAAACAAGGACAGGAGCAACAAGGCTATCGACCGTATATTTGTTTGAGTTATAAAGGAGTCATTCAATATTCCAACGTAGCGGTTTTTGCGCCAATAAGTAACACCACACGAAACTACCCATTATATGACCCGCTAAAAGACACAGAAACCACTGGTAAAGCATTATTAGACCAGTTGGTAACGATTGATTTCAATGCTCGGGAGTATCGATACGTTGAAACAGTCAGTGAGAATTTTATTGGACAACTATTGAAGATCACCAAAGTGAACTTCGAAAAAGACTGATCTTTTTGATTGGTCTTTTTTATCTGAAGTTAGGTCTAAACCAAAGGATCCAAGAGAATCTTATCCTTATCTCATCAGAGAGGGCATTGCGAAGATACATACGAAAATATTTTCAACAGCTGAAAAGCGTATTGGTGCTAAGCCGGATGAATGATTGTATGTCGGTGAATCGTATCAAAACGATAGGATCGATGAATCGCAAGATCGTTTGCTCCAGAAAATAAGGACGTTCATCCTAGGATGAACGCCTGTTTCCTAAATAATCAATCACTAATTTACCTACTATTACTTCATCGCCTCTTCACCAGAAAACAACGCCAATTGTGCCAATAACACATCTTTGTCTTCCTCTGTAGCAAAAGAATGTTGAACTGCATATACCATGATTGTTTCAAACTCCGTCTTAGTCAATCCACAGTGCTGGACCATTTGCCAGTATTCATTGGTCAATGTCGTATTCGATACCGTCCGATTGTCCGTATTCAAGCAAAAGTGCACGCGGTTTTGCAACCATTCACGCAAAGGATAATCTGCGTAGGCATCAATTGCGCGGGTATGCATATTGCTTGTGGGACAGCCTTCAATCAGTATTTCGTGTTCCCGTACGAAAGCTTGCCCCTGTTGATCCCCTTTTAAGACGATGCCATGTCCGATCCGTTGGGCGCCGCTCTCAATAGCTTGGTAAATATTATGCACGCATCCGCATTCGCCAGCGTGCAATGTCAATTGGATCGATTGTCCATCCACAAATAATCGATAACTTTCTGCCAGAGCAGGGACATAACCATCGATTTCAGGACCAGCCAAATCTAAGCCAACCACTTTGGCTTCAGCTAACGCAGTTGCTTCTGCAAAAATCGAGGCAATCGCCGCGCGTTCTTCTTGGCGCATACCGATGATCAAGATATTGCCTTTGATCGGGTATTGGGCTTCCGCCAAGGCGATGCCTTTGGCAACGGCCTGGATTGTTTCTTGGCAAGTTAAGCCCTTCTTCATTGAGAGACTCGGCGCAAAGCGGATCTCGATGTAGGCAACACCATCTTCAGCAGCTTGTTCCATCACATCAAATGCCGCTCGTACAAGCGCTTGTTCAGTTTGTAAATAAGGCAACACAAAATCAAAGCAGTCTAAATAATCAGTGAGATCGTGACAATCGATAGGAGCTTGCATGTGCTTTCTGACAATAGTTATATCTTGTTCAATCGTCATTTCTTGTTGATTGGCTATCTCGATCAAAGTTTCTGGACGAATCGATCCGTCAAGATGACAATGTAGTTCGATTTTGGGAAAGGATTGGATTTGATGTTTGGTGAGCACGTTGTTCCTCCTAGTGGCGATTTTTTTAAAAATGAATATAACATAATTCGCTTTTGTCTGCCATATCAAAAATCAAATTCTCATAATTATCACAAAAAAGCTGTTTTACCCGAACGTTGTTAGGGAAGACAGCTTTTTTTGTGAAGGAAAATCAGATCAGTTCGGTTAAAGCGACATAAGGAAGTGACAAATCTTGCGCAGCTTCTTTTAAGGTGAACTGACCGTCATAGGTAATGACCCCTCTAGCAAGCGCTTGGTTGCTGCGCAGGGCTTTTTCGGGATTGCTGGCTAATTCTTTAGCAAACGGTAAGGTCGCAATACTCAGCGCAATGGTCGCTGTTTGCGGCACAGCACCAGGCATATTTGCAACGGCATAGTGAATCACGTCTTCTCGGATATAGGTCGGATCATCGTGGGTCGTTACTTTATCGACTGTTTCAAAGATGCCGCCTTGATCGATGGCAATGTCAACGATCACTGATTTTTCTGGCATGTTTTTGACCATATCCGTTGTCACCAAGCGAGGGGCCTTTTGCCCAGGGAGAAGCACTGCGCCAATTGCCAAATCTGTGGTTTTTAATGCAGTTTCGATATTCAAGCGATTGGAGTACAAGGTTTGGACTTGACCAGCAAATTGCCGATCCAATGTCTGTAGGCGTGGAATTGACACATCCAAAATCGTTACTTGCGCGCCAAGCCCAACGGCAACTTTGGCTGCATTCTCACCAGCAACACCGCCGCCAATGATCGTCACGCGTCCTTGTCTTACACCGGGAACCCCTGATAGCAAAATACCTTTGCCACCATAGATTTTCTCTAGAAATTGGGCACCTAATTGAACGGACATCCGGCCGGCGATTTCACTCATAGGGGAGAGCAAGGGCAGCGTGCTGTCGTCTAACTGAACGTTTTCATAGGCAATCGCCGTTACTTTGGCTGCCATTAAGGCCTCTGCTAATTCGTTGTTGGCTGCTACATGAAAATAGGTGAACAAAATCAGTCCTTCGTGAAGACGTGGATATTCTTCTGGCAATGGTTCTTTGACTTTCAGCACCATATCAACCGCCCAGACGTCATCAACAGTAACAATGGTGGCCCCAACGGCTCGATAAGCCTCGTCAGCAAAAGTAGAGCCTAGACCAGCACCTGTTTCCACATAGACCTCATGACCATCTTGCACCAATTCGTACACGCCAGCTGGTGGTAAAGCGACGCGGTTTTCATTGTTTTTGATTTCTTTCGGTAAACCGATTTTCATTTTTATCACACCTCTCTTGTACTTATTATATCGAGGAAGCGGATTCTTGTGGGTAAGTATGCAAATAAAAATATCTTTTGTACAAAAAAGGTACTATTCATCTTAGATAGAGAATAGTACCTGACCACAAATCAAGTTAAATCGATGTGTTTGACAATGCCCAAAAACGAACGCTTTGCATCGCAATGTCATCTAATGTGTAATAAGAATCATAGTGCTGCTTCTCAGGGGAATCATTTGGATCCAAGACAATGACTTGGTCTTCCCGCATACCGGCGAGGACCATGATGTGTCCTGTTTCAGTGAATTCTCCTGCTGAGACAGAAACAATCACTGGCTGATCATCAGACAGGTAGTCGGCGACCAAATCAATATCTGTCCCAAGATCCTGATATTGATAACCAAAGGCATTCGCATAATCAGAAAAAATCCGCCAATCTGTTCCTTGACCGGCTGAATAGTAGCTGTCACCAGCCCAATCCAATACTTCAGTTGGCAGGACTTCGTATCCGGTGATTGCGGAAGCAACCATGGCTATTGAGGCAATCGCACAGCCATTTTCAGCGATGGTTTGATCGCCGTCAAAGCCATAATTATCATAGGCCCAGCGTTCGTTGGTTTGTAAATATAAAGGGGTATCGATACCCATGTCCTGCAAATATAGCGACGCATCATCATTAAACAAAGCATAATCATCAGTCATATCTGAATCAATCATTGACACTGAAATCGTACTTTCTTCAAAACTGCTCATATGCTCCACTTGGACATCAGTTATGCCTCGCACAAAAGCAACCAACAATAATACAATCCCAAGCAATACCAATAATGGTTGTCTTTTCCGATATGTTTTGACCGATAGCATCAAATCTCCTCCTTTTAACATGTTTCTCTTTATTCCAGTAAAACAAAGGAAGAGGGCGCTGTCATCGGACTAGAGGCGGATTCTAATTTTGTGCTTGGGCTTCTTCTAAAGCAAGGCTGCTGTCTTCCCAAGCTTCCAATAATTGTTCTTGTTGCTGATGGGCTGCCTCTAGTTGTTGATTGAATGCTGTCAGCTTGATATGGTCATTCAATACATCAGGTTCAGTCATCGCCTGTTCTAATGTAGCGATGCTTGTTTCAATCGTTGCCAAATCACTTTCAATTTGGTCAACTTTACGCTGTAAACTGCGCACAGCTTTTTGTTGTTCTTTGCTTTGGACGAAGTTCTTTTTACCAGTCGATTGTTGTTTTTCTGTTGTGTCAGTCGTTAATAATGCTGCGATTTCAGCTTCTTCTAATTTCTTTTCAACATAATAATCATAATCCCCTAAGTACAATTTGCTGCCGGTTTCTGACAACTCGATGACTTTTGTGGCGATACGATTGATAAAGTAGCGGTCATGAGATACAAAGAATAGGGTGCCTTCGTAGTCGATCAAGGCGTTTTCTAACACTTCTTTGCTGTCGATATCCAAGTGGTTTGTCGGTTCATCTAAGATCAGGAAGTTGTCATGATCCATTGCCAACTTGGCCAATGCGACACGGGCCTTTTCACCGCCGCTAAGTAATGTGATGGGTTTTTCAACATCTTCACCAGAGAACAAGAAGCTGCCCAAGATCGAACGAATCTCAACTTCGGGTGTTGTTGGATGATCATCCCAAAGCTCATGTAAAATCGTCTTGGTGGAATGCAGATCGGATTGTGTTTGATCATAATACCCAATCGACACATTGGCACCTAGATGGACGTCTCCTTTAAGCAAGGGCAATTTGTGAATCAAAGATTTCAGTAAAGTCGACTTGCCACTTCCGTTTGGACCAACCAATGCAATGGCATCTTTACGCCGGACATCCAAATTGATTGGACTGGATAAAACAGCCTCAGATGCATAGCCAATCGCCCCGTCTTCTAACTGCATCACGACATTTCCAGAAGGTTTTTCGATTGAAAAGAGGAAATGGGCTGATTTTTCATCCCCTTGCGGCCGGTCAAGGCGTTCCATCTTCTCTAATTGTTTGCGGCGGCTTTGCGCCCGTTTGGTGGTAGAGGCACGGACCAAGTTGCGGGCAACAAAATCTTCTAATTTATTGATTTCTTCTTGCTGTTTTTCAAAGGCTTTCCAGTCACTTTGCAGCTGCTCGGCTTTGAGGTCTAAGTAACGGCTGTAATTGCCCTTATAGTGACGCATTTTTTGGCGGCTCAATTCGTAGACCTCGTTGACGACTTTATCCAAAAAGTAACGGTCATGGGATACGATCAGCAGCGCGCCTGCATAGCCTTGAAGGTAGGATTCCAACCATGATAAGGTGTCGATATCTAAATGGTTGGTTGGTTCATCCAAAATCAAGATGTCTGGTTTTTGTAAAAGCATTTTTGCCAATGCCAGACGGGTTTTTTGCCCACCAGAAAGGGTCGCAATCGATTGTGGGTAGAATGAAGGATCAAATTGAAAGCCATGCAATACGGAACGAATCTCATTTTCGTAGCCATAGCCATTTTTTTCGGCAAATTCGTGTTGTAATTGATCATATTCTTTCAATAATGAAGAAGAGTCCGCTTGCGGATCAGCTTCTGAAATCGCTTGCTCAAGGGTGCGCATACGCTGCTCCATTGTTCGCACGATCGCAAAGGCATCGAGCATTTCTTCCCAAACAGTTGCTTGACTATTCAGGCCGGTATCTTGTGCGAGGTAGCCCATTGTAGCTGTTTTGTTTTTGGCGATCGTCCCTTTGTCTGGACTTTCAAGACCAGCAATGATTTTTAATAAGGTGGATTTTCCAGCGCCGTTTCGACCCACGAGGGCTAGACGGGATTGGCTGGCAATCTCAAGTTGGATATTCTCAAATAAAACCTCAGCGCCGAAAAGACGGGCGATTTGGTTGGCTTGTAATAGAATCATGAATGTGTCATTCCTATCTGTAAGAAACTTGGTGGATCAAGACTGCAATCGCCTCATTTTATCATAAATCGATGAAAACAGCGATTACTGAAAATTTTGATTTTAACATTTTTAAAAATAAATTTCAATTTATGAGCATTCAAATTGATTTTTGAACAATGTATTTGATATGATAGCTACATCACACGTGAATTTTTCACAATGGGGGAGTAATATCTTTGAAAGATCATCAAATTCCAAAGGCGACTGCAAAGCGCTTGCCTTTATATTACCGTTATTTACGCATTTTGCACAATGCTGGCAAATTAAAAGTTTCATCAACTGAATTAAGCGAAGCCGTTCAAGTCGATAGCGCGACGATTCGTCGTGATTTCTCTTATTTTGGAGAATTAGGAAAACGCGGCTATGGCTATGATGTTGAAAGTTTGATGCAATTTTTTGCTAAAACATTGAACGAAGACCATATGACGAACGTGGCATTGGTGGGTGTCGGAAATCTGGGCAGTGCCTTATTAAAATACAAATTCCACCAAAGCAATAGCATTCGGATCAGCGCGGCATTTGATGTTAGTGAAGATCTAGTGGGTCGCATCGTGGACGGTGTCCCTGTCTATCCAATGGATGATATGAAGGAACAAGTCAAAATTCAACAGATTGATGTGGCGATCCTCACGGTACCGGCACAACATTCCCAAGATTTGGTCAATGACCTGGTTGAGGCAGGAATCAAAGGCATCTTGAACTTTACACCAGCCCGCATCACAGCACCAAAAGGCGTATTGATCCAAAACGTTGACTTGACCAACGAATTGCAGACATTAATCTATTTCTTGCACTCAGGTAACGTCTTATCACACGAAGAACCCGTCGAGGAATTGACAGGGGAAGAATAACCATCAACAAAGCACCTGATGCCTGTAGCGCATCAGGTGCTTTGTTATTGTTTCGGATCTAATTGGTCAAATAAAGAAGCATAGGACATTCTTTTCGACTCAACAGTCAAAGCTGTTCGGTATCGTTCTAGTTGTTTTTCTAATCGTCGAAAATCAATGATCCGCGCTTCGCGATGCACTTCTTTGCCATTGGCGATCACCAAAACGACCGGCACCGTCATTACTGAAAAATACGCTGCAGTTGCGGGCTCTTCTACAGTATCAATGGTTAAGAAAGGGACGTTATACTTTTCAGCAAGCTGTCTGGCTCGCGGTTTATCTGCCACGCAAATACTGCAATTTGGTTGAGAAAAATAGACAAGCGCTAACGGATGTTCTTTCCCGATGGCCTTGATCTTTCCGTCGTTGTTCAGTTCCATGTTTATCACACTCCCTCCAAAATGTACGTGGTATATGCTTTTTTGTCAAAGATTAGAGAGTTAGGAACAGACCAATCAAACAAATACTAGGCGAGAAATGTAAAGCTATCGTTAAAAAATAAACCGGAGAGACGAAAACCATTGTGTTCACCAAAGAAAAAACGTATAGTAATTCCAGCAAACAGATATTATAGACAAAGAAGGTTAAAGGAATATGTTCCAATCATTGCCAAATTCAGTCTTGCAAATGAGTGTGATTTTTTTATCGATCGTCATTGAGGCATTGCCGTTCGTTTTGTTAGGCTGCTTGATTTCAGGTGCGCTGCAAGTGTTTTTGACACCAGAGCGTGTCACCAAGATTTTGCCAAAAAACAAATTGGCTTCAATCGCATTCGGTTGCGGGTTAGGTGTGTTTTTTCCTTCCTGCGAATGTGGGATCGTGCCGATCGTCAATCAATTTGTCAAAAAAGATGTGCCAGTCCATACAGCCTTTGCATTTATGCTGACGGCACCAATCGTCAATCCAATCGTGATTTTTTCAACGTTTATCGCCTTTGGCAATTCTGCGAAATTTGCCTTTTTGCGGGTCATGGGCAGCTTGATCGTTGCAATGATCGTTGGGATTTGGTTGGCCTATTTCAATCAGCACGCGGTGCTAAAACAACGGTTGACTGCTGCACCCCATACAGATGACCACCATGGCCATCATCACCACGGTCATGCGCATGATCACAGCAAAGGTCAGCCATTCAAAGCGTTGCTGCAACACAGTTTGGATGAGTTTTTTGATACCGGACGCTATCTGATTATCGGCGGGTTGATTGCCTCGGCCATGCAGACCTATTTGCCAACGGGATTGATGCTGACATTGGGCTCAACCAAATTATTGGCAGTATTGGTGATGTTGCTGTTGGCTTTGACTTTGTCCTTGTGCTCTGAAGCAGATGCCTTTATCGGTTCCTCATTATTGAGTTTGTTTGGTGCCGGTCCAGTGGTTGGTTTTCTGGTATTTGGTCCAATGGTCGATATCAAGAATCTGCTGATGATGAAGCGATATTTCAGTGGCCGTTTTATTGCCTCATTGGTCGGCTTGGTTGCTGTCGTTGTGTCGATTTATGCATGGGTGGTGTAGAGAATGATACGTTTTTTGATATTATCCGGCTATTTTGAGTTGATGATGTATTTGCAAGTATCTGGAAAACTCAATCAGTTTATCAATGTCCATTACCGTTATTTAGCTATTTTATCAATGGTGATCTCATTGTGTTTAGCATTAGTCCAACTTTATTTTTGGGTCAAACAAGAGCCAACGCATCACCATGATGACGAGCATCAACACGGTTTGGAAAAAAAGCATCAACGCTTGATCGCCTATCTATTGTTGGCACTGCCAATCATCGTAGGGTTGTTTTTTCCGACCGTCAGTCTAGATACCACGATCGTTGAAGCGAAAGGGTTTAACTTTCCGCTCAGCGAAGAATCCGTTGGCGATCCTGAGATGACGACACAGTATCTCAAGCCGGATACGAGCTTGTATTTTAATAAAGATGATTACAATACGCAGATGCAAACCTCGCTGGCTCGTTATGCGGATCAATCCACGATCAACATTACAGATGAGAACTACCTAGAAGTGATGGAATTGATTTATACCTATCCAAGTGAATTTATTGGAAAGAAGGTCACATATGAAGGGTTTGTCTACCATCAAGCGCAAGATGATGCCAACGAAATCTTCTTGTTCCGTTTTGGAATCATCCATTGTGTGGCAGACTCTGGCGTCTTTGGTCTTAGAGTGAGCTTGCCTGAAGAAACCGCAGCCGAAAACAATCAGTGGTTGCAAGTGTCAGGTACGATCCAATCACAATACTATGCGCCTTTCAAACGAGACTTGCCGATGGTTGCCGTAGATCAAGTGACAACGGTTGAGGCACCTGACAATCAGTATGTTTATCGGGCATTTTAACTTTTTTCGATAAACTTCATAAAAACATCATAAAGCTTTGGTATAATAAAGAAAAGATAAGGCATATGTTTGTAGTTTTCGGCAACGTTTAGTACAATAAATAAGTAAAATATGCTAAAATCAACACAAAGAGAGGTGTCGTGAAATGGGTTTTACAGATGAAACAGTTCGTTTCGATTTTGATGATAGTCGAAAAAAAGAGGTTAGCGAAACCCTCGCTATTGTCTACCGCGCATTAGAAGAAAAAGGATACAATCCAATCAATCAAATCGTTGGGTATCTCCTTTCTGGCGACCCGGCTTACATTCCTCGTTATCGGGATGCCCGGAACTTGATTCGTCGCCACGAAAGAGACGAGATCATGGAAGTGCTGATCCGCTATTACTTAGGCAATCACGGGATAAACCTATAATGAGAGTCATGGGATTAGATGTTGGTTCGCGCACGGTCGGTGTGGCTGTGAGTGATCCGATGGGATGGACGGCGCAAGGGATTGAAATCATTCGCATCAATGAAGATGAAGATGATTTTGGTTATGAACGTTTGGCTGAATTGGTCAATACGTATGAAGTGACCCATTTTGTGGTCGGTCTTCCCAAAAATATGAACAATACCATTGGTCCTCGTGCAGAGGCGTCCATGGCTTATGGTCAGGCAATCGAAGAACAATTTGGTTTGCCTGTAACCTATCAAGATGAACGACTGACCACTGTACAAGCAGAGCGGATGCTCGTGGAACAAGGCAATGTTTCTCGCGCCAAGAGAAAGAAAGTCATCGATAAATTAGCAGCAGTCATGATTTTGCAGAACTTCTTAGATGGTCCTGGAAAACAACTGTTTAATTGAAGAAGAAAAGAGGAAAATAATATGGCAGAACATACACACGATCACAATCATGATCATGATCACGAAGGGCACGAACATATTACTTTAGTGGACGATCAAGGCAACGAAACATTATACGAAATTCTTTTAACAGTAGATGGTACGGAAGAATTCGGCCGCAACTATGTCTTGTTATACCCAGCTGGTGTACCGGAAGATGAAGATGTAGAATTACAAGCATATGCGTACATCGAAAACGAAGACGGCACTGAAGGCGATTTAGAACAAATCGAAACTGAAGCTGAATGGGATATGATTGAAGAAGTCTTCAATACGTTCATGGCTGAGGAAGAAGAATAGAATTGAAAGGCTCTTCGACATTTAGTGTTGGTGGAGATAAATTCAACTGAAAAATGAAGTCTGATCCAGTTAAACATATTGTTTAGCTGGATCTTATTTTTGCTGTAAAAATTAGTCCTTGCGTAATATAGATTCTGGCGCGAAAATTGATGAAGTTACGGTAGCCGTAGGCTACTCTTTTTATTACTTTGATTTTATTATTTGTTCCTTCTAAAGCACCATTATTATACTTTGTCTCAAAGGCATTTTGTATACCCTGTTTGTACTTGTTCAAGAAGGTGAGTTTCTTTCTAAACCCCTCAGGAAGGTTGGTATTCATACTGTTTATTGTATCAAAAAAAACTGACGGTATCCTTTTGTTTGAAATGATAAAGCAGGAGCTGACATATCTCATAGGCTTCGCTTAATTGATCATCATAGCTTAACAGGTCATCTATAATGGATTTTTCAGTCATTGGCCTTCTGAAAGATCGATTATATTTATCATTCGAACTGTCTAAATGATAGGCGTTTTTAAGGAACAGTTTCCAGAACCGCTTCAATCTTTTGTATTTGATTGAATCTGTTTTATGGTATTTATTCATCGTTTGAATACGTAGTTGATTTAGTGCACGAGTGATTTGTTGGATAATATGAAAACGATCAGTAACGATTTGAGCGTTTGGAAAAACTGTTTTGGCCAATTCAAAGTAAGGGGCGTTCATATCCATAACTATATACTTTACCTTCGCCCTTGTCTTACGGCTGAATTTTAGAAAATAGGCTTTTAGGAAGGCTAGTCTGCGGTTCTCTAGCACGCCAATCAATTTATTTGTATGACCGTCCATAAACACAAAGCTCATTTTTCCGCTACATGATTTCATTGACTTAAATTCATCAAAGCATAGAACTGATGGCAGATAGTTGAAGTTAGGCTTATAGGTTTCTTGGCACTTACGCATAACTCGAGTGACAGTAACATCAGAAACAAAATATCTTTCTGCTATATCTTTGATGCAGGTAACTTTTGCTAAATCTAAAGCCACTTGTTGTTTCAATTCTTTTGAGATAGCGCATCTTTCTTCTACCAGATTTGTTTGGGCGTTGAAAGTAGAATGACATTCTTTGCATAGGAATCGAGAACGGTCTAGTGACAGAACTGTTTTAGCCGAACGAAAAGGCAATAACTGAACTGTTGTATTATGTTTGCCATATTTAATGATTTGGCCTTCATTCTTAATACCGCATTTACGACAATAAGTTGGTGTATAGGTTAGTTTAGCACGGATGATATTTGTGGTAATGCCTCCTTCTTGTATAGAATCGAGCCAATCTTCTTCAAAGATTAAAATTTCATCTGTTAAACCTAAGCGTTTTTTAGTACAATTGTCCATGAGGGATATCCTTTCTTGGTGCAGATTTTGTTTTAGACGACTAAATTCTACCAATTGGATATCTCTTTTTCTATACTTTTTTATAAAAAAATAGTATAGAAAAGAAATCCTAAGATTTCTCACCAACACTAGATATTGTAGAGCCAAAACAAAAGGCACGACTCCCTGCGAATACAGGGAACATGCCTTAGCAGTTTAAAAATATTCAATTTTGTCTAACTTTTGTGTTGCACTTTAAATGAGGTGATCTTTTTGAATCTTTTAAGAAATTATAGCTGCTAATGCAGCACCAGTCCGAGAGTTTTTATCGTTTAGGCTATCTTTTGGATGACCTTCAAAACAAACTTGACCGCCGAATTTACCAGCATCAGGTCCCATATCGACTAACCAATCGGCTCGTGAAATTAATTTCAGATTATGTTCAATCAGAATTAATGTATTGCCCTTATCAACCAATCCTTCAAATAAATCGATCAATTGTTGAGTATCCTGTAAGTGCAATCCGGTTGTTGGTTCATCTAAGAAATAGATTCGGCCGGTATGATTCAATTCCATTGCTAACTTAACACGTTGCACTTCACCACCAGATAAAGTGGTCATCGACTGGCTAAGATTCAAATAACCAAGTCCAACTTGGTGGAGTAGACTAACCTTTTTGTAGATATCTGGCACATCTTTGAAAAACTCTAAAGTGTCGTTGATAGAAAGATTTAGAACCTCAGAAATATCTTTGCCATGATAAGTGTATTGTAGTGCTTCTTGGCTATAACGTTTCCCATGACACAACTCACATTCTTGAACGATTGGATCCATGAATGCCATCTCGGTGATCATCACACCTTTACCTTTGCAACGGGGACAAGCACCTTTACCGTTATAACTAAATAGTTGTGTTGAAACGCCATTGTTGGCTTTACTGAAAAGCTTTCGTAGAGGATTTAAAATGTTCAAGTAAGTTGCAGGTGTAGAACGAATATTCAAACCTACAGAATCCTGACTCAAATCAATATAGTCTTGATCAGAAACTTGTTGTTTGAAAGCTTGGACTAAAGTACTTTTTCCAGAACCTGCTGGTCCAGATATCACGGTCATTACACCTTGAGGGATTCTGGTAGATACGTCTTTTAAATTATGAGAAGTTACATGATTAACATTTAGCCAAGATTGAGGTTCACGAGGCTTTGGGAAAGTGATTTTTTCTCGTAACATTTTACCCGTAATCGTATCTGACCGTAATAGTTCGTCGTAGGTACCAGTGAAAGTTACTTGACCACCATTTTTGCCGGCTTGTGGTCCCATTTCCACGACATAATCTGCTGTCGAAATAATGGCAGGGTTGTGATCAACTAAGATAATGGTATTGCCATGTTCCTTGAGCTTTTTTAAGGATTGGGTAATTAATTTAATATCGTGAGGATGGAGTCCTACACTTGGTTCATCGAGTACGTAAACTAAATCGGATAGGGAACTCGTCAAATATTTGGCAATTTTAATTCGTTGAGCTTCTCCACCAGATAGAGTATCAGTTCCACGGCCAAGGGAAAGATAACCTAAACCGATGTCGATCAAAGCTTGAACTTTACTATGTAGTTCACGCACCATTGTTTTAGCCTTGGGGTCCGAGATATTATCCAAAAATTTTAGGACACTTACTAAATCCATATCGCTGACTTCTGCAATATTTTTGCCAGCAATTTTACCAGTTAGAGCCTTTTTGTTCAGACGTGTTCCATGACATACTGGGCAAGGTTTTCGAGTGACAATCTTTGATAAGGCAGCTTCATGATGACGACCTGAGGCACTATGAATAACAGAGCGAAGCATACGTGGAACTAGTCCTTCGTATAATGCCGTACGGCCCCAATTTGCCGGTGGATTTTTTAATTTTTGTTGCGGAGCGTGCATGAATAAATCATATTCTTCATCGGTGTAGTCTTTAATTTTTTTGTCTAAATCAAATAATCCACTGTTGCCATATTCCTTCCAACGCCAAGTTCCCGGTTGAAAACCGGCAAAAGTCATTGCACCTTCATTGAGTGATTTATTAGGATCAATTAATTGACGTTCATCTACGTCGTCAACAAAGCCTAATCCCTGACATTTTGGACACATTCCCTGAGGTAGGTTAAAGGAAAACCATTCAGAATACCCAACCCAAGGCTGTCCAATTCGAGAAAACATCAAACGTAAGACGGAATAGATGCCGGTGTAGGTTGCCAGAGTAGATCGAGGATTACGACCAATAGGCTTCTGTTCAACCACAATTGCCACTGGTAAGTTGTCGATTCGGTTCACTTCAGGTTGACCGTATTTAGGCAAATATTGTTGGGTGAAACTAGGAAAAGTTTCATTCAATTCACGTCGGGAAACAGCGGCTAATGTATCAAAAACTAAAGAGGATTTACCAGACCCAGAAAGACCAGCAAATACAGTTGTTTTATGCTTAGGAATATCTAAACTGACATCCTTTAAGTTATTTTCTTGAGCTCCATGGATAGAGATAGTCCCATCCGCAAATAAATCAGTCATAAAAACCTCCAACAGCAAATTTATAATTCCATTATATAATAGAAATCTCGTTTAACAAAAATAATCGGATCTAGAATTTTTGGTGTTGGAAAGTATTGCTCTTATGCTAGATTTACGGACAGATTTTCTTCTGCCCTGTAAACTAATAGCATAGGAGCATTTTTTAATATGATTCGATACAAAAAAGAATTTAAGCAGTCTCTTGTTGAGATGCACAATCAAGGCCGTTCATATACTGATCTACCCGCTGAATACGGACCTTCGGTCGACTCAATCCGTAACTGGGTCAAGTTGTACGCGGTCCACGAAGTGGACGGCGAAAAATGGACGCAAGCTGATGTAAACGCATTACAAAAGGAAAACGACAAACTTCGCGAAGAACTTGAGATTTTAAAACGAGCCGCGGCGTTACTTTCGAAGTACAACTAACGCAAAATCGCGAGTTAGGACTGGAAATCATTGACCGTTCGCTCGCAATGGGACACCGCATAACAAGCGTTTTATCAGCTTTGAATATAGCTCGAAGCACTTATTATCAATGGAAAAATTGGCATCCCAGCCAACAAGAGACGCGTCGCAACGCT
This sequence comes from Candidatus Enterococcus testudinis, assembly GCF_002140915.1. Taxonomy (GTDB): domain Bacteria; phylum Bacillota; class Bacilli; order Lactobacillales; family Enterococcaceae; genus Enterococcus_D; species Enterococcus_D testudinis. Next base: position 2,555,808 of record NZ_NGKU01000001.1, on the reverse strand, counting down.
CTAAAAACGGCAATCAAAGCCGTCTACAACACCAATCGTGGGATCTATGGCTACCGAAGCATCGCCGCATTTTTACGGTTCATTTTGAACACTGAATTTGGTGATCGTTTGGTTTGGGAGCTCATGAATGAGATGAGCCTTAAATCTCGCATGGTCAGGAAGTCATATAAGAAGCCGACGACGACCACTGACACACCAAAAAAGACCGATCTCATGAAGAATTTTGATGATTTGAGTGGAGTTCTAACGACTGACATAACGTACATCCAGCTGATGAATAGAGACTGTATTTACCTGGCGACGGTCTATGACCCAGAAAAACGCCGTGTTGTCTCATATGGACTGAGTTCAGAGATGACCAAAGAATTCGCAACATCTGTTGTCGTGAAGGCTCTAAGAGCCAACGATAAACCAAAGATGATGGCTAACTTAGCGGTGTTTTTTTTTTACGAATAAAATTAAAAGTTGATGGCAGTCAATTTCTTCTGGGGTGTTCCTCACTATACTAAAGGCGTAGAGGAGGAGTAACGATGGAAAAATATATTATGAGCCATAAAAATAAAATCGTCTTAGTGAATGGGATTTTGGTAATTGTAGGTTTTGGCGTACGTTTCTTACTGCAAAATGAGACCTTGGAGGTGTGGTCTTTTATTTTAGCTTCTATTCTCGGAGCCTTGCCCATTGCCTTACAAGCCTATCAAGCTATACGGGTTCGGGTGGTTAGTATCGATCTTTTGGTGACGATTGCGGTGCTTGGAGCTTTTGCCATCCAAGATTATGAAGAGTCGGCAGTAGTTACGTTTTTCTTTTTATTTGGAGCTTACTTAGAGCAGCGGACATTGACCCAAACTCGGTCTGCTATTAAAGAATTGATGGAATTGGTTCCAGAAAGTGCTTTACTACAAATTGCAAATGGCAAATACGAAGAAGTCGACGTAGATGATGTAGATGAAGGAGATGTACTGTTAGTCAAAACCGGTGCCAAGGTACCGGTGGATGGTCATGTCTTAAGAGGTGAAGGCCATATTAATGAAGCTAGTATCACCGGTGAATCACTACCGGTTACGAAAAGTATAGGCAGTGAAGTCTTCGCTGGCTCAATTTTGGAAAATGGCACCTTGGAAATACAAGCAGATAAAGTCGGGGAAGGCACGACCTTTGGAAAAATTATCGAATTAGTGGAAGAAGCCCAAGACTCGAAATCCGATGTGGAACGATTAATCGATCGTTTTGCTAAGTATTACACCCCAATTGTGTTGCTGTTGGCGGTGGTAGTTTGGGGATTTACACGAAATCTAGAATTAGCGATTACAATTCTAGTGTTAGGCTGTCCTGGTGCATTAGTTATTGGGATCCCTGTATCCAATGTCTCCGGGATAGGCAATGGTGCTCGCAACGGTATTTTATTAAAAGGTAGTGAAGTAATCAATCGTTTCAGTAAGGTACACACTATGGTTTTTGATAAAACGGGTACGCTGACATCAGGTAATCCAGAAGTAGCCGATTGGCAGTTTTATGGTAACGAGAAAGAAAAAAAACAGGTTTTCACTTATCTCGGCAGTATCGAAGCAGAGTCTGAGCATCCTTTAGGAAAAGCCATCCTAAATTGGCTAGGAGATTTTGACAAAGTGCCTGTGACGGAAACAAAAGTGGTTAAAGGTGGAGGTGTCACAGTGACGGTTTTCGGGCGTCAAATTGCTGTCGGGAATCTAGCTTTAATGGCGCAAACAGGTGTGACAGTATCGAGTGCTGTCAAGAAAGACGCCGCAGTTTTTGAAGCTAAGGGCAATTCCTTAGTATCATTGGCTATGGATGGAAAATTGGTACTATTACTAGGGATTCGAGATCAACTACGTCCAGGGGTTAAAGAAGTTCTTGGCCAATTGAAAGAACTTGGGGTTAAAAATCTTGTCTTACTTTCTGGTGATAATCAAGGAACGGTGAGCCTAGTGGCAAAGGAGTTAGATCTTACGGAAGCCAAAGGAAATATGCTACCGGAGGACAAGGCAAATTATATTGAAAAACTACAAAGTCAAGGACAAGTGGTAGCTTTTGTAGGAGACGGTATCAATGACAGCCCTTCCTTAGCTTTGTCGGATATCGGTATTGCCATGGGTAACGGCACCGATATAGCCATTGAAACCTCCGATATAGTCTTGATAAACTCAGATTTTGCTCGCTTGCCACATGCTCTTGGATTGAGCAAAGAAACAGCTCGGAATATGAAGGAAAACATCAGGATTGCCATCGTTGTAGTATTAGTATTGTTGGGTAGTCTAATTTACAGCAGTTGGATGAATATGACCATTGGGATGTTCGTTCATGAAGGCAGTATTTTAGTTGTTATTTTAAATGGAATGCGTCTGTTGCGTTACAAAGTGAAAAATTAGAAAAAACTTGATAAATATCAAGTACTTGCTGTTTTCCGATGACTATACTAAAGATGTCAAAGGGAGTTGACTTTTTATAGCAAGTCGACTTCCTTCAATAAAGAAAGAAGGAATTGATCATGTCAGCAGTTACTTATTTATCCGAAAACGAAGAAACCTTAGCTTTATACACCACGGCCATCACTAGAGCCCACGGGGACCATCATCCAGAAGTTTTTGAGGTTAAAAAAGTCTATAGTGAGTTATCCGACAAAATCGCTAAGCAAGGCGAAAAAGCTAATTTAAAACCAGAATTTAAGGAATTGCGTAAATTAACCGATGATTTTTCGATTCCCGCGGACGCTTGCCTTACGATGAAGAACACTTACGAAATGCTAGCTGAAGCGGCTCAATTGAATAACTAAAAAGGAGGAGTCCATCATGGAAAAAGCAATTTTAACATTAGAAACCTTGGCTTGCCCAACCTGTATGCAAAAAATCGAGAGCGGTGTCAAACGCATGACGGGAGTGGATAGCGATAGTGTCAAGGTGCTATTTAATGCTAGCAAATTGAAGGCTAATTTCAATGAAAAAGAAACCAGTTTAGCCTCTATTCAAAAAACGGTGGAAGACCTAGGTTATCCGGTTTTAAAAGCGGTGGCAAAAGCAGTATCCTAACATTTTTTAACAGATAATGATAGGATAAAGAAAAACGGTGGAGGTGAAGTCGATGACAGAAGAACATCTATGTGTTTCGCTAGTTCCTTTGTTTAATCACCTGGATGTAGAGGATCAGCGGAAAGTCAATGGGCTGACCAGTCATCGTGTAGCGTCAAAGGGTGAGCAGATATTTTCTCCTGGTAGGGAGAATCAGCTGGTCATTCTAGCCCGAGGCGCATTGAAAGTCTATCAGCTATCTACCAGTGGCAAGGAGCAGCTTTTACGCATCGTTGAACCTGGAGGATACGAAGGAGAGAATCAGCTTTTTGGAGCAGCTAATACCGCAATCTATGTGGAGGCGCTAGTGCCTAGTGAGGTTTGCATATTACGCCAAACGGATTTCACTAAGATGTTGGAAGAATATCCTGAAATAGCCTTGAAGTTATTAAAAATAAATGCGGAAAAAAGTTTGCGTACGGAGCAGCAAGCTCAGTTTTTAACCATGGAAAAAGTCGAAGAACGCTTGGGCACCTATTTATTGGACCTTAGCTTATTGGCTAATAGTGAGACAATTATCTTGCCCATGAAGATGAAAGAGTTGGCGGCGTTTTTAGGCACTACACCGGAGACCCTATCCAGAAAGTTCAAGATGTTAGAAGCACGAAACTTGATTGTCCGGGATAAAAAGAAGATTATGATTTTGGATCGAGATGCCATTGAAAATTTATAAAATGTCGAACATTTTATTGGGGTCTCGGTTCAGGCTGTAGACTTGAGCCATTATCGCGGCTTTGCCTACAGTCTTTTTTTATACATAAATAACTAATCAGTGTTGCAAAGATTAGATAACCTAATATAGTAGTGCTAAATTAAGAGAATCATTAAAATTGCTGGAGAAATTAAACAAGGTTTCATTCGAAATAAAATTAAAGTTTAAGAACCCTAGAATATATGTAAAATTCTTTGATTAAAAATCAAAAGTCCTGTTATTACTAGGATGAAATTAAAGAGACATAATCAGATTCTGTCACATTGGTTAAAATCGCTCCATCCTTAGAGGCTCTAACAGGAAATCACTTTTCTTGGCTCTTTGTCAATAAGGACTGATGGAAAAATCTAAGGGTAACCAAAACAGATATCTAATAAATCTGTTTTGGTTTTTTTGTTATTTCACTTCAATTAAATGATTGATCAAATAAATCCGTATTCTCATGTTCTCAAATGATTTGAATCCGTAGGATACTCTTTTCAATGTTTTGATATGTGTATTTTTCGCTTCGATTTTACCATTAGAATAAGGATAAATCATTGCATTACGTATGCCTTCTTCATATTTAAGTAATTTTTGTAGTTTCTTCCTAAATTCTTCGTCTAAACTTTCAGGGAGGTGTTCCAGTAATTCAAAAAATAGACTATGATCCTTATCTCTAAAGGCATCTGCTAAATCATGAAATGCTTCATACGCTTCCCTAAGGGAAGAAGAAAACGTAAGGAGTCTATCGATCATCATTGCCTCTGTAAGAAGTGGAAACTTAGGTGCACGAAAACTACGCCAAGACTTATATTCTGAGTGATTTATATTCTGTCTATTTTTTGTTAGGGAACGCCAATTTACTTTAAGCTTCTGTGCTTCATTTTTAAATCCTTTCTTCTGCAGCACCTTCATTGTTTTTACACGAAAGTCTTGAAATGCTTTATTCATGTGTTTAACGATATGAAATCGATCAATAAAGATTTTGGCATTTGGAAGTACTGTTTTTGTTAGTTGAAAATACGCAGCGTTCATATCTGTTACTAAAAATTTCACTTGATCATTGTTCGTACACTTTTCAAAATAGGCTGTTAATCGCGGTAACTTACGTGTAGGTAAAATATCAATCAACTGTCCACTTTCTCCATCTGCGCAAATAAAACTCATTTTGTCTTCAGATGAAGCATGTGACCGAAATTCATCAACCATCAATACTTCGGGAAGAATCTTTTTAGAATTGCTGGGTACATAGCTTTTTAGACTCCTTAGTATTCGAATAACCGTAGATAAAGAAACACTGCAATGCTTAGCAATGAAACTCAAAGAAACTTTATCTGTTAGAAAAGAAATGATTTTGTACCTTAAATGACTAGCAATGGAATGTTTTGGAAGAACAAAATAAGATTGTGCAGTCCAATATGTTCTGCAGTTTTTACATTTGTATCGCTGCTTTTTTAAATGCATAACCCTCGGCATATGATTAAATTCGTCAAAACGTATGGTAGTCATCTTTTTCCCGTTTTTTACAATGACTGTCTTACCAAATCCGTCTTTCACAGTAGATCCGCATGACCTACAGGCTTGTGGGCAAGGAGATAGTGTTGCATTTATTACTATGCGTTGCTTTTTGTTTACGGTCTCGTAAGAGACATCTGTAATCTCCAAATTTTTATCTGTAATTCTCAACAATTTTTTGATAGAATCATTCATATAGCATATCGTCCTCTCAGTTATTTATTTTGTCGTGATTTAATCATACTAGAGAACGATATGTTTTTTAATATCTAAAATGAAAATAGGACTGGTGAATCATTTTTTGATTCATCAGTCCTTTAAAGTATAGAGCCACAAAAGGAAGAGACTGAGAGACACACCGTCCGTGTTGTGTATCCCAGTCTCTCTTTTAATTTTATCCATCGTTGAAATTACGGCTAAATCAATGGGATTTGCAGCATGATCAGAAAAGGTGCACAGACTCATTTACAAGCTGAAACTAATAAATCAGTCGATGATTGACCCAAAAGATTATCCTCGTCGCCTTGTTATTCTTCACGTGTCCTAATAAAACGTGAAACCGTCTAATAACAGATTGATTTCGTCATTAAAATAGGAGAAAATTATTAAAAGTGAAAAAATATATGTTTTTGGGATAGTGCGAATAAATTATCTTAGCAGAAAGGATCAAGTGATGCCAGTGAACAACAACAATCAGCTAGACCGAGAGATGCGAATAGGCAGACTCTATTCCCATATTGACTATGTAGTGATGGCCGTGGCAATTATTGTTGAAAGGTACCATGCGTCTCCCATCTGGCCCTTACCAATGCGCGGGGCATATAGGGGAGATCCTACTTTGGGAGGTGGGTTAGTGACTGTGAGTGTAGTAGTATTTTTGTCAGCATGCTTCAAAACCTATGGATCAAATCAGCAAGTGCTTATACCTGAGCATAAGAAGCGTATCGCTGGAATCAATAGTTTCTTTCAATGCTTGGCTGGCTTTTTCCTATTGCTTTTCACATCAGGCCGCTTGACTAAAGTAATGTCTCGGCGAATCCCGCTTGAAACAGTCACATATCACTTGGAACGCTTATTTTTGCTGTACTTCTTTATGCTGATCTACACTTTATTGCGCTGTTTGTTTGCCTTTGATTATTATCAAGCCTTTTACTATGAAAATAGGAAATGCTATATGGGGCACATTTTTCTAGGAGGTACGGGCATTCTAATGATAGGTTTTACCCTTTATACCATTTTTTCGGTATTGATAAGTTTGTTTTCATAAGTCGATAATCGTTTTATATGCATGTAGGGTATCAGATGGACAAAGATCAGAAAAGACTGATCAAATATGTAAAAAAAGGATAGACCAAACAGCTGTTGTGCTAAGAAAATCGGCCTATAAAAGCACAAATTTAGCTAAAGACTGTTTGTTCTATCCTAAAACGTGTTGTGAATAGGCGTATTGAGTTATTGAAGCGTCCCTGCTTCAATACGTCGACTATCTAAAAACCAGTATTGATGATAATCTCCTTTCAATGCTGTGAAAGGGACCGATGTTTTTCCAATGGCATGGAGTTGCTGTTCAAGATAGTTTTTCAAGATCCATGGATCTTCAATGTGTGCAGCATCCAAATCGGCGACGGATTGTACATAAGTCGCGTTCGTTTGCAACGCTTGGGCGATTTCTTCGTAACTCTGGTTCAATAACGCCATATTTTGTTGGAATGAATTTCGCGTTGCTTGCATTTCTTGTGGATTCAATGACATATAGTATGCTCCTTTATAACGAGGTTGGTATAAGCAAGTTGAGCATAAACCCGATGGATAGATTCTGTCAATCAGTATGTCAGGAAAAAATCTTGTGGATAGTGGTGATTGAGCTAGTTATCTCAACCTGTTCAATGACAAGCGGATGATTTGCCCAACAAGCCAAAGAAGAGTAGGATGAAAATGTAAACGTTATCTTATTGGAGAGCAGGGATCGGAATGAACAAATTATATGAAGCAAGTACAGCAGAAGGATTCATCGATTTTATCAATATGCAAGATCTAGAGCAAGAAGCGGAAAAAGTGATTCCAAAAGGCGGCTATGGTTATATTAGCAGCGGTGCAGGGGATATTTTTACCTATCGTGAAAATGAACGGGCCTTCAATCACAAATTGATCATCCCGCATGTCTTGAAAGATATTGAGCTTCCAGATACAACAACTGAAATTTATGGGGAAACATTAACTGCCCCGATTATCATGGCGCCTGTTGCAGCACATGGGTTGGCCAATGTGGCTGCTGAGCGGGCATCCGCAAAAGGTGTAGCTGATTTTGGAACCGTATTCACAGCGAGTTCCTATGCCTCTTGTACATTAGAAGAGATTCGGGCGGCCGGGGGCGAAGCGGCACCGCAATGGTTCCAATTTTATATGAGTAAAGATGATGGTATCAACCGAGATATTTTGGCGATGGCCAAACGCAACGGAGCGCAAGCTATTGTATTGACGGCCGATGCAACTGTCGGTGGCAATCGTGAAACGGACCGTCGCAATGGCTTTACTTTCCCCTTAGCGATGCCTATCGTACAAGCTTATCAATCAGGAGTCGGGCAAACAATGGATGCCGTGTATGGGTCATCCAAGCAAAAATTGAGTCCAGCAGATGTGGCATTTATCGCGAAAGAAGCAGATTTACCCGTCTACGTCAAAGGTGTCCAATCAGAAGAGGATGTGGCACGTGCTTTAGACGCAGGCGCACAAGGCATCTGGGTTTCCAATCACGGTGGCCGGCAATTGGACGGTGGTCCAGCTTCCTTTGATTCGTTGCAAATCGTGGCAGAAGCTGTCGCAGGTCGTGTGCCGATTGTCTTTGATAGCGGTGTCCGTCGTGGGCAGCATGTTTTTAAAGCGATTGCCTCTGGCGCTGACTTGGTGGCCATCGGCAGACCAGCAATCTACGGTTTGGCCTTAGGCGGTCAAACAGGTGTCAAACAAGTCTTTGATTTCTTCAAGAAAGAATTAGAAATGGTCATGCAACTGGCGGGAACGCAAGATGTGGCAGCGATCAAAAAAGCCGTCTTGCGGGAAAATCGATATATGTAGGTATGTAGAGAAGGAGCCGCTAAGCGGCTCCTTGTTTTCTTTTTTGGAACTGTAAAAATGAAGAAGTCTGTTGTTGTGAATCCAAAAGCGAAAAAACTTCTTGCTGATTCAGCTGTTGATAGTAACGATCTCGTTCCTGATACTGTCGTGCAAAGCGATTGGCTTGAATGGTTTCGATGATGCCCAGCACCAAAGCAAGCAGTAAGGCAGTGCGAAACAACCAAACAAAAATCGCAAACCAATAGATCAGTGTGTAAAAAAGTGCGATCAAATAAAAGAAAGTGATGATATTCATGGTAAAATCGACTTTACGATAAAAAAAGAAACGCTTGTTGCTCAGTTCTTGATCCATGTTCATACCTCCGAAATCGCGTTTGTTAGTAAAAAATGATTGTGTTGATTTTATCATGAATCTGAACATGAAGCAAAGTTATCTGATTTGTCTGTCATTTCGTTCTTTCCATTGCGGTGTAAATCATTTTGCATCAGTCATAGAATCAGCTACACTAATGATATACAGTAAAAAGGAGCGAGTTGCATGATACCAAAAAAAATCCATTATTGCTGGTTTGGTGGCAATCCATTAGGAGAACAAGAAAAGAATTATATGGATACTTGGCGCAAGTATTGTCCAGATTATGAAATCAAACGCTGGGATGAGTCAACGATCGATTTGTCTAAATTTGGTCCTTATCTCAAAGAAGCCTATGAACAAGAAGAATGGGCCTTTGTTTCCGATGTTGTTCGGCTGTATGCGTTGGTGACAGAAGGCGGGATCTACATGGATACCGACATCGAAGTCGTCAAATCATTGGATGATTTACTTACACTAGATGCATTTATGGGATTTGAGATCGAAACCAAAATTTCTACAGGTATCATTGGGGCCGCACCGCATCAAACCTTTATGGAAGAATGGCTCCATGATTACGATGATCGAAGGTTCGTGCGAGCAGAAAAAACAGAAGACGTTGTGACAAATGTGATCCGCGTGACAGAATTACTTCAAAATCATGGCTTGCAATTAAACAATGAAAAGCAAACTGTTGCAGGAGTGACGATTTTTCCGCAAATGACTTTTTCACCGAAAAGCTATATTACCGGAGAAGTAGAAGAGGATCCATCAACACTAGTTATCCATCAATTTTCCGGTTCATGGTTATAACAATGAGAAGCCCCCAGCAAGGGCTTTTTTTGTTGCAAAGAATCGGTTATGATAGAACAATCTGATGAAAACGAGGAGGAGCAACAGTGGAAATCAAACAATGTACCATAGCAGATTTGGCTGAACTGGCTGAAATCAGTGTCAGCACTTATTTTGACACCTTCGAGGCGTTTAACTCGGCAGACAATATGCGCATTTACTTAGAAGAAGCCTATAACAAACCTAAACTAACTAAGGAACTGAATACAGCTGAATCAGCCTTCTTTTTTATTCAACATGAAGGTGAAACAGCTGGCTATCTAAAAATCAATTGGGGGCGCGCACAAACAGAATCGATTGCTCCTGATGGATTAGAGATTGAGCGAATCTATATCAAATCAGCTTTTAAACGATTAGGATATGGAAAACTGTTGCTGACGCATGCTGAAAAAATGGCTCGTGAAATGCAAAAACGCTCGATTTGGTTAGGCGTCTGGGAACACAATCCAAATGCATTAGCCTTCTACGATCAAATGGGTTTTGAAAAAGTCGGCAGTCATTCCTTTTTCATGGGAGATGATGAGCAAACGGATTTCTTGATGGAAAAACAACTTGACTAGATACAATCGATGAAAAGTGATAGATGTAGAAATCGCTTTTCATTTTTTTTGGAATCAAGTATAGTTAAAAAGGATCAATGAAAAAAAGTAGGATTGCTGCATAGCGATCGTTAAGGAGTTTAAAAGTAAATGGAAGAACGAAAAAATGAAAGTGTGTTATCCCGATTTATGAAAGGGGTCATTATTGCACTTGGCTTTATTTTGCCAGGGGTTTCTGGTGGGGTTCTAGCCGCTATTTTAGGGATCTATGAACGTATGCTTCGGTTTATGGCGCATCTAACCAAAAACTTCAAAGAAAACCTCTTGTTTTTCTTGCCAGTGGGTATTGGTGGGATTGTTGGGATTGGGCTATTATCGAAACCCTTAGAGTGGCTGTTGCAAAATTATCAGATTATCGTCCTTTGGGGGTTTGCCGGGGCAATCATAGGGACATTGCCTGCTTTGGCCAAAGAATCAACTGCCAAGAGCAAGCGGTCAAAAGGCGACCTTTTCTGGTTTTTCGGTACGATGGCTATTGGCTTTTTGTTCTTGTATTTCATGGGGGATATTTTAGGTACCATCCCAGCCAACTTCTTGGGTTTTGTATTGGCTGGCGGCTTGATTGCATTAGGTGTCTTGGTACCGGGTTTGAGTCCATCCAATCTACTGCTGGTGTTAGGATTATATGATCCGATGCTGAAGGGATTTAAGAGCTTTGATATTGTCGGTGTTTTTTTGCCAATCGCCATCGGTGGTTTGGCAGTCATGCTGCTGTTTTCTAAATTGATGGAGTGGTTATTGGCGCACTTTCATTCCAAAGTCTATCATTTCATTTTAGGTATCGTGGTTGCTTCTACTATTTTGATCGTGATTCCCCCAGTTGCCGACTATACAGGATTCACTTGGTTGACAGCTGTCATCGGGATCATCTTGTTTGGTTTAGGTTTGTGGCTAGGTCTATGGATGAGCAAGTTGGAAGATAAGTATAAATAGAGAAAGAGAGCGGTGAAAACTGCTCTTTTTTTGTGCAGAAACCATTTTTTGTATATGATTTTGAAATGAAACAGGAATGATAACTGTTATATTTTTGTTGCGATTTCCAAATGAATTTGATATATTAATCTTTATAATTAAGGAAAATATAGTATATAATACAGGGAGTATGCTTGTATGTTTAATAACGGGGTTAATTTTTTTTCTGATTAGAGATTCGCTCAGAAAGACGAGGAGGAAAACCATGCAAGATGCAACGTATTGGGCAGAACAATTAAACAACGGTAATCTCAGCTTTACGGAACGTTTAGATATGATCGAAACAAAGATTGCACAGCACAATCCAAAATTGAATGCGCTTATTCATGTGGATCGCGACGCTTCGTTGAAAGCTTATCAAGCTGGCCGCAAGCAACAGCGACTTTTTGGCGGTCAACCGATGCCTTTGAAAATTCTCGGTCAAAGCAAAGCGGGTTGGCCAGCAACAGCCGGTGCAAAGTTGTTTGCTGATATGAAAGCGAATCAGACCGCACATTTTGTGACGGCTCTTGAACAGGTTGGCTTTGTGCCTTTCGGACAGACCAATGCGCCAGAATTCGGTTTTAAAAATATAACGGATCCCGAACTATATGGTGCGACCCGTAACCCCTGGAATCCGCTCTTTTCTGCTGGCGGCTCAAGTGGTGGTGCCGCAGCCGCAGTTGCCAGCGGGATGTTCCCGATTGCGGGGGCCAGCGATGGGGGTGGGTCAATTCGGATCCCTGCTTCCTTCACGGGACTGATTGGATTGAAACCCACCCGTGGGGCAATGCCGGTTGGACCGGGTGAATGGCGCAGTTGGCAAGGTGCGTCGATCAATTTTGCCTTAACAATTTCTATGCGGGATACGCAACGATTGTTTTATGGGCTGCGAACGTCTCAACCAGCGGCGCCTTATCAGGCACCACAAGTGGAATGGACACATCACAAAGCCAGTCAGAAGAAGCAATTAAAGGTTGCTTTTTCTACGAAATCACCAGTGGGCCAGCAGGTATCCGAAACGGCAATTCAGGCAGTGAGAAATGCTGTAGATTTCTTGACTGAGCAGGGACATCAAGTGGAAGAAGTCGATTACCCCATCGATGGGCAGCGAATGATGCGCAGTTATTATGCCATGAACGGTGGCGAAACAGCGGCAATGTTTGCGGACATCGAAGCTGCACGTGGTCAAAGTGTGGGAATCAGTGAAATGGAATTGATGACTTGGGGATTGTATCAATATGGGCGTAAACTATCAGCGGCAACGTATATTCAATCCCTGCAGTACTGGGATCAAATTGCCGAAAGAATGGAACGGTTTTTTGAGTCGTTCGATCTGTTTTTGACACCAACGACAGCTTTCACAGCACCATTGATCAATGCAGACTTGCAAAGCGATGCGATCCGTCGCAACTTACAGCACATCGATGGTCTTTCAGAAGCGCAAGCAGCTGATGTGATATATGAGATGTTCGATCAGAGTTACCAACTGACACCCTATACACAATTGGCAAATCTGACTGGGCAACCAGCCATTAGTTTGCCAACGACGGTCAGTGATGAAGGGTTACCACTGGGGATCCAGTTTATGGCATCAAAAGGACGTGAAGACATCCTATTTCAAGTAGGGCAGCTGTTTGAAGACTGTGCGCAATTTCGGTTGCCCCCTAGTGTAACAGAATAAAGACTTTTTAGGAGGAAATAATGAGTATTTGGCATAAAGGAAAAGTAGCGATGGTGATTGGTTTGGCTAGTTTCGCTTTAGGTGCTTGTGGCAATCAAAGCGATTCAATTGAAGACCAAAGTGTAAGCAAAGTGGAAGAAGCTAAGACGTTAGTGGTTGCAACGTCTGGTACGCTTTATCCGTCTTCTTATTATAATGACAGCAATGAATTGGTTGGCTATGATGTCGATGTGGCAAAAGAAGTGGCCAAGCGATTGGGTGTCGAGATCGAATTCAAAGAATATAACGTTGATGGGCAAGTATCCTCTTTGACCAAAGGAGAGGCAGATTTTGCTGCCAATGATTTTGGCCTAACGGATGAACGGGCAGAAAAATTTAGCTTGTCAGAACCAATCAAATATTCGTTTGATAGTATGATCGTGCGGGAAAGTGATGATTCTGGTATTGCTTCGTTAGAAGATTTAAAAGGCAAAAAAGCGGCCGGTGAACCCAATACCAGTTACATGCAATTAGCGGAATCCTATGGCGCAGAGTTGGTGACTTATGACAATGCCACGAATGACCAATACTTGACGGATGTGGCCAATGGTCGGACTGATGTGATTTTAAACGATTACTATCTGCAAAAAATGGCTGTGGCAGCGATGCCAGATATTCCTGTGAAAATTTTGGAAGATGTTTATTTTAATCCAAATGAAACCGGGTTTTTATTTGTCAAAGATCACGAAGCGCTACGAGAAAAAGTAGATGAAATCTTGGCAGAGATGAAAGATGACGGCAGCTTAAAAGCGCTTGCTGAGGAATATTTCCAAACCGATATTTCGGTCAAATCTGATCAAGAATTTGACACTGCGGCATCAAACTGATGTATATACCAACGCTTGATTTGTCGTTGATGTGGGCGTCATTGCCTTATTTGTTGACAGGATTGTCCTATACAGTCGGTATTGCAGTTGCTTCTTTTCTTGGCGGCAATGTAGTGGGCATCTTGTTGACAGTACTAGGGATGATCCATAACCCAATTATTCGCGGATTTGTTCGGGGCTATCTTTCATTTCTGAGAGGTGTACCGGCGCTGGTCTTGCTGTTTTTACTCTATTTTGGCCTACCGTATCAGTTGTCTGCATTGAGCGCAGCGATTATTTGTTTCACATTGACCAGCAGCGCGTTTATTGGTGAAATCTATCGCGGGTCGATTGCAGGTGTGGATCGTGGACAGTTTGATGCTGCATATGCGTTGGGACTGTCTTTCAGTCAAACTATGCGCTTGATTATCTTACCGCAAGCATTTCGTATTTCCGTACCGGCGTTAAGCAACGTGGCAATGGATCTTTTAAAAGGGACCTCATTGGCAGCGATGATCACGATTCCGGATATTTTTCAAAAAGCCAAAATCGTAGGCGGACGTACCTTTGACTATATGTCGATGTATGTTTTGGTTGCTATCATCTATTGGCTGCTTTGCATGGTGATCGAGGCGGGGCAGAAGTGGTTGGAGAGTTATTTTATGCGAAGATTTACTGGTGGGACGGATTAGGTACTTTTATAAACGAAGCGTAATCTCTATAGGTAAATGGAGGTGCTCTTCGTTTTTTTTTTATTACGAATAAATAGATATTCCTTGACAAATCAATGTTGATTTCATGGTAAAATAGTTGGAAATACAGTTCAGAAGGAGGATTCAATGAAATACGAATGGCGAAAACAAGAAAAAGATGTGTATGTACCAAAGAAACCAACGATCCTCACAATACCAACCTATCACTTCATTGGGTTAAACAGTCAAGGTGATCCCAATCGACCGGCATTCGCTCAACAAATCGAGGCTTTGTATAGCGTGGCCTACAGCATCCGTATGGGATTGAAAAAAGGAACGATTGGTTCACCTTTTGAATATACGGTCTATCCATTAGAAGGTGTGTGGACCTCGAAAACAAAACCTGATGGTCCAGTGAAGAAAGATGAATTGATCTACAAAATCATGATCCGACAGCCTAAACAAGTCACAGAAAGTATGTTTCAAGCGCAGTTACTGGAAGTGAAAGAAAAAAAGCAAAATCCTTACTTGGATCATTTGATTTTTGAAAGTTATGAAGAAGGGTTGGCGGTCCAAGCGCTTCATATCGGCCCTTTTGAAACGGAGCCAGAAACTTTTGCTCAAATGAAAGAAGTATTGGCGCAAGAACAATTGATGATTCGGCCAACGATGGACAACTTTCAACATCGTGAGATCTATTTGAGCGATCCGAGAAAGACTGCACCTGAAAAAGCGAAGACGGTCTTGAGATGGGCGGTGGCATCGATTGGTGAGGAGGATGCGCTGAATGAGTAAACACTATCTAAGCATCGACATCGGAGGCACCCATCTCAAATCCGCATTGATTGACCGTTCCGGACATATTCTGGCAAAAACACGAACCAAAACACAGAAATCGTTGCCTGATTTTTTAGCAGCGATCGAGGGGATCATCAGTGAACGCCAACAAGAGATTCGTGGCATCGCTTTTAGTACACCAGGGAAGGTCGATACTCAGAAAGGAACCATTTCCTTTGGTGGTGCCTTGCCATTTTTGGATGGTGTGTCTTTGAAAGAGATACTGACGGCGAAGTTCGCTTTGCCTGTGTCAGTCATCAATGATGGCAAAGCGGCGGCTTTAGCCGAATTATGGTTGGGCAACTTGCAAGGTATCGACAATGGTGCCGCTATCACATTAGGAACAGGTATTGGTGGGGGCATCATTCTTGATGGTCGATTGGTCGAGGGTACTCATTTTCAAGCAGGAGAGTTAAGTTTCATGCTTAATGCTGCCAGAAATAGCGAGAATGTGAATGAACAAAGACTGTCGGTTCAGCAACTATATGGTTTTAGCGGCTCAGCAGTTGCCATGATTCGTCAAGCTGCGAAACAACTCGGACTGGATGACTTAGCGGATGGCGAAGCTGTTTTTGAAGCAATTAATCGTAAAGATCCACAGGTATGGCCTTTGTTTGTGGAATATTGCCGGGAAATCGCTTGTATGATTCTCAATGTTCAGTCAGTGGTCGATTTGTCCTGTTATGTGATTGGTGGGGGAATTAGTGCACAGGAAATTGTTTGTGAGGAAATCAATCATCAATATGATGGGTTACTAAATAGTTTGCCGTTGTTGCAACAAACACTGACTAAGCCAATGATCAAAGCTTGCCATTTTCAGAACGATGCCAATATTTTAGGGGCGTTGTATCAATTCTTTTTATCTCATGAGAATAATCAGTTAGCAAAATAAATAGTCAAAAACAGGCACATCTTGCCATTGATCCATAGGATCGGTAACAAGATGTGCCTATTTGATTTTGAACATATGAACTGTGTCTTAGCAGACAACAGCTTTATTTTTTCGCCGACCGATCTTCGTCACCTAAGTAATCTTTACTCGTGAAAGCACTGTGGAAGTATTTGCCATCTTGTCCATAGAAACGATTATAACGTTGCTTGAACTTGCGAAATAGATAGACTACCAATACTTTGATCAAGCAATAAATCGGAATCCCGAAGATCACTCCTACTAGGCCCATCAAATCCCCCATGACCAATAAAACGACCAAAATCGTAATAGGATGGATTTTCAAACGATCCCCCATGACACGAGGTACGACCAAATCGCCATGAAGTATTTGAACAGCGAACCAAGCAATCAAAAATTTGATCAACATGCCCGTCGAGTCCTGTGCAGCAATAAATAACCCCGGGAAGAAGACGATGAAGGGACCAATATAAGGGATAATACACAAAATACCAGCGGCAATGGCGATAATACTGGCATATTCCAAACCAATCAACAAGAAAACGACCCAGTAGATAGCGCCTAAAATTAGAGATGAGATGATTTGACCTTTTAGGAAAGCACCTACTTGCAGATCGGAGATTTTCACCAGTTCGTTAAAATCTTTTCTAAAGCGAGGCGGAATCAACGACAAAACCGAAAAATAAAACTTATTGGGATTGCGCAGCAAGAAGAACGCAATGATGGGTCCTGTGAATAATGCGATAAAGAGTGTGGAAATCGTAGAGAAAAGACTACTTAATCCAGCAGCACCTGTCTGCCAATAATTACCGATGAAGGACATGATGTTATTGGCAATATCTTGAAACGTATCCGTGATCTGACTCATTTCATCGTTGAAAGGTGTATTTGCTAAAAATGAATCAGCATTTTGTTGAAAATCATCCACTAAATCAGGCAAGCTATTGATTAGATCCGTGGTTTGTTGGGCCAATACAGGATAGAGCTGGAAACCTGCAAAGACGATCAACAAAGCAATAATCAAATAAATGCCCGTGATTGTGACGGTACGGGGAATCTTTGGTGCCAATTTGTCGACGATTGGATTAAATAAGTAGTATAAAATCAAGCCAAACAAAAATGGCGGGATAATAGCTGTTACGATGGCTGCAAAAGGTGTAAACAAAAAAGAAATTTTATTCAATAAAAAGATAGCGACTGTACATAGGATAATCAAGCCCAGAACATAATAACTGGTTTTGCCACCTAAAAATTGGATCAAACGATTTTTTTTCATAATATGCCTCACTTTCTATTCCTCATTATAGCGAATCTCATTATTTCTGTAAAAAAAGAGTGAGTCTGAACAAAAATATTTTTACTTTTAACGTCTATTGTCGTTTCTATTTATGTAAGGGCGCCACTTACAGATGCAACATGAATCAAAAGAAAGGATGTGGGGAATATGAAAATCGGTACAACAACCAAATTGGCCGTGCGTATTGATACGCCTGATTCAGAAAAGCCGATCAATCAAACATTGAATCGTGTCACGAATGGTGCCAGTGAAGCGCAAATCGTCGCTGTCGGCGAAGCATTGACGCAGTTCTCAGAGACCGCGGCATTGTCTTCCGTTGTCGAAACGATCCAAAATGAATATGTCAAATAACCGTTGCTGAAAGAAGCAAAGAAAGGAGACGCTGATGAAAAAATTACACACGATTTTCTTGAACAGTGAAGGCAAGAAGCATACCTTGCAACCGAAAGTCTTTGATGAAACGATTTCTGCCGAACAAGTGCGGCAAGGCATGGAAGCTATTGCAGCAGTGGGCATCTTTGCAAGCAATGATGTGCAATATTACGCAGAAGTATCAGGTGCGAAGATTGTTGAAACCATCGAAACACAATTGTTTTAAAAAATAGGCATACACAAAAACAGCGAAAGGGCCGCCTTTCGCTGTTTTTTTTTTATAGAAAAAGGCAGTAGCCGTTGTTTTAGCTGCTGGCTTCTTTTTTCTTCAATGTTGTCAAGGTACAACGGCCAACAGCGGTCTTTGGTCCATGTTCTTGCCAAATCGTTGCTTGCCAAGTTTGGATACGGGCGCCGATTTTATCAGGGGTGGCTTCAACGATCAGCGTGCCGTCTTGGACAGCATGTAAATGATTGACTTGCAGATCCACACCGGCAGCAAAAGCTTCATCTGCTGCTAATGCTTGGTTGGCGCCGATACTGCACGCCGTTTCGATCAACACACCATTGATCCCGCCGTGGAGGATACCGAAGGGCTGTTTGTGTTGTGGGCCAACATCCATTCGTAATCGGACAAGTGCAGCGGTGGTTTCCTCAATTTGAATGCCTAATGTGTCGAGTAAGTTCATACAGTGGACTCCTTTTTTTGTTTGATTATAGCATGTTTTCTGGCGGCTATCCCTGCACGTATTGGTTCAAATAAGATTTTTTATAGGAAATGAATGATTCAAAGCAATTTCCAACGAAAAGCACGTAGTTATGTGTATAATGGAACTATGTGAGTTGAGGAGGAAATTGGAATGAGAGAATGGAAATCCCTTAAAGAGTATGATGAAATTTTATTTGAACAGCATGGTAAAGTGGCGAAGATCACGATCAACCGTCCCCATGTACACAATGCCTTTACACCAAAAACGGTGTTTGAAATGATCGATGCATTTTCTATCAGTCGTGATGAACCCGGTATCGGTGTGATTATTTTGACTGGTGCTGGCGATAAAGCCTTTTGTTCTGGCGGCGACCAAAAAGTACGGGGACATGGTGGATATGTCGGTGAAGACCAAGTACCACGTTTGAATGTTTTGGACCTGCAACGTCTGATCCGGACACTGCCAAAACCAGTGATCGCAATGGTCAAAGGCTGGTCGATTGGTGGCGGGAATGTTTTGCAATTGGTCTGTGATTTGACAATTGCAGCAGAGAACGCTAAGTTTGGTCAAACTGGACCGAACGTGGGCAGTTTCGATGGCGGTTATGGTTCTGGATACTTAGCACGTACGATTGGCCATAAGAAAGCCAAAGAAGTCTGGTTTATGACAAAACAATATACAGCTGAAGAAGCATTAGCAATGAACTGGATCAATACGGTCGTACCTCTAGAAGAGGTCGAAGACGTGACGATGGAATGGGCTGAAACCATGTTGCAAAAGAGTCCATTGGCCTTACGAATGATCAAAGCTTCAATGAATGCAGATACGGATGGATTAGCGGGTATTCAACAATTAGCAGGGGATGCAACCTTGTTGTATTACACAATGGATGAAGCCAAAGAAGGCCGCGATGCCTTTAAAGAAAAGCGTCAACCTGACTTCGATCAATTCCCTAAATTCCCATAATGACAGGGAGTTGGCTGCAAAGGCAAGCACAACTTCATCCAGAACGACCAGCTTTTTATTGGCAGAATAAAAGCTGGTCGTTTGCTGCCTTACAAGCAGAAGTGAACCAATATACTGCCTATTATCATCCTAAATTAGAAGAAGCAAGCCGTGTAGCGATTTTCAGCGAGAATCAACCGGAAATGGTCTTTACGATCCTTGCCTTATGGGAATTAGGAATCGAAGTCCAGTGTTTGAATACCAGGTTGACCAATAAAGAGTTGGTCTTTCAACTGCAAGATGCAGATTGTCGTTTTGTGATCACCGACAAGCGGCTTGATTTAGCAAACGTTCAATTGCTGCCATTTGGCAAAACTGCAGCTGCTTCCTTTGAGGTGGCGGAACGTCAGGTGTATCAACCCAACCAGATAGCATCGATCATGTATACTTCTGGGACGACAGGGAAGCCAAAAGGCGTGCCGCAAACCTTTGGCAATCATCAAGCAAGTGCGCAAGCCACACAGCAAAACTTAACGATTTCAGTAAATGATTGCTGGCTGTGTGCCGTACCGCTATATCATATCAGCGGTTTATCGATCGTACTGCGGATGTTGCAATTGGGCATCAGTATGCGTTTGTATGATCGTTTCGATCCGCAAGACATGGCGACTGATCTAAGCAACAGTCAAGGGACAGTGGTTTCATTGGTGAGCAAAATGCTCAGGGATCTATTGCCCTTTGTACCTCAAGCAGGGTTTCCTGCGTTACGCTATATTTTGCTGGGCGGTGGCCCTATTGACCGCGGCTTACTTGCTCAATGTCAGCAAAAGCAGTTGGCTGTCATCCAGTCCTACGGCATGACGGAAACGTGTTCGCAAGTGGTTGCTTTACCGCCAGATAAAGCAATTGCCAAACGAGGGGCCTCAGGCATTCCGTTGAAGAATGTCCAGTTGCAGATTGTTGATACAACACATTCTTCAGGCGTAGGGAGAGAAGCAACCTGTACTGTCGGAGAAATCTACTTGAAAGGCCCAGCAATTGTCTCGAGTTATCTCAATGATCGAGGAAACGAACAGTGGGATCACCAAGGATGGTTTGCAACTGGCGATTTAGGCTATTTAGATGAAGAAGGGTATCTCTATGTAGTGAGCCGCTCAAGTGAACTGATTATTTCTGGCGGTGAAAATATTTATCCTGCAGAAGTAGAACAAGCACTGCAACAGCATCCAGCGATCGTTGAAGCAGCAGTTGTTGGCCAAGACAATCCTCAATGGGGGCAAGAAGCTGTTGCCTTTGTAGTATTGAATCAATCGGTCACCAAACAAGCTCTGCTGGATTCTTTAGAAGATACGATTGCCCATTATAAATTTCCCCGCCGTTTTTTCCAGATGGACACATTGCCACGCACAGCCAGCGGCAAAGTCATCAAGCGGCGGCTGTTAAGTGAAGAAAGAGTGAACGAGATTGAATAGTACTGTAACGAAAGAGTATCAACAAGCGTTTGATTCGGGGAAAAGCTACTTTAGTACCTGTGAAGAAATTGTCTGTGGTGATGTTTTGGCCCTTTATGCTGTGGCTGAGACAGCGAAAGGTGCCCGTTATTTTTGGCGCAATCCTGATCAAACGATGACAATAGCGGCATTTCATTGGTTAATCGATTATCAAGCACCTAGTTTAGCAACATTTGATGCGATTCAAAATGATGTGAAAAAAAACCATTATCAGCCCGAAACTGATGCCTGCCAAGCATTATTGCTGGGTGGTTTTGCTTTTGATACGCACCGTGCTGCGCAAGATGAATGGGGGCAGCTGGGCAGTGGTCTATTTGTGTTGCCTGAAATCATGATCAAACAAGAAGGAACCAAAACATGGGCTGTGTATACCGTTACAGCAGCCGACGAAGCAGAAAGACTGACCAAAGTTGCTGCACTACATGGGCAAGTCTTGTTATGGCTTGCTGCCTGTCGTCAAGAAAAACAAACGTCGTCGTATGCTGTGATGACTGACCAAGTAGAGGTTGCTGTTCCTGAATGGCTGCAAGCAGTCGATGCGACTGTCCAAGCAATCAAAGACCCGATCACAGATTTGACTAAAGTCGTCTTGGCCCGACAAATGCGCTTGACGACAACAGATACGATGCATAGTGAGACAGTTCTGGCACATCTGAACCAACAACAACCAAGTACCTATTTGTTTGCTTTGGAACAAGGCGATACCTTTTTTATTGGGGCTACGCCAGAACGCTTATTAAAAGGAACGAATGAGTATTTTGAAACGGTGAGTATTGCGGGTTCGGCTCCTAGAGGACAGACAGAGGCGGAGGATCAAGTGCTTGCTGAGGGGCTTTTGTCAGACCCTAAAAATACCCATGAGCATCAAGTCGTTGTGGATCGCTTGGCACATGCGTTGTCTACATTGATTGAAGACGGCTTCCATTCGGAAAAGCGTTCTGTAATCAAGAACCGTGATATCCAGCACTTATTTGTTCCGCTCAAAGGAAAACGGAAGCCGGCTGTTTCTTTTTTGACGGCGGTTCAAAAACTGCATCCGACACCGGCTTTAGGTGGGGAACCAAAAGAGGCGGCTGTTCAATGGATCAGAGACCATGAACCAAAAAGCCGTGGCATGTATGGGGGACCGATTGGTTGGTTAGGCATCCAAGAGGATACTGGCGAGTTTGCGGTAGCGATCCGTTCAGGAGTTGTAACCAAAAACGAGGCGACATTGTATGCCGGGTGCGGTATTGTCGCGGACTCACAGGCTTTAGCAGAGCAGCAAGAAACGCGTTTGAAATTTCAACCAATGAGAAGGGGGATCATCGGAGATGTCTAATCAAGAAGTGATGACGGATTATTTGCTGGCGGCGATCGCAGGCTTAAAAGCTGCTGGCGTCACCAGAGGGGTGATCAGTCCAGGTTCGCGCTCAACACCTTTGGCATTGTTGTTGCACCGGGATCCTGAGATAGAATGTTTTGTGGATGTCGATGAACGCTCGGCGGCTTTCTTTGCGTTGGGGATGACCAAAGTGGATGGAGAACCAACAGTCTTATTGTGTACATCGGGGACTGCTGCCGCCAATTACTATCCGGCGATTTGTGAAGCAGAAGCCGTCAATCTGCCGTTGATCGTGCTCACCGCAGACCGACCGCCTGAATTAAGAGGTGTCGGCGCACCACAAGCAATGGATCAGCAACAGTTGTATGGCTCCCACGTCAAACAAATGATTGAAATGACCGTACCTGAAAATCAACCGAATATGTTGCGTTATAGTTTTTGGCAAGCCGCCAATAGTGTGACAGAAGCCAAAAAACACCCCAAAGGTCCTGTGCATATCAATTTCCCATTACGGGAACCTTTGCTGCCAGATCTTGAGAAAAGCAGTTCCTTTCATCAACCATTCGTCTATGTAGAACCAATCAAGCAACTTGCCGAAGAAATGATCCAGCAAGTATTGCCGCAACTTCAAAAGAAGGGTGTCATCATTGTAGGAGAGGCTTTGACATTGACTCAAGCGCAACACTTGCGCCTCTTTGCTGGGAAAATCGGTTGGCCGATCATTGGTGATCCTTTGACCAATTTAGCCACCTGCGGCATAGCTGCAGGTACATTTATCAGCCAAGCAGATTTACTGCTGCCGCAAATAGACGAAACTTTTCAGCCAGAAGTCGTGCTGCGTTTCGGGCGCTTGCCTGTAACCAAGAATGTACTGTTGTGGTTGGACCGATTGCCAGCATCCACCACATGGTTATTTGTGGATGCTTCTGGACAATGGCAAGATCAATTGCATCGGGCGCATTATTTGATTGAAGCGGAAATCGATTGCTTTACTGACCAATGGCAACATCATGATTTTCAAGTCGATCAGGGGTGGATCACTCAATGGCAGAGAGTACAAACAGTTGCCAATCAGATCATCGTTGATCAATTCCTGGATCATCCTTTTGATGAGAGTCAATCTGTACGGATGCTGCAACAATCTTTGCCAACAGATGCACAGATTCTATTGGCCAACAGCAATGCGATTCGGTTCTTTGATCGATACGGCAGTGAAACAATGCAACCATATCGTGTGTATGGCAATCGGGGCGTCAACGGCATAGACGGGTTGATCTCGACTGTGGCGGGCATTGCGCAAGCGAGCCAAAAGCCAACCTATCTATTGATTGGTGATTTGGCTATGTATCACGATATGAACGGCTTACAGTTGCTGCGGCAATATCAGTTGCCGGTGACGATTATTTTGTTGAATAACGATGGTGGCGGGATTTTCTCTTTCTTATCGCAACAGACGTTAGCACCGGAAGATTTCGAGCCGTTATTTGGCACATCGTTGCATCTTGATTTTCAGAAAGTAGCCGCATTATATGACGCTGATTGGTCTTTAGCAGAAAGTGTTGAGGCGTTTCAAATGCAAATCAACGCGTCTGCTATGGAACCGCGTTTTCAAATCTTAGAAGTACGGGGCACTCAGCAAGAACCAGTTTCACTTTGGACACTGAGTCAGAAACGGTTTGCTGAGGAGTGGGCCAAATGATTCATCAGATTCGTGGCGTCAATTATGCGTATCAATGGCTGCAGCCTTATGATGATCAGCGACCAACGGTAGTTGCCTTGCATGGTTTTACTGGCACAAGGAACACCTTTGTGCCGATGTTTGACCAGCAGCAAAGCTATAATATATTGGCGATTGATTTGATTGGCCATGGGCAGACGGATGTGTATGTCCATCCCATGCGCTATGAAGTACCGCTATTAGTGGCTGATTTGGCGGAACTATTGGCATGGTTAGAGATACCGCGGTATCTCCTCTATGGCTATTCAATGGGGGCCAGAGTAGCGTTGGCTTGGACGACGCACTTTCCAGATGCTGTGGAGGGGTTGATTATGGAAAGTGGCTCACCTGGTCTATTCACTACTGCGGAAAGAAGCGCGCGTGTCAAACAAGACCGCCGTCTTGCGCTAAAATTGATGAAAGAGCCCCTCGCAACATTTGTTGAGTATTGGCAAGCATTGCCGTTGTTTGCAAGTCAGTATAAGTTACCAGCCGAGGTGCAGGAACGGGTTAGACATGGGCGATTACAACAAGCGCCTTTTGGCTTGGCGATGAGTCTGGCTTATGGGGGAACGGGCAAACAACCAAGCTATTGGGCTGCTTTGGCAAACATCCACTGTCCAATCCTTTACATCGCTGGAGACAAAGACCTTAAGTTCCAAGCTATCGGTTTACGAATGAAAGAACAGCAGCCAGCAATCACTTACCGCGTGGTTCCAGCAGCCGGACATTGTATTCACTTAGAACAACCAACTGCTCTTTTGCAGCAGATCAACGACTGGTTCTTCCAGCAATTTGACAGAACGGCGTAAGTTCAAAAGAAAGAGGTCGCATCTATGGATATCAAAAAAATAGAATCGATTGCTTGTCGATTGCCATTGAGACAGCCCTTTGTGACAAGCTATGGCCAATTGAATGAAAAAGCCTTTGATATCATACGCATCACAGCGGCTGATGGCAACGTAGGATTTGGCGAGCTGGTCGCATTCGAACAACCAGATTATATCGAAGAAACGCTTTTTTCAGCCCGGCAAGTGATCTGCCAACAGTTGCTGCCATTGTTGACTGCGACGCCTATCGATCACCCAGACCAAGTGTCTTCATTGTTTTCCGTTGTACAAGGCAATGCCATGGCAAAGTCTGCGGTGGAAACAGCAATGTGGGATTTATATGCCAAGCAAGCGGGGCGTAGTATCACTGATTTTTATCCCACGCAAAGGGGGAAAATCGCAGTAGGGGTGAGCGTGGGGATACAACCTGCGACTGATCGATTATTGGATCAAGTAGGACAATATGTCGCACAAGGCTACAAACGTATCAAACTGAAAATAAAACCAGGGCTAGATCGAGAACCGCTAGCAGCCATTCGCGCACGGTTTCCTGAAGTGTTGCTTATGGCAGATGCCAATGGCGCATATGTGGGACATGAGGAGATGTTATTGGCATTAGATGATCTTGGTCTTGTGATGGTCGAGCAGCCATTGCGGGTGCGGGATCTAACTGGACATGCTGCATTGCAAAAAAACATGCGCACGCCATTGTGCCTGGATGAAGACATTCGTTGTGCAGAGGATATTGCCACTGTGGCAGCTTTAGGCAGCTGCAGAGCAATCAATCTAAAGATTCCTCGAGTTGGCGGCATCACCGAAGCGCAGAAAATCGTGACAGCTTGTGCCGACAACGGATTGACTGTCTGGTTAGGCGGCATGTTCGAATCTGGCGTCGGAAGGGCGATGAATCTCCAATTCGCTAGCCAAGCGCCCTTTCAGTTTCCTGGGGATCTATCGGCCGCTGACCGTTATTATTATGATGACATTGTGACACAACCTGCTGTGATGGAAAACGGATTGATCACTGTACCAAGCGGATTAGGCTTTGGCGTGACACTAGATGAAGAGAAACTGACGAGATATGGACAAGCACCGCACATTATATTTGAACAAAAAAACAGCATCCCACGCGCGTGAGATGCTGTTTTTTTATGCTTTAAATTCTTTTTCGATCTGCAATCGTTGCACTTTCATCGTGGCTGTTCTTGGTATGTCTTCATAGTCGCGCAACAGTGGTTCATTCAGCCGAGGCAGATCAACTACCGCTTGCCACCAAGCATCCCAGTCCATGTCGCGATTGGGTGCCAAAGCGATGATTGGTTGAGGAGAATCTTCTTTGTCTCGAACAATCACAACTTCGGCCAGAAAATCAAGTTGATCCAGCAATAGATCTTCTAAAGCTAAATTACTTTCAATCGATTTGATCAAATCGACTTGACGGTCTTTCAAGTATAAGTGACCAGTTTCATCGATCATTCCATAATCTCCGCTATCCCACCATGCATCGTAGACATTATCTGCAAAACGCTGATCTTCTTTGTAATAGGTCAAAGCGCGACCTTTAGAAAGAAAGTGGATATGGCCATCGGTGTTGATGGGCAATTCATTGCCCTTGGCATCAGTGATCCGGGCCTTTGTCAAATCAGTTAACCCAACCCCCATATCACGGGCGTTGTTTTCTTTCAGGCTTTCAAGGGTATGGGCCTTCAGAATCATTGGCCCACACTCGCTTTGTCCATAGACTTGCAAGAAAATCGCCTCATGATCCGTTGCAGTTGCTAAGAAAGAAGCCATAGTCTGATTGTTGATCGCATCAAAGGTGGAATGATAATAACGAATACCCGCGAATGCTTCTGGGTGTTCTTCTGCCACAAAGCGCCATTGAACGAAATTGTTTGGATGTGTTTCTAACGCAATCGGCGGATATTCAGTGAGCATTCTAACAATATGCGGTCCAGTTGCACCGGCCAAAGGCATCATAGGAAAGCCCATCGCCATCAATGAAGAAATACCGATATTGAATCGAGAATGTACGGGCGAGATGTGAAATGCAACTAAATCAGATGCCGCTTGTTGCCGATCGATTTTGGTGAAAATGGTTTTTTGCCATTTGGTGCGCCAGCCCATGGATTGCGCCGAGTGACAAATCAATTTAGGTATACCCGTCGTACCAGAAGTGTGGGTCATATAAGAGATGTGATCCTCCGGCAGTTTCACTTGAGGGACTGGTTGGGCTGGTGCCAATAGTAATTTGCGGACAGTGATTTGTTTGTTCGCACTACTGTTTTTGACCAATGCGATCCGCGCTTCTGTTTCTTCGTCAAAGAGGATATAGGGATCTTCCAAACGCGCAACAAATACTTCAATCGTTGCTGCTGGAAAATGATAAGAAATCATGACAGGGACAGCGCCTAAATAAGAGGCAGCCGTAGCCAATAAATACGTATCAAACTTTGAGGATTTATACAAAATGATTTTGTCTCCTGATTTGACACCCAAAGCCGCCAATTGATAGGCTCTTTTTACGATTGCTTCATGGCTGGAACGGTAAGTGCTTTGGTAGCCCAATTCAGGAAAAGCACCTAAAATTTCATCATGGATGATTGGGACATCGGGGTATGTCTGTGCTGCTTCTTGGTAGTTGGTATATAGATTCAATGGTCGATAACTAAGTAGATCCATGTATGACACTCCTTAAAGTTCGTGAAACTATTCATTTACTGCTTATTTTAGCATAGTTGCGTTTTCACACAAGGTATTCTTACTGATTTTTTTAAAACAAAAACCTAGCCAACAGGGTCGACTAGGGCGATAAAAATGGCTATTTTCTTGCATACTTTGAAATAAATTCATTGATTGGCAGGCGGAAATCCAAATATCGCGCTTCTAACACTTCTCGTGACCATTCCCACCAAGCGATGTCTTGCAAAGCTTGAATCGTTTCTGGATCAAAACGGTATTTGATTGTTTTGGCAGGTACGCCGCCAACGATTGCGTAAGGAGGTACATCTTTTGTTACCACAGCATTCGAGGCAATCACGGCACCGTTGCCGACAGTGACACCTGCTTGCACGACTGCACCATGGCCAATCCAAACATCGTTGCCAATAGTGGTTGTTATTTCTTTACGTTTCGCCAAAAATTCTTGGTCCTTTGGGGCAAAACCGTAGCCTTCTCCGTTATACGCAAACAGATGCTGACTAGGTCTTTCGTAAGGGTGATTGGTTGGTCCAATGCGGACTGCTGCGGCTATACTGACAAAACGGCCGATTTGGCTGTTTTGAATAAAACAAAATTGTCCAGTATACGTATATGTATCCAACGTAGAATGATCGATATGGTTTGCTTCTCCGATTTCTACATAATCTTTGAGTTGCGTGTCTTGAACCTGTGAATCTTTGCCGATAATTGGTTGTTCATCCTGAAATTGTGTGATCGATAAATGCATATCCATCATCCTTTCTTGCGTATTGCTATCATTCTACCTCACTTTTGGGTAATATTTGATGAATAAGCATTTTGAAAGTGGGGGGATTTGGATGAGAAATATCTATTTGCTGGATAAAATAACAGAACCGACAAAAAGTAGAGCAATCAAAAAAAGGTATTCTTTTCAAGATTCGGCTACACCAGAAGCCATTTTTGTAAGAAGCAAACAAGTGCCGGATGCTATGATCACACCTGAGCTGGCAGTCATTGCGCGCTCGGGAACCGGAACAAACACGATCAATATTGAGAAATGTACAGAAAATGGCACAGTGGTCTTTAACACGCCCGGTATTAATGCCAACGCAGTCAAAGAATTGATATTGGCAAATTTATTTTTGCATGTACGCCCATTAAATAAAGCCCACACTATCATGGATCAAATCAAAGAAGAGGCGAGAAAAGGGGAAATTGCAGCGGCGGATATACTAGCTATTGCTGAAGAACGCAGGTCAGCAATCATTGGGGAAGAATTGGCGGGAAAGACAATTGGTATTCTAGGATTGGGTGAAATTGGGGAACGGTTAGCGGAAGCTTGTTTCCATTTAGGAATGGATGTGATTGGCTATGCGCGCACACAAAAAGAGAGTCAATTTTTCGAACAAACGGCAGAACTATCGGAACTATTGCAAGAAGCCGATTTTGTGGTTGTGTTATTGCCATTGAATGAACAAACAAGTGGATTGATCGATGAAGCAGCGATAGCCCAGATGAAGCCTGATACCGTTTTGCTAAACTTTGGCAGAGGGGAAATCGTTGAAGAAACAGCTGTACTGTCAGCATTGGACCAAGGAATCCTGAAACAGTACATCACCGATTTTCCGACAGCCGCGTTATTGAACCATCCGCAAGTGATTTGTTATCCCCACATGGGCGGAACGACGATCGATGCGTTGACCGCAGGAGACCAAGTCGTTTTTGCTCGTATGGATCGTTATTTGCGCTATGGGACGATCAAAGAAGCTGTGAATTATCCACAAGTCACATTGCCTTTTTTGGCCCCTCATCGGATAACGATTTTTCATAAAGATGCGCCGGGTGCGTTGGCACCGTTGTTAAAATTACTGTCAGAAGCGGCTATTGATATCGCGCATTTGGCGAGTGAGAGACAGTCAGGAATGGCGTATACGATCATTGATCTGGCTGAACATGATACGAAGGGATTAGCTGCCGTTGCCGCATTGCTGCGTGAATTGCCGCAAGTTCACCGGGTCCGTCTGCTGCGTAATCCCCATAGCGATGAATAGTTGTCAGGTGAGCCAATTCTTGTTATCATGAAAAAAAATGCAAAGGAAGTTCTTCATGACCAGTCAGTTCCCAAACAAAAAGAAAGTCGCATTGCCCAGATATCAACAGATTGCCGTCGAAATCGCTGAACGGATCGTTGAAAATCGTTATCAAGTCGGTCAAAAAGTCCATGCGCGTTCTACTTTAGCCAGCAATTTCAATGTCTCTCCTGAAACAGCCCGCAAAGCTATTAATGTCTTGGTTGATCTTGAAATCATGGATGTACGTCATGGCAGTGGTGCCTACATTGCTTCGAAAGAGAAAGCCCAAGCGTTTGTCGAGCAATATCAAGATGTTCAAACGATCCAGGAAATTCGCGCTGATATTTTAGAAAGTGTCGACCGCCAGCAGCAAGAACTGGATAATTTTTCTGAATTATTGAATGTGTTGGTGCAGCAAACCAAGAAAGTACATCATATGAGTCCTTTTGTGCCATTCGAGCTAGCTTTGACGGATGAAGCCCAACATTTAGAAAAAAGTGTTAACGAGTTGAATATTTGGCAAGTGACCGGCGCCACCATTATAGCCATTCAAACTACAACAGAATTGCTGCTGTCACCTGGACCCTATGCGAAATTCAGTGCCGGTAATAAGATATACTTTGTGGGTAATGAACTTTCGCTGCAACGAATGAACAATTTCTTTTACCCAAGTGATCCTCATTAAATCGAATAAATTTGGCTATTTCACATTGTCTGTGACTTAGCCGAATTTTTTTTTTGACAAAGTGACCACCGCTTGTTACTATAGTATGGTCACTTTCGTGAAATTTTTCAGAAAAAGGAGTAATTTTCATTTGAGTAAAGTTAAAGTGGAACACTTAACCAAAATTTTTGGCAAAAAGAAGCAACAAGCGTTTGCCATGATCCAAGAACAACGCAGCAAGAATGAGATTTTAGAAAAGACCGGGGCGACTGTTGGTGTGTATGATGTCAACTTTGAAGTCAACGAAGGAGAAATTTTTGTCATCATGGGCTTATCAGGGAGTGGGAAATCTACCTTGATTCGTTTGTTGAATCGCTTGATCGAGCCTTCTGGCGGAGACATCTATATTGATGGCGTAGATATTGCAAAGATGAGCAAAGAAGAGTTGCGGGAAGTCCGTCGTCATAAAATCAATATGGTATTCCAAAGTTTCGGCTTGTTTCCTCATCGCACGATTTTAGAAAATACCGAGTATGGTTTAGAAGTGCGTGGTGTGCCAAAGGAAGAACGAACCAAGAAAGCAGAAAAAGCGTTAGATAACTCAGGACTATTGTCCTTTAAAGATCAATACCCTGACCAGTTATCTGGTGGTATGCAGCAGCGGGTCGGCTTGGCACGGGCGTTAGCCAATGATCCAGAAATCTTATTGATGGATGAGGCCTTTTCAGCACTGGATCCTTTGATTCGTCGTGAGATGCAAGATGAATTATTAGAACTGCAAGCCAATGTCCAAAAAACCATCATCTTTATCACCCATGATTTGAATGAAGCCTTAAGAATTGGTGATCGGATCGCCTTGATGAAGGATGGACAAATTATGCAAATTGGTACAGGGGAAGAAATTCTAACCAATCCTGCCAATCAGTATGTCCGTGATTTTGTGGAAGATGTTGATCGGTCGAAAGTCTTGACGGCCCAAAATATCATGGTGCCAGCGTTGACTACCAATGTTGAAATTGATGGACCAAGCGTGGCTTTGAATCGTATGCGTAAAGAAGAAGTCAGTATGTTATTGGCTGTAGATAAGCGCCGTCATCTTAAAGGGAGTCTAACAGCTGAATCAGCGAGAGATGCCCGCAAAAACAATTTGAGCCTTAAAGAAGTCATTGATAAAAATGTTCAAAAAATTGATAAAGATATGTTGGTTACAGATATTTTCAATTTGATTTATGACTCTCCAACACCTTTAGCGGTCGTTGAAAATGATCGTTTGATTGGCGTCGTGATTCGCGGCAGTGTGATTGAGGCACTTGCAGAAACGGATACGCAATCAAGCACAAAGGAAGGGGTAGTCATTAATGGGTAACTTTTTACAACAAACGATTCCGGTAGCAGATTGGGTGGAGGCTTTTACTGAATGGCTGACAAGTACATTCAGCGGGTTATTCTCCGCTTTACAATCCTTTGGTCAATTGATCATGGATACCATCACCAATGTTTTATTGTTCGTACCGCCTTTGGTATTGATTGTGTTATTGACGATTGCCGCCTTCTTAGTGTCAGGTAAAAAATGGGGACTCACCGCCTTTACATTTGTTGGTCTGTTGTTTATTTATAACCAAGGTTTGTGGACAGACTTGATGAATACTGTGACATTGGTCTTGCTTTCTAGTTTGGTTTCGATCATTATTGGGATTCCACTAGGGATCCTCATGGCCAAAAGTGAAAAAGCACAAAGTATCGTCACACCGATTCTGGACTTTATGCAAACTATGCCAGGCTTTGTCTACTTGATTCCTGCCGTTGCTTTCTTTGGCATCGGTATGGTACCAGGGGTCTTCGCCTCTGTCATTTTTGCACTACCGCCAACTGTACGAATGACCAACTTAGGTATTCGTCAAATTTCTCGCGAATTAGTGGAAGCGTCAGATTCCTTCGGCGGCACTGGATGGCAAAAGTTGATCAAGCTTGAATTGCCGTTGGCCAAAAGTACCATCTTGGCAGGTGTCAACCAAACAACCATGTTGGCCCTATCGATGGTCGTCATCGCATCAATGATCGGTGCCCCAGGTTTAGGACGCGGCGTCTTATCTGCTTTACAGCGGGCACAAGTAGGGAATGGATTTGTCAGCGGTGTTTCATTGGTGATCTTAGCTATCATTATGGACCGCTTCACACAAAACTTGAATAAACCAGCACATAAGAAACAAGCCGTTACAGCGAAAAGCCGTAAGCAAAAAAGATTATTCGGCGGTGTTGCCGCGGTAGCAGTTGTGGCGTTGATCGGTGCGTCTGTAACTTTTGGAAATGTGTCAGACAATAAAGGCACTGTCAATTTGGCCTATGTTGAATGGGATACAGAAGTTGCCTCAACACATGTAGTCGCCGAAGTCTTATCTGAGATGGGGTATGAAGTCAATACAACACCTTTGGATAATGCGATTATGTGGGAATCAGTGGCAAAAGGCGAAGTGGACGGAATGGTTGCAGCGTGGCTGCCTTCTACTCATGAAGCCCAGTATGCACAATATCAAGATCAAGTGGAAAATTTAGGGCCTAATTTAGAAGGTGCCAAGCTAGGAATCGTTGTTCCCAGCTATATGGATGTAGATTCAATTGCGGACCTTTCAGATGAAGCAGGCAAAACAATCACTGGAATCGAACCAGGTGCCGGTGTGGTTTCAGCTGCTGAAAATACGGTTGCCTCTTATGATAATTTATCTGATTGGCAAGTGGCGACTTCCTCTTCGGGTGCCATGACAGTTGCCTTGGGACAAGCTATCAAAAATCAAGATGAGATCGTGATCACTGGTTGGTCGCCCCACTGGATGTTTGCGAAGTACGACTTGAAATATCTAGATGATCCTGAAGGAACGATGGGAGATGCGGAAAGCATCAATACGATGGTACGCCAAGGGCTCTCTGAAGATATGCCTGAAGTTTACGACGTACTGGATAAATTCAGCTGGACCCAAGAAGACATGGAAGAAGTCATGTTAGCCATCAATGATGGTGCATCTGCAGAAGACGCAGCTAAAGATTGGGTAAACAATCACGCAGAAGAAGTTGCAGCGTGGACAAACTAAAATAGACAACAAAACCAGTCCAATTTGGGACTGGTTTTGTTGTTCTTAGAAATTTATCCTGTTAATCGAACGAATGAAATACTGGTTCCATTTGATCAAAGGTACAAATATGATCAAAACCTAAAGTGTGCAGTAACGCTTGTCCTTCTCGAATTTGAAAGCCTAAATGCTCTGGCTTATGGCTGTCGCTGCCAATCGTGATGATCTTCCCGCCTAAGTCACGGTATAGTTTCAAAATCTCAATGGACGGAGTATACCCGTTGATGCCATAACGGTACGAGGAAGTATTGAGCTCGATGCCTTTCCCGTCGCGAATCACAATTTTAAGAATCTCGGCAATTTGTTCCTTTGTCGTGTCAAAGGCATCTTTTTCTTTATCCAAGTAGCGACGGATCAGATCCATATGCGCAAGTGCTGAATAATCTTTATAAGTGGTGACTAAGTGATACATCTCTTCATAATAACGTTGATAACTCTCTTGCTGGCTGCGTCCTTGTTGATAGGCACCTGTCCAAAATTCTAAATCATCTATTTGATGAACGGAGAGCAAGATGAAATCAAACGAATGGGCATCAAATAGTTTTTGGAATGGGGGAATGGTATGCATTTGCATACCAAACTCCATGCCTGTTTTGATTGTGATTTGTGCTGCATATTTTTCTTTTAATTCAGCCAACTCTTTAAAATAGCGTGGATAATGGACATTTTTTACGACTTTATTTTTTCCTACTAGATAGGTATCCTCAGGTTGCCAGTCTTCTTTAACGCCATAATCGACATGTTCTGTAAAACAGATTTCAGATAAGCCTTTTTGAATGGCATCTCTGACAACATCTTCCATGAGGTACCAAGAATCATCGCTATAATCGCTATGGACATGGTAATCAGTAAATAACATATCTTTTCTCCTTTAGTCGTTGTTAAGTGACTGTATTTTACTATCCAATTCTGTTGTCAATTCAATCAAATTGCCCTCAGGGTCTTGAATCACTGCTTCATAATATCCATCACCCGTTGTTCGGGGACCATTTAAAAGAGGAAAGCCATCTTCGACAAACCTTTTGGCAAGTTGGTCCACATCTGATTTGCTGCCTACAGCTAGTGCTAAGTGCGTATAGCCATAGCTTTCTGCATTACGTGGACTTAAATGTGCTTTCGTTGTTAATTCTAGGCGACTACCTGAATCAAAACTGAGAAAATAAGATTGAAAGCCTGTTTTTTGATTATGGTATTTATCCCCGCTTTTTGCACCAAAATATGTTTCATAGAAAGACTTCATTTCCTCTAAGTCTTTTGTAAAGATAGCGAGATGCTCTATTTTCATTCTATCTTCATCCTTTCTTTTTATGTGAAAAGAACTTAATAAACTTTGTTTAAAAAGATGCATATAGTATACCTTTATAAAGAAAATTAATAAAGCTATAAGCTATAAATAGTACTGAACATTTGATATGATACGAATGGAATGGAGGCTGAGAGATGAAGGCGTATCAACCAAAAAATATTAAAGAGCATAATCAACACTTATTGCTGTCTATTTTAAAAGAGGAAAGAGTCGGTATGACAACACGTCAATTGGCAGAGTCCTCTGGCTTAAGTGTTGTTACAATCAATAAGTTACTGCCGGAACTGATTGAAAATCTGTGGATCACACCTTCAGAAGTGCGCCAAAAAACTGGTGGAAGAAGGGCTTTTGCTTACCAGTTCAATGCATCGAGAGCATTTATTTTGGTGGTACAATTTATTGAAAAAAAACAGATGATCGATTTTTGTTTTTCAATCGCAGATTTACATGGTGACATCGTATTCACTATTGAGAAAGAGATAGAAGATATACAAAACTTCCGAAAAATGTTAAAGGAACTGAAGCGTCTGTATCCGAAAATCCATAAAACGGTGATAGGTATTCCAGGTGTAGAAATCGTTGGAAAACTTGAGATTTCGGATGTGCCATTTCTAAAAGGTGTCACTTTAAGAGAAATCATAGCTGCCGAAATTGGTGCCGATGTAGTGATCGAGAACGATGTGAATGCAGCTGCCATGCATTACCGAAGCGGTTCATCAATCGTTGGTGTCATCTATTTTCCTGAACAATTTCCACCAGGGGGTGCGTTGGTCATTGGTCAGCAGTTGTTTACCGGGGCCAATCAAATGAGTGGCGAAATCAAGTATTTGCCGCAATTTGATAAGGTATCCTTCCCATTGAAAGTGGGAGAAATTCTTATGCAAGTCAACGCGGCTGTTCAAGCGATGGTTGCAATGTATGATCCCAATAAACTGATCTTATTTATCCCGGATAGATGGGCTGACAGCGTGGTGCCACAATCAGTTGCAACGCATTTGGCTTCTGTGTATGCAGATCTTATTCTGCCAGAGATCGTGGTTGAGACAGCATTTGTACAAGCTTGTTTGTCAGGATTGATTCAGATTGGCATTGAATGGCCAACAATCGACTACTAAGAGGGATCTTGGGTTTTCTTATGTAAGCAAAGAGACTGTCAGGTCTTATTTCTGACAGTCTCTTTACGCTAAGACTTATTCGCTAATTTTTGTGCTTTTTCGGTATTGGCAAAGTGCAGCTTGGCGTATTTGCCTAGTAAGTCCTCGCCGCCGATGTGCAATATCTTGGCCGCAACTAAGTCTGAAGCATGGCCAGCGCCAGAAGGTACTTTAAAGCCAAGGTTTTTCGATGCTTGATCCAGTTCATCCAGAAATACTGTCCGGCAGAGAATCGAAGCTGCAGCAACAGATAGATGGTACTGTTCGCCTTTGGTGGCAAAATACAAAGGTGCCGTAACAGCATGTTTTTCCGATTGTAAATAAGTACGATAATTTTTTTCTGACGTAAATTGATCGATCAAAATCGCTTCAGGTTTTTGCGGTGCGATCTTTTCCAGTAATAAGCGGATAGCTTGATTGTGCAAGGCAACTTTCATACGGACGGTATTGTACGCTGGTTGGATCTGATTGTATTTCTCAGGTGTGACAGTCAGTAGTTGGAATGGCACCAAATCTTTGATTTTTGGGGCCATCGCGCGAATTTGCTGATCGGTCAGCATTTTGGAATCTTTGACGCCAAGGGCTTTTAAAGCAGGTAAATGGGCTTGATCCGCATAGACGGCACAGACGACCAATGGACCCAAATAACTGCCATTGCCGACTTCATCACTGCCGATGGCACTCTTCTCGCTAAAACCCGCGGGAAGGGGATTGTCAGTCGTTTGTTTGGATTTGCTTGCAGTCGGGCTACCCCATAATGCTGCTTCTTTTTCCGCATTTGTCCCTTGAAACATGACTTTACCTGATTGGTAGGCAGTAATGGTGGTTTGATTTTTCTTCGCTGTGAACAGTGTGTAGGGCGCTGTTTTGGGTAAGCGGTCTGACTGATAATACTGTGTGATTTTTTTCATTTCAGCTGGTGATACTTTGATGACGGTCGCGGACATATTTTTCCTCCTTACACTTTGTTTTTACACGCAAAAACAAAGGATACATGAAGATTTTATCATACTTTCGTCGCTTTTTTTGCCTTGAATCAGGAATAGCAAAGTGAAGCATGGAAATTCAGAAGAAAATCACGTATAATAGTGAAGAGTTTGCGACAAGTATGGTTTAGGTGATAGAATAATACAGAATGTAGGCAGTGGGAGGAAGTTTCCTATGACGGAGCAAAAGAAACGCTACAAGGCAGTGATTGCAAATCAAAACTATACGATCATTGGCCGTGAGAGCAAAGAACATATGGATATGGTGACAAAACTGGTGAATGAACAACTGGTTGAAATCATGCAGTTATCCCCTCAGACGGACAAAGAACAAGCATCGATTTTGTTAGCAATCAATGCCATTTCAGATCAATTGAAGAAACAAGAACAATTATTGCGCTTGCAAAGAAAAGTGGATGAATTACGTGTTCAAGCCATTAAAGCCACAGAATTGGAAAACCGGATCAAACGGATCGAAGCCATAGAATCTGAGGCCCGTAAAGTATTGGATGATACCGGACGCAGCGAGGTGGAAATCCACAATCATGTGGAAGCACAACAGATTTTGAACGAACAACGAAAACGAAACATTCAAGAAAAAACAGCCCATGGCTAGTGTGGCGTAGAAAGGATACCTAAATGATTGGATTAGTGGTTGCGATTCTGCTCTTAGCTGCCTTTTATGGTGGGGCGCGTCGTGGGACCAGCTTACAGTTGGTTTCAGTGTTGGGGTTTGTACTCTCTTTCATGATCGCCGTAGCGAACTATCAGGATATTGCAAAAAAAATTGAATTATATGTTCCTTATATGTCAGTTACAGCCGATTCTAAACTGAAATATTATGATCTGGATATGGCATTGGACTTGGATAAGGCTTATTATGCAGCTGTGGCCTTTGTGATGGTCTTGTTCGCAGGATGGTTGCTCACCAAGTTAGTGGCGATTTTTGCGGATAGCTTGCGATACAAACGGCTGCGTTTTTTGTATGGGTATGATTGGGCGTTGGCAGGTGTCTTGAATGTGATATTGATGTATATCAATTTGTACATCTTCTTCATGATTCTTTCGATGATTCCTTTTGCGACAGTACAAAACCTATTTGATAAAAGCAGTACAGTCGATTTTATTGTCAATCATTCGCCAATTATTTCAGATTATTTCTATCAAATTTGGATCACCGATGTGATTGGTTAAGACGTTGAGGCAGATGGTTGGATAGCCAGACTGCCTTTTTTATAGCAAACAACAGCAAAGCAGGTGAAAATGAATGAACAAAAAAATATTATCCGTATTGGCATTTGATCAGGTGAAACAAAACATTGCCCAATATATCGTTACAGCGCAAGGGAAAGAAGCGCTTGAAAAACTGGTTCCTTCTAGTGATGCATCAGTGATCACAGCGTGGCTTTCTGAAACGCAAGATGCGCTGAAAGTGCATCGGTTACGGGGAGGGATTCCTGTGCCGAAAATCGAAAATATCCGCCCGCAAATGAAGCGAATCGAAATTGGTGCCGACCTGAATGGTATCGAATTAGCGCAAGTCGCGAGAGTGTTGTCTACCACACAAGAGCTCAAGCGTTTTTTTGATGATTTATCGGATAGCGAGATCGAATTCGCCCGTTTGTATCATTGGGAAGAACAGCTGATTTCCTTACCGGCCCTCAGTCGTCGTTTAAAAGAAGCCATTGACGAGGATGGTCGGGTCACAGATGATGCATCTCCAGCGTTAAGGGGGATCCGCCAGTCGATTCGCCGTTCGGAACAAACGATTCGAGAAACGCTAGACAATATCGTACGTGGCGGCAATGCAAAATATCTAAGTGATACGATTGTCACCATACGAAATGACCGCTATGTGATCCCTGTTAAACAGGAATACCGCGGTGTTTTTGGCGGCGTCGTCCATGACCAAAGTTCGTCAGGACAAACATTGTTTATCGAGCCAAAACAAGTAGTAGAACAAAACAATCGCTTACGTCAACATCAAATCGCCGAGCGAGATGAAATCACACGGATTTTAGCAGAATTGTCAGCAGAATTGGTCCCTTATCAAAAAGAAATTCTGCACAATGCGTATGTGATTGGCCAATTTGATTTTATGAATGCCAAAGCCCGTTTTGGTAAAGAAATGAAGGCCATCGTACCAACCATAGATAGCGAAAATCATGTGGTCTTCAAACAAGCCCGCCATCCTTTGATCGATCAAGAAAAAGTGGTGCCGAATGATATTCAAATTGGTCAAGATTATCAAGCGGTCGTCATTACCGGACCAAATACCGGT
Organism: Candidatus Enterococcus testudinis; assembly: GCF_002140915.1. Taxonomy (GTDB): domain Bacteria; phylum Bacillota; class Bacilli; order Lactobacillales; family Enterococcaceae; genus Enterococcus_D; species Enterococcus_D testudinis. The sequence continues at coordinate 2,516,740 of NZ_NGKU01000001.1, read as the reverse complement.
GGGAAGACGATCACGTTGAAGACGCTAGGACTATTGCAAATCATGGGTCAAGCAGGGTTACCGATATTGGCTGAAGAAGACAGCCAAATGGGTATCTTCACTGAAATTTTCGCAGATATCGGTGATGAACAATCGATTGAACAAAGCCTATCGACGTTTTCTTCTCATATGACGACCATTGTCGATGTTTTGGATAAAGTCGACAGCCACAGTCTGGTTCTGTTTGATGAATTGGGCGCTGGAACAGATCCTCAAGAAGGTGCCGCGCTAGCGATTGCGATTCTAGATGATTTAGGGGCTAAATCCGCTTATGTGATGGCAACGACCCATTACCCAGAATTGAAAGTCTATGGCTATAACCGTGCCAACACGATCAATGCGTCCATGGAATTTGATGTGGATACCTTAAGTCCTACGTATCGCCTATTGATTGGGGTACCAGGAAGAAGTAATGCCTTTGAGATCTCCAAACGATTGGGTCTGCCAACAGGTATTATTGATCAAGCCAAGCAAATCATGGATGGGGAAAGCCAAGATCTAAATGAAATGATCGCTGATTTAGAAAACCGCCGCAAAATGACGGAAACGGAATATTTAGAAATACGACACTATGTCAAAGAAGCGCAAGATCTGCATAAAGAATTGCAAAATGCCTATGGCTACTTCTTTGAAGAACGTGAAAAAGAATTGGCTAAAGCGCGTAAAGAAGCCAATCAAATCGTAGAAGACGCCAAAGAAGAATCAGAGAAAATCATTGCGGATATTCGCAAAATGCAACTGGCTGGTGGACAAACAAAAGTCAAAGAACATGAATTGATCGATGCCAGAACGAAATTATCTGGTTTGCAACAAGAAGAACAGCTACAAAAAAACAAAGTACTGCAAAAAGCCAAAGCAGCCAAAACCTTGAAAACTGGTGACGAAGTCTTGGTAACTTCATATGGCCAACGAGGCGTGTTGCTGAAACCTGTTGGTAAGGATCAATGGCAAGTGCAAATCGGCATTTTGAAAATGACTCTGCCAGCAGCAGACTTGCAGCCAGCAGCGCCTGTCAAAGAACCTGTGCAGCGTGTTGTGAATACGGTCCGTTCTGCAGATAGCAATCCTGTCATCAATCAATTGGATTTGAGGGGCAAACGATACGAGGAAGCCTTGGCAGAAGTTGATCAATATTTGGATGCAGCCATTTTGTCAAACTATCCGCAAGTCACCATCGTCCATGGCAAAGGAACGGGTGCTTTGCGTCAAGGGATTACTGAATACTTGAAAAATCACCGTTCTGTCAAAAGCTTTGAATTTGCGCCAAGCAACCAAGGCGGCAATGGTGCGACAATCGTGAAATTTAAGTAATTCTTCATGATTCTTACCTTTTGTAAGCAGACGGTTTTAAAAAATGTTTGATCCATGTTATACTTTTTTTAGTCACACAAATGGAGGGGAAGTACAATGGCATTAGAAATTACAGATAAAACATTTGCAGAAGAAACCGATAAAGGTTTAGTACTGATTGATTTTTGGGCAACATGGTGTGGTCCTTGTCGTATGCAAGCACCAATCTTAGAACAATTAGCAAGTGAATACGATGAAGATGAATTAAAAATCGTGAAAATGGATGTGGATGAAAATCCTGAAACACCAGCTTCATTTGGCATCATGTCTATTCCAACTTTGTTGTTGAAGAAAGACGGCCAAGTGGTCGACAAAGCGATTGGGGTCCACACAAAAGATCAATTGAAAGCATTGATCGCTGAACATAGCTAAGACGATTTCAAACAGTTGAGCAAAGACTTCGCGGTCCTTGCTCTCTTTTTTTTTATCATTTTTTACGGTCAGTGGTATACTAAATTGGTAGGGTTGATTCATCGGATACACACAAAGAAATCATCATAGAACAAAAGGGGGAGTAAGGATGAAAAAAGTCAAACGTCGGGTACTGAACAGTGTATTTGCCTTTCTATTACTGGCAACACCAGTTTTGGGTACGGGCATCGAGGTTTACGCAACAGCCACAGATACTACTGCCACAAGTGACAGTGCCGCAACAGATACGGACAGTGCCATTGAGGAAGAAAATAGCACGACCCAATCAACAGGAAATGGCGCCTCTGGAGAACCTTCGACTTCAGAAGAAGAATCGCAATCAACTACAGATACAGGTTCAGATACACCTTCATCATATGAAGGTGTGATAGAGGAACAAACTTCCGGATCGGCTGCAACTGAAAAAAATCCGTCTAGCGCAACAAGTGAGGAATCAGAATTACAAGGCATCACTTCATTCTCTGATCAAACAGAGGCAATCGTAGTTGAAGAAGTCCAAGGGTATGTAACTCAATACGTGAAATTGAAAACGATAGCCATCAATGACACAGAAAATGTGCCAACAAGTACACTATTCTATCAACTGACAGAAGGAACGTTAACAGAGAATGGATCAAATCAAGCCCTCGCTGGTCAAACTTTCAAAGCTGTTAAGAAATATCAAGAGCCAACAACCAAGCAAGAGTACCTGCTATTGCAAAATGACCAAGGTAAGGCAGGCATTGTCGAAATAGGCGCTGTATCGATTGCTTCTGGCACGCTAAAAACCGAGCAAACATATGTGACAATCCAAAAAAACAATTATCCAGTATGGCAATCGGTCTTTTTGGATACACAATTGACGACCACGGCAAATTACAATCAAAAAACGTATCTAGTGAAAGAAAGTTTTTACAAAAACAGCAACAAAGCAACCTATTATGCATTATATGACAACAAACAAACCTTTATCGGTTGGGTCAATGCGGCTGGTACCAAAGCAGCGGCTAATGCAGGCGGCGTGTGGCAAAAAGAAAACAAATATGCAACGATCACCAGCAGCAATTATACGTTATGGCAAAACTTCAATTGGACAGCCCAAAAAGGCACCAGTGCGGCAATCAATGGTCAAACTGTGAAAGTGACAGGGAAATATCGTCATTTCAATGGGTCAACCTATTATTCTCTGTATGACAAAAACAACAAATGGCTGGGTTATATCAATGCGACAGGCGTGAAATTGTCTAGTAATGCGCAAGGAGCCTATCAAAATTATGGCAAGTACGTGACTCTGACAAAGAAAAATTACACGATTTGGGGCAATTTCAGTTGGACAAGCAAGAAAAACAATACAACGACCTTAGCAGGGAAAACTTATCTTGCCAAAGGAAAATATAGTCATGCCAATGGGGCTGTGTACTTGTCATTATATGACAAGAGTGGTAAGTGGATCGGGTATCTAAATGCCGACGCAGCTACAGTTGCCAACAATCAAGGGGGGACTTGGCAAAGTGAAAAGTTGACTGTTCAAATGAAAAATAGCAATTACACATTGTGGCAAGACCTCAACTTTTCTAAGAAAAAAGCCAGCAGCAGCAATTACCTGAATCAAACGATTCAAGTCACTGGCAAATATCAACATTACAATGGATCAACCTACTATTCATTGTACAAAAACAATCAATGGCTAGGCTATATCAATGCAACAGGGGTAAAAACAGCCCATACGATCTATTCACAAAGTTCGATCAGTCGCTATGTGATCGTCAACAATAGTAGTGGCAATTTCTTTGATAAAGCCGATCCTAATAGTACGAAGTTAGGTGCCAAGAGTGCCTACAAAGGCTATATGGCTCAAGCAACCAAACTCGCAAAGACGAGCGATGGCAACTATTTGTATTTGGTTTCTCCTGCTGGGAAAATCGGCTGGATCAAAGAAAGTCAGACCTATAGTGTCAATAGTAATTTTTGGATGTACACAACTGGCGGCAAGTATCCGTCGCTAGATGTGAAAAATTTAAATATCCAAGTCTCTATCAGTAAACAAAGAGTCTATATCAAATCAGGGGACAAAGTGATCTACACAATGCTTTGTTCAACTGGGGCAGTTGGAACACCGACACCATTAGGTAGTTTCCGTATCCAAGCTGAAAAAGGCCTTGCGTTCTCAAGTGCCGCTTATTACCGCTCCTTTAAAGATCACGGTGTGTATTTGTTCCACACGATCCCAACGAGTATTGCATGGTCCACCAACACCTTCAGTGCAATCGAAGGACGGAAATTAGGCACGCGGGCATCTCATGGGTGTATTCGCTTGGCGGTACCTGATGCCAAATGGTTCTATTACAATATGCCATACAATACACCAGTCAAAATCGTCAACTAAATTTCTGCGCTGTTTCCTCAATGGGAGCAGCGTTTTTTGTCTGAAAGGGTTTGACACAGTGACTGAGATTCGCTACTATATCATTAAGTGATATAGTTTGCAGGATGGAGGAAGAAAATGGAGGAAGCATTGACGGACGCAACCTATTTGATTTTATTGGCATTGCTCAAGCCGCAACATGGATATGCCATCATGAAACAAGTCCATGAAATCAGTCAAGGTTCCTTTGAAATTGGACCAGCGACCATGTATACCATCTTAAAAAAATTGACCAAGAAGGAATGGATCATTTTAGAGGAAACAGCCGATCGCAAAAAGATTTATCTCATCACACCTCAGGGCAGAGACGTGTTAGAAGCAGATATTCGCCGGCGGAAACTTTTTTATGATATTGGTGCTGGAATGATGATGAAAATGGGAGGGAGTGAACATGAAAAAGCGTAAGATTTTATTCTCTTTGGGGGTTGCCTATTACCCAGAGAAAGAAATGCTTCGACTACAGAAGCAAGCCATGTTAGGGTGGCATTTTGTGGGCATGAATCGGTTGGGCTTTTTACGGTTTGAGAAACAGGCACCGCAAGCAAAGAAATTTGCGGTTGACTTTTTTGACGGTGAATCGTCAGAAGAATCTGAGTATATCGCATTGTATGAAGCAAGCGGCTGGCATTACATCAGCAACTATCAAAAACGGTATTATTATTTTGAAGGAAATTTAGCGGCACCACCGATATTCAGTGACCAAGATAGTTACCAAGAACGGATCAATGCGGAACAACGGTATTTGATCAAACGATCTTTTTGGGTCGCATTGGTGGGGGCTTTATTATTGGCAATATTGTATAGCGTCAAATCAATCTGGCATTGGCAGGATCATGCTATTTGGTCATTTGTATTTGGCATTTGTACCGGGCTGCTGTTTGTTCCCGTCATGATTGCCATCGTTTCTTATCTAATGGGCAAATTATACAAAGATCGCGCTGCGTTTTACAACCAGCCTGAGAAAATTGCCAAGCGGCAAAAGGTGGTGCGGGATCTCCTGATTATGGCCTTGGCAGGCGCTGTTGCAGGGGGTATCATCGGTTATATATTTGGATAAAAGCAGAAAGAGGAAGGTGAAAATGTGTTAGAAGCAAAACAACTAGTGAAAACATTTGGAGATTATACAGCTGTTGACCAGCTTTCATTTGCCATCAATGATGGGCAAATCATGGGCTTGATCGGGCAAAACGGTGCAGGAAAAACAACGACGTTTAGACTGATCTTGGATTTCTTAAAAGCAGACCAAGGCGAAGTTTTATGGGATGGGCATAAAATCAGCGAGAAAGAGTATAACTTGATTGGTTACTTACCGGAAGAAAGAGGACTTTACCCTAAAGTAACAATTGAAGATCAATTGATTTACTTTGCCCGCTTACGGGGGAAAAGTAAGGCTGAAATCGTACCAAAAATCGATTACTGGATGGATAAATTTCAAGTCAAAGGCAAAAAGACTGACAAAGTGAAGTCGTTATCGAAAGGGAATCAACAAAAAGTTCAGTTGATCGCTACCTTGATTCATGAGCCGAAGCTGGTGATTTTGGACGAACCCTTCAGTGGATTAGATCCTGTAAATGCCGAGTTGTTGAAAAATGGAATCATCGAATTGAAAGAGAAAGGCTCATGTGTGATTTTTTCCAGTCATAATATGGATAATGTGGAGAAAATTTGCGACCATTTGATCATGTTAAGAGATGGCGCAACGGTCTTGAATGGCCGCGTGCATGAAATCAGAGAGTCATTTGGTCGGACGAAGGTCTTTCTGGAATCTCATTTGACCAAAGAACAAATCGTTGCAATCGATGGGGTGGAACAGGTTCACTTACGGGAAGATGGCAGTTTTGATATCACGATCAATGATCCCAAGGTTGGGCGCAACATCTTTGCATTAGCTACGGCGGATGGGTATATTCCTATGTTCAATCAGCAACCGCCAACCCTAGAAGAGATTTTCAAACGGAAAGCGGGGCAAATCCATGAATAAATTTTGGGTCATTGCGTTAGATGTATATAAGAAAAATATCAAGTCGATTTCATTTTTGATCATGATACTGGTCCCTTTTATCGCTGTCGGTGTCTTCTATGTGATTGGACTATTTATGGATGGTGCGGATAACGAGGATACGATTGCAGTGTATGCCAATGAGCCGGCGATTGCGGAAACTTTTGCAGCACAAAGCAATGATGACTATACATTTGAAGTTGTCGCTAGTGAGGCCGAAGGTGAAGCGCAATTGGCAGATGAATCCGTTAAGGGATTATTGGTGATTACGGCTGCGGAGGATCAATTGAGTGGAGAACTACTTAGTGAATCTTCGCTAGGACAAACGACTGAATTGACGATCCAACAATTGTTATCTGGCTTGCAGTCATCATTAAGAGCCGATGCATTAGGGTTAACTGGTGAGGAAGTCGGTCAATTGGCTGAACCAGCAACATTCAGTAAACAAAAAGTTTCTTTTGATGAAGATGGCGCCATGACTTTTGGCGAAGACCATAGTGATATGCAGTATATTGTCAGTTATGTAGCAACGATCATTTTGTTCTTCTTTATTCTGACATATGCCCAAATCATTGCCCAAGAAATTGCATCAGAAAAAGGCACGCGGATCATGGAAGTGATATTGTCCAGCACCCGTGCCCAAACCCATTATTATGCAAAACTAACAGGTGTGATCATGGTCGCTGCCACTCAGTTGTTGGCGTATGCAGCAGTATTTGGCGGTAGTTATTTCTGGATCAAAGATATTCCAATGATCAGCAGCTTTATTGCCAATTTTTCATTAGATGGCATCTTTGGTTCGTTCATGGTTTTCTCACTTGTCTTTGTCTTTTTAGGTATTTTGATTTATGCAGTGCTCTCGGCTTTGTGCGGCTCCCTCGTCAACAAAGCAGAAGACACTGCAAAAGCCATTATACCGGTAACATATCTCTCTTTAGCTGGGTATATGTTAGGTTTGGTATTAGGTGCGGCAGATCCTAACAACATCATCATGCGCGTGACATCCTATATTCCATTTCTTTCATCATTCATTATGCCAGTACGCTTGGCAAATGATACGGTGGGCGTCGGCGGCGCATTGGTGTCGGCCGCGATTCTATTGGCATCGACCCTTGCGTTGATGTTGGTTTCCGCAAAAATGTATAAATCCAATGTTTTGATTTACAATGACAATGGCTTGATTGCTTCGTTGAAACAATCGATTGTCTTAATGAAAAACGAAAAATAAACCCAAAAAAGGTCAGCTGATGCAGCTGGCCTTTTTGCGTGGTTGATGATTATAGCGTCTGTACAAAAAAGGTGAAGATCGCTTGTTCAGAAGGTCTAGTTTGGGCAGCGAGTTCCGGATGCCATTGAATGCCTAAAATTGGTGCGCCAAAGGCATGAGATTCGATTGCTTCCACGACACCATCAGGGGCGGTAGCAATCACTTGGAAATCTTTCGCGATCTCTTTCACTGCTTGATGGTGAAAGGAGTTGACTGGATAAGTAGTGCCCAATAATTTGCCAAGCTGACTGTCTGCATTGAGCGTTACATCATGGGTAGCAAAGCGAAAAGGTGTGGGCAACTGCACATGTTTCAGGTGGGGATTCTCCATCAATGAGAGGTCTTGATACAGACTGCCGCCAAAGGCTACGTTGATCAGCTGCATGCCGCGGCAGACACCGAAAATCGGTTTCTTTTGGGCGACTGCTTCTTTGATCAGTGCCAACTCAAAGGCATCACGCTCTGGATGCGTTCCTTGAATCAACGGGTGAAGGGTTTCTCCGTAATGTTGAGGAGAGACATCGTGTCCGCCCGCAAGTAAGAGCTTATCGATCCGAGAAATATAGGCTTTTGCATCCTCTATGACACCCATTGGGATCAAGAGAGGGATCCCTCCGGCTTCTTGAATATGGGTGACGAAATTTTTTGGGGTATAGGTTAACCAATGCTCGCTCTCTTCAATCATTGATCGTTCGTTGGCTGCAATGCCGATAATGGGTTTCATCGTCTTTTTCCTTTCTGATCGTATGTATAAACAAAAATAAAAAAGGACATAATGTCCTTTTTTTATATGACTATTTTTCGCGGATAACCTCGATTTTATAGCCGTCTGGATCTTTGACAAAATAATAAGAGGGTTGTGTGCCAGGTAAACCTTTTAGATCAGTGACATCAAAACCAGCTGCTTTATGTGTGTCATGCAACGCTTCTAGATCAGCACTGCTGATGGCGATGTGGCCATAGCCATCACCTAAATCATATCCAGGATGATCATAATTGTAAGTCAATTCCAACTCATAATCATCTCCAGGTAAAGTTAAGTAAACCAAGGTAAATTTGTGTTCAGGGAAATCGCGGCGACGAGATTCTTCAAAACCAAAGGCCGTTTGATAAAAATCTAAAGAGGCTGTTAAGTCTTTGACTCGTACACATGTGTGTGCCATTTTCATAAAATGCAATCATCCTTTCTTCTTTTGTTACCTCAATCATAACATAATTCGTTTTCTAGTGGGGAGAAAATGATTTCATACCTATTTCTCGCTTGTCCCTCGCAAGTCCATAAGGTAAAATGGAAAGAAAACTTGTTGGAGGGTATCATGCCGGAAAATGACATCGTGTTTGGGGTTAAAGACGAGCAGCAAGTGTACAAAGCACGGTTTGGCGCCTATGTCGTCATACCAAATGAAGAAAATAAAATCATTCTAGTGCAAGCACCAAATGGGGCGTATTTTTTGCCGGGGGGCGAAATTGAGTCTGGAGAATCGAAAGAAGAGGCCATTGAGCGGGAGCTGATTGAGGAATTAGGTTTTAAAGGGGAAATCGATCAATATTTTGGCGAAGCAGTGGAATATTTTTATTCTCGTCACCGCGATACGTACTATTATCATCCAGGCTATTTTTTCTTAATGACCAAGTGGCAGGAGATATGTGCACCTACTGAAGACAACAATCAACTCTCTTGGCAAACAGCGGACAATGCGATTCAGTTATTGAAACGCGGCAGTCATCAATGGGCAGTTAAACAATGGATACAGCAAAAAAGCAAGCAGGATTGACCCTGACTTGCTTTTTTTGCGTAATCGTGACAGACAGCGGATAGCAAAAATGGTTACTGATCGTTTGCTTGCAACACGTATTCGTTGATTACTTTTGCTACGCCATCTTCTTCGTTTGTCGCTGTAATGACATCGGCCATGTTGCGGACATTGTCCGTTGCATTCCCCATGGCTACACCGATGCCTGCATACTCGACCATCGTCAAATCGTTTTCATTGTCGCCAATCGCCATGACCTCAGATTGATTAATGCCTAAATGTTCTGCTAGTTTTTTGACTGCAGCACCTTTATGGGCTTTTTTGTTTAAGACTTCTAGGAAAAACGGGGCACTTTTGACAACGTTGTATTGATCGGTCAAAGCAGCAGGTAAATCAGGAATCACACTGTCTAACAAAGCAGGATCATCGATCATCATCATTTTGATGATATTCAAATCAGCGGTCATTTCTTCTGGTGTGCGATATTTCAGCGGCATATTGACCAAGAAGGCTTCATACACCGTATAAGGGCTGATGTCGCGATTGGCTGTATACATTGTATCTTGTGTTTCCACATGCAGATGCACACCGAGTTGGCGGGCAGTCATTTCAACAAACAAATAATCTTCTTGCGACAACCCAAATTCAGAAATGATCTCTTGGTTTTTAGTCTTTTGTACCAATGAACCATTGTAAGTGATCACAAAGTCGTTGTCGGTAAATAAATCTAATTCGGTCAATAAATCTTGTACGCCGGTCAACGGGCGACCAGTACATAAGACGATACGTACACCTTGCGCTTCGGCTGCTTTCAATGCTTTGTAAACGGCAGGTGTGATTTTACGGTCGTCATTTAACAATGTGCCATCGATATCGATAGCGATCAATTTGATGCTCATAATTTCCTCCTAAAAGTTGCTTGGTTTGATCAAAGCGCCATTACGAATATAAGTCGCAAACGCTTGATAGGTCTCCTCAAATAAATCATAGTGATTTTGCAAGTTGGGGTCAATCATTTCTTTTGGAAAATAAAAACGACGATCCCCTTGGGTTTGCCCCGCCAAAGCGGCCACCAGTTGACTGGCTTTAGATAACTCGGTCAGCGTCCCATCTTTTTCTTGTAATTCGATTTGCGTGCGATGCATGCCCGAGGTCGGGCGATAAAAATCATAAGGCAAATCAAAACTAGAGTTGATAGCTGTATAATATGTTGGATTGAAGCCGACTTTCTCTACTAATTTTTTTAAGTCCTCGATCAACGGCAATTGTGCATCATCCGTGAAACGAATCGATTTTAACGGTTTGCGATTCAAGAACCGTTTGGCAAGATCGCTTAAAATCAGATCAGATTCTTCTGTCCATTGAGTGAAATACGTATTCAATACGCCATCGTCTAATTTCAGGTACTCTTCCAACGAAAAGTCTTGTCTCAAAAAGGGCAGCAATAACTGAGAATGATGTTGGAATAGTTCATCGTTCTCCGTATAGCATTCAGCAGCGCGATTCAACAGATGGGCCAAAATCACTTCCATCCCTCTTGAACTAGCATGGAAATAAACCTGAACATACATTTGATAGCGGCTGACGATATAATCCTCAACGGCGTGCATCCCATTCATCGAAAAGGCGATGCCACCCTCATAGGGACGAATGACCCGCAAAATCCTCGTTAAATCGAAAGTGCCGTATTCTGTACCAGTGAAGTACGCATCTCGCAGCAAATAGTCCATGCGATCGGCATCGATTTGACTAGAGATCATTTGGACCACCTGCGGATTGGGATAAGTTTTTGTGATGACGCTGGCGACTTTTTCGGGAAATCCTTCGGCCACTCGATTCAATATTTGATGGACTTCTGTTTCCGGCGAGGTGATGATTGCCACCGTGATGGCTTCATGGTCGGTGTGGAAAATGTGTTCAAAGGTGTGGGAATAAGGGCCATGACCAACATCATGCAATAGTGCTGCACACAATGTCACCAATCGTTCCTGATCATCCCACCCAGAAGGGCCAACCTTTTCGATCGAATAATTTCGTTGAAAAATATCGCAGATGCGCCGACTGATCTCATACACACCTAAAGAATGGGAAAAGCGGCTATGCTCTGCGCCATGAAAGGTAAAGGAAGCAGTACCCAATTGTTTGATTCGTCTTAAGCGTTGCACTTCTTTCGAGTTGATCAAATCGAGGATCACTTGGTGTTGGACATGTACATAATTATGAACAGGGTCACGAAAGACTTTTTCGATTGCTAAGGTTTGGTTTTTATAAGAGATGGACATCGTTGACCTCCTTTAAAGGTTCATTTCTCTGGGCCATATGTGTGAGACGTACAGCAAGTTCTTCTAACTGTTGATTCGCTGATAGCCACTCGTTGACATCGATTGGTGTGACGGCATCATTGCGTAATGTGCTAAGCGCGTTTGACAAACGCGCCATGACTTCTTGGATGGTCCATTGGTGGTCGGACACGGCTGATAATGTTGTCATACTTTCTGGATTGACAGCAGGATAGCCATTGGTGCCAAAGGCTGTTTTTAAGCCAGCTTGATAGAAGCGCCGCACCAGCTCTCCGCGACTTTGCTGATCGCCATTGACACTTAAGTACATCATGACAGCGATCCCTTCTTTGATTCTACGTTGCGCCGTGCCCGCGATTTTCTGACCGTTGATGCTCAAATCAAAGCTGCCAGGACAATAAGAATCGGAGATCTCATACGCGGCAATGTCATGCTCTGGAAAAGCATGCTGCAGTAATGTCTGCATCAATATATAGGCTGCATCGGTAGAGGCGGCCAACTCTTTGGGGAAAATCAGCGACACATTCAAAATGCCGGCATCGCTAATCACACCTAGACCACCAGAATTTCTGATTACAGGTTGAAAGTGCGCTTTTTTCACTTCAGTTAACGCGTCCTTCAAATCAGGAAGACGGGTGTCTTTCATGCCAAGAATCAACGTATCAGACAACTGCCAAAAATGGCAAAATGCTTGCTGTGTATGACCAGCATAGGCTGTTAGGACGTCTGTCAGTGCAAATGGGACAAACGGGGATGGGGCATTCGGTAATGTATGGTCAATGGAATAAATCGTCAAGACAAGTTAAACTCCTTTATCGGGTATTCTCTGTCTTCTCATTATATACGATTATCCGACATTTAAGTAAAAGAATGAAACAATTCAACTTATTTTCATATGATTGGGGAAAAATGTGGTAACTGAAATGATTGACAAATGATTGAAAAAAAGCAAGAATGTAAGTGAAATCTGTGAAGGAGGCAATGAAACATGCAAGAACTATCGCAGGGTGTTCCGATTTCGATTCATTTGACGACCAATGTTCGCCAAGGGGATCAGACAGAAGACTTTCTTTTTGATTTGCAAGGACAAGCAGTCAAAATCGGAGATACCTTATACATAAGATACAAAGAAATCCAACCGGATGGGGAAGAAATCCCAGTCACAATGAAAATCATGCCCGATGGTGTAATCCAGTTGATTCGCTCCGGAGAAATGCGGATGCGTTTGAAATTTGCTTATAAAGAGCAGTTAGAAACAAGTTATCAAACACCATATGGCACGATGATGTTTCATACCTTTACCAATCATCTGCATGTCAGTTTAAAGGATCGCCCTTACTCCGGCAAAGTTGATATTGAGTATGATTTGTTCGCCGCAACGGACAAAATCGGTGCATACAAGCTGGCCCTTGAATTTACAGCATAAGGAATTGTAAATACTAAAAGAAAAAATTGCAATTTGATCAACAATTTTGTATGATTAGGAGTAGACTGTGAAAGGACGTGTCCAGTTTGGAAATTAATGTATTTGAAGGTGTAAACAAACACGAATTATCGATGATCGAAGTTGCACATGCAATTTTAGAACAGCGTGGAGATGTCATGGATTTTTCTGATTTGGTCAACCAAATCCAAAATTATCTTGAAGCATCAGATAGTGAAATTCGTGATTCATTGGCACAGTTTTATACTGACTTGAATATTGATGGTAGTTTTATTTCTTTAGGTGACAACCGTTGGGGTCTGCGTTCATGGTATGCCATTGATTCGATTGATGAAGAAGTCAATCATGGTGTTGATGACGAAGATGAAGATACCCCGCGCCGTCGCAAACGCAAAAAAGTCAATGCCTTTATCAATGATGATGAAGATGCAATCGATTATAACGATGATGATCCTGAAGATGCTGATTTGTCAGAAGATGAAGAAGACGATCTCTTTGATGACGACGATGATGACGATGAAGAAATCTCTGCATACAACTCTGATCTACAAGAAATCGGCGCTGACAACAACGACGATGATGAAGAAGAGTTGCCAGGCAACATTGAAGAAGATTTGACAATTATCGATGATGACGATGAAGATGATTTTGCAGAAGATGAAGAAGAGGAATAATCCTCTTCTTTTTTTGCGCAGCGACATCCAATGAGGCAAATGTTAAAGCCATCTTTGCTCATTAAGGCACAATGAACAGACACAAAAAAAGGATCGCAAGCTGCGATCCTTAGATGATTTTGAATTATTGGTCAAAAACAAGTATACTGATGATGCGAAGAAATAAAAAACGCGCCTTGAGGGAATCGAACCCCCGTCTCAAGAACCGGAATCTTACGTGATATCCACTACACTAAAGGCGCGAAGCACAAATAATAGTTTAACCAATTTTAAAGAAAAAAACAAGGGGTAGAATGATGAAATTTCAACAGCAATTTTCACAACAGCAAAAACAGACACAAAAGCTTGCTATGACGCAGAAATTACAACAGTCGATCCAAGTGCTGCAGTTTTCTGCGGATGAGTTGATTGCGTTTATTGACGATCAAGCGCTGGAAAACCCGCTGATTGAACTCGGAGAGTACGACACGCCGATCATTCCCACAAAAAGCAGCCAGTCTTCTGACCAAATGATGGATTATCTCAGTCAGATCCCAGATCAACAGACCTCTTTATTTGAATATCTGATTGAGCAAGTCCACCTCAATTATCGAGATACATTTTTGCGGACGATTGTATTGTATTTGGTAGAATCAATCGACTTGAATGGCTTTCTGACGATTGATCTGAATCAAGCCGTGCAACAAATGGGGGCGACACCGATTCAGGCGTTGGATGCTTTGACTCTGATCCAACAACTCGACCCGGCTGGCGTAGGTGCCAGAGATCTACGTGAATGCCTGATGCTCCAGACAGAAAGAGATGATTTCGCGCCGCCGTTGGCTTATATCGTGTTAGAGGAGTACTTTGATGATTTGGCTGCTCGGAAATGGGATACGATCGCCAAAGGATTACAGATATCTTTGACCGATGTCCAAGTAGTCTTTGATTATATCCAAACATTGACCCCTACACCAGGCGCCGCTTTTGGTTCTTCAGACGGTCTATATATCGTGCCTGACCTGACTGTCAAAATGGATAAGGGGATCCCTGTCGTGCTCTCTAACAAACGGGCATTGCCTGAAGTGCATTTCCAACAAAGTTATTTTGACCGTTTGAAACAAAGTGGCGATCAAGAAGTACAACGCTATTTAGAAAACAAAGCGCAAGAATTCGAGTGGCTCAAAAAAACACTCCAACAAAGAGGGGATACGATCTATCGTGTTGGCGAACAAATCGTTACCCGGCAGCAAGCCTTCTTTACCGACGCAGCGCGTCCATTAAAACCGATGATCCTCAAAGAAATCGCTGAAGCGATTGGCGTTCATGAATCGACCGTTAGCCGCGCGGTGAATGGCAAATATTTGGAAACCAGTTTTGGTGTCTTTGAATTGAAAATGTTCTTCGGTCAGAAAGTGTCTACACAAGAAGATGGTGACGATCTAACGACCCAGTCGATTAAACAAGCTCTGAAGATCTTGATCGATGAAGAAAATAAACAAAAACCGTTATCTGACCAAAAGCTGGCGGGCCTGTTGAAAGAACAAGGTATAGATATCTCCCGCAGGACGGTGGCCAAATATCGAGAGGCAATGGGAATCCAAGGCTCTTCAAAGCGAAAACGATTTGATTGACCCTACAAAATGAGAATCAATGAGAAAATGGAAAGGAAGTGGCAGGAGCCAAAGCCTTTCCATTTTTCAGTGAATGGCTAAAACTTCGCTTATTCTGAATATTTTCTGGAAAGCTGACGAATTGTGGTTGAAATAGTTGCGTAGAATGGTTAGAAGTGCTACTATTATTGGTGTAGGAAATACAAATCGTATTTTTTTTACAGTCAATGGGTCATTTTAAGTCATTGTAGGACGAAAGTTGTCCAACGGGAGGATGTATCATGCTCGATGAATTAAAATTGATTGAGGCAATCACCCCGGATATTCTTGCTGTGCTCCAAGAGCGTTACCGGATTCTACGGAATATTTATTGGATGCAGCCAGTCGGACGCCGAACACTTTCAGAAAGTTTGACCATGACAGAGCGTGTGCTAAGAACCGAGACGGATACCCTCAAAAAGTTGAAACTGATCGATTCTTCAAAAAGCGGCATGCAGCTGACTGCCTACGGAGAAGAAGTGTATACCAAAATTGGGACATTGATGGACCAACTGTTCGGCATGCACCAAATCGAAAAACGATTATCAGAAACCTTTGGCATCGCGCGTTGTTTGATTGCCAGTGGCGATGGGGATCGGCAGCCAAAAGTGATTGCAGAGTTTGGACAGCTATTGAATGAATCACTTGACTTGCTTTTGCCTGAAGGAGACAATACCATTGCAGTAATGGGTGGTACAACGATGGCGAAAGTCGCACAGGAACTGACGAATTTAGAAACAACAAAACGACACAACTTATTCGTACCTGCACGAGGCGGGATCGGTGAGTCGGTGAACGTTCAAGCGAATTCTGTTAGTTCAGTGATGGCGATGCAAACCAACGGCGATTATCGTTCGTTGTTTGTACCAGAACAATTAAGCATGAACACGTATGAGTTTTTGTTGAAAGAACCGGCGATCGTTGATGTCTTAAACTTGATAAGTCAAGCAAATTGTGTTATTCATAGTATTGGGCGAGCTTTACACATGGCAGCAAGACGCAAAATGTCAGAAAAAGAAATGTTGATGTTGAAACAAAAAAATGCAGTAGCAGAATCGTTTGGTTATTTCTTTAATGAAGCAGGTGAAGTGGTCTATAAAGTGCCGCGCATCGGTTTGCAATTAAAGGATCTGCAACAAGTACCTATCGTATTCGCGATCGCTGGCGGAAAGTCAAAAGCCAAAGCGGTCAATGCATATATGAAAAATGCACCAAAACAAACCTGGCTCATCACAGATGAAGCTTGCGCAAATGAGATTTTAAAAGGGGCAACCCTTTAAAATAAATAATTTTTATGATTTTCATAAGGAGGAAATCTTAAATGACAGTTAAAGTAGGTATTAATGGATTTGGACGTATCGGACGCTTAGCATTTCGTCGTATCCAAGAAGTAGAAGGAATCGAAGTTGTGGCTATCAATGACTTAACAGATGCTAAAATGTTAGCTCACTTGTTAAAATATGATACAACACAAGGACGTTTCAACGGTACAGTTGAAGTTCATGAAGGATCTTTCAACGTGAACGGCAACGAAATCAAAGTATTGGCTAACCGCAACCCTGAAGAATTGCCTTGGGGCGAACTAGGTGTTGAAATCGTGTTAGAATGTACTGGATTCTTCACTTCTAAAACAGCTGCTGAAAAACATTTAACAGCTGGTGCAAAACGTGTAGTTATCTCTGCTCCTGGTGGAGACGATGTACCAACAATCGTTTATAACACAAACCATGAAACTTTAACAGGTGAAGAAACAGTTATCTCTGGTGCTTCATGTACAACAAACTGTTTAGCACCAATGGCGAAAACATTAAACGACAAATTTGGTGTTATCGAAGGCTTAATGACAACTATCCATGCTTACACTGGTGACCAAATGACATTAGACGGACCACACCCTAAAGGTGACTTCCGCCGTGCCCGCGCTGCTGCTGCAAACATCGTACCTAACTCAACTGGTGCTGCTAAAGCTATCGGCTTAGTAATCCCAGACTTGAACGGTAAATTAGATGGCGCTGCACAACGTGTTCCAGTTGCAACTGGTTCATTAACTGAATTGGTTACTGTTCTTGACAAAGAAGTAACTGTTGATGAAATCAACGCAGCAATGAAAGATGCTTCAAACGAATCTTATGGCTACAACACAGACGAAATCGTTTCTTCAGATATCGTTGGTATGACTTTTGGTTCATTATTTGATGCAACGCAAACAAAAGTAATGACAGTTGGCGACAAACAATTAGTTAAAACTGTTGCTTGGTACGACAATGAAATGTCATACACTGCACAATTAGTTCGTACTTTAGAATACTTCGCTAAACTATAAGATTAGCGTCGCGTAATTTAAAACCATCGCAAGAGAAAGCGGGGAAGCAGCGCGCTTCTCCGCTTTTTTTACAATTATGATTAGGAGGCATCTCTTCATGGCTAAAATGACAGTCCAAGATATCGATGTTAAAGATAAAAAAGTCCTTGTGCGTGTTGACTTCAATGTTCCGTTAAAAGACGGCGTCATTGGTGACGATACACGTATCAAAGCAGCATTACCTACAATCAACTATGTGATTGAAAATGGTGGGAAAGCAATCTTATTTTCTCACTTAGGTCGTGTAAAAGAAGAAGCAGACAAAGCAGGTAAATCCTTAGCACCTGTTGCCGCTCGCTTAAGCGAACTTTTAGGCAAAGATGTCACTTTTGTCGACCAAACACGTGGCGAAAAATTAGAAGCAGCGATCAATGATATGAAAGATGGCGATGTTGTCGTATTCGAAAACACACGTTTTGAAGATGTTGATGGCAAAAAAGAAAGCAAAAACGATCCTGAATTAGGTAAATACTGGGCTTCATTGGGTGATGTTTTTGTCAATGATGCGTTTGGTACAGCACACCGTGCCCATGCATCAAACGTTGGAATTGCCTCAACTGGTATCCCAACTGTTGCAGGCTTCTTGATGGAAAAAGAAATCAAATTCATCGGTGAAGCAGTCGAAGAACCAAAACGTCCAATGATCGCAATCCTTGGTGGTGCGAAAGTATCTGATAAAATCGGCGTGATCGAAAACTTGATCCCTAAAGCGGACAAAATTTTGATCGGCGGCGGTATGACGTATACTTTCTACAAAGCCAAAGGAATGGAAATCGGCAACTCATTAGTTGAAGCAGATAAAGTTGAATTGGCAAAAGAATTGATCGAAAAAGCTGGCGACAAATTAGTCTTACCAGTGGATTCAATCACTGCTGCTGAATTCTCAAATGATGTGCCAACTGAAGAACATACTGGCGATGTACCTGCAGGCCAAATGGGCTTAGATATCGGACCTGATACAATCAAATTGTTCTCTGATACCTTAAAAGGTGCGAAAACCGTTGTATGGAATGGCCCAATGGGTGTATTCGAAATGTCTAATTTTGCAAAAGGTACGATCGGTGTTTGTGAAGCCATTGCAAACCTTGAAGATGCAACAACGATCATTGGTGGCGGTGACTCTGCAGCTGCAGCTGAACAATTAGGCTTTGCGGACAAATTTACCCACATTTCAACAGGTGGCGGTGCCAGTCTAGAATTACTAGAAGGCAAAACCCTTCCTGGATTAGCAGCAATCAACGACAAATAATCAATAACGAGGGGCAGGTGCTAAGCAAGATTGCTTAGTGCCCCTTGATAATGAAAAGGAGTACCAGACTATGCGCAAACCAATTATTGCCGGAAACTGGAAAATGAACAAAACTGCAAAAGAAGCAAAAGAATTTGCTGAAGCAGTCAAAACAAAAATCCCTAGCAACGAATCTGTAGATTCAGTGATCGGTGCCCCTGCATTGTTCTTAGAAACATTAACAACTGCAGCACAAGGAACTGAATTAAAAATCGCTGCCCAAAACAGCTACTGGGAAAATGAAGGTGCCTTTACTGGCGAAACTTCACCTGCAGCTTTGGCTGACCTAGGTGTTGATTATGTCATCATCGGCCATTCAGAACGCCGTGAATACTTCCACGAAACAGACGAAGATATCAACAAAAAAGCCAAAGCAATCTTTGCCAATGGTATGTTGCCTATTCTTTGCTGTGGTGAAACGCTTGAAACCTACGAAGCAGGTAAGACTGCTGAATGGATCGAAGGACAAATCACTGCTGGATTAGAAGGATTGACAGATGGTCAAGTCAGCAATCTAGTGATTGCTTACGAACCAATTTGGGCAATCGGAACTGGTAAATCAGCTGATGCCAACATTGCAGATGAAATTTGCGGTGTGGTACGTAAAACAGTTGAAAAACTGTATGGCAATGAAGTAGCACAAAGCGTTCGTATCCAATACGGCGGTTCTGTGAAACCAGAAAATATCGCTGAATACATGGCAAAAGAAAATGTTGATGGTGCTTTAGTTGGTGGCGCAAGCTTACAAGCTGATTCATTCTTAGCATTGTTAGACGCTGTAAAATAATTTTATTTTCATGAAATTATCATTTGCAGTATGCTGATTTTTTCACTACAATGAATATGTTCGCAAGGGCTTGACCCTTAAGATAAAACAAACTCAAAGGAGAGACAAAACATGTCAATTATTACTGATGTTTACGCACGCGAAGTCCTTGACTCACGTGGTAACCCAACTATCGAAGTAGAAGTCTACACAGAATCAGGTGCTTTCGGCCGCGGAATGGTGCCTTCAGGCGCTTCAACAGGTGAACACGAAGCAGTTGAATTACGTGATGGCGACAAAGCTCGTTATGGCGGTAAAGGTGTGACGAAAGCAGTTGACAATGTAAACAACGTCATTGCAGAAGCAATCATCGGTTACGATGTACGCGACCAAATGGCTATCGATAAAGCAATGATCGCTTTAGATGGAACTCCTAACAAAGGTAAATTAGGCGCCAACGCAATTTTAGGTGTATCTATCGCCGTTGCACGTGCAGCTGCTGATTATCTTGAAGTGCCTTTATACCACTACTTAGGCGGATTCAATACAAAAGTATTGCCTACGCCTATGATGAACATCATCAATGGCGGTTCTCACTCAGACGCACCAATCGCTTTCCAAGAATTCATGATCTTGCCAGTAGGCGCGCCTACTTTCAAAGAAGGTCTACGTTGGGGTGCTGAAGTATTCCATGCCTTGAAATCAATCTTATCTAAACGTGGTTTAGAAACTTCAGTTGGTGACGAAGGTGGTTTTGCACCTCGTTTTGAAGGCACTGAAGACGGTGTTGAAACAATCTTAGAAGCAATCAAAGCTGCTGGTTTAGAACCAGGTAAAGATGTATATCTAGGTTTTGACTGTGCATCATCAGAATTCTACGAAAATGGCGTGTATGACTACACTAAATTTGAAGGCGAAACTGGCGTGAAACGTACAGCTGAGCAACAAGTTGACTACTTAGAAGAATTAGTTAACAAATACCCAATCATCACAATCGAAGATGGTATGGATGAAAATGACTGGGATGGTTGGAAACTATTAACTGAACGTCTAGGCGACAAAGTTCAATTAGTAGGTGACGATTTGTTTGTTACCAACACTGAAATCCTTGAAAAAGGAATCAAAAACGGTATCGGTAACTCAATCCTTATCAAAGTAAACCAAATCGGTACATTGACTGAAACTTTCAATGCCATCGAAATGGCTAAAGAAGCTGGCTACACTGCAGTTGTATCTCACCGTTCAGGTGAAACAGAAGATTCTACAATCTCTGATATCGCTGTAGCAACAAACGCTGGCCAAATCAAAACTGGTTCTCTTTCACGTACTGACCGTATTGCAAAATACAACCAATTACTACGTATCGAAGATCAATTAGGCGAAGTTGCTGAATACAAAGGATTACAAGCATTCTACAACTTGAAAAATAAATAAGCACTTACGCTTATTGACTTGATTGATAAAGCCTGTCGGGAGGAATCCTGACAGGCTTTTTTTGCGTTACATTGTGATGCTTTTATGTACACATAGGCTAGATAAAGTGGTTCATTGCTTGTAGCAGAAGATGTGAAATAAAAAGCAAAGCGCCCTTTTGATTGAGTGAAACCGGAGTTGCAGACAAACATTAGCAGTTCCGTTTTTTGGGGTACATGTTTAGATACAGATAAGAACTGTGATAGAAAACAATAAAATTTTTCGTTAAAAAAATGAGAGAATAATCAAATGAATTTGAAATTTTCATTTGCGTTTTCATGAAAATGTTTTTTTAAAGATAATCCCAACATTGAGGGACATTATAAAGAAAGGATTTCCATCAAAAAAAGAAAACTAAAACCCAAAATCCGATCATCTGTCAAAGAAACTTTATTTCTCCTTTGTAAAAAAAAGATGAAATATCTAATCATTGCCAATCTATTTGTTATTATCGTTTTCCTAGAAAAGAATAATTTCACATTTTTCTCCCATAATCGGTTCACTGTGTACTTTTGCATTTTTGCTGGGAAACAATTAGGATAATCAGCAGTAGAAAAAGAGATTATTGGAGGAACTAAGATGCGCAAGCTTGTGAAACATGTACGTTGGTCTATTTTGGCGGTCATTCTTTTATTTTTGTCCTATGTCAGTCCTTTGTTTGTTACGACAGCTCTAGGTGATACAGCTGTTGAGACAAAGTTATTCGATGGAGAGATTGGACAAGCGACAATTGCTTATTCAGTCGGAACTGATCAAACGATCAATTGGCAAATAACGATCAACAAAAACCAACAGGATGAAGCGAATCAGGTCGCATTTTCTTTAAGTAGTGAGGGCCAAATCGTCTCGCCATCTGATGTAACGAGTCATGGCGTTTCATTTGTGCAAAATGACAATCGTCTGATTGAAGAAACAGCCTGTGGTGCTTTTGATACAACGACGGTGACGTTTAAAACCAGTCAAATCAGTGCACTCGCGATTCAAACAACTGTAGAAACATCAGGTAAGGCAACAAGTTCAGTAGTGACAGATTTAGGCAGTGTGACAGTAAACGTGACTGATCCTGAGGATATCACAGTTGGCACAACGTCGACTGTTTTGCAAGAATCCAGTGCACTAGCGACAAGCGGGAGTCAAACGGAAACTTCTGCTTCAATTGAAATGCATTCGGCAGACAGCAGCACGAGTGAAGTAACCTCTGATCATGCGTCAGAAACGACGCAAGCAACAATAGAGAATCAAGTACCTACGGGAGGATCAAGTACAAGTGATCTGACAAACAGTGGAGATGCACTGCTTGGTGTGGCGCAATTTTTTCATATCTTTGCCAATCAAGCAACGTTAAATGCCCATACGAACGGCAATCTAGCGGTTGGCAATCTAACGGGTCATGTCAATTTTGGTACCAGCATTCATGATGGCGCTCTTCATCAAGAAATCAATTATATCCAACAAGTGACACAAATCGCCAATTCATCCTTTGTTTCTGCAACCAGCAATCGTTCAAATAAAGTGATTTTCGGTTCCGGTGTCACATTGGGATTAGAAGATCAAAACCATCAAGCAGCTGTTTATGTGAACGGTCAGCGAATGGATCACTTGCGTACATCGGAAGTCTATCAAGATGCAAAAACGCCGTATATTGATTTCGACAGTGTGTTTCAAACGTTAGCAACAACATCTGAAACATTGCAAGGCTTAGAACAAACCAGTGGGGTAAACGCTGATTTTTCAGACAACAATCGTCGAACGATTGTTCTGGGCCAAAGCGCCATAGATCAACTTTCAGATAGCCTGCCTGTCGTGTTGACATTGACAGATGAAAATGGTCAACCATTGGCCGGAGGTACCTTCGAGTTGGAGAACCAAGACACGCAACAAGAAGTGGAAGATGAAACTACCAGT
Organism: Candidatus Enterococcus testudinis; assembly: GCF_002140915.1. Lineage (GTDB taxonomy): Bacteria > Bacillota > Bacilli > Lactobacillales > Enterococcaceae > Enterococcus_D > Enterococcus_D testudinis. Next base: position 2,493,652 of record NZ_NGKU01000001.1, on the reverse strand, counting down.
CAACAAGGAACCGTATCAGCAACTGATTTACCTTCAGGGCATTATGCCTATGTTGAAACGCAAGCCCCTGAAGGCTATCAATTAAATACAACACCTCAGACATTTGTCGAAGACAGTTCGAACACGGCGGATAAAATCGTTGTCAACTTATCTAAAGCCGATCTCGAAAAAGATACCCCTATCACGATCAAAGGGTTAAGCAAACAAGGGACAGCGGTGATCATTAATGTGGACACAGAAGGGGCCAGCGAGATCAATATCAAATCGCAAATCAAACTGGAGTACTCGGATGGCACCACGAGAAATAGCCAAGAAACTGAAGATTTTTCGGATGCCACATTGTTGTGGAACTTTACGAATCGCGCAGAAGGTCAAACGATCAATGTCAATAGTCCTTTTCAAGGAACGCTTCTGGCTGTGGGAGATACTGTAAATGTACAACAAAATCTAGATGGCAGTATCATTGCAGATACAGTCAACATCAATTCAGAGACCCACCGATGGGATTTGCAAGCTGATGCTGCTTTGACACCGCAGATCAGCTTACATGTGGTGAATATCAAAGTAGCAAGTCAGGAAACCACATCACTATCTGGGTCAAAAACTTGGATTGATGAGGACAACAAATATCAAACCAGACCGGAAAGCATCACTGTGGATCTTTTGCAAAATGGTACGAAAATCGATGCGCAAGTAATCAGAGCAGATAATAATGGAGATTGGCATTATACCTTTGATAACTTGGTGAAATATGATAGTCAAGGAGCGGCTTATACTTATACAGTTACAGAAGAACCGGTGGCAGGGTATACAGCTACAGTCAATGGGACAACAATCGTCAATACCTATGACACGCCGAGTGAACCGAGTGAACCAAGTGAACCGAGTGAACCAAGTGAACCGAGTGAGCCAAGTGAACCGAGTGAACCGAGTGAACCGAGTGAGCCAAGTGAGCCAAGTGAGCCAAGTGAACCAAGTGAACCAAGTGAACCAAGTGAACCGAGTGAACCAAGTGAACCGAGTGAACCAAGTACACCTAGCGAAACGTCTGAATCAACGACTACGACTGAATCTATTCAATCTACCACGGATCGTTCTGATCAAAGCAAGAAACTACCAAAGACAAATGAAACAGTTTCCTACCAACTGCCTGCCTTGGGAACGGCTTTCTTAGCAATAGCAGGGATTGTCTTGATTCGACGCAAAAAATAATCGCATCCGCATGTTGCACCTCTCTTTGATACTAGAAAGGAGCAGCATGCTTTTTTTATTTGGCAATAGCTATTCAAAATTTTGGCTCAATCACTTTGTAAATGGTACACTAAATGTAAGGGGGGCGCCTATGATTTGGTTATTGATCGTATTGCTTATTTTATGTGGTTCTTTATATTACATCTACCGTACTGCGCATCTTAAAAAAGGTGTTCGCTATTTCGTTTCGGCCATCATTATGCGAAACAACGAATGGTACGTCAAAGAAGGCAGAAAAAAATTGGGTATTCCTTATGAAAATAGAATAAATGAAAACGTAGATTCATTCTGGGATCAAGGTGCAGATTGCACATTGGTTTCCGGTGATGATTTATTATTGACAGCAAGAGTGTTTGACCAGTGTGCCAAGACATGGGTGATTTGCCTGCATGGCTATCGCAGCGATGGACGTTCAGATTGCCAAGGTCCTGCTGAGAAATTTTGGCAAGCAGGGTATAATGTATTGGTTCCTGATTTAAGGGCACATGGGCGCAGTGAGGGCAAAGAAATCGGCTTAGGCTGGTTGGATCGGTTGGACTTGCTTTTATGGATCGATACAGTCTTAGAAAAAGACAATCAATCTCGTATTTATCTGTATGGTCTTGGGATGGGGGCAGCAACCCTATTATTGGCCAGTGGGGAAGTGATGCCGACACAAGTTTCTGGACTGATTGCAGATAGTAGTTATACTTCGGTCTATAGCGGGATCCGTTCGAGTTTGCCACAATTTTCTCGATTGCCAATCAAACGTTTTTTACGGATTGCGAACCGATACAGCAAGCAGCTAGTGGGGTACCCTTTTTTGCAAATATCTGTGACACGACAGATTGGCAGCAATCACTTGCCTGTCTTGTTCTTACACGGAGAAGCGGATACTTTTTTGGCAGTCAGTGAATCCAATACGTTGATGGAAGCAACTGCTGGAACAAAGCAGCAAGTGGTTTTTCCTGAAATGGGTCATTTGCAAGCAGTTACGGATGCGCCTGAGTACTGGCCGACGGTGCTTGGCTTTATTGCACAACAACAACCACAGACTTTGTCTGATAGGAAGGATGTAGAGAATGGAAATTAAAGAAGAAAACAAACGGTTTGCATTATATGATGAGGAGACAGAAGTGGGTGAAATCACTTGGCAAGAAGCATCAGGAGATGTCTTGGTCGTGGATCATACGTTTGTTGACAGTCACTATCGGGGACAGCAGCTGGCACAAAAACTATTGGCAGCTGTTGTGGAAAAAGCCCGCCGTGAAAAGAAAAAAATCATGCCGGTCTGTTCCTTTGCTGTAAAAGAATTCAAAGAAAAACCAGCTTACGATGATGTTTTAGCTCGTTGATGATGTTGACAAAAGGTTAATTGATTGATCAGTTCATGTTGCGATTTGCAAAGGATACGATTTATGGTAGCTTAATCGTGTGTGGGATGGTACAATGGAAAAGACAACTTTAGCAAGCGAGGAGGAGCTATCGTGTATAATCTTTTACTCACCGCAGTGATTGTTATTTCCATTATTATGGTCATCACGATCATGATGCAGCCTAGTAAACAAAATAGTGCAGCAAGCGCATTTTCTGGCGGCGCAGATCAATTGTTCGGTAAGCAAAAAGCCCGCGGATTTGAAGCGGTCATGCAACGTTCAACAGCTGTTTTAGGCTTTGTTTGGATGGTTTTGCTCTTTATTTTGGCTTATCTATCATCAAGTTAATCAAATTACCGCTGAACCTCTCTTTGTGAGAGGTTTTTTTCGTCTATTAGGAATTTTTTTTGATTGTAAAAACCAATCTATTTTCATGAACTATGGTAGAATTGGTCGTGAGGTGAAAGGAAAAAGATGAAAACTTTTAATCAACCAAAACCAGTATTTGCGCCCCATGGGAAGCGGGCAGTCATTTTGTTCCATGCCTATTCAGGCAGTCCAAATGACGTCAGAATGCTTTGTCGTTTCTTAGAGCAGAAAGAATATACCGTTTATACACCCATGTTTACAGGTCATGGGACACCCAATCCAGAGGACATCCTGAATGAAGGCATGCATGTATGGCAAGAAGATGCAGCGGCTGCAGTAGCTTATGTAAAAAATCAAGGGTATCAAGAAATCGCGGTTCTAGGATTATCGATGGGTGGGATCCTGGCGATGGATCTCTTGACGAAGGACGAAACACTTCTTGGCGGCGGGGTGTTTTGTTCACCATTGTTTCAAACTGACAATCAAGTTCCAATCAATTTTGAAAAATATGCAGCGATGGTATTGGACTTTGCAGACGTCACTGAACAACAGAAACAGACCATCTTGGCAGAAGTGCCGGCCAAAGTGCGTCAGCAATTGGCAGGTATTGAGGCAGTGGGGCAAGAAACAGCAGCCAATTTATCGGCTATCAAAAAGCCCATTTTCCTTGCCCAAGGAGGGAAAGATCAAATGATCGATCCGCAGACAGTGTTTAAGACTGCTGCGGGACTCTCTCACGTGCCGTATACACTGCAATGGTATCCAGCAAGCGGTCATGTCGTCACAGTAGGACCTGAACGTAAAAAATTAGAGCAAGACGTGTTTGCATTTCTAGAAACACTAGCTTGGAAAGAGTGAGAAATGACAGAAAATATCAAAACAAAAATAGTCAGCTTTTTGAAAGACAGTAAAAAGAAAAGTTTTTCAATGGAAGAGATTGCTGAAGGGCTAGGACTGCAAAAAAGTACCGACTTCAAGAATCTCGTTCAGACGGTTGCTGCAATGGAAAGAGAAGGCACCGTCATCTTCAATAAAAAAGGCAAAGTCAAGCTGCCGATGGAGCGGGTCTTGATCGAAGGGACTTTTCGTGCCAATGAGCGCGGCTTTGGCTTCGTATCTTTAGCAGATGAAGAAGATGATGTCTATATTCCTAAAGAAGCGACCAATTACGCAATGGATGGAGATACGGTCATCATTGATATTGTCCATGTCGCTGATCCTTTTTCAGACAAAGGTGCTGAAGGGAAAATCGTTGATATCAAGCAGCGTGCCATCACTCAATTGGTGGGTGAATTCACGTTGTTCGATGAACGAGAGATCGAAGAATCTGATTTGTATGGTGTCGTACAGCCCAAAGACAAAAAACTTAGTGAGTTGAAAGTATTTATTGGTGCCCAAGGGATTCGTCCAGTCGATGGCAGTATTGTGATCGTCGAAATCAGTCATTATCCAGAAAAAGGCTATGCAACGAGTTTAGAAGGATTGATCACCAAAGTCGTCGGACACAAAAATGATGTAGGCATGGATATCTTGTCGATCGTTGTGGCCAACGGGATTCCAACAAAATTTGAAGAAGAAACACTCGCCGCCGCGGATGCGGTACCAGACACGATTGATCCAGCCGATTTTCCGGAGCGGAGAGATTTGCGGGATCAGCAAATCGTTACGATCGATGGTGCAGATGCAAAAGATTTAGATGATGCAGTCACTGTGAAGGCATTGCCTGATGGGGGGTTCTATTTAGGTGTGCATATTGCAGACGTGTCTTATTATGTGACCCAAAATAGCCCGCTGGATAAAGAAGCGTATGAACGGGGAACGAGTGTCTATTTAACGGATCGTGTGATCCCGATGATCCCTCAACGCTTATCCAACGGAATTTGTTCCTTGAATCCCCAAGTGCCACGGTTGACTATGAGCTGCGAAATGTGGATCGATCAACAGGGTCAAGTCAAGGACTACAACATCTTCCAAAGTATCATTCAAACATCAGCCAGGATGACCTATCAAGCAGTCAATCAAATTTTAGAAGAAAATGATCCTGAGGTGTCGGCGCAATATGAAGCCCTCGTACCGATGTTTCATGACATGCGTGCATTGCATCAAGTATTAGAGGCGATGCGGACGAAACGAGGCGCTGTGTCCTTTGAGGACCGAGAAGCCAAAGTCTTGGTTGACGGTGAAGGACATCCGCAAGAAATCGTATTGCGAGAACGTGGTGTGGGAGAACGAATGATTGAATCATTTATGCTGGCTGCCAATGAGACAGTGGCCCGCCACTTCAATCGCTTGCATTTTCCCTTCATCTATCGGATCCATGAAGAGCCTAAAGAAGAAAAAATGCGTCGTTTCTTTGATTTTGCATCGGCATTAGGCATCGTTGTCAAACAAAGCAATGGCTCGATCTCGCCAAAACAATTGCAGCAAATCGTTGAAGATGTAGCGGACAAACCAGAAGCAATGGTCGTCAATACGATGTTGCTGCGCAGTATGCAGCAGGCCAAATATTCAGAAGAAAATGTCGGCCACTATGGCTTAGCAGCTGAAGACTATACCCACTTTACTTCTCCAATTCGCCGCTATCCAGACTTGATCGTCCATCGATTGATTCGTTCTTATACAGAAGATCCGTCAGAGACCAATCAGGAAAAATGGGCGGCTGTTTTGCCCGATATCGCTCTCCATAGTTCGCAAATGGAACGTCGGGCTGTAGAAGCAGAACGGGAAGTGGATGCGCTGAAGAAAGCCGAATATCTATCTGATAAAGTCGGTGAAGAATTCGATGGCATCATTAGCTCGGTAGTCAAATTCGGGTTATTCATCGAATTACCAAATACAATTGAAGGGCTGATCCATATCACAGCCCTTAAGCAAGACTATTTCCATTATTTGGAAAATCATTTGGCGTTAGTCGGCGAACGCACTGGGTTGACCTTTAAAATTGGTCAAAAAGTCAGAATCAAAGTCATCAAGTCAGATCCTGAAACAAGAGAAATCGATTTTGAATTGGTAGAAGCAGAAGAAATCCCTAAACTGCAAGCACCAAAAGGCAAAGGAAACCAGCGTCCACAACAGGCGCAGCACGGCCGCAACAGCAAAGGTAAAGATAAAAGTAAAACTGGCAGAAACCAACAACGCTCGGATGACAAACGTCATGAAGGCAATGGAAAAGGGAAGCCAAAGAAAAACGGCAACAAGAAGAAAAAACCTTTTTACAAAGGAATCAAGAAAAAATAATTGGAGGGATGCTTCATGCCTAAAGGGGAAGGGAAACTGATTGCCCAAAACAAAAAGGCCCGCCATGATTACACGATTCTCGATACGATCGAGGCGGGAATCGTGTTGCAAGGAACAGAGATCAAGGCCATTCGCAACAGCCGAATCAATTTGAAAGATGGATTTGTCCGCCTGCGAAATGGCGAAGCTTTCTTAGTCAATGTCCATATCAGTCCTTATGAGCAAGGAAATATGTTCAATCATGATCCATTACGCACCAGAAAGCTGTTGCTGCACAAAAAGCAAATCGCACGATTGATTGGTGAAAGCAAGAATACTGGGATGACGATCATCCCTTTAAAAGTCTATATCAAGGACGGTTATGCCAAGGTTTTGATTGGACTTGCAAAGGGGAAACGCGAGTACGACAAGCGTGAATCGTTGAAACGTAAAGATCAGGAAAGACAAATCGATCGGGCTCTCAGAAATTTCTAATAATTAGAAGTCTTCTTTTAGAATTTTCTAGAGGGTATTGCTTTGAAAATCGATGTAAATTTGGTAGCATTTAAGGGAAAGCTGTTGATAAATCAAGCTTTTTCAAAGCAGTCACGATCTACCATGATTTTGAGGTTTTTCATGATTTTAGCAAATCGACTTTTTTGTCTAATTTTCTTGAAAATACTTTGAAATTTTCCAGTCGTGGTGGTATGATACCGATTGTTATGAGAGGAAACGCATTGTAACACCAGATATTTTCTGGAGATGACAGGAAAAGAGGTGAGAAAGATTGGATGAAAAATCGCTCATGTTTCATATCGGTCCAATATGGTTTGATGGAACAGTAGCAATGATGACAATCATTTCTTGTATAATTGTTTTTTTGGTGGTCTTTATTTGTTCGCGAAATTTGCAAATGAAACCGAAAGGGAAGCAGAACTTCATTGAATGGGTCATTGATTTTGTTCGTAATATCGTTGCGGACAACTTACCAGGATCTCAAGTGAACAACTTTCATTTGCTGGGTGTAACAATGTTTCTTTTTGTGTTCGTAGCGAATGAGATTGGCTTGGTAACAAAAATTGTGACCAGCGATGACATCACGCTGTGGAAGAGCCCAACTGCAGACCCCTTTGTCACTTTGACATTAGCACTTATGGTTATTGCCTTAACACACTTCTTTGGAATCAAGTCCCTTGGTTTCAAAAATTATTTGATCAATTCTTACTTGAAACCAGTCGGCTTCTTATTGCCGCTGAAAATCATTGAAGAATTTACCAATGTGATCACATTAGGGCTGCGGTTATACGGAAACATTTTTGCCGGTGAAGTCTTATTGGGATTGATCGCCAACATGTTTATGAGTTTAGGCTGGTGGTCCTTACCGATCGTCATGCCTCTAGAGATGATTTGGATCGGCTTCTCGCTATTTATCGGTGCGATCCAAGCCTATGTATTTGTTACATTGACCATGGTATTTATGAGCCACAAAATCGTGGCAGAACATTAATCAGTACACACATTAGGAGGAAAATAGAATGAACTTTATCGGAGCAGGATTAGCAATTATCGGAGCAGCAATTGGTGCAGGTTATGGTAATGGACAAGTAATCGCAAAAACAATCGAATCAATGGCACGCCAACCTGAAATGTCAGGTCAATTCCGTTCAACAATGTTTATCGGGGTAGCGCTAGTTGAAGCTGTGCCGATTCTAGGTGTAGTTATCGCGTTGCTTTTAGTCTTCCAGTAAGACGAAAGTGAAAAGGCAGAAACGAACAATTGTCCTCGTTTTTGCTTTTTTATCATGAACCAAGGACTTTCAGAAAGGAAGAATCGTTATGCTAAATCAGTTGGTTATAGCGGAAGTACAAAATGCCATGCTCGGCAATATTATTGTTGTCAGCGGATCAATTCTTCTTTTGCTATTCTTATTGAAACACTTTGCATGGGATGCCATCAGCAGCATGATGCAAAAACGGGAAGATAAAATCGCCAATGATTTGGATTCAGCGGAACAATCACGTTTGAATGCAGCAAAACTGGAAAAAGAACGCCAAGATCAATTGGCCAGCTCTCATTCAGAAGCTGCGGAGATCATCAAGAGCGCCAAAGACAGCGGTGAATTAAGTCGGCAAAATATTTTGAGCGAAACCAAAGAAGAGGTTACCCGCTTGAAAGAAAAAGCCAATTCAGATATCACCCTTGAAAAAGAAACTGCACTAAAAGAAGTGAAAGATGATGTTGCAGAATTATCACTTCAAATTGCAGAAAAAATCTTAGGCCGCGAATTGACTCCCGAAAATCATGAATCCCTCATCAATCAATATATCGAAGGATTAGGATCAGTGAATGAAACTCGATAAATTCACAGTCGGTAAACGCTATGGAAAAGCCTTGTTCGAATTGGCGATAGACGAACAGCGCTTAACAGAGGTTTATCAAGAATTATTGACACTGCGTCAGGTGTATCAAGCGTTACCTGAATTTGGGCAAATCGTCACTGACAATCATTTAGACATTCATGAAAAAAGAAAATTGTTTGATCAGTTGTTGAAAGGTTTTGACGGGTTAGTCAGAAATTTCTTAGAGATCGTCTATGAATACAATCGAATGGATGATCTGTTATTGATCATTGATGAATATGAACGCCGTTATGATGAATACCAAGGGTTGGTCCTAGGTACTGTCACTACAGCAGTTGCACTTTCAGCGGAACAAAAATCCGCGATCGAACAACAGATTGCCCTGAAACTAGGATACAAACAAGCACAATTAAAAACAGCGGTCGATCCAGAGATTTTAGGTGGGGTCATCGTTGAAGCAAACCATCAAGTAATCGATGGTAGTATAAAGAGCCAGCTGGATTATCTGCGTCAGCAAATGGGCAGATAAACAAGAGATAAGAGGTGAATCGGATGGCAATCAAAGCAGAAGAAATTAGTGCCTTGATCAAAGAACAAATCAAAAATTATCAAAATGAACTTTCTGTAGAAGAAATTGGTACCGTCACTTATGTAGGGGATGGTATCGCTCGTGCCCACGGTTTAGAAAATGCAATGAGTGGAGAATTGCTTGAGTTTTCAAACGGTTCTTATGGTATGGCTCAAAACTTAGAATCCAATGATGTGGGTATCATTATCCTAGGCGATTTTGAATCCATTCGTGAAGGCGACAAAGTAAAACGTACAGGTAAAATCATGGAAGTACCAGTTGGTGACGCCTTGATTGGACGGGTCGTGAATCCTTTGGGTCAACCAATCGATGGTTTAGGTGAAATCGTGACAGATAAATCTCGTCCGGTGGAAGCCGCAGCACCAGGTGTTATGCAACGTAAATCTGTTGCTGAACCAATGCAAACAGGGCTGAAAGCCATTGATGCATTAGTACCAATCGGTCGTGGTCAACGGGAATTGGTCATTGGTGACCGTAAAACAGGGAAAACAACGATTGCAATCGATACGATCATCAACCAAAAAGGGCAAAACATGATTTGTATTTATGTCGCAATTGGACAAAAAGATTCGACTGTACGTGCACAAGTTGAAACATTGCGCAGATATGGTGCATTGGATTATACGATCGTTGTATCTGCTGGTGCCTCTCAACCTGCACCACTACTGTATATCGCGCCTTATGCTGGCGCAGCCATGGGTGAAGAATTCATGTATAACGGCAAACATGTCTTGATCGTCTTTGATGACTTATCAAAACAAGCTGTTGCCTATCGTGAACTTTCCTTGCTGTTGCGTCGTCCGCCAGGTCGTGAAGCATATCCAGGGGATGTCTTCTATTTGCATTCTCGTTTACTAGAAAGAGCAGCCAAATTATCTGATGAATTGGGCGGTGGCTCAATGACTGCCTTGCCTTTCGTTGAAACACAAGCCGGAGATATTTCTGCTTACATCCCAACCAATGTGATTTCAATCACGGATGGTCAAATTTTCTTGGAAAATGATCTGTTCTATTCAGGTGTCCGCCCAGCCGTAGCTGCTGGATTATCCGTTTCACGGGTAGGTGGCTCTGCGCAAATCAAAGCCATGAAAAAAGTAGCAGGTACATTACGTCTGGATTTAGCTAGCTATCGTGAATTAGAAGCCTTCACACAATTCGGTTCTGATTTAGATGCTGCGACACAAGCAAAATTGAATCGTGGCCGCAGAACAGTTGAAATTTTGAAACAAAAATTGCATGAACCGTTGGCAGTTGAAAAACAAGTCGTGATTTTGTATGCATTGACACATGGATTCATCGACAGCATTCCAGTCAACAAAGTGCTTGACTTTGAATCAGATTTATTCGAATACATCGAAGCCAATGCGGCAACGATTTTTGAAACGATCCGTACAACAAAAGATTTGCCAGAAGAAAGTTTGCTAGATGATACAATCAAAGCCGCAAAAGATATCTTTATGGCAAGCAATACATCACGGGTTTCTGCACAAGACAAAGTGACCACCATGGAAAACGCATAAAAGAGGTGAGAAAAGATGGCTGCTTCATTAAATGAAATCAAGCAACGAATTGCCTCAACAAAGAAAACCAGTCAAATCACAAATGCCATGCAAATGGTGTCTGCAGCGAAATTGACGAAATCTGAAGCTCACTCAAAGCAATTTCAAGTCTATGCGAATAAAGTGCGAGAAATCGTGACGCATTTAACAGCGCAGCAGCTTTCTGATTTAGCAGGTTCTGGTCCCAGAGACGGCGTCAATTATAACAGCATGCTAGTCAGCCGCCCAGTGAAGCGCACAGGGTATATCGTGATCACTTCTGATGGCGGACTGGTGGGGGGCTATAACAGCTCGATCTTAAAACAAATGATGACGATGTTGGAAGAAGATCATGCGCAAAACGAAGAATATGTGATGATCGCGATTGGCGCGACAGGTGCTGATTTCTTCAAAACCAGAGGCATCAAACTGGCGTATGAATTAAGAAACCTTTCTGATCAACCAAGCTTCGATGAAGTACGAAAAATCGTGACATTGGCGACAACAATGTACCAAAATGAAGTGTTTGATGAGTTATACGTTTGTTATAATCACCACATCAATTCTTTGACGAGCCAATTTCGGGTCGAAAAAATGCTGCCAATCTCTGATCTGGATCCTGAAGAAGCAGAAAGTTATGAACAAGAATATTTGTTCGAGCCTTCAAGAGAAGCCATTTTGAATCAATTGCTGCCGCAATATGCGGAAAGTTTGATTTATGGCGCCATTGTTGATGCAAAAACTGCTGAACATGCTGCCGGAATGACAGCGATGAAAACAGCAACAGATAATGCCAAAAATATCATTGGGGACCTGACGATCTCATATAACCGAGCACGTCAAGGCGCTATTACCCAAGAAATCACCGAAATTGTTGCGGGGGCATCCGCATTAGAATAGTTTCGAGAACGAATGGAGGAATACGAATGAGTTCAGGCAAGATTGTTCAAGTCATTGGTCCCGTTGTCGACGTGGAATTTTCTCTAGACCAATCCTTACCAGATATCAACAATGCGTTGATTGTATACAAAAAAGACGCCAACAAAACAAAAGTTGTTTTGGAAGCTGCGTTGGAGCTTGGTGATGGTGTGATCCGCACGATCGCCATGGAATCAACAGATGGATTACAACGAGGAATGGAAGTTATCGACACAGGTGCCTCTATTTCTGTACCAGTTGGTACAGAAACGCTAGGCCGGGTATTCAACGTCTTAGGCGATACGATCGACTTGGAAGCACCATTTCCTGATGATGCGCCCCGTAGCGGGATCCATAAAAAAGCCCCTAATTTTGATGAATTGTCTACAAGTACAGAAATTCTAGAAACTGGGATCAAAGTTATTGATTTGCTTGCACCTTACTTAAAAGGTGGTAAAGTTGGTCTGTTTGGTGGTGCCGGTGTAGGTAAAACCGTATTGATCCAAGAATTGATCCATAATATCGCCCAAGAACATGGCGGTATCTCAGTCTTCACTGGGGTTGGTGAACGGACCCGTGAAGGGAACGACCTATATAATGAAATGAAAGAATCTGGCGTTATTGAAAAAACAGCCATGGTCTTTGGCCAAATGAACGAACCACCAGGTGCCCGGATGCGGGTAGCGTTGACTGGTTTGACATTAGCGGAATACTTCCGCGATGTAGAAGGTCAAGACGTATTGCTCTTTATCGATAATATCTTCCGCTTTACTCAAGCCGGATCAGAAGTATCAGCTTTACTAGGTCGGATGCCTTCAGCGGTTGGGTACCAACCAACGTTGGCTACTGAAATGGGTCAATTACAAGAACGGATTACCTCAACCAAAAAAGGATCCGTTACATCGATCCAAGCCATCTATGTACCAGCGGATGACTATACCGACCCAGCGCCAGCCACAGCCTTTGCCCATTTGGATGCAACGACCAACTTGGAACGTAAGTTGACAGAACAAGGGATCTATCCTGCCGTTGACCCATTGGCATCGTCTTCAAGTGCATTAGCACCTGAAATCGTCGGCGAAAAACACTATGAAGTAGCCACTGAAGTGCAACATGCATTGCAACGTTATCGTGAGCTGCAAGATATCATTGCCATCTTAGGGATGGATGAATTATCTGATGATGAAAAGACATTGGTTGCCCGCGCACGTCGGATCCAATTTTTCTTATCACAAAACTTCCACGTAGCAGAACAATTTACTGGTCAACCAGGTTCATATGTACCTGTTGAAGAAACCATCAAAGGGTTTGCAGAGATTTTGGAAGGTAAGTACGATGACCTGCCAGAAGAAGCCTTCCGTAGTGTGGGCCGTATCGAAGATGTGATCGAAAAAGCAAAGAAAATCGGCTACTAGTTTAATTAGCCATGAAGAAAGAGGGGAACCTCATGGATCATTTTCTAACAGTGAATGTGGTGACACCTGCTGGTTTGGTTTACGATCATCATGCCCAAATCGTCGTTGCGCGTACGACAGACGGTGAGATAGGTATTTTGCCGCGGCATGCACCGATCATTGTCCCATTGGCTATCGATGAAATACGGGTCAAACGGGTCGATTCTGATACCCACGTAGACTGGGTTGCCGTTAACGGTGGTATTTTAGAGGTTCGTGACAATGTCGTATCGATCGTGGCCGATAGTGCGGAACGTGATCGAGATATCGATGTATCCCGAGCTGAACGTGCCAAACAACGTGCAGAACGTCAAATCGAAGAAGCGAAGCAAGTAGAAGATGTTGATCAACTGCGTAGAGCAACGGTGGCATTGCATCGCGCAATCAACCGGATCAATGTGTCTAAACACTCATAAAAAAAGCAAAGGCTGCGGCCTTTGTTTTTTTGTATTCCAAAGAAAACGTTTTAAAAACTTTTTAAAGACTTTTATTGCCATTTTAAGGAAAGATTATTTTTTATATTTACAGGTTTGTGTTATGATAGTAACGTTCATAAAAAAGGAGTCATGTTATGCAAGTATATGGGATCGATGCGATCATTCGAATCGTCAGTCATTTGGCTTTTATTTATCTTGCCTTTTGGGCATTACAATCCGTGCGGATCGATGCTTTTTTTAAAGCATTGCAAACCACACAAATTAGAATGGTCATGGTGCTTATGGCGATCGTATTAGGATATACAGCGAGTACTTTTTTTCTTGAACTGATCGCGCTTTGTCGCAATTTATTTTTAATAGGATTTTAAGATTTTCAATAATATATGCAAGTATACAAGAATCCGTGCTATAATTGGCAAGGTTTTGTATAGGTCTCAGCGCATTATTTGGAGGGAACATAATGGAAGAAATGATCGTTCAAGGTGGTAATCGACTAACTGGTACAGTGAAGATCGAAGGGGCAAAAAATGCTGTTTTACCAATCTTAGCGGCAAGCTTGTTGGCAGAAGAAGGTACAACGACTTTGACAAATGTACCAATTCTATCTGATGTTTTAACAATGAGAGAAGTGATTCGACACCTAAATGTCGCAATCGATTTTGATAAAGATAAAAATAAAATGACGATCGATGCATCAAAAGATTTGGCGATTGAAGCGCCTTATGAGTATGTTAGTCAAATGCGTGCCTCAATCGTTGTAATGGGTCCATTATTGGCCCGCAATGGTCATGCGAAAGTCGCAATGCCTGGCGGATGTGCCATTGGCAAACGACCAATCGATTTACACTTGAAAGGATTTCAAGCGTTAGGTGCTGAGATCATTCAAAAAGATGGATACATAGAAGCAATTGCCGATGAATTAAAAGGAAGCAGTATTTATTTAGACTTTCCAAGTGTCGGCGCCACTCAAAACATCATGATGGCCGCAGTCAAAGCCAAAGGAACGACGACGATCGAAAACGTTGCGCGGGAACCTGAGATCGTTGACTTAGCGAATATCTTGAATAAAATGGGTGCCAAAGTATTTGGTGCCGGAACAGAAACAATGCGCATCGAAGGTGTCGATCATCTGCATGCGGTCAGCCATTCGATCGTTCAAGATCGTATCGAAGCGGGAACTTTTATGGTGGCAGCAGCGATGACAGAAGGCGATGTGATCATCAAGGATGCGATTTCTGAACACAATCGTCCATTGATTTCTAAGTTGACTGAAATGGGTGCAACGATTACTGAAGTCCCTGAAGGCGTTCGGGTCGTAGGACCAGCACAATTAAAGGCGACAGATGTCAAGACGATGCCTCATCCAGGGTTTCCAACTGATATGCAAGCGCAAATGTCTGCCATCCAATTATTGGCAGCTGGCACAAGTGTGGTCAATGAAACAGTCTTTGAAAATCGATTCCAACATTTGGAAGAAATGCGCCGCATGAATGCCCATGTCAAAATCGATGGCAATGTGGCAGTGATCGAAGGCGGTCATGAATTACAAGGTGCATTGGTTTACGCAACTGATTTGCGTGCTGCTGCAGCATTGATTTTATTGGGCTTACGCTCAACTGGCCGCACACGGGTCCGCAACTTGAAATATTTGGATCGCGGCTATTACAAATTCCATCAAAAATTGCAACAACTAGGCGCTGATGTTGAACGGGTCTCAGAAGCAGTTGAAGAAACAGCAACCGTCACTGCATAGTTGAATAGGAGAGATAAAGGTGAACTTGAATCGCTATATTTTAACTAGCTTAATGAAAATATTGTTGGTTATTTTAGGTGCCATTTTGCTATTTTTGGCTGGCACGATGATTGGCTACGGCATTATTGGTGACGGCAGTCCCTTTAAAGTATTCTCTCCAAGTCTTTGGAATCATATTTTAGATTTCATGAAATAAATAGGCGACTAGGATAAGGCCCATGCTTTGTCCTAGTTTTTTTTCATCTGGTTGTGAGTCTATGATAGAAAAGGAAGCATATCTTATGAGTAAATTATTGATTGGATTGGTTCGGTTTTATCAGCGCTTTATTTCGCCCTTATTCCCCCCCAGTTGCCGTTATTATCCAACCTGTTCAAGTTATATGATCCAAGCAATCCAAGTGCATGGCGCAGTGAAGGGGACAACGATGGGGATTTCCCGCATCCTACGCTGCCATCCTTTTGTCAAAGGCGGCATCGATTATGTACCGCGTCACTTTTCTTTAAAACGCAATACGGTGGATACCGAAAAACCAATCTATCGTTCATATAAGAAAAAGTGATAGACATATCTGAACGCTATCAAAGAGTAGAAAGGAGTGAACAGCGTGATTCGTTCGTTGCATGCAGGCGAGACATATCCATGGCGGTTGTTGTTGGATGCAGATCCAGATAGAGAGACCGTTGAAACGTATCTTGCCCAAAGTCAAGTACTGGTGTTTGCGGAGCAAGATTGCCCAGTAGGTATGATTGTTTTTCAACAACAGCTCGATACATGGGAAATCATGAATATCGCCGTCGCACCTACGCATCAAAATAGGGGCATCGGCCGACAGTTGCTGCAAGCAGCAGAGGCCTTCATTTTGGCGCATAACCGGCAACAAACAACGATTGATTTGTTGATCAAAACGGGAGATATCTCACCTGCCCGCTATTTATATTAATCAGAAGGATTCATCTTGCATAGTCGCCAAAAAAATTATTTTATCAAACATTATCCCGAGTCAATCTATGAGGAAGGACAACAGCTATTTGATCAAATCATTTTGGTCAAACAGTTGATTCGCAGCTGAGCAATCAGCTGGTTTTTTTGCATTTACTAGAAATCGCTTTCTTAAACGAGGCGCTTGCGTTAAAATAAAAGGGACACTCTAAAGATAAATGAGGGACATATATGGCAATTTTAGTATTTGATATGGGTGGATCTGCGGTAAAATATGGGGTGTGGACAGGGAGTGAACTGACCGAAAAAGGAAAATTTGTCACACCAAAAACATGGGCAGCAATGAAACGCCATTTGAAAGAGGTTCAAGATAACGTTAAAGATAATAGTACAATGAAGATTGAAGGTGTTGGTATAAGCGCCCCGGGTGCTGTCAATGCTGAAGAAAGACAAATCAACGGCATCAGTGCGATTCCGTATATTCACGGGTTTGATATCTTTAGTGAATTAGAAGCATTGTTCCAATTGCCCGTAGCGATTGAAAATGATGCCAATTGTGCGGGGTTAGCCGAGTTCTATCAGGGGGCGGGAAAGGGATTTGAACAAGCCGCTTTTGTAGTGATTGGCACTGGGGTCGGCGGTACCCTGATCAATCAAGGCCAATTGATTCGCGGTGCGCATCTTTATGGTGGTGAATTTGGGCTGATGATCTTAGATCAAGGGAAGACATTTTCCCAGTTAGGCACAGCTGTACAAATGGCGTGGCGCTATTGTGATCGAATGGGGATCGATCGTGAGACGATCACAGGAGAAGAGGTCTTTGCCCGCAGCGAATCAGGTGATCCAATCGCAGCGGAAGAGGTGGACAATTTTTATCGTTATTTGGCACAAGGTTTGTTCAGTATCCAATTCGCCTTTGACCCAGAAGTGATCATCATCGGAGGTGGTGTCAGTGCCAAAGAAGGCTTGCTGGCAGAAATTGAGGGTCGTTTATCCGTCATGTTGGCAGCCCAAGGATTGAATGATTTTAAACCGTTGATCAAACTGTGCGATTATCGCAATGATGCCAATCTGGTGGGAGCGGCCGCAAATTTCACAGCACAAAGCTGACATCTAACAGCCTGAGTATTTGTTTGGCTTCTTGTCGACAATGAAGCTGAGGAACAAAAGTGTACCTGACTTTTGTTCCTTTTTTTATGAAAAACGCTCCCAATACTATGGAAACAATGTTTTGAATCGGAGTGATTTTGTTATGGTAAAAAAAAACCAATCGAATAGATGAAATATTCTGATAATTTGTTGACATTTCCCCGTTTTTTGCGTATATTTGATAACATATCTAGGGGATGTAAAGGAGAGGATCATAAATGAAAAAGAAGTTTGCATTTTTATTTGCGAGTTTGTTTCTATTAACAGCCTGCAGCGCAGGACCAACTGGTGGCACATCAAGTGATGGTTCCGCTGATGGCGGTAATAAACAAGAGGGGGACACAATTAAAATCGGCGTCAACCTAGAATTATCTGGTGCCGTAGCGGCGTATGGTTCCGCTGAAAAAGAGGGTATTGACTTAGCGGTTGAAGAGATCAATGCAGCTGGCGGTGTTTTAGGTAAAGAGATTGAAATCGTGTCTAAAGATAACAAATCTGACAACAATGAAGCTGCAACTGTAGCTGCAAATTTAACAACCAATGACAAAGTCGTAGCAATCATTGGACCGGCCACATCGGGTGCAACAAAAGCAGCACTGCCAAATGTGACGAAAGCCCAAGTACCATTGGTGACACCTTCAGGTACTGATGATGCAATCACTGTCAACGGCGACACAGTCCAAGATTTTGCTTTTCGCTCATGTTTCCAAGATAGTTTCCAAGGAACGATCTTGGCTAAATACGCAGAAGACAATTTAGAGGCATCTAAAGCAATCATTTTAGGGGATAATTCAAGTGATTATGCGATTGGCTTAACGGAAGCCTTTAAATCTAGCTATACTGGCGATATCGTAATGGAAGAAAACTTTACTGAAGGGGACAAAGACTTCCAAGCTGTTTTGACAAAAATCAAAAATGCAGACTTTGATGTCTTGTTTATCCCAGGATACTATACTGAAGCTGGTTTAATCATTAAACAAGCACGGGAATTAGGTATTGACCAACCAATTATTGGTGCGGATGGCTTCGGCGATGAAAAAATGGTTCAAACAGCAGGTGCTGAAAATGTTTCTGACGTCTATTATACAGGGCACTTCTCAACTAATGCGCCAGCAAATGACAAAGTAGAACCTTTTGTTGCAGCATTCAAAGAAAAATATGGCAAAGAACCTTCTGCTTTCAATGCATTGGCTTATGATGCAGTCTATATGATCAAACAAGCAATCGAAGATCAAGATTCAGCAGATTCAACGGCAATTGCAACAGGTCTTTCTGAATTGACAAACTTCCAAGGTGTGACAGGTGAAATCACCATGGATGCCAACCATAACCCAGAAAAATCAGCAGTTGTATTAGGATTGACAGATGGGAAAGAAACATCAGCAGATACAGTAAATCCGTAAACAAGATAAAACACACGCAAGACACAATGACTGAGGCAAGCCAGCAACGGTTGTCTCAGTTTCTTTTCTCTTTGTTATCAATGAAGTACATATAAAAAAATATTGGATGTGAGCATATGGAAATGATGATCCAGCAATTGATCAACGGCTTGTTCTTGGGTAGTATCTATGCCCTACTCGCTCTGGGTTATACGATGGTGTATGGTATCATTAAATTAATCAACTTCGCCCATGGTGAGGTATATATGATTGGTAGTTTTATTGGCTACTTTTTGATCAATCAATGGCAATTAGGCTTTTTCCCGGCGCTGTTTATCTCAATGATCGCTAGTGCTGCTTTAGGGGTGACAATCGAGTTTTTGGCGTATCGGCCACTACGAAATTCAACGCGAATCTCAGCATTGATCACGGCGATCGGTGTATCTTATTTTTTACAAAATATCATGATCTTTTTCTTTTCAGCCGATGTCCGTCCTTTTCCGCAAGCAATCGCGCGTAAGACGTATTCAATCGGCTTCATCGAAGTCAGCAATATTCAATTGTTGATTCTGGCTATCTCGTTGACGTTGATGATCTTATTGCAGCTAATTGTCAAAAAAACTAGAATGGGTAAGGCGATGCGGGCAGTGAGTGTCGATGCTGATGCAGCGCGTTTGATGGGAATCAATGTCAATCGGACGATTTCATTTACCTTTGCTTTAGGTTCAGCTTTGGCAGCCGCTGGCGGTATGTTGATTGGTTTGTATTACAATTCCATTGATCCTTCCATGGGTGTTGTACCAGGGCTTAAATCATTTGTGGCGGCTGTTTTGGGCGGCATTGGGATTATTCCAGGTGCTGCATTGGGTGGTTTTGTGATTGGCTTGATAGAAACAACTGCAACAGCCCTCGGCTTTTCCGATTATAAGGATGCGTTGGTGTATGCAATTTTAATAATTATATTGCTTGTACGTCCTGCAGGGATCTTAGGCAAAAATATCAAAGAGAAAGTGTAGGTGGTCAGAATGAAAAAGAATATAAAATATAATTTGATTTGGCTCGCTCTGGCAGCTATCGTTTACTTTGGTTTATTTGCCGCTTATAACGGTGGGATGATCAACTTGTTCTCAGATGCGATCATTGTCAATATCGGTATCAATATTATTTTGGCAGTTGGCTTGAACTTGATCATCGGTTTTTCTGGACAGTTCTCATTGGGACATGCTGGTTTTATGGCAATCGGTGCCTATGCAGGAGCGATTCTTTCTGCCAACAATCCAACCTTCGGGGGCTTTCTAAGTGGTCTCTTGGTGGGGATGCTGGTTTCAGGTTTTATTGCATTGGTCGTGGGTATTCCTACACTTCGCTTAAAAGGTGATTATCTAGCCATCGCCACATTAGGTGTTTCTGAAATTATTCGGATTTTACTGATCAACTTAAGAGGCTTGACCAATGGTCCTGCAGGTATTTTTGGCTTACCGCAATTCAGTAATTGGCAAATCGTTTTTATCTTTGCCTTTTTATCGATTCTTGTGGTATCGAATTTTATCCATAGTGGTCCAGGGCGGGCAACATTGGCGGTTCGTGAAGATGAGATCGCCGCTGAATCAATGGGTGTCAATACAACCAAGTATAAGGTCATTGCCTTTGTTATGGGGGCGGTATTGGCTAGTATTGCAGGCACGTTGTATGCCAGTTATCAACAATCGGTCTTTCCAAAAGATTATGGGTTTATGAAATCGATCGATGTCTTGATCATTGTCGTGTTTGGCGGGCTGGGCAGCACAACAGGCGCAGTTGTTTCAGCTATTGTTTTGGGTATTCTAAATATGTATTTGCAAGGCTTCTCTGACTTGCGGATGATTATTTACGCGTTGGCCTTGATCATCATCATGATCTTCAAACCAAGCGGCTTATTGGGGACTTGGGAGTTCTCAGTGAAACGCTTAGTGGATAAATTCTCGAAAAAGGGGGATGACAAAGATGCCTCTATTAGAAGTTAAAAGTCTAACCAAAAATTTCGGCGGTTTGGCCGCTGTATCACATGTTGATTTGCATCTTGAACACAATGAACTTGTCGGGTTGATTGGCCCCAATGGTGCTGGAAAAACCACCTTATTCAATTTGTTGACTGGTGTGTATGAACCAAGTGAGGGGGATGTCTTGCTGGAAGAACAAGGCAAACCTGTCCGCTTAAATGGTCGGAAACCGTATAAAATTGCTGATTTAGGTCTTTCAAGGACCTTTCAAAATATTCGTTTGTTCAAAGATTTAACGGTGATGGACAATGTCTTGATCGCTATGAACAGCAAACACAATGAAGGGTTGTTCACCAGCATTCTGCGTTTGCCTAAGTTTTACAAGAATGAAGAAAAGATGCGGGAAAAAGTGTTAGATCTGCTGCGAATATTTGATTTGGATGGCAAAAGTCAAACATTGGCAAAGAATTTACCTTACGGAGAACAACGCCGTCTAGAAATCGTGCGGGCATTGGCGACAGAGCCAAAAATTTTATTTTTGGATGAACCGGCGGCCGGCATGAATCCGCAAGAAACAGCTGATTTAACGAAACTGATCTATCAGATCCAAAAAGATTTTCAATTGACGATTCTATTGATTGAACATGACATGAGTTTGGTCATGGAAGTTTGCGAACGAATCTATGTATTGGAATACGGGCAAGTCATCGCTCATGGTCAACCGGAAGAAATCAAAAATAATCCACGGGTGATCGAAGCCTATCTGGGAGGGGAAATCTAATGCTGAATATTCAAAATCTTAGTGTGCATTACGGGATGATCCAAGCCGTTCATGATGTGTCCTTTCATGTAGAAGAAGGCGAAATCGTCTCACTGATCGGTGCCAATGGCGCTGGGAAAACCACTATTTTAAGAACGATTTCCGGATTGATCCGTCCCTCTAAGGGCAGTGTGACATTTGAAGGCAAAACCATTGAAAAAGAAGCGCCGCAAAAAATCGTTGCTTCTGGTTTATCGCAAGTCCCAGAAGGTCGACATGTCTTTCCTGGTTTGACCGTCCAAGAAAATTTAGAAATGGGCGCATTCTTACGAAAAGACAACGGTGTGAAAGCTGATTACGAACAAGTTTACCAAAAGTTCCCAGTATTGAAAGAACGTTTGTCGCAAGACGCTGCAACCTTGTCGGGGGGAGAACAGCAAATGTTGGCGATGGGTCGTGCATTGATGTCTAAACCTCGTCTGCTGTTGCTAGACGAACCATCCATGGGATTGGCACCGATTTTTATCAAAGAGATTTTTTCGATCATCCAAGAGATCAAAGAACAAGGGACGACGGTCTTATTGATTGAACAAAATGCCAAGATGGCTTTATCGATCGCGGATCGCGGCTATGTACTTGAAACCGGAAAGATTGTTTTAGAAGGAACGGGCCAAGAGCTGCTAGCCAGTGATGAAGTCCGCAAGGCTTATTTAGGAGGATAAAGAGATGAGTGTGAGTGATTTTATGACCAAATCGGTGGTGACTGTCCAATCCAACACCCCGATTTTCGATGCAGTTGATTTAATGAAACAGCATGATATCCATCGTTTGCCAGTCGTCGATCAAGATAAACTAGTTGGCTTGATCACGGAAGGGACAATCGCTGAAGCGATGCCCTCGAAAGCAACGAGCTTAAGTGTCTACGAAATGAACTATCTGTTGAACAAAACCATAGTGGCCGATATTATGTTGAAGAAAGTGACGACAGTCGCGCCAGATGCTTTATTAGAAGATGCGATTTCTTTGATGCGGGGCGAGAATGTTGGTGTCTTGCCAGTATTAGAAGACACGCGCTTAGTTGGGATCATTACCAATAATGATATTTTTGATGCTTTCCTCAAAATCACCGGCTATCATGATGGTGGTACACGAGTGTCCATCGAAATCACCGATGATCATGTTGGCGTACTAGCAGATGTCACAAAATTATTGGCGGCGCATCAGATGAGTATTTTGACAGTGGTCGTCAACCGGATGGCATTGAAGACGATTGTTGAGATTCAAGTGGAATCACGTCAAGTTGATGAAATCAAACGTGTGTTAAATGATGCTGGGTATACTATTACCAGTGCTGTATTGACCAATCAAGCATAATGATGCGAAAAAATATGCCAGTCGCAAGACTGGGCATATTTTTTCGTTTTCAAATGAGATTTGCTTTTGCTTTTCATGATTTTCTGGTAGAATAATGAAGTGCTTTAGAAGAGGGGTGTCAGACATGTCTAAAAAAAATAAAGATATTGAAGTACGAATCGAAGAGACAATTAAACCTATTCATGGCAAAGACTATACCGTCAATCAACTGTTCATCGGCAAAAAAATGATCGGCGAGATTATGACCATGGGACCTAAAGAATTTCAAAGCTTTTTAGGGGATGAAGATCTAGGCGCAAGTCGTAGTTTAGAAACGGCCATCGAAACGGTTATTCGACAATGGAATTTACATGATTAATTTCTAGAAAAAGTTGCATTTTGCTCTTGCAATTTGTTATCTTTTTCGGTATTATAACTATTGTCAGGTTTTTAAGAAAGCTTTTGGAGGAGTAGCGAAGTGGCTAAACGCGACGGACTGTAAATCCGTTCCTTAGGGTTCAGTGGTTCGAATCCACTCTCCTCCACCATTTATTGGGGTATAGCCAAGCGGTAAGGCAACGGACTTTGACTCCGTCATGCGTTGGTTCGAATCCAGCTACCCCAGTCAAGTATGAATCAGTCAAAAAGCAGCGAGAATTATCGCTGCTTTTTTTCGTTATTTATTTCAAGGGATGCCGGTACAGATCAAGGGTTATAAGTTGAAGATTTTTTTCATTTACGATAGGCTTAAAGAAAAGAATACAGGAGATGAGACGAATGAAGTTCAAATTGAATATCAAAGATAAAGTCACTGAAGCGGCTGAACATGTATATGATGTCATGAAGAAAAATGAATATGTCATCAATGTGGCACCTAAAGGAATCAAAGTCAAGAAACAACGGCAAACGCAAGACACGATTAAATGGCGGGCGAAGAATCGTTAAGCCATGATACTGACAAAAAAACTGCCGATGGCAGTTTTTTTTAATCCTCAATCTCAATCCCCAAAACCGTCAAATGACCATTCGCTACTAACTTGATCACCAATTTAGCCAACTGATTGGGTGGCATCGTAGTGTCTGACGTCAGCCACCAATGCAAAGTACCGACAAAAATCGATGTGATGTATTCAATAATGAAATCAAGGGGAACTTCGATATTGCTCTCGGTGATGCGAAGTGAAGAGAAAATGGCATCATAGCGCTCCGTGAGCAAGATACCTAATTTCCGACGAATGATTTCAATCGCAGCACCATCCATGATCGTCAAATAAAACTGGCTGTTTTCATGGATGTGTTTGAAAATATGGGTCATGGTAATTTCGACTTTTTTGAGTTTGATCAAATTACCTTGTACCAAATCTTCTAATGAAAGAATATCTGAGAAGGAATCAAGAGCCAAATCAAAGATGCGTTCGTATAAGTCTTGTTTATCTTTGTAGTGGGCATAGAAGGTCGCACGATTGATCATCGCTTCATCGGCAATATCTTGGACAGTGACTTGTTCGTAACCTTTTTGTTCGACTAAACGAATAAAAGCGTCGACAATTAATTTGTTGGTACGTTGTACTCGGAGATCCGTCTTTTTCACATGTGAACTTCCTCTCAATTTAAACAACAGATTCTAGGGGAATGTTGCTTAACCCACACCTTGCATGAATCTGTTTGTTGAATTATCAATGAATTGTTTTACAATAGACATAAGTATTATAACAAACAGTTTGTTAGTTATTCAACAATGTGTTGTTTAAATGGAGGCCCAACATGAAAAAATATAAAGCAGGCATCGACGTAGGTTCGACGACAGTCAAATTCGTGGTGCTTGATGAAGACAATAGGACGATTTTTGCAAAATATGAGCGGCATTTTGCGGATATTCAAGGTGCCACACAACGGATTCTGACAGAGGCGCAACAACTCATTGGGTCGCAGTCAATGGCTTTGGCGATCACAGGTTCTGGGGGGATGGGCTTAGCAGAAGTTTTGCATATCCCTTTCGTTCAAGAGGTGATTGCCTGCACAGAAACAGTAGAAACGTTTATTCCTGAAACCGATGTGGCGATCGAATTAGGTGGAGAAGATGCGAAAATCACCTTTTTTGAAGGTGCTTTGGAACAACGGATGAATGGGAGTTGTGCCGGTGGTACAGGTGCCTTTATTGATCAGATAGCTGTTTTGTTGAAAACAGATGCAAATGGGGTCAATGAATTAGCCAAAGATTACCAAACCCTATACCCCATAGCTTCTAGGTGCGGTGTGTTTGCCAAGACTGATGTGCAGCCATTGATCAATGAAGGTGCCGCAAAGGCGGATATTGCTGCGAGTATCTTTCAAGCAGTAGTGAATCAGACAATTGCTGGTTTAGCGGCAGGCCGTAAAATCAAAGGCAAAGTGGCATTTTTAGGTGGCCCATTATACTTCATGTCGGAATTGCGCCAACGATTTATTGATACACTGGACTTGAAAGCCGAGGATATTATTTTTCCAGAAAACCCTCAATTATTTGTGGCTATGGGTGCAGCCCTTTATGCGGAGGATGAACGTTCAATTACAACGTTATTAGATCGTTTGACGAATGGAGCGCAAGGGAAATTGATGCCCTCAGATACTTTAGCACCGCTGTTTGCTGATGATGCTGCGTTGGCTGATTTTCGTGAACGCCACGCCCAAGCTGTGGCACCAGAAAAACCGTTGCAACACCACACTGGACCAGCATTTCTAGGAATTGATGCCGGATCGACGACCACCAAAGTTGTTTTGATCAATGAAATCGGCGACATACTTTTTTCTTTTTATGGCAATAATGAGGGAGAGCCCTTAGCAACCACGATGACGGTCTTAAAAGACCTTTATCAAAAGATGCCAGCGGATGTCTTTATTGCCAAGTCAACGATTACTGGCTATGGAGAACATTTGATCAAACATGCTTTGAAAGTGGATCTTGGTGAAGTAGAAACCATGGCCCATTATAAAGCTGCCAATCATTTTCAACCGGGGGTCGACTTTATTTTAGATATTGGTGGTCAGGACATGAAAGCCATGACCATCAAAGATGGTGCGTTGTCTTCTATTCAGTTGAATGAAGCTTGTTCATCCGGTTGCGGTTCTTTTATTGAAACCTTTGCCAAATCGATGAATCAGGATGTCCGTGATTTTGCCCAAGCAGCTGTCCATGCCAAGGCGCCTGTTGACTTGGGTTCACGTTGTACCGTCTTTATGAATTCTAAAGTCAAACAAGTTCAAAAAGAAGGCGCCTCAGTAGGGGATATCTCCGCAGGCTTATCTTATTCAGTCATCAAGAATGCCATTTACAAAGTCATCAAGATTCGACGTCCAGAAGATTTGGGTGAAAAAATCGTTTGTCAAGGCGGGACTTTCTATAATGAGGCTGTCTTGCGAGCGTTTGAATTAATCAGTGGGCGAGAAGTTGTCCGGCCATCGATTGCCGGTTTGATGGGGGCATATGGGGCTGCACTGATTTCATTGGAAAACTATGAGTTAGGGGCAGAAAGCACCTTGTTGTCATTGGGCGAAATGGAATCTTTTGAAGCCGAAAAAGAGTTCACGCATTGTGGATTATGTGAGAATAATTGTTTATTGACCGTCACTTTGTTTTCTGATGGTCGTAAATTTATCACCGGGAATCGCTGCGAGCGTGGCGCGCGTATCAAAATCAAAAAAGAAGACCGCAAAGTCAACTTGGTTGATGAAAAATATCGCCGGATGTTTAAATACCGCTCTTTAAGAAAGAAGGAAGCCATTCACGGAAAAATCGGGCTGCCTCGGGTCTTGAATGTATATGAAAACTATCCGTTATGGCATACATTCTTTAGTGAATTAGGGTTTAGCGTCACACTATCCCCAAGATCAAATAAGGATTTGTATGAAAAAGGCATCGAAACAATCCCTAGCGATACCGTTTGTTATCCAGCTAAGCTGGCGCATGGTCATATTCAAGCCTTGATTGATCAGGAAGTCCCGTTGATTTTCTATCCAGGCGTGATCTTTGAACGGAAAGAAACGGCCACTGCTGAAAATAATTTTAATTGCCCAATCGTTCAAAGCTATCCCGAAGTGATTCGCAACAATGTCGATGCGATTCGTGAAGGACTTGTCGATTACCGCTGTCCATTTTTAAACTTAGCAGATGAATCATCTATGGTTAAAACCTTGACCGCAGCTTTCCAAGACTTCCATTTTTCTAAAGACCAGATAGCAGCTGCATTGCGCCATGGCTTTGAAGAACTGGACCAATGCAAAGCAGATATTGCTGCAAGAGGCGAAGAAACGTTGCGCATGCTGATGGAAAGCAATCAAAAAGGTATCGTATTGTCGGGGCGGCCCTATCACTTGGATCCTGAAATCAATCATGGTATCGCAGAAGTGATTACCCAAGAAGGGTTTCATGTCTTGACGGAAGATAGTATCGCCCATTTAGGCAATGTCGGTAATTTACGCGTCGTCGATCAATGGGTCTATCATTCCCGGTTGTATGCAGCTGCCCGTGTAGTTGCTAAGAACAAGAATTTGGAATTGGTTCAATTGAACTCCTTTGGGTGTGGCATCGATGCGGTGACAACAGACCAAGTGGAAGAAATCATGGCCCAGTATGGCAAACTATATACAGTCTTAAAAATTGACGAAGGAGCAAACTTGGGGGCCATCCGTATTCGGCTGCGCTCGTTGAAAGCTGCTGTCAATGAACGAGACAAAACGCATTTTGAACCCAAAAAACAATTCGAAGAACCAGCCAAAATCACCTTCACAAAGGATATGCGCAAACAGCACACACTATTACTGCCTATGTTATCACCGATCCATCAAAGTGGTTTGGTAGATGTTGCCTTGCAGGCTTCTGGTTATCGGGTCGTCTGCTTGCCAGCGGATGATCGAGAAGCGGTCAATGTCGGCTTGCGCTTCGTGAATAACGATGCGTGTTATCCAGCGATCATTTCAATCGGCCAACTCGTAGAAGCGTTGCAAAGTGGAACCTATGATGTGGAAAATACCAGTGTATTGATGACGCAGACAGGCGGCGGCTGTCGTGCAACGAATTACATTCCGTTATTGAGAAAAGCATTGAATGATGCCGGATTTCCACAGGTACCAGTTGTCTCGATTTCAATGGGCAATACAGGTGTCGAATCCAATCCTGGTTTCCGCTTCACCTATCCGATGATGAAGCGCGTGGCAGTGGCGTTTTTATATGGCGATTTGTTTGAGCGTTTGGTATATCGTACGCGGCCGTATGAACAAGTAGCAGGGGCTGTGGATCAACTTCATCAAGACTGGATCAAAAGAATCGAAAAAAACATTCGCAATGGCTCATTTTCACTCTTTAATCGCTATTTGAAAAAAATCATCCATGATTTTGATACGATTCCTTTGACCGATGTGCGCAAACCACGCGTAGGTGTGGTTGGAGAAATCTTAGTGAAATATTCACCGACTGCGAATAATGATATCGTTCGATTGTTGGAGGCAGAAGGCGCAGAAGCTGTAGTGCCTGATATTGTCGGCTTTATGAACTATTCTTTATACAATCAAGTATGGCGGTATGAACATTTGGGTATGGCCAAGAAAAGCCAATTGTTGGCAAACTTTATGATCGCAATGATAGAAAAAATCCAAAAACCGATGGATAAAGCGCTACGGGCGTCAAATCGGTTTGATGGGATTGATTCGATCCACCAATTGGCTGATGAAGCCAGTAAAATCATTTCAATCGGCAATCATACTGGCGAAGGCTGGTTCTTGACGGGGGAAATGATTGAATTGCTGAAACATGAAGTCAATAATATCATTTGTTTACAGCCATTTGGTTGTCTGCCAAACCATGTGGTCGGTAAAGGGGTTATGAAAGAATTGCGTCATCAATACCCTAAAGCCAATATTGCAGCCATCGATTACGATCCGGGTGTTTCCGTCGTGAATCAGTTGAACCGCATTCGCTTATTGATGGCGACTGCCAATAAAGCAATGGATGCTGAAGAAAAGGTGTCGAACAGCTAAACCAATTTCATCCGATATAAAAAGGGCTTAAAAATCAAATATGAGCCAATTCTTTTGGAATAGGCTTCAAACTAGGAAAAGAGAATTGGCCCATGTAAATTTTTAAGGCTTTTTTTCGGCTGTTCTATTGGTATTTTAGGTATATACCAGTTATAATGAAGAGGAACGGAGGAATGTATTGTGGTGGAAAAGTTACCTGTTTATATTCAAATTCATGATCAAATCAAAGCAAATATTGAAGACAATACGTACAAAATCGGCGACCGTTTGCCTTCTGAAAGGGAGTTGTCTAAACAATTTGGCGTTAGCCGAATGACTTTACGACAAGCCATTCAAACATTGGCTGATGAAGGGATCCTTGAACGCAAAATCGGATCTGGTACCTATGTATCTCGTCAAAAAGTCCAAGAAAAGATGACTGGGACAACCAGTTTTACAGAAATCATGCATTCCCTTGGCCGTGTGCCGTCAAGTAAAGCTGTTGCTTATTTTTTGACTGCACCTAGTTCAAGCGAGATGG
Source organism: Candidatus Enterococcus testudinis (assembly GCF_002140915.1). Lineage (GTDB taxonomy): Bacteria > Bacillota > Bacilli > Lactobacillales > Enterococcaceae > Enterococcus_D > Enterococcus_D testudinis. The sequence continues at coordinate 2,464,316 of NZ_NGKU01000001.1, read as the reverse complement.
AAAAGCTGCAGCTTGCAGGCCACGAAACCATTTTGAGAATGGAGCGGATCCGCTATGCTGACGATGTGCCGATTTGTTTTGAAGTAGCTAGTATCCCTGAAAAGTTGATTCGTGATCTAAGCAAAGATGAGATTATCTCTTCCCTTTATAAAGTATTAGAAGAGAAAGGCCATCACAAAATTGGCGGTTCTTCTCAAACGATTTCAGCAATGCTGGCTTCTGAACAGATTGCAGAATATCTAGATTTAAAACGTGGCGATGCGATTTTGCGTATGCGGCAAATTACTTCATTCGAAAATGGGCAACCCTTTGAATATGTCAGAACGCAATATGCTGGGAATCGTTTTGAGTTTTATATGGAAAAATAATCGATTTTGCGCCTGCGCAAATAAGCCGATATGCAGCGCAGCAGTGGAATGAGCGTTTCTCTGTGCAGTGTGCTATCGGCCTTTTTTATCATTGAAGCAGGAAGTATGCGAAAAAAGCAAGAGACTTGCGGGTCACTCATCAGCTGCTGAGTGGGAAATGGCTCTTTCGACATATGAAGCCGCGCCATGTGTCATTGTGACCTGTCCTTGGAGCAGATCAATCAATGCTGCTTCAACGTGTTCTTTGTCTGAATCAGGAACCATCAATGTCAGCGTGATTTTATCGGTATATTCAATGTCATTGATAACCATTTGTTGCAACGCTAAATAATTTTGCAACTTTCCGAGTAACGAATAGTCGATCGTCAAAAGCAATGATTGATGATAGATGCCTTCGACAAGGCCCACTTCAGAAAGACCAGCTGAGACTGCACTTGAATAGGCACGAATCAAGCCGCCGGCACCTAACTTTGTGCCACCAAAATACCGAGTGACAACAGCAACGACATTGATTAGTTGATTTTTTTTCAAGACTTCTAAGATAGGGACTCCAGCAGTGCCGCTAGGTTCTCCATCGTCACTGCTGCGTTGGATCTCGTGATGTGTGCCTAGAACATAAGCACTGCAATTGTGATTGGCTCTCCAATGCTCTTTTTTGATTTGTTGAATAAATTGTTTGGCGTCTTCTTCATCAGTTATTCGTTTTAGAAAACAAATAAACCGAGATTTTTTGATGTCGATCTCACTTTGGCCATTCTCACGGATCGTTCGATAAGATTCGATGGTCATCGCCTCCTTTTGTTTCTAGTATAGGCAAACTTGGCGTAAGATACAAATATCAATTTCCAGTTCAATCTGCAAAAAAATTAAAGGAGGCGTTGACGCTGGGCAGACGCAAAAAGTACGATTCAATCACGCATTACCTTAAAAACAACGGCGGATCACAAGTCACGCTGACATTTACTCAATTTGATGAATTTCTTTTCCCAGCAACTGGGTTACCGAAAAGTGCCCGAAGGAACAGTGATTGGTGGGCCAATGATTACCGCCATCCAGAAAATGGCGCCTATGCATGGCTGAATGCGGGCTACGAGGTCGTTCATGTCAATCTAAATAAAGAATATATTGTTTTTAATCGCCTCGTGAAATCAAATTGGCTGATAGATAGAAAGCGTTGACAAATTCGCAACTTGATTTATACTAGAGATAGGAAATGTTATCTTATTCTTAAAATTCAGGGAGTGTTCGATATGGCAAAAAAAACAATCATGTTAGTTTGTTCTGCAGGGATGAGTACAAGTTTATTAGTAACAAAAATGCAAAAAGCTGCTGAAGCAAAAGGCTTAGAAGCAGATATCTTTGCAGTTTCAGCATCAGAAGCTGACCAACATCTTGAAAGTAAAGATGTCAACGTGCTATTATTAGGACCGCAAGTACGTTTTATGAAAGGTGACTTCGAAAAACGTTTGGCACCAAAAGGGATTCCATTAGAAGTCATCAACATGGCTGATTACGGCATGATGAATGGCGAAAAAGTATTAGACCAAGCATTGACTTTGATTGGTGAATAGTCATTGAAATAGATAAGATCTTGAAGAGAACTATGACAGTGCGCACTGTCGTATTTCTCTTTTTTTGCGTACTTATTATTGATAGGAGCGTGATGTAGATGGAGTCAATGTTGGGTAAGCAGCAAGCAGTTATCAATGAAGAAGTGTTAGAAAGGCAACAGATGATTGATTGCCGACCCGCTATGGTGTTAGAGGGGCGTGTGATCATCTGTCAGCGCTGTGGCACAAGACATGTGAAGACTGATGTTCGATTACCTTCCGGACATTATTACTGTCCGAGTTGCAGTCGCTATGGCCGCATAACATCCGAGCATCAATTATGCTGGCAAAGCAGCCAAGTGCAGCCAATCGATCATCAGGTAGTCTTTCCTGGAGTACTGACTACTTTCCAAAAAGCGATCTCTGATCGGTTGGTCAGAAACTATCAAGAAGGACGATCAACGCTGGTGTGGTCGGTGACTGGCTCTGGGAAAACGGAAATGATGTTTGAAACGATCGCCGCTGCTCGCCAAAAAGGAGCGCGGGTGGCGATCGTTTCCCCCCGCATCGATGTTTGTCGAGAATTACATCCGAGGATCCAGCAAGCTTTTCCCAACGAAGCATGCTTACTGCTTTATGGGGATTCAGAAGAACCGTATCGCTATACCCATTTATTGGTGGCGACGACACACCAACTGCTGCATTTTTATCGCAGTTTCCCCTTGATCATTGTAGACGAAGTGGATGCCTTTCCTTACGAAGGCGATGAGCAGCTGCGTTATGGATTGCAGCAGGCGTTGACCGAAAATGGGGCTTTGATCTATCTGAGCGCGACGCCTTCAGATCGGTTGCTAAAAGAAATCAGTGGAACATTTCAGATCGAAAAAATGCCCTTGCGGTTCCATCAGCGTCCCTTGATCGTTCCGCAGTTATACTGGCTTGAAAAATGGCGACGGCTTGACCAGCGCAAAAGCTGGCGTCGTTCCTTCGTCAAAGAACTGCAAAGGTTGGCAGAGAAAAACTTTGTTCTAGTCTTTTGCCCGAGTATTCCTTATATGGAACGTGTTGCAGCCGTGATTGCCAAAGAACTGCCAGATTATTCTATCTCGAGTGTCTCATCAAAGGACGTCCAACGGAGTGAAAAGGTCACTGAGGCGCGTCAACGGGCATTTCAGATACTGTTTACCACAATGATCTTAGAAAGAGGAGTGACTTTTGAACGGGTCTCTGTCATTGTTTTAGGGGCAAACCATTCTATCTACACCAAATCGGCATTGGTTCAGATCGCTGGGCGTGTTGATCGCAAAGGGGCCTTCAATCATGGGGAAGTGCTCTTTTGCTATAACCAAATGACGCCAGCCATACGCAAAGCCATTGCTGAGATCAAAGCCATGAATCAATTGGCACAAAGGTGGTTAGCAGATGATTTGTAGTTGGTGCCATCAGGATGTGTTAAGAGAAGTATCTATGTTGGAACTGTTATGCCCACTTTTGATCCCATCCGACTTACGATGCCAGAGCTGTGAAGATCGCTTAGAGAGGATCGATTGGCAGGTGTGCTGTTCTTGTTGCGGACAAAGGGATACGCAGCATTGTTCGGACTGTCAGGAATGGACCCGCACTCATCCGGATTTTGTGTTCGATCATCGAGGCATCTTTGCTTACAATGAAGGGATGAAAGAGTGGCTGCACCAATATAAGTTGGTGGGCGATTACCGATTACGAAACGTCTTGGCAACAGATGTCAAAAAAGTATTGAAGGCCTATCGCTATGATCAACTGATTCCAATCCCTTTGTCAACCGACCGATACAAGAGCCGAGGCTTCAATCAAGTGACTGCAGTATTAGATGCAGCTGGGCTGTCCTATGAAGAACACTTACTTAAACCAATGGCCCTCGCACCTCTAGCAGCTTTGTCAAAGAAAGAACGTATGGCGATCCCTCAGCCTTTTTGCTTGAAGAAGGGAGCAGCAGAATGCATCATGGGAAAGAAGATCTTATTGGTGGACGACGTCTATACAACAGGTCGAACGTTATATCATGCCGCTGCACTGATCCATAGCTGTCAACCAGCGTCTGTTCAATCCATCTCTTTTGCCCGATGACCCGTTTTTTTTGAAAACGTTTGAAATTTATATTCGATTTACTAGGCAAATTCATCAGAGTTCGATATAATAGAATCAAGAAGAAGAAAAGAGTGGTCCTTTTCCTTCTTTACTGGTAGACGAAAGGGGTAATTTATATGTTCAGATACAATGTGCGTGGCGAAAATATCGAGGTAACTGAAGCAATCCGCGACTACGTAGAAAAAAAAGTAGGTAAACTAGAACGTTATTTTAATGATGTGCCTGAAGCAACAGCGCACGTTAATTTAAAGGTATATACAGAAAAAACTGCGAAAGTGGAAGTAACGATTCCATTACCATTTCTAGTGCTTCGTGCGGAAGAAACATCACCTGATCTATATGCTAGTATTGATTTGGTCGTTGATAAATTAGAACGTCAAATTCGCAAATTCAAAACCAAAATCAACCGCAAATCAAGAGAAACAGCATTGGTACCGCCAACTGATGGTGATTTATTCACGTCAGAATCAAATGATGAGGAAACGATTGGTTCAGATTTGGATATCGTGCGTACAAAACGCCTATCGCTGAAACCAATGGATAGTGAAGAAGCTGTTCTGCAAATGAACATGCTTGGACATAACTTCTTTATCTTTGAAGATGCCGAAACCAATGGAACCAGCATTGTGTATCGCCGCAAAGACGGTAAATATGGCTTGATCGAAACAGATTGATCAGACCTACTCTTTGACAACACAACACCCCAATTCAATACACTGAATGGAGCAGCTATGGCTGCTCTATTTTTTTTTGCAAAAAAACTGTATCTCAGCATCTTGATCGAAGATAGGCTGAAATACAGTAAGATAGCGGGAGTGTCTAGTTATTTGACAGAACCGGAGGTAATTCCTTGAACGTAGTATTTTTGCATATAAATAAATAGCAGTGTGATTGGAATCGCAATCAAGACACATCCAGCCGTAAAGGACATGAACAATGAATTTGCGGTGGTTTTGGTCATCATAGAATACAGGCCAATCGCAACTGTGTAGTTCTTGACATCATCACCCATAATAATACGGGCAAAGATAAAGTCCATCCAAGGCCCCATAAAGGCCATCAAAGAGGTATAAACGATGATCGGTTTTGATAGAGGCAAAGTGATTTTTGTAAAAATATCCCATTTGTTCGCCCCGTCGATCATTGCTGATTCGTCTAAAGCCATCGGAATCGTATCGAAAAAGCCTTTTGCCACATAGAATCCTAAAGCGGCACCAGCAGAATAGACCAAAATCAAGGCCAATAAACTTTGGGTTAAGTTCAATGCTTTCAAAATATAGTAGACTGCAATCATACTCATAAATCCAGGGAACATATTTAAGACCAATGCCACTTTCAAAAATGGTTTTCTTAGTTTGAAGCGCAACCTTGACAATGAGTAAGCCATCGCAATCGTGATAAATGTAGAAAGCAAACAGCTGCACGTTGCAACGAATAAGGTGTTTAAGAACCAACGAACAAAGGGATAACTGCCTGAGTCATTGGCGAGCAGTTGGCGATAATTTTCCAATGTGAATTCTTTTGGAATAATATACGGGACGAAAGCGCCGCCTTCACTTCTAAAACTCGTGAGAACGATCCAAACGATCGGAAATAACCAGATCACAGATAATATGATCAGAATAGTATAAATGAGGAAACGTGTATTCGATTGTCCTTTTCTGTAACTGTTTTGCTTTGTTTTGGTAGCCATGGATCATCCCTCCTTATATGAATTGGTTCGTGTGTAGGCAAATAGGCTGAAGACTGCGGATAGAATAAAGATCAGGATACCAATCACCGAAGCTAAATTGTAATCCATTGTATTGACGGTCAAGTTATACAACCATGTTACTAAAAGGTCGGTTGAACCCGCACCATAGTAGTTCGAGTTAGAAGGACCGCCGCCTGTCAATAGGAAAATGACATTAAAGTTATTGATATTACCAATAAATTGTTGAATCAGCGCTGGCATCATGACGAAGAGAATTTGCGGGAAAGTGATCGAATGGAAAATTTGGAAACGATTCGCTCCGTCAATTTCTGCCGCTTCGATTTGCTCCTGGTCTAAGTTTTGTAAAATACCGGTAGTGACCAACATTGTCGCCGGTATACCGATCCACATATTGACGAAGATAATACTAACTTTGGCAAACAAAGGATCTGTCAAAAAAGGAATCGCAGTATTGATCCAGCCGAGATTCAAGAGAATAGAATTGATTGGTCCAGAACCATTCAAAAGATTTCTCATGATCAATAACGAAACAAATTGAGGCACTGCCATGGTCAGAACAAAAATCGTCCGCCATACCTTCTTGTATCGAATACCTTTCGCATTGATCAGCAATGCAAGAATGACGCCGAAGAAGAAACAAGTGATCGTCGCCAAAACAGCCCAGATCAATGTCCATGTCAAAACTGGGAAAAACGTAGAAGCCATATCTCCTGAAATGACATTGGTGAAGTTTCTCAAACCTACCCATGTAAATAGATTTTTGGGCGGGAGGTTTTTGTGATCATAATTTGTGAATGCAATAGAAATCATGTATAAAAGCGGTAAGATTGTAAAGAATAGGACCCCAATCAAAGGAATGGTCATTAATGTTGCGTGGAAACGTTCGTTCACAAGACTACGCAAATCGTCCATTGTTGAAGGGATTCGCTGGTCGTTTTTTTTCAACGTATAAAGATGTCGTGTACTTTTCAGATTCATGACATACAAAACGATCAATAATACACAGACAAGCAATGAAGCAATACCGAATAATAGTAAGAGCATGGAGTTATCGCCTTTTTGCAAAATATCGATACCCATTGCTTCGTTGTAGACCAATCCTTGTTTTTGGGTACCTAATGTTTGCAACATGAGCAACGCGTGAAAGCCATTTCGGATAAACCATGCGAGGAACCCAATTTGCGCACCTAGGAAAATGATTCCTTTCAACCATTGTTTGTGGGCCAAATTCGCGCAACCCATGATCAGAAAGGAAGCTTTCTCAGACCAATCTCCATGTTTCAGCACTTCTCGATAAGTGACAGCTGAAGCATTCTTTTTGTTAAACATGTGTATTCACCTTACTTTCTTTCCTTAAATAGAAAAGGGAAAGCAGGCTTTCCCTTTTCGACCCGTATATGATTATTCACTTACTTTTGAAATATCGGAAACAAATTTGTCCAATTTATCTTGGAAATCATCTGCTTTGATTTGACCTTTGTACGTGTCATTGATCAAGGCATCCATTGGCGGCCAGAATGAAACCATCTCTGGCAGTTTCGGCATAACAACAGAATGATCTGTATCTGACATCTCCATTACCGCTTTTGCCACAGCGTCAGAAGTCACTGCATCAGATGATTGGGCATCTTTGTTAGAAGGAACTACGCCATTTTCAGTAAATTCGATTTCTTGCGTTTCTTGATTACTTAAATATTCAGCCAGTGCCATTGCAGCTAAAGGTGCTTGTGTTTGTTGGTTGACCGCATATAATTTCACGCCCAAGAAAGCTTTCATTTGTTGTGCGCCGCTGCCGAAATCGATTGTTGGATATGCTGCTACGCCCATGTTGTCGCCTAGGGCTTTTTCTACGTCATTTTTAGACCAAGGGCCAGAAAGAAAGGCATCTGATTTACCAGATTGCAAGTCAGATAATGCTGATTCGCTGGCTTGTAAAACACCTGCATTGTCTTTTTGATCCGCAATCCATTGCATCACTTCGATGCCCGCTTCGTTATTGAAGTTTGTGCCATTGATATCTTCGCCATCATCTCCATATAAGACGTTGCCATTGCTCATAAATAATGGTCCGAAAATATAGTTGGCGCCATCTTCAGCAAAGTTCGTACCGATCACACCAGCAGAAGTCAAACCTTCCCAAGTTTTCACATCATCTTCGCTTAAAGTAGACGTATTGTAATAAAGAACTTGTGATTCGACGCCGTAAGGATAGCCATAAATTTTATCTTGCCAAGTAACCGCATCGACAGCTGCTTCAACGTTGGTATCTTTGATTGTTTCAGCTTGTTTTTCACCAATTGGATAAATCAAACCCGCTTCAGCCATTTGTCCAACTTGGTCATGAGGCATCATGAAGACATCTGCTGCTTGTTCTGGATCTTTGGAAACATCTGCTTTGGCATCTGCAGAAGAGCCAACAGCAACTGTGACAGTTACATCAGGATATTCTTCTTCGAATTTATCTACTTGTCCTTGAAGTGCATCAATGTGTTCCGTATCGACCCATAATTTGATATCGCCTTCAACCTTGGTGCTTGTTTCTGTATCGCCGGCAGTAGACGTGTCTGTATCATCACTACTGCTGCCGCATGCGCCTAACACCATTGCTGATAAACTAAGAATACTGCCCCCGATAAGTAATTTCTTTACATCTACTTTCATCTTATTTCCTCCTAATATGAATGATTACGTTTACATCTATCATTATGCAACCGATTGCGGATATAGTCAAGCTGTAAATTGTTTTTTTTGAAAAAATCATCTAAAGTCCTTTAATATCAATAATTATGTGTGTTTTTAAAGATTTTTCTGATAATTAAACCTAAGTTATTGCACAATAGATTTGTGATTTATAGTGACGGCTAAAATATAATCTTATAAAGAAAGCAAACGGTTGCGATAGAGTAGGTCTTGTAATTCCTTCAATAAACTGTCAGAAAAACATCACGCTCTTTAAGTTTTTGCTGTATGGTTGACTTCCCGCACGAAAAATATTTCATTTATGATGAACAAGTGATAAAATGGTTAGGAGAGTTTCTAGCTTGGAAAAGTAGATATAAAAGGAGAATTAGTTACGCATGGCCAATTTTTTTAGAAAATTAATCGAAAACGATAAAAAAGAATTAAAACGTCTTGACCATATTGCCACTCAAGTTGAATCCCACGCGGACGAAATGGCCGCTTTAACAGATGAACAAATTCGTGAAAAAACCGAGGAGTTTCGTCGCCGTTATCAAGGTGGAGAGACATTAGATCAATTACTGCCAGAAGCATTTGCGGTTGTCCGCGAAGCTGCCAAACGGGTGTTGGGATTGTACCCTTACCATGTCCAATTGATGGGTGGGGTGGTCTTGCATGACGGGAACATTCCTGAAATGCGTACTGGTGAAGGGAAAACCTTGACCGCTACATTACCCGTTTATTTAAATGCCATCAGTGGCGAAGGGGTTCACGTCGTTACCGTCAATGAATATTTAGCCACCCGTGACTCAACAGAAATGGGCGATCTTTATGAATTCTTAGGTTTGACAGTTGGTCTGAATATCAACGCTAAATCAGCCGAAGAAAAACGAGCGGCCTATGCGTGTGATATCACGTATAGTACCAATAATGAACTAGGATTTGATTATTTGCGGGATAATATGGTCGTGTATCGTCACCAAATGGTGCAACGTCCATTGAACTATGCCATCGTCGATGAAGTCGATTCGATCTTGATCGATGAAGCGAGAACGCCACTGATCATTTCAGGTCAAGCCGAAAAATCAACGGCATTGTACAATCGTGTCGACAATTTTGTCAAACGCTTGGTGGAAGAAGAAGATTACAAAATCGATATCCAATCAAAAACGATTGGGTTGACTGAAAAAGGTATCGAGAAAGCCGAAGAAACATTTGGCTTGAATAATCTCTATGATATTGAAAATACAGCGTTGACGCATCATATGGATCAAGCTTTGCGGGCCAATTACATCATGATTCGCGACTTTGATTACGTGGTCCAAGATGGCAAAGTCTTGATCGTTGACCAATTTACGGGGCGGATCATGGATGGTCGTCGCTATTCTGATGGGTTGCATCAAGCCATTGAAGCCAAAGAAAATGTTGAAATCGAAGATGAAACCAAAACCATGGCATCGATCACCTTTCAAAACTATTTCCGGATGTACAAAAAATTGTCTGGGATGACGGGTACTGCCAAAACGGAAGAAGAAGAGTTCCGTGAAATCTATAACATGCAAGTCATCCAAATTCCGACAAATAGACCAATCGTTCGGGATGACCGTGCAGATTTGCTCTATCCAACTTTAGAAAGCAAATTCCAAGCAGTGGTCCAAGACATCAAAGAACGCCACCGCAAAGGACAACCAGTTTTGGTTGGTACAGTGGCAGTTGAAACTTCTGAATTGCTGTCTAGCATGCTTGACCGTGAGAAAATACCGCATGAAGTGCTGAATGCCAAAAACCACTTTAAAGAAGCGGAAATCATTTTAAATGCCGGTCAAAAAGGTGCAGTCACGATCGCTACCAACATGGCTGGTCGGGGAACTGATATCAAGTTAGGTTTAGATGTCGCAGAACTTGGCGGTTTAGCCGTTGTTGGTACGGAGCGCCATGAATCACGCCGGATCGATAATCAGCTGCGGGGACGGGCGGGACGCCAAGGCGATCCTGGTATGTCACAATTTTATCTTTCATTAGAAGACGACTTAATGAAACGATTCGGTTCTGAACGAATCAAAGTTTTCTTGGATCGGATGAAGATTGATGAAGAAGATGCAGTGATCCAAAGTAAAATGTTGTCTAAACAAGTTGAATCTGCCCAAAAACGGGTTGAAGGAAACAACTACGATACCCGTAAGAATGTCTTGCAATACGACGATGTGATGCGGGAACAACGGGAAGTCATCTACGGCCAACGCCAAGAAGTCATCAAAGAAGAAAAAGACCTATCACAAACTTTGATGAATATGGTCAAACGCTCAATCAGTCGTATTGTGGATAGCCATACGCAAGGGGAAGAAAGCGAATGGAACTACGAAGGTATCGTCGATTTTGCGGCAAATGCTTTGGTTCATGAAGAGAGCATCTCAGTCGATAGCATAAAAGGAAAATCAGCACAAGAAATCAAAGACTATCTGAATCAACGGGCGCAAGAAATCTTTGATCAAAAGAAAGCGCAGTTGAATAGTCCTGAACAATTACTGGAATTTGAAAAAGTGGTTATTCTACGTGTTGTAGATACCAAATGGACAGATCATATCGATGCGATGGACCAACTACGACAATCTGTTGGATTGCGGGCCTATGGACAAAATAATCCATTGGTTGAATATCAAACAGAAGGATACAATATGTTTGAAAATATGGTTGGGGCAATCGAATACGAAGTAACCCGATTATTCATGAAAGCTGAAATCCGCCAAAACGTCCAACGGGAACAAGTGGCCCAAGGTGAAGCGCAAGGCGTTGAAGAAGCACCGGCCAAACAAGAGCCAAGTTTTAAAAATGTTGGTCGCAATGATCCGTGTCCTTGCGGCAGCGGTAAGAAATTCAAAAATTGTCACGGGAAAAACATGTAAGAATGTAAAGTTGGGGTAGGCTGGCAGGAATTTTTGTCCAGCCTACTTTCACGTACAACGAAAAGAAAGAAGGAAATATAATGGAAATCGCAGATATCCGTAATCAATTGAATGAAATGCATGAAAAAATAACTAGTTTTAGGGGGTCTCTTTGACTTAGATCAATTAGAAGAAGATATTGCAGAAGCAGAACATCAAATGGCGGACCCTACGTTTTGGGATGATTCAGAAAAAGCACAAACGGTCATCAATGCCAACAATGCCAACAAAGAAACCTATGATCAATTCAATCAGCTGGCAGAAGAATTGGAAGAATTAGATGTCATGCTGGAAATGATCCAAGAAGAATCCGACGAAGAAATGGAAGCTGAATTGGCTGAGCGGATGCAACAGTTAAGCGACAAGATGGCGACTTACGAATTGGCGATGTTGCTGGATGAACCTTATGACCGCAACAATGCGATCATCGAATTACATCCTGGTGCTGGCGGCACCGAGTCACAAGACTGGGGCAGCATGCTCTTGCGGATGTACACGCGTTTTTGCGAACAACAGGGGTATACAGTGGAAATGCTGGACTATCAAGCAGGGGATGAAGCAGGTATCAAAAGTGTGACACTATTGGTCAAAGGTCATAATGCGTACGGCTATCTGAAATCCGAAAAAGGTGTCCATCGATTGGTCCGTATTTCGCCTTTTGATTCTGCGAAACGCCGCCATACATCATTTTGTTCCGTCGATGTCATGCCTGAATTAGATGGCAATATCGACATCGAAATCAATTCTGATGATTTGAAAATCGATACCTATCGGGCCAGTGGTGCAGGTGGTCAGCATATCAACAAAACGGAATCAGCTGTTCGAATCACCCACTTACCGACTGGAACGGTCGTGGCCAGTCAAGCACAACGTTCACAATTGAAAAACCGAGAACAAGCGATGGGTATGTTGAAGGCCAAATTGTATCAATTAGAAGTAGAGAAGAAAGAACAAGAAGCGGCTGCCCTGCGTGGCGAGCAGATGGAGATTGGCTGGGGTTCTCAAATTCGGTCGTATGTCTTCCATCCTTATTCAATGGTCAAAGATCATCGGACCAATTTTGAAACAGGGAATGTTCAAGCAGTGATGGACGGTGATCTTGCTGGATTTATCGATGCCTTTTTGAAGCTAAAACTAAACCAAAAATAACCTTGCCTGTCCTTAAACAGATTGACATATAATTGTAATCTGTTGCAAGCAATGTGAAATATATTCGTGCTATAATAAGCCAGTATGAAAATTTTTGAGATGGAGAGATAGCTGTATGATTGAAATGAAAGACATAATGAAGAAGTACTCTAATGGTACGACTGCTATCCGCAACCTGTCGATCTCAATTGATCAAGGAGAATTTGTCTATGTCGTTGGACCTTCCGGCGCGGGCAAGTCAACGTTTATCAAATTGATGTATCGAGAAGAAAGAGCCACTAAAGGTGTTTTGAATGTCGCAGGCTATGATTTAGTCGGCATGAAAAGTCGTGAGATTCCATTGATGCGTCGAGAAATCGGTGTTGTCTTCCAGGATTATAAATTATTGCCCCGCAAAACGGTCTTTGAAAATGTGGCCTATGCGATGCAAGTAATCGGACGTAAGCCCCGAGATGTCAAAAAACGGGTGATGGAAGTGCTTGATTTAGTTGGATTGAAACACAAAGTTCGTGTGTTCCCTAGTGAATTATCGGGTGGGGAGCAACAACGGGTGTCGATTGCTCGTGCAATCGTCAACACCCCTAAAGTGTTGATCGCGGATGAGCCAACTGGGAACTTGGATCCAGAAAATTCTTGGGAAATCATGAAATTATTGGATCGAATCAATGCCCAAGGAACGACTGTTGTGATGGCAACACATAACAGTACAATCGTAAACACGATCCGTCACCGCGTGATCGCAATCGAAAATGGCCGCATTATTCGCGACCAAGCGGAAGGAGAATATGGCTACGATGATTAGAACTTTTTTCCGTCATCTCCTTGAGAGTATCAAAAGTTTAAAACGTAATGGCTGGATGACGATTGCCTCATTAAGTGCAGTCACCATTACTTTGACACTGGTCGGTATCTTCTTGGGTGTTATCCTAAATGCCACGAAATTAGCAGAGGATATCCGAGAAAACGTGGATGTTTCTGTCTTTGTCGATATTGGTACAGAACAAGAGGATATGGATGCTTTAGAACAACAACTAAAAGATTTGCCGAATGTCTCGGAAGTTCACTTTTCCAGTCGTGATGATGAGTTGAAGAAAATTCAAGATGCGATGGGTGATTCTTGGAACTTGTTCGAAGGTGATAGTAATCCTTTGTATAATGTGTATGTTGTCAGCGCGACAGATCCGGAGTATACCAAAGATATCGCAGATCAAGCTGGAGATTTGGCCAACGTCTTCAAAGCAGACTATGGTGGCGATTCTTCAGATAGAATCTTTTCGTTGTCAGCGGCTGTTCGAACATGGGGCTTAGCTGCGGCAGTACTATTGATTTTTGTGGCAATGTTCTTGATCTCGAATACGATTCGGATCACGATTATGTCGCGACAAAGAGAAATCCAAATTATGCGTCTAGTGGGTGCGAAAAATGGCTACATCCGTTGGCCTTTCTTCCTTGAAGGTGGTTGGATCGGTTTGTTAGGCTCAATCGTTCCAATTGCAATCATGTACTTCGGCTATCATCAAGTATATGCTTTGGTCAATCCTTCGCTGTTGCGGTCTAACTATAGTTTGATTGCACCACACACATTCTTATTGCAAGTATGCGGTGTGATGGCGTTGATTGGGATTGTGATTGGCTCTTTAGGCTCAGTCTTATCCATGCGTCGTTTCTTAAAAGTATAATAGCCAAAAAAAGCTGATTCTGCTGAATCAGCTTTTTTGTGTCAGCGGGCATGACGGGACGGTTGAGGTACTGGTATGTAACGAAAGTGTGACTTTACATTAAACGCTATCTTAGCTATGCTTGATGATAGTAAGGAGTGGAGGTATCTTCATGTTTGGTATGGACAATTTCATCACCGTTCTTTTTGTGGTCAATTTATTGTTATCCATGATTATTATTTTCAGAGAGCGTAAACAAACGGCCCAAACATGGGCTTGGCTTTTGGTTTTACTGTTTGTACCAATCGTTGGTTTTGTTTTATATATTTTTCTTGGAAAGGGTATCTCCAAAGAGAAGATTTTTGACATGCGGGCGCAAGCGAATGTGGGGTTGAATGTTGAACTGGAAGAACAAAAACAAGCACTCAAACGCGGACTCTTTCCCCATCCCCCCACTGATCAAGTAGAAGTCAAACAACTGGTCTATATGCTGACGGTATTTGGACATTCGTTGTATACAACAAGCAATCAACTGACGCTGTATACAGATGGCCGGGAAAAATTTGATGCGCTGATCGCAGATATCGATCAAGCGCATGCCCATATCCATATGGAATATTATATTTATCGCGGGGACGCTTTAGGTGTTGAAATCAAGGAAGCGTTAGTGAGGGCTGCTAAACGTGGCGTAAAGGTACGCGTTTTATTGGATGCATGGGGCAGTTCTAGTGTGTCTCTGAAATTCTTTGAAGAGTTGCGGGTGCATGGTGGACAGGTGTCTTTCTTTTTTCCATTGTTTGTTCCTTTTATCAATCCGAGAATCAACTATCGCAATCATCGAAAAATTGTTGTGATCGATGGGAAAATTGGGTATACTGGCGGTTTTAACGTGGGAGATGAGTATCTCGGTGTTGTTGAAAAGTTTGGCTACTGGCGAGATAATCACTTACGTATCGTAGGCCCAGCGGTCTACTCATTACAGAATCGGTTTTTAATGGATTGGAATTCGCAGCACAAGTTAGAAATCAAATATGATGAAGCGTTGTTCCCGTCGATCCACGCCACAGGGACGGTGGCTGCACAAGTGGTAACCAGCGGTCCTGACACGGAACGCGAAGAAATCAAAATGACTTATTTGAAAATGATCAATTTGGCAAAAAAAAGAGATCATGATCCAAACGCCGTATTATATCCCAGATGAATCGATCCACAATGCGCTGAAGCTTGCTTTGATTTCAGGGATCAAAGTCCATATCCAGATTCCCAACAAGCCGGATCATCCATTCGTGTACTGGGCGACTTATTCATTTGCAGCAGAACTGCTACAGTTTGGTGCTGTGATCGAAACCTATGAAAAAGGCTTTATGCATGCCAAAACCATGATCATTGATAGTGGGGTGGTATCGATTGGTTCAGCCAATATCGATGTCCGTTCCTTTAGGTTAGACTTTGAGGTCAATACCATCATTTACGATGTTGAAACTGCCACGAAAGCAAAAACGGCCTTTTTACGTGATTCAGCGGATGCAAAAGCGCTGACGAAAGCGCATTATCAACAGCGCTCAGTGGTAATCAAGATCAAAGAGGGTTTGGCACGATTGATCTCGCCATTGTTATAAAAAATGCCTCTCACAGTTTTTGATTCACTGTGAGAGGCATTTTTTTAACCCATGATGCTCGTGTATGCGGCTAGGAAAATTGATCCGACTGTCAGAATCAACATTGTCCAAATGACAACCTGTGTCACCTTAGCAAATGTGCTTTTTGGTTTTTTCTCGTTCATCTTAAATCCACCTTCAAGAGTTATTCTAGTGACAGTTTACCTTCAATTTGCTGATAACTCAAGATAAAGACGATAGAAATTAATAAAAAAACAACCAAATGGCAAAAATAAAGAGAGAATGACAAGATACGCTTGTTGAAGAGCTTTCCTTCTGTTTTAATATAAGAAGAAAACACCTTGGTCAGTGAATACGCCTTTTGACAAGACGGTAGGTACATCTTGTCATGTCTGACTTAATTGTCTATATATTTTTAAACGAACTGAAATAAGGTTGTAAAGTAAATCAAGTATAGTGACACTAGTTGTTAGAAAGGATTTTTTGTATGTCATCATTTCATCCAATTGTTTTGTTTTGGTATATCTATCCAGCCGTTGTTTATCTCGCTTGCCGGTTCTTGGTATCGACTCTTTCCTTAAATGATCGATTCCACATCAAGGCGCCAGATGTCGCGGTTCCTTTTTTGATCATCGGGATTCATCGATTGTCTACGTATACCTTTGATCAAGCAATCACGCTCTATTATCTGTTATCGATATTTTTACTAGGTATCTTATTGGCGATTTTTCAAGCATACTATTATCAAGAGATTGATTATGGTCGATATGGCAAGATGTATTGGCGAAGTATTTTTTTGTTTACGATTGTTTTTCATGTTGTGTTGGTTATCTTCAATATTCTTGCTTATTTATAATTTTAGTACACGAGTAAAATGACTCGTGATTCGCTTAAAGTTTTTTTAAAGACGCTAAAAAGTCGTTAGACCCGCAATTATTCATTTGGTAAAGAATAGTCAAAGAACTTCCCGTCCAAATTTCATGGAATTTGTGGTAGAAAGTGGGGGATTGTGGTAGACTGTGAATATCAAGTGGAGATTGGGGGTTTTTGTCGATGTTTATGGGTGAATATCAACATGCAATCGATTCAAAAGGCCGTCTAATCGTCCCTTCGAAACTCCGTGAAAAACTTGGAGAAAAATTTGTTGTCACCAGAGGGCTAGATGGATGTTTGTTTGGCTATCCGTTGTCTGAATGGGAAACACTTGAAGAAAAATTAAATGAAATGCCCCTTGCAAAGAAAGATGCTCGGACATTCGTCCGTTTCTTTTATTCAGCTGCGACAGAATGTGAAATAGACAAGCAAGGTCGGATCAATATCCCAGTTACTTTAAGAACACATGCGGCATTGACGAAGAGCTGTGTGATCATTGGGGTCGCAAATCGAATTGAAATTTGGGATGAAGAACGCTGGCAGGCATTTACTGCTGAAGCAGAAGAGAATTTTGATGAGATTGCTGAAACGATGATCGATTTTGGCTTATAGATAGGAAGAGGAAAAAACAAATGGCAGATTTCAAACACTACACCGTAATGCTTCAAGAAACAGTCGACGGACTGAATATACGTCCGAATGGCATCTATGTAGATTGTACATTAGGTGGAGCTGGCCATAGTGAATATCTCTTATCTCAATTGTCAGAAGAGGGTCATTTATATGCGTTTGATCAAGATCAAACAGCAATCGATCATGCCAAGGTTCGCTTGGCACCTTATATAGAAAAAAATATGGTGACATTTATCAAAAGCAATTTCCGTTATTTGCAGGATGCGCTTGCGCAGCAAGGTGTAACCAAAGTCGATGGTATTTTGTATGACCTAGGCGTTTCTTCTCCACAGTTGGATGAAGCCGAACGGGGCTTTAGTTATCACCAAGATGCGCCACTAGATATGCGAATGGATCAATCTGCACCGTTGAGTGCCTATGATGTGGTCAATACCTTTGAGTATCATCAATTGGTCAAAATATTTTTCCGTTATGGAGAAGAAAAATTTTCAAAACAAATTGCCCGTGAGATTGAACGCGTCCGTGGGCAACGTCCAATCGAAACAACGGGGGAACTGGTAGAAATCATTAAAACAGCGATTCCCGCACCAGCTAGACGAAAAGGCGGACATCCAGCAAAACGGGTTTTCCAAGCAATACGGATTGCAGTCAATGATGAATTGGGTGTGATCGAAACTTCTTTGGAACAAGCCATTGAATGTTTGGCCAAAAATGGTCGTATCAGCGTGATCACGTTCCACTCGTTAGAAGACCGCATCGTTAAATCGATGTTTAAAGAGTACAGCAGCCCGAAAGATATGCCGCCGGGATTGCCTATCATACCAGAAGAATTTCAACCAACATTGAAGTTGGTCACAAGAAAGCCAATTTTACCTTCTGAAGAAGAAGTAGAAGAAAACAATCGCTCACGCAGTGCGAAACTGCGAATTGCGGAAAAAACAAAGGAAAGCGAAGGGTAGCAGCTATGGCAGAATTAAAAGTCCATGACTATGAATTCACAGAACCTCATGAACATGAATTCACTGAAGAAACTGAACAAATAGCTGATAAACTTCCCCAAGACCCACAGCGTCCTGAAGTGATCCGCATCCCAGCATCTCCGCAACGACGGTTAAAAAGTATTTCTGCGTTGGAAAAGCTCATTGCTACATTTGTTGTTCTGGCCGTGATTACCTTAGCGATCTTGACGATCAGTATTCGGACCAACATCAGCCAAGTAGAACATGACATTTCATTGATTCAATCAGACATCAATGAAAAAACAGCTGAAGCAGAGCAATTAGAACAAGAGAAAAACGAACTTTCTAAAACCGATCGCATCAAGAAGATAGCTGAGGATCAAGGATTGTCCATTGATGATGGCAATTTAAGGAAAGTGGATTAGATGAAGCTAACAGATAAATTCAAGCAATACTTAAAAAAGAACAATCAAACTACGATGAACAATCGCAAAAAAGTAGGTATTATTCTCTTTGCTACGAGTATTGGATTGTTCTTTTTGTTTGTCACGCGTTTGAGCTATATCGTGATCGTTGGTGATGTGGCAGGAACTTCTCTCGCTGAGAAAACCAAAAACTTGTACCAAGGCAGTGAAGTGATCCAAGCCAAACGAGGAACGATCTATGACCGAAATGGCATTGCCATCGCAGAAGATGTTACATCATATTCGATTTATGCAGTTTTGAACCAAAACTACGTAGACGGCAAAAAGAAATTATATGCTGAAGAAGAGAACTTTTCTAAGCTAGCGAAAATACTTTCTGACACATTAGGTATCGATGAAGACACTACTGTGAAAAAATTAGAAGCAGGTCTTACGGATCAATTGTGGCAAGTAGCGTTCGGTAGTAAAGGGAATAACATTACATTAGAACAGAAGAAAGCTATTGAAGAAGCGATGGAAAAAGAAGGAATCGCAGGATTCCACTTTGAAAGTCACCCTGCGCGTCTATATCCGAATGGTATTTTTTCTTCTCACTTTATCGGCTATGCTGTTGCCAACGATGATGATACTGGACTTGAAGGGAAAACAGGTTTAGAGGCAGCCTATAATGATATCCTATCGGGGACTGATGGCAAAATCGTTTATCAAAAAGACAACAACCAAAATCCATTGCCAGGTACGGTAGCAGAAACAGTAGCGGCTGTGGATGGTAAAGATGTTTATACAACGATTGACAGCCGTATCCAAAGTTATTTAGAAACACTTATGGATTCGGTCTTTGAAGACAATAATCCTGAAAATTTGACCGCCAATCTGATGGATGCCAAAACAGGGCAAATCATTGCAATGGCGCAACGCCCTACCTATAATCCAGAAGATCTAGATTCAATCAATGATTGGCAAAATCTATTAGTTGAAGACAATTATGAACCAGGGTCAACGATGAAAATCTTGACGACAGCCGCGGCAATCGATCAAGGGATTTTCAATGAAAATGAAACATTCACCCCAAGCAGTGATGGATTAAAGCTCTATGATGCAACGATCAATGACTGGGATTATGGACAAAAAGGCACATTGACGATGCGACAAGCCTTGTCATGGTCTAGTAATATTGGGATGGTCACATTAGAACAACGGATGGCCGATCGTTGGCAGCAATATTTGAAACAGTTTGGTTTCGGCCGCAGTACGTATTCCGGCTTGCCAAATGAAAACACTGGGATTACTCCAGAAGACAATCCCGTCAGTCAAGCAATGACTTCTTTTGGTCAAGCAATCGGGGTAACGAACTTTCAAATGATGCAAGCATTCACTTCAGTTGCCAACAACGGCACGATGTTGAAGCCGCAATTTATCAGCAAAATCGTTGATACACAAACCGGAGATGCCACAGTCACCCAAACAGAAGAAGTGGGTCACCCAATCACTGAAAATGCGGCAACCAAAGTGCGAGAGTATATGCGGGATGTTGTTGAAAGTGAAAACTACGGAAGTGCATATGGTATTTACGAGTTGCCTGGCTATAATATATCTGCCAAAACAGGAACAGCCCAAGTGGCAGATCCTGATACTGGAAAATATTTATCTGGTGGATCAGATTACTTGTATTCAGTTGTCCTAATGTTTCCATCGGAAGAGCCAGAGTATATCTTGTATTTAACGATCAAGTTACCTGAAAAACATGAAAGTACAGTGTTGGCTGAGATTGCCAACCCATTGATGAAACGGGTCATGGATCTGAAGAATGCTTCATTAGATGAAACAACAACTACGAGTGAAGAAATCACTGTCAACGATTACCGCAATCTTGATACAGAAGCTGCAGCCACTGACGTACAAAAGCTGGGCTTGATCCCAGTTGTGATTGGTGATGGAGACGAAGTTACCGCACAGTCGGTAGATAGCGGCACTACGGTGATGGCCGGTGAACGGGTCTTGCTGATCACCAACAGTGATACGTATGAGATGCCTGATACAACAGGCTGGTCTAAGGCGGATTTAATCAAATTTGGCAGCTTGCTCAATATTGATGTCACCTTTGAAGGCGATGGTTACTGTACTGCGCAAAGTGTCGAGGCCTATATAGAATTGTCGGGACAATCAATCAAATTTACTTTAAGCAAAAACGAATAATAGGAGAGAATAACATGGAATGGACAGAGATGATATTACCGCTGGCGAGTAGTTTTGCCATTGTAACAGCTACGATGCCCCTGTTTATCGGGTATTTTCAAATGAAGAAATACGGACAGGAGATTCGTGGTGAAGGACCCAAATGGCACAATATCAAAGCGGGCACACCTACGATGGGCGGATTCGTCTTTTTGATTGCTGCGATGATCACCACGATTTGGGTTGGTGCGTGGCAACATCAACTGACGGCATCATTGTTCATTCTTTTGTTTGTCACTTTATTGTATGGTGCGTTAGGATTTATTGATGATTTTATCAAAATCTTTCAAAAGAGAAATATGGGTTTAAACTCATTGCAAAAGTTGATTGGACAGATCGTTGGCGGTGTTGTCTTTTACTTGGTTTTCTTGTCTGAAGGAAATGCCAATACCTTAAATCTGTTTGGTTTGGATGTACCATTAAATATTTTCTACGGATTATTTGTTATTTTTTGGCTAGTTGGCTTTTCCAACGCAGTCAATTTAACGGACGGTATTGATGGTTTGGTCGCTGGCTTGGGCACGATTTCTTTTGCGACATATGGAATCATCGCTTGGCGACAAGGTCAAGTCGATATTTTGATCGTTTGTTTGGCGGTCATTGGTGGTTTGATTGGCTTCTTTCCTTACAATCGTAAACCTGCAAAAATTTTCATGGGCGATGTTGGTTCCCTTGCTTTGGGTGGTCTATTAGCGGCAATTTCGATCTTATTGCACCAAGAATGGACGTTATTGTTGGTCGGCTTGATCTACGTATGCGAAACTGCGAGTGTCATGCTGCAAGTGGCTTCCTTTAAATTAACTGGCAAACGGATCTTTAAAATGTCTCCGATTCATCATCACTTTGAAATGAGTGGTTGGTCAGAATGGAAAATCGACACTGTTTTTTGGTGTATTGCATTGGTTTGTTCGATACTTACATTAGTCATTGTATGGTAGGAGATGGAAAATGATGAAGAATATAACAGCATATCAAAATAAAAAAGTTCTTGTGTTAGGATTAGCAAAAAGTGGATTCAGCGCGGCCAAATTATTACATGATTTGGGCGCGTTGGTGACCGTCAATGACGGCAAACCTTTTGCAGAAAACCCCGAAGCACAAGATCTTTTGGCGTTAGGCGTAAAAGTGATCACAGGCAGCCATCCAATTGAATTATTAGATGAAGGCTTTTCATTGGTGGTCAAAAATCCAGGTATCCCTTACACACAACCAATCGTTCAAGGGGCTATAGCAAAAGGGATCCCAGTGATCACCGAAGTGGAATTGGCTTATGAAATATCAGAGGCGCCAATCATTGGCATTACTGGGACCAACGGCAAAACGACAACGACGACTATGATTGCGCAAGTATTGAATGCGGGCATGACAGAAGGCAAAGCGCTTCTTTCCGGAAACATTGGCTTTCCTGCTAGTTCAGTTGCACAAACTGCACAAGCCGAAGATCGATTGGTGATGGAACTATCAAGTTTTCAGTTGATGGGGATTGATACGTTGCGACCACGTATCGCCGTGATCACCAACATCTATGAAGCCCATATCGATTATCACGGCAGCCGTCCTGAATATGTGCATGCTAAGTGGAAGTTGCAACAAAATATGACCGCTGATGATTATCTTGTCATCAATTGGAATCAGCCTGAATTGCAGAAATTAGCAGCAATGACTGCAGCAAAAGTCGTACCTTTTTCTACGAAAGAACAAGTGGACGGCGCCTATTTGCTGGAGGGCAATCTGTACTTCAAAGAGGAGCGGATCATGTCCGTAACCGAAGTGGGTGTACCAGGTAGTCATAATGTTGAGAATGCCTTAGCTGCGATTGCTGTCGGCAAGCTAGAAGGGATGTCAAATGATGACATCAAAGAAGCGTTGCAATCATTCAGTGGTGTACCCCACCGCACACAATATGTCGGTACCTATCACGATGTGAAATTTTATAACGATTCCAAAGCGACCAATAGTTTGGCTACTAAAATGGCCTTAGACGGATTTGACAATCAACGGTTGATTTTATTGGCGGGTGGATTAGATCGTGGCAATGAGTTTGATGACCTTGTGCCTTATTTCATCGGACTAAAAGCAATTGTTTTGTTTGGTGAAACGAAGGATAAATTAGCCAAAGCAGCTAAAGAAGCACATGTGCCAATTATAGAGATGACCGAAAACGTCACAACGGCGGTGCCAATCGCCTTCAAACATAGTCAAGCAGGGGACACGATATTATTGTCACCAGCAAATGCTAGTTGGGATCAATATCCTAACTTCGAGATTCGCGGCGATAGATTCATGACAGCCGTATCAGATTTAAAAAGAAATGAGTGAAAACCATGAAAATTTTAGTAACTGGTGGCGGAACTGGCGGACATATTTATCCGGCCCTGTCTTTTGCGGATTATGTGAAATCTATTGATAAAGATGCAGAATTTCTCTATATTGGCGCCACCAGAGGTTTGGAGAATAAAATCGTCCCGCCAACTGGGATTGCCTTTCAGACATTAGAGATCCAAGGATTCAAGCGGAAATTATCATTGGATAATGTCAAAACGATCCAGTTGTTTTTGAAGAGTTATCGCGCAGCCAAAAAAATCATCAAAGACTTTCAGCCAGATGTCGTGATCGGGACCGGCGGCTACGTCTCTGGCGCAGTTGTTTTTGCGGCGTCAAGATTAAAGGTTCCAACAATCATCCATGAACAAAATAGTGTTCCAGGCATTACCAATAAATTTCTGACGAAACATGTGGATCGAATCGCGATCGCATTTCAAGATGCGGCGCAGTATTTTCCTGATAAAAAAACGGTTTTAGTCGGCAATCCGCGGGGACAAGAAGTGAGAGATTGTCAGAAGTCGGCGATTTTGTCTGCCTATGATCTGAAGCCTGGACGACCGACTGTATTGATATTTGGCGGCAGTCAAGGAGCAATGAAAATCAATCAAGCGTTGATCGAAGCGATACCGTTGTTTGCCAAAAAGGACTATCAAGTCTTGTACGCTTCTGGTGAACGGTATTACAAAGAAATAGAAGAGAAAATCGGTATGTCTAAGGATGCTTTCCCAAATATCAGCATTCGACCATACATAGACCAAATGGCGGAAGTGATGGCCAATAGCGACTTATTGATCGGTCGAGCAGGGGCAACATCGATTGCTGAATTTACAGCTCTGGGGATTCCTGCTATCTTGATTCCAAGTCCTTATGTGACCAATGATCATCAAACCAAAAATGCGCAGAGTTTGGTTCATGCGGGCGCTGTCAAAATGATCGCTGACAGTGAGTTGAACAGCAATAATCTAGTCGCTGCGGTCGACAGTATTATGGAAAACGAACCTTTACGCAAAGAAATGGCGCATGCATCTAAAGAACAAGGAATCAGCGATGCTTCTGAAAGGTTATTTCGACTTGTGCAAGAGGTCATCAAATAGTACAATGTGTGGGATAGAAAGGAGCGATTATCATTAGTAAAGACAAACAACCTCATGATGATCAAACCCCATCGTCAACGGAAGGGTTGACCCCTTGGCAAAGAGAAAACTTAAAGTACCTGCATGATAAAGGCGATCAGCCTATCTGGACACAAGCCGCTGACAACGATACAGAGCCTGTCGACGACGAGTCTGAAACATCGGATGAACAGCCAACAGCGCCATCTTCGGAAACAATGGACGAGCCTGTTGATGAAGTGCAGGCGAATACGCAACCACGCTCCTTTGCAGATCGACTGCCGAACTTGAAACAGTACCGAAATCGTCAGCTTATGCGGCGATTAGCGCTTATTATCGGCATCTTGATGATTCCGTTATTGGTCGTTTTGTACTTTGTCTCGCCATTAAGCAGATTAAGTGAAGTGATTGTCAAAGGAAATGAAGATGTATCGCAAGAAGAGATCATCGCGGATTCAGAGTTGACCCTTAATGAAGATCTATGGCCGCAATTTCTCGGTCGCAATGCACGAGAAGCAGCCATCGAAAAAGCAATCCCTCGTATCAAGAACGTGACGATTTCATTGGTTGGCTTGAACCATTTTGAAATCGCCGTACAAGAATACGAAGAAGTCGCATTGTTGGCTAAAGATGACACCTATGCTGCTATCTTAGAAAATGGCACTGTTCTCTCAGAAACGAGCGATCAACCAATCGAAGGATTACCGATATTAGAAGATTTTACAGATGAAGGCAACATCAAGGCAGTCTTGCATGCCTATCAACAGCTAAGTCAAGAATTACAGGATGGTATTTCTCAAATCAAATCGACACCAAGAGAAAGCAATGATGAATTATTGACATTATTTATGAATGATGGGAATCAAATCATTGTCAATATTTCTAATATGGCGAGTCAAATGCAGTATTACCCGCAAATCGCGAATGATCTGTCAGAAGCGAGCATTGTCGATATGGAGGTTGGTATCTTTACTTACCCAATTTCCAGTACCAAAGATCAGGATGGAGAGACTGAATCGTCCACTGATGCTGATTCTTAGAAAAAAATCAAGAGTTTTTTTATTAACTTGTTTCTCTAAAGCGCCAATATATGGTAGAATTGGTAACAGTGAACAAATTATTCGATTGAACATTAAAAACGGACTGTGATGGTTCGCTATATATCCAATTTAAGTAGGAGGGAACCCCATCCATGGCAAAAACGGGAATGTATGTTGGCCTTGATATCGGAACGACATCGGTGAAAGTTGTTGTTGCTGAATACGTTGACAGCCAAATGAATATTATTGGTGTAGGAAATGCAAAATCTGAGGGAATCAACCGCGGAATCATTGTAGATATTGACAAAACGGTGCAAGCCATTCAAAGAGCAGTAAGACAGGCAGAAGAAAAAGCAGGAATTCAAATTCGCAGCGTCAGTGTAGGCGTGCCGGCTAATTTACTTGATGTAGAAAATTGCCAAGGTATGATCGCAGTCAATAGCGAATCAAAAGAAATCACAGACGAGGACGTGCGTAATGTTGCTTCAGCAGCACTTGTCCGCTCCACACCTCCAGAACGGCAAATCATTGCCATTTTGCCGCAAGAATTCACCGTTGATGGATTCGAAGGCATCAAAGACCCACGGGGAATGATCGGTGTTCGTTTAGAAATGTTTGGTGTCGTATACACTGGACCAAAAACGATCATCCACAATATCCGCAAATGTGTCGAAAAATCCGGCTTGATCGTGAATGAAATGGTGATCACGCCTTTGGCTTTGACAGAATCGATCTTGTCTGACGGCGAAAAAGATTTTGGTACGATCGTTATCGACATCGGCGGTGGACAAACAACCACTTCTGCGATGCATGATAAACAATTGAAGTTTACACATGTCAATCAAGAAGGTGGCGAATTCGTCACCAAAGATATTTCTACTGTATTGAATACATCATTCAATAATGCAGAAGCGCTAAAAATCAATTATGGCGATGCCTATCCTGAAAGAACCTCTGCCAGCGAAGAATTTCCAGTAGACGTGATCGGCAAGTCTGAACCAGTGAAAATCGATGAGCGTTATCTTTCTGAAATCATTGAAGCGCGGATGGAACAGATTTTTATCAAATCTAAAGAAGTGTTGAATGAAATCGATGGCTTAGAATTGCCTGGCGGTGTAATTTTGACCGGTGGTGCAGCGAGCTTACCAGGTGTTGTAGACTTGGCACAAGAAGTATTTGAAACGAATGTAAAATTATACGTACCAAACCATATGGGCTTACGCAATCCTGTCTTTACAAATGTGATCAGTATCGTTGATTACTCTGCCAACTTGAGTGAAGTCTATCAATTGGCGAAAAGCGCGATCACTGGCGAAAAGACGTCACACCAACAGCCCGTAGCTGTCCAACAAGAAGTCAGCTATGAACAACAGTACGAAGCACCGGAAGAAACCTATGAAGAAGTTGAAGAAGAAAAAGCGACTGGC
The DNA here is from genome assembly GCF_002140915.1 of Candidatus Enterococcus testudinis. GTDB lineage: Bacteria > Bacillota > Bacilli > Lactobacillales > Enterococcaceae > Enterococcus_D > Enterococcus_D testudinis. The sequence continues at coordinate 2,437,481 of NZ_NGKU01000001.1, read as the reverse complement.
TCTATTACCAATCGCGTGAAAGATTTCTTCTCAAATATCTTTGAATAACCTAAAAATGATTTTCAGGAGGAAGACAAATTATGGAATTTTCAATTGATAATAACATCAATGATGGTGCTGTCATCAAAGTCATCGGCGTCGGCGGTGGCGGCGGCAATGCTGTCAATCGTATGATCGAAGAAAACGTCAAAGGCGTAGAATTTATTGCAGCCAATACAGACGTTCAAGCATTAAAAAATTCAAAAGCAGAAACAGTGATCCAATTAGGCCCTAAATATACCCGTGGCCTTGGTGCTGGTTCTCAACCTGAAGTAGGCGAAAAAGCAGCAGAAGAAAGTGAAGATGCGATTCGCGATTCATTACAAGGCGCGGACATGATCTTTATCACAGCTGGAATGGGCGGCGGTACTGGTACAGGTGCTGCACCGATCGTTGCGAAGCTTGCGAAAGAAATCGGCGCATTGACTGTCGGTGTTGTCACACGTCCCTTTACGTTTGAAGGACCAAAACGCGGCCGTTTCGCTGCTGAAGGTATCGCCAAATTAAAAGAAAATGTCGATACATTATTGATTATTTCTAACAACCGCTTATTAGAAGTCGTTGACAAGAAAACGCCTATGCTTGAAGCATTCCGCGAAGCAGATAATGTCTTGCGCCAAGGTGTGCAAGGTATTTCTGATTTGATCACTGCACCAGGCTATGTCAATCTTGATTTCGCTGATGTGAAAACCGTGATGGAAAACCAAGGTACTGCCTTGATGGGTATCGGTGTAGCCAGCGGAGAAGAACGTGTGATCGAAGCAACGAAGAAAGCTATTTCTTCTCCATTGCTTGAAACATCAATCGATGGTGCGGAACAAGTACTATTGAATATCACTGGTGGGTTAGACATGACATTATTCGAAGCGCAAGATGCTTCTGATATCGTTGCTCATGCTGCAACTGGAGATGTCAATATCATCTTAGGTACATCGATCAATGAAGACTTAGGTGACGAAATCAGAGTGACTGTGATTGCGACAGGCATCGATCCGTCAAAGAAAGAACGCACAGCTCGTTCAAGTAGACAAAATCAAAGCCAAATCCATTCTATTCCGCAAAAACCAACATTAGATATGGAACAAGCACGTCCAGCTCAAGCTGAGGACAATAGCGGTTTTGGTGATTGGGATATCCGCAAAGAGCAAAATGTGCGCCCTAAAGTAGAAGAAAACACATTCGAAAATGTGGAGAAAAAAGAATTCGATACATTTAGTCGTGAAGATGTAAAATCAAACGATGACGACGAGTTAAGCACACCACCGTTTTTCCGTCGCAAACGCTAGGAGGCAGAGCACATGATTTCTGAGAACTTGCACAAGATCCAGCAAGAGATACAGGATTCCTGTGCTCTTGTTTCTAGACAAGCGTCGGAGGTTCGATTGGTTGCTGTCACAAAATCTGTGGATACAGAAACCACGCGCATTTTACTGGAGGCCGGTGCCGAAGATTGTGCTGAAAATCGCGTCGAGCAATTACTTTCAAAGAAACAAGCACTCAAGGATTATCCTCATGTCAAATGGCATTTTATTGGTAATTTACAGCGTAGGAAGGTAAAATCAATTATTAATGAAATTGATTACTTTCACGCTTTGGACTCTTTGAGATTAGCTCAAGAGATCCAAAAACGAGCAGAACAGCCAATCAACTGTTTTGTGGAAGTGAATGTTTCGCAGGAAGCATCGAAACAAGGGATTGCAGTTGAAGAAGTCGAAGGGTTCATTCATGATCTTGCTTCTTTGGATCAGATTCGTGTCGTAGGCTTGATGACGATGGCGCCTCTTGATGCGTCCAGCAGTCAACGGCATCAATTGTTCAAAACCTTAAAGCAAATACAACAGCGGATCGCTGACCTGCAACTTACACATGCCCCTTGTTTAGAAACAAGTATGGGAATGAGTAATGATTTTCCAGAAGCTATTCAAGAAGGAGCAACTTTTATCCGTGTAGGAACAGCATTATTTCAATAGTAAAGGAGGTTGACTGATGTCGCTCAAAGATAAATTAACCAATTTTTTTGGCCTAACTGATGAAGAAGATTACGAGAGTGAATCGTATGAGCAAGAGAATACCTTGAGAGCAGTGCCTAAAGTGGCTGTAAATCAAGGAAATACGTATACTGCGCCTAAAGCTGCCAATGGTCCAGCGTTTACTTATTCTGAACCAGAAGCGCGGAATCAAACACAGTCGCAACAACATCGTTATCAGCCTCAAGGCAGCAGTTATCAACAATCAACTGCGGCACCTGAGCGCAGCAAGCCAACATTCAAGACGGAAGAAAAAGTGGTTTCAATGGCGCAGCAACGCAGTAGCAGCAATGTGAAAAGCAAAGAGACTAGACCGACAATGGCTGGTAAAATCACAATCGTTGAACCGCGGGTCTATTCTGAAGCGATGGGAATTGCCAAACAAGTCATCAATGGTGATGCTGTACTTGTTAATTTTCACTTAATTGAAGAATACCAAGCCCGCCGAATAGTTGATTTTTTGACTGGAACAGTGTACGCTGAAGATGGAGATATCAAACGGGTCGGCGATGAAATTTTTCTTTGCACCCCTAAAGGAATGGAAATCGACGGCACTGCGCAAACATTGGCAGATACAAATTTCTTTGATCTTTAATTTGAGGAGGAACGCCGATTTTAATCTATAATCTTTTGAAACTGTTCAATGATGCAGTTTACTTATACACGATTTTACTTGTGATCTATGCACTGTTATCTTGGTTTCCGGGGGGATACCAATCGACCTTTGGCCGTTTCTTATCTAAAGTCTGTGAGCCCTATTTAAGTCTGTTTGATCGTGTGAATCTCAGCATTGGCGGCATTGACTTTACGATTGCTGTGGCAGTGATCGTGTTACAGTTGGCCTCACAAGGTCTGACTGTGATCGTAACATCAATTTTATTTTAGAAGTAAGGGGTGATTATCGGTGAACGCAAATGTCTATCAACATTTTCGAAACGATGAGCGCCCTTTTATTGATTCCGCTGAAGGTTGGATCGAGCAAGTGCAAATGCAATATGCACCTTTCTTAACTGATTTCCTTGATCCCAGGCAAGCGTATATCTTGGAAAGTTTGATTCGACAATCAACAGATCTAAGTTACCGCTTTTTTGGCGGGTATGAAGCAGCGGAAAGAAGGCGCTGTTTGATTTATCCGGATTATTATGTTCCAACTACGGATGAATTCGATATGACATTATTCACGATCCAATATCCCAAAAAATTTACTGTGCTTAGCCATGGAAAAGTGTTAGGGACATTGATGGGTACTGGGGTCAAAAGAGAGTATTTTGGCGATATTCTTTCTGACGGTGACATCTGGCAAGTATTCGTTGCCACAGAGGTCAGTCAATTTATCCAATTGCAAGTTGAAAAAATAGGCAATGTTTCTGTGCGATTGGAAGAAACCAAGTACACAGATCTGATCGTACCGAAGGATGGTTGGACAGAAGAAAGAGAGACAGTCAGTTCATTGCGACTGGATACGGTGATTTCTGCCGTATATAATATTTCTCGCCAACGGTCCAAACAATTGATTGAGTCTGGGAAAGTCAAAGTCAATTGGACTGAAGTACTACGACCAGATTTTGTTCTGGATTTACTGGATATCATATCAGTAAGAGGATTTGGTCGGATACAAATACAAGGGTTAGAAGGTACAACCAAAAAAGAAAAAGTTAGATTGTTGTTAGGTGTTCTACGTAAATAAATCAAAGAGGTGTAAATTATGGCATTAACTCCATTAGATATTCAGAATAAAAACTTCTCAGTCAAAATGAGAGGATATAATCAAGATGAAGTCGATGATTTCTTAGATATGATCGTCCGCGATTACGAAGAAGCTGTCCAACGCAATCGTGAATTAGAGAAATCTTTGAAACATGCGGAAGAAAAACTTGAATACTTCAATGAATTAAAAGACGCATTGAACCAATCGATCATTGTCGCACAAGATACAGCTGATAAAGTAAAAACAAGTGCTAGCAAAGAGTCCGAAGTCATCGTGACATCTGCCCAAAATAAAGCGGATGAAATGGTGGCAACAGCCGAAAAACGGGCCCATGCGTTGAATGTTGCTGCTGAAGAAAAAGCCAAAGAAATCTTAACGGATGCAACCAATAATGCCCGCCAATTGGCAACAGAGACCAACGACTTGAAAAAGAAAACCCGCGTTTTCCACAACAACTTATTGGTTATGCTACAAACGCAATTAGAACAAGTCAAGAGCCCAGAATGGGAAGAAATCTTGGCACCATTCTCAAGCTATGTACAAGATTCTCACCAAGTCATTAGAGAAGTTTTATCAAAAGAACTTGACAGTGAAAATACTTCTGGAGTAAACTCAGAAGCAGTAGACATCCAAGAATCACCTATCGATGTAGTTGAATCAAGCGAAAAAATCGTTGATGTCAGTGACAACAGTGAAGTGAAAACATTGGATGATGCAAGAAGTTTATTAAATGAATTAAACAAAACAGACAACGACTAGAAAGCAGAACAAAAAGATTTCTTATATTTTTCAAGCGAGTTTGGGAGAGTGGAAGCCAAATAAAACCCTGTAAGAAATCAAATCATCTGTTCGTCGCCGTTTCGAAAGGGCTCCAAAAGCCCCATTAAAAACCGCCGCCTGATCCCGTTACCGATCAACAAAGCGTTATCATAGATAACAAAATTTGGGTGGTACCACGAACACGTTCGTCCCTTCACGGGAAGAACGTGTTTTTGCTGTGAATCACTACGACTGACTTGCGAAGCAAGGCAGAGTAGATGATGAACAGTACTAGCTGACCGCAGGGAGGGTAGTCACCCC
>NZ_NGKU01000001.1:2329379-2432527 GCF_002140915.1 Candidatus Enterococcus testudinis | reverse complement strand
TGACTTGCAAAGCAAGGCAGAGTAGATGATGAACAGTACTAGCTGACCACAGGGAGGGGAGTCACCCGACACGAATCACTACGACCGGCTAATCAAGCGAGGCATCAAGACCAATCTTGGTCTTTATCAAAAGGCACCAAACAACCAAAAAGGAGCAATCGAAATGAAAATGAAAGAAACACTCCAATTAGGAAAAACTGAATTTCCGATGCGAGGCAATTTACCAAATCGGGAAGTAGAATGGCAAAAAGATTGGGAAGAACAACAAATCTATCAACGCAGACAAGCATTAAATGAAGGCAAACCGACATTCGTCTTACATGATGGCCCTCCGTATGCAAACGGCAATATCCATATTGGCCACTCTTTGAACAAAATCAGCAAAGACATCATTGTACGTTCAAAATCAATGTCTGGTTTCCGTTCACCTTATGTACCCGGTTGGGATACCCATGGACTGCCGATTGAACAAGTATTGACCAATAAAGGTATCAAGCGGAAAGAAATGAGCTTGGCTGAATACCGTAAAAAATGTGAAGAATATGCATTGACACAAGTAGATACCCAACGAGAAGATTTCAAACGATTAGGTGTTTCTGGTGATTGGGATCATCCATACATTACACTGACGCCGGATTATGAAGCTGCTGAAATTCGCGTGTTTGGTAAAATGGCTGAAAAAGGCTATATCTACAAAGGCTTAAAACCAATTTATTGGTCTCCATCAAGTGAGTCCTCTTTGGCTGAAGCTGAAATTGAATACAAAGATGTCAAATCTGCATCGATTTATGTCGCTTTCCCAGTGGCAGACGGCAAAGAGTTATTAGATACAGACACTTCTTTTGTGATTTGGACAACAACGCCTTGGACGTTACCAGCAAACTTGGGTATTTCTGTCAATCCCCAATTTGCCTATGTGCAGATCTTGGCTGATGGCCGCAAATTTGTAGTAGCAAAAGATTTATTAGATACAGTCAAGGAAGCGATTGGTTGGGAAACAGTTGAAGTCTTGCAAGAATTCTCTGGTGACCAATTAGAAAACATGACGGCGCAACATCCATTTTATGACCGGACTTCTTTGTTGATGCTTGGCGATCATGTGACATTAGATGCGGGTACTGGTTTGGTTCATACAGCGCCTGGACATGGTGAAGATGACTATATCGTCAGCAAGAAATATGGTTTAGATGTATTATCGCCAGTAGATAGTCGGGGGATGTATACCGATGAAGCACCTGGTTTTGAAGGTGTCTTTTATGACAAAGCCAATCCAATGATTACTGCATTGTTAGAAGAAAAAGGGGCATTGCTCAAGTTAGACTTCTTTACCCATAGTTATCCCCATGACTGGCGTACCAAAAAACCAGTGATTTATCGGGCAACACCACAGTGGTTTGCATCCATCGATAAATTCCGTCAAAATATCTTGGACGAAATCGAAAAAGTGGATTGGATCATTCCATGGGGCAAAACCCGGTTATTCAATATGATTCGCGACCGCGGTGATTGGGTGATCTCTCGACAACGTGCTTGGGGTGTGCCACTACCAATCTTTTATGCGGAAAACGGCGAAGCCATCATTACGCCAGAAACGATTGAACATGTAGCCAACTTGTTTGCTGAACATGGATCAACCATTTGGTTCGAAAAAGAAGCAGAAGAATTATTGCCAGCTGGCTTTACCCACCCAGGTTCACCAAATGGCAAGTTTTCTAAAGAAACGGATATCATGGATGTTTGGTTCGATTCTGGTTCTTCCCATGAAGCTGTCTTGCGTCAACGCCCTGAATTGACTTTCCCTGCGGATATGTATTTGGAAGGTTCAGACCAATACCGCGGCTGGTTCAACTCAAGTATCACTACGAGTGTGGCGATCAATGAAGTTGCACCTTATAAAGCTGTTCTCTCACAAGGTTTTACCTTAGATGGTGAAGGCCGCAAAATGAGTAAATCTCTCGGCAACACGATTGCCCCTGAGAAAGTCATCAAGCAAATGGGTGCGGATATTCTGCGTTTGTGGGTCAGCAGTGTAGACTATGAATCAGACGTTCGGGTATCAATGGATATTTTGAATCAAGTATCTGAAGTTTATCGGAAAATTCGTAATACCATGCGTTTCTTATTGGCGAATACAACTGATTTTGACCCAGCCAAAGATACTGTCGCTTTTGAAGACTTACGTTCAGTCGATCAATATATGATGGTTCGCTTGCACCAAACAATCAAAACGATTCGTGAAGAAGGCTATGATAAATACAATTTCTTGCATATCTATCGCACAGTGATCAACTTCTTAACCGTTGATATGTCTTCTTTCTATTTAGATTTTGCTAAAGATGTCGTTTATATCGAAGGTCAAAATGATTTCCAACGTCGCGCGATGCAAACAGTGTTCTACCAAACCGCAGTTGCATTGACTAAGTTGTTGACACCAATCATTCCGCATACAGCAGAAGAAATTTGGTCACACTTGAAAGAAGATGATGACTACGTACAATTGGCTGAACTTCCTGGTTATCAAACATTTGCCAATCAAGATGAATTGTTGGATCAATGGGCGGCCTTCTTAGATTTCCGTGATAACGTATTAAAAGCATTAGAAGAAGCCCGTAATGCCAAACTGATTGGTAAATCTTTTGAAGCGAAAGTGACGATCTACCCAACAGAACCAGTGGCAACATTATTGAAGGCGATCGATTCAGATATCCCTCAATTGTTGATCATCTCACCTGATTTCTTTGAAATTGCAGCAGTAGGTACAGCAGCACCAGCAGAAGCATACGTCTTTGAAGATGTGTCGATCCTCGTTGAAAAAGCAGATGGTGAAGTCTGTGAACGTTGCCGTCAAATGCGCAAAGATGTTGGCAGCCACGAACACTTACCAACGATTTGCGGACATTGTGCAGAAATCGTTGAAGAAAACTATCCAGAAGCTGTTGCTGAAGGATTCGAAAAATAAGCAACTCAATCTTCCATGAAACAGGTAATCATTCCTTTTGATTGCCTGTTTTTTTGCTTTTGGTGACTAAAATAGGTAGAATACCTTACAAACATACTATTGTTTGTGCGATTTTTTTACATATAAATGGTAGTTTTGTCTGGTGTTGTAGCTGAAAACGATTCTCATTTAAAATTTATAAATAACGAAAATAATGTTGTATAATATAAAAACCTTAATCATCATATTATCTATAAAGGTTTTTGATGGATAGATAAATGATAAAATAAAGAAATTGAAAATGTAGTTTGCTTTTATAATTCTACTGAGTAACCGATCGTTTCAAAAATTTAGATCAACTACAAGTAATTAAGTTGGAAAATTCAGAAAATTCAAAGAAAGTGTGATTCGATGAATGAAGGAAAATTAACTATAAACACAACACCGTCAATGTATGATCCTCAATTTGAAAAGGATGCCTGCGGGATGGGGTTTATTGCCCAAAAGGACGGTCTCTATTCTAGAGAATTGATTCAAAATGCTTTGACGATGTTAGAACGAATGAATCATCGGGGCGGTACTGGTGCTGAACCAGATACGGGTGACGGTGCTGGGATTTTGATGGCTATGCCAGATCCTTTCTTCCGAATTGAAGCCCAAGCTGCCAGCATCGAATTGCCAGAAAAAGGACAGTACGCAGTGGGGATGTTGTTTTTGCCTTCTGAAAAAGTACGGGCTTTTCAAGTCCAAGAGGCGATGATCAAAGATATCCAAAGTTGGGGCTTCCAAGTCATTTGGCAACGGGATGTTCCTTATGACTATTACCAATGTGGACCCGGTGCGCAAAAGGTGATGCCGTCCTTTCTGCAACTCTTTATCGAAAAACCAGTAGATGTTGAAGTTGGCCGCCCATTTGAAGATCAGTTGTATCGGTTACGTCGTAAATTAGAGAAGACTTATCCTAGCGATGCTTGTTCGATCTGTAGTCTATCAAGCAAAACGATTGTCTATAAAGGGATGCTCCATGCGTATCAAGTGGGTTTGTTTTTCAAAGATCTGCAACGACCTGAGATGACGTCAAGCATTGCCTTGACCCACTCACGGTTTTCTACCAATACGTTTCCTAGCTGGAATCGTGCACAGCCATTTCGGTTTTTGGCCCATAATGGGGAAATCAATACATTACGTGGGGCAGAAAATTGGATGCATGGTCATCAAATAGAAGTCTATGATGAGGAAAATTCTGATTCAGCCAAGTTAGAGAATTGTATGGAATACTTGTATCGACAAGGCAGGGATATCCCGCAGGCCTTATTGATGATGGTACCAGAAGCGTGGTCGAATGAAGCAGGTTTGTCACCTGAACTCACAGCCTTCAACGAGTACAATGCAAGTTTCATGGCACCTTGGGATGGACCTGCTGCGCTATGTTTTACCGATGGTGATATGGTGGGTGCCGCACTTGATCGAAATGGATTGCGACCCTCACGTTATTCGATCACAAAATCAGGCTTTGTCATCGTTGCCTCTGAGTCAGGTGTAGTTGACTTACCGGCTGCAGAAGTGATCGAAAAGGGTGTCTTAGGCCCAGCCAATATGTTCTTAGTAGATACCGTCCATGGGACAATATTACGCAACCAAGAAATCAAAGAACATTATGCCAAAGCGTATCCGTATCGAGACTGGCTGCAGGATCACTTATTGACACCGAATGATTTGGTTGTTGATCAAGAAGTTGTGGAAGAACAGACAACAGCAGACATGCAGCAACTTTGGAAATTGAATGGTTACACAGATGAAATCATCCGAACCTTGATTATGCCAATGGCTGAAAATGGTGAAGAACCTGTTATCTCAATGGGCTTTGATTCACCACTGGCTATCCTCAGCGAAAAGCCGCAATCATTGTTTACCTACTTCAAACAACAATTTGCGCAAGTCACGAATCCGCCAATCGATGCAATCAGAGAACAACTTGTGATTGGGACCGAATTGTTTCTAGGGCGAGATGGAGATATCGCAAAAGATAGTCAAATCAATTGCAACAAACTGAAAATCAGCAGTCCGGTGTTGACGACAACTGATTATACGAAAATCAAGCATTTGGACCAAGCTGGTCAAAAGACCATGATCCAATCCATCCTCTATCAAGTTGAAAACGATCAAAGCGGAGGGTTGCAAGCGGCGTTAGAAACGCTATTTAAGGAAACAGAAGTCAAAATCGATCAAGGGGCCACGATCATTGTATTAAGTGATCGAGGTGATACACCGGACATGAAACCACAAAAAGGCAAGATGGCGATACCTATCTTATTGGCCGTCTCAGGGCTGCACAATTATTTGGTGAAAAAGGGCAAACGGTCAATGGCTTCAATCATTGTTGACACGGCTGAGGTCTGCGAGGTCCATCATTATGCCATGTTGATTGGCTACGGTGCCAGCGGGATTCATCCATATGGTGCCTACCAAACATTGGTTCATGTAGCGTTGTCAGATAAGGTTGAAAAGTATCGGAAAGCCTGTGAGAAAGGGATCATCAAAATCATGTCGCGGATGGGGATCTCAACGATCGCTGGTTATCATGGTGCCCAGCTCTTTGAAGCGGTAGGTATTTCTGAAACAGTCGTCAGCGACTATTTCACCGGAACAGCGACGAGAATCGGCGGCTTATCTTTGCAACAGATCGAAGAGGAATATCTCAACCGTTATCAAGCAGCTTATGGCAGCAAGCAAACGGATTATCTTGAATCCGGGGGAAGTTTTCAATACAAAGCAGATGGCGAGCATCATTTGTTCAATCCAAAGACAATCTATGGATTTCAAAAAGCGGTTCGCACAGGTGACTACGGTTTATATAAAGCTTATGCAGCCGAGATGGACCAAGATGCACTCGCACATCCCACGACATTGCGTGCGATGTGGACCTTTGAAAAGAACCGCCCGAGCATCCCATTAGCAGAAGTAGAACCCGTAGAAACGATCGTCAAACGATTCAAAGTAGGGGCCATGTCTTATGGGTCTTTAAGTGAAGAAGCCCATCGCTGTATCGCTGAAGGGATGAATGCCATCGGCGCAAAATCAAATAGTGGAGAAGGTGGCGAAAACCGCAATCGGTTCAAGCCAGTAGACGGCATCAATTATAATAGCCGAATCAAACAAGTGGCTTCTGGCCGTTTTGGTGTGAATGCGGAATACTTGATGAGTGCAGATGAATTGCAGATCAAAATGGCGCAAGGGGCCAAACCGGGTGAAGGCGGTCAGTTGCCTGGAAACAAAGTTTTTCCATGGGTGGCAGAGATTCGCGGTTCAACCCCTGGGGTACGATTGATTTCACCACCGCCCCATCATGATATTTATTCAATCGAAGATTTGGCACAGCTGATTTATGATTTGAAGGCCATTAATCCATATGCCCGAATCAATGTCAAATTGGTTTCTAGTACCGGGGTGGGCACGATTGCGACCGGTGTCGTTAAAGCGGGTGCGGATGTCGTTGTGATCTCAGGGTATGATGGCGGAACAGGCGCCTCACCACGGAACTCTATTCGTGATGCCGGTTTACCTTGGGAAATGGGGATTGCTGAGGCACATCAGACGTTAGCCATGAACAATTTACGGCAACGAATGACCTTAGAAACGGATGGCAAATTAATGACCGGCCGCGATATTGCGATCGCTGCATTATTAGGAGCAGAAGAGTATAGTTTTGCTTCCTTGGCATTGGTGGCGATTGGTTGTGTGATGATGCGGGTCTGCAGTTTGAATACCTGTCCTGTGGGTATTGCTACACAAAATCCAGCGTTACGGAAATTCTTTGCCGGAAAACCTGAACACATCATCAATACGATGCACTTTTTGGCGGAAGATTTGCGGGAAACGATGGCGGAACTTGGTTTTCGAACGATTGATGAAATGGTTGGTCACGCAGAAGTATTGGCACCGCGCTTTGTTGCAAAAGGCAAAGCCAAATCGTTAGATTTCTCTAGAATGATTGGCCAATCGATACCAATCGAACGCAAAGTGACAGATCCATTCCTAGAAAAACGCCAATGGCCTGAATTAGATTCCTTTGCACAGGCGGCGATTGAACAAAATGAGCCAATATCAGTCAGCCAATCAATCAACAATGTTCAACGTTCGGTTGGGGCTCGACTAGGTGGTTGGATCGCTGAGCGCTTTGGGAATGATCAGGTAGCACCAGGGTTATTGCGGTATACCTATCAGGGCATTGCAGGTCAAAGTTTTGGCGCATTTGCGACGCAAGGGATTGAGTTGAAATTGATCGGTGAAGCCAATGATTATGTTGCCAAAGGACTAAGTGGTGCCCGATTGATTATCGTACCACCAGAAGATGCTGCCTATGACGTCGAGCATTCACCAATCGTTGGGAATGTTGCTTGCTTTGGTGCCAATAAAGGAGAAGGCTACTTCCGTGGTACAGCCGGTGAGCGCTTTTGTGTCCGTAATAGTGGCGCGAGAGTGGTTGTCGAAGGAGTTGGTGATCATGGCTGTGAATATATGACTGGCGGTGTCGTGGTTATTCTTGGCAAAACAGGACGTAATTTTGGCGCTGGTATGTCAGGTGGGGTCGTGTATGTCTATGATCCAAATCATGAATTTGCCGCAAAGTGCAACATGGAAATGGTCGATTTGTATCAAGTGGATGAAAGCGGCAATGATCAGCAATTGAAGGAAATGATCGAACAGCACTTTGCTTACACAGACTCTTTAAAAGCGGCTGAAATTTTACAAGATTGGCCACGAGCGAAACAAGATTTTGTGAAAGTCTATCCGACCGAGTATCATCATATGGTCGAAGCAACAGATCAATTTGCCGCAGAAGGGTATGTCGGCGACGCCTTAGTAGAAAAGGCCTTTGAATCTGTTGTCGGTACCCAATTAACTATTCCAGGAAAGGCGCGTGATTAAACATGGCAGATCCATTTGGTTTCTTAAAACATGCAAGAGTTGAAAACCCGACACGCCCAGTTTCTGAGCGGATCACTGATTGGGAAGAACTGCAAACGCCCTTGCCAGAAGAGGAAAGACAAGAACAAGCCGCCCGTTGTATGAATTGTGGTATTCCGTTTTGTCACACCGGCTCTTTCTACGGTGGACAACGGACGGTTTCAGGGTGTCCCAATGACAACTTGATTCCTGAATGGAATGATTTGGTCTACCAAGGTCGAACCCAAGCGGCTTTTGAACGCTTGGCAAGAACCAATCCATTGCCGGAAATGACAGGGCGGGTCTGTCCAGCACCTTGTGAAAAGGGATGTACGGAAGCATTGAATGGTTCAGGTGTCACGATTCATGACAATGAACGCTTTATCATCGATACGGCTTTTGAAAATGATTGGGTCAAAACATCTGGGATGCCGCAAGAAGCAACTGGTTTCAAAGTCGCCATCGTTGGCAGCGGGCCTGCGGGCTTATCTGCTGCATGGCGTTTGAATCAATTGGGGCATCAAGTGACTGTTTATGAGCGGAGTGACCGCTTTGGCGGCTTGCTGATGTACGGTATCCCCAATATGAAATTAGATAAAGACGTTGTCCAACGACGTATTGATCTGATGGCAGATATAGGTGTGCGTTTTGTCGGCAACACAGAAATTGGTCGCGATATTTCAGCCGATGAATTGGCTGCACAATATGATCGTGTCATCCTGTCAACTGGGGCAAGTGTCCCGCGAGATTTGAAAGTACCAGGCCGTTCATTGACAGGTGTGCAATTTGCTGTTGATTATTTAACTGAGGCAACCAAAGATGTCTTGAAACATGGCAAAGAAGCGACAAGCAAAAAATTGGCCGGGAAACATGTGGTGGTCATTGGTGGCGGCGATACAGGAAATGATTGTATCGGTACAGCGGTCAGACAAGGCGCAGCATCTGTACGTCAGCTAGAGATCACACCGCAACCACCATTACAGAGAACAGCCAGCAATCCTTGGCCGGAATATCCTCTGACAGCCCGCACAGGCTATGGCCAAGAAGAAGCGGCGGAAGTATTCCAAAGTCAAGTGACCTACCATAGCGTGTCGACAACGGCCTTTATTGGCGCTGAGAGAGGACAACTGATTGCTTTAGAAACAGTAGCCGTAGACGACCGTTTTCAACCGATCGCCGGCAGCAAGGAAGTCATCAAAGCGGATCTGGTTTTACTGGCAATGGGCTTTTTAGGTCCAGAAACAACATTACTAGATGCATTTGGGGTCAATGAAGTGTATGACGATTACACCACCAACAATGAGCGGGTGCTCGTAGCTGGTGATGCCAAACGTGGACCAAGTCTGGTGATTTGGGCGATTCGCGAAGGCCGATTGGCTGCTGAAAAAGTGGACCAAGCATTGCGTACGTTGGTTTATCAATAGTAAAAATGAAAGACGACAACACGGACTACTTTGTGTTGTCGTCTTTCATCTGTTTAAGATTGACTTGATTCTGGATACATTGCCCGCGGCCCACCAATATATTTCGGCCGTGAACCTAGTGCGGTAACATGAGCGCCGCCCAATGTTTGAATACTTGGACGAATCGGGATCTGGACGTGTTTGATATGCATACCGATTGCAGTATCACCGATATCAATGCCGGCTTTGGCAACGATATGCTCGACTTCTACGGGATCATCGAATAATTGGAAGGCCGCAACAGAACAGGCGCCGCCAGCGTGAAGGGCAGGGACGACAGCGACCTCATCTAATTGATAACGCTCTGCTGTGGAACGCTCAACGACTAATGCCCGATTGAGATGTTCACATCCTTGGACTGCTAAACGAATCCCCTTTGGCTTGAGCACAGCTAAGATTGCTTGAACAATCAATTGTCCCGTTTCTTGACTGGAATTTTTGCCAATCAAACCGCCAACGACTTCACTCGTGGAACAACCCAAAACAAAAAGCTCGTTTTCTTTGACATTGGCTGTTGTGATCACTTCATTGACGATTGTTTGTAAATCTTTGTGTAATGTATCTGCTGCTATCATCTTTATTCATCTCTCATTCATCGGGAATTTGTTGGTACGGCGCAGTGCTTGCACCAAAGGTAATGCCACGACACTGCCAAAAATCGTTTGGATCAGATTGCCGGGGATCGAGGCGATGCCGGCACCAAAACCGAAAAGCAGGAAAGTAGCAGCGGCATAGCCAATGATCATAATCAGGCTTCCTAGGCTGACGCCCAAGATAGGCCGATGGGCCAATCGACCGACTAACCAGCCTTGCAGCCCGTGAATCAAAATCGAAAAGACAGCCCACTCTGGATAGCCCGACAGTAAATCGATCAGCCCCCCACTGAGTCCACCTACAAAAGCCCCAGCAGCGGGACCAAATAAAAGGGCAGCGGTATAAATACCGGTCTCACATAGTGTGACGAAGCCCTTGGTTTGCGGAACGGGAATGATAAAGACGAGTGACAACGCGGTAGTCAATGCGGTGAGCATAGCAATCAGTGTGATTTGTTTGACTTTCATTGGCGGACATCCTTTCTATAATAGGCGAGTTGATTGACATTGCCTGCTTGATTTTTTAATGGTATACCATTTTCGATCCCTGCCAAAACGAAGGCTTTGGCTTTGCGGACAGCTTCTTCCAACGGTACTTCTTGTGCCAATAAAGCGGCGATTGCTGCGGATAGGGTACAGCCAGCGCCATTGGTAGTTTGTGCGCTGCTTTTGGGTGCCTCCAAAACGGTATACGTTCCTTGTTGATAAAGTACATCATAGGCTAAATCACCCGCGATTCGACTGCCGCCTTTGATCAATACTTGCCTGGCACCCAAAGCATTGATTTTTTTGGCTGCTCGTTTCATATCCTCCACTGAATCAATGGTCATTTCAGCGAGTTGCTGCGCCTCTTCTAAATTAGGTGTGACCAAAGTGCTGTAAGGGAAGAGGGTAATCAGGCCAGATTGATAGGATTGATTAAATTGGGTATCGCCTTCTTTAAAGGCAAGGACCGGATCTAAAACGACGGGACAATCAACGGTGGTCAAAAAATCTTTTACGATATCTATAGCTGCCACTTGATGGATCAGTCCAATTTTAATGGCAGAAAAATCGACCGCTTTTTTTAATGAGTCAAGTTGTGCATGTATGACAGCCAATGGCAAATCGTGAAACAACAAAGGTTGATCAATGGCAACAACCGATGTTAACAGCACATGACCAAACACATTGAATTCTTCCAATGTTTTGATGTCTGCGGTTGCACCGCCGCCAGCTAAACTGTCTAAACCGGCAATCGTTAATACTTGCTGCATAAAGTTCCTCCCTGATTCATATGTTCCTTCAATTATACAAAATATGTGCAAAATAAAAACGACCAATTGGCTGTTTTTTTGCCCATCCAATTGGTCGTATATTTATTTATCTGATAGTAAATCTCGTTGGCGGTACCATTCATCCGGGCGCCAAATCCACTCAAACCCATCAGTTGCCAATAAATCATAAGCGGCTTGTGGACCCATCGTGCCAGCCGCATAATTGGGAAAATCTGGCGTTTCTTGATCCCAAGCATGACGGATAACATCAACGATGCGCCATGATTGGGCTACTTCATCCCAGTGGGTAAAGTTGGTGCCATCACCATTCAAAGCATCTAGCAGCAGCTTTTCATATGCTTCTGGCGTATTTTCAACGATTTCCGTACTATTGCGGTAATCCAACTTGACTGGAATGGTTTCGAACCCTTGGCCGATTTCTTTGCCATTCAAGGACAATGAGAAACCTTCCGTTGGTTGGATATAAATCGTTAAGACATTCGGTGCCAAACTTTCATTCGTGTTTGATTCATTGAAATCTTGCTTAAAGACATTTACAGGAACTTGTTTGAAGACAATGTTGATACGGGTGCCTTTTTCAGTCAAACGTTTGCCTGTTCGGACATAGAAAGGAACACCAGACCAGCGGAAATTATCGATCATAAATTTACCAGCGACAAAGGTTTCTGTCGCAGATTCTTCTTCGACATTGGCTTCTTCGCGATAGCCGGCAAATGTCTTGTCCTCTAATTGACCTTTGGCGTACTGTCCGCGAACGAAGTGGGTTTTGACCTCTTCTTCGGAATAGATACGGATCGCATTCAAGGCTTTGATTTTTTCGGTCCGCAATTCTTTCTCAGAAAAGGCTACCGGAGGTTCCATTGCCAGCAATGAAAGGATTTGCAAAATATGGTTTTGGACCATATCTTTCAATGCGCCGCTCTTGTCATAATAACCGCCGCGTTCTTCAACACCTAAATTTTCTGCGATATTGATTTGGACATTGTCGATGTAGCGATTGTTCCACATGGAAGCGAAGATATTATTGGCAAAGCGGATCGCTGAAATATTCTGGATCATCTCTTTGCCTAAATAATGGTCGATACGATAAATTTCATCTTCCGCAAAAACGTTGTTGATTTCATCATTTAATTCTTTGGCCGTTTCAAAGTCGCTGCCAAAAGGTTTCTCAATGATCACACGATGGTATCCGTTGGTATCCAGCATGCCTTGAGATTTCAAGTGAGAGACGATCGTACCGAAAAAGTTAGGGGACATCGCCAAGTAAAACAATTGATTGCCGT
Source organism: Candidatus Enterococcus testudinis (assembly GCF_002140915.1). Taxonomy (GTDB): domain Bacteria; phylum Bacillota; class Bacilli; order Lactobacillales; family Enterococcaceae; genus Enterococcus_D; species Enterococcus_D testudinis. Next base: position 2,420,026 of record NZ_NGKU01000001.1, on the reverse strand, counting down.
CTAAGTGGTATTGCTTGTCCAACTTATCGGCTAACTCTTTCAATGCATCGTAGTGGCTAGTATCCGTGACATCGTGGGATTGATAGTAAAAATGCGAAGCGAAAGTTTCAGCTTGCGATTGATCGTCGATCAAATCCTTGATGGTATCCAAAATGACGCCGCGGTAATGGTCGTCTGACCAAGGACGTCTTGCTGTACCGATCACAGCAAAGTCTTCCTTCAAATCACCTTTCTTGTACAACCGAAACAAGGAAGGATATAGTTTGCGTTGGGCCAAATCGCCTGTTCCGCCAAAGATTGTAAAAAGTACCTTTTTTTCCATCATATTCACTCCTTACAGTTTATCGACAAAAATCGTACTAGCCGCTTTGTAGCTGACCGCGATTTCTTTTTTGTCATTTTTGATCGTGATTGGTCCTTCATAAGCCGCTGCATCGATGATTTGATATTCTTCATGAATATTCAGATCAATCGAGACAAGATAATCTAATAATTCCCGCTCATCAAGTACCCGAGCGATGCGAATCTTTGTGCCAACAGGAAAAGTGCTCATCGTATTCTTTTCCCCTTCGTGGATCATTTGCCCTTGTTCCGGGATCATGCCGCCATGGGGACAAAAACGAGGGTTATCTAAGTAGGTTTCTAAGCGTGCCGCGAGGGTCTCAGAGGTCACGTGCTCCAATACTTCCGCATCGTCATGGACTTCATTCCATGAATAATGCAAGTGTTCCACAAGAAACACTTCCCACAAGCGATGTTTGCGGATCAGTGCACTAGCAGATGCTAGACCAGTACTGGTTAACTGAACACCTTGATAAGGAGAGTGTTCGACTAAGCCTTCTTTTAGCAGTTTTGAGATCATTTCACTAACGGAGGCTGCAGAAACAGCTAATCCTGACACGATTTGTTTGTTGTTGATTTTTTTTTGGTCACCACCAAGCTCCAGTATCAGCTTTAAATAATCTTCTCGATTTGGTGTCATCGTATCATTCCTCTCTGATCAAAGACTATCAACATTGATTTTATCAAAAAAAATAGCGGATGACTATCGTAAAAATCGATGCTGATCGAATAATCTATGTAAAAAACGGACGCGCGTCATGCGCCTCCGCTTTTGTCAAAATTATGCCCAGTCGCCATTACGGAAAACAGGTACTCGGGTACCGTCTTCTTTAATGCCGTCAATGGACATTTGATCAGAACCGACCATAAAGTCCACATGGGTTTGACTTCGATTCAAACCAGCAGCTGCCAATTCTTCTTCAGACATATCTGTACCGCCTTGCAAACTAAAGGCGTAGGCAGAGCCCAATGCCAAGTGGTTTGAAGCATTTTCGTCAAATAATGTATTGAAGAAAATGATGCCTGATTGCGAGATAGGGGATGGGTCAGGAACCAATGCCACTTCTCCTAAGCTTTTGGCGCCTTCATCGATCGCCAATAATTTACCCAACACGTCTTGACCTTGTTCCGCAGAAAAATCAACGACTTTGCCTTCTTTAAAGGTGAACTTCATGCCAGAAATGATCGTGCCAGCATAGCTTAATGGTTTGGTACTTGAGATATACCCGTCGATGCGGCGATTATCAGGTGCAGTGAAGACTTCTTCAGTCGGCATATTGGCCATGAACTTTTCGTTGCGGGCATTGTAACTGCCAGCGCCTTCCCATAGGTGGTTTTTTGGCAAACCAATCGTTAAGTCAGTGCCTGGTGCAGTGTAATGCAAAGCTGAAAATTGTTCTTTGTTCAATTCTTCGGCTTTGACTTGTAGTGTTTCATCATGGTTCTTCCAAGCGGCTACTGGATCAGCTTCATAGATACGGGTGGTTTTGAAAATTTGGTCCCATAATTGATCTTGTGCATCTTCTGGAGAAGCGTCTGGGAACACTTTTTGAGCCCAATCAGCACCAGCCGCGGCAACGACTGTCCAGCTGACTTTGTTGGCTTGCGTCGCTTGACGCAAGTTCATCATCGCTTTGCCGGACGCTGCTTGGAATAACGCAACACGGTCTGAATCCACACCAGCGAGGGCATCAGGGTTTGCTGAAACGACGCTGATACGGCTGGCACCTTTTTCGACCCAATCATCGGTTTGGTCAATTTTGTATTGAGGGATGTTTGAAAGTCGATCATCAGCCGCATGCGCTAAAAACTCTTTTTGGACGACATCGTCGGTCCATTGAACGACAACTTCAGCTGCACCTAGTTCATAGGCCTTGGTCGTTAATAAACGGGCCAAAGGGGCCTGATCAACAGCGATTTGGATCACGATCGTATGTCCTGCTTGCACATTTACGCCAACTTCAGTGATCAGTTGCGCGTATTTTTCTAAGTTTTGATTAAAATTTGGTAAAACCATTAAAATTCCTCCATATTTTTCATTTTATAACTTACTATATGATAGCACTTATTTTTTTTATCCACAAACCAAATAGTTGGCAAAAAAACAGGAGAAATCTATGTGGATTCTATGAAACTCTTGCTAAGTAAAATTTAAAAGTTGTTTTGCAAACTTAAAAAAACATGATACAATAAGAAAAAGGTTTTTCTGAAAGCGATGTATAGCAGGATTAAGGAGATTAAAAAATTATGGCAAGAAAGAAAACGATCACTAGAGACCAGATTTTAAAAGCTGCCTATGAAGTTGTCGCAACCGAAGGATTCACCCGCTTTACCGCACGCAATATCGCAGCGAAAATGAAGTGTTCAACCCAACCGATTTATTTAGAATTTAAAAATATGGATGATCTAAAAAGTGCGCTGATCAGTCAAATCTATGACTACTTAGCCACAGAAGTATTTCCTATCGAACGCCGAGGAGATATCATTGTTGACTTGACCTTGAATTATATCGGTTTTGCGAATAAAGAAAAACGCCTATACCGTGCTTTATATTTAGAAGAATACGGTGGAGGAGACTCCATGCAGCAATTTTCATTTGATTTGTTCGTCAAATCTGTGAAAAAAGAGCCTAAGTACAGTGAATTGAGCACTGATGAATTGCAGTCATTGCACACAGGCGTCTGGATCGTGGCAACTGGATTAGCAGCGTTGATGTCTTCTGGAATCATTCATCCGACAGAAGATCAAATCGCCAAATTGATGACCGAAACGGTGGACAACATTCTCAGTCGAGACACACCGATAGATATTACTTATAAATAAAAAAAACACCTCTTTCCATAGGAAAGAGGTGTTTTTGATTACGCTAGAGCCGCTGCAATTTTCTTCGCAAATGCTTCTAAGTGTTGGATATCGTCTTCTTCAGCAGCTAAGTCTACTTTGACACTATCGGCGCCTTTTGTCGCACCGGTCTTGATGAAAGCTGCTTCAAAATCATCTACTGATTGACAAAAATCATCATAGAATGTATCTCCTGATCCGCACACCCCAAAGATTTTGCCGCTTAAGTCTAATTCTTGGAGATCTTCATAGAAATCAACGATTTCATCCGGTAGCTCACCGTCTCCATAAGTATAAGTCGCCACGATACAAATATCGGCATCTTCGAAATCATCAGCATCGACTTGTGTGCATTCATTCATTTCTACTTCTAACGATAAGTCTTCTAATGCTTCAGACACGATATCCGCGATTTCTTCCGTGTTACCGGTCATACTTGCATAGACGATTTTTGCTAAAGTCATTGGCTTTTTTCCTCCAATCTTTCTACAGTTCCCTTGAAAACTCTCTTAGATTATAGCAAAAGCCAACTGAATTGAAAACAAATCTTGAGAAACTCTTTATAATGTTGGCGATTTTTGTCTAAAAACGAATTTCTATGGTAAAATAAGAGGAATTTAATTGAGGGAGACGAGAACATGATCACATTAAAATCTGCCAGAGAAATTGACAGCATGGCTGCTTCAGGCGCTTTGTTGGCAGACGTGCATAAACAATTGCGCGGTTTTATCAAACCAGGAATCACAAGCTGGGATATTGAAGTATTTGTACGCAACTATATTGAAAGCCATGGTGGTATTGCAGCACAAATTGGCTTTGAGGACTATAAATATGCCACTTGCTGCAGCATCAACAACGAAATCTGTCACGGATTTCCCCGCAAAAAACCATTAAAAAATGGCGACTTGATCAAGGTAGATATGTGTATTGACCTGAAAGGAGCCATCTCTGATTCTTGTTGGAGTTATGTTGTCGGCGAGTCAAATCCAGCACTTGATCATTTAATGGCTGTGACGAAAAAAGCACTGTACTTGGGGATCGAACAAGCACAAGTGGGCAATCGCATCGGTGATATCGGTCACGCGATCCAAACCTATGCCGAAAGTGAAGGATATGGCGTTGTCCGTGATTTTGTAGGCCATGGCATTGGACCGACGATCCATGAAAGCCCGATGATTCCGCATTATGGAGAAGCTGGCAAAGGATTGCGTCTAAAAGAAGGGATGGTCATCACGATTGAACCGATGATTAATACCGGTACGTGGAAAATGAAAATGGATCCCAATGGCTGGACAGCCTATACCCTTGATGGCGGATTAAGCTGCCAATACGAGCATAGTTTGGCGATCACAAAAGAGGGTCCGCGTATTTTAACTTCTCAAGGAGAAGAAGGCACCTATTGAAGGCAATGAAGACAACAAAATGATAAAAAGGCAGATGACCGCTGGCGGAGGAAAGACAACATGAAAATCGTAGAAAAAGTCAAAAGCAATCAGAAACTGATGCGCTTTATTGAAACAACACAAGTGCGAATCACTGAATCAGAGATGGGGACGACCTCGGTGGTGGTTGCCTATTATTTACTGTTTTCGCTTTTTCCATTGCTGATTGCGGTCGGGAATTTGCTGCCATTTTTATCGATCGATCCGAATACCGTCCTGCCTTATGTGCAAGAATTGTTTCCTAGGGAAATCTATGACTTCATTGGACCAGCAATCGAGAGTTTGCTGACCAACAGTTCCGGCGGCTTGTTGTCGATCTCGGCTTTGGCCGCTTTGTGGTCTGCTAGTCAAAGTATCAATGCACTGCAGATTGCCATGAATAAAGCCTTTGGTGTCGATCAGCGGTCAAATTTTATTGTTGTTCGGGCAGTATCATTTGTGATTATTTTGTTATTTATGATTGCCATCGTGGGTGTGACCATGGTGTTTGGGCTAGGCAAAATCATTTTAGATCTGCTGCAGCCGATTTTTGAATTTCCTGACAATCTGATCAGCACCTTCCAAACCTTGAAATGGCCTTTGACGATCGTGGCACTCTTGTTCATCATGATGATGATTTATTGGTTGGTACCAAATGCCAAAGTCAAATTGCGATCAACTTTGCCCGGTGCGGTTTTTTCGACGATTGGTTGGATGTTGTTGTCGCAAGTCTTTGGGTTGTATGCCCGTTACTTCACTGCAAAAATCAGTGGGTATCAAATCATTGGAAGTTTCATCGTACTAATGATTTGGCTGAATTTGGCTGCCACCGTGGTTATTTTAGGCGGGATCATCAATGCAGTGGTGGAAGAATATGTCACTGGTCAGGAAATCAGGACGCGAAAAGATCCAGTTGAGCGTATCTCTTCTAAGATAGAAGATACCTTTACAAACAAAGAGAAATAATGGAAAGCGAGTATACAAAATGGATTTTGCCTTTAAATTTGTGGTACGCCTGTTTATCACAATGATCATTTCATTGATCTTGACACCGATTTTTAAGTTGGTTTCCTTTAAAATCGGCGCAGTCGATCGACCAGGAGAACGGCGTATCAATACCAAAACGATGCCGACAGCAGGCGGACTCAGTATATTCTTTGCTTTTTCTTTTGCTTTGTTGTGGGAATTTCGCGAGATGCTGCCTTTTGATTATGTATGGCCGATATTACTAGGCGCAGCGATCGTCGTCTTTACAGGGTTGATGGACGATATTTTCGAATTGAGTCCGTTGCAAAAGATACTAGGACTGACGATAGCAGCGTTAGAAATCTACTTTGTGGCAGGTATCAAAATCAGTACAGTGTCGATTCCATATATCGGGGTCTTCGATTTAGATTGGATGGGCTTACCGATGACGATTCTCTGGATTTTGGCCATCACCAATGCAGTGAATTTGATTGATGGCTTAGACGGATTGGCTAGCGGCGTATCAATCATTAGTTTGACGACAATTGGTATCATCAGTTATTTCTTCTTACCGAATTCGGTGGAGGTCCCTATGGTGATATTCACCTTGATTGCCGCAATCATTGGTTTTTTTCCTTATAATTTCTATCCTGCAACGATTTTCTTAGGGGATACGGGCGCGTTGTTCCTAGGATTTATGATTTCAGTGCTTTCTCTGCAGGGATTAAAGAATGCGACTTTCATTACAGTGGTGACGCCGATGCTGATTTTGGGTGTACCGATCACTGATACAGTTTATGCCATGATTCGCCGTAAGTTTAATAAACAAAAAATTTCTTCAGCGGATAAAATGCATTTGCATCATCGATTGTTGTCCTTAGGTTTTACTCATCGAGGGACTGTGTTGACTATCTATGCATTGGCGTTGGTCTTTTCATTCATTGCGCTTTTGATGAACTATGCCAGCAATACAGCGATCATTTTGCTGATTATCAGTACGGGTTTTGGCATCGAATTGTTTATTGAATTGATTGGTTTGGTGGGAGAAAACCGGCAGCCATTGATGCATGGCTTGAAATTCTTGGGCAATCGGCGTTACCGTCAACAAGTGTTGAACACTCATTCAGATAAACGAATCGAAAGAAAATCAGAAAAAGATCCGGCAGATGATGCGGCGCAGATGAAAGAAGCACGTATGAAACGCAAACATTATCAACCAAAGCACAAAAAATAAAACAAGCAGTTGCTGCTTGTTTTTTTTTTGCAGATTTGACGCAGGGCCTATGTAACGTCTATACTAAAGGTGTCTATCAAAAGGTAAAGGAAAGAAGGAATGAAAAAATGACAAGCGTCAAGCAACTGACTTCAGATACAATGGGTACAATTTATGAACTAACAAATGAGAGCGGTACCATCGTTAGGGTGAGTCCCGAAGGTGCCCGCTTATTAGATTGGGTGATTCCAATCGAAGAAGGGCGTGATATCGTAGCGGGCTATGACTCGATCCAAGGCCATATCGATGCCCGTTATTATGGTGCGACGATCGGTCCTGTTGCGGGACGGATCGCGGGTACGCGCTTTACCATCGATGGCAAAGAATATCAGACAGAAGACAACGATGGCGGCAATACGCTGCATGGTGGATTCAATGGGTTAGATACCGATACGTGGCTTGCTGAAACCTTTGAAGACCAAACAAAAGCGGGTGTGATTTTTACCACCGATCGAAGGGATGGCACGGGTGGTTTTCCAGGCAATGTCCGTTATCAAGTGACGTATACGCTGTCAAATGACAATGCTTTATCCCTCACCTACGATGCGGTGACAGATCAAGCAACATTATTCAATCCAACCAACCACGGCTATTTTAATTTGACCGGTGACACTCAGAAAGCAATCGACACGCATCTTGTTCAGATCAACGCCAATCATGTGGCAGAAACCAATGAAGATGTCACGACGACTGGCGCAAAAACCGCGGTTGCTGGAACCAAGTTCGACTTTACGAAAGAACGTGAGATCGGTGATACTTTACTAGATGATCCATTTTTACTAGATCATGAGCAAGAATGGGATCTGCAAGTCACCAGTCCTGATCAGAAAGTACGGTTAACGGTGACGACTGATCGTCCGGCAGTCGTGATTTATACGACAGGGACTGGAGAAGTCGGTGCCGCAATGAAAACTGGACCAATGGCGAACCATGGTGCAATGGCTATTGAAACACAAGGTGTGCCTGGCACAGAGAAATTTCAGCAGTTCGGCGATATTACGTTGCGCCCAGAGACACCTTTTCACTCAGTGACAACTTATCGTGTTCATTTCTAACTGAAAACTAAAACGAGATGCCTCCTAATTAACGGTGAGGTATCTTTTTTTGACAAATGACGATTACAGTTGTAAACTTTAGTTATCAGATGCATAGAAGTGAGGTGTCAAACAGTGGAAAACATAGAAGAACCAATCAAAATCAGTGATTCAGAATGGGAAGTTATGCGGGTGATCTGGACAATGGGCCAATCGACGGCCAAAGAGATCACCGATTTACTCAGTACAAACAAAAATTGGAAATCGGCAACAGTCAAAACGTTGTTGGGCCGATTGGTCAAAAAAGGTGTACTGGAACCTGAAGCGCAGGGAAAAAAATTTATTTATACGCCGTTGGTTTCAGAAGAAGCAACGGTACGCAGTGCGACGGAGAATTTATTCTCTCATATTTGTGCCAAAAAAATCGGTCAAACCATCAGTGAAATGCTAACAGAAGCGGATCTAACCGTCGAGGATATCCAAATGCTTCAAGAGGCATTGGCTGCGAAACAACCAGTCGCCGACATTGCCTGTAACTGTATTCCAGGTCAGTGTCAATGTAAAGCCCATGTACACCAATGAACGATCAAATCATAGAAATGAGGAATCAAAGATGAAAAAAATCATGACGATCAGCGGAATGAATTGTGCCCATTGTGCAGCCAAAGTAGAAAAAGCGTTGACTGAAGTGCCAGGTGTCAAAAAAGCCAAGGTTGACTTAAAGAAAGCAAAAAGCAAAGTCAAATATGATGAAACGCAAGTGACAGAAGATATGCTCCTGAAAGCTGTATCTGATGCCGGGTATACGGGTGCGCTTGCTCGATAGCATATCACGCAGATGATAGTGGATAAATAGTAAGAAATAGGAGGCTGTATAGGATGGGAAAAGAAACAGAAGACCACGCTATGATGGACCACCATCATATGGATCATGAGCATATGGATCACGGACACATGTCTACACATGACCATCATGAAATGAGTGGTATGGACCACAGTATGCATATGGGCAATTTCAAACAAAAATTTTGGCTTTCGCTTATTTTAGCGATACCGATCATTTTCTTGTCACCAATGATGGGGGTTGATTTGCCTTTTCAATTTACTTTCCCAGGTTCTGACTGGTTGGTTTTGTTGTTAGCAACGATTTTGTTTTTCTATGGCGGAGCTCCTTTTTTGAGTGGCGCCAAAATGGAATTGCAGCAAAAAAAGCCGGCGATGATGACCTTGGTTGCCATGGGGATCAGTGTCGCCTATTTTTATAGTCTGTATGCCTTTGTGGCCAATCATTTCTTGACCGGTGCGCATGTGATGGACTTTTTCTGGGAATTGGCAACATTGATCGTCATCATGTTGTTGGGGCATTGGATCGAAATGAATGCCGTGATGAATGCTGGGAATGCGCTTGAACAGCTAGCAGCACTATTGCCTAAGGAGGTCACACGCAAAACAGCCCAAGGGGAAGAACGTGTGCCCCTGGATCAAGTTGCTGCGGGGGATCAGTTGATTGTTCGTGCGGGTGATAAGGTACCGACGGATGGCACGGTGCTTGAAGGCGAAACCACGATTGATGAATCCGCCGTTACTGGGGAGTCCAAACGGGTCACCAAAAAAAGCGGTCAATCCGTGATTGGCGGCTCTGTCAACGGCAATGGGTCAATCGTGATCGAAGTAACTGGCACTGGAGAGAGCGGCTATTTGGCCAAAGTTATGGCATTGGTACGCAGTGCGCAAGCCGACAAGTCAACATTAGAGGTATTGTCGGATACAGTCGCTAAGTGGTTGTTTTATGTCGCAATGATAGCCGGGATCGGTGCATTTGTGGTTTGGCTCGTTCTCTCAGATTTGCCAACTGCCTTTGACAGAATGGTGACCGTCTTTGTGATTGCATGTCCCCATGCGCTAGGCTTGGCGATTCCATTAGTGATTGCTCGTTCTACATCGATTGCCGCCAAAAACGGTCTCTTACTGCGGAACCGTCAAGTATTAGAAAATGCCCATGAGGTCGACGCATTGATCGTAGACAAAACAGGTACTTTGACACAAGGACAATTCGCAGTCACAGCTGTCGTTTCAACAGGAGCCATGAAAAAAAATGAGGTACTTGCCTCCTTTGCGGGCTTGGAGAAGACTGCCAATCATCCAATTGCCGAAGGGATTTTAGCCAAAGCTGATGCAGAAGGGATCTCGCCAAAAAAAGCTCATGACATCCAATCAAAGGCTGGCATTGGGTTGTCTGGGGTGATCGATCAAGAAACTTGGGAGATCGTCAATCAAAAAGGGTTAGAAAAACTTGATCTGACAGCACCTGAGGACAAAATCAAATCTTTCAAACAACAAGGCAATACCATCAGCTATTTGGTGCATCAGGGTGCACTTGAAGGAATCATCGCGTTAGGCGATCAGATCAAGGATGAATCCAGCGACTTTATTCAAACGTTGCATGAGATGCAGATCACGCCTGTTATGGCAACTGGAGACAACCAAGAAGCGGCTGAGGCTGTCGCAAATTACTTGGGCATCAAAGAAGTCCACGCCGCACTTTTGCCAGAGGACAAAGAACAGCTCGTTAAGTCCTATGTCACACAAGGCAAACGCGTAGTGATGGTTGGCGATGGCATCAATGATGCACCAAGTTTAGCCAGAGCAACAATCGGTATTGCGATTGGTGCAGGCACTGACGTGGCAATCGATTCGGCTGATGTTATTTTGACCAACAGCAATCCCAAAGATATTTTGCATTTCTTATCTTTGGCCAAAGAAACCCGTCGTAAAATGATCCAAAACCTTTGGTGGGGGGCTGGCTATAATATTGTGGCGATTCCATTGGCTGCAGGCGTCTTGGCACCGTGGGGAATCTTGTTGAACCCAGCGGTGGGAGCAATCTTGATGTCACTTAGTACAATTATCGTTGCAATCAATGCCATGACACTCTCAATCAAAAAAGAAACAGAGTGAGTGTTGTCAAGTAGCTAAAATTCAACACAGCTTTCATGTACACTGCCAAAATCTTGTGTAACCTCCATGATACTTTATGCTATAATGAATGCGTTGAGAACAAGGAGGACGTTGATTATGGAACTGAAGAAGTTGGATGTTCCCACTACTTCGATCACCGAAGTAAAAAAATCTCCGATGGATGTATTTAATCAAGCGCGAGAAGCCGGGACAGCCGTCTATGTATTCAATCGTGAAAAAGTGGCGGGGGTCATGTTGACACAAGAACAATACGAGAAATTACTACAAGAATTACACGATCTGCGGGCCAGACCGATGGTAGAAGAAGTCGAAGAGCCGGCAGTCGAAGGTTTGGAAGAATTTCTGCATATCATGCGTCAAGCGTTGATCACTGGCGCCAGCATTTCGGCAAAGAACTTAGATGAGCGGATGGTCGCATTAGGATTTATTACCCGTAAAACGGGTTTTGGCGGCGTCGTTGATATGATCAGCGAGTTGAAAGAAACTGGCAAGATCATGTATCAGTTGAGGAAAAAACAAGAAGGCAAGGCAATCACCGCAGAAGTGATTGGCGAGCAAGACAACCAAACCCAATTGTTTGATAAATTGATCATCAAGAAAATTTTCTTGAAAGAAAAATAAATAGCGATACAGAACACCTGTGCTAGACACTAAAAAAACAACATGCCTCGTGAAAATGAGGCGTGTTGTTTTTTTAGTTGCGCCAGTAAGTTTTTCCGTCTTTTGTCCGTTTCATGAACCCATATTCAATCAAATAGCGTCGGAGGGTGACATAATCGGTGATTGATTGCTTCAATATATCATTAACGGCAGCTTCAGAATAGTTTTTATCGGAAGCAAAGCGCGCTGCAATCACACATAAAATGATCAATTGAATGAAATCGTGCAAAATAAACAACGATACGCGGTGTCGCTTTGATGAAATGCTTGTTGATATTCTTCTAATAGTTAGGTGTGGTCATTAAACATTTGACTCTCCTTCGTTTGTTTATAAATATGCAAATACAAAATATAGTTGAGTGAAGTGTCCTTTTCAGCTTAATTTTACCAAGATTTTATGGTAGGATTAACCACAATAGCGATTCAATTGCTTACACCAAAGGAGTGATCATGCATGGCAGATGTCAGTCAACGTTTTAATAAAGAAGTTTACAACATAGCAGTATCTTTGATCCGTCAATTCGATGAGCGGGTATCCGCGATTCCGGATATTTTGAAGTTAACCCTAGGAGAGCCTGATTTCAATACACCTGAGCACGTCAAACAGTCTGGTATAGCAGCGATTGAACAAAATTTCAGTCATTATTCAGGGATGGCAGGACTTGCCGATGTGCGAGAAGCAGCCAGTTTATTTCTCAAAACCAAATATCAATTAGACTATGATTATCAATCCGAGGTCTTGGTCACGATTGGTGCGACGGAAGCCATTTCTGCTTCGTTATTGGCCACTTTAGAACCCGGGGACAAAGTGATTTTGCCAGCACCGATCTATCCTGGTTATGAACCGGTCATCACATTGGCGCATGCCACACCTATCTACTTAGATACCACTGATAATGATTTCGTTTTGGCACCAGAAGTCTTAGAAGCTGCGCTAATAGAGCATGGGGATCAAGTCAAAGCCGTTATCTTGAATTACCCAAGTAACCCAACTGGTGTGGTTTATACAAAAGAAGAAGTCAAAGCATTAGCAGATGTATTGAAAAAATATCCTGTTTTTGTGATCAGTGACGAGATTTACTCGGAATTGACTTATGATGAACCCCATGTGTCGATTGCCACGTATTTACGTGAGCAGACAATCGTGATCAATGGCTTATCAAAATCCCATGCCATGACGGGGTGGCGGGTCGGCTTTATCTTTGCCCCAGCAATATTGACTGCCGAAATTATCAAGGTCCATCAATATCTAGTCACCGCCGCATCAACGATTTCCCAAAAAGCAGCTGTTCGGGCATTGGTTGAAGGCATCAATGATGCAGAAGTCATGAAAGCTGATTACCGTGCCCGCCGCGATTACTTATTTGAACAAATGACCGGCCTAGGTTTTGATATCGCTAAACCTTCAGGCGCCTTTTACCTCTTTGCCAAAATCCCTGCCGGCTTTATCCAAGACTCGATGGCATTTTGTGTCGACTTGGCAGAAAAGAATCAACTGGCGATTATTCCAGGTATTGCCTTTGGTCCAGAAGCAGAAGGCTATGTCCGACTGAGTTATGCAGCCAGCATGGAGAATCTAGTGGAAGCGATGAACCGTCTAACAGCGTACGTCACTGATCATCAGTAAGAAGAGCAGATGCTCTTCTTTTTTTTCATTTAGTTGACAGTCAACAGACACCAACAACGCGCTGTTCTTTACAAAAGATTTACACAACACGCATGATTCTTTACATGAAATCTATCAAGGGTTTACATCGACTTGTTACACTTAGCCTATAACGAAAGGAGATTTATCGAATGAAAAAATTGGGACTTTTATTTTTTGCAACAGGATTATTATTAGCAGGCTGTGGCAGCAGCGGTGGCAGCACCGACAGCAGTCAAGCTGCCAGCGGATCGGCTTCTTCCGGTAGCGCTGCAACAGAAAATGTAGAAATTTTAGCAGTAGGATCAACTGCATTGCAGCCTTTGGTTGAGGCAGCCAGTGAAAGTTATTCATCTGAAAATCCCAACTATACCATTACAGTTCAAGGCGGAGGCAGTGGTACTGGATTGAGCCAAGTTGAAGCTGGCGCTGTAACTATCGGTAATTCTGACGTCTTTGCAGAAGAAAAAGACGGTGTCGATGCCAGCAAATTGGTTGACCACAAGGTCGCTGTTGTAGGGATGGCGCCAGTCGTCAATAAAGAAGTCGGTGTAACGGAGATTACTAAACAAAACTTGATTGATATCTTTACCGGCAAAGTGACCAACTGGTCAGAATTAGGCGGAGCGGATCAAGAAATCGCTGTGATCAATCGGGCGTCAGGCAGTGGAACCCGTGCAACATTTGAAAAATGGGGTCTGGATGGTGCTGAAACGATCCAAACACAAGAACAAGATTCTTCTGGTACAGTACGCAAAATCGTTGCTGAAACACCAGGTGCGATCAGCTATCTTGCATTGTCTTATCTAGATGACACGATCCAATCATTGGCATTAGACGGTGTGGAAGCAACTGCTGAAAACATTGCAGACAATCAATGGCCAATCTGGTCTTATGAACATATGTACACCAATGGCGAACCAGATGCCAATGTCCAAGCATTCTTAGATTATATCTTGACGGATGATGTCCAACAAGGTGCGGTCAAAGAACTAGGCTACTTGCCAATCACTGAAATGAAAGTCGAACGCAGTGTTGATGGCGATGTAACCAACGTCGAATAAATATAGCGCCCCCAGCGCATCTTCTCCCAAGAGAAGGTGCGCTTTTTATGCATTTGTCGACTGTTCCTCTATCGCAGTTAAGCAAGCATCAGGTATGCTTAGAAGGAGCGACAGGATGACATATAGGCATATCGAGATCTTTACGATCAGTCAATACAACAAAAACAAAGAGAAAAAAGGCTATTTTCCTCAATCAGGTGTAGTCATCAATGTTTTTTTCGAACCAAATTTTTCTACACAGCATGTTGCGGTGGGGTTTAACAAAGTATTTGGTATAGCCCAGGTATAATGATTCAAAAAAAGCCTATAAATGGCTTTTTTTTGTGTTTTTTTTCATTTTTTTCTGTAGAATAGTAGTAACGGTATTTGAAAGGGGAAACACATGAGTAGAGGTAAAATGAATCGTACAAAAATCGGGGTAATGGCTTTAGCGGTATTCTTTTTAGGTGCTGTTGGTACATATGCTGAAACAACACAAACAAGCAGTGAGACGTCAAGCAGTCAAACGGCAACAGCGGTCATCACTAGTACACAGGAAACAGAATCTGCACCAAGCAGCGACAGCTCCAGCAGTAGCAGTACCGCAACAGCTGAAACCAGCACGTCAGCAAGTGTTTCAAGCAGTTCAAAAACAGGTGCCTCATCTAGCGATACAACGGAAGTATCTTCTTCAAGCGAAACACAAGAAACAGAAGAGACGGAAGAGCAAGTCTATTATGATTTCAGTCTAGGATTAGATCCGACCTATCGCAATCGTTCCGATATCAAGGTCAGTCTAGCACGCACGGCACGTGTGGCGGCGACAGTTCCGTATATCGAAGCCGGTGATCCCACAACGCCTAGTCAAGATTTTATCGATATTTCTTCTCATAATGGGTTGATCAGTGTCGACCAATTCAAGATCATCAAAAGTTACGGTGTATCTGCAGTCGTTGTCAAATTGACTGAGTCCACGTCCTATCAAAATCCATTGGCCGCTTCACAGATTGCCAACGCCAAAGCAGCAGGGTTGATCGTACATGCTTATCATTACAGTTGGTACACCACTGAAAGTGGCGCCAAAGCCGAAGCAGATTATTTTGTTGATTATGCCAAAAAACTGAATTTGCCAACATCGATACTTATGGTCAATGACTATGAAGATTCCAGTATCAAGAACAAGGCCGATCACACAGCATTGGCAAAAGTTTTTGAAAACCGGATAAAAGCGAAAGGTTATACCAATACTCATCATTACATCGGTATCTCGTGGATCACAGAGAAAGTGATTGACCCAGATGCTTTAGGCAAGAATAAAGTCTGGATTGCACAGTATCCCTATGAACCTGTGGCACAAAAACATACAGAATATAGTGCATGGCAATGGACTTATAATGTGACGTTTCCAGGTATATCCGGCACCTTTGATATGAATTCTGATTATAATAATTACTTTACCAGTCAAGGTCAAGGCGGTGCCATTACAGATGGGCGTTATGCAACCATCACCAAAGACAATTATACAATCTGGCAAAATTTTTCTTGGACCAAAAAAGCCGATTCAAAAGCCTATCTAGGGCAAACTTTGCAGATCAAAGTCCGCTATGAGCACGTGAATGGCAGTACCTATTATTCATTGTATGACAATCAAGGGAAATGGGTCGGGTACATCAATGCCGGCGGCACCAAAGTCGCAAGTGGCCCTCAGGGGAATTGGCAAGCAAAGACTGCCTATGTGAAGTTCAAACAACAAGATACGATCTATCGTGATTTCAGTTTCAACAAAACCACCAAAGTCACAGCCGCCATGCTAAAAAATACCTACAAAGTCACCGGGACATACCGTCATTTCAACGGGACTGTTTATGATTCAGTTTATGACATGCAGGGCACTTGGATTGGGTATATCCCAACGAGCAAACTCACTATTCAGGGAAATCAAGGGCCAGCTGTCAGTGATGGTCGTTACGTGACGATCAAAAGCAGTAATTATTCGATCTGGCAAAATTTCTCATGGAAATCAAAGGCATCTAGCAAGGATTATCTCAATCAAACATTTCAAG
Source organism: Candidatus Enterococcus testudinis (assembly GCF_002140915.1). Lineage (GTDB taxonomy): Bacteria > Bacillota > Bacilli > Lactobacillales > Enterococcaceae > Enterococcus_D > Enterococcus_D testudinis. Next base: position 2,403,759 of record NZ_NGKU01000001.1, on the reverse strand, counting down.
TGAAAGTGCGCTATGAGCATTTGAATGGCAGTGTCTATTATTCATTGTATGACAACAAAGGCAAGTGGTATGGCTATATCAATGCTACTGGTACAAAAACTGCAAATAATGCTGGTGGTGCCGCAATCTCTAGCAACAAATCAGTCAAAATCACCAGCAAAAACTATTCGATCTGGCAAAATTTTTCTTGGAAAGAAAAAAATAAAAGCAACAATCTATATGGCCAAACCTTCCAAGTCAAAGTCTATTACCATCATTTCAACGGCAGTACCTACTATTCACTATATGACAGTAAGGGAACATGGTACGGGTATATCAATGCCAACGGAACGAAAGAAGTCAAATAAGCCTTTTGATCTTATGCGTTGCTAACCAATACAAAAACCACGAAGCACACAATCTATGTCTGCTTCGTGGTTTTTCCATTTGCTATGGGTAAGGACAGCGTAAAGGTTGTCCCAATGTTGGGGAAGCTGTCTACGGCAATTGAGCCACCCAAAATCGTTGTATAATCTTTGACGATCGCCAATCCTAAACCAGTGCCGCCAGAATTGCGGGCGCGAGCCTTGTCAACACGGTAGAAGCGTTCAAAAATGCGTTCCTGATCTTCTTCCGCGATCCCGATACCTTGATCAGCCACTTGTAAGACCAACTGACCCTCAGCTATATCATAAGACAGCGTGATCGTACCGCCTTGTTTGGCATATGTAACGGCATTTTCAATCAAATTTTTGAGGATGGGCTGCAACAATTCCAATTTGCTTGTGATAATCAATGGCGCTGGACCATGAATAGCGAATACCAGTTGTTTTTGCTCCGCAAGAGAATAGTATCTTTGACAAATACTTGCTACGAGTTCTGCAATATCGATGGACTGCTCTTCATAAGCAAAAGAGTCGCTGTTTTTGGAGAGTTGGATAATTTCTTGAATCAGATTTTTTAAACGATGGGCATCCTTTTGAATGATCTCCAGAAAAGATTGCAACGTTTCAGGATCTTCTTTGGCGCCATCAAGTAACGTTTCTGTAAACCCAATCAAAGAGGTGACAGGTGTTTTCAATTCATGAGAGACATTGCCGACAAAATCTTTCTGCATTTTTTCCAGTTGTCGAATCCTTGTCAGATCATAGGCTAAGCCAATCAGTTGGTTTTCTTGGAATGAACGCAGCGTGACATCCAATACACGTGGACGATCATGACTGATAGTCGTTTCAGCATGCAAAATAGGTGCATGTTCTGTAAACTGATAAATCAATTGGATCAACTGGGTATCATGGATCACTTCGGTAAATGGTACCGGCAAGGGTGGCAGCGTGTTGATGCCTAATTGATCTTGCATGGTTGGGTTCAGCAGAAGTAAACGATCCTCCGCATCAATGATGAAGACACCAATCATCAATTCACCTAATAAATCATATAGTTGGGCCTCCGAAGCGGCATAGGCGCGATAGGTTTGGCTCATCTGTTCGCTTAGTTGATTGATCATCTGATACAATTCATCGTGTTCAGGTGTTTCTTGCATGATAATGGCTTGCTGATCTGGGGAAGAAATCATTTTTTTGAGCACAGGTAATATTGTTTGGACTGGCCGATTCCTTTGGCGCAATGTGTGGAAAATCAGCATACTGACAAACATGCAAAAGAGAACATAGACCAGCAAAATCGATTGTTCGATCGACTGACTTTTGGCAAAAAAGGCCGCTGTCGGTTCAGCGATCCGCAGAATTTGCGTAAGTGCACCGTCTTCTTTGATGGCTACCGCAACGTAGAGCAATTCTTCATGCAGCGTATCACTTTCTCTGAGGGATTGGCCGACAGTGCTGCCTCGCAAAATCGCTTTGACTTCTGGCCGATCCGAGCGGTTTTCATGCAAAGTGTGATCATAGGTATCATAAATAATGACACCTTGCGCATCCATGAGCGTCATCCGGCTGTTGCTGTCTTGGACGTAGGCATCCGCAAACTGCTGCAACGTATCTGTTTGGGTTTGTGAGAGATTTAGAAAAATCGAGGCTTTTTCTTCTAAAAAATCAGCCTGTTGTGCGATGACTTGTTGGCGATAAAAACTACTCAGTAATTGCCAGCAAAGCACAAAAATAACCAGTAAGATCGTGGCCCAGATGCCATAGCTGAAGCGTTTTTTCATCATTCCGGCTCCTGAAATTTATAACCGAAGCCGCGGACGGTGACCAAATACTTTGGTTGTTTCGGATCTGTTTCGATTTTTTCCCGCAGATGGCTGATATGGACATCGACGATCCGGCTCTGCCCATCAAAGTCAAAATTCCAAATCCGACTAAGTAAAGTATCGCGATCGATAACGCGGCCTTTGCGTTTCATAAAGTACACCAAGAGTTCAAATTCCTTCGGCGTCAAAAAGATTTTCTTTCCAGCGACAGACACTTGGTAATTGGTGAGGTCTGCTTGGATTTGCCCAACATGGAGCATTTCGGCAGGTTGATCTTCCTCACGGACACCTCTTGGTTCCAACCTGCGGGAGATTGCTTTGATTCGTGCCACAACTTCCCTTGGACTAAATGGTTTCGTCAAATAGTCATCGGCGCCAATTTCTAACCCTAAGATCCGATCGATAGGATCATCTTTGGCAGTCAATACCAAAATCGGTGTGTCAACTTTTTCCTGTCGCAATTTTTTGGTGATTTCGATGCCATCCATCGAGGGCAGCATCACATCCAAAATAATAAAATCAAATGGCTCCGCAACCGCCAATTCAAAGGCTTCTTTGCCATCGGCTGCCGCAACCACCCGGTAGCCTTCTTTTTCTAGATTAAACGTTAAAAGTGTGACGATCGATGGTTCATCATCCACAACGAGAATTTTTTTCATACGAGCTCCTTTTGTTTCTCATCAGAAACGAATCATTTTCAATAAACAAGACCTATTTTAGCACGAATAGAGAATTGGTACTATTGTATCGGTCAAATAAATGCTATAATAGAGGACGATTTCATAGAAAGCTGAGGGGTTTGTATGATTGGAATCAGTGCTTGTCTGGGCGGTGCGTTATGTCGCTATGACGGGAAAAGTCAATCTGTGTCTCAGTTGATGACACTGGTACAAGAAGGACGCGCGATCATGGTCTGTCCCGAAGTCTTAGGCGGCTTGCCGATTCCTCGAGATCCGGCTGAAATCATAGGCGGGGACGGTGTCACTGTCTGGCAAGGAGCTGCGCGCGTGATGACTGTTTCAGGACAAGATGTCACCCAGCAATTCAAAGAAGGCGCAATTGTAGCCTATCAGAAGCTGCAAGCACTTGGTATCAATCAGCTGATATTGAAAGAAAAAAGCCCATCCTGCGGCAGTCAGATGATTTATGATGGTCAGTTTTCTGGTATCAAAAAAGCCGGCGTAGGTGTTGCTAGTGCTTATTTTCGACAACAAGGCATGCAAGTGATGTCAGACGTCGAGTGGCTTGAAAGCCTGGAGGAAGCAAATGGAAATTGAAAAAACCAATCGAATGAATGCATTGTTTGAATTTTATTCCACATTGCTGACAGAAAAACAAATGAATTACATGGAATTGTATTACGGAGATGATTTTTCACTAGGCGAAATCGCTGAAGAATACGAAATCAGCCGTCAAGCTGTCTATGATAATATCAAGCGGACGGAACGCATCTTAGAAGATTATGAAAAAAAGTTGCATTTGTTTTCTAATTACATTATGCGAGAAGCGTTGCTTGAGCAACTGACTGACTATACACAAACCCATTATCCAAAAGATGAAACATTGCAAGGGTTTATCCAACAGTTCCAAGAAATTGAAGAATAAAGGAATGAATAAAAATGGCATTTGAAAGTTTAACAGATCGCCTCCAGCAGGCAATGAGCAAATTGCGCCGCAAAGGCAAAGTGACTGAAGCTGACGTAAAAGAAATGATGCGTGAAATTCGTTTGGCTTTACTAGAAGCCGACGTAAATTTACAAGTCGTCAAAGAATTTACCAAGAATGTCCGTGAACGGGCAATCGGTGTTGAGGTATTAGACAGTCTTTCCCCAGCTCAACAAATCGTCAAAATCGTGGATGAAGAACTGACCAAAACGTTGGGTTCAGAAACAGTCGGTATCGAAAAATCACCGAAAATCCCGACAATCATCATGATGGCAGGATTACAAGGTGCAGGTAAAACGACCTTTGCTGGTAAATTAGCCAATCATTTGATGAAGACCGAAAATGCTCGCCCGTTGATGATCGCAGGGGATATCTATCGACCAGCGGCGATCGACCAATTGAAAGTATTGGGTCAACAACTGAATGTACCTGTGTTTGATATGGGTACGGATGTGAGCCCTGTAGAGATCGTCCGTCAAGGGTTGGCAGTGGCGCAAGAAAAGAAAAATGATTACGTCCTAATCGATACAGCTGGACGTCTGCACATCGATACGCAGCTGATGGACGAATTGAAGCAAATCAAAGACTTGGCACAGCCAAATGAGATTCTGCTGGTGGTCGATGCGATGACAGGGCAAGATGCGGTCAACGTTGCGGAAAGCTTCAATCAACAATTAGGCATCACTGGTGTCGTGATCACCAAATTAGATGGCGATACCCGTGGTGGGGCTGCACTGTCTATTCGTCAAGTCACTGGGGCACCAATCAAATTTACCGGTACTGGCGAGAAATTGACTGACCTTGAAGTCTTCCATCCAGATCGGATGTCTAGTCGTATCTTGGGTATGGGGGATATGCTGACCCTGATTGAAAAAGCCCAACAAGATTATGATGAGAAAAAAGCCGAAGAGCTGGCACAAAAGATGAAGGAAAATTCCTTCGATTTCAACGACTTCGTTGAGCAAATCGACCAAGTGATGGGCATGGGACCAATCGAAGACTTGTTGAAAATGATTCCAGGTATGAGTCAAATGCCGGGAATTGAAAATGTCAAAGTCGATCCCAAACAAATTGCCCGCCAAAAAGCCATGGTCTATTCAATGACCCCAGCGGAACGGGAAAACCCAGATTTATTGAATCCAAGCCGTCGCCGCCGGATCGCGGCAGGTTCAGGTAATAGTGTGGTTGAAGTCAATCGAATGATCAAACAGTTCAAAGAATCCCGCAAAATGATGCAGCAAATGAGCAAAGGCAATATGAACATTCCAGGAATGGACCAAATGTTCGGCGGCGGTGTCAAAGGGAAACTAGGCAAAATGGCAATGAACCGCATGGTCAAAAAACAAAAGAAGAAGAAAAAGAAACGGAAATAAATCAAGAGACGATCAGGCAGCCTATGATACATAACTTAGGCTGTCTTTTGTGTATCATGAAATAGGCATGCAAATCATTCGTACTTTCTCCTCGTTGGTGCTACTATTTAAGTATAGAAAAGAAGAGAGGAGCATTGACGATGACAAACAAAGATCGTGTAGAAGGTAAAGTAACCGAAACAAAAGGCAAACTTACGGGGGATGACTCCGAAGAATTGAAAGGCAAAGCCCAAAACAACTACGGCAAAGCCAAAGACAAAGTAGAGGATTTCGCTGACGATGTTTCTCGTAAAGTGAATCACTTCTTCGATAAGAAAGACGACAAAAGAGATTGATCCATAAAGCAACCCCCGCTCATGTTCTGTGAGCGGGGGTTTTTAGTGTAATAACAACATGTTTTCTCACGTCATCGATCGTCATCAAACAAGCTTCTTTTATAGATAAAATTTAGTCGTTCCCGTAAAGGGGGTGTCTGCAAGATGTGCGAAAACCGAGAAGCCATGTCCTTCATAAAATGATTTTGCTTGATAATCTTGTGTGTTCACGGTCATATACAAACAATTTTGTTCGTGGGCAATTTCTTCAAGTCTCTCGATTAAACGTGAGCCAATCTTTTTCCCTCTAAATTCTTTGGCTACACCTAACATGGATAAATGAAGGGTATTGCCAAACAAAGATGCGGTCAAGCCACCCAGCCATTGTTCATTTTCTATTGCACAAATAGAAAATGTATCTTTTATGGGAGGCGAAGCAGTGAGTTCAGCAGACTGTTGGTGTAAAATCGTAGCAATTGCTTCTTCATTTTCAATTGAATCTGTATACACAAGCACCATGGACGGTTCCTCCTTACGTGTAAGAGTATGAAGCAGTCATTCTCACTTTAGCGTAAAATCGATCACAACTGGATTATGATCGGAATACTCAAATGCGCCATCGTGAACGGCCACTTGTTCGACAGTTATATTGTCGGACACCATAAATCCGTCTAAGACACTGACATAAGACACACCAGGTTCATAGGGAATATCTAATTTACGCGTCGTGGGAATTGATTCTTCAGCAATCTGGCCTTTAGGGATGCTAAAGCCTTCAGGTAAAGTCGATTCCGGGAAAGGTTGGTCCCAACTATGGCGGTCAGCTGTCGTCTTGAAAATCCTCGGACTATTGGCCAGCATATCATGGTTAAAATCGCCGCCAACCAATACATAGTTTCCTGCCTGATAGGCAGCAGTCATCACGTCATACAATTTATTGATCTGCGCTTCTTGCACAGCGGGATCATCCGTATAGGCGGATAAGTGAACGTTGATCGCAATCAATTCTTTGCCATTTGATACGGGGAGATGACTCACAGAAAAGGCCCGGTCTAAATCAAAAAATTTATTGAAATTGGTTTCGATCGGCAATGAATAACGGGTGGCTTGTGTGATCTCACTCTGGGCAAGGGTCACGAGTCCAGAAGTCGCTTTGCCGATTGGTTCTAAGAATGGATAGAATAAATAAGCAGACTGATAGTTTTTTGCATAGACACTGCTGTTGTCAGCAAATTGTTGTTGCAAAAAGGCTACTTCATCCACATGGCGAGAACGATCCCCATCTTGATCGACTTCTTGGAAAAAAGAAATCGTTGGATCAATTGATTCAGTGGTAGCAGCCACACCTGCCATATTTGATTCAACAGTTGCTTGGTCTTTGGCGCGGGCGCTTTTTCCACCATCCATAAAGAAAGTGTAATCGGCGGTATAGGCACCATAGCCAATATTGAAAGTCATCCCACGATAAGATTGGTTCGTGGACAAGGTTTCCTGATTATTGACGTCAGGCGTTAATTCTTGATTATCAGCGATGCGATGATAGCTTAGGAACAAATAAGCGATGTAGCATAGCAATGCCACCAGAATGACTCCAACGACAACACCAATATAAAGCATTATTTTTTTCATTGTCCCCCTCCTTGTTCATATCATACAAAAAAGCCGACAGAAAAACCAGTTTTACTGACAGCGTAAAACTGGTTTCTAGGAGTAACATTCAATCACGCCAGCTTGTTGCGGCGCTTGTGCCACCAATTCATGAGTTCTTTCGGATAAACCATTAGTAAGCTGATGATTATGCAAACAAACAACAGGAGAATTGCTCTAATGATCAATCCTTGATAACTCTCGTTTGAATCATCGTATAGATGTACATTATATAAATCATGAGGGAAATAGGAAATCATCAATAAATACAACCAAGTGCCTATGGACATCAACCAATACGTTGGGGCTCGAAAGGCAGGAACTGTTACATAATCACCCTCGTTGTCTAATGAGAGACGGAGAAATATTTTTTCAGATAAAATCAGCATCAATAGAATGAAGAACCCATAAAGCAAATAGATCCATATTGGGTATGAAACGCCCTCCGGCCAAGCGACCCAAAGATTAAAAGGAGTATAATAATCGGTCGCTCCATTTGAAACAAGCAAACTAAATAGCATACGGCAGCTGCTGTAAAAATAATTACCCTGAGCCGCTAAGAAAAGAATAAAGATGATGGATAATGGGGCTGCGACTAAATTACCCAACAAGATACCACAAAGCAATCCCGTGGCGAAAACCAATAGGTTAGTAACTAGTGTACTGATTCCTGACAAAAGTAGCTTGGAAAGTGGAATGAGAAAATAATGGGAATCAATCATCATTATTCTGAGTAAGAAGTTTCCAACAATTCCTACAGTCAATGCACCAATGATTGGCACAAGAACAAAAACTATCTTTTTACGAAATATTTCTTTTCGTTGGAATGGTAATGACAACAGAAAACGTGTGAAATTCGTGCGATAGTCTACAAAGAATGTAAGGAATCCAAAAACAAATAACAGGGGTAAAACAAATATCGATAATGAAAAATTAAAATCATTATAGTAATAGGTCTCTGTGTCATCGCGTGTTTTGCCAATAGTCAATACGTCTTGCCGATAGTCATCCATAGATTCGTAAGGAATTTCTTTCTCTCCGTCATAGCTTTTCACATAGTAGGAGGGATGATTGGTATAATCATAGACAAATTCATCTGAATGAAGGTAGTTGTATTGAGTATGCCAGTCTTTTTGGCTTTGCCAGCCGGCACCGAGATAGATAGCCATCAAGATGAAACAAACACCAATCAGTGCTTTACCATAACGCGCTTTAAATATAGACATCAACATAGGGTCACCTTTATCCTTTCATCAATGTTTCGCGGCTTAAGTTCGCCTCGAACAGGTCTTCTAGTGTCAACGGCAGTTCTTCACACAATAGTGGATCCAAACGGCGGATCGCTTCAGCCAATTCTTGATCATAGTGCTCAAATAATGCGACGAGCACGCGACCTTGCCGCTGGACCAACTTCGCATGTTGCTTGATCAGTGGTGGGACTTGTTTGCTGCGAAAGACCAGTTGGATCTTGCGGGCATTTTCCCGGAGGCTTTCCAAACGATAATCTGCTTCGATCGTCTTGCCTTTGATCAATAATGCTCGGTCAATGATCGTTTCCAATTCATTCAAATTGTGAGAAGCAATCAATGCCGTTCGTTGGCTTTCACCAAGATTTTCCAACAAAAGACCGACTACTTTTTTGCGTACGATCACGTCAAGACCATCGAAAGGTTCATCTAACAACAAAAAGGTTGCATTGGAAGCAATCGCCAAAATCATTTTATACAACCCTTGCATCCCTTTGGACATGCGGCGGTAAGAATGATTGAGGGGCAAACCATGAAGCTGCATCGTTTCCAAGTATAGATCTTGGTCAAAACGGGGATATGCCTGCCGATACAATTGATTGATTTTCCTTAATGAATAGGCGTTTAAAAAATTTTCTTTTTCATCAATATAAAAAATTTCTTCTTTGAATTGAGGGTGGAGATCTATGCGCTGATCTTCTATTGATATCTCACCATCATCTAACAAGTAATGTCCTGCAATCGTTCGAAACAACGTTGTTTTTCCTGAGCCATTACGGCCAATCAATCCGACAATCTCGCCACGACTTAAAGAAAAATTGACATCTTCTATGATCGGTTGCTGGTCAATGATTTTGGTCACGTGTTCAATCTTCATTGTGTTCCCCCCAGTTCTTCTTCAAAAATGGTTAACCACTCGGTGATTTCATGCATACTGAGCTGTAAATGTCTGGCTTCGATGACGAACTCTTTTAACCGTTCTTTGAGCTGCTGGATCCGTAATTCGTCTCTAGGCAAGCTGTCCGTTTCTTGAACAAAGGTGCCTTTGCCTTTGATCGTCACGAGCACTTGTTCTGTTTCCAGCACTTTATACGCTTTACTGACAGTGTTTGGATTCATCAACAGCGTTTTGGCCATCTCTCGTACGGAAGGAATTTGATCACCTGCCAATAAGATGCCGTTAACGATATCTTCTTTGATGCTTAATACCAACTGTTCATAATAAGGCTTGCTGCTGGTCTTGTTGATACTGACCATCGATACCAGCTCCTTTCGTTTATGTGTACTAGTATACGCAGTACACTAGTAGAAGTAAAGTCATTTATGGTAAAATAGCAAAAAAAGGAGCTGATTTTGTCATGACACGATGTGAATGGGCAACGAGTAATGCGGCGATGCAAGTTTACCACGATACTGTGTGGGGAAAGCCCGAATATGATGACCGCCAATTGTTTCGCAAATTGGTCTTGGATATGAATCAGGCAGGTTTAAGCTGGCAAACGATTTTAAATAAAATGGACAATTTCGATCAAGCCTATGATGCCTTTGATATTCAGACAGTTGCAGCATACAATGACGCAAGAGTTGAAGCCTTGCTGTTAGATGCAGGGATCATCCGCAATCGACGAAAGATAGAAGCGGCCATCACGAATGCCAATGCAGTACTGGCCATTCAAAAGGAATGTGGCAGCTTTTCGGCATTCCTCTGGGGATATGTCAATCATCAGCCGATCATCAACCAGTTTGAAATAGGGAAAGACGTACCGACCCATTCAGCAATTTCTGATCAATTAGCGAAAGATTTGAAAAAAAGAGGGTTCAAGTTTGTAGGTACCACCACGATCTATGCCTTTATGGAAGCGGTGGGTATGGTCAATGATCATCTGGTCAGTTGTATTTGCCGTCAAGAGGGAACGGATAAATGAGCCTCGTAATAGATAAAAGAAGGGATGAATAGCATGGGCAAAGTTGTTTTTTATGGTGCAGTGAGTATGGATGGCTATTTAGCTGATCAAGCGGATGGATTGACGTGGTTGTTTGAGACTGATACAGGATTAGAAACCACCTATGAAGCTTTCTTTGAGACGATCGATACAACGCTCATGGGGCGTAAAACGTATCAGGAAGCCAAAAAGTTGTTGTCTGGTGCGTTGCTCTATCCAGAAAAAGAGAATTATGTCTGTTCTACTTCTTTAACAGAACCATTGCCAGATGCCAACATTGTAGAAGGAGATCCAGTGACGTTCTTACAAACCCACAAAGAAAAAAACATCTGGGTTGTCGGAGGCGGGCAGCTGCTTAAACCGATTCTTGAAGCAGATCTGATCGATGAATGGTTTATCCAGATAGCGCCAGTGCTCTTAGGCAAAGGAAAACGACTGTTCCAAGAAGGCACGTATTTTTCTCGGTTACAGTTGATAGAAACCACCCAGATGGGGCAATTGTTGGAGTTGCATTACAAACGCTCAATCCAACAATAAGGCAAATGAAAAAAGGTGCAGCTCATGCTGCACCTTTTTGATTGGACTCTAGTTGAAACGATTGAAGAATTCAATGTATTTATCTGTGATTGTTTGGAAAAAGTTGACGGTATCGGCTTTGATTTCATTGTTTTCATCAATCAAGTTTGTGATGCCGCCAATGTAGGCTTCAGGTTGTTGCAAAGTTGGCATATCCAAAAAGACAAGTGATTGACGTAAATGATGGTTGGCACCAAAGCCAGCGATTGCACCAGGTGAAACACTTACGACCAATGCAGGTTTGCCGCCCCAGCTGCTAGCTCCATATGGACGTGAACCAACGTCTAATGCATTTTTCAAGACGGCTGGTACAGAACGATTGTATTCAGGTGTGAAGAAGAAGACACCATCAACCCCTTGAACGTCTTGACGGAAACTTGCCCATTCTGCCGGTACTTGACCGTCGACGTCTAAATCTTCATTGTAGAAAGGCAGTTGACCAATCTCAAGAAAAACCGCTTCGAAGCCTTCTGGCAACAAATCTGCGAATTTTTTTGCTACGATTTTGTTAAAAGACCCTTCACGCAAACTACCTACGATAAAACCAATTTTTTTTGTCATCTAAAATTCCTCCTTATATTGTTTACTCTTTGAGCTTACCAAAAGTAAGTAATAAACGCAAATAAAATGAATCGGCGTATAACGAACCTGCTCTACAATTAATGATACGCGTGATTTTGGATTCTGGCAAAAGATATCCATAGCTAGGAAAAGAGAAAAAACAAAAAAATTTTAACTGTAAAGAAAAAACTCTTTACACCACCTCGAAAACCTGTTAAACTAGCTCTTGTGATTAAATCAATGGAGGTGTAATTAATGGCAGTTAAAATTCGTTTAAAACGCATGGGTTCTAAAAAGAAACCTTTTTACCGTATTGTTGTAGCAGATTCACGTTCTCCTCGTGACGGACGTTTCATCGAAACAGTGGGTACTTACAATCCTTTACAAGACCCAGCTCTAGTAACAATCAAAGAAGACTTAGTTCTTGATTGGTTATCTAAAGGTGCACAACCTTCTGATACAGTTCGTAACATCCTTTCTAAAGAAGGCGTTATGAAAAAACACCACGAAGCAAAATACGCAAAGAAATAAGGTGACTTCGGATGAAAGATTTGCAAGAATTAGTCTTAATGATCGTTTCACCATTGGTTACCAAGCCTGATGAGATCCACCTTGAAGTGGTCGAGTCAGAAGATTTCTTAGAATATAACCTTACCGTGGCGCCTGATGATATTGGTCGAATCATCGGTAAACAAGGACGTGTCGCGAAAGCGATCCGCACAATCGTTTACAGCGTTCGCACCAACGGACCCAAGAAAGTCCGATTGAATATCATTGATGGTAAATAAGTAAGTAGTGAAAGCATCCTTTTATAAAGGATGCTTTTTTGCTGTGAATCACTATGATTGACTTGCGCAGCAAGGCATGCAAGTCCTTCTTAACGGTTTTCATTTAGAAGTGACTGTAGGCGTAACAAAGTGTAGACGAATAGATGATGAACAGCACTAGCTGACCGTAGAGGAATGAGTGAGCGTTATTTCTCATTCTCGAGATGTATGACAAAAGGGATGTTTTTTGCGATAATAGATCTGAAGGAGGTGGGGCAATTGTCACAAATCATTGCATGGATCGTGGTCTTGCTAATCGTGGTCTTCATATACAAAGTCGGCTCATTTCTATGGCGGACATTGGGTATTTTATTATTGCTCTTTCTACTATGGGTCTATCGTGTGGAAATCATGATACAACTAAACCAATGGACCCAAAATTTTCGCTGGGGTGATTTATCTACATGGGGCAATCAATTGGTTCAGTGGCTCAAAGATATGGCATCATCGATCCAACAGTGGATCAACAATCTTTGATTTAGATGAGAAAAAATGACAGACGGTGTGCGTTGTTTGTCATTTTTTTTGCGTAAGCGTATGCTTGATTCAAGGGGGAATTATTGTGAAAAAAGAAGTTGGATTATTGATGACCTTATTGACTGTTGGTGCGTTGGCAGCATGCAGCAGTGGCGATACAGACGAAACGCAGGCAAGCACATCCACTAGTGAACAAATAAGTACCCAAACCAGTGAAAGTATGACGATGAGCAATACAAGCACTGAAATGACCTCATCCACATCAGATATGGACAACGAAAACGAAGCATCATCTGGAATGGACGTAGCCAATGTCTTTGATCAATTGGCTGAAGCGTTTCCTAACCTCACTTTACCGACCAAAGTACCAGTAGGAGAAGGGAAAATCGTCAATGCGGCGACCGATGGCGATGACAGTGACTTGTCGATTCTCTACTATGGATTGGATCAGCAATTGGCTGTCAATGACAAAGCGCTGAACAATGAAACAGCTATGGCTGGCTACAAGACCAAAGTGTATGACTCCGCTGAAGATGCGGCAGCCGCAGTCAATGTCACCGCGGATGAAGGTGGTCAAGAGGTTGACTTAGGTCATGGAATCACTGGTCACAGTCAAGGGGCAGCAGGATCCACTTATCTTAGCTGGCAAGAAGGCAATTGGTCATTGACCGTTAGAGGAGTCAATCAAGAGGAACAAGATCCTACAAGCCAAGCCAAAGAAGTAGTCGAGTATCTTGAAGAGAATATGCTGCCTGTTCCAGATGTTGGCCAAATCACCATAGATATGGGCCAAGACGACTATCTGGCCACCACCGTTGTTTGGCAAGATGACGAGCGCGTGTATACAGTAGAACATCAAGAAGCCATTTCAGCATTAGAAATGGCTGTCTCGATGAATCAATAACGGCATTGCATCGATTATAATAAACCTAAGTATGTTGGACGAGCCTTTCTTCAATAATCAATTGAATAGAGGCTCGTCTATATTTATTGGCGAAAAAGCTACGACTGGCTTTGCAGGTAGAATTCGCGCATGCCCTATGCTAAAATAGGGAAGAAATCAGAAGAAATGAGGAACGAACGTGACTGAATATTTAAATGTAGGCAAAATCGTCAATACCCATGGCATTCGTGGAGAAGTCCGTGTGATCTCTCAAACCGATTTTCCAGAACAACGTTACCGCAAAGGCAAACAATTGACCTTATTCCGTGAAAATCAACCAGCTTTGGACTTAACCGTTTCAGGTCATCGCAAGCACAAAAACTTTGACTTGCTGACCTTTGAAGGCTATCCAAATATCAATGATGTTGAGCCTTTTCGCAACGGCATCCTGAAAGTATCCAAGGAAGATTTAGCACAACTTGAAGAAAATGAATTTTATTATCATGACATTATTGGCTTAACCGTCTTAGAAGGTGAGCAGGTGATCGGCAAAGTCAAAGAAATTCTGTCACCAGGCGCCAATGACGTTTGGGTCATCCAACGCAAAGGCAAAAAAGACGCTTTGATTCCGTATATCGAATCAGTGGTCAAAGAAATCGACCTTGCCAGCGGACAAGTTCAGGTAGAGATTCCAGAAGGGTTGTTAGATGATGCGGATTGATGTATTGACGTTATTTCCCCGCATGTTTGATGGTCCTCTAGGGGAATCGATCATTGGGAAAGCCCGCGAAAAAAATCTATTAGAGATCAATGTAAACAACTTCCGTGATTTTTCAGACAACAAGCATCAAACGGTAGATGATTATCCTTATGGCGGTGGGGCAGGCATGCTGCTGAAAGTCCAGCCGGTCTATGATAATCTAAAAGCGATTGAAGCAGAAACACCAAATACCAAAAAACGGATCATTTTGTTGGATCCAGCCGGCAAACCATTCAACCAAAAAATGGCCGAAGCATTTGCCGAAGAAGAACATTTGGTTTTTATTTGCGGGCATTATGAAGGCTATGATGAACGGATTCGCAGCTTGGTGACAGATGAAGTTTCATTGGGGGATTATGTGCTGACTGGCGGCGAATTAGGCGCGATGGTCATGATCGATGCTACCGTGCGTCTATTGCCAGAAGTCTTGGGCAACAATGTTTCAGCCCAAACTGATTCTCATTCAACAGGATTATTGGAACATCCCCAATATACCCGTCCGGCAGTCTTTGCTGACATGGAGGTACCAGCTGTTTTGATGAATGGCAACCATAAGTTGATTGAAGAGTGGCAGCTGAAAGAATCGTTGCGACGCACCTATTTGCGACGACCAGATATGTTAGCTGACTATCCATTGACCCCTGAAATGGAAAAGCTGTTGGCACAGATCAAAGCTGAAAAGTGATCGATTGAATGAATACATCCATGACAAGAAAATCTTCTTTACAGCAGGACAGGTTCTGTGGTAAGATATTTCAGTGAGTGTAAACTCAACTATTACGATGTTCCGCTGGAGCTTACGGCTTTATGAATGTTTGGGAATAAGGAGAATGATAAATATGAATCCATTGATTCAAGAACTAACTCAAGAACAATTACGTAGTGATATTCCAGCTTTCCGTCCTGGTGACACTGTTCGCGTACATGCGAAAGTTGTCGAAGGAACACGGGAACGTATCCAGTTATTCGAAGGTGTTGTCATCAAACGCCGCGGTGCTGGTATCAGCGAAACGTATACAGTACGTAAAGTATCAAATGGTGTCGGTGTTGAACGTACCTTCCCATTGCACACACCTCGTGTTGCACAAATCGAAGTTGTTCGTTACGGTAAAGTACGTCGTGCAAAATTGTACTACTTACGTGCATTACACGGAAAAGCAGCGCGTATCAAAGAAATTCGTCGTTAATCTTTTATTATCGAATGAAGCAAAAGCCCTTGATTTCAAGGGCTTTTTTCTTTTCCTTCACATGTAAAGGAAAAATATAGTTTTCTGAAATCAAGACGCTTAGTACATTACATGTTAAAATAATTGCGTACATCAATAACCAACAGCAAAAATGTAAGGGGTGCCAAATGAACCTAGAAGAAATCAAAGAACGTATGCACAATGGATCAATCTATTACGAAAATGCAGCGATCGGCAAAGAACAAAAGAAATACAATGAATTGCTTTACGATTTTAACCAAGTCAGACCTTCAGATGAGGAAGCAAAACAAGAGATCTTAACCCAATTATTAGGGGCACTAGGAAAAAATGTTTATATTGAAGCGCCTCTGCGGGCCAATTGGGGTGCCAATACGTATATTGGTGATCGTTTTTATGCCAATTTCAATCTGACTTTAGTCGATGATACCCGAATCGAGATTGGGGATGATGTGATGATTGGTCCAAATGTGACACTTACTGCAGGAACGCATCCGTTAGATCCCGCCTTACGCTTGAGAAAAGCCCAAAATAATCTGCCAGTTGTGATTGAAGACAATGTCTGGATCGGTGCTGGTTCAATTGTCTTACCAGGTGTGACGATCGGCAAAAATACAGTGATTGGTGCCGGAAGTCTCGTGACCAAGGATATACCTGCCAATTGTGTGGCCTTCGGTTCGCCTTGCGTTGTGACCAAACAGCTGTAATTGAGTGACTCTTTTGGTTTGAATGCGTCATAGGTGGTATAATGAAACCGCACACAATAATTTGTGGGAAATAGGGAGAGAAAAGATGGCGCAAAAAATGGTCTTTGTCAATTTAACGGTCACTGATGTCAAACGTGCAACAGCTTTTTATGAAGCGTTAGGTTTTGTAAAAAATGATGAATTTTCCAATGAGACCAGTAGTGGGATGATGTGGAGCGAGTCAATTTGGGTCATGCTCTTGTCACATGATTTTTATCGTCAATTTTTGAAGGGCAGAGACATTGCAGATACCCAAAGCAGCAGTGGCGCATTGACAGCATTTAGTTTCGATACCCCTGAAGCGGCGAAGCATTTTGCGGAAACCGCGAAAGCCAATGGCGGAGATTATTTTCAAGTAGATATGGGGATTCCAGAAGAGTTGATGGTTGGGTACGAAGTCATTGATTTGGATGGCAATCAACTGGAATCAGCGTGGACGAAAGGGTACTAAAAGCGCGTAGATGATACGCACGATTGATGACAATAGAGGAAGGGGAATGGCGTACAGACGATCAAACGCCATTCTCCTTTTGTCTAATTGATCAAAAAGAGGTATGATAACAGGATAGAAGGAGGGAGAGAATGAAATATTCAACCAAATATAGTGACGCCATTCATATCCTTGCTTATATCCATTTGTTTAAAGGATCCGATTTGTCCAGTGACCGAATTGCCCAAAGTGTTGAAACCAATCCAGCTTATGTGCGACGGATCATGAGTGACTTAAGAGTATCGGGGCTGCTCGCGAGTCAGCGTGGGAAACCGAATCCAACATTGACGAGAGAACCAAAGGATATTTCTTTGCTTGATATTTATGCCAGTGTCGAAAAAGAACATCAACTGTTGCATGTAGACAAGAAAACCAATCCAAATTGTATGATTGGCGGCAATATCCAAAACGTCCTGGAGACTACGTATGCGTCATTACAACAAAAAATAGAAGCTGAAATGGCAGCAATCTCGCTGCAATCGATCATCGAAGGGATCCAGCAATCAGCAAACAATGAAAGCGAATAGCCACGTGAATCATTATTTTTTGCCGGAAAACTTTGCCTTAATAGTCAAATCCTTGACAGTAGGCAAAGTTTCTTCTATACTTTTGTTGTAATTATTTAAGTAACAACTGATTGATCGGAAAAAGGCACGAGAGGATGAATGAAATGAGAATCGGTATTATTGGTGCAACAGGCAATGCAGGATCTGCTATTTTTAAAGAAGGACAACAACGAGGACACGACGTGGTGGCCATTGTCAGAAATGCAGCAAAAGCGAAAGAACAATTCGGTGAAAAGAGTTCAGTTATTGAAAAGGACGCTTTTTCATTGTCACACTCAGACTTGCAAGACTTTGATGTTATCGTTGACGCCTTTGCAACAAGTCCAGATCAAGCTTATTTGCATGTTGACTTGGCGGCGAAACTAGTGGCTTTTTTCCGTGAGCAAAGCACTAGACTCTTCTTCATATTAGGTGCGGGCAGCTTGTTGAACGAACAAGGAGAACGCAATATCAATGACTTGAAAAAAGCGCCTGATAGTGAAAGCTGGATTGCCATTCCAGAAAATCAATTAGATGAGTATGTATTCTTGCAAACAGTCAAAAATGTCGATTGGGTAGGTGTCTCACCAGGAAATCTCTTCCAAGAAGGTGCGGCCGTGCCAGCTATTTTGGGCAAAGATCATTTGTTGTTCAACGGACAAAACCAATCTGTCACGTCAAGCGGTACACTTGCCAAAGCCATTCTTGACGAGATCGAAACACCGCAACAGCACAATACACGTTTCACAGTGATTGATGCCTGAAAAACCACGTATCTTCTCAGTAGTCAATTTTGTTGAGAAAATTGTTTTTTTTTACAAGACAAATCACGTGGGAATGCTTATAATCAGAAGCAGAGGTGATGACATGGATAAAAAAAGCGAAATGTATGAATTAATGCTGCTTCAATTGAAGGGGCTTTTGGAAGCGGAAAGTAATTGGATCGCAAATTTAGCCAATTCTTCTGCTTTAATAAATGAAACGTTAGCAGATACTGTTTTTGCTGGCTATTATTTATATGAGGAAGGGGAACTGATTTTGGGTCCATTCCAAGGCCGGGTATCTTGTACACGCATCAAACTAGGCAAAGGGGTCTGTGGTGAATCTGCTGAAAAGAATCAAACACTGATCGTAGCGAATGTCAAAGAACATGAAAATTACATTTCTTGTGATTCTGCTGCCATGTCGGAAATCGTTGTACCGATGACAACGGATGGACAATTGATTGGGGTATTAGATTTGGACAGCAGCAAAGTTGGCAGTTATGATGCCATCGATCAAACATATCTTGAAGCCTTTGTTCAATTATTGTTGGAAAGTAAGAAGTAAAGATTATCATGTTTCTAGAAGCGCTATCCATTGTTGGAAGTGCTTTTTTTGTACTTATCTTTCATTTTCAAGGCATATCTCTTTGTTAAATTAGATTTCAATGATATTATGATAATGTAATTAGAAAAATGAAATTTTAAGGAGAGAATCATGAACGTAGAAACAGTTGTTTTAGGCAAAGCTTATGAATGTAAACCAGTCGGCATCCAACGCCGCATTATTGGAGAAGTAGTCAGTAAAATGGAAAAGTGTGTAGTACTGAACGTGATCCGTTATGACGGAGTAGATCATGAAGACATTGAAGAACGATGTGGACGTGTTGTAGCCAAATACGATGAAATCTACGGGCCTGCATTGGTTGATTGCTTCTTTAGTTGATTGAAGATAGGCATTGTGTAAACAGGAACCAATGTCTATGCAGATGAACAGAATCGGCAAGAACGAAAAGATGATCGGTGATCGATCATCTTTTTTTTTGAAACAATCTTTGCATAGCGTCTCTTTCAGAAATGGTATAATGCGCATGAATGATAAGGAGGGCACCAAAGATGAAGATAAAAGAAGCAGTGTATGACCAGCAACAATTATCGTTGGTATTACCAGATGAAGCGGGGCGATTGGCAATCATGGATGAGCCAACATCGATTCCAAAGAACAGCGTCATTCTTGTGATAGTGAGCAATCAAATCGTAGATGTCTTGGATGACCGTCAATTTGAAGCTGCAAAAGCAGCCACACGTGTGATTATCTTGACACCGAATTGGGATATGATGGCGGGTTATTTGGTTGAATATTACCGACAAAAATATCAACGCTCAGCAAATAAAGACCAAGTGATTCCTAGCGAACAGGTGAAGAATATTGCATCTTGTGCAGGTGCATTTGACCAATTGTTGGACTGGCTAGGTTACAGTCCCCGTAAGGAAGTGGAGGCTGTGAAAAAAGCGTCGAAACCAGGCAAGCCGCAACACAAATGGTCGAAAACGTTGGCGGAGCGTCCATTCTATGTGGACTATCAAGGAAGCAAAGCAACTGTCTATTGGCAAAAAAGGAATCAAGTACGGATCGAAAAAGGTGCAATATTGAGCCAAGAGCTTCCTTTGAACAAAGATGGATCCATTGGTTTTTCTGCTCGATTGGCCGAAAAAATTCGGCAAGACAACCAAACAGCAATCACCGGCAATCAAACAACGGAAGATGTTATCTTGAAAAGCGTCAATGAGATGGGGATGTTTCTCTATTATGGTAACACTAACGGCTGGTTGGTGCTGAAAGATGATGAGGACAAAACATTGAATGAATGGACTGTGTAGTCCTCATTTGGTTGATTCTATGATTAAGGAGAATTCTTGGCTAGTTTTAGATAACACGATGCGTGATTTTTCTCCTTCTTTTTGTGCGGGAAGGGTTTCGCGATGTTTTTGCAACTGTACCAGCCAATTTGATCATAGTAGGGAAATCTTTTTTCTTTGCCATTTAGATACTAGCTGGTAAGTCACGCTACGATAGCCTCATTTAAATGAGAGACGAATTGCTGCGAAACGGAAGTTTTTTCTTGAAGAATAAAAAAAAGTACGTATAATAGTTATACGTACCAACAATGCCGAAGAGTACTTGAGAAAATGGATACTTGGGGAAGTCTTTCGTTTTCTCGTGCATGGTACTCTTCGTTCGTTCAGTGTAACACTCTCATTTCGAAATAGATACGTTTTTCTTCATTTATTTGAAGATTTATTTTTTTGTCAGTATTTTCTTCATCTATTATTTTTTCGGCAGATTATTAAGCCTTTTTTTCGGTGTTTGCTATTGAAACAAATAATTTATCTCGTCAATCGTTAGCGATCTTTCATAGGAAAAGGTCGCTTTTTTTTGTGGGCTTCTTCTCTGTTCACATGCCCATGTAACCACTCTCTTTTTTGAGTCGATGGTATTGACAGTTCTTCAAATAAAGGGGTACACTTTTCCTAACATGCAGAATTGTTTGAATTATCTGAATGTTAGAAGGGGATGAAACAGATGGGGAAAAGAGCGAAAGGTACGATGTTGATAGTAACGAGCAGTCTTTTTTTAGCTGCTTGTCAGAGTAGTGCAAATGATCAAGACCAAGGAACATCAAGTGAAACAAGTGCCAAACAGGAGATCACGGTGCAATTCTCCGCAGAAATGGGTAGTGCAGATATTTCTTTGGCGACAGATTCTTATAGTTTTATTACTTTGAACAATGCATACGAAGGGCTTTATCGCTTAGATGAAAACAATGACCCTGTGATTGCTGGCGCCAGTGAAGATGCGACGGTCAGTGATGATGGGTTGACATATACAGTCAATTTGCGAGAAGATGCCAAATGGTCGAATGGTGATCCGGTGACAGCTGCAGACTATGTCTATAGTTGGCAGCGCACAGTCGATCCTGCTACGGGATCCAATTATGCCTATATGCTTGAACCAGTCAAAAATGCTGCTGCCATATCGGATGGTTCGGTAGATAAAAGTGAATTGGGTATAGCAACAGACGGTGATTACACAGTGACGATTACTTTAGAAAAACCGACACCTTATTTTCTTTCTTTGTTGGCTTTTCCGACCTTCTTCCCGCAAAATGAAGCAGCCGTTACGTCTTTTGGGGATCAATACGCGTTGACGAGTGAAGATGCTGTATACAATGGACCATTTGCTTTAACTGATTATGATGGACCTGGCACTGACATCGCATGGTCGCTAACCAAAAATGAAGACTATTGGGATGCGGATAATGTCCAGTTAACGAAAATCAATTTTGATGTGGTCAAAGATTCTTCAACAGCCTTTAATTTATATGAGAGTGGGCAAGCGGATGATATTACGTTGAGTGGTGAATTGGCGATGCAAAATGTCAATCATGATGATTACACCATACAGCCAAGTGCGACCACTCAATACTTAGAAATGAATCAAGCCAGCGAGGATTCTCCTTTTAGAAATGAAAACTTGCGGCAAGCCATTTCTTATAGTATCAATCGCCAGCAACTTGTAGAAAATATTTTGGGCAACGGATCAATTGCGGCTGTGGGCTTTGTGCCTTCTGATCTGGCCTACAATCCAGATACAAAAGCGGATTTCATTGAGGATGCCCAAACAACACTGGCATTTGATGAAGCGCAAGCCAAAGACTATTGGGAAAAGGCCAAGTCTGAATTAGGGATTGATCAACTGTCCTTTGAATTGCTGACGTCAGATACGGACCAATCCAAAAAGTTAGCAGAATATATTCAAGGTACGCTGCAGCAGACTTTGGAGGGCTTGACTGTTGAAGTCACCAATGTGCCGTTTTCGGTTCGCTTGGATCGTTCTAATAACGGCGATTTCGAGATGGTGATGAACAATTGGATTGGGGATTATGCAGACCCAATCAACTTCTTAGAGTTGTTCAAAAAAGACAGTTCATATAACCGTGGCAAATGGTTGAACGATGCATATGATACATTGATTGAGCAAGCATCAACTGAACATGCCAATGATCCAGCAGCCCGCTGGGAAGATATGGTGGATGCTGAGAAAATACTCAATGAAGATTTAGGTGTGATCCCATTGTTCCAAAGTGCCGAAGCACATTTACGTTCGCCAAATATACAAGGTTTGGTGATCCATAGTGTTGGTGCAGCGTATGACTATAAACAAGTGACCGTGACAGAATAAGAAGAACCAAACAGAGGGCTTTACTCATTCAGAGGGCATGGTTTCTTTGGCTGAGTAGTGTCCCTTTTATGCTATAGCAGTTGCGTTTAGTAAGGAGAAGAACATGATTATTGACAAGATTGAGATTCAAAAAATACCCATCAAATTAAATGCGCCTTTCAAGACGGCATTGAGGGAAGTGCAAGTATTAGATGTCATTCGTGTGGCAATCACCTTTACCAACGGAATCATTGGCATTGGAGAAGCCGCACCCACCAAGGTGATCACCGGTGATACAGAAGAAAGGATTATCTCAGATATAACGACGCGATTTGCCCCTTTTTTGATGGGACAAACAGTGGATACTTCGTGTACGCTTTTAGATGAAATGGACCAGTTGGTCGAGGGACACAGCAGTGCCAAAGCTGCGATCGATATTGCACTGCATGATGCCTTAGCCAAAGCCGCCAACTTGCCTTTGTACCGCTTCTTAGGCGGTACAAGTCAATCACTTGAAACAGATTTTACCATCAGCATTGGTACACCAGAAAAAATGTGCCATGATGCACAGGAAAAAGTACACAGCGGCTTCAAATCATTGAAAATCAAATTAGGCTTGGGAACGATTGACGAAGAAGTAGCCAAAATCAGACGAATCAATCAGCATCTGCAAGGACAGATTCCTTTTCGAATCGATGCCAATCAAGGATGGACCAAAGAGGAAGCTGTCCAAATATTGCATGAATGGCAAGATATTCCGATTGACTTTGTGGAACAGCCGGTAAATGCTGCTGATTTTGCCGGACTGAAATATGTGACTGAACATACCACTGTGCCGATCATGGCGGATGAAAGTGTTTTTTCCTATCAAGATGCCAAACGATTGATTGAAGAAAAATGCTGTGATGCGATCAATATCAAGTTGATGAAGTCCGGTGGTATTCGTGAAGGACGGAAAATATTTGCATTGGCACAGGCGCATCACATACCAGTTATGGTGGGATCAATGATTGAAGGGTATGGTGGAATGGCAGCAGCGGCTCACTTTGCTTTAGGAATGGCGAAGGTACGTTACATCGACTTGGATGTCCCTTTTATGTGGGATACAACGAACATTTCTGCAACACAACAAGGCGTGATTGTAAAACCTGGCGAATTGATTGTGACCGATGCACTTGGGATTGGGATAGGAGAGTAGAAATAGATGAAAAAAATTATTCAAGCAAGTTCAACTTTTTTGTGGAAGACTCCAGAGAACAATGCAGTATTAGAAAGAATCACTCGTTATCCAACCCATCAGCTGCACACATTCTTAACGAATGCCGATACGATGCGGTTGTATCAAGACAATCTCGTTGACTCAGAGGTCTTATATGGAACCGTCGTAGAAGTGATTGACCAGAGCAATGGCTGGTCACAGGTGATCGTTTTGGATCAAGCAAGCAATAAGCATCCATTAGGGTATCCCGGTTATGTACCTAGTGATACATTGGCGAATGAATCATTCGCTGCGTATGATGGGACACGACGAGTAGGCATCATTGCCAAAGAGGGTGTATTGCATCTGGATGAGGGACGGGTGCAACGGATATTGTCCTTTGGTACGATTTTGCCCGTCGTCGATGAAACATCTGATCGTTATTTAGTGGCTACACCCCATGGGGTAGGTACAATCAATAAACATTTCGCCGCACCCATCGCAGCGGAAGCAAGCGAGGAGAGACCGCAACGAATGATCGCGTTAGCCGAACAGTTTGTTAACCAACCATATGTGTGGGCGGGAATCAGCGGCAGCGGGTTTGATTGTTCAGGATTGATGTACACGTTGCATCGCTTGCAAGGAATCAATATTCCAAGAGATACCATTGAGCAGGCACAACAGGCCCCAGCGGTGTCTTATCAAGAAGCATTGCCGGGGGATTTGCTTTTGTTTGCCTATGAAGAAGGTCAAGGAGAAGTGCATCATGTGGGCATGTATCTAGGAAACGATCAAATGATCCATTCACGAACCCCAGGCTCTCGGGTGATGAAAACCACGATCAGCGGTTCGCCATATGAACCGGAGTTGGCTGTGGTCGCCCGTTATTGGAGAGAATCAGCAACCCATGATCGTTGAACATGGCGACATGTGGCTAGAGTCTAGAAGGAGGCGTTCAATGGCTGAAAATCAGCAGTTCAATCAGGCGATGGATCAGTTGATCGCAGAGTATCAGCCAGCTTTAGAAATGGGCCTTTGGATCGGCACACAAAGTGACTGTCTGTATCGTTATCAAAGCCATCAATACTTTCCCGCGGCGAGTATCATCAAATTGGCTGTCTATCGCTATTATTTGCAGCAGATTCAAGAGGCGCGACTTTTCCTTGATGAAAGCTGTGTAATCCCTCCAGCACAGCTTGTCGGCGGTGCGGGTATTTTGTCTAGTTTACCAGAAAGAGATCATTGGCAGATCAAGGAATTGCTGTTTTTGATGATCGCATTATCCGATAATACGGCGACTAATGTTTTGATTGATCGTGTTGGGTTGTCAGAGATACAAGCTTCTCTAACAGATCCGGCTATTCGTCTTGAACGCTATATGATGAAACCTGAAAAGAACAAGGAGAATCAGATTACTGCCGCTGCCAGTGCCAGCTTGCTGATGGCGTGCTTAGCCCTTGAGTCCCGCTTGCAGATCACGCCCTCTTTTTTTGCAAAACAACAGTATCAGGAAGGTTTGCCAGGGTTATTGGCGGAAGCTGATCTGCCCGAATTTCAAATGTATAATAAAACAGGTCGTTTGCATCTGATTGAGCACGATGTGGCTTGTTTCAAAAATAATCAACAGAGCATCTATTTAGCCGCGCTGTCCTATGATCAAGAAGAAACTGGACAAGGTATTATTTGGTTAAGAAGGATTGGCCAGCTTGTTTATCAGCATTTTTTTCAAGATAGCCGGTCTATTTGATAGGCATGGACGGCAAAACAAGACACTGACACAGCTGCTCTTTCCTAGTGAAGGAGCGCTGGGGTCAGTGTCTTGTTTTTTAGGTGTTGATCACAATAAAATCACCCATATCATAGCGATGGCGGGATTGCGAGTATTCAAAAGGGGTGCCATTGCCAAGAAAAACGGTCTGTTCTACTTCAAGAATCGGATCAGTCGGTGCACAAGCCAAATATTGTTGGTCATAAGTGTCTGAGTGATCGGCTTTGATTCTGCGAATGGAGGTACCAATCGTTTGATACAACTGATTGGTGATGTAGCCATAAACAGAAGAGGACAAAACTGATGTGGTGATACCAGGAATAATGTGTACGGGCATGATGGTATATTCCAGTACAACAGGGATATCATCGAAAAGCCTTAGGCGGACGATATCATATACTTGTTGCTTTGCAGTGATTTTTAACTTTTCTTGTTCAATCTCATCTGGATAAATCGTCGCAAAGGAGATGATTTTACTCGTGATTTTACCAGTTTCGCCAAGGCGCTTGGTTAATCCGCGGTTGATTTTTGCATTATAATCGAACGTCGAATAACTGTCGCTGATAAATGTACCGATGCCTTTTTTGGCGTAAATGATGCCTTCCATTTGCAACATTGTCAATGCTTTTTGGATGGTGACACGACTTGTTTGATAGTGATCAGCAAGTTCGCTTTGTTTTGGTAGTTTATGCGCTCTCTGGTAAAATCCATGATTGATTTTGCTACGCAGATCGGCAGCAATGTCTTGGTAGTTTGCCAATGTATTCACCTCAATCTCATCTTAGATGATAATGGCGCATATGTAAACGTTGAGATTTACATACCCCTTACAGATAGCCCAGAGGCTGTTTACATTCCTTGTTATATGGATTACATTTGTCATGTAATCGTTTACGAAAAAATCAGGATATTTTTTTAGGAGGGGTATTATGCAAGGCGGGTTAGATAAATTAGCGAATGTACTAGGGAAGTTTGCGACAAAAATCAATAGTTTACGATATATCATGGTCATCAAAAATGCATTTGCTGCGTTGATTCCAGTGATCATCACTGGGGCGTTCGGGACATTGTTCTCAGCAATGGTGTTTGATTCTGAAAATGGATTGGCCCAAATTGACGCATTGCGTTTTTTGGAAAATTTGAAACCGATTTCTTCTGCGGTCAGCTATGTCACACTGAGTTTCTTGACGATTTATGCGGTTTTTCTCATCGGGATCGAGTTGGCGAAACTGAATAAGATTTCTGGTGTCTTTCCAGGAATCATAGCGGTGATGTCTTATCTTTCTGTGAACCCAATGATTTACGAGTTTGTCCATGAAGATGCGACGGTCATTGCCGAAAACGTGCTTGCCAAACAGTATACAGATACGAAGGGCTTATTCTTGGGGATGTTCGTCGCGATTCTTTCGATTGAATTGTATGCGTGGTTAGGCCGTCAAAAAAGATTGCAGATCAAAATGCCGGACAGTGTACCAGGCAATGTTTCAGCAAGTTTCTCTGCATTATTTCCAACGATTTTCACTGTAACGATCATCGCAACTGCGGGATTTGCTATCAAATCGTTGACAGGCATGTATGCTTACGACATTATCTACAACGTGGTGCAACGGCCATTAGAAGGCGTTGTCCAAGGTTTACCGGGTATCTTGCTATTGATGTTCATTGCGCAAGTTTTCTGGGTGATCGGTATCCATGGCAATCAAATGGTCAAACCAATTAGAGAACCTTTGTTGCTTGCAGCAATCGCTGTCAATACTGAAGCCTTTGAAGCAGGCAAAGAAGTGCCTAATATCATTACGATGCCATTTTGGGATATGTATATGAGCATGGGGGGATCGGGTGTAACGATTGGGTTGCTGGTTGCGATTTTGATGGTCAGCAAACGAGAAGATATGCGGCAGATCACTAAGCTTTCATTGGCACCAGGGATCTTTAATATCAATGAACCGGTGATTTTTGGGATGCCAATCATGCTGAATCCTATTTTAGCGATTCCGTTTATCTTGACCCCGTTGGTTACAGGAACGATTGGTTATGTGGCAACATCTTTAGGTTTTGCTGCAAAAGCTGTCGTGATGGTACCATGGCCAATGCCGCCAATCGTCAATGCCTACTTGGCAACGGCTGGAGATATTGGCGCTGTTATCACACAAATCATTTGTATTGTTGTTGCGATTTTGATTTATTTACCATTTGTGATGGTCTCAAATCGAACAGTGAATGAAGTGGCATAGAAGGAGTTTTGAAAAAATATGAAGATACCAAACGATTTTATACTAGGTGCTGCATCATCTGCGTGGCAAACAGAGGGGTGGCAAGGCAAGAAAGATGGGCAAGATTCATTTTTGGACAGTTGGTACAAAGAAGAACGGTTTGTATGGCACAATGGCTATGGTCCTGCCGTTGCGACAAACTTTATGGAACAATTTCCTGAAGATATTGCTTTGATGAAAGAGATTCATTTAACCCATTACCGGACTTCAATCAATTGGGCACGATTTTTCACAGATTATGAGAATCTGGTGGTCGATGAAGAATACGCAGCACATATCGATCAAGTCATCGATCAGTTGATCGCGGCTGGAGTTGAACCAATGCTCTGTCTAGAACATTATGAAGTACCTACCTATTTAATGGAAAAATATGACGGCTGGAGTTCTCGAGAAGTCGTTGATTTGTATACCGGCTATGCATCGATTGCCTTTGAACGATATGGCGATCGTGTGAAACACTGGTTTACGTTCAACGAACCAATCGTGGTCCAAACCCGTTGCTATCTAGATGCCATTCGCTGGCCGCATGAACAAAATACGAAGAAATGGATGCAGTGGAATTACCACAAAGCCTTGGCAACAGCACAAGCGGTAGCTGTCTATCATAAACACAAGTATCCCGGTCGGATCGGTTGTGTATTGAATCCAGAAATGGTCTACGCCCGTTCTTCGTCAGAAGCCGATCAAAAAGCCAAAGAGATGTATGATTTGTTCTTTAACCGCGTCTTTTTTGATCCAATGGTCAAAGGTGTTTATTCAGAAGAATTGATTGAGATATGCAAAACCCACGACATTTATTTTGATCCGACGGAAGAAGACTTGCAAATGATCAAAAACAATCCGGTCGATTTTCTAGGCATCAACCAATATTATCCGAAACGGGTGAAAGCACCAAGATATCAATGGCATGAAGACACACCGTTTCACCCAGAGATGTTCTATGAAACCTTTGATTTACCGGGGAAACGCATGAATAATTCTCGCGGCTGGGAAATCTATCCGCAAGTGATGTTGGATATGGCAAACTATCTGACAGAAAATTATGGCGATATCCCATGGTTGATCACTGAGAATGGGATGGGACGTGAAGCAGAAGAGCACTATATGGACGCAAGCGGTCAAGTGCAAGATGATTATCGGATTGCCTTCATCAGCGAGCATCTCTATTGGTTGTTGAAAGCGGTCGAAGCAGGGGCAAATTGTGAAGGGTATATGCTATGGGCCTTTACGGATTGTGTCTCACCAATGAATGCTTTCAAAAATCGCTATGGACTCGTACGGATCGAGTTGAATCAAGCACGTACCCGTTCGCTGAAAAAATCAGCAAGTTGGTATCGTTCATTGATCGATGGCAGGGTCTTGGATTACGAGGAAGAACCATTCATCAAATAGAAAACACGCAGAGCATTCATTTTCGAGAATGTTCTGCGTGTTTATTGTTAGAAAGGTTGTTGATGAGGCGCTAGTTTATCCCAGTCAAATACAACCCCTGTTCCGGCAATCTCTGGTGCAACGGCCATTCCATCCGTTTGATCGATGACCAACGGACGCGTGGTGTATTGATCGATGGGGAAACTATGCATTTCAAGATATCCAGCATTGGGCATAGCGGCTAACAAACTTACATGCAGTTCCTGCATACCATGAGTAGAAACAGATACATTATTGACTTGCGCCAATGCTGCCACTTTCAGCCAGCCAGTAATACCGCCGCAGTTTGAGGCATCTGGTTGTGGAAAATCAACAGCACCATATTTAATCATATGGGCAAATTCAATCGGTGTTCTCAAATTTTCACCACCGGCAACAGCAATCTGACCTTCTCTAGCGATTCGACCGTAGCCTTCATAATCTTCAGGGATCGTCGGCTCTTCTAAGAAAAGAATGTCGTAAGGCGCCATCAGCTTCGCTGCTTTAATGGCTTTTTCGACCGACCAGCTCATATTGGCATCCACCATGAATGTAACATTTGGACCAATCAATTCTCGCACCGCTTTGATCCGGTTGATATCTTCTGCTAAGTTTTTTTGACCTAGTTTGATTTTGACGGCTCGTAAGCCCATATCTAAATATTTTTGGTTATTGGCTAAGAGTTTTTCTAGTGGGAAATTCAAATCGATGGCACCACCGTAACATTTCACTTTATTACTGGTACCACCCAACAATTTGTATAATGGTTCTTGGGCTTTTTGACCGCGGAGATCCCATAAAGCAATATCGCAGGCAGCAATGGCAAAACTTGCCAATCCACCCCGAGCCACGTAATGGATGCCCCAATTCATTTGGTCCCATAAAGATTCAACACAGGCCGGATCTTTGCCCAATAGAATATGTTTCAATTCTTTATCGATTAGTTTGGCAATCGATTCACCGCCAAAGCCTCCTGTGTACGTATAGCCAACCCCTTCACGGCCATCATCTGTCCTGATTTTTACGATAGGCACTTCAAAATGCGTATGCAGCCCATGTTTGGCATCTTCCATAATTTCAGGTAAAGGAATTCGATAGTACAATGTTTCCATCTCAGTAATTTTAGACATAATTATCCTCCTCGGTTTATGTTAACGTGTGCATTTTAATGTTAACGTTTGCATTTATATGATAGCATGTTGCTTTTGGTTTTACAAGAGAGTGTATGATGGAATTGAAATCCCTCTTGAATGTGAAACACAGTAGCAGAAATCATCATATGAATTTTCTGTTGCTGTGTTCTTAAATAATCGGGACTAGTACTTCACATACATGTTGATGGATCATGGATGAAAACAGTTCAAACGAACAAAACTATTTAACAAATGAAAAAAGTGTGCCCCCCTTTGATTTAGAAATGTTTCATCACTTACAAATACTAAGGGTAATATATGACTTTGCGCTAGGGGCATGGTGGGGCCGGATCCTTTTCGTCTCTATTGAAGGATGGTATTCATTCAGTTTGATTTTTCTGGCAACAATCTCAAAACATAGACTTCTAAATCCACGAGTTCATAAGATAAAATATAGCCATCAATCATTTGGTATTTTACATGGGCATCAATACTGATTCTTAAAGATAAATTTGAATAGATTTTTGTAAATGTTTCTAATCTCTTAATAAGAGTAGTAATTTCTTTAACAAAAGCCGGTTCAGTACTTGCATATGTTTCTAAACTCTCCTTAAAGAATATAGCTTCTTTTGTATCTCTATACACTTGCTCTGCAACAATCACAGTAAAGTCAGTCAAATTTAACGCCCAACCGCTCAGCAAATTCATCAGGAGTTGTGCTTTTTTCTGCTTTCAAACTATGAAATCCCTTTTGTAGTTCTTCTAAAAGTCTGACAGTCGCTTTCGTTCTTTCCCATTTGCCATAATCAACTACTGCATATTTTGCAATACCATTTTTGGTTAAAATGACTTGAGAACATTGGAAAACATCACTTAATGTCTGATTATAATATCTCATTTCTGATACAGGAACCATATTTACCATTCGTATACACCTCCGTTTTAAGTATAATTTTACTTAAAATTAGTCTAGCATATGATTTCGGTTCATTAAAACAATATATTTTGTATAGAATGTCAATAGCTGATAGGAAAAAAAGCTTGATAATCGTTGTGAGAACAACAATTACCAGACAGGATTAGAAACACGAGAGAATCTAAGTTGTATTTACACGTGCTTTCTTTAATGATGATTTGGATATTTTCAATAGTCTCGAAAGATTACAAAGAAGTTTTTTACTACGAGAAAACATGATGTATGGTGGTCGTATACTAGTTGGATGCAAGCATAGATAATTATTATACAATCCACCAAATAAAAAATATCCATCCTATATATTATAGAGGGAACCTTACTAATTTTCTTTTTTGATTTTATCAAATATGGTTTTGCCTAGTTCATAAAGTGCTGTTAAAATAGCTATACAAAATAAAACTGCCATATATTGAACGCACAGGCTAATCAAAGATGATATAACTCAAATTCCCAGTCAGCTATTCGACGAAATAAAAAAACTACTCTAAGGGAAGAGTAGTAAAAAATTAGAATTTAATTTTTTGAATCTTTAATACCGTGTTTTACAGCAAGTCTAATGACCCAATATAAACAAAAACCAATGAAAATGTACCAAACTAAACTGAAAAGCCACATTTCAATCACTCCTTTTTTTAAGTATATCATTCAATGTTAAAAGTAGACCATTAAAATTTTAACTATGGTAAAGAGAGGATGTGACAACACAATTATTTCCGCAATCGTCAGCGATAGCAAACAATTGAATGTTCTGCATACGATCAAATCAAATTAAAATAATCTAAAAATAGCACTTAATAGAATACCAGCAAGAAATCCTAGTATAAAAATAATTACCTTTTTTAATTTTGGGTTTTTCATGGAATCGCCTCCTGTGGTGATAATGGTATAAGTAACTAGCTTATTCTCTCTTTCTATCGCTGATAATGAAAGAGACAAGACGCCGATCTGCTAAGTGCAGAGATGTAGATTTGATGTAGATGTTGCTTCAATTCTGTAAAAACAAGTAAAAAGAAAAAGACAGAAACATTGATAAATCAACGTTTCTTGTCTTCGCTTAAAGCCTGTAAAACATATAATGGAGATGGCGGGAGTCGAACCCGCGTCCAAACACATTGCTACCTAAAAATCTACGCTCATAGTCCACTCATTTGAAGGTTCGCGTTACAGCTTGCCGAGTGACAGGCAGTCTGTATTGCTAGTCTGATGATCTCTGTTTGACCTTCCAGACGGAAAGATCAACCGTATCCCACTTAGAATAGGACCCTTACTCGAGCACATGGGCGATGCCGAGAGGATCTACGCTAACTGTTTTTAGGCAGCTAAAGCGTAAGAGTTTTCGTTTTTAGCAGTTATATTTAACTGTAACGTTTTAACGTAGACGTAACCTACGAAGCGCAATTCAGGCTCAACTATGCCTGTCGAATCCGTAACATCCCCCTAATATAGGGGTATCGCTACCAATCATTAGTATACCATAAATTGGCAGCGATGCAAAGGATCAGATCAAGTCAAAGTGTTTCAAGGCATGCACGATGCCGCCTTCAGTATTTTTCAATGTGACAAAGTCAGCCAATTCTTTCAGTTCTTGGATGCCGTTGCCCATGGCAATCTTATGGTCACAAGCTTCTAATAAGGCAAAGTCATTGCTGCCGTCACCGAAGCCGTAAGTTGGAATGTTTTCTAGGCCAAGTAGTTGGACCAATGTTTTGATGCCTGTTCCTTTAGACGTTCCTTTTTTGACAACGTCGATCGAAAATGGGGTATTTCGATAAAAGGTCAGTTCAGGAAAGCGTTCATGGTAGTAGTCATCATTGCCGACACCTAGGACCAAAAGCATATTGACCCGATCATTTTCAAAGTAAAGGGGATCGATTTCAGGTAATGGACTACGTACATAATTATAGGCACCGATCATTTCTTCGGTATAGCCGGTTGCCCGATACCCGCGTTCATTGTAATAACAAAGCTCATCACCATTTTCTTTTGCTGCATCAAGCATTTTACGGCAAAGCGTACTGGAGATTGTATCAGAATAGACTTCTTTTCCATCTATGCGAATGAAGGCACCATTCATGACAATATTCGATGTGATGCCAGCTGCTTCTCTTATGGCATGCACCTCTGTTTCCGTTCTGCCAGTTGCAATGATAGGCAAGACATCATTTGCCCGCAATGCAGCCATCGCTTCAGCGATTTCGGTGGTGATTTGAGAATGTTCATCTAAAAGGGTGCCGTCTAAGTCAAAAAAAGTAAGTGCTTTATAAGTCATATTTACTACTCCTAATCCTCAATTTCATGGTCTACTCACAATCTTACCAAAGATTGAAAAAAAGGCAAACCTTTGTGAATAAATCGTGAAGTTGTTGGTAGATACGCCATTTTCGAGTATACTAAAGTAAGAATGGAGTGGAAGAATGATTTTTTTAGTAATTGGTATCATCTTTTTATTGATCGGGTTGGTTTTTTTCATCTTTCCATCAAAAGAAATCAATTTCATTTACGGGTATCGCTCGTATCTTGCGAAACAAAATGATACGTATTGGCGCTACGCACAGAAAATCAGTAGTCGCTATTTTATCTTATTTGGCACTTTGATGACCATTATTGGCGGTGTATTGAAATGGCAAGCATGGACCAATTTCTTTCTATTAGAAATGATTGCGATCCCTTGGTTTATCGTACCGATTTTTGGCTTGATCGAAGAAGGACTACAACGTTTTGATAAAGAACATAGAGGTGAAGACAATGAATATATTAATGATTGAAGACAATGAATCTGTTTCGGAAATGATGCAAATGTTTTTCTTGAATGAAGGCTGGGAAGCGACCTTCAAGTACGACGGAAAAGAAGGACTTGATGCGTTTGTGGCAGAACCGGACAAGTGGGATATGATCACACTTGATTTGAACTTACCGTCAATGGACGGGATGATGGTGGCAAGAGAAGTACGAAAAATATCGAGTACTGTGCCGATCATTATGCTGACAGCCCGAGATTCAGAAAGTGACCAAGTCATCGGTCTTGAAATGGGCGCGGACGATTATGTAACCAAACCGTTTAGTCCATTGACATTGATTGCACGGATCAAAGCGCTGCACCGAAGAAGTGAAATGGTGGAGAAAACGACCTCTGAACCGTCAGATCATACATTTGATGTTGTGACGGATCACTTCAAGATGAACACAAAAACACGAGAAGCATACTTGAATGACGTAGCAATCGATGGATTAACACCGAAGGAATTTGACTTATTATATACACTGGCTAAAAAACCGCGGCAAGTCTTTTCCCGAGAGCAATTACTGGAACTTGTCTGGGATTACCAATATTTTGGTGATGAGCGGACGGTTGATGCTCATATCAAAAAACTACGACAAAAAATTGAAAAAGTAGGGCCGCAAATTATTCAAACTGTGTGGGGTGTTGGGTACAAATTCGATGATGCAGGTGTTGCCTAATGCGTTATCTGTACCAGCAATTAATCGCTTTTTTTGTAGTGATCTTGGTCATTTTAATGACGATCGGGGTCGCCTTCACACAAATGACCAGACAAACATTGCAGGAAAGAAACTATGAACAACTGATGGGCTATGCGTCATCGGTGGCCAAAATTTCCCAGATCAGCGATACTGATTATTTGCAGCAGAATATGACACGGGATGGTTATTTGCAGTATTCGCTGCAACTCGCAGAAAATATTTTGAGTAATCAGGATATTTCATTTGCTTTTTTTAAGAGTCCTGACGAAGTATTGTATCCAGTCAATGCAACGGATAATGTTGATTTTACGATTTCTGACAGTGACTGGACATCCTTGCAAAGTGGTGCACGCTTGCAAATGACGGCTAGCACAGATTTGTCTGGCGAAAAAGAGTTGACTTCTTATGTGTTGATCCCCTTTTCTGTCAATCGGACAGAGTTTTACGGTGTCATGGTGGTTTCACAATCGGCCAGCAGTATTTTGAATTTGGTCAGCGCCTTTAATCAAAACTTATTCAAAGTCTTCGTGATTTCGATTATCGTATCTTTATTGATCAGTTATCTGTTCGCAACGTTCCAAGTAAGACGTATCAATCGCTTGAAACGTGCCACCAAGGAAATCACCAATGGCAACTTTGATATTGAGTTGCCTGTACACAATCGAGATGAATTCGATGAATTGGCGGAAGACTTCAACACGATGTCCCATTCCTTAAAAGAGTCGCAAGAGGAGATAGAACGACAAGAAGAACGTCGACGTCAGTTTATGGCTGATGCTTCTCACGAGATGCGCACACCCTTAACGACGATCAACGGGTTATTGGAAGGTTTGGAATACAATGCGATTCCAGAAAATCAGAAAGACAATGCGATTCGCTTGATGAAAAATGAAACCAATCGCTTGATTCGTTTGGTCAATGAAAATCTGGATTACGAAAAGATCAGAACCAATCAAATCTCGATGGTTATCAAAAAATTCAATGCCACGGCTACGATTGAGAATCTGTTGACGCAATTAGAAAGCAAAGCGGAGCTTGCGCGAGATGTCCTGATCTTGGATACCAAGGAACCAATCGATGTCTACGCGGACTATGATCGCTTCGTGCAAGTGTTAGTCAATATCTTGCAAAATGCCATTCAATTTACTGAAGATGGTGAAGTCCATGTACGCATCGAAAAGGGCTATTTGGAAACAATCATCGAAATCAGAGACACCGGTATCGGGATGTCAGAAGAACAAGTCAAAAACATTTGGGATCGTTACTATAAAGTCGATCCATCTCGCAAGAACAAACAATTTGGCGAGTCTGGCTTGGGTCTATCCATCGTGGAACAATTGGTTCGTTTGCATAAAGGGAAGATTGCTGTTGAAAGCGAACTAGGACAAGGCACAACGTTCCGTATCTCATTTCCGGATGTTGAATTGGAAGAAGCATAAACAAAAAGATGTGCACATATGGTGGCACATCTTTTTTGTGCTGCTGTTTGATTCGGCAAAAAACGCCACCTTTAGGAAAGAAAGGCGGCGTTGGCAGATTGTTTATAATGTTTTCATATACGGTGTATGGGCAAATCGCTTGTCTTCATGAATCAAAAAGATTTGCAGGCCAAAATGTTTGGCCAACCCTTGGCATAGTGGCAAAAGCAGTTGGATATCGCTGGTCGACAAATTGCTTAACACATGTTCCAGTACAAGCGTCTCTTTTTCTAACAACAATGCTTGCAGCAACTGTATTTGCAGCTCTTCTAGCTGCGTCAATGCGGTGCGTTCTTTCTTGCTGATAGACGGCTCTAAATTCAAAAAAGGGAGGATGTCTTCTATGACAGTCTCTTTTTTTGCGGCCAAAGCCAAATTGTCCTTTAAGGATAGAAAGGGAACTGCTGACCAATGGTTTTTGATTAGAGCAGCATGCTGCTGCGTGACCAGATGTTCCAAATCAGTTAATACAGTCTGATTGTCCTCCAGCACAAAATATAGTCCAGAAGGATACATCAATTGAGTTGATTTTTCCATTGTTTTTTCCTCCAATACAAACAATGACCGCTGACCATTACACAAGTGATACTGGTCACTGCAGCGATTAAAATAAGGATTGCTTGACGGGTACTCTGAAACATGATCGACAACCAGGCTGTGCTGTTCAATTCAACATTTTGGACAAAAATCTGATTGTTTTGGGGAATCGTAATGCCAAACGCATCATTTTGAGAGCTTTGGACACTCTGCCAAATATGACTCGAAGTGTTTTCTCGGTCTAAGACAAAGATATGCCCACTTAACAACTCTTTTTGAAAATAAGGTTGAAAAAGCATCAGCAATGTAAAAGCAGCAATTGCCGCCATCAACAGAGGTACCCACATTTCAATCAGTTGCATCCCCAGCCATTGACGAGAAGATGAACCAGTTGTCAACCACGCGGAATATTCATTGCGCTTATGTAGTTGATAATAAAATTGGAAACCTAAGAGTACCAATATATAGGCCCCAAATAGTAAGTAAAATAAGTGATGATACAGGGTGGTTATCGGCTGTATTTCATTGGTCACTTTAGATTGCAGATCGTCTGTGACCAATACATCTTTGATTTGGTCAAGAACTTGATCCAATGAATCAATCAAGGCAAAGGTTACGATCAAACCGATCATCGCAAAAAAAGAAACGAGTGTATAAAGGACCATTGCTTTTTTATGATAAAACAGACTAGCTATTGCAAATTTTGCGGTTCTCATGTCATTCACCTCATCTTATCTATAGTATAAAAGGGGAGTTTGAATAAAGTATGAAGTTCTTATAGTAAAAAATAGAAAACAACAAATTGGTTGATTTTGTACAAAAAAACACCCACCAATCGCAACTTGGTGGGTGAAAAGAATGATTAATCTTTTGATTCTTTATTGTTTTCAATCATTTCTTCATATTCTTTGTAAGTTTTCGTTTGGTAAAGATCTACGGTTGATTGTCCGCCGTTTTGAGAGAATAGGCTGGTTGACGCATCGCCTAAACTGGATTCTGTATCCAGCAGCTGTTGCAACCCATCTTTGTAGTTGTAACTGTCTGGATCAACTTCTGTCAGACCACTCTTCGCATAGAAGCGCAGCAGATCACCATTGTTGATTTGGTCTGATACGGACAGTTGTTTGTCGACTTTTGCTTTCCAATCGTCTACTTGCTGTTGCAGTTCATCAGAAGGATTGGTGATTGGCATGCCTGTGCTATTGCTGTATAAAGTGCCGCCATAATACGTATATTCAGGCGTTACAAAGTCGCCATCTCTAAAGGCTACCAGTTGTTCATTCTCATCGGAGAACAAGTCTTGTCCCAATTGAATGTAATTCGATGTATCGACACCCAGTAAATGAAGCAACGTTGGCAGTGCATCTACTTGACCACCATAGGTATGATTGATCCCGCCGTTTGTTTGGCCAGGGATATGGATCATATAAGGTACCCGTTGTAAGGAAGCATTGTCATAATTTGTCCAACTACTGCTTGATTTACCCAGCAATTCTGCTAGGTTTTTATTCCGTGAATTTGAGATACCATAGTGGTCACCGTAAAGGACGATCACAGAATTATCATACAAGCCGCTTTCTTTTAGGTAATCAAAGAACTCTTCAACTGCTGTATCTAAGTAGTTGGCAGTTGCAAAGTACCCATTGATTGTTTCATCAGATGTCGTGGCTAATGGGAAACCACCTTCATCATTGGTAAATTCTGAGTAAGGGTAGTGATTGGATACAGCCAAGAATTTGGCATAAAATGGTTGTTGCAAATGCTCTAAATACTGAGCAGATTGTTCAAAGAACGGTTTGTCATGCAACCCGTATTGGAATGAGTTCTCATCTGTGACATCATAATAGGAAGCATCAAAGAAATAATCATAACCAAAACGTTTGTAAGTTTCATTCCGATTCCAGAATGTACCAGTATTACCGTGGAAAACAGCACTCGTGTAGCCTTCTGTTTGCCCTAGAATGTCAGGGGCTGCCTCAAAGGTATTTTTGCCGCCAAGTTGTGTGAACAAGGCACCTTGATTCAAACCGAACAATGAATTTTCGAAAAGTGTTTCGGCATCACTTGTTTTACCGGCTTTGACTTGGTGGAAGAAATTATCGAAACTAAATGTACTGTCACTGTGATATAGACTGTTGATGAATGGCATCACTTCATGCTCGACACCATTTTCATCTTTTAATTTATAATCGATCAGAAATTGCTGGGTACTTTCTAAATGGATATAGATAACATTTTTGCCTTTGGCGATGCCAAACAAGTCATCATTTGGTTCCGCGTAATGCTCTTTGACATAGCTTTCTACTTCGTCCATATCATTGGGACTTGCTTCAGCGCGAACTTGAGAAGCTTGGTAGGTTTGTACGCCGTCATAAACAGTAAAGGCATTGATACCAAGATATTTGACCAGATAATCACGAGAAAATGTCCGTGTGAGTAATTCTGGACGATCGGCTTCAGCCATAAATAAATTGGCCGAGAAGACCATCACTGCCAATGTTGACATGGCAAATGCCATCCGAGCGCGTACGGGACGATCATCCATTTTGATTTTTTTCATAACGAAAGCGGCAATCAAAATGATAAAGTCAATAAAATACAATACATCATAAGGTCTAAAGAGCCGAATCGCACTTTCACCTAAACCGCTGGCTACTTTTCCCGCACCTAACATCGTGTTGATGGTGATGAAATCAGTAAATTCACGATAGTAAGACACGTTAGAAAATAGCAGCAGTGTCATCAAAAAGTAAATCAAGATCATCGTGATATAAGCGGCTTTTGTCCTCCTGACATACAATGCGATGGATAGTAAGAGCAAAGTAGTCGCGATTGGGTTGATAAACAGAATGAAGTACTGAACCGCACTTTCAATCCCAAGGTGGAAATCCACCAGATAAGCAAAGATATTTTTTAACCAAAATAATAGGGCCAATAAAAAGAAAAAGCCCATTCGTGTATTCACCAATGTGGATACTTTATTTTTTTTCAAAGGAATCGTCCTCTCTTTTCCTATATAGACGTCAATGTTGCGATTTTTCATCACTCTACATTCTACTAGCCAGTGTTTCAGGTGTCAAATCTATTCATTTCCCATGAGTGGAATTAAGCATTTCTTTACTTTCAAGAATACAGACAAAGAATCGGCTTTTTGTTATACTTGAGAGAAGAATGAATGGAGCCGATCAATATGAATATATATGTAAACAAAAAAGGGATGGCGAAGTTTCGCAAGCGTCATCCGCTGATCCAAAAAGAAGATCTGCAGCAAGTCAAAGCCACGAACCAGTGGGTCAAGTTTTTAGATCCGCAGCAACATGTGTTGGGTGTTGGCTACATTGGCGAACAAAATAAAGGTATCGGCTGGGTATTGGCATTTGAGGACGCCACGATCGATCAGCCTTTCTTTGAACAGCGTTTCGCCAAAGCTAAAGGGAAACGCAGTCATTTTTATCAAGATGAAACGACCACCGCTTTTCGCGTTTTTAATGGAGAAGGCGATCAAGTTGGTGGATTGACCATTGATCTCTATGCAACGTATGCGGTGTTCTCTTGGTACAACGACACCCTTTACCAACATAAAGACGAAATCGTAGCGGCCTTTCAGACGATTTTCCCGGAAATCATAGGTGCTGCTGAAAAGATCCGTTTTACAGCAGACTTGCCTGAATCACAATGGCTGTTTGGACAAGCCGCACCCGAACCGTTGCTTGTGCTGGAAAATGGCATCACCTATGCGACCTATCTGAATGAAGGTTTGATGACAGGCATCTTCTTAGATCAAAAAGAAGTTCGAGGGCAACTTGTGGCTGGGTTGGTCACTGGCAAAACGTTGTTGAATATGTTCAGTTATACAGGGGCCTTTTCAGTTGCTGCAGCGATGGGCGGTGCAAGTCAGACAACGAGTGTTGATTTAGCCAAACGCAGTTTAGACAAAACGCGGGAACAATTTGCGGTCAATGGGATTGATCCTGAAACCCAAAAGATCCATGTGATGGATGTCTTTGGTTATTTCCAATATGCCAAGAAAAAGCAATTGCGCTTTGATGCCATCGTATTAGATCCACCAAGTTTCGCTCGAAACAAAAAGAAAGTTTTCTCAGTGGCCAAAAACTATGGCGAGCTGGTGACAGATAGTTTGGCGATATTAGAAGATGAGGGCTTATTGATTGCCTCAAC
The DNA here is from genome assembly GCF_002140915.1 of Candidatus Enterococcus testudinis. Classification (GTDB taxonomy): domain Bacteria; phylum Bacillota; class Bacilli; order Lactobacillales; family Enterococcaceae; genus Enterococcus_D; species Enterococcus_D testudinis. The sequence goes on along the minus strand of NZ_NGKU01000001.1, from coordinate 2,362,897 downwards.
AAATGCCGCCAACTTGCCGATCAACAAGTTTCAAGAGTTGATCGAAGAGGCGTTGGAGGCAGCTCAAGTATCCTTTGACTGTGTGGACACGTATCGTTTGCCAGCTGATTTTGCTGTTGATCGCCATTTCAATGAAGGCAATTATCTCAAAGTATTCTTTTATCAAATCCATAAGGAGTGACATTGATGACAATAGAAATTCCGACAATCGAACATAACAAGCGACCGTTGATTTGCGTACCATTGATTGGCAAAACCAACGAAGAGATCATCAAGCAAGCACTAGTTGCGCAAGCGTCCGATGCAGATGTCATCGAATGGCGGGTAGACCACTATAAGCATGTCGCAGACGTGCAAGCAGTCTTAGATGTCCTGTCTCATATTCGCACGACACTGAAATCAAAAGTCTTGCTGTTCACCTTCCGTACCATTGAAGAAGGTGGCCAGCAACCATTGACATTGACTGAATACAAAGCGTTGTGCAAGACTGCGGCGGAGTCAGGATTGATCGATTGGATCGATATTGAATTAGAAAAAGCGGAATTTTTAGGTCGAGGTTTCATTCAAGACATCAAAGCCGCCAAGGTCAAATTGATTTTGAGCAACCACGACTTTGAACGAACACCAGAAGATGCGGTCTTGATTTTGCGTATTGGGATCATGAATCAATTTGGCGCAGATATCGGCAAATTGGCAATGATGCCAAATCACATGCAAGATGTGTTGCGTTTGATGGGAATCATTACCAAAGCCCGCGGCTTTAATCAATTGCCGTTAGCCATCATGTCGATGGGAGACTTAGGAAAAATCAGTCGTGTCAGCGGGTCGTTAACAGGATCCGTGTTTACCTTTGCTTCTTTAGGTGAGGCATCGGCACCCGGTCAAATCCCGGTGGAACACATGCGAAGCTACTTAGATGAGTTTGAGATCAAAAGGGAATCATAGAGACAAAAGAGGGATAATATGGCAAAGAAAATACAAAAAACCAATGCGATCCGCATGGTAGAACAACGCAAAATACAGTATCACGAATACACCTATGCGTGGTCTGAAGATCATTTGGATGCAGCAACAGTCGCACAACAATTGGATGCGCCACAAGCAATCTACAAAACGTTGGTAGCAGTCGGCAACAAGACAGGACCATTGGTAGCAGTCATTCCTGGACAGGGCGCCTTGGATCTAAAGAAAATAGCGAAAGTCAGTCACAATAAAAAAGTCGAGATGCTCCATGTCAAAGAGTTGGAAGAAACAACTGGTTATATTCGAGGCGGTTGTTCACCAATCGGTATGAAGAAATTATTTCCGACATTTGTTGATGCAAGTGCACAAGACCTAAAAGAAATCATTGTTTCGGCAGGCAAACGCGGGTTGCAGATCGGTCTTGCACCAGCAGATTTGATTCAATTGACAAGAGGACAATTTGTCGATATTTTGGCAGCAGAATAAACAAGAGACGCAAAACAAGCTGGCTTGTTTTGCGTCTCTTGTTGTCTGTCTGTTAAACCATTACGTCAAGATCAAAGACCTCGATATTGTCTAACCCGCCATAACATTCATACCAAGGTGTGGCATATTGTTTCAAAATGGCGTTTAATTCCTCAACATTTTCTTTGCCTTGGGTATCTAACCATTCAATCAAAGCCGTGGCCCCTTGTTTCCCGTAGATGTCGACACTATCTCGCCAAGTCGCCCGTCCACCCAGAATACCAGAGAATTTGGCACCGTGGGCTCCGGCAAACGCCAACTCATCTCGGAAGACATTTGCTGGGACGCCAGCACTTAAATAGATAAAGGGACGAGTCGCCGCTTCACTGGCTTCTTTGAAATAATTTGCCGCTTCTTCTTGTGTATAGACCGCTTCTAAGCCTTCTTTTTGAAATCCTTCAACAAGATTGAATTGGACTGGTACTTCCACTTTGAGAATATCGATATGGTATTGATCCTTGGTCAATTCTTGAATCGTACGAATGACCTTGCTTGGTTTGATCTTGGCAAATGCAGGAGAGACCTCATCGGTGATCTCGTCATCATAAACGATAGGTTCCACAAATAGTGGAATATCAGCTGCTTGTGCTTCAGTCCCCAAGCGCTCTAAAAAGGCATGTTTTGTATCCAGAATCTCTTGCGGTTCATCAGGATTATAATAGACCAATACTTTGGCAGCATCGGCCCCTTTTTTGACAAGACGCTGCAATGACTCATTTGGCAAAATCTCAGGTAATCTGCCAGGCGTATTGACGTCATAGCCCGTTTTTTCATAGGATAAAATCAAGCCTGCTTGCGGATTTTTGGCTTCGATTCCCTGAAATCCATATTCTTCATCTAATAAAATACTGCTGACATATTTCGTCAATTCTTGAGAAACCAACTTTTTATATTCGTAGATATGATCCATTGTAAAATTATCTGGACCGGTGGCGGCTTTCATCATCTTCTTCATTGAGCCTCTTTGGTCAATGGCCAATGCGGCAATCACACCATCTTCATTGGCTAATTTTTGCATTTTTTCAAATTTTCCTCTGGATATTCGTTTCATGGCAGATTCACTCCCTACTCTTAGATAGCTTAAGTGTACGCTTTCTTGTATGAATCGCCAACTAATAAGCAAAAGGGCCCAACACATGTGTCAGGTCCTTTTGTGGGGATATATTTTATTGGTGCCGTTAATAGGCAAAGTAACTGGCTGTTTCAGCAGCGTTCTTGCCGGAAACATGGCCGGTACAAAAAGCAGCGGTTATATTAAAACCACCTGTGTAGCCATTGATATCAATCAATTCACCGGCAAAATATAGGCCGTTGATTTTTTTGCTCTCCATTGTTTTGGGATTGATTTCTTTCAAATGGATCCCGCCACCAGTCACAAAAGATTTTTCAATCGGAAAGGTACGTACGATATTGATCTCAAACCCCTTCATCAATGTCGCCAGCGCGATCAATCCGTCTAAAGGAACCTTTTCGGCAATCATCTCACTTAAGCCGAGTCTGTCGATAAAGAACGTCATGAGTCGCTCAGGTAAGAATCCGCTTAGGGCATTGTTCAATTGCTTTTTCGATTGTGCGGCTTCTTGAAGTGATGCGGTCAAAGCAGCAATGGTTTGTTGCGGATAGCTGTCAATGACGACTGATACCGGACCATCTTTTAACGCAATGTTGACAAAGGAAGAACAGCGTAATGCTGCCGGACCAGATACACCGAAATGGGTGAACAACAGGTCCATCGTATGGGTGACCACTGGTTTTCTTTGGGCATTCAAGACCGTCAAATCAATGTCTTGTAAGGAGATGCCTTGCAGTGTGCGTGCTTGAATAAATTCATCCTCTGAGATCAAAGGAGACTCCGTTGGATATAACGGCGTGATCGTGTGGCCGACTTTTTTTGCCATTTTGTACCCATCCCCAGTTGAACCGGTAGAAGGGTATGTGCGGCCACCAGTCGTAAGAATGACACTTGGGGCTGAAAATTCTTCCAACTCCGTCCTGACACCGCGAATTTGCTGACCATCATGGATAAGTTTGGTCACAACGGTATTCGTCAATAATGTGACTTCTTGCTCATTGATTGTGTTTAGTAAGGCTTCCACGATCGTTTTTGATTTATCCGTGACTGGAAACATTCTGCCATGGTCTTCTTCTTTTAAAGCGACCCCTAGATCATTGAAGAAGGTCATAACATCAAAGTTATTAAATTGAGAAAAAGTGCTGTAAAGGAACTTGCCATTTCCCGGTATGTGGGCGACCAAGTCATCCACAGGCCGGTTATTGGTGACGTTACAACGTCCTCCACCAGTCAATAACAGTTTTTTGCCGATTTTTTTATTTTTTTCTATCAATAATACGCGGGCACCTTGTTGCGCCGCCGTGATGGCAGCCATCATGCCGCTCGTACCAGCGCCAACAACGATGACATCGTAGTTTTTGTTCATTTCATTCACCTCTGTTGCATTGTAACATATCCCTTCTGGCAGCAGTAGAGGTAGCCATTAAGCTGGAATTGATAAAAAATTCTGACAATTATAAAAAAAAGCGTGCAATTTCTGAAAATTTCTATAAAATAGAGAATATCTTAAAGGAGGTAATGCACTATGACAACAGCTTCAACGTATGTTCAAGACATTCAAGCGAAAATCCACGAGAAAGACCAACACCAAACGGAATTTCTACAAGCAGTGGATGAATTCTTACCAACAATTGTTCCCTTTTTAGAGGAACATCCAGAATATATTGATTCAAATGTGCTAGGTCTACTGACAGAACCAGAACGCTTCATCCAATTTCGTGTGCCTTGGCAAGACGATCAAGGAAACTGGCAAGTCAACCGTGGCTATCGGATCCAATTCAACTCTGCCATGGGACCTTACAAAGGCGGACTTCGCTTCCATCCAAGTGTCAACTTGAGTATTTTGAAGTTTTTGGCGTTTGAGCAAATCTTCAAAAACAGTTTGACTGGCTTACCCATTGGTGGCGGCAAAGGCGGCAGCGACTTTGATCCTAAAGGCAAATCAGATGGCGAAGTCATGCGTTTCTGTCAAAGTTTCATGACGGAATTATCAAAACACATCGGCCCTGATCTAGATGTGCCAGCAGGCGATATCGGTGTTGGTGGTCGGGAGATCGGCTACTTATTTGGTGCCTACAAACGATTAAAACAATACGATGCAGGTGTATTAACTGGTAAACCCCTTGACTTCTGGGGCAGCAAAAACCGGACGGAAGCAACCGGGTATGGTGCCGTGTATTTTGTGAAGCATCTGTTGAATGACTTAGGAGAAGCATTCACAGGTAAAAAAGCGATTGTTTCCGGCAGTGGCAATGTCGCTATCTATGCCATCGAAAAATTGCAAGAATTAGGTGCAATTCCTGTGACTTGTTCTGACTCCTCAGGTTTTATTTATGACAAAGACGGCATTGATCTGGCTCTATTGAAAGAACTAAAAGAAGTCAAACGGGAACGGTTGACAGCCTATGCTGATGCACGGCCTTCTGCAGAATACCATGATGGGGCTTCTGTATGGGATTTCGAAACCCAAGCAGAACTTGCTTTTCCTTGTGCGACCCAAAATGAAATCAGTTTGGAACAAGCCAAAAAAGCCAAAGCAAATGGCATTCGCGTTGTGTCTGAAGGGGCAAATATGCCAAGCGTGTTAGCAGCGGCTGAGTATTTCATCGAAGAAGGCATCTACTATTGTCCAGGAAAAGCAGCCAATGCTGGTGGTGTAGCTGTATCAGCTTTAGAAATGAGCCAAAATTCACAACGATTGCAATGGGAAAAAGCAGAAGTAGACGAAAAACTAGATGAGATCATGAAAAATATCTATGAATCTTGCCGAGATACTGCTGAAAAATTTGATCAAAAAAATAATTTCATGCTGGGTGCCAATGTGGCAGGCTTCGAAAAAGTTGCTAAAGCAATGTTTGCCCAAGGACTTGTCTAAAAAGACCTAACAGGCGAAAGATAAGGAATGACTTGAAAAATATTGAAAAAAAACGTAAAGTAGGTAATGTATGAAAAACTATTTTTTCAAGGAGGACAAATCATGTCACACATCAAGTTTGACTATTCGAAAGTTGCCCCTTTCGTCAATGAATACGAATTGGGTTACATGCAAAGTCAAGTCACAGCAGCAGACAAACAATTACGAGAAGGAACAGGCGCTGGCAGCGACTTTTTAGGGTGGATCGACCTACCTAAAAATTACGATAAAGATGAATTTGCTCGAATCAAACAAGCAGCAGAAAAAATCCAATCTGACTCTGAAGTATTAGTTGTTATCGGTATTGGTGGTTCATATTTAGGTGCCAAAGCGGCCATCGATTTCTTGAATCATTCTTTCTACAACTTAGTCGGTAAAGAAGAACGTAAAGCACCGCAAATCTTTTTCGCAGGGAATTCAATCTCTTCTACTTATTTAGCAGATTTGATCGATATCATCGGCGAACGTGATTTCTCAGTAAATGTTATCTCTAAATCAGGTACAACGACTGAACCTGCAATTGCATTCCGTGTCTTCAAAGAACGCTTGATCGAAAAATACGGCAAAGAAGAAGCCAACAAACGGATCTACGCAACAACTGATAAAGCCAAAGGGGCTGTGAAAGTTGAAGCAGATGCCGAAAACTGGGAAACATTCGTGATCCCTGATGATATTGGCGGCCGTTTCTCTGTACTGACAGCTGTTGGTTTATTGCCAATTGCCGCTACAGGTGCAGATATCGATGCCTTGATGCAAGGGGCTGCTGATGCAAGTGATGCGTATGCGACAGATGACCTTGAAAAAAATGAAGCTTACCAATATGCAGCAATGCGTAACATCCTTTACCGTAAAGGCAAAGTGACTGAATTGTTGATCAACTACGAACCAGGCATGCAATACTTCTCTGAATGGTGGAAACAATTATTCGGAGAATCTGAAGGGAAAGACCAAAAAGGCATTTATCCTTCAAGTGCCAACTTCTCAACTGATTTGCACTCACTTGGACAATATATTCAAGAAGGTCGCCGAAATATTTTTGAAACAGTCGTGAAAGTGGAAAAACCACGTAAATCGATCACGATTCCTACCCAAGAAGCTGACCTAGATGGTTTAGGCTACTTGCAAGGAAAAGAAGTCGACTTCGTTAATACAAAAGCGTTTGAAGGTACATTATTGGCCCATACAGATGGCGATGTACCAAACCTATTGGTGAAAATCCCAACGATGGATGCTTATACATTAGGCTATACAATGTATTTCTTTGAAATCGCAGTTGCAATCTCTGGCTACTTGAATGGCGTTAATCCATTTGACCAACCAGGGGTAGAAGCGTACAAGAAAAACATGTTCGCCTTACTTGGCAAACCAGGTTTTGAAGATCTTGCCAAAGAATTGAACGAACGTCTATAAGCGTAAAGCTGAAAAAGTCCTGTTATCACACATCAACGTGTGTGATAACAGGACTTTTTTTTATAAATATCAGTGATTTTCTTTTAGCCCGAATAGCAATGCAGCGGACAACAATAAAATGACGACTGTTTGTACGATTGGCATGATGACCACTCCTCGATTGATTTCCTTCAGTATAATACATGGGCTAAACAATTTCACGAACAGCAGCGAGAGACATAGCGAACGAATTTGTCACCCAATTGTCATGGAAAATAGCCAAAATAAAAAAATACTTTTTTTGTTTAAAAAGCGTTTTCATTTGTGCGTTTATTTGTTATTATATCCATATGAAAAAAGATTTTTTGAGGTGAGCATATGGAACAAATCGAAATTGGCCAAACTTACTATTGTCATCCCGTAGGTACGAAGAAACAAGTCATCGGCGTCGTGGAAAAGTTATATTTGAACACTGCGTTGGTTGTTGTCACAGCTTGTGAAGAAGAAGACAAAACCTTGGTTTTTGAGAGCAATCACCGCATGATCGTGACCTTTACTAACATCCATGCTGCGGTTCATGCGGCATAAAAAACAGCTGATGCAAATGCGCATCAGCTGTTTTTTATGCTTTATCCAACACCGATCACGAAGTTCAGCAGTTTATCGGAATAGGTCATCTCATCTATATTGATATTGACTTCCTGATTCAAAATCTCCATCTGGTCAGTAATGATCCCATCTGCACCATAGAAACGCATGCGACTGATCGCGTCAGCGTCATTAGGTGTCCAAACAAAGACATCTTTGTCATCTGCTTTGGCGGAGGCGATGAAGTTACGATTGATGGTACTAAACTCCATGGTCAAAAAGTCAGCGCTGGTAATCGGCGGGCCAATGATATTGAATGGCATGATATAGCCAGTCACCAATGTTGGTGCTTGTGTTTTCAATTCTTCGACAACATTATACGTGAGACTTTGCATGATATGCCCATTGGCAATCAAGTCTTCTTGATATTGATTCAAGAAATTTTGAACCAAAGTGTCAACGCCTTTTTTTTGTGTTTTGATTTCTACCAACAGTTTTTGATCAAGTTGATTGGCCAAATCTAAATAGGCATCAAATGTTGGAATCTCAGCTGTTTCTCCGTTCTCAGAGACAGTCAATGACTGGGCATAGGCCAAGGTGGATTGTTCTGGTTTTCCTTTGGCACCAGTCAATGGTGGAAACGTAAAGTCATGATATACGATAAACGCACCATCGCTGGTTTGTTGCACATCCATTTCGACATAATCAGGATGATAGGTTTCACTCGTCAAACGCAATGCTTCAAGCGAGTTTTGCACCCCTTTTCCATTACTTACGCCGCGATGAGAAATCGTAAGCGGCTGGGCACGAACGGCAGAGGTCAGGTAGTTCATGTTGTATAGGCTAACGCCAACACCAAACAGCACCGTGATAAAGGTGAATAAGAATCCTTCGAATCCCAAAAACTTTTTTGAGGCAATTGATTCTTGACGAAAACTTGCAGGAATCGCAGGCAGAAATCCTTCATCATCCATGAAATCAACGATAATATAAAAAATAGCCACTGTCGATAATATAATGTTCAGCAACAAAATAAATTGCAGAAAAGTCATAATGAACACAGCACTATACAATGAAGCACTCTGGAAAAAGCGTTCAATCAATGCTTGCAAAGAAATCAGCAGTGTGAAGCCAATAGACGAAAGCAAGAGAATGCTGCCACCAATAAAGACAAATTGACCGACGATTGCAAAGAATCGGCGTTTGGTGACTTGTAAGCTTTCGCGAATCGCCTGACGAAAGGGCAGATCCCGCAAAATCATTTCCGGCAAAGCGAAAATAACGCGAATACCCAGATAAATCAGCAATACATAAACTAGCAATACCGCACCGATGATGACGACTCGATTGGCAAAGATAAAGTCCATGATAAACGCTGGAATCTTGATTTTAGCAAGGAGATCAGAGTTGAAACTCAAACCACCGATCGGCAAAACCAAGAGAAAATAAAACAAGAAGAACAAGAAGGTCATTGGTCTCAATTTCTTGATCTGCAAGAGTGTCATTCGCAACAATTGTTTCAAACTGATCGGCTGTTGTTTCTTAATAAAATAAACACTCAGCAAAAGAAAGGTAAACTCGAAGAAGACTGCGACCAAGATCAATAGCAAGATTACTGTCAAAGAAAAGAGCACCATCGGATGATCGGTGAAAATACTGCCGATATTGTCAAAGGATAAGTAAGGGAATCCACCACGCTTTAGGACAAACTTTGTTGAAGCAGAAAGAATAGGAATCACCAAAAATAAGAGAGCCCCGTGCATCAACAGCACATCGCGAAAATAAGCATCGCTGGACCGGAGAAAATCCCATGTATTGATCAAACTGTTTTTTAGATAGTTCATGCGCCACATCCTAACAAAAGTTGTTGTCATTTAGTATATAACATTTGGACATAAAAAAGAACCAACGGTGAGGAAAGAACAAGACAAGCCCAAAAGAAGTTGAGTACTTGCGATCGTTCCTCACAGTTGATTCCTAAAAAAGGGTGGGATCAACCCCCCAATAAACCGGTCAAGAAAGTACCACCATAAATCAATGCCATGCTGTATAAGAAAATGGAAATTGGTTTTGCCAGTAAAATGATCAAGGTAAATTTTTTCACAGAAATGTTGGTCAAACCAGCCATTAAACAAAGCGCGTCATCTGGTGCCACAGGCAAGAAGATTGCTACGGCGAACAGCTTTTCAAATCGGCTTTGGTTGTCTAACCAGCCGATATATTTATCATATGTTTTGTCACTGATCATACTGAGAATAAATGGTTTGCCATATCGGCGGCCAAGTAAAAAGATGATGACAGAACCGATACAAATGCCCACATAGTTATACACAAACCCCATATATGGACCAAAGATCAAGACACCGGCAGCACTTGAAATACCTCCGGGAATGATTGGAACAACGACTTGCAATATTTGCAAACATATAAAAATGATTGGTCCTAGTATGACTGAGTGGCCAACCAATCCTCTTAACGCATTGATATCTTTAAAGACACCAAGATTGATAAAATATATCGTCAATGCAATCGATAAACCTAAACCAATGATTGAGATCATGTTAATGATTCGACGAGAAGTTGCGACACTCACAGGACTTCATCTCCTTTATGTTTCATTAATTTCACTATAATGGGTGAGAACAAAAAAAGCTAGTAAAACAAATGACATTTATCAAACAGTTTTGTAAGTTCTGTCATGATTATAAAAGAAAGCCTGTTTGAATGCATTGTACTAAAGGCTGAAATAATAAAAAATTATTATTTGAAGTCATTTCTTAGTCAAATCATAAACTTCTTCCATCCTTCAAGATGAGTGTGTTTGTTTGGTTTGCCAATGTATCACGAGTTTTTCAACAACATTCGTCATCATAAACCCGCCTGCAATAGCACCTGCCGTGATCACAACGACCATTAAATTTTCTAGGCCGACAAAATTATCTCCCAGCGCAAATTCTCTCACCGCTTTATAGGCTGGTCCCCCCGGTACCAAAGGCACTAAGCTTGGGATGTTGAAGATGATCATGGGCATCTTTTTCCTTCTCGAAAAAAAAATGCTGACACAGCCGACAGCGAAGGCTGCCAAAAAATTCGCGCTGCCGATACCGTAACCATTTTGTTGCAATCCCCAAAAAATCATCCAGCCAATCGTTCCAGCGACACCTGTAGCCAATAATGCCCGTTTAGGAATATTGGTCAATACACCAAAGGCAAGGGTACTAATGAAACTAAAGGCTATTTGGATCAAAAGTGTCATGAGATCCCTCCTACCAATGTAAAGATGGTGGCAATACCCACACCGATTGCTGCCGCCGTAAAGATTGCTTCAGTGCCTCTAGCCATCCCACTGATCAAATGGCCCGCAAGAATATCACGAAATGAGTTGGTGATCGCCACCCCGGGAACCAAAGGCATGACAGCCCCAATGATCAAATTATCGACATTGTTTGCCAGCTGCAGTTGTACGGCAAGAATCGCCAAACTGCCAATCACCAATGAAGCACAGAACATGTCCAAAAAACGGATATCAATCTTCTTTTTGACCCATATGGCTATCAAGAAACCGATACTACCAATCAAAAAAGTCGGAACAAAGTCAAACCAGCGACCACCGAAAATGATCATCAAGGTACTGCTGACGATTCCGGCACTCAAGACTTGAAGGGGGAAGGAGAAGCTTGGTGTTGTCTGGTTGACCTCTTTCAGTGCATCATGCAATGCAGAAAGCGACAACTCCTTGGCTGCATATTCTCGCGACAAGCGGTTGACTGCGACGATTTTTTCTAAGTTGATCACACGATCATGGACATTTTCAACTTGCGCATAGTGGCTGCTGCGCAATCCCATAAAAATACCAGTGGCAGTGACATAGCTAATACTGCCTGCTTCACCCGTATTGGCAGCGATACGATTCATCGTGTCTTCCACCCGGTAAACTTCTGAACCATTTTCCATCATGATTTTTCCCGCTAAGAGGCAGGTTTCCAGCAATAATTCTTTTGATTCCACCATCACTAAGCTCCTTTATGACTCGTTTGCTATGAGTATCTTTTGTCTAAGTGTACAGCTTCTTTTCTATTTGAACAAGAATCAAAAATAACTTTCAGCCAATCAAAAAAACGTCAATACAGGGATGGTCGTATACGTTTTGTCTTTTTTTTCATTGATTGACGCAAAAAAAATGCTTCCTGCTGATAAATAAGATAACTAATGGTGTGTTTCATTTTAAATATTTCTCTTTCTCATGTACAATTAAATAAAGAGAAAAAGGGGGATTTTTTGATGCGAAGGAAGGTCTATACAAGAGAACACATTTTGAAGGCCGCGTACGAATTGATCAATAAAGAAGGATTCGGCAATTTTACGGCTCGAAACATCGCGAAACACATGGGAATTTCTACACAACCAATCTATTTGGAGTTCAACAATATGCAGGACTTGAAGAACACATTGGTTGAAGCTGTTTTCAAAGATTTATCGGAAAATGTTTTTCCAGTTGTCAGAACTGGGGACAAGCTTGTTGATTTAGGTCTGAATTATATCCGTTTCGCTCAAGAAAAACACAATTTATACATCGCCCTTTTTATCGACGATTATGGCGGCGGAGAAATGATGCATGAATTCTCATCAGAATATTTCAAAACATTGGTCCAATCGGAAGATAAGTATCATGATTTATCTGGAGATACGGTAGAAGCGTTACACAATGGTGCGTGGATCGTAGTGACAGGTTTGGCTTCTTTGATGTCAGCAGGTATCATTGCACCCTCAGATGAACAGATCATTAAAGTAATCAATGAAACGATTCAAGGTGTCCTAGCTAAAAAGGATACATATATTTTTAATTAACCAATGACGAGTGATTGCCGTTATCTGTTTTGCTGTGGTGGGAGATGGGTGACGGTTTCTTGCTGTTCTGAAGACCAAGACGATATATATTTTTTAGAAAATACCCTTGACTTTTTTTGTGAAAATAGCGAAAATAACTGTTATGGAGAGTTGGCAGAGTGGTAATGCAGCGGACTCGAAATCCGCCGACCCGGTTCATCCCGGCGCGCAGGTTCAAATCCTGTACTCTCCTTATATGTGATGATATGAGTGTTAAAAATCCTTTTCTGACAATGATTATAGGGTTTTAACACTCTTTCTTTTTTTGAAAGTTGTTACTATTTTTCAAGTAGGTCGGACATAGTGTTTATTACGCTTAAAACGCTGAATACTATGGTCACAATATGGTAAGCGCTTTAAAACAATCGAAGGGTCATTCTGCATTTGGTAAAATCTATCAATAAATAAGAAACACTATATTTCATCATTCGTTAGAGCGGTTCAATAAAAGGAGAAAGAGCGATGCCTGAATATGAAAAAGATCACATCATGCGTGTCACCAAAACAGCGGTTAAAGGGTTGAATGTATTTCTGAAAGCTGAGTCTGTAGATGCAATCATGCATATTGATGAAGCTGAGACAGGGAAGAAAAAAGATCGTCATGTAGTTGAAGACGGGGCAGCAAAAGACCAAAGTGAGGATTTAGATAACTAGAAAAACGTAAGCCAATAAAACACAAGAAAGCACCTGCTAATCAGTTTAGCGGGTGCTTTCAGTACGAATCGTTTTCCTTCATTTGGATGAACTCCTTATGCAGTTTTATTCAATTCTTGTACAGCTTGTTCGATTGTAATACCTGTAGCAAAGTGATTCGCATTTTTCTTGTCAAAGACAATAAATAGATTCAACTTTGTATCAAGTGTTACCCGATATTGCATATCTGTGTTATAGAATGTCATTTGTCATTCTCCTTTCTTAATCGTTGAAACGAAAGGCAACGGTTAGTTGATAACGAAATTCCATTATCAGAATAGCACCTTTTTTTGGTTTCGTCCAATCAAAACTTGATAAGACCATCATTGATAAATTAATTCTTAAGAATTTGTTCACATTTGTCCTTAGACAAGATAACAATTTTGTAAGAAAGAAAAAACAGTGTGAAGCAAAAGGCTTCTCTGACAGCTTTTTATTGATTTTTATTTTTAGTGTAAATTTAAATTATTGCTATATTATAAAAAAATCAATGTCACTCCGCATAACTTGTGATATGATTTAACACAAGTGTAATGAAAATGTAATATGAAAATGGAAGTGAATTTATGTGCGGAATTGTTGGTTTTGTTAATACAAAAGAAGGAAAAGAGCAAATCATTGAGGACATGATGGCACGCATCGTTCATCGTGGGCCCAGCAGTGCGGGTCAATTTGTTGATGATCAAGTAGCATTCGGCTTTCGTCGATTGTCCATTATTGATTTGGCGGGTGGTTCCCAGCCAATTTTCAATGAAGATGGTAATAAAGTCATTATTTTCAATGGGGAGATCTATAATTTCCAATCTCTTAGAGAAAAATTGATCGCCGCAGGGCACACCTTTACGACCCATGCTGATACGGAAGTGGTCCTTCACGGCTATGAAGAATGGGGCACAGAAATTCTGCAAAAACTCCGAGGAATGTTTGCTTTCGCAATCTGGGATCGAGAGAAAAAAGAATTGTTTGGTGCACGAGATCATTTTGGTATCAAACCTTATTATTTTGCCCACATGAATGATACGTTTATGTTTGGCTCAGAGATCAAGAGCTTTTTGCCGCATCCAGATTTTGATAAAGTATTAAATAAAGCGGCTTTGAAGCCTTATTTGACCTTTCAATATTCTCCGTTAAACGGCGAAACATTCTTTAAAGGGGTGCATCGGTTACAAGAAGGGCATTACTTTATCTATAATGACCAAGGCTTAACGATCCGAGAATATTGGGATGTTGATTATAGCAAGAAACAACAGTTGTCGAGAGAAGAATGGGTAGAAAAAATTGATCAAGCGGTGCAAGAATCAATCGCCGTACATACGATCAGTGATGTAGAAGTGGGCTCATTTTTGTCAAGCGGTGTTGACTCAAGTTATGTTGCATCTGTCTTGCGTCCATCCAGAACATTCTCGATAGGTTTTGATGACAAAACTTACAATGAAGCGATTGAAGCACGGAAATTAACGGAACAATTAAACTTGAACAATACTGCTGCCGTGATTGATGGAGAGATGTCCTTTGCAGCATTTCCGCTGATCCAATATCATTTGGATGAACCAGATGCGAATCCTAGCTGTGTGCCACTATATTTCTTGGCGAACTTGGCATCCCAGCAAGTACGGGTCGTTCAATCAGGAGAAGGTGCGGATGAACTATTTGCTGGCTACGCGGCCTATGGGTTCCACACAAATTCCAAAGCAGTCCGTGTATTTGCCCAAGGGTTGAAAAAATTGCCGAAATCCTTGCGCGTTCATGTGGGGCGACAAATCGGCAAAATGAAAAATTTCCATGGGCGGATCCATTTATATGAATCAACTGCGCCAGCTAGGGATTTCTTTATCGGACAGGCGCAAATTTTTGAAGAAGCAGAAGCGTCAGCCCTTTTAACAAACGCATATCAAGAGGCACCTTCAGTCGCGGAAATCGTGGCACCTTTTTATGATAAAGCAGAGGGATTCAAGGATGAAGTCAATAAAATGCAGTATCTGGATGTTCATCAATGGATGCCTAAAGATATTTTACTGAAGGCGGACAAGATGTCTATGGCTAGTTCGTTAGAATTGCGGGTACCGTTGCTGGATATCGAATTGATGAATTTGGCTCAAACGATCCCTACCAAATATCTGATCAATCAAAACAACACCAAAGATGTTTTCCGGCAAGCTGCCAACCGCCATTTGCCAAATGAATGGGCCAATCGGGAAAAGCTGGGCTTTCCTGTACCAATCAAAGCATGGTTAAAAGAGGGCACAGGCTATCTGGCTGTCAAAACAATATTCGAAGCTGACTTTGCAGCGGAGTTTTTTGATCAAGCAGCTATTTTGCAATTGCTTGAAGGTCATCGCAACGGACAAGTGAATCTGCAACGCAAGATTTGGACGATTTTTACTTTCTTGACTTGGTACAAAGTATTCTTTGTTGATCAAGAGATTCCTCAAGCCAGATCAATTCATTACGAAACAATCGCATAAAAAAAGGAGGCTGTTCATCAGTCTCCTTTTTTGTGCCCAATCAGTTTTTATAATGCCAAATATTTTTCCAGATAATCCGCCATACCGTCTTCACCATTTGTTTTGTCGGTGACATCGTTGGCAATCGATTTCAATTGTTGGGTACCGTTGGCCATGGCAACACCCCATCCAGCATATTCTAACATTTCCAGGTCATTGTGTTCATCACCAAAGGCAATGATATCCTCAGGGCCTAATGACATGGACTTGGCGATCACAGAAAGGCCCAGCGCTTTATGCACGCCCTTAGGAACGATTTCAAGGATAGCTTGCGGCCCGCCCCAAGTCCGTACATCGACGGCGTCATCAAACTGGTCTTTGATCCGCAGCGAGACGGACTCTGCTAACTCATTTTGCGTTTTGACCAATAAAGAAGTAGGGTCTGTCTTCAAATTCGCCAACAAGTTCTTCTCAGACACGGTTTCATAAGAAAAGAAATGCTGATCAAAATGATCCAAACGATCAATAAAGAAGGTTTCACGATTTTCAGCAGCAACAAAAGATAGGCCTAATTGTTCCCGTTGCGCCATTAATTCAAAGGCAATCTCTCTGGATAATGCATGTTCGGTTTCAGCTGCCCAAATCTGACGTGGCTTGTGTACCAACCCGCCGTTAAAGTTGATCATAGGTGTATTCAACGCAAGTTCTCGATAAAATTGATCACTCATACGGAAGGGACGACCAGTGGCAATCGTTACATAATGGCCGGCGCGAACCGCGCGGCCTAGGACGTCACGTGTTTTGGCTGAAATGAGAGATTCAGTATTTAAAGTGGTGCCATCTAAGTCAATAGCAATGATTTTTGGTTTCAAATGTTTCGCTCCAATCTATTATTCTAGTGGCTTAAGTGTAACATATTTCTGTCATTTCACAACGCGGGAAAGTTTTCAAAGACTTTTCATGCATGCTTTTGTTGCAAAACACGAACATTAAAATGTTTTTGAAACTATATTCTTTGCATTTGATTGAAAAACGAATGTTTATTCTATATAATTTGTAATTGTTCGATGAGAAGTGCAATTATTCCTTATTTCTTTTCAAAGACTAAAATGATGAACACGGGAGTGGAAAATGTACATGGAAAAGTTTTTCAAGCTAAAGGAAAATAATACAACAGTTTCAACAGAAGTGATGGCTGGGGTGACCACCTTCTTCGCAATGAGTTATATTTTATTCGTGAATCCGTCTATCTTATCGGCGGCTGGTATGCCTTTCCAAGCTGTATTTTTAGCAACGATCATTGCGTCGGTTATTGGTACGTTAGTGATGGGGTTATTCGCAAATGTCCCTTATGCACAGGCACCGGGTATGGGATTGAATGCATTTTTTACCTTTACAGTTGTTTTTGGGTTAGGTTATACATGGCAGCAAGCATTGGCGATGGTCTTTATTTGTGGTTTAATCAATATTTTGATCACGATCACTAAAATCAGAAAATTGATCATTCATGCGATTCCTGAAAGTTTGCAGCACGCAATCGGTGGAGGAATCGGGATCTTTGTTGCATATGTTGGGATCAAAAATGCGAATCTATTGAGCTTTTCAGCTGATACGGCTGCGGTGACTGGATCAACGATCGATGGGGATACCATTATCAGTGCGAACTTTAACGGGGGCATCGTTCCAGCATTGGCAAACTTCAATAATGCACCAGTTCTTTTGGCTGTGATTGGCTTGGTATTGACAACCTTGCTGGTTGTTAAAAATGTGCGAGGCGCAATCATTATCGGTATTTTGGCAACGACGATCATCGGTATTTTGATGGGTGTGGTCGATCTAAGTGCGATCGATTTCCAAGGAAACTCTTTAAGCAGTTCAATCAATGAATTGGGTACGACTTTTGGCGCTGCCTTTGGTCCAGAAGGAATGGGATCATTGTTCAGTGATTCTGCCAAAATTCCTCAAGTGATCATGACGATCATTGCCTTTAGTTTATCAGATACGTTTGATACGATCGGCACCTTTATCGGTACAGGCCGTCGTACAGGAATCTTCTCTAAACAGGACGAAGAAGCTTTGGAAGACAGCAATGGCTTCAACACAAAAATGGACAAAGCACTTTTTGCGGATGCAATTGCTACATCTGTAGGTGCAATCTTTGGTACATCTAATACGACAACGTATGTTGAATCAGCAGCTGGTATTGGTGCTGGCGGACGTACTGGATTGACTTCTGTTGTTGTTGCTGCGTTGTTTGCTATCAGCAGTTTCTTCTCACCACTGATTTCAGTTGTGCCGGCGCAAGCAACTGCGCCCGCGTTGATCTTGGTTGGGGTGATGATGTTGGCATCTTTTGCAGATATCAATTGGACAGATCTTGAAGAAGCAGTGCCCGCATTCTTTGCGTCGATCTTTATGGGGCTGTGTTACAGTATTTCATATGGTATTGCTGCTGGATTCATTTTTTATGCGTTGGTGAAAGTGGTCAAAGGCAAATTCAATGAAGTCTCACCGATCATTTGGGTAGTGAATATCTTGTTTATTCTAAACTTTGTCATTTTAGCATTGATTAGTTGAATTTAATGAGAAAAATCTTTCTGTAATTTTCATGCAGAAAGATTTTTTTTATTTGATTTTTAAGCACAATACGGTATAGTTATGTGTGAAAGAAGGTTTATACATGAAGATCGATTGGAAGCGAAACCTCCTGATTTCTTGGGTAGGTTGTTTTTTTACAGGTGCTAGTTTCAGTCTTGTCATGCCATTTATTCCCTTATATATAGAAGAGTTAGGCGCGCCAACGAGTCAAATCGAGTTGTTCTCTGGCCTGGCGATCTCAGTAACGGCGTTTGCGGCAGCTATTGTGGCACCCATTTGGGGGAATCTAGCTGACCAAAAAGGGCGGCGTTTAATGATGATCCGAGCCGCAGCAGGTATGACGGTGACCATGGGTTCTTTGGCGTTTGTACCGAATGTCTATTGGTTGCTTATCATGCGCTTTTTCACTGGGATATTGTCCGGTTATATTCCCAATGCGACGGCATTGATTGCCTCACAAGCCCCCCGAGAAAAAAGCGGATGGGCGTTGGGAACTTTGGCAACAGGTGCGATTGCGGGAAATTTGATTGGTCCTTCAATGGGTGGGGCCTTGGCTGAGTGGTTTGGGATGAAAAATGTCTTTATCATCACCGGGGTCGTATTATTGATCACATTACTGTTGACGATTTTCTTGGTACAAGAAAACTTTACGCCAGTTGAAAAAGGCGATATGCTTTCGATCAAAGAAATTTTTAGTCAAATCAAAAATCTGCAAATGTTGATTGGTTTATTCATTACTTCATTGATTTTACAATTGGGTGTGACGAGTATTAGTCCGATTTTGACCTTATATATTCGTGACTTGAGCGGTGATACCAATAATGTCCTATTTGTCAGCGGATTGATTGTTTCGATTGCTGGTGTATCCGCGATTATCTCCTCGCCATTTCTGGGGAAAATCGGCGATCGTTACGGCAACCACAAAGTTCTGTTAGGAGGATTGGTGTTATCTTTCATCTGTTTTATCCCGATGGGCTTTGTATCGACGCCATTTCAATTAGGCGCGTTACGGTTTATGCTTGGATTTTCGACAGGCGCTTTGATGCCGTCCATCAATACGTTGATCAGCAAGATCACACCGATGGAAGGTGTGAGCCGTGTGTACAGTTATAATCAAATGTTTTCTAACTTTGGACAAGTCTTAGGTCCTATGGTGGGATCGACGGTCGCTTCAGGCTTTGGTTATCCAGCTGTTTTTTGGGTCACCAGCGGATTTGTCTTGATCAATATCGTCATTTCAACGTTTAATTTCCGCAAAAGTTTTCGCAAAACGGATATCAGCCAATAAGTAAATAGTTGAATAGTTGAAAAGAAAAAAAAACCAGTTACAATAGTAGTAACTGGTTTTTTGGTGTGAATCACTAAAAGTGATATAGAGTGATATGCTTAAGAATGACTTGTCTTTTCAGGTGCAGGTGCAATCGTAGCAATCAGTAAGATCACCACACCAGTGATCAAGGAAATGATGGTTGTCAATTGAAAATCGTAAGTAGCTCCTGACAAAGAGCTGCCTAGATAACCAACAACTTGACCCAATACGAAAGTCCAAAATAGAGTGACTAAGTAGCGCATGACGACACCTCTTTTCCGTGTAGCTTGCTTTTCGCCTCTAGTGTATCACAAAAAAAATTATTGTAAAGATTTTCACTTTTTCACGAGCTTTTTCAAATTTATTTGCCAACAGTTCATCACAGAACTTTCATTTAAGGAGGAATGTCAATGTATGCGCCGCTTACAACGTTCAGTTCATATTCATTGCTACAAAGTACGGTCAAAATTCCTCAATATGTCGCCCAAGCGAAAGAAATGGGTTATCAGACAATCGGACTGACGGATCGGAATGTCATGTATGGGGCAATTGAGTTTTTCCGGCAATGTCAGCAGCAACAGTTGCAACCAATTTTTGGTGTGCTGTTTGATTGTAGTTTTTCGGAAGGATCAATCACGTTTCCATTGTATCTATTTGCCAAGAATCAACAAGGCTATCAACGATTAATGCGCTTGTCGAGTAAAAAAATGACCACAGATGAATTGATCATTATCAATGAGTCAACGTTAGCAGATCTGTTTGGTGTGTTGCCAAATGGACAAGTCTTTTTGGCGAATCAACCACATGAGGATGAATTGTCGCGATTGGTCGCCTTATTTGATGCCAACAGCTTTTTTTATGGTGTTGAAGATGGACAGGCCGCGCAAGAGCAATCCTTGGCTCCCTTTAAACAGCTAGGGATTGAAGCCTGCGGGTACCAATTGGTCACGGCATTGTTTCAAGAAGAGGCCTTTGCTGTTGATGTGATGGGACACATCAAAGCAGGAACTCAGATCGAAGATTTTCGCCAAGTCAAAGAACAAGGAACCACAGTCAACCATTTACACACACCGGAGGAGATGCAAACGATATTTGAGCTTGATGCACAAGCATTGCGAAACAATCAGCGTATTGCTGACGAATGCCGTGTGGATATTCCATTGCATCAAAGATTGTTACCGCATTTTCCGTTATCAGAAACGCAAGACGCTGCCACTTATTTAAGGGAACTCTGTTTTGAACGTTTGCCCAAAAGAGTGGCCCATGTGACGAAGGCCTATGAGGAAAGACTGGACTACGAGTTGTCGATCATCCATAAAATGGGCTTCGACGATTATTTCTTGATTGTCTGGGATGTGATGGACTTTGCGCACCAACAAAAAATTGTTACAGGCGCGGGACGTGGATCGGCTGCCGGGGCTTTGACAGCCTATGTATTGTCGATAACGGATGTCGATCCTATCAAATATGATCTGCTTTTTGAGCGGTTTTTAAATCCAGAACGCTACACGATGCCGGATATCGATTTGGATATACCGGATAATCGCAGAGATGAGATTTTGCAGTATGTCCGACAAAAATATGGTCAGGAATACATGGCGCAAATTGCGACGTTTGGCACGATGGCGGCGAAAATGGTCTTGCGAGATGTGTCAAGGGTGTTTGGTCTGTCACAAAGCGAAGCCAACCGATGGTCTAAAGCAATCCCTAATGCGTTGAAGATGACCTTGACGCTTGCCTATGAGCAATCCAATCAATTGCGTGAGTTGGTTGCTTTCAACGAACGCAACCAACTGCTGTTTCAAGTTGCCAAAACATTAGAAGGATTGCCCCGACACGTGTCTACGCATGCTGCTGGCGTGGTGATCAGTGACCAAAATCTGTTGGATTTGGTTCCACTACAAACTGGTAGCGATGATATTTGGTTGACCCAGTTTACAATGAATGATGTAGAAGCAGTTGGCTTGCTAAAAATGGACTTTCTAGGTTTGCGCAATCTATCGATCATCGATCATACGCTGCAAGGGATCAAGCGGATCAACCATCAAGAGTTGACCCAAGGAGAGATTCCGTTAGACGATCCAGATACATTGTCCCTTTTTCAAAAAGGGGAAACAGCGGGTATTTTCCAATTTGAATCAGCAGGTATCCGCAATGTGTTGCGGAAACTGGGACCAGAAAGTATTGAAGACATTGCAGCAGTCAATGCGTTGTATCGACCAGGGCCAATGCAAAACATCGATACATTTATCAAACGCAAAAAAGGGCAAGAACCAGTTGCTTATCCAGACGATAGTTTGATTCCTATATTGAAAAACACATACGGAATCATCGTCTACCAAGAACAAATCATGCAAGTCGCATCGAAAATGGCCGGTTTTAGTTTGGGACAAGCAGATATTTTGCGCAGAGCCATCAGCAAAAAGAAAAAAGATATTCTAGATGAAGAACGCCGACATTTCGTTGATGGTGCAGTCAAGAATCAGTATAATGCCGATAAGGCGGCACTTGTCTATGATTATATCGAACGATTTGCAGATTATGGCTTTAACCGTTCCCATGCATTTGCTTATTCAGTGATTGGTTTTCAAATGGCCTATTTGAAAGTCCACTATCCAGCACCATTTTTTGCGGCAATTCTGCATTCTGTGCGTAATACCACAAGCAAGATGAAAGAATATCTAAATGAGGCTGCGAAATACAAAGTGTCTGTCCTTCCGCCGACAATCAATAAAAGCGGGTATAGCTTTCAATTGCAAGGAGAAGCAACCATTCGCTTTGGCTTCAGCAGTATCAAAGGCATCAGAAGAGATATGATCCAAGATATCATTGATGAACGCAAAGCCAATGGACCCTATAAATCAATGGACCAATTTTTGCTGCGTCTGAATCAACGCAACAATAAATGGGTCAAACTTGATTATCTGATTCCTTTAGTCAGTATTGGTGTGTTTGATGAATTGACCAAGAACCGGAAACAAACATTGATTCAATTGGAAGGCAAGATTCAAAACATCGCTTATAGCGGAGGCAGTCTGGACTTGTTAGAAACCATGGCGCTGAAAGAAGCCGAGATCAACGATTATCAATTAGAAGAAAAATTGGCGCTGGAAGAAGAATATTTGGGTGTCTATCTGTCAGGGCATCCAGTAGAACAATTTCACAAACTGCGACAATTCAAACAAATTACAGATATAGCCAACTTGGTTCCTAATGAACGCACCAGGATTCTGCTCTATGTGCGAAAAATAAGAGAGATCAGAACCAAAAAAGGTGAACAAATGGCTTTTGTGGAAGGCACCGATGCCAGTCGAGAATTATCAGTCACGATTTTTCCCTTGGTTTACCGCCAAGTTCGTCCGTTGATCGAAGACAATGCCGTGTTGTACGTTGAAGGCAAAGTTGAAGTAAGTCGTTACAATGGTGAAATTCAGTTGATTGCTGATAAAATAGACTTAGCAGAAAATGAACAAAATAAACTGGCAGAGCAAACCTGTTATCTGAAAATTTCTGTTGAAGCCCAAGCCCAGCATATGCAGACACTTGCCAACGTGATGAAGCAGTACCGAGGAACGATTCCTGTCGTGATATTTTATGCGGAAAGTGGAAAAAAAGTATTACTCAAGGAAACGAATTGGGTCAGTCACGATCCACAGTTTGTTGCACAGTTAGAAGAATTATTAGGAAAAGGAAATGTAATTTTCAAGTAATTTTCGGAAAACAGCAATCGAACTTACACTTTTTTCAACTTTTTCCTAGTATTCAAAGACATTTGACTGGAATGATGGTAGAATATGACTCGTGGTTATTACTTGAAAAGTATCAAACAGGGTCTGCCCTAACAAAATCTTTTGATGAGGTGAAAGAATAATGAAACGCATTGGAATCCTTACCAGTGGCGGCGATGCACCAGGTATGAATGCAGCGATCCGCGCAGTTGTCAGAAAGGCGATTTTCGACGGACTTGAAGTATATGGTATCAATTATGGATATGCTGGTTTAGTAGCTGGTGATATCCGTCGTTTGGATGTTGCTGATGTCGGCGATAAAATCCAACGAGGCGGTACATTCTTGTATTCAGCAAGATATCCTGAATTTGCAACACAAGAAGGACAATTAAAAGGGATTGAACAATTGAAAAAATTTGGTATCGAAGGCTTAGTCGTTATCGGTGGAGATGGTTCATATCATGGTGCTATGGCATTGACACGTCATGGTTTCCCAGCAATCGGTATTCCAGGAACGATCGACAATGATATTCCAGGTACAGACTTTACCATTGGTTTCGATACAGCAATCAATACAGTGTTAGAATCAATCGACCGTATTCGCGATACAGCGACATCGCATGTCCGGACATTTGTTATTGAAGTGATGGGTCGTGGCGCTGGGGATATCGCACTTTGGTCTGGTGTTGCCGGCGGTGCGGATGAAATCATCATTCCAGAGCATGATTTTGATATGCAAGTAGTGGCTGACCGCATTCGTGAAGGCCGAGACCGCGGCAAGAAACATTGCTTGATCGTTCTTGCTGAAGGTGTGATGGGCGGAAACGAATTTGCTGATAAATTATCACAATATGGCGACTTCCATACTCGGGTATCTATTTTGGGACACGTTGTCCGTGGTGGTTCACCAAGTGCCCGCGACCGTGTTTTAGCAAGTAAATTCGGCGCATACGCTGTTGAATTATTGCAAGAAGGCAAAGGCGGATTGTGTATCGGTATCGAAGACAACAAAATGATCGCGTCAGATATCATTGATACTTTAGAAAACAATCGTCATAAACCAGATGTTTCATTGTATGAATTAAACAAAGAAATTTCTTTCTAAGCATCAGTAGCAACGCACAAAACTTTTAAAAAGAGCTTTTTAGCTATTTTAAATAAATGAATAGGAGCGTTTAGTAATGAAAAAAACAAAAATCGTTAGTACATTAGGACCAGCAAGTAACAGTGTGGAAATTATTTCTCAACTGATTGAAGCCGGTGCGAATGTTTTCCGTTTCAACTTCTCTCATGGGGACCATGAAGAACAATTGGCGCGGATGACAATGGTTCGCGAAGCAGTCAAAAAAACTGGTCAAGATGTAGGTATCCTTTTAGATACAAAAGGTGCTGAAATTCGGACTACTGTACAAGATACGACTGAAGCAGATTTTGGCCGTGCTGGATATATCCAATTCAACGTTGGCGATGAAACACGTATCTCAATGAATCCAGAACACAAAGGCTCAAAAGAAAAAATTGCTGTAACATATCCTGGTTTATTTGAAGACGTACACGTTGGTGGCCACATCTTATTCGATGATGGTTTGATCGACATGGAAATCACAGAAAAAGATGAAGCAACCCGTGAGTTGATCGTTACTGTGAAAAATGCCGGCATGCTAGGCTCTCGTAAAGGTGTCAATGCACCAGGCGTATCAATCAGCTTGCCAGGTATCACAGAAAAAGATGCAGACGATATTCGCTTTGGTCTTGACAACGATATCGACTTTATCGCTGCTTCATTTGTACGTAAAGCACAAGACGTTCTTGAAATTCGTGAAATCTTAGAAGAAAAAGACATGACACATGTGCAAATCTTCTCTAAAATCGAATCTCAAGAAGGGATCGACAATATCGACGAAATCATCAAAGTTTCTGACGGTATTATGGTAGCCCGTGGTGATATGGGTGTTGAGATTCCTGCAGAAGAAGTACCAATGGTTCAAAAGAGCATTATCAAAAAATGTAATGCTGCTGGAAAATCAGTTATCACTGCAACACAAATGTTAGAATCTATGCAACAAAACCCACGTCCAACACGTGCGGAAGCATCAGACGTTGCCAATGCTGTCTTTGATGGTACAGATGCAACAATGTTATCAGGGGAATCAGCGAATGGTGACTATCCAGTTGAATCTGTTGCAACTATGGCGCGTATCGATATCGAAGCTGAAAAATCATTGTCTGAAAACAGCACATTCCAAATCAATCAATTTGATAAAACAGATGTGACTGAAACAATCGGTTTATCTGTTGCCCGTGCAGCGAAAAACTTAGGCGTTAAAACAATCGTTGCAGCAACAGAATCTGGTTACACAGCTAAAATGATTTCTAAATACCGTCCAGATGCTGATATCTTAGCAGTGACATTTGACGAACGTACAAAACGTGGGTTGATGTTAAACTGGGGTGTGTACCCAACTGTTGCAAAAAAACCAACAACAACGGATGAAATGTTCGAATTGGCTTCTAAACAAGCCGTTGATCTAGGTTTCGCTAAAGAAGGCGACTTGATCTTGATCACTGCTGGTGTGCCAGTTGGTGAACGCGGTACAACGAATGTCATGAAGATCCAATTGATTGGTTCTAAATTATTAGAAGCACAAGGAATTGGTGAAAAATCTGTTGTTGCGAATGCAGTCATTGCACATTCTGCTGAAGAAGCAATTGCAAATGCAAAAGACGGCATGATCTTGGTTGTCCCAACAACTGACAAAGAATATATGCCAGCAATCGAAAAAGCTGCAGCGTTGATCGTTGAAGACGGCGGACTAACTTCTCATGCGGCTGTAGTAGGGATTGCCAAAGACCTTCCAGTCATCGTTGGCGCTAAGGGTGCTACAACAACAATCAAAGACGGTGAATTGATTACAGCTGATTCACGTCGTGGTATCGTATATCGTGGCGAAACAACTGCCATCTAAGGATACATGAAACAACATTGGAACAGGCAGTGTATCACGTGCTGCTTGTTCCTTTTTTTATGATTTCAATTGCTATAATCAGGGTAAAACGGTACCAAAAAATCTGAGGAAGGTGTCAAGAAAATTTCATTGACAAAGCCTCAGAAGCCCTGTATAATTGCTTTTGTTGCTTAGGGGTGATAAGAATGAAATGGTCTTTATTGGAATTAAGAAAATACCAAGAAGAACCACTCGTGTTCGATGAGACATTGGACTTAAAACATCAATTGATCCAACGGGATGGGCAAATCTTAGATTTGTCGCCAGTCAAAGTGAAGGGATTTATGAGTGCCGGCAAGCATGAATACTTGTTGCATTATCAAGTCGAAACAACGATGACGTTACCGTCTACTCGTTCGTTAGCGCCAGTCGCTTTTGCTTTTGATTTCTCTGTCGATGAATGTTTCATGACACCAGAGCAATTTCAGCGCCGCGATGAAACGATCGTCGAAGAAGAAGTATTATTGATTGACGGACAAACCATCAGTCTAGACGATTCCGTAGCGGATAATTTATTACTTGCGATTCCTTTGCAGGTCTTGACCGATGAAGAAAAAGAAAGCACAGATATGCCTTCTGGCAATGACTGGGCTGTTCTCTCAGAGGAAGATTATGCAAAACAGAAAGAAACGCAAGCTCAACAAGTTGATCCTCGTCTTGCAAAACTATCAGAGCTATTCAATAATGAATCAGATGATGATAACGCGTAGGATTGGAATAAATTGCAGCCTCAAGGTTGCGTTCATTAACAAGGAGGTGTAGCAAAATGGCAGTACCAGCAAGAAGAACTTCGAAAGCGAAGAAAGCTAAACGTCGTACACATTACAAATTGACGATCAATGGTTTGAACGAATGTGCAAACTGTGGTGAAATGAAAAAAAGCCACCATGTCTGCGCAAACTGTGGTCATTACGATGGCAAAGACGTTGCAACAAAAGAAGCATAACCCTTTTTTTGAAAAAGGATTTTAAAACCACAGGCTAACCATGGAGCCTGTGGTTTTTTCTTATTTTTTTTAAATGTGTAATTTTTCTGAAAAATTTTTTGTTGTTCGATAGAGAATGGTTCAAAAGCCAGCCTATTTGCGCTATAATGATGGAGATAATTCAATCTTAGGAGGATGAAAGATGACAAAACAACAAATCGGCGTTGTCGGTATGGCTGTCATGGGCAAAAACTTAGCCTTGAATATTGAAAGCCGCGGTTATTCTGTAGCCTTGTTTAACCGGACTGGTTCAAAAACCGAAGAAGTAGTAAATGAACATCCTGATAAAAATTTCAAAGCAACTTATACGATAGAAGAATTTGTACAATCAATCGAAACACCACGACGTATCTTGTTGATGGTCAAAGCTGGCTTTGCAACAGATGCAACGATCCAAGAATTATTGCCTCATTTAGACAAAGGTGATATTTTGATCGATGGCGGAAATACATTCTTTAAAGACACCGTGCGCCGTAACGAAGAACTAGCGAACTCAGGAATCAACTTTATCGGTACTGGAGTATCTGGTGGTGAAGAAGGCGCATTAAAAGGTCCTTCAATCATGCCTGGCGGCCAAAAAGAAGCGTATGAGCTTGTGGCGCCAATTTTGGAACAAATCTCAGCTAAAGCTGAAGATGGCTCACCTTGTGTCACGTATATTGGACCAAACGGCGCAGGCCACTATGTAAAAATGGTTCACAACGGAATTGAATACGGAGATATGCAGCTGATTGCTGAGTCTTATGATTTGATGCAAAATATTTTGGGCCTATCTGTGGACGAAATGGCTGACATCTTTGCAGAATGGAATAAAGGCGAATTGGATAGCTACCTTATCGAGATCACTGCTGATATTTTGACCCGTAAAGATGATGAAGGCACTGGCAAACCACTTGTTGATGTGATTCTTGATGCTGCCGGCAACAAAGGTACAGGCAAATGGACAAGCCAAAGTGCCCTTGATTTAGGTGTCCCATTGCCATTGATCACAGAATCCGTGTTTGCCCGTTATATCTCAGCTTACAAAGAAGAACGTGTCAATGCCAGCAAAGTATTGCCTAAACCAGATGCAGTTGCGTTTGAAGGGGATAAAGAAGCCTTTATCAACAAAATTCGCGAAGCATTGTACTTTAGCAAAATTATGAGCTACGCGCAAGGTTTTGCCCAATTGCGTACAGCTTCAAAAGAATACGATTGGGATCTGCCTTTCGGTGAAATCGCCAAAATTTGGCGTGCTGGTTGTATCATCCGTGCGCAATTTTTACAAAAAATCACAGATGCTTATGACAAAGATTCAGATATTGAAAACCTATTATTAGATGAATACTTTATCGATATCACGAAAAGATACCAACAATCAGTACGCGAAGTGGTGGCCTATGCCGTTCAAGCGGGTGTACCAGTTCCTACGTTCTCTTCAGCGATTGCTTACTTTGACTCTTACCGGTCTGATCGCTTGCCAGCCAATTTGATCCAAGCGCAACGGGATTACTTTGGTGCACATACTTATGAACGTACGGACAAAGAAGGTATTTTCCATTATTCTTGGTATGACGAAGCATAAGCATTTGCTCGTTTGATTGAAGAGAATGGCCAAAAGTGAGAACTTTTGGTCAATCTCTTTTTTATTTTTTAGATACATGCTAAAATAAGACAGATAACGTCTGATAGTTTAAGCAGAAATAACCAATAAAGGAGCTAGCAATCATGAGTAATATTCTAATCATTGAAGATGAAAAGAACTTAGCTCGATTTGTGGAATTAGAATTAAAACACGAAGGGTACAATACAGAGGTTCATTACAATGGACGAACAGGACTGGATGCTGCCTTAAATAGTGAATGGGATGCAATCTTGCTAGATTTGATGTTGCCAGAATTGAACGGACTAGAAGTCTGTCGTCGTGTTCGCCAAAGCAAAAATACGCCGATCATTATGATGACTGCCAGAGACTCTGTCATTGATCGAGTGTCAGGTCTGGATCATGGTGCGGATGACTATATCGTCAAACCATTTGCGATTGAAGAATTATTGGCACGCTTGCGGGCTTTATTGCGTCGAATCGATATTGAAGGCGACAAAAATGTAGCGAAACAAACCACGATCACCTACCGTGATTTAACGATTGAAAAAGAAAATCGGGTGGTACGCCGCGGCACAGATGTCATTGAATTGACCAAACGTGAATATGAGCTCTTATTGACATTGATGGAGAACGTCAATGTTGTATTGGCCCGCGATGTATTATTGAATAAAGTCTGGGGTTACGAAACAGAAGTCGAAACCAATGTCGTCGATGTGTATATCCGTTACCTAAGAAATAAAATCGATGTACCTGGTGAAGAAAGCTATATCCAAACCGTGCGCGGTACAGGATATGTGATGCGCTCGTGAACCTGAATAATAGAATGAAAAAATTAAGAGAACTGAAGGGGCCTTCTTTGACAGTAAAGTGGGCCTTCGCAAGTTCTTTCTTTATATTCGTGGTTTTTACCATTTTTGCGGTGATCACGTATAAAACTTCCGTGAATTTGATCGTAGCCAAAGAAGAGAATAATGTGGAACGCACCATGTCTGAGGTCGCCTCACGTTTGGCAAATTCCGACCAAGAATTGACCTTGGTGCGGACCTATCGCAATTTGACAAAGAATGATACGGGCGAAACAAGTATCTATGACAGAACATCTACGATTGATGGCAACCTGATGAAGATCGATTCATTTATCTCTGAGCTCGGGCAATCATCATTGAGTTTGTTTGTCTATAATCTCAGCCAGGATTTGGTTTTTAAAACCCACGAAAACGATTTGGCTTTGATTGATATTGAACGCAAAGCGCCCACGATCGTGACATTGGATGGTGTAACAGGTTTCTTATCGATCCAGCCTATTTATTCGAAAGAAACAAGAGAGAAAATAGGCTATGCGCAAACTTTTTATGAATTGACTTCGTTTTATGAGATTCGCAGCAAGCTATTGTTGACGTTGATCATATTAGAGATTGTTTCATTGATACTCAGTAGTGTCTTAGGGTTCTTTTTATCAGCATACTTCTTGCAGCCGTTAAAAGTGCTTCGAGACACAATGGAAACAGTACGCAAGAACCCGCAGTCAACGGTCCATATGCCAGAATTGAATTCTAATGATGAGCTGTCAGATTTAGCGGATATCTTCAATGAAATGCTCGATCGGATGCGTTCATATATTGAACAACAAGAACGATTTGTGGAAGATGTTTCTCACGAGCTACGGACACCTGTTGCAATCATTGAAGGACATATGAATTTACTGCAACGCTGGGGAAAAGACGACCCGGAGATCCTCGATGAATCCTTGTCAGCTAGTTTGCAAGAAATTAGTCGTATGAAGACACTGGTGCAAGAAATGTTGGATCTTTCGCGGGCAGAGCAGGTGGATGTCCATTACGGCAATGAGACCACGAAAGCCAAAGAAGTCGTCTATCAAGTTTTTAATAATTTCAAGATACTATATCCTGATTTTGTGTTTACGCTAGATGATGATTTATATCATGAATTGATATTGAAGATTTATCGAAACCACTTTGAGCAAATCATCATTATTGTATTGGACAATGCGGTCAAGTATTCAACTGAACGTAAAGAAGTCCATTTATCGATAGCCAAAGACCGGGATCAGTTTATCGTTGCGATCCAAGACTTTGGAGAAGGGATCACAGCTGAAGACTTAGACAAGATATTCAATCGGTTTTATCGTGTCGATAAAGCCCGTGCGCGAACAAAAGGCGGCAATGGCTTGGGTTTGTCGATTGCAAAACAATTATTGGCAAGTTATAAAGGCAAAATCACTGCTGAAAGCGTCATTGGACAAGGCACGATCTTTAGAATCAAAATACCTATTTCAAAATCACAAGATAGAGAAGTAAGAGAACGCTGATTGCTCAATGGCGTTCTCTTATTTTTTTGTAGAATTTGAACGCTTAAACGACTGAAATGTAGGATTAAGCGAACAATAGAAGTGAAAAGGAACAAATGATTCGCTTATAAAAATTATTCGGAAAAAGCATATGATTTTAGTTGATTTTTCTTCTCAGAATTGCTATATTATTACTTGTCTTTGTTAGAGCAATCGGTAAAAAATTTATTCAATCTTTTTTCAAAAAAGAGGTTGACGAATGATTTTACAAGTGTTATTATAACAAAGTCGTAAAAAACAAATCACTTCTAAACGCTGTTACATCAAAAACTTATTTAAAAAAAGTGTTTGACAAATAACGTTTCAGATGATATGATAATCAAGTCGTTGCGAACGGCGTTGAAATTAAATAACGCCTAACGAAAAAACTTTTATAAAAAGTGTTGACAATCACTTGTCACTCTGATATGATATAAAAGTTGCTAACGCAACAACGTAGACCTTTGAAAACTGAACAAAGCAAGCAAACGAACCAATGTGTAGGACGCTTCATTTTATGAAGCAAATACATGCAAGCAATAGCTAGCAAAAGTTTTAATTTATGAGCTTAACGATCCTTTGGATCGTTCAAACAAATCATTATGAGAGTTTGATCCTGGCTCAGGACGAACGCTGGCGGCGTGCCTAATACATGCAAGTCGAACGCTTTTTCTTTCACCGGATCTTGCTCCACCGAAAGAAAAAGAGTGGCGAACGGGTGAGTAACACGTGGGTAACCTGCCCATCAGAAGGGGATAACACTTGGAAACAGGTGCTAATACCGTATAACACTATTTTCCGCATGGAAGAAAGTTGAAAGGCGCTTTTGCGTCACTGATGGATGGACCCGCGGTGCATTAGCTAGTTGGTGAGGTAACGGCTCACCAAGGCAACGATGCATAGCCGACCTGAGAGGGTGATCGGCCACACTGGGACTGAGACACGGCCCAGACTCCTACGGGAGGCAGCAGTAGGGAATCTTCGGCAATGGACGAAAGTCTGACCGAGCAACGCCGCGTGAGTGAAGAAGGTTTTCGGATCGTAAAACTCTGTTGTTAGAGAAGAACAAGGATGAGAGTAGAACGTTCATCCCTTGACGGTATCTAACCAGAAAGCCACGGCTAACTACGTGCCAGCAGCCGCGGTAATACGTAGGTGGCAAGCGTTGTCCGGATTTATTGGGCGTAAAGCGAGCGCAGGCGGTTTCTTAAGTCTGATGTGAAAGCCCCCGGCTCAACCGGGGAGGGTCATTGGAAACTGGGAGACTTGAGTGCAGAAGAGGAGAGTGGAATTCCATGTGTAGCGGTGAAATGCGTAGATATATGGAGGAACACCAGTGGCGAAGGCGGCTCTCTGGTCTGTAACTGACGCTGAGGCTCGAAAGCGTGGGGAGCGAACAGGATTAGATACCCTGGTAGTCCACGCCGTAAACGATGAGTGCTAAGTGTTGGAGGGTTTCCGCCCTTCAGTGCTGCAGCAAACGCATTAAGCACTCCGCCTGGGGAGTACGACCGCAAGGTTGAAACTCAAAGGAATTGACGGGGGCCCGCACAAGCGGTGGAGCATGTGGTTTAATTCGAAGCAACGCGAAGAACCTTACCAGGTCTTGACATCCTTTGACCACTCTAGAGATAGAGCTTCCCCTTCGGGGGCAAAGTGACAGGTGGTGCATGGTTGTCGTCAGCTCGTGTCGTGAGATGTTGGGTTAAGTCCCGCAACGAGCGCAACCCTTATTGTTAGTTGCCATCATTCAGTTGGGCACTCTAGCGAGACTGCCGGTGACAAACCGGAGGAAGGTGGGGATGACGTCAAATCATCATGCCCCTTATGACCTGGGCTACACACGTGCTACAATGGGAAGTACAACGAGTCGCGAAGTCGCGAGGCTAAGCTAATCTCTTAAAGCTTCTCTCAGTTCGGATTGTAGGCTGCAACTCGCCTACATGAAGCCGGAATCGCTAGTAATCGCGGATCAGCACGCCGCGGTGAATACGTTCCCGGGCCTTGTACACACCGCCCGTCACACCACGAGAGTTTGTAACACCCGAAGTCGGTGAGGTAACCTTTTTGGAGCCAGCCGCCTAAGGTGGGATAGATGATTGGGGTGAAGTCGTAACAAGGTAGCCGTATCGGAAGGTGCGGCTGGATCACCTCCTTTCTAAGGAATATTTCGGAAGACTACACATCGTTTGCCTTTGTTCAGTTTTGAGAGGTCTACTCTCAAGTAAATACTCGGGGCCTTAGCTCAGCTGGGAGAGCGCCTGCTTTGCACGCAGGAGGTCAGCGGTTCGATCCCGCTAGGCTCCATTAACGACATTGGTCGTTATGTATTGTTCATTGAAAACTGGATATTGAAGAAATCAAAACAAGTAACACACACCGAGTTGAACAAAAAAAGAGTTTTTTAATAAGTTCAACGCTTATTTTAGTCAAGTAACCTTCTATCGCTAGAAGAAGTGCTTGAAAAACCGACCGTAAGGTCAAAG
>NZ_NGKU01000001.1:2234379-2324379 GCF_002140915.1 Candidatus Enterococcus testudinis | reverse complement strand
GAAAATACCGCCTCCTGCAACGTAGTCTTTGATTTTATCACCGAAGGATGCGTGAGTGGAATAGAGGTTTGGCGCAATGACAAAGGGATAGGCGCTGATATCTTCATCTGGGTGTACAAAGTCGACAGCTAGATTTAAACCTCTCAAAGCTTCATATAATCGGCTTAACTGATGAATATATTTCAAGGTGCGGGGTTTTGCGTCCAATTCCAGCGCCCACCAGTTCTCCCAATCAAAAACGACCGCTATATCAGCTATGAATGATGTGCCGACAATCGCTTGTAATTCCTTTAGCTCATTGCCCAACTGACAGCTTTCTTTGAACACACGACTTTCGCTCGGTTGACCGTGGGGAACGACAGCGCTATGAAATTTTTCAGCACCACCTCGTGATTGACGCCACTGAAAGAACATGATTCCGTCTGCACCATGGGCAATCGCTTCATAACTCCATAAGCGCATTTGGCCGGCTTTTTTGGCACCGTTGACTGCGCGCCAGTTTACGGCACTAGGTGCTTGTTCCATGATCAAAAATGGTTTTTTCTTCAAACTGCGGGTCAGATCGTTGGCAAGAAATTGCGGGTAGGGCATGTCGGAAAATGGATTTGGATAACTGTTCCAACTTACAACATCCATTTCAGGAGCCCATTGAAAGCCGTTAACATATTTGTGCAGCCCCATGAGATTTGTCATAAAAGGGATATCCCTTGAGTAAGCTGCAATCGCTTCTTTTTCGATTTGATAGATTTCAAGATTCATTGCTGAAATAAAGCGGCGATAATCCAGTTGTTGGGCAGGATTTTTGAAGGTTGGCATTTGTTCAGGCAGATAGATTTCATGCCAATCACCATAGCTCTGACTCCAAAAGGTTGTCGACCATGCACGATTCAATTCGTCGATCGTCTGATACTTATCCTGGAGCCATTGTTGAAACCTTGAGCGACAACGATCACAATAGCATTCGTGGATGTGGCAAGTATACTCATTATTGATATGCCACATGACAATGGCTGGATGCTGATGATACCTTTTGGCTACTGCAGTGGACAACGTGGCAGCGTAGCGGCGATAGATCTCTGAAGTTGGACAATAATGTTGGCGGGAACCATGGACCAAACGATTGCCGTGAACAGTCATAGGCATCATATCTGGATATTTATTGACCAACCAGGCTGGTGGGGAAGCAGTGCCATTTGCCAAGTCGATCATGATGTTGTTTTCATGTAATAAATCAATCAGCCAGTCAAGAAATGTAAAGTCGAATGTGGTTTCATTCGGTTGGATCGATACCCAACCAAAGATATTGATACTGACATAATTGACGCCAACTTCCTTCATCAAAGCCATATCTTCTAAAATGATCTCTTTCGACCATTGTTCAGGATTGTAATCCGCACCATAGTACATCTGTGTTTGTTTCTTCACCATTTGTTCACCTCATAGGAAAGATAGTTGATAGGTTTATGATACCAAAACTAGCAGTCGTTGTTAGCGCTATCAATAAAATGCTTTAAATGTTGCAAAAATAGAAAAATTGTTCAAAAGTTTTATTCGTGATATCTGCTGTCAACAATGATTCAGATCTGGCTGATTCATCAAACTTGCTGTTCTTTTATTAAAGATATACAATGAATGATAGCTTGGAATAAGAGTTTATACGTGAATATGAAATTAAAATGTTGTTTTTTTATTTTGTTGTTTTGATTGAATATAAGGTATTTATTTTGATTATGAGCACAAAGCGAATAAATGACAAGAATCGATTTCAAATATGCATATTTATTATGAATCTGATCATCGAATGGAGCATTTTCAGTTATTCTATCAAAGGAGCGAATAAAATGACCAAACCTATCCAACTGTTTTCTGAAATTGGTCGATTGAAAACAGTGATGTTGCATCGACCAGGAGTGGAACTTGAGAATTTGATGCCTGACTATCTGGATCGATTTTTATTTGACGATATTCCTTTTTTACAACAAGCACAAAAGGAACATGATTTCTTTGCAGATACATTGAGAAAGAATGACGTTCAGGTTTTATATTTAGAAGATTTGGCCGCAGAAACATTGGTCTCATCTGAAGCGAAGGAAATGTTTTTGAATAGCTATTTGGACGAAGCGATGATCCAAGAAGATTTTATGCGTAAAGAAGTCTTTGATTTCTTTATGTCGATCAAAGATCCTCGGGTATTGATCGATCATACGATGGCTGGGCTGAAAAAGAATGAGCTAACAATTCCGCCACGCTTGAATTTAACTTCTCTTACTTCTCTTGTTGAAGAATCCTATCCATTTCTAATCGATCCGATGCCCAATCTTTATTTTACCCGGGATCCTTTTGCTACGATTGGCAATAGTGTGTCGATGAACCGTATGTACGCACCCACACGTAGAAGAGAAACCCTCTACGGCAATCAAATTTTTCATCACCATCCACTATTTGCAGAAAATCAAACCAATTTCTTGTATCATCGTGATGACACGACCCGTATTGAGGGAGGCGATCAATTGATTTTATCGGATAAGTTGGTGGCTATCGGGATTTCTCAACGGACGGAAGTGGCTTCAATTGAAAAAATAGCCCAGACCATTTTTGACACGGAACCAAGTTTCGAACATATTTTGGCTTTCAATATTGGCGAAGAGCGCAAATTCATGCATTTGGATACAGTTTTTACAATGGTGGATGTCGATAAATTCACGATTCATCCCGAAATAGAAGGGGAGCTTTCAGTCTACTCGATTAGCAAACATCAAGGTGGCGTCCAAATTTTTGAGGAGCGAGATACTTTGGAGAATATCTTGTGTCGTTATTTAGATTTGCCAGAAGTTGCGTTGATTCGCTGCGGAGGGGATGATCTAACTGCAGCTGCTAGAGAACAATGGAATGATGGGTCAAACACACTGGCGATCGCACCCGGAGAAGTTGTCGTCTATGACCGGAATATTGTGACCAATCAGCTGCTAAAGTCAGCAGGAGTCAAACTGAATGAAGTGCCTGGCAGTGAATTGGTGAGAGGACGTGGCGGCCCCCGTTGTATGAGTATGCCATTTGTACGAGAGGTTTGAATTGTCTGTTATTTAAACCTACACTTTAATGATCTGCAAAAATCAATAGCTAAGAAATTGCATAGAAAAAAATAAAAGAAAGATTTGAAAGGTTGCGGCTTTTCTCATCTTTCTTATTTTTTATTAAAAACCTCCCTTTTGAATTGAAAAGGATTACTTTGCGTGAATTTGTGTAGTTTTTGTGACTTTTATATGTAAAGACTATAAAAAAACAGAGTAAACCTTGTTCTGATAAGAAATCTATGGTACGTTTATATTAGAAAACGTGAATAGGTGAAGGTATTTGCCACTTATTGATTTTTGACACCCTACGATCAGCGAATGCCACATGCATGATTTGTAGTGGTTTTTTTTGTGGGGAAAAAGAGAAAGCAGGTGAGAAAATGGCAGTCGATGCAATTCGCTTATTACAAGAAGCCGAACAGTTTGCAGAAGCGAAAAATAAAGAAGCGGAAGCGGATAAAAAACAATTAGCTGAGGAAAGAGCGCTTCGATTGGAGTCTTTTCAAGAGGAGTTAGCCCAAAAAGAAGCACAGGATAAAGCACAGATCAAAGAAAAGATTGCTGCAGAACTGATGCAGTCGAAAGAACCATTGATGGAAAAAACACAAGCGGAAGTGCAAACCCTCCGTTCAGTGCCCGAATCATTGAAAGAAGAAGCATTAGCAATAATAATAAATAAGGTTGTGACATAAATGGCAATTGCAAAAATGCAAAAGTTCAGTCTGTTGACCTTTTACGAACAGAAAGAAGCTGTGTTATCACAGCTGCAAGACTTTCAAGGCGTAGAATTGCTCGCTTCAGAGAAGTATTATGCTGCTGAAGAAACAACGGGTGTATTGACCGCTATACGCGAGGAACAAGCAGAAGAACTAGAAAATCAGTTTGGCCAAGTCAACTGGGCTTTACAATTTATCGAAGAGTATGTACCAAAACAAAGTATGCTGACTAAACTGCGTCAGCCTATCAAACAATATACCATTCAAGAATTGGCGCATGTCGCCCACACCTATCCTTGGCAAGAACTTTGCCAAACCCTTCGTAAACATGACAAACGTCTTCGATTGATTGATCAAGAAAAAAGAGATGTATTGGCACAAGAAGCAGAGTTGTCGATTTGGAAGTATTTTAAAGAACGGCCCAGCGTGCTGAATGACTTACAAAAGGCTGGCGGACAACTAGGAATGATCCCAAATACTGAGGTGGACGCGTTTCTTCAAGAAAGTGAAAACATACCGCTGCTCTATGTCGAAACGATCTATCAGTCTCAATCAACAGCTTATATCTTGGTTCTTTTTCATAAAGATATCAAAGACAAAGCCAATAGCCTTTTGAAAAAAGCGGCTTTCGAACAGTATATTTACCCATACGCAGGAATCCCCGAAGAGGACTTGGCGACGTTAAAAAACAAATCCCACACATTGATCGATGAAGAAAAAACCATCAAATCTACATTACAGGCAATGGTTTCAGAGCAAGCACAATTAAATATCGTGGCTGAATATTTAGATGGTGCCATCAAGCGGGCAAAAAGCAATGAACTGCTCTTGCGCTCAACCCATGCTGTTTCAATTTCCGGCTGGATCCCTGTAGATGCGGTCAAATCTTTGGAAGCACGAATAAAGAAGGGCACCAATGAAAACTATTACCTCGAATACCAAGAAGTGACAGAAAAAGAAGTGGCAGACGTGCCGATATTACTGGAAAATGCACGTTGGGTCAAACCTTTTGAAGGACTTGTTCGGATGTACAGCTTGCCGCAATATGATGAGTTGGATCCGACACCATTTATGGCACCATTTTATATGGTGGCATTCGGGATGATGGTTGCTGATTTTGGTTATGGGTTGCTTTTGTTCTTGGCGACAGTGATTGGTAAGCGTGTCTTTCATTTAAGCAAAGGCCTTTCCGAGAATTTGACGTTGTTCCAATTGTGTTCCATTCCGACGATTATCTGGGGCTTGATCTATGGCAACTTCTTTGGATTTGAATTTTCATTCCAATTGTTATCTGCCCAAGATGATGTCAACCAGATTTTGGTGCTGTCCGTGATCTTTGGTTATATTCAAATCATGTTTGGTTTGGCATTGAAATTTTACGTATTGTGGAAAAAGAAAGATCAAAAATTAGAAGCATTGTTCCAAGCTGGATCATGGATGGTCTTTCTTGTCAGTGTGGTCTTTGTCGCTTTAGGCATGATGCTTTTCCCGAATACCCCGATGCAAACAGTCGGCTTGGTCTTATTGACTGCGAGTTTAGTGGCAGTCGTGATCGGTGGCAGTTTTGAAGGCAAAACCTTGGCTGGCAAAATCGGTACTGGTTTGTATAGCTTAATGGATGTCACCAACTATGTCGGCGATTTGATTAGTTATACGCGTCTGATGGCATTAGGTGTGGCTGGCGGTAGTATTGCTTCGGCTTTCAACTTGATCATTAGCTATTTACCTGTACCAGCACGCTTTACTGTCGGCATCTTGTTGTTCGTAGCATTGCATGGCTTAAATATCTTTTTGAGCTATCTAAGTGCCTACGTTCACGGTATTCGCTTACAGTATTTAGAGTATTTTGGCAAGTTTTTTACCGGAGGCGGACGTGCCTTCGATCCCTTTAAATCAAATGAAAAATATGTAGAAGTTGTCTCAGAACATGAGATACAGGAGGAAAAGAATGGAAAATTGGATTAGTTTCTTTTATGAGTATGGCGGCATCGTCTTTGCAGCCTTAGGTGTAGCAACGGCTACAATTTGCGGCGGGATTGGTTCAACGATCGGTGTCGGAATGACCAGTGAGTCAGCGGCAGGATTGATTGCAGAACAACCAGAAAAGTTTGGGCAAGCATTGATTTTAGAATTGCTTTCAAGTACACAGGGATTATACGGATTCGTTATTTCCTTTATGATCTTTGGACAGATCAGTGGCGGTATGGCTTTTGAAAGAGGATTATACTTGTTTATTGCTTCATTACCAATTGCATTGACTGCCATCGTAGCAGGGAAATGGCAGGGAAGAGCAGCTAGTGCAGCAATGCAGATTTTGGCTAAGAAACCAGAACACGTGACCAAAGGGATTATCTTTGTGGCGATGATGGAAACGTATTGTATTTTAGGGTTCGTTATTTCCTTCTTGCTTGTCTTAAATTAAGAGGAGGGAAAATGAATGTCTGATATTACAAAATTGACGGATAAAATAAAAGCGGATGCCGAGAAAAAGTATCAACTGCAAATCAAAGAAGCAAAGAAAGAAAATGAGCAGCAAGAACGGATTCGCCGCGGTCAAATGGAACAGGAGATGGCGGATAGACTGGCTTTTTATGAGAAAGAAAAGCGAGCAGCGATGTTCTTAGAAATTTCTGATGTGCATATCCAATCGCGAAACAAAGTGTTGTCAGCCAAACAGGCGGTCTTAGATGAGTTGTTTGCAGAAGCATTGGAACGACTAAATCAAATCGACGCAGCAGGATTTGTTCGTTTTGTGGAAAGTGGCTTGAAACAAGCCAATCTAACTGGAGAGATCGAACTTGTCTTAGGTGAAAAAACAGCGAGTCTTTTAGATGCTACTGCCGTTTCAAATCTGAAAGCAAATCTTAGCGACAGCCAGTTGCAGGTTTCATCAAAGCAAATTCCCCGAAAAGGCGGCTTTTTGCTGCGGCAAGGGGCGATTGAAATGAACTTTACTTTTGACGCATTACTTGATGCCAACAAAGAAGAATTGAGCAATACATTACTGCAAATGATTTTTGAACAGTAAGTAGGTGGATGAAGATGAATGACATCAAATACAACACCCTCAATACACGGATTCGAACCTATGAGTCTCAGTTGTTTGATCGAACCCGTTACGAGCGGATGTTGAGTGCGAATGCTGCTGAGGAAATCTATGGAATGCTGCAAGAAACCGTCTATGGTGATTTTATCAATGAGGATGATCGTGTCCATGATTTTGAACAAGTATTGACCGCAGAATTAAAGCGTGTCTATGAAACCATGT
Organism: Candidatus Enterococcus testudinis; assembly: GCF_002140915.1. Classification (GTDB taxonomy): domain Bacteria; phylum Bacillota; class Bacilli; order Lactobacillales; family Enterococcaceae; genus Enterococcus_D; species Enterococcus_D testudinis. The sequence continues at coordinate 2,317,321 of NZ_NGKU01000001.1, read as the reverse complement.
ATCAATTGGCACCAGATCGTAGGATCATTGACTATTTTGCATTGAAATATGACTACCAGAACTTAAAAGTGCTGGTTAAAGCCAGTTACATGCAAACCGATTTTTCTTCATTTTTGGTACCGATCGGCACACAACCATTGTCAGTCTTAAAGGACTTAGTGGCCACAAGAAAAAGCAACCAAGTTGCACCAGAAATGGTCGCTTGTATCGAAGAAGTTTTTTCTTATATTGAAAACTATCATGAAGTCCAGTCGATCGATATTATTTTCGATAACCATTATTGGGCGCAGCTATGGTCATTAGGCAAGGACTATGATGATGAAACGCTGCAAAAGCTGATCCAAAGACAAATCGATATCTTTAATATTTCCACGGTTTTAAGGAGTTATGCTATGAAGCGCAAACGTGGGTTTATCAGTGCGGTGTTGGCTGATAACGGGACTTTGCCTGCCAGTGAATTATTGACTGAAATCACTACGTCTTTAGAGGCATTTGTCGCTTATTTACAAAATACGCCGTATAAAAAATTGATCAATGCAAGCTATGAAGAGTTGATTGAAAAGAAAACATTGAATACCTTTGACTTGCGCAAAGACAATTTTTTGATGGGAAAACTGAAAGAACAAAAAATCGTTCCCTTTGGGCCAGCGGCTTTGATTGGTTATCTGTATGCCAAAGAAATCGAGAGCAAGAATCTGCGGATTCTCTTGATTGGCAAAATCAACAAAGTACCTGAAGAGATTTTAAGAAGTCGGGTGCGTGATAGTTATGAATAAGAAAATCGCTATGATGGGTGGTAAAAATTCGATCCTGCCGTTCAAAGGACTTGGCATCGATATTTATCCAGTAGATGATCTGCAACAAGCTGCCCAACAATTAGAAGCAATGGCTGATGATTATGGCGTGATTTTTTTGACCGAGCGGTTGATTGAGCAATTAGAATCGATCGTTCGCCGTTATGAAGAATTGCCAACGCCAGCAATCATTCCGATCCCCAGCAGTACTGGCAGCTTAGGAATCGGTATGGCAAGGATTCAGCAAAATGTAGAAAAGGCTGTAGGAATGAATATTTTAGATTCCTGACAGACCAGCTAGCCAGCTAGGAGGAATGAATGTGGCATTTGGCACTATTGAAAAAGTTTCGGGACCATTGGTCACCGCCTCAGGATTAAGCGGAGCAAAAATCCATGAAATATGCAAAGTCAGTGATAAAGGTCTGATCGGAGAGATCATTGAAATCAAAAAAGGACTTGTTTCTATCCAGGTGTATGAAGAAACCGCAGGAATCGGTCCCGGTGAACCAGTTGAGACAACCGGTGCGCCATTGTCTGTAGAGTTGGCGCCAGGGTTATTGGCGCAAATGTTTGATGGTATCCAACGACCATTGGATACATTTATGAGTCAAACAGAAAGTGATTTTCTGGAACGTGGCGTAACTATCGATCCGCTGAATCGACAAAAGAAATGGACCTTTGTTCCACAAGTCCAAGTCGGTGATGCAGTGCAAGGGGGAGATATACTCGGATTGGTGCAAGAAACATCTGTGATTGAGCATCGAATCATGGTTCCACCTGGTATAAGCGGCACGGTCAACGAAGTCATGGTGGGGAACTTCGCGATTACTGAAGTGATCTGCCGATTGGATACACCAGAAGGCGAAATGCCTTTAACAATGGTTCAAAAATGGCCCGTGCGAAAACCGCGGCCAGTATCGACAAAACTCAATCCTGGGGAGCCTCTCGTCACGGGACAAAGAGTCATCGATACGTTTTTCCCTGTTGCAAAAGGCGGATCAGCAGCTGTACCTGGACCTTTTGGCGCAGGTAAAACAGTCGTGCAGCATCAGATTGCGAAATGGTCTGATGTAGATATCGTTGTTTATGTGGGTTGTGGTGAACGTGGCAATGAAATGCGAGATGTCATGAATGAATTTCCTGAGTTGATCGACCCGAATACGGGAGAGTCGATCATGGAACGGACGGTACTGATCGCCAATACATCAAACATGCCTGTGGCAGCCAGAGAAGCATCAATTTACACGGGGATCACGATTGCCGAATATTATCGGGATATGGGCTACAGTGTCGCGATTATGGCCGACTCCACATCACGTTGGGCAGAAGCCTTGCGAGAAATGAGTGGGCGATTGCAGGAAATCCCTGGTGATGAAGGCTATCCGGCGTACTTAGGCAGTCGAATTGCTGAATACTACGAACGGGCTGGACGTTTCCAAACATTGGGCACGACACCTCGTCAAGGCAGTATCACCGCGATTGGCGCTGTTTCACCAGCAGGCGGAGATATTTCTGAACCTGTGACACAAAATACATTGCGCATCGTCAAAGTTTTCTGGGCTTTGGATAGTACATTGGCGCAAAAACGTCATTTTCCATCGATTAACTGGATGAATTCTTATTCATTATATGAAGATCAGATCAATACCTATCTCAATCAATTGTTGAGCAGCCGCTGGTCTGAATTAGTCAATGAGGCGATGTCCATTCTGCAAGAGGAAAGTCGTTTAGATGAAATCGTTCAATTGGTAGGGATGGATTCTCTTTCACAAAAAGACCGCTTGACCATGATGACCGCCCGCTCTTTAAGGCAAGATTATTTACAGCAAAATGCCTTTGACGATGTTGATACATATACATCTAGAACCAAACAATTTAAAATGTTGGAAAATATCCTGTTGTTTGATACGCAAGCCAAACGCGCCCTTCAATTAGGGGCATACCTTGATGAGATCATCAAAGGAACGGTTGATTTGCGTGAGCGGATCGCCCGCAGCAAATATGTACCTGAAGAAGAATTGAATCGAATAGATGAAGTCAAACATGACATCAAAGAAATCATGCAAAAAATCATTGAAACTGGAGGTGTTCATTGATGTTAAAAGAATATCGTTCAGTTTCCGAAATCGCTGGTCCTTTGATGGTGGTCGAAAATGTCAAAGGCGTCAAATTTGATGAACTTGTTGAAGTACGAATGGACTCAGGGGAAATCCGTCAGGGACAAGTATTAGAAGTCAGTGATGATAAAGCCGTTGTTCAGATTTTTGAAGGAACCAGTAATCTAAGTGCTGAAGAAAGCAAAGTTCGCTTTTTGGGAAATGGGTTAACATTAGGCGTGTCTTTGGATATGCTTGGACGGGTGTTTGACGGAATTGGCAAACCAAAAGACAATGGGCCGAGAATTTTACCAGAAAAACGATTAGATGTGAATGGGGAAGCCATCAATCCAATGGCCCGCGACTTCCCAGATGAATTTATTCAAACAGGGATTTCAACCATTGATCATCTGAATACCTTGGTGCGGGGACAAAAGCTGCCGATCTTTTCAGCTTCAGGTCTGCCCCATAAAGAAATCGCTGCGCAAATTGCTCGGCAAGCAACGGTGCCAAGTCAAGAAGGTAATTTTGCGATTGTCTTTGCTGCCATTGGGATCCCCTTTGAAGAAGCGGAATTTTTCGTAGATGAATTTCGAAAAACCGGCGCATTGGACCGTTCTGTTTTGTTTATGAACCTCGCCAATGATCCCGCCATCGAACGGATCGCTACACCGAAAATGGCACTGACTGCTGCTGAATATTTGGCCTTTGAAAAAGGCATGCACGTATTGGTGATCATGACGGATATGACGAACTATTGTGAAGCCTTGCGGGAGATTTCTGCTGCCCGCAGAGAAGTTCCAGGTCGTCGTGGTTATCCAGGTTATCTGTATACCAATTTGGCGACACTGTATGAGCGAGCAGGTCGTTTGACCGGGAAGGAGGGATCTGTCACCCAGATTCCGATCCTGACCATGCCTGATGGGGATAAGACCCATCCAATCCCTGATTTGACTGGTTATATCACGGAAGGACAAATCATTTTATCTCGTGATCTCTATAAGCGAAATATCAACCCGCCAGTCGATATTTTGCCAAGTTTATCTAGGTTGAAAGACAAAGGGACTGGTGAAGGCAAGACCCGTGGTGACCATGCAGCAACGATGAACCAAATATATGCTGCCTATTCTGATGGAAAAGCAGCGAAAGAATTATCGATCGTACTTGGAGAATCAGCTTTATCTGATATGGATAAGAAGTATGCCCGTTTCGCTGATCTTTTCGAAAAAGAATATGTCAATCAAGGGTTTGAAACCAATCGAACGATTGAAGAAACGTTAGATTTAGGCTGGAAACTCTTGGCAACTTTACCGAAACAAGAATTGAGCCGTATCAAAGAAGAATATATCGACGCCTATTATCCAACCTCTGAGGATGTGAATGCTTAATGGCGATTCTGAATGTCAATCCTACGCGTATGGAGCTAAGTCGTTTAAAAAAACGACTAACGACCGCAACGCGAGGACACAAATTACTAAAAGACAAGCAAGATGAATTGGTGCGCCAATTCATCCAGCTAGTCAAAAAAAATCAAGAACTGCGGAAAAAAATGGAAACAGCGCTACAAGCCGGGATGGCTGAATATGTTCTGGCTTCCAGCAGTATTCCAGATGTGGTGTTGCAAGAGGCCTTTATGATTCCGTTGAACAAAGTGACACTAGATATTCAAAGTCGAACGATTATGAATATGGATGTGCCTGTGTTGAATGCAGTCTATGAAGAAGAAAGTACAGATGATGACTTTTCCTATGGCTTTGCTAGTACCACGAGTGAGCTGGACTTGTCTTTGTCCCACTTAGATCAAATGTTGCCAGTGATGCTCCAATTGGCTGAAATCGAGAAAACATGTCAATTGATGGCAAATGAGATCGAACGAACGAGACGCCGCGTGAATGCGCTGGAATATATGACGATTCCTAAATTAACGGAAACGATCCAATATATCGAAAGCAATTTGGCGGAAGATGAGCGGGCAACGTTGACCCGCTTAATGAAAGTCACTGACATCATTGCTGAAAATGAAGCAGATCAAGCATAATCTACAACCTAAAACATAAAAGACGCGCTGCCAACCATGATTCCGGTCGGCAACGCGTCTTTTATATTAGGCTTTCAATAGTAGTTGATCATCTTTTAATTCAGCACCACTATTTTGATGGAACATATCCATTAATTCTGGTACCGTTAAGTGTTGTTTTTGTTCGCCATCAATGTCGACAACGATTTTGCCCTGATGGAGCATGATCAGCCGATTGCCATATCGAATGGCATCTTCCATATCGTGGGTGACCATAAATGCCGTCAATTGCTGGGTCCGGATCAATTGGTCAGTCAATGCCATAACGGTCAATGAGGTTTGCGGATCAAGAGCTGCCGTATGTTCATCAAGCAGAATCAATTTTGGTTGTTGCAGGGTGGCCATCAATAACGTAATGGCTTGTCGTTGACCACCAGATAGCAGACCGATTTCTGTTGTCAGACGATTTTCCAGTCCAAGATTTAGGCTAGCTAATTTTTCTTGGAAGAAGGGCCGATTTTTACTTTTGACACCTGTTGAGAATCCGCGGGCTTGGCCTCGTTTGTATGCAAGAGCCAGATTTTCTTCAACGGTCAACCGAACAGCGGTCCCCATCCGCGGATCTTGAAAGACCCGACTGATGGCTTTCGATCGTTTCGTCACGGACAGACGAGTGATGTCTTTGCTGTCTAATGTGATGCGACCTTGAGTAGTTGGAATCGTGCCAGCGATACTATTCAATAGGGTGGATTTCCCAGCACCGTTGCCGCCGATGATCGTAATGAAATCACCTTGGTTCATCTTCAAGTCGATGCCTTTTAAGACATGATTTTCATTGATCGTTCCTTTTTCGAATGTTTGATGCAATTGCTCAATCGTTAACACTGGATTTGTCATGATTGGCCTCCTTTTGTTTTGAGTCCCAATTTTTGTAAGCCTAATTTATTTCGTAATTGAGGCAATGACAGACAAATCACCAATACGATTGCTGATGCCAATTTGATATCATTGGCTTCAACATTGAATTCAAAGACAACTGCCAAAATGAAACGGTAGACGATGGCGCCAATCACGATCGTGATCAAACGAACCAATAAAGATTTATTGGCAAATAGTACTTCTGCGATAATGATAGAGGCGAGACCTATGACGATTGTACCGATACCAGAATTCAAGTCTGCAAACCCGTTGTTTTGCGCCAACAATGCGCCGGAAAGGGCAATACAACCATTCGAAATCATGTAACCAATGATTTTCATATTGTCGGTGTTGATGCCGTTGGCTTCGCTCATCGCTAAGTTATCACCAGTGGCACGCAATGCCAAGCCGATTTCTGTTCTGAAAAAAAGAAACAACAAGAGAATCACAATAGCAGCAAAGAGAAAACCTGCGATGATGACCGCATTATTTTTGGCTAAGCCCATTTCTTGAAACGTTGTAAAGACTGTATCTTGTCCCAATAAAGCAATATTAGGCGCGCCCATCACGCGATTCGTGATGGAGTAAAGGCCGGTCATTGTGATGATCCCAGCTAACAGTGCGGGGATTTTTAATTTCGTGTGCAGCAAGCCAGATACAAGTCCAGCCAGTAGTCCGCCGCAAAAGCCGAATAGACTTGCAACGATAGGGGAGAACCCATTGGTAATCGTAATAGCAGCAATTCCTGCTCCTAAGGGAAAACTTCCCTCGGCAGTCAAATCAGCAATATCCAAAATGCGAAAGGTCAGATAAACGCCAATCGCCAATAGTGCCCAAAGGACACCTTGAGAAGTGGCAGATTGTAATAAGACCAAGAGTGTGTTGAATAAATTCATATTGTTTCCTCAAATCTATGATTTAATTTTTGTTATTCAGGTGCGACAATACTTGATGGATCAATACCTAACGCTTCAGCCATATCTTCATTGATGACCAATTCTAAGTTTTCTGCTGTTTCAACTGCAGTCGTGGCAGGTTCTGCATCGCCGTCTAAAATTTTCGCTGCTAATTTTCCGGTTTGGATACCTAATGATTTATAATCGATACCGTAAGTTGCTAGAGCACCGTCATTGACTTGGTCAACGGAACCTGCAACGATGGGTGTTTTGGTTTCTTTTGCTACTTCACCCACGATGGCAGCAGCAGATGCGAAGGTATTGTCTGTCGGTACATAGATTCCATCCACATCTTTGGCTAAACTTGTCGTGACTTGTTGCACATCATTGGTGGTGTTGGCAGTCAATACTTTCACATCAACGCCTGCTTCTTTCAATGCAGCTTCAGCAAGATCTGCTTGGATCTTAGAATTGGCTTCACCAGCGTTATACATCACACCAATGGTTTTGGCGTCGGGTACGATACTCAATAAAAGAGCGATTTGTTGTTCGATAGGTACCATATCTGAAGTACCAGTGATATTGCGGCCTGGGGCTTCATTTGAATCTGCTAATTTTGCTTCAACCAAATCAGTTACAGCTGTGACGATGATAGGCACATCCGTTGTTTCATTGGCCAAAGAAACAGCGGCTGGCGTTGCAATACCTAATAACAAATCAGGATTGCCTTTTAGCAATTTTTCGCTCATACTTTTTAGATTGTCTTGACTATTTTGGGCATTTTGATAGTCGAATGTGATATTCTCGCCTTCAGTGTAACCAGAGTCTGCCAATCCTTCTTTGAATCCTTCATACGCGGCATCTAATGAGCCATGCTCGACCAATTGCAGTACGCCGACGGTTTTCATATTGTCGTTATCTGCTGACTCGTTGCTGCTATCGCCGCAAGCTGCCAATGCAAGGACGCTCGCTGCTAAAATTCCTGATGTGATCCACTTCTTCATGTTCATGATGATTCCTCCTAAAATATCCTTTTTTCTTTTTGTGTGACCTGAACAAAAAAATCCATTCAGACAATCGTCTAAATGGATGAATAAAATACCAATTGAAATGACATTCATGGCAACCATTTAGAAGAATTTCTACATGGCTGCAAGTTCAAGGTAAAATGCTTTAGCCATCATAGATACAAACAAAACTCGTTTTGTGGTTTGCATCCATAATGAATATGAATACAAACTATCTAAAGTAGCTAAAGTAAAAACTATTCAGTTGTGGGGTACTTGTTGATAATAACATCGTTTGTTCCTCCAAACTTGAATTGTTTATAGTATAGTCAAAAAAAAGAGGGCTGTCAACGGAAAAAAGCAATTATCTGAATATTTTGGAATAACAAGATTCCTTTTTTATTGTTATGGAAGCGGTCCATGTATAGCGAAATCAATAAAAAAAACCTTGATCCAACAAGTAGGGTAGACTTGTTGGAAATCAAGGTTTAATCAATAATTATTCATTTCCGTCCTTATAATAACGAATCGTATCTTTGATTTCATGGATACTATACAATAAATCATCGGTGAAAGTTTTGTTTGTATCGATGTCGATCTTTTCTTCAAACAGTTGTTCATAGGCTTCAATAGATAATTTTTGCCGGGCATCTAATAATGCCTCATGGCTTTTTTTGTTCAGTTGCTGCTGATAGCCCTCAACCAATCGTCCGCTAAAGAATTCGGCAACTGCACCTGATCCATAACTGAAAAGACCGATGCGGTCTCCTTCACTTAGCGTTGTGGCATTTTCAATCAATGATATCAGGCCCAAATATAGGGAACCCGTATATAAGTTACCTACACGGCGACTATAGGTGATCGATTCCTCGTAACGTGTCAATAGACGTTCTTGTTGTACTTGATCTTCCGTTTCAAAGCCCGCCAATAAAGCTTTTTTGCCCATTTTTGTATAAGGAATATGAAAACAAATGGCGGCATAATCAGCGGCAGTTCGCTGGTGTCTACGACAGCTTTCTTGCCAGACTTGCTTGAAAGAATTGATATAGACTTCATTTGATAGATGACCGTCTACCACAGGGTATTGGTGACCGACTGGACGCCAAAAATCATAAATATCTTGCGTCAGCATCACATTGTCATTGTCAAAGGCTAAAATACGTGGTTCTGCTGTGATCAATAATGCTACGGCGCCTGCTCCTTGAGTCGGTTCACCGCCTGAGGCTAAACCATAACGGGCAATGTCAGAAGCAACGACCAATACTTTGCTATCTGGGTTAGCCTGGATATGATTTTTTGCGAATTGGACGCCAGCTGTTGCGCCATAACAAGCCTCTTTGATCTCAAATGAACGAGCAAAAGGTTGGACCCCCAATAGTCGATGCAAGACAACTGCAGAGGCTTTTGATTCATCAATACCGGTTTCCGTCCCCACGATCACCATATCCACCGCAGCTAAATCTTCTTTTGTCAGCATAGGTTTCGCTGCATGCATGGCAAACGTCACGATATCTTGTGTCACTTTACTGACAGCCATTTGGTCTTGACCGATACCAATCGTAAATTTATTTGGATCAACTCCCCGGGCATGAGCCAAATCAACCATATCTATATAATGAGGTGGAACAAAAAAATTAATTTTATCTATACCAACGTTCATCTTGACGCTCCTTTATGTACTTCGCGTTATTTTTCTCACTCTCTTTAAGTTATCACATTTTGTGAAAAAATAAAAAAAGAATTGATTAGAATTTAAACTTTATTAAAGAATCAAAAAATGCCTGCATGATGCTGTCTGAGGTATTCTTTTTTGGAGCATTTAATGATATATTGCAAGAGGAGGTGACGTACGTGGAAGAAGTTGTCATAATCGACGCAATCAGAACGCCAATTGGCAAATACCATGGGTCATTAAAAGAATATTCAGCGGTTGAATTGGGAACTGCTGCAGCAAAAGCAATTTTAGCACGCAATCAAGGGTTGCAAGAAGAAATCAATCAAGTGGTCATCGGCAATGTCCTGCAAGCTGGAAATGGACAAAACCCTGGCAGACAAGTCGCCTTAAAGAGTGGATTATCTGCTGAGATACCGGCGTCAACGATCAATGAGGTCTGTGGGTCAGGTATGAAAGCTATTTTGATGGGAATGGAACAGATCCAATTGAACAAAGCAACCGTTGTATTGACCGGCGGGATCGAAAGTATGACGAATGCACCGTTGTTTAGTTTTTATAATAAAGCGGAGGATCAATATTCAAAACCTGTATCGACCATGATGCACGATGGCTTGACCGATGCCTTCAGCAGTCAACCAATGGGACTGACTGCCGAGAATGTTGCAGAAAGATATGGTGTATCCCGTGAAGAACAGGATGCGTATGCCTATGCTTCACAAATGAAAGCAGTTGCTGCACAAAAAAACAAGCAATTTGCCAAAGAAATTGTTTCTTTGACGAACAGTGAGCGGATAGTTGATCAAGATGAAGGGATTCGTCCTGGGACGACCATTGACCAATTGGCTTCATTAAAAACCGTCTTCAAAGAAAATGGCACGGTCACAGCCGGCAATGCGTCAACTATCAACGATGGGGCAGCGATGGTGTTGCTTGCCTCCAAATCCTATTGCGAGGCACACCAAATTCCTTATCTTGCTGTAGTCAAGGGCATTGTGGAAGTTGGCTATGATCCAGAAATTATGGGTATTTCCCCAATCAAAGCAATCAGCAAATTACTGAAAGAACAACAGGTTTCAATCGACGATATCGCGATTTTTGAGATCAATGAAGCCTTTGCTGCTTCTTCGATCGTGGTGGAAAGAGAGTTAGGGCTAGATCCGAAAAAAGTCAATCGCTATGGCGGCGGGATATCCCTTGGTCATGCGATTGGGGCGACGGGTGCGCGGATTGCAACGACATTGGCTTACCAATTACAAGATACCCAACAAAAATGGGGTGTGGCGTCACTATGTGTCGGCGGTGGCCTTGGCTTGGCCATGTTGTTAGAAAATCCAGCTATTGAAGGACAGTCAGAAACAGAGCAAGTAAAAAAAAAAGCCAAGTTTTATGCGCTAAGTCCTGATGAACGATTGGCACAATTGGTTGATCACCAACTGATCACACCAGAAGAACAAGCAGTTTTCAAGACAATGGCTTTAAACGAAGATATTGCCAATCATTTGATTGAAAATCAAATCAGTGAAGTAGAAATTCCTTTAGGTGCGGGTATAGGGCTGACGGTTGATAGCAAAGCGTATACAGTCCCTTTGGCTACCGAAGAACCCTCGGTGATCGCTGCAATGAGCAATGGTGCTAAGATGGCAGGGGGGATCAAAACGACGGCAACAGAACGGTTGCTTCGCGGTCAAATCGTCCTCATGGCTATCCAAGATAGCGATGCTGTCATTGCGCAAATCCATCAAGCTGAAGCAGCCATCTTTACAGCGGCAGAAGAAAGCTATCCGTCGATTTATAAACGTGGGGGCGGCTTACGACGTATCGAGGTGCGCTCCTTTGACGCAGCCGATTCCAGTCTTAACACCAATTATCTCTCCATTGATTTATTGGTCGATGTCAAAGATGCCATGGGCGCCAACATCATCAATACGATTTTAGAAGGTGTGACGAAAAAAATACGCGAATGGTTTCCTGATGTAGACGTGTTGTTTAGTATTTTGAGCAACTTTGCCACAGAATCATTGGTGACAGCAACATGTGCAGTGCCTTTCTCGGTTTTGTCTAAAACTGGAAACGGTGCAGAGGTTGCAGCAAACATTTGTCACGCGTCAGATTTTGCGCAGCTTGATCCGTATCGGGCTGCCACCCATAACAAAGGTATTATGAATGGTGTCGAAGCTTTGATTTTGGCTACTGGAAATGACACCAGAGCAGTTTCTGCAGCTTGTCACACCTATGCGTCAAGAAATGGTCAGACCCGTGGCTTGGCTACCTGGCGCATGGAAGATACACATTTGGTGGGGGAAATCACCTTGCCATTAGCGATTGCAACAGTTGGAGGCGCCACTCGCATTTTACCAAAAGCTGCCGCAGCCTTGGCATTGACCAACGTTCAGTCCGCTGCTGAATTGGCATCGTTAGCCGCCGCTGTCGGCTTGGTGCAAAATTTGGCTGCCTTACGGGCGTTGGTCTCAGAAGGGATCCAACAAGGGCATATGCGCATGCAAGCGAGAGCCTTGGCCATCGCTGTTGGTGCTGCTGGTGCTGAGATCGATGCAGTGGCGCAAGCATTAGCTAGTGAGAAAATGGATCAAGCCAAAGCGTTGACCATTCTGGAACAGTTACGAAAATAAACCATACAAACAACCCCCAAACCAAATCTGGCTCGGGGGTTGTTTGATCAAGATGATTATCGTTGATTCAACGCAGTAGCAGCGTATGCTTCAATCAAGGGAATCACGTCTAATTTGATTTTATATTTACGTTCCAAAGCACTCGTGATGTCAAATTGATTTGCTTCACCTTCAGAAATTGTTGCCAAAATCCGTTGTTCTTTCGGTGTTTGTTCAACGACCGTTGTTTCGTCGTCTGTTCTTTCCACACTAAATTTAGGGAAAGCCGCAATTTTGTCAGCAAAATCAGTAAAGGACAATCCTGCTACTGTACTTTGTTGAGGTGCTGCAGATTCATTGGTCATTGCTTTTTCAGCAGTTGCTGCATCATCAGCAGCAGGTGCATCAGATGAATCCTCTTCTGGCGTTGATTTCGTCTCAACAGCAGGTTGTGGGGTAACTTGCAACCAATAAGCTGCAATCTCATCCACTAAGTTATCACTAAAACGATCCAATAAACCAGCTTCTTGACGTTGGATCCGTTTGACTACGATTTTAAAATTTTCGTCTAAAGGAACGGCGATTTTTTGTTCTTTCTGGGTTTCTTTCAATAACTCAATCAACAGTTCGTCTTGGTTTTTTGGGTTGATATAGACAGTTGTTGGCAAGTCATGGTTGGCCGCCGTTTTTGCCTCGATAGCAGCAAATAGTTGTTGACGTGCCGTTTCATAAGACGGACGGAATTGTTGTTTCAATTTAGCTAATTGTTTCTTTTTCATAATCTTCTCCTCTCGATCACTATCGATTATAAGGAAAATTGATGCAAATGAACAGAGATTATCATGAAAAAATCAAAAAACTTTTATTTCATCTATCAAAAAACACCTCATCAGTTCAACTGATGAGGTGTTTTGGCGAATGCTTCTAAGTCATGATATTTGGGCATGAGGACCAGTAAATCAGTTGCCCCTCGTGCCACAAGCATCTCTTGCCAGATGAATAAGTCGTAGGAAGAGCCTAATTTTTCCTCCAGCATCTGCTGATAAGCTGTCTCTGACCATTGTCTGGCAGGAAAGTGTTGAATCTTATCAGCAGCGATCAGAAAAACGAAATCTGGATCAAATGTTTGTTTGACTGCTTGTGGTAACGCATCTAAATCTCGTATCGTCATAAGTACTCCTTTTGGCTTGCTTTAGAAGCCTGTGGTATCTGGATTCGAAGCTTTACCCACGACACCATCTAATTGATCGATCGTTTCGATGTCATCGGCGGACAATTCAAAGTCAAAAACGGCTAAGTTTTCTTCGATGCGGCTTGGTGTAACAGATTTTGGTAAAGGCAAGAAGCCGTGTTGCAAGGACCAGCGCAAAGCGATTTGGGCAATTGTTTTGTCGTATTTTGCAGCGAGTTCTTTCATTTCCGGCACATCAAAGATTTTACCCGTACCTAAAGGGCTATAGGCTTCCAATAAAACATTGTGGTCTTGACAGTATTGAACCACTTCAGGCTGCAATTCACCAGGGGCCAAGAAAATTTGATTGACCATTGGGAAAACAGTGGCTGTTTTCTTCAGTTCTTCTAAGTGATGCGGCAAGAAATTGCTGACGCCAATCGCTTTGATCTTGCCTGCTTGGTATAACTCTTCGAAGGCACGCCAAGATTCAGCATTGGCTGTTTGCCAGTTTTCACGAAATGCAACGGGATTTGGCCAATGGATCAAGAACAAATCAACATAATCTGTTTGTAATTTTTCTAAAGATTCTTCAAAAGAAGACATCACTAGATCGTAAGAATGGTTGCCATTCCATAATTTGGTGGTCAAAAAGATTTCTTCTCGCGGAATTCCGCTTTCTTTGATTGCTTGTCCGACACTGGCTTCATTCTTGTACCCTTGGGCGGTGTCAATGTGACGATAACCGGCAGCCAGCGCTTTTTTGACTGAGTCTACAGCCACCTCGCCATTTGGTGTTTGCCATGTGCCAAAGCCTAACTCGGGGATGGTGACATTGTTCGATAATGTATAGCTGTTCATGGATTTCCCTCCTAATATTGTTGGTAACTTTAGTGTAGCAGAGCTGCTGGCATTTTCCAACGGAAGCAACTTTCTTTTGTCCGGATCGAAGAAACTTTATTTGCGCATCTACTTGTCAGAGTGGGTGCTTTTTTTGTACACTAGACGAATGGATAAGGAGCGAAAACAATGGATATATATTTGAAACATGCAATTTTACATATTGTCGATCGGCAGACAGGGGATCCGGTATTTTCGCAAGTTGAATTAGATTTAACGACTGAATATGTGCGGGATTATTTGACGAAAAAGATTCAAAAGCTGGCCAATCCGCAAACGAAAACTGGGAAATTAGTTGAATCATCTGCAATCGCTCAGTTGGTCAAAACTGCAGAAAATGATTTCATTACTGCGAGTGAAGGTATCGTGCAGCGGTGGTATGAGGCCTACAAAGAAAGCGAGGACGCCCCTAGTAGTGATGCTTTCGTGGTTTTGTATGAATTAGATACCAATCTACAAGTTGCTTTTTTGAAAGTCAATTATCAAGATGGCTATACCCATTTTATCGATAATGGTGAAGCGGGGATCGAAAACACATTGATTCTTCATCGGGCGTTATTGGCCGGCAAAACCCAAAAAGCCGATGAAGGCATCACCATTGATGTCAACACTCTGAACTTTGAATTGATTGAAAAAAAATACAGCTTTTCTGGAGAAAAACAATTGTACTTCTCGACAAAAGTCATCGAGACTGAACCACTGCCTTCTTTGGAAGAAAATGTCAAAGTCATCAAAAAAGTGGCTGAAAAAATCGGTGAGAAGTTTGAAACACCATCTTATCACGTGGTGGCAGATTTGAAAGAAGCCGTCTATGATACGATCGAAGAATCTGGTCATATCGATGTCCAAGAAATCGCTGAGAAAGTCTTCAAGGACAATATCACTGCTCAAATGAGTTTCAAAGAAGAAGTGGCGGAAAAAGGATTTGTCGATCAAGCACCGATGTTAAGAGATGTTCGTGAAATTTCTGAGAAAAAATTCGGCAAGCAAAAATTGAAACTGTCTAATGGCATCGAATTGATTGTGCCGCTAGACGTGTATCGTGATCCGAATCTAATTGAATTCATCAATAATCCAGATGGAACGATTTCGGTCACCATCAAAAACGTTGAAGAAGTCATCAATCGTATGTAAAAAAACTGTCCGTACAAATCTGTACGGACAGTTTTTTAGTAAGAAACGATTTTATTTAGTCATTTCAGTTAGTGCGGGTTGCGGTACTTGCTCCTTATCGATTTCTTCCCAGCGCAATACACCTTTACTAGGATTGACGACTAGCTTCAAATAGGCGCCTTCCTTCAAAGGCGTGGACCGATACTCTTCCATTGTGACTGCCTTACTGTCACCTTGGGCATTATACGCAGTTTGTTCATACCGATAGATATTTTCTACGACCCCATCGTTGCTGATTGCGGAATCGTGGTCGCCAGCAGTTGTGATTTGGGTATAATAGTCGCTGCCACCATAATAATACTGATATGTGAATAGGCAACCGCCAATAAAAATTGCTGCCGTCAAAAGACTGGCTATGATTTTTTTCAAGAACACTCACCTCAGCTTCTATTATTCACAAGAATGATGGCTACGTCCAATTCTTAAGAAAAATGAAAGGAAATCTTAGAGTTTAAGAGGAGAGACACATTTCTTGATTTTGACTAATTTTGACCTATAATAAAGGTAGCTTCAAACTTACAAAAGATAAGTAAATAGATTGTTTATCTTTTTAGAAGCAAATCGTTGAATCGATTCTATTCGATTCATTTCTCTAGGAGGGGAAATTATGGCAAAACAACATTATGATCGGACCAAACCACATGTCAATATTGGCACGATTGGACACGTCGATCACGGGAAAACAACATTGACGGCTGCAATCACAACGGTTCTTGGGAAGAAAGGACTTGCCAATCCGCAAGATTATGCAAGTATCGACGCGGCTCCTGAGGAACGAGAACGTGGGATCACCATCAATACTGCCCATGTTGAATATGAAACTGAAAAAAGACACTATGCCCATATTGATGCACCGGGACATGCGGATTATGTGAAAAATATGATTACTGGTGCTGCCCAAATGGATGGCGCGATCTTGGTAGTATCCGCTACGGATGGTCCGATGCCGCAAACCAGAGAGCATATACTTTTGTCACGGCAAGTGGGTGTCAAACATCTGATTGTTTTCTTGAATAAAATCGACTTGGTGGATGATGATGAATTGATTGACCTTGTAGAAATGGAAGTTCGGGAATTGCTTTCTGAATATGATTTTCCAGGTGATGATATTCCAGTCATCAAAGGTTCTGCTTTGAAAGCTCTTGAAGGAGATGCGGCTGCAGAACAAGCCATCCTCACCTTGATGGATACAGTCGACGATTATATTCCAACACCTGAACGTGACACAGACAAACCATTGCTTTTGCCAATCGAAGATGTCTTTTCCATCACAGGTCGTGGGACAGTTGCTTCTGGACGTATCGATCGTGGTACGGTCAAAGTTGGAGATGAAGTCGAAATAATTGGTATCAAACCAGAAACCCGAAGTGCAGTGGTGACGGGTGTGGAAATGTTCCGCAAAACAATGGACTTTGGTGAAGCTGGAGACAACGTGGGTGTATTATTGCGGGGCATTACCCGTGATGAAATCGAACGGGGTCAAGTGTTGGCAAAACCAGGTTCAATTACGCCCCACACAACATTCCAAGCAGAAGTATATGTTTTGACTAAAGAAGAAGGCGGACGTCATACACCATTCTTTAATCAATACCGTCCGCAATTTTATTTCCGGACGACTGATGTGACGGGAAATATTACACTCCCTGTAGGAACTGAAATGGTTATGCCAGGGGACAATGTCACCATCGACGTGGCGTTGATCCATCCAATCGCTGTCGAAAACGGTACAACGTTTTCTATTCGTGAAGGTGGTCGTACAGTCGGTTCGGGGATCGTGACAACCATCGAAAAATAATGTTTTATACAGTGCTTCCATGTTTTTTTGGAAGCACTGTTTCTTATTGCGAAGGGTTTCTGCCATTCGATAGGCAAACATTGTCTTGTTTTTTTCTAAATAATCTTGTGATTTTATTAAGTATTTTGGGCAGAATAAAAAGTGCTAGTCACTCGCAAAAATTCATAGTACGATAGATGCTGAATCACAAATAGATGGGATGTATTTGATGAGAAAAATTCGACGTTTCCTGAAAGTGATATTCACCGGAATCTTGATTCTTGTGGTTTGCGGTGCACTCTTTTGGGGCTATCGCAACTACACAGCATTAAAGCAAGTTTATACGTATGAATCGTTGATTACGCAAGAGGCTGCAGATAATGATATTTCTGCATACAGTTCTTTGGCATTAGCCATCATGCTGACAGAATCAAAAGGACAAGGCGATGATCCAATGCAGAGTTCAGAAAGTGTCTATGGACAACAGAATCAATTCGATTCACCTGAAGACAGTATTACCCAAGGGGTGGCCTATTTGGCAGAATTGATTGAGAAAGCCGATGCACAAGGCTGTGATCTCTGGACAGCTGTCCAAGCATATAACTTTGGCACAGATTATATTGATTATGTAGCCAAAAATGGCGGTGTGAATACGTTAGAATTGGCTGAGTCCTACTCGAAAGACGTGTTATCTCCATTACTTGGCAATGAGGACCAAACAACGTACCGTTATTGGGGCATTCAGTCGTTCTTTTATAATGGGGGTTACCTATACCACAATGGCGGCAATCTTTTTTATGCCGATATCGTGAAAATGAATCAGTGGAAAGTCACAACCACGGCGGGTTTATTTAGTTGATAAATAGATATGAAAATAAAGTGAAAATACTTGAAATTTAAAATGGATATGGTAAACTCAGTATGAGTGATTCCGTCTAATTATTTATCGCACTAATGTTTATTGGTGCGATTTTTTACCTAGTTATATATGGATGCTTACCAATTTGGAGGTGAGTGGATGGCAAGAATTCCTCAAACTGTGATTGATGATATCCGCGAACGCAGCAATATTGTAGATGTTGTTGGTCAATATGTACAACTAAAAAAATCAGGCAAAAACTATTTTGGCTTATGTCCTTTCCATAATGAAAAATCGCCCTCGTTTTCTGTTGCAGAAGACAAACAGATTTTTCATTGTTTTGGTTGTGGACGTGGCGGCAATGTCTTTGGTTTCTTACAGGAGTTAGAAGGTATCAGTTTTCCAGAAGCCGTGGTCAAGACAGCTGAGCTCAATGATATTCCTCTTGATCCGGCTTATGCACAAGCAGAAACGGTAGACGCCAACAGCTCGCAAACAAGTCAGTTGATTGCATTACATGAAAAAGCCCTTGATGTCTATCATCATATGCTGGTCAATACAGCTGCGGGGCAAGAAGCATTGGATTATTTGCTGGGGCGTGGCCTAACAATGGAGCTGATCGATACATTCAAGATCGGCTTTGCACCAAACGAGCGCTCTTTTTTGGAAAAAGTTTTTTTGAACGAAAAGGCCAATGCTGACTTTTTTCCTGATACGGGATTATTCGTTCAGCGAAATGATGGCTCTCTAGCTGACCGATTCTATCAACGAATCATGTTTCCAATCCGCAATCCGCAAGGCAAAACCATCGGCTTTTCGGGGCGTTGGCTCGCCAGTGAAAAAGTGGGCGATCAAGATCAACCCAAATATTTGAATAGTCCGGAAACACCGCTTTTCAATAAACGCGAAGTCCTGTTCAACTTTGATAAGGCCCGTCGTGTGATGAGAAAAGATGGGCAGGTCTTTTTATTTGAGGGATTTATGGACGTGATCGCTGCCTGGCAAGCGGGCATTGAAAATGGGATTGCGTCAATGGGTACTAGTTTAACAAATCAGCAGATTGCTGCAATTGAACGGGCCGCAGAAGAAGTCGTATTATGTTATGACGGCGATCAAGCGGGTGTCGAAGCCACCAATCGCGGGATTGATCTGCTGCAAAGCAATAGTCGCTTACGCATGTCAGTGGTCCGAGTACCTGAACGATTAGACCCAGATGAGTATTTGCGGAAATATGGTCCGGAAGCATTATATAAATTGGCCGTCCATGGCAAAGAAACGGTGTTTGCCTTCAAAATGGATTATCATCGGACCAATCGCAATTTGGCGAATGAAAAGGAACAATTGGATTATGTGCAGGTCGTATTACAGGACTTGCAAAAAGTTGATTCATTATTGGAACAAGATCGCTATTTGACCCAATTGTCGACTGAGTTTCAGATCAGTCGGGAGACGTTGCAGCAGCAATTGCGACAGTCTCGCAAAGAAAAGCCGGTTCAACCGATCCAGCCGATCCAGCCGCCGCTTGCAGATACGATGGTTTTCCAACCTCCGGCGCGCAAGCAAGTCAAAACACAAGTTGAAAAAGCACAAGAATTGTTGCTTTACCGCTTATTTCATGATGAAACCTTGAATCATCGGTTTCGCACGACGGGTATTTCCTTTATTCATGATCGATACCAACAATTGTATCTATTATTTGATGCATTTATGGAAACAGAAGAACAGTTTGTCTTGGCAAAGTTCTTAGATTTTTTACAAGAAACAACAATGAAAAACATGGTGATAGAGATTGCAGATTTGAACGTTTCCGATGAAGGAACTGATCAGGAATTTCAGGATATACTGCAGGTCTTCCAAAAATCGGGCATTGCTGAAGAAATCAATCAAAAAAGAATCCAGCAGCAAGAGGCCCGACAAAAGGGAAATCAGCAATTGGAACTTGAACTTGCAATTGAAATCATCGAATTGACCAAACGATTGAAACAAGCGAATTAGCGAACTGAAAGGGGCTTTCTTTCATGGCAGAAGAAACAAAAAAAACGTACGACAAGGCAGTTGCCGAATACATTCGAGAAAACAAATCTAAAGGACAAGTAGTTTACGACGATATTACCAATCGTTTGGCGACACCATATACTTTAGATGCTGATGCAATGGACAAATTGATCCAAAAATTAGAAGATGCCGGCCTTAGTGTGGTAGATGAAAATGGCGAACCGTCTGTCCATAGCTTAAAGAGCAATGAAAAAAGACAAGATACCCAACCACAAGAAGATTTATCTGCGCCAACAGGTGTGAAAATCAATGATCCGGTTCGGATGTATCTTAAAGAAATTGGCCGTGTGCCATTATTGACTGCTGAAGAGGAAGTTGCTTTAGCACTGAAAATCGAAGAAGGCGATCAAGAAGCCAAACAGCGTTTAGCTGAAGCCAACTTGCGTTTGGTTGTCAGTATCGCCAAACGTTATGTAGGACGTGGCATGCAGTTTTTGGATTTGATTCAAGAAGGCAATATGGGCTTGATGAAAGCCGTAGAAAAATTTGATTACCGCAAAGGATTTAAATTTTCAACATATGCAACTTGGTGGATTCGCCAAGCAATCACTCGTGCGATCGCCGACCAAGCAAGAACGATTCGGATTCCAGTCCATATGGTGGAAACAATCAACAAACTGATTCGTATCCAACGTCAATTGCTGCAAGATTTAGGGAGAGAACCAACACCGGAAGAAATCGGTGCTGAAATGGATCTGCCAACTGAAAAAGTACGGGAAATCCTTAAAATCGCGCAAGAACCAGTCTCATTGGAAACACCGATCGGTGAAGAAGATGATTCGCATCTAGGTGATTTTATCGAAGACCAAGATGCTACAAGCCCAGCGGAGCATGCGGCTTATGAATTATTGAAAGAACAGTTGGAAGATGTTTTGGATACGTTGACTGACCGTGAAGAAAATGTCCTTCGTTTGCGATTTGGGATCGATGATGGCCGTACACGGACATTAGAAGAAGTAGGGAAAGTTTTCGGGGTAACCAGAGAACGGATCCGCCAAATCGAAGCAAAAGCATTACGGAAACTGCGCCACCCATCTCGTTCAAAACAATTGAAAGATTTCTTGGAATAAACCAAGATTTATCGGACTTTTCAAAGCGATGCTTTGGAAAGTCCGATTTTGTTTGTTATAAAAAAAACGATCTTTTGTAAGATAACTTAATAAAAACGTAACCAAGCAAGTGTTGGCTAATGGGGTAGAATGTGATAAATTTAAATTTGTGAATTCAATTTTTCGCCTTATTCAGATGTTAAAAAGGAGCAAATACAGCCAAATGGAAAAGATATGTCCTAATTGTGGATTTCAAGCAAGTGAAATAACCCCTGTTTGTCCTAATTGCGGATGCAAATGGGCAGAAATAGAAGATACGTCAACGGATGCACTGACGGGTGATCAGCCTCTTGGTAATGAGAATGATGATATTCGTTGGTCAGATTATAAACATGTGTCGATTGGTGAAATGGAAGAGCAATTTGGTGAGAGTCATCGTGATCCAAATGAGAAAAATAAAACAACGACGCGCGTTACTGGCTTTCAGTCCAAAGAGGATGTTTCTGAAGAGGATGCAGGAACGCCTTTGTTTGCCCGCAAGCAAACAGAAGAGGATACAAGTGAGACAAGTGAGACAAGTGAGACAACTGAGGCACAAACGGAAGCTGAACAGCTAGCCGCTCATGAT
Organism: Candidatus Enterococcus testudinis; assembly: GCF_002140915.1. GTDB lineage: Bacteria > Bacillota > Bacilli > Lactobacillales > Enterococcaceae > Enterococcus_D > Enterococcus_D testudinis. The sequence continues at coordinate 2,295,700 of NZ_NGKU01000001.1, read as the reverse complement.
GCCGAGATTTTATCCGCCTATATTCGCCGACATAAAGGCGAAGAGGACCTTGATTCGATGGATGCAGAGCCAGCAGATCAACAAGCTGACATTGCTGAAGATGCAAAATCAGCTGTCAAAGACGAACCAGAAGAAAGTGATCAAGCAACGTCAACGAAAGCAGCCAGCACGCTGCCAACTGAAGCACCAACAGCTGAGCCAGTCGCTCCTGTTACAGATACGCGTGACAGTCAAGCAACTGATACTGCAACTGCTCCAAAGAAGAAATCAAAGAAAATCGTCTATCTCGCAGCAGCTGTTTGTTTGATAGCTGCAGGCGGTGGTTGGGTCTATTATCAACAACAGCAAACTGCAGCGCAAGAAGCACAAATTGCCCAAGACACAGCTGATTTAGACCAAATCGAACAAGCCTTGAATGCTATGTATTCAGACCAAGACCATGTCTATTTGAATAGTGATGTGACTGCCGAATCTGTAGAGGCATTGCAGCAGCAATTGACTGCTTTTAAGGACAACGATCGCTACCAAGATTTGGCAACAGAAGCGGACACGATCGCTGATAAAATTGCTGCTCTGAAGGAAATCAACGGCTACTTTGCTGAACCAGCAGTGGTTGAAGATCAATTGAATCAGGTATCATTGAAAGAAGCAGCCGCTATTTCGATGGCCAAAAGAGATGAAAAAGACGGCTTTGATACATTGGTCAATCAAGCAATCACCATGGGACAAACGGAGTACCAAGAAATTCAAGAAGTTCAAAATGCTGTCAAAAGCATGACCGCCTTGATCAAGGATGGGGAAGCACCGGACAGTATCACGCGGTCGAACTACAATGAATTGATGAAGAAGGTCCAAGCATTGCCAATTGAATCAGAGGTGACCACTTTATCGGACTCTCTCAAGACAGTTGATACAAGTTTGACCAAAAGAGAAACTGCAGAAAAGGCCGCCGCGGAGAAAGCTGCAGCCGAGAAAGCCGCCGCGGAAAAAGCTGCTGCTGAAGCAGCGGCTTCCGCTCAAGCTGCCCAAAGTGCAAGCAGCAGCACAACACAAAATGCTTCCGAAGACGAATATGTGTTGTCGCCGAATACCCCTACAAATACCAATAATCAGCCAATTATTCCAGCCCGTCAAAGCGACTTGGCCGATACCACGAACAGTGCATGGAATTGGGCCGATGGTGTGAAAGAAAAAATCATCGCGACAGCGATCGCCAGAGGCTATGTAGTTGAAGGCGGCTATACCTTTGAGCGTGTGCGGATCGTTGATGGGGAAGGTTATTACAACTTCTATGCCACCAACGCAGAAGGCAGTTTACTAAAAGGAACCGGAGACTCGGCCTTGCCAATGTATTTGTTTACTGTGAATGCCAAAACTGGCTATTTTAGAGGCAATGGGAACGATCATACCGTTCGTTAACACAAATTTATCGCCACATACAACCTAGAGATACCATAGAGATGTGAAAAACACTTGTTTCTCCTCCTTGATTTCGATATGATGTAAGATAATCGTTCGCTCAAGGAGGTTTTTGTGTGCAAAAAATAGAAAGATATGATCGGTTTGAAGATGGCGTGATTGCATGTATACCAACAATTTTAGGCTATCTAGGGATTGGTTTTGCAATGGGTGTCGTGGGAAAAGGCATTGGCTTATCGATTATGGACATTATCATCATGTCCATTATTGTCTATGCCGGCAGTGCACAATTTATCATCTGCGCATTATTGGCGATCAATGCCCCCATGACCACGATCGTGGCCACTGTCTTTTTGGTGAATCTACGCCATTTCTTGATGAGTTTATCGGTGGCGCCTTATTTCAAACAAACCCCATTCTTATCCGCAATCGGTATCGGCTCTTTGTTGACAGATGAGTCATATGGTGTGCTGACAACGGCGCTGCAGCAACACAAGCCTGTGACTGCCAAGTGGACCCATGGACTAAATCTGATGGCGTATCTCAGTTGGATCTTTGCAACATTTTTGGGCGGTTTACTAGGTTCATTTATTCCTGATCCTGAACTGTTGGGATTAGATTTTGCATTAGTTGCGATGTTTATCGGTTTGTTTTTATTTCAAGTAGAACGGCCCTTGAAGAAAAAAACCAGACAAACTCTTTTGATTTTGACAACTGTGGTGGTGATATTGGTGGTCAGTATGGTATGGACGACGGCAGAAGTCGCCGTGATCATTGCCACCCTTGCTGGTTGTTTGGTTGGGACGGTGACACATCATGGGTGAGTTTGTTATACTGATGGTAGCTTGCGGTATCGTCACGTGGGTGCCAAGGGTCCTGCCGTTTATCTTTTCTAAGAAAATGGCGTTTCCAGAAACATTTACAGTATTTTTGAGTTATTTGCCACTATGTATATTGGCAGCACTGCTTGTACAGAATTTGTTGGTTTTTCGGGAAGGGCAGTGGCCTTTATTAAAAATCAAAGAAACATTGGCCTGTTTGCCAGCACTGGCAGTTGGGTATTATACGAAAGATCTTATGAAAATCGTTGTGACTGGAATCATCACCATGGCATTGATTCGGTTGGTATTTCCATGAAGAACATTGGCTTTTATTGAAGGAGGAACACATGAAAGATTTATTAGCGTCCGTTTTCAGCGGGCTGATCATTGATGAAAATGATCAAAATTATTTTGTTCAAAAAAGCGGCGTCACATTCCGTTTAGCAAAAGAAGAAGGCGAACATCATTTAGGTGAAGCAGTAGAAGGGTTCGGCTATCAAAACCAAAAGCAGGAAAATGTCATGACGACGGTCATCCCTAAAAGCCGCAAAGGACACTATGCATTCGGTACCGTCACCGGCAGTCGGCGGGATCTAGGTGTATTCGTTGATATTGGTTTGAAAGACAAAGATATGGTCGTTTCATTAGATGAATTGCCAACGATCAGAGAGTTGTGGCCCAAAAAAGGCGACCGTCTGATGGTCAGTCTTCATGTAGATGAGAAAGACCGGATTTGGGCAACGTTAGCAGATGAAAAAATCTTTAAAGCACTTAGCAAAAACGGCAACGAAACAATGAAAAATCAAGACGTCGCAGGAACGATTTATCGTTTGAAATTAGCCGGAAGTTATCTATTGACGGAAGATTTTCATGTTGGCTTTGTACATCCTTCCGAACGCTACCAAGAACCGCGCTTAGGAGAAGTTGTCAAAGGCCGAGTGATTGGTGTGCGTCCAGATGGTGTGTTGAACATATCCTTGAAACCACGCGCATATGAAGCTATATCAGATGATGCAGCTATGATTTTGACTTTCTTGGAACGTGCTGCGGATCATCAAATTCCTTTTACCGATCACTCATCACCAGAAGAAATCTTACAAACATTTGGTATCAGCAAAGGCCAATTTAAACGGGCAATCGGAAATTTATTCAAACAGCGCTTGATTGAACAAAAAGATGGTTATACAAAGTTGATCAAAAAACCTAATTGAGAATGCTTGTATCTTTTCTCGTTCTAATTTATAATGATTACAATAAACATCGAGGTGGTTTCTACCTAGATTATAATAATTATAAATTAGTTATGTGTGGAGGCAGCCATGAATACAACAGCAGCTTTGAAAAAGACCAAAAAGCAATTACATGAGTCAGGTTTTAAATTAACCCCGCAGCGTGAAGCCACGCTGCAGGTTTTGTTAGAAAATGAGAAAGATCATTTATCAGCAGAAGAGATTTTCTTTTTTGTGCGCAAGAAAAACGCTGAAATTGGCTTAGCAACGGTCTATCGAACATTGGAGATATTGACCGATCTGCGTATCGTTGATAAAGTCAGTTTCAATGATGGGGTAGCGCGCTACGATCTGCGTAAAGAAGGCGCCAAGCACTTTCACCACCATTTATTGTGTCTGGAGTGCGGCAATATCGAAGAGGTGGAAGAAGACCTCTTGGGACAGGTGGAAGAAATTGTTGAACAGAAGTATCACTTCTTAGTCAAGGACCACCGTCTGACTTTTCACGGTGTCTGCCAAAATTGTCAGAACAAAGCATAACCCTGTCAAAACAACGTCCGTATGCGTCAGTGACCGAACTATAGTTGGATTCTTGCAGCAAGACCATTCTTGCACGCTCGTTTCATGCTATGCGTCGGTCTTTTTGTTTTTGTGTCGGGATTGCCTTCACCACCTAGCATAACGGGCAAGAATTTGATATGATAAGAAAGTTGAACGAAGGGGTGCGAGATGGAAGAACAAATCATTGATTATCTGCATTATTTAACGATCGAACGCGGTTTATCTCAAAATACCCGCGTCAGTTATCAACGCGATCTAATGCAGTATGCTGCTTTCTTGAGCACACAACAGGTAACGCAATGGCAGCAAGTGGATCGAGTGATTGTATTGACCTTTTTGCAAAGCTTGCAAGCTGCAGGAAAGTCCTCTGCAACAGTCATTCGTATGGTGTCGAGTTTGAGACGATTCCATCAATACTTACGCCAAGAAAGAGTGACGGATCATGATCCGATGCAGCACATTGATTCGCCAAAAAAACAACAAAAATTACCGGATACATTAAGTCTAAAAGAAGTAGAACGCTTGATTGAGTCACCTGACACACGAGAAGTATTAGGTATTCGCGATCGTGCCATTCTGGAAGTCATGTATGCCACCGGATTACGTGTCAGCGAGTTGATCGGCCTAAAGTTAAAAGATCTGCATCTTAGTATGGGGCTATTGCAAACGACAGGTAAAGGGGATAAAGAACGCATCGTTCCTTTAGGTGACTTGGCGATTCAGTGGATCGAAACCTATTTGAGTGACGCCAGACCTTATCTGACCCGCAAAAATACGGAGGAGACCCATCTGTTTGTCAATAATCACGGCCGTCATTTGTCTCGGCAAGGCATTTGGAAAAACCTCAAAAGTCTTGTTCGGCAAGCTGGCATCAACAAAAATGTCACCCCCCATACGTTGCGTCATAGTTTTGCGACGCATTTATTAGAAAATGGCGCTGATCTGCGGACTGTTCAAGAATTGTTGGGCCATGCAGATATATCAACGACGCAAATATACACCCATATCACTAAGAAACGCATGACAGAGGTTTACAAACAGCATTTTCCCCGTGCATAGAAAAAGAGGACCAAGATGGAAGAAATCAATATTAAATTGGCTGTCTTTGAAGGACCGCTAGATCTGTTGCTGCACTTGATCAAGCAATTAGAGATCGATGTCTATGATATTCCAATCGCAGCCATAACTGAACAATATATGGCCTATATCCATACGATGAAGTATTTGGCCCTTGAGGTGGCCGGTGAATATTTAGTGATGGCAGCTACTTTGATGGCTATCAAAAGTCAGATGCTGCTGCCAAAACAAGAATTGGCCGTTGAAGTCGAAGAGTATGAAGAAGATCCCCGCGATGTCTTAGTGGCGCAACTGTTGGAGTATCGCAAATATAAATATGCCGCGGAACAACTGTCAGAAAAAGCAGAAGAACGCAGTTTGTATTACACGAAAGAACCAATGGATGTGGATGAATACAAAGCCCAAGACGATCATTTGACAGCCAATCAATTCAATACGATCGATTTGTTCATGGCGTTTCAAAAGATGATTGAAAAAAAGAAAAATCGCCAAGTCTTAGAAACTAAAATCACCCCAGATGAAAATACCATTGATGAAAAAATGAACACGATCCAAATGGAGATGGCGCATGTCAGTGCCAAAAAAGGCCGGACTTTTGATTCATTTTTTGAATCATACAACAAAAGTGAAGTCGTGGTTACCTTTATGGCTTTGCTGGAATTAATGAAAAAAGGAACGATTCGGGTAGAGCAGAACGATAACTTTTCATCGATCATGCTCTATCCAGCAGGTACAGAGAATGAATAAATTTAGTGAAATCGAAGCGATATTATTTGTCGTTGGTGACGAAGGAATCGGTTTGGAAGAACTGAGCTATCTCGTCAAGGACAGTACAGCAAATGTCTATCAACAAGTGCAAGAACTGAATCAACGCTATCAAGAAAACACACAGACAGCCTTACATATTTTAGAAGTGGGCAATCATTTTATCCTTTCTACCAAGAAGGTCTTTGCCCCTTTGCTCAAAAAATATGCCGAGTCGCCAATGGGCAGCTCGTTGTCGCAAGCAGCCTTAGAAACATTATCGATTATTGCCTACAAACAGCCAATCACGCGGATGGAAGTTGAAGAGATTCGCGGCGTCCAATCCAGTGGGTCAGTGCAGAAGTTGACGGCAAAACGGTTGATTGAAGAAAAAGGCCGCGTCGATGGACCAGGGCGTGCGATCTTATATGGCACCACAGATTATTTTATGGATTATTTTGGCTTAAAGAGTTTGGCTGAGTTGCCAGATATCCAGTCAATGGAAGATGAACTTGAAGAAGATGCCCCTTTTGATCTTTTTTATGACCGCTACAAACAAGTAGAAGGAGAATGAAGATGGAACGTTTGCAAAAAGTGATTGCGCACGCAGGAATCACCTCAAGAAGAAAAGCAGAAGGATTGATCACCGCTGGCCGTGTTCGGGTCAACGGCGAAGTCGTGAAAGAATTGGGTGTCCAAGTCAGCAGCAAAGATACCGTAGAAGTCGATGGTGTACCGATCGAACAAGAACAACATGTATATTATGTATTTTATAAACCCCGCGGCGTCATTTCCGCTGTCAGTGATGACAAAAAACGAAAAGTTGTGCTGGATTATTTTGAAGGTATAACTGCTCGGATCTATCCAGTTGGACGTTTGGACTATGACACGTCAGGGCTATTGTTGTTGACCAATGATGGAGAATTGTCGCAAACACTGATGCATCCAAAACATGAAGTGGATAAAGTCTATGTCGCCAAAGTCAAAGGCGTTGCAGACAAGAAGCAATTGCTGCCATTATCAAAAGGTATTCGGATTGAAGGACGAAAAACTGCGCCTGCACGTTTTGAGATTCTATCGACAGATATGACGGCCCAAACCAGCATCGTCCAATTAACGATCCATGAAGGCCGTAACCACCAAGTCAAGAATATGTTGAAAGCTGTAGGACTGCCTGTTCAAAAGCTAAAACGTGAACTATACGGACCATTGACATTAGACGGTCTGAGACCAGGTGAGTTTCGCGAATTGTCTAAAAAAGAAGTCAGTCAACTGAAAAATAGTGTCAAATAACGATTAAACAAACCAAAGAATTGTCAAACAAAAATGAAAAAAGTCCCAAAGTTGGGCTAATATTAGCCCAACTCTATGTTATACAAAATGTTAGACTTTTACGGATTGGAGAAATCCACTTCTTTATTATAGGACAAAATTAAATAAGAGAATATTCTTATAGCAGCTTTACGAAATTGAATAGAATTCAATCAGTTCAGTTTCTGTTTATTCAATTAATTTCCATAAACTTTCATTAAATAATTATTTCTGAAAAATAGATTGTTGATACTTATCGAAGTTTGGATACAATAATATTAATAAAGCAAGAGCTCATAGAGTTCATTTTAAAAGACAGAGTATATCCTACAAATACTGAAATATTCTTATCTACGATTACCAATGTATACAATCAATAAATGTTTATTAATTAAACTTAGCGAGAAAGGACTAAGTGAGTATGGTAGAAAATAAGACATTCTCTGAAAAAGTACTTGAGTTCAACAAGCAACTTTCACAAAGTTCAATTAGTATGCCAGAAGGATTCAGCCTCATCAATCCTTTCAAAGAAAGTCAAAAAAATCAAGTGAATAAATTGGTAGTTTCTTTTTATTCACATTATTACAATGACGAACTGCCTAGAAAAATGATATTAGGGAGTTCACCTGCGCGTAGAGGAACAGCAGTGACGGGAGTTCCATTTGAAGAGTTAGATCATCTTAACGAACTTGGAGGACTGAATATTAAAGGCTTTTCTGCTAATCGATCTTCATCAGATTTTCTGCAAAATGTAATTGTTAACTATGGTGGTAGAGAAAAATTTTATTCAGATTTTTATATGGGATTTGTTTGTCCTTTAGGAATTACAAAGACTAACTCGAAAGGTAAAGAGGTTAACTATAACTACTATGAGAGTAAGAGAATCGAGGAAGTCCTGTATCCACTAATTTTGAAGTCGATTGAGGAACAGCTCAATTTTGGAATTGACCAATCAACTGGTTATTGTATTGGAAGTGGGGAGAATTTTAAGTTCTTAAATAGAATAAACAAAAAATATCAGTTTTTCGAAGAAATAATACCATTAGAGCATCCTCGATTCATAACACAATATAACTCAAAACGTAAAGACTACTTTATGGATAAGTATTTAAAAGCGTTTTCGAAAAGAGGGAGAGAGTAGTAAGGAGAAAAAACGTTTAGGAAATTTTCTGTTTCGATACACCTAAGACATTTTCGCTTTTGAAGTATCAAATAACGATTAAACAAACCAAAGAATTGTCAAACATTATTTTTTGTGTATAATAGATATGTAACATAAAATAAAGGTTCGTCTTCAGGGGCAGGGTGCAATTCCCGACCGGTGGTAATAGTCCACGACCTATTTCCTAGAAATAGCTGAATCGGTGAAATTCCGATACCGACAGTATAGTCTGGATAAAGAAGATAGAGCGTATTTGATTTGCCTATGGTTATTTCGAATGCCCTCTTTTTTCCCTGTGGAAAAAAGAGGGCATTTTTTGTCAGGCGCCGACAGGAAATGCCAGTGGAAATTTAATAGGTTCGTTTGAAGAGGAATCCTGAACTTAGGAGGATTTTGTACTGATGAACAACAAGACAAGAAAAATGGTAACAATCGCGATGTGTGCAGCAATGGGAACGGTTTTGCAATTTATTGCTTTCCCGATTTTTCCCGCATTCAGTTTTTTGAAAATTGATTTTAGTGACATCCCAGTGATGATCATGATGTTTCTTTTTGGCCCGTTAAGTGGCGTGTTGACTGCATTATTGCGTTCAATATTGCATTTGTTTTTATCTGGATTTTCGCCAACCGATTTAGTAGGTGATACAGCGAGTTTCTTCGCAACTTGCGCGTTTACATTGCCAATGTACTATTTTTTCCGTAAAGGGATTCACCGTAAAAACAAAACAGTTGGCGTGATCAGCGGTATTTTATCGTTAGCGATATTTATGAGTATTGCCAATTTATTTGTGATTACACCGATATACTTGCATCTCTTTGGCATGAATGCCGATCAGTTCTTAGGTATGTCATTGGCTCGTTATGTAGCGATTGGTATTTTCCCGTTTAATTTAATCAAAGGAGCCATCGTCAGTGGGGTCTTTTTGGTTCTGCATGCGAAGTTATTGCCATGGCTGGCACGAAAACAACCACATCATGCAACCGCTCGAAAGTAACGAATGCAAGAAAACAAAACAACCTGCCTATCATCGCCGTACAATACGATGGAAGGCAGGTTGTTTTTTTACTTTTCTAAAAGAATCGCGCGTGTGGGGCATTTGCGATAGGCGGTTTGGACTGTTTCTTGTTCTTCATCTATGATAAACTGTTGGCGGGCGGTGGGTTCTTGAGCAAATAAGACGATTCCGTCTTCATCATAATCGAAAATATTCGGTGCATAGAGGGCACACAGCCCGCAAGCAATACACCGTTCTGGCACGATTTTACAACGTTGTGACATCAGACTTTCCTTTCTGGAGGTACTTATGGATGTATTTATTTTAGCGCTCTTTGCGCATACTGACAAGTTGCGGCCATCCACACTTTATCAATTGTTGATTGGCAAACGTACAAGCTCTGTGTTGAGTTATGGCTGTTTTTATGACCGATTGGGTCTCTTTCAAGCGCTCCCTGATTTGGCTGAGGAAGAATTTAAGCAGCGCATCGATACGTTGCTTCAAAAAGGCGATTTGCTGGCTGATCAAGCGGGGTTGATTCACACTGCAGCGCCAACGGCAGACAACCTTTCCCACTACAAACGACTCATTGAAAAGGCGTCGTTTTATCGATACGGCAGAACTTGGCAGGATTCTTGGCGTGCGCTGCGTTTATTGACTCAAGCGGCTAGCTATCAAGGGGTAACCAATCACTATGTGCCGGTAGAAAACACGCCGATGTATACGGAACCTGTGCGCGCAGTATTGCGCCAAGTCCCCAACCTAAAGGATGACTTGTTTCAAGAACTATGGCACACCTTCGAACAGATGCCTGCGGAAACTGCCGACTTCTTGGCAGGGACATTGACAGGCCCCCAAACATTGGGCAAAACTTTTTTTCAGCTGGTACCGGATGAGTACCAACAAAAACCGTGGGTCCAACTATACACAGCGGTAGCAATCCAGCAATTTCTTGCGTTGATCGAGGAGAAGCAAACATCGATTCTCTATCAAAGTATGCTGCCTTTTTTGCAGCGCAATGCCAATCAAAGTATGTTGGAAACAAAGCGTTTGTTCCAAATGGGTTTATCCGTTAAGGACATCATGGCCCAAAGACATTTAAAAGAAGGAACCGTCAATGACCACTTGATTGAATGGGCCTTGCTAGACAAGGACTTTCCCTATGCGCGGTTTGACCGCCAAATATACCAGCTATTACCCGCAGCCTCATGGCACTATCGCTATCAAGTATTACAGCAGCAGCTGGCTGCAGATTTCTTGCCGATTCGGCTCTTTCAAATTGCACAAAAAAGAGGGATTCTATGTTAGAAAAGGCATTACTGCATTACTTTGGATTGACGAACTTTCGTCAAGGTCAAAAAGAGGTCATCGAAAGTGTGCTGCAACAGCAAAATACCTTGGCAATCATGCCGACAGGTAATGGTAAAAGTTTGTGCTATCAACTGCCAGGCTATCTGTTAGAGGGACTTGTTGTGATTGTTTCGCCGCTGGTCTCATTGATGGAAGATCAAGTCTACGGGTTGCAAAAACAAGGAGAAAAACGCGCCATTGCGTTTAACAGCCAGCTGACGGGTGCGGATCGTCAGTATGTGCTAGACCATTTGAAGGCATACAAATTTTTATTTTTAAGCCCGGAGATGCTATTGCAAGAAGCAGTGCTCAATCGTTTAAGCCAAGTGTCCATCGCTTTATTCGTGGTGGACGAAGCCCATTGTGTTTCGCAATGGGGCATTGATTTTCGTCCGGAATATCTCGATTTGGCTTATGCGAGAAATAAACTGCATTCTCCTACCACACTCGCACTGACGGCAACAGCGACCAAAGAAGTGGAAGCAGATATCCGCCACTATCTTTTGCAAGGTGAGGTTGCTGTGTTTCGCTATTCAATGAATCGCAGCAATATCGGCTTGATCGTTGAGAAGACGACAGATAAGCAAGCAACACTACGCAACTATTTGGCTCGCTTGAATGGCGCTGGAATCATTTATTGTGCGACACGAAATCAAGTTGAAGAGGTCTATCAGTCTCTGAAAAACGATTTTGCCGTTGGATTTTATCATGGTGGACTTGCCAGTGATCAACGGAAAATGCTGCAGCAGCAATTCTCTCAAAACCAATTAAAGCTCTTAGTGGCAACCAATGCATTTGGCATGGGCATCAACAAAAGTGATATCCGTTTTGTCATCCACTATGATTTGCCTGATTCTTTAGAGAATTACAGCCAAGAAATCGGCCGTGCTGGTCGTGATGGCTTGGCAAGCTGTGCTATTTTACTGTATCAACCCCATGATGAGCAGATCCATTATTTCTTTCAGCGGGAAACACAGGAGCAAATCAATCTGTTGCTTGGTGGGCAAGATAAGAATCAAGCAGCATTGACACCATTGCAAGAAAAATGGCTGCAAAAATCCCGCAAGATAGGCGCAGAAAAGTGGCAACAAGTTGTCATCCAAAATGAACAAAACAAACGAGCAAAATTGAGAGAAATGTTAGGTTATATTCACTTAGATACATGTCGCAGGACTTTTTTGCTGCAGTACTTTGGTGAAAAAGCCCAATCAGTCGATCCCTGTTGCGACAATGATGGCTTAGTGGTTGATCATAAAAACGAAACAATCATTTCAAATCAAAAAATGACATGGCAAAGTCTTTTACTAAAAATCTTTAAAGATGTAAATTGATTTGGATTTTGCAGGACAGTTTTCATTGACCTATGGTATAATACATCGGAAAGATAATAGGAGGGAATACGAGTGAGCAAGAAAGACAACAACTACCATTCAGAAAATCAAGAACCGTGGGAACAACCAATATATGATACAGAGTCTGAAGATTCTGCATCAAGATCTCAACATCGACAACAAAAACGGGGGAATTCACTCTTTTTGACGATCGTACTAGTGTTGCTTTTTTTGATCGTAGCAATTCCAGTAGGTGCAGGAATCTGGGTCTTGAATCATAACAATGATACTGCAGTAGTGGCTGATAGCAGTACGTCTGAAAGTACATCTGTATCCTCAACAACCGAATCTTCGACGACTGAATCATCTACAGCATCTTCAAGTACGTCGACAAGCGAGTCATCAAGCTCGTCTAGTTCATCAAGTTCGTCAAGTACATCTTCTAGCAGCAGTTCCGCGACGACGCCATCAAGCAGTGCGTCTTCTGAAGAGCAAAACAATGCGGCTGATGACAATACGCAAACGGATCAAGGAACGACTGAACAATATACGACTGTTCAATCTGGTGAAGGTCCAGAGCAAGTGGCAGCTCGTAATGGTATCTCAGTTGAAACTTTATATCAACTGAATGGCATCGATCCTAATAACTTTATGCTATACCCAGGTGACACCTTACGAATTAAATAAAAAACCGCTTTGGCGGTTTTTTTTCTTGAAAGAAACGAGTGAGCAATGATCAAGGTCCGAAAACGGGTCAATGTATAGAAACGAGGGGCAATCAACAAATGAAAAAAATCAATATTGCGATTGATGGACCAGCTTCATCAGGCAAAAGTACCGTTGCAAAAATCATCGCCAACGATTTAGGGTTTGTTTATACTGATACAGGAGCAATGTACCGCAGTATTACTTATTTGGCATTAAAAACCGGTTGTGGACTCGACGATGAAACTGCCATTGCGGCATTGATTGATCAGTACCCCATCACATTTAAGCCAAAGGAGAAAGGTCAAGATGTTTTCGTTGGCGCAGAAGAAGTAACAGAAGCGATTCGTCAACCGCAAGTCACGAATGCTGTATCTGAAGTATCGGCACATCCTGCAGTACGAAAGAAACTTGTCGAACAACAGCAAGCGATCGCTGCTAATGGTGGTGTTGTGATGGATGGCAGAGATATCGGGACCGCGGTCCTTCCACAAGCAGAGGTCAAGATCTTCTTGGTTGCCAGTGTGGAAGAACGGGCGCAACGTCGCTTTAAAGAAAATCAGCAAAAAGGGATCGATACCACGTTTGATGTGTTGAAAGAAGAAATCCAACAACGGGATTATTTAGACTCCCATCGTGAAGTTTCCCCTTTGAAACAAGCAGATGATGCTGTACGTATCGATACATCTGGGATGTCAATCAAAGAAGTCGTGGCTGCCATCAAACAGACGATGACAAAAAAAGGATATTAAAAAAATAAGTGGGCGTTTCCCACTGTTTTTTTATTTCTGGAAAGAAAAATCGAGAAAATCGAGAGAAAACTGGCGTAAGCAGATTTTTAAGAAAAAAACACAAGAGTTTTTTATGAAAATAAGAGAAATCGCTTTATTTTTTTTACATTCTAATTTAAACTAAAAGATGTAGTGCAATTATGCAGAATTGTTGGTTAGGAGGACATGAGAGATGACAGATTTTGAAAATAAACAGGTTGATAACGGAAATGAATCAATGGAAGCTGCTTTAGATAATTTCCAAGAAGTAAATGTTGGGGATATCGTAAAGGGCGAGGTTTTAGCCATTGAAGATCGCCAAGCGGTCGTTGGGATCGAAGGCGCTGGTGTTGAAGGCGTTGTTCCAGCAAAAGAATTATCTACTGCACCTGTTGAAGACATCAACGAAGTAGTAAAAGTGGGCGATGTCTTAGAATTGGTTGTGATCTCGGCAATCGGTAAAGACAAAGAAAATGGCAGCTATCTTCTATCTAAACGCCGCTTAGATGCCAAGAAAGTTTGGGAAGATATCGAAAAAGATTTCCAAGATGGCAAAATCATCGAAGCGCCTGTGACAAATGTTGTCAAAGGTGGATTGGTCGTAGATGTTGGTGTGCGCGGTTTTGTACCAGCATCAATGGTGGAAGATCATTTTGTAGCTGACTTTGAAGAATATAAAGGCAAAACATTGACCTTTAAAATCGTAGAGATCGAACCTTCAGAAAACCGTCTGATTCTTTCACATAAAGCGGTCGTTGAAGCGGAAAAATCAAAACAAAAAGAAGCCATTTTGGCTGATTTATATGAAGGTCAAGAAATTGAAGGGAAAGTCGCTCGTTTAACTGATTTTGGTGCCTTTGTAGATTTAGGCGGCATCGATGGCTTAGTGCATGTATCAGAAATTTCTCACGGTCACGTAGGCAAACCTTCTGATGTACTGTCAGTTGGCGATAGTGTCAAAGTCCGCGTTTTATCTGTGGATGCCGACAAAGAACGCGTATCCCTATCGATCAAAGATACGTTGCCTGGACCTTGGAACGATATTGAAGAACAAGCAGCTGTTGGCAGTGTTCTGACTGGAACCGTGAAACGCTTGACTAGCTTCGGTGCGTTTGTGGAAGTATTCCCAGGGGTTGAAGGATTGATCCATATCTCACAAATTTCGCACAAACATATTGCGACACCGCATGAAGTCTTGCAAGAAGGGGATGAAGTTCAAGTGAAAGTACTTGAAGTCAATCCTGCTGAACATCGGATCGCCTTGAGTATCAAAGCCCTTGAAAAAAATGAGAAGGCTGATACACAAGAAGACACGTATGAAGAAGATTACCAATTACCGGAAGAGTCAACTGGTTTCACGATGGGTGATATCTTAGGTGATGCGTTAAAAGACAGCGACGAAGAGTAATCGTACGCAGACAGCTTATAACGATTCGAAGTTTGAATTTGTTATAAGCTGGTTTTTTGTTTGCTTAGAAAGCTTGCAACTTTGCGTTCCTTTAGGTAAACTAAGTAAGATTGAATACAAAACCGCATGCAGTTCTATATGCAGGTTTTTTTAATGGAGGGTAAAAAATGTCAAATCCAACAATAGCGATCGTTGGGCGTCCGAATGTGGGTAAATCGACCATTTTCAACCGGATAGCAGGAGAGCGCATTTCGATCGTTGAGGATACTCCAGGAGTGACCCGAGATCGTATATATGCCACAGGTGAATGGCTGGGCAGAGATTTTAGTGTGATCGATACTGGCGGGATCGATTTAGGTGATGAGCCATTTATGGATCAAATCAAACATCAAGCAGAGATAGCAATCGACGAAGCAGACGTCATTGTTTTTATTACAAGTGCCAGAGAAGGCGTCACAGATGCCGACGAAATGGTGGCGCGGTTGTTATATAAGAGCAACAAACCAGTTATTTTGGCTGTCAACAAAGTAGACAATCCCGAGATGCGTGCCGATATTTATGAGTTTTATACATTGGGGCTAGGCGATCCATATCCGATTTCCGGGAGCCATGGTCTAGGCATTGGAGATGTTCTTGATGAAGCAGTCAAACATTTCACCAATGAAGCGGAAGAAGAGGATGATTCAATCATCAAATTCAGCTTGATCGGTCGTCCCAACGTCGGCAAATCTTCGTTGATCAATGCCATTTTAGGTGAAGAACGTGTGATCGTTTCTGAAATAGAAGGAACGACCCGCGATGCCATCGATACCCATTTCACGAGTGAAACAGGGCAAGAATTCACGATGATCGACACGGCAGGTATGCGCAAAAAAGGCAAGGTCTATGAATCAACGGAAAAATATAGTGTGATGCGGGCGATGCGGGCAATTGAACGCTCGGATGTCGTCTTGATGGTCTTGAATGCGGAAGAAGGTATCCGCGAGCAAGACAAGCGTATCGCCGGTTACGCCCATGAAGCAGGGCGAGGGATCATTATTGTTGTCAATAAGTGGGACACATTGAAAAAAGAAACCAATACTTTACGTGATTTTGAAGAAGAAATCAGAGAAGAATTCCAATATCTGGATTATGCACCGATTATTTTCGTTTCAGCAGTCACGAAACAAAGATTGAACAAATTACCTGCATTGATCGAAGAAGTCAGCATGAATCAAAACATGCGTATTCCTTCGGCATTATTGAATGATGTCATCATGGATGCTGTCGCAATCAATCCGACACCAACAGATAAAGGGAAACGTTTGAAGATTTTTTATGCAACACAAGTCGCAGTCAAACCGCCTACTTTTGTTATTTTTGTCAATGAAGAAGAACTGATGCATTTCTCTTATGGACGCTTTTTGGAAAACCAAATTCGCAAGGCATTCACCTTTGAGGGAACACCAATCAGAATCATTCCTCGGAAAAGAAAATAAGAATTCTAACATACTTTGTTTCTTTTTACAAAGAAATCTGTCCTTTTCTAGAAAAAAGCAAAAAAACCAAAAAAAAGCAGGTCAAAAACGTTAAAATCCTTGATATTACAAGGTTCTTATGATAACGTTATATCAGAATATTGATGGTAATCAATATTTGACAAAAACCTTGGACCACTCAAGATTTTTGTTGATGTATGACATCAAAAAAAATATCAGGAGGTGAAACCATCCATGGCAAATAAAGCAGAATTAATCGAAAAAGTTGCATCAGCTACTGATTTAACTAAAAAAGACGCAACTGCAGCAGTTGATGCTGTATTCTCTACAATTCAAGAGGCTTTAGCTAACGGTGAAAAAGTTCAACTAATCGGCTTTGGTAACTTTGAAGTTCGTTCTCGTGCGGAACGCAAAGGACGCAACCCACAAACTGGTGAAGAAATCAAGATCCCTGCTAGCAAAGTACCTGCATTCAAACCAGGTAAAGCTCTTAAAGACGCAGTGAAATAATTTCATTAAAAACCCGTTGGGGCTCTAGGGCTCTAACGGGTTTTGTCTTTTACATATAGCTTAAAGGGGCAATAAGGGGGCAATAAATTGTAGTTTAAAGTCCATCCTTTTCCAAATCTTCCAATATATTTGCGCGCATATTTCTAGTGACGTGTGTGTAGATTTGATTTGTAATCTTGGAATCTTCATGACCAACTCGATCCATGATCGCTTTTAACGGATATCCTTTTTCGGCAAGCCAAGAAATATGAGTGTGGCGAAAAATATGTGAGGATAAATTCTTGTGTTCAAGTCCAACTCTTGCTCCAGCTTTTTTCAAACCAAGGTTGAAAGAATTGATTTGGACTGGAATGCCATTTTTGGTCACAAACAGATAGTTTAGTTTTTCAAATTTTGGATTCTCAATAGCATCCAAACTCACTTCATCAATGGTTCGTTGAACGAGATCGGTTGTCCGTTTCGTGATATCGATCGTTCTGTAAGATGCATTTGTTTTAACAGGTCCTTTGATACCTTTGCGATATCCTTGAGTTCGGTCTATTGATCCATTTACATGCGCTTGGCGATTAACCAAGTCGAAATCATTTGGCTGCATTGCTGTAGCTTCACCAACACGCATCCCCGTTAAGAACATAAATTCTGCCAGTCTAGCCAAACGATAAGTTGATGGCCTACGATAAAGTTCTTCGATCAGCTTCTCCGCTTCTTCACGTTCTAAATATTTGTTTTCAAGCTTCTTGAAGTCTTCACGAGTCTTTGGTCTCTTCTTGATAATCACGTCAGCCATTGGGTTAAAATCCACGTAGCCCATTCTACGAGCGTATTCAAACACCATGTTGAATATAGATTTTATTGTACTTAGATACTCGTCTGAGTAATCAAGTTTGTTGAATACAGTCTGAAGAAGGGGAGCGTCAATGTTGTCCGCCCATACATCCGCACTGATCATACCCTTAACTGATTTTATTGTTGCGTTATATGCCATTTTTGAACTATTTCTAAGCGGCTTTTTATGCCCTTCATACCATTGATCAATTGCATCATGGAACATGATCCGCTCTTTTTTCTTCTCATTAATCGCTTCGTTAATCTTTTTATCTAATAGCTTACGTGCCTTATTAGAGGCTTGAGCAGAATCGCTTGTGAGTATAACACTCTTCTTTTTGGTCTTCTCAGAATACGGATCTTTATATCTTTCCACATACTTGAATTTTCCATCCGCTAGTTTCTCAATCCACACTTTTAACAACTCCTATAATTTGATACAATAGGCATAGCAAATAAGCCTATTTGTTTATTGCTTAGCACGCTCTCGTCCGCCAAGATAGAGGGGCGTGTTTTTTATTCAGTTAAGTTCAAAAGAATCTACTACTACAGCAGGCACTGTAATTTCTCCGCCGATAGCAGAAGAATAAGTATACTCGCCATAAGAGACACCTCGGATTGCAATGTAGTCATCTTCTAATAGGCGATTGTTTGACAACTGATCCTCTGATATTTCAATCAAGATAACTTGATCGTAATTATCATCTATGGCAAATCTAAATTGAGAAACATCTTCTCCTTTAATTACTTGAATGATTTTTCCGTAAAATTTAACTTTTTCAAGCATATACGTATCAGGATTCCTTGCTAAGTTTTCATAAGTAATACCTGTGTCATAACTTGCTTTCTCTTCTTCAGCGGCCTTTCGTTCAGCTTCTTCCGCCTCTTTCTTTTCCTTTTCAGCAGCAGCTTTCTCTTCAGCTTCTTTGGCAGCTTTCTCTTCAGCAGCTTTTTTATCTGCTTCTTCTTTCTCTTGCTTTTGTTTCTTTCTAGTTGCTTCAGCCTCAGCAGCAACTTTCTCTAATGTCGCCTTTGACTTTACAATCACTATTTTCGTTTCTTTCCCGTTTGAAACTTCGTATGTGGTATCCTCCGTCTCTGGAAGTGGAGCTGTCATGCTAAAAGACCCAGAAGCAGTTGGCTCGATTTCTTTTACTAATTCATTGCCTTGATTTACAGTTATTTTACTTTCTGGATCAGCTTTTCCGGACAAGTTAAAATTATTGTTTTCCAAGTAATGTTGAGGTTGGTACACACTAAACTCAATTTTTTCTTTGGTACTTGAAATAGTTGTAGATTCCACATCCTCGCCACTTGCCACAGAAGATTTTTCCGATGCACATCCAACAAAAAATAAAGTGCTAAATAGTAACCCGAAAACTATTCTTTTCATTATTTTTCCTCATTTCTTTGATATAATATATTTGTACAATCTCAGAAATGAGTAGCCCTTATCGGAGCGGTAACTTCGGTAGGGGTATTTTTTATGCGTAATTGCTCATGCTCTCTCGAACATATCCTTCTAAAGTCCACGGAATATTGTAATACTCCATAAATTTAACCGCATTCAATTGCTCTTTCTCAAAATCATATTCGTTTGACCAAATATATAGTAGAATTTCAATCGCGATTCTATTGGCTTCGAATTCTAGCTTCTGTCTTCCATAGTCAGTAGCGTTGTAGTAATCGGATAATTCTTCATGCTTCTTAATACAATGACCCAACTCGTGTGAAATTTCAAAGTCAGAATTCTTTTCGAGTAATCTATTGCTTAAAAAAATTGTTTTTTCACTAGCATAATATATACCGCTTCGATCCATATTGACAAAGATCAAATCCAAATCCATATCATTTACTATTTTTAATAAATGATGATTAACCTCACTCATATACACATCACATCACTTTACTTTTTTTCAGCAGCACGCTTAGCAGCAAGAACTGATTTCAAAAATTCTACTTCTTCATCGGTTACGGGCTCACCGTCAAAAGCGAAGATGCCGTGTTTTTCTGCTAAAGAGTCTCTATCTTCTCTGCCTAACAAATAATCAACAGAGACACCAAAGTAATCAGCAATTTCTTGTAACCTTTCGGCCGAGGGGTTAGTTGTCTTTAATCTATAAAGAACGTTTTTTCCGTACCCCAATTCTTCTTCCACGGTATTTAATGATTTTCCTTGGTTCTTTGCTAAATTTTTTATTCTCTCAAACGTTGTCATATCAATATTCCTTTCATTCAAGAAAAAATATTTAACAAAAAATGTTAAAACAGTTGCTAATTTTAACATAAGGTGTTAATATAATTCTTGTAAACAAGTTTAACGACTACACGGACAACAAAAAACACCATTGATGATTAAACGCCAACCGCCAAGAAAGCTTTAAAATCAATTGTTTTATGTCTTATTTAACTATGGACTAATTTTAACATTAGGTGTTAAAACAGTCAACAAGTTTATATATAAGTTGTTAAATTTGTTTACGAAATATGTGAAAGGAGATTTAGATATGGCAGACATTGCAGAAATTACACAAAAAGACAGGGAAAAAATCAAACGATATGTTGAGAGTTCTAATTTTTTAACTTACACAATGCTTGCGAACAGATTCAATATCGATAAAAGTTACTTGTCTTTGATTCTAAGCGGCAAACGGACTTCTGCGGAAGCAAACAAAATTATTGATTCGATCATCGCAATGTATGAATTGTAAAGGGGGAATCAAATTGAAAAAGCCGACTTTAAAAGAATTGATCATATCTGCTGAAAAAGAAACAAATCCAGACGATTGGTATCGGCAAGGACTTATCCTAGAGAGATTTCATGGAATGTCAAAATCGACTTTGTTGCAATACTGCAAGGAGATGGACGAAATTCCTGAATTCGCAGAAGGCTTGCTTCGCCCGGGGCCTTCAACCACGTTCGTTCATTACCAAACATTCTTATGGTTCTTAAAGTGGAAAGATACTAACAAGTATCTAATCAATAAATTATCGCCTCACGAGGTGCTAGGCGGTGTTACAGCATGACATACACCATACAACAAGAATTGACCATCCACGACCTAGCAAAAGATAAAATCAGATCACTACATGACGAACTAAACGACAAGAAAGTCTGCCTAACCGATCACCAACGAGATCAATTGCTGCGTGAACTGCAAAGGTACCAGGAACTACTGTATGCCAACCGAATTATACGAGTGAAAGAAATGGGGTTGAGCAAATGAAAGGATTAAGACGATCAGCATTCTTGATCACCATATTTTTCTTCGGTGTTTGGGTTGGTAACAATCGTCAGTTACCTGATTGGGCAGTATTTATTTTACCTGTATCGGTTATGTGGTGGTTAATCAAGTATGACGAGATAGCTTATAAAAGGCGGTTGAGGAAAGGGGTATAAGAAATGGAATTAGAGAACGCTATTGATAGCCGAGAAGTTGCCAAAATGGTTGGAAGAAATCACAAAGAAGTTTTGAGGGATATCAGAAATTTAATTAGTTATCTAACAAGCGCAAAATTACAACCCGTTGAATTACTTAAAACATTACCGACCTCAAAGGATGTGATTAATGTAGCGGATTATTTCATTCACAGCGAATATCTGGATGCAAAAAAAGAATATCGTCCTTGTTACCTGATAACAAAAATAGGTTGCGAGTTATACGGCACCAGGATGACAGGCCAGAAAGGTATACATTTCGCAATAGCATACATTGATCGATTCAATCAAATGGAAAAGCATATTCAAAAAGAAGTGACTCATCTGTCAAGTACAAAAGTTCAATTAAAAGCTTTGCTAGAACACGAAGAAAAATTAGAACGCCTTGAAGAAGATGTTACAGATCTAAAGAAAGAAATTGATTTGACCAGAATACAAAAGAAACAATTGTCAGATGTAGTGAAAAGAAATGCTATGAAAGCAGTAGGAGGAAAAAAATCAGAGGCATATAAACCTTTTTACAAAGTTGCGATTGCTGAGAACTGGAGATCAATAAAGAATTACTTTGATGTGGCAAGTTATGAAGAAATACCTCGATTGCGGTTTGAAGAAGCTGTTGAATTAGCTGAGAGTTGGTCGCCATCTGCAGAACTGAAAATGAATATAAAAAAATGCTTACAACAGCTGCAACTGATGTAAGCAAAAATATGAATGTCAAGGAGATTATAACACCATGAATGAAAAAATTACAAACTTAATCACTGCATTAGCACTGGAATGCCGCGCGAATAACGTCACTTTATCACTATGTGCATTTAACGATAAAGGGCTAGCATCATTATCTCAAGTAGGATCGAATACTCAGATTGAAATGTCTATCTTTAATCAGCTTGCCCAATGGGAAGAAAATTTGAAACTTTGCGACTGCCGAGAATGTAAATCTAAGTTATCCCAATTACAGGAAGATGAACTAAAAATTGCAGAAGAAGATAAACAGATAGATTCTAATGATATCTCCGAAAAACTCGCAGCATTCTTCCGAGGTGATCTTGTATGAAAAAAATCACATTAAATAGTTTATCACTTAAACACTTCAAAGGCTTAGATTCTTTTGAGTTTGAACCGTTAGGCAAAAATGCCATGGTAAGTGGTCAGAATGGATCAGGAAAAACAACATTGGCCGATGCCTTACTTTGGCTGCTTTTCGGTAAAGATACTCGAGGAGCAAAATTAAATCCTAAACCTTTGGACGGAAACAATAAGGAAAAACTAGGGTTAGAACCGACTGTTGAAGCAGAAATTGTCATCGATGGAACTACGGCCATTTTAAAACGGGTCCAAGAAGAAAAATGGAACACACCGCGGGGACAACTTGAAAAGGTGCGAGGTAGCGACACAACTAAATACATGATTGACGGTGTTCCGACCATGGAAAAAGAATGGAAAGCATATTTTGAAAAAATTAGTGCTGAAAATATTCTTCAGATGCTTTTCGATTCTACTTTCTTCATGAAGATGAACTGGAAAGATCGCCGTGAGATTCTTGTTAACATGACAGGTTTGACTGATGAAGAAATCATTGCTAAGGATCCAGGGTTGAAAGGAATTGAAAAGATCATAAAGGACCATTCAATTGATGACTACCGCAAGATCCTTGCCTCTCAGAAAAAAGAATTGAAGCGGCAAATTGATGGACTGCCAGCACGAATTCAAGAAGTCACTGATATGTTTGCGAAAGCTAAATCTGATATTGGCGATCTATCACCGGAAGAGATCCAGGAACAAGTTTTTGAATATGAAGCAGATGTATCTAATCTACAGAATAAATTAAATAGCTTTGCAGCAGGCAGCGCATCACTCGATTTTCAACAAGAATTGTCAAGTCTTAAAGTGAAGTTAGCTGAAGCCCAATCCGCTTATCTATCTAGCACAAACATGGAGACAAGATCGCTGCAAGACGACCTAAACAAGCAACAGCGAATCGTAAACGAGATTCGATCGCTAAGGGACGAAGAAGAAAACAAAAAAGACAAGGTGATCAAGCAGTTTTATGAATTAGAAAACTTTCTAACTGAGCATCGAAATAAGTACCGCACTTTAAAAGAAACTGCTTTTGATGAGCATCAAAAGGTATGCCCTACATGTTCTCAAGAACTACCTGCCGATCAAATCGAGGAAATGATTTCCAGATTTAACCAGCAAAAAGCAACTGACATGGAAAATAATATCGCTGAAGGAAAAGCTGCGAAAGAAAAATTACTTTCTTTCAAAGCCACAATTGCTGATCACGAAAAAGAAAGTGTTCGTTTAGAAAAAAGCTTATCTGCAGCAGAAGACACACTAAACAAAATCAATGCTGAGTTAATTTTCATCGAAGGTTCTACAAAGAAATTCGAAGATACTGCTCAGTTTAAAAAGATTCAAGATGAAATTAATATCACTCAACAAAAAATACTGAATGCGACTTCTGATACTGCAGCAGAAGAACAAGAACTAAAAGAACAGATTCGTCAAAAAAGGGTGTTGATTGCCGAAGCACAAGCAAAATTCCAACGACTGGCTAGCTTGTCAGATTACGAAGATCGTATAGATGAACTCAAGCAAGAAGACAGTAAGCTGAAGGCACAGAATCAAGATGTGGAACGATATTTGTTCTTGTTGGATGATTTCACGCGCAATAAAGTGAAATGCCTTGAGGAGTCAATCAACAGCAAATTCGAATTGGTCAAATTCAAACTGTTCAACATTTTGAAAAACGGCGGTCTTGAAGAAGTCTGTGAGGCTACCTATAACGGTATTGAATACGGAACAAGTCTTAACACTGGTGCCAGAATCAATTGCGATTTGGATATCATCAATACTTTGAGCAAAGAATTCGGGTTGAGCGTTCCAGTGTTCGTGGATAATACCGAATCAGTAAATGATCTACATCCAATCAATTCGCAAATGATTGAGTTGCGTGTAACGAAAAATAAAAATCTGAAAGTCGAGGTATCGGAATGAACGAAGTTATTGTATACGCAAAGGTAAACAATGAAAAAGCGCTGATTGGTACTTTTGAATCCACAGAGAATATTTATGATGAAGTCGAAGCAAGACTCGATTCTTTAAATCTATCTTACATGATGGAACGAAGATACTATATCTATGTTCGTACAAGTTTTGATGATTATCGCATGATTTGGGGCGAAAAAAATATGCAAAAAAATGAAAGCCAGATAGGAGAATAAAAAATGACAAATCAAAACTTACCATCAAAGGTGTATAAATCACAGTTAGCAAAAATAAATGACACGTATATGCCGCAAATCGAAAGCCAGTTACATGGCAATGGTATTCACATGACTGAATATCAACGCACTTGTGTAATCAATTCGATTTCATCAATCAACGAAATGCTTGTCAAAGAAGGCATCAGTGTCGGAGATGTTGATCAAAGTAATTTGACACAGACATTAATGCACGTGGCGGCTTTACAGTTGAATGCAACTGCTACTCCGCGTGAAGTGTATTTCATCAAAAGAAAACAAAAAAATAAAAATGGAACGGAAATTCAAATCATCGAAATGGGCATTGAGGGTGATGGAAATGATGCTATACTTTCTCGCTTTGGTAGGAATGTAAAAACTGTCCATCGTCATTGGGAAGTACGAGAACATGATGAATTCACTTATCCAGGATATGCTGGCTTGGCAGTGACGCCTCCGAGTTGGACGCCAAAAGGAAAAGGTAAGGTAATCCGCGTTGTTTATCCAATCGAGTATATCGATGGCCAAGTAGAGTTTTTTATAGCAGAGCGTGAGGATGTTAAAGCAAATTTATTGGCTCATATGTATAACAACTTAATGTGGGACAACAAAAAAACTGAAAAGAAAGAAAAAATCAAAGAATTTTCCGAGGTGCATACTCTTGATGAAATTCTTGATAATAGCGAGATGCAAGAGATAGGCAAAATAAGCCCAGCATGGAAAGAACCTCAAAGTAGAGAATCAATGATCGTACGAAAAATGAGAAACAGAATTGTTAAGAAAATACCTAAGGATTTTTCTAATGCTTATATCGAGTCGATTATTGAATCTGCTGAAGATGATTACCAAACGCGGCAAATGAACCGTAAGGAAGCTGAAATAGTCGATGAAATCGATAAGAATGCAAATTCAGAAGTTTTTGATCCTAAGCCAATCGAGCCTGAAAAACGTCCACAAAACGTGACTGAAGATGGTGAGATTCAAGAAGGGGTATTTACAGAAGTAGATCAAGAAACTTTTGATCTCGGAGAGGATGACCCGTATTGATTTCCATTAAAGTGTTTGGTTCTGGCAGTAAAGGGAATGGCTATCTAATTGATGATGGACATTCCCAACTAATTATTGAGTGCGGTGTCCCATTTACTAATGTTCAACAACAAATGGGACATGATTTTTCAAAAGTAGTAGGAGCACTCATCACACACGAGCATCGAGATCACTGCAAGTATGTGAAGAAATTAATCGATGAGACCAGTGTTTCAATCTTTGCCACGGAGGGAACAACGCAAGCAATGTTCGCCGATGAAAAACTTAGGCTAAAACAATACGATTCTTATCGATTTAACCCACTTTTATACAAAGAAACACAAAAAATTGGTACATGGTACGTAACACCTTTTGAGACGAAGCATGATGTTGCTGAACCGTGTGGCTTTCTAATTGATAACACAGCTGGAGATAGATTGGTTTTTGTCACGGATTCCTATTACGTGAAGTATCGCTTTCCTAATGTTACCCATATGATGATCGAAGCCAATTACTCTAAAGAAATCGTTGATCAGAAAATGAATCGTGGCTTTGATATTAAGCGAAAAGAACGGCTACTTGAAAGTCATTTCGATTTTGATCGAACACTTGATTTCATCAAAACAAACAAAAGTGATCGGCTGCAAGAAGTGTGGTTACTGCATTTATCTGATAGCAACAGCCACGAACAAAAATTCAAAGAGGACACGCAAATGCTTGTTGGCGTTCCTGTTTATATAGCTTAGGTGGTGATAACGAATGAACCTAGGTTATATCAAGCTTTATCGAAAAGTGACTAGTTCATTCGTATGGGCTAACCCTAGCATGTTAAAACTTTGGTTGCTTTGTTTAATGAAAGCTAGTCATGAAGGAAGAAGGTTTTTATTCAATGGGCATGAAGTGTCGTTGTCCAGCGGTCAATTCGTCACAGGGCGCGACGCACTGGGAAAAGAATACAACTTAGGTGCTCCGAGTGACCAGGTCATTGTCAGCCGTACGTTATGGAGATGGATGAAAAAATTCGAGAACGAGGAAATGTTGTCCATCACTTCAACCCCTAAATACAGTGTTATATCAATAAAAAATTGGGATGAATATCAATCGAGTGACCAGCAGTTGTCCAGCGGTCGTCCAGCACCTGTCCAGCAATTGTCCACAAACAAGAATGATAAGAATGATAAGAATGATAAGAATAATAATATCGTGTCGAAGAAATCCAAAAAACGGATTTATCCAGACGACGACCCAAATAAAAAATTGGCAGTCTTATTGTTCAGAAAGATTTCTCAAAATCAAAACATCAAAGAACCTGACTTAGATAACTGGGCCAACACTATTCGTTTAACAATCGAATCGGATAAAAGAGCTGGTAAAGAAGTTCAAGACATGATCGTATGGGCTACACAAGATGAATTTTGGAAAGGGGTTGTTCTTTCAGCTTCAAGCTTGAGAAGAAACTTTGACAAAATGAATGCCCAGATGAATAGGCAGCCAGCGAACAAAAAAATAGTACGAGAAGAAAAACTTCCGGACTGGGCTCAAGGGGAAGTACAAGAAGCTCAAATATCCCCAGAACGCCAAGCTGAAATAGATGCCAAGCTAGCAGCGTACCTGAACAAAACAAAAAAGGAGTGATCCAATGGCTGGTCCTACAGCATTAAATAAACGTGGAAATAAGGTTCATATGGATGGATATGTCTTCGATTCAGAAAAAGAAGCACAGTTTTATCAAAGATTTGTTAAGAATTCTGGTTTTCCATATGAGGTGCATCCGAGATTTAAGCTCACGGAATTAACCGAATTACCAGGGGGCGGAGGAAAGATTTCTCAGATTGCTTATTCCCCAGACTTCATTATCAAAAATTATGATGGTAGCTGGTTGCATGTGATCGATGTGAAAAATAGTCATGGGATGTACGGAATTGATCAATCAAACAAATTACGTTTCAGACTTTTCGCTATCAGATATGGCCATCCGGTAGAGGCGGTGGTTATTCGCAGAAATGATTTCAAAGTGATCACTCAAGGCGTAACCAAACCTTTGAATGATAAGCAACCGTTTATAACCAGAAACTTTAATTATCATTGGAAAGATGCAACTAACTATTAGGAGGAAAAATAAATGACAGTAGAATTTCGACCAACAATCAAATCAATCAATATCGCAAGTGAAGATCTAACCAAAATTACTCTTGAAGTGAAAAATGGATCTTTAAACGGGAAATATGACGCTTTACGAGCATTCTCAGGGAAAACAGTAAATATCACAATCGTTCCTGAATATTACCGGTATTCAATTCCTTTTGATAAAAGTACGAACGCACCTACACAAGAATATGTTGTGAACAATGACGGTACGATTGATTTTGTACAAAAAGAGCAAACGCAGCTAGAAGTTGACGATCAAGGAAATATCGATATTGAAAACCGTCCGTTTGAAGTCACAAAAGATATCGTTGATGAATTCATTCGCGCTGCGAAGTCTTTAGAATTCCCGGGTCACATTAATCCAAGAAGCGTTCTTATCCGTCTAGATGACGGCGAACCAGTTGAAGAAGTAGCGGAAGATTATGAAATGTCAGCAATCACCGTTTTAAATGAACTTGAAAAAGCACGTGAATATTATGCGCCTTATGCTGCAGCTTGGGACAAAAAGCGGAATGAAGTAATCTTTATTGAAAGTGAGCCTGAAACTGACGATTCTGGTGAATCAGAAGAAGATAGCGAGGATGTTTCGGATGAGTTGCATAATGAGCCAGAAATAAACGAAAACCTCTCAGAAGTCGAATCAGATGACAATGAAGACATTTCCGGAATTGACGAAGAAGCTGACGGTGATTTATTAGGACAATCAGATCCTTATGGAAACGAGCCGCCGGAAGATGATGGGGAGGATGATCCTTATTGACCTTCGATGACGGCAAAATAATCATCTTGGAAGATGCTAAATTCTATTGGAGCGTTGGCGTGATCAACCAGGCAAAAGATTTGTTCTTAAAAGGATTTAAGCCCAGCGAAGTTGCTCAAATCATGAATGAAGATCCAATTGACATTGGATTGTTGTATCTGCACTTACTGAAGTCTAAGCAACTCAAGAAGGTGTTTTGATGAAATGTTATCGATGTAAAGGCGAAAGAATTGTTTGGAAAGAAGATAAATATGGTCGGGCAGTAGCTAATAGCTGCCCGATCTGCAACAAGAATGGCATACCAATCAGAAAGGAAACGAGGGATCTCAAGAATGGACATCATAGAGATATTTTGGACCAACGTTGAATGGCATATGAAAAATAAAAATCTTCCGCTCAGGCAATCGCACGAAAATGCTTTAAAGAAAAGAGCAGGGATCCAATTAAGGACAGTTGAGGAAATAGCCAAATGCCTGAAAATAGATGATTACTCAGTTTTGTTCGAAAAGGTAGATTGAGTCAGTAATCGGAAGAAATAACCAAATGAGGAGTGAAGCTAGTGCTTCAAATTTTAGAATTGTTCGGTGGCATTGGCAGCCCTCGAATTGCGTTAAGAAACTTAGGAATACCGACCAAATCTATTGATTATGTGGAGATTGATCAGAAGGCAGTTGATAGCTACAACGCTATTTTTGCAAATGAACTGCCTTTTAAAACTCAATCAGTAATCAATTGGAATCTCAAACCAGATATTTTGATTCACGGATCACCTTGCCAGGATATATCTATTGCTGGGCAAAAATTAGGTGCTGATAAAGGTAGTGGCACACGCTCGAGTTTAATGTGGGAGACGCTGAACATTATCAAACAAATGGGAATTTGGAAGCCAAGGATTGTGATTTGGGAGAATGTCAAAGGTGTGCTACACAAACACATGCGTAAGAATTTTAATCAGTATCTGGATGAAATGGAGAAGCTTGGATATTCAAATAACTTTGAAGTGTTGGATGCAAGAGAGTTTGGCTTACCGCAGTTTCGTCAACGAGTATTTACTATATCGATTTTAGGCGAACCGTTTAATTTTAACGTACTGAAAAGGCAACAGATGAAATCAATACACGAGTTTTTGGAAAACGAAGTATCAAGTGAGTACACGATCAATCAGCCAAGCATGCTAGCCAAAATAAACAACGATTCAACAGGTTTTGGCGGACGACTGAAAAAGATAGATGAATACGCCTGGACAATTACTACTAAACAATTAAGATGCCCGAATTCAGGCATAGTTGATATTGGAGATGGAAAATTTAGGCTGCTAACACCAAAAGAATGCTGGCTACTGCAAGGGTACGATGTGCAAGACTACGAAAAAGCGAGCAAAGTAAATGGAAAAACAGCGTTATACAAACAGGCTGGGAATAGTATTCCAGTTGGGATATTTGAAAGCTTGTTCGAAGTATTGATTTAAAAAGGAGCGAAGCCAATTGGCGATTTACGGAGTATATGAGCGAGATCAATTCGTTTTCGAAGGAACACCGCAACAAGTGGCAAAACGGCTAGGAATCAAGATTGACACTGTTTTGTGGTATAGCACGCCGACTGGTATTGCGAGAATGAGCAAACTTAAGAAGAGACGGCGTGAGATTGTGAAGCTGGAGGATTAGCATGAAAATTTTAGATGCATGTTGTGGTAGCCGATTGTTCTGGTTTGATAAAGAATGCAACTTTGCTACTTACATGGATATTAGAGAAGAAGAATACGAAATTTACGGTAAAAAAGTAAATGTTAAGCCTGACGTTGTCGCTGATTTTAGGGATATGCCTTTTGCAGATTGTACGTATGATTTGGTTGTTTTTGATCCGCCACATTTGAAATGGGCAGGGCAAAAATCAATTATGAAAGGTCAATATGGCCAGCTTGATAAAGATAACTGGCCAGACGATATCAAGCGCGGTATGGCTGAATGTATGAGAGTTATTAAACCTAATGGGACTGTCATTTTCAAGTGGAATGAGAACCAGGTAAAGCTAAAAGAAGTTCTTAAAGCTATAGAACCATTTAGTCCATTATTTGGCAATAAGCGATCACAAACACACTGGCTTATTTTTAACAAACAAGTCAGCTATCCGACGAAATAGCAGAAAGAAAGCGAGGAACTCAATTGGAGTGGAAAGATATGGTTAAAGAATATGTACGACTGAAAAATCGGATGGATACTTTGAAAGAATTGAAAAAGTATTTTGATCGCGGCTTTCGATATGTTGTCCGTGATTTAGAGGGTGAGTGGTTGGTTCTTTTTTCCTTGAAGCCTAAAAGGTACATGGATTTAGAGGCATGGGGCTACGTCAACGAAGACGATCCAAAGGCTCGTCCTTGCCAGATAATCAGAAACTTGGATATTACAGAAATAAATTGGAAAAGCAGAAACGCAGTCTTGATTGAGGATTTTTTAAAAAATAATGGGATAGCAGAAAGCGAGGAATGAATGTGAACGAATTATTAGATGCAGCGATTGAAGAAATCGGTCGAGTGTTGATTGGGAATAAAGATCGAAATACCGAAAGAGTTTATCTAAAAAATGCTATTAGGCACATCCGAGAATACGGCAGTCAACCGCAGCTCGACAAAAGACAATTGAAAATGCTACATGATCTTAGGGCTAACTACAGATGTCATAATAATTCAGCGGAATGGGCGATTTATAATTTTTTAGTGGAAGATGAATTTGGAAAGATTCAAAATAATGATTTATTTGAAGTATTGGATGCATTTAAAAAATGGGCACAGGAACAGGAGGGATCAATGTGAGTAGTTTAAAAGAAAAAATAGTAGGAGTGATAAGCAAACATCTTGGTCTTGATGATACTTATACTTATGAATTAACAAGAGACAAATCAGGATTTACAGTGGGAACTGTTGATATAGAGGATTTTGAGGAATGGACAGAAGAAAATGTTGGTGATTTAGCAGATTCTATTGTTGAGACTTTACAACAGCAACTCAACCAGAATCAGCAGATTGTGTTGGAGTGGTTGAAAGGGATAGCCGTAAAAGCTGACAATGCTCCGATTGTGACTTTTTCAGCTTTCGGATGGCAACACTTTGGCGCAGAGCTACCTACTGATGTTGAGCAAGCTTATCGATCGATGGATGGAAAACAGGATTTAGTGGTTATGAGCGCTTATGTTAATTGGGCTTTGGAACAGGAGGCAGAGTGATGAAAAGCTGTAGCCTTTGTAACGATGAACAGAAACAAGCAACTGTATATGATAGTCGGGGCAGAAGTGTGGCAATAGATGGTAGTAGTTTGGTTTTTGTGGAGAATTATCGTGAATATGCGGGCGGAATGCTGCAGACACAACAGTCTTCGCTGCCAATCAATTACTGTCCGATGTGTGGCAAGCGATTGGAACAGGGGGAAGAGTGATGAAACTATTTATTTGGTACGGAGATGGCGTCTTACAAAGTTGGTCCAGTGGGCAAATCGCTTGTATAGCAAAAGATTTATCAACTGCTTTACAAGTAATTGATGAAGAGATGGGGTACGAAAGCGAGTCGTTTCCTAGAGAAGATCCAACAGAAGTAATAGAGCTAGGCATTGAAGAAACTCAACAAAGAGCATGGATAGTTTGGGGTAGTGATTAATTCCGCAATCGTCAGCGATAAAGTAACAGGAGGGATAAGATGAGCAGAAATGATGTCACTAGAAGTCTTAGTGATCTTGTGCGTAAGAAATTGACTAATAACTGTACCTTTTGGGCAGAAGAAGTTGAATTAGATTTTGGTAAAGCAAGAATAGATTTTGTGGGATTCAAGCCGTTTAATATCATGCAAAACGGAATGAACGCGGCAGCCATTGACAAAGGTACGTTCAGCTTCTACGAAGTAAAATCTTGTATGGCTGATTTCAATTCGGGGCATGGAAAAACATTTCTGGGTGATGAAAACTATCTGGTATGTGAGAGAAGCTTGGCAGAGGAATTATACCAAAAAGGTTTACTACCCAATGGTGTAAAAGTGTTAGTTCCGAATAAAGCTAGAACAGGATTGATTGTAGCATTTGACACTTCTGGAAGTTTCGGAACATGGTCAAGGCGCACGAAATCGTCTAGCGAATTATTGTGGAATATGATCAGCGCCAGAGTTAGCAACAAAGTAGAAACGGTCGTCTGTGAACTATTGGAGCCAGCCAATGAAAGTTAATCATTATACGGTACTGGCTATTGTATCAATACTGCTGACAATCGTTGGCCTAAGTTGGCTATCCTATACAATTGTGGACCAGCAACAGCAGATTATTAAACTAGAACAAAAGCTGCAGCATGAGCAACTAAAATACAAAATGCTTTATCGTGATCCAATTGTGCGTGAAGCAATTGAAAGTGGAGGGTGATTATGACAGTAGCAATGTTTATGTTCATAGGATTTGTGGCTGTTGTATTCATAGGAGTCATTATAGGCAAATCAATAGATGAAAGTGAGGATAAGTATATTGGGAAAGACTAAATCAAAAGTGAAAAAGAAGAAGCGGCGGCTTCAGGAAAAAGCCAAAGCAAACGGCACGGCCAACAGGAAAGTGCTGGGGAATGACCTAAAAAGTTTAATTATGGATGAAGCAAATGGATATGCGGCTCATTTTGACAAATAAAAAAAGCCACTACCTTTTGAGTAAGTGACCTACGACAAGATTATTTTACCATAAAAGGGGTGGCGTTTGTGAGGTTTCAATGGCTTAAAAACTATCAAGATTTAGAAGAACAAATTCTCTTCATGAAATGGAATCTTAACAAGAGTAAATTGGAATTAGATCGATGGGTCAATGGCGACTTAGCAAACGTACGCCTAGAAAAGAACTCAAGATCATCATCACTTGAAGAGAGCATAGAAATAATCGAAAGAGAGATATCAGTCCTAGAATGTGAGAAAGCAGAACTATTGGAACTGATTGACTCATTCAGCGGCACTGATAATAAAATCGTCAAATTGAAATACATTGAGGACATGGACGTATATGACATAGCAGATGAAACAGGTTACAGCGTGTCGTACATCCGCAAGAGACATACAGAGATTCGTAAGACACTTTCATTCGTTGATGAATATGAATCAAGACGAGAGGAACGCTTGAAGAAGCAAGAAGAAATGGACTACTATTCAGCAGACCAAGATCAACTAAGCTTGTTTTGACATTGTCACAAAATGCGACCTCAATCACTGTGTATATTTCTTGATTTAAACGAGTTATAGTAATAGCGTAGAAGAAACGGAGAGCGTCGGTTTGGGCTACTCACACTAATCCAAATACCGAAAGGAGGCAATCTCCTTATCGCGAAACTTCTTTGACAGGAATAGAAAGACAGCACAATTTTTTTGGAAGAGGTGAAACCCCTTGTTTCGAAATTCGCTAGTGCTGTCTTTTTGTTATTCACTTTTCCCCCATTGTTAGGTATGATAATTGTATCTAATAAGAGGAGAGTGTCAAAATGGACTTAAATTTTTTAAGCTTTGCAGCAGGGGTTATCTCAAGTATATTTATTCCGTTTATCGTTTATTTAAAGAATCGTATTGATGATAAATGCGCAAGAAAAAAATTTAGATTAATGATATACAACGAATATGTTGAACCTATATTAAAGTTAAATTTTGATAATGAAACATATTCAACTATGAGAGAAAAAGCTTTGAATGAAGTTCATTTAAATATAAAGAAACTTGAATATCTTAAAGAAAAGGAATTAACTTACTTATCATCAAATAATCAATTTTACTTTCTAAGGGTAGTCGTATGTACCAATATGTTGCTAAAAAAAATTGACGTACTTTTTAATTCTTATGAATTCGAGGATCCTTCACTCACTGTTAGAATTGAAGATGATGAAAAAATCAATTATAAAAATAAGATTAATTCGTTTATAGATTATTACAAGAGCAATATAGATAAATATGCTGATTTAAAAATCGATAAATTTCAAACACCTGACTAACCTTAGGTGTTTTTATTATGCCCAAAAGGAGCGATAGAAATGAAGAAACCACAGGATCACAAAAAGAAATTTGTTCCAGAAAAGCAAGACGACTTCATCAAGATGCTAACTCAGTTACGAGAAGAGAAGGATATGGATGCTATTGCTGATCTGTTCTGGAAAGTAATCACGGCGTACGGGCTGAAGGTAGATGAACTTGCAGCACTAAACTATTACATGATGAAGCGATCGCTTGAGGCACCTGTTAACGCAACGTTTATAAAAGAACATATGAACCTCGATGTAACACAGCTTGGAGTAGACGGAATCTTGCAAGTGCAACGAGCCTTGGTAAATGTTTATGTTGAACAGTTAGCCAAAGAGCAATGATACCTGTTGTCAAAACCAAGGCGGATCGTGCTAGGTTTTATGGATCGACCAAGTGGCGCAACCTAAGGCATGTCTGTCTCTTATACACATCTAGATGTGTATAAGAGACAGATATTCAACTATGAGAGAAAAAGCTTTGAATGAAGTTCATTTAAATATAAAGAAACTTGAATATCTTAAAGAAAAGGAATTAACTTACTTATCATCAAATAATCAATTTTACTTTCTAAGGGTAGTCGTATGTACCAATATGTTGCTAAAAAAAATTGACGTACTTTTTAATTCTTATGAATTCGAGGATCCTTCACTCACTGTTAGAATTGAAGATGATGAAAAAATCAATTATAAAAATAAGA
Organism: Candidatus Enterococcus testudinis; assembly: GCF_002140915.1. Classification (GTDB taxonomy): domain Bacteria; phylum Bacillota; class Bacilli; order Lactobacillales; family Enterococcaceae; genus Enterococcus_D; species Enterococcus_D testudinis. The sequence goes on along the minus strand of NZ_NGKU01000001.1, from coordinate 2,260,673 downwards.
TTAATTCGTTTATAGATTATTACAAGAGCAATATAGATAAATATGCTGATTTAAAAATCGATAAATTTCAAACACCTGACTAACCTTAGGTGTTTTTATTATGCCCAAAAGGAGCGATAGAAATGAAGAAACCACAGGATCACAAAAAGAAATTTGTTCCAGAAAAGCAAGACGACTTCATCAAGATGCTAACTCAGTTACGAGAAGAGAAGGATATGGATGCTATTGCTGATCTGTTCTGGAAAGTAATCACGGCGTACGGGCTGAAGGTAGATGAACTTGCAGCACTAAACTATTACATGATGAAGCGATCGCTTGAGGCACCTGTTAACGCAACGTTTATAAAAGAACATATGAACCTCGATGTAACACAGCTTGGAGTAGACGGAATCTTGCAAGTGCAACGAGCCTTGGTAAATGTTTATGTTGAACAGTTAGCCAAAGAGCAATGATACCTGTTGTCAAAACCAAGGCGGATCGTGCTAGGTTTTATGGATCGACCAAGTGGCGCAACCTAAGGCAATCAATACTCGAACGAGATCACTATGAATGCTTGTGGTGTAAAGCTGAAGGCAGACTGACAACACAGTATGATTCGATACTGGAAGTCGATCACATCAAAGAGTTGGAAACAAATCCAGAGCTGGCATTTGATCCTGACAATCTAAGAACACTATGCAAGGACTGTCACAACAAGCGACACGATCGAATGAACTATCGTGGCCAACCAAAGAAGAGAAAGTGGGATGATGAATTTGACATCTTATAATACACTAAAGGAATACGTTGAAGACGGAAGGTACACTATTGTTGTCGGTCCAAGAAATAAATCTTTATTGACTAGAATTAAAAAACTATATCCCGAAGCAATAGTAACAACCTCTAATGCTGATGGTATTGATGGTAAAAAACTATTGGTTGATAAATTGGCAGCGGATGGACTAGGTCTTAAGTCAGCATTGCTTAAGTACAAAATCGTAGATGTAGTTTACGAAAACTTCACTAAGCAATTCGTTGAAGGCGGCAATGTGACTGTTAACTTTTCTTCGAAGGGATGCGAGGAATGGGAACAGGCACTCAATCAAGCTATGTTAGGTAAACCATTAACCAGAGAAGACGTTAGCTTCGATTTGAATGGGAAAGTACCTAAGCTTTACATCAAAGGCCAAGAGGTTGGGGTTGTATCTATGACAAATCACTATGTAACAAGCTGCGCATGGGGTGAAGGAACTAATGTAATCACATTTGTTTATATGACCAAAGATGATCCTAAACAGAAAGTATTATCTATTAATAGAATCACTGGGGAGGTAATGAATCAATGAGTAAAGATACAATAGCAAACAAGAAAGAACTTGATCAGAATTTAATTGACAAAGCTATTGGTAAGTTGCATGGGTTAAGATCAGCAGTAACCGAGGGAAGTATATCACTGGTTGATGGACGAGTCGAAGATACTTGGAACTTGTTGCGGTCTGATGAGCTTGTATGCAATGTACTATCGATTGACATTGAGTATACTGATAATTTACCTAAAGAACCGAATCCCAAAAATGAATAGAAAATCAAACGAAAGTGGGGACTAACATACCCCCGGTCGAATTATTTTGGGGTCAAATCCCAAAATTGGGAACCGGTGGATGGGGTCAACTGTCCAAATTTATGACTAAAAATTTTTTGCTAGGGGGGTGAGAGCCTTTGAAGATGTCAGATTTAAAGAAACAGTTGCTGAGACAAATTGACGTTAACGATCAGATGGAACTTGAAAAAGTTGAGAGATACCTTGATTTAGTTAGGCTTTATCGAAAAATGGATAAAGCTGTTAAGCAATACGGCCCGATTGTCGAAGGTTTCAATGGCACTCAAACGTATCTTAAAACTAACCCAGCAATCGCTCAAAAAGTTACGATTTCTCGTGCAATTATTGCGCTCGGTAAAGACCTTAACCTGGATGATCTAAACGGAAAAGTAGTTACTGACAATCAAGATGATTATGATGAGAGTGATTTAACATGATTCATCAAAAGCATGTCGATTATTATATTGAGCAATTCAAATCAGGGGAAATAAAGTTCAATAAAGAGCGGAAAGATTTAATTGAGTATGTCGAACGTGATGTCCTTAGTCGTGATGATGTTTACTTCGATGATGTGATGATTGATAAGTGCATTGCTTATGGTGAGAAATGGTTTTTCCCAATGCAGCCATTTCAAAAGTTCTTGATCGCATTCATCTTTTTTTATTTCAAGAAGAATGACCGGAATGTGTATCGTAAATTTCTTTGGATGTTTGGTCGTGGTGGAGGTAAAAACGGTCTGCTATCAGTCGTTTTGAATTTCCTTCAAACCGAAATGCACGGCATCATGGACTACAATGTTTCGATCGTTGCTAATAGTGAGGATCAAGCTAAAACATCATTCGAAGAGATATACAATACAATCAAACGTAACAAAACACTGCAAAAAGCCTTCGAATATGGCAAGTCAGTGATCACCAGCAAAAAGACTGGCAGCAAGATAAAATTTCGTACCAGCAACGGCGATACAAAAGACGGATTACGTGATGGAGCAGTAGCTTTTGATGAAATCCATCGATACGAATCGAACAAAGATGTAAAAGTTCATATCAGTGGGCTTGGCAAACGTCCGAACCCGAGGGAGTTTTATGTAGGTACTGATGGTTATGTTCGTGAGGGATTCTTGGACAACATGAAAGAAAAAGCGAAAAGAGTGTTGAACGGTTCAGTCCGTTTCAATGCTCTTTTCCCTTTCATTTGCAAACTTGATTCAGAAGACCAGGTCAATGATCCTGATAACTGGGAATTAGCAAACCCTATGTTTCATCAGCCACTATCTGAGTATGCGGACAATCTCTACGAAACTGTTATGGAAGAATACGAGGATTTGGAAGACGATCCAAGCAACCGAGAAGAGTTCATGACTAAACGTATGAATTTACCTGTCACAGACTTAGAACGATCGGTGGCTAGTCGTGAAGAGATTCTGGCAACCAACAGACCATTCCCAACAAACCTAATCGGCAAACAAGCCATTGGTGGTTTAGACTATGCCAGTCTGCGTGATTTCGCCGCTTGTGGGCTTTTGTTTCGTGATGGGGATGATTATGTATTCAAGACCCATTCGTTCGTTAGAAAGCAATTTGTGGACATTTACTACGGGTATTCTCGTAAAGCTTCTGAAACTACAAAAGAAAAATTTGCACCGATAAGGGAATGGGAAGAAAAAGGATTGCTGACGGTCATAGATGGTCCCACAATCGATCCTAAAACAGTTGTCGGCTGGTTTGTTGAGCAACGTGAGAAATACGGCATAACGAAAATAGTAGCCGATAATTTCCGGATGGATTTATTGCGACCATTGTTTTTGGAGGAAGGATTTGAAATCGAAGTGATTAGAAATCCAACAGCTGCTGATAATTTACTAGCGCCAAGGATTGAAGATGCATTTGCCAATAATCACATTATCTTTGGTGATAATCCTCTCATGCGCTGGTACACAAACAATGTACTAGTTAAGACTAACGGTGATGGGAATAAATCATACAAGAAGAAAGAAGAGGTTCGTCGTAAGACAGACGGCTTCAAGGCTTTTGAATACTGTCTATGGCGTGCTGATGAAATCATTGACTACGACTATGATGATGCATTTGACATGTTGGATGAAATTGAGTTTTAGAAAGCGAGGCTAGGTTATGTTCAGTGATTGGATTCATTTAACCGAAAGAGAATTTTTTATTAAATACTGGTATATTCTGATACCGATATTTTTGTTTATTTTATTTATTGCAATATTGATTGAATGGGTTTCACGCAGAAAGTGAGTGATCATTATGTATAAACCGCAATATCTAAACGTTGAGCGAAAAACAAAAAACGTAATGGCTGGTAACACCGTTTATTTCACTACAGTAACTACAACACCTTTGGGTTACAAGAAGAAACCACCTGAAAAGATCCAAAATAAATCAGGTAGGCGATTTGCCGGAAAGTGAAGGTGATCCATATATCTAATCCAATTGAAAGGTGGTGATAGTTTTTGAAATCAATTGTATACGAAGAAATAACTAACTTAGAGGCGATGGCTTTGATTGATCGTAAAGATACTTCTAAATTATACTTTGTTGAATTTTACTACGAATCGAGCGATCCTTACGGAAAGAACGGATGGACTATTCACTGCCCTACGCCAAGAGATTTAAAACAAACAGAACCTATCCTTTATCATTCTAAACAATTGTTGAAGAGCAATAATCTGTTTAGAAAATACAGAGAAGTATTAGCGGAACCAGATATTTTAATTGTTAATACGCCATATCGTATCTATAAAGATCATAAATGGGTAATCAAAAAATCATCCTATGAACGGGAGTTTTATTCTCATACTCGCAAGAAATAGATGATTGTTTTTGACATTGAAAGGTGGTGAAAATATGTGAGTTTATTTGATGTCTTTAAGCAGTCCATACGTAATGAAGAACCTTCGGACTGGATTCCTGATCTCGTCTATGGTGATGATGAATCCGCTCGAGCATATCTAAAAATTATGGCAAAGAACACAGTGCTAGATTTTGTCGCAAGGACAATGTCTACACTGGAAGTAAAGTTCAAAAACAAAGATGGTACTGCTGATTGGGAATACATTTTGAATGTTCGACCCAACAATGATATGTCTGCTGCAACGTTCTGGGAAAAGTTTTTCTATCGACTTATGGACGACAACGAAGTGCTGGTCATTTTTACTGAAGATAACCAATTGTTGATAGCTGATGATTTTTCTCGTACAGAATATGCCGTTTATGATGATGTGTTCACTGGCGTAACAGTAAAGAACTATGTATTTCAAAAAAGCTTCAATATGTCAGATGTGATCTACATTGAATACAACAATGATAAACTTGATCGTTTTACAAAGGGCTTGTTTGAGGACTATTCCGAGTTATTTGGGCGAATCATTGAAATTGCAATGCGAAATAATCAAATTCGTGGATCGGTGTCTATCAATGCAACTGCTACTGCCAACGAAAAGAAAGATGAAAACGGCAAGACTCGAACAGAAAAACTTCAAGAATATGTCGATAAAATCTATCAAGCCTTTAAGACAAAATCAGTTGCGATCGTGGCAAAGGTGAAGAACATTGATTATGAGGAATACACCAACAAACAAGGAGTTTCGAATCAATCTCTTGATGAGCTGAACAAAATGAAAACATCGTTGATCGATGATGTAGCCAACGCCATAGGAGTTCCTACGGCGCTTATTTATGGTGAAAAAGCTGATCTTGATTCTAATCTAGATGCTTTTCGTAAACTTTGTATCGCACCACTGATGAAGAAGCTTCAGGACGAGTTGATGGCCAAAATCATTACAAAAAAAGAATACCAAAATGGTGAACGAATTAAAGTTTCTAAAGTATTGCCTGTCAGCATTCTAGAAAATGCTACTCAAATTGATAAGATCGTTTCTTCCGGAACGTTCTTGCGTGATGAAGTGCGTGAAGTGACCGATTACGACCCGTTGCCAAATGGTGAAGGCCAGCAATTGATTATGACTAAAAACTATGAAAAATTGAAGGGAGGTGAGAACGAAAATGCCGAAAGTTAAAAAAGTACCTTTTCAATTTACCAACGAGATTCAAAATGGTAAGCACATTCTCACCTTGAGTGGCAATGTCCAAAAGAAATATTGGCGTGATGATGATGTTATTAATGCGAAAGATATCCGTGAATCACTGGATACAGTCACAGATGATATCGTGATCAAACTGAATAGTCCTGGCGGCGATGTGTTTGAAGGGATTGAAATTTACAATTATCTGAAAGATCATCCGTCAAACGTCACTGTCGAAGTGACTGGTTTGGCAGCCAGTGCCGCAACTTTCATCATTGCTGGCGCTGACGAAGTGATCATGAATGTTGGCACTTCATTGATGATTCACGAAGCTTCAACATTCGCTTGGGGAAACAAACAGGATATCCAAAAAACTCTGAATGCTTTGGAGACCATCGATGATTCAATTCTGGCAATTTATTCTGATAAGACCGGTCAATCAGCTGATCAGTTGCGTGAATGGATGAATGAAGAAAAATGGTTCACGGCAGACGAAGCAGTCGAATTCGGATTTGCTGATTCTGTAAAACGTGCCGAACCTCAAGAAGAACCGCAGGATATTGCTTCTATGATCCAAAACGCCGTGGCTGTTGCTATGTCTAATTTAAGCCAACATGTAACAAATGAAGTGGAACAAAAACCAAAACAAAAATCATTAATCGCACGATTGCGAAAAGGAGAATAAATTATGTTAAAAATTACAGACAAAACTGCAGATGCGAAGAAAATCTTTAACGCTATTTCTGCAAAAGAAGATGCAACACCTGAACAAGTAAACGATGCTTTAGAAGCTTATGTGACGGCTATCGCTGAAGATGCTGGCAAGCAAGTCAAGGCTGAATACGACGAATTAAAAAATGTTACTGATAATCGTGTGTTAGAAGCACGCGGCATTCCAACATTAACTGCAGAAGAAACTAAATTCTATAACGAAGCAGTTAAAACTGGCGGGTTTGATTCTGACTTGGTTTGGCCAGAAACAATTTTGGAACGTGTTTTCGAAAACTTGCAAAAAGATCATCCGATTTTAGGCATCATCAACTTCACGCCTACTGTTGGACGTGTGAAAGTCATTCGCGCTCGTCGATCAGGTGTTGCGGTATTTGGGCCACTACACAAAGATTTAGAAGGACAATTGGACGCTAAGTTTGGTGCAGCTGAATTTGTTCAACTTGCATTGACTGCTTTCTTCTTGATTTCAAACGATACTCTCGATTTGGGACCTCGTTGGATTGATCGTTTCATCAACATCTCTTTAACTGAAGCTGTTCGTGATATCTGGGCAGAAAAAGTTATCACTGGCACAGGAAACGATGAACCTGTTGGATTGTTGAAAGACCTAGACGGTGCAGTAACGGGTGGTGAATATCCTGATAAGGCAGCAGCCGGAACTTTGACATTTGCAAAAAATACCATTGTTTCCGAACTAGCTGGCGTAATGAAGAAATTGTCTAAGTACACTTATAAAATTGATAAAAACGATGCTGGAACTACTGAATATCGAAAAGTATCTGGGAATGTCTATTTGATTGTTAATCCAGTCAACTACTACGATATTATTGCTGCAGTGACTTTCGCCAACCTTAACAACGTGTATGGATCAAATATGCCTTTCATCAACGTTGATCATATTATCGAATCTATTGATGTACCAGAAAATAAATTAATCGCATATGTTGGCGGCGAATATGAAGCGACACAATCTCGCCCAGAAAAAGTGTACGTCTACAAAGAAACGTTTGCTATGAAACGCGCAACTCTTTACGCGATTGATATGCTTGGCAATGGTTACCCAACGAACAACGATGCTGCTCAAGTTTATGATTTAAATTTTACACCTGAAACTACACCAGAAGGGTAGTGAATACTTATGGCCAAATATAAAGTTTTGAAGAAGTTTCGGGACACCAAGACGAAAGATATCTACGAGATTAACCAAATAATTGAAATGACTTTGAAAAGAGCTAACGAGGTTGAAAAAAATCTTGATAACTCTTTTCTTGAACGGATAGATGATACAAAGAAATGAGGGATGATGAATGATTAGTCAGAGTTTTATCGATGAATTCAAGGCTAGATTTCGTATATTTCATTCCTCAGAAGATGAAGATATTGGTAAGCAGTTAGAAAGTGGGTTTGCCGATATCAAATCAATAATCGGAGAGTTTGATCCGCTCATCTACGAAAAGGGCAAAGAACTAGTTTATGAGCGCACTCGTTATTTAAGAAACGAGGCGCTCGAATACTTTTACGATAACTTTCAAACTATGATTATGGATGCTTCAATAGACTTGGTAGGTGATCAAGTTGCCGATTAAAACAAAATATGAAAGACCTGAAATTGTAGCCGGTGATTTGAACACGCCAGTTGCTTTTTTTGAATATCAAGACAGTGACGGTCCTGATCCTGGTGAACAGGAAAAGAAGAAGTTGTATAAGTGCACGTGCTTGGTGTATAACCCTTCTTCAAAGGATAGGGATATCCTTAGCGGCAAAGGGACAAAGAAAGCTGTCACAATCAAGATACGGGACCCATATACGGACTACTTGCCTGACAATGCGCATAAAGTAGTCTTAGATGATTTTCGATACAAAGATGATGTATGGGATATTGTAGATTTTGCACCAGATTTGGAGAACAACGACTTTCTCAAGATTATTTTGGGGGTGACTTCATGAGTTTTTCAATTGAGGGTATGGACGAAATTCTAAAGAATATCGAAGCTAAAATCGGCCCAGCAAGAACCACTCGTGTAGTCAACAAAGCACTTAAAAATTACGGTAACGAATTGAAGCAGGATGTCGAAGCGGCAGCGGCAACATATATGGATACAGGGGAAACCCACGATACAGTTATTGTTTCTAGCGTCAAGAAAGGACCGCCCAAACGAATTGAGGTGGGTTGGGGCCAGGGTTCTCGATGGCGATTAGTCCATCTAAGTGAATTCGGCTATACACGATTTGGCAAATATGTCAGCCCTAGAGGGATGGGTAAACTTCAAGGCGTGGTTGATAAAACAGAGGGTTCAGCACTTCAAAAATTGCGATCAGACATGGAGGAGTTAGCACGATGAAAGATATGATGATGGAAGTCTATAGTGTTTTGTCTGCTGATCCTACGATTGCAAAAGAGGTTACTGCAAAGAACATCAAATTCTATGAAGTACCTGAAAGCTTCGATTCGACCAAACCTTTTATTATTATCGACACACCTCTTGGACCGCCGACTAGTGCTTACTATGCAGCCAATAAAGAGATGTCACAGACATTCAGTTATCAGATTAATGTCGAAACTCAATCTAGGATTTTGACGAAAGAAATTGCTAAAGCAGTGAAAGCTGTGATGTGGAAATTCGGATATGCTCAGTTAAATGGTGGACTTGATGAGTATTTCTCAGAAACAAAACGCTTTGTTGATGCAAGGCGGTATCGAAAAAACACACAAATTCATGACACTGATTATTAATCGGTGTCTATTTTATTAGGAGGAATTTATAAATGGAAACTTATGGCTTTGATAAATTATCGGTTCGAAAACTTACTACAGCTTTAGAACCAGATACAACAGCGGAAATTCACATTTTAGAAGGTAAACAAAAAGAAGGTGGACCTACTGCCTTCGACTTAACAGGGCTATCCAAAGAAGCGGTGAAAGTATTTGCCGGTAACGTTGAGTATTACTTGTCCAAAAAAGGTACCGGATCAGTAGCTGCAAACTTTGGTTTACTGGATGTGCCTGTAGAAGTTGAACAAGAAATCTTAGGATTGATCAAAATGGCGGAAGGTATTGACGGTTTTGGTGATGAAACGGATCCTCCTTATATGGCTGCAGTCGCTGAAGCAGAAGATTTATATGGTGAACCAGTTGCTTTTGCTATGGTAGCAGGTTCGTTTAATCGTGATGGTTTTTCATTGGCTACGAAAAACGATGAAGATTTTACACCTGAAGCGGGCGAGTATGTTTACAACGCAATCTCTCGAAAAATTACTATTGGTGAAAATGATAAAACTGTTAAAGTCTTACGTGCATTTGGGACGGCCGCAGTCGCTCAACTAAAAACTGCCGTTCTTGGTGGTGCTGTTACTCCTCCAAGTGGTGGTGGACAGTAATATGACAAAGGTTAGTCTTCGGACTAGCCTTTTTATTTTTTGATTAATAGGAGGAATTATACATGTCAGAAATTGGAAAAGAAATCAGATTGGATCTAATGATCAATGGAACAAGAAAGACCTTCACACAAAGCCACGTACCGTATTCAAAAGCTTTAGATTACACGGATGGTGAAGCAAAACTTTTCAAGAAGGATGAAGAAGGCAATGATGTTGCTCCTCCAGCCAGAGTGCTTACTGAATTCCGTGCTGAGTTTGTAGCCGGCTTGTTTGATGATAAAGATTTAACCGGAACTGTCCTTTTAGATGGTATCGATGCATGGGACAGAGATTTGATCATGGAAATCATTATGTACCGTGTCTTAGGTTACGAAAAAGACGTGGAAGAATCAGATCCAACAGATAAGAAAGACCCAAAAGGAAAAAAGGACGGAAAATAAGTTCGTCCGATCATCATGAGTTACAGGTAGACGTTGTTAGATCGATATTGAGGATTTATCCCAATTGGACGATCAATGATGTTCTAAATACAGATACGCTGTACCTTTATGAAATTATGTTTAAACAAACGCCAAAAGGAAAGAAAAACAAAAAACGCAAAGAAATTAAGCCGTTGGCTGATTTAGTGAAAGGGGGCGGATGATTTGGCTGGTGCAACTCCATTAGGAAATATGGTCATAAAGCTAGGTTTGGATGATGCTGATTTTGGGAAAGGCGTTGCTAATTCTAAAAAGCAAGTACAATACCTAGCAAAAGAAATGCAAGCAAATATGAAAGTAGCTGATTTGGCAGGAAACAAACTTGGTAAATTAGGTACTCGATACGATGGTTTAACACAGATTATTAAAGCACAAGAAAATCAAGTTTCCGCCCTCAAGAAAGCCTATGACGAGTCTTTTGTTGATGGAAAAGCTACTGATTCAACTAAACGTCTTGCGGCTCAACTACAGGATGCTAATGGCAAGCTTGCTAATTACAAGACGCAATTGCAGAATACTGCTGGGGCAATTGCAGAATACAAAGTTAGAAACGAGGGCTTGACTGGTTCAATTAACAAGACCAGTGATGCTCTAATTAAAAACGGTGAGAATCTAAGTAAATTGGGTTCAGCGATGACTAAATCATTGACTCTCCCGATTGCAGCAGGGGCAGCGGCCGTCACTAAAGCTGCTATTAGTTGGGAATCCGCTTTTGCTGGAGTAAAGAAAACATCTGATGAAGTTGTTGATAGCAACGGTAATGTTGTTTATTCCTACGACGATTTAGAAGCAAGTTTGAGAGGTTTAGCAAAAGAATTGCCATCTACTCACTCTGAAATCGCAGCAGTAGCAGAAGCCGCTGGACAATTAGGTATTCAAACGGACAATGTCGCAGCCTTTACTAAGGTTATGATCGACCTAGGTGAATCAACGAATATGGGTGCTGAGACGGCAGCTACCGAATTGGCCCGTTTTGCCAACATTACCCAAATGTCTCAGGACAAGTTTAGCAACCTTGGTTCGGCGATTGTTGATCTGGGTAATAACTTCGCAACTACCGAATCTGAAATATCGGCAATGGCATTGCGCTTAGCTGGTGCTGGTTCACAAATTGGAATGTCCGAAGGCGATATTGTTGGTTTTGCGGCTGCACTATCATCTGTAGGTATTGAAGCTGAAGCAGGTGGATCAGCCTTTTCTAAGGTCATGGTCAACATGCAACTTGCGGCTGAAAAAGGTATGGGTTCCTTCGATGAGTTAATCGAATTAGGAAAACAAAGTGGCGTTTCATTCGAATCAATGGTAAAAGCTGTTCAAGATGGCGGGAAAAACCTGAAATCAACAGCTGGTGAAATGGGATTAACTGGCAAACAGTTAAAAGCTATGTATAAAGAAGCAGATGAAGCGGCAATTTCTTTACAACAATTTGCAGATGTTGCAGGTATGACCAATTCAGAATTTGGTAACTTGTTTAAAGAAAATCCTGCAGAGGCAATCATGGCTTTTGTCGATGGACTGGCTCATGCTGAAGAAAAAGGCAAATCAGCTATTGCAGTGCTCGATGACATGGATATTAAAGAAGTGCGTTTGCGAGACAGCTTGTTACGTGCCGCTAATGCTAGTGGTGTTTTTGCAGGTGCAGTTGAGATGGGAAATACTGCTTTTGGTGAAAATACAGCTTTAGCAGAAGAAGCCGGCAAACGTTACGAAACAACCGAATCAAAATTGAAGATGTTAAAAAACGAAGTCGTGGATGCGGCTATTGATTTAGGCGGTCCTTTCGTAGATGCACTTAGAGAAGGACTGGAAACAAGCAAACCCTTTGTAGAGCAGTTAGGAAAGTTAGCTCAAGCGTTTAGTGATGCGGATCCGAAAACACAAAAAATGGTCATAAGGTTATTAGCAGCAACAGCTGCTGCCGGACCTTTATTATCAATTACAGGTAAGTTGAGTAGCGGTGTTGGAAAACTTGGTAAGTCATTCATTGACTTGAGTGCAAACATGGCTAAGAAAAAGGCCATTGATGAGGTGAAAAAGTCTTTTGCTGATGGAGACATTTCCGCAGCAACCTTTCTTAAAACTTTATCTGGAGGATCGGGAACGGTCACGAAATTCGGTGCTGCTGCAAGTGGCGCTGCTGGATCAAGTGGTATAGGGGCTATGGCAGCAGCGTTGGGGCCATTAGGTCCGCTTATTCTTGGTATCGTTGGTGTTGGTGGTGCTCTTGCAGTCGGGTATGGTGCATGGAAATTATTCGGTGAAGAAGCTTGGAATTCTAGTCAACGAGTTCAACGTTGGGGGGCTGATGTAGGAGAAGCGGTCGATGGCACCTTAACGAAGGTTCAGAATAGTACACAAAAAGCATCAGGGCAGTTTGGATTAATGGCTGATGGATTTACGACTAATTCTGATTCGATGATTTCAAATTTTGAAAAAATTGGACAAACAATTGAAGATAGTCTTGTCAAGAAAGTTGAAGGATTGGACAAACTGATCAAAGAACTACCGAATTCAGTAAATTCATCTGTAAGCGAAATGGTTGAAGATGAGAAGGCTAAAGCTGAATCGGCTTTGCAGACAGTCCAAGACAACACTAGCCGAATTACAGAAATCAAGAAAGCTGCTTCTAATAGCAATCGAGAAATTAGTGTATCTGAAGCAAAAATAATTCAAGACCTAGCGAAAAACACAACTCAAGCTTATGTAGAAACTCTGGATGTATCTGCAAGCGAAAAGAAAAAAATATTATCTGCTATGAACGCTGATGTTGCAAACGCCACGCAAGAAGAAGCGAAACTGTGGCTTCAATCATTAGGAGAGCAAAGAAGGGCTGCACAAGAAAATGCAACCCTGAGCCGGCAAGAAAAAGAGAAATACCTTGAGGATTTAGGTTATAACCTTGATGGTGAGTTTGCTAAGAAATTCCTATCTGCTTGGGATGAAATCAATGCCACTACTGTGCAAGGTTTCGATTCTCAAATGGAAACCATTTTAAAGAAATACCCCGAGTTACAAAATGAAGTCTCCTTGGCTAACGGTCAATTGATATCAAGTATGGGTGATTATGCAGATAGTGCAATTGCTGAAAATGAAAAGATTCTAAAAAGTGCATCTGATTTATCAAGAGAATTAGCGTCGAATGCTGAAAAAAACGCAGAAAAACTATCTTGGACTGCATCTGAATCAAGCAAGGCCGGTAAATTAGCAGCACAAACATGGAATGATTTAGTGTTCGACGAAAAAACAGGGGAAGTCAAATCTAATGTTGCAGAAGTTGTCACCGAAGCAACAAAGGATTCAACAACTTGGAACAATTTGAAGCTAGTCGTTCATGATGCTGATTTGGATAGCAACGCTAAAGATGTGGTAGGCGAAGCAGCAATTGCCAACGGTTGGTGGGACGGCATGGCTTGGTCAGATAAAAAAGCAATTCTCGATGACGAATTTAGTCAAACCATGTATAAAGCTCTAGAAGATTCTGGTAAATGGAAAGAAATGTCATTCGATGAAAAGAAAGCATTCCTTTATTCAAACACTCCAGAAGTTATGGCTGAAACCATGTTGCAATTAGGTTTGTGGGAAGAGTTTCAACCGCAAATCAAAGATTTGAAAGCAGATAATTATGAATTGTTAAATGCTTTGAGTTTCTCGAAAACTTCCTTGAATGAATACAATGCGCTAGATCCTGAAATCAAGAAATTGATTGCAGAAGACCCAGCTACGCTTACAGTTGAGCAATCAAAGAAGATGTTGCAAACGTATAACGATCTTTCGCCAGAACTGAAAAGACTTCTCGGAGAAAACACAAATGTTAATTCTATTTTGACGAATTCTCAAAAAAAGATAAATGATTACAATGCGACTAAAGTTGGTGCTAAACATCTACATGCAACTGCGGACTATAGCGAAGTCGAAAGAGCCAAACAGGCAATCGCTCAAGTTTATAGCAAAAACGTTGTAATCGATGTTGAATACAGAGGTCGTAGAACAGGGCAGACAGCAATTCCAAACGCCTCTGGTACAAATTACCACCCGGGTGGAGATATGATCGTCAACGACCAATCTGGGCCTTTGTACAAAGAGATAGTGCAATTCCCTGGGCAAGCGCCGTTTATCCCGCACGGTAGAAACGTCTATATACCTAATGCACCTGTTGGGGCTAAAGTTTATAAAGCAAGCCGCACCAAATCGATCATGCGGCGCTTGGGCATTCCGAAGTATGCTGACGGCGTGGGGATTCCGGAAGATTCTTCTCTAGTTAGAAATCTAAGGAGCCTGACGCCTGCAATCGAATCAAGCTCAATTAAATTCCGTACACAGGATTACTCGAAGCAATTTGAGATGCTGATAGATATCATGTCAAACTTCGGTGATGACTTGAGAAATATGCAACTAATTCTCGATGGACGAAACGTAATGAAATCTATTGAAACTAGACAAACAAATCAACAAAAACTAAATGATATCAAAGCAGGAAGGAGAACGATATGATTAGCGATTTAGAGATTAAATTAAATGATGTCAGCTTGTCAGATTACTTTGATTTAACCGATGAGCCAGATCGTGGTCTCTTTCCTGAAGTGCAGCATGATTTGGTTCAAATGGCACGTGCAAATGGATCTCGTGCAACTAACAAGCGGCTTTCCCACAGGATTATTACATTGCCGCTATATGCGCTGAGTGGTAATTTCAGGAAAGCTAAAGACGACCTAGCAAACGTTCTGTTTTCAGAAGAACGACAACGACTTTGGTTTTCAGACGAGCCGGATCGTTATTGGTTAGTTGAACTTACTGGCGAATCAAGTTGGAAACGATCGCTCGAAAGCAGAGGGGAAGCTTTTGGGGAGTTAAAGTTTTTATGTGAAGATGGAATTGCCCACGCACTAGAAACAAAAGAATACAAATTTCTCACAACAACAGAAGGAACGATCGCATCCGTTCAAAATAACGGGACATATCAGACACCGATAGACATTGACGTCACTTTTACGAGTGATGCTAATTCTATCGGTTTTGTTTCGCCAGATAGGATAGTTCAACTTGGAATGTCAATTTCAGAAGACGCTGACCCTGTAAGCCCGACTGAAAAAGTTATGAATGATGCTATGGGATCTGCTTCAAGGAATCTCTGGTCACAAAATACAGGCCGTCCAAGATGGCGCTTTGACGATGGCGATCACACCTCGAAAGTTGAAGGTTCATTGACTTGGGGGCCAGAAGAGGTTTATCCAGCTTCTTATGGAACGTGGAATAAAGAAACCACCGCGGGCTATTGGCACGGGCCGACAGTTACAAGGCTGTTCACTGAACCTCTTTCTGATTTCGAAGTGTTCCATCGTTTGGAATTTAAACCCACAGGGAACGCTAAACAAAAACCGACGTGCCAAGGGTTGATCGAAATCAATTATTCTGATGCGGATAATAACTTTATTGTAGGTTTTGAAATGAAAGACAATACGAATGTCGCCGATGCAGTGACGTTTTCGTTTTTTGTTGGTGATTATCGGATTTACGAAGCCAACTTACCGAAAAGTGTAATTAACTACAACGGCGGATTTTTTGGATCGATCATGATGAAAAAAATCGGTAATGAGTTTACTTTCAAGCTGGCCAGAATTAATGGATCCACATGGAAAGAAACGTGGAGTGAAACAAAATCGTGGTTCAACGAAAATGTAGCTATGTTATCTGCAAGTGTGATTAATTGCTACATGGCGCAATGGAGAGATTTCAGACCAATGAACGCAAGGCTTACACATACTAGGATCACTAAGTACAACACAGAATCAGAAACGATCATTCCAAAAGCTTTCTATGAAGGAGATATTTTGAAAGTGGATGGAGAAACGAACCGCGTTTATATAAACGGTATCCGAGATGACAGTTATCGTGTGGTTGGCAGCAGTCAGTTTCTTCTGGCTGAAAAAGGAGACAACGAAATTATCGCTATTTCTGATGGTACTTTTGATGGCGGATTAACGATAAGGGAGAGATACCTATGATTTACCATTTTTTAGATAGACAATTTAACCCTTTGACGTTTGTTGATACCGAGGCCTCTGATGGCATTGCTATTCAAGATGATATTCATACAGTGGGGCTTACAAATGGCACGCTACTAAACACGCTAACCATGGATGTACTTAAACAAACTGGTCCAAGAATAAATGATTATGATCCAAACGCACCTTATGAATCGTCTTTGATAAAAGAAGGAGTCAATGTGGTTTTCCAGAATGACCATCAAGAAGATGTCTGTCTCTTTGTCAGAGCCATAGAAACCGAAGACGAGAACGTAAGACCTATTTCTTGTATAGATATCGGTACTGAATTAAGGAATGGATCAGCTAGCTTATTTACAAGCACAAACCCACAGTACATTGAGTACTACGTGAACCGTGAACTTTACGACACAGGGTGGTCTATTGGGTTGAATGAGCTAGGAACGGACATCAAGCGGTTAGTTGACACCAGTGTAGACGAAACGCCGCTAGCGCGCCTACAGAGCATCTGCAAAGCATTTGGTTGCGAGATGACGTTCACTGTAGATTTTCAAAATATGAAAGTTCTGCGTAAATTAGTTAATATCCGTTACAAAATCGGGTCTGACAAAACAGATAAGGTTCTATACTCTGGTGTCGATGTGATATCAATGCAAAAATCAGTTGATATTGATAACGTGATTACAGCTATCAAAGATACTAATCAAGGCTTTAATGATTTGAGTACAGGCGATGGACGTTTCCTCACTAGAAAAGGAGAATCTATCGTCTACGACCGGGAAGCAAATGCTTTGTACGGCCGAGGAAATACTTTTATCGAACGATTCAGCGGCTGGATCACAGGGAATTTTGCTAGTGATAGCACTGCTCAAATCGAAAATTATAATCAGGCCGTGGCGATTTTGAAAGAAAGAAGCCAACCGACATTTTCAGCAGAAGTCGATTTGCTTTTTAATGATGGCGATTTTGAGATTGGCGATTGGTTGACTTTTTTGGACGAGGATTATAATCCAGCGCTACGTTTAAAAGCAAGGGTGTTATCAAAAGAAATCCACCGAAGCAACCCGTCTGAAAATAAAGCGGTTATTGGCAACTATCAGTTACTGCAAAGCTTGATCAGCAGCGACCTGTTGGCGCAACAACAGCAGATGAATAAGCCGGATAGCATGTACCTGGTCAAGCTAAGTTCTGACAACGGAGTCAGCTTTGTAGACGGTGAAGAAAAAACGACAACGATCAACGCAACTATCTTTAAAGATGGTGTCGATATTACATCTAGCGTTTCAGCAGAAGATATCTTATGGTTC
Source organism: Candidatus Enterococcus testudinis (assembly GCF_002140915.1). Lineage (GTDB taxonomy): Bacteria > Bacillota > Bacilli > Lactobacillales > Enterococcaceae > Enterococcus_D > Enterococcus_D testudinis. The sequence goes on along the minus strand of NZ_NGKU01000001.1, from coordinate 2,243,148 downwards.
AAAGTGGATAAAAACGGCAATCACGATATCGCATGGGAGAATTTGTATAAGAATGCTGGATCAACGGTACGAGTATCCGCTACAGACTTTACAGAAGTTTCAAGCATAAGATGTGCTTTGACAATATTTGATAATAGATTCGTACAAGCGATTTACTTTTTAAATGGTCTGAAAAATGCAGCAAGGAAAGTACTGCGATTGCAGTCAAAGGACACGATCACCAGTATTCACATTTCTGATACTCACTTTGCTACAGATACAATCATTCGTGACGATTTAGAAAACTATGGGCGAAGCAATAATCACATCAAAAATGTAGCTGAATTTACAAATTTCGTGGATGTTGATTACGTTGTTTTGAATGGTGATACGCATGATGGAACTACTGCAAACAAATCAATTGCATTATCTAATTACAAACAAGCAATCAGTACATTAGGGATGTCAGGCACATCTTATTTTGTGGCTTGGGGTAATCATTGCAACAACAACTGGGGAGATAATCGTACAAACTCAATCAACAAGACAGTGAAAAATTACGGAGCCGCAACTCCACAAACGGCCTTGCACGGTATGTTGAAGCAAGTAATTAACAATAATGAGATGTATGATGTCGCAACACGTCCAAGTACTATTTTTGGTATCGTAGAAAATCCAGCTGACAAGTTGGGGTATTACTACTATGATGTACCTGGTAAGAATAATCGTGTCATTATCCTAAACCCGCAAGATGTACCTTTGTTATTGGATGATGATGGCTACGCTAAATATATCGGCATCAGTGTTTCTGGATATCGGCAAGCACAGATAAAATGGTTTTATGATGTGTTAAAAAATACACCAGCAGATATGACGGTCTCTATCTTCCAACACTTCCCATTCGGTAAGCGATACGGAAACTTGAGCTATTACCCCTACAATTACGAAATGATTGATGGGATTATCGATAGTTTTGTCACTGGTGGAACCTACAACCGTTCTTATAATTCGAATCCAGATTTTACAGCAAGTATCTCAACTGACTTTTTGGGTCGGAAAGGGAAGCTTGCTTTTTTGGCGCATGGACACATGCATGTGGATCGGATTACAAAAGATGCAAACGGAACCGTAAATTATTCAATTGGTTGCTCAGTTAGTCGACCAAAAAAGGAACAAGACGACCGTCCGCTTGGTGTTTTGGAAGAAGACCTGTGGGATGTGATCGTATTGAACACAAAAACGAGGCATGTTGATCTGATCCGCTTTGGTAAAGGCGCCGATCGGTCATTTGATTATTAGGAGGTGGTATTTTTGGCGATAGTACAAGATGAAGTTAGCTTAGTTCAAGTTTCTAATGGCAAACCTACAGGTGTGGTCAGTCAGCCAACGGTTCCTACTGATCCTTACGACGGCATGCTTTGGCAAAACACGGGCGCTGCAAACTATGTCATTGGTGCTACATATAGTTGGAATGGGACCATGTGGAATTTGTATCTTTTCATGGCAGAAAATATCCTAGTCAATACTTTGAATGCTATCACAACAAATACGGGCGCTTTGAATGTTACTGGAGATTTAACAATGGCTACAGATAATACTGTGATCAAAGGATCGTATGATTACGGTGATGCTTTAGGTGGCGCTTTTAATTCACGCTGGTTCGAAGGTAGTTTTTCACTTGGTAGGCGATTTAATAGTTACTTAGGGGATGTCTTTAATCTAAATAGTAGCGGCGGTAAAGGATCTTTTATGCACTACGCTGAATCATATTACGGTTTAGATTATTTTAAACTGCGCCAATACACCAGCAGAACTGACAAAACATTGCTATTTAGGACAGACATAGACGCATCGGGAATTTCGATGGGGACAACATTCGGTTCTGAAAATGTTGCGATAAGTCCTGATCTAGGTGGGTATATCAAAACAGGAACCCTAAATACTAAATCCGCAAATGTGTCAGAAACAGTAACCACTAATGACCTTACGATGAATGGCATCGGTCGGTTTTACGGACAACTGATGGCGGGCAATATTGATGCAGATACCAACCGTACTCAACTATCTATAAATTACAATCGTGATTTAGGCAGGATGTTATTTTCTAAAGACGATACAGGCAGATACGCACTATCAGATACAATTTACGAGCGAACGTATTCCTCTCAACCAGCAGTTTGCATTACTCCTGCTGGGACTTTAGGTAGATTGACATCTGCATCAAAATACAAACTCAACATATCCGAGATTAGTAGTTTATATGAAAAAGGGATTAGCCTTCTGACAATCGATCCTAAAAGATGGAACGATAAAACTGAAACTGAGAGTTTAGTAAATGCATTAACGACGGGTGAGAGTGAAACTGTTGATAATGTTAAATTGACTCAATACAACGGCTTGATTGCAGAAGACCTGTCGGCCGCTGGTTTAGATGATTTTCTTTTTCGAAATGAATCAGGGGAAGTCGAAGGTATTGAATATGACAAGCTTTGGACTTTGTTGATACCCGTGATAAGAAGCCAACAAAAATATATTGCAGAACAAAATGCAGTTAACCAGCAACTGTTTTCTAGATTGGGGGAATTAAGGAATGAATGAAATAATTATCAGTCCGATTGTTAAACAAGCAGATGGTACCTTCAAGTTGAGTTATCAAGCGACTTGGAAATCGGGATCACATACATCTGGTTTCGTTTTCGTGTCAACCAGCGAGTTTGAAACAATGAACTACGAAAAGATGCAAGATTACATTGCTCAAAGCGTTATAAAAGAAATGTCAGATTTGTTGGAGGGAATTAGTAATGGAAGTTGATGTTCAAATGGTTATTCAAAAATTATTAGAAAAAATTGCCCAAATAGAACTTGAAAATGCTCAACTTAGAGTAGCGTTTGAAACTGCCGTCAAATCAAATGAAACTTCTGCTATAGAGGGGGATAACTAAATGGAATTTATCAAGCAGCAAACAACCGAAATAATAGAAATAAATTCTAAATTTCCAGAAAAAAAACTCAACGCTGAATGGATGTCGTACGACAAAAACGTGCACAAAGTAGTGGTGCCGGTCAGAACACAATCCGGTATTGCTTTCCAAATAGATGAAATCGAAGAAGTGTTGGTCTATTTGAAATATTCAAAGGGATCGTTTGGGCCTTTTGATGGGAAAGTAGAAGACGAAGAACAAATGACAGTATCTTTTGAAATACCGGATGAAGTTAGGGGTCAGACCGGCACAGTAAATATCTCTATGATGCTGAATCTTTCGGATGGACGCCAGGTTGATTTAGTTAAGTTTACGGCTACCGCGCGTCTATCGGCGGTTGATGCTGAAGCTCCAGCAATGCAAGAGTATTATCTGCCGATGTATGAAGACTTAGTTGCGGATATTGAAGTGCAAAAAGAGAAATTTGATGCTGCTAGCATCTACAACAAAGCGGAAGTTGATAGCAAGGTTAACCCTTTGGTAAGCGGGAAAGCAGATAAAACTTATGTTGACAGTATGCTATCATCGATTGCTCAAGGCGGTCCAAGAGAACTTTTTTACTCTTTGGCAGCATTGAAAGCTAAATACCCAAACGGAGCCGATGGAACTTACTTAGTTTTTGATAGCGCAACTACTGATGGTGCGCATTCTTATATATGGGATTCAAGTACAAGGGCATGGAAAGATTTAGGTGTTTATCAAGCAGTGATGCTAGATAATTTCGTTGCTAATAATTTAATAAAAAACGGAAATTTTATGTCTGGATTGACAGGTGGTTGGGTCGCGTCTGCTGCGACGCACGCTGTGTCAAATGGGACTTTGACAAACACCGCGGACGGTTCACAAATTTACGGTATTGAGCAGCAAGCGATTAGCGGGCTTGCAATAGGAAACAAGTATTATGTTAGACTATTCATGACACCGAAAACCGCAAAAACACAATCGCTTAGAATGCGCATGGTTTACGCCAACGAGCCATATATTGTAGTTAGCAATCCAGTAAAAGATAGAGATTATAATATATCTGGTATTTTTTCCGCTACCGAAAATCTATCAAATGTACAATTTTCACATTATTATAATAATTCCACTGACGCAAACGGCTCTTCTGTCACAATTACAAATGTTGTAGCAATTGATTTGACTGCGGTTTTTGGACACGGCAATGAACCAAGTGTTAGCGAAATGGATAAGGTAATGAGTTATTTTCCTCAATTCTTTTTTGACGGAACTACGGGAACGCTAATCGACAACCCAGCGTTGTATGATTTAATTTATCAGCTACGGAATAATAGTTTAGCAACAAGGTCAATACAAGGGACTGGTCAACAAATTACAGTAGAAAACCCTGATGGCAAGAACGGAAATCCTAAAATTTCCATACCCAAAAACCCAATGTTAATGCAACCGAATGTAACAGCGACTTCGTACGGTCCAGAGATGGCTCCAACCATCGGTAGTTGGATTGGAAAAAACGGGTCTAGTTTTAGCAATGGCGCATGGACAATACCAGAGTTAGGTATGTTAGAGTCAACGTTTAGCGTCGAAAAAGATAGTGAATACGAGATAAGCTTGACATGGACATCGACAGATGATTATACAGCGCTCAATATCCCGAAATTAGTTGTGTCACTTGGTGCGGTTGTTTCCGAAAAACAATTTACGGGTTATTCCGACGCACTTTATAAGTTAACGCTAACCGCTAACGAAACAGGTAATGTTGTATTGAGGCTCGGAAATGGAATAGAAAAATGGACAGCAACTATCACAGAAATATCTATAAAAAAAGTTACTGGGAAAGTAACACCAGCTGGAAAACTCGGGATAGGGTCATTTGATATAACTACATCTGGAGATAACTTTGCTATCGGGAACGGACTACAGAAACGCACAAGCGGTCTTGCAAATGTCGGGTACGGTTTAGGTGCGCTTCGTGATGTAACTGTTGGCAGATATAATAATGCGTTTGGTACGTATGCCTTAGAAAAATTAGATACTGGTTTAAATAATGTTGCTGTCGGACACGCTGCCTTACGTAACCTAAAATCCGGATATTATAATATCGGAATTGGTTATTCCGCTATGCTCTCAAATGTAACTGGGAGCTGGAATATTGCAATTGGTAACGAATGTATGCGCAATTTAACTGATGGGATTAGAAATACTGTTGTTGGTTCGCGAGCATTTAATGATATAACTACCGGTAGTCGCAATGTTGGTATGGGGCGAGAAGCTGGATTTTATCCAGCAGCAGTTAATCGACCAACAACAACGGGATCGGATAATGTGTTTGTTGGGTTTAGATCTGGACAATCAACACTCGATCAAGCTGACAGGAGTGTAGCTATTGGATCATATGCCACCGCTACTACTGATTCCGTTGCAATTGGGGCGAATTCACGAGCAGCTAGTAAAAATTCTGTTGCGATTGGTGCCGGTAGTGTAGCTTCCGAAGGACAAATTGTTCTTGGCACTAATAGTAATTCGGTTTACGTTCCGGGTAAACTCATTTTAGCAAGATATACTCCTACGGACGATGATGGAGAGATAGGCTCTATTGTGATAGACGACAATAACGTTTACGTAAAAACAGCAAACGGATGGAAAAAAGCAATTTTACAAGCGCTAGATTAGGATTGTTTTTATCGGAAAAAGATACAAAAATTTGTAGAGTCTATCAGATGATAGGCTCTTTTATTTAGTTGGTGAGGTTTGGCGTGATGGAGACGTGTTGAAAATAGCCTAGAGAGGTGAACATTTATGACGACAATTGAAGATTTCTTTTCATTCCCCTATAATAAAGAGAAAAATGCAGAGGGGAAATATATGAAACCCAAATTATTCATTAGTCATATTACAGAAGAAAAAGATTTAGCAAAAATTTTGAAAGATGATATTGAAAGAAGATTTATGGGAGCAATTGAAGTCTTCGTATCTTCTGATGGAAAAAGCATTGCAGCAGGATCGGAATGGTTTGATACAATTAAGCAAGGTTTAAACAATAGTGACTTAATGTTAGTTTTGTGTAGTACTAATTCAGTCACAAGGCCTTGGATTCCTTTTGAATTGGGCGCTGCTTGGATGAAAGGCATCAATCCAATACCAATTTGTCATACTGATATGTTGCCAGGGCAATTACCAAGTCCCATCAATATGTTACAAGGGATCAACTTGAGCGATAATGAAAGATTCAAGGATTTAGTTGATATTCTGCACGAAAGAACTGGCTTAAAAATTCCAGAAGAGTCTTTGTATGACTTCAAAGCTCTAAATGAAGCCGTTTGTAGATTTGAAAGAGAATACGGAGTTAATGCAAAAGCAAACAAGGCGCTTGCAAATATTCTGAAGAGTTTGCCTTATTTAAAAGAATTATTTCAAGAAGGTAATATGTATAAAACCCTAATATGTCGGCTACCAGAATATGATTTCAAACAGTTAAAAGCTGAGTTTGATGTATTGGTTTTATTGGATATGTTAAGTTATCAAGAGATTCAAAATAACAATATATTCATCGGCACAACTGGATTAACGGCAGGTTCGGAAGTGCAGGTTAGTTTTATTTTAAAAGAGAATATAAAAAGAATTCTTTAGAGTCTATCAGATGATAGGCTCTTTTATTTAGGAGGAAAACAAATGAAATATAATTTAAATGACAATGAAATGAACTACATCTTAGATTTACTAGCAGATCGACCATATAAGGAATCAGCGCCTCTTATTGTAAATATTCAAAATCAATATGAAGATCAAATCCGAATTAACCAAGAAAGTCAAATGAAAAAAGAATCTGAACAATTAGAAGTTATAGAAAAGGCTAAAAAGTATGATGAATTAGATAAAAATAAAAAGTAATTTTTAGCAGACAATCATCATCGGTTGTCTGCTTTTTTGGCTAGTTGTGTTGCGGTTTATATTTTAGGAAAGTAGGTGGCATATGTTAAACGTAGGGGAGTTAGCAACTTGGGCGGGTTGGATCATGACGATTGTCGGGATGCTGGCATTTGTAATCAAACCAGTCATGTCCAATTTTACAAAGATTGCAGATAATCTGACCAAACTCGCTCATAATCTTGATTTATTGACCAGAGATTTAGAAGCAAGTAAATCTGATCGTGTTGCAATTCATGATGAATTAAAGAGACATGACGAGCGCTTGGATAAGCATAACGATCGTTTGATTGAACACGGTGAACAATTAAAATCTTTATGGAAAGAAAGAGGGAAGTAAAATGGATTTATCAGTAATTACAGAAAACTTTGTACCAGTAATTTTAGTCGCATGTTTAGTTGTGGGGTATATCATCAAGAACACTCCTGTCTTAACAAGCAAGGTAAATGATTATATCCCGTTGGTTGTCGGCTTGTTAGGTGCAGCATTAGGGCTTGTGATGAACGGATTGACAGTGGAGTCAATTGTTTACGGTGCGGTTAGCGGATTAGCATCCACAGGCTTACACCAAACATTCACACGAATCATTAATTCTGGAGCGGCTGAATAAGCTGCTCTTTTTCTATATACAAAATTGGAGGGATAAACATGAGTTTTATCAAATATGAGTACATCAATATCAACAAGTTTTCTCGACCAGGAATCAAGAACTATGGCATTAAGGGCTTGATCATGCATTATACAGCAAACAACGGCGGTACCGCACGCAACCACAAGACCTACTTCAATAACCTAAACGGCATCTACGCATCTGCTCATTTGTTCGTGGACGATAACGAAGCTATTTGTATCATTCCGTTAAATGAGGTTGCTTACCATGCAAACGACACGGTAAAGTACAACTCTGACGGCACGATTTACAAACCACTATATTCTAAGATTGGGAATGCTAACTACGGCGCTATTGGCTTGGAAATGTGTCTGGACAAGAACGGGAATATCACCGAAAAGACTTTTCAAAATTCCGTGAAAGCTGTCAAAGAATTGGTTGCCAAGTATCCAGCAATCACAAGAAATACAATCTGGCGGCATTATGATGTAACTGGAAAGAATTGTCCAGCACCTTGGGTAAGCAAGCCTAGCGAGTTGGCGCGATTCAAAGAAGCGGTGTTTGGGAAAAATAGCAGCAGCAACAACAATGCATCCACAAGTAAGCCAGCTGCTTCAACAAGTTTTAAAGTGGGCGACAAAGTTAAAATCACTGATGCGCTATACAAGGATAGTACAGGTGCTGGTCGGTCGACTGCTAGTCGTGGTAAAACTGGCACAATCAAGCGAGTTGTGAGTGGCAACAAACCGTATTTGATTGATAGCCTTGGTTGGGCCCACAAGAACGACATTCAACTAGCTACTAGCTCAACTACAACCGCTACTAAAAAAGTAGGCGATACAGTGACAGTACAAAGTCACGCAACCCAATATCAGACCGGGCAAAATATCCCGTCGTGGGTTAAAGGTAAGAAGTATAAAATCAAACAGATTAAATCAGTTAACCAATCTAAATCTAAAAAAGCATACTTGCTGGAGGGAATCAATTCATGGTTCTTGGAGCAAGATGTCAAGTAACACAAACACCCCTTACTCGGTTGAGTACGGGGCTTTTTTTGTGAAAAAAATATTTTTTACTAGATTTTCCGGCATTTCACTTGCACAAAGTAAGCAACTAATATAATATTTGATATGCAACATGTACAAAAAAAGAAGAATGCTAGGATAAGATGAAATTTTGGGGAAGCCATCTTATCACGTCTAGCACTCTTCTTTTTTTATTTTAGCATTATTCTTTTCTAATAGATATTATTATTTGAATTTTTTTATTAACAAGAATACTATTCTAATTAACCTGAGAATTATCTTTTT
>NZ_NGKU01000001.1:1806737-2234279 GCF_002140915.1 Candidatus Enterococcus testudinis | reverse complement strand
CAAGAATACTATTCTAATTAACCTGAGAATTATCTTTTTCATTCTTAAAACACTTTATAGCCACTTCCTTAAGGGTGTGGTTATTTTATTTTTCCATCAGGAAAGTATTCTAACTCTGGATCGTACTTTCTCAAAACTTTCTTCGCCTGCGTTCTAAAGTGGTCAAATAGATATTCACTATCTTTTAGCATAAACACAGCATCAATTGGTTCACCTAGTGTCGTCCACTCTGCCGGAATGTTAAAATAAGGCTTGCCAGCAGATTCCATGGCTTTCACAAATTGATGATAGTGGAAATGTACAGGACTAGGGTGAGTGACTAACTCATAGTAGTATTTTTCAAATGCGTAAGAGCGTTGATGGCCCATTGGTATTTCTTTTGGCATGTGATCACTCCTTATAAGAATTATATGAACGTTAAATTGTTTTGTAAAGTTTTAAAATATAAGGGACAAAGGGGCAATAAAGGGGCAAAAACTTCTTACTAGTCCATACCAGTCAAATATTTTTAATAGAAAGAGATGCTAAGATTGCCTTGTTCGATGCGAAAAAGCACCAGTATATAGTAGTAGGAAAATGATTTAATTAAAAGACGCAGTGAAATAATTTCGTCTAAAAAACCCGTTGGGGCCCTAGGGCTCTAACGGTTTTTTTTATGCGCAAGGTTTCTGCTTGTCCATATGATCGCTTATTACGTCAAGGTATGCTACGGAACAAGCGTATGGATAGTTAAAATAAATGTAGTGATTAAAATAGGTGAAGTGAGATAATCTCTTTTTTGTCATATAAATGTGTTACGCTTTTCGTAAGACATAGTTATTACATACGAAGGGAGAATATGGCTACAATCACTTTTAGCGTTTCAGAGGAAGAAAAAAATCTTGTCGGTAGTGAGGATCCCTATCAACACGGAAAAGGGGTAACAGCAGATAAGCGTGGACTCTGGCGGTACAGGGTCGGAAATTATCGAATCTTGGCAGATATTTCTAAAAAAGAAATCACTATCTTGATTCTGAGAATCGGGCACAGGAAAGAAATCTGCAAATAATAGTCAGAAAATTCAAATTAATCGTTTTGTTTTCTTGTTATTATAAAATAACTTTCAAAAACAAACTCAGTGTTTATTCTAATCTAAATATTCCTTTTATTAAAGGATTTACATGATAAAATTGATGCTTCTTAAATGACATTTCTTGCGTAAAATAACTCTGCCAAAGTGTAATCATTGAAAAATAATTCTGAAAATTTGTTGACAAGCAATTTTTTAAGGGGTATATTGATAAACAATTACAAGAACAACATATATTTTTTTACAAGAAGGAGCCATTTTCCATGCGCAATTACAATCAATATTTATTAGTCATTATTATTGAGACCAGGACTTAGAACACGGAAGCAAAATTTATCCGTTTGTTTTAGTCCTATTTGCGTAAGTAAAATGGGATTCTGACAAAGCATCCCAGTTTTTATAACCGGGATGCTTTTTTTTATACAAAGTTGCAGGAGATGGTATAGGTGAGAAGTGATCAGATCAAAAAAGGAATCGATGCAGCACCAGCGAGAAGTTTGCTGTATGCTACAGGACAAGTAAAGAATATCCACGATATGAATAAGCCTTTCATAGCAATTTGCAACTCGTATATCGATATCGTACCGGGGCATGTCCACTTAAGGGAACTGGCGGATGTCGCCAAAGAAGCGATTCGGGAAGCCGGTGGTATTCCATTTGAATTCAATACGATTGGTGTCGATGATGGGATTGCAATGGGACACATTGGCATGCGCTATTCATTGCCTAGCCGCGAATTGATTGCTGATTCTGCGGAAACAGTGATCAATGCCCATTGGTTCGACGGGGTGTTCTATATTCCTAATTGCGACAAGATTACACCAGGAATGATTTTGGCTGCGATGCGTACCAATGTGCCGGCAATCTTTTGTTCCGGTGGTCCCATGAAAGCGGGCATCGATCCGAGAGGGCATCAAACGACATTGTCGTCGATGTTTGAAGCAGTCGGTGCTTACAAAGAGGGACAAATGTCGAAAGCTGATTTTGAGTTTATGGAACAAAACGCGTGTCCGACTTGTGGATCTTGTGCTGGCATGTTTACTGCCAATTCAATGAACTGCTTGTTGGAAGTCTTGGGATTGGCTTTACCCGGAAACGGCACGATTTTAGCCGTATCCCAAGAAAGAAGAGAATTGGTTCGTCAAGCAGCCTTTCATCTGATGGATCTGGTCAAACAACAAGTCAAGCCCCGTGACATCGTCACGAAAGAAGCCATCGACGATGCCTTTGCCTTAGACATGGCCATGGGAGGCTCTACCAATACTGTACTCCATACATTGGCTATTGCCAGTGAAGCAGAAATCGATTATGACTTAAAACGAGTCAATGAAATTGCCGAACGGGTACCGTACTTGTCCAAAATCGCACCTTCATCGGCGTACTCGATGCATGATGTTCATGAAGCTGGCGGGGTGTCCGCAATCATTCGTCAATTGGTCGATATCGAAGGAGCAATTCATCCAGATCGTATCACGGTCACAGGCAAGACATTGAGGGAAAATGTTGCAGATGCCGTCATCCATAATGAAGAGGTGATCCATCCGAAAGAAAATCCCTATAGTCCAGTAGGCGGCTTATCGATTCTGTACGGCAACATCGCTCCTGAAGGCAGTGTCATCAAAGTGGGGGGCGTTGATCCGAGTATCCAAGTCTTTAAAGGCAAAGCCATTTGTTTTGACACCCATGATGAAGCCGTGGCCGCTATCGACGATCATACAGTTCAAAAAGGACATGTAGTGGTGATTCGTTATGAAGGGCCCAAAGGCGGTCCAGGGATGCCAGAAATGCTGGCTCCTACATCAAGTATCGTTGGACGAGGATTGGGCAAAGATGTCGCACTGATCACAGACGGTCGTTTCTCTGGTGCCACACGAGGCATCGCAGTCGGACATATCTCACCAGAAGCCGCAGCAGGCGGACCGCTCGGTTTAGTTGAAGATGGGGATGAAATCGTGATCGACTTGGTACAAAGAACCATTCATTTAGCCGTATCCGATGAAGAAATGCAACAACGAGCGCTTGTCAGACCAAAATTTCGTTCCAAAGTCAAAACCGGCTGGTTGGCGCGTTATACAGCCCTTGTTACATCAGCAAATACCGGCGGCGTGATGCGCGTGCCAGAGGAGGAATAGCAATGGAAAATATCGAATATCAACCCAATCATTTGAGGACAGGTGCCAAAGTCTTAGTCGATAGTCTGCAAGACCAGGGCGTAGAAATGATCTTTGGCTACCCTGGCGGTGCCGTATTGCCACTATATGATCAGCTATATGATGCAGCTATTCCGAATATTTTGACACGTCATGAACAAGGCGCGATCCATGCAGCTGAGGGCTATGCGAAAGCAACAGGCAAGGTGGGGGTCGTCTTGGTGACAAGTGGTCCCGGTGCCACCAATGTCGTGACAGGGATCGCTGATGCTATGAGTGATTCCGTGCCATTAGTCGTGATCACAGGACAAGTTGCTACTGCCGGCATCGGCAAAGACGCATTTCAAGAAGCCGACATTCTGGGCATCACATTGCCGATCACAAAACACAACTATCAAGTACGTTGCGTCGATGACTTGCCTAAAGTGATCGCCGAAGCGTTCCATATTGCTGATACCGGACGCAAAGGACCTGTGGTGATCGATTTACCAAAAGACATTACTTTGCAAGAAACAGCAGCCCGTTACCCATTACCTGTGCAACGCAAAAGCTATCAACCTACCATTGATCCATCGATGCTGCAAATCGAGAAATTGATGCAGGTGCTTGGCAAAGCCAAACGACCGGTAGTATTAGCCGGAGCTGGCGTGATTGCAGCGGAAGCCGCCGCAGAACTGCAAAGTTTTATTGGCAAATATCAAATACCGACTGTCACTACGTTGTTAGGATTAGGATTACTGTCTGTCGCCCATCCTTTGTTTCTAGGTATGGGAGGCATGCATGGGACTTACGCGGCGAATATGGCTTTGTCAGAAGCCGACTTGATCATCAACATTGGTTCACGCTTTGATGATCGCTTGGCTACTGCGGGCAGTCAGTTTGGCAAACAAGCAATCGTGGCCCATATCGATATCGATCCTGTAGAAATCGGCAAAATCGTTGAAACAAAGATTCCTATCGTCGGCGATGCCAAAGCAGCACTGCTGCAAATGCTTCGTTACAAACCTCATGCCAATCAATGGGCAGAATGGGTTGCGACTTGTCAAAGTCGCAAAGCTGACAAACCGTATCGTTATGATCGCGGGCAAACTGAGGAAATCAAACCGCAAAGAGTGATTGAAGAAGTGGGGCGGATCACCAAAGGAGAAGCCTATGTCGTGACAGATGTGGGCCAACATCAGATGTGGGTCGCGCAATACTATCCATTCCAGTTTCCAAAGCAACTGATCACCAGTGGCGGATTAGGGACCATGGGCTATGGCATTCCTGCAGGCATCGGTGCTCAATTCGCCCATCCTGATAAAATGATCGTGGTTTTCGTAGGAGATGGCGGCTTTCAAATGACCAATCAGGAATTTGCCATTCTGAATGAGTATGGCTTGAATGTCAAATTCGTTTTGCTGAACAATCAATCGTTAGGTATGGTTCGTCAATGGCAAGAAACTTTTCACGGCGAGCGGCGTTCTGCTTCTGTGTTCAGTCAGCAACCCGATTTTATCAAATTGGCTGAAGCCTACGGCATATCCGGTACACGCATTACAACCAACGATACGCTTTCGGCAGATTTAGCAGCTGCGTTTGCACAAACAGGACCGCAGTTGATTGAAGTGATGGTGTCTACATCGGAGCATGTATTGCCGATGATCCCGCCAGGTAAAGCAAATCATGAAATGATGGGGGTTTGACCATGAAACGTATGTTGGCCGCAATCGTCCATAATGAAGCAGGTGTACTCAGCCGCATTACTAGCGTCTTGAACCGTCGGCAAGTCAATATTGAAAGTATTTCAGTCGGTGTCACCGAACAACCAGATTTTTCCCGTATGACGATTGTCGTCCATGTGGATCAATTGGCAGAAACAGAACAAGTCATCAAGCAATTGAACAAACAGATTGATGTCCTGAAGGTATCGGATATCACTGAAGAACCTCATATTGAACGGGAGTTGGTCTTGATCAAAGTCAATGCACCAACAACGACCCGTTCGGAGATCCAAGCCGTGATCGATCCATTTCGTGCGCATATCGTAGATGTGGCACTGAAAACCATCGTGGTTCAAGTGGCAGGCGATACGAAGAAAGTCGAAGCATGTATCGATGTGTTACGACCATACGGCATCAAACAGCTGGCACGAACGGGTGTGACTGGCTTTACAAGAGGTTAAATGCAAATTTATTGCTTTAATAAAGAAAGAATTCGGAGGGAAACAGCTATGGTAAAAGTATATTACAACGAGGAAGTCGCAGATAATCTAGGAGACAAAAAAATCGCAATCATCGGGTACGGATCACAAGGTCACGCCCATGCACAAAATTTACGTGATACCGGACATGAAGTGTTTATCGGAATCCGAGAAGGAAAATCAGCCGATGCGGCGAAAAATGATGGCTTTGCTGTTTACCCTGTTTCTGAAGCTGTTCAAAAAGCAGATGTGGTGATGATCTTAGCACCAGACGAAATCCAAGGGGATTTGTACAAAAATGAAATCGAACCGAATCTTTCTGCCGGCAACGCATTAGCCTTTGCCCATGGCTTCAATATCCACTTTGATGTCATCACACCACCAAAAGACGTCGATGTTTTCTTAGTTGCACCTAAAGGTCCAGGTCATCTAGTACGACGGACATTTACTGAAGGGTTTGCGGTACCAGCCTTATTCGCAGTTTATCAAGATGCCAGTGGTCAAGCCCAAGATACAGCTTTATCTTATGCCAAAGGAATCGGTGCAACCCGGGTCGGTGTATTGGAAACGACCTTCAAAGAAGAAACAGAGACCGATCTATTTGGTGAACAAGCGGTCTTATGCGGTGGCTTGACAAGTATGATCGAAGCCGGATTTGAAACGTTAGTAGAAGCTGGGTATCAACCAGAATTGGCCTACTTTGAAGTGTGTCATGAAATGAAACTGATCGTTGATTTGATTTACGAAGGAGGCTTCAAAAAAATGCGTCACTCTATCTCGAATACTGCTGAGTATGGGGATTATGTATCTGGCGCTCGTGTCATCACGGAGCAAGCCAAAGCCAACATGAAAGCTGTTTTGACCGATATCCAAAATGGTCAATTCGCGAAAGGATTTATCGCTGACAATCAAAATGGCTTCCCAGAATTCCACAAAATGCGGGAAGAAAATGGCAACCATCAAATTGAGAAAGTGGGCAGCGAATTAAGAAAAATGATGCCATTCGTTTCAAAAGACTAGAGGTGGAATAATTTGTTTGTTACTGTCAGTGATGTAGAAAAAGCCTATCAAGAATTGGCGCCAGTCGTCAGTCATACACCATTACAATATGATCGTTTTTTGTCTGAAAAATATCAAGCTACGATTCTTCTGAAGCGAGAGGACTTGCAAAAAGTCCGCTCTTTCAAGTTGCGAGGGGCCTATTACGCCATTGCTGCGAATCAGGAAAAGGTTGCCCGAGGAGTCGTCTGTGCCAGCGCTGGTAATCATGCGCAAGGGGTCGCCTATACCTGTCAAGAAAGGCAATTGTCGGCGGTGATTTATATGCCGACAACGACACCCCAGCAAAAAATCAACCAAGTAAAATTTTTTGGCGGTGCGTTTGTCAAAATCGAGTTGGTTGGAGATACTTTCGATGCGGCAGCTGAAGCAGCACAGCGTTTTGCTGCTGACAATCAAATGGCCTTCATTGCCCCTTTCGATGATCCAGCGATCATTGCAGGACAAGGAACGTTGGCTGTCGAATTATTGGCAGATGCAGCCCAGGAGCAGTATGAAATCGACATGGTCGTAGCAGCTATCGGTGGTGGCGGTTTGATCAGCGGCACCGCTGCCTATTTGAAGGGGAAGCAACCCAACATACAAATAATTGGCGCTGAACCGGTGGGTGCAGCTTCCATGCAAGCTGCTTTTGATGCAGGGGCACCGGTGGCATTACCAACAATCGAAAAGTTCGTCGATGGAGCGGCAGTCAAAAAAGTAGGCAATCTCACATATCAGCATGCCAGACAATACGTCGATCAATTGGTGGCAGTTGAAGAAGGGGCAATTTGCCAAACAATCCTTGAATTGTATACAAAGCAAGCCATCGTTGCTGAACCAGCTGGTGCACTCAGCGTAGCTGCCCTTGAGTTGATCAAAGAGCAGATCAAAGGGAAAACCGTTGTTTGTATCATTAGCGGTGGCAACAATGATAGTGCCAGAATGGCTGAGATTGAAGAGAAATCATTGATTTATCAAGGGTTGAAGCATTATTTTATTGTCAATTTCCCACAGCGTCCTGGCGCCCTCAAAGAATTTGTCAGCCATGTATTGGGACCAGATGACGATATCACACGCTTTGAATATACCAAAAAAATCAATCGCGGGACAGGCCCGGTCATGCTGGGCATCTTGTTGAAGCGCAAGTCCGATCTGGACGCATTATTGACGCGGATCGCCGCATTTGATGCGCAATATATCAATCTGCAGAACAACCAATCTTTATATTCACTGCTTGTCTAAAGCATCAATCCAAAGTGTCTTATACTGTTTATCAGATATAAGGCACTTTTTGCGTACACTTGAATGAGCGCCATCGGCTTGTTTGCGATTTAGTAGGTGATTAAGCGCCTTCTTGGTATAATAGGTACAAAAGAAAGGAGGCCAATCAATGGAGTTTCTATTTACGCGTGATCAACAAGAAACAGCGATTTTATATGGAGAAACATTGGCCTCTGTTTTACGGGCACAGGAGATAGCTGCGGAGCAAGTGATCATTTTTACCAATCAACGCTATTATGATCGTTTTTATGAAAAGCTGACCCGTTTATTTTTGCCCAAAACGGTCAGCTGGTATATCTGTACCAACCAAGTATATTGCAATAATTTTACTGAATTCACGCGGGGAATGGATTTCTTGGGAAACTTCCCAAAACAAAGTCAACTATTGATCGTCGGCTTTGGCAATGAAGGCATCATGGCATTGAGCAGTTTTATTCATGCAACAGCTATTTTGAATACCCAGTTGTGGTTGATCCCTGTTTCATTGCGGGGGCTAGCCAAAAGTGTCAAAGACCAGGCAATCGTGGTCAGAAAACCAGATATTCCGATGTTAGGAAATCCCAATACGCCAAGATATGTCATCTATGATCAGACGATTGCTGATAAACAGCAAGAGGGCAAAATCGTTGATTTTTTACTCTTGATCCGTTGTGGCGTAGTCGGCGATGCCGACTTTATAAAGGAGCTGTATCGTCGTTATCCAAATCGTTCGGTGATGATGAAACAATCATTTGCAGCCTATACCGACAAAGTCATTCAGCTTTATCAGCAGCAAGGGAATCAGTTAGAAGAATTTGGGCAGTTGTTTACAGACGCTTTTTATACAACTGACAATGGTCATTTGTTATCTGATACGATGAAAATGTTTTATGGTTTTTTGTTTCATTTTATTTGGACGGTGCAACAGCAACAACTAACTGTCGATCTTGATCAGTTTGGGCAATGGCTTTACCATTTGGGGTACCCTGTCGCATTACCGGAAAGTTTTTCGATCAGCGACTATTTGGCCAATGTATTGGACTTGCAGAAAAAAGAAAAAAACCTGTTATTTTTGTCAAAAGTTGGTACAATAGGGGGCAGAGTCGCTGTCAATGAAGAAGACTTAGTCAAGACACTGATGTCTTATGAGCAATTAATCAAGCAGATTAGAGGGAATTAAATGGATACATATAGCGAAAAAATGTTAAAAGCTTTGGCTGCTGAAGACTTAGCGGAAGCACAATTGAATTTTACGGAAGCTTTGCAAAAAGACGATGACGAAACCTTAGATGCGCTAGGTGGAGAACTACTTGAGATCGGCTTTTTAGAAGAGGCAAAAACATTGTACCAAACGTTACAACAAAGATACCCTGATAATGAGTCGCTATTATTGCCATTGGCAGAAATCGCCATGGAAAATGATGATATCGAAACGGCCTTTACTTATCTGGATCAAATCCCGGCAACTAGTGAGGCCTATGTGCAATCATTGCTGTTGAGTGCGGATCTTTATCAAATGATTGGTATCCCCGAAGTCAGTGAAGCCAAGCTGAAAGAAGCCCAAGCTTTGCTGCCTGACGAACCGCTGATTCGTTTCGCTTTGGCGGAGTTGGCCATGACAACCGATCGCTATCAAGAAGCTGTGGATCTTTATCAAGGTCTGTTGGCGCAAGACATCAATGATGTATCAGGTATTTCGGTTGTAGAACGGATGGGCACTTCATTAAGTATGGCGGGACGTTTTGAAGAAGCGGTGGATTATTTTGAAGCGAGTTTGGCGGAAAATCAAACTGATGAACGATTGTTCCAAACGGCATTGGTCTATCTGCAGTTGAAAGAAAATGAACAGGCGATTCGTTATTTGCAGCAATTGCGGGTGATGAATCCTCAGTACCGTGCCGTCTATCTTTATTTGGCAGAAGCATTGCAAGAAGAAGAGCAGCTGGAAGAAGCGCAACGGGTGATTGAAGAGGGGATCAATGAAGATCCTTATCAAGTTGATTTCTATCACTTTGCCTCTGAAAATGCCTATCGACTGCACGATAGCGATGCTGCCGAAGGGTACTTGTTAAAAGCGTTGGAAACAGGCGAAAAGGAAGATGAGACCCTTTTGACCCTCAGCAATCTATATTTGAATGAAGAACGTTGGCAAGAAGCTGTGTTGGCCATTGAAAAAATGGAAGACAATGAACAGCCACATGCACTGTGGAATTTGGCGCAAGCGTATAACGCAATGGAAGATTTTGATTTGGCTGCCAAGTACTACGAAGAAGCCAATGAAGCATTGCATCACGAACCAGCCTTTATGAAGGAATACGGACTCTTCTTAAGAGAAGAAGGACGTTTGCATGAAGCAAAACATATATTGCAGCATTATTTGGCACACGAACCCAGTGATTTAGAAGTCCAATCCATATTGGAGGACCTTCTGGAAAGATAGGTGAGGGAAATGAACATCAATGTACAAGAAAAGAAAAAGTTTCTGAATTGGCTTGTTTCGACCGTGTCCTTTAGCCGTCGCGAAGTATCTTGGGTCTTGAACTATTTAGCAAATCATGAGGCAATCTTGAACAATGTTCATTTTGTTGAAGGGGCTGCATTGACGGATCGCGGATTGAGTGTCCGCAGTACGGAGATTGGCGGTGAGCCGTTTGTTCTGACGATTGCCGGTCAGACATTTTTTGATATCGATCAGATTTTTCACGAGATCCGAATGAATTGGAAGAAGCCATTATATTTAGAATGTCTATTTCCTGATGCATGGACCCATACTTTTTATCTTGCTGTTTTAGAAGACAATCCGCATGATCGCTGGAATGACCACCTGGATCAAGAAATGACCGAAAATGTTCAACGTTTCCTTTCAGAAGAAGAAATGCAGACCAAGATCGATACCTTGTATCGGCAAATTGATATGGCACTTGAAGATGGCGATCGGGATGCTTTCCTGGCATTATCTGACGAAGTAAATCGCTTTTTGCTGCAGCAAAAAGAAGGTAGTCATTGATAGTAAAAAAAGAGTGAAGAATCATCGATTTGATTCTTCACTCTTTTTTATTTAACTTTTGGTGCAGCAGTTTTCCGTTGTAAAAATCGGGATTTTGGCCGCAAATAAGTAAATCCTTCACCTTCGACTTCATGGACATTGATCACAGATACGAATGCTTGTGCATCAAAATCATGGACGATTCGTTTGACTTCGGAGATTTCTCGTCCGCTGACGACCATGTAGATGATGTGTTTGTCTACACGAGAGTATGCGCCTTCGCCGTGTAAAAAGGTCACGCCACGTTCCAGTTCATCCATTAATACGGGTGCCATTTCCTCGGTATGGTTGCTGATGACCAAGATGCCTTTAGCTGAATAACCACCATCTAGAATCGAATCGATCACACGAGAAAAGACATAAGAGAAAATCAAAGTATACATCATGCGCTTCAAATCAATGTAAGATAAAGAAAGCAGCAGAACGAATACGTCGAAAATGAGTAGCGAGCGTCCTATCGTGATACCAAAGTTTTTTTCTAAAATCCGTGCCAAGACATCGACACCGCCAGTGGTTCCGCCAACCTTGTATACGATCCCGCTGCCGATACCGGCCACTAATCCGGCAAGCAAGGCGACAATCAGTAGATCATGTTCCAAATCGATGACCAAGGGAATCGTTTGCCAAAAGGCCAACCAAAAGGACAAGCCAAAGGTTCCTAAGATTGTATAGATCAGTGAGCGTCGACCTAAAATCTTGCCGCCAATCAAGATGATAGGGATATTTAATATCAGTGTACTAATGGCTGGATTAATCCCCCATAAGGCCCGCATGATCAAGGTGATCCCGGTCACACCACCTTCAGCTAAGTCGTTTGGGATATTCAAGAATACAAGTCCAAAGGCATAAATACTGGTGCCTACTAAAATCAAGACAATATCACGAACAGTTCGCCACGAAAATAAAGTACGCATATTGTAACCCTCCGTTTTTTATAAATTCACAAGTATCAATGTAGCACGAATTGCGGGATTGTACAATAAAGGACTAAAGGCGGGTATCTAGGCAGAGGCAAAAACTTTTGGTAAGATAACAGGGAAAGGGTGAAGAAAATGACAGACAAACAATCCTTATCGTCGATGCAAGCAGAAGTTGACGCCTTTATCCAACAATTCAAAGCAGGCTATTTTAGCCCGTTGGCGCAAATGGCTCGTCTCACAGAAGAAGTTGGCGAACTTGCAAGAGAAGTCAACCATTATTATGGTGAAAAAAGCAAAAAACAAAATGAAGCAGAAAAAACCGTGGCGGAAGAATTGGGCGATGTTCTCTTTGTAACGATGATCATGGCCAATTCTTTACATATTGATTTGACCGAAGTGTTTCAGGAAAACATGCAAAAGTTCAATCAGCGGGACAAGTATCGCTTTGAAAGAAAAGATGGTCAAGTACATGAAGCTGAATAATTTACCAGAAGCCTTTACTCAGGCAGCGCCTCTGTTGCGAAAAATCGAAGAAGCGGGTTTTGAAGCATACTTTGTTGGTGGGAGTGTTCGAGATACGATTTTGAATCAACCAATCCATGATGTCGATATTGCGACGAGTGCTTTCCCAGCAGAAGTCAAAGCGTTGTTTCCCCGCACGATCGATATTGGGATCGAACATGGGACGGTTCTTGTCTTGTGGGAACAAGGTCAATATGAAATCACCACTTTTCGAACAGAGGCCACCTATCAAGATTTCCGCCGACCAGACAAAGTCGACTTTGTTCGGTCTTTACAAGAAGATTTGAAAAGACGTGATTTCACAATCAATGCATTGGCACTGCAAAAAGATGGTCAGGTCATTGACTTATTTGACGGATTGGCGGACTTAAAGAATCAAGTGCTGCGGGCAGTCGGCAATCCGCAAGAGCGTTTTCACGAGGATGCATTGCGGATGATGCGCGGCTTGCGTTTTGTTAGTCAGTTAGGTTTTGAACTAGAGGAACGGACTTTTTTAGCAATCCAAGAAAATCATCCATTGTTGGCGAAGATATCTGTGGAAAGAGTGATGATCGAGTTCGTTAAGATGTTATTGGGCACGCATCGAAATCAAGCGTTAAGAGCTTTTGTAGCAACAGAATGCTATCAGTATTGTCCAGGTTTGCGCCCGTATGGTGAAGCCTTGCTGCGGATGGCTGATCTGCCTGCATTACCATTGGATAAAGAAGAGGCAGCTTGGTTATTGCTGATTGATCAACTGCACCTATCTACTACTGCAGTGCGTCCTTTCTTAAAGGATTGGAAGTGTTCAAATGCCTGTATTCGCCAAGTGCAAGCGGGCTATCAGGCGTTGCAGATGCGTAAAGCTGGCGATTGGACGGATAGGGCATTGTATCAAGCAGGGTTGCCTACGATTCATCTCGTCGAAAGCGTCTTGCCTTTTATTGGGCAAGAGGATCGATTCTCAGTGGTTGCAGCACGTTATCAAGCATTGCCGATCCACCAGTTACAAGATTTGGCTATCAATGGCCGTGATTTACTAGAAGCAATTGATCGTCCTTCAGGTCCGTGGCTGAAAGAAGTGCTGCAGCAATTGGAAGCATCGGTTGTTACAGGAGAAATCAGCAATCAGCGTGATGGACTATTGGCCTATGCAAAAGCGTTATTAGCGCAATCGAAGGAATGATTGATGACGGGAATGTGTGCTTTAGACGGCTAAAATAAAAAAAGTCAGCAAAAAGCAAAGTTAATTTGTGTACTATTTCTACAATGTGTTAGAATTAAAAGGTAATACTAATGAAAAGGAGCGTTTTGTCATGGCTAGAGATATGAAAGCTTTAAAATTCTATTTCCGTAATGGAGAAACATGGACGATCGAACGTCGTTATATTGGTGACTTGTGGATCAAACAAATCACAACTAGTTTCGGTCGGATCCACGGTAGTGAGTTCGTTGAGATTCATCCTTGTGCTGGTTTCAAAATCGAAATTTTCCAAGAAGGCGATCATGTAGCAACACATGATATCAACTTGGGCGGTCTAGAATTAGGTATGTTCGCCCGCGCATTAAAATATGAAGATATTGAAAGAATGGAAATTCTTTATCGTAATGGCACACCTGATTTGATTTACTTCCCATATAAAGACAAAGACACTGAAGGATTGGACAATGTTTACCAATCAACGAAAATCAGTGAAAAAACGAAGAGCTTGTATATCGTGATCGATCCGAGTCAAACGGTTGAAGACGTATACGGGGAACATTTTTCTGAATAAGCACCAAAAAACGCAGAACTCAAAGTTCTGCGTTTTTTTATAATGATAATTGGAAGATGTCTGTGTACTTCTTTAACAAAAGATAATCTTCAACTGCGGAATCTTTGATGATGATCGAATCGCCAAAAAGACTTTTACGGGCTTTTTGAATAATACGATGCTGAATATCCTCAGACAACAAGTAATCAATCTCAGATTGCTTTAATTCTTGTGCAGCAGCGCTGTCACGATTTTTTTCTAGAAATTGCAGCAAATCGTATTCAAGATGGCCTGCATTATTGATTACGCGTTTGTATTCTATTTTGTCTATTTTCATCTGCTCACACCCCTTACATAATAAGATAACCTAGAGTAGGTAGTGAAAGGAAAAATTTGCCTTTTTTTTCCAAAATCTTAAAAAAAAAGTAACAATAGATAAGTTGTTTTAACTTTTTGATCGTCAATGTATCATAAGACCTGTTTCTCTGGACCAACATTCGCAATACCGTCCATTCCGCCAGCGTGCCCACCGACCAGTTTGCTGCGGGCAATCGCTCTAGCGCCTTCTAAATGACTGTTGGCATGAACAATGGCTGTAAAACCGTATTTTTCGCGGATTTTATCGATGATCAAGTCCAATTTACGCTGTTGCAGTTGTTCTTCCGCGTTTTCGAATAGGTCTAACTGAATATTTTCAGTGTACAAGAGTTTGGAATAGGTGATTCCCACGTGCCGTGTGACTTGGCCGTTATAATATTTGCGGAACAAAAATAAACAATGTGCCACCAATTTACGGGAATTATCAGTCGGCGGAATTTTCATTTGCCGTGAAAAACCATTGGCTGTTTCGCCAAAAGCCACGCCGATCGAGACATGGATACAAGCTGTTTGGCAATGATGGCGGCGAATTCGGGCAGCGACTTGTTCGGCCATTTCTTTGATCACGATCTCGATTTCTTCTTGCAAGTAGTAATTTCGATTCAATACTTGACTGTTGCCATAGCTTTTTTCCAGAACATGGGGTGCAGGTTCGGACAAAATCGTGCGATCGATGCCGTTGGCGTGATGATAGAGCTGTTCGCCAATAATCCCCATGCGGCTGCGCAAAAAATCAGGGCTTGCTTGTGCCAGCTGTTCGATCGTTTCGATGCCCATTAAACGCAATCTTTTTTCTGTTCGATGGCCGATACCCCAAAATTCAGTCATAGGAGCAATACGCCAAACTTTCTGCGGGACATCTTGATACGTCCATTCTGAAATAAGATGCTGATTGTGTTTGGATTCATTGTCTAATGCCAATTTTGCCAGCAAAGGATTATCTCCGATCCCTATAGTCACATAGAGGTTCGTCATTTGATAAATATCTTGTTGGATCATCCGTGCAAATTCCCAGCGTTTCTTTGTCCGTGAAAAGGTCGGATCAGGGAAAAAAAGATCCATACTGTGGGTGATGTCCATCATGGATTCATCAATGGAATACAACAGTAAATCTTCTTCGGCTACATATTTACGAAAGACATTGTTGACTTTGGTATTTTCTTTGATATAAAAGCTCATTCTTGGCGGTACTTTGATCAAATCCGGGTGTACAGGCATATTGTCATTGCGGGTAACGTTCGTGATACCTAAGACTTTTTTTGCCATGGGCGAAGCTGCTAAAACCAACCCATTGCCCGTATTATCTGAGTGAGACATGACTACTAGCATGGTTTTCAAAGGATCTAATCCCAAAGAAACACATTCGACAGAGGCATAGAAGCTTTTGACATCAATAAACAAGATGTCTCTTTTCGGCTCTTTTTCATAATTAAAACCACCCATTTTTATCACCTCTCATCCAATTATACGAACAAGCGTTCTGCTTGTAAAGCGAACAGGAAGAATCGACGGGCAAATTAACCCCTTTAAAAATGAAGCGAAGTACAAAAAAGTTCGCCATGGCTTTGGTTATCAGCCTTGACGAACTTTTCAGGTTGTTTATTTTGTTTCGCGGTGTAAAGTAACTTTTCTTTCACGTGGGCAATATTTGTTCTTTTCCAAACGATCAGGATTGTTACGTTTGTTTTTGTTAGATAAGTAGTTGCGTTCTTTACAAGAAGTGCATTCTAATGTGATGTTTACGCGCATGATTTTCCCCCCTCACCATTCAAGAATCCTCTAAGAAATCTCTCAGACTAAAATATAATAGCATGATTTGGAAGGGAAAGCCAGCATTTTTGTGAATTTTGTTAAGTAAAACTACTTGACGAAAGGTGAGTCTGATCTATTTTAGTTTGCTTTGAATATCTTCAATCATTTTGGTGTAGGCGATTGGACCATTGTATAACCAGCTTGATTCTGGTCCAAATTCCCATAGATTGCCATCTTTGACTGCTTTGAGGTTTTGCCATACTTGATCGTTGAAGAAATCGGCTCCTTCATCACTGTTGACCAAAATCAGATAATCCGCATCTAATTCTGCAAGTTTTTCCAATGAAACAGCGGACCAGTCAGCAGTCGCCGTTTCGCTGATTTCAGCGACTAGGCTAGGGACAGAGAACCCGAGTTCTTGGTATAATAATTGACCGCTTGATTTCGTTTCTGCCACCATAAAGGCCGAATTATTCACGACCCATAAAACCGCCACTGATTTGCCTTCGATTTTGTCGGCATAGGTTTCTTTGGTGGAAGCAACCAAGTCATCATAATCTGTTTCTACTTGTTCGGCTTGTTCTTCTTTGTGCAATACTTTGGCAATATCGTTTAAGCGATCCCGCCAAGTGACATCTTCGCCGTTGGTCACGACATAAGTAGGGGCGATTTTGCTATATTGGTCATATTTGTCCCCTTCGACCATTGAATTGCTATCCATTAATAGCAGATCTGGTTCGTAGCTTAGTACATCTTCATAAGGTAGATCGTAGTTGATTCTAGGGACATCTGCCAATTTGTCTTGCAAATAGGCTTGATCGCTGTCGTTGCCGACAGTCCATTGTGCAACTGGCGTCACATCTAAGGCGACCAAATAATCTTCCAAATAGCTGGCGATGATGCGTTGGGGATTGGCAGGAATCGTGACTTCATTTCCTACGGCATCTTGTACTGTTGTTTCTACGGCTGTACTTGAAGTATCCGTGGCAGCTGTGCTATCAGTGGTATCTGAGTTGCTGGAACAAGCCCCCAATACCAGTAGGGAAAGCAAAGAAAGAGAGGCTGCCAAGCCTTTTTTCTTGAATAATTGTTTCATGTTTGTCCTCCTTTGTTATCGATTGAGCGATCATTTTGATAAATGAGAATGATTCTCAATGTTTAAGGTTATTATTACGAAGATATGCGGGTTTGTCAATCTTAAAAATCAATTGTTTTGGCGCTATTGACGAAATGAAGAAAAACATTCATAATTGATAATCATTATCAGTATTTATGATTGAGGGACAATATGGCGAAATTAAGAACAGTTGACTTGACGGTCGGCTATCAAAAACAAAAAATTGTGCAACATCTAACAATCGACATACCAGAAGGAAAAATCATTGGTCTGATTGGGCCCAACGGCAGTGGCAAATCGACGTTGCTGAAGGCCTTGGCGCGGGTATTGACGCCTTTATCTGGAGACGTCTTTTTAGATGAAAAACAGTTGCATCAAATCAAAACCAAAGAAGTGGCGGGACAAATCGCGCTCTTATCGCAAATCAGTGATTCTTCCATTGGGTTGACGATCCGTGAAATCGTATCTTATGGCCGTTTTCCTTATCAGAAAGGTCTGAGTGGGTTATCAAAAAAAGACCTCGAAGCGATTGACTGGGCATTGCAAGCAACGGGCCTAGAGGCGTTGGCGGCGGAAAATATCGCGACATTGTCCGGTGGCCAAAAGCAGCGGGTATGGATTGCGATGGCTTTGGCACAGGATACGGATATTGTGATTTTGGATGAACCAACGACTTTTTTGGATCCAGCCCATCAATTAGAGATTTTGTTGCTGCTGCAGCAGATCAATCAACAATATGGAAAAACCATCATCATGTCGATCCATGATTTGAATCATGCATCGCGATTTGCTGATTACATTTATGCCTTAAAGGCGGGGGCGCTATTGACATGCGGTACCCCGGAAGACGTTTTGACGACACAATGGCTCAAAGAACTATTTGATATCGAAGCGACACTGACGACATTTCCAAATAGTCGCAAACCTTTGATTTTGACCTATGAATTGGGGGCGGAGTCATGAAGCGCTTTACGTGGTTTTTGCTGTTTGCTTGTTTTCTGTTTGTGATTATCTTTTTTTTCTCCCTCACTCAAGGGGCTGCAGATATCCCTTTACAAACAATCAAAGATGCATGTGTTGATTTTGATTATCAAAACCAGTTGCATCAAGTCTTGCGGAATATTCGTTTGCCGCGAGTGCTGGCTTCTTTTCTTGTAGGCAGTTGTTTTGCAGTCACAGGGGCTATCATGCAAGGGATCACCAAAAATCCGCTGGCAGATGGCGGGCTTTTAGGGGTCAATAGCGGGGCAGCGGTAGGTTTAGCGATTGCGTTTATTTTGTTTCCAACGATTCAACCAAGTCAAGCGGCGCTGTTTTCTTTCTTAGGTGCCTTTGTTGCTACGGTATGTTTGTTTTTGCTTACGAAATATGCCCGTGTAGGGATGTCGCCGACGGGCCTAATTTTAGCTGGGGTAGCGTTGAGTTCTTTTTTTTCGGCAATCAGCCAAACGTTATCTTTGCAATTTGATCTAAATCAAGATTTGGTGTTTTGGTTCATTGGCGGAGTAGCCAATGTGACCTGGGCACAATTGCGCTTTGTCGCACCGATTTATGTGTTGGCGATTATATTGACCTTGGGTATGGGCAAATCACTGAACCTCCTGTCGTTAGGCGATGACACGGTAATTGCCCTCGGTAAACATCCCCATGGTATCAGAGGCGTTGCATTGCTGCTGGTCGTGGTGTTAGCCGGGATGGCTGTGTCATTGGTAGGACCGGTCAGTTTTATTGGTTTGATGGTGCCCCATGTGACGCGGGGCTTGATAGGGAAAAACTATCAATTGATTCTGCCTTTGACGATCATTGGTGGCGGTACGCTCGTGATGGCTGCCGACTTGGTTGGCCGTCTGATCAATCCACCTTTCGAAACGCCTTTTGGTGTGATTTTGGCATTGATCGGTGTGCCTTTCCTATTGGTCAAGATTAGGAGGGAACAGCTGTGAAGAAAAAAATGATCTTCTTTTTCCTCTTAATGCTTGCGGCATTCATGGCGAGTGTCATGGTTGGCAAAACAGTTCTTTCCTTTAGTATCTTGCTGGATATGATCAAAGGGACTGCAACCAACAGTCAAATCCTCACGTTGGTGTCTTTTCGCTTGCCGCGGGCATGTTTGGCGCTGATTGCCGGCGTGGCTTTTGGCTTTTCCGGTTTTGCGTTGCAAGGTGTGACGAGAAATGAATTGGCGGATGCCAGTATTTTGGGCATCAACAATGGCGCGGGTTTATTTGTGATCGTTTATCTCGGCTTTTATGCGCAAGGGTCGTATCTGCTGCCGTTGGTGGGTGTCATTGGCGGTTTGGCGGCGGCTTTTCTGGTGTATGTTATCGCGTATAAACACCACCAACTGCTCTCGATGGAACGGGTCCTGCTCGCAGGAATCGCTGTCAACGCAGGATTGGCTGCTGGCACACTGCTGCTGACTGTCCAATTATCAAAGGATCGTTATAGCTTTGTGACTTCTTGGCTATCAGGTGCAATCTGGGGGACATCGTGGAACCAGATTATCAGTTTGTTGCCTTGGGTCCTCCTCCTTGCTGCAGCTTTATTTTGGACAGTACCATTGCTGAATTTACTGGGCTTTGGCGAAGAGCAAGCAATTAGTTTAGGGGTATCTCTTACCCGATTACGTACCTGGTTTCTTTTATTGGCGGTTGGTTTGGCTGCAAGTACGGTCGGTTTTACCGGTAATTTGGCATTTGTTGGATTATTGGCTCCCCATATCGCCAAAGGTATCGTGGGCAAAGAGTCGCGTACGGCGTTCGTCTTATCGGGTATGGTAGGGAGTATTTTGGTGCTGGTCAGTGATACGATCGGCCGTCTATTATTAGCCAATGGTGAAATACCTGCGGGCATCATTATCTCTCTTGTCGGGGCTCCATATTTTTTATATTTATTGATTCGGCAAAAAGCATCATAAATACCGGTAATACCGGTCAGCGAATCACACAGCGCCTTGAAACGTGAGAGAGAAAATTTCGGTTTTCTCTCATTCGCGTTTGCTATTTGGCGCTTTTTTTTGGTACTATCTCTGAGAGGAGTGATTTCATGGAGAAAGCTTTTTTGAGAAAACAAATGATCAATACGTTAGAACAACTCCCTAAAAAACGCAAACAGAAGAAAGAAGGACTGATTCTGCAGTTGCTATTTGCATCGCAAGCATGGCAACAGGCCTCATCCATCGGTGTCATCCGCTCGCTTCCTTTTGAATTTGATACTGAGGCGATTTTTGTGCAAGCAGCCAAAGAAAATAAGCAGATCGCTGTACCTAAAACAGTCAATCATGGGTTGCATTTTTTTGAGGTAGACATGCATACCCGCTATCAAAAGTCCGCATTCGGTGTGGAAGAACCAATCAGTGAGATAGAAGCAAAGCATCTGGATCTTGTGCTAGTGCCAGGCTTGATTTTTTCATCAACTGGGTATCGTATCGGATTTGGCGGTGGGTACTATGACCGTTTTCTAGCGACATACAGCGGCGAGACGATCTCTTTGGTTTTTTCGGAGCAAATCAATGATCAGTGGCAACCGGAAGCCTTTGATATTCCAGTAAATAAGATCATCACAGACAGTTATGATCCATCAAGCAAAGGAGCAGTACAATGAATACATTTATGAGAAAATGGCGGAATCAACCATTCTTTACTTATTTATTTTTGGCGATTCAGACAATCGTATTTATTCTTGGCTACTTGATCCCAACGATCCAAATCAGTGGGGTGATGTTCGGACCATATGTGGCCTATATGCAAGAGTATTGGCGGTTTATCACACCGATATTCTTGCATTTTGGGTTGGCACATTTCGCTATCAATTCGGTGATCTTGTATTATATGGGACAGCAAGTGGAAGCGATCTACGGCCACAGCCGCTTTTTTTGCCTGTATATATTGAGTGGGATCATGGGCAATACGATGAGCTTCGCCTTCAATCAAGCGGGCGTACAGTCAGCAGGTGCGAGTACCTCGTTGTTCGGTTTATTCGGTGCCTTTTTGATTTTAGGACTGCATTTCAGAAATGATTACCGCATTCAAGCGATGGTTCGTCAGTTCGCTTTGTTTGTTGGGTTGAATCTTGTATTTGGTTTGTTTGACCAATCCATAGATATGTGGGGCCATGTTGGCGGGATCATCGGCGGTCTGTTATTAGGCAATCTGTTTGCATTACCCAAAAATTACGGCAAGTACTCGATCCATACCCGAATCATCTCAGGGATTCTCTTTGTTTTCTTATTGGTGATTTTTGTGATATATGGTTTAAAAAAATATCAAATACTTGTATAATAAGCAGGAAGTGGTTAAATGAAGACGTTATATGACGTACAGCAATTACTGAAACAATTTGGTGTTTATATTTATGTTGGCAAGCGTATCTATGATATCGAGTTGATGCAGATCGAGTTGAAGAACTTTTATGACAGTCGCTTGATCGATCAAGATACTTACATGACTGCTTGGCATATCCTTAAACGTGAACATCGAATAGAAGAAAGTCGGGAGGAAAACTTGTGATGGACAAAAAAATCATCGGCATCGATTTAGGTGGCACAACAGTCAAATTTGCTATTTTGACTACAGAAGGAGAGATTCAACAAAAATGGAGTATTGATACCAATATTCTTGATGAAGGTGCACACATCGTGCCAGAAATCATTGAATCAATCAACCACCGCTTAGGTTTGTATAATATGAAACCTGAAGACTTCATCGGCATCGGTATGGGGACACCAGGCAGTGTCGATCGAAATAATGGTACAGTGATCGGTGCATACAATCTGAATTGGAAAACATTGCAACCAGTCAAAGAATTGATTGAAAAAGGTACAGGCATTGCTTTTGCAATCGATAATGACGCCAATGTCGCAGCTTTAGGCGAACGTTGGAAAGGTGCTGGCGATAACAATCCGGACGTCATCTTTATCACATTGGGTACCGGTGTCGGCGGCGGGATCATCATGGAAGGTCAGTTGCTTCATGGTAAAGCTGGCTGTGCTGGTGAAATCGGTCATATCACAGTCGATCCTGAAGGCTATGAATGTACTTGTGGCAAACGCGGCTGTCTAGAAACTGTTTCTAGCGCTACTGGCGTTGTCAGAGTCGCACGGACGCTGGCTGAAGAATATGCAGGCAATTCTAAATTGAAACAACAACTTGACAATGGTGAAGAAGTATCGAGCAAAGATATTTTTGAAGCAGCACAGGCCAATGATCCATTCGGCTTGATGGTGGTTGATAAAGTTTGTTTCTATCTTGGATTGGCATGCGGCAACTTAGGCAATACGCTGAATCCGGCAAGTATCGTTTTAGGCGGCGGTGTATCTGCTGCTGGGGAATTTCTACGTAAACGCGTGGCGGCTTATTTTGCCAAATTTACCTTCCCACAAGTTACTGAAAGCACAGAAATCAAATTAGCAGAACTAGGCAATGATGCCGGCGTGATCGGTGCAGCATCATTGGCATTGCAATTGGCAGATTAGTTATTTTCAAGATGAGGAATCAAGACCAATGAAGTAAGGATAGAGAGGATAGAGGAAAATATGTCACCAATTATGTGGGTCAATCTGGTTATGGGGCTGATTATTTTAGCAGTTGTCCTGAACTGGGGTTATTTTCAAATCATGGGACGGCGCTCAGCGACGATCATTCCCGAAGATGAGTTTAAAGCAGGAATGAAGAAAGCGCAAGTGATCGATGTCCGGGAAAAAAATGAATTTGATAGCGGTCATATCATGGGTGCCCGTAATATTCCTTTTACCGTGTTGAGCAATTCGTTTGGCGCGTTTCGTAAAGATCAGCCGATTTATCTCTATGATACCCGAAAATCTTTGAGTATCCGGGCGGCGAACAAGTTACGTAAAGAAGGGTTTACCAATGTTTATATCCTAAAAGAAGGATATGAAGGCTGGAGCGGCAAAACGAAGAAAAAAGCGACCCTATAAATCACTTATGAAACAGTAAAAAAGCTTGTCTACGCATGCGTAGACAGGCTTTTTGTTATTTTGATCCCTAAAAATCACCTGAACAGAAAAAAACCGCTGACCAACATTCAGTCAACGGCTCATTTCGAGCAGACAGTTACCGCGCTGCGCTTTTGCGCATCGCCCGTTTGCGTTTTTCGTCATGGGCAACTTGTTGTTCATCGATTGGATCGATGACTTGTTTCTTGACAGTTAGCACTACACTTGCTGCAGCAGCTACAGTTGCCGCCGTTCCAATCAGAAATCCAGAAAGAAATCGTTTCATTGTCATACACCTCGTCTTTATTGATAGTTCCATTATGCGACATATAGTGAAAAAATTCAAAAATAAACGCTTCTCTGATTAGTAAACGCTTGATAATATTTAGTAAATATTTTATAATAAATTTACTAAACGAAATAAAGGAGCGATCATATGGATAAATTAGCACGCATTTTTCAAGAACGATTTGGTGAAGTTGGCACAAGCACATATTTTGCACCCGGAAGAATCAATTTGATTGGGGAGCATACCGACTACAACGGCGGGTATGTTTTTCCAGCAGCAATCACATTAGGCACCTATGCAGTTGCGCGTAAACGTGAGGACCAGCAAATCCGCCTGTATTCAGAAAATTTTCCTGAATTAGGGATTATTTCTTTTGACTTGAAGGATTTGGACTATCGTAAGGCGGACAACTGGACCAACTATCCTAAAGGCGTGTTGCGCTATTTGAAAGAAGCAGGACATTCGATCACCAGTGGCTTTGATGTGGCATTTTATGGCAATATTCCGAATGGTGCTGGTTTATCTTCTTCTGCTTCGATTGAGTTGCTAACAGGAGTTATGCTGGAAGATTTGTATCAATTGTCACTAGAACGGTTGGATCTTGTGAAAATCGGTAAGAAAGTTGAAAATGAATTTATTGGGGTCAATTCGGGGATCATGGACCAATTTGCTATTGGGATGGGACAAAAGGATCATGCGTTGCTGCTAGATACCAACACATTGGATTATGAGGTCGTTCCTGCGGCATTCGGCGCATACGTGATCGCAATCATGAATACCAATAAACGCCGTGAATTAGCAGATTCCAAATACAATGAACGGCGTGCTGAATGTGAAGAAGCCTTGGCACGCTTGCAAACCAAATTATCGATCGATTCTCTTGGAGCCCTAGGTGAAGAGACTTTCTTTGCCAATACGGATTTGATTGGCGATGACACATTGATCAAGCGGGCCAAGCATGCAGTAACCGAAAATCAGCGTACCTTGAAAGCCAAAGCAGCTCTGACAGCTGGCGATTTGGAGACATTCGGTCAATTATTGAATGATTCCCATACCTCATTAAGAGATGATTATGAAGTGACAGGCATCGAATTAGATACCTTGGCAGCAGCAGCACAAGCCCACCCAGCAGTCTTAGGGGCTCGTATGACTGGCGCAGGTTTTGGCGGTTGCGGGATCGCATTGGTCAAGGCAAGTGAGTGGGATGACTTTCAAGCAGATGTTTTGGCCGCATATGAAGACAAGATTGGTTATGCCGCGGATATTTATCAAGCGAGTATTGATGATGGCGCACGAAAACTGTAAAATAAGAAACGATGTAGACCATAAGAAAGAAGGCTGAATAATGACGATTTTAGTTTTAGGCGGAGCAGGATATATTGGCTCCCATGCAGTGGACCAACTGATCAATCAAGGAAATAAGGTAGTGGTCGTTGATAATTTATTGACCGGACATCGTCAAGCAGTTCACCCAGAGGCAGTATTTTATCAAGGCGATATCCGCGACAAAGCATTTTTGACAGACGTTTTTACGAAAGAAGACATTGATGGCGTCATTCATTTTGCTGCTAGTTCTTTAGTCGGCGAATCTGTTGAAAAACCGTTGAAATATTTCAACAACAATGTTTACGGTATGCAGATTTTATTAGAAGTGATGCAGGCATTTTCGGTCAAACATATCGTCTTTTCTTCCACAGCAGCTACCTATGGCGAGCCAGAACAAAGCCCAATCACTGAAAAGACACCAACCAATCCCAAAAATCCTTATGGCGAAAGCAAATTGATGATGGAAAAAATGATGCGTTGGTGTGACGAAGCTTATGGCATGAAATTTGTCGCATTGCGTTATTTCAATGTAGCTGGTGCCAAAGCAGATGCAACGATCGGCGAAGACCATGATCCAGAAACCCACTTAGTACCGATCATTTTGCAAGCGGCACTAGGACAGCGAGAAGAAGTCGCAATCTTTGGTGATGACTATGACACGCCAGATGGCACCTGTATCCGTGACTATGTTCATGTAGAAGACTTGATCAATGCCCATTTATTGGCGTTAGACTACTTACAAAAAGGCAACGAAAGCAATGTCTTCAATTTAGGCAGCAACAATGGTTATTCGGTCAAAGAAATGGTCGAAGCAGCCCGCACAGTCACACAAAAAGACATTCCGGCCCGCATCGCACCACGCCGCGCCGGCGATCCGAGTACGCTTGTTGCTTCAAGTGACAAGGCCAGAGCTATCTTAGGCTGGGCACCAAAGTATACAACTGTTGAATCAATCATCGAAACCGCATGGAAATGGCATGTTAGTCATCCAAATGGTTATCAAGAGTAGGAGGCATTTGATCTATGACGATCAGTCAAACAATTTGTGATTTTGTCACGTTGTCCATCAAAGCTGGAGGCTGGATGGCGCTGGATCGCATTTATTTACAGAACCGTGTCTTGGCATTGATTGGTGAAGACGTGATGGAAGAAACGGTTGAACAAGAAGTTGCCTCCTCATTGACATTGATGGATACACTTGTTGAAAAAGCGATTGAGAATCAAGTAATTGGTGATACAGTTGCAGAGCGTGAACAGTTCGAAGCCCAATTAATGGACTTTTTGACACCACCACCCTCAGTGGTTAACGCTTTTTTTGCCCAACATTACGCCAACGCGCCAAAAGAAGCCACTGATTACTTTTTTGCATTGTCGAAACAAAATGATTACATCAAGACGAGAAGTATCGCAAAGAATATCGTTTTTCCGGTTGAAACGGAATATGGGACATTGGAAATCACCATCAATTTATCCAAGCCCGAAAAGGACCCAAAGCAAATTGCGGCAGAAGGGAAAAGTGTCCAAGTGGACTATCCTAAGTGTATGCTTTGTTTAGAGAATGAAGGGTATCAAGGCAGGATCAATTATCCAGCCCGCGCCAATCATCGTATCATCCGTATGAACTTAGACAATGAAGCGTGGGGATTCCAGTATTCGCCTTATGCTTACTACAATGAGCATTCGATTTTTCTATCATTGGCTCATCGGCCGATGAAAATCAATTTGGCCACTTTCAGCCGATTGCTTCAGATCGTTGAAGTGATGCCTCATTACTTTGTTGGATCGAATGCTGACTTGCCAATTGTTGGTGGATCGATTCTATCCCACGATCATTATCAAGGCGGACGGCATGATTTTGCTATGGCAAAAGCTCCTGTTGAAACGACATTTACATTGACTGGCTTTGCAGATGTCACAGCGGGGATCGTGAAATGGCCCATGTCGGTGATCCGATTGCAAGCCAAAGACAAACAAAAATTGGCCTTGGCTTCAGAGTATATTTTGGCGCAATGGCGCAATTATTCTGATCCGAGTGTATCGGTCAATGCCTTTTCTGAAGACGGTACACCGCATCATACGGTGACACCGATTGCGAGAAAAGCAGGCGAGTTTTTTGAAATGGACCTTGTCTTGCGTGACAACAATGTATCAGAAGAACATCCAGATGGTATTTTCCACCCCCATAAAGATGTTCAGCATATCAAAAAAGAAAATATTGGGTTGATTGAAGTGATGGGCTTAGCAGTCTTGCCACCGCGTTTGGCACCAGAATTAAAAGAAGTAGCGAACTATCTTCGGGATCAACCGAATCAAATGGCAGACTATCATCACACGTGGGCCGATCAGTTGAAAGCTACCCATACCAATCTGACTGAAGAAAATGTAGAAGCTGTCTTGCATGAAGCTGTCGGTCACATCTTTGCAGACGTTTTGGCGCATGCAGGTGTCTTCAAACGAGATGCCGGCGGTCAAGAAGCTTTCCAAAGGTTTATCGATCAGCTGTGATCCACGCTATCTACAAAGGAGAAGGAGGGACGCAATGGCCACAATCAAAGATATTGCCCAGCAAGCTGGTGTTTCACCGGCAACTGTCTCTCGGGTCTTGAATTACGATAGCGAGTTATCCGTGAGTGGTGAAACCAAAGAGAAAATTTTTAAAGCAGCAGAAGCGCTGAACTACACCAAACATAAGAAAAAAACAGCTGAAACAAGCAGTATTCGCCTGATCCAATGGTTCGATACCGAAGAAGAGTTAGCCGATCTTTATTACTTATCGATTCGTTTAGGTATCGAAAATAAAGCAGAGGAACTGGGGATCCGTTTGCTCAAGGAGCCTTTTGATTCCTTATCAGATACAGTAGTTGATGGCACGATCACCATTGGCAAATTTGGTGATCATCAAATTCAGCAATTGAAGAAAAGCCAGAAACATCTGTTGATGGTAGATTTCGATGCCCTTTCTTATGGCGTAGATTCTTTGGTGGTAGATTTCCAGCAAGCAGTCGATCTGGTGATCGATGCCTTTATTGCCAAAGGGCACCAAAAGATTGGTCTGTTATCTGGTATCGAATATACCAAAGATCATCAGCAGAAAATCATTGATCCGCGACAGTATTTTTTCGAAGCCCGTTTGCGGCAATTAAAATTGTATGACAGTCATTACTTGCTGCAAGCACCTTTTACAGTAGAAGGCGGCTATTTGGCAATGCAAGCATTTTTGGCGAGAGCCGAAGAACTACCAAGTGCCTTGTTTGCCTCGAGTGATGCCTTAGCGATTGGTGCGATGCGTGCGCTGCAAGAAGCTGGCGTCCACATTCCAGAAGATATTGCAGTGATTGGTTTTAATGATGTCAGTGTCGCAAAATATGTCACACCAGCCCTTTCTACTGTCAAAGTGCATACAGAATGGCTCGGCGAGTTGGCAGTGACCACCCTTATGGAGTTGAATGCTTCACCAGCACCGGTACCCAGAAAAGTCACCATTGCTACGGAACTGATCAACCGTGCTTCCACTGGTCATGCGACAGAGCTGACTTCGGAATGACGGATCAGTAACCAAGCTTAAACAGAAGGATGCGTTCTATGAGAGATATGCAGGTCATAGAATGAAACGACTGTTTAAGCTTTTTTTGTACTTGTTGGGCAATCAGCCAGAATATGGTAGAATATGAGAGAGTTTTTTGAATGGGGAGATAGCAGTATGAAAACATTAGCAATCGATACGTCTAACCAAACATTGGCAGTTGCGGTGGTTGACGGTCATCAAATTCTAGGCCAAAGTCAAACGATGGCAGTCAAAAATCACAGTACAGCTTTGATGCCAGCCATCCAACAAATGATGCAGATGGTCGATCTAAAATCGAATGCATTGTCACAAATCGTTGTGGCGAAAGGCCCAGGCTCTTATACTGGCCTGAGGATCGGTGTAACGACAGCCAAAACATTGGCGCAAACCTTGGACATTCCCCTTATTGGTGTGTCCAGCTTGAAAACGATCGCTGCAAATTGCGTAGGAACTACGCAATGGATCATCCCACTCTTTGATGCAAGACGAAACAATGTCTACACGGGTATCTATCAATGGCAAGGGAATATATTGACTTCAATCGTTGAAGATCAGCATACGTCAATGGACAATCTATTGGCATTTTTGCAAAAAGAAACCAATGGAGAGGTGCTGTTCGTGGGGAGTGATACTGCCAAATTTGCGAGAATGATCAAAGAAGCATTGCCTCAGGCAATCATCAACCAAGTCCCCATCTGGGATTATCCTTCAGCGGCCGTCTTGGCTTTATTGGCAGCACAAGAAGAACCTGTACCATCGATTCATGGATTTGTACCATCCTATTTAAAATTAGTGGAAGCAGAAGAAAACTGGTTGGCCGTACATGAAGCCGGAGCAGATGCCTATGTTGAAAAAATTTAAAGCAATCAAAGGCAAGCTGTCGTTGTTTCGACAGGTTCAATACCCTGAAAGAGAAGTGGAACTTGGCGGAACCGCCTATGTCTTTCGTGAGTTGGTTGGCGATGATATCAAAGAATTGCTGCAAGTGGAACGTCTTGTCTACGCGGGGGAATTGCCGTGGACGAAAAGTGCATTCTTATCAGAATTGTATTCCCGGGTACAGCACTTATACATCGGCGTGTTGTTTCAAGAACGCATGATTGGCTTTGCTGGTGTCCGTATCCTAGGCGGCGATGCCCACGTCACCAATATTGCGATCATTCCTGAATATCAAGGAAAGGGCATCGGCTCATTTTTGTTGGCTGAACTCGAACGATATGCCCGCAGACAAACCTGTGATCGTCTGACATTAGAAGTACGGCTAAGCAATCGGGATGCCCAAAGATTATATCGCCAATTAGGCTTTCAATCGTTGGCAATCAAGACCGCATATTATACGGAAGGCAATGAAGATGCATTGGATATGGTGAAATATCTTCATGGATAAACAATTGAATACGAACCCTTCAGCCGAGGCAGTGTGGGCACTGGCGAACGCCAGCTATCCTACAGGTTCACCATGGCAAGTAGCGCAATTTGAGGAAGATTTAAATAACCCTCTTAGCCATTATTTGATCAAGGAATCAGGTCAGCCAGCCGCATTGGTGGCGTTTCTCAGCTATCAGCAAGTGTTGGATGAGGCAGAATTATTTAATATAGCAGTTGATCCAACTTATCAAGGCCGGGGACTGGCTAAGGCATTGTTGCGAAGTTTTTTCTCAGCTGTTGAAGCGGCAGGTGGGACACGGATCTTTTTGGAAGTGCGGGCATCGAATCTGCACGCCCAAGCCCTTTATCTGCGCACAGGATTCGTCATTATTGGACGCAGAAAAAATTATTACCAGCATCCAGAAGAGGATGCACTCATTATGGAAAAGAAAGTAGGCGGACAAATCAAATGAATGAATTGATTTTAGCCATTGAAAGCAGTTGCGATGAAACGAGTGTTGCCGTTATCCAAAATGGTGAAACGATCCTCAGCAATATCGTCGCATCGCAAATAAAAAGTCACCAACGTTTTGGCGGTGTGGTCCCTGAAGTTGCCAGCCGACATCACGTAGAGCAAATCACGATTTGTATCGAAGATGCCCTGACAGAAGCAAAAGTTGTCCCAGAGGATCTAACAGCAGTCGCAGTCACGTATGGGCCAGGATTAGTTGGCGCTTTATTGATTGGTCTTTCGGCGGCCAAAGCGTTTGCATGGGCGCATGATTTGCCTTTATTGCCAGTCAATCATATGGCAGGACATATCTATGCGGCACGATTCGTGAAACCATTGGTCTTTCCTTTGATGGCACTGCTTGTCAGTGGCGGACACACGGAGTTGGTCTATATGGTTGAGGATGGTTCTTTTGAGATCATTGGCGAAACCCGCGATGATGCGGCAGGAGAAGCCTATGACAAAGTCGGACGGGTTTTAGGATTGCCCTATCCAAGTGGTAAGGAAATCGACCGTTTGGCTCATATTGGACAAGACACCTATCACTTCCCGCGGGCAATGATCCATGAAGACAATTATGATTTCAGTTTCAGTGGTCTGAAGAGCGCCTTTATCAATCATGTCCATAATGCGGAACAAAGAGGTGAAACGCTGGTGCCAAATGATTTGGCGGCGAGTTTTCAAGCCAGTGTCGTTGATGTGCTCGTTGCTAAAACCATCAGAGCCTGTCAAAGTTTTCCAGTCAAGCAATTGATCGTTGCAGGTGGCGTAGCGGCGAACCAAGGGTTGCGAGAAGCATTGGAAACAGCCATGCTTGATTATCCAGAAATCGAATTGTTGATTCCACCATTACGGCTGTGTGGGGACAATGCCGCAATGATCGGTGCGTATGCCCACATTGCCTTGCAAAAACAACGCATTGGCTCATTGGATCTGAATGCAGATCCGAGTGTCAGTTTTATGCATAGCCAAAATTGATCGAATGAAATCGATAAAGACAAGTCGCCCTTGTTTTTATCGGTTTTTTTTCGAGAGAAAGCAAATGATTCTAACAAATCCATTTGTTTTTTGTGTATATTTATTTAAAATAAAACTTATTATTGTATTTTATTTCAATTGTTGGTATGATTGTGTATAGATATCAATTGAAAGGTGGTTATCCCATGTATTCGATTTTTCAAGGACGTAGTTTTTTAGCAGAAAAAGATTTCAGCCAAGCTGAATTGCAGTATTTGATCGATTTTGCGCAGCACTTAAAAGAAATGAAGCAACAACATTTGCCACACCAGTATCTTGCGGGAAAGAACATTGCCTTACTATTTGAAAAGACTTCAACGAGAACCCGGGCGGCATTTACTGTAGCAACAACAGATTTAGGCGCACATCCTGAATTTCTAGGCGCCAACGACATCCAATTAGGCACGAAAGAATCAGTAGAGGATACTGGAAAAGTATTGGGACGGATGTTTGATGGTATCGAATACCGCGGGTCTAGCCAATCAGTGGTTACGCAGTTGGCTGAATCAGCTGGCGTACCTGTATGGAATGGCCTCACAGATGCGTGGCATCCTACGCAAATGATTGCTGATTTTCTGACGATCCAAGAGAATTTCGGTAATTTGGCGGGCTTGACGATTGCTTATTGCGGCGATGGACGCAATAACGTCGCCAATTCATTGCTGGTCACAAGTGCTATTTTAGGGGTAAATATCCGTATTGTGACACCAACGACCCTTTATCCAGATGATCAAATCGTGGCTTTGGGCCATAACTATGCCAATCAATCGGGGGGAACGGTCCAAATCACCGATCAAGTAGCAGAAGGGGTCTTAGGTGCAGATGTCATTTATACCGATGTTTGGGTATCGATGGGAGAGGAAGCTCAGTTTGAAGCCCGTATCAAGCAATTGCTGCCCTATCAAGTCAATCAACAGCTGATTGAGCAAACCAAGAATGAGCAAGTCATTTTTATGCATTGTTTACCTGCGTTTCACGATACGCAAACCAGTTATGGCAAAGAGGCAGCTGCAACATACGGAATCCAAGAAATGGAAGTCACAGATGAAGTATTCCGCAGCGCGTATGCCCGTCAATTTGATCAAGCAGAAAATCGCCTGCATGCTATCAAAGCAATCATGGCAGCCACAGCTGGCAACTTATTTATTCCTAAAGTCTAAAGATTAGTATTTGGTTAAAGCGACAACTGTTTCTAGCCAAAAGAGGATTTCTTTGTTATACTTTCTGAGAAGTCAATAGCAAAGATTTGATGATACAAGAGAAGTAATCCTCCACAGTCTTAATAGCAAGTTCGGGATGATGGAAGCCGAATAGACGTGAGGGTGAAACGCACTTGTGAGAATTTGCCTAGCAAACGGGATTCTGCCGTTATCAGAAATAAAGTGGGTCCTTTAGGACAATCAGAGTGGTACCGCGGGAAATCTCGTCTCTAGTGCATTGTTATGCGCTAGAGGCTTTTTTATGTGCAAATCTTGCCACAATCAATCAATGCCAATATACAGGAGGTCAAAAATATGAATAACAAAGAAATCGTCGCTCAAGCCATTTATCAAGTCGTCAAAGAAGATTTGACCATTGAACAAGTTCAACAATTATTAGAAAATCCCAAGTCAGTCGATCATGGAGACGTCGCTTTTCCAGCGTTTGCTTTAGCAAAAGCGTATCGCAAAGCACCGCAACAAATCGCTGCAGAATTGGCTGAAAAAATCGATGGAACATCATTCGAAAAAATGGAAGTCGTTGGCCCGTATTTGAACTTTTTCATGGATAAGTCTGCTATCTCAGCCCATGTTTTGGAAGCAGTGATCAAAGAGCAGCAACATTATGGGGATCAAACCATAGGTAATCAACAAGCAGTCCC
Organism: Candidatus Enterococcus testudinis; assembly: GCF_002140915.1. Taxonomy (GTDB): domain Bacteria; phylum Bacillota; class Bacilli; order Lactobacillales; family Enterococcaceae; genus Enterococcus_D; species Enterococcus_D testudinis. The sequence continues at coordinate 2,201,219 of NZ_NGKU01000001.1, read as the reverse complement.
CATCGATATGTCGTCACCCAATATTGCAAAACCAATCTCAATGGGCCATTTACGTTCAACAGTTATTGGAAATTCAATTGGGTTTATCTTGGAAAAAATCGGCTATCAACCAATCCGGATCAATCATTTAGGTGATTGGGGCACACAATTTGGTAAATTGATCGTGGCATACAAAAAATGGGGTTCAGAAGCAGCGGTCAAGGCAGAGCCAATCAATGAATTGCTACGCTTGTACGTGGATTTTCATGAACAAGCAGAAACGGATAAAAGCTTAGAAGATGAAGCCCGCGCTTGGTTCAAAAAGCTGGAAGATGGCGATGAAGAAGCAATTCAATTGTGGCAATGGTTCCGAGATGAATCAATGAAAGAATTCAACAAAATCTACGCTATGCTGGAAGTGTCTTTCGATTCATTGAATGGCGAAGCTTTTTATAATGATAAGATGACGGAAGTTGTGGAGTTGCTAGAAGAAAAACATCTATTGAAAGAAGACCAAGGCGCAGAAATCGTTGACTTGTCTGCCTATGATCTTAATCCGGCATTGATCCGCAAATCTGATGGAGCAACATTGTATATTACTCGTGACATGGCAGCTGCCCTTTACCGCAAACGGACTTATGATTTTGCCAAATCATTGTATGTGGTCGGCAACGAGCAAAGTTATCACTTTAAGCAGTTGAAAGCTGTATTGAAAGAAATGGACTTCGACTGGTCAGACGATATGACCCATGTACCTTTCGGCTTGATCACAAAAGACGGCAAAAAGTTATCTACTAGAAAAGGGAAAATCGTTTTACTTGAAGAAGTCTTGAACGAAGCCATTGCTTCAGCCAATGCGCAAATCACCGAAAAAAATCCAACATTGGCGAACAAAGAAGAAGTTGCCAAACAAGTCGGTGTTGGCGCCGTTGTCTTCCACGATCTGAAAAACGATCGCTTGAATAACTTTGACTTCACATTAGAAGAAGTCGTACGTTTTGAAGGTGAGACTGGACCATACGTGCAATATTCTCATGCTCGTGCAATGAGTATTCTTGACAAGGCTGGTTTTGATCCAAAAACAGCCCAAATCACCGGATTATCCGATGCCGATAGCTGGGAAGTCATCAAATTGATTCAACGCTATCCAGAAACGATTTTGCAAGCAGCTGAAAAATATGAACCATCTGTGATTGCCAAACATGCCATCAAATTGGCGCAAGCCTTCAATAAATACTATGCCAATGTCAAAATTTTGGCAGAAGATGGGCAAAAAGAAGCACGCTTGGCGTTGGTCTATGCTGTGACAGTCTTGCTGAAAGAAGATCTGCGGTTGCTAGGGTTGCATGCGCCGGATAAGATGTAGGCGATAAAGCGCTGAGTTATGAAAAAAACGTCGCTGACCACATTTGGCTAGCGACGTTCTTTTTTAGATGCACAATCAATGAATGACAGATTATTTACAGTACCGCATGTGCTTGAATAAATTCAAAAAATGTCTCCGCGTCTTCTTCTGTCCGAGAAATCACCGCAACAGTATCAAATCCTGCCAACGAGCAGACTTTTTCTGGCATCGTCACATCGTCGATCGCTGCTGCCAACAAAGGGGCGTTGTCAGCTACTGTATGGATCAATGTCATAAATTGGACACGGTCGATTTTGGTCACGACTTCTTCAATCATTTGTACCAAACGCTGCTCCTCAGCTTTTTCGTCATCAGAGGCATGCTGGCCTTGGAAAATAACAAATTTGGTTTGACCAGTTTCATCTGGTATTTTGACGATCTTTAAATCACGGATATCACGAGAAATAGTCGCTTGAGTGGCTGTAACACCTTGTTTTTCTAACTGCTGCAGCAGTTCTTCTTGAGTACGCACAGTATATTTAGTGATAATTTGTCTAATCAATAAATGGCGATCAGCTTTACGCATAGGTCAAACTCCTTTAGATGATAGAATGAATCAGCCCTATCATAGCAGAAAATCAAGAGATTGCCTAGAAAATCTGGTAAATATCCCTGCGTGGTGCATAAACCGGAGAAATCAACGGTAATTTTTATTGAATCAGTTGCATTTATTTATATGCTACTGTATACTGTTTAAGGCGTGAGTTTTTCGGCGCTATGATCCCACATCTTGTTCCATCTGCGAAGCGGTGCTGACAATGTCAGTTCTTCAAAGAGCAAAAGAACAAGAGAGGAAAACAAAAAAACCAATTGGAGGAAACACAACATGGCAGTAATCTCAATGAAACAATTACTAGAAGCCGGCGTACACTTTGGTCACCAAACACGTCGCTGGAACCCAAAAATGAAAAAATACATCTTCACAGAAAGAAACGGCATCTACATCATTGACTTGCAAAAAACAGTGAAATTAGTAGATGTAGCTTACGACTACATGAAAAATGTTGCTGAAGAAGGCGGCGTTGCTTTGTTCGTAGGAACAAAAAAACAAGCGCAAGAAGCAATCAAAGAAGAAGCAATCCGTTCAGGTCAATACTACGTTAACCACCGTTGGTTAGGTGGAACATTGACAAACTGGGAAACAATCCAAAAACGTGTTTCTCGCTTGAAACAAATCAACAAAATGGAAGAAGACGGTACATTTGACCTACTTCCTAAAAAAGAAGTCGTTGGTTTGAACAAAGAACGCGAACGTCTTGAAAAATTCTTAGGCGGTATCGCTGACATGCCTAGAATTCCAGATGTAATGTACGTTGTTGACCCACGTAAAGAACGCATTGCAATCCAAGAAGCACGCAAATTAAATATCCCAATCGTAGCGATGGTCGATACAAACTGTGATCCAGATGAAATCGATGTTGTCATCCCATCAAACGATGACGCAATCCGCGCCGTTAAATTGATCACTGCTAAAATGGCAGATGCTTTCATCGAAGGCAATCAAGGGGAAGACCAAGTAGCTGAAGAAGATTTCGCTGCTGAGTCAACTGAAAACGCAACGTCTATCGAAGAAATCGTTGATGTTGTCGAAGGCGACAACGCATCAGCTGAATAATAAATGATGGAGCTGTTTCAAAGGCTAGGCGCCAAGCCTCACTCTCCTTTGAAACAGCTTTTTTTAAAGACAAGGGTACTTGTTCAAAAACATTTAGGAGGAAACAAATAATGGCAGAAGTAACAGCTAAATTAGTAAAAGAATTACGCGACATGACTGGTGTAGGTATGATGGACGCAAAACGTGCATTGGTTGAAGTCGAAGGCGACATCGAAAAAGCAGTTGATTTATTACGTGAAAAAGGTATGGCGAAAGCAGCGAAGAAAAACGACCGTATCGCAGCAGAAGGTTTAGCTTCTGTAGCTATCAACGGCAACACTGCAGCTATCGTTGAAGTCAACTCTGAAACTGACTTTGTTTCTAAAAATGAAATGTTCCAAGACTTAGTCAAAGAAATCGCAGAAGTGATCGCTGCTAACAAACCAGCGGATATGGATGCTGCCTTGCAATTAGAAACATCTAAAGGCAAAATGGAAGCTGTCCTAATCGAAGCAACGCAAGTTATTGGTGAAAAAATCAGCTTCCGTCGTTTCGAAGTTGTTGAAAAAGATGACAATGCAGCATTTGGTGGCTACTTGCACATGGGCGGACGCATCGCTGTCTTAACTGTTCTTGAAGGTACAACAGATGAAACAGTTGCAAAAGACGTAGCTATGCACGTTGCAGCAATCAACCCTCGTTATGTCAACGAAGAACAAATCTCTCAAGAAGAATTAGACCATGAAAAACAAGTCTTGACTGAACAAGCATTAAACGAAGGCAAACCAGCCAACATCGTTGAAAAAATGGTTGAAGGCCGCTTGAAGAAATTCAAAGCTGAAATTGCTTTAGTAGACCAACCTTTTGTGAAAGACCCAGATATGACTGTTGAAAAATATGTTGCTTCTAAGGGTGCAACTGTGAAATCATTTGTTCGTTTCGAAGTCGGCGAAGGTATCGAAAAACGCGAAGATAACTTTGTTGAAGAAGTAATGAGCCAAGTGAAAAAATAATTCTGTTCCTTGAACAGATGGGAACGCATGGAAGTGCGCTCCCTTTTTTTAAGCAAAAACAGTGTAACAAAAGAATGAAGATAATTTCAACGAAAAGAACACCAATATGCTACAATGGTATTGGAGAATGTGTGGAGGAATCATAATGGTCAAACCTAAATATCAACGTGTTGTTTTAAAATTAAGCGGCGAAGCACTTGCGGGTGATGAAGGGTTCGGAATCAAACCGCCTACGATCCAAGAAATCGTAAAAGAAATCAAAGATGTGCATGAGTTGGGTGTTGAAATGGCGATCGTTGTCGGCGGCGGCAATATCTGGCGTGGCCAGATTGGTGCCCAAATGGGGATGGAACGTGCGCAAGCTGATTATATGGGTATGTTGGCGACAGTCATGAACGCATTGGCTTTGCAGGATACTTTGGAGAATGCAGGTGTGCCAACGCGGGTACAAACATCGATTGAAATGCGTCAGATCGCAGAGCCTTATATTCGTCGCAGAGCCGAACGTCATTTGGAAAAAGGACGGATCGTGATTTTTGCCGGTGGTACAGGAAATCCGTATTTTTCTACTGATACGACCGCTGCACTACGCGCTGCAGAAATCAATGCTGATGTTATTTTAATGGCAAAAAACAATGTTGATGGTGTCTATTCAGCTGATCCAAAAGTGGATCAAAACGCTGTGAAATTTGAGGAATTGACTCATTTAGATGTGATCTCTAAAGGATTGCAAGTCATGGATTCAACCGCAAGTTCTTTAAGCATGGACAATGATATTCCATTGGTTGTCTTTAATTTGAACGAAACCGGCAATATTCGTCGCGCTATTTTGGGCGAAAATATTGGTACAACAGTAAGGGGGAAATAAAATGGCAGACAAGATTTTAACAGAAGCAACGGACAAAATGAAAAAAGCAGCAGAAAACTTGCAACGTGAATTGGGACAAATCCGTGCTGGTCGCGCCAATGCGAGCATTTTGGACCGTGTGATGGTCACGTATTACGGTGTTCCGACACCATTGAACCAAATGGCATCGATCACGATACCTGAAGCAAGAATTTTGATGATCACACCGTTTGATAAAACCATGATCCAAGAAATCGAAAAATCAATCATGCAAAGCGATATCGGTATCACTCCAGCCAATGATGGCAACGTGATTCGTTTGGTGATTCCTCAATTAACTGAGGAACGCCGGAAAGAATTGGCCAAAGATGTGAAAAAAGAAGCTGAAAATGCCAAAATCGCTGTCCGCAATATCCGTCGTGATGCAATTGAATCATATAAGAAACAAGAAAAATCAGGCGACATCACTGTTGATGATTTGCGTGATTCTGAAAAAGAAGTGCAAACACTGACTGATAATGCAATCAAAGAAATCGATGGCATTGCTGCTGAAAAAGAACAAGAATTATTAGAAGTGTAATAATAAAAAAGGAGAAGGCTGCTGCGGTAGCCTCTTTTTTTTCTAAAAAAATATCAGCTGTTCTTTTGTTTTTTCTTAATATCAAATTCTTTTTTTCGGATTTCATAGGCAAGAAATGTGATTATTGTTATAATGATAAAGATAAATTTTAAGAAATGGAAGAGGAGCGAATAGGATGTTGCGTTTTTTTCCACAAAAAGACAAGTATATCAAAGAAGCAGCCGAGCATCCCTTTGATGCGGCGCTGCCCGTACCGAAGCATATTGCGATCATTATGGATGGAAATGGCCGCTGGGCACAAAATCGACGTTTACCTCGAGTAGCAGGTCACAAAGAGGGCATGGAAACGGTCAAGAAAATCACGACACATGCCTCGCGATTGGGTGTCAATGTGTTGACTTTATATGCTTTTTCAACTGAAAACTGGAAACGGCCAAATGAAGAAGTCGATTATTTGATGCAGTTGCCCGTAGATTTTTTTGATACCTTTGTCCCTGAATTGATCAAAGAAAACGTCAAAGTACATGTCATGGGCTTTACTGAATCATTGCCAGTCCATACTCAGGAAGCCGTGCGTAACGCCATCGAACAAACCAAAGGCAACACAGGTATGGTCTTGAATTTTGCGTTGAATTATGGCAGTCGAGCTGAAATGCTGCAAGCTGTTCAGTCTCTCTACAAGGAAATCTCAGTAGAAAGTGAACAGCCAGAGATTACGGAAGAAATGATCGATCAGCATTTGATGACAGGTTTTTTACCTGCTGACCTGAGGGATCCTGAATTGGTCATCCGAACCAGTGGTGAAGAGCGAATCAGTAATTTCTTGTTGTGGCAGATTGCTTACAGCGAACTATTTTTTACCAAAGCGTTGTGGCCGGATTTTGATCCTGTATTGTTAGAGGATGCAATTGGCAGCTTTCAACAACGCAATCGACGTTTTGGCGGGTTGAAACCGAAGGAGGAAGAAGAGTGAGACAACGTGTGATCACTGCGGTCGTCGCATTGGCATTTTTTTTGCCAATCATTTATGTGGGCGGTATCGCAGTCGAATTGCTGGCTGCTTTGTTAGCCGGTATCGGCGTATTTGAATTATTCCGTATGAAAGGCTTGGCTGTATTTAGTTTTGAAGGGGTCTTATCGATCATTGGTGCAGTGATTTTGGTGTTGCCGCAAGACCGCTGGTTCCCTTTTTTGCCGGATGATACGGATAAGAGTGCTTTGTTTTATTTCGTCGTGTTACTGCTTTTGGGTATCGCAGTCATTTCGAAAAATACCTATACCTTTGATGAAGCTGGTTTTCCTGTCTTAGCAAGCTTGTATACTGGTGTTGGGTTTGAACGCTTTTTGACCGCCCGCTCTGCTACAGATGGTTTGGTTGTGCTGATATTCGGCTTGTTTGTAGTTTGGGCCACAGATATCGGGGCGTACGTGGCTGGTAGACGCTTTGGCAAGCGCAAGCTTTGGCCCGAGATTTCACCTAATAAGACGATCGAAGGTGCGCTAGGCGGTATCGCCTCAGCCGTTGTCGTTGCGGCCATTTATCTATTGGCTTTCCCCGGGAAGGACTATTTTGGCCATGGCACGTTGCTGATGATTTTGTTGACGATTGTATTTTCGATTGCAGGTCAATTTGGGGATCTGGTGGAATCAGCAATCAAGCGTCATTACGGTGTGAAAGATTCTGGACATATTTTACCAGGTCATGGCGGTATCCTTGATCGATTTGATAGTATGTTATTTGTCTTTCCAATCATGTATTTGTTCGGTGTTTTCTAAGCCAACAAGATGCAAGGAGTTCAGCAGTGCTGGACTTCTTTTTTTACATTCTTGTTACAAGGGGAATGTGAGTTTCTCTATACGTAGCGGTATGATAAAATAAGGAAAGGTTGCCTGATAGATAGGGAATCTGCGAAAGAGAGGAACCAACATGAAAACGATTTTGGTGTTTATTATCATATTTTCTGTGGTGGTTGTGATCCACGAGTTCGGCCACTATTTCTTTGCCAAGCGAGCGGGTATCCTTGTGCGGGAATTTGCAATCGGCATGGGGCCAAAATTATTTGCCCACCAAGCCAAAGATGGAACGACTTATACGATACGGATGTTGCCTTTGGGTGGCTATGTTCAAATGGCTGGTTGGGGTGAAGATGAAACAGAGATCACACCAGGTATGCCGGTATCTCTTGTACAAGACCCGACAGGGAAGGTTCTAAAAATCAATACGAGCAAAAAGATCCAATTGCAAGAAGCCATCCCTATGGAAGTCACTGCTTTTGATTTGGAAGACAAATTAACGATTTCCGGATATATCAACGGCGATGAACAAGAAGTAATCACCTATCCGGTGGATCATGATGCGTCGATCATTCATGAGGATGGCGTGGAAGTGCGCATAGCGCCTCTTGATGTTCAATTTCAATCAGCAAAGCTTTGGCAGCGTATGTTGACCAACTTTGCTGGACCAATGAACAACTTTATTTTGGCATTGGTCTTGTTTACTGGTCTTGTTTTTGCACAAGGCGGCGTTGTGAACCAAGATGCTACGATTGTTTCAGGCATCGAATCAGGTTCTGCAGCTGCGGATGCTGGATTAGAAGATGGGGATGAAATCTTGGCTATTAATGGCACAGAGGTCACGAACTGGTCTGAATTGACTACCCAGATCCAGAAATATCCGGACACGCAAATCACGTTAGACGTAAAGCGTGGGGATCAAACCTTAGATCTAACAGCGACACCGTCAAGCAGTACTTCTGGAAGTGAAACGATTGGTGTTTTGGGTGTAACGCCTTCGTTAAAAACGGGTATCGGCGCGATTTTGTCGGGTGGCCTACAGATGACAATGGACAATGGGCTAGCGATATTTAAAGCGGTGGGCAACCTAATCACGCAACCTGATCTGGATAAACTTGGCGGTCCGGTAGCCATTTTCCAATTGTCTTCGCAAGCTGCTTCTCAAGGTGTTTGGACGGTTATTGGGATGATGGCGATGATCTCCATCAACCTAGGTATTTTTAATTTATTGCCGATCCCAGGATTAGATGGCGGCAAACTGGTCCTAAATATCTTGGAAGGTTTGCGAGGCAAACCTATCAGTCAAGAAAAAGAAGGCATCATTACCTTGGTAGGGTTTGGTTTTTTGATGTTATTAATGGTTTTAGTTACATGGAATGATATTCAGCGTTTCTTCTTTTAACACGGGTTACAGCAATCAACATGTATCATTGATTCGGTAGAACACGAATTTTTGCAGTGAAGGAGAAAAAAATGAAACAGTCGAAACTGTTGATTCCAACATTACGAGAAACACCAAGTGATGCGGAAACACTTAGTCATCAGCTATTAGTTAGGGCAGGGTATATACGACAAGTTGCGTCAGGTATCTATGTATACCTACCATTGGCACAACGGGTATTAGAAAAAATCAAACAGGTCATTCGCGAAGAACTTGCCAAAATCGATGCCATCGAAATGGCGATGCCGGCACTCCTGCCTTTTGAACCTTGGTCGGTTTCAGGACGAGCAGCTCTTTATGGCAATGCCCTCTATCGCTTGGAAGATCGCAATGCACGCACCATGGTATTAGGACCGACTCATGAAGAACCGTTTACGGAATTAATCAAGAATGAAGTGACTTCTTACAAGAAATTGCCGCTGAATTTGTTTCAGATTCAAACCAAATACCGCGATGAGCAACGACCCCGGTTTGGCTTGATACGCAGCAGAGAATTTTTGATGCAAGATGGCTATTCGTTTCATGCAAATGAAGAAAGTTTAGATATCAGTTATCGTCAGTATGAAGCAGCCTATCATGCGATTTTTCGTCGATGCGGCGTCGATTATCGCGTTGTATTAGGAGATAATGGGGTAATAGGTGGCCATGATTCAAAAGAGTTTTTGGCACTGTCAGGCATTGGCGAAGAATTGCTTTGCTATTCTACTGAAAGTGATTATGTTGCGAACTGGAAATTAGCCACGAGTCTATATACAGCAAAAAAATCCCATGAAACGTTTTTGCCAGTAGACATCTTTGAGACAAATAGCGAGTGGTCGATCGATGAGGTGGCTAAAGCGGGTGAGTTTGGCATGACTAAAACGATACAATCTTACCTTTTCCTAGTTGATGGACAAATCGTGATGATTTTACTCAGAGGCGATCATACGATCAATGAAACCAAAGTCAAACTATTTTTGGGCGGAGCGCAAATTACGCCAATGTCAGTTGCGCAAGCCCAGTCTCGAATCGATGAAGCGGCACAGGTACGCAGTCCAATCGATTTGTCTGAGGGCATTAAGTTGTATGCCGATCAGCATGTACAAGATATGACCAATATGGTAGTAGCTGGCAATGATTCTGGCACCTACGTGCGCAATGCTAATGTTGGCCGTGATTTTCAACCGATTGCATTTGCTGATTTTCGTCTTGTGCAAGAAGGAGATCCTTCACCTGATGGGCAAGGTGTCTTGACCTTGACCCGCGGCATCGAAGTAGGACAAATTTTTAAGTTAGGCACGAAGTACAGTGATGCGCAGCAAGCCAAGATCGTTGATGAACAAGGGCAAGAGATTCCAGTACTGATGGGTTGTTACGGCATTGGGGTATCGCGCCTGCTTGCTACGATCGTTGAACAGCACGGCAGTGAAAACGGCATCGACTGGCCACAGGAGATTGCGCCCTTCGATGTGCATATCATTCAAACAGCCATTGATGATTCCTATCAAGAAGCGCTTTGCCAAGAAGTAGAAGCGATGATGAAACACGTGGGCTACGATGTACTGGTGGACGATCGCGATGAACGTGCCGGTGTGAAGTTCGCCGATGCTGATTTGATTGGCTGTCCGATTCGCTTGACCATCGGGAAAAAAGCGACGGATGGCATTGTTGAAATCAAGATCAAACATAGTGGCGCAACAGTCGAGGTGCGCAAAGATGAAGTCGCTTCGACCTTAGAGATATTAATGAGCAATCTTGAATAAGTACAATCAATACGTGATCGAGAGAGGGAATCCTTTCTCGATTTTTTAATGAAAGAAAGATAAAAAAGAGGTATACTAATGAGTACGGAGAAAAGGAGGATCTTCAATTGTCAAAAGAAAGAGAAACCTTTGAGATATTGTTAGAACAAATCAACGCTGCTGAAAATTTACGGCAGCATCCATTGATCCAAACAGCACAAATCAAGCAAGTGGTCGTACATCGCCAGTCTAAAGCATGGACGTTTCATATCCAGATGGACCAGATCATGCCAGTAATGGTCTATCAATCGTTCAAACAGCACCTTGAGCTAGCATTTAAGGAAATTGCCGAGGTCCGTTTGGTGATCCAAGCTGTAGATGGGGCATTCGATCAGCAGCTGATCCAAGAATACTGGCCGTTGGCATTAGCCAACCAAAACTGTGATCGACCATTGATCAATCAAGTGGTCAAGAGTCAGATGCCTATCGTTGAGGGGGCCAAGGTGATTCTACCTGTCAACAATGATGCAGTGATCACTATATTGCAGCAACAGTATTTACCGATCGTTGAAGACAATTATCAGGCATTTGGGTTCCAAAAGTTTCGTATTCAACCGAAACTGGATGAGGATCAAGCCAAAGAAGCGTTGGCGCAATTGGAAGCGCGAAAAGAAGAACAGACAGCAGCCTTCCAACTCCAAGCTGCCGAAAACTTGATTGCGCATGAACAACGCAAGAAAGAAGTCAAAACAGTTGATTTTGACGGACCAATCGCTTTGGGAAGAAATATTCCGACAGATGAGCCAATCACACCGATGATCAACATCATTGAAGAAGAACGCCGCGTGACGATCCAAGGGTATGTGTTTGATAAAGAAGTGCGAGAATTGCGTTCGAAACGCAAAATCTTGATTCTAAAAATCACCGATTATACCTCGTCTTTTAGTGTCAAAAAGTTCTCAAACAGTGAAAAAGACGAACAAGTCTTTGATGCAATTGCTAAAGGCAGTTGGGTCAAAGTACGGGGGAGTGTGCAAGAAGACACCTTTATGCGAGACTTGGTCATGAATGCGCAAGATCTGTTGGAAGTGAAACACGAAGCGCGTAAAGACTATGCGCCAGAAGGCGAAAAGCGAGTGGAATTACACTTGCATTCCAATATGAGTACAATGGATGCCACCAATAATGTCGCTGATTATGTAGCACAAGCGGGTAAATGGGGCCATCGCGCAATTGCAATCACCGATCATGCGGGTGCGCAAGGATTTCCCGATGCCCATCATGCCGGTGAAAAAGCCGGTGTCAAAATCTTGTACGGTATTGAAGCCAACATTGTAGATGATGGGGTGGCTGTTGCTTATAACCCTAAACCGATTCCTTTGACGGATGCCACCTATATCGTATTTGACGTGGAAACCACAGGGCTGTCCGCTGTCTATGATACTATCATTGAGCTAGCTGCCGTGCGGATGCACAAAGGCAACGTTGAAGGCTCATTTGATGAGTTTATCGATCCAGGACATCCACTGTCACGTACCACCGTTGAACTGACAGGTATCACCGATGAAATGGTACGTGGATCGAAATCAGAAGAGGAAGTATTGCGTTTATTCCGTGAATTTTCTGAAGGGGCGATTTTGGTTGCCCATAATGCCTCGTTTGATATGGGATTTTTGAACACCAGTTATCGCAAATATGGTATTCCAGAAGCGGAAAACCCCGTGATCGATACGTTAGAATTAGCCAGATATCTCTATCCGCAATTCAAACGGTTTGGTCTAGGTGTCTTGTCTAAGAAATTCGGCGTTAATTTGGAACAACATCACCGGGCGATTTTCGATGCGGAAGCAACGGGGCATCTTGCTTGGATTTTTGTGAAAGAAGCGATGGAAAATCATGAGATGTTTTTGCATGAAGATTTAAACCGGCATGTCGGCGGTGAGAACTCATTCAAAGCAGCCCGTCCTTTCCATGCGACGATTTTGGCCAAGACACAAGCTGGCTTAAAGAATTTGTTCAAATTGATCTCTATGTCCAATATCAAGTATTATCATGACAAAGTGCCTAGGATCCCCCGATCTGAATTGGTCAAATTACGGGAAGGTCTATTGGTGGGGACTGCATGTGACAAAGGCGAAGTCTTTGTGGCGATGATGCAAAAAGGGGTCGATGCGGCCCGTGAGTTAGCGAAGTTCTACGACTATATCGAAGTCATGCCCAAAGAAGTCTATGCACATTTGCTCGAAACCGAATTGGTCAAGAGCGAGTCTGACCTGGAAGAAATCATTCGTAATTTGGTCCAAATGGGTGAAGACCTTGGCAAGATCGTTGTTGCTACTGGGAATGTCCATTATTTGAACGAAGAAGATGCGATTTATCGAAAAATATTAATCAATTCGATGGGTGGCGCCAACCCGTTAAACCGCCATAGTTTGCCTGCTGTCCATTTTCGGACGACCGATGAAATGTTGACCGCCTTTCAATTTCTAGGCCCTGAGATGGCAAAAGAGATCGTTGTGACGAATCCGAATAAGATCGTTGACCTTTGCGAAAAAGTGATTCCCGTCAAAGATGATCTATATACACCAAAAATTCCCGGATCAGAACAAGAAATCACTGATTTGAGTTACAATCGTGCCAGAGAATTATATGGGAATCCGTTACCGGAAATCGTTGAGAAGCGATTGAAGAAAGAACTAGATTCAATTATCGGCAATGGGTTTTCGGTAATTTACTTGATTTCGCAAAAACTGGTGCACAAAAGCAATGAAGATGGCTATTTGGTTGGTTCTCGGGGATCGGTCGGTTCAAGTTTTGTCGCTACCATGACTGGGATCACAGAGGTCAATCCATTGGCACCGCATTACTATTGTCCAGATTGCCAATATTCCGAGTTCTATGAAGATGGTTCCTATGGGTCAGGGTATGACATGCCGGAGAAGAAGTGTCCGAAATGCGGCACGCGCTTGAACAAAGATGGGCATGATATTCCTTTCGAAACCTTCTTAGGGTTCCATGGAGACAAAGTACCCGATATCGACTTGAACTTTTCTGGGGAATACCAGCCAGAAGCCCATAATTATACGAAGGTATTGTTTGGAGAAGACTATGTATTTCGGGCAGGAACGATCGGTACTGTTGCGGATAAAACAGCTTTTGGTTTCGTGAAAGGCTTTGAACGGGATCATAATCTTCATTATCGGGCAGCTGAAGTCGATCGCCTAGCCAAAGGTGCAACCGGGGTCAAACGGACGACTGGTCAGCATCCAGGGGGAATCATCGTTATCCCCGATTATATGGATGTTTATGATTTTACACCAATCCAATTTCCAGCAGATGATTTGAATGCAGAATGGAAAACGACCCACTTTGATTTCCATTCGATCCATGACAATATTTTGAAGTTGGATATTCTAGGACATGATGATCCTACCGTCATTCGGATGCTGCAAGACTTATCAGGAATCGAACCCAAAACGATTCCGACAGATGATCCAGAAGTGATGCGGATATTCGGCGGTACGGATGTTTTAGGAGTGACGGAAGAACAGATATACTCTAAAACCGGTACACTAGGTATTCCAGAATTTGGGACCCGTTTTGTACGAGGGATGCTTGATCAAACGCACCCATCAACCTTTGCAGAATTGCTGCAAATTTCAGGGCTTTCTCACGGGACAGATGTTTGGCTAGGGAATGCCGAAGAATTGATTCGTCGGGGAGATGCCAGCTTAGCTGAAGTGATCGGCTGTCGGGATGACATCATGGTATATTTGATCCATGCGGGACTCGATGACGGTATGGCTTTCAAAATCATGGAAACCGTGCGTAAAGGTTTATGGAACAAAATTCCAGATGAATTGAGAGATACGTATTTGCAAGCGATGCGAGAAAACAATGTGCCTGAATGGTATATCGATTCTTGTTCGAAAATCAAATACATGTTCCCGAAAGCCCATGCGGCAGCGTATGTGTTGATGGCCTTGCGGGTAGCGTACTTTAAAGTCTATTTCCCAATCCTCTATTATTGTGCCTATTTCTCGGTTCGTGCGGATGACTTTGATCTGATTGCAATGTCTAAAGGCAAAGAAGCCGTCAAAGAACGGATGCAAGAAATCAACGACAAGGGAATGGACGCTTCAACAAAAGAAAAGAACTTGCTCACTGTCTTGGAGCTATGTAATGAAATGCTGGAACGGGGCTATGAATTCGGCATGATCGATCTATATAAATCTGATGCCGAAAACTTCGTGATCGATGGCAACAAACTGATCGCGCCATTACGGGCAGTGCCAAGTTTGGGACTGAATGTGGCCAAACAAATCGTTGAAGCCCGCAAAGATGGCCCATTCTTGTCGAAAGAAGATTTAGCCAATCGCGGCAAAGTATCGAAGACATTGATTGAATATATGACAGACAACGGTGTATTGAAAGACCTACCTGATGAGAATCAGTTGTCGCTGTTTGATATGTTGTGAGGGTACACAAAATAGTAAATCAAATGTAAATTACCAATAAAAAAACGTTTATCATATTCATGAGAAAAGCTTTATGCGCTCATGATGATAAACGTTTTTTAGTATGCATTCAAAACATCAACAATAACAAAACCGGTATATACACCATATACAACAAAACAGAATAGCCCAATGCAGTGGTGGCAAACTCTTCATCGCCCTGATAATTACGGACTAAGATCGGCACGGAATTTTGCACAGGCATGGAGGCTTGGATGACGAACACTTGCAACATCAATTCGGGTATGTTGATCAGATAGCCCAGTCCGAAAACAATCAGTGGAGAGAGGATAAAGCGGCCAAAAAGAATACCCGCAATATCCTTGGTCATCTTCAAGTTTTTCAATCCGCCAAAATATACGATGATGCCGATGATAAACATCGATAAAGGGGTGGTTAAATCTGCCAAATAACTTCCAAGACTGTCAATAAAATGAGGTAAAGGAATCGCCAGCAACATCCAGATCAAGCCGATAATGAAACCAATCAAGGCAGGTGAAAAAACTTTTTTTATAACGACGAGGGGATGAAAGGATACCTTCGCCTCATCGAAATGCGGGCTGTCTTTTGCCAATTCAAAGATACCGATGGTCCAAAATAACGTTGTATTGACGATATAATAGAGCAAAACATACGGAACAGCTTTCTCGCCGAAAATGGCTAAATTGATAGGCAAACCGATGAAAATCGTATTCGAGAACGTAAACATAGAGGAAAATGCGCCTTGATGCTTTTTCTCAACATGAAAGACACGGCGCCAAAGATGACCAACCATATAGGTGATCAGCATCGAGAACAAAGGAATGACCATGCCGGAAACCAAGGATAGAAATTCCTCTTTGGTAAAGTTTTTGATAATCGTCAAAAACATATTGGCTGGCAATGTTAGATTCAAGACCAGCTTGGAAAATGTATCGGCGGTTCGATTTGAAAACCATTGCTTATATGAAAGTAAATAACCGATGAACATCAGACTAAAAATCACAAAAATATTGATATATGCATCAAACATGTACTCACCTCATATTCACTATAACGAATGCAAATAGAACTTGCAATCTTCTCTAGGTGAATTGCAACAATTTTCTGATGAATGTGGATAGAAAAAAACCAAATCAGCAAGTGATTTGGTTTTTTTGATTATTTGCGTTGCTGTTTGCCAGCGTTGCGTCCTGAGCCATTTTGTTTGCTAGAATTGAGTGCTTTCTTGTCAGCAGGGGCCGCTTTTTCTGGTGTTACATCTTTGCGAGGTGTCACAACTGTTTTAGGCGGATTGGCTTTCATTTCAGCTTCCACTTGCGCTTTGATTTTTGGTTTCATGATGACATTTGTAATAAATGTTTGGATACAACTGAAGACCCCACCAACAACCCAGTACAAGGTTACGCCAGCTGGTGCACTCATGGACATGAAGACGATCATCAAAGGAGAGACGATCAGCATCGTTTTCATGGTTTTCTTTTGTTCTTCTGGAATCCCAATTGTTGATATATAGCCCTGAGCAAGATAGGCTATCCCAGCAATAGCCACAAAGATGATACTTGGTTCTCCTAAAGAAAAACCAAAGAATTCAGAGTTTTGGATACCTTGGGTGTAACGAGCAGTGAAATATAAAGCTGAAAAGATTGGCATTTGAATCAGCAATGGCAAACAACCGATGCCGCCGAACATACTTACGTTGTTTTCAGAGTAGATTTTTTGCATGTCAGCTTGCGCTTGCATTTGTTCTTCTCTTGTCGTCGCTTTTTTCAAATTGGCTTGGGCAACATCCACTTGTGGTTTTAAAAACTGCATTTTTTCACTTTGGATCATCGTTTTACGTGATTGGTTGATACCTAGTGGTAAAATAATCACCCGCACAATGATCGTTACAGCGATGATCGCCCATCCATAGGACCAGTTAAAATTCTCAACCAGCATCGTGATCATACTACCAAGTGGTTTGACCAAGAAGCGATAGATCATGCCGGATTCTTTAGGCGTCCCATCAGCATTCGTACTTACACAACCGGATAAAGTCAATAAGAGACCAAATAATCCAGATGTAAGGAACCATTTATTCATTTTAGACATTTTTTTCTTCCTCTTCACAATAAATTTAGACAAAAATAACTATACTAAAAAAGACCGACTATTTCAATGTACAAAGCGAAATTCATTGAAAAGTCAATCTTTTTTGATGTAAAGGTCAACTATATACGACGTCAAATGTATCCCTTGTCTCAATACTAGGGTCCTCATTGATTGTGGTATCATTTACTTTTCCGACAGGAGAAGGAGAACCTTTGACACCTTCGATAAATTGCGCCATCACCTGTGGTTCACCGATAGCTTCGATCGTCACGGTGCCATCTGATTCATTCTTGACCGTACCAGTAATACCCAGCTGATCCGCCAGCATCTTGGTGGTGTAGCGGAAACCAACGCCTTGGACACGTCCGTTGACAGTGATGCGTACTTTTTTCATTCGGCAACCTCCTTTGTTCTATATCCATGATAGCGTTTTTTTGGGAAAAGAACAAGTTTCACTGATTGAGTCATGCTATAATGAATCGAGGTGAAAGCCATGAATGAGATTCAGTCAAAAAAGAATACACTGATCAAAGAAACAAAAAAGTTAAGTCAAAAAAAGTATCGCCAGCAAAATCAACAATATCTGATCGATGGCTGGCATTTGGTTCAAGAAGCAATCAAAGCAAAAGCAGACATTCAAACGATTTTTGTTACGCCCCATGGGTATGAGGAATACCGTGAACGTCTTGACACAGTCAATGCTGCTATCTATCTGATCACGGATGAGATTGCTGCGTATTTATCTGAATTGCCTACTCCGCAAGGCATTTTTGCAGTGGTCGCAAAAAATGATCAGTTGCCTAAGCAATTAAAAGGGAACTGGCTGATTTTAGACAACGTACAAGATCCGGGAAACGTTGGTACGATGATTCGGACGGCTGATGCGGCTGGATTTGCCGGTGTTTTCTTGGGTACTGGGACGGCAGATCTGTATAGTACAAAGGTGTTAAGAAGTATGCAAGGCAGCAATTTCCATTTACCAATCGTTGAGGGTGCGATTCCTGATTTTATCGCTGCTTTACGTGCAGAAGAAGTGATGATTTATGGTACTGAGTTGAATAAAGATGCCCTTGCGTATACGGATATCAAACATTATCCCGCAGCATTCATTTTAGGTAATGAGGGACAAGGTGTGCAAAAAGAACTTTTGGCATTGACCGATCACAATGTATATATTCCTATTTATGGTGAGGCAGAATCACTGAATGTAGCGATTGCGGCAGGCATCTTGATGTATCATGCTGCGAGGTAGATCATTAAGGAACTGTTAAACTATGTCTAGATGATCGGCACAACCTAGAAAATCCCATTCATTGGTGCTATACTTTACTTTGTAACAATCAAGCAGATCAAAAAAGGTGGCAGAAAAGAATCTATGACAGATAAATGGCAAGAAGATAGCGAATATATGTCTTACATAGCGGACCTGTTAGAAACAGACGCTGTGAAAAAATTAGCCAACTTTGTGCAGCATATGAATTCCACTCGTTTGGAGCATTCGATCAGCGTTTCATATTACAGTTACAAATTGGCCAAAAAATGGGGTGGGGATGCCCGTGCAACAGCTCGTGCAGGACTTCTTCATGATTTGTTTTATTATGATTGGCGGACAACGAAGTTTGATGAAGGCACGCATGCTTATATGCATCCGCGGATCGCAGTAAAAAATGCCGAAAAAATCACTGAATTAAGCGATCTTGAAAGAGATATTATTTTGAAGCATATGTGGGGAGCAACGATTGCACCACCACGATACAAAGAAAGCTATATCGTTACAATGGTGGACAAATATTGTGCCATTAAAGAAGCTTCAGAGCCATTAACAGATGGCCTGAAAGAAAAATGGGCGCAACGTTTTTGGAAAAGACAACGTACGATCCATTGATCGGACCACAAAAAGACTAGTAGAAGGGCACCCCCCTCAGCTAGTCTTTTTTTCTATGTGAAATACATTTGTAGTAAAGCGGCTATGACATAAAAGAGCACAATTCCGGATAAGACAACGATATGTCGCTTTTTGTGCATGAATAATATGGCGACAAATTCACGCAAGAATGCATTTGGCAAGTAATACAAAGCGGTCCGCGCACCAATCCCGTCTGCGTTGACGCCAGCCTGATCCGCATACAATCCAGCGCGGAAAATATGATAATTGTTGGAGCTGAAGATTGCTTTATAGCCTTGCGGTTTCAATGCATCCATGACTTCTTTAGAAAACTGCATATTTTCAAGAGTGGTCGTTGAATTGGCTTCTACCAAAACTTCGCCGTCAGGAATCCCATTGCTGACAGCATATTCTTTCATTGCAATTGCTTCGGGCACTTTTTCATCACTGCCTTGTCCGCCAGACATCAACAATCGTGGTGCCTGTTTTTTGGCTTTGAATTGCAAGTGATAAAAGTCGATGGCTTTGTTGATTCTTTGTGCCAATAACGGTGAGACAGTTTCCCCATTCAGTAAGCCTGCCCCCAAAACGATAATGAAATCTTGATCGTATCGTGGATGGTTGAATTGATAGAGAATAGACACCGATAGAAAGTTCAAGAACACGATAAACAGATACAGCAAACTAACCGGTGCAATCCCGAAAAGTACCTGAACCCATTGTGGGAAAGGATGGAGCAAGACATCTGAGAATAAGAAAATCGTTAAGACGATCGCCAAGAGCAATGTCAGCAGATTCGCGATAGAATGCGACTCACGACGAAACACCACCAATGAATTCCAATAGAGAAAGATAACCAGTGTCACCAAACCAAACAACAATACTGCCAAAAAGATAGCCAGTAATACAGCCAGCAATCCACCCACAAGTATGTCTTCGGTACGGAATAGATTGATAATCAAGTACCCACCAAACGAGAGGATAAACACATTGAATAATAAGCCATTGATCAATCGATGTTTGTTTCTGCGATACGAAACCAAGAATAGACTCCCTAATAAAATTGGAATCAGAATATAAAAGCTGCCCGTTCGAAGTTCTAAAACTGCTAAATAAATCAATAATGCGAAAATCGTCCAGCAACTTTCAAAGAAAAAAATATCGGGGTCGTCTTTTTGCTTGCGGTATTTGTAGACCCCAAACGCACCCAACAAATAAATAATGCTAAAAATCAGCGATGGTACAAAAGCCATAAGATTCACTCCTTCAACAATACCCTTAGTATACCAAATTTATCGAAAAATGAGTGAATATGAGGTCAAAGTTGCTCAATTTCAACCGATTCGCTAAAATGAAGAAAAGAAGGAGGATGGATCATGGAATTAGGTGAAGTCATTCGCGTGGATGTACCAGCATTTTATGTGATAGGTAAAGAAGGCAATGGGTTAGCAGAAGAAGGCGGTTCTTGGGTACCGGCACTTTGGGAACTTGCTACCAAAGATTTTCAAGAAATAGAATTTCTAGTCAGTGATCAAGAAGCCAAAGATTTGGAGTTCTGGGGATTGATGAGTGATGGGGATAGATGGTTAGAGCCATGGCAAGAAACTGGGCGTTATTTGGCAGGTGTCAAAGTCCTGACGGAGAACTTTCCGCCAGTCGGCTGGGTTCGCTGGGAAATGCCTGCGATGTCTTATTTGGCCATCAAAACCGATGAGCGAAATTTAAGTATGATGACTGAAAAAATGCTTTCAGAAGTATTGCCGGAAAACAAAGTCCGTTTAGCAGCTGCGATTCAAGAAAGATATCTTCCCCATTTCAAAGACGGCGAAGTTGAATTGTTTTTCCCAATCGAGCCAGAAGACATTCCGCAAGTATAAGCATAGCAAAAACGCATCGACCCAAGACGATATACATCGTTCAAGAGTGATGCGTTTTTTTAGAATAATTGAGAAAAGAATGATGTCACACCACGCCACGTACGGACAAATATATTGGCTTTTTCAACAGCTGCTGTCGTGACCAGAGAACTTGAAGTCGTGCTGCTGTCATCCACATACCCTAGCGTGTCGGCAGGAATCGACGCTGTAACAGTCCCGATTTCGGTATCTTGATTGACAGGGGCTTGCAAGGCAGAATCAACAAATTGATCATTGTAATCGATCGTTGTCGTATAAGCTGTTGCATCCATATCTTTACGCACCCATAATGTCAAGCTGTCTTTGATGGCAACCGGGACAGTCAATTCTTTCCCGTCTTTGACCGCAACCGTTTTTGTATCGGATAGTTCAGCATTTGCCGGTAATACTTCTACCTGTTCCCAAGCATCGAAAGAATAATCCATGAGTTTTCCAGTTTCAATAAAGCGGACACTTGGATTTTCTGCATGACCGTTGACATTGAGGACAACAGTGATAATGCGTTGACCGTCTTTGACAGCTGTACCGACAAAACAAGCGCCAGCTAAGTCAGTTGTACCGGTTTTGAGTCCATCCACACCATCTTTTGCGTTGGTAAAGCCTGGCAACATCCAGTTCCAATTGACCATTTCCACTGGAGAATAAGAGCCTTCGCCAAATGTTTGGGTCGTTGTACTGGTGATTTCCAAGACATCTGGAAAATCTTGCAGCAAATGGCGTGCCACAATAGCAACATCTTTGGCGGATAATTCATTTTCATCCGTTGAGGTCGAGCCAGGATAAATATTGTCACCCAGATAGGCATTATTCAAACCAGAGGCATTGACCAACTTGGCATCATCGATCCCCCATGAGCTGACTTTTTCTTTCATTAAATCAACAAAGTCACTTTCTGAACCAGCAATTTTTTCAGCCAGTGCGACAATTGCTGCATTTGCTGATTGAATGTAACTGGCATCATACAAATCTTTCACAGTATAGGTGACATCTTGATGCAGCGGCACATTTGATAAATCTGGTGTCACGCTTAGGTCGGCAGCGTACTGTGAAATAGCGACAGTATCATCCCAGGCAAGGTTGCCTTGTTCAACTTGTTCTGCAACGAGATAGAGGCTGATGATCTTAGTGATGGATGCGATGCCCATTGCCGTATCGCCATCTTGATCATATAAAATTTTTCCCGTATCAAAATCTAATGAAAAAGCAGCTTTGGCATCCACAGAGAAATCTTGTATTTCTTCAGTGGTCATAGCAGTATCATCGGCATAAGACACGATGGGTAATCCAATTGCAACAAACAACATCATGCAAGCTGCAATGAGAGAATACCCAAGTTTGTTCATTTTTGGCATAGTGGTATATAGCTCCTTTAGTCTGTATCTAAAAAAAAAGTTTATCAAAGAGTCGCGATGGTTGCAATACTATCGTAACAAACTTAGTAAGAATATTGTAATTAGGTCTTGTTTGTACCTTAGCCAATCTAGCGTATACACCCAAACTTAACCGAAGCTTAAAGCAGCAAACACAAAAAAACCTTTCTTATAAAGAAAGGTCGTTCTACATGCATCTATCAATCATGGTATCCATTAGCGGTTTGGATACTGTCTTCGATCGTCTTCATTTTGGATTCTAACGGGAACTTTCACCGGTTTGGCCTCTTGTGCCATCAATAGACGTGCCATAAAGAATGTGCCTGCTAATAACGCTGCTAAAGCAAAAATGGAGAAGAGTGAAATAAATGTGGCTAACATAGAAATCCCTTCTTTCTGTTTTTAGTAATGTGGAAGGTAGGAGTCGAACCTACACCTTAAATTCTGAACGATCAAACATCACTCAACGGAACACCTTGTTCAACCACTTGATATAGTTATCATAGCATGAACCCAGTAGAAATGCTGGGAAAAAGTCTGAGTATTCACGGAAGAAATTGTGAAGAAAAAATGAAGAGCTCATGCACATTTCTTAAGGGAATAATGGGTATCTTCTGCCTCATCATAAAGTGTGATCACAGCGCCCTTTTGTTCAAAAACCAAATGGTAACCAAAGGAATCTAACAACACAAGGCGCGTTGGCGATAATTCAACAATCGTGGTAGGAATCGTTTTTTCTTCTATGGATAAGGTATAATCGGCCCCAATCTCAACTATGATCGGTTCTTTCATTTTAGAAGTAAATTGCCATTTGCCAATGAAGTTTTGTCGAATCTCATGTTTTTGTTTTTCTTTTCTTAACAGGAGGGAGCTGACAAAACCTGTCGCCAATGATAAGCCAATCAATAAGGATTTCTTTTTCACACATTCACGTCCTATCTAAATTCCTTTCGCTAGCCAATCAAAAAATTGGCCAATGAAGTGGTAAAATTGTTGAAACTAGTATACCATGAGGAAGTAAAAAAACATGGTACTTTAGTTTGAACTTTAGAAGTTTTTAGAAAACTATGCTATGATACAAAAGAATAGGTGATGAAGTGAACTACCCGAATGTCGTTAGGGCCTTTTTTATGATAAGAGAGAATCGATTTGTTGCTCGTTGTCGTTTGGTCACAGGTGAAGAGGTCGTCGTTCATGTCAAAAACACAGGACGAGGCAAAGAAGTGCTGATAAAAGGCGCACCCGTCGTACTTCAGTATTGGGACAATCCCAAAAGAAAGACCAAGTATGATTTGATTGCGGTCAAAAAGCAAGACCAATGGATCAACATTGATAGTCAGGTACCAAATCAATTGGCTTATGAAGGCATATTGGATGGACAAATACAATTACCTGACTTACAGGGTGAAATTGTTTTGTTGCGTCGAGAAGTCGTTTATGGGCAATCGAAATTTGATTTTTATCTTGAAACCGATCAAGGTGAAATGGGTTTTGTGGAAGTCAAAGGGATGACGCTAGAAAACAATCGGGTTGGGGCGTTTCCAGATGCACCGACGATTCGAGGTCTGAAACATGTCAATGAATTGATGCAAGCCAAACAGGCGGGGTATTATGCAGCAGTCTTATTTATGATTCAATTTGAAGCGGTAGACGTCGCGACGATCCACCGCGACATGCAGCCAGCATTGGCAGCTGTCATCACACAAGCCCAATCAGAAGGTGTAGCTGTCCTGGCCTATAATTGTCACGTTCAGGAAGGAGAAATCAAACTTCTATCACAGATACCATTTGATGTAGATGCACCATTTATTGATCCAAATATTGATGAAGGAAAGAAGGCGTTATTATGATTCATTTAGGCATTATCGGTACCAACTGGATAACTGATCAGTTTGTTGAAGCGGCCCACCAAACCAAACGTTACCGTTTACGGGCAGTGTATTCAAGAACTTTAGAAAAAGCCGAAGCATTCGGCAAAAAGTATGGCGAAGTTCTCTACGAAACAGATTTGCTGCGTTTTTTTGGATTAGATGAGATTGATACCGTCTATATCGCTTCCCCAAATAGCTTGCACTTTGAACAAGCCAAACAAGCCATTCTTGCCGGCAAACACGTCATCGTTGAAAAACCTGCTTTTTCAACACCGAAAGAAATGGCTGAAATCATCGAATTAGCAAGTCAGAAACAGGTACTATTTTTTGAAGCAGCCCGCAATATCCATGAAAAGAGTTTCCAAACAGTGGCAGATTTCTTGCCAACGAAAGGTGCAATTATTGGCGCCAACTTCACTTATATGAAATATTCTTCTCGCTATGATGCAGTATTGGCTGGCGAAGAACCAAATATTTTTTCTCCGCATTTTTCTGGCGGGGCGTTGGCAGACTTAGGTGTCTACACTATTTATGCAGCTTTGGCATGGTTCGGTAAACCAGAAGGGATCCATTATTTTGCCCGCAAGCTGTCTACAGGTGTCGATGGTATTGGCACGGCCGTATTGCGGTATCCCGCCTTCGATGTCACGATCCAAACTGGGAAAATCGTCAATGCCAATCTGCGCTCGGAAATCTACTTTGACAACGGCACATTGGATTTAAATGCGGTCAATGCTATTGAAGAAGCGACTTTTTATGGTCGGTCAGAAACGGATACGCAAACGTTGGCGGTAGATGCAAAAGCCAACCCAATGGTGGAAGAAGCCAATGATTTTGCAGATGTGATCGAAAACAGCACCAATCCGATCCAAGGAAAACGCTATGAAGAGTGGGTTGAATTAGCCCGCAGTGTCAACGAAACGATTTATTTAATGAGAAAACAAGCTGACATCAATTTTGATGCAGACCAAGAGTAGGAATGGACTAAATGACAGAATTTACAACGACGACGTGGCCAGAAAACTGGCAAACGCTATGGCAAGAAGCTGGATTCACCACCCCTTCTTTGATTCAAGAAAAGGTCTATGGACCATTAGCAAAAGGTCAGTCTCTGATTGGTATTTCGCCAACCGGTTCCGGCAAAACCTTGGCGTATCTCTTACCACTTTTAGGTAAAGTAAAACCAAATGAAGGCAATCAATTGTTGATTTTGACTTCATCGCAAGAATTGGCCATGCAAGTGACCGAGGTCGCACGCACATGGGGACAAGCCATCGATTTGACTGTTCAACCATTGATTGGCGGAGCCAACACCAAACGTCAGGTAGAAAAATTGAAAGCAAAGCCAGAAGTTTTAGTCGGAACCCCTGGTCGAGTCTTAGAATTGATCAAAGCCAAAAAAATCAAAAGCCAGCAGATCGAGATGCTAGTATTAGATGAAGTCGACCAATTATTAAAAGAAGGACAGCTGGGGTTAGCTGCTAAGATCAATCAGACATTGACCAAGGAAGCACAACGCAGTTTCTTTTCGGCAACTGCCAATGAAGTAATAACAGAAATCCAACCATTGGTGCATACAACACCTATCATTATCGATGTGACTGCTGAGGACCAAAGCAAAGGGCTGATCCACCATTATTATTTGGATTATCCGCAACGAAGAATCGTTGATGGATTACGGCGATTGGCGCATTTGCCGGCGTTTCAAGGATTGGTCTTCTTTAATGAGCTGAGTGCAATGGGCAACGCTGAGGAAAAATTATTGTATCATGGATTGCCCGTAGCGACATTGGCTTCAGACCAAAACAAATTAGCCAGGCGCGGTGCACTAGAAAGCTTTAGACAAGGAAAAGTCCGCCAACTGCTAACGACAGATGTTGCAGCCCGAGGATTAGATATCCATGATTTGCCTTATGTGATCAACACCGATGTTCCTTTAGATAAAGAATCGTATCTGCATCGGGCCGGTCGTGTGGGTCGAATGGGCAAAGAAGGAACGGTTGTCACGATCGTTCAAGATCATTCACTGAAAGATTTGAAGAAAATCGCGAAGCAATTGGATATTACGTTGGAAGAAGTCTTTCTACACGGTGGAGCGTTACACACTGAAGCGCCAGCGGTCAATTCCGATCCTGTAAAACGTGTGAAAACTAAAACTGTGCAGAAAACTTCCGTGAAAACGCCTGAAAATTTACACACTCCCGTAAAAAAAGCCAAAAAGAAACAAAAAAACCGAAAAGACAAAGGGAAAAGACGCCATTGAGCGTCTTTTTGTGTTACCATTAAAAGTGGAAAAAATAGTGTGTAACATGAGGAGGCTTTTGAGTGAACTCTCGTAAGGAAGAGATTTTTCAAACGATTGAACTGCATAAACAAGGATTGACTGCGGTGGATGTCGCAAACATCTTGCAAATCGATCGCAGCAATGCAAGCCGCTATCTCAGTGAATTATATAAAGAAAGCAAAATCGGCAAGCGTTCGGGTCGACCTGTGGTCTATGAACCTTTAGAAGAAACAGTTCACGTCGATATTTCCTCTGAAGTAAGTTTTGAAAGTTTGGTTGGTGTTCAAGCTTCGTTAAAAGTCAGCATCCAACAAGCCAAAGCGGCCATTTTATATCCGCCTCGCGGATTGCATACCATCATTTTTGGCGAAACAGGAACTGGGAAATCAATGTTCGCAGAATGTATGTATCATTTTGCTGTTGAATCAAAAATGTTGAAAAAAGATGCGCCTTTCGTGTCCTTTAACTGTGCCGACTATGCACAAAACCCGCAACTGTTGTTTGGCCATATTTTCGGAATCAAAAAAGGTGCCTATACTGGAGCTGCAGAAGATAGTCCAGGCTTGATGTCCAAAGCGGATGGCGGCATCTTATTTTTAGATGAAATTCACCGCTTACCGCCGGAAGGTCAGGAAATGTTGTTTACCTTTATTGATAAAGGTGTTTATCGACCATTGGGGGAAAGCAACCAAGTCTATGAGGCGTCCGTTCAAATCATTGGTGCCACGACAGAATCTTCAACGAATTTTTTGACCACCTTCAATCGGCGGATTCCAATGGCCATCACATTGCCTAATGTGGAAAGTCGTTCATTAGATGAACGCTATGAAATCATCTCTTTATTTATCAAACAAGAAGCGACACGACTGAATCAACGGATCGATGTGGAGCGGGATGCGATTTTGGCGTTTATGCTCTATGATGCGGAGGGCAACATTGGTCAAATCAAGCGAGATCTGAAATTGGTTTGTGCCAAAGCATTCTTACACTACCGGACGTACGGCAAAAAGAATTTGTTGATCCGTAAGGAAGATTGCTCCTTGCAAGTGCAAAAAGGATTGCTGAAAATCAAAGAATTATCCGAGCGCTTGGATCGTTTTTTGGAAGGAAAGGGCGACTTTATGCGCTTTGAGCCAGGGGATCAAGATATTGTCTGGTCCCACGATCCTCAACGCAATATGCAAGTCTATAATGAGATCGAAGAAAAAGTCAGTTCACTGATTGAAACAGGCGTCGAGAACGTCGACTTGGAAAATTTGATTTCTAAAGATGTCGATGCGTATTTCGAAAAGTATGTGGAAGAATTGATTCAAAACCCCGTGCATAAAGAATTGATTCCTGAAGATATCTGGCGTTTGACCAATCGCTTATATGATATTGCCGAACAAGATTTGTCTCGCAGCTACAGTGAAAAAGCCCGTTTTGCCTTTGCCTTACACTTGCAAAGTACATTGGAGCGTGTCAAAGATGGCCATATGATCGTTCATCCCGATTTAAATACGGTACGCAAAAACCTGAAATCAGAATTTCAAGTGGCGATGGATCTTTCAACGATCATCGAAGAAGAGCAAGATGTAGAGATTCCTTTTGATGAGATTGGTTTTATCAGCATGTTCTTAGCTATTCAAGTGAAACCAGCTGTGGATTTGCCATTGGAAAAAATCGAAATCATCGTTTTGATGCATGGCACTGCAACGGCTAGCAGTATGCTAGCAGCAGCGCAAGAACTGTTAGGAACCAAAAGCGGTCATGCGATGAACATGTCGCTGGATATGTCAGTCGGACATATGTATGATGCGTTACTTGCATTCGTGGCCGACAACAAAGAACGACTTAGCAATGGCATTTTATTATTGACGGACATGGGGTCACTCAATTCATTTGCCAATTTACTGTTTGAAGAAACAGGCATTCGCACCAAAGCGATTTCGATGACAAGCACGATGATCGTCTTAGAAGCTTTACGAATGGCTGATAGTGGCCGCAGTTTAGAAGATATCTACCAAAACATCCAACGATCCTTTGAAACGATCGTTCAAGAACAATTCCGAACAGTTCACGAGGCAAAAGGCACGAAAAAAGCTGTGATCGTGACTTGTTTTACAGGAGAAGGCGTTGCTGCAAAACTGTATCAAAGAATTTTCCCAGTGGTCGATCAAGCGCAAGTAGAAGTGATCCAAATGCAATTTATTGAGAAGGAAACCTTTAAAAAACATATCGATGGCTTATTAGAAGAATATGAAATCAAGGCAATTGCCGGAACGGTGGAAATCGATTATCAAAACATTCCTTTCTTTTCCGCCTATGATGTATTTGATGATGATCGACTGAACGTGTTGAAACGAATCGTTTCAGATGAAGTACCGATCGATAAAATCGTCCGATCCTTAGAAAATACATTGACCCATGTCGGATCGGTCTATCATTTGATTGAAAGTCTGCAAAAAATCGTCCATCAAATCCAAAACCAGCTGCATGTCATTGTGGAGCCGACTGTCGATGCAGGTTTAGTTATCCACTTGGCTTTCTTGGTGGAAAGCTTATTGAAAAAAGAACCGAGCCGCCAATTTAAAGACTTAGCAGTATTTCAGAAACGCTACCGCATCGAAAATGATGTGCTGCGCACCCACTTACTGCAAATCGAGAAAAATTATCAAATCAAAATCTCGGAAGATGAGATTGCTTACTTGACGCAAATGTTTTTGGAAAACGAAATCAAAAATTATCATGAATCCGCACACAATATTAGTGTGTAATGAGAATTCAGTGAGTGTGTAAAATGAAAATTGGTTCAGACCTTTGATATAGCAAGGTTTGAGCTGATTTTTTTTTGGCACGTTTTTTGCTTTATAGTTAAGTGTAACCATCAACAGAAAGGAGCGAATACACAATGGCTAAAAAAACAATTATGCTTGTTTGTTCAGCAGGAATGAGTACCAGTTTATTGGTGACCAAAATGCAAAAAGCAGCAGAAGCAAAAGGTATGGAAGCAGACATCTTCGCTGTTTCAGCTTCAGAAGCAGATCAGCATTTAGAATCAAAACCAGTAGATGTCTTGTTGTTAGGACCACAAGTTCGATTCATGAAATCGCAATTTGAACAAAAATTAGCACCTAAAGGAATTCCTTTAGAAGTCATCAACATGGCAGATTATGGCATGATGAATGGCGAAAAAGTTTTGGCGCAAGCTGAAAGCTTAATGAAATAAATAAATGTATGGAAGTGTAAGGAGGATTTTTTAAGATGGATGAGCAAAATTTGGAAGCCATTATGGGATTGATCATGTATGGGGGAAATGCCAAGAGTGATGCAATGGAAGCAATCGCTGCAGCGAAAGAAGGCAACTTTGAATTAGCAGATGCGAAAATCAAAGATGCTGAAGCATCATTGGTTGAGGCGCACCATTCTCAAACAGGATTATTAACGCAAGAAGCGCAAGGCAATCATATGACTGTCACTTTACTAACAGTGCACTCGCAAGACCACTTAATGACATCAATCGCATTTACCGATTTAGCGAAAGAAATCATTGATGTCTATCGACGTCTAAATAACGAATAATCTTTGAACGGATAGAAGTAGTTATTGTCGATGAATCAAGAAAATCTTCTTTGACGAATAGGACTTATAGGAGGAATTAAAATGGATGGATTAACAAGTTGGATGGAGAAACATATTCTCCCTGTAGCCGCGAGAATTGGTTCACAAAAACACTTGGTTGCATTACGTGATGCCTTTATCGGTATGATGCCTGCAACAATGGCTGGTGCGATCGCAGTTCTTTTGAATGCCTTTATGCGTGATTTTCCTAATACGTATTTAGGTGCTGATAATGCCATTACGAAATTCTTTACCCCAGTTATCGGGATCAATGGACTGGTTTGGACTGGGACATTGGCAATTATGGCCGTTATTTTCTCTGCATCATTCGGATACAATTTAGCAAAAGCTTATAATGTTGATGCTTTGTCAGGGGCGCTGGTTTCTTTAGCAGCATTTATTATGGGTATTCCACAATCAGCGTCATTATCATTGACATTAGAAGAAGCATTGCCAACAAATGTGTTAGATATGATCAACAACACAAGCGCAACTTCTGGTTTTGCAGCTGACGGGTCAACAATCAGTGCTGCAGGCTGGGGCTACTTCCCATTTAGCGCATATATGGGCGGATCTGGGTTATTTACAGCTATTATTTTCGGATTTCTATCTGTCATCATTTTTGCGAAGTTGATGCAAAAGAATATTATTATTAAAATGCCAGACTCAGTTCCACCGGCAGTATCACGTGCATTCGCTGCCATCATTCCTGGGATTGCTGGTCTATATGCATCAGGTTTAATCTACTATGTATTTGAACGATTTGTAGGAATGCCATTGATCGATTGGATTTCAGAGTCTATCCAAAAACCATTACTTGGTTTGTCACAAGGGTATTTCGCAGTCTTTATTATTGTACTATTGGTACACGTTTTATGGTTCTTCGGCCTTCACGGCACCAACATTATGTCACCAGTATTGCAATCGATTTATGGTGTTGCAATGGTTGAAAATACGAATGCTTATCAATTAGGTGAAGCGGCTCCTTATAAATGGGTTGCGGGCTCATTTGAAGCCTTTGTATGGCCTGGTGGCGCAGGTGTTACGTTGATGCTCTTGATTGCCATCTTGCTTTTCTCTAAACGTGCAGATTACAAAACAGTGGGTAAATTAGGGATCGGGCCTGGTTTGTTCAATATCAATGAACCGGTTATGTTCGGTCTGCCTATCGTATTGAACCCATTGTTTATCATTCCATTTATCGTGGCACCATTGGTAACAGCAACAATTGCTTATGCGGCAACAACGCTAGGTTTAGTTGCGCCAGTAG
This sequence comes from Candidatus Enterococcus testudinis, assembly GCF_002140915.1. Taxonomy (GTDB): domain Bacteria; phylum Bacillota; class Bacilli; order Lactobacillales; family Enterococcaceae; genus Enterococcus_D; species Enterococcus_D testudinis. The sequence continues at coordinate 2,170,059 of NZ_NGKU01000001.1, read as the reverse complement.
TAGTGAATGTTATTTGGGTTATGCCTACGATTATCAGTGGTTTCTTAGCAACTGGTGGGGATTGGCGCGCAATCATCCTAACGATTGTCAATCTAGCCGTAGCATTGTTGATTTGGGCACCATTTATCATTGCAGCGAATAAAATCAATCCTGCAGATCAAGACAACTAAAAAAAATCATCTAGATGGGCGAAATCGTCCATCTAGATGTATGATTTTATAGGAGGAAGTAGTATGATCATTGTAAATTCAGCTATGCAGCAAGACAATATCAAACAATTATTAGAAGGACTAGCAGGCGATGCTACATTTACTTTTAAAGAAAAAAAAGGCATACAACTTGTATTTGAGACCACAGCCGAAGATAAAGAACAGGCAGTCAAGACTGCGAAAGATGCCATCAAAAATACCGATTGGGGTCGCGTACTTTATTTCAATGTTGTAAGTCAGTAGTGAGGTGGATATCATGTTCAAAAATGGATTATTTTTAATAAGTATCGGGAGTATCTTGTTTTTATATAGTGCCAACGCACAATCAGGTGAGTATCATTGGGTGAACCTGATCACTTCGATCATCATCATGGCTGTAGGCGGTCTTATAGCGTCAATCGGTCATAAACGACAAAAGAAAAATAAGGAGGCCCAAGATGGAAATCACTAAAAAAATGAATGTGCCAGCTGCATTTCTTTATAAGACGATCATCGATTCCGTTTTGCATGATATTAAGCAATCAACTGATAAAGTATTGACAGAAGAGCAATTAACTGGGTATTCTTATGTTAAGCAATTTTCTAAGGATAGTCAAGCAACGATTCAAATCTATGATCTCAAAAAGAATGAAATGTATGCATTTCATACAGCTACAAAACGCAATACGTTTCATGTGACTTATAAAATTGAAACCATTGATGAAAACAACTGTACACTTTATTACGAAGAAAAGATGACCTCAGAAGGCATGATTCAGCAATTAAATGATATGGTTTTGGGAACGATTTTAGGGTATTTCAAACGCAAACAATTTAAAAAAATGCTCGTCATGATGGAAGAGTCGTATTAAAGGGTCCTTTGAGGCCTTTTTTTGTTATTTTTGCTAAAAGGAGAGAACAATATGAATGATGTCAAAAAAATGACGACCTATGGTGATCAAGAAGTGTTAGATTTGGTTGCTTATGCTTTTCAATGGGAATTGAGTGAAAAAAATATTGAGCGCTACCAAAGGCTTGCAGCCAATTCTTGGAATTATGGATCTTACGATGACGATGGAAAACTAGCCAGTCAAGTGATGGCTACCATGTTCAACGTCAACGTGCATGGAGTAGCGTATCCAATGGCAGGAATCGGATTTGTGGCTTCTTATCCGGAGTATCGTGGTCAAGGAAGAATCGATCGCATCATGCAGCAAGTCATCAAAGAGTGTTATGATCAGAAAATTGTTCTTTCCTATTTGGCGCCATTCTCGTTTCCTTTTTATCGCAGATATGGCTATGAATATACCTTTGAACGCAGCGTGTACGATATCAAATCTTCTGACTGGCCGGACAGTCCCAAAACATCAGGGTCTATCAAACGGTTGAGTTGGGAACAAGCCAAAGACATTATTCATGCAATCTATCATCAGCAAGCAAAAAATCACAGAGGGGCCTTGATTCGTGATTCATGGTGGGAAGAAATCAAATTCACATTACGTAAAACGTTGACGTTTGCTATCTATTACAATGCAGCTGGTGACCCAGAAGGGTATTTGATTTATTCTATTGATAATGGCACATTTATGATCGATGAATGGGGGTATATCAGCGGGGAGGCTTTTCATGGACTGAACCGATTGATTGTTTCTCATCGAGATTCTGTCGCCAAAATCCATTATCAAGTAGGGGAAGCATGCGGACCTTTACAAGCATTTGCGCTAAAGCCAATGCCTGCCATTCAATCTCGACCAGATATGATGACGAGAATTATCGATTTAGAACAATTTCTACAGTCGTATCCATTTACCAATAAAGAAGGTACAATTGCGATCCACATTGAACATGATGTTTATGCGCCATGGAACAATGGCTATTATGAACTCTCTTTTGCACATCAAAAGCCAATCGTCAAACGCGTAGAATCCACCGATCTTCCTTGTTTGACTACGTCGATTCAAAGAATCGGGCAATTACTGTTTGGCGTTCAAGCCATTGATACGTTGCTGTTTTTTGGTGAAATCGTTGCGGATGATGCGGTCGTTGCCTTTTTCCAAGCAAACTTACCTAAGGGACAACCAGTGTTGGAAGATTATTTTTGAATAAAAAAAGGCCAGTGCTTAGTGCAAGCATTGGCTTTCGTTTTGTAACGTTCCCTGCCGGAATCGAACCAGCAACTAATCCTTAGGAGGGACTTGTTATATCCATTTAACTAAGGGAACACAGTAGTTCTATTTTACCTGTAAACACTCATTCCCGCAAGATGAGAATGAAAAGGAAATAGAGAATTATTTTTATCTGCGCCGTCTTTTTTAAAAAAAAAGGTATTTTTTGAGCGAGTGAAATGACTTGAGACAGACTGCAATCGTTTTATTTTGTTAGAGAAATCAGGCGTGGTACACTTGTTTTGTATACGATAAAGCAGGAGGTAATGTGGAATGGTAAAAATTGCGAAATCTTTTTTGTCACAAGTTACAGCTGAAGGGCTCAACGGACCATTTGTCACCATTATGCTTAATACGCATGTCGGACACCAAAATGTTGAAAAGGACCAAATCAAGTTCAAGAACTTTGCGAAAGAAGCAAAACGGCGTTTCGAAAAGAAATATCCGGAACATGAGTGGGCACCTTTCCAGAAAAAAATAGATGAGATATTGGCTGATCAATCTTTTTGGCGCAGCAGTACGACCAGCGCAGCGGTGATTTTGACGCCAGAAGAAGTATTGGTGCATCGCCTTAGTATTCGTGTCGATGACCAATACTATGTCGGTGAAACACCATATTTGCTTGCGATCATCAAGAATGCTCAATTCAACGATCCATTTTATGTATTGGCTTTAAACCGTGATTCAATGAAACTATATCAAGTTGAAAATAAAGTTGTTTCTGAAGTTGAATTACCAGAAGAAGCACCGACCACCATGGAAAAAGCGTTGGGAGAAGAAATCACTGGTGGTGGAGATTTCAATTATAGTGCCCAAGGTGGTGCCAATAATGGGGGCGAAGGTGTTGCTTATCACGGATTCAGCGCCAAAGATGAAGAATTAGAAATCGACCATGTCAATTATTATCAAGCAGTAGATGCATTCTTCCGAAATGATTTTTCGAATGATGACAATTTGCCGCTGTATATCTTTGCATTACCAGAAAATCAAACATTATTCAAAAAGAATGCCAAAACAAGTTTCTTCCACGCAACACCAAATATTGCGACTTCACCAGCACCATTGTCTGTGAAGGAAATCCAGCCTTACGTTGACAAGTTAGTGGAAGAATTGACGCAACAGCAAGTGTCCGCTTATGAAAAGCTGTTGGATCGCAAATTCATTGATCAACTGGTGGATATGATACCAGCCGCCAAAGAAGGGCGCATTGGACAGCTGTTTATTGCTACCTCTAATTTAGTAGACGGTTTTGGAGAAGACCCCGATACTGAATACGACCGCAGACAAGTGCTCAATACACTGGCGAAGGATGTAGTAGATAATGGTGGTGAAGTGGCCATCTTAGCGCAAAAAGATGCCCCAGGCAGCAAACCTTTGACGGCGATCTTGCGTTACTAAAAAATGTATCATCATAGAATAATACTAAGGGGAGGCTGAAGACGATTGTTAACGTCTTCAGCCTTTTCTAAAAAAATAAATGCGTTTTCATTTTTTTGGATTTTCTATTAGTCAAGGTGAAAATTCTGTGCTATAATACATATTGTAGTATTTGTTACGGTAAATTATGGTAGCTTGTTTCATCTTAAACATCTTCCACATTTTCACCTTATACAAGTAATTGCAAAATATGTGTTTATACACAAGGAGGATTTTTATTATGGAAACAGGTACAGTGAAATGGTTTAACTCAGACAAAGGCTTCGGATTTATCACAGCAGAAAACGGCAACGATGTATTCGTTCACTTTTCAGCTATCCAAGGCGACGGCTTCAAAACTTTAGAAGAAGGCCAAGCAGTTACTTTCGATATCGAAGACGGACAACGTGGACCTCAAGCAACTAACGTAAACAAAGCTTAATTCAAATTGTCGATTATAGAGCAGCCTAGCTGCTCTTTTTTTATGCCGATTTTTATTTGTTGAATTGTTTTGGACTTGTTATAATGATGAAAATAAGGGGGGATACTTATGGGATTGAATGAATTTATCTTAGGTCTAGCAAATTTGGAGAAAATCCAACGGGCACCAGGATTTTTCAAATTCACTGAGCACAGTGTGGCAGCTCATTCTTTTCGTGTGACGATGATTGCCCAAACATTAGCTGATATTGAAGAACGAGCAGGGAATACGATCAATTGGCAGATTCTTTACGAGAAAGCATTGAACCATGATTATACCGAGCGATTTATTGGCGATATCAAAACGCCTGTAAAATATGCCAACAAAGAATTACGGTCTATGTTATCCACTGTAGAAGAAAAGATGACGGATGTCTTTATCGAGGAAGAAATTCCTGAAGACCTTCAGGCTATTTATCGCAGACGTTTGGCTGATGGCAAAGATGATACAGTAGAGGGACAATTATTGGCAATTGCCGATAAAATCGATTTACTCTACGAATCATTTGAAGAAATCACCAAAAGCAATCCAGATAAAGTGTATAAAGAGATGTTTCGCGAAGCGGTCTTGACGGTCAAAAATTTCCGTCATCGTCCCTCGGTTTCATACTTTTTTGAAGCAGTGTTTCCAGAATTGCTGAATGCCGATTTTTATGGGAAAACGGCTTTTTTAGATGAAATTGCTACATTGATCGAAAAATAAAAAACGTTTATCAACCCGACTGCAAGAACAGAGGTTGATAAACGTTTTTTTGATTATAGTAAAGACTCAGCACCATCGATATACACTTCTGTTCCGGAGATATTTCCTGCAGCTTCGGAGGACAAAAATAGAACCAGATTGGCTACTTGTTCAGGTACGCCTGTTTCTTGTCTCAATGGGCGAGAACGTTCAGGGTAATCCACAGGTATCTCGATACTTGCGACTTCTGGTTCCACATCTGTTCGATCATCAATATTGGTCGCGATCGCACCAGGGCAAATGACATTGACTCTGATGTTGTATCCAGAAAGCTCAAGGGCCGCCATCTTGGCAAACGCTACTTGTCCAGCTTTGGAGGTACTATACGCAGAAGCCCCAAAATTGCTGAAAATCCGATTGCCATTGACTGAACTCGTGATCACAATGCTGCCGCCATTGGCTTTCATGATAGGAACAGCGGCTTTGACCGTTAAGAATGTGCTGCGTAAATTGGTGTTGATCGTTTGATCCCATTCGTCGATCGTCAGCTCTTCGATGGGGGTAAAGGTCCCATTGATCCCAGCGTTGACGTGTAGTATATCCAGACCACCCAGCGATGATGCCAATTTGGTGACGGCGGACTGCAGCCCGTCGCTATCAGTGACATCGACTGCTTCAATATGTGCCGCATCACCGAAAGCCTGTTTGATTTCAACAAGTTCTTCCTCATTTAAGTCAATCAATCCAACCTGTGCCCCTTGTTGAATAAACTGCTCGGCTGTTGCTCTACCGATACCTGAAGCTGCACCAGTAATAATGACACGTTTGTGCTTAAACCCTTGCATGTGAACGCCTCCTTTCTTTTTAGTATAAAAAAAAACAATGATTTTGTCGAAAATAAGGTATCCTTCACCAAGCTACTGACATTGATTTCACTGAAGCGGTTTTTCTCAACCACTCGCTTGGTTGACTGCAAAACTAATGTATTGCCTTCTAGTTTTGTAGTATAATGCTAACAGTGTGCAAGGAGGTATACCATGAAACCCATATATGCTGTGGTGGATCTTGAAACCACTGGGACAGACGCCGCCGTCGATCGGATTATTCAATTTGGCTGTGTATTGGTACAAGATGGCAAGGTGGTCAATCGCTTTGCGACCGATATTAATCCAGATCGCCGAATTTCTAGACAAATTCAAAATTTGACACACATCACGAATCAACAAGTGAAACAAGCACCTTATTTTGAAGATGTAGCGGATATTATTTTTAACTTACTGAGCAACACGATTTTTGTTGCTCATAATATTTATTTTGATTATCAATTTTTAAGCAATGAGCTGGTCCGCTGCGGCTTACCAGCATTAACGATTCCTGGGATTGATACTGTGGAATTGGCGCAAGTCTTTTTGCCGACTGAAAGTAGTTTTCGATTGGGCGATTTAGCAGACAGCATTGGTTTTGTCCATGAAAATCCTCATCAGGCGGACAGTGATGCGGAAGTGACTGCTGCATTATTGATGTATATTGAAGCAATCATGAAGGAACTGCCCCGAACAACTTTGAAGCAAATTGCGCTATTGAGCGGTCAAATGGGGATGCAGACAAGTGCATTTATATATGATGTGTTGAAAGAAACGTCGACGACTTTGCCTGAAGAACTAGAAGAAGTGGACGGTATCGTGCTCCGTAAAAAAACGGTCAAAACGTTTGTCTACAATCATTACCCTAATGACTATCCACAAATCAAAGCTGAAAAAACGGCGCAATTTCAAGCGCATCTTACCTATCGTAAACAACAAGCCAGGCTGATGAATGCTGTGTACAACCACTTTACTGATACTGAAAAGAACTTGATTTTAGAAGCTGAGACGGGGATGGGAAAAACGATTGGCTATTTATTTCCTACGGCTTATCTAGCGACACCCGATAATCCACTGATTGTCAGCACTTCCTCTATTTTGTTGCAAAACCAAATCATGGCGAAAGATGTACCACTTGTCAATCAGGTACTTGACCAGTCAATCCAAGCGACAGTCGTCAAAAGTCATCGACATTATATCGATTTGCAGCGTTTTAAAGCGACTTTAGACCAGCCAGTGGATCAAAAACAATATGCACAATATCAAATGGGGATGTTGGTATGGTTAACCAAAACAGTGACTGGTGACTTTGATGAGCTGAATTTGGTTCGTTTGGATCATCCAATATTTACTGATATTCGTCATCGTGGGCTTGAATTTTTATCAGATACGCAAGCATTTTACGCCCATGACTTTTTGCGCCATGTTTATGCACAAGCTGCCCAAAGCAATGTGCTGATCGTCAACCATGCATTCTTGTTGCAAGAAACGAAACGTCAGCAACCATTGCTGCCTGCAAGCGACTTTCTTTTGATCGATGAAGCACAGCAGTTGCCAAGCCAAGCAGAAGGTCTCTCACAATATAGCTTTGACTCGGCCTATTTCAAACGGCAATATATGCAGTTCAATGAGGAAGGATTATTTGATCAAGTTGCAGATGTTCTTGAACAAGAGCAGCAAATTTTACCTTTGTTCAAGTTATACCGTGATGCATTGGCTATATTGATCGATACGCAAGAAGCATTTTTTGGCACGATTGATAGGGTGTCTGACGATCGACAGGTACTGCAACGCCATGAGTTATTCAATGACAGTGTGCAACAAGGACAGATTTATCGAAAGTTGATGCTGTATTATCAAGAAATCTCAGAGATGCAGCAGCAATTACAACAATTCTTGATGGCACTGCATGTGCGGATCACAGCGCAGCAACAATTACTGGTTGCACGGTTGTTAGACTATTTTGATCAGTTTCACATACAAGCATATACAGTTACTACTTGGTTAGAAAGTTGGCATCCGCGTTATGTCCATTGGTTGAAATTGCATCCAAGTCATCAATCGGGTACGATCGAATTGGCAGATCTGGAAGGCAAACAAGTGTCAGAAAGTATCTGGTATCAGCGATATCGTCATATTATTTATTTGGGTGGTACACTGCGAATCCCTGGTAATAAGGCGTATTACGCGCATCAAATAGGGATCCCAGATACACCAGTCAAAACGATTCCAGCTTTTTATGATTACGAAAAACAAGCACGACTTTATGTAGTCAAACAAGGGATATCGATTCAACAAGCAGATGCGGATTCCTATGCAGACTATCTTGCAGAGGCGTTAACGCCAATCTTATTCGAGCTGCAGCAACCTACGCTGGTTCTGTTTACAGCGCATGAAACGTTGAAGGCGGTGTACGACCGATTGCATAAGAAAGCCATGAATCAGGGGCGAGAACTCATTGCCCAAGGTACCGGCGGTAGTCGGGAAAAGATATTGAAAAAGTTCTTATTGGCAGAAAATGGTATTCTCTTTGGGACCAATAGTTTTTGGGAAGGGGTCGACTTGCCTGGGCAAGCCCTCAAAGTTGCAGTGGTTACCCGATTGCCATTTGAAAACCCGCAAAATCCGTTGGTGAAGGCGCGTCATACGTATCTTGCTGCTCAAGGAATCGATACCTTCAAAGAAGATGCATTGCCTAAAGCTATTTTGCGGCTAAGGCAAGCCTTAGGGCGCTTGATTCGTTCAGAGAAAGATACGGGGGTCATGATCGTCTTAGATCGCCGCTTGCTTTCTACTAAATATGGCAAACGAATGGTCAAAGGCCTGCCCAAAAACCTACCTTTGATTGAAGCAACACCTAGCGAAATGACTGAAGATATTTGTCATTTTTTTGAAAAAGAGAAACAAAGTCTGCTATAATAAAGCATATTTAAAAGGAGAAAACAGTATGAAAACAAAAGACAAAGAACAACGTCGTGTCGTCATCCTGTTGATTGCTATCACGACCTTGCTTGTGCTGATCATTTTTTCTTCGATTTTTTATCTTCGGGCTTCAAGACCGATGCGACAAGCACGAAGTGAAGCCATTGATATTGCTGAAGAATATACTGATCTGGCAGAAGTGGATCAATTTTATTGGTTTACTAGAGAAACAACATCCTTTAGTATTGTCGGTAAAGACACGAATGACAAAGAAATCGTTGTGATCATTCCCAAAAGCGGTGAAAAAGTAACGGTCTACAATCAAGAAGATGGATTGACAGAGGCGCAAGCTCAACAAGTGGTCATGGAAGCCCATCCGGACCAAACACTACAAAAAGCGACTTTGGGTCTTTATGAAGATGAACCAGCTTGGGAAATTATGACCAAAGATAGTGAGGGGACGTTGAGCTATTTTCTAATTGCCTTTAAAGATGGAAAAGAGATCAACACAATCACAAATATGTAAAAGAGAATGACACTATAGATACACGCAGAAAGGATGATCGAAATGGTACTGTCAAAACGAGCTGAAAAATTAGAACCTTCAGTCACATTAGCGGCTTCGGCAAAAGCCAAAGCGTTAAAAGACCAAGGAATAGATATATTAAGTTTAACTGTTGGAGAACCTGATTTCTTTACGCCTGAAAATATACGAGCAGCTGCTTTCACTGCGATTGAAGCAGGTAAAGCCAGTTTTTACACACCAACTGCAGGTATCCCTGAATTAAGAAAAGCGATTACGAATTACATCAAAGAATTTTATGGATTGTCTTATGACACGAACCAAGTGATCGTGACTGATGGAGCAAAATTTGCGCTTTATACGTTGTTTCAGGCATTGCTTGATGAAGCTGATGAAGTAATCATTCCCGTTCCTTACTGGGTAAGTTATGCTGAACAGATTCGCTTAGCAGAAGGTACCCCGGTATTTGTGGAAGCGACACAAGAGGCTGATTTTAAAGTGACCGTTTCACAATTAGACGCAGCACGTACAAGTAAAACAAAAGCAATCATCTTGAACTCACCAGCGAATCCAACTGGCGTGATTTATACTAAAGATGAATTGTTGGCGATTGGCGAATGGGCTGTTGCCAATGATATTTGGATTATTTCCGATGATATTTATGGCCGCTTAGTCTATAATGGTCATGAATTTACGCCAATTGCTGCTTTATCAGATGCCATCCGCAAACAAACGATCATTATCAATGGCGTATCAAAAACCTATGCGATGACAGGTTGGCGCATTGGATTTGCTGTGGGTGATCAAAGAATTATCGGTGCGATGATCGATATCGCTTCACAGGCAACGAGCAATCCGCCAGCTGTTAGTCAGTATGCAGCTGTGGAGGCATTGACTGGCAATCAAGATTCTATTGAAGTGATGCGCCAAGCATTTGAGCAACGGTTGAATGACTTGTATCCGTTGATCGAAGCCATTCCGGGCTTTACATTAACGAAACCGCAAGGGGCCTTTTATTTGTTTCCGAATGTCAGAGAAGCCATTCAGCTTTGCGGGTATCAAACGATTGACGAATTTGTTGAAGGTTTGTTAGTAGAGGCTCATGTGGCAGTCGTGACGGGTGCTGGCTTTGGTGCACCAGATTATCTAAGAATCAGTTATGCTGCAGATTGGCATACTTTAGCGGAAGCAGCTAAGCGGATCCATGATTTTGTTGAAAACAAGCGCCAAAACATATAAAATGCTTTATGGTGCGTTAAATAATAGTTAGGAGAGAATCAAGTGAAATCTATTCAAATTTTAGATGCAAAACATCATGTGGGCGAAACTGTTCAAATTGGTGCTTGGATCGCCAACAAGCGTTCAAGCGGAAAAATCGCTTTTCTGCAATTGCGCGATGGTACTGCGTATTTCCAAGGAATTGTTGTAAAAAGTGAAGTTGGAGAAGATGTATTTCAATTGGCCAAAAACCTAAGCCAAGAAACAGCTGTCTTGATCACTGGCGAAATCCGTGAAGATAGCCGTTCTAAATTTGGCTATGAAATCGGCATTTCTGGAATTGAAGTGGTGGGTGAAAGCCATGATTATCCAATCACACCAAAAGAACATGGGACCGACTTTTTGATGGACCACCGTCATTTATGGTTGCGTTCTTCTAAACAGCATGCCATTATGCAAGTCCGCAGTGAAATCATTCGGGCAACTTACGAATTCTTCAATCAAAATGGATTTATCAAAATCGATCCGCCAATTTTGACTGGTTCTGCACCAGAAGGCACAACAGATCTATTCGAAACCAATTACTTTGACCAAAAAGCGTATTTGTCACAATCTGGTCAATTATATATGGAAGCTGCTGCAATGGCTTTTGGCAAAGTCTTTTCTTTTGGTCCAACATTCAGAGCGGAAAAATCAAAAACCCGTCGTCATTTGATTGAATTTTGGATGATTGAACCTGAAATGGCCTTTATGCATCAAGAAGAAAGCTTAGAAGTTCAAGAACAATATGTGGCGTTCCTTGTACAAAGTGTGTTAGACAATTGCGATTATGCATTGGATGTCTTAGGGCGTGATCGTGAAGTCTTACAAAAATACACCAAATTGCCTTTCCCACGAATCTCATACGATGATGCAGTGGAATTGTTACAAAAAAATGGCTTTGACGATATCCAATGGGGCGATGATTTTGGCTCACCACATGAGACCTTTATTGCCAACTCATTTGACCAACCAGTCTTTATTTTGAACTATCCGAAAGCCATCAAACCATTTTACATGAAACCACATCCAACTAGGGAAGATGTCGTGATTTGTGCTGACATGATCGCCCCAGAAGGCTATGGCGAGATCATTGGCGGCTCTGAAAGAGCGATTGATCACGAATATGTCTTAGAACAAATCAAAGCCCATGGCTTAGACGAGAATGAGTATTCATGGTACTTAGATTTGCGTAAATATGGCTCAGTACCACATACAGGGTTTGGATTAGGATTAGAACGGACTGTTACTTGGCTCTCTGGTATCGAACATGTGCGGGAATCCATTCCGTTTCCACGTTTGTTGAACCGGATTTATCCATAGATTGGTTTTTGTCCTACAATTTTTATGCTTCATTTCTACATTTAGTTGAGCCTATCCATAATGATCAAATATTATGGTAGGCTTTTTTGTCTTTTAAAGTGACAATCTGGCGCATAGGGCTATTTGGAAAATAATTGATAGTTGAAAAAATCAACTTTAAGTATAATTTCGCGCTTAAAAATCAATCAATGATAGTATATGAATAAATCGTGTTTTAATTATTAAATCTTGTTGTGAAAAAAATATTTAATTGGGATAGGATCTGTCTCTTATACACATCTAGATGTGTATAAGAGACTTACTGTGTAAATAGGAGAGTATTACAATGAGTTATTTTAAGAAGTATCAATTTTTTATACAAATAATGACAATTTTATTAGCTGCATTCCTTTTAACTATTCCTCAAGTGTATCTAAAAGGTTTTGTTATTGGATCAGATGCGATGTTTCATTTCAATCGCTTTTATGATGCAAGCGAACAAATAAAACATGGCAATTTCCAATATTTTATTACAATGTACGGCTTTCAACAATCAGGTAGGATTGTAAATGCGATGTACGGACCTATTTTTGCCTATTTTCAAGGTGTTTTGGTATTAATATCTAATTCATGGTTCCATTATCAAATCATATCTAATTTTTTGATTTATCTACTATCCGGATTATCCATGTTTGCTCTTTTAAAAAAAATCCATATATCTGGTTGGTTGTCCGTTGGTACAGGTATATTTTTCATGACAACCTATCCAATTCAATATTGGATTGATCAACAAGGACTTTCGGCTTGGCCATCAGCGATTTTACCGTTGTGTCTGATTCCCCTTGTTAAACTTGTTGATAAGCAAAAATTAGATGTTCTAGGTACATCTATTTCTATTGGTATCATGTTTCAAATACATGTTCTGTCTACGCTATTTTTAGTACTTATATACTTTTGCTTTTTTACTTATATTTTTGTTCAGTCACAATATAAAAAGAGACTCATGAAACAATTATGCATATCGATTGTTTTGTTTATGATTATTACAATGAACGTATGGTTGAATATGCTTGATATTTATCGATTTAATCAACTTGTGCCACCATTCTTTAATAACCATATGGAAAATAATACGATTACTGCGAATAGTGCATATTGGATTAGATATCCGAAGTTCTTACCCATCTTATTTGCCGTCTGTTTTAGTAGTGTATTAGACAAACGTCATCGAGTTTCACCTTTTCTTAAAGTAAGTGTGGCGATTATAGTCGTATTCACTGTGTTGGCTACAAATTTTTTCCCATGGAAAACACTATCTAGTTTGGAAGTTCCATTCTTAGGTCTTTTACAATTTCCTTTTAGATTTATTGTTTTTGGTATTGTCCTTTTGCTTATAAGTATAGCGATGATTGTATCTGCTAGGCCTGAAATTAGATTAGCTAAACCAATCTATTTGTTCTTGTTGTTGGGATTATCTCTGCTGCAAGTAACATACCAAAATACAAGCAAAATGATTGATTGGCATCTGAGTGATACCGCGGTCAACAGAAGAGTTCATTCCTATGTTTTTGTTGATGATGAACGTAAAATGAAAGATCAGCTATTTTCAAGTGACAAAGAAAAAATTCTAGAGAGTTTTCAAAAGTCTGCCCCCGATTATTTACCACTGTATAAAATTGATCAGTCAAGTAAATACGGTGCCTATGGAGATGATGTGATAAAAAATAATCATCACTTTGATAAGAAAGTTGAGCATAAAGCGCTCCTTGTTACTTGGCAAGGAGATCAAGTAGAAAAAGTAAAAGTCCCAGTAATCAAATATGAGAGAACCCAGTTAGTATTAAATGGTCAAAAACTAGAAAAAGATGACTATAGTTTATCGACAATAGGTGTTGTCAGTCTCAATCAAAAAATAGGTCAAAATGAACTGACCGTGACGTACAAAGCCCCATGGTTTTTTATGATCACACTTCTGTTGCCTGCTTTGTTCTGGATAGCAATCATTTGCTACTATTTGAAAAAAATGATTCGATCAATATTAAATTGAGGAAAGTATCTGAATGATAAGATAGAGGCTAGCGTGTTACGCCGTGGCAATTTTTGCCATAGTTGTGGATGCTAGTCTCTTTTTTGTAGTAAGACTTTATGACGGTTTCGTTACAAATATTTTCTTTTCTTCTTTTATCGGTTAAAATATAGGATAGTGTGAAAATGAGGCGATTTATGATAATTAAAATGATAAAGTCATTGGCAAAATCAGTTTATTTGTTGCCAATACGCATGCTTGCGTCCAAACAATTACCTAAAAATAATCATATTGTATTTCTGCTTAGCTTTCCGAGTACGAGTGATTACATATTAAGCAAATTGGCAGACAAATATAAAGAGCGCTTGGTTATTTGTTATACGAACGAGGCGAAACCTCTGGCTGAAAGCTACCAAAAAAAAGATATCACTATTTATGCGCTTGATTCAATAGGAGAGTTATATACAAAGGTTATCCCGGTAATAAAGAGTGCACAAATGATTCTTTGTGATAATTATTTTGCCATACTGGCTGGTTTCGATTTTAAGGATGGCGAAAAAGTTGTTCAATTATGGCATGCCAACGGAGCAATAAAAAGATTTGGTATGGAAGCTGAATATGCGAAAGATGGTACATCATTTGATAGAAAACGTTATAAGAATGTATATGATCGTTATACGCATCTTGTAGTGAGTTCAGAAGAAATGGCCAATATCTTTTGTGAAAGTTATTTAAATGATTATAAGATTCTTCCTTTTGGTTATCCACCCACAGATGTATATTTTGAAGATAACATTTACCCAGGATCGTTCCTTTTTGAACAGCATAAACATAAGAAAATTGCATTATATGCGCCTACTTATCGAGACCAAGCTGAACAATCTGGAGTGGATTTGCGTGAGATGAATAAACATTTTCCCGAGAGATGGCAACTTTATGTACGAGTGCATCCCCACGATCATAAGTTGAAAAAACAATTAGTTGGACTCCCAAGTATCAAACAAATACCAGAAGAAGTCCCTTTATCAACAGTATTTAACCAAATCGATTGTTTGATAACAGATTATTCTTCTATTCCATTTGAATATTCATTAGCTAAAAAAGATGGGAAAATCATTTACTATTGTTATGATCTTGAGCAGTATGAAATGACTGTCGGCTTGCAGCGTAATTTTAAAGAATGGGCTGCTCCGTACCTTGTTTCAGATATAGAAGAACTTATTGCTGCAATAAAAGAGGAAAACGACTATCCTTTCGATCAATTCAATGCATTTTGGAACACTTTTGCAAATGGCCATGCTGCGGATCAATTAATAGAATGGATTGATGAACAATATGAAAACTGAACAAATTTTGGGGATTCCAGTTGATAACCTCACGTATGATGAAGTGCTAGCAGATATTCCTCAATACATCGAACAAAAAACGAAAATGTCAATACTTAGCGTAAATCCTCAAATTGTTTTGGATGCGAATCAATACCCTGAAATCATTACACTTTTGCATAATAGTACGCATCGTATTCCTGATGGGATAGGTGTTGTGATGGTTTCAAAGTTAACAGGAGGCGCAATAAAAGAACGCGTTGCTGGTTTTGATCTAATGATGGAAATCCTTGCATATGCTGATAAATCTGAACATAGTATATTTCTATACGGTGCTCATCCAGATGTGCTTAATAAAGCAGTAAATCAAGTTGAGTCTAAATTCCCAAATATCAGGATTGCTGGTGCAATCGATGGATATACAAAACTTATCGATGAAGAAGTAGTAGATATGATCAATCAAGCAAAACCTGACTTTTTGTTTGTAGCATTAGGATTTCCTAAACAGGAGTTATGGTTATCGCGGCATATCAATCAATTAGATGTCAACGTTTTCCAAGATGTAGGCGGAAGTTTTGACGTTTTGAGTGGACAGGTAAAACGTGCACCGAAAATGTTCATTGATTTACATTTAGAATGGCTCTATCGTTCATTACGGAACCCTTCAAGAATCGGCAGGATTTTCCAGTTACCGATTTTTTTAATAAAAAGCCTACATTGGAAAGTGAGACATCGTCATGATCGTTAAAATGATAAGTTACATTTATCGTAAGATTTTTAATATGGTGGCAACTGTGCTTCCTGTGAAAGAAAAAACAGTATTATTTGAATCCTTCAACGGAAAAATACCTTCAGACAATCCATTGGCGATTTACCAGGCGTTTAGAGCTGAACATAACGATACTTCTTGGCAATTATATTGGGGCGTAAAGAAGCAATATGTCAATGAGGCTAGAGCATGCTTTCCTGAATATACAATTCTTACAAGATTTTCATTGAAGTGGCTTTGGGTGACAGCAAGAGCTAATTTTTGGGTTTTTAATTCTAGAATGCCAATTTGGCTAAAGAAAAATAAACAAACAATTTATATTCAAACCTGGCACGGTACACCGTTAAAAAAATTAGGAATTGATATAAACAAAGTGTCCATTCCTGGCACGGATACGCAAAGTTACCATCATGATTTTATTTATGAAGCTAGACGATGGGATATTTTGATTGCACCTAATACGTACTCAAAAAATATTTTTAAACATGCTTTTTTGTATCAGCAATCATTTCTTGAAATAGGCTATCCACGAAATGATATGCTAACAGCGAAAAAAGACGATTTGCTTTATATAAATAGATTGAAAACCAACTTAGTAGGCCACTCAAAAGGCAAAGTCATCCTTTATGCACCCACATGGCGAGACAATTATTATATTTCTAAGGGAAATTACAAATTTTATATGCCATTTGATTTAGAAAAAGTAGTGTCACTTTTGGGTGAGAACGATACATTGATCATTCGACCGCATTATTTAGTGGGAGATACCATAGATGTAAGTAAATATGATCAACAAGTTATTGTCTGCACAGATGAAGATATCAATATGTTATATTTAATCAGTGATATACTGATAACAGACTATTCGTCTGTTATGTTTGATTATGCCCATTTGAAACGCCCAATGCTTTTTTATGCGTATGATTTTGATTTCTATAAAGAGGAATTAAGAGGATTTTATTTTGATTATAACCATGATTTACCAGGCCAAATCGTGAAAGATGAAGCTGGATTTTATCCGGCATTCAATCAATTGCTTCAAAAAACTGAGATAGAAAAAGTATACCAGAATAAATATAACGATTTCTTTGATAAATTTTGCAACACTAACTCTTCAAGTAGCAGAATAGTTGTTGAACGTATACTTTCTGAAACAAATGATAAAAACTGAAAGAAAAGGTGTACAAATGGATAAATTTAAGATTAGTACAATTATGCCCACATACAATGTTCAAGGCTATATTGATGAAGCAATCCAATCTGTAGCAGAACAGGAAAATGACAGGATCGATCTCGAATTGATTATCATAGATGATGGATCAACAGATGGGACAGTTGAAGTAGTCTGCCAATCAAAAGAAGCTTTTCCTGGGGAAATTGTGGTTATTCAACAGAATAACGAAGGTCCTGGAGCAGCTAGAAACAAGGGGATACAAATGGCGACTGGAGATTTTATCGCCTTTTTAGATGGCGACGATATGCTTTATCCAGATGCATATTTAAAATTACTTCAGTCAGCTACGAGTAATAATGCTGATATAGTAGTGGGAAATGTCGATCGATTTAATAGTACATCTAATCATTTTGTAAGTGGTTTACATCGGAAAATTTTTGATAATGATTTAAGTAATACACATATCATCAATAATCATTCACTGTTATATGATACGACTTCTTGGAATAAGCTCTTTAAAGCAGAATTTTTAAAAAAATATCAAATTTTATTTCCTGAGAATATATTATACGAGGATATTCCTTTTAATATGGAAGCACACCTGCGTTCTACTTGTACGAATATTATTACAGATAAAGTTTACCGTTGGCGTTTACGAGATGGAAATGATAAGTCAATCACACAATCACGTTTTGAATTTAAAAACTTAGAAGATAGAATAACTGCTATCAAATTGTTTAGTGAAGTCGTTTCAAATCTAAACATAAACAATGATGCATTCATAGCTAGTAAGGAATTTAAAGAGTTAACATTGGATTTTCCTTTATATATGGATCATTTGAAGGATGCACCAGAAGGATATAGTGCATTCTTTCAAAAAGAGTTTTTAACCTATAAAGAGCAGCTACAATCTAATGCAATGGAAGATAGATTAACTTCTAGAGATCGAATAAAATACTTTTTGCTGGAAAAAGGCGATTTTTCTTTGTTGAAGAAGTTTGTTGAATATCAAGGGAGCTACTTAAAATTGCCTACAATTTCCGTGGGCAACCAGCAATTATTTGATACGTCACATTTCGATGTTGATTTAAGTTCGTTGCCATCAGCTCTTTTTGATGTCAGGAATGACCGTCATCCCATCACTAAGATTCAAAAAGTTAGATTTGAAGAGAACCTTATTTTTATTGAGGGATATGCGTTTCACAAATATATTGATCTTAAAAAGAAAAATCAAATTACAATTACTGCATCTTTAGTTGATCCAGGTGATAACAAAATTGACATTCCGTTGACCGTTTCAATACAAAAGAATAAGCAAGCAACACATATGCATGGTGGGGGAAACCAAGAATACTTATTTAAGAGGTATCATAATTATGATTGGTCTGGGTTCGTGATCGAGATTGACCTGAACAATACGGCTATCATTAATGCAAACAGCGAAAAATGGAGCTTAAAATTTGTCCTCTCGACACAAGACTTAAAGAGTGAAGTGTTTTTATCAAATCCAATCAAGGGAGGAAGAGCGCGCCCAAAACCCAAAAAGATTGGAAATAGTTTGTTCTCAATCCAATATAATGCCAAATGGCAATTACAATTAGTCAAGAATAATATTTATGGTTATATTTCAGATTTGGCTGTGGATACAGACACTATACGTTTGACCTTTTCAAATTTATCCCCTCAAATTTCAAATGTTGTCTTAACTAATTCTAAGACACAGCAAGAGTTGCGTGCGTCGATCCAAACGAATCAAGTTGAATTTTCAATTGATGATTTAATCGAAAGAACTGGAGAAAATTCACTTTTTATAGATGGCTTGAGTGATCAAGAAGAGAAGGTAGACCTTCATTTTGAAGAAGATACTTTTGAATCAACTATCTTATATTATGGTGACAATAGTTTGATTCTAGAAAAAACGAGAAGTGGAAAACTTAAGTTTTCATCTTATAACTATCATAAAGCCCAAGTTGAAGACTTACAGTTAGAATCGAATCATGGTTTATCCATAAAGGTAATGATTCGAACAAGCACATCTGTGAAAAACCCTCAGCTGGTTTTTGGAAATGATAGCAAAGGTGAAAAACGTAAGTTTGATCCTTCGGATAAGACAGATGACGGTCATACACTGCTTTACACCTACCAATTTAAGTTACTTGAAACGGATTTACATTTATTCGGAAATTCTAGCTGGTTCTTTAGATTAGAAGATATAAAAGAGCATCATGAATCAGCAATACTCGCGTTAAAACTACCGAATGGGAATAAATTTCACTTGGTAAAAAATACAGAATTTGCATTCAAGCGTAGTCGTTATCAAAATTTAATGTTAACGACGAGACTTAGAAAAAGTTATTTTGATAAAGGGCCGCGAAGAAAAATGTTGTTGCAAAAAAACTTGTATGCAGCATTTCGAAAATTGTCTCAAAAGAAAAAATATGTCATGTTCGAAGCTTACTGGGGAAAAAATTATTCATGTAACCCGAAAGCTATTTATGAATATATCCAAGAAAAGCATCCTGACATGGTTTGTATTTGGAGTTTGAATAATGAAAATGAGCAGATTCCCGGAAACGCGATCAAGGTAAGACGTTTCAGCTGGAAATATTATTATTATTTAGCACGTGCTACGTACTTTTACAACAACGTGAACTGGCCAGATCAATATGTAAAAAGAGCAGATAGTGTTGAAGTTCAAACTTTACATGGCACATTCTTAAAAACAATGGGTTTAGATGTATCTGATGAAGTAAATACTGTTAAAAAAATGGAGGGATTTCATAAAAGACATGGGAGATGGGATTATTTGATTTCCCCTAGTCCATTTATGACTGAAATTGCAAAACGTGTCTTCGAATTTGATGGTCAGATGCTTGAAAACGGATTTCCTCGGAATGATGTTCTTTTGAAGCATAAAGATAAGTCATCCAGTACAGAAACTGATGAATTAAAAAAATCAATCGGTATTCCGTTAGATAAAAAAGTCATTATGTATGCACCAACATATAGAACAAAAACAAATTTTGACTTGAAACTTGATTTGGCATTATTGCAAGAGAAGCTAGGGGATCAATATATCGTTTTGCTTCGGTTGCATTACTTCGTTGCACAATCCCTGGATATAAGTGAATTTGAAGGGTTTGCCTACAACTTAGCTTGGTATTCAGATATACAAGATCTATATCTTATTACAGATATTTTGATCACTGATTATTCGTCGGTGATGTTTGATTTTAATATTTTAGCGCGTCCTATGATTTTCTTTACCTACGATTTAGAATTTTATCGCGATACCTTGCGGGGGATGTATATTGATTTTGAGCAAGAAGCACCTGGACCATTAGTGAAATCAACTGAGGATATTGCTGATTATATACTGAATATTGATGAACAATATGAGGGTTATAAACAACGGCAACAAAACTTTGGTCAAAAATTCAACACTTTTGAGTGTGGACAAGCAAGTGAACGAGCAGTCGAATCTGTTATAAAAAAATAATATCTTTGGAGGTTGTGAGTGCATCGCTCACACCCTTTATTTTAATTATTAGAAACGATTTGATGAAATAGAGATGAGGAAATTCAATGGAAATCACTAGATTTTTGTCACGCGTCATGCGCAAAAGCGGTTCGTATTTGTTTTCTAAACAACAAAGAATGATGCAGTACTATGTACAAAACTATGAAAAAATTCAATTACAAGAAAATACTATTTTGTATGAAGTTCGAGATGGTCAAACCATAGTAGATTCTCCATTTTCTTTTTATAAGAAGATGATTTCAGATGAACGGTTCTTGAATTATACCCATATTTGGGTGATTGATCGGTTAGAGAATCCAGCGTTGCAAAATATCGATCGAGATAATGCCCGTGTGAAGGTTGTGGTGAGACAATCAAAACAATATTTTTATTGGTTACTCGCCGCAAAATTCTTGGTAAACAGCTCTACCTTCCCTAATTTTTTCATAAAAAAAGAAAAGCAAATTTATATCAACACTTGGCATGGGACACCTTTAAAAACAATGGGGTACAACATTCCAGGCGATCCGTCACAATCTCAAAATGTTGTTCGCAATTTTTTGATGGCCGATTATCTGCTTTCTGCTAACCCATTAATGACTAAAATGTATCAAAATGATTATAAATTAAATGGGATTTTTGCGGGAGAGATTGTTGAGGGGGGCTACCCACGAATCGATTGGACTGTTAAATATGGTAAAAATAATATTTTTAAAGATTTTGTTGAATTAAAACTTAAATTTGATCCATCCCTGCAATCCCTCCTCTACTGTCCTACATGGAAAGGGAAACAAATCACAAAAACAAATGACGATATTGAACAAATTGTTCAGGAGGCTCTTTATTTAAAAGAAACATTTTCTGGGAAATATAACTTCTTTATCAAGGTACACCCTTTTATATTTCAACAAGTAGCTAAAGATCACCGAGTGAAAGAATTCCTGATTCCTGATGCATTCGATGCCAATAAATGCCTAGCAGGAATCGATATATTGATTACAGATTATTCAAGTATTTTTTTCGATTTTCTTGTAACGAAAAAGCCCATTCTTTTTTATGTATGGGATAGTGATATATACGCCCATGAAAGAGGCTCATCCATAGAAGAAAATGAGTTGCCTGGACCAGTCGCCTACACAGTACAAGATATAATAGATTTTGTTGAAAACATCTCCAGTATAAAGGAAAAATATCAGACCCAATACGATGCACTACGGCAGACAATAACTAGTAAAGATAATGGTTACGCAACGGAGAGATATCTGGAATATATTTTTCTGGGCAAGAGTAGCCAAGAATTGGAGATCATCTATCCGAATCGAGAGAAGGAAAATATTTTATTCTTCCCAGGACGAATGAAAAACAATGGGATCACAAGTAGTTTTCTTAATCTTGTAAGCAACTTGGACTATTCAGCGTTCGATGTGTCAGTTCTAATTGCAAATCCTTTAACAAAAGAAGAATTAAAGAATGTTAAACTAATCCCTACGGAATGCCGACTGCTCTTCCGACCGGGGAAACATGCGTACACATTCTTAGAGACAATAACTGATTACTATTTTGAGTCCTTTGGCGTACATGCTTTTTCAAGTAAATTTTACCCCCAAAATGCGTATGCACGTGAGATGAAACGATTATTAGGAAACTCTTCCGTCTTTAAAGTAGCGATTGATTTCAGCGGGTACAGTTTTTTCTGGGGAAAATTTATAGCAGCTGTAAATAGTAATAAAAAAGTTGTTTTTCAGCACAACGACCTTTTAAGTGATTCGCGACGGACAGTGAACGGCAAACAACCGCATAAAACGAACTTAAAAAGTTTGTTTTCAATCTATCAACTTTTTGACCGTATTTTAAGTGTTTCTCAAGAAACAATGGAAATCAACAAAAAAAATCTAGCACAATATATTCGACCAGAACAAGTAGGTGTTGTTCGAAACAGTTTGAATATCAATAAAATTGTGAATAGCGAGGTGGATGAGACTTGCGAGGAAGATGTGATAAATATTCAAAGGGAAACTGTCCACTTGACCATTCGGAAAGACAGTGTTTTTGACTTATATCCTCAAATCAGCAGTCTCTTAAACAAAGACTATCGTGCGACCCCTATCACGCACAATGATACACTAAGGAGTGTTGCACGTTATACACACAAAGGGAAAGCATATTATAAATTAATTATCAATGATATGTATCAAGGGTGGATCGATAGCGAGAATGTAAATTTTTTAGTGAAATCAAAGGTTGACATAAGTAATGTTCAATTGATTGGGACAATCAATGTATCGAGTGATCCTGTTTTTTATGCCGATTTAAATCAAATACAAAATGGATTCGCTTTACCTATTAATAAGACTTATGTATTTTTGTCTAAAAAAACAGTGGGGCTCAATGATGACTATTTTCTGGCTGAGAATGAAAACGGGACTTTAGGATGGATAAAGTCGTCTTCTATATCGAATATTCATCATTTAGGTAAGTTTTCTGTATTGAAATGGGTATTTATATTCAGAAACCCAAAATATTCGTTAGTAAATCCAGCAGAAACACCGAATGTAATTAGAAAAGAAAAAAGTGTTCCGCTCATTTCACCTGAAAATTTCAATTTTGTAACGATGGGCAGACTTTCTCCCGAAAAAAATCAAATCAATTTAGTTCGGGCTTTTTCGACTGTTGTAACATCTTTCCCAAATGCAAGATTATTTATTTTAGGAAATGGGGAACTGAGAAAAGAATTAATCTCATTGATACAAGCATTAGATTTACAGGATCATGTATGGCTTTTAGGTCATATTGACAATCCTGGCTATGTTTTAAAACAATGTGATCTGTTTGTACTGCCATCCTACTATGAGGGACAACCTATGGTTCTTCTTGAAGGATTAACATTAGGAATGAAGATTTTAGCTTCCAATATACCTGCCAATCGTTCTGTAATAGGAAGCGACTACGGATTTTATATCAATGGCACCGATGCAGAGACAATCGCAGAATCACTAGTAGAACAAATTCAAAAAGGTTTTCCAAACGCACCAAGGAAATTTGATCCATACGCATATAATCAATCCGTTTTAGGTGAATTTTATGAAGAAATCAAGTAAGTTTACAAAAATATCCTCATTTTCAGACAAAAGTCTTCGATTTTATAGCGAAAAAATGTATACTTAAGTTAATAGATATTCGAGTACAAGCGTCTATGTTAAACTATTTTAATATAGGGCAATGTGAGGAGACAATAAATCAATAATGGGATCTAAACTAAAAAGTTGGTTTCAAAAAAAGTATAGAAACAACTTTCGAAAAACAATGCCATATAAAGTGGCTCTATTGGGTAGTTGTACGACTAGAGATATTTTTAATTCTAAGTTCAATCCAGATTACAAAAGATATTTTACGATCGTTGCTGATCAACAGCACATGAGTATAGTTTCAGTCATGTCTTCTCCTTTGAATTTGAAGGAAAGTAAAATTAATGGAGATGTTACTAACTTCTATAAAAATGTTTACCGACAAGACTTGCAAAAGGATTTTTTATCTCGATTAAAGCAAAGTCAGCCGGATATTTTAATTATAGATTTTTATACGGATGTTTTTTATGGTACTTTGGCAGTCAATGACGGTACCTATATAACCAATAAAAAATGGCAATATAAGAAGCTAGATCATTTTAAGCAAATTAACATCGAGAATGAATACTCTATATATAACAATACAGACGCGTTCCTAAAATTATGGAAAAAAAATTTTGATGATTTGATTCAGTATGTGCGATTGAATTTGCCACACTGCGAGATCATTTTGAACAAAACAAAATTTGTTAATACTGGTCTGAAAAACGGGCAACAAGTCGTTTTGAGTGAAGAATTAAATGACAAATGGGAAAACTTCCATATTGATAGATTCAATATTTTATGGGATTTATTTGATACTTATGCTGAATATAAGTTCAATTTAAGGCATCTTGATTTTGACATAAAACAGTATTACTGTCCTTCTGATCATCCGTGGGGGTGGTTTTATGTGCATTATAATCAAGAGTTCTATTCGAAAACTTTAGGAAAGTTGCGCGTGATGCTTGACTAGATTGAAAAGGGGAGTCGGAAAAATGAAAATCAAAAAGTTTGCAGTAATAGGTTTGTTGGCAACGATGGTATTAGGTGTCACAGCAGAAACAGCTACAGTTGTTTCTGCTGTGACAACAGATAGTGTCTATAACGAGAAGGAAGTAGAAAAATATCAAGTTTTAAGTAAAGTGGAACAGCCGGTTTTCTTTGAAAACTTAGCTGATTTTACACCAATCACAATGGCTATTCCAGCTGGTTCAGAAGCTGGCGTGTACCAAGAACAGAAAGTAGCGGACATTGACTATTTATACGTGAATATAGATGACCAATGGGGCTGGGTGGAAGCATCTGATTTTACTACGATCCTAGATAAGGTACCTATAGACGAAAAAATTTCGATCATTAATGAAGACGCTGCCATCTATAAGGAGCCTGAATCAAGTTCACAAGAACTGCAGCAAAATTTTAAGGTAAGTAATGGTACGTACGATGTTTTGATCAAAGGGGTCACTTCATTTGGCGAATTTTATCAAATTTATGATGAAGCGCAAGTAGAAGGTTGGATAAATTCGAGTGATGTAGAAATGGTTTCGACAGATGAGACAGATGTTCAAGATGAAAATGAAGCGGATTTGTCTGTAGTTGATGAAACGAATGAAGCTGCAGAAACGCAAGAAAATGAAAATTTCAAAAAATCGAGTACAATTACTCAGAGTAAAATTTTGTTTGAGTACGGAATCGTATCAAAAAATCAATGGGATATTTGGGAACAACCTTACGAAGCTGGTGTTCAGTCGATTGGCAAATCAAATGTTTATTTCGCCAGCGGTGAAATCATAAAAATTTCAAGCCGCGTCCAAACATCAATTGGAACATACGTGTTGATCCAAACAGATGAAGGAAAAGGTTTTGAGGATTTAGGGTGGATCAATGAGAAGGGTATTCAGTCTGCCGTCTACAATGACACTAAAGAAGTGTATCAACAATTTAGCAAAACAAATTGGGATATTTGGAATACGCCATATTCTACTCGTTCGAAATCAGTTGGTAAAACAACGAATTTAATGAACGAAAAACTGTTGATTAAAAAAGTCTCTATAACGAAGTATGGACAATATAACAACATTTGGGTGTTCAATAAGAATACTAAAACCTATGAAGATTATGGCTGGGTCAATAAAAATGGATTAAAGGACCTGTTTGAAGTTGTTATTGACAATCAATATGTTACTTTGAAAGTTGATAATTGGGATATTTGGGACAGCCCATATACGAATCAATCTCGTTCAGTTGCGAAAACCAATGCCTATAAAACGGGTGAAATATTATTAATCACTAGGTCAGCGACAACAAATGCCGGGTCTTATTATAGAATTTGGTCAGATGATGGGTCGGGATATAAAGCCATAGGCTGGGTGAGATCCACAGCTGTTCAAGCAGCCGAATATAAAGTCATTCCTAATGAATATAAAAGAATAAGCAAAGCCAATTGGACGATATGGGATACACCATATTCAAGAAAATCTTCAGCTGTTGGGAATACCAATACATTTCGAGCGCAAACTATTTTATTGACTAGACGCGCAACCACAATATATGGCACTTATGTAAAAGTTTGGGCTAGAGATGCTTCTGGGTCGTTCAAAGAATTAGGCTGGCTCAATGAAGATGGTCTTACGAGTTATGACGAAAAAGTTGTACCAAATGCTTACACAACAATTACTAAAACAAATTGGGATGTTTGGGAACAACCCTTCACTACTGGTGTGAAGAGTGTTGGGAAATCACAAAATTACAGTAATCAGACATTGTTAGTGACTAGAGAAGCAAGAGTTGGAAATACACTCTATTTGCGGATATGGTCTAGAGGCAGTGATGGAAAGTTTGTAATAAGAGGCTGGATCAATGCCAATGGCACTTCTTATAACGACCAAGTTTTTATTGAAAGAACTTTAAATGAAAATATGCAAGTCGTTTCTAAGCGTAATTGGACAATATGGGACAAACCTTATGTAACTGGGGCAAAGCAAAAGCTGAATTCGACGAGCTACCTGAATAAAAATGTAGTTTTGAAGAAGGAAGCAGTGACAAATTATGGTACTTATATCTTAATTTCGTATCAAGGCAAAGACTTAGGCTGGATAAATAAAGATGGTTTGAGTAGTACCAATAAATATATACTCGATAGCGCATATTATAGTCAGACAACTATCGGTGCTTGGTCAGGTTGTGCGGCGGTTTCATTATTTACAGCGTTGAGGATGAAAGGATATGCGACAAATGTAAATCTTACACAGATGATCAATAATTTACCGTTACATGCATCAAATACTGATTTGGGTCAAATTGGTACGCCATGGGGAGGATCAGCTACATTTAGAGCGGTAATCTCGCCTGTTGGATTAACCAATTATGCAAAAAATTACACTTCCACAGCTGCAAATATCTCTAATGCTTCGATTGATGCGGTTCAAAAAGAAATCATGTTAGGAAATCCCGTTTTATTCTGGGGAAAATGGAATATGGGGTACTCTGGCGTGAATATGACACCGACACATGTATTGATTATTCGTGGATATGAAAAAACTTCTGTCGGTGAGGTTTTCTTGGTTCAAGATGTTGGTTTTGACTCAGCAAATGCCAATGGTGCGGTTCGATGGGTATCAAAAACACATTTAAACAATTATCTTAATACTAAACAACGCAAGATGATGGTTATTCGTTAAAAGTAATCCCTATTCCTAAAAAACATTTAGGTTTGTAAAAATCGTTTTACTCCCCTAAACTTTCGTGTATAATGGTACAAGCCAGTATTACGAAAGTTAGGAGGAGTTGTTTTGAGTAAACAACATCCAGAAGAGCAATCTTTTAAAGACGAAGTACTAGGTGCTTTGAACAATTCTCGATCAAACGAAGAAACAAATGACGGTGGATTGGAGAATCAACCGATTCAAACGCAACAGGAGATTGAATCAGCGATGAATAAAGACAATACAAGTAATCAATCAAGAGGAAATAAAACGCAATCGACTGCCAGAAGGCGATCGACAGTGTCAGAAAAAGCCACTCCAACAGAAGGATCAGCCAATCGCCGAAAAATGCAACGAAAAAAAGAAGATCGAATCGTGAATCGAATCGTTCTGATTGTCGTGCTTGCCTTGTTGGTGATCGGTGGTGTATTAGGCTTTTCGGTTTACCGCTATGTGACATCTAGTTTGCAACCATTAGATGCCAGCAACAAAGATACCGTGTCTGTGGAAATTCCTAGCGGTTCTTCTAATAAAGCCATTGGTGAAATTTTGGAAGAAGATGATGTCATCAAGAGTGGCATGATTTTTAACTATTATACAAAATTTAATAATTTGACTGGTTTTCAAGCGGGTAACTATCAATTCTCGCCAAGTATGACCTTAGACGAAATCAGTGCTATGTTGCAAAATGGGGAAGGTTCAGTTACATCTGATGCCAAAGTAACGATTCCAGAAGGCTATGATGTCGATCAAATCGGGGATGCCTTAGCAGAGGCAACGAATATTTCTAAAGATGATTTCTTGGCCTTGATGGAAAGCGATGACTTCTTTGAAAAAATGGAAACAGCTTATCCAGATCTGCTTAAAAGTGCCGGGGATGCAGAAGGTGTACGTTATCGATTAGAAGGCTATCTGTTCCCAGCAACATACGATTATTATACCGGTAATACATTAGAAGACGTAGTGACACAAATGGTTGATAAATCAAATGCTGTGCTGTCGAAGTATTACGATCAAATCAAGCAAAAAGAAATGACTGTGCAACAAGTCTTGACGTTGGCTTCATTGGTTGAAAAAGAAGGTAGCAAAGAGGATGACCGCAAAAATATCGCTCAAGTATTTTTCAATCGTTTGGCAATCGATATGCCGCTACAGTCAGATATTTCGATCTTGTATGCACTAGGGGAGCACAAAGAACTGGTGACCTATGAGGACACTGCTGTAGATTCACCGTATAATCTATATTCGAATACAGGGTATGGTCCTGGTCCTTTCAACAATCCAAGTGAACAAGCGATACAAGCGGTGTTGGAACCTACGGCAAATGATTACTACTATTTCGTAGCAGACATCCAAACGCAAGAAGTGTATTTTGCTCAAACCTATGATCAACATATGCAATTGGTGGAAGAGCATGTCAATAACACATCAAATTGATTTTTCATCAGTTAATGGTTTACATTTAAAAAAAAGCATGGTAATCTTTTGTGGACTATTCGCAAAAGATTACCTTTTGCGGTTTATTAGAAGTTACTAGAAGGAGAAATAATTATGGTAGAAAAAGTATATCCAATGACCCTTGAAGGAAAAGAAAAATTAGAACAAGAATTAGAAGAATTGAAAACGGTAAAACGCGGCGAGATTATCGAACGCATCAAAATTGCCCGCAGCTTTGGCGATCTATCTGAAAACTCAGAGTATGAGTCAGCAAAAGATGAACAAGCCTTTGTTGAAGGCCGTATCACAACATTAGAAACAATGATTCGTTTTGCGGAAATCATCGACAATGAAGGGGCCGATGCTGATGAAGTTGCGATCGGTAAAACCGTGATTTTTGTTGAATTGCCTGATGGCGATGAAGAAGAATACATGATCGTTGGTAGTGCAGAAGCTGATCCGTTCTCTGGTAAAATTTCCAATGATTCCCCAATCGCTCGTGCATTGATTGGCAAGAAAGTCAATGATGAAGTGACGATCGCAACACCTGGTGGCGATATGCAAGTGAAAATCACTGAAGTCAAAAACAGCTGATGATTGATAACATAATAAATTGAAAAATTTGTGGACCCTGCTGTTCTTTCTCATGTCGGAGAAATAGAGCTGACAGGGTCTTTTTTCGGACTATAGACTGATGGATAAATGTTGTTTATCCTTTATGATAAGAGAGAACCATTAGGAGGAGGAACTTACATGAATAGTCCTTGGCGTTTTTTCTTCGTCGTCGAAGCGTTGCTTTTGTTATTTGCGATGTGGCAGATATTATCAAATCCACCACTACTCTTTTTACTGATCATGGGTATCATCTGTTTGGTACTTGTGCAGCGACGTGAACGAAAAAGTAATTTTACCAATTTTTTGATGGTTTCTGGATTGATCGCCATCTTTGTTAGTTTAGTCAACAGTCCTGCGTTATGGTTGATGCTGATTTTTGCCGTTTTGTTTATTGGCTTAAAAGGGGTTGAGTTGACAGGCGTTGATTTTACCAAACATTCATTTTGGCGCAAAAAACAGATGATCATCGTTGAGACACAAGAGCCCAAAACAAATCAGCCCAAAAGAAGAAAACAGCAATGGATCGGCAATGAACGGATAGGCAGCCAAGTGTATGAATGGGATGATATCAACTTGGATATCCTGACTGGAGATACGATCATTGACTTAGGCAATACATTATTACCTAAGAAAGAAAATGCGGTGATCGTTCGTAAAGGCTTTGGCCGAACGAGAATACTGGTCCCAGCTGGTGTAGCCATTCAATTGGAACATAGCACGTTTATCGGTAATGTGATATTTGAAGGAGAACAGACTGGTTTAAGAAATGAAAGAGTCACGATCTACAGCACTGATTATAGCGAAAACAATCGTCGCTTAAAGATTTTGACGAATACGATCGTCGGTGATTTAGAGGTGATACGTGTATGATCACTAAATTTTCTCGAGGGATGATCGCCTTTTATACTGGCTTGGCTAGCTTCTTTATGTTGAACTTCATGCTCTTTTCTTATTTATATGCCAGCGGCAAGGAAAATTGGCTCGTTGAGGTATTTCAAATCAAATTGTTCTTTGTCCCAATTGTTTTTCATGTCTTGGTGCTGTCAATGTTGATTGGTTTAGTGGTATTTATTTCGATTTCTTACTTTCGGAGTCGTCAGTATGGACCGATTGAAGAAAAACTGCGTTTGTTGGCTAGTGGAAATTTTGATAGTCCGTTATTGGACATGCCGATTCCCCATGCAGCAGAAAACCGCTTGATTGCGGATGTTGATCACGATATCAGCAGTATTCAAGAAAAAATGAAACAAACATCCCTTGAATTGCAGCAGTTGAATGCAAGACCGCAATTCGTTGATGGGCAAACCAAAGAACAGATTTTAGAAGCAGAGCGGCATCGTCTGGCAAGAGAATTGCATGATTCAGTTTCTCAGCAGTTATTTGCCGCGATGATGATGATGTCAGCTTTGAATGAGCAGGCTATCCGCAATGATGCACCAGAAAGCCAAAAGAAACAGTTGGCGCTGGTCACAGATATTATCAATGCGTCTCAATCAGAAATGCGGGCATTGTTGCTTCATTTGCGACCAGTGACCCTTGAAGGCAAGACATTAAAACAAGGTATTGAGCAATTATTAAAAGAGTTAGAAACGAAAATAAAAATTTCCTTAAAATGGGATATTGAAGAGTTTACTATGCTAAGCTCAATTGAAGATCAGTTGTTTCGAGTGATCCAAGAGTTACTGTCCAATACGTTGCGACATGCCAAAGCAGCTGAATTAGAAGTATATCTACATCGCATCGACAACAATGTCTTGTTGCGGGTCATTGATGATGGCGTTGGTTTTGATGCCGAGAATCAAAAAGCAGGCAGTTATGGGTTGATGAATATTAGAGAACGAATCAGTGCAGTAGGCGGCACATTAAAAATCATTAGTTTCAAAAATCAGGGAACAAGTATCGAAATCAAAGTGCCATTGTTGAAGGAGGCGTAAGAAATGATTCAAGTGTTGTTAGTAGATGATCATGAAATGGTTCGTTTAGGGGTATCTTCTTACTTATCGATCCAAGATGATATAGAAGTGATTGGCGAAGCAGAAAATGGTCGAATTGGGTATGAGCAGGCAATGGCGTTAAAACCAGACGTAATATTGATGGATCTTGTCATGGATGAGATGGATGGCATCGAATCAACCAAAGCGATATTGAAAGAATGGCCAGAAGCCAAAATCATCATTGTGACGAGTTTCATTGATGATGAAAAAGTCTACCCTGCCATAGAAGCCGGCGCTGCGGGGTATTTGCTTAAAACATCGACTGCTCATGAGATTGCAGAAGCTATACGGGCGACACAACGAGGGGAGCGAGTCTTAGAGCCGGAAGTAACCACGAAGATGATGGACCGCTTGACCAATCGGACGCCGATTTTACACCATGATTTGACCAATCGGGAGCAAGAGGTGCTGCTGTTGATTGCAGAAGGCCGCAGCAACCAAGAAATTGCCGATGCCTTATTCATTACACTGAAAACAGTCAAAACCCATGTGTCGAACATTTTGTCCAAATTAGAAGTGGAAGACCGTACGCAAGCGACGATTTATGCCTTTAAACATGGTCTGATCAAATAAATATCCTTTTAAACACCTCCTCATGGTCAGTCGAGGAGGTTTTTGTTATACTTATAATTGATTTGTCATGCAAAGGAGCGTTAATGGTGAAACAAAATTATGCAATTATTGGTCTAGGACGTTTTGGTGGCAGTATCTGCCGTACCTTGATAGAATCAGGTCAAGAGGTCTTGGCAATCGACAGCAACGAAGACCGAGTCAATGAATATATGAATATTGCGACGCATGCGGTCGTGGGGAATGCTCAAGATGAAATGACCTTGCGTTCATTGGGCATTCGTAATTTTGATCATGTGATCGTGGCGATCGGTGAAGATATTCAAGCAAGCATTCTGGTCACTTTGATGGTCAAAGAAATGGGCGTGCCCAATATTTTAGCCAAGGCTCAGAATGAGTATCATGCCCGGGTATTAGAAAAACTAGGCGCCGACCGCGTGGTGCATCCCGAAAGAGATATGGGGATTCGGATTGCGCACAATTTGGTCTCGAAAAATATTTTGGATTATATCGAGCTTTCTGATGAATTCTCGTTGGCAGAGATTCGCGTGTCCAATCCAAGATTCTTTAACAAAACGTTATTAGATTTAAATTTTCGTCAAAAATACGGATTGACTGTGGTGGCGATCCGTCGTGGTCCAGGACAAGTAATCGTATCCCCTGCCGCTGACGCATTGGTTCGGGAAAACGATAACTTATTGGTGATTGGCAATACAGATGATGTGGATATCCTGGATGAACATATGAATGATTAGGAGTGGTATAAAATGGAATTAACAGTGACCCCTGAAGCGTTGACGTGGTTCAAAAAAGAATTGGTTGTAGATGAAGGACGCGGTGTACGTTTTTTTGGAAAAATTTATGGTAAAACACAAGTCCATGACGGTTTTTCGGTAGGTATGTCTGTGGACAAGCCAGAACGGACGATTGTTGAAAAAAAGATTGACGATCTAGTGTTTTTTATCGATGAAACAGATGAATGGTTCTTTAAAGGGTATGACCTAGAGGTTGGTTACGATCAAACGTTAGATGAGCCAGATTATAAATTTATTGAAATAAAAGAATAAAGATTGTGTTAAAATGAGTGTATATTTGCACTCGTGTTGTCAGGAGATGAATACATGTTATCGATTATTGTCCCATGTTTTAATGAAGAAGCAAGTTTGCCTCTTTTTTTTGCAGAAACAGAAAAAGTAAGACCTTTAGTAAATATGCCATTTGAATATATTTTTGTAAATGACGGGTCTTCAGATCAAACACTTACTGTTTTACGTGAATTGTTTAAGAAGAATCCTGATCGTGTTCGTTACTTATCTTTTTCAAGAAATTTTGGTAAAGAAGCTGCTCTATATGCAGGTCTACAAGCGGCAAAAGGTGACTTTGTCACAGTGATGGATGCGGACCTTCAAGACCCACCAACATTGCTGCCAGAAATGTTTGAACGATTGTATCGAAATTCAGAATTGGATTGTATTGGTACAAGAAGAGCAGATCGTAAAGGTGAACCTAAGATTCGCAGTTTCTTCTCAAACAATTTTTATAATGTTATTAATAAGATAGCAGACACACAATTAGTTAACGGCGCTAGAGATTTTCGCTTGATGCGACGAAATATGGTGGATGCTGTTCTGCAATTATCAGAGTACAATCGGTTTTCGAAAGGGATTTTTAGCTGGGTTGGATTTGAGACGGAATATATTGCTTATGACAATATTGAACGGGTCGCGGGTGAAACATCGTGGTCTTTCTGGAAATTATTCCAGTATTCTATTGATGGAATCGTCAATTTTTCGGATACACCATTAAATATTGCCTCATTTATCGGTGCATTTTCTTGTCTTGGATCCGGCATTGCGATGATTTTTATTATCATCCGTACGTTTTTATTGGGTGATCCTACTTCAGGGTGGCCATCCATGGTGAGTATTTTCTTATTTGTCGGTGGCTTACAATTACTCTGCTTGGGAATCATTGGGAAATATATCGGTAAGATCTTTTTGGAGACCAAAAATCGTCCGTTGTATTTTTTGAAAGAAACAGAGCAAGACCAAAAAGAACACAAATAGCAAGAAGGTCTATCAGCGGTTGGTTTGATAGACCTTCTTTTGCTTTAATAGCCTTTTGATAAATCAATGTTATTCTTGTTTAATGTGCCGTCATTAACGAAAGAATTTAGATTTGTAAGGAAGATCTCCATAAAGGCGTTTTGAAAATGTGGTGTATGACCTGAAATATGAGGTGTAATCAATAGATTTTCTACAGACCATAATGGATCGTCACTTGGTAAAGGTTCTTCCTCAAAGACATCTAACGCTGCAAAGGCAAATTGTTTGGCTTTTAAAGCTGCTGCCAGCGCCTTGGTGTCGACACTTGGTCCCCGTCCAACGTTATAAAATGAGGCAGTTGATTTTAATTGGTCAAAGAAATCTTGATTGTACAAATGCGTGGTTTCGTCAGTCAATGGCAAAATATTGATGACATAATCAGCTTTGCTGGCCTGTGGAAACAAGTCTGCGAGCGGGTAAGTTTCGGTAAAACCTTCAACAGCATGGCCGCTAGTATTGATGCCGTTCGGTTGGACACCAAAGAACATCAGTGATTTGGCTAATTGCTGCCCAATCTGTCCGGTACCAACGATCAGAATCCGTTTGTCTGCTAATTTGGCATAAGGAATCGCATCCGGGGCCCATTTTTGTTGTTGTTGTAAGTGGATCGCATCGAAAATCCCGCGATTCTCCATAAAAAGCAATGCCAATAAATGGTCAGTGATTGACTGAGCGTGAATCCCGCTGCCATTCGAAACGAGGACATGTTGCTGTGCAAATGCGTCTAAGGGTAATGTATCAACTCCAGCTGAGATGGATTGAACCCAAGCCAAATGGCTATCCTTGGTCAATAAATCTTTTTCCCACGCATGTTTCCATCCAATTGTCACAGCGACCTGATCCCATTCGAAAGACGTTTGCCCGTTATCAACAACAATTTGATAGTCAGGTGCGATTGTCTTGATTTGTTGATAAAATTCTTCTCGAAATGCTCTTGTTGCTAAAATAATCTTTGTCATCCCAAT
Source organism: Candidatus Enterococcus testudinis (assembly GCF_002140915.1). Lineage (GTDB taxonomy): Bacteria > Bacillota > Bacilli > Lactobacillales > Enterococcaceae > Enterococcus_D > Enterococcus_D testudinis. The sequence continues at coordinate 2,134,950 of NZ_NGKU01000001.1, read as the reverse complement.
CCCTCCTTATCATTAGTGTAGCAGACAAATAAAAAAATACCATGCTCAAAAGATTGAACATGGTAACGTTTAGTGATAGCTATCTACTTTAGGGGTGTGTTTGACACCTTGGGTAAACAAAAATAAAGAAGCGAATAAAATAAAGGTGGAACGATCAAAAGAAGGCAGGAATAATTGGGCGAGCACACTAATCAAACAAGGGAGTGCTGCACTGACAATCAACATCTTTAGATTTTCAAAAAACGAAAAAGGAAGCATCTTCAACTTGGTATAAATTGTCGCTATGCATGTACCCATAATCAATGTAACGACCAAACTTAGGAAAGTAGGGTATAGCGCGACGATAAAGATGACGATTTTAATGAGCCAAGGAATCGATTGATTGGCAAGAGCCTCTCTGATTGCTGTCCCGTTTAAATTTCTCAAAGCAGGTTCATTGTAGTCAAAGTCAAGTTGATTGGAATCCAGTAGAGAATCAGATAGGCCAGAAGAGGGCAGATAGATGATCAGTTGATCTTTCAATAAGCCGACCGCAATCGTGGAGCCAGTCACATCTGCAGCTACATCGTTCGGTGTTCTTTTCCCCTGAGGATCAAAGGTGAAGATGATCGAATCGGTTTGATATATAAATCCTTCAGCATCATCTGAAGCTTGCAATTGGTCATCAACAATCGTAAAATCAGGAATGGTCTGGGCAATTTCTTGACTGTCGGCTTGGACATCGCGGAAAATATCGGTCACTTGTAAAGTAGTAGGGATAGCCAATAGAACAGTCGCCCCTAGCAAAATAGCAATCACTTTAGAAAAATCCGTCTTACTAATAAACTTCAAAAGTGAAATATGCAAAAAGGCAGTTTTTAAAACTTGCTTGAATGTCATATGATGAATAACTCCTTTGTGGTATAACTAGAGTAATTGTAACGAAGGGGCCAACAGATTACAAGGCATTCACACAAAAACTTAGAAATCGAAACAATCTCAGGAGGCAGGCAGTATTTATGCAAACATATCATGAACTTAAACAGTGGCTGAAAGACAGAAAATTATGGGAGCCATTCACTTATTTGTTTTTTGGCGGTTTAACCACAGTTGTGAATATCGCCATCTATTTGCTTTGTCGAAATGTGTTTGGGTTGTATTATCAAGTAGCCAATGTTATTTCTTGGGCCATTTCCGTTTTATTTGCTTACTTTACCAATAAGATTTGGGTTTTTGAAGCCAGATCAGCCAACAGGCGGGAGGCTTGGACAGCCTTCGCCAAATTCATTTTTTTCAGGGTTCTATCTTTAGGACTAGATATGTTATGTATGTTTGTCATGATTTCATTATTGAGCAGTGGCGACTTGTCAGCAAAAACCGTGACCCAAATCGTCGTTGTTTTAGCCAACTATCTGTTTAGCAAGTTTTGGGTCTTCACTGGCAAAAAAATGGACAAAAAGTAAGCATAAGGTTTGAATAAAGGGAAATTCTCTGATAATGTTACATATGTAAACATTATCATTGAGGAGGAATATTTTTTATGACTTACACTTTACCTGATTTACCTTATGCATACGATGCACTAGAACCATATATCGATGAAGAAACGATGCATTTGCATCATGATAAACATCACAATACTTATGTAACCAATCTAAATGCAGCGATTGAAAAACATCCTGAATTAGGCGAAAAATCTGTTGAAGACTTATTAAAAGATTTTTCTTCTGTTCCTGAAGATATTCAAACAGCTGTACGTAACAATGGTGGTGGACATGCCAACCATACTTTCTTCTGGGAAATCTTAGGCCCAAATGCTGGCGGCGAGCCAACTGGCGCAATCAAAGATGCGATTGAAGAAGCGTTTGGCAGCTTTGATGATTTCAAAGAAGAATTCAAAACAGCAGCAACTGGTCGTTTCGGCTCTGGTTGGGCTTGGTTAGTTGTGAAAGACGGCAAATTGGCTGTTACATCAACTGCCAACCAAGATTCTCCATTGATGGATGGTCAAACACCAGTATTAGGTTTAGATGTTTGGGAACATGCTTATTACTTGAAATATAAAAATGTTCGCCCAGATTACATCAATGCTTTCTGGAGTGTTGTGAACTGGGATAAAGTCAACGAATATTTTGCTAAAGCATAATAGACTAAAGAAAGCTTCGGCTTTCTTTTTTTGTTCCTCGTTGCGAACGCTTCCATTATCGATTATAATGGACATGACGATTTCGTCTTAGATTAAATGCATGGAGGCTATATACGATATGGAACAAGGAAAAGTAAAATGGTTCAACAATGAAAAAGGGTTTGGGTTTATTACAACAGAAGGTGGACAAGATGTCTTTGTTCATTTTTCAGCGATCCAAGGAGATGGCTTCAAATCTCTTGAAGAAGGTCAAGATGTTTCATTCTCAATCGTTGAGGGTGTGCGGGGACCACAAGCTGCTGAAGTAAGCAAAATCTAACACTTTCAATCGAGAGCTGAGGCAACTCAGCTTTTTTGATTTGCCATTTTGTGTTTTTTTTGGTATCTTCTTTGTATTAGTAAAAAAAGGAAGTAAAGAGGTAAACAAATGAAACGAGTTATTACTTATGGTACATTTGATTTATTACATTATGGACACATCAACCTTTTACGCAGAGCGAAGGAACAAGGGGATTACTTGATTGTTGCTTTATCAACGGATGAATTCAATTGGAATGAAAAACAAAAGAAATGCTATTTTTCTTATGAAAAAAGAAAACAGCTTTTAGAAGCGATTCGCTATGTTGATTTAGTTATACCAGAAGAAGGTTGGGCTCAAAAAGTCACTGATGTGAAAGAGTATCACGTAGATACATTTGTTATGGGGGATGACTGGGCTGGAGAATTTGATTTTGTTCAAGAACAAACAGATGCCGAAGTCGTTTATTTGGCTAGAACGCCTGAAATCTCGACTACCCAAATCAAGAAAGATTTGAAGTTGAACAATTAGCTCACCTAATTGAAACAAGTTTGCAATGGGCATCTTTTCGGATGCCTTTTTGTCTGGAACAGCGGATATTTTTAAGTTTTTCTTACTTGTTTTTATGCAGGTAGATAAACCATGTTAAAAATGTGGTATGATGTTGGGTGAGTTGTAGGAATCAGCTAGAAATTCTTTAAGAATGGATGAAGATAGTGAATAATGAAATAAAAGTACGCGCAACACTCGTCACGAAAGAATACGACTTATACAAAAAAAAATCAGATAAAGTCAAAGCTTTATTTAAGTTTTATCATCGAAATGTCCCAAGATTCTGGGCATTGAAAGGTGTTAGTTTTGATGTGAAAGCTGGGGAATCAGTAGGTATCATCGGCATAAACGGTTCTGGGAAATCAACCTTGTCAAATGTTATCAGTGGAATCATTCCGCCAACTTCCGGCACAATGGAAGTTAACGGGGATACTTCGATCATTGCTATTGGTGCTGGACTAAAATTCCAATTAACTGGTTTGGAGAATATACGGTTAAAAGCATTGATGTCTGGTATGACGAATAAAGAAATTGATGAAAAGTTACCCGAAATCGTCGCTTTTGCTGACTTGGGCGATTTTATCAATCAACCTGTCAAAAGTTATTCAAGTGGGATGAAATCCAGATTAGGCTTTGCAATTGCCGTCCATAATGATCCGGATATTTTGGTCATCGATGAGGCTTTGTCAGTTGGAGATGAAACTTTTTATCAAAAATGTGTCGATAAAATCATGGAATTCAAGGCCGCTGGTAAAACAATCTTCTTTGTCAGTCATGCATTGGGTCAAGTTGAAAAATTATGTGACCGTACGATTTGGATGCATTATGGCGATTTACGAATGTTCGGTCCTACCGAAGAAGTCATGGGTGAATACCGTAAATTTATTGACTGGTTCAAGAAACAACCCAAGAAAGAACAGAAGAGCTATCAAGATAAGTTTAAAGAAGATCAAAAAACGTTTACCTTAGAAAAACTGGAAACAAAAAGTCGCAAAGATGATTTTTTACAGCAACAAAATCTCTCCAATCAAGCAATCCTCAAAAATTTGAAACGTACACCACTTGGGGAAAAAATGAGTTGGCCGACCAAAGGGTTCTTGACTTTAGTTGCAGTGACGACTATATTTTGTGCATTGGTATCCTTCAGTGATCGATCATTGACGTATGCAATCAAAAATCCGATAGAGGTCATCAGCCAAGTTTTCAAATAAAGAAATGATATCTTTATTTAGTTCAAATAAAAAGGATGAATTTTGTGAAAGAAATTGCAGCAGTTATAACAGAACAAATTAAACATGCTGGTATTGTTTTCCGCATGTCAAGATATGAGGATAAGGCAACCTATCAGAGTCATTATTTGGGTTTAGCCTGGCAGATCCTAAATCCTGCTATCCAAGTTGGCATTTATTACTTGGTATTTGGTTTGGGTGTGAATGGGAATCGAGAAATTGATGGTGTACCATTTATTATTTGGATGTTGATTGGTATCACGGCTTGGTTTTATATCAGTGCCTCGATACTTGGTGCTTCAAATAGTATCCATCGTCAAGTGGGGATGGTTGCAAAGATGAAGTTTCCAGTGAGTATTTTACCCTCTATCAATATTATCAGTAATTTATCATCATACATCCCAATGGTCGCAATAGTCATCGGGTCATTGTTCCTTGCAGGGGTGACACCGACATTGTATTGGCTTCAATTCTTTTACTATTTTGTGTCGATGGTGATTTTCTTATTTGCTTTTGGTCTGTTGAATGCAACAATCACTGTTTTGGTCAGAGATTATCATATCTTTTTGCAATCAGTCTTAAGATTACTATTTTATGTATCTGGTCCGATTTGGGATATCAATAATCGAAATATGCCGGTTTGGATGATCAAAATACTCAGACTTAATCCAATTTATTATCTAATAGAGGGATTCAGAGATAGTTTTCTCTCCCGCGGCTGGGTTTGGGAAAAGACCACCTACACCTTGATTTTCTGGTGTCTTACATTGATGTTGCTGATTCTTGGCAGTCATTTGCACATGAAGTTTCGTGCCCGTTTTGTTGACTATATTTAAAAAAGTCCTCTTTAGGGCTTTTTTTTTATAATAAAAGCCCCTTTTTGCATTTTAAATCTGTGACTGTTCTGTTAAAATTGAATGGAATCAATGAGAGCGATTGCTGTTTTTTTATACACGATGAAAAAAAGCATGAAACGATAGGTATAGTGGGGTGTAACATGCGGATTTATCAAAAAGTGATTTTGGGGATTTTAGGTGTATTCGTTTTGGGTGTTGTTGGAATGACTGTTTATGGCATGCGGGTTTATGAAGATACAAGTAAAACCTTTGATCAGATTTCTCAGTCTGTTGACCGAACAACGACAAAGCGAGAAGAAGTAGTCAGTATTGAAGATCGTGAGCCTTTTTCGATTTTATTATTAGGTATTGATACGGGTGCTTTAGGCAGGACTGAGCAAGGCCGCTCCGATAGTATGATGGTGGTAACAGTCAATCCGGAAAAGAAAGAATCAACGATTGTTAGTCTAGATCGAGATATCTATACTCAGATTGTTGGATATGGGACATTGGACAAATTGAACCACGCCTATGCCTTTGGCGGAGAAGCAATGTCCATGGACTCGGTAGAAAACTTATTGGATATTCCAATTGATCATTATGTAACGATCAATATGCAAGGCATGCGTGATTTGATTGACGCTGTTGGAGGAATTGAAGTCACCAATGAGATCGACTTCACATTAGAAGGTGTGCATGTACCTAAGGGAACCATTACTCTGGATGGGAAAACCGGCTTAGCCTATGCTCGGATGCGTAAACAAGACCCCGAGGGTGATATTGGTCGGCAAAAACGTCAGCGAGAAGTTGTTGAAAAAATCGTTCAAAAAGTGATGAGTTTGGATGGTATCAGCAACTATCAAAAAATCTTGAAAGCGGTCGAAAAAAATTCGAAAACAGATTTGACTTGGGATGATATGTTGGATATTGGCACGAATTATATTCCTGCCTTCAATACCATCAGCCAAGAACAGCTTCAAGGCGAAGGACAAATGATGAATGGTGTCTATTACCAGTTATTAGGCATCAATCAACTATTGAACACGCAAAACTTACTGAAAGAACAATTAGGCTTACCAACGAACGACATGCTGTCACAAGGAGATGCCTATACACAAGGTTACTCTGATTACCAGCTATATGATGATTCTGCCAGTTATATAGACGATACTTTAGACGATGATGTGTCCGCAGATAATAGCTTTGGCTATTAATATCATTTTGCCGCAGCGTGAATAAAACAATCGATCCAAATCGATGGATTCAGAACCATATTCTGTGTCCTTTGTTTTGGATCGATTTTTTGCAATCCGTTCTACTAGTTTTCCACAATGTTCAAAAATAAATGCTTGTTTCACGCATCTGGATTTTGAAATGATTGAAGAAAGCTTAAAATCATGATTGTTTTATTTAAAGAAAAAATTTTTGACGCGGAACTGTGAAACATTTCAGATTTTGAGAACGAATTCTTATAGTTTTTTCTAAGGATTTGGGGATATTTGAATTTTTTTCAGTTTCTCCGCGTTTTTTTTGGTAAAATAGGACGGTAGTCACTATAGATTGGAAGGATAGATGGGATGAAGAATTTAAAAGATAAAGTAGTCTACAGCATACGGAAAGGGCCAGAAGAACCAAAGGCCAAGGCGTATCGCAAATCTCATGTACCATTTCGATTAAACTTTTTATTTTTTATTATATTTGCATTATTTGTGGCATTGATCGTTCAATTGGGGTATTTGCAGATCGTCAATGGCGAGAATATTGAAAAGCAATTAAAAGCATCTTCGGTGGTTGAAGTGAAAGGAAGTTCCCCACGAGGCATGATCTATGATGCTTCAGGAAAAGCTTTGGTAGAAAATGAAGCCAATGCGGCGATTACATTTACCCGCGGCAATAAGATGACCGCGCAGGATCTTCTTGATACAGCGCAAAAATTAAGTGAATTGATCGATGTTCCAGTTGACAAGAACTTGTCAGAAAGAGATCTAAAAGATTTCTGGCTGGCGAATGAGGACAACTTGGAAGCAGCGACGGATCGTTTATCGGATGAGGAAAAAGAATTATCGACATCTGAACAATATACAGCGACTGTTGCCAAAGTAACAGAAGAGGAAATCGATTTTTCAGATGCGGAATTGGAAACAGCGACTATTTTCAAACGCATGAATAGTGCCCAATCTTTGAGTACGGTCTTTATCAAAACAGCGGATGTATCTGATGAAGAATTGGCTATCGTAGCAGAGAACATGGTCGATTTGCCGGGTATTTCTACAGGGACCGACTGGACTAGAAAAATCGTTGAAGGCAGTTCACTGGCGAGCTTGATCGGAACAGTGACCAGTGAAGAACAAGGGATCCCAGAAGAAAGCTTGGATGAATTTCTTGCCAAAGGGTATGCTAGAAATGATCGCGTCGGACGTAGTTATTTGGAACAGCAATACGAAGAAGTCTTGCAAGGAACCAAATCAATCTCTGAAATCACATTGGACAATAGCAACAATATTGAAAGTCAAAAAGAGACGTATGCTGGTGCCAAAGGGGATAATCTAGTGCTAACACTAGATGCGAAGTTCCAAAAAGAAGTCGATCAAATCTTGCAAGACAACTTTAAAGACTTGATTGATTCTGGTGCAGCGGAATACTCACCCGGTGTGTATGCTGTAGCATTGAATCCTAAAACTGGCGGCGTCTTGGCAATGTCCGGTTATCAGCATGAGACCCAATCGAATGACTTGCAGGAAAATGCCATTGGGACTTTTATCAATGCCTTCGTACCAGGATCTGTTGTCAAAGGTGGCACCTTGGCAGCTGGTTGGGAGAATGGCGTTTTGAGCGGCAATGAGGTGTTGTACGACCAACCCATCAGAATCGGATCAGATGTCAAAGCGTCGATCTTTAACCCGACAGGTACAAACAATCGGAATCTATCAGCTGTTCAAGCATTAGAAGTATCGTCCAACTCCTATATGATGCAAGTGGCTTTGCGATTGATGGGGATTGAATATCAATCTGGGATCTCGATTCCAACTGTTGATCGTCAAGGGGATGCTTACAACAAATTACGGACTGCCTTTGCTTCCTTTGGGATGGGGACTGAAACAGGGATCGATCTTCCCGGTGAAGCGACCGGTATCAGTACGTCTATCGAAAATATGGATACTGTCAGCGATGGCGGGAAAATCCTTGATTTGGCTTTTGGTCAGTTTGATACGTATACAACGTTACAGTTGGCGCAATACGCAGCCACTGTGGCCAATGGTGGTCAACGACTGCAGCCGCATATTGTATCTGGTGTTTACGGCAATGATGAAACAGGTGATCTTGGCACGCTGAAATCAGCAATCGAGCCAACGGTATTGAATGAAGTCGATATCAGTGATGCACAGATGGATATTATCCAACAAGGTTTTTATGAAGCCGTTCATGGAACGGATGCATGGGCAACAGCGACTGGTTTGGCTTCTGCCAAAATGGATGTTTCAGCTAAAACAGGTACAGCAGAAACACCAATCGTGGACAGCAATGGCAAGACGATTAGTTTGGTCAATCTGAACATTGTTGCCTATGGACCGAGTGATGATGCAGATATTGCGATTGCAATCGTGATGCCACAATTAAAATCCGGAACAAGCAGTCATCCGAATGTAAAAATTGCGAAAGAAATCATGGATGCGTACTATGATCTATATATGAAATAAACGATAAACCAAAAAATCGCAGGTCTTTCCTGCGGTTTTTTTTGAATCATTTAAGAAATCAACTATAAAACATTCATTTGATGAGAAAGACTTGCTATTTTTATATGATTGGCATAGAATACTAGCGGTTAAGAGATATTTGCAATCATTTATTTTTATCATTTAGAGTCAGAATCAAAGGAGCAAACAGGAAAACTATGAATAAAGAATGTTTAAGCAAACAAGAATTAATGGAGAAGTTAAGTCAATTCACGCCTGCGGAAAAGAAAGAAATGCGTGATTATCTGCAACGGAAAAATCCGTTATTGTTTCGTAAATTTGAACGGATGAAGCACGATCTTTATCGATTGGAATCTCGCAGAGTCCAATGTGAGATTGAGAATAATGAAAAGGAGTTACATCTTCTCAATGACAAAATCTTGCTCAGAAAAGAAGATTTTCTTGAATTATTAGTCGCTATCCGAAAGAAAAGAGGGTAATGGATGGAATTTATTGAACTCGTCATTATCATCGCAATCCTCGTTACCCTCTCTAATGTGGCAAGTAAGATCTTGCCTTCAGTACCCATTTTTTTCATTCAAATCATTTTAGGCATTCTTTTGGGGTTAACAGAAATGGGGCAAGAGATAGCCTTTGAACCTGAAATGTTTTTGGTTATGATCATCGGTCCACTGCTATTTCGAGAAGGTGAGCGCGCAGATGTACCCGAAATTCTTAAAAATAGTAAAATCATTTTATTTCTGGCCTTTGGCGGTGTACTGATGACCTTGTTTGCGGTTGGTGGTACATTGCATTGGCTGATGCCCACCATTCCACTCGCGGCCTGCTTTGCCTTTGGTGCTGCATTAGGGCCTACTGACGCAGTCGCAGTTTCTTCTTTGGCGAAGCGTTTAAAAATATCCAAACACATCATGCATGTACTTGAAGGCGAAGGTTTGCTGAACGATGCCTCTGGCGTTACTGCGTTGCAGTTCGCCATCGTTGCCTTAACAACGGGGACCTTTTCAGTTGCTAACGCGGGTTTTCAATTGTTGTTTGCTAGTATTGGTGGCGGCCTGGTTGGTTATTTGGTCGTTTGGCTCAAACGGAAGATCTTGCGTTTTATTGAAAAAATCTCGGCACAAGATGTAACCGTCTACCTTTTGATTGAATTGCTTTTGCCATTTGCGGCCTATCTGTTAGCAGAAATGATTGGTGTTTCCGGCATTATTGCAGCGGTTGTAGCTGGCGTGGCGCAAGCACAAAGAAAGCGCCGGATTTCGCTTTTTGATGCAGAACTGGCAAATATTTCAGGGAGTACTTGGTCGACGATCGTCTTTACGTTGAATGCTCTGGTCTTTTTGTTCTTGGGGATAGAACTGTCACAGGTCTTTTCACCGATTTGGGAGAGCAAAAGTTATGCCAACTGGCATTTGGTCCTTACGGTTTTGATCGTAACAGCCATGATTTTTGTGGTTCGGTTTGCTTTTTTATTGGTTTATTACCTTTTCTTACAAACAAAGAAACAAGTTTCCTTAAGAGAAACCGCCTTGTTGACATTTGGTGGAGTGAAAGGAACTGTCAGTCTGGCAGCCATTTTTATTTTGCCGGTAATGGTCAATGGCGCTAGATTTGAAGAACGCAGCCTGTTGCTGTTTCTGACCGCCTGTGTGATTTTGCTGACATTAGTGATCAGTGTTATGGTCTTGCCATATTTGGCAGATGGTGAGGCTTCTGAAAGTGTGGATTTCAATCATTTACTGATCTTAGAAGATGTGATCGAACAGTTAGAGATTGAAGAGAAAAAAGAACTATCTGATAAAGGTCGTTTGGCTATTGATGCTGTGATCAACTCCTATGAGAATCGCCGCTGGGAATTGTATCGCAATAGTTTGACTGATTCAGAAAAACAAGAAATCCAAGAAATTCAAGGGCTGATTTTATCCATCGAACAAGATGGGTTGGATGAAGCGTACCGTAATGGTCAAGTGAGTTTGAATGGGTACCGTTTCTATTCACGATTTATTTCTCAGCAACAACATTCGCTTGCCAAACAAATTCTTTCTTTCTTTAGTTTTTGGTTATTCTTTATTCAGCGTTTTTTAAGAATTATATTTCATCCCCGGTTGTTTATTCAGCGTCAGCAGCAATTTAAAGCTGCATTGAAACAGCGTGATATTTCCGAAGTGCAAAAAATCTATTTAAAAAATAGTGAGTATATTTTTCATAGTTTGAGTAACTTGGAAGATGTTTATGATTCTTCTTTGATCAATTTCTTTATTCGCCAAAGGGAAATGAGCATCAAGCGTTTTGAACATAGCAATTTTATTGAAACGATCATGATCGAAGAAGACCCGATTTTCGTGAAAAAGATTTTGTGGGGGTATTATTTAGAACGCAAAACCATTGATGAATATGAGGTCAGCGAGAAAATCTCTACCTTATCCGCCAATGAATACCGTCGGAATGTCAACCTGCTAGAATCTTATGCAATGTCTCGGGCCGATGAACAGCCCAAGCAGCAGATGTTTAGACATTGATCGCATGATCCCTCGACAAACGCCTCAACTTCAGCCTTTAGCCAAAGGTTGAAGTTGGGGCATTTTCGTGTGGTCGATTGCTGAGACGATGAATAATCTTTTAAAAGAAATCCACAAGAAAGAAATGTCAGAATGTGGTACAATGAGCGAAGAAAAAAAGCAGGAGGGTTTGCTGTGAAAGAATTGAAAGTAAGTGACTTGCGAAAAACTTACGGTGAGAAAACATTATTCGATCAGTTATCTTTTCTGATTCATGAAAAAGACCGGATTGGTTTGATTGGTGTCAATGGAACGGGAAAATCAAGTTTATTGAAAATTATTGCTGGAATCGACCGCGGAGATGGGGATCTGCCAGCTGTTTTTGCTGCACAAGATTACCGGATCGGCTTTTTATCTCAAGACGATCAACTGTCAGAAGAACTTTCCGTCGTGGATGCAGTTTTCCAAGGAACGAGCCAGCTGATTCGTGTGGTTCGCAATTATGAAAAAGCGCTGTTGGCTTTAGAAGGCAATAGTGGGGATGCCAAAATCTTGCAGCAATACCAAGCTGCTGAAGAAGCGATGAATAAAGCAGATGCTTGGCATACTGATACAACTGCCAAGATCATTTTACAAAAGTTAGGCATCAGCAATTTGGAACAACAAGTGAAACAACTGTCTGGTGGTCAAAAGAAACGGGTTGGTTTGGCACAAGTCTTGATTGATGAACCTGACTTATTGTTATTAGATGAACCTACTAACCATTTAGACTATGATGCGATCCAGTGGTTGGAAGGCTATTTGAAACAATACCGCGGTGCCTTGATGATGGTGACCCATGATCGTTATTTCTTAGATCGTGTCGTCAATCGTATTTTTGAGTTGTCCTTCGGTAAAATCCATGAATACCAAGGGAACTATGAAACCTATCTGCATGCCCGGGCAGAAAGAGAGCGGGTAGAAGAAACACAAGAAGACAAACGCAAACAGTTGTACAAACATGAGCTGGCGTGGATCCGAACGGGTGCCAAAGCCCGATCTACCAAGCAACAAGCCCGAATCGATCGTTTTGATGATTTAAAAGACAATCTGAATCAAGTCAAACGAAATGGCGATGTCGCTATTGATGTGGCTGCGACCCGCTTAGGCAAGCAAGTGCTAGAACTGAAACATGCTTCTTATGCTATTGATGATTTACAACTGCTGCAAGATTTTGACCTCTTGATCCAATCGCGAGAGCGCCTAGGGATCACTGGTGAAAATGGCGCTGGAAAGTCTACACTATTGAACATATTGGCCGGTCGGATCACGCTTGATTCCGGGCAATTGATCACGGGCAGTACAGTCAAATTGGCATACTATACCCAGACCAATGAAGCAATGGATCCGGAACAACGTATGATTGCTTACTTGCAAGAAGCAGCTGAGGAAGTACAAAAAGCTGACGGCAGCCAAGTCAGTGTGGCAGAAATGCTGGAACAATTTTTGTTTCCCCGCTCGATGCATGGCACCAAAATCGGTAAACTATCTGGTGGAGAGAAACGTCGGTTGTTTTTATTGAAATTATTGATTGGTCAACCGAATGTCTTATTATTGGATGAACCGACAAATGATTTAGATATCGACACATTGACTGTCCTTGAAAGTTATCTTGAATCATTTCCAGGCGCGGTCATTACGGTTTCTCATGATCGCTACTTTTTGGATAAAGTGGCAGAAAAACTATTGATTTTTGAAGGTCGCAGCGTGATCGAATCCTACTACGGATCGATCAATGATTATTTGGCAAAACAAACAACCAAAGGTGCTGAGGAAGCACGTATGAAGAATCCTGAAAAAGACGTACGCGTCGTCAATCAAGAGCAGCCCCCCGTTGCTGTCAAAAAGAAATTAAGTTATATGGAACAAAAGGAATGGGCAACCATTGAAGATGACATTGCTGCTTTGGAAGAGAAGGAAGAAGCCTTGACGGAAGAGATGAACCACCAAGGGGCTGACTTTACGAAGCTGCAGCAATTGCAAAATGACATTGCGGATGTACAAGCTCAGCTTTCAGAAAAAATGGATCGCTGGGAATATTTAAGTGAATTTGTCTAACGAAGGGAGTCGCTTATGGAACAAGCATATTTAGATTTAGGAAAGAAAATTTTAACCGAAGGCAATGACAAAGGAGATCGGACCGGCACAGGGACCCGCAGTATTTTTGGCCATCAGATGCGCTTCGATTTGTCAGAAGGGTTTCCTTTGCTGACAACCAAACGCGTACCCTTCGGTCTGATCAAAAGCGAGTTGCTATGGTTCTTGAAAGGCGATACCAATATTCGCTATTTACTTGCGCACAAGAACCACATCTGGGATGAATGGGCTTTTGAACGCTATGTGAAAAGCGAGGATTACACAGGTCCTGATATGACCGATTTTGGCCGCCGTTCGTTAGTAGACGAAGCTTTCAATGCACAGTATCAAGAGGAGTTGGCGGCATTTTGTTCGCTGATTTTGACAGATGATGATTTTGCCAAAAAACATGGTGATTTAGGCCACGTATATGGGTATCAATGGCGCCACTGGGAAAAAGCCAAAGGCGGCTTCATCGATCAGATTCAAGAAGTGATCGACATGATCAAAACGACCCCCGACTCTAGACGTTTGATTGTTTCAGCCTGGAATCCTGAAGATGTGCCATCCATGGCTTTACCACCCTGTCATACAATGTTTCAGTTCTATGTCCACGATGGTCGCTTGAGCTGTCAGCTGTATCAACGCAGTGCAGATGTCTTCTTGGGTGTGCCGTTCAATATTGCTAGTTATGCGTTGTTGACCCATTTGATTGCCCATGAAACAGGTTTAGCGGTAGGTGAGTTCGTCCATACACTGGGGGATGCCCATTTATACAGCAATCATTTCGAGCAAATGAAAGAACAACTGAGTCGTGACATTCGACCTGCACCGCAATTGGTATTGAATCCAGATAAACGATCAATCTTTGACTTTGAACTGGCGGATATTTCTCTAGAAGGCTATGATCCTCACCCAACGATCAAAGCACCGATCGCGGTGTAAGACATTTGCAAATCTTTTTACAGCAATAACCAAATCATTATATGAAGAAGGGGAGTAATCACTTATGTTGATCGCTTTATGGGCACAAGATAAACAAGGGCTGATTGGAGAAAATGGCACGTTGCCATGGCATCTGCCCAATGATTTGAAATTTTTTAAAGACCAAACAATCAACAATACAATCATTATGGGGCGAAAAACCTTCGAAGGTATGAATCGACGACCGTTACCGCAACGTACCACGATTGTTTTGACAAGTGATCCTGCTTATCAAGCAGAAGGTGTCTTAGTGATGCATAACCGAGAAGAAATCTTGGCGTATACCAAAGAACAAGATCATCCTGTCTTTCTCACAGGCGGAGCCGGTGTCTTTGACACGATGATCGAGGATTGCGACCAATTATATCGGACCGTGATCGATGAGACTTTCACTGGGGATGTCTTCTTCCCAGAGATTGATTGGGACAAATGGGCACTGACCAAAACAATTCCCGGAGTGGTGGATGACCGCAACAAGTATCGGCACCAATTCGAATTTTATCAGAAAAAATAAAAAAGATCCGGAAACTTCTGCTCATTGAGAAGTCTTCGGATCTTTCGTGTTATTGTTCAATCAGGTAAAAAGCAAAACGGAGAAGAACATCAAGCCAGCACCTAACATAACGAATAAGTGCCAAACAACATGCATAAACCGCACATTCTTTAAACTATAGAAAAGCGCCCCTACTGTATAAGAAACACCACCGCTGGCAAGTAGAAAGGTACCCCAGAAACCAAGATTCTCAATCAAAGGTTTGAAGGCGATCACGCATAACCAGCCCATGATGATATAGATCAATGTTGACACTTTTGAAACAGTCTCTTTTTTATGTAAGGTCAGAGACTTGTAGACGATCCCGCTGATAGCCAATAGCCAAATCAAAATGAAGAGAGACCAACCTAACCACCCTTGGATACTCAGCAAACAAAAAGGGGTATAGCTGCCAGCAATCAACAAAAAGATCGACGCATGGTCAAACACTTGAAAGACTTTTTTCGCACGAGTGAAAATCAGGCTATGAAAGAGTGTGGAAAACAAAAAAAGCAAGATCATCATTGATCCGTAGATCGCATAAGAAACCACATGAATCGGAGACCCTAGGCGCGCACCTTTGACTAATAGAAGGACCAGTCCTGCTACGCTTAAGCCAAACCCAATACCGTGGGTCACGGCGTTTAATACTTCATTGACGATCAAATATTTGCGACTAAATTTCATATGCTGCATAAGGCACCGTCCTTCTAAATCAAAATTAGATGAAAAAATTTTTTCTCTCTGTTATACTAAGTATAAATGGTCTACGGTTATTTTACCACGAAAAGAGACCTGATTTAAAGAGAGAGTGAATATATGATGGCAAATCTTAAAATTGTGACTGATTCTTCTTGCACCATGGAACCAAGTGTTCGCGATGCTTTGGGGATCCATGTCGTCCCACTATCTGTAATGATCGATGGTATCGTCTATCCTGATGATGAGACACTTCCCGGCGAGAAATTTATGCAAATGATGGGTCAAGCAAAAGAATTACCGAAAACCAGTCAACCGCCGATTGGTCATTTTGTTGAGTTGTTTGATGAACTAGGCAAAGATGGCAGTGAAGTATTGGCGATCCATATGACCAAAGGATTGAGCGGTACAGTGGAAGCTGCGCGTCAAGCCAGTCAATTATCCAAAGCAAAGGTGACGGTGATCGATAGCGACACCACTGACCAAGCATTGGCCTTTCAAGTGATACGTGCAGCGGAACTTGCCCAACAAGGAAAGTCGTTGGCCGAAGTGCTGCCTGAAGTCGAGCATGTAAGGGACAATACGACATTATTTATTGGTGTATCGACATTGGAGAATTTAGTCAAAGGTGGCCGGATCAGCCGGGCGACAGGCTTGTTGTCTAGTTTGTTGAACATGAAAGTCATCATGGACTTCCACCATTCTGAATTGATTCCTGTGGTCAAGGGTCGTGGGGTCAAAACCTTCAATAAATGGTTCGAAGAATTAAAGAACGAACTGCAGCAATTGCCGAAAGTCACCAAAATCGGAATCTCTCATGCGGAAGGCTTAGAAATCACAGAACGCTTTAAGCGTGAGTTGCAGGAAGCTTTTCCAGAATTGGATATTCCGTTATTGCATACGACACCGATCATTGCCACACATACGGGTAAAGGGGCTTTTGCCATTACTTACAGCACCGTGTAATACCTGTAGGACTTAAAAAAACGATTCGTCGACATGCGAATCGTTTTTTATTATTTTTCATTGATTCGTCTTCCGAAAAGAATGAATACTGCTAGGCAATTGATGAGAATTTTGTTAAAATAGCAAAGATTACAAGTAAGGGGTTTGGATAAAGTTGAAGTGGAAAAAAACGGGGATATATATATTGATAGTCGGTTTGATTGCTTGTGCAACAGGGACCATCTTTCATCTAGCCATTCCCAAAGCAGCACCCTTGTTATCGCCTAGCGGCCAATTGGCGGCCAGCGATGCTGCCAAAGAAACGATCGAATATGTGGCTTTGGGTGACTCGCTAACAGAAGGCGTTGGAGATGAAACCGCTCGAGGCGGATTTGTACCGATCGTAGCGGGTGATTTACAAGATCGATATGGGTTAACGAATCTGGTCACCAAAAATTATGGGGTAGCCGGTGAACGTAGCGATCAAATTTTAAAACGGGTCAAGAATGATGAAGATTTACGGACAGATTTAGGTGAGGCTGATTTGATCACCCTCACTGTTGGCGGAAATGATGTCTTGAAAGTGATTCAATCCAAATTTTTCGGACTGAGCATTGATTCTTTTACTGAACCGATGGCGGATTACTCCGAGCGAATGACAGAGATGTTCAGCCAAATTCGCTCGCTAAATGCGGACGCTCCGATTTATGTGTTGGGGATTTATAATCCTTTCTATTTAAACTTTCCAGAAATCACAGATATGCAAACGATCATAGACAATTGGAATGCCCAAACGGACAGCTTTATCAAACAGCAGACGAATGCTTATTTTATTCCAATCAATGATTTATTATATAAAGGATTAAGCGATGAAGTCGGAATTGCTGATACGGAAGATGCCGAGGATGAAGCCACTGACGAGACGACCAGCACGTCTGAAACAACAACGTCATCGTCTGAAACAACGGCAGAAAGTGCATCTTCTCAGGATAGTCAAGAAACCATCACCAATAATATCACCAACAATGTCTTGTATGAAGGGGATCGCTTTCACCCGAATAATTTAGGCTATCAACTGATGGCCAATGCGGTCAGAGATGAATTGATCAAAACACAAGACCAGTGGCTGGTACAGGAGGAATCAGAATGAAGCCGAATCAAAAGAAGCCAGAACCTACAACAAGTGTGAAAACAGAAAAGACAATTAATTATTGGAAAATTGCCTTTCTCGTTTTAGCAGGCGTGATTTTAGGAACGACCATCTTTTTTGCTTCAAGAATTTTTCAGCAAAGAGAGACTGGTTTGAATGAAAGTACTGAATTGGTCCAGCGGGAAGGTAGTCCAGTATTGACTGTCAACAGCAACAAAAGTCAGGTCAATCAGTTGATTGATTTTTACTTATCTGATTTTCAAAAAGGACAAGATGTCACGTATGATTTTGAATTGCGGAATGAAGCCCTGTTGACCGGGGAATTCCAGGTTCTAGGATTTCCAATCACTTTTTATTTGTACTTTGATCCTTACGTGACCGAAGAAGGCAATGTGCAATTAAAAGCCAAAAGCTTATCGATCGGTACACTAGATTTACCAACGAGCGAAGTCCTGAAAATGATCAAACGCAGTTTCAAATTTCCTGAATGGATCGAAGTCAATGCCGATGAACAGGTCATTTTGATACGTTTGGATCAATTTAGAATGCAAAACGGCTTGTTTATCAAAGCCAACAAAATCAATCTTGTAGATGATGAGATTCAAATGAGTCTCTATCTGCCAGCTGAATCGGAGGATGAATAATGGAAAGAGCAATATTTGCAGGCGGTTGTTTTTGGTGTATGATCCAGCCTTTTGATGAATTGGACGGGATCGAGTCCATTTTTTCTGGTTATACGGCGGGGCACACCGAAAATCCTACTTATAAGGAAGTAAAGAGCCACCAAACAGGACATACTGAAGCAGTGGAGATTATTTTTGATCCTGAGAAAATCAGTTTCGATGATTTATTAACGATTTACTGGCAACAAACGGACCCAACTGATGCCTTTGGGCAATTCGAGGACCGTGGTGATAATTACCGACCGGTGATTTTTTATTTCAATGAAGAACAGCATCAAACAGCATTGGCTAGCAAGGCGGCTTTACAAGCGACTGGGCGCTTCACTGAGCCAATCGTCACTGCAATTGAACCCGCCCAGCCATTTTATTTGGCTGAAGAGGAACATCAAGAGTATTACAAGAAAAACCCTGAGAACTTTGCTCGTAATCATGCGCGTCGTGCAGCCTTTCTTGCGGACCATTGGGATCAAGACCATGCGTAAGAGTTTTTATAGTTACTTAATGGCAGTCAAAGGGCCGAGTCACACCGATGAAGCCCAGATTTTTGCCACACATGCGAGTCATGATAGTCAATTTCCAAAACATACGGATGATTATGAAGAAATCTCTTCTTATTTGGAAATGAGCGTAGATTACTTGCCTTCAATGGATATCTTCGATCGAATCTGGGCCGATTATACTGAAAACAATCGTTAAGAAAAGGAGGCGAAAGGATGAAAGGAATCTCAACAGGCCGCTATTTCATTTCACTTGCTAGTGTCGCGATTTTGGCAGGCGGTGGCGTGTATATTTGGCAACAAGCTGAACAACAGTCCGTTGCAACAGTCGTTGAAGAATCGTCAACGGCAGACAGTGGTATTGTCAAAGTCGAACAGCTTTTTGAAGAAATCAAAGGCAATTATTACCAAGAGGTCGACGAAGATGCGTTGATCGAAGGCGCGTTGCAAGGCATGACAGATGCGTTGGATGACCCTTATACGACTTACTTGAGTGAGTCGGCAGCAGATGAATTGGATCAGTCGCTATCCGGCAGTTTTGAGGGAATCGGCGCCACATTATCATTGGTAGATGAGTATCCTGAGATTGCCCAAGCACCGATCAAAAACACACCTGCCGAAAAAAGCGGGCTACGGATAGGGGATCGGATTCTGAAAGTGGACGGCGAAGATACCAAAGGGCAATCATTGTCTGAGGTGGTCGCACAAATTCGCGGCGAGAAAGGATCAGATGTCACTTTAACACTGCAAAGAGAGGGCGAGACCTTTGACGTCACGTTAACGAGAGATACGATTCCGATTGAGACTGTCCATGGTGAGATTGTCGATACAAATGAAACGGTAGGCAAGATCGAGATTACGACATTTGGCGAGCAAACCGCCAGCGAATTAAAAGAAACAATCACTGCTTTGAGAAGTGAAGGTGCCAAATCCTTTGTGATAGATGTACGGCAAAATCCCGGCGGCTTATTGGATCAGGTACAAATCATGGCTAGTATGTTTTTAGAAGATGGTCAAACGATCGTTAAATTTGCCAGCAACCAAGGTATCATCAGCGAAACCAAGGCCAGTGAATCCTTAGATGAAGGCTTTAAAGTTACAGAACCAGTCGTCGTTTTGGTAGATGGCGGCAGTGCTTCTGCTTCTGAGATTTTTGCAGCAGCTTTGCAAGAATCTGCGGGGGTTCCGATTGTTGGTACCGAAACTTTTGGTAAAGGAACTGTACAGAATATCAAAGAATTGGGCGATGACAGTGAATTGAAAATGACGATCATGAAATGGTTGACACCGAATGAAGAATGGGTCAACGACCAAGGCGTTTTGCCTGATTATGAAGCTGATTTTCCAGCGTATGCGTATCTCGCTCCATTGCCCCGCGACAATGCGTTGAAAACTGGGCAAAGTTCGGATGCTGTCAGCAACCTCAACCAGTTTTTGGCGGCGTTAGGCTATGATACGAGTGGGGATACCTTCAATGATCAAACGGTAGAAGCCGTGACAGCTTTTCAAAAGACATCCGGTCTCTCTGAAAGTGGTGAAGTCGATGCTGAAACAGCACAAGCAATCGAACAAGCTGTCACAGACAAAATCCGGGCGGAAGATCCTGCATATCTAAAAGCATTGTCACTGTTGGCTGAAGAGTGAGTGAAAGAGGGAGGAAACCTGCATTGACGACCGATAATCAGTGGCGAGATCGTTTTTGGTTGGCTTTTAAATACGCATTGATCGCGTTGGCCTCTGCCTTTTTGATTCGGGCGTTCCTATTGATCCCTGTTCCAGTTTCTGGCAATTCAATGGAAGGCACGTTGCGACAAGGAGATATGGTGATCATTGAGAAGATTTCACCAATCCACCGATTTGATGTGGTGGTCTTTCAAATGCCAGATGGATCCACCTATATCAAGCGGGTGATTGGGATGCCAGGAGATTCTGTCAAGTATGAAGCAGATCAGCTGTATATCAATGGAGAACCTGTTGAAGAACCCTTCTTGGCCAAAAACCGCAACAATGATCATGAAACAGCGTCGTATACGAATGATTTTGATTTAGAATCACTGTTGGGTGTTGAAAAGCTGGGTAAGGATAGTTATTTTGTGATTGGCGACAATCGCAGAGCCTCAAAGGACAGTCGATCTTTTGGCCCAATTTCTGGTGATGCCATTTTAGGCAATGCACGATTGGTGTATTATCCTTTATCCCATATACGATTGATTTAATGAAGGACAGATGATCCCCCATTCAACCAGCAGACTGCTGACGTGAATGGGGGATTTTTTAGCATTGGTTCAAACAAACCAAATCATTCATTGTAGATATCAAAGCCGTATCCTTTGATATGGCTTTTTAATAAAGTTAAATACATCTTGGCAATTGGGCTGAGGAGGATTTGTTGATGTCTGACCCAGCCCAATCTGATGGTATCATCATAATCCAAAGGAATCGCAATGATTTTGTCATCATTTAAGTCGCTGCTGATAATACCAGAACTGATCGTATAGCCATTCAAGCCAACCATCAAGTTAAAAATCGTCGTTCGATCACTGACCTTGATATTTTTTTGACGACGCCAAGTGCTCAGGATCTCCTCAGAAAAATAGAGGGAGTTGGTTTCTCCTTGTTCATAGGAAAGATATGGGTAAGGCGCCAGGTCGTCTAGGGTCAATCGGTCTTTTGCCACAAGGGGATTCGAGCGACTGACAAATACATGCGGTTTGGCTTCAAAGAGCGGTGTAAAAACCAAGTTTTTCTCTTTGAACAGTTTTTCCATCACTTGCCGATTGAAGCGATTTAAGTAGAGGATACCAATTTCACTTTTGAAGGAAATCAAATCTTGAAAAATATTTTCGGTTTCTGTTTCTCTCAGTGTGAAATCATAGATATCTGCAGGAATCGTTTTGATCAGGTCGACAAACGCATGGACAACAAAGGCATAGTGCTGTGCTGATACGGAAAAGTTTTGCTTGCGAGGCGGCTCCTTTTTGAATCTTTCTTCAAGAAGATTGACTTGATCTAAGATTTGGCGACAATAAATCAAAAATTCTCTTCCTTGATCAGTAGGCACGATTCCTTGCTTGGTTCTGATCAGCAACTGGACCTTCATTTCTTCTTCCAACTCCTGCAAGGCTTTCGACAAACTAGGCTGCGTCAAATAAAGTGACTTGGCTGCTTCATTGATCGATCCATGTTCAATGATCTTCTCAAAATAGATCAATTGTTGCAATTTCATGGCTGCACCTCTTTTAGAAGCAGTATACCTAAGGTTATAGTTTTTGGCTATAAGAAGTTATGCTTTTATCCAGTTATCCAAATACCTTTCATGATGATAGTGTAATACATAACAAATTGAAAGCGAGGATCAAGCGATGCAGACAACGATACCAGGATTTCCAAGATTGGGTGAACACAGAGAATTAAAATTTGCGGTAGAAACCTATTTCAAAGACCACGATGCCCAGAAATTACAACAGACAGGCAAGGATCTGCGAGAAAAACATTGGCGGTTATTACAAGATAACGGACTGACAGAGATTCCCAGCAATGATTTTAGTTTTTATGATCAAATGTTAGATACGGCTTGCCTATTGAATATCATACCGCAACCATTGCGTAGTGCTGGCTTGTCTGACTTAGATAGTTATTTTGCTCTAGCTAGAGGGAGTCAAACAGACAAAGTAGATGTCAAAGCGCGGCCGATGAAAAAATGGTTCAATACCAATTATCATTATATCGTACCGTTGATTGACGCAGAAACCACGATCCATTGCAGTGGGACAAAAATTTTTGATGAATATCTAGAGGCAAAAAATAGTGGTATCGAAACCAGACCAGTGTTGATTGGCCCTTTTACTTTTCTGCGTTTAAGTGAGATCCAATCAGATGTCGATCAAACGAAATTACTGGAATCAATGGTTGAGAGTTACCGTCACATTCTTCAGAAACTAGCTGCTTTGGGGGCGACATGGATCCAAGTTGATGAGGCTTGTTTGGTTCAAGAATTGTCGCAAGCAGATGTTGCGTTTTTCAAAAAAATCTATCAAGCATTATTGAAAGATGCCCCATTGAAGGTCTTGCTGCAAACGTATTTTGGCGATATCAGAGAAAGTTATCAGACAGTGATCAACCTGCCATTTGACGGCATTGGATTAGACTTTGTGGAAGGCAAACAAACGTTGGCACTCGTTCAAAGTGGTTTTCCAAAAGACAAGCTGCTATACGCTGGTGTATTGAATGGTAAAAACATTTGGCGCAATGCGTATCAACAAACATTGACATTGCTTGAATCGATGAATGATTTGAACATCGTTCTCTCGACTTCTTGTTCATTGCTGCATCTGCCTTATACGGTTGCCAATGAAACGTTGGCAGAGGAAACAAAACGTTATTTCTCATTTGCAGTTGAAAAAGTCATAGAATTGACCCAGTTACGATCAATATTGGCGGGAAATACCGAACTGCTTGAAAAAAACAAAGCCTTATTTTCTGGCAACCGTTGTCAACCGAATCAAGTGATGAAAGAAAAACTCCAACAGTTGACAGAGAACGACTTTCAACGATCTGCCACTTACGAAACCCGAAAAAAAACGCAACATGCGCTATTTGGCTTTCCGCAGCTGCCTACAACGACGATTGGTTCTTTTCCGCAAACAAAGGAAGTGAAACAAACACGAGGGAAGTATCGACGAGGTACTATTGATCAACAGACATATGACCAATATATCGCGAAGCAAATCATTGAATGGATCAATTGGCAAGAAGACATTGGTTTAGATGTGTTGGTTCATGGTGAATTCGAGCGCAACGATATGGTGGAGTATTTTGGACAGCAATTATCAGGTATCCTCTTTACAACAAACGGATGGGTACAATCGTATGGGACTAGAGGGGTTAAGCCGCCTATCATCTGGGAAGATATTGAACGTTTGCAGCCGATGACTGTGAAGTGGACCCGCTTTGCGCAAGCACAGACAAGTAAACCTGTCAAAGGAATGCTGACTGGCCCTGTGACTATCTTGAATTGGTCATTTCCTCGAGAAGATATTGGGTTGAGAGAAACTGTGTATCAATTGGCATTGGCTATTCGTCAGGAAGTGTTGGATCTAGAAGCTGCGGGGATTCAAATGATTCAAATCGATGAAGCCGCCTTAAGAGAAAAATTACCGTTGCGCCGATCGGACTGGCATAAGGAGTATCTGGACTGGGCTATTCCTGCATTTCGCTTGGTGCATAGCCAAGTCAAAGAAGCGACGCAAATCCATACGCATATGTGTTATAGCGAATTCTCAGATATAGTTCCTGAAATTGCTGCCATGGATGTGGACGTTATTTCTTTTGAGTCGGCTCGATCGAACTTGACGCTTTTGGATGAACTGAGACGACAGCAATTTCAAACAGCAGTTGGACCAGGTGTTTTCGATATACATTCTCCTCGTATTCCCACAGTGGATGAATTGACAACGACAATTACCAATATTTTAGACAAGTTGCCGGCAGATCAAGTGTGGATCAATCCTGATTGTGGTTTAAAGACCAGAGGGGTGATCGAAACAAAAGAAAGCTTAGAACACATGCTTCAGGCAGTCCATCGAGTGAGGGAGGGAAGCGCAAATGGGGAGTAAATTGTCTTTTGAAGTGTTCCCAACCAAAACGCAGGCTGGCTATCAAAATCTGCAAAAAACATTACATGTATTGCAGACACTGGATCCTGCATTTGTGAGTGTGACCTGTAGCAATGTAACGAATTCAGCAGAAGCCTTTTCTATTCAAGTCACGGACTATCTGTGGCATGAACTGAAAATACCAACGATTCCTCACTTAGCGGCTCGCTATCTAAATGAACAAGCCGTCGATGCCATTCTCGATGACATTGAGGGGCTCGGGATTCAGCAAGTACTGGCTTTAAGAGGGGATGAAATCGATCATCGCCCAAGTCAAGGTGTCTTTCAATATGCCAGTGAACTCGTCGCATATATCAAAATGAAAAAACCACATTTTGAGATTTATGGTGCCTGCTATCCAGAAACGCATCCAGAGTCAATCGATCGAGTGGCAGACATCAAACAGTTAAAAGCAAAGACTGAAGCTGGTTGCAGTACATTAGTGACCCAATTGTTCTTTGACAATGACTTGTTCTATTCATTTCAAGAAGCATGTGCATTAGCTGACATTGAGGCTACACTATTGGCGGGCATCATGCCTATCGTCAATCGGCAGCAAGTCACGAGGTTGTTGCAGACGACACGCACCCATTTGCCAAGGAAATTTTTGGCGATTTTAGAAAAATATGAACATGATCCTGCGGCATTGAGAGAAGCTGGCATCGCCTATGCCATTGATCAAATCGTCGATTTATCGACCAATAATGTAGACGGGATCCATCTGTATACGTTGAATCATGCTGAAGCAGCTAAGCAGATTTATACGAATACGCGATCATTACTCAGTCCATCTGTGGAGAGCAAGGAGTGATCGGAAGCCGAAAATGAAGAAGCAGACTTGCTTGATTGAGCAAAGGTGTCATCAGATTTGTTCTCCTTTTTAAAGAATATACGGGAATCATGATTCTGTTATAGACGAATGTCTATGAAACCCGTATAATATCAACGACATGAGATTATTGGCGCAAGCCGATGATTCACTCAGTGCAGCGTAAAGATGCAGGGTACATTTCCTGCAATTTGACGAATGCTCTTGATAAAGAAGGAGGATACATCATGACCATTCAATGGTTTCCTGGTCACATGGCAAAAGCCAGACGTGAGGTCAGTGAAAAACTTAAATTTGTTGATATCGTCTTCGAATTGGTGGATGCTAGATTACCTATCTCATCACGCAATCCGATGCTTGATCAGTTATTACAACAAAAACCGCGGTTGATCTTGATCAACAAAGCCGATTTAGCGGATCCGCAACAAACAAAACAGTGGGTGTCGTATTTCAAACGGCAGGGATATTTCGCATTGGCGATCAATGCCCAAGACAATCAAGGGATCAAAGGCATCGTGCCGGCGGCCAAAGAAGTGTTGAAAGAAAAAATCGCCCGAGATAAGGCGCGGGGATTGAAACCTAGAGCAATCCGTGCCATGGTGATTGGGATCCCTAACGTTGGGAAATCAACATTGATGAACCGCTTAGTCGGGAAAAAAATCGCTCAAACAGGAAACAAACCGGGTGTCACAAAAGGGCAACAGTGGCTGCGTTTTGGAAATGAAGTTGAATTATTGGATACACCGGGGATTTTATGGCCAAAATTTGAAGACCCCGAAATCGGTAAACGGTTGGCACTTACGGGGGCAATCAAAGATCAGTTGATTCATTTGGATGATATTGCGTTGTATGGCTTAGATTTTTTTGCCCGCTATTATCCCGACAAAGTTGCCGCGCGTTACAATTTGACGGCAGAAGAAGCAGCATTGCTGGCGCCTGAACTCTTGATGAAAATCACTCAAAAAAGGGGTTATAAAGACAACTATGATCGCGGTGCAGAGCTGGTGGTCTTTGATATCCGCCAAGGGAAATTGGGACGGTATACATTAGATCGTTTAGAGGAATTAGGTGAGGCCGATGACGCAGTCGATTAAAGAAATCAAAGCCCGTTTATTGGATCCCCAGTTTCATGATCCAGCATACGTCTCCCTTTTGAGAGAAGATACCCGCAGTGGCGTAAAAAAACTGGTGGAACAATACGAAAAGCAGCAACAGAAACAACAGCTGCTAAAAGACAAATACATGGAAATGTCATTATTTGAACAGGCAGCTTATGCCAAAGGTGTGCGCTTTATTGCAGGACTGGATGAAGTCGGTCGTGGCCCTCTTGCCGGTCCAGTTGTGGCTGCAGCGGTGATTTTGCCAAAGGACTGTCAGATTTTAGGCTTAAACGATTCAAAACAATTGTCTCAGAAAAAACGAGATGACTTATTTGTTGAGATTCATAATCATGCGATCGCCATTGGGATGGGAGTTGTGACCCATGAAGAAATCGACCAGATAAACATTTATCAAGCGAGCCGTTTGGCTATGAAATTGGCTTTAGAGGATTTGGCGATCACGCCGGAGTATCTCTTAGTAGATGCCATGACGATCGATACGTCCATTCAACAGCAAAGTTTGATCAAAGGGGATGCCCGCTCAATCAGTATCGCGGCCGCAAGTATCATTGCCAAGGTTTATCGGGACAATCTGATGGCGGACTTTCACCAAACTTATCCGTATTATGGTTTTGACAAAAATGCTGGTTATGGTACGAAAGATCATTTAGATGGTATGCGCAGTCACGGAATTTGTCCCATTCATCGTAAAACATTTGCGCCAGTCAAACAATACTTGTAACATTCATTCAAATCTCTTTTTTTAGCGAATCTTATTGTAAGAATGCTTAAGAAAAGAGGTTTTTTTTGTGCAATATGACGAATGTTCCGCGTTTGAAAAACAGGTGATCAAGTTGTACTACTGTCCTGGTATTGGTCCCAAAAGTTATTGGAAAATCATGAAATACTGGCTATCGCAGCAGACAACGACTATCAACAGTCTCGCATTGCAAGGTATAGGATTTACCGCCCAAAAAGCCACTCATATCGAGACTGTTTGGCAGCAAATGACAGACGCGCAAGTACACCATAAGGTCGCCCAACAGCAGTTGCTGACTTTTTTTTCACCAAACTATCCCCCTTTGCTTAGACGCATACCTGATCCACCCTTGCTATTATTCTATCAGGGGAATGTGTCTTTACTTCAAAAAGCTTGTGTGGCGATCATTGGCGCAAGAGAGGCATCTGCCTATGCAAGAAAAGTATGTGAGAAATTCGTCCCGCCGTTACTTGCTTCAAATTATGTGATCATCAGCGGTTTAGCAAAAGGGGTGGATAGCTTTGCTCATGAATCTGCATTGCGGAATCATGGAGAAACGATCGCTGTTGTTGGTACAGGTGTGGACGTCTGTTATCCTGCAACTTCCCGGTACATTTATGAAGAAATCTGCCAAGGACATTTGGTGATCAGTGAATATCCAGCAGGAACCACGCCGCAACGCTTTCATTTCCCGATGCGCAATCGGTTGATTGCAGGCATTGCACAAGGGGTTTGTGTTGTGGAAGCCAAAGAAAAAAGTGGTTCCTTGATCACGGCACAATTGGCATTAGAAAATGGGCGTGAGGTATTTGCGGTACCAGGAGAAATCATTTCTGCACAGTCAAAAGGCTGTCATCAATTGATTCAAGACGGTGCAAAATGTACGATTGACGCGGATGATATTCTGCAAGAGTTCATCTATTTTTAATATTTGTAGTCAACCTTCCTTGACAAACCTTTTCTTGAAAGCTATGATAAGCTACGATTTGTATGTTTGCTAAACATATGATAGATTCATTTATTGAGGGTATATATATAGTAGGAAAAATCCAGGAAGGAGCCATTTTTTATATGGCATATAAATATTTAGTAATTGTGGAATCGCCAGCCAAGGCGAAAACCATTGAGAAATACCTCGGACGAAATTATAAAGTCGTGGCGAGTGTTGGACATATTCGAGATTTACCAAAAAGCAAAATGGGTATTGATGTAGAAAATGATTATGAACCGCATTATATTTCCATTCGCGGAAAAGGCGATGTTATCAAAGGGTTGCGTTCAGCAGCCAAAAAAGCGGAAAAAGTCTATCTCGCAAGTGACCCGGATAGAGAAGGAGAAGCGATTGCTTGGCATTTGGCTTTCTTATTAGGGTTGGATTTAAAGGATAAAAATCGCGTGGTTTTCAATGAAATTACGAAAGATGCTGTGAAAGCCGCATTTAAAGAACCGCGGACCATTGATGTAAATCTAGTGGATGCCCAACAAGCCCGCCGTATTTTAGACCGTTTGGTGGGCTATTCTTTGAGTCCGATTTTGTGGCGCAAAGTCAAAAAAGGGTTAAGTGCTGGTCGGGTCCAATCTGTGGCCTTAAAAATCATTATTGATCGTGAAAAAGAGATCCGTGATTTTGTGCCTGAAGAATATTGGAGTATCGATGGCAACTTCAAGAAAGCAACCAAAAAATTTAAAGCCAATTTCTGGGGATTAGATGGCAAAAAGAAAAAATTGCCAAACGCAGAAAGCATCAAAGAAGTTACGGAACGATTAGATAGCAAAGATTTTCAAGTGACCAAAGTTGAAAAGAAAGAGCGCAAACGTAACCCAGCAGCGCCTTTTACAACCAGTAGTTTGCAACAAGAAGCGGCCCGCAAGCTGAACTTCCGTACGAGAAAAACCATGATGGTCGCCCAGCAGTTGTATGAAGGGATCGCCCTTGGTAAGCAAGGTACGGTGGGCTTGATCACTTATATGCGTACTGACTCGACAAGGATCGCTGATTCCGCTAAAGCAGAAGCCGCTGACTATATCGAATCAACCTTTGGTACAGAATTTTCGGCACATGGTGGGAAAAAGCGTGCCAATGCACAAGGGGCACAAGATGCCCATGAAGCAGTCCGTCCTTCTAGTGTACTGCGGACACCGGAAAGCTTAGAAAAATTCTTGGATAAAGATCAAATGAAACTCTATCGTTTGATTTGGTCACGCTTTGTTGCCAGTCAAATGACGCCGGCAATTTTGGATACTATGAAAGTGACTTTAGACCAAAATGGTGTGATCTTTATTGCCAATGGTTCTAAGATCAAGTTCAAAGGGTTTATGCAAGTCTATGTTGAGGGCCGTGATGACGGCAAGGAAGACAAAGAGAATATTTTGCCTGAATTAGCTGAAGGAGATGTGGTTCAATCGGTTTCTATCGAACCCAAACAACACTTCACGCAACCGCCAGCCCGTTATAGCGAAGCAACCTTGATCAAAACACTTGAAGAAAATGGGGTGGGTCGTCCGTCGACGTATGCACCTACTCTTGAAACAATCCAAAGAAGATACTATGTGAAGTTGGCACAAAAACGTTTTGAGCCAACCGAATTAGGTGAAATCGTCAATTCACTGATTGAAGAGTTCTTCCCGCAAATCGTTGATACCCATTTCACAGCAGAGATGGAAAACAGCTTGGATAGTGTAGAAGCTGGCAAAGAAGAATGGGTCAAAGTCGTTGATCAATTCTACCGTCCTTTTGAAAAGGAATTGACGACCGCTGAAGAACAAATTGAGAAAATCCAGATCAAAGATGAACCGGCTGGCTTTGATTGTGATTTATGTGGGCATCCGATGGTGATCAAACTTGGCCGCTACGGAAAATTCTATGCCTGCAGCAATTTCCCAGATTGCCGCAACACTAAGCCAATCGTCAAAGAAATTGGTGTTGAATGTCCTGTTTGTCATGAAGGACAAGTCGTGGAGCGCAAATCGAAAAAAAATCGATTGTTCTATGGATGTACCCGTTACCCAGAATGCGACTTCACATCATGGGATAAACCAGTTGGACGGAATTGTCCAAAATGTGATCACTATTTGGTTGAAAAGAAAGTCAAAGGCGGCAAGCAAGTCGTTTGTACCAATGGCGATTACGAAGAACAAGTACAAAAATAATTGAATGAATCAGCAAAGAATCGGTGAACCTGTTGCAGCAAGTTGCGTTTTCATGCAGCTGCTATGCAAAGATTTGCCGGTCCTTTTGCTCACTCATTTCAGCTACATGAAAAAAACGATGGATCGTAAAAGGAGTCTGACAATGAAGAAGATAAATGTAATCGGTGCCGGATTGGCTGGAAGTGAAGCTGCTTGGCAAGCTGCGGAAGCAGGAGTGGCTGTCAATCTATATGAAATGCGTCCCAAAAAAACCACAGAGGCGCATCACACCAATAATTTTGCTGAATTGGTCTGCACAAATTCGTTAAGAGGCAATAATTTGACGAATGCTGTTGGTGTCTTAAAAGAAGAGATGCGTCGTTTGAATTCTGTGATCATCACGTCTGCAGATAAAACTGCGGTTCCCGCTGGGGGCGCTTTGGCTGTCGATCGCGATGATTTTTCCGCGCTTGTGACGCAAAGAGTCAAAGAGCATCCTTTAGTGACTGTAATTGAAGAAGAAATTACAGAGATTCCAGAAGGTATCACAGTGATTGCTACTGGACCATTGACATCGGAACCTTTGTCAAAAGCGATCCAAGCATTCAATGGATCAGAAGGCTTTTACTTTTATGATGCTGCAGCACCAATCGTCGATAAATCAACGATTAATATGGACAAAGTTTATTTAAAATCACGCTATGACAAAGGTGAAGCGGCTTACTTGAACTGTCCTATGACCAAAGAAGAATTCTATGCCTTTCGCGAAGCATTGCTAGAAGCTGAAGTGGCACCATTGAAAGCATTTGAAAAAGAAAAATTCTTTGAAGGCTGTATGCCTATCGAAGTTATGGCGGGTCGCGGACCTAAGACAATGTTGTTTGGCCCGATGAAACCAGTTGGATTGGAAGACCCTAAAACTGGCAAACGGCCTTATGCCGTGATTCAATTACGTCAAGACAATGCAGCCGCGTCTTTGTATAATATCGTTGGCTTCCAAACCCACTTAAAATGGGGTGAACAAAAACGTGTGTTCCGCATGATTCCAGGGTTAGAAGAAGCTGAATTTGTCCGCTTTGGTGTGATGCATCGTAACAGCTTTATGAACGCTCCGGAACTGCTGCAACAAACATATCAATCAAAAAAACGTGATGATTTGTTCTTTGCCGGACAAATGACGGGTGTTGAAGGGTATGTGGAAAGTGCGGCAAGCGGTTTGATTGCTGGTATCAATGCTGCCAAATTGGCCAAAGATGAAGCACCGATCATTTTTCCGCAAGAAACGGCAATTGGCAGTATGGCGTATTATATTACCCATGCGGAAGGCAAACACTTCCAACCTATGAATGCCAATTTTGGCTTGCTACCAGAATTGCCAGAACGGATTCGTGATAAAAAAACACGATACGAAACGTTGGCCAATCGTGCATTAACGGCTTTAGAGACAGCCAAATCAGACCTATTATAAGCAAACAACAGTCTTCTTACTTTAAATTAGTAAGAAGACTTTTTTTTAATTTGTCTTGAAACTTTTCTTTCGGTGACTTATGATAGTTGGTAACGATGAAAGGTGGGGAACAAGATGGCTGAAGAATGGCTCACCACGATTCAAACCTATTTGGGACAATTCCCGATAGTCATTCAATTCTTGGGTTGGTTGATTCTGATCATTGGTGGCTTATTGATCGTATTTTTGTTATTCAGTGTGATACTTGGTCCATTGATGTGGTTGTATAATCGCGTCACAGACAAAAATAGCAGCAATGTCATCGATCAGTCGGATTTTTTGATTGGAGAATTGACGGAAAAAATCGAAGGGGCCTCTATGGGTGAAGTCATGGAGATTGGTAGTCAAAGCGCACGCTCCGTTTATCCAGCTAAATTGTATCGAGAAGAAGACCGCAATAAGAAGATCCTATTACCCGTTGGCACCAAGGTTATCATTGTAGAAATTGATCACAAAGGCATTGCGTTAGTGATTGAGAGCAAACATTTTATAGAATAGGAAGTGTAGAAGGATGGTAGATTCAGGTTCAGCTTTACAAATTTTCAGTAATCCTATTTTTTGGGGCATTATCTTGTTGGTGTTATTGATTGCGTTTTTAATGATTCGCTATCGTATCGGCAAACCCGATGAAGCACTGATCGTTACTGGTTCTTTCTTAGGAAAAGAAGGTATCAAGATATTAAAGAATAGTGGGACTTTTGTGATTCCAATCGTTCAAAAAGCCCATAAATTAAGTTTATTGACCCACAAATTAGAAATCGGCACGCCCGAAGTGTATACGGAACAAGGTGTACCAATCAAAGCCAGTGCCACTGTTTTAGTCAAAGTCGGCAATAGTACCGAATCAATCAAAACAGCAGCGGAACAATATCTAGGCAAATCAACTGCAGAGTTGGAAGATGAAGCCCAAGAAGTATTGGAAGGTCATTTACGGGCTATTCTAGGAACAATGACCGTCGAAGCGATCTACAAGAATCGTGATGATTTTGCCGAACAAGTCCAAGAAGTCGCATCAACTGACTTGAAGAAAATGGGTTTGGAAATCGTTTCGTTCACAATCAAAGATGTATCTGATACCAATGGCTACCTAGACGCGTTAGGTCGGCCGCAAATCGCTGTCGTGAAGAAGAATGCTGAAGTTGCCGAATCCAACGCATTGAGAGAAACACGGATCAAACAAGCAGAAAATGAACAACTTGCGCAACATGAAGAGATTCGTCGCCAAACCGAAATTGCGGAAGCCACCAAAGAAATGGCCCTGAAACAAGCCCAATATAAACAAGAACGTGAAGTGGCTGATGCGAAAGCAGAACAAATCGCAGTCGGCGAGAAGATGAAAGTCCAACTGATCGAACAAGAAAAAAATATCGAGATCCAAGACAAACAAGCAGAATTGACCGAGAAAGAATTAAATGCGACGTTGCGTAAAAAAGCGGAAGCGGACAAATATGTCGTAGAACAAAATGCCTTGGCCGACAAAGCAAGGGAAATTGCCCATGCACAAGCTGAAGCTGAGAAAGTCAAGTTGGCTGCCCAAGCAGAAGCCGAACGAATTGAAAAATTAGGGGCGGCAGATGCGGATCGGATCGCCAAAGTCGGTCAAGCCGAAGCAGAGAGCCGCGAAAAAATGGCGATTGCCTTGACCAAATTGAATGAAGCGGGGATTTTGATGGAATTTATCAAAGTCTTGCCTGAGATCGCCAAAGAAGTCAATGCACCTTTAAGCAATATTGATAAAGTCGTCAGCTTTGGTGGCAATGATGGAATCCATGGCATGGGTGAAGCTGGATTGGCCCGAACATTTGATACGATCAAAGAAACAACCGGTTTAGATTTGGTTGGGTTGATCAATGATACAATGTCCACGAAACAAGGAAACAAAGAATTAGTCGGCGCATTGTCTGAGCACCCACAACCAAAAACAGTACAACCAATCAACGAATAACCAAGGAACGGATAGCAAACCATGCGGCTTACGTATGATGCTATCCGTTTTTGATGAATTGGGTTGAAAAAAACTGAAAAATTTATGGAAGTTTCTTAGAAAGTTTTCACAATTATGTCTAAACTTTGAAATATTGGTTAAATTCTGACAATTCGTTTGTCTTTTTGATTTGGCTGTGATACAGTTATTTTGAATCACGGAATGAGGGATTATTTTGCATGAAGAACAACTAAAAGATGAATTTTTTCGTTATCTTATTGTTGAAAGAGGCTATTCTGAGAAGACGAAGCAAGCCTATCAAGAAGATATGGAGAACTTTTTTCAGTTTTTGGCAGATTCCGGAAATAGTGCGTTCCTAACCATTGATTATCGTGATGTCAGGGTATATCTAAGTTATTTAACTGAACAGGCATACAGCCGGAACTCGATCAGCAGGAAGATGGCTAGTTTACGCTCATTTTACCAATTTCTGACGAAACATGAAGTCATTAAAGAAAATCCTTTTGCTTATATCCATATGAAAAAAAAGAATGCGAAATTGCCGCGTTTTTTTTATGAGAAAGAAATGGCCGCTTTATTCGAAAGCGTAGCAGGGGATAAACCTTTGCAGCAGCGCAATCAAGCATTGTTGGAAGTGTTGTACGGATCTGGG
This sequence comes from Candidatus Enterococcus testudinis, assembly GCF_002140915.1. Taxonomy (GTDB): domain Bacteria; phylum Bacillota; class Bacilli; order Lactobacillales; family Enterococcaceae; genus Enterococcus_D; species Enterococcus_D testudinis. The sequence goes on along the minus strand of NZ_NGKU01000001.1, from coordinate 2,100,533 downwards.
CTGCGGGTCAGTGAGTGCAGCAACCTGACGATACCTGATATTGATTGGGAAAGCGAAGTCTTACTGATTCACGGTAAGGGCAACAAAGACCGGTACGTGCCTTTTGGCAGCTATGCACAAACAGCTGTCAAACGATATCTTTCCGATGGACGAAAGCAATTGATGCACAAGCATCATAAAGAACATTCACTCGTTTTTGTCAATCATTTGGGTGATGGAATCACGCCGACTGGGATTGAATATGTACTTAATCAAGTGATTCAAAAAAGCAGCCTAGACAGTCAGATCCATCCGCATATGCTGCGGCATACCTTTGCCACCCATTTATTGAACCATGGGGCGGACATGCGGACAGTTCAAGAACTGTTGGGACATGCAAATCTATCTACAACACAAATCTATGCACATGTCACCAAAGACAGTTTGCAAAAAAATTATCGCCAATTTCATCCAAGGGCATAATAGATACAGGAGGAATACAAGATGAAATCAGAATTTCATTCAACCACGATCTGTGGGGTTGAAAAAGACGGCAAGTTCGCCATGGCCGGTGATGGTCAAGTCACAATGGGCGAGCAAGTGATCATGAAAGGCACCGCCAAAAAAGTGCGCCGCATCTATAATGGAGAAGTGATCGTCGGGTTTGCAGGCAGTGTGGCAGATGCCTTTACGTTAGAAGAAAAATTCGAAGGCAAATTAAATGAATATAATGGGAATTTGCAACGCGCCGCGGTAGAATTGGCTCAAGAATGGCGCACACAGCAATCCATGCAAAAGTTGGAAGCGATGCTGATCGTTATGAATGACAAAGAAATGCTGTTGGTTTCAGGCACCGGGGAAGTGATCACGCCAGATGAAGGCATCTTGGCTATCGGCTCTGGTGGGAATTATGCGTTAGCAGCGGCTCGTGCGATGAAACGCTATGGCGGCGACTTGTCAGCCAAAGAAATCGCTGAAGGGGCCTTGAATATTGCAGCAGATATCTGCGTATTTACCAATCACAACATTGTTGTTGAAGAGTTTTAAAGAGGTGGAAAAATGACAAATCAAAACAAATCACCACGTGAGATCGTGAAAGAATTAGACGAATATATCGTAGGACAAACAGCTGCCAAAAAATCTGTGGCCGTGGCGCTGCGCAATCGCTATCGCCGGTTGCAACTGGATGAAAAAATGCAGCAAGATGTGACCCCAAAAAATATCTTGATGATCGGCCCAACTGGTGTCGGCAAGACCGAGATCGCCCGTCGTTTAGCTAGGATCGTCGATGCCCCCTTTGTGAAATTAGAAGCAACCAAGTTTACTGAAGTGGGTTATGTGGGACGCGACGTGGAATCAATGGTGCGGGATTTGGTTGAAAATGCGATTCAAATCGTTAAAAAAGACCAATACAAGAACGTTCGCATCCAAGCAGAAAAGAAGGCCAACCGACGATTGGTCAAAGTATTGGTGCCAGGAATCAAGAAGGAACAAAAGAAACAAGGCAATCCATATGAACAAATGATGAATATGTTCAACGGCGCACAACAACCAGAAGAACCGAAAGAAGAATTGACCGACGAGATCCGCAGCAATCGGCAAGCCATCTATGAGCAGTTGGAAAAAGGCTTGTTAGACAATCGTGAAGTGACGATCCAAGTCGATGAACCGAAGAACCAAGCGCCAGCTATGAATAATGGTTTAGAGCAAATGGGCATTGATTTGAACGAAACGCTGGGTGCGTTGAAACCGCAAAAGAAAATCGAACGGACAGTTACGGTCAAAGAAGCACGGGAATTGCTGATTCAAGAAGAATCTTCAAAATTAGTCAATGATGCAGATATCCATAGTGAAGCATTGCGATTGGCTGAATCCAGCGGCATTATTTTCTTGGATGAAATTGACAAAGTCACCTCTAAATCGCAACAATCAGGAGAAGTGTCTAGAGAAGGTGTCCAACGAGATATTTTACCTATCGTTGAAGGGTCGCAGGTCAATACCAAATATGGCGCGTTGCAAACCGATCATATTCTCTTTATTGCCTCAGGTGCATTCCATCTGTCGAAACCAAGCGATTTGATTCCTGAATTGCAAGGTCGTTTTCCGATTCGTGTTGAACTAGATGATTTGACCAAAGAAGATTTCGTCAAAATTTTGACAGAACCAAATAATGCGCTTGTGAAACAATATGTCGCATTGCTGGCAACCGAAAATGTCAAAGTGACATTTACTTTAGAAGCCATTCAAAAAATTGCAGAAATCGCTTTTCAAGTCAATCGTGACACGGACAATATCGGGGCCCGCCGTTTACACACGATTCTCGAGAAACTTTTAGAAGATCTATTGTTTGAAGCCTCAGAGATGCAAATGGGTGAAATAACCATCACTGAAGCGTATGTGGAAGAAAAGCTTGGCACAATTGCTGAAGACAAAGACTTAAGTCGGTATATTTTATAAAGGGAGCAAACCAATGAAAACACTATTAGAAAAAACAAGACAAATCAATGAATTATTACAACAAAAAAATACTTTTAATTTAGCTTCAGATTTGCCTTATGATAAAATGGCTGTCATTTTAGGAAATATTCTTGACAGCAATGCGTACATTATTAGTAGTGACGGCAGTGTCTTAGGATTTGTTGAAAACCATGATGTCAACAATGAACGGATCAAAAAAATGTTTTTGGAAAAGCAATTTCCCAAAAACTATACAGAGTTAGTGGACCATTTAACATCGACTGAAGCCAATGTCCCAATCGCTGATGATATGACCGCATTTCCAATCGAAGTCCGTGATCTATACCCGAATGGCTTAACGACCGTTGTGCCAATCTATGGCGCTGGCGAACGTTTAGGCACCATCATTCTTTCACGGATCGATAAATCTTTCGATGACAATGATCTGGTTTTAGCTGAATATAGTGCAACAGTAGTCGGTATGCAATTCCTTTACCAAAAATCCCGCAGTATCGAGGCGGACGTGCGCAGTACAACGGCTGTCCAAATGGCCATCAACACATTGTCTTATAGTGAGTTGAAAGCTGTACAAGCGATATTTGAAGCATTAGAAGGCGATGAAGGGCGTTTGACAGCATCTAGTATTGCTGATCGTATCGGTATCACTCGTTCTGTGATCGTTAATGCCTTGCGTAAATTAGAATCAGCGGGTATTATTGAGTCACGTTCTTTAGGAATGAAGGGCACATATCTAAAAGTGCTTAACAGCCGTTTCAAAGAAGAGTTGACGAAACATCAATATTAGGAGATGAGACGATGACAGTTACCATCACGGCCGGTCACCTGCAAGCAACCATTGCAGAAAAAGGCGCAGAGCTGCAAAGCTTGTTTGACACCACTATCGAGTTAGAATACATTTGGCAAGCCGATCCCAATCATTGGGGCAAGCATGCACCGATTTTATTTCCGATCGTTGGCGCATTAAAAGATGACACCTATCTTCATGAAGGGGTCACTTATCATCTGCCTCGACATGGTTTTGCGCGAGATATGGTATTTGAAGTCGTTGACCAACGTGATGATTTTGTTTTGTTACAGTTGGAAAGTTCGGCGGAGACTAAGTCTGTTTATCCCTTCGATTTCCGATTGCAAGTGAGTTATGAACTTGGGGGAGACGGCCTCGTCGTCAGATACAACGTCAAGAACAAGGGACAAGAAGATATGTACTTTTCAATTGGCGGGCACCCAGCTTTTAATGTACCTTTAGAAAAAGGGTTGCGCTTTGAAGACTATTATTTGGCTTTTTCACCGAAAAAATCTCGGGTCAAGTTGCCGCTAAAGGGTAACTATATCGACTATCAGCAGCGAACTTTAGGGCAGACCAATACCGATCTTAGTTTGACCCACGAGATGTTTGAAAATGACGCCCTTGTTTTCGAAACAAAAGGCTTGCAGTCTTTCTCGATTCGCAGTGAACAATCACCGCATAGCGTGACCCTGAGTTACAATCAAATGCCGTATGTTGGTTTTTGGTCGACCTATCCGGTGAAATCACCGTTCTTATGCATTGAACCCTGGTGTGGGATCGCTGATACATTAGAGAGCAATGGCCTTCTGAAAGACAAAGTCGGTATCCAAACCTTGTCGGCAGATACGGATTTTGAAACCAAATATTCCATCACAGTGAAATAAAGAAAAAAGAAGCTGAGAAAAGCATATTTTGCTTTCCTCAGCTTCTGCTATTGTTTGTTTAACCCAAAAGGGACCCGGCTTTCTGTGCCGTTCTTGATTCTGGAGATATTCTCGCGATGACGGAAAAAGATGAATGCGGTCACGCCAGCAGCGATAAAGGTCAACAACCAATTTTGTTCAGGCAAGATTACGGGAGCAACCAAGGGCACCACAATTGTTGACAATGTGATCAAACAAGCGGCGATCATGCTGGTCAAGCTGACCATGCTCGTTACATAAAGACAGATCACAAAAATCAATGATGAATACAAGAAGAAAATCGGATTGAAGCCTAAGAGCATGCCGGCACTTGTAGCAACAGCTTTGCCGCCTTTGAACTTAGCGAAAATCGGGAACGTGTGACCAAGGATCGCACAGACTCCGAACCACAACGGATTGATTCCTTGGATGTCAAAAATCGCCGGTAAACAAGTGGCAAGTGTTCCTTTCAAAATATCCATCGCCAATACGGTAATTCCTGCCTTTTTGCCTAAGACGCGAAACGTATTGGTGGTACCAGTATTGCCACTGCCAAATTGGCGAATATCTTTTTTGAAAAACAATTGGCCAATCCATACACCAGATGGAATGGAACCTAATAGATAAGCAACAACGAATAACAGCATCGTTTTCATAATAACCAACTTTCTTTTTAGGACTAGGGCAATTTTAGCATGAAAATGGCGCGCCAACAATAAGAAAAACTTCAGCATGACGAAACGCTTGCTATTTTGTTCTGCATAGAAACTTGTCTAAACAAGAAAAAAAGGATAAGATGATTTAGAAAAATGTTCGCTTGAAAAAAGTGGATTTTATGTTAAGATTTTTTTTGCGGTCTTTTCTCTCGTAGGAAATAGACTGAACAAGATAAAAGGAGCGGTGGCTTTGGCAAAGAAAACCACAGAATATAATGATGCTTCCATTCAAGTCTTAGAAGGCTTGGAGGCAGTAAGAAAACGGCCAGGGATGTATATCGGCTCAACAGATGGCCGCGGTCTGCACCATCTTGTATATGAAATCGTTGATAATGCCGTCGATGAAGCACTATCTGGCTACGGCAATGAAATCGATGTCACGATCCATTCAGACAACAGTATCAGTGTACGGGACAACGGTCGGGGAATGCCAGTCGGCATGCACGCCTCAGGCATCCCAACTGTACAAGTGATATTTACGGTATTGCATGCCGGCGGAAAATTCGGTCAAGGCGGTTATAAAACCTCAGGCGGGTTGCATGGTGTTGGTGCCAGCGTGGTCAACGCTCTATCTAGCGAACTTTCAGTGACGATCGTCCGCGATGGCGTAGAGTATCAAGCCGCATTCAAAGATGGCGGACATCCAGTCGGTACATTGAAAAAAATCGGCAAGACCCGTAAGCCAACAGGGACAACTGTCACCTTTAAACCAGATGAAACGATTTTTACAGTCACTAAGTTTTCCTATGAAACATTGGCAGAACGGCTGAGAGAATCTGCCTTTTTACTCAAAGGCGTCAAAATCAGTCTGACGGATGAAAGAGCAGAAAAAACAACCGAAGTCTTTTTATACAAAGACGGAATCAAAGAATTTGTTGATTATTTGAATGAAGAAAAGGACACATTGACTTCTGTCGTTTATTTTTCAGGGACCAAAGAGGCCATTGAAGTAGAGCTGGCTTTTCAATATAATGACGGGTACTCAGAAAATGTGCTTTCATTTGTCAACAATGTGCGTACCCGTGATGGTGGAACCCACGAGGTGGGCATGAAAACATCTATGACAAAAGCCTTCAATGAATATGCCCGCAAGGTCAATTTGTTGAAAGAAAAAGACAAGAACCTAGAAGGCAGTGACTTCCGTGAGGGATTGGCAGCAGTGCTGTCTATTCGCGTGCCGGAGAATTTATTGCAATTTGAAGGACAAACCAAAGGCAAACTGGGCACACCATTGGCTAGGAATGCGGTGGATGCAGTCATCGGTGAACAACTTGGCTACTATTTGCAAGAAAATAGTGAGATGAGTCAAATGCTGGTGCGCAAAGCAATCAAAGCACGAGAAGCCCGAGAAGCTGCCCGCAAGGCCAGAGAAGAAAGCCGGACCGGCAAAAAACGCAAAAAAGGCGAATCACTGCTTTCAGGCAAACTGACACCCGCACAATCAAGAAACCCAAAGAAAAATGAATTGTATCTAGTCGAAGGGGATTCTGCCGGCGGCTCTGCAAAACAAGGCCGTGACCGTAAATTCCAAGCGATTTTGCCGTTGCGGGGGAAAGTCATCAATACAGAAAAAGCCAAAATGCAAGATATCTTAAAAAATGAAGAAATCAATACGATGATCTATACGATCGGTGCTGGTGTCGGTCCTGAATTTTCAATTGAAGATTGCAATTATGACAAAGTGATCATCATGACCGATGCGGATACTGATGGGGCCCATATCCAAGTCCTGCTCCTGACTTTCTTTTATCGGTATATGAAACCGTTGATTGAAGCTGGAAAAGTCTACATTGCTTTACCACCTTTATACAAAGTATCAAAAGGAACAGGCAAAAAAGCCATCTTGGCATATGCTTGGACAGATGAAGAACTGAGTCAATTGACCAAGAAAATCGGCAAAGGTTATATGCTGCAGCGATACAAAGGTCTGGGTGAAATGAACGCCGATCAATTATGGGAGACGACAATGGATCCTGATACGCGTACCTTGATCCGGGTGAGAATCGATGATGCTGCTCAAGCAGAACGTCGTGTGACGACCTTGATGGGTGATAAAGTTGAACCACGTCGTAAATGGATCGAGACCCATGTACAATTTAGTTTGGAAGAAGATGGCAGTATCTTAGACAAAAAAGAAGATACCGTACCGGAATTGGTGGACGAAAAGTTAAAAGATACAGAGCAAGCTGAAGTTCGTGGCTTGAAACTGGATTAGGAGGTGGTCTCTTGGAACACAAAAACAATATTCAAGAATTAACGTTAGAAGAAGTGATGGGAGATCGCTTTGGCCGCTACTCGAAATATATTATTCAAGAGCGGGCATTGCCGGATATACGTGATGGTCTAAAACCCGTTCAACGCCGTATTTTATTTGCGATGAACCAAGATGGCAATACGTATGATAAAGGCTTCCGTAAGTCAGCGAAATCTGTCGGAAATATCATGGGGAATTTCCATCCCCATGGGGACTCAAGTATCTATGAAGCGATGGTCCGGATGAGCCAAGATTGGAAACTGCGGCAAGTCTTGATCGAGATGCATGGGAACAACGGGAGTATGGATGGTGACCCACCTGCAGCTATGCGTTATACCGAAGCCCGCTTATCTGAATTAAGCGGTGAGCTGTTAAAAGATATTGAAAAAGATACAGTCGAATTGGTTTGGAACTTCGACGATACCGAAAAAGAGCCAACGGTCTTACCAGCAAAATATCCGAACTTGTTGGTCAATGGATCAACAGGGATCTCTGCTGGATATGCAACAGAGATCCCAACCCACAATCTCGGTGAAATTATCGACGGCACGATTTACTTGATTGATCATCCAAAGGCAACACTTGATCAATTGATGACATTTATTCCGGGGCCAGATTTCCCGACTGGGGGGATTTTGCAAGGGAAAGAAGAAATCAGAAAAGCCTATGAAACCGGACGTGGGAAAGTGATTCTGCGTTCTAAAACCAAGATTGAAGATATCAAAGGCGGCAAGCAGCAAATCGTGATCAATGAGATTCCCTATGAGGTCAACAAAGCAAATTTAGTCAAAAAAATGGATGAGATCCGTTTGAACAAGCGAATCGATGGGATCGCAGAAGTCCGTGATGAGACAGACCGTACCGGTTTGCAGATCGTGGTTGAATTGAAAAAAGAAGCCAATGCGCAAGGAATCTTGCATTATCTGTTCAAAAATACGGAACTGCAAATCAATTACAACTTCAATATGGTTGCTATTGATGAGATGCGTCCACAACAAGTTGGCCTTAAGCGCATTTTGGAAAGCTATGTCAAACACCGCCGTGAAGTCATCGAAAAACGCAGTCGTTTTGAATTGCAAAAGGCACAGCGTCGTCAACATATCGTCGATGGCCTGATGAAAGCTTTGTCGATCCTAGATGAAGTCATTGCGACGATTCGCGGCAGTAAAGACAAAAAGGATGCCAAAAACAATTTGGTCGTGCAACATGGTTTTACGGAAGAGCAATCTGAAGCTATCGTGAACTTGCAATTGTATCGTTTGACCAATACCGACATTACCCAATTACAAGCAGAAGCCAAAGAGTTGGCAGAAACGATTGCCCACTTGACGATGATTTTAAATCAAGAAGCAGAACTGTTGAAAGTCATCAAAAAAGAATTAAAAGAAATCAAGAAGAAATATCCCTCAGCCCGTATGACTGAGATCGAAACTGAGATCGAAGAAATCAAAATTGAGACACAAGTACTGGTGGCACAAGAAGATGTTGTCGTGACCGTAACGAAAGATGGCTATGTCAAACGCAGCAGTTTGCGTTCTTATGGTGCCTCAAAACCAGAAGAAGTAGGCATGAAAGAAGGAGATGCCCTCTTATACAGCCAGCAATTGAACACGTTGGATCACTTATTGCTGGTGACCAGCAAAGGCAATGTCATTTATCGGCCGGTCCATGAACTCGCAGATCTGAAATGGAAAGATCTTGGCGAACATATATCCCAGAATGTGTTGACCTTGGCACAAGATGAAATGATCATCGGGGTCTTCCCGTACAAAGTGCTTGACCCAATGAAAAACTTTGTCTTGATCAGCAAACAAGGCATGATCAAACAGACACGCATGACCGAATTTGACCCTTGGCGGACCTATAAGACCCGGCCATTGACCATGATGAAGTTAAAAGACGAAGCAGATGAGTTGTTGAATGTCTTCTTAGTTGACCAAAATGATCCAATGGACATCTTCTTAGTTAGCCATCGAGCATTTGCTTTACGCTACCCATTGACTGAAGTGCCAGTCGTTGGACCGAAGGCGGCAGGTGTCAAAGCGATGAATCTGAAAGATGATGACTTTGTCGTGAATGGATTGGTTGTTTATTCCGAAGGGGATACACCTGTTGTGATCATTACACAAAGAGGTGCGGCCAAACGGATGTTGGCCCAAGAAATCACGCAATTAGGCAGAGCCAAACGAGGATTGATGGTGTTGAGAGAATTGAAGAAAAATCCCCATCGCGTTGTTTATATGGGCTCTGGCGAGAACAATCTGCTCCAGATCACCGATCAAAAAGGGCAAACTGTCGAACTTGATACAGAGCACATGCCGATCAATGATCGGACATCAAACGGTTCCTTTGTGATCGATGAAAAGACTGGCGGACAAGTCTATGATGTACGCCGGGTGATCCGTCCAGCAATCGTTGAAAACACTGTATTATAAATAGATAAAAAACAGCGAAACTGTACCAATACAGTTTCGCTGTTTTTTTGACTTAATTGATCTTTCACATTTGTAAAAAAGCTACTTTAATAATAAATTCACATTAGAAAAAGGTTGTTATATCAATGGTTATCATCTATTTTTTTGTAAAAACAGATAATTTGTTAAAAAATAATCTTGAAAACACTTGCATTCGTAAGCGCTTGTGTTATACTGTTCACGTAAAGCTGTTACATAAGTGAACAGAAAATTTAAGGAGGTCCATCAGATGGAACAATGGAATGGATTTAAAGGAAAAACTTGGAAAGAAGAAGTGAATGTCCGCGACTTCATCCAAGAAAATTACACACCTTATGACGGAACAGATGAATTTTTAGCTGACGCAACAGAAGCGACAACGAAACTTTGGGATCAAGTTATGGACTTGAACAAACAAGAACGTGAAGCTGGCGGCGTTTTGGACATGGATACGAAAGTTGTTTCAACAATTACGTCTCATGGACCTGGCTATTTGAACAAAGAATTAGAAACAGTAGTTGGTTTCCAAACAGAAAAACCATTCAAACGCAGCTTACAGCCTTTCGGCGGTATTCGGATGTCAGAACAAGCAGCTGAATCATATGGCTACGAAATCGACGCTGAAGTATCTCATATCTTCCGCGATTACCGTAAAACACACAACCAAGGCGTTTTTGACGCATACACACCAGAAATCAGAGCAGCACGCCGTTCCGGTGTCATCACAGGCTTGCCTGATGCATACGGCCGCGGTCGGATCATTGGTGACTATCGTCGTGTCGCACTATACGGGATCGATTTCTTGATCAAAGAAAAACAACAAGACTTGTTGTATTGCGGCAATGGAACAATGTCAGAAGACATTATTCGCCAACGGGAAGAATTGGGCGAACAATTGCGTGCATTGACTGAGTTGAAAGAATTAGGGACTATTTATGGTTTCGATATTTCTCAACCTGCACAAACAGCCAAAGAAGCTTTCCAATGGTTATACCTTGGCTACTTAGCGGCAATCAAAGAACAAAATGGCGCAGCTATGTCATTAGGCCGTACTTCAACCTTCTTAGATATCTATGTGGAACGTGATTTGAAAAATGGCGTGATCACAGAAGTTGAAGCACAAGAAATCGTTGACCACTTTGTCATGAAATTGCGTTTGGTGAAATTTGCCCGGACACCTGATTACAATGCCTTGTTCTCTGGCGACCCAACTTGGGTAACAGAATCAATTGCTGGTATGGGTGAAGATGGTCGTCATATGGTCACGAAAAACAGCTTCCGTTTCTTGCATACATTAGCAAACTTGGGCCCGGCGCCAGAACCAAACTTGACTGTATTATGGTCAACACGTTTGCCACATAACTTCAAGACATTCTGTGCCAAAATGTCAATCCAAACATCAGCGATCCAATATGAAAATGATGATGTGATGCGCGGCCATTGGGGCGATGATTACGGTATCGCATGTTGTGTATCAGCTATGCGTATCGGGAAACAAATGCAATTCTTTGGTGCTCGTGCCAATCTTGCGAAAACATTGTTGTATGCAATCAACGGTGGGGTCGATGAAAAATCGAAAGCCCAAGTTGGTCCAAAATTACAACCAATCACTACAGAATATTTAGATTACAACGAAGTCATGGAAAAATATGACACAATGATGGATTGGATCTGTGACTTGTATGTCAATACATTGAACATCATCCATTACATGCATGACAAGTATTCATACGAAAGAATCGAAATGGCCTTGCAAGATACAGATATTTTACGCACGATGGCTACTGGTATTGCTGGATTCTCAGTTGCAGTTGATTCATTATCAGCAATCAAATATGCCAAAGTACGGACTGTACGTGATGAAAATGGCATCGTCGAAGATTATGAAATCGAAGGCGACTATCCTAAATACGGCAACAATGATGACCGCGTAGATGATATTGCGATCCACTTATTGAAGGCCTTCATGAAGAAAGTAAAACGTACGAAGACTTACCGAGATTCTAAACATACAACCTCTATTTTGACAATCACGTCAAACGTTGTATATGGTAAGAAAACAGGGAACACACCAGATGGTCGTCGTGCAGGCGCACCATTTGCACCAGGGGCGAACCCAATGCACGGACGCGACACACACGGTGCTTTGGCAAGTCTGTCATCAGTTGCTAAATTACCTTATGATTATTCATTAGATGGTATTTCAAATACCTTCTCAATCGTACCTAAAGCACTAGGCCGCGATGATGAAACACAACAAGAAAACTTAGCAACGATGTTAGATGGCTACGCAGCAAAAGGTGGTCACCACTTGAATATCAATGTATTCAATCGTGATACACTATTAGATGCACAAGCACATCCAGAAAAATATCCGCAATTAACGATCCGTGTATCTGGATACGCTGTAAACTTCATCAAGTTGACCAAAGAACAACAAGACGATGTAATCGCGCGTACCATGCACGAAGCAATGTAATAGGAAACGAAAAGGCGGCGGCAGGGAAACCTCCGCCGCTTATTGTCTCGAACGTTCAGTTCGTTTGATATAGAGAGGAAGAGCATTATGGCTGTAACAGGACAAGTACATTCAACAGAAAGTTTTGGTTCCGTCGATGGGCCTGGGATTCGCTTTATTGTATTCATGCAAGGTTGTCGGATGCGTTGTCAATTTTGTCATAATCCAGATACATGGAAAATTGGTACAGGTGTGACGCGCACGACAGATGACGTCTTGGAAGAAGCATTGAAATATCGTGAATTCTGGGGGCAAAAGGGCGGTATCACCGTGAGCGGCGGCGAACCTTTGCTGCAATTAGACTTTTTGATCGATTTGTTCCGTCAAGCGAAAGCAGCAGGCGTCAGCACGACACTAGATACTTGCGGCAAGCCATTTACCCGTGAAGAACCTTTCTTTAGTAAATTTCAAGAACTGATGACTGTGACGGATTTATTGTTGTTTGACATTAAACATATCGACAATAAAGCCCATAAAGAACTGACGACCCAATCCAATGACAACATTCTCGATATGGCCAACTACTTATCTGAAATCAACAAACCCGTTTGGATCCGCCATGTACTGGTTCCTTTCCGAAGTGATTATGACGATTTCTTGATCCGTTTGGATGCTTTCATCAAAACATTGAATAATGTCGATAAAGTGGAGATCTTGCCGTATCATACAATGGGTAAGTACAAATGGGATGAAATGGGCTTGAAATATCCTTTGGATGGCATCCAACCGCCAACTGAAGAGCGTGTGAAAAACGCCAAGGCGTTGCTGCACGTGAATGAGTACACTGGTTATCTATCCAGAGTGTAATGGCAGACACCCGAATCCTTTGCTCAGGATTCGGGTTCTTTTTTTGCGCAGAAAAACCGGATGAATCATAGATAACTATTGATTCTTTCTGTTTTTTTGCTATCATTAAACAGTGAATATCAAATGAAATAGGAGCGATGAAGACTATGTCAAAAATATTGGTTTTTGGTCACCAGAACCCGGATACAGATGCGATTGGCGCAGCAATTGCTTTTGCCGCGTTGCAAAAAGAATTAGGAAAAGATGCGGAAGCTGTTGCGCTAGGAACACCGAATGAGGAAACGCAATTTGCTTTAGACACATTCAAATTAACCGCTCCTCGAGTGATCCAAACTGCAGCCAATGAAACAGATGAAGTGATGTTGGTAGACCATAATGAAAGCCAGCAAAGTGTTGCGGATTTGAAAGATGTGACTGTTTTGGCAGTGGTTGACCACCACAGAATTGCAAATTTTGAAACGGCCAATCCGTTGTATTATCGTGCCGAACCTGTTGGGTGTACAAGTACGATTATTTTCAAATTATATAAAGAACATCAAGTCGAAGTTGCAGCGCCGATCGCCGGTATCATGCTATCAGCGATCATCTCTGACACCTTATTATTCAAATCTCCTACTTGCACAGAAGAAGACAAAGCAGCCGCGAATGAATTGGCAGCCATTGCTGGTGTTGATTTAGAGGTGTATGGATTAGACATGTTGAAAGCTGGTACCAATTTAGGTACGAAAACGGCAACTGAATTATTGACACTTGATGCGAAAAGTTTCCCGATGGCTGATAAGAATGTACGAATCGGGCAAGTCAATACAGTGGACTTGAAAGAAGTCTTCGATCGTCAAGCAGAGTTGGAAGCAGCGATGCAAGCGGCGATGCAAGTAGAAGGGTATGATTTATTCCTATTGGTTGCGACAGATATCCTAGACAGCAATTCAGAATTGCTCGTTGTCGGTGCACCAGTTGCCCCAGTTGAAGCGGCTTTCGGTGTGACATTAGAGAATCATCGTGCATTCTTGCCAGGTGTCGTTTCTCGTAAAAAACAAATCGTTCCTCAACTAACTGAGCAGTTCGGAATATAGACAGCTATCTATACAAAAAACACTGGCAAATCTCATCATTGAGAGGTTGTCAGTGTTTTTGCGACATAGGAAGAAGGAGCAGCCTAAATGAAATTTTATTACAGTAATGCCTATCAAGATAGTCACCATGATTATGATTCCCCTGCGTTCTTTGCTCTTTGTCAATATATGATGGCACAGAGTGAACCGCCAACATTGCGCCAACTTAAAGGTCAATTTCCTGAAAAGTCCTTTGAAAAGATGTTGGATCGATTGATCGCCAAAAAGGTAATAAGCAGAGGAGACAGGCGCTACCGCCTGAATTTTCCAATCTACACAACGGCTGATCAACAGACAGTAATGGAAGGCATCGATGTTGGTCAGTCAATGGCAAGTCAAGTAAGAATCAGTGCGGATAAGGTGCAGCGTCTATGCCAGTTGGAAGCTCAGATGCAGTATTTTTATGCATGTGTGTCAGAGATTCCTCAAGCTGTGATTTATGCATTGGCACATCCGGATTTCCAATGGGTGACGGTTTCGCAGAGCATGTGGCCGTCAACAGTGCCAGCTTTTTTTGCTGCCAACCAACGTCAGTTGAATCATCCTATTTTTCAAGAACTCATGAGATTGTTGGGAGATGTTAATGTAGACTATTATTTGGATCAAGTCAGTGTTATTTTCGAAAGAATGAAAAAAAACAAAAAAATCCGTTCAACGATTTTTTTGCATTCCTTGCAGATGTCAGAAATCGTGACTGCTGAGGACAGTCCAAAGTTCTTGGTCCCTTATGAAATGGCTTGTGAATCAGAAGACACTGGATTGGTAGAAACAGTTGATACGCTATTCAAGGAACGTCTGATCTTGGCTTACAGGTTGGACAAAACAGTTTCACAAAATCTACTATTTTTCAAATAAAAATGAGAAAAGCATAATATATCAATTGTTTTTGAAAAATAAATAATAACTCGAACGCTGATTAGAATTTATCTATCAGCTTTTTTTTGTCATTTGCAGAACATTAAAATAAGATTAAAAAAGATTAAAATATAACAATCGTTTCATTTGGAGATTCTTTTTTAAGGTGATATGATAGGTTTAGAAATTTTGAAAGGGGTAATTCAAATGGAAGGTTTAAAAGAGATAAATAATCAGGTTGTTGAACAAAACAAAGCGAAAGCTGAAATGATCACTTTCGTATCTATGGCAGAAATCGATCATGCGCGTCAGCTGATTCAGAATGCAGGAATCGACGAATCACGTTTTTCTGATGGAGATTTGATTTTGGCATTAAAAGAAAAAGAGGCAATCCAAGCAAACACAGTGGTGCCTATCGTGATTGACTGGTTGATCAACAAAAACTATTTGCTAAATCCAGCCCAAGCTGTTCGTTTTCTGGCAAGTAAATTGGGTGATCTTTCTGCAGTCTCATATAAAGTGCTTGGTGAGTTGGACTTTGATTGCGACGGTCAGTATTACTTAATAGGCAGTTATCGTCAACATAAAGCCACCAAAGAGATTTATAAAGTATATACCGATGGACAAGTCAAGGAGCTTTGGCAAGCATAGCAAAGTCAGTATGACAATGGCGAGATGAAAAATGAGGAGCTGGCCTGCTCTTTTTAAAGGTTGTGAGTGGGAATGAAAATACATTTACGTATCACAGTGGCAAGCAGCCACCTGTTGATCGGTTTAACAAGTATCACTGGGGCGCTGCTGGCATTGTACCAAGCGCCTGAGAATTTTGGATCGCTCCAGATCATTATCGGCGATATCTACTTTTCCGACACAGTCTTCGATCACTTCAGCCAATTATTTCTCCTCGGTATTTTTAGTTTCTATACGATGATCAGTAGTTTTTACCGCTTTCGGTTATGGCAATTGATGACCGCAGTCACAGCATGCAGCACATTGATGTTGTTCGGTAAAATCATTGATTGCTTTTCAGTTGATTACGGGGTGATTATTTTTATCCTGTGCATGTTTCAGTTGCTCGTGTCCGTCCTCTTCATTTTACAGAAGTTAAAAAGCAGAGCTGAAACAGGTTGAACGACGATGTTCAAGCTGTTTTTTTCTTTGAAGAAAACATTTTCATCAACCGTCTAGGTTATTACGTTACTTGAAATATCTTTTATGCTATGCTAAAGACAGAGTTATTTTCTATCGTAATACTACGAAAATTGTGAAAATCCAGAACGCAATATAGATGATTTTACATATAAAGGGAGGACTGGTGAAACTATGGTAACCAAACAGCAGATCATACAAGCAGAAGACACATTTCTGAGCGGTGAAAACTTTTATGTGCAGCATTTTTTAGGCGCCCATCAAACAAAGGATGGCTATGTTTTTAGAGTTTGGGCGCCACATGCCCAACAAGTATGGCTTGTGGGTGATTTCAATCAGTGGGATGACTCCCTGCCATTACAAAAGCGTCAGCAATCAGGTGTTTGGGAAATTGAAACGGACATACCCCAAGAAGGGCAGTTATATAAATTTAAAGTGAAACAAGCAGACGGTCGCACCGTGTTGAAGATTGATCCTTTTGCCATTCATTTCGAAGCGAGACCAGGAACTGCGGCAGTTTTACATACGGTTCCTGTCAAAAAATGGCGTGATGGTTTATGGCAAGGGCGCAAAAAGAGACAAAAAACATTGAATCGTCCCTTAAATATTTACGAAGTTCATGCGAGTTCATGGAAACAACATGACGATGGTACCCCTTATCATTTCTCCGATTTAAAAGATGAACTGATTCCATATGTGAAGGAAATGGGCTACACCCACATTCAATTTATGCCACTGATGGAGCATCCTTTAGGTGCGTCTTGGGGCTATCAATTGACAGGTTATTTTGCTTTAAGTGCGTACTTTGGCACACCAGAAGAATTTCAAGATTTTGTCGAAGCGTGTCATTTGGAAAATATTGGCGTTCTGGTTGATTGGGTCCCAGGCCATTTTTGTGTCAACGACGATGGTCTCGCCTATTATGATGGTACGCCGACCTTTGAATATAGCGAAGAGCAAAGAGCGAAGAATAGACGGTGGGGGGCCATCAATTTTGACTTAGGCAAACCACAAGTCCAAAGTTTTTTGATTTCTAGTGCGCTGTTTTGGATTGAGTTTTTCCATATTGACGGTATCCGTGTCGATGCGGTTTCGAACATGATTTATCGAGATATGGATGAAGGGCCATGGGAGCCAAACCATGAAGGCGGCAATCGGAACCTTGAAGGCTATTATTTCATGCAAAAACTAAATGCAGTTGTCAAATTGGCGCATCCAGCTGTTTTGATGATCGCGGAAGAAAGTACTTCTGAAACCAAGATAACCGGTATGATCGAAGAGGGTGCGTTAGGCTTTGATTATAAATGGAATATGGGTTGGATGAATGATGTCTTACGATTTTATGAAATGGATCCGATCTTCAGAAAAGACCATTTATCATTACTGTCCTTTTCCTTCATGTATCGTATGCAAGAAAATTATATCTTGCCACTATCCCACGATGAAGTCGTGCATGGCAAGAAGAGTCTGATGAACAAAATGTGGGGGGATCGCTACAAACAGTTTGCACAATTGCGTAACCTATACACCTATATGATGATGCATCCAGGCAAAAAATTGCTGTTTATGGGCAGTGAATGGGGCCAATACCTTGAGTGGAAATATGATCATGGTTTGGAATGGCGTGATTTATCAGATGATTTGAATGGAAAGATGCAAGTATTTACCCGTACGCTCAATCAATTGTATAAAGAAGAGCGGGCACTATGGGAATTGGATGACCAAGAATCTTCCTTAGCTGTGATCGATGCAGATAATTTGGATGAAACCACATTAACATTTATGCGACAAGGAAAAACCAAAAAGGATTTTGTCCTGATCGTGTTGAATCTTACGCCAGTTGAGCGGCACGATTTCGCCATCGGTGTACCTTATGCGGGGACCTATCGTGAAATTTTGAATACGGAACATGAACAGTTTGGCGGCACTTGGATCGCCAATAATGCGGACCAAGAATCTGAAGCTGTGCCTTTTAAACAATATGACCATCAGATCAAAACAATTTTGCCTGCATTAGGGGCTTTGATCATCAAACCAGAAAAAATCAAACTGACGAGAAAAAGAGCAACACCAAATAAGCAAACGATCTAAGGGGGGAATGGTGAGTAAATCACCGGATGTATGAAAACAGAAATGTTAGCAATGATCCTCGCAGGAGGACAAGGAACACGGTTAGGGAAATTGACCAAAAATATCGCCAAACCAGCAGTACCATTTGGCGGACGGTATCGTATCATTGACTTTACATTAAGCAATTGTGTCAATTCAGGAATCAAAAACGTAGGTGTTGTGACGCAATATCAACCATTGGCTTTGAACAGTCATATTGGCAATGGTGCCAGCTGGGGCTTAGATGGTATCAGTACAGGTGTGACGATTCTTCAACCATATTCCAACTCTGAAGGGGGAAAATGGTTTGAAGGAACGGCTCATGCGATTTATCAAAACATCGCCTATATCGATGAAATGGATCCGCAATATGTCTTGATTTTGTCCGGAGACCACATTTACAAAATGGATTATGAGGACATGCTGGAACAGCATAAAGAAAACGATGCTTCATTGACAGTGGCTGTCTTGGAAGTGCCGATGAAAGATGCGTCGCGTTTTGGGATCATGAATACTGACAAGAATGACCGGATCATCGAATTTGATGAAAAACCAGCTGAACCAAAAAGCAATTTGGCTTCAATGGGGATCTATATCTTCGACTGGAGCCGCCTGCGTAATATGCTGTTGAGCAATTATACCAAAGATGGCGAAATGGTCGATTTCGGTAAACATGTGATTCCTTCTTATTTGGAAAGCGGCGACAATGTCTTTGCCTATCGCTTCTCTGGCTACTGGAAAGACGTGGGTACGATCGATTCACTATGGGAAGCCAATATGGAATTTATTGATCCTGAGATGGAACTGAATATTCGCGACAAAGGCTGGCAAGTCTTTTCCAAAAATCCGATTGCACCACCGCACTTTATCACTGAAACAGGGGCAGCTAGAGATTCGTTGGTGATGGACGGCTGTTATGTGGCGGGTGAGATCGACCACAGTATTTTATCGGAAAATGTCCAAGTCAAGGAAGGATCGACCATCAAAGACAGTGTCGTGATGCCTGGGGCAGTCATTGGAAAAAATGTGAAATTGAACCGCGTGATCGTGGGAGAAAATGCAGTGATCGGGGACGACGCTGAAATTGATGGCAGTGAGGAAATCGCTGTTGTCGGCTATTCTGAAATCATAGGGGTGACGATCGATGAAAACTAATAAAATGTGTGCGATTTTAGGCAACTTGCATCGCTACCAAGAGCTGATGCCGTTAACAGAAAACCGACCATTATCAACTTTGTTATTTGATTGTAAATATCGCTTGATCGACTTCAATCTATCTAGTATTGAAAATGCCAGTATCAAACAAGTCTATATGATTTTCAATGAAGGGGAAACACAATCGGTGTTTGATCATATCGGCGGTGGCAAAGAATGGAATTTGGACGGCGTACAAAACCGTTTCTTTATCCATTTGTTCCAAGATTCATTGAAACAGCAAGCACAAGGTGAAGACTATTACTATAGTGTGATCGACTATTTAGAAAAATCTAAATCCGAAAACACCGTGTTTATGGGCAGTAAAATCTTATGCAATATCGATTTGCGGGCGTTGCTGAAAATTCATCAAGTCCAAAAAAATGAAATGACAGTCGTCTACAAACGTATCAATGGCAGCAATGTTTCAGACAGCGACTTGTTATTCAATGTCAACAGTCAAGGCCATCTTGAAGAAGCCATCCAAGCCAAAAAAGGGACGGTTGATTCATTGGTCAACTTATGCACAGATATTTTTATCATCAAAACGGATCGCTTGATCGAGGCCTTAAAAGAAGGCCAAAAAGTCGGTGCCACACCGAACCTTGGTCAATTTTTACGTGAAATGATCTCCATTGAAGATACTGGGTTATATGAATATACAGGATATTTGAGCAATATATACGATATTCCATCGTACTATCAAACCAATATGGATATGTTAGATGTCCATAAATACACTTCATTGCTGTATTCAAATCAAAAAATCTACACGAAATTAAAGAATGAAGTGCCAACGTATTACTCCGCAACATCAGATGTTCAAAACAGCCATTTTGCATCCGGGTGTATTGTTGAAGGTTCGGTGGAAGATTCACTAATAGCGCGTCGGACAACGATCCATCCCAAAGCGAAAGTCAAAGGTGCAATTATCTTTGGGAACAATGAAATCAAAGCCGGAGCAGAAGTGTCTTATGCAATCTTAGACAAAAATGTGGTGATTGCAGAAGGCATCAAGGTACAAGGCACCAAAGAAGCGCCAGTGGTGATCAAAAAGAATACCTATATCACTGAAGATATCATCGGGGGCGTAGGTGCATGAAAGTCTTGTTTGCAGCAGCTGAGTGCGCACCCTTCTTCAAAACAGGAGGATTAGGAGACGTTGCCGGGGCATTGCCCAAAGAATTAGCCCAAAAAGGCGTTGAAACGGTAGTTGTTTTGCCTTTTTATACATCGATGCCCGCGAGCTATCAGGAACGATTAGAAGACTGTTTTTCCTTTGAAGTAGCTGTTGGGTGGCGAAAACAATATTGCGGGATCAAAAAACTGCAGCTTGACCAAGTGACCTATTATTTTATTGATAATTTATATTACTTTGGACGAGAAAATATCTACGGCTATTACGATGATGGTGAACGCTTTGCTTTCTTCCAATTAGCTGTGATCGAAATGATGGAACGGGTTGATTTTATTCCAGACGTCTTGCACGTCAACGATTATCATACAGCGATGATCCCTTTCTTGCTGAAAGAAAAATATCAGTGGATCAATGCCTATCAAGGCATTCGAACGGTGTTGACCATTCATAATATTGGCTTTCAAGGTTGGTACAGTCGCGATGTTTTGCCGGATTTGTTTGGCATGGGGACAGAACGTTATGATGATGGAACAGTTCGTTTAAATGATTGTTTGAATTTTATGAAAGCCGGCATTCTTTATGCAGATCGAATCACGACGGTCAGTCCCTCTTACAGTGAAGAAATCAAAACTGAAGAATTTGGCTGCGGACTTGAAATGATCTTGCGAATGGAGACAGGAAAATTGAGTGGAATCTTGAATGGCATCGATTATCAAACCAATGATCCAGAAAATGATCCCTATCTGCCATTTGCCTTCAGCAAAACTGATCTTTCAGGAAAGCAAAAAAATAAACAAGCTTTGCAAAAAGAATTTGGTTTGCCAGAACGCAAAGATGTTCCTTTGATTTCTGTGGTCAGTCGTTTGACGACTCAAAAAGGTTTCCATTTGGTGTTAGAAGAAATGGGAAACTTACTGCAATTTGATGTCCAATTTGTCTTATTAGGCACAGGTGAACCTGACTTTGAGAATGGTTTCCGCTATTTTGCAGAACGCTATCCGGAAAAATGTGCTGCAGCCATCACATTCGATGTGGCATTGGCGCAAAAAATGTATGCTGCAGCTGATATTTTCTTGATGCCATCTGCTTTTGAACCATGCGGGTTATCTCAAATGATGGCGATGCGATATGGCACACTGCCTGTGGTTCATGAAATTGGTGGA
Organism: Candidatus Enterococcus testudinis; assembly: GCF_002140915.1. Lineage (GTDB taxonomy): Bacteria > Bacillota > Bacilli > Lactobacillales > Enterococcaceae > Enterococcus_D > Enterococcus_D testudinis. Next base: position 2,078,916 of record NZ_NGKU01000001.1, on the reverse strand, counting down.
TTAAAAGATTCGGTTGTGCCATTCAATCCAATCACTTCTCGTGGTACTGGATTTGGATTCCAAGAGTTCACAGCATTCAATCTGATGCAATCTCTGAAACAAGCAATCGAACTCTATCAAGCCAATCAAACTGTTTGGCACCAATTGGTTGACCAAGCCATGGAGACAGATTTTAGTTGGGATCAAAGTTCAGATACGTACATTGATCTATACAACCAACTACGAGTGTAAATACCTATGAACAGAAGCGCGCCTTCGTCTGATACAGCTGGAACAAAGCTGGACAGCGGCAGCGAGATGCTTCTGTTTTTTTTTAAAATCATCAAGAAATCAGGAGTTGATTCAAATGACAAAAGAACAGATGCGCACATTACTAGAAACGAGTGTCAATGAGCTTTATGCCGCTTCGATCGAAGAGGCTTCTCCACAAGAACTTTTTCAGGCACTAGCCCATGTAGTCAAGCACGCCTATGCGGATGATTGGCGCCAAACTAGAACCAATATATTAGCTGAACAACAAAAGCAAACGTACTATTTCTCGATTGAATTTTTGCCAGGGAAAATGCTGAAGAGCAATTTGTTGAGTTTAGATTTGTTGACGACTGCAGAAGAAGTATTGAAAGAAGTCGGGACTTCTTTAGATGAAGTTGCAGAAACGGAAAAAGACATGGCATTAGGCAATGGCGGGCTTGGCCGACTCACTTCTTGTTTTATGGATTCGTTGGCTTCATTGGGCTTACCAGGGAACGGCAATGGGATTCGCTATAAATACGGTCTTTTCAAACAAAAATTTATTGATGGTCACCAAGTCGAGCTTCCAGATGATTGGTTGCGTTCAGGCAATGTCTGGGAAGTACGTAAAGAAAGTAAAGCTGTGCCGATCCATTTTGGCGGACATGTATATCTGAAAGAAAATGAAGCAGGTGTTTTGAAACCTGTCTATGAAGGCGGCTTTACTTGGCGAGCTGTTCCTTATGATACAGCCATGGTCGGCTATCAAAATCAACATTTGAATACGCTGCGCTTATGGAGTGTAGAAGTACCATCAGAAGAAGAAGCCAAATATGCAACCCTAGAATCTCGTCAAGCCCTTGAGAATCTGACAGCAGTGTTGTATCCTGATGACTCAAATGAAACAGGCAGAAGAACACGGTTGATGCAAGAATACTTTTTTGTGTCCGCTGGCATGCAAAGTATTGTCCGCTATTACAAGAAAATGAATCTTCCTATGGAACAGATGAGTGAGAAAATCGCGATCCACATCAACGATACGCATCCTGCTTTATGTATTCCGGAATTGATGCGGCTATTGGTGGACGAAGAAGGATTGGCTTGGGAACAAGCGTGGGCAACAACCATCAAAGTGATGAGCTATACCAACCATACGATCATGGCAGAAGCCCTTGAAAAATGGCCTGTAGACATGATCAAGGAAGTATTGCCGCGGATGTATCAAATCATTGAAGAAATCGACCGTCGTTTTATTGAAGGACTTGAAAAGGTCCATCCTTGTGATTTATTGAATAGAACACGGATCATTAGTAACGGTCAAGTGCATATGGCCAATTTAGCCATTATTGGCAGTCATAGTGTCAATGGGGTAGCAAAGCTGCATTCAGATTTATTGAAATCAGTCGTCTTACATGATTTTTATGTTATTTATCCAGCACGTTTCAATAATAAAACCAATGGTATCGCGCAGCGTAGATGGCTACAATTGGCCAATCGACCATTGACCAAAGTCTTAGACAATACGATCGGCGAGAGTTGGCATCATCAACCAGAAGACTTGACCTTGCTGAAAAATTACCAAGAGGATGAAACAGTTTTACAAGCCCTCGCTGATGCAAAAAAGACGAATAAAATCGCATTAGCCAAATATATTGACGCCCATTGCGGTATTCAAGTTGATCCAAATGCTATCTTTGATGTGCAAATCAAACGTCTTCATGCGTATAAGCGCCAGTTGCTCAACTTAATGCATATATTAAAATTATATTTCGACATCAAAGAAAATCCAAATGCGCAATACCATCCACGTGTATTTATTTTTGGTGCAAAAGCAGCACCTAGCTATCACTATGCGAAGTCTATCATTAAAGCAATCAATGAAACCGCCAGAATGATCAATCATGATCCGCAGATCAACGATAAAATCAAAATCGTTTTCTTAGAAAATTATAACGTTTCCCTTGCAGAAAGAATCATCCCGGCGGCTGATGTCAGTGAACAGATATCATTGGCCTCCAAAGAAGCTTCTGGTACAAGTAACATGAAATTGATGCTCAATGGCGCTGTGACGATTGCTACACTTGATGGTGCAAATATCGAAATTCGCGATGCGATTGGGGATGAGAACATCGCAATCTTCGGTTTGACTGAAGAAGAGGTCTATCGCTATTATGCAGAAAAAAACTATTCAGCCTACACTTATTTTGAAAACGATCATCGATTGCAGCAAATTATGAATGCCTTTATAGACGGAACCATTCCAAATATAGAATGGGAAGGCAAGGAAATCTTTGATTCATTGATCAAATACAATGATGAGTATTTTGTGCTGCGTGATTTTGACGCTTATTGCGAGGCCCAAAATCGCATAGACATTGCCTATCGCGATACCCGCAGATGGCAGAAAATCAGTCTAATGAATATTGCCAATGCTGGAAAATTTACCGCAGACAAAACTGTACAGCAATACGCGGATGATATTTGGCAGATTGAACCGTTATTCGCGCATGTCAAAGAGCCCAACGATGCAAGTTTGACCCAAAGCGTCTGATTCTGTTAGGCGACACGCGTTGATTGATGAAATTCAGCATTATTTATGGTATGATGATAAAAAATCACGTGTAAGAGGATGAGTAGAGTGGCCAATTATTTAGATGTGAAGCGTAAGCATTTTCGCTTTCCGGCATATGACGATGCAGATGGAGTCAAATTAGAATCAGAACATAAACCTGCTTTTAGTAAAGATAATGATTGGATTTTGACAGACATCAAAGATACACCAACAAGAACAAAAGTTGAAAAAGAAACCATCGACCGAAAAGTTCCATCCAGTCAACGCAATCGCGGTCATAATGTCCAGCAAAAAGAAGAGCTTGCACAACATCGTGCCAATTTGCCACGTTATGAAAAACGTCCGGTCAAAGAGCAGCAGCCAACTGGCAAAACCAACTTTTTTGGCAGTCAGGCAAAGCGTTCTTCTTATCAAGTGACCAGCAAAGAAACAAAAGCTGAACCAATGGCGTCGCCAAAAAAAGAATACAGTGGTCGCTCGTATTTTGTGCCGAAATATATTCCGGCATCCATCATTCCAGATGAGCAAAAACCTGATATTTCACACAATGATCTACTTGATTCAATGACCAAACCCAGGGAAAGCTATCTGTTGTTCGATCAAGAACCAGCAGCTTATCAAGTGAAAGAATCCAATGACCCAACAGTCAAAAAATTCAATCGCCCGCAAGGTGTCGGTATGACGCGCAGTCAATATCGGGCCGCCAGCAAAAAAACAGGTGAGAAAAAAGGCCTATTGGATCGTTCGCTGCAAGGCATGATTGAAGATGATCAAATGGATGCTGAGAAGAACGGCTATTTTCGTTCATAATCCCTGACTGAACACCTCAAAAGTAGAGATCGATCCCTATTGCGTGTATGCAATAGGGATTTTTTGTTGTCGATCCAATGGATCATTTCTCAAAAACAAAAGACCATCTGCTCAATTATTTCAACTTTCGTCCACCTTTTGATATGCTTAATACAGGAGGGATTTCAATGCAAATTGATCTGCAAATGCTAGCAATGATATTCTTTATCAATCTAGCCTATGTTACATTAAATACGCTACGTTTCTTATTAACGATGAAAGGCTATCGGGTGATCGCGCCACTTGTGAGTACAATCGAGATCACCATCTATATCTTGGGTTTGTCCTTAGTGTTGGATCGCTTAGACAATCCATTGAATCTCTTGTTTTATGCCTTGGGCTATGCCGCAGGTGTGAGTATAGGAATCAAGATCGAAGACAAATTGGCTTTGGGCTATACAATGGTAACCGTCATATTACCTAGTAATACCGACGAAGAAAAAAGTTTGCCTAAAATCCTTAGACAAGAAGGCTATGGTGTTACCCAAAGTTATGGAGAAGGCTTAGAAGGACCACGGTTGATTTTGGAAATTCTATCACAAAGAAAAAGTGAAAAGAAACTCTATCAAACAATCAAGTCCGTCGAAGAACGGGCATTTATCATTAGTTATGAGCCCAAATATATTTCTGGCGGCTTTTGGACCAAAAAAATCAGTCGGCGAGAACAAAAAATCAATCAAAAAAACAACAATCAATGAAGGAAAAGATGTTCAAATGCACATCGCAGCAGTATAATGAGTAAGTATTTTTTATCAGTGAGAGGATGCGTTGGAAATGGAAAAACAGGCCAATGGAATGATGGCGGTCTTCGCCGCACTCGTGTCGAATATATTGGTGGCCATCAGTAAATTTGTCGGCTATGCGTTAAGCGGTAGTGCTGCGATGCTGAATGAAAGCATCCATAGTGTGGTGGATTGCAGCAATCAGATATTTTTGCTGATTGGCGACAAACGATCAACAAAAGGTCAAAGTGAGTTGCATCAGTTTGGTGAAGGAAGAGCAAAGTATTTTTTTAGTACGATTGTTGCTATGATGCTGTTCTTTGGTGGTGGCGCTCTTGGCGTGATGGAAGCAGTGGAAAAACTGCTGCATCCAGCCCACGAAGTCGGCAATACATGGCTAGTGATTGCCATATTGATTTTTGGCATGATCGTCGAAGGGAGTTCGTTATGGATCGCGATCAAAGAGATTCGTGAATTGAATGTTGAAAAACAACCGATTTATCGATTCTTGAAAGAAAGCCGTCATAGTGAAATCTTGATTATTTTCACGGAAGACTTTTGTGCGATTCTTGGTTTATTGATTGCTTTGATCGGTACATTACTAACGATGGTCACCGGTAATGCCTTTTTTGATGCCTTTAGCGGCTTGCTGATTGGTTTATTGCTGATGGTCGCTGCCATCTTTTTGGCGCGAGAATTTTATAGCTTGCTGATTGGTGAAAGTGTAACGAAGCGCGATTTGGCGGTCATCAAAAAAGCCTTTGAACGTCCCGATGTCGATCGTTTGATCGATGTCAAAACGGTTCATTTGGGCCCAGCAGAAATCTTGGTTGCCGCAAAAGTGGATATCTCTGCCAAGCAAGAAGAAATCGGCTATACGATCATCAATGAGATCGAAGCGGAGATCCGCCACCAAATGTCCGACAAAAAAGTCTACATTTATATCGAAACAGATGAATACGATCCGCATTATATGGAAAAACGCCGGCAACTTGTCCGTCCAACGGAATGATTTAGCTAGAATACTGCCCATTTATTTGATACAATAGACAAGGATTATCACACAGTGAAGGAGAAATCAATTTATGATCAATGCAAGTGATTTAAAAGCAGGGATGACATTTGTCCAAGACGGCAAATTAATCAAAGTATTAGATGCAAGTCACCACAAACCAGGTAAAGGCAATACAGTGATGCGGATGAAATTAAGAGATGTTCGCTCAGGTTCAACATACGATACGACATTCCGCCCTGAAGAAAAATTTGAAAAAGCCCATATCGATACCAATGCCGTTCAATATCTATACACAATGGACGATACAGCGTTCTTCATGGACTTAGCAACCTATGAACAATATGAAATCCCTGTTGAAGTTGTAGCAGAAGAAATGAAATATATTCTTGAAAACATGGAAGTAAAAATCCAATTCTTCGGTTCTGAAGTGATCGGTGTTCAATTGCCTTCAAGTGTTGTCTTGAAAGTTGTTGAAACACAACCATCAATCAAAGGTGCAACAGTAACAGGTTCTGGTAAACCTGCAACAATGGAAACTGGCTTAGTAGTCAATGTTCCTGACTTTGTTGAAGAAGGCGAATCATTAGAAATCAATACTACTGAAGGTACGTATATCAAACGTGCAAAATAAATATGCATAATAAAAGCGATGGAAGAACAGTGACTGTTTTTCCATCGTTTTTTGATTGGTCTACTCATTTGATCGATGATACCGTAAATCCTGATTCTTCTGTAAAGCATAAATACTATTCTTGCCACTGCAGAAATAAGCGACCGAGCATACAACTGCAAAATAGGGTATCGTTTGAAAACCAAAGACTTCTCCGCCAATGAAAATTGGCGCAAACACCGTGTTGGTGGCACTGCCAAAGACACTAGCGTAACCTAGGGCGGCCACAAGTTCTATAGGCAGGCCGAAAATTGGCGCGAGGACGGCACCTAATGTAGTGCCAATGGCAAATAAAGGTGTCACTTCACCACCTAGAAAACCGATACTGATCGTGAGTACCGTCAGCAGCATCTTCAATAACCAATCATAAGTGTAGATCTGCTGATCAGCAAAAGCTGCAGCAATCAGATTGGTCCCAAGTCCAGCATATCTTCCTTGATACAAGAGGACCAATAAGATGGCCAAACCCGCACTCCCGATAAATATTCGGCGTAAAGCATTTGGGAACCACTTCTGTATTCTATGTTTTAATTGGGCTAATAGGAATGCAAAGGCCGCACCGGTCAACCCGAAAATCAATCCAAGGAGCAATAGTTTCAAAAAGACAGCTATTGTGAAATCAAAGGTTCCTGAAATCGCAATACTGAATTTTTCTAATCCTGCCCATTGCGAGACTGTACTCGCTGTAAAAGCCGCTAGCAACGCGGGGAAGAGGGCGTGATGAAATAATTTGCCAACAACTAAAACTTCTAGAGCAAAGAAGGTTGCTGCGAGGGGTGTTTCAAATAAACCGGCAAAACCAGCAGCCATCCCAATGATGATCAGTGTTTGGTTGTATTTTTCCAGTTTGAGCCACGCGCCAAAGCGATTGGCGATCGTTGCGCCTAATTGCACAGCCACGCCTTCACGTCCAGCACTGCCGCCAAATAAGTGGGTGACCCAAGTGCCAATCATGACAAATGGAATCATTCTGAGCGGGATCTCTCTTTCTTTCTCATGCCCCGCCAGAAAAACCAAATTCATTCCTTGTGTGCTTTTTTGGCCGTATTTTTGAAAATAATAAACAAAGAGCAGTCCGGCAAATGGTAAAAAAGGGATCAAGTAAAAGAAGTGTGCCATTCGAATGGAAGTCAAGAATAGTAAGATTTCTCCAAAACAAGCATCGAGCAAGCCAACGACCACACCAATAGACAGACTGATGATACTCAAAATCAAAAATTCCCGATAGTTTATCCATTGTTTTGCCATTATACGTCAAACCTTCCATGCGCAATTTTTTGTTGATAAACGATGTCTTTGCAAAAAAATAATGACTACTACGCACCAAAAAATAAGTGGTAGAAGTCATTAGCAAATTTGCGGTTTCAGTCAAAACTGAGGAAGACATTCATTTCCTTTGTCGAGGACTATTATCTATCAAATTGATGAGCTTGTCAATCATGCAGTCAGTCCCACAAGGTGTTGGATTCGTTCTTATATTTTTTGATTCGTTATGGTAAAATTATACTATCAAATGAATAGAACAAGGAGGCATCTCATGATTGGCATGATTAGTGCGGAGCGGTGGCAGCAAAGCGAATATTTTTATTATACGATTGTTCCAATAGTGATCGTAGTGGGATTGATTGCAATCTTGGGTTTAATGATCGTATTGTTATATCAAGAAAATCGTCATCCTAAGGCAATTGCTGTCCTTATTGCTTTGATACTTGTATGTGGGGTTGGCTATTTAACAGGAGATCACTTTTATCATGACTTTAAAGCCCTCAATAGACAAGTAACACCAAGTATTCGAGACCGCGAAAAACGGTTTGCTGGCTATAAATACTATGATCGTGACACCATGGCGGTCTATCAACGGATTCAAATGAAAGAAACGATTGAATCATTTGGCATCTATCAATCAGAACCAGTCTCGCAGTCCATCACATTTTTAGGCTTCGCGCATGAGTCTGTCTATTTTAAAGTTGGTGAGCAAGTGTATTATGCACGTATGTCCCCAACATTTGTGGCAGAAGATGAGGCCTTATTAAAAGGAGTCCAATACCATCTTGCGGATACTTCTTACTCAAAGATTGGCTTTCTGACTGAGACCAATAACTATCTTGAAGAGATCCAGATTCCTGAATCTCAAGCAGAGAAACGCTTTGAACCAATCGATTCAGTTATACCCCAAGAATTTGGCAAAAGCCAGTCGGTTTGGGCATTGCCACAGAAGAATGAAGAGTAACGAAAAGTAGAGAGCAGACCGTGTTTACGGCAGCTCTCTTTTTTTTAGTTTATTTCATGATGTCATAAATTTGTTTTGACAGCTTCGCAATTGTTTCATAAGAGGTATTACGAGTCATAACGGATAATACGTAGGGTTGATCTGTATAAATGATCGCAATATCATGGGCAACACTGGTCAAATCGCCTATTTTATGCGCCACTTTGACGGGGAGATATTTGGCGATCCGTTGATTGTCATAGACAGTGTTCGATAGATCGTTGATCAACTGGCCCCCTTGATTATAAATAGCTTGCATCAATAACGCATTTTCTTTGGCGTTGATTGTGAATGGACCGGTCCAGGTTCTTCCGATGATTCGGCTGATCTCATTTCTCATTTTGCTGTCGTATTGATTGGCGCCATAATAGCCTAAGAAATTGGCCCCTTGATTGTCGGAATATTTGGCAGTCATGGCTTGGATCTGTTTTAAGCTAAATTGCTGACCAAAGGATTTACCTTGTAGAATGCCTGCGCCGCCACGCATATAAGAATATGGCATTTGATTGATGGCATCTTTGTAAGTATATTTTTTGTTCGCGTCTAGTTTTTTCTCTAGGATCATTTTTTGCGTATAATACAGAGCTGGCAACTTTCCTGTTGAAGCAGGATGAATGCGCATCGTGCTGTTGCGACTGGCCGTTTCACTATCCACCAAACTCATGACATAAATACTCATATTGTTATTCTTATAAGTGCTGTTCAAGAGTTTTTGAACGTTCTTCATTTTTTCTTTCTGCGTGTTAGCTAGCTTGACACCATTTTGATTGATATAGCCAACCCATTTTCCTTTGGCGGTATATAGAGAAAGATAGGTGCTTCCATTGAAGTGCTGGTATTTCCCACGGGCAGTCAGCAATTGATTGTAGTATTGTTGGCCGTTGCTTTTCTTCTGCCAGCCAAAATTTTGCCAAAGAGAATAATCTTTAGTGACTGTGACAGTTTTGCCATAGGATTGATAGACCCCTTGTTTGCCAGAGGCCACAGCAACAGCTGTTTGGTTAAGGTAACCAAGCCAGCGATTACTTTTGTCATAGAGAGAAAGGTAAATACTGCCGTTAAAATGCTGATATCTGCCTTTGGCATAAACCGTTTGGCCAATTAGATTTTTTGATTTCTGTTTAGATTTCCACGAAAAATTTTGCCAGAGATCATAGTTTTTGCCTGTAATCGTCACATATTTCTGATAGGACTGGTAATTGCCTTGGGCTGCTTGGACGACTTTGGTTCCCGATTGTGGGATATAGCCTATCCATTTATTTTTGCTATCATACAAGGAGAGATAGGTGGTTCCATTGAAATGCGCATATTTCCCTTTTGCTAAATAAGTTTTGCCCACCAATGTTTGAGTGGTATTTTTTTTGTCCCAATTGAAATTTTGGAAAAGGATGAGGTCGTTCTTCGTGATCGTGACATAGCTGCCATATGGCTGATACAGGCCTTGGACACCATTGACGGCTTGCAATTGGTCTTGACGAACATAGCCAATGACAGTCTGGTTTTGATCAGACAATGCAGAATAAGTTGATCCATCATAGTGGTGAAAAACTTCTGCGACATGTAGTGTTTTATTGAGGTAGGCTGATATATCCGCGGTTCGAGACAAAGTTTGATCTCGATAAAGAATACTGTTTGTCATGAGCATGCCAAACGTGTTTGCTGATATGGCACCGCCCAGGGGCTGATCAGATCGTGTGATTGCATTTTCCGCCAGATAACCGATAAACACTTGCTGATTGGACCATAAGCCATAGACCAATTGCCCTGAGATTTCAATCGTTGACTGGATTTGGTAGGTCTGCTGATAAAGTGCTGACAAATCTGTAGCAATCACGTTTGCTTCTGCATCGTATAAGGAAGCCTGTTTAACTATGACGGTGGCATAGCCATAGGCAAGGGACGAGCGCTGCATCACTTCAGGTGGCGTGGTTGCCGTTTCTGCCGAATCTGCTGCTGCTTCACTAGAGGAGATGTGTGGTGTCTCTGAACTACTGCCGGTTTCTTGACTGGACGAGCGGGATTCACTAGTAGTGCTTGTTGTCATCGTTGTTTCTATGGACGACGATACTGTATCATTTGTTTCTGTTTGCGCAATAGTGCTTGCTGTTTGCTGTGCGGCTTGTGCATTGGCGATGCCATTGGTGCCCAACAGCAGGCATACCAACCCGATTCCTACTGACAGTTTTTTCATGATGATCCACCCCTTATTTTATTGCTTTGATGATAGATGACGAAGGACATTTCCTTCTTGCTGTTGCATCAGATAGCGTTCTTTTTCTCTTCTTGGTAATTTTTTGAAGGCGGCTTCGGCTTTAGTGGCCTCACTTCTAGTAGAGAAGGCTTCTGCATGGATCATGTGCAAGGGCCGGCGGCTGGCAGGTCGGGTATACTTGGCACCGATTCCTAGGTTGTGCTCTTTTTCCCGTCGGCTCAGGTCCGTTGTATAGCCGCCGTAAAAGGTCTGATCGCGGCAGCGCAATACATAGAAATAATGTTGATCAGCTGCCATATAACATGCCTCGCACTTCTGCCAAGTATTGCCCTGCTTCGTCGTAAGTCACGAGGGGGGGATCAATTTTGAAGCCTTCTGCTTTGCCATCTTTGATCCCTTCAATCAGTAAGATATTGGCTTCTTTGCCAGCTTTTGGATAAACGAATCGTACCCGTTTCGGCGCGATGCGATGTTGCCGCATGCAATCAAGAATTTCTAAGAAACGATCCGGGCGATGTACCATTGCAAAACGACCATTCATTTTTAACGCTTTACTTGCCGTAGCAACGACTTCGTCTAAATCAGTCGTGATTTCATGTCTGGCAATCGCTAAATAGGGATTTGGATTTTTGACGGCAGTGGGCAGATTTTTGAAATAAGGCGGATTGCACACCAACAAATCAACGGAATCTGGTTTGATTTGTTCAAACATCTTCTTCAAGTCGATGGGGTAAACGGTGATTTGGTCCTCGAGTTTATTTAAGGCGATGCTCCGTTGTGCCATATCGGCTAAACGTGCTTGCAGTTCGATTTGAATGATGTGGGCACTGGTTTTTCGACTTAAAAAAAGGCCGACAGCTCCATTCCCCGCACACAAGTCAACAATCAATCCCCGTTTTGGAATCGTGGGGAAATTCGCCAATAAAACAGCATCTAATGAAAATGAAAACACATCACGGCTTTGGATGATTTGGATATCGTCTGCATATAATTGGTCGATACGTTCGTTGGGTTGTAACATGTCAAGACTCCTGTTCTACACTTGATTCAGTAAAAAAGGCCAGTATCAAACGAGCCTTATACAGTAAAGCGGATCAACGCATCTGATGACTCTTTCAATGCAAGATCACGCAGTCTGCGTTGCGCTCTTATTATAGCAAATTCCTGTAATGGATACTAGAAGTGTATCGGTTCCTTCACCTTGTGAGGTCGTTGTTGAATGTTCTGTGAAGAAAGGAAAAAATACTTGTCATTTCATCATTTTTTTAGGATACTGATAAGAGGAAGAAAGAAAGGACAATGAGTATGTTTTTTAGATTTATGCGTGGTGTCGTGCGGGTCGTTCTTTTCTTGATCAACGGCAATGCCCGCTATCAGAATAAAGAAGTATTACCCAAAGATGAAAACTATATCTTGGTTGCACCGCATCGAACATGGTGGGATCCATTGTATTTAGCAGTAGCAGCCAGTCCAAAGAAATTCAGTTTTATGGCCAAAGAAGAATTGTTCAAGAATCCGATTTTGCGGTTTATCTTGATCCATGCCAATGCTTTTCCGGTCAAAAGAGACAAACCGGGTCCAAGTGCGGTCAAGACCCCCGTCAAGATTTTGAAAGATACTGATTTGAGTTTGATTATGTTTCCGAGCGGAACCAGACATGCAACAGCATTAAAAGGGGGCATGTCACTGATTGCCAAAATGGCAAAAGTCCGTATCGTCCCTTCAGTATATCAAGGACCACTGACATTAAAAGATTTATTCAAACGCAAGCGAGTGACTGTACGTTTTGGAGAACCAATTGATGTCAGTGACATCAAAAAAATGGACAAAGAAGGATTAGCCGAAGTCGAGCGCCGTATCCAAAGCGCCTTCAATCAATTAGATCAAGCCATTGACCCAACATTTGTCTATGAAATAGATGAAACAAAAAAAGAAGATTAACGCCAAAAAGACCATTCCGCGGAATGGTCTTTTTTAGGTATTGCACCCTCGTTTGATAGCAGACATTGTGAGGAAATGGATTATTCACTTACTGGTTGTTGTTCTTTTTCTAACTCATTTTTGTCATAGATTTTGACGAATGGATAATAGATCAAGACAGACAATATGATCAGCACTACATTCAAGACGATTGCTCGCCAATCACCGCCTGTTGCTAAGAAAGCGCCAATTGGGCCAGGCAATGTCCAAGGGGCATTGACCGTCACTTTGTTGACCAAGCCGATCGAGGTGGCGACCCAAGCGATGATCCCGTTCACTAATGGTGCAAGGATGAATGGAGGAATCAATATAGGATTCAAGACAATCGGTGTACCAAAAATCAGCGGTTCATTGATGTTGAAAATCGCTGGCAGTAAAGCCGTTTTGCCTAATTTAGAGCCAAATTCTGATTTTGTACGAAAAGCCAGTAAAATGGCAAGGCCGATCGTTGAGCCAGCGCCGCCGATCCAGATAAACCATTGATAAAATGGTTCTGCTGCGATATTTGGAATGATATCGCCGGAAGCCATTGCCGTTGTATTTCCTTCTAGAAGTTGCAACCAAAGAGGTCTTGCCAACGAACCGACGATCGATGCACCATGGATCCCAAATGACCAGAAGAAGGTCGTCAAGAATGTGATCAATAAGACACTTGGCAGGCTGTCAGCAGCGCTTACCAATGGGTCAACAACTTTTGCTACGATGGTGTGCCAATCAAAGCCAACATAATACGTGATAGCACCCATCCCCAAGATAATTACCAATGTCGGAGTCAAGGCTTCAAAGGAACGAGCGACTGCTGGAGGCACTTGTGCAGGCATCGTGATTTTGAACTTCGAACGATCTGTGATGCGATAAATCTCAACAGCCAGAATTGACGTGATGATTGCCACGAACATCCCCGCACTACCTAAATTGGCCATTGGCAGCACAAATCCGGCTGTTCCAGCTGCATCCAATGCTTCAGCAGGAATATTTACCGGGGTAAAAGTCAGTAAGAAAGCTGTTGTGGCCAAGATACCGCCAGATAAGCCATCAAGTTTGTATGAACGGGACAAACTATAGCCAATCCCAAATGCGGCGTACAAACTCATAATATACATCGTCATCCGGTAAGGCAGCAAAATCGTTGTGGCATTACTGGATAGAAACTGATAAATGCCCCAGTCTTGCGGCAAAGGCGGAAATGCCAAAATCATAAAAAATGAACTGACGATAATCAATGGCAATGTTGAAACGATCCCATCGCGGACAGCCCGCAAATGACGTTGATTGCCAAGAAATTCCATGGGACCTGCCAAATGTTGTTCAATAAATTGGGTAAATTTGTCTAACATATAGTCAACCTCCTAAATTTGATATGCTGTGTGCGACCAAGGATTGGGAATGATTTTGCCTAAAATGACACCTCGATCAGCGCCAGTTGCTGTAGGGGCATTATTGGAATGCCCTTGTAGTGTTTCATGTCCTAAAATCGCGAATGCAACTGCTTCTTTGGCATCGCTAGAGCCGCCGAGATCGTCTTGTGTCTGCAGCGTTACCCCATCAGGTAAATATGCTGCAATCATGCGAAGCAGCGTGTGATTGTGGGCGCCGCCTCCGGATAGGATCACCTCGATATCTGACGAACCAATAGCGGGCAAGATGAACTTCAAGTAACTGTCAGCAATCGAAAAAGCAGTGAAATCGGTCGCAGTGGCAATCAAGTCTTCTGCTTTCTCAGTTGCATACTCGGCCAGCAAGCGCTGCGTGAACGCTTTGCCAAATACTTCTCTTCCGGTACTTTTCGGCGGGGAAAGGGTCAAAAATGGATGATTTCTTAATGCTTGTTGAAGCTTTGGAATAATTTTCCCCTTTGCAGCAGTTTGACCAGAAAAATCATAAGGTTGCTTAAAAAGATCGAGCATCAATTGATCAATGATCATATTGCCAGGACCGGTATCAAAAGCCCATACATCTTGAAGCTCACCAGCTTTTGGTAAGATGGTCACATTGCCGATTCCGCCAATATTTTGCAAAAGGCGATGTTTTTGCTGCGACTGATACAAGATATATTCGGTAAATGGCACCAATGGCGCACCTTGTCCGCCAGCTGCCATATCCATTACGCGAAAATCGGCCACGACGGTTGTTTTAAGACCGTAAGCGATGATCGATGGTTCACCAATTTGCAATGTACTATTGTTCAATGGATCGGTAGCGGGCGCATGCCAAATCGTTTGCCCGTGACTTGCAACAAAGTCAATCGATGCAACAGGTACAGCGGCTTTCTCACACAGAGTGCGGCAAGCGCCTAAAAAGGCATGTCCGAGTCGAACATTCAACTGACAAATCAATGGTACAGTCGATTGTTTTGGATCACAGGCCAGTTTGATCTGTTCTTTGAGGGCATCATCTAGGGGAACAGTCACGAAATCAATCAAATGAGCAGTAGTAGTTAAACCGCTACCATTTATATCCACAAGTGCAGCATCAATGCCATCTAGACTTGTACCAGACATCAGTCCAATCGCGCGCATAAAGATTCTCCTTTCTTCAATTGAGATTGAAATCAATCAATGAATTCGATTTCATACCCATTGTAAATGATGTGTAATTAAATTTCAAGTTAGTAAATTAAATTTGAAAAATAGTTTCACCATCGCCACGTCAGATAGACATAGTGAAACGGTTAGACAACGATGATTCAAAAAGTAAGACTTTTCAACTTGTGTCATATATAAGAAGGCCACAAAGTGGTATAATGGTGGGAAGGATATTCTTAAGAAGGTGAAAACGCATGCGCATATTACATACAGCCGACTGGCATATCGGCAAAAAACTGCACGGCTATGATTTGCTTGATGACCAGCGAGCAATTATCGATCAAATCATCAAGATAGCTCTTGACCAACAAGTAGACGCGATTGTGGTTGCGGGCGATTTATATGACCGATCGGTGCCAGCAGTGGAAGCAGTCAAATTATTGAATGAAAAAATTGCGACCATCAATTTGGATCATAAGTTGCCGTTACTAGCGATTTCCGGCAATCATGATAGCCCCATCCGGTTAGAGACTGGTAAACAATGGTTTATCGGTACGCAGTTTCATCTGGCTACATCGATTGCGGATAGCTTACAGCCGGTAACGATAGCTGATACACAATTTTTCCTATTGCCTTACTTTGAACCGATCGAAGCTCGCTTGTACTTTGATGAACCGATCACAACCATTGCTCAAGGCGTTGCCAGGGTGATCGATGAAATGAAGCCACTCTTGGATCCAACCAAAAAACATGTATTGGTGACCCATTTCTTTGCAGCAGGTTCAAGCCAAACCGATTCTGAAACGAAAATCCAAGTGGGAGGGTTGGATAGTGTCCCGTTGGATGTATTCGCTCCTTTTGATCGGGTTTTGTTGGGCCACTTGCATAGTAAGCACGCTTTGCATCACCCGACGATTAAGTATAGCGGCGCCCCATTGAAATACTCTCTTTCAGAATGGCAAGATGAAAAAGGGGTTTACGTGATCGATACATCGGCAGATAGCTGCACATTTATTTCGCTAACACCCAAAAGAGACCTTTTTGCATTAGCAGCTTCTTTTGCTGAATTAACAGATCCGGCTTTTTATTTGCCTCTTGACCGCAATGCATTTTGGCACTTTACTTTGACAGATCGGGCCATTATCCCAAACATGATGAATCAACTGCGCAAAATCTATCCAACGATATTAGCGGTTGAACGTCTGGATGGGCCTATCCGAGAGAAGAAGCAACTGACGTTGAAAGAAAATGATCCCCAAACATTGATCCAGACATTTTTCCATGAGATGACGGGGGAACAGTTAATGGATGCACAACAGCAATGGATTGATCAAGGGTTGTCAGAGGTCCTGACAACAGAAAAGAGGGTGGAACCATGAAACCCAAAAAATTGATTATGAAAAATTTTGGTCCCTTTATTGAAGAATCACTCGATTTCGATCAAGTCGGGACAGCGGGCCTTTTTTTAATCAGCGGCAAGACTGGCGCTGGGAAAACCACGATTTTTGACGGAATGACCTTTGCCCTTTTTGGGGAGACTTCCGGTAATTTACGCGCCGGCAAAGAAATGCGCTCTATGTTTGCTTCGCCTGTCGAAGAAACAAGTGTTTCATTTACCTTTGCCCACCAGTCATTATTGTATGAAATCCTTCGGCGACCAGAACAAATACTGGCCAAAAAACGTGGGGACGGTGTCACCAATCAAGCGGCCAAAGTTCAGTTGACGATTTTTGATGCAGCTGGCAAAGAATTGAAACAAATCAGCAAGCGCAATGAAGTTGATCAGTTCATCAAAGAATTGCTGCAACTGGATGCCAAGCAATTTTTTCAAATCATGATGCTGCCGCAAGGGGAATTTCGCAACTTCTTGATTGCCTCCAGCAATGATAAGGAGAAGGTGTTGCGCAATCTCTTTGGGACACAGCTTTACCAATCTTTCAATGAATGGTTGAAAGGACAGCAAAAGGCGCAAAGCAAAACGTTGGAACAGCAGCAACAGCTGGCTGAACAGTTGTTGCAACGTTTTGAGTGGTTGGAAGAGCAGCCGGTTTTATCTCCAATTGAAGCGATAGATGCGTGGAATGATGATTTAAGCAAACAGTCTGCTGCTATTGACAACTTGAAAGCACAAAAAACCAAGATAGATCAAGCCTATCAACAAGCACAAACCCTGTTTTATCAAGCGAAAGAACTGGAAAATCTCCAACAAGAACAACAGGACTTGCTGCAAAAGCAACATACATTGGCAGAAGCTGCACCGCAAATCAAACAAAAAAAGCAACAGCTGGAGGCACTGATCTGGGCTGGAGACACGCAACATGTATGGCAACGGCGAATGGAGAAAAAAGCTGCCTCTGCAGACGCCCAAAGACAAGTTGACATCGCACAAAGGGACTTCATTGCAATCCAACAGCAGCAAGAAGAATGGCAGAATCAACGAGCAGCTGTCAATCAAGTGAAGGAAGAACGGGAAGCGGCATTGATGCAGCAACGTCAATTTGATGGGTTGCTGCCAATCGCTCAACAAGCCCAACAACAACAAGAAGTGATACTGGACTTGCAGCGGGATGTGCAACAGCAACAGACGCAGCGACAAGTCTTTGAAACGAAGAAAAAGCGTATCGAAGCGCAGCAAGTAGCATTAACAGCGCAGATCGCTGCGGTGGGTGATGTCCAAACAGAAAAGATCCAGTTATTGGAATGCCGAAATCTACTGGAAAAATGGCAACAGATCAAAGAGCAGCAAGTAAAAGCCGATACGCGTCATCAACAGTTAAAAGCACAAGAAGCTGATTTGACCAAAGATCAGGCGCATTTAGAAGAACAAGCTACCCGATTGGCGACCATATTAAAGGCCGAAACTAGTCAAAATGCCAAAATGCAAATCGCCCGTTTACAGCTGTTGTTAGCACCCGATGAACCATGTCCAGTCTGTGGTTCGACGGACCATCCCATCGTTCAGGAACATGCCTCTTATACAATTGAAGACATTATGGAGAGCGAAGAAACATTGATTCGCACGCAAAATGAGCTGACCACTGTCAAAGAACAGCTGTCTGCCACGCAAACCTTGTTGCAGCAATGTCAGCAACAGTTCGCTGAGGCGCAAACGGTACGGGAGGACTTGCAACAAGCCCATAAGGATGCATGGAAAATGGTCAATCAGGCATTGCAACCGCTGATCGAAAAGCAAGAGTCAGTCGACAAAGAAAACGTAGTTGTGTTTCTCAAACAACGGATGGCATACAATGAACAACAGTCCGAAGTCGTCAGAAAGGCGCAACAGCAATTACAGACACTTACGGAACAACGCGCAGAAATCAGCGGCAAAGAGCAGCGTTTGGTGGACGTTGAAACCGCAGCAGTTCAAAAGTACCAGATGGCCGAGGGCAAATTGGCAACATTGGTGGAACAACTATCTGGTTACTCGATCCAAACAATCGAAACCAAGCGTCAAGAGTTGACAAGATTGGTTCAGCAACAAACTGAGCAGATTGAATGCGATACGCAACAAGGCAATGACCTTCAAAAAAAATTGGTGCTCTATTCTGAAAAAGTCGCGAATCTGCAACATATTTGCAAAGAAAATCAAATAGCTGCAGCTGAAGCCGATGAAGAAGTGGCAGCGATACTTCAAGGCGCCGATTGTACCGAAGCCCAATTTCAGGCACTGCTCACGGCACTCTCTGACAAAGAGGTGCTTTCAAGAGAAATCAATACGTATGAACAGGATCGATATGTTGTCAAACAACGTTTGGTCACACTTGAGGAACGTTTGTCAACGGCGCAACCAGTAAATATCGACCAATTAGCAGAGCGTTCTCAGCAGTTGCAAGATGAATTGACTAGCTTGCAAGAACAAGTGATCCAAAAACAGGAAAAATTACGAAGCAATCAACAGATTTATCAAGAACTGCAAACGATATACACACAAAACCTCCAAGCATTAGATCAATTGAGTCAGTTGCAACAATTGGCAGAAACCATGAATGGTGAAAACAGCAAGAAGACCAGCTTGGAACGCTTCGTGCTGCAGCGTTATTTGACGGAGATCCTGCTTGTCGCCAATGACCGCTTGGCACGACTCACTAGAGGCCGTTATCAATTTGAATTGGCTGATAAAGTCGGAAGTTACCGCAGCTCAACAGGATTGGAAATTGACATCTATGATGACAATGCAGGACAAGTCCGCAGGGCGCACACGTTGTCCGGTGGAGAAAGCTTTATTGCTGCATTGGCCTTGGCAATCTCCTTAGCAGATGTCATTCAAGCAAAAGCTGGCGGCATCGAGATCGAAGCACTCTTCATCGATGAAGGATTTGGTTCTTTGGACGAAGAATCGTTGGAAATGGCAATGGAGGCGTTAGAAATGATCGAAAGTGAAGGGCGAATGATTGGGATTATTAGTCACGTACGAGAACTTAGAACAAGAATCACACAACAAGTATTTGTTGAAACCAATGGCGGCGGTCAAAGTCGGATCCGCATCAAAGCGTAAGAAAGGAGGGAAATAATGAAGTGGAGTATACCAGAAAAAGTCATTGAACGAGGTCGGACCTATTTAAATGAAGACCGTGTATTATCTGTCACACCGGATATTGAAGAAAATGTCTGGCATGCAGAAGTCCTAGGATCAGAATTGTATTTAGTGACCTTAGACGCAACCGCAAAAGAAGTGGATTACTGTCAATGTCCGTATTGGGAAGAACACCATTACTGCAAACACACGGTTGCAGTTGAACTGTATTTGCGCAAACAAGGCAAAACGCGCATGATCACAGAAAAACAAGCCGTCAAAAAACAGTTTTCGCCTTCCGAAATGTTCTCGAATGGATTTGCGAGATTAGGAGGGGATACTACTGAAACAATCCCGCTTCAAGTCGAATATCATGTCGATACGATTCCAACCAATCCTTATCATCAAGAACTAGATTTGCTGGGCATTTCACTGAAAATCGGCTATCGCGGTACGACTAGAAACTATGTGGTAAAAAATATTTACAAATTTTTGCAAATGTATCAAGAGAAAAAAAGTTACACCGCCAACAAACAATTTGATTTCTTGCTAACGGATGATGCCTTTGATGCGCAGAATCAAGCATTGTTGCAGCGCTTAGCAGGTATCGCGCAAACACAGCAGTTGATTGGTCAAGCAGGTCTCCAAGTCAATGGCAAGTTAGACAAAAAATATTTGCTGTTGCCTGTTGAATACGGCAAAGAGTTGCTGGAACAGATGAACGCTGTTTTCGGACTGATCACGATTGGCAGCCAGAAAGTCAAAGAAGCGGTATTTGCCACGGGCAATCCTTTGCAGTTTGATGTCCAAAAAGTCGATGACACATTTGTCTTGCGGTTGCTAGCAGATTTTGATTATTTGTTGAATCATTACAATTGGGGATTGATCGATGGTCAGTTTTTTGAGTTGACAGCAGAACAAAAAGAAATATATGTAACGATGCAGCAACTCTTCAAGCGCTTTGAAGTGCCGATCATTGAATACCCGAAAGAGGAACTATCGACGCTATTCATGAAAGTTCTTCCCCATCTGCGGAAAATTGCGACGGTCACTGTTGCGGATGCAGTCGGGGCTGAAATTGAAGAGTCAGCTTTGCATGTTGTTTTTTCTCTTCGGAAAATCAAAGGCCAAATCGATTTGCAAGTTGATTTTGGTTATGGAGATGTCGTCTTCTCCAGTGATCCTAAATATCAGCTGACACCAGACGGTCATCCAGAAATTTTGCGCGACTTTAAGCAAGAAGCGCGGATCGAACAAATGCTAGACACATTAGGTTATCAAGCAAGCAGCAAAAATCGACAAAAAGATTTGCCATTGGGAGAACACCTCTATGCCTTCTTCACGAAGGAAGTACCGATTTTGCGCCAACTGGGTGAGGTAAGAATCGGGAAGAAATTGCGGGAATTATATTTGGATGCTCAACATCATCGCCCGCAAATAGCGATTGAAGAGAATGGCTCATGGTTGGATATCAAATTTGATATCAGCGGTATTGCCGATACCGAAATCGATGCGATCTTGCGGAGTTTGTTGCAATCCGCCAAGTTCTATACAACAGAAAGCGGACAAGTGCTGTCATTAGAATCAGAAGCCTTCCAAGAAGCCAGTGCCGTACTGCAGCAATTACGGATGGCCATGTCGGTTAAAGATGGTGCGATTCAGGTGCCATTACACCAAGGACTGGTCTTGCAAGAGCAATTTACAGCACAAGCTGATTTTAGTGACGGATTCAAACAAATGACTAAAGATTTGATTCATCCTGAAGACTTTCAAGCTGTATTGCCCAAAGGCTTGAACGCCGAATTGCGTCATTACCAAGAAACAGGCTTTCGTTGGCTGAAAATGTTGAGCCATTACCATTTTGGCGGAATCTTGGCAGACGAAATGGGCTTAGGTAAAACAGTCCAAACAATCAGCTACTTACTATCTGAAAAAGAAGAGAAGGGTGAATTATCAGCATTGATCGTCGCGCCAGCCAGCTTGACCTATAACTGGCAGCAAGAATTAAAACGATTTGCGCCAAGTTTGCACGCCTGTGTGATCAGCGGCAGCAAAGAAGAGCGTGAAGCACAATTGTTGGAAACCGCCGATATTCGTATTACTTCTTATGCCAGTTTAAGGCAAGATATTGATACGTATCAAGAATTGGACTTAACCTGCTTGATCTTAGATGAAGCGCAAATGGTCAAAAACAGTGCGACCAAAACAGCGCAAGCCTTGCGTTCATTGCAAGTACCGCAACGCTTTGCATTAAGTGGCACACCAATCGAAAATAACCTGGAAGAATTGTGGTCATTGTTCCAAATGATCATGCCGGGCTTTTTCCCAAGTAAACAAGGCTTCAAAGGGTTGGAAACCCAAGAAATTGCAAAAATGATCAAACCATTTATTTTACGGCGTGATAAAAAATCCGTGCTCCATGACTTGCCGGAGAAATTAGAAACCAATTATTATAGCGTACTAACAGAAGAACAAAAGAAAATTTATCTGGCCTATCTGCGGCAAATGCGAGAAGAGATTGCCCAAATGGACTCTGCATCCTTTAGAAAAAATCGGATCAGTATTTTGGCTGGATTGACTCGTTTGCGTCAAATCTGTTGTGATCCTCGATTATTTGTTGAGGACTACGAAGGATCCTCTGGTAAGTTAGAACAGGTCAAAGATTTGTTGACAGCAGCGAAAGAAAACGGCCGCCGGGTGTTGTTGTTTTCGCAGTTTACCAGTATGTTGTCGCTGATTGAAACGGAATTGGCCGAAGAAGGGTTTGAAACCTTTTATTTACGCGGCAGTACACCGCCGCAAGATCGTTTGGCCATGGTGGACGCTTTCAACAGTGGAGAGAAAGATGTCTTCTTGATTTCATTGAAAGCAGGAGGCACTGGTTTGAACTTGACTGGTGCGGATACGGTCATCTTGTATGATCTGTGGTGGAATCCAGCCGTAGAAGAACAAGCGGCAGGACGCGCCCATAGGATCGGTCAGCAACGCGTCGTCGAAGTCTGGCGAATGATTGCTGAAGGAACGATTGAAGAGCGGATGGATGCTTTGCAGCAAGAAAAACGAGAGTTGTTCCAAAAAGTGATTCAAGGAAATGAAACGCAACTGCAGCAAATGACAGAAGAAGATATTCGTCTGATCTTGAGTATCGGCGAAGAGGCTTATGGATAAAAAAAGAACGCAGGATGCCGGCCGGCATCCTGCGTTTTTTAGGCATATTGCATTTCTGGCATCGATAACAGATCTGTGATGGCAGCAGGTAGATCTTCAAAACAATCGATGGTTCTATCTGGTAAAGAAGTCAATCCTTGCGGGGCTGTGCGTTTGCGATGATTCAACCAGATGGCTTGCCAACCAGCACGTTTGGCACCAAACACGTCATTGTCAAAATTATCCCCAATATAAAGGGTGGTTTCTGGATGCAAGTCAAAGGAACACGCTGCTAATTGGAAAATCTCTAACTCTGGTTTTTGGTAACCCGTCGCTTGTGAAATCATCATGTGTGCCGGATCGATCCAATTGGTCAGTTGCAATTGATCTAGTTTCTTTTGCTGGTGCGCAGTGGGTCCATTGGTGATAATACCAAGTTTGATAGGCAACGTGGCTAAATGATCCAATGTGTCTTTGATTGCTGGATGCAGCGTGATCGCATCCAACTGCTGTTCATATAGATGTTGGAATCGTTGGCTTTGTGGCAAAGAGACAGAAGCATAGCCGAGATCTGTCAACGCACTGCTTAGGCGATAGTGACGAAAATGATCTAATGACCATTCGTTGGCTAACACTTTGCCAAATTGTTCGTCGCTATGGACGCGAAAGCGTAGATAGAGAGGAGTCATATGTTGCCCTTGGACCTCTGGAAAATAAGTCATAATCGCTTGTCGAAATGGTTGTTGCTGGTCGTAAAGAGTATCATCCACATCAAAAAGTATACTAGAAATCAAAAAAGACACGCCTTTCAAAATTAATGAAAACTTTCATTTGTTTTTCGTATATATCATAGATGATTTTTTTGTATAAAAAAAGGGAAAAAACCTTGATAAATAAAGGTTTATTTTACTGTTTTAATCAAACCGTGTACTGACGGTCTTTCACAATAATGGTGAATTTTACCCAATTTCAGACAATTCTCATTTTGCCTTTTGGGTCATTCTTCATTATAATGAAAGAATTGGAGGAGGGGTAAATGTGTTAAAAAGGTTTTTTCGTTATTATCGACCATATCGGTCACTGTTTATACTAGACTTTACATGTGCCGTCTTTGCCGGATTATTGGAATTGGTGTTTCCAGTGGCAGTCAATCGAGTGATTGATCAAATTATGCCGCAAAATAATTTCCGGTTGATTATTTTGGCTTGTTTAGGCCTATTCTTTTTTTATGTCATTAATACGATTTTGCAATATGTAGTGGTTTTCTATGGGCATAAGTTAGGGGTCAACATTGAAACAGATATGCGCCAAGAGTTGTTTCGTCATTTGCAGACCCAGCCGTTTGAGTACTACGACAATCAAAAAACCGGCAAATTGATCAGCCGCTTGACTACTGATCTATTCGAAATCTCAGAAGTCGCACATCATGGTCCGGAGGATGTCTTTATCACGATCATGACGTTGATTGGTTCGTTTATTTTAATGCTGAATATGCATGTCCAATTAGCGGTGGCTACATTTGCGCTGATTCCGCTGATTACTGTTGCATTGGTCTTTTTTAACAAAAAAATGACCAAAGTCAATACCGAGATCTATGATAATTTAGGTGAATTCAATGCTGGCGTGGAGGCTTCTGTCAGCGGCATTCGGGTGACGCAATCCTTTGCCAATGAATCATTCGAACATCAGCGTTTTGATGGACTTAGTCAACTGTACCGTCGTTCGAAAATCAGATTTTATAAAATCATGGCCATTAGTTCTGCCTATAATTACTTTTTGATCCGTTTGATCAACTTGTTTGCGCTGATTTTTGGCGCTTACTATGTCATTCAAGGAGAATTGACCAATGGGCAGTTTGTTGGATTTATTCTTTTGTCTAATGTCTTTGTTCGACCAATCGAAAAGGTCAACACAATGATTGAAAGCTATCCAAAAGGGATCGCCGGGTTTCGTCGCTTGACTGAAGAGTTGGATAAAAAACCAGCCATTCAGGACAAAGAAAATGCTGTGACAGTCACAAAATTAAAAGGAGATATTCGTTATCAAGACGTTTCTTTTGCCTACGCAGATGCAACGAAGGTTTTGAATCATATTGATTTACAGATTTCGGCAGGAGAAACGGTGGCTTTCGTTGGTCAGAGTGGCTCTGGCAAAACGACACTATGCAACTTGCTGCCGAGATTTTATGAAGTATCTGATGGGGAAATCACCATTGATGGCATCAATATCCAAGACATGACATTGGCTTCTTTAAGAGGACAAATCGGGACTGTCCAGCAAGACGTTTTCCTTTTTCCGGGGACGATTCGTGAGAATATTGCTTACGGTAAACTGAATGCCTCCGAAGCTGACATCTTGCAAGCCGTAAAATTAGCCCATTTGGAACAAGTCATTGATCAGATGAGTGATGGACTGGATACGGTTATTGGTGAACGAGGCGTCAAACTTTCAGGCGGGCAAAAGCAACGGGTAGCGATTGCTAGGATGTTTTTGAAAAATCCGCCGATCCTGATTTTGGATGAAGCGACTTCGGCACTGGATACTGAGACCGAACAAGTCATCCAAGAGTCTTTAAATGCCTTATCAGATGGCAGAACGACACTGATCATTGCCCATCGGTTGGCAACGATCAAACATGCCACTAGAATTATTGTTGTGAGTGACCAAGGGATTTTAGAAGAAGGGACACATGATACACTGATGGCGTTGAATGGCCATTATCGCCGCTTGCATGATGCGCAGTTTGCCAAAAGTTGATTGCGATTTTCCTTCCGTCATCTTCGCTTGAACAAACGATAAATGAAAAATAGTGAATGAAAATGGCAGCTTATCATGTTAGATAGGCTGTTTTTTTATTTTGTTATAAGAAAAAAAGTGTTATTTAATTGAATTTGTACCCATGATAACGTTCTTTTGTAGGATGAAACAGAGAGTTTTTCATTAGAAGGTGATTTGCATAAAAAAAATAATCTGTTACCCTAGAGAGAGGGATCGTGTCGTTTTAAAAATAACAGTTTTTTTAAAAGTCATTGTTTTTTGTTATTTCAGTGACATTTTTCGTCTTTTTTACTTGAAAAAAAAAACCGTGAAAAATGCGCGTTATATCGCTGATAAAGAAATTACAGTTGTAAATCATTTGCAAAAAATTAAAAAACGTATCTTAATTTGAGCCCGATTATTTATCAAACTGTCATCACCTTGATACCCCTTTGACACACTGTTGTATAAAAGGGGTAATATTAAAAATAAATTTGAATTCTCTCATTTGATATTTCGAACTTGTAGAGAAACCTTTTGTTTTTGGGGTTTTTCTTTTAATATAACTTTCGACTTTTATTAAAAAATATGAGATTTAGACTGGATTTTTTTAAAGTTCTTCTGTATAATTGAAATCAAGCAAGGGAACAGGACTTGCGATCAACTTTTTTTTCAAAAGGAGAGATGCACGTTGTTGACACTTTACACTTCCCCAAGTTGCACGTCTTGTCGCAAAGCTCGTGCGTGGTTACAAGAGCATGAGATTCCTTTCGTTGAAAGAAATATTTTTTCAGAACCATTGAATATTTCTGAACTGAAAGACATCTTACAGATGACAGAAGACGGTACCGAAGAAATTATTTCTACCAGATCCAAAGTATTCCAAAAGTTGAATATGGATCTAGATGACCTGCCCCTAAAAGATTTATTGACCCTTGTTCAAGAAAATCCTGGATTATTGCGTCGTCCCATCATGATTGATGAGAAACGATTGCAAGTAGGCTTCAATGAAGATGAAATTCGCCGGTTCTTACCTAGAGATGTTCGTCAATTAGAACTTCGTCACGCACAATTGATGGCTGGCTTATAAAACAAGTTTTTGACCCGTTCCTAAGCCGAACGGGTTTTTTTGCAGGGATTTACGTTTTTCTTAAGCGAATATTCGTTTTTTCTTTACTTTTTAACTGGTTTCGCTACAATGAACCTATAGTAGTAGCAAAAGTGAGGTGTAGCTAATATGGAAATGGAACACATCAATGAGAACACTATTCGTGTATTGATCAAAAGTGAAGACTTAGCTGCGAGAGGCATCACTTTTCTTGACCTTCTAGGTAACCATAATGAAATTGAAAACTTTTTTTATAGTATTTTGGAAGAAGTTGATATCGATGAAGAATTCAAAGGAAGCGAAGCAGTCACATTCCAAGTCTTACCAAAAGGTGATGGCTTAGAGTTGTTTATCAGTAAAAATCTTCCGCCAGAAGCAATGGAAAACTTTGATGACTTGTCAGAGAATGAACATGAAGATATTACCGACATGCTGAAGAAACACGTGGTAGCCCAATTACAAGAAGCAGAGCAACCTGAAGAAATCGGTACCCGGTTTGTTTTTGAGCTGGCTCATTTTGAGGATATGATTCAATTGGCAGCGGAGGTGTACTTAGAAGCTGTTGCCTCGAATCTCTATCAAATGGGCAATCAGTACTTCATCGAACTGCGTTTTACAGATCCTGAAGTCACAGATATCGAAGTCGAGAATGCACTGTCGTATCTAATGGAATTTGCGCAGCGGACTGCTGTCACACCAGAAGTGCTTTCTGAGTATGGTCAATTGATCATGGAAAATGATGCATTGGCATTGACCCGTTATTATTTCAAAACTGAATAATGATCGATCATCAATCAACCGTCACATCTTTTAGCGATGTGGCGGTTTTTTTGCGTACTTATTTTTGAGGTGATGGGAGGATGATGTATGCATACGATAAAGAGAAACAGTTGCGCCGAGCAGATGCCGTTGAGACCACAAATGCTCCCTTTCAATGTCCAGGCTGTCAAGAACAGGTAATATGGAAGCGTGGGCCCGCTCGGCGACCGCATTTTGCTCACCGCAGCGATGGGGCATGTTGCACGTTTAGTGAAGGGGAGACCGATGAACATTTGATGGCGAAGGGGTGTTTATATGATTGGTATCAACCACTCTCGCTTCAAATCGAGTGCTTTTTGCCCGAATTGAGTCAACGTCCGGATTTAAAATATCAGCAACTGGTGATTGAGATTCAGTGCTCGCCGATCTCGTTGACAGCTTTTTCAGCCCGCACAAAAGGCTATCTGAGCGCAGGCTATCGGCCCTGGTGGATTTTGGGCAGTCGTTTACAACCAAAGCGACACTGGCATGTGATTGCCAAAGCAAGTTGTATGTTTGATGAAGAGGGTTTTCATTTGTGGGGGATTGATACAGCGCGTCAATGTCTGATTCACTATAGGGAGATTCATTGGCATTATCAATATGGTGTAGGCTATCAATGTACTTGGTTTTCCGAAGGCTGTCCTTATGATCAAGAGACGCTGCAGCCAATCCATCAGGAACAGACGTTGCCTCAGCCGCGAAGTTCGCCATGGCAACCCAGCGGCTATCAATATTGGCTCCTGCAGCAACTGATCAAAAAAGCACCCCGCATCATGGAGGTTCAAGCATTTGTCTACAGACTGCACGGTCATATTGCGCAATTGCCATATTGGTGTTACCAAGAAAGTCGGTATGGTTTTTTGTTTGAACATTGGCTATTGGCAATGCGTTTTTGTTTTCACATCGATCCAAAACAATCATTTCAAGATTGGCTGGGAAAACTCTGCTTCATCGATTGGACATGGTCTTATCCGCTCATAGACCAGGCGATGATTTTGTCGGCTATGTTCGAAGAATGTCGGTATTTGGAAGCGATGTTTAGATTTCAAAACCAATGATTTGGTTCCCGCCCAAAATGTGTTAAGATATTTCTAGAGCATATCAAAGGAGTGAAATAGATGTCAGAACCAAAACAATTACCAGCACGGGAATCGATCCCTGAGGAAAAAACATGGGATTTGACCAAAATCTATACCGATGATGCGGCATTCGAAGCTGCATATCAAGAAATCACGGCAGAAGCAAAAGAAGCCAAAGACTATCAAGGGACCTTGACAAAAGGACCTGAAGCCTTCTTAGAGGCATTAGAATATGTTTTGGCGCTTTCTCGCAAATTAGAAAAGCTATATGTATACAGTCACTTGAAAAACGACCAAGATACAGCAAATACGACCTATCAAGGGCTATATGCAAAAGCAAGCAGTTTATTGGCACAGGTCAGTGAAGCCATTGCCTGGTTTGATCCAGAGTTGTTGACAATGACCGATGAAACGATTTGGGGTTATTTTGAACAAGAACCCAAATTAGCCGTCTACCGTCATATGATCGAAAAAACGATCAATGAACGGCCACATGTTTTGCCAGCTGAACAAGAAGCATTACTCGCTGGTGCAGGAGAGATATTTGGTGCACCGGGCAAT
The DNA here is from genome assembly GCF_002140915.1 of Candidatus Enterococcus testudinis. Taxonomy (GTDB): domain Bacteria; phylum Bacillota; class Bacilli; order Lactobacillales; family Enterococcaceae; genus Enterococcus_D; species Enterococcus_D testudinis. Next base: position 2,049,902 of record NZ_NGKU01000001.1, on the reverse strand, counting down.
GTCTTTTCCGTGTTAAACAATGCGGATCTGACTTTCCCAATCGTTGAAGATGAAAACGGTGAAAAAGTGCAGCTTTCTCATGGGGTCTATGGCGAATTGCTGGAAAGTACCGATCGTTCTGTCCGAGAAGCCGCGTTTAAAGGCTTATACGGCGTGTATGAGCAATTTCGCAATACCTTTGCACAGACATTAAGTACCAATGTCAAAAGCCATAATTTCAAAGCCAAAGCCCGTCATTTTGATTCTGCCCGCCAAGCAGCACTCAGTGCAAACCATATTCCTGAAAGTGTCTATGATACTTTAGTTACTGTGGTCAATGATCATTTGCCATTGCTGCATCGCTATATGGCCTTGAGAAAACGTCTTTTGGCAGTCGATACGATGCACATGTACGATGTCTATACACCAATCTTAGGAGAAGCGCCGATTCGCTATACCTATGATGAAGCGGTAGTGAAAGCCAAAGAAGCATTAAAACCATTGGGTGAGGAATACTTAGCAGTGGTAGAAGAAGCCTTTGACAATCGATGGATCGATGTTGTTGAGAATAAAGGGAAACGCAGCGGTGCCTATTCATCTGGTGCCTATGATACATTGCCTTATATCTTGATGAACTGGAATGATCGTTTGGACCAATTGTTTACGCTGGTCCATGAAATGGGGCACAGTGTCCACAGTTACTTTACCCGCAACAATCAGCCGTATGCTTATGGTGATTATTCGATATTCTTAGCAGAGATCGCCTCAACGACAAACGAGAATATTTTGACTGAATATATGCTGCAGACAGAAACTGATCCTAGAGTGAAAGCCTATGTATTGAACCATTATCTGGATGGCTTCAAAGGCACGATCTTCCGTCAAACACAGTTTGCAGAGTTCGAACATTTTATGCATGTTGAAGATGCCAAAGGAACACCATTGACCAGTGAATATTTAAGCGAAAATTACGCGCAATTAAATGCCAAATATTATGGTCCAGCAGTCGCTGAAGATCCTGAGATTCGCTTAGAGTGGTCACGGATTCCACATTTTTATTACAATTACTATGTATATCAGTATTCTACAGGTTTTTCAGCAGCTTCTGCTTTAGCGAAGAAAATCCTATCAGGTGAACCTGATGCATTGACCAATTACCTGAATTATCTTAAAGCTGGTCGTTCGGATTATCCAATCGAAGTGATGAAAAAAGCGGGTGTCGATATGACACAGGCAGATTATATCAAAGATGCAATGAAGGTCTTTGCGCAACGGTTAGATGAACTTGAAGCACTAGTAGATGAGTTAGACGCTTAATCACGGCATCACAAAAGAAAACAACCCAATCGATTGTCGGTTGGGTTGTTTCGTGTGAAATAAACAAATGAGCAAAAAACCACTTCGTTTCTGGACGAAGTGGTATATCACTCATAGCAAAATCAATTTGTGGTCAACCCCTTGCAAAGATGAGAGGGTTGGCTTTTTTAAAGCATTTTTCTTCTCAAGAAACGCAAATTGATCATCGGTGGTCTCACACAATGCCGGTAAACTTTTTAATGCTTTCGCACCTTCTAAAAGCACGCCATATTCTCGTTCGCAGGCAAAGTTATAGACGACTGCTGAGGGAGTGATGGTGATCCCCATATCCTTAGCCACTGTTTGATCCGTCAAAAAATTCTTTTTGACCAAATCTGATTGACGATCTTCCATGAACATCTCTAAATCACCGCGGGTCTCAGAAAACAGCTGCTGCACCAATTCTTCACTATACATTTCTTTTGCGACACCGACATGCTGCTGTAATTTCAGCAAGAAATCACGGGCAATTTTTTTGCCTTGTAGTTGTGCGGCTTTATAATCAAGAGATGCTGTATAAATCAGTTTTGTTTGATCATTGCGTAATAGCAGATCGGTTCTATCCATAGACAAGTAATCCATGGAAACACCAACAGAGGTCAAATTGACCAAAGGCAATATTTGCAAATGGATTTTTTTACGGTATTTCGTCAAATTCTCCAAGAGTTCCGCTTCAACTTGATAGCAAATCGGACCGATGGGGTTGACAAATAAAAATATTTCAATCATTTGAATCTCTCCCCAAATAAGATTCTTTTTATGTTAAACAATCGTACATTTTATTAAATATAACAAAAGTTAGCGAAAAAAGTAAGTAAATATTCTTGAAATGATTATTTTTCTGACATTGCCCGCTCGATTTTGTTTTTTGCAGGCATATAAGGGATCTCAAAAGCGGTCAATAAAGCCAAAAAGGCATCTTTTCCGCTAATTGGATCAGTCACTTCTAGTTCGAGTTCGAAGTCTTCTTTATCTCCATACCAACTGTGATCGATGGCTAGCAAGCCTTCCTTGATTGGAAATTCAGCTCGTTTTGTGGTTAAGCTTGTGAGGGGAACAATTGCCGTTGGATCGATGGATGCAGTCAATAATCGCTTGGCGACCGCACCTGTTTGTAAAATCCTGCCTGTGCGCAAAATCTCGGCAGTTTCTTCCTTGGTCAATCGATCCGTTGTCTCCAGTAAACCATTGTCAACGGGGGTTTTTAAAGTCAATTCATCATAAAGTGCAGTAGTCCGTACCCGCAAACCATAACGTTTGTTGCGCAATTGTTGGTCAGGGGTATCAAAATAATGGTTGACTTGGGTTTTAATATCTGACGTTGTGATCTGATAGTGTGCAATCAGGTGATTGTAGTTGGTTTCAGAAAGCAACGTTTTAAATTCAATTTCGATTTGTTCACTCATGACGCCACTCGCTTTCATTAGCTATCCAATTCTACAATTGAGCCATTGTTGTGTCAAACAAAACGGCTTCTCATTCAAGAACTGATTATCTTCCCTATTTTAGCAATTTTTTCTTGTGGTTGCTACCTATGTGGTTCAGATTTGCCAACAAGGTATGGTAGAATAAGAGGGTATGTTATGGAAAGAATCGAGGTAGGAATATGATTCGAGATTGGGAAGATTTTTTGGCACCGTATGAACAAGCGGTTTCTGAATTAAAAGTGAAATTAAGAGGGATACGTAAACAGTACCGCGAACAAAGCAAACATGTCCCCATTGAATTTGTGACGGGCCGCGTCAAACCAGAGGACAGCATTGTAACCAAATGTAAATTACGCGGCATCGCGTTAGACCGACTGGAAGAGGAAATGTCAGATATCGCTGGGTTGCGTATCATGTGTCAGTTTGTGGAAGATATTCATCAAGTGGTTGAATTGTTGCGGACCCGCAAAGACATGAAAGTAATCATTGAGCGTGATTATATCACCAACAAAAAAGCCAGCGGGTATCGGTCGTATCATTTAGTGATCGAATATCCCGTTCAATTGATCGATGGGGAGAAAATCATTATGGCTGAAATTCAAATCCGCACATTGGCCATGAATTTTTGGGCCACCATCGAACATTCGTTGAATTACAAATATCAAGGAGAATTCCCTGTTGAAATCGGCGAACGACTGCGCAGATCGGCTGAGGCTGCTTATCAGCTGGATGAAGAGATGTCCAATATTCGCGAGGAGATCCAAGAAGCACAACGGCTGTTCTCCCATGGAAAAGGGCAACGCAACAAGCGGGGACGTCCGCAATCGCTAGAGGAGGACCAAAAATGAAGGGCATCCGAGTAGCGATCATCAACAACCAAGAAGAAAAATCTCTGCGGGTTACCAAACGCTTGATTGCGTTGTTAGCACAATCTGAAAATACCATTGATCAAGACAATCCTGAACTGGTGATTTCAGTGGGAGGCGATGGTACGTTGCTATCGGCTTTTCACTTGTTCAATCATAAATTGGATCAGGTCCAGTTTCTAGGTGTCCATACTGGTCATTTAGGTTTTTATACAGATTGGCGAGATTATGAGTTAGAAGAAATGGTGGCATCCCTGTGTAATGACCGCCAAAAGACGGTCAGTTATCCATTGTTAGACGTGCGAATCACGTATGCCAATGGCAAATCAGATAAGCATTTTTTGGCATTGAATGAATCTACTATCAAGCGGGGCAACCGCACGATGGTGGCGGATATTTCAATCAAAGAAGACTTGTTTGAAAAGTTTCGTGGAGATGGACTGTCGATTTCAACACCAACCGGCTCCACCGCGTATAACAAAAGTGTTGGCGGTGCAGTGCTGCATCCCAGTATCAATGCATTTCAATTGGCGGAGATTGCCTCATTGAACAATCGGGTCTTTCGTACCCTAGGTTCACCGATCGTGGTGGGGCATCATGAATGGGTCAAAGTCCAGTTGCAGCAAAGCACCGATTACTTGGTGACGATTGATCAATTTACGATTGAGCAAGAGGAAATCGACGCTATTTATTACCGTATCGCTGATGAGCGCATTCATTTTGCTTCGTATCGGCATATGCATTTCTGGAGTCGGGTCAAAGATTCCTTTATTGGAGAAGAATAAATCATATGGAATTTACGTATCACTATTTGCGACAGGAACCGCAATTGGTCAAATATTTTTTGAAAGAACAAGGGATTTCAAAAGGCCTCCTTGCCAAGATCAAATTTCAAGGAGGCGCTATTTTTGTCAATCAAGAGGAACAAAATGTCTTGTTTTCATTGAAACAAAATGATAGGGTAACTATTGTGATTCCAAATGAGGGCGAACATGAAACGATGTTGTTAGATGAGACACCCATCGAGATTGTTTACGAGGATGCTCATTTGCTGATCGTCAATAAGCCAGCGGGTGTATCATCGATCCCCGCACAGTACCATCCCAATGGCACAATGGCCAATCGCGTCAAGGCTTATTACCGTCAACAACACTATCCAAATCAAGTAATCCATGTGGTGACGCGTTTGGATCGAGATACGTCAGGTTTGATGTTGTTTGCCAAACATGGCTTTGCCCATGCCAAAATGGATGTTCAATTACGGGAAAAGAAAGTCGTCAAGAAATACCAAGCATTGGTCGCAGGAAATATCGCTGGTTTATCTGCCCATGGTGAGATCAATCAGCCAATCGCCAGAGATTTGACTTCTTTACTGAAAAGAAAAGTCGCGCCCGAAGGCAAACCGGCAAGGACTGAATACTGGCTCGCGCAGCAAAATCGCCATTGGGCATTGGTGGATATTCAACTGCATACAGGACGTACCCATCAGATACGGGTCCATTTTTCTGCAATTGGTTGTCCGCTGTTAGGCGATGATATGTATGGTGGCAACATGGATCTTGGGATCGACCGTCAAGCATTGCACTGCTGTCAGCTGCAATTTTTGCATCCTTTTACGCAAGCACCGATGGCCTTTGATTGTCCATTAGCACAAGACATGTTGGCTGTCACAACAAGTATATAAGAGATTAAATGAGGTGAAGAGATTGGATGAAAATCAAGAATTAATCGAACGGTTTGAACAACTGACCCAAGCACTGAAAGAAATGGATATCCAGAAATTCCGTGATGAATTTCTTGACTTGCATATCTATGAGCAAGGGCAATTCTACCAATCTCTGGAAGCTAGTGATCGTCACATCGTGTATACCTATCTTTCACCTAAAGAATTGGCAGATATGTTCGACGTGATCGAAGAAGATGATGAACATATGGTGGACTACTTAACAGAGATGCGCCCAAGCTACGCTGCAGAAATGCTGGCGCAGATGTATACCGATAATGCGGTGGATCTGTTGAATACGTTAGACAAAAAACAAACGGCCAAATATTTAAGTTTGATGACCACGGATGCAGCAAGTGAAATCAAAGAGTTGCTGCACTATGAAGATGAAACGGCAGGCTCATTGATGACGACTGAGTTCGTCTCGATCGTGGCCAATCAAACAGTACGCTCGGCGATGTACGTCTTGAAAAATGCGGCAGATGTCGCAGAAACAATCTATTATATCTATGTCGTTGATACCGATGGAAAATTGGTCGGTGTTATTTCTTTAAGAGATTTGATCATCAACGATGATGATACAATGATCGCCGATATTTTGAATGAACGGGTCATGTCGGTCCATGTTGGAGATGACCAAGAGGATGTGGCGCAAACCTTTAGGGATTATGATTTCCTCGCACTACCCGTTACAGATTATGATGATCATCTTCTAGGAATCGTGACAGTCGATGATATCATCGACGTGATCGATGACGAAGCTGCCAGCGATTACTCAGGTTTGGCTGGGGTCAACGTGGAAGAAGTCAGCGAAAACCCGATCAAAGCATCAAGTCGCAGATTGCCATGGTTGATTACATTGTTGTTCTTAGGGATGGCGACTGCAAGTCTGATCAGCCATTATGAAGAATTAGTCAGTGAAGCAAGTATTTTAGCTGTGTTTATTTCCTTGATCACCGGTACAGCCGGCAACGCTGGAACCCAATCATTGGCTGTCGCCGTTAGACGGTTGGCCATCAATGATGACAAAGAAAAAAGTTTCCTCAAAACTGTAACTGGTGAAGTTTTGACTGGTTTATTTACAGGTGCCATTACGGGTTTGACGATTTTTGCAATCGTCGCTGTTTGGAAACAAAATCCGATACTTGGCTTTGTGATCGGGATGGCGATGATGTGTGCCATCACTGTCGCAAACTTAGCTGGGAGTCTGATTCCTATGTTGATGGACAAACTAGGCTTTGATCCAGCGGTTGCCAGTGGGCCATTTATCACGACACTCAGTGATTTGACCAGTGTCTTGATCTATTTCAATATTGCCAGTCTATTTATGAGCTATTTTATGCAATGAAACAAAAGGCAGCAGTACGATCCACAAGGGATGCGTGCTGCTGCCTTTTTTAGTGTTTGAATTTCGGCAAAATTCCAGAAGGAGAGATGCCATACAGTTTTTTAAACGACTTGCTGAAATGATAGGCATCTTGATACCCTACAGCTGAGGCCACTTCTTTGATCGTCAGCTGGTCATTTTTCAGCATATCCTTGGCCCGTTTCAAACGAATCTCAATTAAATAATTGATAGGACTCATCTCAGTCGCCTCTTTAAAAATCTTTGATAAATAAGTAGGACTCAAAAATTGATCTTGTGCCAACTTTTCCAGTGTGATTTCTTCCTTATAATGATTTTCCAAATAGTAGATCGTATAGTTCACGATTTTTTGCTGCCGTTGCTGACTTTTCGATAAGTATGGCACAACATTGCTGTCTTCATCATTCAGCCCTCTCAAGATATAGACCAGCATTTCAATCAACAACGCTTTTTGGATCAGCTGGAATTCATCGCGTTCTTCGTTGCTTTCTTTCACGAGCTGCCACGCTTTGTCTAGCACTTGATGATGATACTGACCTAAGTCCAACAACGGGTGTTTATTGGGGAAAACATTGCGTTTGAAACCTTCTAGAGAGATGTTTTTCAACCCAATATGCAATTGATGGGAACGGGTACCAGGCAGTTGGAATTCACAGTGATCGATACCTGGGTTAAAGAGCATAATACTGCCTGCACGAATCTTTTTGGCAGGTTCATCGTTGAAATAATAATTGCTTTCGCCTTCTAATAATATACTGATCTCCAAGAAATCATGATGGTGTTTCTCACCATGACTTTCTGATTGTGTCCAAGGATCAAATAGGTAGATGATTTCCGGATTGAACGTCCGAGGGTTGACTAAATTCATGGCTGCTTCACTCCAATTCAGGTTGCACGACCTGATGAAATCAGGCGTGGCGCTTCTTAGTAATATTTTACATCAAAATGAGTAAGAAAAACCATTTTATTCGCTTCTCAAACCGCTATTCTTAACAACGAGAGGGGGAATTCGATGAGTAACACACAATGGATCTGGCGCTATGCAAAAAAGAACCGTGGCAAACTTCTATTGGCAACATTATTTTTGGTGATCAACGCAGCGCTGATCGTTGTTAATCCGTATTTAGGAGGTATGGTGATCGACGATGTCATCAATCAGCAAAAAACTGAACTTTTACTGCCATTATTATTGATCATGATCGCAACCACCGTGATTCGGACGATCGTTCGTTACACCTACCAATTGCTTTTTGAACGTGTCGGTCAAAATACACTGTATGATCTAAGAGAAGATATGTACCAAAAATTACAGGAATTGGACTTTGACTTTTTCAACCATACTCGAGTTGGTGATATCATGGCCCGGATGACAGGAGATACCGATGCGATCCGTCACTTTGTTTCATGGGTCACCTACAATATCGCAGAATGTGTCTTGTGGTTCTTCTCGGCTATCGTCGTGATGAGTTTCATTGATTGGAAACTCATGTTGGCCCTAGTGGTGATCACGCCCTTTATTTTCATTCTAACCAATCAAATGTCCAAGAAAGCCCACCCTTTGTTCTTCAATATTCGAGAAAGCTTTTCCAGACTGAATTCGATGGTGGAAGAAAATATTGGTGGTAACCGTGTCGTCAAAGCTTTTGCTCGAGAAGAATTTGAAATCGAGAAATTCGTGGCGTATAACGAAGATTTCAAGGCTAAGAATATGGCCTCTGCTGAAGTGTCTCGTACGTATTTACCATGGTTAGACGGTTTGGCAGGCAGTTTATCGATCATTGCTTTGGTATTGGGCGGCATTTTCGTCATCAATGGGGAGATGACCCTAGGGGATTTGGTCGCCTTCAATGGCTATTTGTGGATGTTGAACAATCCGATGCGGATGAGTGGTTGGCTGATCAATGACGCCCAACGTTTTTCGGCGGCCTGCATCAAGATTCGTCAAATGCTGGCACAAGAATCAAAAATTCCTGTCCACCACCAAGAACAATTGACACCAATCAAAGGGCACGTCACTTTCAAAGATGTCTCGTTTCACTTTTCTGATGATCCCAATCAAAATGTGCTCTCCAACATCAATTTCAACATTGGACCAGGGCAGACCTTAGGCATCTTAGGGGAAACGGGATCGGGAAAAACAACGCTGGTCAATTTGGTTGGCCGTTTTTATGATCCAACGGAAGGAACAGTCTTGATCGACGGCAAAGATGCCAAAAGCTATCCGGTCCGGCAATTAAGAGAAAATATTTCAATGGTGATGCAAGATGTCTTCTTATTTTCCAATACGATCTCGGACAATATTGCCTTTGGGAATCCATTGGCAGATGAAGGCTATATTCGGCAAATGGCTGTAGTGGCTGATGCAGATACCTTTATTTCCCGTATGCCGCAAGGGTATGAAACGGTGATCGGTGAACGTGGTGTTGGTCTATCAGGGGGACAGAAACAACGGATCTCCCTCGCACGCGCCCTAGCCAAAGACCCTTCGATTTTGATTTTGGATGATACGACCTCAGCTGTTGACATGGAAACAGAATCAAAGATCCAACAAGAATTGACGAAGTTAACAGGCGAAAAAACCACCTTTATTATTGCCCATCGTATCTCATCAGTCAGAGAGGCTAATTTGATTTTGATGATGGAAAAAGGGCATGTCGTTGAACAAGGTACCCATGAAGAATTGGTCGCCAAGCGAGGTAAGTATTACGAAGTCTATCAAAAACAATTAGGTTTATCAGGAGGTGAAGACGATGGCCAGAAACACATTTGATGTGGATGAGGAATTAGAACAGGAATTTAGTTGGCAAGATTTTAAACGACTGTCACGATATGTTGTGCCATACAAAAAAAGTATCATCAGCGTATTGGCAACCATCATTCTAGCCAATCTTGCCGGTATGCTGGCGCCAGTTTTCACCAAGATTGCCATAGATTCATCGATCCCTGATGGAAATATCAGCCAATTGCTCTTGATTGGTGTCGCCTTCTTGGCAACGTTAATCATTATCGGACTGTGTATGCGTTATCGAATCTATCATATCACCCGCATCGGCCAAGATGTGCTGAAAGATATGCGTTATGACATTTTTGAACATTTGCAACGATTGCCGTTTTCTTACTTCGACACTCGTCCGCATGGGAAAATCTTGATCCGGATCGTCAATTATATCAACACATTAAGTGATCTCCTTAGCAACGGGCTGATCAATTTGATATCAGATGTGTTCAATGTGGTGATCACCTTGATCTTCATGTTTGTGATTGACTTCAAATTGACTTTGTATTCATTGGCGTTGCTGCCGATTTTGTTTGTTATGGTGATGGTAATCAAAAACAAACAACGCAAGGCCTACCAAACATTAAGCAACAAACAATCCAATTTGAATGCCTATATCCATGAAAGTATTGCCGGCATCAAAATCACACAGTCTTTTGCCAGAGAAGAAGAGAATGCGTCGATTTTCGAGGAAGTCAGCAGTGATTATCGAACATCATGGATGAAAGCTGTGCGGATCCAATTCTTGATGTGGCCTGGCGTCCAAAATATCTCTGTTATTACGACCTGTCTGATTTATTTTGTCGGCATCCGACAAATTGGCGTAGACGTAAGTACCGGGACATTGATTGCCTTTATTAGTTACATCAATAACTTTTGGAACCCAGTGATCAATATTGGTAATTTTTATAACTCTTTGATCACGGCAACAGCCTATTTGGAACGAATCTTTGAAACAATGGATGAAGTACCTGATATCGAAGACAAACCAGATGCCAAAGTCTTGCCTGAAATGAAGGGCGCAGTGGCTTTTGAAGATGTCACGTTCCGCTATGAAGAAGGCAAGAATATCTTGTCAGATGTCAACTTTACGATTACACCAGGGGAAAGTATTGCTTTGGTGGGACCAACCGGCGCTGGGAAAACAACGATCATCAACTTATTGAGCCGCTTTTATGATGTCAATGAAGGCAGTGTCAAAGTTGATGGCATGGACGTCCGCGATGTGACACTGTCCTCCTTGCGTTCGCAAATGGGTGTCATGCTGCAAGATACCTTTATCTTTTCGGGAACTATTATTGAGAACATTCGCTATGGGAAACTTGATGCAACCGAAGAAGAAATCATTGAAGCAGCGAAAATCGTTCGCGCCCATGATTTTATCAAAGAATTGAAAGATGGCTATCATACTGTCGTTGAAGAACGTGGCAGTACGTTATCTGCCGGACAACGGCAATTGATTTCTTTTGCCCGTGCATTATTGGCAGATCCGAAGATTCTGATATTGGATGAAGCGACATCAAGTATTGATACCAAAACAGAAGAACTGCTGCAAGAAGGCTTGCTTAAATTGTTGGAGGGACGTACGTCCTTTATCATCGCCCATCGGCTATCCACGATCAAGAACTCTGATCGGATATTCTATGTTGCAGGCGGAACAATCGCAGAATCAGGCAATCATGACCAATTGATGGCCCAAAGAGGGTTGTATCATCATTTGTATCAATCGCAATATGATTTGTTGCAGGCGATATGAGATAAGTGAAAATAATTTAATCGAGAAGAAGGCGCACCTTGTGATGAGGTGCGCCTTTTTGGCATACAAGATAACTCTATACAGGACTTTTATATGTAGTCATCCTTTGTAAGGGAGCAAATCAAACACGCGTGTTTGATTTGCTTTTTTTTAGATTTAATTTTTGTAATAGCCAACGTAATAATTACTCTTTTTTTCAACGCGAAACCGTACTTGTCCTCTGTAAGTTGCAGGAGGATAAGAAGAAAATTTATAGGAGGCAATGAGAATACCTCTTTCAGAAATTTGATTATCCAGAATGAATCCTTCACTCGAGGTTTGTGCATGAGCAATTCCAGCATCACTAAACATCATCAACACGATCAGAAGAGTTAAATACATTTTTTTCATTTTGCCACACCTTTCTGTATAAGCTAAATAATTGCTAATGCAAGCATATCATTAGCTTTGGAGAAAAAGTGTGAGTAGTCCTAAATAGCTGCTTAGGTGGATATCCGATTTAACGGGAGTGTGGATTGACAAATAAGAAGTCCTAACTGCTAAAATAAATTTTTTATCAAGCGAACTGAACCGAAAGCTGTTAATCCATTTGTCATCATTATTTCTCGGGTAGACTTATCTAAACGCAGTACATGTTTTTTATTTACGAGAAAAGCGTGATGCACACGGATAAAATTATTCGAAAGCTTTTCTATATCTGTTAAGTTCCCATATATCTCAAGTTGTCCTTCTTCATGATGAAGGATCAAACGATGCTTTGCAGTTGATGTTTCTAGATAAATGACTTGATCAATAGGCAAAAATCGGGATTGATTGCCAACTTTAAAGGGAAGAATTTCTGTATCCTTCGACTGGCTAGTTGTATAGAAGTTTTGTGTTTCAATCAAAGCCGAACGAACGCGATCACGTATGATACTCCTATCATCTTTACTAATATAATCTAGCGCTTCAAGCTTATATTTGAAGGTTAAAGGCATTTTTTCATCGTGGGTAGTTAAGAAAACAAGTTTACAATTGCGGTCTTTTTGTTTGATTTTCGAACCAAGGAAAATTCCGTCGATCGACGTTCGCAAATCAATGTCTAAGAAAAAAATACCATAGTAGGCATCTTTTTCTTTGATATATGTCCATAATTCATGGGGATCTTTTGTCGCTAATGTCACTTCCATATCAAGTTCCTCAATCATGATGTATGACTGAACAAAATGGGTCAACATGTCTAATTGCTTTGGATCATCTTCACAGATATATACAGATAACATATATTATTCCTCCTGATGGATGGTAATCATTTGTGTGTAATAGCGATCGGTGATTTGTGTTTCAAGAAACAGACTATGTTCTTGTTTGACGATTGCTGCTGCATTTTGCAAACCTAATCCTCTGTCAGGCCCCTTAGTTGACAGGCTATTTTTCTTCAGCAAATCTTCTTTAGGAAGAGAAGCTGAATACGTGTTTCTTATAATGATCACCTCATCTCCTTCTTGCTTGAACACAGCAATTGAGAGATCGGGGGTCGTGCTTTCTTGCGCAGCTTCAATCGCATTATCCAAAAGAATACCTAGCAGACGAACGAGCTGAATTGTGTCGAATATTGATTCCATTAGTACCTCATAAGGAATTTCAAGTGTGATAGTTATCTTTGCAACCTGAGCATAGTTTAATTTATGCAAAAGAATGCTGCGAATTTCTGACAGTCCAATGTTTTGAATATCGTCTAAACGAAAGAAAGAGGTGGTAACTAGATTTTGTGTTGATTTGAGATGGCTATGATAGTAATCCCTCAAACCAGTTAGATCACCTTCATTGATGTATTCTTGGATCGAAAGCAAGATATTATTGTAATCATGCCTAAACGCGCGTAAATCTTGATAGCTGGTTTCTAATACATGACTATATATCTGAATTTCTTCATAAGCGGTTTGCGTTTGTTGCTGCGCTTGTTGCAGCTTTTTTTTACTGTATAGGGAATAAATCATCAGCATCATGACAATCAGAACAAATAGCAAAATTGCTGCTAAAGTACTGAATAATGATTGTATTTGAAAATTTTGCGGATAGAAATATAAATAATTATATAATTGATAACCTTGCGTTAGAAACCAAACAATAGCCAGAAAGTAGATAGTTTTTCTCAAAAGGAAATATTTTTGAAGGACAGGCGTTAGGTAAGGTCGAATTATATATCCCAAACAGCCATAAAGGAGTATTCCTGCTACTAAATAGAATAGATAATACAGCGTGTTTTCTGAGAGGATTATGGTAAATATCAACGATGAGAACAAACTTGTTAGCAACCAATGTAAGTAATAAGCAACCAATACTTTAGCAAGCGGATTCAAAAAGGATTGGTTTGAATGCGAAGAATACGTGATGATCAGCAATCCAATGATGAAAATAAAAAGTCCCAGCCAGTTGATATGCATTTCAATAAAACAACAGATAAGCAGAAGAAAAAAGATACAGGTAAGCAACGATTTATCTTTTATGATGTTTGGTTCCAGCATCATAAAAACACTTAATATAAAAAATAATTCCGAAAAAATGATTAAGTTAAAGATCATGAGAATCTCCTGTTGTTTTTTGATTATATTTTATCATATTTATATGGATTTAAGACGAAAACATTCAGGTATTCCTAGATGTTTTTTTTTACGCCTGTTCTTCATTTAGGATAGTTAATCAGTGAATTAGGATATTTTTGGTTTTCGAGGCTACATTTCCAATATGATTAGGGTATCAAATCGATTTGAAAAAAAGAATACCTGAAATGTCACTTAGTATACAAGTTTTTTCTTTCTCAAAAAAAACTTGTTTCTCGTTGTCAAATGATTGTCCAAAGACTAAAAGAGACGCTTCATTGAAGAAATGTATTTCATAGAATATCATTTTAGAAATATATTTAGTCAGTGGTATAAGCTATCTTTGCACGCCTAAATGCAGTTGATTTATTTATTCTGAACCAGATTCAAGTATGGAAAATAATAATTGTAAGATGTTGTTATTTTGTTCGGTACGTTTCTAGCATAATTCGAGGAGGAAATACACATGAAAATCAAGAAAAAAATTATCACAGCTTTATTTGTTGCTACGACCATATTTTCTCTTGCTGCCCCAGCATTTGCTGCAGTTTCTGTTCAAGGTGGAACATGGTCATATGGTGGTCAGCATAATCCTACTAACTGGGGAGCATTCTCAAATTACTATCACAAAGACAAATGGCATTGGTCAAGTGTTGTTAGGCATAGAGATTTAAAGTCTAATAAGGGCACAGCTTCTAAAGGTGGTACTTCTAAAGCTTTTGTTAACACAAATTTGGGAGAAAAAGCTTCTTTTGATTTTGGATTTTAATCGTTAAAAAGGAGAGAATGACGGTTATTCTCTCCTTTAGAATGGATATATAAAATTATTCTAGCTATATAAATAAAATATACATAATGTGATTTATTTTTTTTGATAAGGTTTAAAAAAATTTAATCAAAAGCGGACGTATAAACGAGAAGACAAAGGAGAATGCGTAAGTGAAAATCAAGCGTTTTTTTATTTATTTTTCCACACTTATCATTATGGCTTTTATGGTATGGACATTAATAAATTCCCCTGATCAGTTATCTTTCGCTACTTATCCTTTTATTTATGTAAAGAATGCGGATTCAAATGCATTAGATAAACAAGCAGTTAACGATTCCTTGGATGAATTCTCTAGAGAAAATAATTTGGTTATTGTCAAACGCATTGTGCAACCAACTAAGGAAGGGCAGCGATTTGTCTATCAAAAATTCGGCGCAGGCGATCTTCCTAGAGGGTTTCCTGAAGCACCGAATAATATTCAAGGGATCAGTAGTGTATTTGGACAATATTTAGTAATTCAAGGTGAATTAGAAGAACAGCGATTAGCGAATCAATTTTATAATTTTGGCTATCAAGTAGAAATTTTTGAAAAAGAATCTGTGATTAGTATTGTGGTTGCATTTTTGGCAGGATCTTCTTTATCAGTATTACTGATCTTAGTTTTTACTTTTACAGCATTAACATTGGTTTTACGCATAAAGGATTTACGCTTTGCAGGTATTCGCTTGATATCTGGAGAAACGATTTGGTCGATTATTTTTCGTAGCCTTCGATCAGACTTTGTTGATATGATTGGCGCTTTACTATCCTGTATATTATTAGGATGGGGAATATTAGTCATGCAAGGAATTTCACAGGATCGGATTTTGCTACTTCTTTTTGCGGGACAATCCTTATATATAGTGCTTCTGGTATTCATTTCAATCATTTCGAGCGGGATTTATTTCTTTAATCTAAAAAGCATGAATCTGATTAGCATCATTAAAGGAAAATTACCACTTCATCGACTCGTAGGCATCATTTTATTCTGTCAATTTTTAGCGATGATCGTCATTGGTTGGGGGACTAGTCGGATTCCATTGCTGATTAATACATATCAAGAGCAGCAAAGCGCAACAAAAAAATGGGATCCTCATGAAGACTTAGTAAATATTTCTTTTAATGTTGGTAAAGAAATCAATAGTATGGAAGCATTTGATGAAGAAGCAAAGCTATGGTACCCTTTCGTGCGAGATGAAATAGAACATCAAAATGCGCTTTTAGTGAATCATAATTTATTAAATTATATATTCAGTGATGTTGATCCTCAAGGAAATCGATTAACTGATTACGTACCTTTAGGCAATACTCTTTTTGTCACACCTAATTATTTGAATGAACAAAATATTTCAGTAGACGATATACTTTACACACAGTTGGAAGATTTAGAGCAAGGTCAATTTGTTTTATTAATGCCCGAGAAATTGAAAGAGCATAGTGATGAGTACCGAAAAATGTATGAAAGCCATATGGAAATGTACGGGTTGGATAGTGGCGAGGAAGATGCTGAAATACTATTCGATTTTTCTGCTGTGGTTGGATACGTACCAAATAATCAATTAAGGTTCATTTATAACCATACGTCCATCTCATCAAAGCAATTTCTTTTAGATCCTATTATAGTGATTGTGACACCAGCATCTTTAGGAAACACGTTTTCGTCTAGATTGTTTTGGATGGACATGATCAGCGATTACTTTTATCTTTCAGGCTTTGACAAAACTGTAAGTAAGCTGAAAGAAATGGACTTATATTCCTCAGTCTCAACTGTTTCGAATAGTCGTCAAATGTATTATGAACAGTACAGCAAACTACGTATGGAATTATTGACACTTATAGCTAGTACTGTTATTGGTGTTGCTACCTCTGTTCTCTTGTTTAATTCTATGAATCTTCTTTATTTTGAAGAATTTAGACGGGATATTTTTATTAAACGATTATCTGGATTACGATTTTTGGCGCTTCATCAAAACTATCTAATCACGCAGTTGACCGTGATCCTTCTTGGATTTTGCCTGATTGTTTTTATCACCAAAAGTCTATGGACCAGTATAGCAGCATGCCTTTTTTTTGTAATCAATGGGCTACTGATTCTTTATCGTCAGATGAAATCTGAAAATAAACTGGCAATATCAGTTTTGAAAGGAAAATAAGATGATCAAGATTGAAAACTTAAACAAAAAGTTCGAGAACCGTTACTTATTTTCGAAAACGAATGTAACCTTTGAAAACGGAAAAGTATATGCTTTGATTGGTCCCAGTGGAAGCGGAAAGACCACATTATTAAATATTTTGGCACAGCTTGAACCATATGATGATGGAAAAATTATTTATCATAATCAACCGCTAGAGAAAATTAAAAGTCATACTTATTTTCGTGATGAACTGGGGTATCTCTTCCAAAATTTCGGTTTGCTAGAGAGCCAATCAATTAAAGAAAATTTAGATCTAGGGTTGATTGCAAAGAAATTAAAGAAATCAGAGAAGATTGCGTTGGAAAAAGAAGTATTGGGAATGGTTCATTTAGAATACCTTGAATTAGGCAAAAAAATATATACAATATCTGGAGGAGAAGCACAACGTGTCGCACTTGCGAAAACAATTCTTAAAAATCCTTCATTGATTTTAGCAGATGAACCAACTGCGGCACTTGATCCAGTTACTTCAGAAGAAATCATGTCGATCTTGCTTTCATTGAGAAATGAAAGTCGTGTGATTATTATCGCTACCCATAATCAAAGTATTTGGGAGAGAGCAGATAAAGTCATTCCAATAAATACGATTGCGAATATTGATTAGGTAATTATTTCGCTACCACTGACTTGGAAGTGGACAAAAAAATGACAAGTTGATCGTCTTGCAATAAAAAAGTTGAAGAAGAGGGAATAAATGAAAATAAAATCGTTGAGTCGATTATTCAGTCAGATGTACCCGAAATTGTTGGGAAATCTGAGAAGATAATTAAGTATGATACTTTAGCGATGTTGTCAAACAATGTTTATGACGCGCTTTCTTTTTGAGCTTCTAAATAGTAGGTGAATGAGGCTGTCTCTTATACACATCTAGATGTGTATAAGAGACAGCTACTAAATAGTAGGTGAAAGGAGAAGTATATGAAAAGAATATATTTTTTTGTAGGAATATTATCTACGATAGTTATATGTTTATCTTTAGTGATTAATCCTCGAGATATTTCTGCATCAGAAAAAGTAAGACTAAATTTAGAAAAACTTGATCAATCTATTCAAGACCAAATAGAGAACCATACACTTTTATCACTGAGTTCTAATCCCTATGATTATATTGCGGAAAATGAATATTATGATGCAATTATAGAATTAGGTGTAGCTGCGCTCTGTGAACTAGAAAATAGTCTAGTCAGCTCAGATGAAAATGGTCTTGTTCAGTATATAATTTCTATTGCTATTGAGGATATCAGTCACACAAATGTCAATGAAATTTTAGGAAATGAAGATTTTGGGTGGGAAGATGCGCATGAATTTACTACTGAGTGGTTAGAGATAAAAGATACTGTTACAGAAAAAGTTGAAACGATTATTCAATCTGAATTCCTTAATGATGAACAAAAAATAGAAAAGATCAATCATTATGGTCTTTTAGCAGTTCCGGCAATTGAATCATATGTCAATGCAGCGGAAGGCAGACAGAGCAACTTCCTCAAAGCAGGTCTTAAACATGTTGTCGAATCATATAACCTAGATGAAAAGGAAATAGAACTTGTTTATGAACTTTTCTAAAACCAGATAGTAGGGACTGTCACATAAGTCCTGAATATAATAAGCCAGAAATGACAGAAAAATCATTCATTTCTGGCTTTTTTTTGGTGAAATAAAAGAAGCTCATGCAGTGAAATAGATTTCCCAAGGAACTTTCCTTACCTTATATAAGGTTGATGAACTGTTGAAACAAAAGGAAAGGCGCTTGGATGAATTTGAAAAGAGGTTGACGTTACCATGGCAGAGGTTGTTTCTTTGATAATTTTACCATATGTGTTTTCAGCTAAAATGATTTGAAAATGACTGATTGAATAATTAGCAACTAACGACATATCTTTGAAAGTTATAAACATTTTGGTGAAAAAAAACAGCTGATCGATGAAGCGATGACGGAGCTTTTCACAGCGCTTGGCGCCGCATTTGATTACTCAGAATTTGAAAAAAAGCTTGAAGATCGAGAAACCGACATTGATTATGACGAACAAGTGCATGTTGAAATTACACAAAATACTGATGATATTCGTAATGTACAGCTGATTATCAAGCCCAATTAACATTGATATGAAGGGGATAGAACAGTCTACTACATACAAAGAACCCGCCAGCCAACCGGCAGGTTCTTCGCATCTACGCTAAATTTTTTTAGATCATACGCGTTCCCTTCAATCCCAATGTGATCAGACTGGAATTAATAAACCCGCCTCCACAAAGCAAATACAACCAAAGATAAGGCGAATCACTCCCAGCTATTTCCAAGATGCCATTCAACACACACCATGTGATGATGCAAGCCAAGCCTGAATGATAGAGGTTTGATGCAAGCCGCAGCGACTTGAAGCGAAACCAACGACTGATCAGCCACCATATCAGTCCAGCGCAGGCCACGACTATCCAAGCGTATTGCAGAGAAGCTGCGCTGACGCCGTGACTAAAGTGGTGATACACCAATTGGAAGAGAAATAAGCCAAGGCTGATGCTGGCATAGGATATCAATTTTTTCATGACAAACACTTCCTTTACTTGAAATAGAGTATGTCGCTGACTGCACGTTCGTCGCTATTGTCATTGCCGCCTACGGTTTGATTGACAACTTTCCCATTAAAGTACAGGGTCGAAGAACCGCCGCCGTCTAAGTTATAAGCAGTTGTGGCACCCAAAGCTTCAAATTGTTCAGCCAACTGATACAATGTCAAGCCTTCACTGTCAGAGGTCCGTCCTTCAGAAACGATGATCACATAGTGGTTTTCACCAATTTGTCCAATGGCTGTCCGAGGATTGCTGGTCATTGATTGAGAGACCTCAGCTGAAGTAGAGACGACCACTTGACTATCTTCAACCAATGCTGGGCCGAAGGAAAGGATTTGTTGGGCATCGGTCAAGGATGCCGCGGAAGTGGTACTCTCGTCCACAATGGAGAAATTTCCGTTTTTATCGATGACCAACGCTTGCGTATCGCCATTGGCGATATCTCGATACAACGTCCCGTTACGCAAAACAAAACCAGTGCTGCGAAAACCATAATAATCGCCATTGATTGCCAAAACGGCTTCATTTTCTGATGCCATTGCCGATGTGGTTTCTTTGATATTGCGGCCATAGGTATCTTCAGCCAATGCCGTTAGTAAATGACTGCTATCGGCTGTTTGGATATCGGCGACATAGACGGTGGTATCATCCACCCGTTTTTCAGTGAGGGTGATGGTCAATCCATCACTGGTATAACTTGTATCTGTAGCAACAATGGCTTCACTGCTTGCGCTTGAGGTGCTTTCTTCACTGCTTGCTGCAGTTGTATCTGTCGTCGTGACTGTTGCTACAGCGACTTGTCGGTCGGGTAAGACAAAGGCTTTTAATAAGATCCAACAGCTGCTAGTTATCAGTAAAAGCGTACAGATGATTGACCAGATGTAGGGTTTTTTGAGCCAGTTCATTTGGTTGCCTCCTTTGTGAAGATGTATCGTTGTTGGACATGAAAACTAAAGAAGAATAACAGACCGTCGACGATGAGTTTAGACAAAAAGAGTGAAGGTAACACTTGGGCTAAGATATTGACACCAATCCAGCTGAAGACAATGATGGTCAAGAATAGACAAGCATAGCGAAACGCAGCGGTTGGATTGCGTTTTTGATGAAAGACATAGTGGCGATTCAACAAATAGTTGATAAGACCAGAAGCCAATCGAGCCAAAATGGTTGCCGCCAGTAAAGGTAGAGATGTCCGTCCCAAGATCAGTGTCAGCAAGAGAAAGAAACTGCTGTCTAAGAGCGCAGAAACCAACGATGCGCCAATAAAGCGCAACAAAGGACCATAAATCAAGAGGGAGTCATGGACCGGTCGAAAGTGTGAATGGGCATTGTTGTCTTCATAAATCGTTTGGATCGGTATGGAAATCAAGTTGATCTCCAGCTGTTTGGTCGCTAATAAGACATTCATTTCATAGTCAAAGCGTTGGCCTTTCACTGTAATCAAAGAAGGGATCAAGGCAGTATGAAAGGCCCGCAAACCCGTTTGAGTATCTTGTAAACGCAAGCCAGTAGCCAGCCAAAAGAATCCAGAGGTCAAGCGATTGCCCCAATAACTCTTGGCGGGTGTCGTTTTTTTCTCAAAAGAACGGACACCGAGGAGTAGTTCTTGTGAAGTGTGAGTAGACAACGCATGGATCAGCCGTTGGATATCTTGGGGATGATGCTGTCCGTCACCATCTGCTGTCACGATACCTTGAACATGCGGAAAGTCTTCGCTGGCCTTTTGCAAGCCGTACTTGAGGGCATAGCCTTTGCCTTGGTTTTGCGGGTATGTTTCATAATGTATGCGATCGGACTTCTGGCAAATCTGCTGGAACGTATCTCGATAAGCCTCCCCACTGCCATCATCAACAATCAAGATTTGACCAGTTGTTGCAGGAAGTAAAGCCTCGAAAAAGCGTATCGTTTTTTCCGAAGGTTCAAATATAGGGATCAATAGTAAGATATTCATGTAAATCACCTCTTGAACATAAAGTAGCTGAGGCGGCTTAAGTCCAGCTTAAACACTTAAAAAATAGCCAAAAGAACAATTTGGCACGTATGTGGATTTCCTTTTAGTTGGCACTCGAATTCTTGTGGTTTTTGTAGTATACTTGTAATACAAATAAAGGAGGCGATTGAGATGACTTTGACAACTATTCGTTTGGATGATGACTTACTGCAATGGATCAACGAATATGCCGAATTTAATGGAATAACTAAAACAAGGCTGATCCGTGATATTTTGATGGAGAAGATGCAAGATGATGAAGATTATTTAGAGGGCGTAAACAGCGTGAATGAAACTGCTGATGAGGCAATTATTTCTCGTGAAGACATGTTAATGAGGTATGGCGATGTATGATTGGGCCTTCAATCAGAAAGCTGAAAAGCAATTTTCAAAGTTAGATCCTATTGTTCAAAAGAGAATCCTTGCTTGGCTAGAACACAATATTCATGATTCTACGGACCCTAGATTATTTGGTAAGTCTTTAGAAGGAGCATACAAAACACTATGGCGCTATCGAATCGGCAAATATCGCTTAGTTGCTGATATCAACGATCATATCTTTATTGTAACAGTTGTAAAGGTTGGTAAAAGAAATGATGTCTATAAAAAATAAGCAAGCTTATCAAGCTTAAATGACAAAAGGGTATGAAGCTGCAATCGCTGCTTCATACCTTTTTGTCGTTTATCATTCGCTTAAATCAACAATTCTCGTCCCATGAACTTCTTTGACACCTAGTGTTTCAGCTACATGTTGCGCATTCTCAAAGGAGATGCCGCCGCCCGGTAAGATCGTTAATCGTTCTCCAGCATAGTCAATCAGTTCTTGCAGGCGGACAAAATTGTCCTCGATCGGTGTACCGGCAGTACCGCCGTGGGTCAAGATCCGCTCTACTTGGTGCGCTGCCAACCAATCGATCGCAGCAAACTGGCGTTCAGCAGGAATTGTATCAAAGGCCATATGGAACGTTACTTGTAATCCTTCTGCAGTGTCCAACAACAGTTCTAAGGCTTCTTCATCAAGCCAACCGCTGGGTGTCAAACAACCAAGCACGACGCCATCCGTACCCATTTTTTTTGCTTCAATCAAGTCGGTATGCATGATTTTCAATTCAGTATCATTGTAGACAAAGTCACCACCTCGTGGGCGAATGATCGTCATAACGGGGATACTTTTTTCGCCAGCATAGCTCAACACTTCTTCGATCACCCCTGTACTTGGGGTGGTGCCGCCGGCTGCTAGGTTGTCGCACAATTCGATTCGATTGGCTCCTTTGGCAATGGCGTATGGGATATTGGTATAATTTTCTGCACAAAACTCTTTTAACATATAAACCCTCCATGAACAAGCTTGTTATTCTATACTAGTAGTTTACCACAGATATATGGTAAAGTAGAATAGAGACGGAGGAATGTCTGATGTTAAAAAAAATCGATCGCGCCCGCTTATTTTTGCAAGCGCACCAAGAGATGTTTGCTTGTCCTATTTGCCACAAGCGTTTCTTTGCTACTGATAATGGACTGGTCTGTGCCAATCGGCATCGCTTTGATCTGTCAAAAAAAGGCACATTGTTTTTCTTAGACCATGCCGTCAAAACCGAGTATGATCAAGGAATGTTTTTACCAAGACAACGTATGATCCAAAGCGGGATGTACCAGCCGGTATTATCGCTTATCAAAGAGCAGTTGCATGTCAATGATACTGTGCTGGATGTGGGTTGCGGGGAAGGCAGTTTTCTGAACCAACTGATCACTGAAACGACCCAGACAGCTATTGGGTTCGATATAGCCAAAGAAGGCATCAATCTGGCGACCAATCAACCAGTGTCCGCTTTTTGGTGTGTGGCCGACTTGACCAACTTGCCTTTTGCGGATCTGAGTTTTGAGACGGTATTGAATATTTTTTCGCCGTCAAATTATGAGGAATTTAATCGTATTCTTAAAAAAGGCGGTCAATTGATCAAAGTCGTGCCGGCCGAAAATTATTTAAAAGAACTGCGAATGGCCTTTTATCCGGATGATCCAGCGAAACAACAATACTCTAATCAGCGGGTGGTCGACAAGTTTATGGCCCATTATCCAAGTGCCGCTCGACAACGGGTGACCCATGTCTTTGCGATCCCAGAAGCCTTGCAGCAAGACTTGCTGGCGATGTCGCCATTGGAGTGGGGGGCTGATGAAGCACAAAAGGCAGCCTTGCGGAAAGCACCATTGACCCAAATCACAGTCGATGTTGACATTTTAATTGCGAAAATTTACTGAAAATATTTTGAACTTTTTTGTTATTTACCCTTGCATTCATGCCATGGGAGTGATATATTGTTCTCAAGTCATTTTTCATTGGTTTTTATCAGGTTCCTGTTCTGATAAAAGTTAGTGAAAAGAGCTTCACTAACGTAACGACTCGCAGTGATCGACACCGAGTTGGTACGTTTTTTTTATGTCCAAAAATCTATTCACAGATAATGATTTGCCAAAAACAATTTTGGTAAAATATGATACTATAGATACGATTAGCATCAATTGGCTTTTGCCAAATGAAAAGGAGAAAGATTAATGAATCATATCGTTCTTTTTGAACCACAAATTCCAGCAAATACGGGAAATATCGCCCGGACGTGTGCAGCGACCAATACCCAATTGCATTTGATCGAACCACTAGGTTTTTCAACAGATGATAAACACTTGAAGCGGGCTGGGTTAGATTATTGGCAAGATGTTGCCATTACTTATCATAAAGACTTACCCGCGTTCATGGCCTTCTTGGGGGACCGCCCATTATACTTGATCTCGAAGTTTGCCAATCGCGTCTATTCCGAAGTCGATTATACGATAGAAGAGGATCAATTTTTTATTTTCGGCAAAGAAACCACCGGGTTGCCAGAAACCTTCATGCGGGAACATGCGGATCAATGTTTGCGTATCCCTATGGATGATACCCATGTTCGGTCATTGAATTTATCCAATACCGCAGCTTTGATCATTTATGAAGTGCTGCGTCAGCAAGGGTTTCCCCAATTAGAGTTGACGCATCATTATGAAAACGACAAAATCGATTAAAGTGAGGAATCTTGCATGCAATTATATTTTACACGGCATGGAAAAACGGAATGGAATCAAGCAAGACGTTTTCAAGGAATGCTAGGAGATTCGCCGTTATTGCCACAAAGCTATCAAGAAATTGAATTACTAGGCAACCATATTGCTGACATACCCTTTGAAAAAATCTATGCCAGCACGTCCTTGAGAGCGATGAAAACGGCCCAAGGCATTCAAGCTCGGTTAGCCCATCCTGTGGAAATCGTCTATACCGATGATTTGCGCGAACTTGGCTTAGGTGACTTAGAAGGGCAATCGATTGATGAGATGCATGCCAAATATCCAGATGAATTGGATCGATTACGAAACCATTTGGATCAATACGATCCCAGCGTATTTCATGGCGAACCAATCGAAGCGGCTTTGGCACGGATCGAAAAAGTGGTTGTCAATGCAGTCATACAACATCAAGGTCCATTGCTATTCGTCGGCCATGGTGCGTCAATGACGGCAGCGATCCAATGGTTGGCCGGCAAAACGCTGGCCCAGTTGAGAGAGCAAGGGGGGCTGGTCAACAACAGCCTAAGTATCTTAGATACAGGGGACAACATCCAAAGACCCTATAGCCTGACACAATGGAATGATGCCAGTTTTTTAGCTGACCAAGCAGGTTTAGACGCCTTATTATAAGTAGGAAGGAGCGGCACCATGATTCCAGAAAGACTTTTTTTTGTCGGCCATGTTGCCGCCATCTTTTTTCAAAACCCGAGTAATTTTTACAAAGTGTTGTTGGTCAAAGTGACGGAGAACAACGCTGATTACAAAGAAAGTGAAATCGTTGTGACAGGTAGTTTCGGCGAAATCCAAGAAGAAGAAAAGTATCGCTTTTTTGGAGAGTTGGTCAATCATCCCAAATATGGCGTCCAATTAAAAGCAGAGAGCTATCAACAGGAACAGCCGACTTCAGAACAAGGATTGATCAATTATCTCTCCAGTGAGAAATTTCCGGGGATCGGTAAGAAGACGGCAGAAAAAATCGTCGATCTCTTGGGGGAAACGGCCATTGATCGCATTTTAGAAGAACCGACCTTATTGGGGCAGATCCATGGGTTGAATGACAGCAAACAACAGATGATCGTCGACACGATCCGTCAAAATCATGGCATGGATCAAGTGATCGTCGGCTTGAATCGTTATGGGTTTGGTAGTCAATTGTCATTTGCGATTTATCAAGCCTATCGCAATGAAGCGTTGTCGATTATTGAAGAAAATCCTTATCAGCTCGTAGAGGATATCGAAGGAATCGGCTTTAAGCGTGCTGATGGCATCGCTGAGCAATTAGGGATCGAAGCCCATGCGCCGCAACGGTTCAGGGCAGCAATCTTGCACCAAATATTTGCACAAGCGTTGCAAAGCGGTGATACTTACAGTGATGCGCAAGATTTGTTGGAACAAACATTGCGTTTGTTGGAAACCAGTCGGCCAGTTGAGATCGACCCAGAACGTTTGGCCAATGTGATCATTGAATTGGTGGAAGAAGGCAAGATCCAGCAAGAAGAAACCAAACTGTATGAGAACAGTCTGTATTTCGCAGAGTGGGGGATCGCCAATTCTATTGAGCGCTTATTGGCCCGCAAGAAAGAAATCAAATATCCAGAAAAAACAATCAGCAAAACGATCCGCAAAATCGAAAAACAGCTAGGTATTACTTACGGTGCCTCTCAAGAAGAAGCCATCAAAGAAGCGATACGTTCGCCACTGTTTATTTTGACTGGGGGACCCGGAACCGGGAAGACTACTGTCATCAATGGTATCGTGCAATTATTTGCATCGTTGAATGATCTTGATTTGGAACCTTCTAAATATAGTGACGAAACCTTTCCAATTTTATTGGCCGCACCGACGGGACGGGCTGCCAAACGTATGAATGAAACCACAGGATTGCCGAGTGGTACGATCCATCGCTTGCTGGGATTGAATGGCCGGGAGAAAGCACCTAGTGTCAGCGCCAAAGAATTAGAAGGCGGCTTACTGATCGTAGATGAAATGTCAATGGTCGATACGTGGTTGGCGAACACGTTATTCAAATCGATTCCTACCAATATGCAAGTGATTTTTGTTGGAGATAAAGATCAGCTGCCTTCCGTAGGGCCTGGTCAAGTTCTTCATGATCTGTTGGCAATCGATGCGATTCCGCAACAAGAGCTGACAGAAATCTATCGGCAAGGGGACGGATCGAGTATTATTCCATTGGCCCACGCGATCAAAAATGGTCAATTACCCGCCGATTTTACCACAAACCAAAAAGATCGCTCCTTTTTCGCTTGTGATGCATACAAAATCGAACCATTGATCGCCCAAATCGTCAAAAGAGCCAAAGACAAAGGCTTCACGCCACAAGATATCCAAGTGTTGGCACCGATGTACCGTGGTGCTGCCGGAATCGATGCGTTGAACAAAATGATGCAAGAAATTTTCAATCCCAATGATGGTACAAAAAAAGAAGTGGCTTTTAATGATACTGTTTATCGGATTGGCGACAAAGTCTTGCAACTGGTCAACTCACCGGAAGACAATGTATTCAATGGTGATATGGGGCAAATCGTCGGTATCACTCTTGCCAAGCAATCAGAGGACAAAATCGATGAATTGACGATTCAGTTTGACGCCAACGAAGTGACATACAAACGCAATGAGTGGAACAAGATTACGCTGTCTTATTGTTGTTCGATCCATAAATCGCAAGGTAGCGAGTTTCAAATGGTGATCATGCCGATGGTCCATCAATATCAGCGAATGCTGCAACGCAACTTGCTCTATACAGCTGTGACGCGGAGCAAAGAGATGCTGATTTTGCTAGGTGAACCGCAAGCCTATCAAACCTGTGTGGCCAATGAATCAGCTGTTCGTTTGACAACATTGAAGGAACGCATCAATGGGACTGAACAAATGACGTCCTTGCAGCGGGCGAAACTTGCGCAATTTGAAGAAGCAGATACACCTTTCAATGATCCAGCAGAAGCCACCGATCCGGTGAAAAAGAAGGCGGCGACCGATCCAAAAGCACCAAAACAGACCGAAGATTCCAGCAGTCAGTCGATTGATTTGTTTTCAGATACGTTGGCGAAAGAAGTTATCAAAGCACCCGCTGCTGATATAGTTGAAGAAACGCTAGAAGCTGGGCCGTTGACACCGGCGATGGTTACCAATCAAACGGTAGATCCCATGATTGGGATGGGGGAGACAACGCCGTATGATTTTATGGTAAACAATTGAATCATCAAACAAAGCACAGCCAAGTGAGCGCTTTCTTTTGTCTTTTAGCGAAGATATGTTAAGCTAAAATCAAAAGGAGGCGTTGTTTTATGGCAAAAGATACAGAAGATAAATTAGCGAAATTAGCAAAAGAATCAACGAATGACTTCAAAAAGTTAGATGAAATGGAAAAAGAATTGAAATTAGATGAAAGTCCGGACGCGGGAGCTGATGGACAAGGGGAGTCTAAACTAGAGAAAACTTTAGATAAGGCACCGATCATCCCACCTAATACGCCCAACAATCCGATCAATCCAGGAAATCCGGGCAATCCATAGGCGAGCATATAGGTAACAAAAAAGGTATATCATTTAAAAATGATACACCTTTTTTATTAGCACCAAAACAACTGTTTGGCCGTGGTCAACGTTAAATCAAATGGCCGCTCACCCATTTCTTCACCGTCTTCTTGTCCATGTTGCGGTATGGTAGAGACGATCCGCAATTTTGCCGTCGATAAATGATGGAAATAGCGAGACTTCATATGTTTCTTGCGAGTCAACAATAAGATCAACCAAAAAATCTTATACATGGCAACTCGTTCTACTAAGACAAAATCGAGCTTGTTGTCTTTGATCGTGGCAGTTGGTGCAATCGCGACACCACCGCCAAAATACGGATGATTGGTGGTTGTACATAAAAAGGCTTTTGAAAAACTGAGCTGTTGGCCATTGCATTCTACCAAAATGGGAAAACCTTTCTGACGAAAAAGGACATTTACAATGGCTGCGATATAGGAGAAAGACCCCATATTGAATTTATTGAGATTAGATTTTGCGGCGGAATGATTGGCTGCATAAACAATGGCAGCGTCCAAACCGATTCCCACATTGTTGATGGCAACCCCGGTCTCTTCTTGAATCTGCTCATGATAGTGGATAACTGTTAATTCTTGCGGTCGAGAGGAACCAGCGATTTGCCAAAAGACTTTTTCCGGTTCTTTTGGGAAATCAAGACTTCGGGCGAAATCATTGCCAGAGCCAGCAGGAATATAGGCGATAGGAATGTGTTGACCGTCGCTTTCTTGAACTTCAGTCACCACTTGGTGCAATGTACCGTCTCCGCCGATAACCACTAATAGGGGATAGAGCATATCACTATTTTCTAAATAGGCCTCATCCCAAGGCAACAACGTTTCTTGCAATAGTTTTCTGGTTTGCAACCGCTCCTCACCAGCTTGATTTGTATAATAAAATTGATAAGGAAAATGATGCTTATCTAAAATGTTTTTGATACGTGTTGCTACTTTTTCACCGCGTCCACTGCCTGAAGCAGGGTTGACGATCACGTGATAATAATATTTCATGCTTGATATCCCCAATTTTCTAGTTTACGTTCAATGCGGTCTATTATAGCATGTTTCAATTAAAGTGTGGATAGGGAAGTTCGCTTAAAAAAAGACAAAAAAATAGATTCGACGAACGTGCCAGTTATGATCGCTAAGGTTCTAATGTCCACTCTGATCATAAGGTTCAATACATTTCGTCGAATCCTATTCAATTAGTAAGGAGTAACCCAAATTCCCACATCCTTTGTGCTTTATTTTGAAGTTGACAACAATTCTTTTCTTGCAGAACCTACATCGTCTGCTTTACTGGGAATCCCTGCTCCTTACACTTATAGTATAGCAGAAAAACAAGAAAATGCAATCGTTTACAAAACAATGGTATAGTCTTAATATATTTTTAAAATCTACTTTATTTATACAAAACTTAAGCCTTCTTTCGCATTTTTGCCTTATTTCTGCTGTAAAGTATTGGTAAGGAGCGATGACACATGAGAAAAATCGAATTGAAATCGTATCAAATATGGCGGATCATCTTATTTTCCCTCGTTGTTTTTTGGAGTGGAGTCGTCTGGTTGCTTTTATGAATCAGGCCCAATGGTGCGATAGGCAAAGACGATCGTTTAGCGTCTACGATTGTCTTTTTTTTGTTGAAGCGTGAAAGACTTCTCTCTTTTTAATTACTTGTTCTTACTCATTTTGTTTTAAAAGAGTTTTATTTGATTTCATTGACCCTTGATAAATCAGCATTATCCTGTATAATAGGTACCTGTTCATCACAACGCGGTTCATCAACCATCCCGCGTAATCAAAACTTGGAGAAAGTAGGGTTTTTATGGAAAAATCAACGAGTTTCAGCAATCAACGGCTACGTGTGATCGTAGCAAACGGATTGATTATGGCAGTGTATATTGCTTTATCGATCGTCGTGTCGCCATTTGCTTCTGGTGCAATCCAATTTCGTATTTCGGAAGGATTGAATCATGTGGTCGTCTTTAACCGCAAATTGATGTGGGGAGTCGTCGGTGGCGTGGTCGTCTATAATTTGTTTTTTGGGTTAGGTGTGATCGATGCATTGTTTGGTGGAGCAGGTTCTTTCTTGGCACTTGGCGCAACAGCTTTGATCTATCATAAAGTACCGAATGTCTATATGCGATTGGCGTTTAATACGATTGTCTTTTCAGCTAGTATGTTCTTGGTTGCCATCATGCTGAACATGGTCTTAGGTTTGCCTTTTTGGGTCACCTTTGGTACGACAGCGTTAAGCGAATTGATCATTATGACATTGACAGCACCACTGATGTATATTGTGAATAAAGCGGTCGGTTTCGACAAACGCTTTTAAGATGGGTCGTTTTTTGCTTGGATGGTTCTCAAAAAATGACAAAACAGCTCCTGCACATTCAAGCAGGAGCTGTTTTTTATTCTGCGTTCAAGTCTTCGATCTCAACTACTTTGAAGTTTTTGACTTCTAATTGATGGACGATCTTATCACATAATTCTTTTGATGTCCGAGCAGGCAAGGTGATCAATGTCCGACGGATAAATTCATCTTTGCCGATATCTAAAGTGATACAACTTGCGATACTGCTGTACTTGGCAATAATTTTCGAAATAACTGCTAAGTCGCCTTGTTGGCCAGTAGAGGCAATGGTCAATACATAACTGCCTTGTTCCACGCTCCAAGATTGCGCCAACATATTTAATAAAGAACTGTGGGTCAATATACCATAAAATTGATTGTTTTCATCCAATACGGCAATATACGGTAATTCTTTGATGGTAAAGAAAACATTGAAAAATGAAGAATTGACATAAATGAATTTCGTTGCATTTTTCAATAGATACGTAACAGGTAAAGTCATATCGCCACCATTGGCTTTGTGGCGGTAAATATGCATTTTGTAGATATTTCCTCTAAAAATTTTACCGGATTCATCAAGGATCGGTACACAACGATACCCTGATTCTTCTAAGATCGCTAAGGCTTCTTCTAAAGTGGCTGTTTCTTTGACGGTGGTCAAGTCCCGTTTTTTATAGACCATAGTTTTTAATAACATCAGTTTTCCCCTCCCATATAACCATTTCACCACTTTATCATACCATAAAATCGTTGAAAACTATATTTTTGCACAACGAAATCTTAAATTGACACATTCTTGAAAAAATGGTATTTTTAATGTTGGAAAACTATCTAAAAAGGGGGAGGACACTGAGATGGCAACAAAAAAAGCAGCTTTGGCTTGTTCTGTCTGCGGATCCCGCAACTACTCAAAATCAATCAGCGAAGGTAAAAAAGGCGAACGCCTTGAAATCAATAAGTTTTGCAAGTATTGCAACCAATACACTTTGCATCGTGAAACCAAGTAAGGAGGGAACTTGATGAAATTTTTGAAAAATGTGATCGAAGAAATGAAGAATGTTTCTTGGCCTTCAAAAAAACAACTGCGTAGAGATACTTTTGTTGTGATTCAAACAACGTTGATTTTTGCGGTAATGTTCTTTGTCATGGACACGTTGATTCAAACAGTTTTCAACTGGATCTTGAAATAAACAAGTCTTCTTGTTTATGCTAGTCATACACACGGATACGTGGTATAATCGCTTTGAGGAAAAACTTCGGTCTGGCTGAGGTTTTTTTATTTTACAAAAAAGATGGGGAGTCCGAAAAAAATGGAATCTTTTGAAAAAAATTGGTACGTCTTACACACATATTCTGGTTATGAAAATAAAGTAAAAGCCAATATCGAATCACGGGCGCAAAGTATGGGCATGGGAGATTATATTTTCCGTGTTGTCGTACCTGAAGAAGTAGAAACAGAAGAAAAAAATGGCAAAACCAAAGAAATCGTCCACAAAACATTTCCTGGTTATGTATTAGTTGAAATGGTGATGACAGATGATTCTTGGTATGTTGTCAGAAATACACCTGGTGTAACAGGTTTCGTTGGCTCTCACGGTGCCGGCAGCAAACCCGCGCCTTTATTGCAAGAAGAAATCAATTCAATCTTACGCTCCATCGGTATGAGTACGCGGACAGTTGAACTTGAAGTGGCACTCGGCGAAACAGTCAAAATTATCGAAGGTGCTTTTTCGGGTCTTGAAGGGCAAGTGACTGAAATCGATGAAGAAAGAGAAAAATTAAAAGTCAACATCGATATGTTTGGTCGGGAAACCAGTACTGAACTTGATTTTGAACAAGTGGATAAAATTTAATTTTTATCAGACTGGCATCACAGTTCAAAATACAGTAAACTAAAGATAAGATAAATAGTGGACCAATTCGTTGGCCCACTTTTTTGTACATCGTGAGTAAGCGCTTTAAAAGAGGAAGGGGTCCTATGTCAAATTTAGTTAGTATATTAAAGAAAAAGTTTCGGGATGATCTGCATTTTCCGGAAAAAGGAACGATCTCTGTTCATAATGGCTACCGTCTATTGTTTTTATTTAATCTGTTTTTGTTATCGGCAGCCCTCATTTTGCTGGAACCCAGTCATTTGCTGACTGAGATGCAACGAATACTTTTTTCAGAAAGTCATTTGGTGACGGATTATATCGAATTGACTTCTGTGGGGACAGCACTGTTCAACAGCAGTCTGATGACCTTTATCGCCATCTTTATCTGTTATCATTACCGCGTGCCGATGACCGGCGGTGCAGTGTCGGCAATTTTTATGGTGACAGGATACGGATTGTTTGGTAAAAATCTATTGAATTTTATTCCGATTTTTCTTGGGGTACGTTTGTATTCCTATTTGATGAATGAGCCATTGAAGAAATTTTTGCTGATTGCATTATATGGTTCTTCTGTGTCGCCTGTGGTTAGTTTCTTTGCCTTTAATCAACGGCTTTCACCGATCGTTGGATTGAGTGTGGGGTATTTGATCGGTATCGTGATTGGCTTTATCATGGTTCCTTTGGCGTTGCATTTTCAATCTTTATTCAAACGAGTCAGCTTGTATAGTGCAGGCTTTACTTCTGGCATGTTGTGTACGATGGTGGCGGGGATTTGCCGAATGTTTGGTCTGCAGATTGATCTCAGGGGCATTGTTTCAACGGAGCAACAGCCGGAACTGATTGTATTGCTGGTCGTTTTTGGGTTGCTGATCAGCGGGTATGGTCTACGTATGGCATCTAAAAGGCACCGCCTGAATCTGCGGGCAGTCTGGTCTCATAGCGGGAAAATCGAGTTGGATATATTAAGAGACACCGGTGTCTATAATACGATGATCAATATGGGCTTGATGACCCTCTTGTTGGCAGGCTATGTAATGACTATCGGCGCGGTCGTGAATGGACCAGTTTTGGGAGCGATATTTTGCGTGATCGGTTTTTCTGCATGTGGTGCCCATGTCTTTAACTCAGTGCCTTTATTGTTAGGTGTCACGCTTGCGAATGCTTTAAATATTTATGCCATCAATGAAACTGTCACTGTTACGGCAGCTATTTTTGCTATGATGCTTTGTGCCATCACCAATGCGTATGGTTGGAAAGGTGGTTTGATTGTAGGATTCATCCATACCTCGATGGTCTTGAATATCGATGTGCTTCATGGCGGTTTGAATCTATACAACAATGGTTTTTCTGGAGGACTGGTGGCGATGATGATCATTCCACTTTTAGACTTAACAAAGCAGCTGAAGCGCAAAAAAGGGCTGAAGAAACTGGAAGATGAGCTGATCGATAATGTAGGTATCACTATCGATCAGGACTTGATGAGTAGGGAAGCACCTCAGCCGGAGACAAAACAAATCACTGGCTATTCACTGTCAAGAAAATGACCAACTATTTGTGAAAGAGCTACACAAAAAACCAACAAAGCAGTAGCAACTGTTTTGTCGGCGTTTTGTGTGGTTCTTTATTTTTCTTGATTGCTTGCCAAAATCTCTGCTTGCAATCGTTGCGCTGTCGGGGTCATGGCTAGGCCGCCTTCAGCAGTTTCTTTAAAGATACTTGGCATTTGACGACCGACTTGGTACATCGCCATAACAACTTCATCTGGCGGAATGACACTCTCGATACCCGCCAATGCCATATCGGCAGAAATGAAGGCTTGGGATGAACCAAGGGCATTTCGTTTCACGCAAGGGACTTCCACGAGTCCAGCAACCGGATCGCAAATCAAGCCCATCATATTTTTCAAGGTGATGGCAACGGCTTGCGCCGCTTGATGCGCAGAACCATGCTTGGCACAAACCAGTGCAGCAGCAGCCATGGCGCTGGCGGATCCAATCTCTGCCTGACAGCCGCCTTCAGCACCGGAGATCGAAGCGTTGTTGGCGATAACTAACCCGAAGGCGCCAGCTGTAAATAGAAAATCGATTTGTGCTTTTCGGGTCATGTTTAAGCGGTCTCTGACAGCCATTAACACGCCTGAGACAACACCAGCACTACCAGCTGTCGGTGTGGCACAGATCAGGCCCATTTTGGCGTTGACTTCATTGACCGCAATCGCATTTTGAACGGCTTGTAAAATCGTATCGCCGCTTAGAAAGTCACCTGCAGCGATGTAGTCGTTCATCTTCGTCGCATCTCCACCAGTTAAGCCGGTGACAGATGTGACACCAGCCACACCCTCAGCAACAGATTGTTCCATGACAGTCAAATTCTTGTCCATCAACGCAACGATTTGGTCATGGCTGCGTCCAGTATTTTCCATTTCAATGGCAATCATCATGTCAGCGACAGATGAATAATTCTTGCTTTGGGTAACGAGTTCCTCTATTGAATAAAACATGTCTTTGCTCCTTTAATCAAAATATGCCGCGCTAAATACATGAGGCAGGACTTTGATCTGTTGCGCCAACTGGTCATTACGTTGGTCAACTTCAATGATCATGATCGCTTTGTCGCCAACAGATTCTCTGGTAACGGTCATTGTGCCAATATTGATTGCGGCATCAGACAAAAGATTTGTCACTTTGGCAATCATCCCAGGTACATCTTGGTGGACGATAACGTATGTTGGTGTCCCTAAGGTCAACGAAATTTTAAACCCATTTAATTCAGAGATTTGAATATTCCCGCCGCCGATAGAAATCCCAGTCACAGAAAGCGTATGATCACCTTTCGTCAAAATCATTTTGACCATGTTCGGATGTTCCGCTTTTTCTTTCTTCGGTACGAACAGGACTTCAATGTCTTCTTCATAAGCCAGTTTCAATGAGTCGGCCAAACGCGCATCGTCTGGATCCATCCCCAGCAAACCGCCAACTAGGGCGATATCAGTGCCATGACCACGATAGGTCTTAGCAAATGATTCATACAATAAGATATCAACAGTATCCGGTTTTTCACCAAAAATACTGCGAACGATTTTTCCGATACGTGCAGCACCAGCGGTATGGGAACTGCTGGGACCAACCATGATCGGACCAATAATATCAAATACACTGCGGTATTTTAATTGTTCCATTTTTTTCACCTCAGGACTCATGATTCAAAGATAATTCAGTAGTAGTGTAGCACAGAAAAATGAGAGAACAAGTAAAGGGCGTCAAAATGCAAAAAAAAATTTATCTTTCTGACCATTCGTGTGATATCGATAGGCGAATAGTAGAAAAAAAGAATAAATGCTTGAAATTATCTTTAAAGATGCTATAATATTCCAGTGTGCGTTCGTCACATGTTATTTGTGTGTGCACATGAAACACTAGTGGGAGGAGAAATTTGGATCTCCAATACACCACATCACGGACTCAAGGAGGTATGTCTCGTGGCAAAAAAAGTAGAAAAAATCGTTAAATTGCAAATCCCTGCAGGTAAAGCAACACCAGCTCCGCCAGTAGGTCCTGCGTTAGGTCAAGCAGGTGTGAATATCATGGGATTCACAAAAGAATTCAATGCACGTACAGCTGAACAAGTTGGTTTGATCATTCCTGTAGTGATCTCTGTATACGAAGACCGTTCATTCACTTTCGTTACAAAAACACCACCAGCAGCAGTATTATTGAAAAAAGCAGCAAACATTGAAAAAGGTTCAGGCGAACCAAACAAAACAAAAGTTGCAAAAGTTTCACGCGATCAAATCAAAGAAATCGCTGAATTGAAAATGGAAGACCTAAACGCAGCTGATGTTGAAGCAGCAATGCGCATGGTTGAAGGAACTGCACGAAGCATGGGAATCACTGTAGAATAATTTTTACAGTCCTAAGAAAGTAGCTTCTCAGTCGGCTCTATATTGAAAAATATGGGACACGTGGGAGGTTCTACCGTTATAACCACATCAAGGAGGAAACAAAATGGCTAAAAAAAGCAAAAAAATGCAAGATGCATTGAAAAAAGTTGACGCTACAAAAGCTTATTCAGTTGAAGAAGCTGTAGCATTGGCAAAAGAAACAAACATTGCAAAATTCGACGCAACGGTTGAAGTTGCTTACAAATTAAACGTAGACCCTAAAAAAGCGGATCAACAAATCCGTGGTGCTGTTGTATTACCAAACGGTACTGGTAAAACACAAACTGTTTTAGTTTTTGCTAAAGGCGATAAAGCCAAAGAAGCTGAAGCAGCTGGTGCTGATTTCGTTGGTGACGACGATATGGTCCAAAAAATCCAAGGTGGCTGGTTCGATTTTGACGTTGTTGTGGCAACGCCAGATATGATGGCTACTGTTGGTAAATTAGGTCGTGTATTAGGCCCTAAAGGTTTAATGCCTAACCCTAAAACTGGTACAGTAACAATGGACGTAACAAAAGCTGTGAACGAAGTAAAAGCTGGTAAAGTTACTTACCGTGTTGACAAAGCTGGTAACATCCACGTACCAATCGGTAAAGTATCATTTGAAGATGCTAAATTGATCGAAAACTTCAAAACGATCCATGACACATTGTTGAAAGCTAAACCTTCAGCAGCGAAAGGTCAATACATGAGAAATATCTCTGTAACGACTACTTTTGGTCCTGGGATCCACGTTGAACAAGCTTCTTTCTAATTTGAATAAATAATTTACAAACTTTTATTGACTTGACTGCCTTATCTATGGTAAGGTAGTCAAGGTTAAAAGTTTAACTGTACCGAAGACAGTAGGTGACGTCAGTCTTAATTTCCTACCGAGGACGTTTATTGAGAGTATTCAATAGTCCCTCTATGTCTACGGTGGCATAGGGTTTTTTTATGTTTTGTTTTCAAATCATAAGAAACTCTTCCATCAAAATCAGGAGGTGAAATATAAATGAGTGAAGCAGCTATCGCTAAAAAATCCGTCATCGTTGATGAAGTAAGTGAAAAGTTCTCTGCAGCCGCATCAGTAGTCGTTGTTGACTACCGTGGATTAACTGTTGATGAAGTAACACGTTTACGTAAACAATTGCGTGATGCAAACGTTGAAATGAAAGTTATCAAAAATTCTATTCTTTCACGTGCTGCTGAAAAAGCTGGTCTTGAAGGTTTAGATGAAGTATTCACTGGCCCAACAGCCGTAGCATTCAGTAACGAAGACGTTGTTGCACCTGCAAAAATCATTAATGATTTCGCAAAAGATGCTAAAGCTTTAGAAATCAAAGGCGGTATCATCGAAGGCAAAGTTTCTTCTGTTGAAGAAATCGTTGCATTGGCAAAATTGCCAAACCGCGAAGGACTTCTTTCTATGTTGCTATCTGTGCTACAAGCACCTATCCGCAACGTGGCTTACGCTGTCAAAGCAGTGGCAGAAAAAGAAGAAGATGCAGCTTAATTGCCGCATGATCATCATCTATTAAAAAAACATACTATTTAACTAAATGGAGGAAAACAAAATGGCATTGAACATTGAAAACATTGTCGAAGAGCTAAAAGGCGCGACAATCTTAGAATTAAACGATTTAATTAAAGCTATCGAAGAAGAATTTGGCGTATCTGCAGCAGCTCCTGTAGCTGCAGCTGGTGGAGCTGGCGACGGCGCTGCTGCTGAAGAACAAACTGAATTCACTGTAGAATTAACTGCAGCTGGCGATCAAAAAGTGAAAGTTATCAAAGCAGTTCGTGAAGCAACTGGCTTAGGCTTGAAAGAAGCAAAAGCAGTAGTTGACGGCGCTCCTTCAGCTGTTAAAGAAGGCATCTCTAAAGAAGATGCTGAAGCATTGAAAGCAGCTTTAGAAGAAGTTGGCGCTTCAGTAACAGTTAAATAATTTTTCTTAGTGTCAAATCCTTTTGTATGAAAGGGTTTGGCGCTTTTTTTTGAGTTGGTCTAGTGAGAGAATTCATTTCGCTGGATCTTTTTTTGTTGGTCAATGAAGCAAGCCGATGTTTTGATTAAAATACTTCAAATTTCATGAAAAATTCCAACTTTTCCTGTAGTATTTGAATGAATACAAGGAGGCGGAGATGAATGAGCATACTGAAATCAGCTGTGAAGTATAAAGTCGCCAAAAAAGAAACAAGCAAAGTTATGGGCGATGGCGTATTATCAAGTGTTGTGGCGGCGAAAGCAGTTAAGAAAAGTAACCAGCGCAGCAATCAAAGAACAAAAAAGTAAATACTCTAGAAACATCTCTTTTTACTATCCAACTTTCAATAGTGACAATAGCTAGTGTTAAATCTTTTGAGGTTCAAAAGATTTAACACTATTTTTTTAAATATAATATGCTATTTATGATATATTGGATAAAAAATGGTTTTATTCGAATTTGGGACTAGTTTCCCATTTGAAGGGATGCTATACTTTTTTGTAACATGATTGTCAGGAGGAGTTATGCGGCCTATTTATATATATCGTAAAAACAAAGAAAACCAATCTTCCTTTTATCAAATACTTGTAGATATCATCGATGAGAACCATCTCTCAGTTGGTGCTATTTACCTGATTGATCAGCTGAAGCAAATAATCGATCATCGTCAAAGCTGCGATCGATCTGGCATTTATTTCCTCGATTATTGCCTAGGAAATTCATTATTGGATAAACGCCACCTCGTCCAAACAATTCGTTCTAAGAATCCATATGCTTGTCTGATTTTCATCAAGCGCCGCCAAGATACAGCATATGAAACGGAGCAATACCAGTTACAGCCTTTTGGTTATTTGACGGAAGATGACTCTCAATTGTTCAAGCAACAACTCAAAGCCTGTCTATGCGCAATCGAACAACGACATGCCAAAGAAGTGGTGGAGCAGGTTAAATATACGATCAAGGTTGATCAGAGAAAAATCCACGTACCAAAAGACGAAAGCTACTTTATCGAAACATCGGAGCGCGCCCATTATTTACGTCTGCATACGAAAGATCAACACTATGAATTTCGTGGTAAATTGTCAGAAATTTCAAAAACAATGGGAAGCGATTTTTTGCTTATTCACCGTTCCTATTTGGTCAATGCTGCCTATATTCGGGAAATCGATTATCAACAAGCAATCGTCACATTAGCCAATGGCCAGAAATGTTTGATTTCTAAAAGGGGAAAGCGTGTATTGACGCATGCATTTCATCACAGGAATGAATGTTCAATTGTTGAATAGCTGACCATTCACGACGAGATTGGGGCTATTTATGACGAATCCCTTTCTAAACTGCAAGGATTTGCTAAGCTTAAAGGTATGATGAAAGGAGTGAACTATATGGAAGAGTTGTTGGTGTTAAAAAATATCTCAAAGACCTTTAAACAAAAAGAGGCCTTAAAAGATATCAATATTCAAATCAATGCCGGAGAGATTTTGGGCTTTCTTGGTCCTTCTGGTTCAGGAAAAACAACCACGATCAAGATCGTGACGGGTCAGTTACAGCAAACAAATGGCGAAGCCAAGATTTTAGGAACTGATACAAGAAAAATCACGGAAAACATCTATGAACAAATCGGCATTGTCACGGATACGAGTGGGGTGTATGAGGAATTCAGTGTTTATGACAATCTGCTTGTCTTTGCGAAAGTATTGAATGTGTCAGCCTCGGTCATTGATCCATTATTGACGAAAGTTAGGCTGATTGAGCAAAAGAAACAACTGGCCAGCAAATTATCAAAGGGACAAAGACAGCGACTGGTTTTGGCAAGAGCGGTCATGCACCAACCGAAACTTTTGTTTTTGGATGAACCAACTTCTGGACTTGACCCGACAACGGCTGCTGAGGTCCACAAATTGCTGCTATCTTTAAAAGAACAAGGCATGGGGATATTTCTGACGACCCATAATATGGAAGAAGCAACGAAATTGTGTGATCAAGTCGCGTGACTGAACGAAGGGTATATCGTTGAATGTGGGACCCCAGAAGAAATCTGTTTGCGCTACAATAAGCAAAAAGAGTTTCGGATCTTGTTAAAAAATCAAGAACGCCATGTGCTGAAAGATACGCCAGATCACTTAAATCAGTTGAGCCAATGGATCGTTACAGAACAGATCGAAGCATTGCATTCCTGTGAACCGACGTTAGAAAGTGTCTTTATGACCGTGACGGGGAGGGAATTGGTATGATGATCACTAGACATAAAACAACCGCTTTGCTGAATTTTAAGTTTAGGGAAATTTTGAAGAATAAAACATTTTTGGTGTCAGCCGCAATGGTACCCGGATTTGTTTTGATGTACCGTCTACTTTTTGATGACGTAGAAAATATGAGTGGGATTCAGGTGTTTTTATTGAATTTCGGGGTGTCGTATGCAATGATCATGGTGGGAATGTTCATGTCAGCCACATTTCTGGCAAAGGATAAAGAAAAACAGACATTACGCACATGGATGACGTCATCTGTCAGCAGCTTAGAATATCTGGTTAGTATGATTATACCATTTCTTGTGCTAACGATTCTGATGATCGTAATGGTGATAGGGATTAGTGGAATGAATCCAGAGGCCATAGATTTTCCTGTATTTATCCTAGTCATTTTCTTGTCTTCTTTGACTGCGATCATTCTTGGCATGTTGGTGGGCTTGGTCTCAAAAAATCAAATGGCAGCATCAAATAATTCACTATTATTTGTTTTCATCTTTTTTTTGGTCCCAACATTTTCGGATATGAATCAAACTTTGGAACGGATCAGTGAATTCCTCTTTACCGGTGTTGTCTCAAACATGATTGCTGGTTTTGGGGAGGGTGGCCTTCCATTGGCAATGCAAGACTATCTTGTCTTAATCGGAAGCTTGGTTCTTGCAATCGTGGCATTTATAATGGTCTATCGAAAAAACGGCTTTGAAACAGACTAATCACGCACAGTCAGCATGTCACTATGCTGGCTATGCGTTATTTTTTTCGGAATTGTTGAAATAAAAAAACAAAGATAAAAAAGAATAATGATTCCCAGAGTGTGGTGATCCAACTAAAGTTCCGACTGATGCCAAAAATCAAATTGCCCATATTGGAAATAAACAAATACAACAATGTAGCCAATAAAGAATAACCAAGACGTTTTCCCACTGAGGTAACCTCCTTTTTCCCCATTTTAGCAAGCCGATGCAGCGGGTGCAAATGTTTTCTCAAAAATATCCAGACACAAAAAAGTCATTTTCTTGCGAAAATGACTGAGTGAAAGGGACAACTAGTTAAGGGAGACGTCAGAAACCCAGCCTTCTGGTGCCTCGATATCGCCAAATTGAATCCCAGTTAATTGATCATACAATGCTTTGGTCTGCGGTCCTACTTCGGTTTCGCTATAAAAGACATGGAAGTCATCGCCGTTTTGGATCCCGCCAATCGGTGAAATAACAGCAGCAGTGCCACATGCACCCGCTTCAACGAATTGATCCAATGCATTCAAATACACATCGCCTTCGACAGGTGTCAATCCTAAGGCGTGTTCTGCTAAGTAGAGCAGGGAATATTTGGTAATGCTTGGCAAGATCGAAGGTGATTTAGGCGTGACAAATTGATTGTCCGCTGTAATACCAAAGAAGTTCGCCGAGCCGACTTCTTCAATTTTTGTATGGGTCTCTGGATCTAAATAAATACAATCTGAAAATGAGCGTTCATGGGCTTCATAACCAGGTAATAAACTTGCCGCGTAGTTTCCGCCAGCTTTAGCAGCACCGGTCCCGTTTGGTGCTGCACGGTCATAATCTGATACGATAAAGTTCGTTGGGGCCAATCCGCCTTTGAAATACGGCCCAACAGGCATACAAAACACAGTAAATATATATTCCGGCGCTGGACTGACACCAATGTTTTCACCCACACCGATCAATAATGGCCGTAAATAAAGTGTTGCGCCACTACCGTATGGTGGAACAAATTCCTGGTTGGCCTTTACGACTTGATTGACCGCGGATAAGAACAATTCCTCTGGTACTTGCGGCATCCGCAAGCGATAGGCACTACGATTCATTCGCTTACTATTTTCATCGGCGCGAAATAAATTGACACCGCCGTCTTTTCGGCGATACGCTTTTAAGCCTTCAAAACATTGTTGTCCATAGTGAAGAGCGGTGGATCCTTCGTGAATATGCAAGTAATTGTCCTCTGTTAATTCACCTTGACTCCACGCACCATCTTTCCATGTTGCTAGAAAACGCCATGGCGTTTTGATATAAGAAAATCCCAAATTTGACCAATCGATCGTTGTCATCTGTTCACACCCTTTTTTAATTTTTATAAGTATAGCACTAACGATTTGAAAAGTCATTATTTTCTGAAAATTAACCTGTATTTTCTAAAGTTCCCCCTAGAAAGGGAGGTTGCCTTTGTTCAATCAGGTTTCTGAATCAATTGTATTTCTCAAATTTATGTGCTTCAATAGAGGAGTAAAAAAACAATGAAAAGGAGGATCGCATGTGACAACTGAAGTGATGACTGATCATCTAGGGATTGAGAGGGCTTACCAACGACTCAAGCCGATCATGATCCACACACCACTGGCGCCGTCAAATATTCTGGGGAAAGAGAAGCAAGGTGAAATTTTTCTGAAATTGGAAAATCTGCAACGGACGGGTTCCTTCAAAGCACGGGGGGCTTATAACAAATTGTCTTCGCTGTCAGAAACGGAACGCAGTCATGGTGTCATAGCTTGTTCTGCTGGCAATCATGCCCAAGGCGTAGCGCTGGCGGGGGCGTTATTGGGCATCAAGGTGCGGATATTCATGCCGATCACTGCTGCCAAAACCAAAGTCGAGGCAACACAAAGTTACGGTGCACAAGTTATTTTGGCGGGTGACACTTTTGATGAAACCAAGCAAATCACGTTGGATGCCATGAAGGATAGTGGAGAAATTTTCGTCTCACCTTTTGATGATGCGGCTGTTATGGAGGGGCAGGGGACGATTGCTTTAGAAATTTTCGCTGATTTGCCATTGGTAGATAATGTGATCGTGCCAATTGGCGGCGGTGGGCTGATTGCGGGTATTGCTTTAGCAATCAAAGCGTTGCGGCCGGAAGTCAAGATCATTGGCGTTCAGTCTTATGGGGTTTATGGAATGATTGCATCGATTTGGCAGCAAAAACTGGTTGCCAATCGTCGCAACCGGACGCTAGCAGACGGCTGTGACGTTGCTTTGGCCGGTGAGATGACCTATGAAATCTTGAAAACCAGAATTGATGAAACTGTGTTGGTAGAAGAAAAGGATATTGAAAAAGCGATCAACTATTTAGCACTAAAAGAAAAAGTGATCGCTGAAGGTGCCGGTGCACTAAGTACGGCGGCGATTTTAAGCGGGCAGATCGATCACCTGCTGAAAGACAAAAAAACCGTGGCCATCGTATCCGGCGGGAATATCGATTTTTCGGTGTTTAAAGAGATTATTTGATGTGTTTCTACCAAGCAAATGCAAATTATAAGCCCGAGAATGATCAAGCCTGTAAAGCTGGTGATCATTCTTGGGCTTTGCTTTCTTTCACTGCTGAATTAGGTTATCGTGAATCAAGGCTTCAATCCAATGACCGAAAGTCAGTACATAGGTCAAATGTCCAACGAGCGTGTAGCGGGCAAGGTCATCATTGATTTTTTCATAATAAAATTGGCGGTTTTCTCCAGAATAAAGCAAGTTGTATTGATTGATGATTTGTTGCGTTTGTTTCGTGCGTATATCTTCAG
Organism: Candidatus Enterococcus testudinis; assembly: GCF_002140915.1. GTDB lineage: Bacteria > Bacillota > Bacilli > Lactobacillales > Enterococcaceae > Enterococcus_D > Enterococcus_D testudinis. The sequence continues at coordinate 2,005,952 of NZ_NGKU01000001.1, read as the reverse complement.
AAATAATCGGTACATCAATGGCAAGCAAGCTTTCACCTTGTTTTTTTTCTTCTCGTTGCTGGTTGAAAGTCAATAAAGGATCAGTAAAGGTTTCACCGAGTAACATCTTTACCGCTTCACGGGAAAAACGCCATTGACCAGCTACTTTTACACCTTCAATCGTCTGGGCTTTTTGATAATTTCGAATCGTTCGGGTCGTTACCCCCAATTCTTTCGCAAGTTCCTCCACTGTGTAGTATTCCTTCATAATTGCCTCCTACATTGAGATTGTTCGATGTGCAAAGACAGCATCATCGGTCCTATGACTAGTATAGATGATGATCCGTTCTTTTGCATGGATTTTTAGCGCAGTCATAATCAGTTCGACAGAAGCATCATCTAGACTACTCGTTGCTTCATCCAGCAGTAAAATGTCTGCTGGACTAATCAATGCTCGGGCAATGGCAATCCGCTGCTTTTCTCCGCCAGACAAATCTGCTCCGTTTTCTTTCAAACGACTAGTCCAACTTCTATGGATAAAAAGTGGGTCTAAAATATGGCTTTGTGCTAAACAGTTTTTCTCCTCTGTTGTCAATTTTCTGCCCCAAGTGATATTTTCTTCGATGGATCGAGACAAAATAGTCGGTTCTTGTGGGATATACAATAACTGCTCATTTGTCAGATTATTATACTGAATTGTTTGTTCTTTGTCTGCAACACCATTCAGTGCGATACCTTTGGCAGGATAAAAACCGCTGATCGCTTTGAGTAAAGTCGATTTCCCCGTACCTGACGCACCTGACAGGTAGATATGTTCACCTTTTTTGATTGTTGTATCGATCGTAAAATGAAATATCTGATTGTTCAACATGATTTCAGGGTGATTCAAGGTCAATTGAAAGATGACTTGATTTTGATGGGGAATCATTTGAGATATGGGGACTGCGAGTTCCTCTTTGACAAACTGTTGATTGGTTTTCAAGGTTGTGGTATCGAGATTGATCTTGGTCATCCCGCTCAATGCTGAAAAATAAATCGGTAGCAGTACGCCTACTAAAATAATAGCAGTTGCGGGTATTGATTCTTGTAAGATACCTTGCACCACGAATACATACACACCGATCTGTGCGACTTGATTGAGCATGGTGATAACCAAACTGGCGGCTTGTGCAAAAATATTGGTATTTGCCAATGTTTGGTACATAGCATATAGTTGATGTTCGAATAATTGCTTGTAGGTCTGGTTGCTCCATTGTTTCATCGTTTCAACATGGTTGATCGTAGTCAGCAGCTCTTTATTGGTATCGGCGGCAGTTTCTTGCATGTTGGCCATTTTCTTGGCTAACTTTTTGTTGATCGCATAATAACCCATTAGATTGATTGGAATCAAGAACAGAAGCGGGAGTCCCAATAACCAATGAATGTTGAGACACATCAAAATAGATACTGTGATTAGAATGAAACAACGGAGGCTGTCACTGAAACTACCACAGATGAACAAATAATAAGCATCCACGACACCGAATATTCGATTCAATAAGTAGGTAGGTTGTTTCTGTGACAATTCTGGATAGGACATTTGTTTCATCTGGATCAATAATTCAAACAAATGATCATTATTGAGTTTGGCTGCATACCGCTCTTTCAGCACAATCAAAAAAAACTGAGCGCTATAGGTAGCAGCTAAGGTCACAATCAAGAGGACCACCAGCTGTGCAAAAGGGTACTTTGATGTTTCTTGTAACAGTAAAGGGAAAATAAAGGTACTGAGGGCGGTCAACATGACGAGCAGCATACTCAATGAAATAAAGACTTTGTTTTTCCTAATAATTGCAAACATTGTGGAACCTCTTTTCCTAGTTTTTCCTAATTTTAGATAAAAAATATGAAAATGTCAACAAAAAAAGAATTCCCAAACTAAGGAATTCTTTTTTTGCTTTAGAAACTTCTGCCGCCGCCCCCAAAGGAACCGCCGCCAGAAGAATGGGTCGTGCTGCCGCCACCACCAAAACCGCCGCCACCGGAGTTTTTTGGTGGACGTGGGATTCTGCGTGTGGTGACGAATGAGTTGACCAAGCGATCTTCTTTTTGTGTTAGTTTAATAGCTGACTTTTCACGATAAGGATATTTGTAGCCACCCATTTTCAATTGATAACGGGACTTCACGATCACAAAGAAAGCAATAGCGGCAATAGCAGCCAGTAACAAACTAATGCCGATTTCGAGAGGGGTCAAGACTTTGTAATACGTGATCTTGCCAGTATCTCGATCCACACGGTAATGACCGCCAGGGACACCAGCCTCAACGAAACTTGCGGATTGCTGCAAATAAATCAATGCTGCTTGATAATAATTGCCGGCACTGGCCGCATCATACATATCATCCAGCATATCATCCAATCGGGCATCTGTGAGGTAATCAATCATGTTTCCTGACGTCGATACATGGAATTCTCGAATCCCCATGTTGATGACCAACGCAGAGCCATTGTTGTCATTGCCGATACGATCTGCCAAATAGCGATCAGTATAATATTCAATATCGTCAGTCGAGCTAGTGGTTGTTTCGATAAAGACTTCACCTTTGATCTGTTCGTTCAAAGCGTCCGCTTCTTGACTCAGTTGTTGGATTTCTTCTGCAGTAAACAAATTGGCACCATCAGAAACGGTGTCCTCAGCGGCCAAAGCTGGTGCAGCTGTAAAGAAGAAACCAAGAGCGATCAGGAAAATCAGAGATAATTTTTTCATATGAAGTACCCCACGATCATACCGATGATTGCAATCGCGGCAAAGATACCACCGCTAAGCAGGCCTAGCCGTTGATAACTGATTGGCAAGACACCGCTGACTTTGCCGGTTTGGCCGTTCATTGCATAATAAAAGGCACTCTTATTCGGATCATCCGCACGATAGGTCACCAACCAAACAGGCAGCAACACATAATTGTTGTTCTGTTGTGTGATATCGACTGATCGCTGCGTCCTATTAAAACTCGTATACCCATTGACCGTGTCGCTCAGTAAATTTTCGGCATAGCCAGAAAGTTCTTGTTTGACCTCAGCAGATAACGCTTCATATTCGATGTCGCGTTTTTCGGCTTGAAAGCCAGCCAAATATTGACTGCGAAAATCAACTGCTTTTTCAAGCGGGAAAGGTTGGACCCCGGTCACCATTTTTTGCTGCACATTTTTGGACAAGGCGTTTTTGATCAGTTCTTTGATGCGGATCTTGCCTTGTCTTGTGACAGCGAATTGTTTATGCTCAGTATATTCGATGTCACCCACGCGCCAAATGCGCAAGGATGTACCGGTACCTGAAAGTTGACCGTCCATCTCGGCATCAACTGCCCAATAAGGGAAATAGACACCCGTTAACTTTTCGACTTGCGATTGGTCAAAGAAATCGCGAGGCACAAACCATTTCTTTTTGGCCCACGCCAGAAATTTTTCCGTGGCTTCTTCTTTTTCAACCGCAAAAGGCAAGACTTTATTCGGTAAAAATTGACCAGATAAGCGACCGGACAAGACCACTGGATTGTGGCAAAAATAACAATAGGTAGCAGCAGTGGTAGCATCGGTCACGATTTCTGCCCCGCAACTAGGACAAAGAAAGAGATCCATTTGTCCAGCGGCTGCATCAGCCTGTTGTTGGATTTCTTCTTGTAATTGCGGCTCGGTAGCCTCTGTGATCGTTTGCGTGTCCACAGAAGTCTCATCGGCCATTTGGGCTTCTTTTTGTTTTTCCTCGAAAGCGGTGACCTCATCTTCGCTGAAGACGCTTAAACAAAAAGGACAGTGGAATTTCTGATCACTTGGATCAAATGTTAAAGCGCCCCCGCAATTGGGGCACTTATGTGTGATAACATCCATTAGAGTTCCTCCTTTGTTCAGTCGATGGGAACGCCTTTAAATGGTTTGCCGCAGTTGGGACAGAATTTAGGGATGCCATTGGCTAAATCAATGATTTCACCGCAGTCCGCACATTTCATTTTCAAACTAGGGGCACCACTGGTGGGTTTTTCAGTCCCGCAATTGCTGCAGAATTTGCCTGTATTGTTGGTACCGCATTGTGGACAATCCCAATTATCACCATTGCTTTGGGCTTGTTGTTTTTGTTGTTCTTGATTTTGTTGAATCTGCTGCTGGTTGTTTTGCGCAGCTTGGTTCAGATAGCCACCATTGGCGTTCATTCCCATCCCCATACCGACAAATCCGGTGGTTGCGCCTGCTGCATTGCTGCCGGCTGATTCCATTCCTCGAGCGATAGAGCCTTGAACGTATCCTTCACGAACAGAAGGGTCACCAAGCATGGCACCTTGATTGCGCATATTGATCAGTTTCACAGAATCATCGGTATAAGAGATGCTGGCAACGGCAACGGAAACAATTTCCATACCGCGAAGTTCACGCCAGCTGTCATCCAATACCGTACCCATGTATTTGCTTAGTTCCATGCTCTTCGATGGCACATAAGAAATACGTTCGCCATCAGCCGACATCTTATTGATGGCTGTTTGTAGCGCTGTTAAAAATTCTGCCAAGTATTGCTCGTTGATATCATTGATATCGACTTGCGTCTTATTCTTAGGAATCGCATTGGTATAAAACAAGATTGGGTCTGTGATGCGCAAAGAGTAATTCCCGTGTGCTCGCAAAAATAGTTCAGCATTGTAAAAATTATCGAAGTAATTCAATGGTGAAGATGTGCCAAAGCGAATTCCTTTGATCTCTTGCAGATTGATATAAAAAACTTGTTGCTTTTGCGGTGTCACGCCACCAAATTTGAACCGATCGAATGTTTCGGAAATTGCATCTTTCAGCGAGCCATTGAACATAGAAGGCGCCAAGTTGTTCTTGACCGTATAGTAGCCTTCTTCAGCTGTATAATCGATGATTTTGCCACCGTCAACTAGCAACATCATCATATTTGGATAGACGTGGATCACGGAACCGTCAGTGATCACATCTTCTGTGCCTTTTTTATTGGAACCGCGTTTGTCATTGCGTCGCACTTTGACACCTTTAGTCATAACCGTCGTGTCGCCCATATTGTCCGGTTCGAAAACCTCTAGCCACTGATCTGCTAAACCGCCGCCGATCGTGCTTGTTGCCGCTTTGATAATACCCATGTTCAGTCCTCCTTTGAATTGTCATCATCCGTAAATAGATGAATGTATATTCATTATACCATAGGGGGCGAGATTCACGTCATCAGACCAAAGGTGGAGATATGGCAATGGAAGCGAGAGAAATTCAGTGGGATGGTCAGACAGCGACGCCATTAGATTAAATTTAGTTATCTTTTGCAATTGCGTCTGTGAAAAGCTAGTTTTTTCAGCAAATATTACGTATAATAGAATGTAGCGAATTTTGAAATGAGTGAGGAAAACTATGGCTTATCAAGCACTGTACCGCGTTTGGCGTTCTCAACGATTCGATGATGTCGTAGGACAAAAAGCTATTACCCAAACGTTAAAAAATGCCATCGATCAAAAGCAGATTTCCCATGCTTATTTATTTACCGGCCCGCGTGGAACGGGTAAAACCAGTGCGGCGAAAATTTTTGCCAAAGCGATCAACTGTCCACATCAAGTCAACGGGGAGCCGTGTAACGAATGTGAGATGTGTCGGTCTATTACTGCCGGTACCCAAGAAGATGTGATCGAGATCGATGCAGCGAGCAATAATGGTGTCGAGGAAATTCGATTTATCCGTGATCGTGCCAATTATGCACCCACACAAGCTGAATATAAAATCTATATCATTGATGAAGTCCACATGCTCTCGACTGGCGCCTTTAATGCATTGTTGAAAACATTGGAAGAACCAAGAAAAAATGTCGTCTTTATTCTTGCTACGACTGAACCACATAAAATTCCAGCCACGATCATTTCGCGGACGCAACGCTTTGATTTTAAACGCATCAATACACAGGACATCGTGTCTCACTTGAAGACAGTTCTTGATTCTAGTGAAATCAGCTACGAAGAAGAAGCGCTGCAAGTGATCGCCCGGGCCGCAGAAGGCGGGATGCGGGATGCATTGAGTATCACCGACCAAGCGATCGCCTTTAGTGATGGTACCGTGACGATGCAAGATGCTTTGGAAGTCACAGGTAGTTTGTCCTTTGACATGATGGACCGATTGATGCAAGCGTGTCTAGACAAAGAAGTCGCGCAAGCGCTAAGTATGTTGCGGGAATTGCTGGCATCTGGAAAAGAAGCCCGTCGTTTATTGGAAAATTTGTTGGTTTATTGTCGAGATCTTTTGATGTATCAGCAAGCACCACAACTGGTTGCCGACAAATCGACCCAGTTGACAGACGGTTTCAGAGCATTGGCACAACAGACCGCTGCCCCAAAAATCTATCATTGGATAGCTGTCCTGAATGATACCCAAAACGAGGTACGGTTCACCAACAATCCAACGATTTATCTGGAAGTCGCCATGGTAAAATTGGCCAATGATCCAGAACAAGCAGCCCTTTCATCAGGTGGCGCCGCAACAGATACAAGTCAAGAAGTGCAGCAATTGCAGATCGCTGTTCAAAAATTACAAGCTGAGATCCAACGCTTGCAAGAAAACCGACCAGCAGGAGCAGCAGAACCAGCGACTGTGACTAAAAAAACGAAGACAACGAGTTCTTTCCGTTTGCCAAAAGAAAAAGTATTCCAAGTGCTAAAAGGCGCGACCAAGAAAGATCTGGCAAATATCCGCAATATTTGGGATGATTTATTGATGTCGTTGTCTGTTACGCAACGGGCGATGCTGCATGCCAGTGAAGCCAAAGCGGCCAGTCAGACGGGGGTCGTGATCGCCTTTGATTATGAGATCCTTTGTCAGCGTGCCAGCAATGATCAAGACTTTCAGCTGATGATCCACAATCAGATCTCAAAGATGGTCAAAGATTACGCGCCACAAGCAGTGTTCATCACCAAGGAAAGCTGGCCAACATTGCGCAGAGAATTTTTGGCTGGGGGGCAAGTCGCTGCAGAAACCGAGTTGGAAGTTGAAGCGGGCGATGTGGCAGAAGAAATAGCAGATCCAGCAGAAGATGAAGTCGTCACGCAAGCGCAAGCGTTATTCGGCGCATTAACAAGTATTGAAGAAAATTAAACGGGAGTGAAGAGATATGATGCGAGGCATGGGCAATATGCAAGGCATGATGAAACAAATGCAAAAAATGCAAAAAGAAATGGTCAAAGAACAAGAAGCGTTGAACCAGAAAGAATTTTTAGGTGAATCAACCAATGGCTATGTGAAAGCAACCTTTACTGGGAACAAACATTTGAAAGATTTAGCGATCGATGAAGCAATCGTAGATGCAGAGGATGTAGACATGCTGCAAGACATGGTGGTTCTGGCAATCAATGATGGACTAGCAAAAATCGAGAAAGAAACGGACCAAACCATGGGTAAATACACCAAAGGAATTCCGGGTCTATAAAAGGAGAAATGTAGCGTGCAATATCCAGATCCGATTGCACGATTGATTGACAGTTATATGAAACTGCCAGGAATCGGTCAAAAAACTGCCACTCGTCTGGCTTTTTATACGATTGACATGAAAGACGAAGTGGTCAATGAGTTTGCCAAATCTCTGATTAGTGTCAAACGCGATCTGCATTTTTGCAGTATCTGCGGCAATATCACAGAAGAAGATCCCTGTGAAATCTGTGGTGATCCAACAAGAGATAAGGCCACCATTTTGGTGGTTGAAGAACCAAAAGATGTGATGGCTCTTGAAAAAGTCCGAGAATATCATGGTCTGTATCATGTGTTGCATGGTGTGTTATCGCCAATGGAAGGCACGGGTCCTGAAGATATCAATATTTCTTCATTGATCAAACGCTTGCATGACGATCAAGTCAAAGAAGTGATCATTGCGACCAATGCCACAACAGAAGGCGAAGCGACGGCGATGTACCTTTCCCGTCTGATCAAACCGGCGGGCATCAAAGTGACGCGTTTGGCTCATGGTCTGTCGGTGGGCAGCGATATTGAATATGCAGACGAAGTGACATTGCTCAAAGCCGTTGAAGGACGTCGCGAATTATAAATACATTGGAGGCAAACAAGGTGAATGGATTATTCATTACCATTGAAGGACCAGATGGCGCTGGAAAAACCAGCGTGTTAGAAGAGTTATATCCCCGTTTACAGTTAGAAGCAACAAGAAAAATCGTAAAGACGAGAGAGCCTGGAGGCGTCAAAATCGCTGAAAAAATCCGGAAGATCATTTTAGATCCAAAAAATGAAGAGATGGATGAACGTACAGAAGCGCTGCTTTATGCAGCTGCCAGACGTCAACACTTGATCGAAGTCGTACTGCCAGCATTGAATGATGGCAAAATCGTGATATGCGATCGTTTTGTCGATAGTTCATTGGCCTATCAAGGTGCAGGTCGTCGGATTGGTATGCCGGAAATTGCCAATATCAATGAGTTTGCGACGGAGGGGACGACTCCGGATTTCACATTGTATTTGGACGTCGATTCTGATACAGGATTGAACCGGATCCAAAAAAACCGTGCCCATCAATATGACCGTTTGGATTCAGAAGGATTGGAATTTCATCAACGGGTCCGTCATGCTTATTTGAAGTTAGCAGAAGAAAATCCTGTACGAATTCATAAGATTGATGCTAGAATGGGGTTACAAGATGTTGTTGAATCAAGTTATTCGGCAATCGTTGAAGCGTATCCTGCTTTTTTTAAATCTTTGTAATAAATGATTGATAATACCAAGGAGATGATCCCATGAAATTAATTATGGCAATTGTACAAGACAAGGACAGCAATCGTTTGGCAAATGAGTTTATCGATGCAAATATCCGAGCGACAAAATTATCCTCTACTGGTGGTTTTTTGAAAGCGGGAAATAGTACATTTATTATTGGTTTGGAAGATGACCGTGTGCAAGACGCGTTAGAATTGATCAAAAAAACCTGTCAATCTCGGAAACAATATGTATCAACACCGATGTCATTAGACATTTCCTTAGATGGACAAGTACCGTATCCTGTAGAAGTTGAAGTTGGCGGCGCAACTGTGTTTGTTTTACCAGTTGATGGATTCCACCAATATTAAGAAGGAGCTTTTCATGGAGGCACAATTTTTGCAAGAAAATCAACCGCAAGTATATGCCCAACTAAAGAAAAGTATCAAGCATGGGCGCATCGCTCATGCTTATCTTTTTGAAGGGGACAAGGGAACAGGCAAACATGAAACAAGTATTTGGATCGCAAAAAGCCTGTTTTGTACCAATGTGCATGATGGCGATCCTTGTGATGCCTGTAATAATTGTCAGCGGATCAGCCAAGGTGAACATCCCGATGTGTTCCAGATTGAACCTGATGGTCAAACCATCAAAGTCGATCAAATCAGACAGTTGCAAGAAGAATTTACTAAGAGTGGCTATGAAAGCACACGTAAGATTTTCATTCTATCGCAAGCTGAAAAAATGAATGCCAGTGCAGCCAACAGTTTATTGAAATTTCTAGAAGAGCCTGTGGGTAACTTTTTGGCGATCTTAGAGACGGAAAGTCTCGGCAGAATTTTGCCAACGATCCAATCTCGCTGTCAGGTCATTCATTTTTCACCACTATCTAAAGAAAGATTGCAAAAAAGATTACAAGCTGAAGGGCTTTCAAAAGAAACCAGCCGACTTCTTACACATCTGACAAATAGTTATCATAAAGCAGTTGAAATCTCCCAAAATGAATGGTTTAATGAAACTAAGGATGCTGTTGTACGCTGGGTAGATTACCTTTTGAAAAAAGACCCGCAAGCTTTTATATTTGTCCAAAAAAGGTTGCTGAGTCAAGCAAAAGAAAAAAGCCAGCAAATAGAAGTGTTTTCACTCTTGTTATTTTACCTGCAAGAAGAAAGAGATCGACTGCTTGCACAAGGCTCATGGGGGAAAGAAATCAATCGTGCCATCGAGGCCGCGTTGCAAGCCCAAAAGAAATTGCAGGCCAATGTTGCTTTTCAAGGTGTTGCAGAGCAATTTTGTGTGAAAATCATCTATGGAGATCCACGACAGCCAGAAAAGAGGGCCTAAGATGATTGATGTGATTGGAATACGTTTCCAAGAGGTTGGCCAAATCTATTATTATACGCCTCAACAAACGTATACTTTAAATGAAAAAGTAATTGTAGAATCACAAGATATACGATGTATCGGGACGGTGGTCTCGGCTGTTCAGCAAATAGATCCCCATGATCTGCCTCGTGATGTAAAGCCAGTTCTTCGCCGGGCCAGCAGTCAGGACTTGGCTCAAGAAGCAAAAAATGCGGAAGATGCCATACGTGCACTGCAAATCGGCAAAGAAAAAGTTCGCGGGCATCGCTTGCAGATGAAATTGATCCATGCGGCCTATACGCTTGAACGAAACAAATTGATTTTTTCTTTTACTGCTGAAGGTCGCATCGACTTTCGGGAGTTGGTCAAGGATTTAGCCAATGCCTTCCATACCCGGATCGAGTTAAGACAGATCGGTGTGCGAGATGAAGCAAAGCTTCTAGGAGGCATCGGTCCTTGCGGTCGTAAACTGTGCTGTGCAACGTTTTTGGGTGACTTTATTCCTGTTTCGATCAAAATGGCAAAAGACCAAGGACTCTCACTAAACCCAACCAAAATTTCCGGTCTTTGCGGACGGCTGATGTGTTGTTTGAAATATGAAAATGAAGAATATGAACAAGCCAAAAAAGACATGCCTGATCGTGGGAGAGAAGTTGAGACCCCTGATGGCAAAGGGCGTGTCATTGGGTTAGATTTATTGAGCCGTGTTGTCAAAGTGCGTTTGCATGACCGACAGACTGCTATTGAATATGGCTATGAAGAATTAGTGACAAAATAAGCAGGTGACTATTATGAGCATGGATAAACGATCCCTATATGACGGATTGAATCAATTAGAAGCGGAGTTGCAAAACTCCTTGAACAATCTAGGGGAAATGAAACAATCGCTGCAAGAAATCGTTGAAAAAAATACCACTCTGGAATTGGAAAACCAACGGCTGCGAGAACATATTCGCGAGCTGAATCTCGTCGCAGATGCGCCTGCCGAAAGTGCCAAACAAGAGTTGTCCAAATCAAGGATGAACTTAGAGAAAATCTATGAGGAAGGCTTCCATGTCTGTTACGACTTATATGGATCTAGAAGAGAGCATGATGAGCCATGTGCTTTTTGTCTTGAAGTGATTTATCGAGAAAGCGGCAAATAAATAGAAGCTACAAAGAAAAAGATCAGGTAAAGCTGATCTTTTTTTGGAGAGGAGCAGCAATGCAGAAACAACAAAGTTATAAACAAGATGCGGGAAAGCTGTATTTAGTGCCTACACCGATCGGAAATCTAGAAGATATGACGGTTCGTTGTGTCAAAATCTTAGGTGAAGCCGATTTGATTGCTAGTGAGGATACACGGAATACGCAAAAGCTGTTGAATCATTTCGAGATCACGACGCCGCAAAAAAGTTTGCATGAGCACAATTATAAAGAACGAGTTCCGCAACTAGTGTCGCAGTTATTAGCAGGCAATGTCATTGCCCAATGTAGTGATGCTGGCATGCCTTCTATCAGTGATCCCGGTCACGAGTTAGTCAAAGCCTGTATCGCTGAAGGGATCGCTGTGATTGCCCTGCCTGGGCCAACCGCGGGATTGACCGCGTTGATTGCTTCTGGCTTATCTCCGCAACCACACTTGTTTTATGGGTTTTTGCCACGAAAAAAGAAAGAGCAAGTGGCTGCGCTGACTGAAATGGTCACGCAACAAGGTACCATGATTTTCTATGAATCACCCTATCGTATTGCCAATACCATTGATGTGATCAAAGAAGTCTTCGGTGAACGGCAAGCTGTGATTTGTCGAGAGTTGACCAAGATCCACGAAGAATACTTACGGGGGACATTATCTGAACTGTCGGCTTACCTGACAGAGCATACCTTAAAAGGCGAGTGCTGTTTGATGGTGGAAGGTGCGGGAGAACCGGAACAAGTGCTGTATGAAGGCAGCTATGTCGAACAGGTTGATGCATTGATTGCTGAAAGTATGTCTTCAAAAGAGGCTATCAAAGAAGTGGCCAAACGTAATCAAGTGAAGAAACAAGTTGTGTACAACGCATACCATGCAATCGACACCGGGGAGTAACTCAACAAAAATAAAGATAGATTGTTAAAATTACGACTGTCCGAAATGGACAGTCTTTTTTCTCATCAACTATGTACACATCTTGTTTATGTGATGTTTTCTAACATTCAGCGTAATGAATTTTCAGAAAATTTTGCAAATTTTCAAAAAACGCTGGATTTGGGGGTTTCTAGGTGATAGGATAACACTCAGATAGATGAGGAGGCGTTTAAAATGGATTCGGGAAATATAGCATTTATTTTGATTTGTAGTGGGATGGTATTTTTAATGACACCAGCATTGGCATTTTTCTATGGTGGACTTGAACGTAGGAAGAATATCTTGAATACGATGATGATGGTCATTTGTACAATGGGATTGGCTTCGGTATTGTGGGTGGCATTAGGGTATTCACTGTCTTTCAGCGGTTCAGGATCCTTTATCGGCAATCTTGACAAAGTATTTTTCAATCATGTATCGATGTCTGAAGGCGAGGGCATTCCTGAAGGATTGTTTGCTGGATTCCAGATGATGTTCGCTTTGATCACAACAGCGATCATCACGGGGGCAGTTGTTGGTAGAATGCGTTTTTCAGCAATATTCTTATTTATCGGCTTTTGGCTAGTCTTGGTTTACTTTCCGATGGCGCATATGGTATGGGGTGGTGGCTTCTTAGATGCCATTGGATCTATTGATTTTGCAGGTGGGAATGTGGTCCATATCAGTTCTGGTATCAGTGGGCTGGTATTAGCAGTCGTGGTAGGTAAACGTCGTGAATTTCATCAAACTGAATATCGTCCTCATAATATTCCTTTCGTTGTTTTGGGAGCAGGCTTATTATGGTTCGGCTGGTTCGGTTTCAATGCAGGCTCAGCACTAGCAGCAGACGGATTGGCGATCCACGCGTTGATGACAACCAATACAGCGGCTGCCAGTGCAATGTTATCTTGGATGCTGATTGAGAAGTTGATGTTAGGTAAACCAACGATCGTAGGCGCATGTACAGGTGCTGTTGTCGGCTTAGTTGCGATCACACCTGGTGCAGGTTTTGTATCATTATGGTCTTCCTTTTTGATTGGCGCGCTCGTGAGCCCATTTTGTTATTACTTTATTTCAGTGATCAAACATCGCTTTGGATTAGATGACGCTTTAGATGCGTTTGGTTGTCATGGAATCGGTGGAGTATTTGGCGGAATCATGACAGGGATTTTCGCAGATCCAGCAGTGGGAGGTCGTTCTGGATTGATCTACGGTGGGTTGGATTTGTTTATTGCCCAACTTGAAAGCATCGTCTTCACGCTTTTATTTGCAGGAATCGTTTCTTATGTATTGATTCGGGTCATCAAATTATTTATGCCGATTCGTGTATCTGAACAAGCAGAAGCAGTAGGTATGGACCGAGCTGAACACGATGAAACAGCCTATCCAACCTTTATGGGCTTAGATTCTTAACATAGGAGGAACTGACATGAAAAAAGTTGAAGCGATTATTCGCCAAGAAAAAATTGAAGAATTGAAAGCTGCGTTGGATCTTTCAGATGTCACTAGCGGCATGACCGTTAATCAAGTTCTTGGTTACGGGAAACAAAAAGGGTTGAAAGAATATATCCGCGGTCAGGCAGTGATTACAACATTGCTGCCGAAAGTGACTGTGTGCTTTGTCGTAGAAGACCAACAGGTTGAAGCTGTCATTGCGTTGATTATTTCGATCTGTAATACCGATGAAGTCGGGGATGGCAAAATTTTTGTCTATCCTGTGGAAGAAGCGGTACGGATTCGGACGAAAGAACGCGGATCAGCGGCTTTATAATCCGTCATAGCGTACTTGATCAAAAAAGAGTATCGGCAATTGCTGATATTCTTTTTTTGATGGTTCAAGACTATTGTAAGGGAACTTTTGTTCGTTTATAATAGACATGACGAGGTGATAAGCATGTCTGAGTTACAATTTCCTTTACATAATAATACCAGTCGCAAAATCATTCACATAGACATGGATGCCTTTTTTGCGTCCGTCGAAGAACGCGATGATCCAGAGTTGGCGAAACACCCTTTAGTGATCGCTCGTCATCCGAGTGATACGGGCGGCCGAGGTGTGGTGACAACGGCGAATTATTTGGCGCGGCAGTATGGCATCCATTCGGCGATGAGTGCTCAAAAAGCCTTTGAATTGTGTCCGCAAGCAATTTTTAAACCCGGCAATCATCAGAAATATCGTGAAGTTTCCCAGCAAGTCAGAGCGATTTTTCACCGATACACCGATATCATCGAGCCAGTATCAATCGATGAAGCGTATCTTGATGTCACCGAAAATAAAATTGATTGTCCTTCTGCTATTAAAATAGCCCGCATGATCCAAAGAGACATCTGGCAAGAAACGCAGCTAACTTGTTCAGCAGGAGTCAGTTACAACAAGTTTTTGGCTAAGCTGTCTTCAGATTATCATAAGCCAAGAGGCATGACCGTCGTGATGCCTGAAGATGCTGTGGCTTTCTTAAAACAATTGCCAATCGAAAAATTTCACGGAATCGGTAAGAAAACAGTACCTCGTATGCATGAAATGGGCATTTATACGGGTGCGGAATTGTACGAAATGAGTGAAATGGCGTTGATTCGGGCTTTTGGCAAGATGGGCTATTCGTTATATCGGAAAGTCCGTGGCGTTCATGACTCTCCAGTTAGTGTCACAAGAGAACGCAAATCAGTCGGTAAAGAGCACACCTATGGCAATCCGTTGACCACAGAAGAACAAGTGGTGAGTCAATTGCGCGCAATAGCTGAAGAAGTCGCAGAAGCCCTCAAACGGACACAAAAACATGGGAAAACAGTGGTGTTAAAAGTTCGTTATACTGACTATTCCACCATCACCAAACGGGTGACGCTGCCAGTATATGTTCACAAGAAAGAACAACTTTTCTCAGAGGCAAGTTTGATCTGGGAAGAGGTCTTAGGACTGGAAAATGGGATCCGTTTATTGGGCATCACGGTGACTAATTTGGACCCATTGACCTATGAGAATATTGTTTTGCCTTTATGGCAGGTAGCTGAAGAGGATTAACGAAACAAGAAAAAGACAGAAATCGCATCTTTGCGTATGAAGGAAGCATGCAAGTATTTGAATCGTTGATTCAGTTGAGAAAAGAATACCCCTGAATCAAGACCTCTTTGCATGGTCTTGATCCAGGGGTATTTAACTATTCTATCAAATCTGTTTCTTTATCTGCTCATAACTTTCTTCGGCATCTTTGCACTTGGCCCAAATAACAGCTTTGCCTTGCGCTTTTGAGGCAGCGACATCGATGATTCGTTGATTGCTGCTGCCGCGAAATTGCAGGTTTAAATTACGTTTGCTCAATTCAAAGCGGCCATCTACCAAAATATCGATTTTGCTGAGGAGTTCCAGTTTGTCTTGGGTGTCAACTAGCAATTCTTCATACGTGTAACCGGACCAACTCCAAATATCTTTGCTGTGACCAAATTCTTGACGAACACGGTCAACGACTTGCAAGCAGACAGGTGTATTCAAGAAAGGTTCACCGCCAAGCAAAGTCAATCCTTGAACATAATCTGGTCTAAGATCCTCTATGATTTGGTCTTCTAATTCTTGTGTAAAGGGGACACCGTAGTTGAAATTTTGGACAGCTTTGTTAAAGCAGCCTTCACAAGCAAAGAGACAACCGCTGACATATAAACTATTTCTGATACCCTCGCCATCAACAAAATTATAGGCTTTGTAATCAGCAATTCTATTTTGACTATAGTCTTGTGCTTGCCATTCTTTAGGATTTGGATTTCTCATCTTCAAACTTCTTTCTTTTTTTGGAAGAAAGGAAGAAAAACCTTACTGTTTTTCTTCCTTCTCAATTGGATATAAAAGGGGATCGTTTATTCTTGCAAGTGTTTGACACGCGCAGAAATTTCTTTGTGGCGGCCGTTGACCATCGGTCGTGCTTGAGGATTTCCTAAATAACCGCAAGTCCGTTTGACAACGTCACAACTTTTGGGATCATGGTTGCCGCATTGCGGACATTCGAATCCACGTTCGGTTGGATTGAAATCTCCTTCATAATCACAAGCATAACAATGATCGATTGGCGTATTTGTTCCAAGGTATGCGACACGGTCATAGGCAAAATCCCAAACTGCTTCTAAAGCTTTCGGGTTTTGTTGCAAGACTGGATATTCACAATAATGGATAAAACCACCTGAACAATATTGTGGATAATCTTTCTCGAAGTCCAATTTTTCAAATGGGGTTGGGTTTTTACGCACATCGTAATGGAAGCTGTTCGTATAGTATTCTTTGTCTGTGATATTGTCGATCACGCCGAATTTTTCGGTGTCCAAACGACAGAAACGGTCAGTCAAACTTTCACTAGGCGTTGAATACACGCTGAAGTGATAGCCATATTCGTCTCCCCAGGCATCCGCGTGGGCTTTCAATTCTTTCACGATTGCCAACGTAAAGTCTTTTGCCTTTGGATCATGTTCCCATTCACCGCCGAAGAAGGCTGCAGCTGCTTCATATAAGCCAATGTAACCCAATGAAACAGTGGCCCGTTTGTTTTTGAATAGCTGATCCACGTTGTCTTTACGATCCAAACGTTCGCCGAAAGCACCATACATATATAAAATAGGGGCATTAGCAGGACTGGCTTCTTTGACACGCTCCACACGATAGACCAATGCATCTTTGGCGATTTGCAAACGATCAGCTAGGATCGCCCAAAACTTGTCTTGGTCGCCATGGGCTTCTAAAGCAATACGGGGAATGTTCAATGTGACTACGCCTAGATTCATCCGACCAACATTGACTTCTTCACCGTGTTCATTTTTCCAACCTTGCAAGAATGAGCGACAGCCCATTGGTACTTTGAAACTGCCTGTCAATTCCACCAATTTGTCATAGTTTAAAATATCAGGATACATCCGCTTGGTGGCACATTCTAACGCCAATTCTTTGATATCATAGTTAGGATCAGTCGCTTCAAGATTGACCCCGCGACGGACACTGAAAATCAATTTTGGGAAAATAGCCGTTCTTTTTTCGCTACCTAAACCATTGATGCGAATTTGCAAGATAGCCCGTTGGATCTCACGCTCAAACCAAGAAGTACCTAAGCCAAAACCTAATGAAGTAAACGGTGTTTGACCATTTGACGTGAATAATGTATTGATCTCGTACTCTAAACTTTGCATTGCATCATAAATATCTTTACGGGTTTTGCTTTTGGCATATGCTTCTCTGCGGTCGGCTGTCTCAATCCATTCTTCTGCATCGCGTAAATGTTTTTGATAATTCAATTCAGCGAATGGTGCCAGTAACTCGTCGGTACGATCAGCAGAGCAGCCGCCGTATTGACTGGAAGCGACATTGGCAATGATTTGCGAAATTTGGGCGGTCGCTGTTTGGATCGATTTTGGCGATTCGACTTCAGCGTTGCCGATTTTGAAACCATTGTTCAGCATGCCTTTAAAGTCGATCAAGCAACAGTTGGTCATCGGTGTATAAGGATGATAATCCAAATCATGATAATGGATGTCACCTTTTTGGTGGGCATTTGCTACATGCGGAGGCAACATCTTCAAACCAATCGATTTGCCAACGATACCAGCTGTTAAATCCCGCTGTGTATTGAAGACATTACTGTCTTTGTTGGCATTCTCATTGACAACAGCTTGATCTTTATTCATTAATTGATTGATCGTAAAATTGATATCAGTGGCTTTGCTGCGTTCAAAATCACGTCTTGTACGGTAATTGATATATTCTTCTGCTAATGCATATTCATTTTTTGCCAATAATATATGTTCAACGACATTTTGGATTTCGTATATTTTGACGTTCGTTTGAAAACGAGCAGCTATTTCTTGATCAATGCTTTCAACGATCTCCATAATAGTTTCATGATCGATGGGGGATAATTCACCATTGACTTTTTTTTGAGCTTTGACTAACGCGTCATAGATTTTCTGATCATCAAAATCCACCAATCGACCATCGCGTTTGACGATTTTTACCTTTGCTAAATGAGGCTGTCTAGCCAATCCTTGTTCAAGATTTCTCTTAATGTCCATCATTGGAACCACTCCTATCTTCTACAATATGATAAAACAAAAGAGAAGAATGAGCAACTATATATAGTGGATAATTCTGCTATGTACTTGGATATACACAATATGTAGTGCATATTCATTTGGAGAAAATGCTTTAAAAGTGATAACAACAAGGTTTGGATTGTTCCATGTTTCACACAATGAATAAAAAATTGATAAAAAAATTTTTGCGATTTTTTGCGTAAACGGTTTTCAATGAGAAAGTGTGCTACCATAGAGAAGAAATGATGAAAAAAAGGGGGGTTCTTTGTGAGAAATATGATCGATGTCAAACATTTGACCAAATCCTATGGCACGCGGTTCAACCAAACAAAAGTGTTAGACAATTTGTCCTTTGTCGTTGATAAAGGAGAGTTTGTCGGGATCATGGGGCCAAGCGGTGCCGGTAAAACGACGTTGATGAACTTATTGTCTTCCATTCTGCGCCCTAGTTTGGGGTCAATCTATATCAATGGGAAAGATATTACCCGAATGTCTGAGAATCGCTTGAGTGACTTTAGAAGAAAAGAGATCGGCTTTATTTTTCAAGATTTCAATTTATTGGATACATTGTCTGCCAAAGACAATATATTATTGCCTTTGGCTATTGATCGTTTGCCTATCGAGGAAACCGATCACCGGATTAGCCAGATTGCGGCATTGTTGGGCATTACGCATCTTTTAGATCGCTATCCGGAAGAATTGTCTGTTGGGCAAAAACAGCGGGTCGCAGCTGCGCGTGCGATTGTGAGTCAGCCGTCTGTATTGTTTGCGGATGAACCTACGGGTGCTTTGGATTCGAAAGCTGCAACGGAATTGTTGCGGTACTTAGACCAAATCAATCAACAGGAAAAGACCACGATATTAATGGTTACCCACGATCCCTTCACAGCAAGTTATTGCAATCGAATCTTGTTCATTAGGGATGGCGTGTTCTTTGCAGAAGTAACGAAAAAAGGGTCGAGACAAGAATTTTTCGAAAAAATCATTGATATGCAGGCAACGATCGGAGGCGGCCCTCGACATGTTGTTTAAAATCGGTTGGCGCAGTTTTTTAAAACAAAGCCGCAACTATGGTGTCTATTTTATCTGTATGATGACAGCAGTCATGATCTTTTATTCTTTCAGTGCTATGATGAATGATCGTTTGTTGACCCAGCGCGTACAGCAAGACATCCGGATCGAGGGTGTGTTAGGTTTTGGCAGTAGTGTCGTAGCATTTGTCGTCTTATTTTTTATGCTTAGTGCCAATCACTTTTTCCTCAGTCAAAGACAAAAGGAAATCAGTGTCTATCAACTGTTGGGTCTGAGCCGCGGTCGGCTGGCGTGGCTATTGTTGCGAGAAACATTTTTGTTGAACTTTTTTTCATTGATTGTTGGTATATTTATGGGGATCATTTTTTCAAAATTTTTCTCCATGATTTTGATTCGCGCCATGGGTTTGACGTTGACTAGCCATTTTTTTAATTCTTCGCGGTCGATAGTGACTACGATCATAGTTTTCCTGGCTGCTATGTTGATTTTGAGCGGTCAAGTGCTGTTGTTTGTCTGGCGTACCCCCATGAGCGAAACGTTGAAAACAGAGTATCGTTTGCCAATCAATAAAATGAAAATGACGCCTTTCCGTGTCTTGATGGGTGTTCTAGGATTGATTTTGCTTGGTGTCGGATATTATCTATCACTATTTCTAAAAGAAACATGGCAAACATATATAACCTATACACAAGACTTTTCGGCGATTCTTTGGATCCCGTTATTGATTCTTTTTTGTTGTATCACCGCCACCTATATCTTTTTTGATTGTACATTGCCAGCGTTTTTGCATTGGCTGAGTCGACCAAAAAAACGCAATATCAAAGGCGCCAAGTTGATTGCATACAACAATGTGCGGGCCTATTTACAGCGAACGTGGAAGAGTTATGCGTTTTTGACAGTGGTCACAGCCATCGCAATCTCCTTGATTGGTGGAACGATGGGGATGATTTCGTTGAATTACCAAGCAACAAGTCGGATATATCCTGTCGCTTATCAGGTAGCAGAAACCCAGGCTCAAGCATTGCGTGAGACGTTGAAAGAAAACCAAGTCTTACTCACCGCGGATCAAACCGTGACATTTAAGATGACCAATATGGCTATCTACACAAAATATTTAGGGGAAACAACGGGAAACACCCAAGAAGAAGTAATGGTCAATGTCCTTTCCCTTAGCCAATACAACCAATTGCGGCGATTGTTGGTGGAAACACCAACAGTGGAGATCAAAGGACAAGAGGCGGCATTGTTTGATAGTGATTATGATATAACCAGTGCATTCCGAACCTATCGTGATCAAGTACGGGTAGCCGATACTGCAAATTTCACGTTGGTTCAAACGGAACTTGATTATTTAGGTGATGATTCATTACGATACGCATTGGCGAATGTATTGGTCGTAAGTGATGCAGCATACACGCAACTTTCCGGCTATCAATATGGGGTAACCTATCTTCAAACGAAAGGCAGCGTATCAGAAGCAACGCACCAAGTAATTAGTGACGCACTTCAACCAGAATGGGTCGAACCGATCACGTATCAATGGATCAAAGGGAAAAACGGATCGCAGGCTGTCTTTGGCGCTGAAGATACAGAGAACGTTAATCAAATGACTGTGTATCGTTTAAACAGTGCAGATCGTTTTACAACGATGCGTAGTGTACGGCGGCAAGGAGGAATCATTCTATTTGTTTCTTTGTTTGTTGGGGTGATCGTCTTGATCACGACCTCCAGCAGTTTGATCGTTCGTCAATTTTCCAACACCGAAAGAGAAAAACGCAATTATCAACTGCTGACAAAATTAGGGTACAAGCGACATGAAATTCGCAAGCTGATTTATTGGCAAAATATTTGGATCTTTATGCCGGGGACTTTACTGGCAATTCTCCATGCGATCTTTGCCATCAATACCTTGACGCAGATCATCGATAGCCGCGGGTATTGGGTAGCATACTTATTCGCAGGTGCGGCGTTACTGGTGTATTTACTGGCCTATTTGATCACGGTCAAACTCTGTTTGCGGATCATTGAACGCTGAAACAAAAAGAGCGAAATTTTTCGCTCTTTTTTGTTTTGTCTGCACGTTGTGGGAAAGACAATGGTATAATCGTAGAGAATGAAACAAAGGAGGACAAGCACAAAGATGGATAAAAAAGAAGAACAGCTGTTGATCGATTTAACAAGCGCCCGTGGCGTACCTGGTAATGAAGAGGAGGTTCGAGAAGTCTTTAAGGCCTATGCCAAAGATTTTGCAGAAGATATCTTTTTTGATGGATTAGGCAGTGTTGTTGCCAAACACGTCGGTGACGGTGGTGGGCCAAAAATCTTTATCTCGGGTCATATGGATGAAGTCGGTTTTATGGTGACCAAGATCACTGAGAAGGGCTTTATCGAATTTCAAACATTAGGTGGTTGGTGGGGGCAAGTCATGTTGGCGCAGCAAGTCGAAATCAAGACGCAAGCCGGTCAATTGATCCATGGTGTGATTGGCTCGAAACCGCCACATGTATTAAGTTCAGAAACGCGGAATAAACCATATGATGTCAAAGATATGTTTATTGATATCGGTGCCAGCAGTGATACACAAGCCAAAGAATGGGGCATCCGCCCAGGTGATATGATCACGCCATACATCGAATACAAACGGTTGAATGACAGTAAATTCCTCTTGGCAAAAGCTTGGGATAACCGGATCGGTACAGCCGTTTCGTTACGGGTATTGGAAACGTTGGCTGCCGAAGGTCATCCAAACTGCCTTTTTGCTGGTAGTGACGTGATGGAAGAAGTTGGTTTACGGGGTGCGAGAACGAGTACCCACTTAGTGAATCCTGATATCGCCATTGCTTTGGATACAGGAACTGCTGGCGATACACCTGGTATGACACCGAAAGAAGCGGATTCTGTTTTAGGTAAAGGACCTCAAGTATTGATCTTTGATGCTTCGATGATCCCTCACAAAAAACTATTGAACTTTGTGATTTCTGTCGCTGAAGAAATGGAGATTCCTTTCCAATATACCGTGATTACCGGTGGCGGGACGGATGCTGGACAAATGCATTTGACTCGTGACGGTGTGCCATCGATCGCTATCACAGTGCCAGTACGCTATTTGCATTCTCATACATCGATCATTCATGAGGATGATTACTTGAACACAGTGAAGTTGGTCAGTGAAGTCGTGCGCCGCTTGGATGATAAAACTGTCAAAGCGCTGCGCAGTTATTAGGGTGAAACGATGAGAACAAATGATGTGATCCGTCAGTCTGCCAAAAATGCCTTGCGCGGTTTTTGGGGGACGATGGTTATAAGTATTTTGGCAACGATTGCTATTCAATCTGTCCTTAGCAGTATTTTGGGGACAGTGGGTCTCAATGCAGGAATCAGCGGCAGTCAAACATGGATTGATTTTATTCTAGAAAACTTCATCAATTTTGCGTTTACTTTTGGCTTAAGCATAATGGGACTG
The DNA here is from genome assembly GCF_002140915.1 of Candidatus Enterococcus testudinis. Lineage (GTDB taxonomy): Bacteria > Bacillota > Bacilli > Lactobacillales > Enterococcaceae > Enterococcus_D > Enterococcus_D testudinis. The sequence continues at coordinate 1,983,250 of NZ_NGKU01000001.1, read as the reverse complement.
CTGCTGGTGCGCGACAGCAGGGTCAAACTGTCGACTATCTTTTTGGTCTTCGATAGACGGTTGTATCCAGCATTTTTCAGCTTAAATCTACTGAATGTTTTCGTGAACTATGTATTGGGATTGTTGATTTTCTTGCCGCAATTTGTACTGAGCGGTTTCAATCAATATCTGGAACTGGTCTTGTCGTTCAACCATGGTTTTTCGGCAGACCGTTCATTGTTGAATCAATCGATTGCTTTTGTGATCAGCTTGGTTATTTCGGTGATTTTGTTCCTCTTCTTATCACAGATCATCAGTGGTATTTTCCAAATCGCCATCTATCTGCGCTATGATTATCCCGAGTTGACGTTGGGACAATCTTTGAAACAAGCGTGGCGACTGTTGAAACCATCACTATGGCAATATATTTGGCTGCAGATCTCATTGATCGGCTGGTTCATTTTGGGGCTCTTAGCATTGGTTATCGGGGTTTTATGGGCGAATGCCTATGCCTATGCCCTAAATGCCGCATTTTATGAAGCGTTGAAAGAAGATCAAGCGCTGACTGTCTCCTAATCAACTTGCAACGCTTATCGACTGTTGGATAGGCGTTGTTTTCTTTCTTTGCTCAAATAATCCACTTTGTGATAGCATAGGGACAGTGAGAATGAAACTAAAGTCGGAATGAAGGAGGAAACAACATGAAATTGACCGTACTTGGATGCTTAGGTGCATACCCGTATCAAGGAGAAGGGACCACCGGTTATTTACTGGAATCGGAGGGCTTTCACCTATTGTTAGATGCAGGTAGTACCACCCTCGTCCAATTGGAGAAAATACTCGACCCATTATCGTTGGATGCGGTCATACTGAGTCATTATCATCATGATCATATTGCAGATCTTGGTGTATTGCAGTATTATTGGCAACTTTTTCCGCAGTCAGAACACCGCGGCGAATTACCGATCTATGGTCATGGGGAAGACCGTGTTCACTTTGAGGCGCTAACGATGGCAGGTGTGACGAAAGGCTATGACTATCTTCAGTCAGAGTCGTTAGAGTTGGGCCCTTTTTCAATCACATTTATGAAAACGATCCATCCAGTTACATGCTATAGCATGCGCTTTGTCGAAAAAAGCACCGGAAAGGTGTTCGTATTTACCGGAGATTCCGGCTATCTTGATTCTTTTGTCGAGTTTGCGCAAGAAGCAGATTTGTTTTTGGCAGATACTTATCTTTTTGCTGGCAACGAGCGGCATCATGCCCATTTTACGTCAAAAGAAGCTGGTGAGATCGCCCATGAAGCACATGTCAAAAAATTGGTGTTGACTCATCTGCCGCAACATGGCAATTTAGAACAATTGAAAGAAGAAGCAGCATTGGCTGCAGATGGCATACCAGTAGAATTGGCAGCTGTTCAAAAAATATTTGAGATATAATAGAAAGGGTGTTAAAGAATGCTTTTTGTGCCAAATGAGCTGCATGATCCAAGGATCAATTTAGCGATTGAAATCTTTTTACTGCAAGAAATGAAGATCGATGAACCCATTTTGCTTTTTTACATCAATGAACCATCGATCATTATTGGTCGCAATCAAAATACGATTGAAGAAATCAACCAAGACTATGTGGATGCTCATCAAATCCATGTTGTGCGCCGCTTTAGCGGCGGTGGGGCCGTTTATCATGACTTTGGCAATCTAAACTTTAGTTTTATCATGCCAGACGATGGCAATTCATTTAGAGATTTTGAAAAATTGACCAAACCGATCATCCAAGCTCTCCATGAGATGGGGGTTGAAGGTGCGCAGTTGAAAGGTCGAAATGATTTGGTGATCAATGATCAAAAATTCTCCGGCAATGCTATGTATGCAACGAACGGACGAATGTTTGCTCATGGAACGATTATGTTTGATAGTGATATCAACGAAGTCGTCAATGCATTGAAGGTTCGTAAAGACAAAATCGAATCAAAAGGCATCAAATCGATTCGTTCTCGGGTGACCAATATCAAGCCTTTCTTGCCGAAAGAAAAGCAAGAAATGACGACAGAAGACTTTCGGGATGAAATTTTGTTAAAGATATTTGGCGTGTCTTCTATCAATGATGTCAAAACCATCACGTTGACCGATCAAGATTGGATCAAAATCAATGAAATATCGGACAAATATTACCGCAATTGGGATTGGAATTATGGACAATCTCCTGCATTTGATATAGAACGGCGCCATCGGTTTCCCATCGGTTCCATCGAAATCCGCTTGAATGTCCAAGAAGGCCGAATTTCTGAGGCGAAGATATTTGGTGATTTCTTTGGGTTAGGAGACATTCAAGATGTCGAAGAAGCGTTAGTCGGTACCCGCTATGCCAAAGAAGACCTGCAAGCGAAAATCGAGACGATCGATGTCAAAAAATACTTTGGAAATATTACACCTGAAGATCTGCTAGGACTGATATATTAAGGCTAACAGATAAATCAGCATCAAACATAAAGCAGCAACGACTCATCAATGAAGAAGAGCCGTTGCTGCTTTTGTGTGATTAGTATGCGCGAGCGATCCAAACCGTATGTTTTGCTGGTTTGCCGCTGACGATATCAACTGTTTTTTCAACGGGTACATCAAAAGGAATATTCCGTGTGGTAAACCCAGTTTCTTCTTTGATTTTTGCTTCTGTTTCTTCCGTACCATCCCAACCAATCAAGACAAATCCAGTGACTTTGTCTTCTTTTTGACAAGTATCAATATGAGCTTTCAAGTCGTCTAATGTGTCAATATCCAAATACTCATTGTCATGATTGCGTTCTTTGGCTGCAGCCAATAGACGAGGAGTCATTGCTGCTAGTGCTTCATCGACATACTGTTCTAGCTCATCGAATGGGATTGCTTGTTTTTCTGAAATATCACGAATTTTCACCATCACTTGTTCATTTTCAAGATCTCTTGGACCGCATTCGATACGCAGGCAGGCACCTTTTAATTCCCATTCATTGAATTTGAAACCAGGAGAATTATCAGAATCATCCAAGCGGACCCGAATGCCCTTCGCTTTGAATGATGCTTGCAATGCGGTTAATTTTTCTACGATCGCTGGATTCTTCTTCCATGGACCGACAGGCATCAACACAACTTGTGTTGGCGCAATCGTTGGTGGGAAGACAAGGCCATTTTCATCGCCATGGGTCATGATCAACGCACCTAGTAAACGAGTAGATACACCCCAAGAAGTCGTATGGGCATGAACGTGCTTGTTTTCTTTCGACAAATAAGTGATATCGAAGGCTTCGGCGAATTTTGTCCCCATATAGTGGCTTGTACCTGCTTGAACGGCTTTTCCGTCTTTCATCATGGCTTCGATAGAATAGGTATCCACTGCACCTGCAAATCGTTCAGAAGGTGTCTTTTGTCCTTTGTAGACAGGAATCGCCAGGAATTCTTCACATAAGCGTGCATATTCGTCTAAGACACGCATCGTCCGTTTGCGGGCATCTTCTTCCCCTTCATGGGCGGTATGACCTTCTTGCCATAGAAATTCAGATGTTCTTAAGAAAGGCAAAGTTTTCTTTTCCCAACGGAAGACATTGGCCCATTGATTGATTTCGTAGGGTAGATCACGATATGAATTGATCCAGTCTGAAAAAGCTGAGCCAATCATTGTTTCAGAAGTTGGTCGCAATGCTAGAGGTTCTTCTAACTTTTCATTGCCCACTTCAGTGACCCATGGCAATTCAGGGGCAAATCCTTCAATGTGATCTGCTTCTTTCATAAAGAAGCTTTGGGGAATCAGCATAGGGAAGTAAGCATTACGGATCCCTTCCGCTTTCAAGAACAGATTGAATTCTTCTTGGATATGTTCCCATAATTCAAAGCCATCTGGGCGAAAAATAATCGATCCTTTGACAGGGGAATAGGCCATCAGTTCAGCTTTTTGGATCGTTTGGATATACCATTCTGTAAAGTCGTTTTTTTGTGTCATTTGTTTTCCTCCTTAAAAAAATAAAAAAAGCATCCCGTCCTAAAAAAGGACGAAATGCTTGGATTTCGCGGTACCACCTTTGTTGACTATTATGATTAGTCCAACTCGTTAAAGGATAAGGCCTTTCCACCGACCGTTTTGCGGTCATGTCTATCGGTAGGTTCGTTTTATCAGCGGGTGTCGAAATTCCAGCATGCTCCGACTCTCTGTAACCATCATAAATCTACTTGTCCGATGCGTTGTTATCTAAGCTATATGCTATATGGTTACATCAGAAAATGCAAGCTTTTTTTACGATTGGAACGGCTTTGCGTCAGATTGGTGGAGAATCCTTCCTTAACTATTCAAAATAAGCCTCATTTTTTTCGTCCCCTCATGATGAAGGATCGAATACTCTCCCTGATAGGAACGAAGAATGCGTTTGATCTCTTGCAGATCCCGATTGTCTTGTTTAAGCATCACGTCGCTAGTTTTTCCAACGATTTGACCATCTTCGGTCACAGTAAATGTACAGTCAAGGATTAGTTGGTGATTGTTTTCGACACTTCTTATTGACACACGGCGCTCCTTTGGATCAGTGAGCAAATAGGTATGCCTAAATGCATAGTCTAATAAGTGCATAAACAGCGGCAATAAATCATCTTCATGCAAGCGTTGGAAAAGTGTTGTGTCGATCGTATGGTCAAAACGCACACTTTTATTCGCAGCTTTCCTTTCATAAGTCGCCAGCAGCATCGTCAATAGTGAAGGCATATCCTCATGTTGTTCCATTTTATGGGTATCGATATGATGCTCAATCACAGAGATGCCTTCAAAAGCAGCTGCTAGTTGCTGTTCTTCCAACATTTCTTTGATCAACTGTGTTTGTTGTTGGATCGAATCGAGGGTCTGATGCCACTTCGCCGTTTTATGAGGAAACAGACTATGCTGATTCTCATATAAACGTATTTTCATACTGGTTGTATCATTTTCTTTCGTTTTTTCTTCATGTGAGAAAAAGTGTTCCAGCAAAGCGTAGCAAGTAAACACGACCACCAACATCATAAAGAGAATCGATGACCAATTGACAGGCGAGTGACGAAGATGAAGGACATCCAAAATATAGATGAAGCAATGTCCGATTGCAGCAACGACCACCCATGGTGCACATAAGACATAAAAATGGTTCTTTTTGACTGCTTCATAAATCGCAGCAAAAGAAGTGATGAAGGTACTGGCGATATTCAGTAATAAAATATAATTCATCATATTTGGCATTTGCTGTGGATAGATGAGTCCTCCGGAAATGGCAGCAAGTCCAAATAAATAGTGGAACAAGACCCATTTTCCATAATACTTGCGACCATAGATCATTTTAGAAAAATAAAAACCAATCAAACACATCGGTGTGAGAATCATGAGTATGTTTAGTATCAGTGAATTGTAAGAAGAGCGAAACAACAAGCCACCTAACATATCGCCAAAACCAGCTTCCAAGCCAGCAAAAAGCGCAAAGCCACTGAAAAGCAAAGCGGACAAACGGATTTTCCTTTGACGCATATACACCCATAAAACATAAAAGACATTGAAGATACAGATCAGACCTGTCAGCAATAAGATGAAGATATTCGGAATAGAGTGCTGAAAAATATACGCAATCAATGCGTTGGCTGTTCCAAAATAAATCTCTGCTGGAAAACCAGCGAAATTGTCGAATGGACTGGATACATAGATACGCAACGTTTTTCCTTGGTAATCTTGAGGTAAGGTTACAAAGGACAACGTTTTACCTGGATGACTCGTCATAAAACTACCAGGCGTGTAATCGTTTGTATAAAATTGTTCGTCATCAAGATAAGCAGTGAGCCGTTGATGATCGCCAATCATCAGTAAGGTCGGATACTGGTAATCGCTGGTCATTTTTCGCTCCATAATAAATGTTTCGTTCGCTTTGACGTTTGGTAAAACATTCACATAATTACTGGTAAATGTCGCCTCAGGCTGCGAGTCGGTGTAGTAAAGCCAATCCTCTTTTTTTTCAATCGATGCTAAGTCAGCAGTAGGAAAAAATGCCTGCGCAATAAAAAAAATGATCAAACCCATAAATGTCATAGCCAAAAGAAAAAAAGGAAGAACCGATTTTAAATTTATATTGTTATTTAATTTACCCATGAAGGAAGCTCCTTTTTATTATTCATTTTTAGAATAATATAAAAAAGATGATAAAGTCAATTATATTTAGAAATTCAGAAAATTAAAATAACTCGTAGATTTATTTATAGTCATTTTTTATTTATTTTTCTTTGTTGTAAAAAATAATTATATGTTATAAAATAGAATAGACAAGTATCGATAGAGTGGGAGGATAAGATGAGACGTTTTTCCAAACAAAGCATCAAGCTCTCGTTTGCATGTTTAATGATCATGCTCTGTTTATTATTGGTGATTGTTGTACCGAAAGTGCTTGGTTTCACAATAACTGTGGTTACAACAGATGCCATGATGCCAACCTATGCAGAAGGAACAGTGCTTTTTGTTAAAAATGTAACGGAAGATAACCTAGTTGTCGGTAATGAAGTGACCTATTATATCAATCAAGGAAAAGAGATGCAGACACGCAGGATCGTGGCAATCGAAGATGATCAATCGATGATTTATACGATTGGTGACAATCAACATCAGTTGGAGCAAAGCGGCATCAAAAAAAGTCAATTGATTGGTCAACCCATTTTTTCTATTCCCTATGTGGGAGAATTGGTCCATCAACGAACCATCACTGTAGTCTTCATTTTATATGGGTTGTTCGCTTTATATGTTTTAGCGGCAACTATTTTTGTGACACTCTATCAAATCAAAACCGGCTGGTTAAAAAGGACCATTTCATATTGAAATGGTCCTTTTCATGCGCATGTCATTATAAGTAGATCGTGCCAATCGCACTGCCTGCCAAACAGCAAAGCAGAAAGACCCAATCTAACTGAGAAATCACGAAAGTCTTTGCGTAACTTCGTTTTGCTGCAGCATCAAAGCCTCTAGAGGTCATTGCATCAGCCAATAGTTCTGACCAGCGTACTGATTTGACGAGTAAAGGAATCAAGAAGGTCATAGAAAAAGGGCCAGCATTGATTCCTCTGGATTGCAGACTGTGTTTGATGTTTTTTGATTCAGTTGGCAAAATAGGCGCCATTTGAAAAGCCGCCATCAATCCGTAAGCAAAGACCGGTGTCAATCCCAGTTGTTGCTGCAGTGAATATATCAAATCGACGATTTCTGTGGATGCCGTGAAAGCCGTACCTAAGATGCCGAAGCAATACACTCTGGCTGCCATGGCTAACCCATATTGAATGGCCTGTTTTTGGTTGTCTTGGGCGGTTTGATCATGATAAAAAATCATGCCTGTAAAAAAAACGCCGATAGCAGACAGGGACAAAACAGTGAACAATAGAAGGAATCTCTTGGGGCTAAGATCTTTGAGAATCAACAACAAGAAAACAATCGTGACGATCACTGTCAGTCTGCTATTTGTTTGAAAAGAAATGACCAATGCGAGCGCTAAAATCACGAATAGCTTGACGGTTGGATTGAGTTTTTTCATAAGGTTCCTCCAAAAGATAGTGATTGAAATCAATGATCTGACTGCAAAATGCCTGCAGAAGATCCGTATCATGACTGACAATGAGCACAAGGGTGCCAGCATTGGCTTTTTCTGACAACATCTGCATGATTTGCCATGCTTGTTTGATATCTTGGCCATAGGTTGGCTCATCGACGAGCAGCACGGGTACTGACCGAGACAAAAAGCTGGCAACCGCCAATCGGCGTTGCTGTCCTTGACTCAACAAAAAGGGGGAGGTTTGACTTTTTCCTTGTAGATCCAGCTGGGCCAACTGTGTATCAAGGGGAATCTCTTGTTGGCCCGCCCGTAACTCATCAGCAACAGTTGCGGCAATAAATTGGTCTTGCGGATTTTGCATGATCCAACTCATTTGTTTGAAGGCTTGTTTGGTAGATATCACTGGTTTTTGATCAATAGACACAGTTCCTTCATATGGGTGTTCTTGCAGCAAGACTTTCAAAAAGGTCGATTTGCCAATGCCGCTTTTTCCAACGATCCCGATCATGCCGCCAGCAGGAAAAGCATAAGTGGGTAGACTGATCGTATGTGTTCCTGCTGGGAAACGAAGATGTTCGATGAGAAGACGTTCGTCTGAAAGATTTTTTTTCTGTACGGGTCTAGGAACTTCAGGTATCGACAGTGTCTGACGGATCGATGCTTCTAACGCAAGAATGGTTCCTTGATCAACTGAAAGGAACTGCTGGTCGATCAATAACCAACGATCCACCCATTCTGTCACATAAGCTATCTGGTGATCGATCAGCAAGATCCCAATATTGCGGGTACGCTGCAACAAACGTAATTTTTGGATCAAGTGTATCCGTGTTTGTTCGTCCAAATTGGCAAAGGGTTCATCTAATAATAAGTAGCTACTGTCCATCACCAAGCAGCACGCCAAAGCAACAAGTTGTTTTTGGCCACCAGATAATGTACGCAGTGGTTGATCAGCCAATGCTTCAATATCGCAGAATGACAGGGCTTCTGTGACACGTTGGGGCATATCCTCAGGGGATACAGCTCTATTTTCTAAACAAAACAGTAGTTCTTCTCTTGGTGTATGCATGCAAAATTGGGTGTCTGGATTTTGGAATAGTAAACTGATGTTCGAAGCGCGTTCACTGATCGATAATTTGTCCACTGTGTGACCATTGATTGTGTAGGTTCCAGACAAGAAACCTTCTTGGCTCAACCCAGCAAGGATCCGAAAGAGGGTGCTTTTTCCTGACCCGGAAGGACCATAGATAGCGATAGTCTCGCCGGGTTGCAGAGTGAAAGAGACTGTAAGTGTCTGTTGATCACAAGGAAACTGACAGCCGTCGACATGCATACTCATTGCATAGTCTTTCCATTGGCAGAAAGTGTGGGATCCGCTGCAATTGGGTAGCTGTTTAAGACACCCATACGTGCTAAATGATCACAGACGATTTTCACCAAAAAGGCGGAGAAGAACAGTGCAGAGCATAAACGAATTACAAAGATCGTCAATAATAGCTGCCATTGCAGATCAACAAAATTTGCCCGGATGATGCCCCAAATGAAACTAGTGATCGTGGCCCCAATCGCACCCGTAATCAAAGGAAACCAGCCATAGCGTCGATAACCGCCCAATGCAAAGCCAGCTTCGGTACCGATACCTTGGACAAAACCGCTAATAAAAATGATTGGTCCATAAAAATTACCCATAAAGACTTCCAGTAACGCTGCAATCATTTCGGTAATTGTGGCTGCACCGGGTTTACGTAAGACATAGCCCGCAAATGCTGCCGCCATGAACCAGACGCCAAATATACATTCATTGGCTAAGACGGAGAGACCCAATGGGGTGAGGAGCGTGCCCAATAGCAAACCGAAATGGACAGCGCCCAAATAGATGACACCAAAGATCAAAGAGGCGATCCCCACCATGATCACGTCTTTCAATGCCCATTTAAACATGGTCTGGCACCGCCTTTGAGGGACTGTTCACAGAAATCGTCGCTTCTAAGACATAATGAGATAGGTGCTTGTGGGCATAAGCCAAAGCTGCTTCAAAGTATTGGAACAACTGGCTGGCTGAGCCGGACAAGAGGGTCACATAATGGGCAGATTGTGGATGCAAGCCATATTCATCTGCTAAAGCAACGATTGCTGCGATTTCTTCCATATAGTTGTTTTCCCCAAATGCGTAGAAGGAATATTTGCAATCAACCGCAAATGTCCCTTTGTTTTGGTTGTTCACTATGTTAGGTGTTGCTTGTTGACCGTTTAGGTAACTATCCCCGGCATGATCACCTGGGCAACCTTTCGAAAAGGTAAATTCGCCAACGAGATGTGTCTGTGGATCCCGCGCATTGATAAAGAGCGCAGCCGCCGCATCAACTACGCTTGCAGGTTCACCTCGGTACAACGTGCTGAAAAGATCTGTTTGCTGCCAAACAGCACTGGTGTTGGTTTCGTTGATACTGGTTAAAATGTGGTTTGCGAATTGATCTTTCATCGGATAAAGACTCACCCGGCATCCTGTAATATCGATTGTTCCAGTTTGACATGTGTCCATTTAATATTCTCCTCTCATTTTGTTTCTGTCCGCAAAAAAAAGCGTTCCCCCTTTAACTATCCACATGCAGACAGAAAAATGGGAACGCAAAAAATATGTGCGCCGCCACTTCCCTACGTTGGTACTAACCAAATCAGGTTCTAAGGGACCAGACCAAAGTCTATCTCAGCAAAAAGCGCCCCTAGTGGATATCTATTCAATTGAATGACCACAGTGTAGCACATCTCATTTGAAAGAACAACTGCGGCAAGAGAGAAAGTCACATGTACAGCACCAAACGAAGTGGCCGTTACACGAAGGGTTATATGAAGATTCTATCATATAAAAAAACATGAAAATATATATTGACACTTATGAAATTGTTGTGTAAAGTAGGAATTCGGAAGTAAAACGTAATCTTTACGTTTTGTTTTTGTAAATCGTAATTGGTTTCATCGTATTTTCTATTGTAAACAAGAAAGAAGGAAAAAGAAAAAAGGAGTGTACAAAAAATGAAGAGGTTTTTTAAAATAACGTTACTTACTGTAGCTGCACTAGGATTGGCCGCCTGTGGTCAAGGGGGAACAGATAGCACGAATCAATCGGAAGCTGCAAGTACTGAATCAGCAAGTACTGAAGCTACAAGTGAACCGATCCAAGTGATTGCTACATTTTATCCAATGTATGACTTTACCCAGCAAATCGTTGGTGACGAAGGGGAAGTTACATTGTTGATGCCCGCTGGCACAGACTCTCACGATTATGAACCTTCCGCAAAAGATATGGCAGCGATCCAAGATGCCGATGTGTTCGTATATAACAATGAAAATATGGAAATGTGGGTCCCATCGATCGAAACGACGCTTACAGACGGGGATGTGAATGTGGTGAAAGCGACTGAAGGCATGATTTTATTGCCGGGAGATGACGATCATGATCATAGCCACGATCACGATCATGACCACGAAGATGATGGTCATTCTCATGAATTAGATCCACATGTCTGGTTGGCGCCAAGTTTAGCAATCAAGCAAGTCGAAGCGATCCGTGACCAATTAAGTGCGGCTTATCCTGACAAAGCCACAGCATTCAATGACAATGCAGCCGCTTATTTGGACGAATTGCAAGCGCTGCATGAATCCTATCAAGAAGCCTTCAGTGATCCCGCACAAAGTCATTTCGTGACACAACATGCTGCGTTTGGTTACTTGGCATTAGAGTATGGATTGACACAAGTGCCGATTGCCGGATTGTCCCCTAGCGAGGAGCCTTCTGCTTCTAGAATTGCTGAGTTGAAAGAGTTTGTTAACGAAACTGGCATCGAAACGATCTACTTCGAAGAAAATGCCAAAGACAGTATTGCACGGACATTGGCTTCAGAAGCTGGTGTGGATCTGGCAGTGTTAAATCCTTTAGAAGGATTGACACAAGAGCAAATGGACAATGGCGAGAACTATATTTCAATCATGGAACAAAACCGTGACGCGTTGTTGAAAACAACAAATGTTGCCAATGACAAAGAAATAGCTGACACGGAGAAGGAAAAAACGGTCTACAATGGCTACTTTGAAGATAGTGCAGTAGAAGACCGACCTTTATCCGATTGGGCAGGAGATTGGCAATCTGTTTATCCTTTCTTAGCAGATGGCACTTTAGATCAAGTCTTTGATTTTAAAGCAAAACAAACACAAAAAATGACAGCAGAAGAATATAAAGCGTACTATACAACTGGTTATCAAACCGATGTTGCCAATATCATCATTACCGACCAAACGATGACCTTTGTATTTGATGATGGGACAGAAAAAGAAGCAACGTATACCTATGCCGGTAAACAAATTTTGACTTATGAAGCTGGCAATCGCGGTGTGCGCTACCTGTTTGAAACGACAGATGAAAATGCTGCTTTCAAATATATTCAATTTAGTGATCATGCCATCGCATCAGAAGATGCGCATCATTTCCATATTTATTTCGGCAATGATAGCCAAGAAGCATTATTGGAAGAAATGGAACACTGGCCTACTTATTATCCAACTGAGATGGATGGATTAGAAATTGCACAGGAAATGCTGGCTCACTAAAAAAAAGATTGACATTTACCGCTCTTTTCGTCAAAGTAAAGCTGATAGGAAGGAGCGGTTTTGTTTTGGAAAAAACGTTAAAAAAATTAGCAAAAGTGATCGATCGAATGATGGATCATGTCGATCTTTATGGTGGACCCTCTATTGTCAGTGATGATAATCTGGAACACTATTTGGATCCGGTTTTTTATCTGATTTTTTGTGCAGAAACTGCTGGTGGTCTCAGTAAGTTGAAAGATAAGGCATTTGTGACGGAGATCTATACAGAGTTTCTGCCACAAGAACTTCCTTATAACTTGCGTTATATACCATTTGCAAAGAGTGTGATGGAAGATTTTTATTATTGTTTATACAAAGAAAAACATATAACAAAAGCACAATATTTAGAAATGGCGTTTATCTTCGCAGAAAAGCAGACGACTTTTTTTGCCCGTATGACGATCCCGCAATTTTGGTCAGAGGAAAAGCAAGATGAGATGATGGCTAGAATCATGGAGGAAGAACCAGAGGAGCATGATCTTTTACCCATTGACGATCCACGTATTGCAGCTGTATCAAAGAAAGTGGTTCCTTTTCCAAATCAAAAAACTGTTTTCGATGAAGAAGATGACCAACCTGCAGCGTATCAGATTCGCATCGATCTCGAAGGCTATCGTCCGCCGATCTGGCGACGATTGGTGATTCCGGCTGGTATTAGCTATGAGCAGCTGCATCTCCTGATTCAAATCGCTTTTGAGTGGATGAATGAACATTTATATCTCTTTTTTGCTGGTCAAAAATCTTTTGGCGTCGGTATCTCCGCTGCCAGCGAAAAAGCAACGATCGACCAAGATTTTCAAGAATGCAAATCACTGACCTATATTTACGATATGGGTGCTGATTGGACCCATAAAATCAAAATCGAGAAGATATTGAAAAAAGAAGACATCACCGTTCCTTATTATCCAGTTTGTATCAAAGCAGTCGGTGATTCACCGGTGGAAGATATGTTTGAAGACTTGCGGGAACCATTGGATCGGGAAATCTTAAATGAACAGCTCGCTGATTATTGGGAAACAGGTGAACTTTTCTAAAGAAACTGGCATACAAAAGGATCTGGCATACAAAGCGTATGCCAGATTTTTTGCGTATTCTTCATTTTCGATGGTTTAGTGGCTGGATGGGCTGATTTTGCGGACATAGTCAGAAACAGGTTTACTATACTGTGAGAAATCTGCTCTCTGCTGGCCGCTCTGATTGAATGAACTGGCAAGCAGGTAGCCGATATAAGGACCGGTGGTTAAGCCAGAAGAGCCCAATCCGCTAGCGGCATACAGTATACCTTGACCAGAGACATCGCCAAAAAATGGCGCAAAATCTGATGTATAGGCACGGGTTCCCACGCGAAAAGAGAGGGGTGTTTGATAAAGTAAGTTTGGCTCTTCTAAAAAATCATGTATACCGGTCATTAATTGTTGTTTGGCTGCTTGCGTTGGCGTCAGATCCCACTTGGCATCATTTTCATGGGTGGCGCCTAATAAAATATTGCCGTTGGCAAAAGGAATCAAATCGCCTTCGCCAGCCAACATCGCTACTGGCCAGTCATCAGTTTTGAACGGCGTTGCAAAAGATAAAAGCTGTCCTTTTTGCGGACGAACATCGACTTGGTAACCTAAAGGAGCCAAAAGCCCATGGACGCCGGGGCCGGCAGTCAAACACAGAATATCTGAGTGCAGGCTTTGTCCATTCACTAAGACATCCCAGCTACCAGAATATTTTTGGATCATTGCTTTTCCTTCGATAAATTGGACGTTTCTTTGTTTGGCGATCTCTCTTATATGAAGCAGATAGGCACGCCCATCTAAACGCCCGCCACCACTGATAAATAGGGTGGGGCGTGCTTTTAACAAAGGTAGAGCTTGTTTGGTTTGCGTCCTGTTTAAAAGCTGAATCTCACCGATTTCTGGGGCCGCTTTTTTGCGGGATTCTGCTAACGCTGCTAGTGCTAAAAGTTCTTCTTCTGGCCGCAGGATCAAGGTACCAGAAGGCGCATAAATCCTTCGGTCCAACGCAAAATCTTTGACCAATTTTTCGAAGAATGCCGCGCCATCTTGAGCCAGATGATACCATTTTTTGTTGCGTCTTTTGGATAGCCACGGAGAAATGATGCCGGCACTGGCGCTGGTTGCCTGACCAATATGTTGGTCGACGACTGTTACTTCATATTGGGTGGGATCGAGATAAACAGCGAGGGTCATGCCAATGATACCACCGCCGATGATTGTAATTGTTTTCATGTCTTCACTCCTTGTATCAATAGAGCTGCGAGCAAGTTCGTATCTGAGATGAACTTCTTCTCATAGCTATTTTCTTTGCGTACTTAATTGCGTATAATAAAACAGTGGAAAAGAGGGTATTATGGACATTCATTCAGTATTAAAAGAACATTTTGGTTACACGCACTTCCGAGAAGGGCAAGAAACCATTATCCAATCTATTTTAACACAACAAAATGTTTTGGGAATCATGCCGACGGGTGGCGGAAAATCGATTTGTTATCAGTTGCCCGCACTCTTATTAGACGGTGTGACCTTAGTGATCTCCCCGTTGATTTCTTTGATGAAAGATCAAGTGGACAGTTTGCGGGACATGGGTATCCCAGCAGCATACATCAATTCAACATTATCGAGTAGCGAAATCAATCAACGGATGCAACAAGCCAGAAATAGACAATTGAAGCTTTTGTATGTCTCGCCGGAACGATTAGATTCTGAGGCATTTCGTTTTTCACTGAAACAGGTGCCAATCTCATTGATTGCGGTCGATGAAGCCCACTGTATTTCTCAGTGGGGACATGATTTTCGACCAAGTTATTTACGTTTGGCAGAAACGATCAGTCAACTTGAAAGTAAACCAACGATCGTCGCACTAACGGCAACCGCCACACCGAAAGTAGCAGAAGACATTGAGCAGTTATTATCTATACCAGCACAAAATCAGGTCAAAACCGGATTTGCTAGAGAAAATTTGGCATTCCAAGTGGTCAAAGATCAAAAGGATACATATATTAGCACCTATCTTAAAATGAATCAAGGCCAGTCTGGCATCATTTATGCGAGCACTCGCAAGGAAGTTGAACGGATCTATCATTTGCTGAAGCACGATCAAATAGCAGTTGGGTATTACCATGGCGGTTTGTCAGAAGAAGAACGCTCCTACTTTCAAGAAGAGTTTCTTTATGATCGGATCCAAGTGATGGTCGCAACAAATGCCTTTGGGATGGGAATCAATAAGAGCAATGTCCGTTTTGTGATCCATGCCCAGATGCCCGGCAATATTGAGTCATATTATCAAGAAGCAGGCCGTGCAGGTCGGGACGGCGAACCCAGTGATGCCATCTTGCTGTATGCGCCGCAAGATATGCAGATTCAACAATTCTTCATCGATCAATCAGAGTCAGATCTTCATTATCGTCAAAATGAATACTTGAAGTTGCGAGAAATGAGTCAATACGGCCATACACAACTCTGCTTACAACGTTACATTTTACGCTATTTTGGTGAAGATGGTCCTGATTGTCAACGCTGCAGTAATTGTTTGGATGAACGTGAACAAGTTGATATCACCGTCGATACCCAAAAAGTTTTATCTTGTGTCAAGCGGATGGGGGAACGATTTGGTAAATCCTTAGTAGGTAAAGTCTTAACCGGTTCTGCTGACCAAAAAGTCAAGCAATGGGGCTTTGAAAAATTGCCAACGTATGGTTTGCTCAAAGACTGGTCGCAAAAAGATGTCAATCAACTGATTGACTATTTGACCGCTTCCGGGTATTTGCTGCCTTCAGAAGGACAGTACCCACTACTGAGCGTCACCAATGCCGGCGTCGATGTCTTGTTGGGGAAAATCCATGTCTTTCGTAAAGAAACCAAAGTCAAACAACTGGTTGTTGATGATGCATTATTTGATCAGTTACGAGCCTTGCGCTTATCCTTGGCCCAAGAGCAAAACTTGCCGCCTTATGTTGTCTTTTCGGATAAGACCCTCAGGGAGTTGGCTGAAATACAACCTAAATCACCCATCGAGTTTTTACAGATCAAAGGGGTCGGACAGAACAAGTTGGATAAATATGGCGATGCTTTTTTGGGGTTGTTGGCGGAGTACCGCGGCTAAAGGCATGTCTACTTTCTTCTTGAACATCTCTTATATTTTCAAAAAAAGCAGGTTTCATTCTAATCTGAAGGTGACCAAAGGATAAGAGATGTGTTACAGTGAAACCAGATGATAACTTAGGAGAGATCAACATGTCTTTTTTCGGAAAAATAGATTTTAATGAACTGTCGGAAACAGATCGAGCGATTTATCACTATATGGCAAGTCAAAGTGACAAGATTCCATACATGCGCGTGCGAGAAATCGCCAAAGAATCTCATACATCTGCTTCTTCTGTCATGCGCTTCATCAGAAAGCTGGGTTTTGAAAGCTTTACAGAATTTCGGACCCATTTTAAAGTGCCTGACTTTGAAAGTGCTGATTTTTTGAGTAGTTTAACTGTTTTAAGCGCCGAGCATTTTCCTAGAGACATTGAAGGGAAAATTACGAGAATTGCTGAAAAGATGATTGCCTGTGAAAATATCATCTTTTATGGAATAGGGGCATCGGCATCGATTTGCGAATATGCTGCGCGGCGGTTTGCGACCATTGGCTTTAATAGCTTTGCCTTGGTTGATCATACATACCCGATTGGAGCGAAATTAAAAAATACATCAGAAAATATGCTGATTGCTTTATCCGTAACAGGAACTACGACAGAAGTCGTTGAAGTTGTAAATGGTTTTCGTAATAATCCAGATTTTACAACTGTTGCGATTACTAGTGATGCGAATAGCACATTGGCAAAAATGTCTGATTACATGTTAGATTATTCTATAGATGTCCAAAGAATCAATAAACATGAAGATTTGACGAGTCAAATTCCAAGTATGTTTTTAGTGGAATCATTATCTGAGGTTGTCAGAAAAATAGCAAATGCTTGATCGAACACGCTCTGGTACACTACGTACCATGATGCGTGTTTTTTCTTTTTTTGTGATAGTGAACCAGTTTCAGCAAATCGACCAAAACTGAAAACGTTTTTATGTATACTGGAAGTAACAAGTTGAGAGGATGGGGAAGATGAACGATTTTCCAAAGAATTTTTTGTGGGGCGGCGCAGTAGCTGCCCACCAAATCGAAGGCGGCTGGAATGTTGATGGCAAAGGTCTCAGTATAGGCGACGTCATGACAAATGGAGGAAACGGTATTGCAAGACAAATAACAAAAGGTGTCGAAGATCAGTATTATTACCCAAATCATGAGGCAATCGATTTCTACCATCGCTATCGAGAAGACATCCTATTACTGAAAGAACTTGGCTTGAAGGTCTTTCGTACGTCGATACATTGGTCAAGGATTTTTCCATTAGGGGATGAGCAAGAGCCTAATGAACAAGGGTTGCAGTTCTATGACGACCTATTTGATGCATTGCTGGAAAATGGCATTGAACCAGTGATTACTTTATCTCATTTTGAGATGCCGTATCATTTAGCTGAAACGTATGGCGGCTTCAAAGATAAGCGCGTCATCGAATTTTTCGCGCACTATGCTGAAACTGTGATGCATAGGTATAAAGATAAAGTGACATACTGGATGACTTTCAATGAAATCAATAATCAAGCGGATGGGCAACATGACTTACATACCTGGACGAATTCTGGTATTTTGTTCGAGGACAATGAAACGGAATCTGAAAAAGAAGCAATCATTTTTCAAGCATCGATCAACGAATTGATTGCAAGTGCAAAGGCGGTCCAACTTGGCAAAATCATCAATCCAGATTTTCAGATAGGCTGTATGATGGCTTACGTTCCTATCTATCCTTATTCTAGTAAACCCGAAGATCAAATGGCTGCGCTAAAAGTCATGCAACGTCGATTTTTCTATAGTGATATTCATGTGCGAGGGACAGTACCAGCTTATGCGAAAAAACGTTGGCTGCAAAAAGGGATCAACATTGATCTGTCGGCTGAAGAAGAAAAGATTCTTCAACAGGGAACTGTTGATTTTATTGGATTTAGTTATTACATGTCAGGAACAACTACCACTATAGAAACAGTCGATGGCCAACCAATCAGCGATTTTGAACATAGCAAAATGCTGACTAATCCATATGTGGCATCGAGCGACTGGGGATGGCAGATTGATCCAGTTGGTTTAAGATACACATTAAATATTGTGTATGAACGATATGGATTGCCGCTCTTTATAGTAGAGAATGGGTTTGGAGCGTATGATGATGTACATGAGGAAATCATCCAAGACAACTACAGAATCGATTATTTAGCTGCGCATATCATCCAAATGAAGCTGGCAATCGTTGAAGACGGAGTTGATGTCTTGGGCTATACAACATGGGGAATCATTGATATTGTCAGTTTTGGCTCGGGCGAGATGGACAAACGCTATGGCATGATCTATGTGGATAAAGATAATCAGGGCCACGGTACTTTGAAACGGAAAAAGAAAGCATCATTTCATTGGTACCAGAAAGTAATCGCTACAAATGGGGAGGATATATAAAATGACAGAAAAACATTTACATGAACTAATGGAACAGATGACACTAGCAGAAAAAGTGGGTCAATTGGTGCAACTTATGCCTGATTTTTTTGCCCAAGGCGGTGAAATTACGGGACCCATGCAACAATGGCAGATGAGTGAAACCCAATCTTATCAAATCGGTTCGATTTTAGGCACGCACACTGCTGAGCAAGTCTATACGATCCAAAAGCAATACTTAGAAAACAGCCGATTGAAGATTCCATTGGTTTTTATGGCAGATGTGATTCATGGTTATGAAACGATATTTCCGATTCCACTCGCTATGGCTGCTTCATTTGATGAACAATTGGTCGAACATGCCGCGGAGTTGGCCGCAAAAGAAGCTGCAGAAGCAGGCATCCATGTGACGTTTTCGCCAATGGCAGACTATGTCAAAGATGCACGATGGGGGAGGGTGCTTGAAAGCAATGGCGAAGATCCGACCTTATCTTCAGTATTGACAGCGGCATATGTGAGAGGCTATCAAGGAGCGCAAAAGCAGTTAAGCAAAGATAAAAAACGGATTGCCGCTTGTGTCAAACACTTTATCGGTTACGGTGCTGCAGAAGGCGGTCGGGACTATCATACAGTCGATCTATCAGATCTAGAAATGTATCAAAATTATCTACCAGCATTCAAGGCAGCAATTGATGCAGGGGTTGCTTTGGTGATGACGTCCTTTAACACTGTTCATGGGATACCGGCAACTGCCAATCAACCGTTGATCCAAGATGTCTTAAGAAAAAAACTTGGATTTGAGGGATTGGTTATTTCTGATTGGGCTGCAGTGGCAGAATTGATGGCACATCGTGTAGCTGCGGATGGTGAAGAAGCAGCGAGAAAAGCTTTCCAAGCAGGAATCGAAATGGATATGATGAGTGATTGTTACCTGAATACACTCGCACAAATCATTACCGCTGCACCTGAACTGCAGCAACATTTAGATCATGCAGTTTACCATGTATTGCAATTGAAAGATGCATTGGGCTTATTTGATGATCCTTATCGCGGATTGGCTGCTGCAGATTTAGCTGTTCATTTAGATCCAGCTATTCGCAGGAGTACCAGAGAGGCGGCAGAAAGAACAGCTGTTTTATTGAAAAATGAAGGGGTTTTACCACTATCTACATCTCAAAAAATAGCACTGATTGGACCAAAAGCTGATTCTACGGATATTTTAGGCGCTTGGTCTTGGATTGGTAAAAAAGAAGAAGCAGTATCTTTAAAAGAAGGATTGATCGGGAAAAATCTAGATCTGTCAGTCCTTCCTTATGCAGATGAACAAGCCCTCTCTGATGAATATATTGAAGAAGCATGTAAACTTGCCCAACACAGTGATGTTGTTTTGCTTGCAATTGGCGAATCAAGTGAAGAGTCTGGGGAAGCTGCTAGTCTGACCAAATTGACCCTGTCAAGACGACAAGATGTACTGATCCATAAGGTAGCGAAAGTCAATCCGAATATTGCTGCAATCCTTTTTAATGGCAGACCTCTGGTATTATCAGATGTTGAGGAGTCTTGCAAAGCTATCTTGACTGCATGGTTTCCAGGTTCAGAAGGTGGACATGCGTTAGCCAATTTGCTTACTGGTGAAGTTGAACCTCAAGGACGATTGCCGATGAGCTTTCCGCGGTCTGTTGGCCAACTGCCTTTTACTTATGGCCAATTATCAACAGGCAGACCAAAAACGGCAGACAATCAAGACCAAAAGTATATTTCAAGATATATGGATGAAGATAACGATGCGTTGTATCCTTTTGGTTATGGTTTGGGGTATAGTTCATGTGATATTGAAGAAACAACGGTCTTGACCATATCGGCAGAACAAGGGATTTTTGAGGTCAAAGCACGCATAGTGAATCAAACAGATAGAGCGCATCATACGGTATTGCAATTATATAGTAAAGATTTGGTAACGGAAGTTGCAAGACCTGTCCGCGAGTTGAAACAATGGCAAAAAGTATATATCCCAGAACATTCTTCTTTAGATGTCACATTCAAGATCAATCAAGCATGTTTTGCTTATATCCATTCAGATTTGTTATTGAAAAATGATCCCGGGAAAATTGCCTTATACCTTGGATTTGATGCAAAACAAGCAAAAAAAATTGGAGAAATCTCTATTTAAAAGCCTTTTATAGGCTTTTTTTTATCTGGTACAGGTTGTTCCACGATGGTAACGTATACCAAATAGTTGGTACGTTAGTCAATCGACTTGCAACATATTGTTTTTGAAAACGTTTTTATATATAGTTGATTTATCGAAGGAAAACACAAATGTTCACTTCGACATTCTTATGTTTCAAAATAAAAACGTTTTTATGCGAGGTGAATGGTGATGGCAAATCGGACAACGATTAGAGATGTTGCCAAAGAGGCCAATGTATCGATTGCAACGGTGTCCAAAGCGCTGAACGGCATCGATGTTGTTCGTCCTGAGACAAAGGAACGTGTGGAAGCAGCTGCAGACAAATTGCATTACGTACCTAATCTAATGGGGAAACAATTAAAGAACAATCGTACCAAAATGATTGGGTTTTATACTACGAGTATTAGTGGTCCCTATTTCAGTATTTTGGTTGAAGCCATTGCCAGAGAAGCTGAAGCGTTTGGATATGCGGTGAATGTCTTTTTATCTACCGATAAGAGAGTGGTACTAAACAGTATCTTAGGCGGCGTGGTCGATGGCATCATAGGTTTTGAAGATTTTTTAAACAGTGATGATTTGGCAGCCATTCGGCGAGAGCAAATCAAGGCGGTCTTTATTGATCGTAATATTCAAGATGAGCATTTTGGCAGTGTCGTCTTTGATTCTTACAATAAAGGCAAAGCTGCAACCGACTATCTGCTGCAACTTGGTCATCGGAATATTGCGTTTATAACAGGAATCGAAGGTGTCTATGACAGCGACGAACGTTTGAAAGGATACCAAGATGCGTTAAAAGAAGCAGGGATTCCTTATTGTGAAGATGTGATTATCCAAGGTTTCTTTGAAGAAAACAGATCGAAAGAAGCAGTGGACGTCTTTCTTAAGAATAGAAGTGATTTACCCACCGCCTTCTTAGCAGGAAATGACTTGAGTGCAATAGGTGCGGTAAAGGCCATACAATCAAATGGCTTCGATGTACCACATGATTTTAGTGTCGTGGGTTTTGATGGCATTGAGTTATTAGATTACTTTACGCCGCATCTAACAACTGTATACAATCCAATCGCGGAGCAAGGGCGTCTTGCAGTGCAGCATTTACTGCGCATGGTTGAAAATCAGGAGAAGGGACAAGCCTATGTTTTAGAAGGAACATTAAGGATCAGTCATTCCACAAAAAGAATAGAAAAGTAATGAGGGTGAATACATGTATATCGGCATTGATGTTGGTGGAACGATGACCAAGTATGGAATCGTCAAAAAAGATGGAACAATCGTTGAAAAAGGGAAAATAGAAACAGCCCATGAAAAGGAGACATTTCTAAACAATTTGTTAGCTGTTATCCGAGATTTAGAACAAAAAGCAGGAACTATCAATGGAATAGGCATCAGCGCGCCAGGGATTATCCAAAAAGACGGGACGATGACAACAGCAGGATCAATCAAATCTTTATATGGCATAAATTTGCGGGAAGAGATTGAACACTATGTGCAAGTGCCTGTCATTGTCGAAAACGATGCAAATGCGGCAGCGATTGCTGAAAAATGGATCGGTCATGCCAAAGAGTATGAACATTATATTTGTTTGGTTCTAGGTACTGGTATAGGTGGTGGCATCATTATCAATAATCAAGTCTATCGTGGTGGACATGGTATGGCAGGTGAATTTGGCTGGATGTTGATTGATCAAATACCGAATTCAAGTGAGATAGAATCTGTTTCTTTGAATCAACGGGCTGCAATCGTTGGCGGTCTGTGTCATCAGTATCAGTTGGCTGCTGCACATCTGGAAAATCCAGTAAACGTACAAAGTGCCATTGATATTTTTAGACTAGAAGAACAAGGTGATGCGCTTGCAGCAAAAGTCATTGACAGTTTTTTTCAAGATCTGTCAGTAGGGTTGTTAAATTTGATCAGCAGTTTCGATCCTGAAGCGATATTAATTGGGGGAGCAATCAGTGAAAATGCTGCATTTATGAAAAGACTCCAACAAACGCTCGCTGATTTGAAAAGTCGTCATGAAAGTATTGCTTATTTGCAGCAACAATCGATCGCTCCAGTGATCCCCGCAAAATTAAAAAATGATGCTGGTATGATCGGTGCTGTCTATCGTGTGATCAAGTATATCGATGAAGCGTTGGTTTCATCATGAAAGGGTGGAGATAATGGAAACAAAAGCAATGATGGGAAATGGAAAGCCAAGAAAGCAAAGTTTCATAAATAGGCTGAAAGCACAAAGCTTTTATCAAGCGATGGTTTGGCCAGGTATCATCTTGATGATCATTTTTAATTTTATTCCGCTTTATGGCATTATCATTGCATTCAAAGATTATTCTGTTTTGGATACGATCTCGAATGCAGAATGGGTAGGCACAATGTATTTCCGAGAATTTTTCGGCGATAAAATGTTTTGGACGGTCATGACCAACACGTTAGGTATCAGTTTTTTTAAACTGTTGATTGGTTTTCCAGCAGCGATTGGGTTGGCAATATTGATCAATGAAATCGTCAATGTACGGTTAAAGAAAGTTGTGCAAACGGTTTCTTACCTACCGCACTTTCTCTCATGGGTTATCTTAGGTGGAATGTTTATTACATGGCTTTCTGATACAGGGTTAGTGAACAATCTGCTGATAGGGGCAGGGCTGATCGATCAACCAATCCGTTTCCTTACTGATCCGGATAAATATTGGGCGATTGCAGTTATTTCGGATATTTGGAAAGAAGTTGGCTGGAATACGATTCTCTATATAGCTGCAATGACAGGAATCAATCCAGCACTCTATGAAGCAGCACGAATGGATGGTGCGAATAAATTCCAACAAATTACACGCATCACGATTCCTTCGATCCGTCACATCATTGCATTGACTTTTGTTCTGTCAGTGGGGGGACTATTGGGTTCAAACTTAGATCAGACATTGGTTTTACAAAATCCAGTGAACTATCAGTCAAGTGAAGTCATCAACTCGTTTGTTTATAAGATGGGGATTCAACAAGGTGATTTTTCTTATGCAACAGCTGTTGGTTTATTCGTATCAGTGGTCTCATTGATTTTGGTTGTTGGCAGCCACTTATTGACCAAAAAAATCAGCGATGAATCTGTATTTTAAAGGAGTGAAAACATGAATCAGACATTTTCGAAAGATGAAAAGATATTCAATGTGGTGAACGTCATTTTTATGATTTTCTTTCTTGCGGTCATCGCACTGCCTCTATGGAATATCGTGGCGCTCTCATTCAACGACGCGACGGATGCTGCACGAGGAGGTATTTATTTTTGGCCGCGACAGTTTTCTTTAGAAAGTTATTATACAGTTTTTGAAGATAGCGCTATATACAGAGCATTTGTCATATCTGTTGCAAAAACACTTATCGGAGTTTTGCTGCATACGGCATTGACGGCAATGGTTGCGTACGGTATGAGCCGTAGAAACCTGATTGGTAGAAAGTTGTATATGAATATGGGGATCTTAACGATGTTCGTATCTGGCGGGATGATACCAACCTTTCTATTATTTAAACAATTAGGCTTATTGAACAACTTTTGGGTATATATCATACCGGTATTGTTTTCCTTTTATGACATGGTCATCTTAATGAATTTCTTTCGGAGTATCCCTTATTCGTTAGAAGAATCGGCCATGATGGATGGCGCTAATCCCTTTACGATTTTTGTGAAGATCATTCTGCCTTTGTCATTGCCAGTATTGGCAACGATCGCTCTTTTCCATGGCGTATTCCAGTGGAATGATTATATGACAGCCAATATTTATGTGGATGATCGCACACTATATCCACTGCAAATGCTGCTGTTCCGAATTGTTTCAGAAAACTTATCACCTGCGGTCGCTACGGGAACCAATGTCGTAAGGAATACAACTTCTCAATCGTTACAATTGGCAACAATGGTTGTTACAACTGTTCCTGTTGTTGTGATCTATCCATTTTTACAGAAGTACTTTATTCAAGGCATGACGCTTGGATCGGTAAAAGAATAACCTTAAATTTGAGTAAGAGGAGAGAGAAAAATGAAAGCAAGTAAAGTTTTTGCACTAACAGGTTTAACATTGGCATCGGTAATGGTATTGACGGCATGTGGCGGGTCAAGTGACAATACCTCTAAAGGAGAATCTGCTGCACAAGATTTACCGGAAGCACGCTTTGAAGCAGATAAGGACACACCTAGTTGGGAAAAAGACACAGAACACGAAGCAACCTTGAAATGGTACGTCAACTTCGATTGGTATGCACAACCTGGCTGGGGCAAAGATACTGTGACCAAAAAAATCAAAGAAGATATGAATATCGACGTAGAATTTATTTCTGGGAACGATGAAAACCTCAATACAATGTTGGCGGGTGGCGATTTACCCGATTTGATGACCTTTGATAAGAATTTATCTGCTGCCAACGAGGCGACTAAATTCGCGTTGCCTTTGAATATCTTAGCTGAAACATACGATCCATATTTCCTAGAACATGCAGCTAAACCAGAATCAGTCCAATGGTTCACGCTGGAAGATGGCAATATCTATGGATATCCGAGCTTTTCAACAACCGCACAAGATTATGAAGACGGCAATGTTGTCGGTGATCAGACCTTTATCGTGCGAAAGGATATCTATGAAGCACTTGGCGAACCAGACATGTCCACCCCAGAAGGATTCTTAGATGCATTGCAAAAAGCCCATGAACAGTTTCCAACAGCAGATGACGGGGCAGCATTGGTACCATTCGGTTCGACTGCTTTGGATATTTCCAATGGCGGTGACGGTGCATATGGTGGAACGCTACAAGACTTTTTAAGTATTGCACCAAGTGTAGATGGGGAATTTAACGATCGTGATGCTGATGAAGACTATATCACTTGGATCGAAACATTCCGTAAAGCATATAATGAAGGATACATCACCAACGATCAGTTTTCTGATAACGACAACACAATGAAGGAAAAATTAGGTCAAGGAAGATATTTCGCTTATCTACATTCAAACACCAAAGGCTTGAACGAATTCATGTCTGACAACAATGCAAGAAATGCAGACCAAACCTATATTGCAGTCGATGGACCCAAAAATGCCAATGGCGATGATTCAACGTTTACAGGCGGCAATATTGGTGGTTGGACGCAAACGTTCATTACAACTTCTACCAAAGAACCGCAAAAAGCAATGGAATTACTTACCTACCTAGCAAGTGAATACGGTACTATGGTGTCAACCTTTGGCGTAGAGGGTGAAACTTATCATATCGTTGATGGTGTCGCTGAATATTCTGAAGAAACTGAAGCATTACGAAATGCTGATATTGCACGCTTTGACAAAGAAGTCGGTCTAGGTTCTTACTGGTTTGTCAGCAATGACAACTATGCCATTCAAATGGGACAAAAACCTGCTACCTCGATTCGACAAATGGTCGAATGGTCGCAAGACAAATTAGCGCCTCGATTCGAAATTGAGGACATCGATCCGCGTTCGGGATCAGAAGCTCGTAATCTAACATCAATCAATACTTCCCGCGTCCAAGCATTGGTGAATTTCATCCAAGCTGGCTCAGAGGAAGAAGGGCGCCAGATTTGGGATGATTATCTTCAAGAACGTGAGAACAATGGCTGGTCAACGATCGTTGACTACCGCAATGAAAGAATAGCTGAAAATATCGAAAAGTTAAAATAAGGATGTGACAAACATGTTTGCTTTAGAGAGTAAGTTTTATCATATATGTGAAGTGCTGTATCGTGTGATCGTGTTGAATATTTTGGTAATGATAGTTGTATTTCCAATTATTACTTTTCCCGCAGCATTACGAGCATTAGCAGATATGTATCAATACCCTGAAGCAAAGATTTTGCGCCCATATTTGCGCTACTTCAGACAAGCACTGTTAAAGACCCTGCCATTAGGGGTCTTTAATGGATTGTCCTTTTACTTTTGTTTGATGCTTTGGCGTACAGCTATGAACAGTCAATTATTATTGATTCAGTTTATGACCATTATCTTTCTATTCTTTATCATTGCTTATAATTGTAATCTGTATTTTATACAATCAGCAAATAAGGATACACAATCATACATCTTACTTTTTAAACATTGTTTTATCCTCACCATCATGTATTTCCATAAATTGATCGCTGTGCTTATTGTAACAGGCATATTCTACTTTCTGACGTTCAATTATTTTCCGCTTGTTTTTCAATTATTTTCGATTGCACTTCCGCTGTTTTTTTATCAAAAAATACTTAACTTGTCGCCAAACACATAAAAAAAGCGAATCATTTATGATTCGCTTTTTTTATGCGCTTACATAGTCCAGCAATAGGTGGATGAAACAAATTCCAAAACCTGCAACATATTGATTTGAAAGCGGTTGCTCTATGAATCACGTATTTTATTCCCTATAATAAACCTACAAATACAAAACGAAGGAGTTTCATCAATGAAAGAAAAAGTGATGGATGCAATGCAGAAGTTTTCGAAGGCCATGTTTGTGCCGGTATTGATTTTACCAATTGCGGGGATTTTGATTGCGGTTGGGAATGTATTTACCAATGTCCGATTGATAGAGCGATTTCCATTTTTGGATAACCCAATCACGATTGGGTTCGGTAGTATTTTATCAGCTGCACTTTTACCTATTTTAACCAATTTAGGCATTATATTTTGTGTGGGGATCGCTTTAGGATTAGCGAAGAAGAAGAAAGCCGAGGCGGCATTTACTGCTTTACTAGGCTATTTTGTTTTCTTAAATGCCATGAACAAATTTATGTCATTGCGGGAAATGCTTGTGCCGGCGGATGCCTTGCAAGGTTCCGGTCAAGCGCTTGTTTTGGGGATTCAAGTGCTGGATATGGGTGTTTTCTTGGGCTTGATCTTAGGGGTCGTTACGGCACTGATCCACAACCGTTTTATCGATACGACCTTTTCAAATGCTTTTCAAGTTTATGGTGGTGCCAGATTTGTGTTCATCGTTCTAATTCCAGTGGTTGTCGGCTTAGCGATTCTTTCTACGTTTGTATGGCCAGTTGTCCAAACCGGCATCGATAGTCTTGGCGGTGTGATCCAACAGACTGGAAACTTTGGGATTTACTTATATGGGACTTTGGAACGCCTGTTGATCCCGACTGGTTTGCATCATTTGATCTATACACCATTTTTGTACACCTCACTCGGCGGAGTGGCGGAAGTTGGCGGTCAAGTATTTGAAGGCGCGCGTAATATTTATTTCGCAGAAATTGCCGATCCCGCAGTAAGTATTTTGTCCCAAAGTGTGATCTGGGATGCCAGAGGAATCTCGAAAATGTTCGGGTTGATTGGGGCTTGTTTGGCTATGTACCATACGGCAAAGCCTGAAAATAAATTTAAAGTCAAAGCAATTCTGATTCCAGCTGTGATTACTTCCTTTATTGCAGGGGTCACAGAACCTATCGAATTTTCGTTCATGTTTGTCGCACCAATGCTGTTTGTGATTCATTCGGGATTAAGCGGCTTGAGTATGGTTGCCTTAAATATATTCGGCTCTCGAGCGATTGGACCGAATGGCTTTATCGATTTCCTTTTGTACAATATTCCATTAGGCATCGAGAAAACCCGCTGGCCGATTTATCTGCTGGTTGGGGTCGCGTTTTTCTTCATTTACTATTTCTTATTCCGTTTCTTGATCACAAAAATGAATTTGAAAACTGTCGGACGTGAAGATGAAGGCAATGAAACCAAGCTGTATTCCAAAAAAGAATACAAGGAACAACAGGTAACAGGCAGTGGAGGGCTTGCTACGGCAACGACTACAAGCCAAGATTCAATTTCCGCATTGATCACTGAGGGACTTGGCGGAGGGAACAATATCAAAACCATCGATAACTGTTATACGCGTTTACGCTTACAGTTGAAAGATCCTGAATTGGTGGATGAAACATTGTTAAAAGAGCAAACCAGTGCCAAAGGGGTCATCAAAAATGGCGAAAATGTGCATGTGGTTTATGGTTTGTCGGTACCGAAAGTACGAGAAAATCTAGAGGCGTATCTAGGACGAGAAGGAGAGAATGAATAATGAAAAAATTTTCAGTAGTCATTGCCGGAGGCGGCAGTACCTTTACACCGGGGATTGTGATGATGTTATTAGACAATCAAGATCGTTTTCCATTACGTAAACTTACTTTGTATGATAATGATGAAGTAAGACAAGGAAATCTAGGCGAAGCGCTAGCAATTTTATTGAAAGAACAGGCGCCAGATATTGAGTTTGCTTTTACAACGGACCCAAAAACAGCCTTTACTGATGTTGATTTCTGTATGGCACATATCCGTGTCGGTAAATATGAGATGCGGGAAAAAGATGAGAAAATTCCATTAAAACATGGTGTTTTCGGGCAAGAAACTTGCGGGCCTGGCGGTATTGCGTATGGCATGCGCAGTATTACTGGTATGCTTGAAATCATTGATCATATGGAGAAG
Source organism: Candidatus Enterococcus testudinis (assembly GCF_002140915.1). GTDB lineage: Bacteria > Bacillota > Bacilli > Lactobacillales > Enterococcaceae > Enterococcus_D > Enterococcus_D testudinis. Next base: position 1,953,888 of record NZ_NGKU01000001.1, on the reverse strand, counting down.
TATGCCCCAGAATGTTGGATGCTGAATTACTCTAATCCAGCAGCAATTGTGGCCGAAGCTTGTCGTGTGTTGCGACCTCAAGCAAAAGTATTGAACATTTGCGATATGCCTGTAGGCACATTGCGCCGAATGTCGCAGATCATCGACAAGCAGCCGGAAGAGTTAGAAGTACGGTATTTCGGATTGAATCACTTTGGTTGGTGGACGAGTATCAAAGACAAAGCAGGTCACGAATACATCCAAGAGATTCGATCATATGTTGCCAAAAACGGATATTTGACGCAAGTTGAAGTGGATACCCAACATACTGATCCAAGTTGGCAGGAAACCCACAAAAAAGCCAAAGACCTTTTGGCATTGACACCAGCGTTTTTACCAAATACGTATTTGCAATATTATCTCTATCCAGATGATATGTTTGATCATATGAAGGATCATCCAGAATATACCCGTGCCAATGAGGTAATGGAAGGAAGAGAGAAGCGCGTTTTTGCCCACGCCAAGAAAATCGTAGACAATGGCTCAGCGCAAGGGATTGCCTTTGAAATTGATGCCCATGCAAGTTTTATTGTAGACTTAGCCAGAGCGATTGCCTTCAACACCCATGAGCGTATGATCATGATTGTTGAGAACAATGGTGCAATCGCCAATTTCCCAGATGATGCGATGGTTGAAGTCCCTTGTATCATTGGATCAGACGGTCCTGAAGCTTTGGCACAAGGGAAAATTCCGTCCTTCCAGCAAACCCTCATGTACCAGCAAGTCATGGTGGAAAAGTTGGTTGTCGAAGCATATGTGGAAAAGAGTTATCAAAAGATGTGGCAAGCGTTAACCCTTTCCAAAACCATTCCTAGCGCAAAAGTTGCCAAAGAATTACTGGATGATTTGGTCTCGGAGAATGGCAACTATTGGCCTGATTTGCATTAAAATGTTTCACATTTGCGAAACATAAATTGTTTTATCGGAAGAAAAAAAAAGAAGGTTCCCCAGAGAATCTTCTTTTTGTTTATGATTGCTATGTAAACATGAAACTTTCCTTAATGAAGGATCATAGTAGTTGATTCATGATTCTATGATAAAATAAGAGATATTCTGTAATAGAGCAAAGGGATGAGAAGAGATGTTTTTAGGAATCGATATCGGCACAACGGCCATCAAATTTGGTGTAATCAGCGACCGTAAATTGCGTCACAGTCATTCGATCCAACTGAATACAATCATTGAAGGGGCCAAACAAACCCAATCGGCAGCCGAGATCAAGCGAGCGCTAATGTCAGGTGTTCAAGCGATCCCCCCTGCATTCAAGAGCCAAATAAAGACTATTGCATTCAGTACTGCAATGCATAGTTTGATGCCATTAAAGAATGGACAAGGTGACGACATTTACATTTGGTCTGACAACCAAGCAAGCCGAACGATTGAGAGCTTTCGACCAACGGCAATGGCACGCGCCTTTTATCAGGAAACTGGCACACCGATCCACGCCATGTCACCGTTTGCTAAATTACTACATTTGAAAGAAACGGCTAGCCTCTCAAGTTATGATCATTTTTACGGCCTAAAAGAACTGGCAATGGAGATGTTTAGCGGTACAGCGAGAATCGATCGCAGCACTGCGTCCGCCACAGGATTATATCATTTGCAGGAAAAGACATGGAGTGAAGCTATTCTTAACTACTTATCATTGACAGCGGATCAATTGGCGCCTATGTGTGCGCCAACAGACTGTTTTCCTATCTTGCCGGATATTGCGGATCAACTGGGGCTTTCACAACAAGTGCTGATTATGTGCGGCGCTAGCGATGGTTGTTTGGCAGCTTATGCCGGCTATCAATCGACAGGTATCCCAAACAGTTTAACAATTGGCACAAGTGCTGCAATCAGGAAAGTGACCTCTAGCCCGATTTTTGATGTGGAAAAACAGAATTTTTGTTATTACCTAAAAGACGGGGTCTATGTTGTGGGTGCACCGTCGAACAATGGCGGTTCGGTTTTGGCGTGGACCAAAGAGACGTTTGCCGAAAAAAGGACAGACTTTTATCAATCATTGCCCCATATTTTGGCTGATACGCCGATCGGCAGTCGTGGTTTGCGTTTCTTTCCTTACTTGAATGGCGAGCGGGCACCATTTTGGACAAATCAGATTACAGCTGGCTTTCACCATCTAACGATCGACCATCGACGAGAAGATATGATACGGGCTACAATTGAAGGCATGTTGATGAATCTGCGTTTGTTGAAGGACTTGGTTCAAGTGGAGGATCGCATCACAGTGAGTGGTGGTTTTTTTCAAACGAAGGAGCTGGGTCAATTGGCAGCGGATGTATTGGGCGTGGCTTGTTGTCTGTCTGAAGAGAATGAACCGATTTTCGGCTTATATGATCTGTATCATCAAACCGCGACGCGAACGAATGTTGGCGATACGATCATACCTGATACCCAAGCCGCTACTGCCTATCATCAGCTAGCAAAAACATATTTTCGATCATAGCCCAAAAACACCTCCCGATTCAGTCGTGAGGTGTTTTTTCAGTTGTTGTAAAGACATCTACGATATATTCCATGAGTAGCAGCAGTTTGCCAAAGAAACTGCTGTATTCGATATTTTGGGTGTCAAAAGGGCGCTCATCCGTTACTTCAAATGAGTAAGTCGCCAGTTGATTGGCACTATGTTCTCCGTTGCCGCAAAATAAAATCGTGGGTATGTGATGTGTTTGGGCCAATGCCATTTTTTCAATGACTTTTGGTGTTTCTCCTGATTTTGAGATCGTAATCAACATGCTGATGTTTTCGATATTGTTGCTGATGATGCCGCCTGAATCTGAGGCGCTGACTAATAGCGTTTTGATACCATTGACCAGCATTTTTTTGTGCAGATATTCAGCAATGATGCCAGAAAAACCAGTGGCGTAAATCGTAATAAATTTATCTGTATTGTTCGCGTAAATGCGTTGGATCGAGGCAATCATTTCATCGATACTGGTCGTATCAATTTGGTAATCGATCGTCGCTTCAGTGATCTGTTGATGTTTCAACTGATTCTTTAAAAAGAAAAAGAATTCAGTATATCCAGAAAATCCGAGTTTTTGCGCCAAGCGTACGATGGATGCAGGTGAGGTATAAATCGTTTTGGCAATCTCTCGTAACGGTCGACCATCGATCTCATCTGTGTTGCTGACGAGATAATCGATCATTTGCATTTCATTAGCAGAAAGTGTCTTTCCTTTTGTCAGCACATCCAAATCCATTCATCGGCACTCCTTTACAGTTCTTCTTCATCATACCTTTTTTAGGAAGCAATTGTAAATCAACTTCTTGAAGAAAATGTCAAATATGATTGTAGATTTCTCAAAAAGATATTATAATTTCTTATATAGAAAATAAGAGGTGGATAATATGACTCAAAAACCGTATGGAACAGTGCTGTTGAAAGCAGCATCGATTATGGATCATCTTGCAGAAAATCCAAATCAATCGTTGCAGTTGATTGCTTTGGCAACGGGGATGACCCCGTCAACAACGTTAAAAATTTTAGATACACTGGTATTAATCGGCTATGTGCAGCGAAATAAGGACAAAGACTATCGTTTGGGCTCTAAGCTGATCAAATATGCCAATCAAAGTATCGAAGAATTAGATTTAGTGGAAATCAGTTTGCCTCATTTAGAAGCATTGCAGTCGAACGCTGATGAAACGATCCATTTAGGGGTATTAGCAGCAAATGAGATCTTGTATGTCAACAAATTAGAACCCCAGCATCAAACGATCCGCATGTCGTCTAAAGTAGGCATCACCCGACCGTTGTACTCTTCGGCCATGGGCAAAGCGGTCTTGGCATTGTTTTCAGAAGAGGACCTGGCTGCATATTTAGCGGACACACCATTGACCGCCTATACAGAAAATACGATCACAAACCCCTTTAAGTTGAAAAAAGAACTGGCACGATCAAGAAAAGAACAAGTCGCATTTGATGATGAAGAGATGGAACAAGAAATTTATTGTATTGGTACGGCGTTGGTGCACAACGAAGCCATCGTAGGTGCGTTTTCAGTGAGTTTGCCGAAATATCGGTTAACCCCGTCCTATAAACAAACACTGATTGAAACTATACGAGAAACAAAAAAAGCCATCGAAACATCATTATAAAATGTTAGAAAGCCCTTGCAAAATTATCGGAGAAGGATATAATAAACTTGTAAGTTTCTTTATGATAAATCTTATTTTCCAAATAGGAAATTAAAGGAGGGGCAAGATGGAAAAAGTAGCGCGTTTAATGAAATTGCAAAAAAGTGGTGTAATCGCTGTTGTGCGAGGTGCATCTAAAGAAGAAGCATTCAAAGCGAGTCAAGCAATTATTGAAGGTGGAATTACGGGTATTGAATTGACTTTCACAGTGCCAGAAGCTGCAACGGTGATCGCCGAATTAAAAAATGCCTATCGTGACCACGAAGGAGTTGTGATTGGTGCGGGAACAGTATTGGATGCCGTCACTGCGCGATTAGCGATCATGGCTGGCGCTGAATATGTCGTTAGCCCGACATTCGATCAAGCAACAGCTGAAATCTGCAATCTGTATCAAGTGCCATATCTTCCGGGGTGTATGACGATCTCCGAAATGAAAGAAGCGTTGAAGGCCGGTGCGGATATTCTCAAATTATTCCCAGGCAGTGCCTATGGACCAAGTATCATTTCCGCATTCAAAGCACCGTTGCCTCAACTGAACATCATGCCGACAGGTGGTGTCAGTCTTGAGAATATGGCTGAATGGTTCGATGCGGGTGTCGTTGCCGTCGGCGTTGGGGGTAATTTGCTTGCACCAGCTGCAAAGGGTGATTTTGCTGCAGTGACAGAAGTGGCCAAACAATACGCTGCAAAACTTACAGAGATTCGAGGCGGATAATGATGGCAAAGATTGTGACTTTAGGGGAAATCATGTTGCGTTTATCAACAACTGTTGGCGAACGAGTAGCAAGCAGCAATCAATTTTGTGCCCACTATGGTGGAGGTGAGGCCAATGTTGCCATCTCTTTAGCCAACTTTGGGCATGCAGTATCATTTGCTAGTAAGATTCCTGAAAACGCTTTAGGGGAAGGTGTGAAGCAGCACTTGCAGCGCTACGGCGTCGACTGCCGCTATCTGCTAAGAGGCGGTCAGCGATTGGGCACGTATTACGTTGAAACAGGTATTGGTGAAAGAGCCGCCCAAGTCATTTACGATCGCAAAGGCTCAAGTTTTGCTGAGATGACCAAGAACGAGTGGCCGACGGATATGTTTGAACACGTGGAAATCTTTCATATTTCCGGTATCACACCTGCGCTGTCTAAACATTGGCAGCATACGCTGATCGAACTGGTCAAATCTGCCAAACAAGCAGGGGTCAAAATCAGCTTGGATATCAATTTTCGCGGCAAGCTTTGGACAATAGATGAGGCCAAAGAATATTTGAAACAACTTCTGCCCTATGTAGATGTTTGTTCAGCTGGAAAATTGGATGCACAAGTTTTTATGGATATTCCTGCACCAAAAGAAGAGACAGATGACCAGTATTATTATGACCAAATGAATCAACTGTATCCCAATATCGACCTGTTTTACGGCACCCATCGCGAGGTGATCTCGGCAAGTCATCATCTGCTTACTGGTAGGCTTTGGCATCAAGGTAATTATGTGCTGTCGCCAGTCCACGTCATCGATCCAATCGTTGATCGAGTAGGTGGTGGTGATGCATTTGCTGCAGGTGTACTGCATGGCATCGCCACACAGAGCAGCGATCAAGAATTGATAGACTTTGCTACCGCCGCTTCAGCATTGAAACATACGATCTATGGCGATTGTAATCTTTTTTCAGTATCAGAAATCAACGAATTTATGAAAAACGGATCAGGAAAAATTATCCGCTAAGGAGGAATTCAAACATGCAACATATGGAAACACGTTATACCCACAGTCCACTGGACATCAAGTATTACAGCACGGAAGAATTACGCAGAGAATTTCTAGTAGAGAAAATCTTTACACCGGGTCAGATCATGTTGACATATACCCACAATGACCGGATGATTTTTGGTGGTGTGACACCAACCGACCAAGGACTAGAGATTGAATTGAACAAAGAATTAGGCGTTGAATACTTTTTAGAACGGCGAGAATTAGGTGTGATCAACATTGGTGGGCCAGGGTCGATTTCAATCGAAGGCAATAAAGAACCAATGAAAAAACAAGACGGCTATTATATCGGTAAAGAAACGAAGCATGTGATTTTTTATTCAGATGATCCTGCTAACCCAGCTAAATTTTATCTTTCTTGTGTACCCGCACACAAAAAGTATCCAAATGTCAAAATCAGTATCGATCAAGTGAAGCCAATGGAGACTGGGGAAGGGTTGACGCTGAATGAACGGAAAATCTATCAGTATATCCACCCGAACGTCTGCGAGAGCTGTCAGTTGCAAATGGGCTATACGATTTTAGAACCAGGCAGTGCATGGAATACAATGCCGTGTCATACCCATGAACGCCGGATGGAAGCGTATGTGTATTTTGATTTTGCGAATGAAGACACCAAAGTCTTCCACATGATGGGGAAACCAGATGAAACAAAACATTTGGTCGTTGCTGAAGAACAAGCCATTATTTCTCCTAGCTGGTCGATCCACTCCGGTATCGGAACAAGCAATTATTCCTTCATTTGGTCTATGTGTGGTGAAAATATCACCTATACGGATATGGATATGATTGCGATGGATGACTTAAAATAAAAGAAAGAAGGGTTAAACATGAATTTTTCAATGCATGATTTTCGATTAGATGGCAAAATTGCCTTGATTACTGGCGCAGTATATGGAATTGGTTTCACTTTAGCACAATCATTGGCTAAAGCTGGGGCAACAATCGTGTTCAACAACTTGGATCAAGCCTCCGTGGATCAAGGATTAGCAAACTACAAAGAAGCAGGTATCGACGCCCATGGGTACGTCTGCGATGTGACGGATGAAACCGCAGTGCAAGCGATGGTCAAACAAATTGAAGATGAAGTCGGTGTCATTGATATTTTGATCAACAATGCCGGGATCATCAAGCGGATCCCAATGTTAGAAATGTCGGCAGAGGACTTCCGTCAGGTGGTGGATGTTGACTTGAATGCGCCATTTATCGTTTCAAAAGCGGTCTTGCCGTCAATGATCAAAAAAGGCCATGGCAAGATCATCAATATTTGTTCCATGATGAGCGAATTAGGTCGTGAAACAGTGGCAGGCTATGCAGCTGCCAAAGGCGGATTAAAAATGCTGACCAAAAATATCTGTTCCGAGTTTGGTTCAGCGAACATTCAATGCAACGGCATCGGGCCTGGGTACATTGCAACCCCGCAAACTGCACCATTGCGCGAAACACAACCTGATGGCTCACGTCATCCTTTTGATCAATTTATCGTAGCAAAAACACCAGCAGCGCGTTGGGGTGAACCAGTTGATTTAGCAGGTCCAGCCGTTTTCCTTGCGTCTGATGCATCAAACTTTGTCAATGGGCATGTATTGTATGTCGATGGTGGTATCTTGGCCTATATCGGCAAGCAGCCTGAATAAACTTGGCAAATCAGTGACATGTAAAAAAACGGATCCATTCATCATCTGATGAGTGGATCCGTTTTTTGGTTTTGCTTTGTCATTCAAAGATATCTAAATCAGCTTGCTTGAGCGCATCGGCAATGATTTGGGCGATCACAGTTGCTCCGTGATCATTTAGGTGGGTATTGTCATTGATGCCTTTGGGATAGTTGGGGTGTATCCCAGCAGGCAGATGTAAAAAATGACTTTGAGCTTCTGTCTCTGATAATTTATTGAAATGTGTTTGGGTTGCTGTAAAAATGTCTAAGCAAAGAATGTCAGATTGCTGAGCAAAAGCTTGCATCGCAGTAGGATAGTCGCCAACTGCCTTTGGATCAAGACGATTGCCTTTATAATAAAGGCGAGTGATGGATGTCAGTAGAATCGGGCGTGCGCCTTTCTCTTGTGCTGCTTGGCAATATCTGGCTAGATTTTCTTGATAATCTTTCAGCGAAGTACCTCGAACATCATGGACTTTTTGATCGTTATGTCCAAACTGAATCAAGAAATAGTCGCCTTTATCGATTGTAGCGATCGCTTTATCCAGCAGTCCTTCTGCGATAAAACTTTTGGTGGACGCACCATTTTTTGCGAAGTTGATGACTTTATAGGTAGAGGGAAGAAAGCCAGTAAGCTTTTCTCCCCATCCTGTTTCCGGGCGTGCCAGATTGAATTTATTGGCCGCCGTTGAATCGCCGGCAATGATTATATTTGTCATCAGCGCATCTCCTGGAATTGGAAATAGCGGGCTGCATTGATGTAGCAGATGTTTTCTATCAAGGGTTTGAGTTCTTGAAGATCTGTTGGTGCTTCGCCCCGAAGTACGATTTCCGCCAGCCATTCGCATAGAACCCGTCGGAAATATTCATGCCGGGTATAGGAAAGGAAGCTGCGAGAATCTGTCAACATGCCCACAAAATTGAAGAGGACACTGCCATCGGCAAATTTGGTCAATTGTTGGCGCATCCCAGCGCGGGTGTCATTGTACCACCAACCAGATCCCAACTGTAATTTGTTGGCCCCTTTATTTTGGAAACAACCCATCAGTGCCACTAAGGCATCGTAATCATTGGGATTCAATGAATATAGAATCATTTGCGGCAGCTGCTGAGAGTGATCGGCGTGATCCAACAACTGTTGCAAGTCTTTGGTGATTGGTTGATCATTGATGCCGTCGTAACCAGTATCCGGACCTAACGCCTGATACATCCGCTGGTTACAATTACGGTAGGCATGGAGATGCAATTGCATCGTCCAGCCTGCTTGATGATACGCCTTCATCAAGTCTAACAACACTGTGGTTTGATAGACTGCCACTTCCTTGTCGGTTAAAGGTGTCTTGGTCAAGGCCTTTTCAAAGACGTCAGCGGCGGATAGCGCTGTGGGGTCGATAAAAGTCAATGTATCGATTCCGTGATCAGCCAAGCGACAATGGTTGTCTGAGAAATAGCTGATTCGTTTGGCTAACGCATTCACCAGATCTTGATAAGTAGTGATGGTTTGATTTGAAGCAATGGCCAGTTTGTCAATGTAAGTCAAAAAATCTTTCTCGCCGATCTTGATTGCTTTGTCAGGTCTGAAGGTAGGCAAGACGGTGAATCGATCTTCTGTTTGGTGGAGTTGCTGGTGATAATATAGATCATCGATGGGATCATCCGTCGTACAAACGATTTTGACTTGACTATTGGCAATCAACCCACGACGGGTAAAGTCTTTTTTCTGCAATGCTTGATTGCATGTTTCCCATAACGTTGCTGTATTGGCTTCATTGACTGGCAGATCAATAGCAAAGAAGCGTTGCAATTCTAAATGAGTCCAAGTGTACAATGGATTGCCAATCAACTTGGGTACCGTTTGGCACCAAGCCGCAAATTTGTCATAATCAGATGCTGTGCCAGTAATTTTTTCTTCATCAATGCCGCAAGCCCGCATCAAACGCCATTTATAATGATCACCAGCAAGCCAGGCTTCGGTAATGTTTTTGAAAGGTTGATCCTCGTAGATTTCTTTCGGATCTAAATGGCAATGATAGTCAATGATCGGCAACCCTTTGGCATACTCGTGATAGAGCGTCTGGGCGACGGTGTTCGTGAGCAAAAAATTTTCCTTAAACAATGCTTTTCCTACTTTCTTTTGATTTATAAGGTGACACCATTTTTGAAAATAGCGATTTCCCGCACATTATTGGCTTCATTACGGGTAGCTTTGCCGCTGGCTGTTTCAATGATTGCTTGAATAAAATCAGCCAGAACAACCTCCATTGATTCTTCTAGTAAACGACCCGCATTAAAATCCATCCAATGGGGTTTCTTTTGATAGATTTCTTTGTTTGTGGCCACTTTCATCATTGGTACGTAGGCACCAAATGGTGTACCACGGCCTGTAGTGAACAAAACGAGTTGACAATCAGCGGATGCCAATGCGGAAGCAGCTACTAAATCATTCCCTGGTCCTTCTAATAAACTTAAGCCGGGCTTCCGCAATTTTTCGCCATATTTTAAGACGTCCACGACGGCCGACGTACCTGATTTCTGGGTACAGCCTAGTGATTTGTCTTCTAATGTCGTGATGCCGCCTGCTTTGTTTCCGGGAGAGGGGTTTTCATATACGGGTTCTCCGTAGGCCAAGAAATAGTCCTTAAAATCATTGATCAAATGTAGGATCTTTTCAAAGGTTTCTTCATCTTGCGCGCGCCCCATCAAGACTTGTTCTGCACCAAACATTTCTGGGACTTCGGTCAACACTGTACTGCCGCCTTGTGCCACCAAAAAGTCCGAAAAGGCACCTAACAAGGGATTGGCTGTAATGCCAGAAAACCCATCGGAACCACCGCATTTCAAGCCTATCTTCAATTCACTTAGCGGCACATCTTCTCGGTGATCATCTTTGGCTGCTTCCATCAGTGCTTCCAGCAATCCAACACCCACGCTGATCTCATCTTGACTTTCTTGCGCCACCATAAATTTCACACGCTTTTGATCATAGTCACCCAACTTCTTTTTGAACTCGGGCACCGTATTGTTCTCACAGCCAAGTCCGAAAACAAGGACACCCCCTGCATTGGGGTGCTGTACGGCATCAATCAGGATTTGCCGCGTATTTTGGTGGTCTTGTCCCAATTGTGAGCAGCCATAAGGATGTTTCAAGATCGTGACATGGTCGAAAGCCCCAAGATCTGGGTGAAGTGCTTTGAATTCTTCAACAATGATCTCAGCGATGCCATTGATACAACCGACAGTCGGGACGATCAATAAATCATTTCGGATACCGACTTTGCCATTGGCACGGCGATAGCCTTTGAAAGTCAAATCAGTTTTCGGATAATGCACGGGGTGCAAATCAGGAGTGTAGGTATAAGACAATGTCCCAGATAGGTTGGTTTTGACATTGTGGGTATGAAGCCAGCCACCAGGTAACACATCTGTTATAACATGACCAATCGGATAGCCGTATTTAATGACATGGTCATCTGCTGCTAAAGCGTGCAAGGCGATTTTATGTCCTTGGGGAATATCCTCTGCGATAGGTAAGGTATATCCTTCAAAAAACAGCTGACTATCTTTGGGGATGGGCTGCAAGGCAACTGCGACATTGTCCTTTGGATGTAACTTCAACAGCTGTGCTGGTGCTTCAATCAGAGCCTCTTTCATAGTGTTCTTCCTTTCTTTTTTGACGTGAACGATCATGCAGTAGACCCAATCCGACTAGATAGGTGTTGCATAGTCATTCTGTTCTACATAGTGAAGCAATGCACGAGGACCGTCCTGAGACAATAGTGCCACCATGTCGGTGATTTCAGCAGTCAAAAACCGCAAGTCTGTTTGCCACAGTGCGTCACTGCCTAACAAAAAGTCTATTTGTTGCGAAGGCGCCATCTCTTGGGCCTGAGCGAAAATCGCAGTAACAGAGGCATCATCTTCGAAGGGACAGGTTAAATAACGATAGAGTAATGCCGCTAGGGAAGCAGTGATCCGCTTAGGGAACTGTTGCTTCTTTTGGGAATAGCGCATCAATACGGGCAGCAATCGCGCGGTGAACTTGGACACACTGTTTAAAGCAATCGATTGTAGCTGATGATGAACATAAGGGTTTTTGAAGCGTTCCTTGATTTCTTCAGCATAGGCTGTTAATTGCGACTCTGGTAAATCTAGCATAGGGATCAATTCCTCTTGGAATAAATGATCAAGGTACAAGGCAAAATCAGGATCATTCACGACATCTTCAACGGTTTCAAGTCCTGCAAGACGGCCCAATGAAACGATGGCGGTGTGGGGACCGTTGAGCAAGTGGACTTTTTGTTCCCGATAAGGGGTCATATCATCTGTAACGATCACGTTAAGACCAGCTGCTTGCAGCGGTAGTTTCTCTTCAACCTTTGTCCCTTCGATCACCCATAGCATGAAGGGTTCCGCAGTCACCATCAATTGATCATGATAGCCTAGCATGGCTTCATATTCGGCTGCCGTTTCTCTAGGATAGCCAGGTACGATCCGGTCGACCAGACTGCAGCAGAACTGATTGTCTGTGTCGAGCCACTCGATAAATGCAGCAGGCAACGCCCATAGGCGGGCATAAGCCAATACAGCTTCCTTCAATTTCTCACCATTGCGATCAATCAGTTCACAAGGAATAATGGTGAATCCAGGTTTTTCCAATTGGAACCGACGATATAAAAGGGCAGTCAATTTTGCTGGAAAACTGCTTGGCGGTGTATCCATGAAGGCATCTGATTCATCAAAGCGAATACCAGCTTCTGTTGTATTGGATACAATCACGTCTAACTGTTCATTTTCCGCTAATGCGAGAAATGCTTGCCATTGCTGATAAGGATTGATGACACTATGAATGGTGGAAATGATCTCAGTTGTTTGAACAGGTGCGCCTTCGACTAAACCTTCCAGAATCACTGTATACAAATGATCTTGCTGATCCAAAAGCGGTTTTAAGCCCTGTTCAATAGGTTGGACAACGATGGCACTTCCTTGAAAGAGTCCTTGTTTGTTCATTTGTGCCAATTGCCAGTTAAAGAATCCCCGCATAAAATTTCCTTCACCAAATTGGATCACACGTGGTGGGTAGGTGGTGACAGGTTGTTTATTGATGGTTTGCATGCTTTCGCCTCCGTTGGTTTAAAATATATATGCACACGTTAACATTTTAAGGCAGCCCTTGAATCGTTTTACAAGGACTGACGGATCGTTAACGATGTATCCAAAAAGAATTGTGTGGGACTATCTGCTTCGGTTGAACTTGACAAAAGAAGTTCTGTCGCCCGTTTGCTCATCTCATAGACGGGTTTGCTGATTGTTGTTAAAGGAGGGTAGGTGAATTGAGAGAACGGAATATCGTCAAAACCGATCACTGCGATGTCCTTAGGAATAGTCAAACCTGCCTGCAAACAATAATTGATCGCCCCAATGGCCATATCATCATTTGAACAAAAAATAACTTCTGGCGGTTCAGCAAGAGCCAGTAATCGTTTCGCCCCTTTTTGCCCGCTTGCCAATGAAAAATCGCCTGAGACGATATATGCTGATGGATAAGTCAGGCCTGCTTCTGCTAATGCCTGATCAAAACCTTTCCTTCTCTCGATACTCGATCGAAAAGAAGGGATTCCCTCAATCATAGAAAATTTGGTATAGCCTTGCTCAATGGCATAATTGATCATTTGATACACGCCTTGGGCATCATTGCTGGTGACATTTTTGAATTGAGGTGTGTCTAGTTGTCGATTCAAAACAACTAACGGAATCTGCTGTTTGGCCAAAGTTTCGATAAAGGCATCGTCTTGATCACTTTGGCTCATAACGATGGCACCGTCGATTCGATTCAGGTTATCGAGGTCTTGGGCGACTTCTTGTAATTCATGTACGGCCAAACTATATTCTTTAGGCAATGTATCATTGATCCCTTTGATCACATCTCCCAAAAAACTGTTAGATGTTCCTTTAGAAAGGTGTGAGAAAAATAATTCAATAATGTAGGATTTTTGATTCACCAAACTTTTTGCATTGACATTTGGGATGTAATTTAATGTCTCTGCGATCTCATGTATTTTCTTTTTGGTTGCCGGTTTGATCAATGGGCTGTCATTCAGCGCTCGGGAGACCGTGGTATGAGACACACCAGCTACCTTCGCAATATCTTTGATTGTGACCATGAAACTGCTTCCACCTTTCATTTGTTTTAGCATATATCTTTATTCGATAAATGTCAATATACCAATCATGCACACGTGAAAAAAATAAATAAGCCATAGGCATTGTATAAAATCTATGATAGTATAAAAAGAGGATGAAGTGAGATGGGGGAGGGCTTATGAGATTTATGACTAGGCTCAAAAAAGAGAGTACATTGTTCAAACAAATATTTTTTTCAGTTTTTGTAATTGGAAGCGTTTTAATTATCGGATTCGGTTCCGTTATTTATCAGCGCACTTATACGAATATTCAACAAACTTTTTTGCAAAAACATCGAGAAGCTGTTAACCAGGTAAAGTCAAATCTGGAACATAAGATACAAATGGTTGAATATGCCTTCTCGACCTATAGTAATACCCAGCATTTCAAAGCGAATTTGCAAGCAGATTACGCAGACATGCAATTTCGAGATGTGCAAACAATCAATTCGCAATTGGCGTATATCAGTATCATGGGGATCGAAGAGGCCAGTTATCAATTGATCAATGTGGAAAAAGCATGGAGAATCGATCAAGGATCCTTGAAACGTTTGTCGGAAGAAGAGGTTTCGATGTATCAGGCAATGGGAAATCAAGACCGTTATATCGATTGGCAGTCAGAGGAGAACCACTTAAAGATGGTGATGACATTGCCTGTATTTAGTCAAGATACACACGCTTTGGGGATTGCTGAAATCAATAAACAAGCCATTGCCCAACTGGTGGCCCATCAATCTGATTCTTTTCTTAACATCATCAATACCGAAGGAACCGTATTATTCAATGATGGTGATACGATCGATGGGCAATTAGCCAAGAAAATCATGGATGATCATACAGCCACAGGCATGATTAAAGGTACTGACCAGCAGTCATATGTTTATACGCAGTCTGAATATAACAATTGGTTCTATGTCATGCGCTTAGCACCAAAAGAAGTTTCGGCTGCTATGGGCTCATTTCGGATCAGTTTGATAGGCATCGCAGCCTTCTTGGTCGCTTTACTTGCTTTCTTAGCCTATCGTATTGCCAGAATCGCCACATCACCCATCAACCGGATCAGTGATGTACTGAAATCTAAGCAGGTCGGCGAAAAAGTTGAAGTCAATCAAGTCATCTCTGAAATCAATCAGATTCTAAGCCATAATCAAGTGCTATCAGGGGAGATGGACCGCCAGAAACCCGAATTGGCTTCATTATTTTTGTTGAATCTTTTTCGCGGCTGTATTGCAGAAAAGGATATTCCAACGAAAGTACAGCATTTTGGCTATCAAGTTTCTGAGCATGATCATTTTCGTGTCATGTTGATCCAAATCGACGATTTAGGCAACAGAGACCCAATCAATGGGGATGTCTTTTTATTGGCGCTGCAAAACTTAGTTGCTGAAATCATCCCTGACACGTTGCGCTTGCAACCAATCATGTTTAGACAGGATATTCAAGGGACACTTTTGAAGTTTCCAAATGAAATCAGGCAAAGTGATATTTTCGACTATTGTCAGAAAATCAGAAAAGCTGCGAAAGACTATTTGAAAATCAAAATCAGTATTGGTGTATCTGATAATTATCAATCGTTGCATCTGACCAAGGAAGCAGTCAAAAATGCAGAAGAATCGCTGCGGTACCGATTAAATTTAGGGGAAGAGGTCATTATTTTCTTTGATGACATTGCCACACGTTTTGATAAATCAGCTGTGATCCAGTATCCCACTGATGCTGAGACGATCTTTTTAGATGCGATGCGCAGCGGTGATCTGGCGTTGATCAATGAAACTTACGCACAAGTCGTGCAGCAAATCATTCATGACAATAAGAACCCAATGACTATTGAGAGTGCCTTCTTTCAATTGATCAATAATATCATTCGATTAGGTCAACTGTTAGGTGCTGATTATACTAGTTTGGAAAAAAGCCGCAAAGTGTATCAGCAAGTGCTGAACCAAAATCATCTATTTAAAATCGAGCAAAGTATTTATGATGAACTTGTGCTACCAATCGTTGAAACAATTCAGATCAAGACTGATCGAGAGATCCGGTCATTGTCGGACAAAATCGTTGTCTTGATCCATCAGCAATATGATCAGGATTTATCATTGGACAAAGTGGCAGAGCAGCTTCATTATAATGCTAATTATTTGAGTAATGTTTTCAAAAAGGAAATGACAGTCACCTTTGCAGATTATCTGCAAAATTATCGATTGAAGATCGCGAAGAAGTGGTTAGAAGAAACAGAGATGACTATTAAAGAGATCGCTACTCGGTTAAAATATACCAACTCACAAAATTTTATTCGGTTTTTTAAGAAGAAAGAACAGGTCACACCGGGTGAATATCGGAAGAAATTTAGCTAAAAAAGAAACCTTTCCGCTGTGGAAAGGTTTCTTTACGCTTATCCTTTGACCGAACCAACCATTGCGCCTTTGACAAAGTACTTCTGTACAAAAGGATACGCAATCAGCATGGGCATCGTTGCCACCATGATGACGGCCATTTTCACGGATTGTGCTGGCGGTACAACATCCACGCTGGTAGCATCCGCATTCATACCGCTGGAAACAATCACGATTTGGCGCAACAATACTTGAATCGGCCACTTAGCCGAATCGTTGATGTAGAGGATCGCTGATTGATACGTATTCCAATAACTGACTGCATAAAAGAGAGAAATCGTTGCGATCGATGGCAGAGACAGCGGCAGGATGATTCTAAAGAAGACGCCCCAATCAGAGCAACCATCCATTTTTGCGGACTCTTCAAGACTATCAGGAATTCCTTGGAAAAAGTTACGCATGATGATCATATTATAGGCGCTGACTGCACTTGGCAAAATCAATGACCAAATGGAATCAATCAGACCTAAACTCTGCACAAGAATAAATGTTGGAATCATGCCTCCGCTGAACAACATCGTAAAGACAACAATAAAATTAAAAATTCCCCGTCCGTGCAGGTATTTTCGCGAGAGAGCATAGGCCATAAAAGCCGTCAGGACCATTGATAGAAAGGTACCAGTGATTGTAACAATCAATGAGACGCCTATACTTTGGAAAATGGTCGGGGTAGAAAGAATATAGCGATACGCATTTAAAGTAAATTCTCTCGGAATGATAATGAACGTCCTCGTCGCAATCTCTGCCGGTGTCGCAAAAGAACTACCTAGAATATTCAGAAATGGAATCAGACACATCAAGGTGAATAACAATAGAAAGCCGATGATAAATCCTTGTACGAGTCGATCACTTTTAGAATGGTACTTTTTTTTCTTTGCTTGTTGCATAGTTGATTTCCTCCGTCTCTTATTGAGATTAGTAGTAACTAAAACGTAACATGAGGGAGTGAGAACGTATATAATCAGTTTTACATGTAAGCGCTTTTGTATTTTTAGATATAATCATGTGTTGATTTTCACAAGTGTAGAAATGATTATATACGGAATAATGCTTTCAAGCTACGATATAGACATCAAACAGACATCAAACAAATCAAATGTCATCGGAGGAATAGCTATGGAAACAAAAATAGACACTGCTTTCTCGCCACCGACGGGGAAAGAACTGAAAGAACGAATGAAAAAGAAGAAGTGGGCCCAAATCAGGAAAAATAAAGCACTCTATATCATGCTGCTTCCGGGCATTTTATACTTCGTCGTCTTTAAGTACATCCCAATGGGCGGGTTGATTATCGCGTTTCAAGATTACCAGCCTTTTTTGGGTATTTTAGATAGCCCGATGGTGGGGATGACCCATTTTATTCGTTTGTTCACGGAAGATACCTTTGTGATGCTGATGCGCAATACATTGATCATGTTTTTCTTGAATATCACCATCTCATTCCCATTCCCCATTTTATTGGCGCTCTTGTTGAATGAAGTCAATAATCGTCGTTTGAAGAAATCGATCCAAACAATCATTTATTTGCCTCACTTCATGTCGTGGGTCATCGTTGTGTCTATCTTTTACGTTCTATTAACGACGGAAGGCGGCGTGATCAACAATATCATTGAAAGTCTTGGCGGAGAACGGATTGCCTTTCTGACGAGTAAGGCCTGGTTGCGGCCAATGTATATTTTCCAAGATCTTTGGAAAGGTGCGGGCTGGGGAACCATCGTTTATTTAGCAGCAATCACCAATGTCGATGAACAATTATATGAAGCAGCCGATATGGACGGTGCTGGCAAGCTGCGTAAAATGTGGCACATCACCTTACCTTGTATTCGACCAACGATCGTTACGTTACTGATCTTAAAAATCGGTTCGATCTTAGATATGGGCTTTGAGCACATGTTCTTGTTAATGAACTCAATGAACCGAGAAGTGGCACAAATCTTTGATACCTTTGTCTTTACTGCAGGTATCCAAAATGGACAGCTAAGTTATTCGACAGCTGTTGGATTGTTTAAAGGTCTTGTCGGGTTGATCTTGGTGGTATTTGCCAATCGATTGGCGAAAAAAATCGGTGAGGATGGTATTTATTAAGAAAGAGGTGTTCCCATGGATCTTGACAAAATGTTACGGGTCAATGATTTCTTACTCGCTGTGTTTAAAGTGGTTCTGCTGCAAATACTTTGGCTTTGTATAACGTTGCTGGGGGGTGTCATCTTTGGCATCGGGCCTGCGACATATGCGCTGATGAAAACCTATGACCGCTGGTTGCGTTTGAAGGAACAGCCAGCTGTGATTCGCCAGTTTTTTCTTTATAGCAGAGAACGTTTTCGTCAATCTGTATTGATCAGCTGGCTGATCGGGATTTTATTGGGTATCGTAGTCACCAATCTCTTCACAGCAGGATCGTGGTATGTTCAAATGGCCAATTTGCTGTTTCTGATTGCGTTGCTTTTCATGTTTACAAATGTTTACAGTGTCATGGCAGCAGTCAAATATCCCTCATTAAAAGATATTTTGAAAGGCAGTTTGTTGCTAGGGTTTGGCTATTTGCATTATTCAATCATCACTTGGACGATTTTGATTGTCGGCTATTTGCTGATTGCGACATACTTGCCGATCATCATTGTGGTTGCAGGTGTCAGTATGTGCGGATTCGTTATTGCAACTTCCGCAAAAAAAATATTCAATGATATTCATATCAAGGAATCTCACACAGCAGATATGACTATCGGATAACAAGAAAGGAACAAAGAGAGTGATGACAAATTATGCGCAGATCGCGTTAGATACACTATTTGAACGCTATGATCTTTTACCAAAGGAAAAAAGATACCATGGCAAATGGTCTTATGATATTGGCGTGGTGTTGCTAGGGGTCAAAGCAGCCTATGAACAAACCAACGAAAAAAAGTATCTAGCGTATATCAAAGAAACGATGGACTTTTACATTCAATCCGATGGAACGATTCGTGGCTATTCTTTTGATGCAATGAATATTGATTATATCAACAATGGCAAGCTTTTATTTCTATTATATAAGGAAACAAAAGCAGACAAATACAAGGTAGCGTTAGATCTTTTGTATCGGCAATTGCAAGAAATGCCCCGTACAAAAGAAGGCAGTTTTTGGCACAAGAAAATCTATCCGAATCAAGTCTGGTTAGATGGCTTGTATATGGGGGCGCCTTTTTTGGCAGAATATGCGGTCACCTTTGATCGTCCGGCTGATTTGACAGACGTGGTCCAGCAGTTTACGCATTGCTATCAACAGACCTGCGATTCCAACAGCGATTTGCTTTACCATGCGTGGGACGAGGCGCGAATACAGCCATGGGCAGATTCAGAAACGGGTTGCTCCGCGCATTTCTGGGGTCGATCGATTGGCTGGTTTATGATGGCATTGGTGGATACGATTGCTTTGCTGCCAGATGAAGCAGCAACATCATCGCTGTCGCAGATGTTTGAACAAACGCTCAAAGCATTGGCCAATGTGCGTTCTGCAGAGCATGTCTGGTATCAAGTGTTAGACCAGGGAGAGAAGACGGGTAATTATCTTGAAGCATCTGCCTCTTCAATGATTTGCTATGCAGCAGCAAAAGCAATCAAATTAGGCGTGATTTCCCAGGAATGGCAAGGGTTTGTCGATGAAACATATCAAGGAATCATCAACGAATTTGTCTTTATCACAAATGAAGGCTGGCTCAATTTGATTCGCAACTGCGAAGTTGCTGGACTGGGCGGTCCGGATAAACGAGATGGTTCATTTGTCTACTATATTAGTGAGCCGATCATTACCAATGATTTCAAAGGATACGGTGCCTTTTTACAAGCAAGTTTATTGCTGCAGCCGTTATCAGAGGAAGGATAAAACATGGACATTCAATTACAAGCAGAGCAGTTAATAAGAAAAGACGGGCAAATGACCGCAGCCATCCAAAAGCAGATCGAACACCTCTTCAACAATGGCGGGGGGCGACTGACTTTCACCGCCGGCACGTATCAGACAGGTGCGTTGTTTCTAAAAAGCAATGTTGAACTGCATGTGATGAGTGGGGCACGATTGGTCTTCTCAGATGATCCGAAAGACTATCCGGTTGTGACTTCCCGGTGGGAAGGTGTCAAACGGTCAGTCTATGCGTCGTGTATTTACGCCGAGCAGGCGGAAAATATTGCAGTCACAGGTTTTGGCACAATCGATGGTCAAGGGCAGAAGTGGTGGGCGCTTTTTCGACAAAATCCTGAACAGTTGGACTATCCGCGACCGAAGTTGATTAGTTTCGATGATTGTCGCCGTATTCATCTGAAAGATGTGCATCTGATCAACGCACCTAGTTGGACGGTCAATCCGATTTTATGTGAAGATATCACGATCGACAATCTACGGATCAAAAATCCAGCGGATTCACCAAATACTGATGGCATTGATCCTGAGTCTTGTAAAAATGTTCGTATCATGAATTGCGATATTGACGTGGGGGATGATTGTATTGCAATCAAAGCTGGAACAGAAGATACCATTGAACGGGTCTCGTGTGAAAATATCACGATCAGTAATTGCCAAATGCGTCACGGACATGGAGGGGTTGTTCTAGGCAGTGAAATGAGCGGTGATATCCGGAACGTGACAATCAGCAATTGCATTTTTCAAGACACCGATCGTGGCATTCGATTGAAATCCCGTCGTGGCCGGGGCGGCATCATTGAAGATATTCGTGTCAGTAATGTGGTCATGGATCAGGTGATTTGTCCCTTTACTTTAAATCTATATTACTTCTGTGGCCCTCGGGGCAAAGAAAAATATGTTTGGAATAAAACACCGTATCCAATCACGGATGAGACACCGCATTTCAGACGTATCCATTTTGCCGATATCACCGCGCGGAATGTTCACGCAGCGGCCGGATTTATTTATGGCTTGGCAGAACGATCGATTTCAGAAGTGACCTTCCATGATATAGCAATCTCGATGGCCGAAGATCCGATCCCTGGCAAACCGGCAATGATGACTGGTATTGAAGATATGACCAATGAAGGATTTTATCTTGGCTTTGCCAAAAATATTCACTTCGATCGGGTGGATCTACAGGGGGTGAAACAAGGATTCCATATGGAACATACACAAGACATTCAGGTGAGCCGCTGCTATGCGAATGGTCAATTGCTCAATACAGAAAGTGCTGTATATGATGAAACAAATAATCGTTGACTGTCTCGGTCCAGAGATGAAAACAACACCTGAAGTGGTGCATCGAACAGTCATTGTTTATGACCAATACACATTAGAGCATTTGCTGCTGAGACTCAATCAAGAAGAATTGGTTCCTGCCTATTTTGCCTATCCCCATGGTTTGAAACCTGTACCCATTGTCTTATTCAATCATTCCCACGGGGGAGATTTTACTGCTGGTAAAACAGAATTGATCTCAGGCGCGGACTATCTGCAATCTCCCAGTTTTTTGGAGACGCTGATTGCAGATGGCTATGCGGTCGGTTGTATCGATATGTGGGGCTTTGGTGAACGATCGCAAGGTGAAAGTCAGTTGTTCAAACGATTTCTTTTGCAAGGGAAAACGTTGTGGGGACAACGTGTCTATGACAATCAGCAATTTCTAACCTATTTGCTTTCCCGTCAAGAAATCAACAAAGAAGCAGTTGCGACGATCGGTATGTCAATGGGCGGCTTGATGAGTTGGTGGTTGGCGGCTAGCGATCCGCGTATCACAGCAGTGGTGGATATTGCTGCCCAAGTCGACTATCAAGCACTGATTGAAGAAGATTGTCTCGATAAACATGGATGTTACTATTATCTTCCTGCATTTTTGACAAAATGGCGGACCGCCGATATCCAGCAATTGATTGCGCCAAGACCGAGATTAAGTTTGGTGGGGATCGCGGATAAAGGCTGCCCAGCAAGTGGTGTCAAAAAACTTGATCATTCTCTGAAAGAAATCTATATCCAAATGGGGCAACCAGCGCACTGGCAATCCTTGCAGTTATCGGGAGGACATGAAGAAACAAAGGAGATGAGAGGTTTGTGGCGCAGCTTTTTGAAACAACAGTTAGGGCATTGACGGTTACTGTCGGTAAAGATCCGCAAAAAAATGATTTTGTCACATTACAAGCAGCGGTTGATTATGCGGCAAACACAAAGGGGAGTTGCCGAATTGAGGTGGGAAGCGGCGTATATCAGGAAACTGTCAAAATCTATCATGATCACTTAACGATTATTTGTGAGAAAGATACAGTGTTGCAAGGGCGTTTATCAGCCAATCAACTGATTGCGGGTAACCCGAGAGGGACCTTTCAAACCGCGACGCTTTTCATCAATAGCAGTGATGTGCTAGTTGAAGGGTTGACAGTCAAGAATACTGCTGGTTCGGGGGATCAAGTGGGACAAGCAGTAGCTGTCTATTTGGAAGGCAATGATATGTATTTCAAAGATTGTCGCTTCGATGCCTATCAAGATACCCTTTGTTTGGGACCTTTGCCCCCACAAACCAAAGAAGGGATGCCACTGATCAGTCCATGGTGTCAAAAAATCTATTCGCAGCAAAATCGCTTCTTTATTCATTGCGTCATCAGTGGTACCGTTGATTTTATTTTTGGTGGCGGAGATGCCTATTTTGATCATTGTCAGCTTCATTGCAAGCATTCACCACAACATAACTACATCACTGCGGCTGCCACATCAGCGGAAGCGGGAGGGTTTGTCTTTGCGAACTGTCGGATCACTGGCGAAAAAGCCTATGCACTTGGCAGACCTTGGCGAATACCTGCAAAAGTCCGCTTCAAAAGGTGTCATTTCGACGAGGCACTGGTTGAAGTTGGCTGGTCTGATTGGGGAAAAACGCCACAACGAGACCAAGTCGTGTTCGCAGAGCATGATTGTACGTATACCAAACCGCAGCAGCGGGCAGCTTGGATCGATATGAAAGGAATGAAGGTAGAATGAAACAGAGTATTGAACAATGGCTCGGCTGGATCGGCATGGGATTGTCTATTGTGTTTTTAGGCGGATTTACATTGGTGATCAATCAGATGACAGTGGATCAGTTTAGCGACCTATTTTCAGAAGTCTTCCCTTCGATTTTTAGTCAAATGACAGATGAAGATGCCTTCGTACAATTTCAAACCTTAGGTGCTTGGTTCGGCTTTACTTTACTGTTACTGATTGTTTTGATCGTGGTGGCTAATTTCTTGATCACCTATCGCAATTATCGCAAACCGGCTGCCGGCGTTTTTGTTCTTACTGGTTTGGTCTGTCTGATCGGTACCCAATATTTGGCTTTTCCGATCGCCTTTTTGTTCTTTGCAGCAGCAGCCTTGTGTGTGGTCCGCAAACCTAAACCACGAAACATGCATCCGCAAAAGGAGTGTTTGAATTAATGGGCAAAATCGAAAACCCTATTTTACCAGGGTTTAACCCTGATCCTAGTATCTTACGTGTTGGATCGGATTATTATATCGCTGTTTCTTCATTTGAATGGTTGCCAGGAATTCGAATCTACCATTCTACTGATTTGGCACAGTGGCAGTATTTGACTGATATTCTGCATGATCAAGTCGATCTGAGAGGGAACGCTGCGGACGGCAGTATTTGGGCGCCGCAAATCAGTTATGATCAAGGTGTATTTTACTGTGTTTATACCAATGTAAGAAATACGACCCGCCCATTCAAGGATTGCCGTAATTATCTGATGACCGCACCAAGTATCACTGGACCATGGCGCAAGCCAGAATATTTGAACAGCAGCGGATTTGATCCCTCGTTGTTTCATGATCAAGATGGACGGAAATGGCTCTTGAATGCCTTGTGGGATTACCGCATGGCGACACCCAATAAATCAGCGGGCATCGTGATGCAAGAATACAAGGAAAATCAAGGACTTGTCGGGCCTGTCACTCAGATTTTTTCTGGGACTGAATTGGCCAAAACAGAAGCGCCGCATCTCTATCGTTATCAAGGATATTATTATCTGTTAACAGCAGAAGGCGGCACCGGCACAGGACACGGGGTGACTGTTTGCCGTAGTCAAGACATTAACGGTCCTTATCAAGTTGATCCTGAGTATCCAATGATGACGGCAAACGGTCGCCCAGATTCCCCCTTTCAATGTACCGGTCATGGCAGTTTGGTTCAAACTGAGGAAGGAAACTGGTTCATGAGCTACCTCATGACGCGTCCAATTCAAGGTGCCGCAATATTAGGACGTGAAACAGCGTTGCAAGAAGTCTTTTGGGATGATCAAGGGTGGTTACGATTAAAGAATGGAGATACGATTCCAGATCGCTATTTGCAGGTACCCGGCACAATTATCGAGAACAAGAATCAAACGTCCTTCAGTGATGATTTCGATCGAATATTGCATCCAGAGTGGAATGGCCGCAGACTGATACCCAACGAAGCATGGTGTCGATTAAACGAGCGGCCGGGATATCTGAGATTGATTGCTGGCGAGTCATTGCAATCAAACTTTGACAATCATCTATTGGCTATTCGGCAAAAGGATGTTGACTGTGAAGTTGAAACGCTGATGGACTATACACCAATTCATTTTAATCAAATGGCAGGGTTGGTTTTATTTTTGAATGAATACAATTACATCTATTTGTTTGTAACGCATGACGAAGATCAAGGCGTTGTTTTAAGAATGATGCACTGTCAAAAAGGGCAATTTACCCTTGATGATGCCTGCTATCCGCTGAAGAATCGACCGATTCAGTTGAAAGTGGTCATTTCAAAGGGAGAAGCGCAGTTTTTATGGCGCCAAGGTCAAGTATGGCAGACATTCGCCTTACGATCGATTCTCTTTTTAGCAGGGGGATTCACAGGCAATTTTATCGGATTGTGTGCACAGGATTTAAACTATTTTTCAGGCAGTTATGCTGATTTCGCTTATTTTAGGTATCAAGGGGGGCGTCAATCGTTTGACGATTCCATTATATAAAAGAAAGAAGGTTAATGTATGAAAAAGAAACAGTTAGCAGGGTTACTATGTGCAGCAGGCTTATTCATGGCGGCTTGTGGTGATAGTAGTGGAGGCAGCGGCACAGAAGAAACGGCAGCAGCGGAAGAAAAAACCAGTATCTCTTGGATGGCGATGCTGCATACGGCGGCACCACCATCGGGAGAAGTGACGGAAAAGCTGGAAGCATACACAGGTGTTGATATCGACTTTACTTGGGTACCTGATGCATCCAAAACAGAACGACTAAACGCCGCTTTGGCATCAAAATCATTGGCAGAT
This sequence comes from Candidatus Enterococcus testudinis, assembly GCF_002140915.1. Lineage (GTDB taxonomy): Bacteria > Bacillota > Bacilli > Lactobacillales > Enterococcaceae > Enterococcus_D > Enterococcus_D testudinis. The sequence goes on along the minus strand of NZ_NGKU01000001.1, from coordinate 1,928,474 downwards.
ATTGTCAGCTTAGCTGAAATCACCAACACTACCGTCCGTAGCTCTTTGGCTTCCGGTATGTTTTGGGATGTAGAACCATACCTGAAAGACTATCCAAATCTAGCTAATATCTCAGAAGACCGATTAGAATCCTCACGAATCGATGGGAAAATCTATGGCGTACCTTACCAAAAGCCAATCGCCAGATATGGTGTTTTGGTCCGCAAAGATTGGTTAGACAATTTGGGCTTAGCAGTTCCGTCGACTCTTGAAGAACTTGAAAAAGTAGCACAAGCATTTACGGAAGACGATCCTGATGGCAATGGAGTTGATGATACCGTCGGATTTGTCGAACGAGACGAATCATTCAATGTCGGTTTCCGTTCACTATCTGGCTATTTTGGCGCAGATAACTGGTTCACGGTCACTGATGACAATGAAGTGATGCCGTCATTTATGCAACCTGAATACAAAGAAGCGATGGAATGGTTCCGTAACATTTATGCCAATGGCTGGATGAATTCAGACTTTGCTGTGATGGCGAAGAATGACCAGAAGAACTATATCGTCCAAGGAAAAGGCGGTATTGTATTGAGCGGATTGCAAGAAGTTCGGAATTATGTTGATGAAGCAGCAGGTACAGCTGAAGAGCATATGGAATGGGAATTGATCAACGACATCACATACGGCGATATAGAACGCCGCATTCTTTCAGACACCAATGGTGGAATGGGCGGTTGGTTAGCAATTCCGAAAGACAATGTCAAAACGGAAGATGAACTGAAAGTCGTGTTGAAATTTATCAACGATTTGATGGATGAAGAGCCATTTACATTGATGACCCAAGGGATCGAAGGCGAACATTATGAAATTGACGATGATGGCGTATATGTCCGCTTAGATGACACGAAATGGCAGCAAGAAGTGCAACCATTCTCTTCTTCACGGCCATCTGAATTGGTCACAGTATTCCCATCAAGCAATCCTTATGTCAACTTAGCCAATGATAAAATTTCTGAGAATGAAGCTTTCGCAGTCATCAATCCAGCCCAAGCATTGACTTCTGAAACTTATGACAAATCATGGTCTAGTTTGATCGAGGGCGTAGCAGATGCCTACTATCAGTACATGACTGGAGAAATCGAGATGGATGGCTTTGATAAAGCGGTGGAAACATTCCGCAAAAACGGCGGCGATCAAATCATCGAAGAATATACGGCTGATTATCAATCACAGCAATAGAATCAAGAAACATTGATTGACAATGAACGCATGGGTTTGCAATCAGGCCAATTGGGGAGCAATCACCATTTGGTCTTTTTTGCATAGCTGCCAAAATACATCAACGAGGAGAATGACTATGTGCCAATTTGCCGTTCGCGGACACGATATGAAAGATTGTCAAACACCCAAGGAACTTGCCCAGACTATTGCCCGACACCAACTGACCAATGTTCAGTTTGCACTAACGAAATCTTTTCCTGATAGCGGAGATATAACCTCATTGAATCCTGGTATGGGTACTTATTTCAAACAAACATTCGCAGCAGAAGGAGTTCAGATTGCCTTATTGAGTTGTTACAGCAACCTGATCCATCCAGATGCCAAGAAACGCGAAGCAATTTTGACACGCTTTGAACGATACTTGGCACATGCCAAATATTTTGGGGCGGTCATGGTTGCCTCAGAAACAGGCTCAGTATTGCCGCAGATGGGATATACTGAAGAAAATTTCAGCGATGAAACATTTGAGGACTTGGTTGGTGTGATCCAACGATTGGTGGCTTATGCAGAAAAGCATCATATTTTGTTAGGTATCGAGGCAGGATTGAATCACCCCTTGTATTCTCTTGACCGAATCGCGATGCTGCTAGATCGTGTACCTTCAGAATGGTTAGGGATCATTTTCGATCCCACGAATTTGATTACAATTAAAGACTATCAGCAGCAAGTGGCACTAACTGAAGAAGCCTTTGCGCGGTTTGGCGATTCGATCGTTTGTCTGCATCTAAAAGACTACCAAGTCATCGACAATAAAATAGACGTGGTACCGTTAGGTGAAGGCTGTATGGATTATCAAAAAATCTTGCAAATCACCGCACGCCACAAGCCATACTGTTACGTGGTGCTTGAGGGAACCACAGATGCAGCTTTGCCGCGAGCGCTTGCGTTATTGCAAAAGGAAGATCATTGAGCAAATTGAACGTCAGAATCAGTGATGAGCATTTTTGTTTACTTACAAAAAGTTAGTGTTACAATATAAGTAACAAGTAAGGATAAATAAGAATGAAAAGAGGACACACAAATTGACGACGATTATACCAAACTTTCAAATCAATGAGACAACTCATATAGGAATCGTGGCTTTAAAAGTAGCAAATCTATCGAAGATGCGTGATTTTTATACACAGATCATCGGATTGACCCTGTTAGACCAAACCGAAGATTCAGTGGCATTAGGCACGAAAAACAATGTTTTATTAACGTTACAAAAAGTCGAACACCCATTGCCAATTACACGAAAAACCGGTTTATTTCATGTGGCGTTTTTATTGCCAAGCCGAAAAGATCTCGGCAATACATTGATTCATTATATTGAATCTAACGCACCACTAGACGGTGCTAGTGACCACGGATATAGTGAAGCACTTTATTTAACCGATCCAGAAGGCAACGGCATAGAGGTCTATCGAGACAAGCCACGTTCAGAATGGGATATTCGCGAGGATGGCGAAATCGTAGGTATCACGATCGAAATGGATGCCCAAGGGGTCGTCGACACTGCAGATCGTCAGCAAACCCATTTTCCTGAAGGAACCACAGTTGGGCACGTTCATTTGAAAGTGGCTGACTTGCAAAAAACAGAAGATTTTTATACCCAAGTCTTAGGTCTGAACCTGACCAGTAATTTCGGGGCACAAGCAAAATTCTTCGCTGCAGGTAGCTATCATCATCATATCGGCGCAAATATTTGGATGGGTCAACATACCCCGCCGATGGCAGAAAATGACCTTGGCTTAGCCTATTATAGTTTTGTGGTCCCAGACACAGCGGCATTGTCGGAGTTGAAAGATCATTTGACAACTCTATCGGTTTCATTTAAAACAGAAACGACGGAGCAAATGAGTTTATATGATCCAAACGGTATATTGATCAAAATCTCTGTCGAAACGAACCGTTAGAAATCAGTCTAAAGGATGAGGATATGGATCAATCGATATGAGAAGATGAAACAAAGCTTATAAAGGAGCATCATTATGGCGCGTAAAATGCAAAGGCTTCGCTTATTTTTATTGATCCTATTGGGTCTATATCTACTATTAAAAGGAATCCAATTGTTTATGTTGGGTGTTTCCTCATTGGTGTTGATTGCTTATGTGGCTTTCGCAGGCATCGTGGGTGTGGGGATCTATGGATCTATCGCCTTGTTTCGTCCAATGTGTAAGAAAGTGCTTTGTTCTTGAGAAATGAACAAATGTGCCCACAGCATAAAAAAGGAATGGAGAAATCCATTCCTTTTTTGCGTCCAACGAGTGCGCCAAAAAAAGACCAAAATGATCAATACAGTTGAAATTTTTCGATGATCAACGCTGCGGTAGCTTCAGGTGACAGTTGCGTATTATTGATTTGTAATGTATGGACATGAGGGAAACAGGCTGCCAATTCGTCCTGTTCGCTTTCTAAACGATTGGCTGCGTAGGAGGATAGTAGCTCAGATTCTGAGAATGCTAGATCTCTTTTTGAAGGTTTGGCTTGCAAGCGGCTTTCATGGGCATTGCGCTGTAAGCGCACATCAAGATCAGCGACCAATTCTATGAAATAGACATCTTCCTGTGCTTGAATAAAGGTAGATGCAATGCTATCCAAAAATGCGATATCTTCAGTTGCTGCAAAATCGATCAACACTGTAAAAATCAGTGATTTGATTGGATTGTGGGGAATATTTTCCACAAAGGCATCAAAGAGGTCCAAACGTAATTGATTGGATAATTCAAACGCTTTGGGAATAAACCCTACATATTCAGCAAAAATATCAAGTGTTTGGTGATTGAACAATAATTTGGCATCCATTCTTTTTTCTAATTCGCGTCCAACGGTCATTTTTCCAGTTGCTTGGGCCCCGATGAGTACAATAAAAGCCATGTAATCACTCCTTTGTTGGTGATTTTGTATGAAAAAAAATTTAGCGTATGTCCGTATGTTCACCTTCAACGATCATCACTTGATGATTGCTAAGGGGAATCAACTCATAGTCTGCTTGATAGGTACGTAAAATCGTTTCGGCAGCTTCTGCGAAATAAGCTGCTTGATAGTGAGGGACGATTGCAAATGGTACTACATTCAGTGCTGGATAGGTGTCAGCTGCAGGGACTTTTGTTTTGTCGTCCATTACTGCGATATAATCGATGGATTCCGCGGCGATAACACTGCCTGCAGATTCGCCAACATAGATTTTTCCTTCAGCAATTTGTTCCAAGATCAACGCAAAAGCACCTGATTGTTTCAACACATCCAGCAAGTAAAAAGTATTGCCACCAGAAATATAGATAAAGTTGTTTGATTGTAGCGTCTCCGCAATCTCAGATGGTGTACTGGCGGCCAAATCAAGGACATCAATGGAGAAACCCAAACGTTTGAACAGCGCTAACGCTTCGCCAACATAAAAAGTCACGTCCTCTACTAGGCTGGCTGCTGGGATGAAGGTTACACTTTTTGTGTGAGACTTATTGTTTATATATTCAGTAAATTGCGCCTCTACATCTGTAAAAGAGGAGGAGAGGAATAATTGTTTCATAGGACACCTCGATTTCTTTTTTATTATCATAGCAGTTGTAGGGGGGACGGTCAAACGTATGTTCTGAAACGCCAGAATATACCCAATTATTCATCTTAACTATGTATCGCCGTTTAGTGTTTTCTCAAAATAAACAAAATGCATACCTGCTGTATCGGAGGACGCACAATCTGTGAGGACATATCCACATGATTCATAAAAGTGAACCAAATGCGCCTCCTCTTTGATGGTGCTTAAAATGGCTTTTCTAGCAGGAAAGATTGATTCAGCTAGGAGTAAGGCTGTTTTTCCATACCCTTTTCCTTGATTAACAGGGAGTAGGGCGATTGGCGCGATTCTTATCGTTTCCGTTTCAATATCCATTGTAATTTTGATGAAGCCAATGTTTTCCTCTTTTCTCTGGATCAGAAAGTAATGATAGTTGGGTTGATTAAATTTTCTTTGTAGTTTCTCCAAGGTTTCTTTAAACGGAGAGGTTCTTTCATCTTGATAGGTTTCATATAATGAACGGAAGGCTGCTTTTTGAATGAGATAAATGATAGACAAGTCTTTTGCATTTGCCTCAATCAGTGAGATGGTCATAGGGATAGTCCTTTCGATGGTATGGCGTAAATAACAGATCAATAGATAAGTGTCTCTGTCTTTTATTTTTTAATTACTGTTGTGAGTATTTTTTTGTGGTTTTTATAAAAAGATCATTCGCTCAGGTGTTTCAGTATAGTAAAAATAAATTTGTTAATTGAAGTGTATAGCTAGTTGATTATACAAAAAAAAGCCAAAAAATGGCTTTGATCATTACAAGTTTTCCCAAAATCCTTTAGCCAACCCGCTAAAAAAGGCAATGAGTGCCGGTACGGATACAGAAATACTTAGGAGAATAAAACAGACTTTCTGGATGGAATTGAATGTTGAAAAGAACGCTTTTTTTTGTAGAAACAAGACGATTAAACTAATCACGCCAATCAAACTGAGCACTTCTTGAAATAATAGCATGTCTTCACCTCAATTAATGATATCATAAAAAAATGATACGATAAATATTTATTTTTAAAGTGAGCGAAAAAATTTTTACATGCCCTCGATTATGATCGGATCTCTTAGATTTTCTAATAACAGATAAAGAAAATAATCTAAGAATAAAAGATACATTCCTGTGCTGACAATCATGATTGCAGCAGAACGACTGACTTTGGAAAAATCAGCCTGCAATGAAATGTGCCCACTTTTGATGATAAAATTGAAAACAAGATAGCTTATAAATCACTGTTATCTCCACTTACGCAATTTATTGGATATTTGTTTTTTTGCGATGAGAATTTTAAATAAAAAAAGAGTAAACTACTAAAAGTAATCTACTCCAAATCTATATGCAGACGATGGGATTTGAACCCACACGAGCTAAGCTCACACGCCCCTCAAGCGTGCGTGTCTGCAACTATCTGTTAGAGGGTGTGTGGAAATCATAGCATTTCAACTGTTATTAATCGTTGGTTATCAAAAGTCAATTTAGCTATCAAAGACTGCCAGAACGCCTTTTTCTCTATTCGAGACATATCAGCATAGTAATGATTTAAATCACAGTTAAGAAGCTTTTCGTAGCCTTCGATTTTCTGTTTTTCTACATTAGGTTTAGCAAGGCGAGTCAGTTCTTTTTCAAATTCAGCTTTATCTATTTTGTATTCTTCTAAAGTTATTATCTCGTTTAGATATGCTAATTTTAGCCGTTCAATTTTCTTTTCAAGAGTTTTAATACGAGTCTGAGTATTCTTGGTGGAGTTCTTTTGTTTCTTCAAAGAGTTGATCGTCAATTGAAGCAATGCTGGTAGATTCTCAATTAAATATTTTTCAAGGAGATGTTCACGAATAACTTTTGTGTTTTCGCATTTAGGTAATTGATAGGCGTATCTGCAGGTGTATTCAGGAAGTGGGGGATAAACGATACACGTACCGTCCTTTCTTTTTGGAGATCGATTGGATTTCCTTCCAGAATTCATTTTACGAGAACAGTTTCCGCAGCATAGTAAACCTGAAAAAAGATAGTCGTGCTTTACATTTGATTTTGTATTCATTTTTAATTTCCTGTTGACTGATTCAAATAAATCTCTTTCTATGATAGGAGGGTTGTAGTTTTTATTTTGGCGATACTCACCAATGTATTTTGTATTCTTAAGCATACTTCGAATTGACTGGGGTGTTCTCAGGATTCCATGTTTATCTGCTAGAAATTTAGTAGTTTGATTTAAATTTGTATGGAGGTCATAGTAGTTAAATACCTCGATGGCAATGCGAGAGTCCTCATTAGGTATCAACTTTTTGTCTTTGATTGAATAACCCAGTGGAGTGCTGCCTGTGATCACTTCGCCTTCTTTTACTTTGTTAGCATTTATAGATATTATACGTTCACTTGTCATCTGTGCTTCTAGTTCAGCAAATGACATTACCTGGTTGATAAACGTCCTTCCATAGGGCGTAGTGGTATCGTAATAAGGCTGTGACACGGCTATCCAGTGAACTTCGTATTTTTCCAAAATGTCTTGAGTATTAAGGTAGTGTTTCAATGATCGAAACCATCTGTCTAGTTTAGTGAAAAGTATCATATCAATAGATCCAGCGGCAATGTCATTCATCAATCGAGTAAATTCATCACGCTTTAATTTTTGACCGCTTATCCCATCATCGATATAGGTGGAAAAAATGGTCATATTTTTGTTTGAATTAACATATTCGTTGAGTGTATCTTCTTGTTCACGCAAACTATCACCGTTCTTTGCTTGCTGATCACTTGATACACGAATATATAATGCTACATTCTTCATTGCTATCAACTCCGCTAATTTGATACAATAGGATAAGAAATAGACCCATTGTTTATTTTGATATACACGCTCTCTGTCCGTCAAGATTGAGGGGCGTGTTTTTTATTTAATAATCATCCCAATTTTTTTCTTGAGTTGATTCAAGCTCTTTTTCTCTTTTTTCAAGATCTCTTTTTCTGATTTCCATTTGGAGCTTTCTTTCTCGCTCTTCTAGTTCAGCTTCTTCTTGTTTTTGTTGTCTCTTTAGTCTGTATTTAGGGATGTACACAATTGCTGAAATACCTAAAATAATAGCAAGTAACCCCAGTAGAAAAGGAGCAATTGATATTAAAAAACTTGCCAGAATACAAAATCCAATAATCCCTATACACCCACCACAACCACAACCGTTATCTTCAGTAACAATATATCTTTTTCCTATAATTCTCCTCTTTTCCTTTTTGGATTAATACCAAGTGTATGATCTAGAATCTAATAGTTTTGAATGACCTAATGCATTTTCTCCATTATAGACATAAACATGTAGCGAGAAATCACTAGTAAATACCCCAACTGCATTTTGAATAGAGGAGGCCAAAGAGTCTTTTTCTTGAGTTGTAAAGCTTACAAAATCAGCAGTTACATTCGCTTGAATGTCAGATCCAGTGTATTCAATTGATCGAATAATTAACCATGGCGCGAAGAAATCATCTGGAGTTCCGTTGTCAGTAGGATTTCCGTCACCATCTAATGTCCCCAAGGCAAAACCTTGGTTTTCCTCGATATATCTAACAAGTAAGTCATTTATTTCTTTTATCTCATTTGTTTCTGTTTCAGTACTTTCTTCTGACGATGCAATAGTTTTCTCTTCTTTCTCAACTTCGGATTCAATAGTATCTACTTCAACTATTTCTCTTTCTTCTTTCTCTTCAGGAAGGTCTTCTTCCTTTTGCAAAATTTCTGAACTGCTTTTAGCTATACTTTCTTGTTCTGTTGTGATTCCTTCATTTTTGTTACTGCTACATCCTATTAGTAGAATTAAAGCAGGTAGTAACATTCCATAATGTTTTTTATTCATAACCTGTCTCTTATACACATCTAGATGTGTATAAGAGACAGGGTAGTAACATTCCATAATGTTTTTTATTCATAACTCATCTCGCTTTCTTTTTTTGTTTATATATCATAAAAATAAATAATATTTATTTTTATTGACGAAAAACTTTTTTTAGGTGCAAAAAAAATTCTGTTAATCTTAAAATGGGTCGTGAACTTGATTTTTTTCTATGTTCCAACTATCTAATAATCCTTGTCGATAGTATGATGTTTCTCCTCCGCATTGAGGACAGTATCTGAATCCACCATCTAAAAAAACTTGACAGCCACCTTGTATTTGATCAATGAGTGATTTTTCTTCATGGCTTCCAAATGAATCTAATTCTATAAATCGATTATCAGGACCACCTAAGCAGGAGTTATGTAAGATCACTGAGCAATAAGGGCAAAAAATGTGATTAGCACTAATTTCTTCAGATTCACATCGTGGACACGTAATAGGATTTCCTTTGTCATCGGTTTCAATTTTTGAATATATCATAGATTTTTTCCTCTCCATTTTATAGGTTGTGTAATTATAGGCACTTGATTTAATAAATGAACTATTAGAGCAGATCGCACAAAATTTAATAGAGTTTCTATGGACGGAAGAGCATACAATACATATTTTTGAATTAGAATCTGACCTGATGTAGTCTATGAAATTATCCACAATAGGATGATTTTCTTTTATTATATTGGCTTTTTGATATCTTCGATTGAGATCATTAATTACGTATTTAGCTACGGTGTAAGAGGTTTCAAATGCATGTTCGATACAACCAGCAGTAATTTTTTTCCAACTTGTGGTGTAGAGGTCAACTAGAGGAATGGGCGCTAATAGTCTTCGTGCAAAATAATTGGCCTCTTTTTCAAAAATATCATGTTCTAAATTTGTTAAGGAGTATCTAGCTAAGATAGTTTTTTCGGTTCTTTCATTGTGCTGCAAAATGTAATGGCCTAATTCATGTGCAAGAGTAAACCTAATCCGACCTTTGTTTTCGATTTGGTTATTATAAAGAATGATATACTGACCGTCTCCACGTTTCCACAAGCAACCTTCCTCAGAGTCTAGCAAATCATATACTTCCTGCATAGAAAGGTTTCGTTTTTTTGCAAACACAGTATATTTTTGTAAATGCAGATTTGGGAAGCTTTTAATTATTTTTTTTATTGAAACGGGGAGATTATTTTGTTTGCTATGCAGTATGGTTTCATAAGCAGCCTTTTGTGAGTTTGCATAATTTGGAGCATTATTATTATGAAAATTATCATAAGTCTTCATCTTCATCTTCCTCAAAATCATCATTATCTAAGTCGTCGAAAGTAGCTTCCATAATTTTTAGTAAACGTTGTTGATCTTTCTGTGTAAGTCTTTTTGATTTACGTTGGATTGCAAAAAATTCTTTTGTTGAATTATAATCCAAACTTTCTTCTTCGAGAGTTGGATTGCTAGTCCGGCCTAACAAATAGTCTGTTGATACGTGGAAGTAGTCGGCGATTACTTGTAGATTCTCAGCTTTAGGGCTTTGTTTCTGTAGCGTATAGAGATAATTTTTGCTGTATCCTAATTCAAGCGAGATATCTTTTAAAGTCTTATCTCTCTTTTTTGCCAATTCTTGTATTCGTTCAAATAGGGTCATTGCAAGCTTCCACGCTTTCAAATATATTTAACGAAAAAAGTACACAACTATTTGATAAATCTGTTGACAAGAACACAGTTGTGGGTTAATCTTATCTCGTAAGCTGATTTACCAAGCTAAGCAGTACAAGAAAGATACCTAATAAAAATAATACACTTCCGCGTCGCCAAACTAAGAATGTGAATTTATTAGGGGAATAAAAGGTTTATTTCGTTATGTCTATATAGTACACAACTATGGGATGACTGTCAACGCAAATTAGCGAAATTAATTAGCTTGCAAAACATTAGAGAAAGAGAGGAAAAGAGGATGAACGAGTTAATTAAAGTAACGACAAACGAAAGTGACGAACAGCTAGTAAGCGGAAGGGAATTACACGAGTTCTTAAGTGTAGAAACTCCTTACAGGAAGTGGTTCCCAAGGATGGCAGGATATGGATTCGAACAAGGTCTTGATTATACCCCGGACATTTTTGTCCATCCTAGAAACAATCAAGAAACAATCGATCATGCAATAAAACTTGATATGGCAAAAGAAATTTCAATGATCCAGAGATCTGAGAAAGGGAAACAAGCGCGGCAATATTTTTTGCAAGTTGAAAGGGCTTGGAATAATCCGGAGATGGTTGTACAGCGTGCTTTACAGATACAAACAAGAAAAGTGGAAGCTTTACAAATAGAAAATGCTGAACTGAAGCCTAAGGCATTGTTCGCAGACTCTGTCAGTGCAAGTCATACGAGTATCTTAGTAGGGGATCTAGCAAAGCTGATCAAGCAGAATGGTGTGGATATCGGTGCGGGACGTTTGTTCAAAAGGCTTCGAGAAAATGGATATTTGATCAAACGTAAAGGAACAGATTGGAATATGCCAACTCAAAAGTCGATGGAATTGGGGTTGTTTGAAGTCAAAGAAACTGTCGTTTCTCATTCAGATGGGCATACGTCAATTAACAAAACCCCCAAAGTTACTGGTAAAGGCCAAATTTATTTTGTTGATAAATTTCTGAATGTGTAGAGAAAAAGAAAGAAGGTGTTATAAGTGTCACGAGATTTCATCATTAAAGTTCGAGTAGCCCTTGCTACTCACGATAAAAATCAAGAATGGTTAGCTAAAAAGATCAATATATCCTCAGCTTACATGTCAGACATCATGAATGGCAGAAGGAAGCCTGATAAGCAAATTCCGCGTATTGGGGCTGTCTTAGCTGAACTGGAGAAGGTGAGTAAAAACTGATGTTGTTGCGTATGAACTATGAAGAGAGCTAGGATTGAACGACAAGAATACGAGGTGAAAAAGTTTAATTACTCAAATCTAAAGAAAGGAGTCGAGTATATTGGCAAAAGACAAAATTATTATTCATGGAACACCCTCAATTAAAGCACAAGAGAAAGCATTGAGTATTATTGTTCAGTCGATTTCAAGGCAGTTAGGTGTACCGTTGACGGCGACTTATCGCAAGATGACACCAGATGAAATGGAAGCATTGAAAAATAGAGTTCAGAGTGAAATCAAGTGAATACTTATAGAGAGGATGAACCAAGATTCATGGAGAAAAAATGGTTAGCTAGATTGCATATCGAACCGCTTTATAAAGCTCGGCAATTACAGACGATTTGCTATTTGAGTCTTGCATTAAACTTTGTCTTGCTACTAACAATCATTTGGATAATGGGGGTGAAGTAGATGTTAGATAACGCGATTATCAAATATAGTTGCAGGCTGATGGACCGACGTATGGCCATAGGAATGACAGCTGTTAACCAGCACAGGAAACTTACTGATGCTGAAAAGGCTGAATTGGAGTGGAGTCGACTTAAGATGGAATTAATCAAGGACGTGCAGACATTGAGGAGGGAGCGAGAAATAAATGCCTAAGAACACACTTTCAGATTTAAATAATTTTCTTTTTGGCCAACTTGAACGATTGGATAATCCAGATATGACGCATGAGGAATTGGATGCTGAAATCAAAAGAACATCTGCAATGACAGATGTAGCAGAAAAGGTCATTAAAAATGCGAATACTGTTCTGGAAGCTGAAAAACTATATTCCGGAAAAGACGGCTGGGTGGATCCTAAACGAAGACCAAAGATGATTGAAGGGTGATTAATATGCCTAAGAATAAATACACTTCTGAAATGTTGGATTACTTGAGAGAGATTGCTCCTGGTCGGTTCAACGATGAGATTACTCAGTTGTTCAACGAGCGATTTGATATGGATGTTACTGATAGCCAAATGAAGAGTTTACGATCTAGGCATAAAATCCAAAGTTCATTAGATCCAAAAGATCGAGGGATAAGAGCAAATCAATCAAAGCGGCTTTTCACTGACGAGCAAATTAGGTTTATCAAGAAAAATGCAATAGATACATCAAACATAGCACTAACCAATCTAATCAATGCAGAATTTGGAACATCCTTTACCTTGAAACAAATCAAAGGATGGAAAAAGAATCGCAGGGTTAGTAGTGGTTTAACTGGTCATTTTGAAAAAGGGCACGTTCCCATAAATAAAGGTACAAAAGGCATGTTTAATGTTGGTGGGAATAAGACATCCTTCAAAAAGGGACAAACAGCGCATAATTTTAAGCCTATTGGAACTGAACGAGTCGATCGGGAAGGCTACGTATTGATTAAAGTGGCGGATGAAGGAACTTGGCCAGAACGATGGAAGTTTAAACATAAGGTTGAGTGGGAGAAAGTCAATGGTCCGATTCCGGAAGGCTACGTACTAATTTTTCTAGATGGGAACAAACAGAATTTATATTCATCGAATTTAAAGTTGATTACCAAGTCACAGAATCTGCAATTGAATCGTAAGCAATGGAGATTTGATAATGCTGAAGCTACTGAAGTTGGGCTCAGTTTGGCAAGGATTAAAGAAAAAATATCAAAAATACAAAAAGAGCCTACTTCGTTGGCAGACGAAGTAAGCCGATAAAAAAACTAACTATTCGAGGAGATTATAACATCATGAACGAAAAAATTCAAAATATGATTACAGAATTAGGGAAAGCATGTCGGGCAGAAAACGTCACATTGTCATTAGCAGCATATGATCAGGTTGGAGAAGGAAAATTAGTGCAAAACGGTACCAACCCTCGAATTGAGTTGGTTATATCTAAGCAAATTGAACAGTGGGAAAAGGTCTTAAAGATGTGTGACTGCCTCGCTTGTAGGATGAGAGCAACTGTATTAGAAGAAGAGGATCAAGAACTAGAAAATCAATTAGATGACTTTAATGAATTTACTGAAAAGCTAGAGGCTTTCTTTCGAGGTGATCTGACATGAAAAAAATCATTCTAAACAATTTATTTTTAAAAAATTTCAAAGGTATAGAAAACTTTAATTTCGAGCCATTCGGATCCAATGCGGTTGTTAGTGGTCAGAACGGTTCTGGAAAAACAACATTGGCTGATGCTTTGTTATGGCTGCTATTTGGTAAGGATACTCGAGGAGCCAAATTAAATCCCAAACCTTTGGATATGAACAACAATGAAAAATTAGGCTTAGAGCCTACAGTTGAAGCTGTGCTAGTTATTGATGGATCTGAAGTTAATTTGAAGCGAGTACAAGAAGAAAAATGGAACACACCACGAGGGCAACTTGAAAAGGTTCGAGGGAGTGACACAACTAAGTATACGATCGACGGCGTACCTACTATGGAAAAAGAATGGAAAGCATATTTCGAAAAAATTAGCGCTGAAAATATTCTTCAAATGCTTTTTGATTCTACCTTCTTCATGAAAATGAACTGGAAAAATCGCCGTGAGATCCTGGTCAACATGACTGGTTTAAGTGACGATGAAATCATTGCTAAGGATCCGGATTTGAAAGGTATTACAAAGATTATCAAAGAGCATTCGATTGATGATTACCGCAAGATCCTTGCCTCACAGAAGAAAGAATTGAAGCGGAAAATCGATGGACTACCAGCACGAATTCAAGAAGTCACAGATATGTTTGCAAAAGCAAAAGCGGATATCGGCGATCTATCATCAGAGGAAATCCAAGAACAAGTTTTTGAATATGAAGCAGATGTATCGAATCTACAAAACAAATTAAACAGCTATGCAGCAGGCAGCGCGTCACTGGATTTTCAACAAGAATTGTCAAGTCTTAAAGTGAAGTTATCTGAAGCGCAATCTGCTTATCTATCCAGCACGAATATGGAAACACGATCATTACAAGATGACCTGAACAAGCAGCAGCGGATTGTGAACGAGATTCGTTCGTTAAGGGATGAAGAAGAAAACAAGAAAGATAAGGTAATCAAGCAGTTCTATGATTTAGAACACTTTCTAGCTGAGCATCGGAATAAATATCGCATCTTAAAAGAAATGACTTTTAATGAGCATCAAAAAGTTTGTCCTACATGTGCACAAGAGTTACCGGCAGACCAAATCGAAGAAATGGTTTCAAATTTCAATGAGCAGAAAGCAACGGACATGGAAACCAATATTGCTGAAGGCAAAGCAGCAAAAGAAAAATTACTTGCTTACAAAGCCACAATTGCTAATCACGAAAAAGAAACTGTTCGTTTAGAAAAAAGTTTATCTGAAGCAGAAGAGACACTAAACAAAATCAATGCTGAGTTAATTTTCATTCAAGGGTCTACAAAGAAATTTGAAGATACTTCTCAGTTCAAAAAAATTCAAGATCAAATCAACATTGCTCAGCAAAAAATTCTAAATGATACGTCTGATACAGCGGCAGAAGAACAAGAACTAGAAGAACAGATTCGTCAAAAACGAGTGCTTATTGCTGAAGCACAAGCTACATTCCAACGAATGGCTAGTTTGTCAGATTATGAAGATCGCATAGAAGAACTCAAGCAAGAAGACAGTAAGTTAAAGGCGCAGAATCAAGATGTAGAACGATATTTGTTCTTGTTGGATGAATTCACACGCAAGAAAGTGAAATACCTTGAGGAGTCAATCAATAGCAAATTCGAGCTAGTTAAATTCAAACTTTTCAACATTCTTAAGAATGGCGGAATTGAAGAAGTATGCGAGGCAACCTATAGCGGTATCGAATACGGTACGAGCCTTAACACTGGTGCTAGGATCAATTGCGATTTAGACATCATCAACACCTTAAGCAAAGAGTTCGGTTTGAGCGTGCCAGTATTCGTCGATAATACTGAATCAGTGAACGACCTGCATCCAATCGATTCACAAATGATTGAGTTGCGTGTAACCAAAAATAAAAATCTGAAAGTAGAGGTAGCGTGATGGATTCAATCGAAAACGTCAATCAGGAACTCAAAAAAAGGCTAGATAAAGCTACCAAAATGCAAAATCAGTACAAAGGACTTGAAGAAATAGAAAAAAAGCTGCAGGGGAGGAGTGCAAGGTTCAACATACGGGCTTTATCTTTTGACGGATACGGATATCACGAAGGTCCGGGTGGCCGTCTTCTGGAAGATTTAGGTATTGAGGATTTAGATGACGTTATCAAGACGTTGTTTCTTGCAGCAGTCTTAAAACGAAAACAGGTAATAGAAAGATGTTTTTCAAAAGATGAAACGGAGTTGGGGATTAAATGAACGGTATCTTAGTTTATGCAAAGACCAAAAACGAACGGCAGTTTATTGGTGTTTTTCGTGACTTAGATGATCTGCAATCTGAAGTTGAAGAGACCCTTGCTGTGACAAATCGCTCCGACTTGGCTAGTAGTGTTTATTTTATTTTAAACGGCGAGGAATACAAATTATTTTTGGAGGTTGAACAATGACAAATCAAATACAAAAGAGAAAAATGGCAGAGCCAGTCGAATCACCATCACTAAACAATATTTGGACAGATCAGAATGCTTTCCAGACAGCTATGCGTATGGCGAATGCTTTATCTGCATCGACGATCGTGCCACGAGATTATCAAGGAGAAAACGGCTTAGGCAACTGTATGATTGCCTTAGAAATGGCTAGTCGTTTAAATACAAGCCCTCTAATGGTAATGCAGAATCTCTATGTAGTTAATGGTCGACCGTCTTGGTCAAGCCAATACATCATTGCGATGATCAACAATTCTAAAAAGTACCGAACAGAACTACAGTTTGAGTTTGAAGGAGAAGGGGAAACACTTGCTTGTACGGCTTATGTGGAAGACTATTCCGGAAGAACAATCAAAGGCCCAAAAATCACGATGGAAATGGCAAAGGCAGAAGGTTGGGTATCCAAAAACGGTTCGAAATGGAAAACTATGTCAGAAGTGATGATCAGATATCGGGCAGCATCATTTTTCGGGCGACTAAATTGTCCGGATATGATTATGGGACTTTATTCAACCGAGGAAGCAGCTGAAATTGACGCTGACTTTATAGTTGTTGATGACGTTGCAGATCGGGTCGAAAAAGAGATCATCGAGAATGCGAATAGCGTGGTCTTAAATCCTGAACCTCACAAAGAAGATGATGAGAAGATTGAAGAACGTCCTGAGAATGTCAATGAAGATGGAGAGATTGAGAAATCTAGCCAAGAAACGTTAGATCTCGGAGAGGAAGATCCCTATTGATTTCTATTGAAATTTTTGGTTCTGGCAGCAACGGGAATGGCTATCTAATTGATGATGGTCATTCTCAATTGATTATTGAGTGCGGTGTCCCATTTAATACTATTCAACAACAGATGGGACACGACTTTTCAAGAGTGGTAGGCTCTCTTATCACTCACGAGCATCGAGATCACTGCAAGTATGTAAAGAAATTAATCGATGAGACCAGCGTTTCAATTTTTGCAACAGAGGGAACAACGCAAGCAATGTTCGCCGATGAAAAACTTAGGCTAAAACAATACGATTCTTATCGATTTAACCCACTTTTATACAAAGAAACACAAAAAATTGGTACATGGTACGTAACACCTTTTGAGACGAAGCATGATGTTGCTGAACCGTGTGGCTTTCTAATTGATAACACAGCTGGAGATAGATTGGTTTTCGTCACAGATTCCTTTTACGTGAAGTATCGCTTTCCTAATGTTACCCATATGATGATCGAAGCCAATTATTCTAAAGAAATCGTTGATCAGAAAATGAATCGTGGCTTTGATATTAAGCGAAAAGAACGGCTGCTAGAAAGTCACTTCGATTTTGAACGGACACTCGATTTTATCAAAACAAACAAAAGCAATCGGCTGCAGGAAGTCTGGCTACTCCATTTATCAGATTCAAACAGCCATGCGCAAAAATTTAAAGAGGAAACGCAAAAACTCGTTGGCGTTCCTGTTTATATAGCTTAGGTGGTGTGACGAATGAACCTAGGCTACATCAAGTTATATAGAAAAGTGACTAGTTCATTCGTCTGGACCAATTCCGACATGTTCAAGCTATGGGTCTTGTGTTTAATGAAAGCTAGTCACGAAGAAAGAAAGTTTTTATTTAATGGACAAGAAGTGTTGTTGACAAGCGGACAATTCGTCACGGGAGCCCATGCAATAGCAAAAGAGTACAACGAAGGAGTGCCGAGTGACAAAGCGGTGGCATGGCGAAAGCTATGGAGATGGCTTAAGAAATTTGAAAATGAAGAATTATTGACAATCCAATCGAACGCTAGATATAGCGTTATAACAATAAAAAATTGGTCTGACTACCAGTCCAATGACAAGCCAGTGACAAGCCAACGACAATCTAATGACAAGCCGATGACAACATACAAGAATGATAAGAATGATAAGAATGAAAAGAATAATATCGTGTCGAAAAAATCCAAAAAACGGATTTATACGGACGATGATCCAAATAAAAAATTGGCAGCCTTATTGTTCAAAAAGATTTCTCAAAACCAAAACATCAAAGAACCCGATTTAGATAGTTGGGCCAATACTATTCGATTAACAATCAAATCGGATAAAAGAGCCGGTAAAGAAGTTCAAGACATGATTGTATGGGCTACGCAAGATGAATTTTGGAAAGGCGTTGTTCTTTCAGCTTCGAGCTTGAGAAGAAATTTCGACAAAATGAATGCCCAGAAGAATAGGCAGCCAGCGAACAAAAAAATAGTACGAGAAGAAAAACTTCCGGACTGGGCTCAAGGGGAAGTACAAGAAGCTCAAATATCCCCAAAACGACAAGCGGAAATAGATGCCAAGCTAGCAGCGTACCTGAGCAAAACAAAAAAGGGGTGATTAAATGGCTGGTCCTACAGCATTAAACAAAAGAGGGAATAAAGTCCAAATTGATGGCTTTGTCTTTGATTCGGAAAAAGAAGCGCAATTTTATCAACGATTTGTTAAGGATTGCGGGTTGCCTTTTGAAATACATCCGCGATTCAAACTTACAGAACTTACTGAATTACCAGGGGGCGGAGGAAAGATTTCTCAGATCGCTTATTCGCCAGATTTCATTATCAAAAATTATGATGGCAGCTGGTTGCATGTGATCGATGTTAAAAATAGCCATGGGATGTACGGCATTGATCAATCAAATAAATTACGATTTCGACTATTTGCCATTAAGTATGGGCATCCAGTCGAAGCAGTCGTTGTAAGAGCAAGGGATTTTAAAGTAATTACGCAAGGTGTCACTAAGCCGTTAAATGATAAAAAACCGCTGATTGCAAGAGATTTTGACTACCACTGGCGAGATGCGACAAATTACTAGGAGGAAAGATAGTGGATGAAGAGATTAAATTTCTAAAAGAGAAAATTGAATTTTTAGAAGCATTACTGGAACTCAATTCTCTCTCGTTAGAAAAAGCGATGGAAACTTACAAGAAACTAATTGATTATATTAGAAACAAAGAATGATTATTTTTTACCTTTATTTAAAAGCTTTTCTGCTTCAAGAAGAGTCATTTCATTTTCTACGTCACTTAAGAGAGCTTTTATGAACATTTTGATTGACTCAACATCGTGTTCTGGATGACGACGAGTGTAATGCGTTTCATCATTGCCAAGAAAAGAAATTGCTTTAGATAGTTTTTTAATTCTTTGGTTTTCAAGTTTTTCAATCTTATTACTTAAAGAGGTTTTGGGATTTTTCAGCCATTCTTCAACAACTCCATCAGGTGGATAAGAAAGTAGGAAATCTGTCACCAGAAACTCTAAAGCTTTTCTGAATCCCATACCAGCGATTTGATCTAGTTTTTCATCTTGAGCTTTTTGTGATTGATTGTAAATATTGAAAAATTCCGGGAATTTTTCAAGTACAGCATTACTTTGAGTAATTTGATTTTCAATTAATTTAGCTTTTGGAAGGACGCTATCAGTTTCTAACCAACTGTAGTTATTTCTATTTTTGAATGACATAAAATGGATTGATGTTTTTTGGCAATAGTAACAATTAAAAAAACAAACTGCATCCTCGTTTTCGTTGGCTTCACTAAAAACCATACCACTAACAAAAATTTGTTCTCCAGTGTGGTTGCAATGATAGCATATCCTTGGCTCTTCTAAGTCAACATCATATGTAGAATGATGTTTTTCATCAAAATCGTAATAACTTAATGTTTCTGAAATCAAAATAAAAACCTCCTGTATATATTTTTTATTTTGATAATATCATAAAAAAGAAAGTAGGAAAAAAATGTCATTAGAATTTCGACCAACAATCAAATCAATCAATATTGCAAGTGAAGATCTAACCAAAATTACTCTTGAAGTGAAAAATGGATCTTTGAACGGGAAATATGACGCTTTACGAGCATTTTCAGGGAAAACAGTAAATATCACAATCGTTCCTGAATATTACCGGTATTCAATTCCTTTTGATAAAAGCACCAATGCACCAACACAAGAGTATGTTGTAAACAACGACGGTACGATTGATTTTGTACAAAAAGAGCAAACACAGCTAGAAGTTGATGATCAAGGAAATATCGATATTGAAAACCGACCATTCGAAGTTACAAAAGAGATTGTTGACGAGTTTATTAGAGCTGCAAAATCTCTTGAATTTCCGGGCAACATCAATCCTAGAAGTCTGCTGATCAGAATCGAAGATGGTGAAGCAATCGAAGAAATTGCCGAAGATTATGAAATGTCAGCAATCACCGTTTTGAATGAACTTGAAAAGGCCCGTGAATACTATGCCCCGTATGCCGCTGCTTGGGATAAAAAGCGGAATGAGGTGATTTTCAAAGAGGCTGCAGAAGATGTCGAGGATCAAGATACTGAATTGGAAGAAAAAAGTATCGAAAATGATGGATTGAGTACTCAATCGAATGAAAATGATACCAAAGAATCAGTTTCTGAAACAGAAGAGGAACAGACAGAAAAACTGGAAGACGAGGAGGAGGATCCTTATTGATACCAGGTAATAATAAAATAATCATTTTGGAAGATGGAAATTTTTATTGGGATGTTGTTAGATTAGACCAAGCAAAAGAGCTTTTCTTAAAAGGTTACAGACCATCTGAGGTCTCACAAATCATGAACGAAAAGCTAATTGATGTTGGCTTGATTTATCTGCACCTACTGCAAACGGATCAAATTAAAAATTTGGAGGTTTGACAATGAGAACAGTAATCCAGGGTAAAGAAGTTTCGGTGACTTTGAAAACTGCAGGCAGAGATTTGACGACACAAGAGATCGTAATGGCTCATCAACTGGCAACAGGAAACTTTGAGGCGTTGTTTGTTGATGACGATTCAGATGACCAGGATAAGACGGATCAGGAACCGGACCAAGATCCAGATGAAGATGATGAAAGGGTTGACTACAATGCAACGAGTAAACCTGCATGGATTGAAAAAGGGGAAACCGTATCAGTGGAAGTTACATGTCCGTTTTGCGGCTATTATGGAAAGGGGCGCACACGGTGGGGAAATTCATTTTCGAAATGTCCAAAATGTAATGAAAAACTCCATAATGCTTTCGCCACGGAGTTAGTTGGTGAAAAAAATTCTTGGGGGTGCGTTTATACCGCTACTGAACCGATGATTTTCAGAAGTGAAGGCGATCCATACCAGGAGATGTTTGGTGATGATTAGATGAATGGTATTTCAGTAATTGCTTTTAGTTTTTGTGTTGTCTTAGTGATGTTGTTGGTAATTATAGTTAAAGGAATAATAGAAGGTGATGATTGAAATGAAATTTAAAGCAAAACCGGAAAAGCCTGTCCAATCATTGAATGAACTTGAAGTTCCAATAGATTCAGAGGGTTATGTACATGGTTGGTATGTCGATGGTTTCATTGTAGGCTCACCTGTTGAGTATACAGATGAATATATAGCATTGGAGTACTGGTGTCCGATTTATGAGGACACGTTGAAACAGGTGGATGATTAATTCTGTAATAGGAAGAGATACACAACTAGGAGGAATACAGAAAATGAAGTCAATTAAAGTTCTTGTAGATATGGACGCAGGAGAAATTTTGTACATGACAAACGATGATAAAAAACTAAAGCAAGCCATGTATCAGCAACTTGTCGATGGCGGTTATGAATTCGAAGACGACATGTACGAATCAAAAAACTGGGGAGAATATGATTTTGAAATTTATGAATACTTTCCTAAAAATGAAGATGACGTGAAACTTAAGTAAGTTAGCGACAGAGATAGCTGAATAGGAGGATTATATGAAAACATTTAATATTAGCTGGGAGAGAAAACAGCAAGTATCTATAGACATCGAAGCTGAAAGCATTGAAGAAGCTTACGATAAATGGTCTAACAGCGAATATGATAGTAAAGCTGATGTGGACGATGAGGATATACTATCTAATTATGTTGACATAGACGGAAATTCTTATTATTTAGATCACTTTGAAAAAGTCAGATTTGGGAGTCAGTAATCCACCAGAATAAAAAATTAGGAGGACTGGTTAGTGAAAAATGAGTTAACAGCGGAAGAGTGGGTACTATTAGCTGATTACATGGATAAAGGGGAAAGGATATTTGATTTTTGGAAAAAGGACAAAAATTTAACCCGAAATACTAAGATTCTAAGAGTAGCGCAAAGGAAATTCTTTCAAGTGGCTTCGGAAAATAGATTGGGCAGAAATCAATAAAAAAGCCACCTCTTGATGAGATGACCTAGACAAAAGTTATTATATCATAAAGGGGTGACGCTTGTGAGATTTCAATGGCTTAAAGATTATCAGGAGCTTGATGATCAAATCATTTATCTAAAGTGGAATCTAAATAAATCTAAGCTTGAACGTGTTAGATGGGTATATGGGGATTTACAAGAAGTAAGATTAGAAAAAAACTCGCGTGCGTCATCTCTTGAGGAAAATATCGAAAAAATTACCAGAGAGATTGAATTGCTGGATGAGCAGCGAACAGAAATGTTAGCAATCATCAACTCATTTAAAGGCTTAGAAAATGATATTGTACGCATGAAGTACATCGAAGGTATGAAGCTAGATGATATTGCAGAAGAAATTGGTTACAGTGCTTCTCATATACGAAAAAAGCATGCTGAGATTCGAGGGAAATTTGATTTTCTTGACGACTATGAATCAAATACATCGAAGAGACAAACTAAAATCAGCGAAATTGATCATTACAATCGGGATCGCAGTGAAGAAGGTCAGATATCGCTATTTTAGCAATGTTCACTAAATGTATGCTCATTGTTGAAATTCAATTGTTGGTTTTAATAGGTTATAGTAATAGCGTAGAAGAAACGGAGAGCCTGTTGTTGGACTGCTCACACTAATCCAAAAACAGAAAGGGGGCTTATCCCCTCATCGCTTAACTTCTTTGATTAAACAAAAAGACAGCACAATTTTTTGAAACGAGGTGATTCTCCTCATTTCGAAATTCGCTAGTGCTGTCTTTTATGTTATTGCTTTCATAGTTTTTTAAAGTTATTATTATTAAAAAAGCAGAAAGTTGAGAGTGATGAGATGAATTTATTTCTGAGTTGGTCCGGGGATAGAAGCAAATATTTAGCCGAGTGTTTTAAAGAATGGTTACCAAACGTTTTACAGTATGTAAACCCTTATATGTCAGCAAAAGACATCGATTTAGGATCTAGATGGTCAAATGACATAGATGAAAATCTTCGTGTTAACGACTTTGGATTGGTGTTTGTGACCGAAGAAAATATTGATGCGCCCTGGATAAATTTTGAAGCTGGAGCATTGTCCAAAAATCTCAAGTCCAGACTGGTACCCATGATTTATGATACTGATGTAACCATTTTGAATACCGGCCCATTAAAACAATTCCAATCAGCGAAAGATTTTAGCGAAGCCTCCTTATTAGATCTCATTCAAAGTATCAATGTTGCATCTGAAGACAATGTTAAATTAAGTCAAGAGAGACTTCAGGCATCTTTTGATAAATGGTGGCCAGATCTAGAAGGGAAACTGAAGAAGGTTCCATCAGTCGAGGAAAAGAATGCTAGTGAAGATGATAAAAACTTCGATACTCAGGCATTAAAAATGATACTAAATAAACTTGATGTGCTTGAGAAAAGAGATATCAAGTCAAAAAAATCTGCTCAAAAACAAATAATTGACTACTCGGATTTGATAGAATTGAGTAACTTAGTAGCAGAAATTAAGCTAAGAACAGAAAATTTATACATCACTAACGATTCAATTAGTAATAATTCCCTTCGAGAAAACAAAAATCTAGCATATGCAAATGATACTTCTCTGATATTAAATATAGATCTTCTCTCAGCCATGGTTAATAGCCTTATGAATAAGTATGAAAGATATTAAAAGACAACATAAAATTCGATTACCAAAAAAATACAATCCCAATATTTAAGTCACTCTTTAAGAGTGGCTTTTTATTTTTAGGAGGAAATTATGAAAATATCAAATATGAAACTCGCTGATCTTAAAGCGGCTGATTACAATCCTAGAGTTGAGTTAAAGCCGGGGATGGAAGAGTACGAGAAATTGAAACAGTCGATCTTAGAATTTGGGTTTGTAGATCCGCCAATCTTTAATGTTCAGACCGGAAATCTTGTGGGAGGGCATCAGCGTATCGCTGTGGCTCGTGATTTGGGCCTGTTTGAGGAGATAGAGGTATCCCTCGTAGATTTAGACCTCGAGAAGGAAAAAGCCCTCAATTTGGCTCTCAATAAGATTTCGGGGAAATGGGATGAAGAAGCGTTGGCCGCTCTTTTGTCAGAACTAGATGCGGATCAAATCATTTTGAGTGGTTTTGATCAGGATGAAGCGAATCAATTGATCAAGTCATTTAACGAGATTCCTGGAGATGAGATTGGAGACTTTAACAATACCGAAATCAATATTGAGGATTTTTCTGAAGAAGAATTTGACTGTCAATGTCCAAAATGCGGCTTCCGATTTGATTTGGAATGAAAAAGATGAGCGAATGGAATTGGTCTTTAGATAAAATAAAAGACGTCAAAAAGAACGACTTCAAGGTTGTCTCTTGCTTTAGCTGTGGGGGCGGATCCACAATGGGATTTAAGCTGGCTGGATACGAGGTAATTGGGAATGTTGAAATCGATCCATCCATGATGAAACTTTATAAACAGAACCATAATCCTAAATATCCCTTTGAAATGCCAATCCAGGAATTTAATAGACTATCGATTTCGAAAATACCGAAAGAGTTTTTCAACATAGATATCTTAGATGGATCACCACCATGCTCCACATTCTCTGTCTCAGGGAAACGAGAACAGAAATGGGGTGGGGCATTTTCATTCCGCGAAGGGCAGGCAAAACAAAGACTCGATGATCTATTCTTTGATTTCATTGAAACGGCTGATAGGCTTCAACCTAAAATTATTGTAGCAGAAAATGTAGTCGGACTCATACTCGGCAAAGCAAGAGGCTATGTATCAGCAATCATAGAAGCATTTGATGAGGTTGGCTATACGACACAACTCTTCAAACTGAATGCTGCTACGATGAGGGTACCACAGAAGAGAGAACGTGTATTCTTCGTTTGCCATCGAAAAGATTTGAGTTATCCCAAACTAAGATTGGAACTTCACGAGCAACCAATCACTTATGGAGCGGTTCGTACTGGAAAAGGTCGACCTATTTCTCAAGAATCTGAAACGTATAAACGCTGGAAGAAGAGACGTCCAAAAGATCGAAACTTCGGAGATATCATGAAAAGAGAAATAGGCAGGGACACAAATTTCAGTACGGTCATATTCAAAGATCAGCTAGTCCCTAATACAATTACAGCCTCATCCATGTATTTGCGAAATGATGTGCCTGAGTTTATCTCCAATGAGGATATCATCAGGATCCAAACATTCCCGTACGATTATGATTTCATGGACCAGAACGTTCAATATGTTTGTGGGATGAGTGTCCCACCAATCATGATGAAGAAAATTGCTGAACAAATTTATTTGCAATGGCTGAAATAAAAAAGAGGCCGGTGCGCTAACACCGACCCTTTCCACGAGGATCTCTCCCTGAAGACACAGAAACCACACGCGCGTGCTTTTACCTCAGTTCTGTGTCTTTTAGCATTCTATCAAATGCGGGGTGCGTATACAATGGGAACACAAGATTGAGAAATGGAATACCTGATCCAAAAGGCTCTGGAAGAGCAAGAGTCCATCGAAGAGTACAAGAAAATAATTCGTGTAGCGTTGGGGAAATGGTTGAACAACTTAAAATCGGGTGAGATAAAGCTGAACTCGATTGGTGACTTGAAAGTATTGATTGAGGCAGATCTTATGTTGAAAGATATTGATAGTTAGTAGATAATTAAATCAAAACTAACGGAGGTAATAAAATGTTACCAGATATTTTTTATGATTCAAATGGTGAGATTGTTTGGTCAGCTATTTCAGCTACTGTTTCAGTTATCTCTGCTGTCCTTGTGTTTGCAGGAGTAATTATGAATATATACACACAAAGGAAAATAGCAAAACAACAAATAGACGCAAATTTAAAAGCAAAAGCAAGAATAGAATGGATCAATGAAGTGCGTCATAAGTCTTCAGATTTAATATCTCTCTTATTATCTTTACAAAAAAAAGAAATTGACTACAATGAACAATGGTTAAAAATAGAAGAAGCTTCAGAATTGTTAAAACTGTACTTTAGTTATAATGATACTGAAGATGTTTTTGATGACGTATCTTTTGGAGATGAAGGTATTACGTTTAGTGAAAAAGCTAAACGTATTATAGAAAAGAATGATGATAACAAAGGAAAAAACAAGTATTTGAGACGTTGTGTTGATGTATTAGTCGATAATTTCAGAAACGATAGTTACAGAAACATTATAGGTAATAAGCGTAGGATTTTAAAAGCTCTGAAAGAAAGGCAATTTCATTTGGAGGATCTTTCTGAAGATATTCCTGATAGAGAAATTGTATTTGAAAATGGATCTACTCTTATGAGGTATAACTCTTTTCCCAAAAAAGGTAGTGAAATTGATTTTAAGGATACAAAAGAGAGAATTGAACATATCAATAAGAATTTGAAGAAAGTAGACAAACTACTTGAAGGATATGATAAATCTATAAATCAGTTCTCGGTTATTATCAGTTTGTATTTAAAGATTGAATGGGATAAAGCGAAGAATGGAGAATGAGAAAACAAAACTCAACCTAAATTGATTGCGAGGTGGTGTGCATGAATGGCTAGAAAAAGGGATCCCAAACGTGACAAAGCGTTTGAGTTGTTTAAAAAATCAAATGGTACAGTCACTAACAGAGAGATCGCTAAACAGTTAGACGTGCCGGAAAAGACGATTTCAGCTTGGAAATCTCGTGATAAGTGGAATGCAGTACTACAAAAAGATGAATGTAGTACTGCAAACGATGATTGTAGTACTACAAATAAAGGTGGCGCACCGACAGGTAATCAAAACGCAAAAGGTAACCGAGGAAACAGTCGGGCGTCGCCGCCTCCGAGAAACAAGAATGCTTTGAAAACAGGAGAATACGAAACGATATTCGAGGATTTTTTATCTGATGAGGAAAGGGAGATTTACTCAGATTTGAGTGAAGATCCTTTTTCTGTTTTATCTGAGGAAATCAAGCTGTTGAAGATTCGACAGCGCCGAATGATGCAGCGCATCAAATCAGCTGAAGAAAATTTAGGTGAAGAAGAAATTGAACGTTTGCAACAGCTGCGAAAAGTCAAAGAACCGACTGTGATCGATGGGAAAGTGGTTACGGTCAAGCGTGAGGCTCTCAGAGACGTCCAAATCACGAGAAAGCAATTCAGAAAGATTGATAACATTCTTGCTATTGAGGAAGCTCTGACACGTATCAGCAATCAGCTGACAAAATCCATCAAGCAACTTAACGAGTTGTCCCTATCCAATGGTCGAGTCTCATTGATGGAAGTACAGAAACAAAAAATGGTCTTTGAGACAGAGATACTTGAACATAAGGCTTCTAAGCTTGTCCTCAAACAAGGTGAACAAAGTAAAGTTCAAGGCCTCATTGATATTGGACAAGCGCTTATTGGTCCAATAGAAGAAGATGAGGAGGTTGATTCCGATGAATCAGTTGAAATTATCGACTAAGCAACAAGAGAATATTTTTCAATCGCTCAAAGGGATTCGGATGGAGTTAAACGAGGGAACCATTCGTTCTGGCAAGACAATGTCAGATGCTCAAAAGATGGCATTGATCTATGCGGGACATCCCGACTCCAACCATCTTGTACTAGCCTATAACCAAGAGCAGGCTTATCGGATGTTTATGGACTGTGAAGGATATGGCCTAGAACATATCTTTGCAGGTTGTGGAGAAATCAGACACGATGATCATGGTGATCATTTGTGGCTAAATTTACCACACGGCGAAAAGCGCATATATTATAAAGGTGGAGGAAAGGTCAATGCTGTCGGTGCGATCACTGGTATGTCATTTGGAACGGTCACCTTTTTAGAATTCAATCTGCTGAATAAAGCAGTTATCGAAGAGGCGTTCCGAAGAACCAAAGCTTCAAGTTTCAGGTACCATTTAGCTGAACAGAATCCGCCTGCTCCAAATCATCCGAATCTTGAAACACTGAAGCCTTTTGTAGAAACAGAATCGTTTAAATTTCGTCATTGGCGGCCACACGACAATCCGATTCTAACTGATCAGGCTTTAAAGGAATGGGAAGCAGAATGCAAAGTCTCTGACTATTTTTATAAACGCGACTGGTTAGGTGTTCGAGTGATGCCGAAGGGCGTAATCTATTCGATGTTTAATGAAGACCATCATATGACTAAAAAAATAGTAGGCGAACCAAGAGAAGTATTTTTTAGCGCTGATGGCGGACAAAGCGATGCTACTAGCTGTTCATTAAATTTGGTGACTTGGAAAGATGGGGCGTTCTATTTATATAGAATGGCAAACTACTATCACAGCGGAGCTGAGACAAGAGTTACAAAAGCTATGAGCGAATATGCCAAAGAAATCAAGCAGTTTAAAGAATGGTGTTATAGAACTTGGTCGTGGCTTCCGAAACATTCAAATTTTTTTGTGGATCCAGCATGTAAATCACTTCGAGAAGAACTGCGCATTGTCGGCATTACGACATCTAAAGCAGATAATAACTCAAAAGATAAATTATCTAGTAATGGAACTAAAATTGAAATAGGGATTGAACGGATGCAAAGCGCCTTTTCACAGGGTCGCTTTTTTTTGTATGATCATGAGTTTGAATATGACCATTATCACTACGTAAAAGAGTTGGGAATGTACGTTCGGAATGATAACGGATATCCTGTTGACAAAAACAATCACTCGCTGGATGAGTGTCGATATTCGATCAACTACTTTACTAAGAAATACGTGCTTTAGCTAGGAGGTGTAGAGGTGTCGCTAATACAAAGGATTAGACAATATTTTAGAAAGGGGGCGGTGACTATAGGAGCAAAGAAAGAGTTGCAGACTGTGCTTGACCATCCAAAGATTGGCATGGACCGCGCAGAGTATGCTCGTATCCAGAATAGTTTAATTTACTATAAAGGCTATGTAAATTGTAATTCTGATAAACAGTCGAAGGCTAATGTGAATATGGCTAAAAAGGTGGCGCAGGAATACGCTAAAGTGATGTTTAATGAACAAGCTGAAATTACTATCGGAAAAGAATCCGATAAAAAAAGAAACAAAAATAGCGGTATGAACGAATGGATTGAATCGGTCTTTCAGCACAATGATTTCAAGAAAAATTTAAGCAGATATTTAGAGCCAGCGATGGCATTGGGCGGATTGGCTGTCAGACCTTATGTTAATACGGATAAGAATATGATTGAGTTTTCTTGGGCGTTAGCTGATGCTTTTTATCCACTAGAAAGCAATACTAATAAAATCAGCGGGTGCGCCATTCCTTTCAAAACTATTCGGCAAGAGGGAAAAAAGACGTATTACTATACCCTTCTTGAAATTCATGAATGGATCGATGGGGAATACTGGATATTCAATGAATTGTATGAAAGTGAAAAACAGAATGTACTAGGGATCCAAGTGAGTCTCAAAACTTTGCAACAGTACGAAAATTTGGAACCTTCGTGTCATGGAATCGGTATCGAAAGACCGATATTCGCTTATTTTCGAACAGCTGGTTTTAATAATATTAATCCTCATTCACCGCTTGGAGTCGGTGTTTTTGACAACTGCAAGAGAACGCTTGATCGATTGAATAAAGCATTAGATGCTTTTGACCATGAAATCGATGCAGGGAGAAGGCGAGGAGCGTTTCCGGAATCAATGATGCGAGGTGTAGCTGACAAAGAAACAGGACAAATCAATTTAACGTATGATCCTGACGATGATTATTATGTGATCGTACCTGGTACGGATCCCGATCAATTCAAAGTGACAGATTTAACGAAAGATATTCGAACGGAACAGTATATCGGGGCGGTCAATCATAGGTTGCGGCTATTAGAAATGGAAGTAGGTTTATCAACAGGAACCTTCATTTTTGATGGTCAAGGCGTTAAATCTACCAATAAAACTGCTACTGAGGTAGCTAGTGAGAACTCACAAACCTATCAATCTAGAAATCAGCAAATCACTCAGCTAGAAGAATTTATTCGCGATGTAATTTTGGCCGTATGCGAATTGGGTCAATCTTCATTAGCAGGTGAAAAAGCTCTATTTAACGGTGAATCACCTAATAAAGAAGAAATCGGTATCAGTTTTGACGATGGAATCTTTTTGAATAAGGAATCTGAAGCAGAGTATTATACAGATCTTTATGATTCCGGTCTAATACCTGGTTGGATGGCCATATCAAAAATAATGAACATTCCTGAAGAAACTGCTAAAACTGTTTATCATGAAGCGCAACTCGGTGAGGTTGAAAAAACAACGGGAAATATGCCGAATTCTGGGATTGATGATTTTGAGGAGTGAATTAGATGTCAATAACTCCGAAACAATTAGATATACAAGCTGCATACATCCAAGATGCTTATATGGCCTTGGAAGATGAACTAATCAAGATGTTGATCAGACAGTTGAATGCGCCGACTAGAACACTATTGACCAAAAGCACTCAGCTACGATGGAAACTAGAGAAGATGAATCAGCTGAATATGCTGAATGATAAAACAATAACTGAGATTGTCGAACAGACGAGTTCCTATTCATATGAACAAATGAGAAAATTGGTTATCGATATGGGCTTCGAGGTTGTGAAAGATTTTGATGGCCAAGTATACAAACAAACGGGCAGTGTTTTAGTTAACGGTATGGAAGATACTCTAGAATCTATTTTCAATCAACAATGGCTTGAAATTGATAATCATGTAAATCAAACTTTAATAAATACAAATTATCCTAACAACCCATTATCGAAAGCGTATCAGCAAGTCTTAAATGACATTGTTGCAAAGGTCACTACAGGACTGATCACGCCTGAAGAAGCTTTCCGAAAAGGGATATATGAATGGGTAGATAGAGGTATAATGTCCTCGTTTATCGACAAAGGTGGTCGTGAGTGGTCTTTAGAAAGGTACGTCAGAATGGTGCTGCGTACTACGACACACAGGACGTTCAATGATTTAAGGCTGAAAAGAGGCCTTGAACACGGTATTGTTACGGCAATTATGAGTGAGCATCCAGCAGCTAGACCTGCATGCGCTCATATACAAGGTGGATGGGTCCTTTTAGTACCAACAGCAGAAGCGCCTGCTGAATTACAACACATAAAATCAATACACGATCATGGATACGGCACTCCATCAGGAACGCAAGGGATTAACTGCATGCATCGTTTGTATATCCAAATCTATGATCCAATGATCGTAATTGAAAAAAAGTACAACGCTAAAGAAGCGATTGATAATGCAGAAATTGTTGCGAAGCAAAGAAAGATGGAAGTTGCGATTAGAAATGCTAAGAAACGCTTAAACGCTGCTAAAGAACTTGGAGATAAAGAAGGAGAACTGTATTTTTCAAAACTTGTTCGAAAACGTCAAGCATCTTTACGGGAATACATAGCTGAGCATAAGACGCTGCTTCACAGAGATTATTCTAGGGAGCAAGTTTATTCGCCTGTTTCAGGATCAGATAAAGCGCATTGGCAAAATATAATCGATCAGGATAAATCTGAGTATAAAAGAGTTGCAGAATTAAATGCTTCTAATCTACCTAATTCGTTGGAAGACTTTCGAAGAATAAAGTATAATGAAAGTGAAGAATTCGCTCGATTAGAGAGAAGAACTAGGACATTAGGAGAGATTGAATCGAAGTCTTGGTCACTTGAGTTTAAGAATAAAACGCGTGAGGCATATGATGAATTCCTGAAACAAGGATTTGAATTTTCAAGTCATGCGTTGAGCCGATTTGTTCAAAGATCGGATATCACTGTTGAGTATGCAAGTGTTATATTAAATAAAAGGCCCAATTATGTACAAGCTGATGGGCGCAAGGTTTGGTACTTTGATGGAAATACGTTTATCTTAAATGATACTGAAACGGAAGTTGTGACTTATGTTTTTAGAAAAAATCCTAAAGCAGATTGGAAGGAGTTGTGATGAATGAATAATTTTTTCAAATATATTGAAAAGGGCCTTTCCGGTGAAATTGACTTTTTTAAATTTTCTATAGATTTGGAACATTATTTAGTTGATCACTACGAGGAAATGTGCTCTGAAAATAAGGAAGCTACATTGTACCTGAACGATATACTTCCTGAAGAGACTGAGAAAATTGAACCGGGAATGAACCCAAGTAATTTTTATGAACAAGTAAAAAAAATTGTAGAGAAATCGAAAACACTTTAATTAGCACTCACTAACTCGTGTTGTAAGTGCTATTTTTGTACCCAAAAAGGAGATGTTTGGATGGAAAATCGAAATACTGCTCTCATTGATTTTATGCTAGAGTTACTGAAAATCGGATTGGTTCTAAAATATGAAAAAAACCCGCCAGATATAAGGAGTAAGCAAAATGGATGATGATGAACTTGATGAATATGATGAATTCGAAGATTTAGGGCTATTTTTAAAAGGAAGATGACTGTGAAAGCAAGAAAAAAACCTATTGTTATTGAGTGTTTCCAATGGGATGGCGATTTTAAAACACAAGACGGAAATTACTATGTACCTGATTAGGCAGTAGATGCGGAAAAAGATGGTGTTTTATTCTTCAAAGGTCAAGGCGATTTGTACGTTAAAACATTGGAAGGTGACATGTTAGCCAATATTGATGACTACATTATTCAAGGAATCAATGGAGAGATTTATCCGTGCAACGCCGATATTTTTAAAAAGACATTTGAAATTTTAGGCTGAAGTCTAGCATAGCTAGGCTTTTTATTATGTCCTAAATACGACACTAAACTGTTTAATTACCGAGTGAGCGGTATATCTCACACTCTAACTGGTACCAACCAGAATAAAAAGGAACGGAGAATGGATTATGGAATGGATCAAAGAAATTTTATCAAAACACGTTGGGGAGGATGGAAAGTTTGATTTAGAGGGGGCGACAAAGGAAATAAAGTCAGAGTTTCCAAAGAATGCAGTGCCGAAAGCTGATTTTAATGATAAGTCTCAAAAGTTGAAAACATCAAATGAGGATTTGGCAGCTGCAAATGCGCTTGTTGAGCAGTTAAAAGCATCGAACAGTGGCAATGAAGATTTGCAAAAGCAAATTGATGACTATAAAAATCAGTTAGAAAACGTGACCGCTGAACGGTTAGCAGATCGGAAGAACGCTGCAATCGATTTGGCTTTAACACAAGCTGGGGCAAAGAACATAACGGCAGTGAAAGCGTTGTTGAAGGCAGATGATTTGGAAATAACTGACAAGGGTGTTGAGGGACTAGATGATAAAGTAGCTGCATTGAAAAAGGATGAAGGCTATTTGTTTCAATCCAATGATCCATCAACAGAGTCAAAGAAAAAACAATTTGTGGCTGGTGGGAATACAGGTGGCGGTGAACCGCCTAAAGAAAAAACTTGGAAAGAAAAACTAGCGGAAAATATCGAAAAAGCAAAAAATGACTAGGAGAGTGGAATATAATGCCAGTAATTTTGGATAGTAAAGATTTAGCGAAAATTGACAAAGAGTTTGCAGCAGAATCACAAGTGTGGGAACTTTTAGCACAAGGTGCTAAAGATATCACAGAAGCAGATTTTGTAGGTGTCAACGAAGTGCGAGTTAATGAGATGCAAGGATTTACGGCTGCCGATTATAAGCGGAATAAAGAAAACGAGCGCAACAATATTACAGTCACAAAAACAACTTTGAAGCTTGAGAAAGAGCGTTGGATGGGCTACGATATGGATCGTTTAGATCAGTCGGAAAATGCAGCGTATCAAGTAGGAAATGTGGTTGAAGAACACACGCGTCTGGTTACCATTCCTGAAAAAGATCAAACAGCTGTGGCTCGATTGATTGAAGCTGGATTTGATACTTCTGATGAAGTTTATCAAGGGAAAACTGTGAAAGAAACAATCACTAAATCGAATATTTTGGATAGTTTTGATGATGCTGAATTGTATATGACAGATACTGAAGTCATTGGGCAATTCGTGGCGTTCATGTCAAGCGATGCTTATAAAGCGCTGAAAAATGCCGATGGGGTTTCGAAAACATTTACGACCAACACAGTTCAGTTCAATGGAATCGATCGTCGTGTTGAGATGCTCGACGGGACCAATATCATCATACAAAAAGTGGCGAAAAATCGTTTACAAGTTCAAGAAGATAAACACATAAATTATATTTTGGTGCCTTTGACGGTTGCTAAGCCAATCGAGAAATATAACACGATTGATTTGGTTCCATCTGAGCAAGATCGTGGTGGCTACCGTGACACCGTTAAAGGATTAGATTATTACGACTGTCTCATACTGAAGAAAGCGCGTCCGGCACTTTTCATTTCTTATGATGACCCAAAAGTTTAACCCCGGAAAACCGGGGTACTAAAGTAGCTTATACAGAAGTGGATGAAGGTACGATAGCATCATTGGATGGTTTGAGAGTTGATCAATTAAAAGATTTATTAGATGATGCAAATGTTGAATATCCTTCAAATGCGAAAAAAGCAGAATTGATTGAATTGTTAGAGGAGAGCCAATAGCGCTCTTCTCTTTTTTTTGGAGGTGACGTGATGAGTTACCTAACACGTGACGAATATGAAAATATCACAGATGATAAAATTGATTGCAAAGACTTTAAAAAGTTATTGAAAAGAGCGAGTGCGCTTCTAGACATCCATACGAGTCGGTTCTATCAAAAAAATGATCTGGAAACAGATGTTTTAATGCGGAAAGAAGCATTTAAAATGGCTGTAGCGTATCAAATCGAGTATATGATT
Organism: Candidatus Enterococcus testudinis; assembly: GCF_002140915.1. GTDB lineage: Bacteria > Bacillota > Bacilli > Lactobacillales > Enterococcaceae > Enterococcus_D > Enterococcus_D testudinis. The sequence continues at coordinate 1,893,532 of NZ_NGKU01000001.1, read as the reverse complement.
GAAACGGGTGCTACAACATCTTACGGACTTCAAACTCCGAATTCTTGGTCTGTTGGCAGAATGAGCGTGAGCAAGACTGATAATTCTAATACTGCTAATGACGTTATTTCAGGCGATGCGTTGAAGGCGCTGAGTGGCACTGGTCTACTATATCGAGGTGGGAAAATATGAGGCAAACACTGCCACCAAAAAAATACTTTCCTCATGATATATCATATAGAAAAAAGACTTCTAAAGGATCACGAGGAAATTCAGAATTCGGTGAAGGTATTTTAATTGAGAATGTGCGTTTTGACTTGTCATTTAAGTTTAATAACACAGATGTTAATTCGACCGAAGAATCGCCAAATGCTTTAGTAAGTATATTGAAGAAATATTCGAGTCCTTTACCATTTTTTGATTTAGGTGATCAAATTGAGTTTCAAAATCAGAATTATATTGTAGTTGCAGTGATCCCATTGATACTGGATAATGCTGATCCGTTTGGATTTGAACTAGAGGTGGTTTGATGGGATCCGTTAGTTGTAAAGTAGATTTTGGTAGAGCGCTTGAGAAGCTGAATTCAAATTCAATTAGAAAGGGACGAATGAATTTAGCAAATAAAGCGCATAGGGATATGAATGAGAATTATGTGCCAATGAAGTCGCAATATCTACGAGATCAATCTTTTGTTGAAAGTGATGGCTCACAAATCACTTGGGTAGCTAGGTATGCTGCAGCACAATACAACGGTGGATTTATCACAAAAAGCGGGAAAAGTGTTGTTTTCTCAAATTATACTACTAGAGGAACTGGTCCATTTTGGGATGATGTAGCGATACCGGTATTTATGACGAGTTGGCTAGAAGCATTCAAGAAAGGAGCTGACTGGTAGTGGACTTCATTGATAGACTGCTGGAAGAAGCACAAAAGATAGTTCCAAACTGCAGGATTCATTCTATGGATAAAGACGAGTCAATGCGTTTGACGGCTATTCCTGGGGGCAGAACAATCGCTAAATTTATGGATGGATCAAAGGAAAAAGAATTGAATTATGAATTCGTTTATAAAACCAAAAATGATAAAGCAGACCAGGTCATGATTGACCTCGGTAATAGCTTAGAGGATTGCGAAGACATCCAATCAAAAAATGGTTCGTATGAGTTCGTTGGCTTATCAATTGTCGATGAGCCTTTTTTTGTTGGCTACGATAAAAAGGAATTTTTGTACTATCGATTGGCCATAGCTGCCACATTGTATTTTGAAAAATAGGAGGAAACAACAATGACAATCAGTAGAAAAAAAGTAGCTTTAGTAGGTTTTGAAATCCAAAAATTAACGGATGGCGAGATCACAGAGAACGGGTGGGTGCGTATCAAGAAAATTAAGAATGTATCTGATGCCTCTCAAGAGACTGTCGAAGATGGGGATGGGTACTTGGATGGCACTGGCGAGCCTGAGCAGACGGTTACCGCTCACAGATTAGGCTATAGCTTCACTGGTGATTTCTTTGAAGCTGACGAAGCATCGGAACTGATCGATGAGATGATTGGGCTGGTCGGCGATGCTCGGAAGATTGGTTTTAGAGTGACTGACGACCGAGATAATCCAACTAAAAAACGTGAAGGAATTGCGACTTTATCCAGTCCTCAAACGCGAACTGGTGCTGCTATTGAGTTTGGTAATATCGAATTCACTTTGCTGTTTGACTCTACGCCGCAGTGGGAAGAATATTCAAAGTGAATGGCTCGGATATTCAAGCGACTACTACCAGTAGCATGACTATTGCAGATTTGAAGAATGCATTGGATGACCAAGGTATTGAGTATCCGAGCGGTGCTAGGAAAGATGAATTAATTCAAATATACGGAGGGGCTACTTAGCCCTTCTTTTGTAGGAGGTAAATATGACCAAAGTAATAGATATTAATATTAAAAGAACAGGTTTTCCCGTTGGTTTTAGTAATCCAGATACGGGGGAACGAGTTGAATTGTGGTTCGATAGTTCTATTGAATCAATGAAGAAATACCTTGATCTTGATAAGCTGGCGCTAGAGAAATATAAAAAAGTGAAAGCCGCCGCTGCTAAGTTTTCAGAATCTCTTGATGGAGATCGTGCGCTAGGTGATCATGCGGATGTCACCGAAGAAACGGTCGATGCTGCGATTGACTTTAATAAAGGGTTAATCGCTGTTAAATATGACTTGTTATTTGGTGATGGTAGCTTTGACAAGATTTACGATGTTTTTCCTGATTTCGAAGCTCTAGAAAGCAACTTTTATGCTGTTGATCAAGCAATAGCTAATAAAATCAAACAAGATGAATTTGCACGAAAAAATCAGGCAAACAAAATTAGAAACCAGTACAACAAGAAGAAAAAGCACAAGAAGAAGTAGGTGGCGAGATGAGGCTTAATGACTCGGTTGTCACCTCTTTTTGTTTTGATGAAAAAGATTATCCTATCAATTTAGCTTTTGATTATGTGTTAGATGCGCTCGAAGTTTTAAACAATGGTGTACAGACAGAATTTGAAAAAGCTTGTACATGCTTGGATATTTTGGTAGGAGAAGGAGTCTTTGAAGAGGAAAATGCGATTGAACTATGGAATCTTATTTATGAAAACTTTATCCATGAAGAAGAAAAACCATTTGTAGAATATAGCATTTATGGAGAGCCTTTGAAGATTCGTGAAGAACAGAAAGTTTTAGATATCGAAATAGATGCTGATTTGATTTTCTCCTCGTTTATGTATGCCTACCAAATCAATCTGTTTGATCAGCAAGGGATTCTACCTTGGAGTAGCTTTAAAGCCTTGCTTCACAATCTCCCAGCAGATACCGCTCTTAAAAGAGTTATCAAGATTAGGATGTGGGAGCCATCTGATGGTGATTCAGCTGAATACAAAGAGGAAATGAAAAATCTGCAAATGTACTATGCGCTAGATGAGGAGGGATCGGATGGCTAAAGACGGACGTATTAATATCGTCATTGATGTTGACGGAAAACAAATCAGTGCGGTTTCGAAAGAACTCATAAATCTTGAGGATACTGCCAGAAGTGTTTCAAAAGGGTTGAAATCGGCAACCGATAGCGTTGATGATCTAGGTGATTCTAGCAAAACATCGGCAAATCAAGTTAAAAGTGTCAAAGACAGCTTAGATGATGTCGGGTATAGTAGTACAGATGCTTCGAAGCAGTTAAAAGGTGCTAAAAATGCTACAGAAGACCTAGCTGATAGTGCTTCTGATGGATCAAAACAACTGAAGTCTATCGCTGATAGTGCAGATGGAATGACAGATTCCGCTGCTGATTTATCAAAAGCGAACAAAAGTGCGGCAGATTCAAATGATGATCTAGGTGATTCAGCCAGTAAGGCTACGAAATCTGTGGATGGTCTTGGGGCTACTTCTTCGGAATCATCTGAAAAAATCAAAGATTTAGGTGATACAACTAATAAATCTTCTATAAGTGTTAAAGAATTAGCTACCTCTTTTGGATTGGTGAAAGTAGCATCAGTAGCTTTTAATGTCATGAAAAGTTCCATAAATGGTGCTGTTAGTCGTTTTGACACGCTGAATCAGTTTCCAAAAGTTCTCGAAGCGATGGGTGTATCTGCCGAGGATGCAGAAATGTCTATGGCCAAATTATCTGACGGTATTGATGGTTTACCCACCACTTTGGATGAAATTTCGTCTAATGCTCAAAGAATGTATACATCATTTGGAGATATGGATAAAGCAACGGACACTACTGTTGCTTTAAACAATGCCCTGTTGGGATCTGGTTCGAATTCCGCAAAAGCCCAGCGTGGAGTTGAGCAGTACATGCGGGCTTTGCAACGTGGACAAATGGATATGACAATATGGTCAACGCTGTCAGAAACAATGGATGTTGGGTTGGTCAAAATTGCGGAATCTTTCGGGTATGCTGGCAAGTCTGCCAAAGACGACCTATATTCTGCTTTGAAAGACGGAACGGTCACACTAGATGATTTTAACGACAAATTGATCGAAGTAGGTACAGGGACTGGCGTTATGGCTGAATTAGCAAGAGAAAATAGTTTGGGTGTAGCTACTTCGTTTGGGAATCTGCAAACAGCAGCCGTTCGAGGTTTGGCCAATGTGATTGATGCATTAAACGATCTATCTAAAGAAGTGACCGGCAATGATATAGCGCAGAATATTGACTCTATGAAAGGTGTTGTGAATGCAGCCTTTTCTTTGATGACAGATGCGGTTAAGAAGACTACTCCTTTATTTAAAGCATTTGGCACAGTGGTAGAAGGTACAATATCTATAGCTAAACCCTTGACACCTGTTTTGGTTGGAATTGCTGCTGCTTTTGCAATGTATACCGTGATTACTAAAACTATGAAAGCTATTGATTTAGCTAAGACTTCAATCATTGCTGCAAAAGCCAGCACAGAGGCGTTGACTATCTCTACAAAAAAAAATATAACTACTATGGCCATCAAAGAAGCTTTAACAAAAGCTGAAAATGCTGCGAAAATAAAAGGAGTTGTATTAACCCAAGCTGAAATTGCTGCAATTAAGACTAAGACAGCGGCAAATGTCGTTTCCAATACTACAGAAGCTGCTAATTTAGGTGTACTATCTGTTAAAAATGTTCTTATTGGGTTGCTTACTGGATCAATGACCGTTAATGCTGCGGCCACAGCAGTAGCAGCAACAGCATCGAAGGCATTCGGGGTTGCGTTACAAACTGCTATGGGGCCAATTGGCTGGGTGACTTTAGGGATAGGGGCTTTAGTTGGTGCTGTCACTGGTCTAGTCAAATGGTTTACGAGAAGTACAGCTGAGTCTAAAGAATTCAAAAAAGCTACTGAAAAATTGAATGATGAAACTGAATCATTCAACAGTTCTATCGAACAAAGTGCAACCAGTCATAAAGAAAACACGAGGGAAATAAAAGCGACTGCTGCAGCAAATTCAGATTTAGCGAAAAAAATAAACGATTTGGCAAACAAAGAAAACAAATCGTTGGGCGAAAAAAAGATGCTGAATGACATGATTGAACAAATGAATGAATCTGTGCCTGGTTTAAGCTTAGCCTTTGATGAACAAGCGGATAGTTTAAATAAAACTGAAGCAGAAATGAATAGCTATATTGAAACCGCGAAGAAGCAAGCGGAAATTGAGGCGATAAATGAACGACTTATTGAACTCACCAAAGAAAAGATGAAAGCTGAAGAACAACAAGCAGAAGTTCAGAAAAAGCTTATTGAACTGAACGAAGAAGAGAACATCAGTAACCGCGATAAGAGAAAAATGCAAAAAGAGCTAGAGGAACAAAATGGCGTTCTAAGTGAGTCTATTATTTCGTTGGGAGAAAACATCGAAGAGTATGGTGAAAAAGCGACAACAGCATATGAAGATGTGGCAAACTCCTCAATTGAAAGTGCCGAAGCACAAGGCTTCGCATTGGTGGAGTTATCTCAGACACAAGAAACTGCAATCGAAAGTATGCAGTCTAAATATGACGACTTAGCAGAAGTAGCTACTAATGCGTTTAGTAAAATCTCCAATGAATCGGATTTATCTGCTCAAGAAATGATTGAAAACTTGAAACATAATCAAGAGGTTGTTGCGGGTTGGGGACAAAATGTGGCTGAATTACATGAAAAAGCCGGACAAGAAGGAAATGAAGGATTCTTACAATGGCTTGATCAATTGGGCCCAGATTCCGCAGCAGAATTGGCAATCGTTAATAATATGACAGAAACTCAACTAAAAGAATTTATGGAATTGATGAACAACGGAGCAGAGGTAGCGACTAGTGCTTTTAGCGAGTCGTTAGGTGATGGTTTTGATGATTCTATTGAAGCTTTTAAAGAGTTCGGCCAGTTAGCGCCTCAAACTTTGCGAGAAGAACTTGAGGCAGCAGACTTAAATTCTATTGGCCGAGCAGTTGGCGAGGGTTTAGCAGGTGGAGTATCTGCAAGTGCCGAAGAGGCTGTACATGCAGTAGAAAGTATGGCAGAAAATGCTATTGATGCAGGTAAGGATGTTCTTGAGGTCAATAGCCCTTCTAAAGTTTTCGACGAAATTGGTAGGGCCGTACCTGAAGGCATGGCTCAGGGAGTTGAAAAATTATCGCAATCTGCTGTTATGGCAGTCAGAAGTATGTGCCTTCATATGGAAATGGAAGCAAGAAATAATGCCAAGAAAATGACAAATATCTTTGATCAATTGGTATCTGGTTCCGACTCTTCATTACAAAAATTGCCAAATGTTGCGAGCAAAAACATGAGTGCGATGAACAAAAGTTTTTCTGTTGGATCTAAGACTAGCGAGGCGACTATAAAATCGTTAAACAACAATATCATCAGCACATTTAAAAACACTCCGACACAATTTCTAAATATTGGTAAAAATATCATGAGTCGTATGAATTCTGCTATAAGTAGTGAAGCTAATCGAGTGATCACAACGACAAAAAACACCGCGAATCGGATTATGCAGTCATTTAGTAACACACCGAATCAAATGCAAAATGTAGGCAGAAATAGTATGAGCCGACTCAACAGCGGGTTGCAGTCGGGATCACCGACAGTTGTTTCGACTGCCTCTAGGACTAGAACGCAAATTGTATCATCATTTAACAATTTACCAAGCAGCATGAATTCTGTCGGTAGAAATGCGATGTCAGGACTCAATCGTGGTCTAATTTCGGGGTCTGGAACAGTTATCGCAACAGCTAATCGAATCGCTAATCAAGTAGCAGCCACGATGAAAAGAGCATTAAATATCAATAGTCCATCAAAAGTTATGGAAAACGAAGTCGGCAGATGGATACCTGAAGGGATTGCAGTCGGAATTGAAAAGTATGCGGGGTCTGCATACCAAGCAATCGATAATCTTTCTGAAGGGATGTTGCGTGTTTCAACACCTGAGATGGCTCTTGGAACATCGAGGATGGGACGAGAAGTATCAAATCAAGTACGTACACAAAACGCTACCGCGCATAATTCGGCGATTAATTTAGATGTGTTAGCGAAGTTGATCAATAGCAGACCTATTCAAGTTCAGTCAATTTTGGATGGCCAACAAGTGTCAAAAAGTGTAGATAACGCATTAGGATCGTTATTAAAACGTCGGGCGTATACGGGAGGTGTGAACCTTGTTTGATGAAACCCAGATTTTTTTAATCTTTGATGGTCAGACTGTGAATTTCAATAATTTATTTAACGGGGGCATTAGAATAGCTGATGTCGGTCCATCTTCTCCAGAACCAGTCTATGAATATGAAGAATTTTCGGGTAGCAATGGAAAAAGGCTTTCTAATTTGACTTATACTGGATTTCCTTTTGTAATGAAATTTAGGCTTACAACCCCTCATTTATACGACTGGAGAATGGTTCTGTCAGAAATGAGGACACTGCTTTATCGTGATAAACCCTATTATATTGTGTATTCAAGGGAGCCAGGGAGAAGATTTAAGGTGCTTCCTCAGCCGTGGGAAATTGATAGAATTATGATGCAGAAGGGAATCTTCCATTTCGTCTTTGATGTTTTTGATGGCCATTCTGAGTCTGTTTCAAACACATTGACGGAGTTTGATTTGGAGAGTGAATGGCAATTCTCTCAAGGTCTTTTAGCCGAGGATTATACCTATTCACACGATACTAGTCGATTCTCCATTTTAAATGCTGGTGATTTTGCGGTTGATCCAAGGGAACATGACTTGAAAATTAGGATTGAAGGTGAATCGGATTCGAATGTGACGATTTTTAATCGAACGACTGGTCAAAGATTTATCTATTATCCGTCTCTGAGTACGAGATCGGGTGATTGGATCGAATTAGATGGTGTTTATCCCAAAAAAAATGGTGTCAATTGTGGGATTGATACGAACCATGGATTAATCACTTTAGCCATAGGTGTGAATCAAATTGAAATTCAAAATGTAAGTCGTGTGAAATCAACTTGGGATTTCAGATTTCTTTATAAGTAGGTGAAACATGTTAATCATACGAAATTACGAAAAAACAGCAGAGGAGTTACTCGTCCATTACGATAAAGCATCTTTTTATGAAGAATGGCTGTTAAATGAAACTTGGGAAATTGGTTTTTTAGCCAGCGAAACCGAAAAAAGCAAAGTGTCTTTTGAATTATTGGATTATGAATCGTCTGTTTTTTGGCAAGGTCAAGAATTTATCATCAAGGAAATCACGCCTTTTGCAAGCGGAGAAAAATGTTTCAAATTGATAGTCGCAACGCATGTATATTATACGCTGCAGGATGGCTACCAATATGAGACGTTGACAGGGAGACGGTCACCTAGTCAACTTCTCGCGCATATTTTTAAAGACGATTCAAGAAACTTTAGTTGGTCTATACGAGGGTCTTATATAAGCGCTGACAAAGAGAATTTCGGAGATGCGAATTATATCAAACTTATTAATGAAATCTTGAAGATTTTCCCAATTGCAATGATTCCGGATAATCGACGATTGTCATTTATACCGTTAGACGAATTTGGTAAAAAAATAAATGAACCTATCCGTTATAAATACAATACCGATGATGTCAGGTTTGTGATCAATACTTATAATTTAAAAACCCAAATAATGGGATTTGGCGCAAGACAAGAAGATGATGAATCGAAGTATGTTTTTAATCCAATCACATATACCAGTCCAGAATCACAAAAGTGGGGTATACGTATTCAAGATCCTGTTCGAGATGAACGCTATCAGCATGCGGATAGTATGGAAGAGCGGCTAAGAACTGACTTACAGGATTATCCGGAAATAACAGGAATAGTTACATTGAAATGGAAAACAGAACTTGAAAAAGGGGACTATGTACCCTTTATTTACGAACCGATGGGTATCAACACTTATATACAAGTTGTAGGCATCAAAACATTTCCTGATATACCCAATAAACCACCAGAAATTGTTCTATCAAATACGAAACAAACAATGACCAAACTATTAATTAGTTTGCGACAGGAAGGATTGATGTGATTTGGGATTGATCAAACTGATACAGAACAGAATTTCCAGCGAGTGGAAGAACACGTTTAATCAAAATGTTGACATTGCTAATCGAGAAATCAATCGATTGGATCAACGGGATACGTACACGAATAACCGCATTGACAATTTGGTTTTAAGCAGTGACGAGAACACGCAGAACGAAGTGATCGACGGTCGGGTTGACTGGCGAGGTGTGCGATTTGCGACTTTGCAAGCGAGACTGACATCTAGCGAAGAATTGACTGCGGCAGAACGATTGGAAATATCGCGTGAAATTGAATCTTTGAGACAAGAAACGGAACAGCTTAACAACACTATCCAAAATCTGTACGGCGGATCAGGTGGCGTTGAGAGTATTTATGTTTCTACAAACGGAAGTGATTCGACAGGATTGGGTACTGAAGCAAGACCTTATCGATCGATTCAAACGGCGGTCAATAGTTTGCCGCTGCTATCTACTACACATTTTATTATTTATGTAGAACCTGGTGCGTATCTTGAAGACGTGGTGATCAACGGTCTAAAATCTGCGCGATTTGAAATTGTGTCTACTAATAATGCTTCAGTCGATGCTACAACGGGAACATTAAGCTGTTTCGTCCGATCAATAGAATTTATTGATTGTGACATGTATTGTCGTGTACGAGGAATTCAATCAACGGATGTCGTTAATGGACCCGATTTCTTCATTCGATTTTCTAGAGTTGCTTATGGTGCTGTAGAAAACTGCAGGACAACAGCATCTACCCTAGATAACACAACCTACTATACATATCTTTTCAATAGTTGTATTGGGAATATTTATACTTGTTGGGCAAGCAATCAGCGAGTAGTTTTGAGAGCGGAGTTTGCAGCAACTGCACGCTTTTCAGGTGATTTGGTAGGGAATAATAACAATACTTTATGTAGTGCTAGGGGATCGATTATTTATCGAGATACAGCCGCGCCTATCACTGGCACGACAACAGAACATCGATCGCTAGGGGGGCAGATATTCTCATGATCAACGAAAATCAGATTTTTAAAACGAATGAAACGATTATCCAGATCCAGGCTGAGCGATCACAGGAAATCAATACCAATGTCGTATTTTTTAGCCATGACAAGGGTACTGCACGCCTAAGATTTCAACTGAGAAAAGAAATGAATCCTTATCAGATTTCGGAAGGCACCGAGGTCATGATTTGTTTGCTATTTAAGTCTCAAGTCAATGATGGAGATGGCAGGCATATTTATACAGCACATGTTGAGGATCCGTTGCAAGGGTTAGTGTCTATGGTCCTAGAAGATAATATTTTAGGTTATGTCGGCAATGTGAGAGGGAGTATTTTTATCAAACTCCCAAATTCACAGGCCATGGATACTGCGGGTCGGTTTAATTTCCGAATTGAGAGAAGTCCAATCGATGACATGGTGCCAGAATTAGAAGAATTGTATATACATGATTTCACAGAAATCCAAGAACGGCTTCGAGTGTTGCGTGCAGAATTGGAAGAAATGGAAAGTTCGTCTGGATCAACGAATCAAAATCTTGAGGCGTTGAGACGGGAAGTTTCTGACTTAGAAAATAGGCTGTTGATCAACAAGAAAGAAATCGAAAATCTGTTGAGCAATATTCAAGTGGTACAACTGCAAGAGTATTATCACAACTTCGAAAATACAGATGAAATCACTTTTACTAGTCAAGAAGTCAACAAAGAATTGATCAGTATCTTGTTTAGTTCTTTTGTGGATGGAATGGCTTTTTTCCACGGAAGTTTGAATATAGAAATCACAGAGGATACTGCAGACGGATTGATTGAATTGAGATACCGCTTAAACAATATAGATGTAATCAAACCGATTGTGAAACAGTCTGTGCGAAAAGGTCATTACAACATCAATCTATATCTGCCGATGACGGTGACGGGCGAAAACTACTATTTGTTTAAAGCGTATTTGACTAGCAATGTGGCTGGCCGAATCGAGAGTCGCAACATCCAAGCAACCATCAAAGGTCAGGTATTGTACATCCAAGAAGGCGACTGGGATGGCATTTTGACAGCTACTGACAGTTATGGGAATCTGCTGCTTGAACAGTCTCCGCTTAAAATCGGCAATCATATCGTCACGCCAAGCCGTAGCGCACAAATACCGACTGGATCAAAAGTCAGCGATGCTTATGGTGGGTTAGGCATCATAGGTCAAAGTTTAAGTTTAAGCAATTTTAATGTAGAAGCGAGAGGAGAATCAGAAGATGAAGTATGAAGGAAAGTGTCAAATCCAACTGACGGATGTCGAAACAGGTGAGGTGACGACACACGATAGCACAAATATGTTTACGAATGCTTTAGGGAATATGCTTACCTTTCCTATACAGTACTTTAAAGATGCTTCGGCTGCAGTTATTTCTAATAATGTGGCAAATCCAATCGCTGGTGTTTCACTTGGAGGGTTGTATCTATTTCAACATGCGATAGCCGAAAATGCAGACAATGTGATACCGCCGTTTGGGTCAAATAATTTGATTGGTCATGCGGGCGGAGCTTATAGCGGTGCTGAGCCAACGAGGGGAACGTTGAACGAGAATGAGAGTGAACAGCTAGAAAATGGCTATAAATTTGTGTGGGATTTTAATACCGACAAAGCGAACGGATCTATCGCTTGTATGTGTTTGACATCGTTGAGAGGGGGGAATTTTGGAATTGGATTGCCAAACACAGCAGTAGGAAACGTAGATAGTAATGTATTTGCATTCACAGAAGGAAATACAACTTGGGGTGGCGGTTTTTCATCAAGTTCGGAGAACGTGTTGGAGGTAAGTAGTGTTATTTATACTGCTACAGCAGGTACAGGTACTAGCTATACACCGACTAGCACAGCGTTGGTTATTTACAAATACGACAATCGTGTTACAGATATCGGAATAAATGATATTATCAGACGCAGTTTACAAGCTAATGCGGCAGCTACGCTAATCGATCAAAAAGTAGTGACAAATGATACTGCGTGTACTTTGACAACGCCTGCCAGATGGATGTGTTTAGGCGATGGCAAAGCGATTTCTGTTCAAGCAACTTCAGCAAATGTCATCCATTATGCAGTCATTGATTTAGAAACAGCCACGGTAGTTGACTCGAAAGTAATTAATGCAGTAGGACTTTCATCGGGGGCTGTTCGAGCACCATTTACTATTAAAGGAGATTATTTGTATCTGATAACCGCCACAGACACCATCAAGAAAGTGTCAATGCACGACGGGAGTGTTACCGTGTTAGCCATTGAAAAAAATGGAATTACACTTTCTTCCGCTTCTAATTTACATGGATTTAATTTCAATGATGACTATTACGGTTTTGTAGCAAATATTACTACTGCTGGTAACTTCTCAAGTTCCTCGGTGATAGTAATTAAAGATGATGACACAGCTGTGGCTTCTTCAACAACGACTTCTACTACAACTAGTTCCGCAAATGGCAGGAGAATAATTCAAATGAGCGGATTGAATTATCCACTCGCTGTCTCTCAATACGGAATCAACAGCCAAAGCAACAGCACTTCTGTATACCTAGTGGCTTGCATTCAAGCCTATTTAGCAACAATCAACAACATAACGCCTGTCGTCAAAACGCCAGCGCAGACGATGAAGATTATCTACACTGTGACAAAACAATAAAACAAATTAGGAGGGTGTTATGAGTGAAAAAGAATGGCTATTAGAAGTGTTGCAAAGATTGGCTAAAATCGAAGAAAACACAAGGCATATTGACAACATTTCAGACATAGCGAGGAAAGCACTCTCTAAGTCAAGAGAGAATGAAAAGAAATTGATTGAGTTGAACGATAGTCAAAAATTCATGTGGCGCACGGTCGTGGGGATAGTGGTATCAGTTATAGTTTATTTAATCACTCAATATTTGGGAGGATGAATTTTATGAAGATAAACTGGAAAGTACGATTTAACAAGCAGAATGTTGTTTTTTGGATGCGATTTGCATTTGCTGTTTTCATTCCAATTTTGGTATACATGGGATTGGAAGTGACGGACTTGGATACTTGGGAGTCTCTTGGCTCAGTGCTGTTAGCAGCTATATCAAATCCATATTTGGTCGGATTAACGATTGTAAATGCTTTGAATCTGATACCTGATCCGACAACCGAAGGAATTTCGGATAGCAATCTGGCAATGACATATCAAGAGCCTAAAAAGGACACAATGCTTGATTATGGCGAAGGCCAAGAATTTACAGAAAATACGAACTATCATACGGAGTTAAAGGACGAAGAGTAGTCGGATGACTGCTCTTTTTTCTATATAAAAATTGGAGGGAAATACTATGAGAAATAAGGAAGCATTTATCAAAGATTTTGAAGCGGTAGCAAAAGAAGAAATTGTCAAAGAGGTTGATCCAGTCGAAGATGCAGCGCACACCATGCATCATACCGGAACAACAATTTTTCAATTATTAGGCATTTTCACGAAATCTGAAAAGCCGGTCAATTTTAAATTTGAAATCAAACAACGTGAAAAGACGGATAATCCAACCGAAAAAATTGATGACTTTTTCTACATTGGAATGGAGGAATAAACTATGAGTTATAACAATTCAACATCTCACCGAGGGCACAACGCCAAAACACCAGGTGCCAGCGGAAACGGACTAAAAGAGCATGAAGTAGCACAAACGATCCACACCAAATTTAGAGATGTCACCAAAGCGGTAGATTGTACGGATGATGCGGGTGCGACCGCCAATGCTAATTTGGTCAATATTGGAAATAAAATGAACGAGGTGGGTAAATCTTGGCACGTCAGTCACCATCTAAATGCTTTTAATGGAACTGCTAACGGATTCGAAATTTGGCACATGGCTGGAAACGCTGAAGCTAAAAAACTAGCAGAAGCTATTTGTGCCGCAGTTTGTGCAGTGACTGGTTGGGTCAATCGTGGTGCTAAAGCGACAACATCTTTGTATGTGATTCGTGCATCGGCGGGATCTGCGATTTTGGTAGAGTGGGGTTTTATTGACAGTAAAAAAGATATGGACATTTTGGCAGATAAAATGGATGTAGCGATCAATGCGATGTTAAAAGTGATGGGATATGGATCAGTATCTGGAAGTGCTTCAAGTGGCGGATCAAACATTGGTAGCTCATCTAGCAACTCATCTACAAGTACGTTTGATATCAACAATTATCACACGACTAAGTTTGATCAAATCCGATTTGTTAAAGCGGACTGGGCTTATAAAGAAGTATCGCTTAAAACAAAAGATGGTAATGATCGTGTGCCTAAAAATACAATTTTGACTGTCACAGGATTGGAATATAGCGGACAGTATCCACGATTCAAACTTAAATCAGGACTGTATATCACGACCCGAAAAGATACGGTAGAGGAGTATAAGGCTAGCAGTTCATCTTCATCAAGCAACGCGACCGTTAAGTTAAAAGGCTCTGATTTGCCTAACAAAGGCAAATACACATTTACAACCAACACAAATATTCGATCTGCAGCATCGACCAGTTCGGCCAGCGTAGGAATCTACAAAAAAGGCGAAAGTGTCAGCTACGATCAAAAGGTGACAGCTGGCGGATACGTTTGGCTAAGCTGGATTGGCGCATCTGGTAAACGGAGATATTCTGCAGTCGTTTAACACAAACACCCCTTACTCGTTCGAGTAGGGGGCTTTTTTTTGTTTGAAATACAAACTTATGTTTGGTATAATTTCCACATAATCCTCATACGATTATATCTGCTATAGGAAGTCTAGGAAAACGCTTGTTTTCGAGGCTTCCTTTTGGTTTAATTTAATTAGCAGATATATTGGAGGTATTATTAAATGATTAAGTATATGAAAGTTTTCGAAATAAATCCTGATTTGGAGGTCATTTCTCACGAAAGTGACGTTATGTCAGACTTTGATTTTAAAATAGATGACTTTTTTAGGAAGCATATTATAAAATCTACAACAGATCCCAACTCTAAGGCGGCAAGATTTAGATCTGACAATAGCGATATTTTTAATCCTTGTATTCAATGTTTTACAGAAAATGATTTCGATCAATCTTCGTTAGATATTGCAAATCATTTGAAGATGAATATGCACTATTCTGTAAAGAATTCTTTTCTACTAGTTGTTCTTAGTTATAATTTTGAAGAAGAAAGATTTGTTGGAACTGATGAAGTGCTTGCAATTATGAAAATGGAATTGAATGAAGGGATTCAAATGAATGGCAATAAATTTAAAATTCAGCCAAATATGTTACCGGATTTAGGCAATAGTCTTCAAAAATGTGCCTTTATATACAAATCAAAAATCGAGAATTTTAAAGACAATACTGTAGCTGTCTCTTATACACATCTAGATGTGTATAAGAGAATTTCAGGAAGTTTTATTCCTAATGTTATTTCTTCAATTTTTAGTTTTAGATTAGAGACGGAAAAAATAGATTACGAATTATCCAATTTTATTCAAATTCAAAGCAAGTATGACCGGAATATTTCTTCGGTTCCTTTTTTATTAGATTCCATTGATTTTCTATCCTCTAATCTATCGAGAAGAATTATGATAGATGCATTATCAAATATTTTTGATAACAAAAATGGGAATTCACTTTTAATTATAAAGCAGTCGGTAAAAGTGATAGAGATAGATAAACTATCCGGAGATTTTGAAAAATGCTATGAAATAATTTCAAGAATTAATGAGTTTATTTTTGGGGAACCTTCAAACTACAGAGAAAAACTTAGAATTTTAAGGAATCTACTGTATGAGGGAATTGATGAAGAAAACAACAACATTTATGATCAAGATTTTTGGAACAAGCTACTGATTCTAAGTATCAATGAATATAATATTTATGTAGATGAAAAAGTTACAAAATTTATTTCGGAGAAAAAGGAAATTATTAAAGAACAATTCTCAATGTCAAAAGAAATTAGTAACCAAATCGCAGAAACAAAAAAAAGTTTGATGAATAATATTGTATCAATAATCGGTATTTTTTTGAGTAAATTTATTTTTGATGCAATTTCTAGAAATGATGAACATTTATCGTTTTTTTCCTATTTGATTGCTTTATTTTTTTCAGTCTATCTACTCGTAATTTACTTTATCAGTGGAGAATTCAAAAGCTATCAAACGTATGTCAAAAGAGTGGAAATAATGAATACGTACTATCCAAAACTTTATTTGACCAAGGATAACATTATTGGTGATTTAGAGGAAAAAATTTCGAATCCAGAAATCAAGAAGTTAAAATATGTAAATATAACTGCTGGGATTTGCTATGTTTTTTTTGTTGTTCTATTCTTACAAAGATTGGGATTCTTTGATCTTTTTATAAGAACTATTTTCACTCCTGATAAATAAAAAAATCATACGCAGACTTTTATTTTGAGGGTTTCTCTATTCTCATCAGTTATTTTCACCGGTTTATTAGCATGATAGAATAAATTAACCAATAAAATAGCTTTTACATTTTTCTATTTCCCACTTCACTTAATGCAGTGGGCTTTTTTTCTGCATAAATTCCGCAAAATAATTAAGCTTATAGTACCCTTAGCTAACACTTTTTCTTTTTTTACCTTCTTTGTAAAAAGCCCTGTCCTTAATTGGATAGGGCTTTTTTGCGTTCTTCAATCAATTCTTCTAATTCTGCCAGTTCCTCAAGAGATACGTTTTTGATATATCCCTAGGCAACTGAGCGGCTATGGATGTGTTTCAAAACTTATAAATAGAAGAAAAGTTCGTTCGTTGTGGGTCAAACTCAGGATTTAAAAAGAAAAAGTTCGAAAACGCCTTGGTTATCAACTTTTAAGAACTTCTCAAATAGTCTCATTTTATTTTTGGTTTAAAGCGAACAAACTTTTAAATAAAAAGAGTAGACTACTAATGAAAGTAATTTACTCTAAATCTATATGCGGAAAATGGGATTTGAACCCACACGAGCAATATGCTCACAAGACCCTCAATCTTGCACGTCTGCCATTCCGTCATTTCCGCTTACTACTAACAGATAGTCACCGGTCTGCCGTTCCACCACATCTGCTTTATCAACGATATTCAAACAATGTTTCAAACATCTAAAAAATATCTTACCCGAAGATCGACAGGTTTGTCAATCGGTTTTAAAAATTATTGAAATACGTTTTTTCTACATTTCTGTTTGGCTTTTATGTTGAGAAAGGGTATGCTTATACTATCATACTTTGATTGAAGGGGGAGCTTATGCACTATTTCTATAATTTGTTGATCAAGTCAATTAGACAGCGCTTATTTTATGTTTTCCTTGCGGCTGCGTTTTGTTTGGGGATCGGTTTTTCACTTTATCTGAAATTGATCGATCCGATTCAGCTTTCTGCGACGACGACGGCAGAACAGGCGCAAGCTTCTCGGTTAGTCAATCAGTATCAAAATGGAGAAAATGGCACTGAGGAAGAGCAGGCTGTCTATGACTTGGTCTTGCAGAACTATAACCTGACTTCAAGACAATCGTCTAACTTGATTATGGAGATGTATCCGCGATTTAATGAAACGAGTCTTGCGATAGCAGATGTCCAGCTGAAGTTATGGCAGGCGTCGCTGGAAGAGAATGATTTTTTGCAGCCGGTTTGGTTGATCAATCAAAATAAAGTTTTTTACCAAGCATTGATCCAACAAGAAAAGACACCTGTTTTGACAGCTGACAATGCCCAGACGGCGTTGTCTTTGGCACTGCTATTTTTGATGAATGTTGGGTTTGTCTTTTGGGCTTTTCTGGCGAGTGACAATTTACTGGAAGAAAGAGAACATTTCACGTTGATTCGGTCTTATCCGCAGATTTTTTTGGTTCGGATGGTGAGTAAGATCATGGTCAAGGCTGTGACCAATCTGGGCTTGTTGCTGTCTTTTTTAACAGGTGTGGTTTTGAGTATGCTTGTGATCGGTTCCAGCGGCGATTGGTCCTACCCAAGCAGTGTGTATCTGGGTGGTACTTGGCAGGCGGTCCCGTTCGTCCAATTTGTGTTTTATAGTTTGATTTCGATACTATTGATGATTTTGCTGGCGGAAGTTGTGGGGTATTTGGCGAATATCATTTTGCCGAACCGCTATGTGTCTTTTTTTATATTGCTTTTGCTTTATGGGATCAGTTATTTGGCTATCGCGCAGCACACGTTTCTGGCACCGATTGCTGTTCTTAGGCTTGAGCAGTTTTATACGGGGGCCTTTGCGTGGCAATCTGGCAGTCAGCTAGGGGTCTATGGCAGTTGGGTCATTACTGGGGGATTAGTGGCCTGTGGGCTGGCTTTGATTTTGTTGGCCGACAAAAAACAATGGATCTTGCGAGGTGGACGATGAATAAAGACTACTTTTTATTTGAATGGCGGCAGTTGTTGCACAGTAAAAAAACAATTGGTCTCTTTTGTCTGCTGATGATCTATGCAATCGTGTACTGTTTTCAGCAGCAAAGCTATCGTCCAATTGAGCGGGTGGATAAAGCAGAAATGACGCAACGCTATCAAGTGCGGCAAGCGTATTTAGATCAGCAAGCTGAAACACCTTCTGAGCATTGGTCAGCAGGACTGGCGATTGCTGCCTTCACGCCTTGGAATCAGGCAGAAAAGGCGCGGCTTGATGCATTGGCATCTGGTGATTGGCAGGCATACGCTGCGGCCACGAGTCAATGGTATCAAGTGGCATTGACCTATACTGATGACCAGTCGATCTTCTACACGCCGGACTATTATACCTATAAAAACTATTACGCCGCTTACGATGGCCGCTTTGGTTATGCATCGACGGCACGTTTGATGGATAGTTATCGACAGCTGCCCAATAACCAATTGTCACAAGCGGTCATGGAGCAAAAAACGGGAATTCAAACAGTTTATCGCGGTATGCTGGATGTTTTGCCGCTGTTGTTTGTGTGTGTCACTTTATTTCTGTCAATCGATTGTTTATTGAAAGAAAGGAAACACCGGTCGCTATTCCTGGCGTTTCCAATGGTGGCAGAAGATATGTTATGGACGAAGACGGCTGCTGTCATGCTTTGCTCTGCCCTGATGATGCTCAGCACGATGGGGGTGATCTGGCTAGGTACGGGACTGCAGTTCGGTTTTGGTTCAGTGTCGCTGCCGGTGGCGATTTTTTCAGCAGATGTGGATGCGCGCTATCCGATTGCTTCAATGGAAGCCTTCGGCACACAGTCGATTGGGTGGTTCTTGTGCCAATGTGTGGCAACGATCCTGCTGATACAATTGATTTATACACGGGGAATTTTGTTATTGAGCGTACTGTTTCGCTCTGAGCTCTTCAATTTACTGTTGGTTGGTTTCTGCCTAATGACTCCTTTGATTTTCCAACATCGTTGGTTTAGTGCTTTCTTGGATCGTTCGAATAATCTCTATTTGTATCAAGAAGTGGGGAAAATTCTTTCAGGTTATAGCCGATTTTATTTTGGATCCAGCGGATTCATTTTATCAAAAGGGTTGCTCTGGTTTGGTGTCGTCTGGTTAGTGATAGAGTGTGGCTTGTTTTTCAAATTGCAACACAAAACAGGCCGTATAGTATAGGAGGATGAAAAATGTTAGAACTGAAGAATGTGACGGTTCAGTATGATCGTCCGGTATTGGATAATTTGTCACTGTCCTTTGCAAAAGGCGAAATTGTTGGTCTTGTAGCGCCCAATGGGACAGGTAAGTCAACCTTGCTGAATGTCTTGATGCACTTTGTCCAGCCGGATGCTGGAGAGGTCTACCTTGATCAAGCACCCTTGTATCAAACCAAAAAAGGGGAAGCTTATGCGCATCAGCAGATTTCTTTTTTTCCTGATCAAAATGACTTGTATGAAGATTTGAGTGGTTTGGATCATCTGAAATTGTATCAACGGATGTGGCAGTCGCAGGCTTCATTGGTAGAGGCAACGATTGAGGCGTTGCGAATGTCGGACTATATCAAGCGGCCTGTCCAATCTTACTCATTGGGCATGCGACAACGCTTGTGCTTCGCGATGCAAATCGTGACGGATACGCCGTATATGTTGATGGATGAAGTGATGAATGGACTAGATCCGACCAATGTGGCATTGATTTCTGCAGTTCTGCGTCGATTGCGAGGCCAGAATAAATGTATTATAATCGCTTCTCATATCTTAACCAATCTTGACAGCTATGCAGACCGAGTGCTTTTTTTGCGGGAAGGTCATATCATCCATGAATATTTAGGTCAAAAGTCGTTGCAAGATGCGCCGGTGTATGTAAAAATCAATACGCCTGATTTTCTGGTGACGTTCCCTGAATTGACGACAGTGATGATTGATTTGCAGCAGCAAATGTATTTGATTGAGTTGACCGACCCTTCTTGGGTGCAAAAGTTTTTGGCCGCAGGATTTACTGATTTCTCAGTGGGACACATGGCACTGCAAGAATTGTATTTGCTGTATTTCCCTGAAAAAGCGTAAAAAATAGGTATCAGCACGTGTTGTCTTAGTGATTGACAACAGGTGCTTTTTTTTATGGTGGATCAAAAGGCTCTCAAAAAAATTTCGCCAATAGGAAAACTTTTTGCTATAATAAGTTCAATCTGAAAAGAGATCAACGACGAGTACCAATAACCAAACGTTGACCTACCGGTTAAAGGAGAAAACTATATGAAGAAATTTTCGAAATCGTCAAAACTTGAAGGGGTCAGTTATGATGTACGAGGCCCTGTCTTAGAAGAAGCAGATCGGATGCAAGAAGAAGGCATCAGTATTCTGAAATTAAATACGGGGAATCCGGCGCCTTTTGGTTTTGAAGCCCCAAATGAAATCGTCCGTGATTTGATCATGAACGTCCGCGAATCGGAAGGATATTCTGATTCTAAAGGGATTTTTTCTGCCCGAAAAGCGATTGAACAATACTATCAATTACAAAAATTCCCCAATGTCACGATCAATGATATATATACCGGTAACGGTGTGTCTGAATTGATCACGATGTGTATGCAAGGGTTGTGCAACAATGGTGATGAGATTTTGGTGCCAATGCCGGATTATCCTTTATGGACGGCATCGATCTCACTAGCAGGAGGTAAACCTGTGCATTATATTTGTGATGAGGCGGCTGAATGGAATCCTGATATTGCTGATATTCGTTCAAAAGTCACCAGCAAAACCAAAGCAATCGTCCTGATCAATCCAAATAACCCGACAGGTGCGGTTTATCCTAAAGATATCTTGCAACAGATCGTGGATGTGGCAAGAGAGCATGACCTGATCATTTTTTCTGATGAAATTTATGATCGCTTGGTGATGGACGACTATGTTCATGTGCCGATTGCGACATTGGCCCCAGATCGCTTTGTTGTGACATTAGGCGGCTTATCCAAATCACATCGCGTGGCGGGCTTCCGTGTCGGCTGGATGGTTCTAAGTGGAGACAAAACCAATGTCAAAGACTACATTGAAGGGTTGAACATGTTGTCGTCAATGCGCTTGTGTTCCAATGTTTTGTCCCAGCAGATCGTTCAGACAGCATTAGGCGGCTTTCAAAGCTCAGATGAATTGCTGCTGCCCGGTGGCCGTATCTATGAACAAAGAGAATTTATCTATCAAGCCCTTAATGATATTCCCGGTCTGACAGCTGTCAAACCGAAAGCGGCATTTTATATTTTCCCTAAAATCGATATTCAGCGTTTTAACATTACCAATGATGAACAATTCGTCTTGGATTTCTTACATGAACATCATATTCTCTTGGTCCATGGCGGCGGCTTCAATTGGCAGCAGCCGGATCACTTTAGGATCGTCTATTTACCGAACATGGATGATTTGAAAACGACTGCGGAGAAAATGACGCAATTTTTGGCCAGTTACCGTCAAAAATAAAAAGAACTGCTTTCTGATTTTTCAGAAAGCAGTTTCTTTGTTATTCAATTGTTGGTTGACAGTTTTTTTTGCTGACTATCATGCGATTGGTAAACTTTTCCAGCATTTCTGTACTCGGTTTGTTCACTTGGACGAGGACTGAATTCTCATATTCTCTTTCAATAACTGCCTCATAAGTTTTGCCTTCCCATGTAAAAAAGATCGTACTATCGACCGTCATATGTTCACCTCATTTTTTAAAATCGTTGAAAAATAACAAGATATTGTTGAAATTGCTTTCCTTTTTGTCATTATGTGCTAAAATGAAGAAAATTAAAAATGCGAATTCGCATTTCTGAACATAAAACCGTTCTATTTAAGATTTATGGAGGAAACACATGAAGAAAAAAGAGGAATCATTTGGCCAGATTATCCGTTCTATTCGTCAAAATCGCAAAATGACTCAAAAAATGCTGGTCCAGGATATTTGTTCTCAAAGTGTTCTGAGTCGTATTGAAAATAATGAAGAATTGCCTAACGTTTGGGTCATGTATCAAATTTGTCAGCGCTTAGGGGTCACACTAGATCAAGTGATGATGCTTCACTCAGAAGAAATCAACCAATCCAACCAAGTGTTTGCCCAAATTGAGTCTCATTTTGTTCACAAACAGTTTCAAGCATTACGTGAGAAACTGCAAGACAAACAAATTAAACATTATTTGTATTTAGATACGGATATGCAAATGTATTATTACTATTTGGGTAGCTGCGCGTATTTTATTGATCTCGATTACGAATCCGCCTTGGAATCTTTGAAGAAAGGTTTATCTTATACCTATCAACAAGACAAAACCAATGTTTCAGTAATGGAAATTCGGATTCTTAGCTGCATTGGACGAGTCTACAGTGATCTGCAACTACTGGCAGATGCCCGCTTGAATTTAGAAAAATCCTACGAAAGTATGCAAGCTTTACCTTCTGAACGTTTATCGACGACACTGACGAAAGTGTACTATAATTATGCGGTCTTTTTGAAACAGCAGCATGAATATTGCCGCTCATTGAAAATCATAGAAGAAGGCATCGCATTGGCAAGAGAAAAAAATAGTTTTTACTTTTTAGAGGAATTATTTGAAATCAAAGCCCAAGTCTTATCGATTCTGAAAGAAGAACAAGCAGCGAGAAAGAGCTTTCAATTGTATCAAGCAGTGGTGGATATTCGACAATCCGCCAAAATGGTGTAGACCTTTCTTGACTTCTCCAGCAAATAAGAGTAATTTTAAAGGAGAAAGAAATAGAGGAGCGATCTAGATGAATCAATATATTTATGCGGATAAATTCTTTTTGAAATCGGCAGTACATGGACCCGGTTACTTAGAAATCAAAGATGGGAAGTTTGGTGCAATCCGCCAAGAAGTTCCAGCAAACGCAGATGTAGTCGATTATTCTGGTAAATGGGTAGCACCTGGTTTAGTAGACACACACATCCATGGCTATATGAATCATGATGTGATGGACAATGATGCCCAAGGAATCAAAGCAATGTCAGAAGGGTTATTGTCTTGCGGCGTTACCTCGTTTTTGCCTACTACTTTAACATCAAGCAAAGAACGCTTGCGGGATGTGGCTGAAACGATTGGACAAGTTAAAGATGATGTCACTGGTGCTAAAATTCAAGGGATCTACTTTGAAGGACCTTTCTTTACTGAAGAATATAAAGGGGCACAAAACCCAATTTACTTTGGCGACCCTGATTTGGATACTTTCCACGAGTGGCAAGCGGCTTCTGGCGGTATCATCAAAAAAATCGCATTAGCCCCTGAACGTGAAGGTGTGCGTGAGTTTGTATCCGCTGTGACAGATGAAGGTGTAGTAGTAGCACTAGGCCACAGCAATGGCACATTGTTGGAAGCACAAGCAGCAGTTGAAGCGGGAGCGAGTGTCTTCGTTCATGCCTTTAATGGGATGCGAGGATTGAATCACCGTGAACCCGGTATGGTTGGCGCATTGTTGTCACTAGACCAAGTTTTCTCTGAATTGATTTGTGATGGGCATCATGTCCATCCGCAAGCAGCTGAGATCTTGATGGAAAAAGCTGGACATGATCATGTAGCGTTGATCACTGATTGTATGATGGCAGGCGGCATGCCTGATGGCGATTATGTCTTAGGTGAATTTCCTGTTGTTGTCAAAGACGGAACAGCACGCTTGGCAGAAGGCAATTTAGCCGGCAGTATTTTGAAACTGAAAGAAGCCATCAAACATGTTGTTGAGTGGGGAATCGCTACACCACAAGAAGCTGTCATGATGGCAAGCTTAGTGCCAGCTATCAGTTGCAAGATCGATGATACCTGCGGCATGATCAAAGCAGGCCGGGCTGCTGATTTTATTGTATTAGATCCGGACATGAATTTAGAAGCAACATACTTAGACGGTGTTTGTCGTTACGAAGCGTAGTTGCTGACTATTTGCATCGTTGAAAGAACCGATCGAGCCGATGGCTTGGTCGGTTTTTTCGATGATTGACCCATTTGTAAAAAAGAAGGATCAAGGGGAATAATGGAGACATGATGTCTGATGATTCGCTGATTCAGATGTAACTTGTTATACTTATTCATGAGGAGGTGCTGCTATTGAAAACAATCGTCGTTACAGGTGCCAATGCAGGCATGGGGTACGCTACTGCTGAAGCATTGGCAAAACAAGGGGCCCACGTCATTATGTATTGTCGTTCGAAAGAAAGAGGTCTAGCTGCCCAAAAAACGATTCAAAAAAGTACTGGCAATCAAGCCATTGACTTGGTGATCGGTGACTTAGGGTCTCTAGAAAGTGTGCAACATTCGGCTGCTGAGATGCGTGAACGGTTTGATAAAATCGATGTCTTGATTGACAATGCTGGCGTGGTCACAGTTAAGAAAGAATGGACCAAAGATGGTTTTGAGCAAATGCTCGGTGTCAATTACGTCGGTCATTTTGAACTGACTCGATTGCTGCTACCGTTGCTCAAACGGGCAGATCATGCCAGAATCGTCGTTGTGGCTTCTGGCGCTTACAAGTTTGTACCAAAGAAAGATGGCGCATTTTTTGATGTGGACGGGTTTTTGCCTTGGCGGGAATATGGCCGCTCCAAGAAAGCGATGATCTTAATGGCAGAGGCGTTTGCGTATCAATTGAGAAATACAGATATCACAGTTAATTCTCTGCATCCTGGTGCCGTTGCTACAAGCTTAGGGGTCAGTCGCAAAACCGGTTTTGGCAAAGCTGTTTATAAAGTGCTGACACCATTTTTCAAAACACCCGCACAAGGAGCAGATACCGCTATTTATTTGGCAACAAGTCCTGAAGTGGCTGGTATCACTGGTCAATATTTTGTTGATCGGCAAGTTACATCGTTAGATATACCTAACAAAAAACAACAAGCGCAGCATTTATGGACGCAAACACAGCAAGAGATTGCGGATCATTTGGCCAAAAAAAACTAAAAAAGCGACCAAAGGAGCCAATGGCTTCCTCTGGTCGCTTTACGCATAGTCACTGCTTCTCATTATTTTCTTGTTCTCTGGTTGAGATCGCGCCTTGCACGTCCTGTAACATCGCTTGCAGGTCAGCTTCTTTTTGCTTCAAAACAGCCAAATCCTCGATGATTTCTTCTTCTTTTTCTATTTCTGGCGGGCGAATCACAAAATTGATCATCAATGCAATCAATGTCCCGATAAAGGTATCTAATACCCGATCCAGCGCGAAGATGATCGATTCCCCTTGTGGCACACTAAGTGTGATCAAGAGCATGGTGGCAATTCCTGATATAATACCGGAATTGTTGTTGATGCCGTCTGATAAAACAATAATGAACATCACCAAAGCTGGCAAGACCAGTAGTTCAATCAAAAAATCATGGTGGAAATATTGTTTTGTCAAAAAGTAAAAAATCGCAGTGCCACCACCAATCGAATTGCCAATGATCCGTGAACGACCGAAAGACAAGGTCGTATTCAAATCTTGACGCAATGAGAAAACGGCAGACAAAGCCGCGATCAGAGGTTGGCCTCGATCCAAAAAGTGAAATAAAAGAATACAGAGCATCACAGCGATCGCTGTTTTAATCGTTCTCATTCCTAAGCGAAAACGCCCTAATTTCATGATGTTGATTCCTCCTTTCTCTTATCATAACGAAAGGTTCGCAGAAATTCTAGTTTTATCCCTTAATGTTTAGTATACTTTCAAAGAGGTGATCAAATGAAGATTGGTTTAAGGACCATCAAAACAGCCATTGCCGCTGGCTTGTCCATGTATGTGGCACAAAGTATCGGTCTGCTCTATGCACCAGCTGCGGGTATCATTGCCATCTTGAGTGTAGGCAATACGAAAAAAACATCGCTGTTCACGGGTATCGGCCGTTTGATTTCGTTGGCTATTGCGACAGCGCTGGCCTTTATTTGTTTTCATATACTTGGCTTTGGACCGCTAGGCTTTGTCTTGTTTCTATTCTTGTTTATTCCAGTGGCAGTGTATTTTGGATTGACGGATGGCATCGTTGTCAATTCTGTACTGGTTACCCACTATTTAATGGAACGATCCTTTGCACTGCCGTTGATTGGTAATGCTTTTTTGCTGATGAGTATCGGGATCGGTTTTGCTTTACTATTCAATCTCTATATGCCTAATGGAGAAGAGAAATTGCAAGAAGTCCAACAAGTCGTGGAAGAGTCGTTTAAAAGTCTTTTAAAAGAAATGGCCGCATCGTTTACAACCGCGGAAACTGCGCTGTTGCCTATCCAGTGCGATACGTTATTCGATCAAATCAAAGCGGGGCATTATCAAGCCAAAATACATCATGAAAACCAATGGGTCGCCTCATCAGGCTACTATGAAGCGTATTTCGCCATGCGTCAAACCCAAGCCCGGCTTTTGATGGATATGACTGATATTTTGCAGCATATCCATGTTGAAGCAGACTATTCAATCATGTTTCAGTCTGTTTTGCATTTCACAGCAGAAACCTTTGCCGAAAATAATGATGGTCAGCAGATTTTAGCAAAAATCGAGGAACTCCATGCAGACTATCGGCAAAAACCATTGCCGCAGTCACGAGATGAATTTGAAAATCGCGCGCAACTGTTTCAGTTTTTACAGACTTTTAAAAGTTTTATTGAAGTCAAAGCAGATTTCTCCGAGCAAATCACCGGGAGAGAAACCCTGTAATCAGACAAACAAAAACCCCTGCGAGATGCAGGGGTTTTTGTTTATTGTTGGGCCCAAAAGGCCTGCATTTGATCAAGTACGCTAATGACATCTGTGGTTAAATGAATGGAACCAGCTGATGTGCCCTCGATTGTTTTGAGCATATTTTCGATTTCATAATTCAACGCTTGATTGGTATCGCCGACAGCGACTGTTTCTGTTTTGCCATCACGAAAATGAATCATGGCTTGGTCGGCACGGGGATATTCGTCTACTGTGATGTAGCCTTCTTCAAACGCAACGATACCTGTTTTGGGCATTTTTGCTTGGAAGGTCAATGTGACATTGGCCATTTCATCGGCTGGATTGCGCAAAATCGTTACCGATTGCTCATCAACACCTGTAGAGAATGGTTTCATATCACTATAAATAACTTCTGGTGCTTCACTCATAAAGAAGCGCGCAAATGAGACAGCATAGGTACCGATGTCTAATAAAGCACCGCCGCCTAAATCAGGATTGAAGAAACGATTGGCAGGATCTGGTTCTTTGTAGCTGCCAAAAGGTGCTTGGATCATTTTCAATTTTCCAAGACGACCAGCATTGATTTGTTCTTTCAAGGCTGCATATAAAGGCATATTGAAAATGGTCATGGCTTCTTCCAGAATCAATTGTTTTTCTTTAGCCAGCGCCAATTCTTCAGCCAGTTCATCGGCATTTGTGGTAATGGCTTTTTCACAAAGGACATGTTTGCCTGCCAATAAAGATTTCATAATAAATTCATGGTGCAGATCGTTCGGTACGGCAATGTACACGATATCGATCATTGGATCCTCAAGCAGATCATCTGTTGTCGCGTAAGCTTTCGGAATGTGATATTGGGCTGCAAATGCTTCAACCTTTTGTAAGTTGCGGGCACTGACCCCGTGTAACTCACTGTTTGGACTATTGAATCCTGCGGCAAATTGACTGGCGATATCACCTAAACCAATCATGCCCCAACGATATGTTTTCATAAAATATCATCTCCTTCGTTTCTAGTATAGCAAAAGTACAGCAATCTTTAAAATAATCAAAAAGAAAAGCAAAAAGTTTCTTTTCCCTCCAGCTTTCAGTAAAATAAACAGTAGGAGGGGATAAGTATGCATCATGTATCAATTGCCATTATTTTGAACACGATCGTCGAACAGTACGTATCTGAAAATCAATTTTATGAGAATCAATTGGGGATCGACGCCGCACAGTGGGAAGCGTGGAAAGCAGGAAAAGCCAGTTTATCACCAGCTGAAAATCAAAAAGTCAAATTGCTGTTTTCTGACTATGAGTGGATGCTGATCCAAAAACTGGTCCGACAAACAGTGATCTATCCGGAGAAACGCAATTTAGGAGTGCAAGAATTCAAAAAAATGAAGACGCAGATTGCCAGAAAATGGCTTGGCAGCGATTTAGCAAAGGTAGAAATATTAACACAATCTGAAGAAATCGTCCAATACCTTGATTTGCGCGTCAGTATTACGTATGATGAATGGGGCTATGACGATATTCTAAATTTTCGTTTGCCTGCGTTCGTGCAACAGCAAATCAAAAATGATAAAGTCGAATTGCTGACATGGGTCAAAGAAAATTTAGAAGAAACTTATCATTAAAGGTAGGATCTATTTGAAAAAGTATTATGGAATTATTGCAGCTGTTTCTTTTTTAGCGATAGTCATTTTGTCGGTAGAAATCGGCAAAGGGGCTGTTCTAAATGAATCAGTTCGCACACAAAGCAGTCTTGTCGATACGGCATTAAGTACGGCGGACTCACATTCTACAGCAGCATCTGTTACAGAATCCACATCGCACGCTACATCCCAACAGAGTGAAGAGACAAGCGAGAAGGAATCTGATGATTTTCCCGATGTGTCGCTGGAGGATTGGTCGATGGTTCTCGTTGGACCGAAAAACAAAATCGATCAAGAAATTGCGCAATCAGGTTTGGCAAAGTTAAGCAATGGCTACTTAGTGGACAAGCGTATTGTCTCGGCATATGAAGATTTGGCTGAAGCAGCTGATCAAGCAGGCTATCCGTTGGTGATGGTCTCGGCTTATCGATCCGTGGCGTATCAAAAACAAATCTTTGCTGAGAATGTCGCTACCTTGATGAGCCGTGGCGATTCACAAGAAGAAGCCACTAAAACAACCAAATTAACGTTTACGGAACCGGGCTATAGCGAGCATCATACCGGGTTGGCCATCGATGTCGTGGATAAAGCGTGGTATCAAGATCATACCACCGATGTCTTAGATCATCAGTTTGGGGATACGGACGGGGGCAAGTGGATTCAAGTCCATGCCCGAGAATATGGGTTTATTGTGCGCTATCCAAAAGGTAAGTATGCCATTACGCAAATCGATTACGAACCATGGCACTTGCGTTATGTCGGCGTCGAAGCAGCTACCTATATTGAAGACAATCAATTGACGTTTGAAGAATTTATTGACCAAGCAAAGGAGCGGTAATCACTGAATGGCACGAAAAAAGAAAAAGAATAGCCGTTTTCCTTTGGTCTTTTTAGGGCTGATATTGATCGGGATCGCTTTTATTTTTACATTGAATAGTTTAGCGGATCCAGTTCCGCAAAGTGATCAAGCGGCATCTGAAGAATTGACGCAGCAGGAGTTTATCGATTATTTGGCCCCTCATGCCGAGGAATTGCAGAAGGGCTATGGCATCTTACCCAGCATCATTTTAGGACAGGCGATTTTGGAATCTGATTGGGGCAAAAGTACCTTAGCGAGCGAATATCACAATTTATTTGGTATTAAATCATTTGGTCATTCAAAAAAAGTGACATTAGATACCCAAGAGTTTTATAATGGAGAATGGGTAACGATTCAAGGAGATTTTCGGGTATATGACTCATGGGAAGAATCAATGGATGACCACACCATGCTGTTTGTGAATGGGGTCGATTGGAATCCCGCACTGTACGAGCAAGTCCTAACTGCCACTGACTATCAAGCGGCTGCACAGGCGTTGCAAACGGCAGGTTATGCGACGGATCCAGATTATGCCACTAAGATTATTTCGGTGATCGAAACCTATCAATTGGATCGTTTTGACCAATAAATGATAAAGAGAGTTGGTTGGCGATGGAAGACAAATATATGCCAAAAATCACCACGGATCTGCGCAAAGATATCGTGAAAGTACCAAAAGTGATTCGGGAAGCCAGTGGGATACAAATATTCGGTAAACAAATTCGTTCAATTATTTTTACAACAGATATCGCGATCATACGCAATACCAATGCGGATGCTGTGATTGCTGTTTATCCTTTTACACCGCATCCGGCTATTACCAAAGCAATTATTGAAGCGGCGGATATCCCGGTCTTCTCTGGGGTAGGGGGCGGCTTGACACAAGGCTTTCGTTCTTCTTATATGAGTATGTTTGCAGAAGCGCAAGGTTCGATCGGGGTGGTATTGAATGGCCCGACACCACTGAAGACCGTCGAGCAAGTTTGTAAAGTGGTAGACATTCCGGTCATCAGCACGGTCACCAGTAAATATACGGAAATCGATGCAAAGTTGGAAGCAGGCGTGAAGGTCATCAACATCAGTGCCGGAAAAGATACGGCTGAGACAGTTGCTTTTTTCCGCAAAAAATATCCGAAGCTGCCGATCATTGCGACTGGCGGACCAACAGAAGACAGTATTTTGGAAACCATCGAAGCAGGCGCCAACGCGATTACGTACACACCGCCTTCAAATGGCGAGTTGTTCAGTAAGAAGATGGACCACTATCGTGATATGGAAAAACCTGAACAATAAATGAGAATAATCTTATTATTTACGGGGTTTCTGGACTTGCTATTTTAATCAAATCAAGGCATAATCGATTTTATCATAAAAAATTACTTGTATATCGTCGAAATATGGTCGACAGTATCTACCCAATACCTTAAATATTGGACTATGAGTAAAAATCGTGCCTGAGGACACTTTTTTTGCTTTTCGCAGAAGAAGTGTCTTTTTTTAGGATGAAATAGAAAGGAACGAACGTTAGGATGGAAAAATTGGTTGAACGTATCAAAGAACAAGGAAATGTATTGGATGAAGGTGTATTGAAAGTCGATGCTTTCTTGACGCACCAAGTCGATCCCCACTTGATGAAAGAAATCGGCAATACCTTTGCAGATGTGTTTAAAGACAAAGGCATCACGAAAGTCGTGACGATTGAAGCATCTGGGATCGCACCGGCATTGTATACAGCTGAGGCATTAGCGGTACCCATGATTTTCGCCCGTAAAGCGAAGAGTTTGACGATGAATGAAGAACTGTTGACGGCTTCTGTGTATTCATTTACCAAGCAAGTGACAAGCCAAGTATCGATTTCAAAGAAATTCTTATCCAAAGAAGATACAGTCTTGATCATTGATGATTTTTTAGCCAATGGACAAGCTGCCAAAGGGTTGATCGAATTGTGCCAACAAGCCGGCGCAACAGTGGTGGGGATTGGCATCGTGATTGAAAAGTCTTTCCAATCTGGCCGGGCGTTATTAGAAGATATGGCGATCCCTGTGGTGTCATTGGCCCGTATTGCCTCTTTATCTGATGGAGAAGCAGCCTTTCTAGAAGGAGATGCCTAACATGAAAGAAACCAATAGTCGTGCTGCTGTCTTAGGTTTGCAGCATTTGTTGGCTATGTATGCTGGTGCTGTGGCAGTCCCTTTATTGATTGGTACTGGCTTGGGATTCAATGAAAGCCAAATGACCTATTTGATCTCGATCGATATCTTCATGTGTGGTGTGGCAACCTTGTTGCAATTAGTTGTGACACGTTTCTTCGGTATCGGATTGCCAGTTGTGTTGGGTTGTGCGATCCAAGCTGTGTCTCCTTTGATTCTGATAGGGACCAAATCTGGGATCACCGCCATATATGGTGCCGTCATCGCAGCGGGTATCTTCATCGTGTTGATCGCTGGGATTTTTTCAAAAATCAAAGTCTTGTTCCCCCCATTAGTGACGGGGACTGTGATCACAGTGATTGGATTGACACTTATTCCAGTCGCTATTACGAAGATTGGCGGCGGCGATGCTGCAGCTGCTGAATTTGGCAGCAGCACCAACTTGCTGATCGGTTTTGTGACGATTGCATTGATCATTGGCGTGCAAGTAGTAGGCAAAGGCTTTGTGCGCTCGATTGCTGTGTTGGTTGGACTCGTAGGGGGAACGATTTTGGCGGCTTTTCTTGGCCTTGTTGATTTATCTGCAATCAGTCATGCGCCGATGTTTCATTTGCCCCAACCTTTTTATTTTGGCAAACCGACCTTCGATGTTTGGTCGATCTTGTTGATGATCATTATTTCAATCGTGAGTTTAGTCGAATCGACAGGTGTCTATTTTGCGTTAGGCGATATCACTGAAAAACCTATTACTGGCAATGACCTGAAAAGAGGCTATCGGGCAGAAGGGTTGGCGGTAATTCTAGGGGGCATCTTTAATACATTCCCTTATACCGGCTTTTCTCAAAATGTTGGTTTGGTGCAATTATCTGGGATCAAAACTCGAAAACCCATTTTTTTCTCCGCAATCTTTCTGATCATATTGGGTCTTTTTCCGAAAATAGGTGCAATCGCCCAGATCATCCCAGAAGCTGTATTAGGTGGCGGGATGCTGGTCATGTTCGGTATGGTGGCTGTTCAAGGTATGAAAATGTTGAGCAAAGTTGATTATGCCAACGACAAAAATCTACTGATTATCGCAGTGTCGATTGGTTTTGGGTTAGGATTCAACACGATGCCCGCTTTATTCAGCCAGATGCCAGAAACGCTGCAAATGTTCACTGGCAATGGCATCGTGATGAGTAGCCTAACAGCAATTGTATTGAATGTACTCTTTAATGGCCTACCAAAAAAGGCTGAAGAAAGTGCCACAACTTTTTCTGTAGAGACAACGAAAGAAGCGTAGTCTTTGGTGTTCTTAACACATACACTACCAGATGTATCCCTTGTTAGAAATAGCAAAGGACATCTGGTTTTTTTCGTGAAAAATGTGTTGAAGAAGTGTTGTAGTACGATTTTATTGATTAAAACGAGTATAAAGCGAACATTCGGGTGGTAAATTATAAAATAGTTCGAAATCGTTTTGACTTTTCCTCCCTCTGTTGCTAGTATTTAGGAAGAAGTGACACGTATTTGTTACAAGCTTTTGATACGTTCAATCATGTGCAATCAATCATTGGAGGAGATAAGATGAAACCATTAGTGGCTGTAATCATGGGCAGTACATCGGATTGGGAAACAATGCAAGCAAGCTGTGCGATTTTAGATGAGTTAGAGATTCCATATTTGAAAAAAGTTGTGTCTGCACATCGTACACCAGATTTGATGTTTTCTTTTGCTGAACAGGCGAGAGAAAATGGACTAAAGGTCATCATAGCAGGAGCTGGTGGGGCGGCCCATCTGCCTGGTATGGTGGCTGCTAAGACGACATTACCTGTCATTGGTGTGCCGATCCAGTCGAAAGCGTTGAATGGATTAGATTCACTGCTATCCATCGTTCAGATGCCAGCTGGCGTGCCAGTAGCGACAACTGCAATCGGAAAAGCAGGAGCTTCTAATGCAGGACTACTTGCAGGACAGATGCTTTCCATGTATGATTTAAAGATAGCGGAGAAATTAGATGCGCGAAGAAATAATATAAAAGAAATCGTAATGGAAAGTAGTGATCAACTTGATGAAACCATTAATGCCTAATGGCACCATCGGCATTGTCGGCGGCGGTCAATTAGGACGGATGATGGCAATGAGTGCAAAAAAAATGGGCTTTCGTGTCGGCGTCCTAGACCCAGCAGCAAATTGTCCTACGGCACAAGTCGCAGATTGGCATATCGTTGCAGCGTATGATGATGTTTTTGCTTTAGAAGAGATGGCGCGCCGAGCAGATGTGATCACCTATGAATTTGAAAACGTCAGCGTCGAAGCGTTGAATTCGATCTTGCCTTATGCCAGCATTCCTCAAGGAACCGATCTATTGGCGATCACCCAAGACCGCTTATTAGAAAAATCATTTTTAGAAGCCAATAATATTGTGATTGCACCTTATGCCACAATTATCAGTCCAACGGATATTCAAGACGCGATCGAAAGTATTGGTTATCCTTGTGTGTTGAAAACCACCCGCGGCGGATACGACGGCAAAGGACAGTATGTCTTATATAGCACTGCTGATCTTGCGCCTTCAATGAATTTACTGCGAGAAGGAACCTGTGAATTAGAAGCTTGGATTCCATTTGAAAAGGAATTATCGATTTTAGTTGCGGGGAATGGCAAAACGTTTACCACATTTCCAGTGGTGGAAAACATTCACCGAAACAATATTTTGCATCAAACGATTGCACCAGCAATGATCGATCCAGAAGTGGCTGAAGAAGCCAAACGAATCGCCCATATTATTGCCAAAGCATTGGACTTGCAAGGTGTCTTGGCTATCGAAATGTTCTTGACCAAGAGTGGCGGATTGTATGTCAATGAATTGGCACCGCGGCCGCATAATTCTGGTCATTACACGATCGAAGCTTGTTCGATGAGTCAATTTGATGCCCATATTCGCGGGATTTGCGGGTGGCCATTACCAGAAGTTGATTTATTGTCACCTGCATTGATGGTCAATGTGTTAGGCGAAGTTTTGACAGATACCTATGATTTGATTGCTGTCAAACCAGATTGGCAATTTCATTATTATGGAAAAGAAGAAGCCAAAAAAGGTCGCAAAATGGGACATATCACGATTTTGACCGAGGATATTGCCGAAGTTTCAGAAGAAATCTATCAAACCAATATTTGGGATTAAAGGAGAAATGACATGTTAGAGCGTTATACAAGACCTGAAATGGGTGCAATTTGGACCGATCAGAATCGCTATCAAGCTTGGCTTGAAGTGGAGATTTTGGCAGACGAAGCGTGGGCTGAATTAGGAGAAATCCCGAAAGAAGATGTGGCTTTGATTCGTGAGAATGCCACTTTTGATATCGACCGAATCTTGGAAATCGAAACGCAAACAAGACACGATGTGGTTGCCTTTACCCGTGCTGTTTCAGAATCTTTGGGTGCTGAAAGCAAATGGGTCCACTATGGATTGACATCAACGGATGTTGTGGATACTGCTTATGGCTATTTGATGAAACAAGCCAATGATCTGATTCGCGAAGATCTTGCGCGTTTTGTTGAGATATTGGGCAACAAAGCCAAAGAGTATAAAGATACAGTCATGATGGGCAGAACCCATGGTGTCCATGCAGAGCCAACCACATTTGGTTTGAAACTGGCATTATGGTACGCTGAAATGAAACGCAATGTGGAACGGTTTGAACGGGCTGCGGCTGGCGTAGAAGCAGGGAAAATCAGTGGTGCGGTGGGGACATTTGCCAACATTCCACCTTTTGTAGAAACGTATGTCTGTGAAAAACTAGGGATTCGCCCACAAGACATCTCCACCCAAGTCTTGCCACGGGATCTTCATGCAGAATATTTTTCTGCTATGGCATTGATTGCGACAAGTATTGAAAAATTTGCGACAGAGATTCGCGGATTACAAAAGTCTGAGACCCGAGAAGTGGAGGAATTCTTTGCGAAGGGGCAAAAAGGCTCTTCTGCTATGCCGCATAAACGCAATCCAATCGGCTCTGAAAATATGGCAGGTTTGGCCCGTGTCGTACGGGGACATATGGTGACAGCCTATGAAAATGTTTCATTGTGGCATGAACGGGATATCTCGCATTCTTCTGCAGAACGGATCATTGTACCGGATACCACGATCTTGATTGATTATATGTTGCATCGTTTTGGCAATATCGTCAAAAACTTGACGGTCTTCCCAGAGAATATGAAGCGCAACATGAATGCGACCTTCGGCTTGATATATAGCCAACGGGTATTATTGAAGCTGATCGATCATGGACTGACTCGAGAAGAAGCGTATGATTTGGTCCAACCGAAAACAGCGGAAGCTTGGGATGAGCAAACCGATTTCAGACCGTTATTAGAAGCAGATCAAAAAATTATGTCGATTTTAACCACTGAAGATTTAGACGATGCCTTCGATTATCGCCACCATTTAAAGCAAGT
Organism: Candidatus Enterococcus testudinis; assembly: GCF_002140915.1. GTDB lineage: Bacteria > Bacillota > Bacilli > Lactobacillales > Enterococcaceae > Enterococcus_D > Enterococcus_D testudinis. Next base: position 1,857,446 of record NZ_NGKU01000001.1, on the reverse strand, counting down.
CGATACGATTTTCGAACGTGTAGGATTAGGGGAATAAAACAGAAAGAAGCTTTGCCGTCTAAGGATAGGCAAAGCTTCTTTTTTATCTTGTGACACTGGAAATGGAAAACGAATTCCTCAGTATTTCCCAGCCAAATAGGTTAACAAATCCGGTGCCAATTTGGTTGCTGATTGACCTTCTTCCCGGTCATCGAGCATCGACAACAGAAGGTAGCCTTGGTCTTCGCTGTCAAACGCGAAGAGGAAGCTGTTTTCTTGTCCTTGTTCGTCTTGTGTTTCTTTGATTTCAGCGGTTCCGGTTTTGGCTGCTAATGGTATGCCTAGGCTAGCCAATGTATGGGCGGTGCCATTTTCATCAGACACAACGGCTGTTAGATCTTGATTGATTTGGGTGATGGTTTCAGCTTTGAAGACAGCTTTGTCTCTGGTATCGGCATCCAGCAATAATTTAGGGTAAACAAGTGTCCCTTGATTGGCGAAGACGGAGTAAGTAGTTGCTTGTTGGATCGGATTCATCAACAGTTCACCTTGACCATAGCCAGTATCGGCCAAAAGAATCTCGGAATCGAAGGTATCATCGTTTGAAATCTGAGCAGCGTTCATTGAAAATGGCAAGTCTAGATCTTCACCAAAAATCAAGGAGGACAAACCTTCACGAAATGCATCTTCCCCCATAGCTAAGGTTTGTTGTGCCATATAAATATTGTCCGAATAGACCAAGGCTTGTTCTAAATTGACAGAAGCGACATCCGTTACCCGTGTCACATAATAATCACCCCATGAACTGTCTTTTTGCCATTTGAGTCCAGAAATCGCTACAGATGTATCGGGATCGATCGTCCCGTTTTCCAATCCAATGGCAGCTGTGATGGTTTTAAAGGTTGAACCTGGTGCATAGGAGGTAGTGAAACGACTAATGAATGGCAATTTTTCGTCATTCTCATAGGCATCATAAGCTTCTTGCGAGATGCCATTGGTCATCAAATTAGGGTCATAGCTAGGTGAACTGGCTAATACCAGTAGATCGCCCGTTTTTGGTTCAGAGACCACGGTGGCACCCGCTTGGCCGTTTAATGCATCAAAGGCGATTTGCTGGGCTTCTTGATCAATCGTCAGTTGGATGTCTTTTCCGTCTTGGCGTTCTTTGGCCAATAAGACCTCTTTTTCCGTGCCGTTTTCATCCGTGATCGAGATTTGACCACCGTTTTCGCCACGCAGCTCTTGATCATAAGCTGCTTCCAAGCCTGCTCGGCCGATTTGATTATTACTAGATAATTCAGGATTATTTTCAATATCTTCTGCAGTGACGGTGCCGATATAGCCAATCAATTGTGCGGCTGCTTCTCCAAGGGGATAGGTTCTGCCGGATGTTTCTTGAATTGATGTGCCGGTCGGCAAATTAGCGGTTTGGTCCACGATTTTCAATGGGACAAAATAATCGTCTTGGACCCAAGATTGAGAAAGTGCGGCATTGATTGTGTCTTCTGTCATATTAAACTGTGCGGCGATCGTTTTGATATTTGCCGTTTTTTCATCGCCGGTACCCAATTGACCAGGGGTAACGCCTAGCTGGTAAAGGGTGCCGTTTTCTGCCAATGGCTGCTTGTTGCGATCCAGGATTGCACCGCGGTTGGCGTTGTCGACAGTGATACTGACTTTGTCATTGCCGCTCATCGTTGGAAAAATCAATTCAGGAGACCATTCAATCAACGCTTGATCGCCATCAACGGCAATGCTGCCACTGTATGTTAAATCGGTCAATTCACCCAAAGAAGTCGACATGGATGCTGTGTAAGTGAAATCATAGACATCTGCATTCTGAGTGTTTTGGGTGACGGTCACATCATCGCTTGTATAATTTTCAGCACCGATCCCTGTCAAGATGGCTTGATACTTCTCAATCAATTGGTCTTGATCGTAATGATTTTCGGTTAAACTATTCTCGGTCATCAATGCAGGGAGTGCGTCAAAGTCATTGTCCTTCAACGCATTGACGAATGTTGTGAGCACCTGTTTGGCTGCGTTCATTTTTTGATTGGTTTGATAGGTCTGATACCCATAAAAACCGCCGCCAATCAGTAGGGCTGCAAGAGGGAGCAACAACCATACCCATTTGCGCTTGGTTGATGTAACTGGTTTGTTTCTGCGGGATTTATTCATGATTTGATCGACTCCTTTTCTTTGGTGCCATGTCGTTGCATGTACAAGGGCAGTAATGCTTCATAGGCAGCTAAGATGTCTGACAGGGTCGCTTCATTGATTTGTTCTTTGGGAAATATCTTACCAATTTGGCATTCACTTTTTTTGATGGTCTTCAAACGTGACAGTGCTGCGGGCCATTCGCTGATAGAAACAACATCGTACCGGGTATGGTCCGGCGAAAGCACAAAGTCAGCAGGTAATGCTGAAAATAAATCTGGCGCGTCAAGCCAAGCATCAGCAATGGTCTGTTGGTTTTTCGGTTGATCGATCACGCTTAACCAAACAAAAACATAGTCGGCGTTGATCCCGATTTGAAAGTGGGCATCCATTTTGTACCCCCGCTTATTTGGTCCGATCCCTGCCCATGTTTCTGCAGGAGGATACACTGTGCGGCGGCGATGCTGCGCGATATGGAGATAAAAGGGAACGTGGCACTCTTTTTCGAATAAAGGAATCGCTGCATCACCGATCTGTTGGAATACCGGTTGGATCTGGGCGCGGATCTGCGCCATACGCGCTTCCAGTGTGTCAGTTGTAAATATATCAAAATGTTCTTTTGTAAATAGCATAGTCAAGTCCTTTCTTTTCACTATGTACAGTATAACAAAAAAAAGCACGAAAAGATTCGTGCTTTACCTTTTTCATTTTATGACAGGAGCATTCTTTTTCCACACTCAAGCTAGTTTGGGTGTCCACAGAGGGGCGGACTGCAGCGCTTGCAATCGTTCCAATAAAACATCGATAAATACTGCATCCATTTCCACTAAGTCAAAATAGACGCGGAAAGAATAGATGTGTTTAAACAAGTGCTGGCGGTGGATCTGGTGAATGATCAATTCTTCATTGACACCATTCCGATACTGCAATACCCGTTTTCGTTCTTCAAGATAGTGGGGACGACTGCCTTTCTTTAGTAAACCAAATGCATAAAAGCTGGTTTGCTGGTTCAACGCCACAATTTGATTGACGGCCAGCAATTCGTTATGCAATGCCACTCTTTCTTTGTCTGTCAAATGGGCCAAAAAATGATCGGCACGTTCCTTAAGCGACCACATAGATCTACGCCTCCTCGAATGATCCTGATTACGATCTTATAATAGCATGAAACAAAAATGATGTAAACGCTTCATTTGGACGAGATGCGCTATGGCAAGAGAATAGCTAGAAAGTATCTGTTAATAAATACGAACGTTCGGAGAAAAACATCTGATAAATGTCCATATATTCGTTGACCCCTTTTCGAACGGTTGCTAAAATAGAATCAATCAACAGAAGTGTCATTGCTGTGTGAATCTGAAAGATTGAATGAGGTGGCGTATGGAAACGGAAGTGCTTCTTTATGAAGGAAAAGCGAAAAAATTATTTAAAAAACCCGATTCAAAAGAGTTAAGAGTCGAATATCTTGACCAAGCGACAGCCTTGAACGGTCAAAAAAAAGATGCGATCCAAGGCAAAGGCGCCTTGAATAATCAAATCACGAGTATTCTTTTTCAATTGCTGGCCCAAGAAGGCATTCAAAGTCATTTCATTAAAATCATATCTAAACACGAACAATTGATCGAAATGGTAGATATGATCCCTTTAGAAGTTGTTGTACGCAATGTGGCGGCGGGGAGTTTCTCTAAACGATTGGGCATTGAAGAAGGCACGACTTTACCGCAGCCAATCGTTGAGTTTTATTACAAAGATGATGCATTGGATGACCCGTTTATCAACGATGACCATATTGCCTATCTTGGTTTAGCAACTGAAGCGGAACGCCAACAACTGCGGACGTTAGCTTTGACGGTCAATCGCGCTTTGCAGCATATTTTTGCGCAAATCGATATTCGCTTGATCGACTTTAAAATCGAAATTGGCAAAACGGCGCAGGGGCACTTGCTTTTGGCCGATGAGATTTCACCGGATACTTGCCGTTTGTGGGATATGGCCACAAATAACCATTTGGACAAAGATATTTATCGTCGTGATCTAGGTGATATTTTGCCGGTCTATCAAGAGGTATACAATCGATTAGAAAAGGAGTTTTCATCATGTATTTAGTCAAAGTCTATGTTACGTATAAAGAATCTGTTTTGGATCCTCAAGGAGAGGCGGTAAAAGGGGCTGTTCATCGTTTGGGATACCAAGATGTCACGTCGATTCGGATCGGTAAATATTTTGAAATCAAGGTAGCTGCTTTAGATGAGAAAACTGAAACAGATGTGCAGCGAGAAATCGAAGCGATTTGCGACAAACTGTTAGCCAATGTCAATATGGAAACCTATCGCTATGAAATCTCATTATTGGAGGAAGTCAGTGTATGAAATTCGCAGTGATTGTTTTTCCGGGATCAAACTGTGATGTCGATTTGATGTGGGCGATCAAAGATATTATGGGTGCAGAAGCAGCGTATGTGCGGCATGATGCTGATAGCTTGGCGGGATTTGATGGTGTGTTATTGCCTGGTGGTTTTTCGTATGGTGATTATCTGCGTTGTGGCGCAATTGCGCGTTTTTCGACGATCATGACTGAAGTGATTCGTTTTGCCGAAGAGGGCAAACCAGTTTTTGGTACCTGTAACGGATTTCAGATTTTGACAGAAGCAGGTTTGCTGCCGGGGGTGTTGCAACGGAATAAATCCTTGCATTTTATCAGTAAACCGGTCCAACTGATCGTTAATAATCAAACGGCATTCACCTCAGAATATGCCGAGGATGAAGTCATTACGATTCCCGTGGCCCATGGTGAAGGCAATTATTATTGTGATGAAGAAACGTATCAAGAACTGGTTGCCAACAATCAGATCGTTTTTCGCTATACCGAGAATGTCAACGGCAGTATCCACAATATTGCAGGAATCTGCAATCGTGCCGGCAATGTATTGGGAATGATGCCACATCCGGAACGAGCAATGGAATCTTTGTTGGGTTCTGAAGATGGCAAGCGTTTCTTTGCTTCGATCCTAAAAAATTATGGGCAGGTGCCAGTGAATGGATAAATTACTTTCGAATGAACCCTCTCCCCAAGCAATCAAAGAGACCAAGCTGTATGAACAATGGGGATTGACTGAAGAAGAATACCGAATGATCAGTGAGGATATATTGGGTCGGTTGCCTAATTATACTGAAACCGGCTTGTTTTCCGTAATGTGGAGTGAACACTGCTCTTACAAGAATTCTAAACCGGTCTTGAAAAAATTTCCCACAAGCGGACCACATGTCTTGCAAGGACCGGGAGAAGGTGCGGGAATCGTTGATATCGGGGACGATTTAGCGGTTGTTTTCAAGGCAGAAAGCCACAATCATCCATCTGCTGTGGAACCATATGAAGGAGCAGCAACCGGTGTCGGCGGTATCATTCGCGATATTTTTAGTATGGGCGCGCGGCCGGTGGCTATCTTGGACTCGTTGCGTTTTGGCGAATTAGACAACCAACGGACGAAGTATTTGTTAGAAGAGGTCGTGGCTGGAATTAGCGGTTACGGCAATTGTATCGGCATCCCGACTGTGGGGGGAGAAGTTGCCTTTGACCCTTGTTATGAAGGAAACCCATTGGTCAATGCCATGTGTGTGGGGATCATTGAGCACAAAGATATCCAAAAAGGACAAGCCAAAGGTGTTGGCAATACGATCATGTATGTCGGAGCGAAAACAGGACGCGATGGCATCCATGGTGCGACGTTTGCCTCTGAAGAATTCGTCGAAGGCGAAGAACAACAACGCTCAGCCGTGCAAGTAGGAGATCCTTTCATGGAGAAGCTGTTGTTGGAAGCGTGTTTGGAGTTGATTGTGGATCATGCAGAGATTTTAGTAGGGATTCAAGATATGGGGGCTGCAGGTTTGGTTTCTTCTAGTGCCGAGATGGCGTCAAAAGCTGGTTCTGGTCTGAAATTGTACCTTGATGATGTCCCACAAAGAGAAACCAACATGACCCCTTATGAAATGATGTTGTCTGAATCACAAGAGCGGATGTTGATCTGTGTCAAAAAAGGCCATGAAGCGGAAGTAGAAGCATTATTTTTGCAATATGAGTTAGATGCAGTCGTTATCGGTGAAGTAACAGATGATGGCAATTATCGGTTGTTCCATCATGGTGAAGAAGTGGCGAACTTGCCAGTTGATGCATTGGCAGAAGATGCGCCGACGTACCATAAGCCGATGGCTGAACCAGAACGAATTGTTCGATTTCATGCGTTGGCTGATTTTGAACCACAAGGGGTTGCTAAGGACTTGTTCTTGCAGTTGCTGCAACAACCGACGATTGCTTCAAAACGCAGTATATTCGAAACCTATGATTCAAAAGTACGGACCAATACAGTGGTCGGACCAGGTAGTGATGCGGCAGTGATTCGCATCAAAGGAACCAACAAAGCATTGGCGATGACGACAGATTGCAATGGGCGATATTTGTATCTTGATCCTGAAGTAGGTGGACAGATCGCGGTGGCGGAAGCTGCCAGAAATATTGTTGCATCTGGTGGCAAACCATTGGCGATCACGGATTGCCTGAACTTTGGTTCTCCAGATAAACCGGAAGGCTTTTGGGAGCTGGCTACAGCTGCGGATGGTATCTCAGCTGCATGTACAGCTTTGTCTACACCAGTGATTTCCGGAAACGTATCATTGTACAACGAAACAAATGGACAAGCGGTCTATCCAACACCTGTAATTGGCATGGTTGGTTTGATTGAAGATTTGGCGCATATCACGACACAAGACTTCAAACAGGCGGATGATCTGATTTATGTGATTGGGGCCACCCAGGCTGATTTTAATGGCAGTGAAATCCAGAAGTTATTGACCAAAGACATTGCGGGTCGATTGATGGCATTTGATCTAGCGGCTGAGAAGAAACATCAAGACATTGTGTTGCAAGGGATTCAAGCGGGTGTCATCAATAGTGCCCACGATTGTGCCGAGGGCGGATTGGCTGTTGCGATGGCCGAAGCGGCTTTCGGCGGCGGGTTTGGTTTTGAGGCAACGTTTGATATGCCTGCCACTTGGTTGTTCGCTGAAACACAATCACGTTTTGTCGTTTCCATAGCAAAAGAAAACCAAAAGGCTTTTGAAGCCATAGCAGGAGATGCCGCCAAACAAGTGGGACAAGTGACTGCCTCAGGCGAGATGATGTTTCGCACGCAAGATGAAACCTTTGTTGTGCCGGTTAATGAGGCCAAAGCCAAATGGGAGGATGCGATTCCATGTCTTATGAAGTAAGAAGTTTAAATGAGGAGTGCGGTGTCTTTGGTGTCTGGGGTCATCCAGACGCCGCCCGTGTGACTTATTTTGGCTTGCATAGTTTGCAACACCGCGGTCAAGAAGGTGCAGGAATCGTCGCCAACCACCAAGGCAAGCTTTCTGGACATCGCGATCTTGGTTTGCTGGCAGAAGTCTTTTCAGATGAGCGTATTTTGGATCGCTTGACGGGGGAAGCGGCCATAGGACATGTGCGTTATGCGACTGCAGGCAATGGCAGTGTCGATAACATCCAGCCGTTTTTATTTAAGTTTTTTGATCAGCAGATTGCGTTGGCTCATAATGGCAATTTGACCAATGCCAAAACATTGCGTAAAGCGTTAGAAACGGATGGGGCGATTTTTCATTCAAATTCAGATACTGAGATTTTGATGCATCTGATCCGCCGCAGCAGTCAACCTGTATTTATGGATCGGATCAAAGAGGCATTGAATCAGGTCAAGGGTGGATTTGCGTACTTATTGATTACAGAAGATTCAATGATCGCAGCACTCGATCCCAATGGTTTCCGGCCGTTGTCGATTGGCCAAATGGTCAACGGTGCCTATGTGGTCGCTTCAGAGACCTGTGCCTTAGAAGTGATCGGGGCATCATTTATTCGTGATGTCAAACCTGGTGAAGTGGTGATCATCAATGATGATGGTGTGCAGATTGAGCAGTACACGGATGATGTGCAACCGGCAATCTGCTCAATGGAATTTATTTACTTTGCGCGGCCTGATTCGAATATTGCCGGCGTCAATGTGCATCGTGCCCGTAAGAATATGGGACGTCTGCTAGCACAAGAAGCTGCAATCGACGCAGATATGGTGATCGGTGTACCGAATTCTTCCTTGTCCGCCGCTAGCGGATATGCAGAAGCTTCTGGCATTCCGTATGAATTGGGATTGGTCAAGAATCAGTATATTGCCCGAACGTTTATTCAACCGACGCAAGAATTACGGGAGCAAGGCGTGCGGATGAAGCTATCTGCAGTCCGTGGTGTCGTGGCAGGAAAACGGGTAATTCTAGTTGATGATTCGATCGTTAGAGGAACGACGATACGGCGGATCGTTCAGTTGTTGAAAGAAGCAGGTGCCAAAGAAGTTCATGTGCGGATTGGGTCGCCCCCGTTAAAGTATCCTTGCTTTTACGGCATTGATATCCAGACACGGGAAGAGTTGATCGCGGCACAATATAGCGAAGCGGAGATTTGTGAAAAAATTGAAGCAGATTCTCTTGCGTTTTTGAGTGAAAATGGGTTGATTGAGGCAATTGGCTTGCAATTTGATGCCCCTTATTCAGGGTTATGCATGGCGTATTTCAACGGAGATTATCCAACCCCTTTGTATGACTATGAAGCGAGTTATTTGGCATCTGTGGAGTAAATCAAAGGCAGGCTGATGATCACATGCCGTGGCTGAAGGTACAGCGTGTCTCATCACGGCAATCAAGGTGTTTACTTTATCCAACCCAAGGAGGAAAAAAAGTGGCAAATGCGTATGCAAAGGCTGGCGTGGACGTTCACGCTGGTTATGAAGTAGTTGAACGGATCAAAAAACATGTGAAAAGAACAGAGCGTTTAGGCGTGATGGGCGCAATTGGTGGTTTCGGCGGTTGCTTTGACCTCTCTGCCTATCAGTTGAAAGAGCCAGTGTTGGTTTCTGGAACAGACGGCGTCGGCACCAAGCTGTTATTGGCGATCCAACGTAATCAGCATCAGACGATCGGTATCGATTGTGTAGCGATGTGTGTCAATGATATCGTGGCCCAAGGAGCAGAACCACTCTACTTTTTGGATTACGTAGCAGTGGGCAAAAATGATCCCACCAAAATCGAACAAATCGTTGCAGGTGTAGCAGAAGGTTGTGTGCAAGCTGGTGCCGCACTGATTGGTGGCGAGACGGCTGAAATGCCTGGCATGTATGCGCCAGAGGAATATGATTTAGCCGGTTTTGCGGTAGGTATCGTGGAAAAACAGCAACTAGTGACCGGAGAGTCGATCAAAGCAGGCGATCATTTGATTGGATTGCCATCATCAGGCATCCATTCGAACGGCTATTCATTGGTGAGAAAAGTCCTATTTGAGCAAGCGGGATTAACAGGAGATGAAGTTTTTGCCGAGTTGGGGGACCAATCTTTAGGAGATGTCTTGTTGGAACCCACCAAAATTTACGTGGATGCGTTAAAACCAATTTTGCAACAACGATTGGCGGCGGGACTTTCCCACATTACGGGGGGCGGATTTGTTGAAAATATTCCTCGCATGTTGCCAGCTGGATTAGGCGCTGAGATTCAGTTAGGGACTTGGGATGTTTTACCGATCTTTTCATTGATTGCGTCTCTTGGTGATATTCCTGCACATGAATTGTATGAAATTTTTAATATGGGCATTGGTATGGTCATTGCAGCAACACCGGAAAATAGCCGCGAAATCCTTGATTTGCTGGCTGCAAATGGGGAACCAGCTCATATGATCGGCAAAGTGGTAGCACTTGAATCAGCAGACCAGGCGGCCGTTCGTTTTGTTGAGGAAATACGATGAGAATCGCTGTGTTTGCCTCAGGAACAGGCTCCAATTATCGTGCCATCGCTGAGGCAGCTGCCAATGGACGCTTACCTCAAGTAGAATTGGCGTTGGTATTGTCAGACCGTCAAGACGCACCTGTGCTGGACAAAGCCGCTGCTGACGGTGTCTTGCACAGGTTTGTTGATCCGAAAGGCTATGAGACCAAAGCTGATTACGAGACAAAACTATTGCGTATCCTAGAGGAACAGCGAATCGACCTGATTGTGTTGGCTGGCTACATGCGGATTATCGGTCCAACGCTGCTACATGTATACCGGGGCAGCATCATCAATATTCATCCATCATTGTTGCCCAGCTTTCCTGGAAAAAGCGGCATAGCGGATGCCTTTGATTATGGGGTCAAAATCACAGGAGCCACAGTCCATTATGTCGATGATGGAATTGATACCGGACCAATCATCGCCCAAGAAATGATTCGGATCACGGCGAATGATACATTAGCGACCGTGACGGAAAAAATACATCAAATCGAACATCAATTATATCCAGCTGTATTGGCTGAACTGACTGAAAAGGGGTAGTATTTTGAAAAAAAGAGCATTGATCAGCGTTTCAGATAAGAATGGAATTGTCGCCTTCGCACAAGCATTGCATGACATGGATATAGAAATCATCTCCACTGGAGGAACCAAAGCAGCCTTAGAAGCAGCAAATCTACCAACGATCAGCATCGAAGAAGTCACAGGTTTTCCCGAAATGATGGATGGCAGAGTGAAGACATTGCATCCACTGATCCATGGCGGTCTATTAGGACGACGTGATCTATCAAGTCATATGGAAGCCATGGCACAGCATAATATCCGACCAATCGATTTGGTCGTAGTCAACTTGTATCCTTTTAAAGAAACAATCAGTAAAGAAGGTGTTGCTGAAGCTGAAGCGATTGAAAACATCGACATCGGCGGACCAAGCATGCTGCGTTCGGCGGCCAAAAACTTTGCTGCTGTGACTGTCGTGGTAGATCCAACCGATTATGAGGTGGTCTTGGCAGAATTGGCAAACGGAGAGACGACAATGGATACCCGAAAAAAATTAGCCGCCAAAGTCTTTCGCCATACAGCTGCTTATGATGCACTGATTGCTGGGTATCTAACGGATCTCGTTGCGGAAGAACAACCGGAAACGTTGACGAAGGCCTATACATTGAAACAAACATTGCGTTATGGTGAAAATAGTCACCAACGGGCGTTGTTCTATCAATCTGCTTTGCCAGTACCATATTCAATTGCCAGCGCTGAACAAATTCACGGCAAAGAATTGTCTTATAACAATATCAAAGATGCCGACGCCGCTTTGCGAATCGCGCAAGAATTCAGTGAACCGGCTGCGGTGGTCTTGAAACATATGAATCCTTGTGGTATTGGGACAGCTGATACGATTGCAACTGCTTTTGCAAAAGCCTTTGAAGCAGACCCTGTATCGATTTTTGGTGGCATAGTTGTCTTGAATCGCCCAGTTGATGTAGCGACCGCTGAACAACTTGCTACGATCTTTTTAGAAATCGTGATCGCGCCTAGTTTTGCAGCCGATGCATTAGCCGTGCTGACGAAAAAGAAAAACTTGCGTTTATTGACAGTGACTTTCGCAGAAACTGCCAAAGAACCAGAAATCGTTTCGGTTTTAGGCGGCTTATTGGTTCAAGACCAAGATGATCGCATAGAAACAGCGGATGATTGGCAAGTGGTTACGAAGCGGGCCCCTTCAGCGGCAGAAGCAGAAGCTTTGGCCTTTGCTTGGAAAGCGGTCAAACATGTCAAATCAAATGCTATCGTTTTAGCCAACCAGCAGCAAACGGTCGGCATCGGAGCTGGACAAATGAATCGCGTAGGTTCCGTTAAACTTGCGATTGAACAAGCAGAAGCCAGTGGAATGATCAATGGTGCGGTTTTAGCCAGCGATGCCTTTTTCCCGATGGATGATAGTGTCGCTTATGCGGCTGAGCATGGCATCAAAGCAATCATCCAACCAGGTGGCAGTATCAAGGATCAAGCGTCGATCGACATGGCGGATAAATATGGCGTAACGATGGTCTTCACTGGCGTCCGTCATTTCAAACATTAAAAGTAGGTGGACCAAATGAAATTATTGATTATCGGTAGTGGTGGTCGAGAGCATGCCATCGCCAAAAAATGTTTAGCAGATCCAGAAGTACAGCAGGTGTTTTGTGCCCCGGGGAATCCCGGGATGCAAAAAGATGGCATTGACTTGATTGCGATTGCAGAATCAGATCATCAAGGGCTGATCGACTTTGCCATCGACCAGCAGATCACTTGGACTTTTGTTGGGCCTGAAGTACCATTATTGAATGGTATTGTGGACGACTTTCGTGCTGCTGGTTTACCGATTTTTGGCCCAAGTAAGCAAGCAGCGATGATTGAAGGATCAAAGGAATTTGCCAAAGAAATCATGGTCGCTAATCAGATTCCGACAGGGGCATATCGCAGTTTCAGCAACAGCCGCGAGGCCAAAGCCTATATAGCAGACAAAGGTGCACCAATCGTCATCAAAGCGGATGGGTTAGCGGCTGGCAAAGGCGTGGTTGTCGCATTGACGCTTGAAGAAGCTTTTGACGCAGTGACAGCGATGCTGGAGCAAAATGCCTTTGGCGAGAGCGGCGCCAAAGTCGTCGTTGAAGAATTTTTAGCAGGGGAAGAATTTTCGTTGTTGGCTTTTGTCAATCAGGAGAAGGTCTATCCAATGGTGATCGCCCAAGATCATAAGCGTGCCTTTGACCATGATTTAGGACCAAATACTGGTGGTATGGGGGCATACTCGCCAGTACCACAAATCAGTCAAGCCATCGTTGATCAAGCGGTACGGGAAGTTTTGCGACCAGCGGCCCAAGGAATGATTGATCATGGCACACCGTTTATCGGGATTTTATACGCCGGATTGATCGCGACGGCAGAAGGGCCGAAAGTCATCGAATTCAATGCCCGCTTTGGCGATCCAGAAACCCAAGTCGTCTTGAATCGTCTTGATAGTTCGTTGCCGCAGATCATCAGCGCGCTCTTGGCCGATGAGGAACCGGAAATTGTTTGGAACAACCAAGCGTCCATTGGTGTGGTCCTGGCTGCTGAAGGGTATCCTGGCATCTATCAAAAAGGGATGATCGTACCAACAGAAGCGCCAGACGCTGCGCAATTGTATTATGCTGGTGTCGCAACGTCTGCTGAGGAAAATCTTTTGGTCGCAAACGGTGGTCGGGTGATGCTAGTGGAGGTCACGGCGCAAGATTTAGCAACTGCGCAAACTGGCGTGTATCAGGTCATTGATGAACTGACGTTAGACGGTTTGTTTTACCGCAAGGATATAGGGGATAAAGCCTTGCGATTAGCGAAAGAAATATAGAACCGAAACAGCGGACTGTCAATCGGAAGGTTGACAGTTTTTTGTTTTTTTTTTCGAATAATCTGTATAGCGTTTTCATAACATTGTGTTAAAATATAATGGTACTGTATAAAGGAGGAACACGCATTGAAAAAAATGAAATTTGGACCAACAGATATTGAGGTTTCTAGTGTTATTCTGGGCTTGATGCGCATCAACAACGCCAAAGACCCTGTAAAAGTATTAACAACAGCGATCGAGAACGAGATTACGTTCTTTGACCATGCGGATATTTATGGCGGCGGCGAATGTGAAACGATTTTTGCCGATGCTTTGGCGAAAACAGATGCGAAGCGGGAAGCATTGTTTATCCAATCTAAATGTGGCATCGTACCTGGTAAAATGTTCGACTTTTCTAAAGAACATATCATTGCTTCAGTGGAAGGCAGCTTGAAGCGGTTGAATACAGACTATCTAGATGCGTTATTGCTGCATCGTCCAGATACGTTGTTTGAACCAGAAGAAGTAGCCGCAGCCTTTGATCAGCTTGAAAAAGATGGCAAAGTCAAACATTTTGGTGTCAGCAACCAAAAACCTGGACAAATCGAATTGTTGAAAAAATATGTATCACAACCATTAGTAGCCAATCAATTACAATTTGGTATTATGCATACTGGCATGATCGATCAAGGCATTCACGTCAATATGACGGATGACGGCAGTGTGGATCATGATGGCGAAATTCTAGAGTACTCACGCTTACATGACATGACGATCCAAGCATGGTCACCTTATCAGTATGGTTTCTTTGAAGGTGTCTTTATCGGCAACGAGAAATTCCCAGAATTAAATGAAAGATTGACTGCATTAGCAGACAAATACCATACAACACCGACAGGGATTGCTTCTGCTTGGATTTTGCGCCACCCAGCGAATATCCAAGTAATTGCGGGAACGATGACACCGCATCGTATCGAAGAAATCGCCCAAGCCTCTGAAATCGTCTTGACGAGAGAAGAGTGGTATGACGTCTACAAAGCAGCGGGCAATATTCTGCCTTAATTCAGATAAATCGGCAAAATCGCGATGAATAAAGTATTAATGTTCGTAAAACACGAACGTTAATACTTTTTTTTATAAAAATATTTTGATAATGCTTGAATTAAACGTGGCACTGGTTTAAATTGTTGTGGGCGCTAAAAATAGGCTTGGCCATTTATCGCTTGCTTCACTCTTAGTAAGATTTGGAGGATATTTTTATGTTTGACATGAAAGTTTTTGATTACGAGGATATACAATTAATCCCAAATAAATGTATTGTGGATAGCCGTTCCGAGTGTGACACGACTGTGACACTAGGAAAGCATTCTTTTAAAATGCCGGTCGTTCCTGCGAATATGCAAACGATCATTGATGATACGATTGCCGAATTTTTAGCTGAAAATGGCTATTTTTACATTATGCACCGCTTTGATGAAGAGGCACGGATTCCTTTTATCAAGAAAATGAAAAGTCGCGGCTTGATTGCTTCGATCAGTGTTGGTGTCAAAGAAAACGAATATCGTTTTGTAGAAGAGTTAGCTGCTGAACAATTAGTCCCTGATTACATCACGATCGATATTGCCCATGGTCACTCAAATGCCGTGATCAATATGATTCAACACATCAAAAAACACTTGCCGGATGCTTTTGTGATCGCTGGTAATGTAGGGACGCCTGAAGCTGTCCGTGAATTAGAAAATGCAGGCGCAGATGCGACAAAAGTCGGCATCGGACCAGGGAAAGTTTGTATCACGAAAATCAAAACTGGCTTTGGTACTGGCGGCTGGCAATTGGCGGCTCTGCGTTGGTGTGCCAAAGCAGCCCGCAAACCAATCATCGCAGATGGCGGCATCCGTACCCATGGCGATATCGCGAAATCTGTTCGTTTTGGGGCAACAATGGTGATGATCGGTTCATTGTTTGCTGGTCATGAAGAATCACCAGGTGAAACCAAAGTTGAAAATGGCGTTGTGATGAAGGAATACTTTGGTTCTGCATCAGAATTCCAAAAAGGTGAGAAGAAAAACGTCGAAGGCAAGAAAATCTGGATCCAATACAAAGGTTCTCTGAAAGATACCTTAGTAGAAATGCAGCAAGACCTGCAATCCTCGATTTCTTATGCTGGCGGGAAAGATTTAGAATCAATTCGCAAAGTCGATTATGTGATCGTCAAAAATTCGATTTTTAATGGGGACACAATCTGATTTTTTGTAGAAAAAGTCGGTGTAAGCAGTGCTGTTTGTAAACAGTGCTGCTTTTTTGCACCAGAAAGATTTCGTTTTGGCGCATTCTTCGTTATAATAGTAGAAAGTGAAAAGATATCCATTGGAAATAAAGAATGCAGGTGAATGATGACGATCAAAGTAATGTCCATATTTGGAACAAGACCAGAAGCAATCAAAATGGCACCGTTAGTGAAGGCGTTGCAAGCAGATGTTCGGTTTGAATCTGTCGTGACTGTGACAGCCCAACATCGAGAAATGCTGGATCAAGTGTTGAACGTTTTTGCCATCGTGCCGGATTATGATTTAGATATTATGACACTGGGACAAACCTTAACTGGTATCACCACGAAAGTTTTATTGGACCTTGAACCGATCTTGCAGAAAGAACAGCCAGCTATCGTGTTGGTCCATGGGGATACAACGACTGCTTATGCAGCAGCGACAGCTGCTTTTTATCAACAAATACCAGTAGGACATGTCGAAGCTGGGTTGCGCACTTGGAATAAGCAATCGCCTTATCCTGAAGAAGCGAATCGCCAATTGATTGACGTGTTGGCCGATATCCATTTCGCACCAACAAAGGAAAGCCAGCAAAACTTGCTGAAAGAACATCGTGATCCGCAAACGATTTTTGTGACAGGTAATACCGCAATCGATGCGATGAACTATACGATCCAAGATAACTATGTGCATCCGCAGCTCTCAGGTGTCGAAGGGAAACAAATTTTATTGACGATGCATCGACGGGAAAATGTCGGACAGCCAATGGCTCAAGTTTTTCAGGCATTGGCGCGGGTGGCGCAAGAATATCCTGAAATCCATGTTGTCTTTCCGATGCACAAAAATCCGCAAGTGCGAGGTATTGCCCAAAAGATCTTAGGCAACATCGACAATGTCGCTTTGATCGAACCGCTGGATGTCATTGATTTTCATAATGTGGCCAATCAGAGTGCTTTGATTTTGACGGATTCAGGCGGTGTCCAAGAAGAAGCGCCTTCATTAGGGGTGCCTGTCTTGGTGTTGAGAGACACGACAGAACGACCAGAGGGAATCGCGGCGGGCACTTTGAAGTTGATTGGTACACGAGAAGAAGACGTTTACCGAGAAACAAAACGCTTACTGGATGATCAAGCAGCCTATCAACAAATGGCCCATGCAGAGAATCCTTATGGCGATGGACGAACCAGCCAACGGATCGTGGAAATCCTTGCTGAGAAGTTTGGCGTTTGATAAATCTTTTGAATGAAACAACAGTGAAAAAAAGGAAATGACGGGTAAAGTAATCGTGATTCTGAATGTTCTGGAAATAAAATAACGTATTTTTTTGAATGAAAGTGGTTGACCTTGGCGTGAAGTTGGCTTATAGTGTCAATAGAAAGAAATAATTGTTAGGTGAGGCTCCTATACGGACACAAGCTGCTGCCGCAAAAGTATCGAGAGATACTTAGTTGGTAGGACAGGTCTAATCGTGAAGGTTAAACCCAAAGCAGCTGATAGTGATAAACTATCTACGCCCTATAGTGCTAAAGCTCTACAATGATCATGAGTTTTTTGCGCATGCTTATTGGGAGCATGCGCATTTTTTTGCATACGCGCGTGATCCAAGAGTGGCTTACTTATCAAATAGAAAGGAAGATTCACATGGATAACCCCAGTCCCCAGATGAACGAATGTTCACAGCGTAGAATTGCTAGGGGTGGCGCGAGCAACTCCTAAATATAGGAGGAAAAAAGTATGTTGAAAAAATTATCTAAAGACCAAGAATTGAAATTATTGGCAAAATTATCAGAACGTGAATTATTAATGGAAATGCGGACATCTTTTCAAGGTTTGTCTGAAAAAGATGCCCAAGAACGTTTGGAGGAATATGGTCCCAACAAAGTGGATGCCCAAAAACCAACACCTGCTTGGTTAATGATCTTAGGCGCATTCAAAGATCCTTTTGTCCTAGTGTTGGCTCTATTGATGGTTATCTCCTTTATGACAGGAGATATTGAAGCCGTGATCGTGATGGGGATCATGATCTTAGCCAGCGTGACAATTACGTTTGTACAAGAATTTCGTTCCCAAAAAGCAAGTTTGGCTTTAAAAGAGTTGATTGAAAATACTTGTTCGGTAACGAGAGAAGGGGTAACAAGAGAAATACCGATGGATGAGGTTGTACCGGGTGATATCGTCACTTTGGCGACAGGAGATATGATACCAGCCGATGCAATCTTGATCTGGACGAAAGATTTATTTATCAATCAGTCTTCATTAACTGGAGAGTCAATGCCAGTTGAAAAATTTGTCGATGCTGGGATCAAAGAAAGTGATACCAATGTCTCCGCGTTAGATATGCAGGATTTGGTATTTATGGGTACAGATGTCTTGAGTGGGCAAGGCAAAGCAATCATTTTGAAAACTGGTCAAAGTACATTCTTTGGTGATATTGCCCGCAACGCAACCACGAAACGCGGCAAAACAGCTTTTGAAGATGGCTTGACCAAAGTCAGCAAGTTATTATTAAGAATGGTGATGGTATTATTCCCAATCGTTTTGTTGATCAATGGATTCACAAAAGGGGATTGGAGTGAAGCACTGTTCTTTGCCATTGCAGTAGCAGTGGGTCTGACGCCTGAAATGCTGCCAATGATCGTGACCAGCAACCTTGCAAAAGGTGCGATGTCCCTTGCCAAAGAGAAAGTCATTGTCAAAGAATTGCCTTCCATCCAAAATCTCGGCAGTATGGATGTCCTTTGTACGGATAAGACAGGCACGATCACGGAAGATCGAGTTGTGCTGGTACAGCATCTGAATCCTTTTGGTCAAGAAGACCAACAAGTGCTGGATATGACTTATTTGAATTCTTACTATCAAACAGGTTGGAAAAATCTGATGGATATTGCTGTGCTGAATTATTATGAAGAAGCGCAGTTGGCTGAACCTTTCCAAGAAGTGACCAAAATCGATGAGATTCCTTTTGATTTCTCACGTCGTCGTCTGACTGTCGTGGTCAATGCAGATGGACATCAACTAATGGTCACAAAGGGTGCAGCCGAAGAAATGGAACAAGTCTGCAATTATGTGGAGATCGATGGCAAAATCATGGACCTGACAGAAGATATTCGTGAAAAACTGCGCCAAGTCAATCTCCGATTGAACAAACAAGGCATGCGTGTCTTGACAGTGGCTGTCAAACGAGATGCCCATGCGGATGCCGTTTATTCTGTAGCTGATGAGCAAGACATGATCATGATCGGCTTTATGGGTTTCTTAGACCCAGCCAAAGAGTCAGCCAAAACAGCGATTGCTTCTTTACATGGCCATGGCGTCAATGTCAAAGTCTTGACGGGTGACAACGCGATCGTTGCCCAAAAAGTCTGCAAAGATGTGGGGATCGAAGCCAGCGAATATTTGCTGGGACCAGAAATCGACCGTTTATCAGACGAAGATTTGGCGGAAAAAGCAGCAACGACCAATCTGTTTGCCAAACTGAATCCAATGCAAAAATCACGGATCATTGAAACAATCCAAGCTGCCGGTCACACGGTTGGCTTTATGGGGGATGGCATCAATGACGCCCCTGCTTTGCGCACAGCTGATGTTGGCATCTCGGTGGATACAGCAGCAGATATCACCAAAGATGCCAGTTCGATCATTCTTTTGGAAAAAAGTTTGAACGTATTAGACAAAGGTGTCATTGAAGGACGCAAAGTATTTACCAATATGATGAAATACATCAAAATGACCTTGAGCTCCAATTTTGGCAATGTCTTCTCGATTTTGGTTGCTAGTGCTTTCTTGCCGTTTCTACCAATGCTTTCGATTCAATTGCTCGTACAAAACTTGGTCTATGATATGGCACAATTGACTATTCCGTGGGATAATGTCGATCAAGAAGAATTAGCAAAACCAGTCAAATGGCAAGTACGAGGACTCTTGAAATTCACGGTCGGCATCGGTCCTGTCAGCAGTATATTCGATATTACGACGTTCTTAGTGATGTGGCACGTCTTTGGTGCAAATACCGTGCAAGACCAAGCCTTGTTCCAAGCCGGCTGGTTCATGATTGGTTTGACTACCCAAACATTGGTTGTTCACATGATCAGAACCCGCAAACTGCCATTTGTCAAAAGCAGTGCTTCACCAGCAGTCATGCTATCTAGTGTCTTAGCAATCGCGGTCGGCTTTGTGATTATCTTGACTTCATTACATCATGTATTTGATTTCGCTGCATTGCCTGCTTCTTATTGGCCATGGTACATCGGGATCAATATTGCTTATTTAGTAACAGTTGAATTGGCAAAAAGAATCTACATTCATGTAACGCAAGAATGGATCTAAAATAGCGGATCGATGTTTCCTTTCGGTGGAAGGGGAACGTCGATCTGTTTCTTTTTGCCCTCTTTCTGTATTATTTTTTTCTCATATTCAAAATATCCACTATGACACAAGTCGGTTCTTTCACAATTGTAAATGAGAAATAGTTGATTCGCCTGTTAGGGTAAACACTCATTGCTGTACTATTCTTAAATGAAAAAAAGATTTTCCTTAGAAGAAAACCAAGAAAGCGATTCCGTAAATGTGATTTATTTCACTAATCTTTTCTTAAGAGTTGCTACACTGGGCATCCTTTTATTAAAAAAAATACCCTTTTCACTTGTCATTTTCCAAGTTAAATGATAATTTATAAGAGTAAATGAAATTTCGATAGTACAGATTTAAACCCTGTTACATACGAAAATGACTTTTTTAACAGAGAGGAAAGTGTGTCAAGATGGCAAAAAAACAAAAAGCACTTGATTTCCAAGCAATCTTGGAGCAAGTCAATGCAGATTTTCCAACTTACCAAGCTTTGGATAAAGATGGAAAAATTGTAAACCCGGATTTAGTACCAGATCTAAGTGACGACGAATTAGTGGAATTGATGACTCGAATGGTATGGTCACGCGTATTGGACCAACGCTCAACTGCGTTAAACCGTCAAGGACGTCTAGGTTTCTTCGCGCCAACTGCTGGTCAAGAAGCAAGCCAACTAGCAAGTCAATTTGCTTTTGAAAAAGAAGATGTTTTATTACCAGGTTATCGTGATGTGCCTCAATTGATCCAACACGGTTTGCCATTGAAAGAAGCTTTCCTATGGTCACGTGGACATGTAGCAGGTAACTTATATCCTGAAGATTTGAAAGCTTTGCCACCGCAAATCATCATCGGTGCACAATACGTGCAAGCAGCCGGCGTTGCTTTAGGTTTGAAAAAACGCAACAAGAAAAATGTTGTATTTACGTATACAGGTGATGGCGGTTCTTCACAAGGGGACTTCTATGAAGCAATCAACTTTGCTGGTGCTTACCATGCAAACGCTGTATTCTACATCCAAAACAATGGTTTTGCGATTTCTACACCACGTGAAGTCCAAAGTGCTGCACCAACATTGGCACAAAAAGCAGCTGCTGCAGGTATCCCTGGTATCCAAGTAGACGGTATGGATCCATTGGCAGTCTACTATGTATCAAAAGAGGCGCGTGAATGGGCAGCAAACGGCAACGGTCCTGTGTTGATCGAAACATTGACATACCGTTACGGCGCACATACTCTATCAGGTGATGATCCAACCCGTTACCGTACAAAAGAAATGGATACTGAATGGCAAGAAAAAGATCCATTGGTACGTTTCCGTAAATATCTAACTGAAAAAGGTTTGTGGACTGAAGAAAAAGAAGAACAAATCATCGAACAAACAAAAGAAGAAATCAAAGCAGCAATCGCTGAAGCAGACCGTGTACCAAAACAAAAAGTGTCTGACTTCTTGAAAAATATGTTTGAAGTTCAACCACAAAACATTAAAGAACAAATTGCAACTTATGAAGCGAAGGAGTCGAAATAGTCATGGCACAAAAAACAATGATCCAAGCAATTACAGATGCCTTAGCTGTTGAAATGGAAAATGACAAAGAGATTTTAGTCTTTGGTGAAGACGTCGGTAAAAACGGCGGTGTATTCCGTGCAACAGAAGGTTTACAAGAAAAATTT
The DNA here is from genome assembly GCF_002140915.1 of Candidatus Enterococcus testudinis. Taxonomy (GTDB): domain Bacteria; phylum Bacillota; class Bacilli; order Lactobacillales; family Enterococcaceae; genus Enterococcus_D; species Enterococcus_D testudinis. Next base: position 1,835,826 of record NZ_NGKU01000001.1, on the reverse strand, counting down.
GGCGAAGACCGTGTATTCGATACCCCTCTTGCTGAATCTGGTATTGGCGGTTTGGCTTTTGGTTTAGCATTAGAAGGCTTCCGTCCAGTTCCTGAAATTCAATTCTTCGGTTTCGTATTTGAAACATTTGATGAAATCGTAGGACAAATGGCACGTACTCGTTACCGCATGGGTGGTACGCGCAACTTACCAATCACGATCCGTTCACCATTTGGTGGTGGCGTGCATACACCAGAATTGCACTCAGACAACTTAGAAGGTTTGATTGCACAATCTCCTGGTATCCGTGTCGTGATTCCATCAAATCCATATGATGCCAAAGGATTATTGATTGCAGCGATCCGCAGCAATGACCCAGTTGTCTTCTTAGAACATATGAAACTGTATCGTTCTTTTCGTGAAGAAGTGCCAGAAGAAGCATATGAAGTGCCTTTGGACAAAGCAGCTGTTACACGTGAAGGTTCAGATGTATCAATCATCACTTACGGTGCAATGGTTCGTGAAGCAATCAAAGCGGCAGACAACTTAGCAAAAGAAAACATCAATGCTGAAATCATCGACTTGCGTACAGTTGCACCTCTTGACGTTGAAACAATCATCAAATCAGTAGAAAAAACTGGTCGCGTGGTCGTTGTTCAAGAAGCACAAAAACAAGCAGGTGTTGCGGCTCAAGTCGTTTCTGAAATTTCTGAACGTGCGGTTCTATCACTTGAAGCACCAATCGGACGTGTATCTGCACCAGATACTATTTTCCCATTCGGTCAAGCTGAAAACATTTGGTTGCCAAATGCAAAAGATATCGAAGACAAAGTGAAAGAAATCGTCAACTTTTAATAGTTAAGAAGGGAAGAATAGACAATGGCATTTCAATTTAAATTACCGGATATCGGTGAAGGTATTGCGGAAGGCGAAATCGTAAAATGGTTCGTCAAAGCAGGAGATACCATCAATGAAGATGATACCCTACTAGAAGTACAAAATGATAAATCAGTGGAAGAAATTCCATCTCCAGTGACAGGTACTGTTAAAAGTATCGTCGTTCCTGAAGGCACTGTTGCCAATGTTGGTGATGTCCTTGTAGAAATCGACGCACCTGGTCATGAAGACAACGAAGGCGATTCAGGTGTTGCTGCTGAATCACAAACTCCAGCGAAACCAGCTGCTGAGCCAACAACAGAATCAAGCACTGAAGCATCTTCAGGTTCATCTGAAGGTTCAGGTGTCTTCCAATTCAAATTACCAGATATTGGTGAAGGTATTGCAGAAGGCGAAATCGTAAAATGGTTCGTTAAAGCTGGCGACACGATCAATGAAGATGATACTTTGTTGGAAGTTCAAAATGACAAATCAGTGGAAGAAATTCCATCTCCTGTAACAGGAACAGTAAAAACAATCGTTGTAGCAGAAGGTACTGTTGCCAACGTTGGGGATGTATTGGTAGAAATCGATGCACCTGGTCACAACGATGCGCCTGCTTCTTCTGGTGCCTCAGCATCAACAGATGCACCAAAAGAAAAAGTGGAAACTTCTGGTTCAGCAAGTGTTGTTGAAGCAGCAGATCCAAACAAACGTGTCTTGGCTATGCCATCAGTACGTCAATTTGCCCGTGAAAAAGATGTAGATATTTCTCAAGTATCTGCAAGTGGCAAAGGCGGACGTGTCACAAAAGAAGATATCGAAAGCTTCTTATCAGGCGGTGGATCATCTGCTCCAGCAGTAGCTGCAGCCCCAGCCAAAGAAGAAACAAAAGCGCCAGCATCTGAAAGTAAACCTGCTGCACCTGCAAAAGCCTTCAAATCTAACTTAGGTGATTTGGAAGAACGTGTTGCGTTGACACCTACACGTAAAGCGATCGCAAAAGCAATGGTCAACAGCAAACAAACTGCACCTCATGTGACATTGCATGATGAAGTAGAAGTAACCAATCTTTGGGATAACCGTAAGAAATTCAAGGAAGTTGCCGCAGCAAACGGTACGAAATTGACATTCTTGCCATATGTTGTGAAAGCATTGACTGCAACAGTCAAAAAATTCCCGATCTTGAATGCATCCATTGATGATGCAAAACAAGAAATTGTTTACAAAAACTACTATAACATCGGTATTGCAACAGATACGGATCATGGTTTATATGTGCCTAATGTGAAAGATGCAGACCGTAAAGGTATGTTCGCTATTGCAGATGAAATCAACGAAAAAGCAAAACTTGCCCATGATGGCAAACTTGCTGCTGATGATATGCGTAACGGCACGATCACAATCAGTAATATCGGTTCAGTTGGCGGCGGCTGGTTCACACCAGTGATCAACTTCCCTGAAGTAGCTATTTTGGGTGTGGGTACAATCGCGCAACAACCAATCGTCAATGCTGAAGGTGAAATCGTTGTGGGCCGTGTGATGAAATTATCACTAAGCTTCGATCACCGTATCGTTGATGGTGCGACAGCACAACAAGCAATGAATAATATCAAACGTCTATTAGCTGATCCTGAGCTATTAATGATGGAAGGATGATTTACAAATGGTAGTAGGAGATTTTGCTGTTGAATTAGATACAGTTGTAATCGGTGCGGGACCTGGCGGCTATGTAGCTGCCATCCGCGCTGCTGAAATGGGCCAAAAAGTAGCAATCATTGAAAGAGAATATATCGGCGGCGTATGTTTGAATGTCGGTTGTATTCCTTCTAAAGCGTTGATCGCTGCAGGACACCATTACCAAGAATCATTAGATTCAACGATGTTTGGTGTGAATACTGAAAATGTCACACTAGATTTCACGAAAACTCAAGAATGGAAAGACAACAAAGTCGTTAAAACATTGACTTCTGGTGTTGGATTCCTATTGAAAAAACACAAAGTTGAAAGTATTGAAGGGGAAGCATTCTTCGTTGATGACCACACATTGCGTGTGATCCACCCAGATTCAGCCCAAACGTATTCTTTCAACAATGCGATCGTCGCAACAGGTTCTCGTCCGATCGAAATCAAAGGCTTCAAATTCGGTGGCCGTGTGATAGACTCTACTGGCGGATTGGCACTAAAAGAAGTACCTAAAAAATTAGTAGTTATCGGTGGCGGTGTCATCGGTTCTGAACTAGGTGCCGCTTATGCGAACTTAGGCGCTGAAGTAACGATCCTTGAAGGTTCTCCGCAAATTTTACCTACCTATGAAAAAGACATGGTGAAATTGGTTGAAGAAGACTTCGCGAAAAAAGGCGTGACTGTAGTAACGAATGCAATGGCCAAAGAAGCTGTTGACAATGGCGATAGTGTCACTGTTAAATATGCTGTTGACGGCAAAGAAGAAGAAGTAACTGCTGACTATGTGATGGTCACAGTTGGTCGTCGTCCAAACACAGACGATATGGGCTTAGAACAAGCCGGTGTCGAAGTAGGCGAACGTGGTTTGATCACTGTCGACAAGCAAGGTCGCACAAATGTATCAAATATCTATGCAATCGGTGATATCGTTCCTGGCGCTGCTTTAGCACATAAAGCCAGCTACGAAGCGAAAATTGCTGCTGAAGCAATCTCAGGCAAAAAAGTAGCTGTTGATTACAAAGCGATGCCAGCTGTAGCCTTTACAGATCCTGAATTGGCTTCTGTTGGGATGACGATCAAAGATGCCAAAGATGCTGGAATCGATGCAAAAGCATTCAAATTCCCATTCTCTGGTAACGGTCGTGCCTTATCATTAGGCAAAACAGAAGGATTTATCCGTCTGGTTACTACTGTTGAAGACAATGTAATCATTGGCGCGCAAATCGCAGGCCTAGGCGCAAGCGATATGGTATCAGAATTGGCACTTGCCATTGAATCTGGTATGAACGCAGAAGATATTGCTTTAACGATCCATCCACATCCATCATTGGGAGAAATCACAATGGATGCAGCTGAATTGGCATTAGGAATGCCAATCCATATCTAAACAAATTCAACCCGTTGACTGATCAGTCAACGGGTTTTTTTGTAAGTAAAAAGAGCGTGCGTAAGTGAAAATCTTAAGCATGCTCTTTTTTATCTAGCAGGTTTACTTTTCAAACATCACTGCAATTCAATCGTCAAACTGCCTTTGGTTGCTTTGCCCAGTGCAAGCATCCCACGATAAAAGATATACGTTAAGGTACCAGACAAGAGTACGCCAATCAAGCAATAGACTAAGAAACCTGACCGGTCATTGGCGAAGAGATTCAGCGGTGCAATCAATGAATTCAAGCCTAATCCTGCCAATTCATAACTGGTCGTAAAATGAAACAGCGTTGTTGCCAATGGTGCGCAAATCGCAGCAGAGAGGAATGGTGGGATCACCAATTGCGGATTCTTGGTCAAATTGGCAAACTGGACTTTAGGTGTGATCAATCCTTGGGCGATATTGGCCCCTAAATTGTTTTCCTGAAACGACATGACAGTAAATCCGACAAATTGTGCGGTACAACCAATCAATGCAGCTGCCGAGGACACTGGGTCCAATTGTAATGCGATTGCCAATGCGACCGAAGAAGCGGGCGTCATTAAGAGTGTACTCCAAGCGACAGCAATCACGATCGATCCCAAAATCGGTGAAATCGTGATCGATTGGGCCATAAAGCCACTGATCGCTAATAACATCGGTGTTGTGACATATGCAAAACCAACACCAGCTAAACCGCCAAAGAGTAAACTGCCTAAAGGAACCAAAATCATATCCAAAGGTGTTTTGCCCGTCAGCCACTTACCGATCAAAGCAGCCACCAGCCCTGCCATCACAGCACTGATCGGTTGACCGCCAGTCAGTACGACGGCACCGATGCCTTGTGTTGCGTTGATGCCAGTCATCGTCGTTGCATCAATAGCCGCTTGTGAAAAATACAAGCCGTCAGATGCGATGGTCGCAGCAATCATCGAGGTGAATATAACCAGTGTATTTGTTTTTAATTGATAGGCTATCCCTGCACCAAAAGCGGGGGCCAAAAGTAACTTTGATACGGTACCAATCGTGCCAATCGTGGCAATCCCTGTCAATTGGCCGATCGTTTCTAACAATAAGCCGACACCCAGCGCAACCAACACGGCATTCGACACACCCAAAGAAACTTTGTAAACATATTCTTTTACTGAAATCTTTTCATCCATTCTTTACTTCCTTTCAAGATCTAAATTGTTTGAAATTTTAGATTTTTCAAATTATAACAATTTAGAATCTGTCTGTCAATTGAAAATACACGATTTATTGTGAATAAAAAAACAAATAGCTTGTGATTTTGGGCGTTTGGTATTTATGCTTAGTGATAAGGTGTTTTTATGTGCTTATCGCGATATTTATGTCTTTATTCAATTTTTTTTATAGTAAATTTGACGATTATGACGTTTTTTTGTTTTTTGAGAGGGTGATTATGCTACACTAAAGACAAAGAAAGGAAGATGACTATGGATGTAAACGCACTTTTTCAAAGACGGGTATCTCTAAGACGCTATGCCCAGCGAGAGATTGCTGAAGCGGATCTTGATTTTATTTTACAATCTGCTCTGCGGGCTCCGACAGCTGGGAATATGATGTTGTACTCGGTGATCAAGGTCACTGACCCGGTGAAGAAATTGCTGCTCAGCAAGAGTTGTGACAATCAGCCCTTTATTGCCCGAGCGCCAGTATTGTTGATTTTTTGTGCTGATTTTCAACGGTGGTACGATTACTATAAGTACAGTAACGTACCAGAAAGTTGTGCAGCACGTGGCGTTCCTTTTCGAAGGCCAGCAGAAGGGGACTTGGTACTGGCCATGTCAGACGCCTTGATTGCGTCAAGTTTTGCGACAATTGCTGGAGAGTCAAGACAGATTGGTAGTTGTTATATAGGAGATATCATTGAACAGGTTGAGTACCATGCGGAACTATTGGATCTGCCGCAATGGGTCGTCCCGGTAGGTATGCTATGTTTGGGGTATTATCCAGACAACTACCGCCGACAGATCTCCCCTCGCTTTCCACAAGAATCGATTGTTTTTGATGAAGGTATCAGCGGCTTTCGACGGAGCAATTACAGAACATGTTCCAACCAAATGAAACAGCTTTCAAATCAAAAAATAAATGTGCAGCTGAGAATTTTGGTCAATTCAATTACTATCGCAAAACAGGCACGGCATTTTCAGAAGAAATGACCCGGTCGGTAAAAGCGATTATTGCGCGCTGGTGCAGTAACTGATTCAGTCTTTCAATATGGCGCAAAGGGTGCGTGTAGCATCGTCAATGTGAAATACGTATAAATTTAATCTTGGTTGATCAGAAATTGCGATCACCAAAAGCTGTCGAGGCAATTGACAGAAAAATCTGACGATGCTACGCTACAGCTAGCAATTTAGTTCGTGACAGGTGAGAGACGCTGCATATCTGTAACGGTGACACATTGAGTAGGAGGGAACTATATGACAGAACATTTCGAAACGATTCAATTACACGGCGGACAATATCCCGATAGTGAGACTGGCAGTCGTGCCGTCCCAATCTATCAGACCACTTCTTATGTATTTAAGGATGCAGATCAGGCAGCTGGGCGCTTTGGCTTGAGTGAGTCAGGGAACATTTATACCAGAATCACCAATCCCACAACAGCTGTTTTAGAAGAACGTCTAGCGTTGCTTGAAGGCGGTGTCGGTGCATTGGCAACCGCTTCTGGTTCAGCCGCGATCACCTATGCCATTCAAAATATAGCTAAAGCAGGGGATCATATCGTATCGGCAGCAACGATTTATGGTGGGACCTACAATTTGTTTGCCCACACGTTTCCTGATTTTGGGCTCACCACCAGCTTTGTAGATAGTGAAGACCTTACAGCGATCAAAGGAGCAATACAAGAAAATACCAAAGCGATTTTCTTAGAATCATTGGGCAATCCGGATATCGATATTGCTGACTTTGATGCAATCGCAGCAATTGCCCATGAGGCTGGTATTCCAGTGATCGTGGACAATACATTCGCTACGCCGTATCTATTTCGTCCGTTTGAACATGGCGCCGATATTGTTGTGTATTCAACAACGAAATTTATTGGTGGGCATGGGGTCGCGCTGGGTGGTGCAATCGTCGATAGCGGTCGTTTCGATTGGACCAATGGCAAGTTCCCGAAATTGGTTGAACCAGATGCGAGTTATCACGGGATTTCTTGGACGGATGCGGTAGGTGCAGCTGCTTATATTACCCGTGCCCGGACGATTTTGCTAAGGGATACGGGCGCAGCAATCTCTCCATTCAACGCATGGACCTTGTTATTAGGGATCGAAACTCTTTCTTTGAGAATGGAGCGTCATGTGGCCAACGCCCAAGCTGTTGCTGAGTATTTAGCAGCACAACCGCAAGTGGCTTGGGTCCATTATCCGACATTGAGCAGTAGTAAATATTTTGAACGAGCGCAAAAATATTTTCCAAAAGGAACGAGTGCAGTCTTTTCCTTTGGTTTGAAGGCAGGTAGTGAAGCGAGTAAAACATTCTGCAGTGATACAAAGTTGTTTTCCCTACTTGCCAATGTTGGCGATGCCAAATCTTTGATCATTCATCCGGCTTCCACGACCCATTCGCAATTGAGTGAAGCGGAACTGCTTGCTGCCAATATTCAACCAGAAACGATTCGTTTATCAGTCGGTTTAGAACATGTAGATGATCTGATTGCTGATTTAGCCCAAGCATTGGCGCAAGTGGAGCAATAATTTCCTAAGTAAATCGTTAGGTCAAAGCAAATCAAGTATGTTGTGATTTGCTTTTTTAGTTGGTCTCAGCCTGTTTCATCGGTTGGGAAAACGCTATAGGCTGATAGCGGAAAAGGTCGTTATATGATATAGTTATCACGACTAAATCTCTGTTAAGGCGGTATATGTATGCGCACACAATCAAAGGCCCCACTCCGTTTGTATTATACGAGTATCCAGTGTTTGTACTGGATGATGTTTTGTTCGATCTATGGTTTTGCTACATTGTTTTTGATTGATTATGGAATCGATCCTGCCAAAATCGGTGGTATGTTGGCTTTGATCAATATCGTATCAGCGATTTTGCAACCAATGATCAGTCAGGTGATCATAAGAAAATTCCACAGATCTTTGGTGCAAGTCTTGAAAGTCATGACCTGCCTAATGATGCTTGTATTAAGTCTGGGTGTGATCATACCTGCTTGGTCGATCAGCAGTTATATCATTGGCGGTATATTGTTGGTTTCGATGCAATCTTTTGTCAATGCATTGGCTTTTGCTTATATGAATCATGGACACTCATTAAATTTTGGTTTTTCTAGAGCAGGGGGGTCATTAGGCTATGCGGCGACGTCATTCGTGCTGGGCCAATTGCTGGCACGTTATTCAGCCGCTGTTTTGCCATTGATCACCTTTGCAGAGGGGGTAATATTCTTCATCATTTTATGGTTGATGCCGGCTATAGAGGAAGAACCGCAGCCGATAGCAGCCGGCGGGAGCCAACATTCTGAACATCTGTTGAAGAAGTATCCTTTCTTGTTATTTCTATTCATCGGGTTTACTTGTTTGTTTAGTTTTCATACCATGATCAATAGTTTCTTGGCACAAATATTTGGGCATATTGGCGGTGGCAGTAAGGAAGTAGGCATTGCTTTGATGATTGCCGGTTTGTGTGAATTACCGGGCATGATATTGTTTGAACGTCTTGTCAAACGGAAAAATAGCCAATTTTGGCTGTTCTTTTCCAGTATCGCGTTTGGAGTTCGAGGGTTGTTGATGCTGTGGGCCGGCTCGATCGTTTTTATGGAACTGACCCATGTGATGCAAGGGCTGAGTTTTGCCTTGTTTATTCCAGCTTCAGCCTACTTGTTCAATCAAGTCTTGGCCGATGAAGACCGGGTGTTTGGCCAGACATTGATTATCATTGCCACCACGATCGGCGGGGTGCTGGGGAATATTTTAGGTGGATTCTTGGTCCAAGCATCTGGTGTCTGGATCATGCTGCTATGTGGGACGATATTTGCGCTAACAGGTGCGGTTTTGACTTATTTTGGGTTGTTGAAGCTGCCGGGAAGTGCACAGCTTTAAATGACAGTATGTTCTGCAAGAGTTGATTTCTTGTGCTTGAAAGTGACAATCAATTAAATCAGCTCATAAGAAAAGAAAAATTTATGTAAATTATGACAGTTCCCTTGCTCAAAATTTGGATTGTGATTTAATAGTAATTAGAATGAACATGTTTTAGCAGCGTGTCAATGAATCGGATAGGAAAGCGCAATTTTTGTATTCAAAAGTTGCGCTTTTTATGCGTTGTCAATAAAGGAGGGAACATGAATATAGTCCAAGTATTTAAAATCTTTCTATTAAATCTGTATACAATTTTATTGATTGCTATGTTTCTTTCTGTTAAGGAACAGCGATTAACATTTTTATCTATTATTTTCTTCATTGTATTAAATATCAGCATCTCTGCATTGATTACGCTAGCAAACAAAAAAGTATTACAAATAAAATATATCGTTGGGCTGTCGAGGCGGAAAATTATGAACTATTTGTATTGGATTGATGGCTTGTCCATAGTTGCCAGTTTAACTCTCGTTGGCGGTTGCATTGTTTTATTTCGTATGCCGAGAGAAATCCTTCTTTATTTAGGATATACAACCATCATCGTTTTCGTTTTAAAGGCAATCGTTATGAAAATAATCGTTGGGAGGTTTTTATGAAAAGAATAAATGTATTGATTTTCAAGAAAAGATTTTATTTGTTTGCTATTCTATGTCTCTCCTCTTTTTTTATGAATCTGTTTCTTTGGAATGAAACGACGCAGTTGATAAGGGCACAACCTGTTATGAACAGATTAAAACATTTATCCGCCAATAACATATATTTGATTAATTATGTGCCTGACGCGGATGGAAATGGTGCTATTAAAGAGCTGAGTGATCAAGACAGAGCAGATATAGCCTCTTTTTTACTCACATTTCAACAGTATCTTTATAGTGGTACAGCGCGCTATCTTCATGAAAATAATTTTGATACTAGTTCACTCACGGTAATCAGCAAGTCTGATATTGAGCGTAATGTGAAGGATCTGTATGTAGATATTGCTTTTATGAATAATATGTTTTTATTGGAACCGCCTTCGGATATACGCACAAAATTTGAAGATCACTCAATCTCTATAAAAGGCACCTTTACTCAGCAATCTATGTCTGACAGGTACCAGAACGAATACAAGTATTATTTTGGTAACTTTTTGTTTGGTTTGAGTGTGTCAGGGGTTCTGCTATCATTTGGTCTTTTGATCATCTATTTGCTGGTTAGTTCTAGTGTAGCTATTTTTTCTGAAGAACTAAGGCTATTAAGAATGATAGGTCTACCGCGTATAAAAATAAGAAGAAATATTGAATGGTTATTTGCAATGCCAATTCTATTTTCTGCTATTGTTTTCATCATATTCATCAACAATATTGGCTTTGACATGATCATAGAGGATTACATATATATAACTTTCTTGAACATGCTATTGTGTTTTATTTCAAAGTTCATGGTAGATAGAAAATTGAAAAAAGGAGTTTATGATGATTAGAATAGATGGACTAACAAAATACTATCATAAGAAGCCACTCTTGATAAATACAAGTTTCATTGCAGAAAAAGGGCAAATTACGTTATTGACAGGTAAATCAGGAGCAGGAAAGACTACTTTATTAAATATTATAGCAGGTTTACAAGCATTTGATTCTGGTACCTACTGGATAAATGATGATAAAATCGATGTGCGTAACGATCAATGGATGAGCCAATTTAGAAACAAGGAGATAGGCTATATTGTCCAGGACTATGCGCTGATTAGCGATTATTCAGTTTTGGAAAATATTCTATTGACTTCATTCTACAACAAAAACCATAACAAACAGGATGCACTTGATAAAGCGACTCAACTTGCCAAAAATTTTGGCTTGTCAGAAATCTTGGATAAGAAAGTGAAACGCATTTCTGGTGGTCAAAAACAAAGAACTGCGATCGCGCGGAGTTTGATTTTAGACCCTTCGATTATTCTAGCTGATGAACCAACAACTCATCTGGATGAAGAAAATTTCAAATTGATTATGCAATTGTTTGAATCGTTAAAAGAAGCCAATACATTGCTTATTATCGCAACCCATGATGACAGGATAAAACTGATTGCAGATAAAATATATCGAATTGAGGACTGTTTGCTTAAGCAACAATCTTGAGTGGCTTGAATGCATAGAAAAAACCGCCAAAATCAGCGGTTTTTTCTTATTTTTTTTCTAATACTGCGATGAATTCACGCATATAATCAGGTAGATCCGGTGGTCGGCGGCTTGATACGATATGACCATCTGTGACAGCTGGTGTATCGACCCAGGTTGCGCCAGCATTTGTCATATCATCTTTGATACCAGGCGTACTGGTCACGGTTTTGCCTTGCAATATGTTGGCAGAGATCAAGACCCAGCCAGCGTGACAGATTTGACCGATGATTTTTTCATCTTTGTCCATCTCTTGTACAAAAGCAATCACTTCTGGGAAACGGCGTAATTTATCCGGTGCCCAACCGCCGGGAACCAATATCGCATCATAATCGGCAGCTTTGATATCCGTAAAAGCGTAAGCAGATTCAGCAGGAACGCCGTATTTACCAGTATAAGTTTTATGGGCTTCTTGACCAACCAAGTCAACTTGAGCGCCTTCTTCACGTAGCCGATGTACGGGGTACCACAATTCTAAATCTTCAAAATCGTTGTCAACAAGGGCAATGATTTTTTTGTCTTCTAAACGCACAGCTATTCCTCCTTTTTTGTATGATGTAAGTGTAACAAAAGCACAAACAAACAACAAAATATCCGCTTAAAAAAACCGTCGATACAACGAGTATCAACGGTTTGGTTTCAAATCAATGTTTGGGCTTGCGGTCTTGACGTGATTGACGTCGTCTTGTTTCTGAAGTGACACGTGCTAGGGTTTTCTCTGCTTTATTTTTTTCATTTTGCAATCGCCGTTGTTCCATTTCCAAATGCGCGCGCTCTTGTTCATTGGTTGAAGCGGCCAAGCGGCGATTGGTCTCAGCTAGCTTATTTTCTAACTGCTGCTGCCAATTATGATTGAACTGAATCCACCACTGCGGATCCGAAAAATCTTCTGCTCGACCATTTTCACCATTGGCCAGAATTTGTCTGTAGCGTGCCAGTGAATGGCCCATTGGTTGCCGCCATTGTTGTAAATAATAGTCTCGTTGATCGTCATTCATTTGTTCAATATAAGTATCCTCTTCTAGATCAATCATATTTTGCAAAAAGCCCAAAATCGGCAGAATCAAATAAATGATCAACCCAAAACGAGGGAAGAAAAAGGCAATCACCAATAGTAAGATTCAAAAAATCAGCATCATTCGCTGCCGCTGCCGTTCTTTATTTTGGATGAAGGAAGACTGTTGCTGCGTTTGTTTGGTCAGCGACAGTAAAAGATAGGTCCATAAAGCAGTTACGATAAAACTTAGCAGTCCATAGATCAAGACAACTTGTTGATTGGTATCTTCGATCAACAAACGGGTAAACGTCGGAATCAAAGACATAAAAAATAAGAAAAACATATAAAAAACGAAATCTTTGTTGCTGATTTTCTCGATTTTATTAAAAACACCAGCACCTTGATACCAAAGATCAGCAACAAAACAAAAGCTAATAAAATAAATACCGATAGCCCGCAGCAATTCCCAGACTTCGATCGTTCCAGATTGGGTCAATTGTATGGGTAACTCCAATACGATAATAGTAATGATGATCGCGATGATCGCGTCACCAAAAGCAACGATTCTTTCTTTCATATAAAGGACCTTTCTTCTTGAAGATGACTCTATTTTGGCACAGAATCGCCAAAAAAAGAAATCACTCATTTCGCAACCAGAGATTTTCCGTCTTCAAACAGTTTTATGGTACACTAGAAGAGAAAGAAAATAGAGGTGAAGACAATGCGGGATTATCAATATCCGCTTGATTTGGACTGGACCACAGAAGAGATGGTCGCTGTCATGAAACTATGGGATCAATTGGAACAAGCATATGAAAAAGGCATCGATGCCAATGACTTTTTGACGACTTATCAGGCATTCAAGAAGGTGGTACCAAGTATTGGTGAGGAGCGGCGGCTAGGTCGTGAATTTGAAAACCTTTCAGGGTATTCATTGTACCAAACCGTCAAGGCTGCCAAAGAAACAAAAGGCAAACTAAAAATGAAAGCATAAGAAAGGACAGATAAAAGCATGCAAGATATCGTCAAAGCAGTACACAGCTGGATGATCGACGCTGGTGAGCAGATCAAGGAAAGTTTGAACAGAGAAGATTTATTGATAGAAACAAAATCAGGTCGTAAAGACTTAGTGACTGAAATGGATAAAGCGACCCAAGACTATCTCATTGATCAAATCATGGCCTATGATCCAGCTGCGAAGATCCTAGGAGAAGAAAACGGCTTGGATCAATTAGCAGACTTAAGCGGTCGGGTGTTCATTATCGATCCAATCGACGGTACGATGAATTTTGTGCTGGAAAAAGAGAACTTTTGTATCATGATTGCCATTTATGAGGAAGGCAAAGGCCGATTTGGCTTTGTATACAATGTCATGAAAGACGAGTTCCTATGGGGCGGTCCTGAAATCGGGGTATTCAATAATGGCAAAGAAATCAAGGCGCCTAAAAATATTGCGTTATCAGAAGGATTGGTCGGACTGAATTCGCCGATGCTGATCCATAATCGTCACCACGAGACAGACATCAGTGATCGTTCTCTTGGCATCCGGATGACAGGGTGTGCTGGCGTTGAATTGATTGCATTGGTCAAAGGGCAAAGAGCTGCGTATGTATCTCATTTGGCACCGTGGGACTATGCCCCGGGCGGTGTCTTGTTAGAAACCCTTGGTTTGAAGATGGCGAATATCTCAGGAGAACCTTTATCTCTGTCAGGGAGAGAATTATTCGTAGGCGGTACACCGCAAGCATTTGATGAGTTGATGGAATTGATGCATCAATAAGTGGATCAGGATTTAAATTGGCGATTCATTCCTCCTTAAACACGAAAGATCGACTGTAAAAAAGAATAAAATGGCAGTGAATAACAGATATTTTCCCAATATCTGTTTTTTTCTGTAAAAATGAAAACTTTACACTATATTTCAGAAAGAAATTCTGTTATAATGGCTTGTCGAGTGCAATGTCAACAAAGAAGGAGCAAATAGATTGAATTTTAGAAATGATATCCGTAACGTAGCCATTATTGCCCACGTTGACCACGGAAAAACAACATTAGTTGATGAATTATTGAAACAATCACAAACATTGGATAGCCATACGCAACTGCAAGAACGTGCGATGGATTCAAACGCGATCGAAAAAGAACGCGGTATCACGATTTTAGCCAAAAACACAGCGGTTGAATACAACGGTACCAAAATCAACATCATGGACACACCAGGACACGCGGACTTCGGTGGTGAAGTTGAGCGGATCATGAAAATGGTTGATGGGGTTGTATTGGTCGTTGATGCTTATGAAGGTACGATGCCTCAAACACGTTTCGTATTGAAAAAAGCGTTAGAACAACATTTAGTCCCAATCGTCGTTGTAAACAAAATTGACAAACCTTCAGCACGTCCAGAACATGTTGTCGATGAAGTATTAGAATTGTTTATCGAATTGGGTGCAGATGATGATCAATTGGATTTCCCAGTGATCTACGCTTCAGCAATCAATGGTACATCTAGTGAATCAGATGATCCTGCAGATCAACAAAAAACAATGGCGCCATTGTTCGACACAATCGTTGAACATATTCCAGCACCAGTAGACAATAGCGATGAACCTTTACAATTCCAAGTATCATTACTTGATTATAACGACTATGTTGGTCGTATCGGGATTGGCCGTGTTTTCCGTGGCGCAATCAAAGTCGGCGACCAAGTTGCATTGATGAAATTAGATGGAACAGTCAAGAAATTCCGTGTCACTAAATTATTCGGTTTCTTTGGTTTGAAACGTTTGGAAATCCAAGAAGCCAAAGCTGGTGATTTGATTGCCGTTTCAGGTATGGAAGACATTTTCGTTGGTGAAACTGTTACACCGATCGACCATCAAGATTCATTGCCAGTATTACACATTGACGAACCAACATTGCAAATGACATTTATCGTAAACAACTCACCTTTTGCAGGTCGTGAAGGTAAATTTGTCACTGCAAGAAAAATTGAAGAACGCTTGATGGCACAATTGCAAACAGACGTATCATTGCGTGTTGATCCAATCGGACCAGACGCATGGACTGTTTCTGGTCGTGGCGAATTGCATTTGTCGATCTTGATCGAAAATATGCGTCGTGAAGGCTTTGAATTGCAAGTATCACGTCCTGAAGTCATCGAACGCGAAATCGATGGCGTCAAATGTGAACCTTTTGAACGCGTACAAATCGATACACCAGAAGAATATATGGGTTCAGTTATCGAATCATTAGGGTTACGTAAAGCTGAAATGCAAGACATGATCAACACAGGTAATGGACAAGTAAGAATCATCTTCTTGGCACCAGCACGTGGCTTGATCGGCTATACCACAGAATTCTTATCGATGACTCGTGGTTACGGCATCATGCACCATACCTTTGATCAATATCTACCAATGATCCAAGGCCAAATCGGCGGCCGTCATCATGGTGCTTTGGTATCGATCGATACAGGAAAAGCAACGACTTACTCAATCATGAGTATCGAAGAACGTGGAACTGTCTTTGTAGAACCCGGTACGGATGTCTATGAAGGCATGATCATTGGTGAAAACTCTCGTGACAACGACTTAACAGTCAATATCACAAGAGCGAAACAAATGACCAACGTCCGTTCAGCAAACAAAGACCAAACATCAGTCATCAAGAAACCAAGAATTCTTTCACTTGAAGAATCATTAGAATTCTTGAATGAAGATGAATACTGTGAAGTAACACCAGAAAGCATCCGTTTGAGAAAACAAATCTTGAACAAGAGCGAACGTGAAAAATCACAGAAAAAGAAAAAATAGGCTGATCATTCAGCCCGCTAAAGTCAGAGCGAAATGCTCTGGCTTTTTTTACGGCAGTCAGATGAGCAGCAACCCTTGCAATTTCTTCATAACCTTTTTAAAATGAAGAGAGCAAACGAAAAGGAGAGAGCAATGAAAAATTATCCAGTAGAAAAAAATCAAGAAATTGAAGTCGAGATCCTCGATCTTTCCCATGAAGGAAACGGTATTGCGAAAGTCGATGGCTATTTATTGTTTATTGAAAATACCTTGCCAAAAGAAAAAATCGTAGCCAAAGTTTTGAAAGTCGGCAATAAGTTCGGCTTTGCCAAAGCAATCAAATTTTTGGAAACCAGCCCTGATCGTCAAGAACTGCCGAATGAAGCATTGCTGCGTACAGGTATTGCTCCATTAAGTCATTTAAGCTATGACAAACAATTGGTATTCAAACAACAACAAGTTGAAAATGTCTTGACCAAAATCGCGAAACTCAATGTACCAGTCTTGCCGCCAATCGGCATGGAGCAACCATTTGGCTACCGCAACAAAGCGCAGATTCCAGTCCAAAAAATCCATGGAGAATTGACAACTGGTTTTTATCGGAAGAATAGTCACACGTTGGTCCCAATTGAAGACTTTTATATCCAAGATCCGCAAATCGATCAAGCAATCATCAAAATCAGAAACATTCTGCAACGCTTCAATGTGAAAGCCTACAATGAAGAAGCACATGAAGGATTTTTACGTCACATCGTTGTACGCCGCGGTCATCATTCAGGCGAGATGATGGTTGTGTTGGTGACAAGAAAGCCTAAATTCTTCAAAGGAGAAGAAATCGCGACAGTGATCCACGATGAAATTCCGGAAGTGGTATCTGTTATCCAAAATATCAATGAAGAAAAAACCAATGTCATTTTAGGCGAGTTTGGCCGTGTGCTATATGGCAAAGAAACGATTGAAGATCAGCTATTGGGCAAAACCTTCCAAATCTCAGCGAAATCATTCTATCAAGTCAACACAGAAATGACCGAAGTATTGTACCAAAAAGCTTTTGAAATGGCTGCATTGCAACCTGATGATGTCGTTGTTGATGCTTATGCCGGGATCGGTACGATCGGTATCAGCTTGGCAGACAAAGTCAGTGAAGTGTTGGGGATGGAAGTTATTCCTGAAGCGGTAAATGATGCCAAAGCGAATGCCAAACGAAATGGTGTTGAAAACGTCCATTATTTCGTCGGCAAAGCTGAAAAAATCATGCCGCAATGGCTACGTGAAGGTATCCAGCCAACTGTAGTCTTCGTCGATCCACCACGCAAAGGATTGGATGCGTCATTCATCGAAACCACTGCAGCGGTCAGTCCAGAACGGATTATCTATATCTCATGTAATCCAGCAACATTGGCCCGTGATTTGGCATTGTTTTCAGAACAAGGATATGAAACGAAACAAGTACAACCTGTTGATTTGTTCCCGCAGACCACGCATGTGGAGTGTGTCGTGTTGCTACAAAGACAATAAGGCTTGAAATCCTTAATTTTATGCAATTCCACAGGCATGTAGTAATCACAGTTGAGGTGATAAATTACGGAATAAAGAGATCAGAGACTTTATAAATGTTTCAGTAGTTGTAGACCTAGAGTGTGGAAATACAAGAAACGAAAATTAAATAAATAAGGAATATACTTCCAAACAACTTTAGACGTTTCTGTAAAAAGAAGCGTCTTTTTTGTAGTGTGCCAGGCATGGCAACAATCTACGTGATGAATCTCTATGGGGGGACACATCCACCAACCATTAGGGAAGCGCAAAGGGTGTAGCGTGAGGTACTGGCTGAAGGAAGCGTGATACAAAATCATAAGCCGACGAAAAGAATTCTGGAATGGTAACCCTTTTTTGACAAAAATTATAATGTTTAAAAAACAGGTGCTTGTTATCTAATCCGATTGTCCTTGACAACGAGCTTTCATGGACGTTGATCAACCGTGGCGAAGCAACGATCAAAAGTATCTACCACTACGCAACGCTACCACATCTATGGTCATTAGCAAGGATTCGATACGTCAAATCCCGATTTCGAATGGCGATTGGTGTCTCATATCCTAAAGAGCCATGCAACCGAAGATGGTTCTACCAATTGACGTAATCAAATAATAGCAGTTTAAGTTGATTCAATGTATTAAATGTATTTGGATACACAAATTCTGCCTTGAATGATTTATAGGTCGAATCTGCCAATGCATTATCATAAGGACAACCTTTCTTGCTTAATGATCGTTCGATGTCAAATATCTCTAAAATCGTATCAATCAGTTTATTATCAAATTCCTTCCTTCGATTTGTATGGAAAATCTGAACCTCAGTCAAAGGACGAAGAGGCCAGTTCATATTCTCTGATGATGTCATATCTGGTTTTCCTGAGTTTAGTAAGTCGACCATTTGTTGATTGAATTCTTCTGTGTAAGTCCTTCATTTTCTTCTTTGTGACATGAAATGTTTCCTCATGTGTTTTCTTATAGTTTACACACCGTTTTTTTTAGTCTAGTTTATTGTAGCCTATCCAAATTAATAACTAACTATGAAACGCTTACTGATTTAATCATATCCATTTGCTTCTTTTTTGCACCTCACACTAAGCAAATATGAGGTACAAAAAACTGATCTCAAGGATGCTCTAGGTGAAGGAAAAATAGAATATATCGGATTAGTTTAAAAATAGGTCGTATTTTATTGTTTCGCTTATTTTTAACTGTGTTATAATCAAATTATCAGTTAATATGGGCTTTAAATGGTGATTTTTAAGCAAAAATAGCTAAATGATTTCTTGGTGTAAACATTTTCGCTTTGGGAAATCTGTCATTAGGTTTATTTCAAGAGAATAGCCGATTGTAAATAATATTACAAAAGAAAAGTAAGTTTTATCTAATTACATTCATGGAAGAGAGGAGGATTTAGTAGTAATAAGACGTTATTAGAAGTACAAAGCTATTTCAATAAAGCCTACATACTGTTTATATAGATGATTATAAAAAAATCAGAGTAGGAAATAGAACGTTTAGTGCTGAGAGGATGGGATATTGCCTTTCTGACAAAGGACAATTAGATGTTCGCGGTTTTATTTTCGCATTCGCTGCATAAAATTGTAGCAACTCTAAAAGGAGATGCTTGATATGAAAAGAAAAGTCGATGCCCATATGATCGCAACTATGGGGCTTTTGATTGCTTTGATGGTGGTCTTGTCGCAAATTTTGGGTTTTGAAACTCCATATATAAAGCTTACTTTTTCCTTTATCCCACAGATGTTGATGGCAATATTATTTGGTCCCTTTTGGACGGGGGTTGGAGCGGCCTTAGCTGATATAATTGGAATGATGATCTTTCCAAAATCCGCCTATTTTTTTGGGTTTACAATCAATGCCTTTTTAGGTGGGGTAATCTATGGTTATTTCTTTTATAAAAAAGAAATTACTTTAAAGCGAAGTTTAATCGTTGTAATATTAAGTACTTTATTAATTTCCTTCATATTAACACCAATTTGGTTATCTATAATGTTGGATATTCCATTAACAAGTTGGGCAATTTGGTCTGCTCGATTGATACGAGGAGCTATTATGGTTCCGATTCAAAGCGCTTTACTCTGCATTGTTGGTCGAGCTCTTCCCTATAAACATTTTAGAAAGTATTTTGTTTAATTTTTAATCATGAAAATATTGATTAAAAAGATGCAAGAATGAAATTTGAGGTGGTTACTTTAATTTAAAGCACAGTAAAAGAACATTCTCCTTAAAATCAGGTGTCATGATTGTTTTTTGAAGACTGTGCATATGCAAGCGAACTGTGAAACGGTCCTTTTGAGAACAGAAATAAATCATTTGTAAGAATACTATCTCTTTTGAAATTCAATAATGTGAGGGAGAGAGGGGCAATGGACATTATCTTCTCAAATATTTCTAAAGTTTATCATGTTAGAAACAGGCAAGGGAATCTTTTTAGAGATCTTTTTATCAGGAAATCGATTGAGAAAGTAGCTTTATCTGATGTCAGCTTTCAAATAAAAGAAGGAGAAATTGTCGGATACATTGGGCCCAATGGTGCTGGTAAATCAACTACGATTAAGATTATGACTGGTATTTTGAAGCCTAGTAGTGGTTTTTGTAGAGTGTTAAATGTAGATCCAACCGAAAATCGTATTCAATTTGTCAGGAAAGTTGGTGCGGTTTTTGGAAATCGTTCAAATTTAATGTGGGATTTGCCTGTTTTAGATTCCATTAACCTCATGCAAAAAATCTATAAGATTCCTCAAAAAAAATTTAAGGAAAATCGAGTGGAATTGGTTTCTTTATTAGAAATCGAAGATCTTTTATCTATACCGGTACGACAACTAAGTTTAGGGCAACGGATGAGGTGTGAGATTATTGTTGCTTTATTGCATGATCCTGAAATACTATTCTTAGATGAACCAACCCTTGGTCTTGATGCTCGTTCAAAGTTAGCTGTGCATCGGTTTATAAAAACGATTAATCTTAGGAGACGAATGACGGTTGTTTTAACGACTCATGATATGAATGATATTGAGGCGTTGACAGATCGGGTGATTATTATTGGAAAGGGAAAAAAACTTTTTGATGGAGACTTTGTTGAGATCAAGAATAGATTTGCAAACTTCAAGAAAGTAACTATTAAATTTAATGCGTCACATCAATTAAATAAAATAGTAAAAAAAATACAAGAGAACTTTGAGGAAAACATTCTATCAGAACAACCAAATGAAATGATTGCGGAGTTTCGGGAAAAATCAAGCAAGTTTAGTGAGTTACTTGCTTATCTTTCTACAAGTGAAGTGGTATGTAGTTATCAAATACAATCATTAACGATTGAAGAAATTATTGCACGCTACTATACCGAATTAGATATTTGATCCGAAAATGCTATCGAAGGGAAGGAGGTTCTAATGTATCTAGAGATTTTCATTTATCGTGCTAAGCAGATATGGCAATACAAATTAGCAATATTTTCTTCGTTGCCATTATATTTTCTTAGAGGACTTCTGTCAATTTCAATATTGATGGCGTTTAATTCTTTATCCTTGGATTTGGAACAAAGAGGAGAATTGATAAACTATATTTGGATTCAAACTTGCTTAGCGCCCTTCATCTCTTCTTGGATAATCGATAATGATTTAGCCATTCTTATTAAGAGTGGGGACATTGCATGCGATTATATGAAACCTGTCAACTTATACTGGTCATGGTTTACTCGACTAATTTCACAGCGTTTTTTTACAGGGGTTATTTCAAGTTTACCCTTACTTCTCATTGTTGGTTTTTTTCCCATAGAATATAGACTCGTTCTAACGATTTCTATGGAGAGAGGTTTCATTATTTTCTTAGCGATTTTACTCGCTTTAATTTTAAATACGGTTTTATCGTTGCTGGTTTATATTTCAGTTTTTCACACATTATCAATTATTGGCTCATTGCTGGTTTTTGGCTCAGTGGTGGAATTTTGTGGGGGATTAGTGCTTCCTTTCACGCTTTTTCCAGACTCATTGAAACAGGTACTAAGTTTATTGCCGTTTAAATATGGTATTGCATATCCGATTCAACTTGTGAGTGGGAATACTGGAGAGCTATCAGGGATATTTTTTCAAGTCATTTGGATCTTACTTTTGATCGCTTGTGGGCAAAGATGGTTAAACGCAAATTTGAAACAAATTATTGTGCAAGGGGGCTGACAAATGATTGCCTATATGACATTAGTAAAAAAAAATATTCAAGCTCAGTTTGAATATAATATTTCCACGTATTTACTGATTGCTGGTCAATTTATTGCACAGTTTACCTTTATATTCACTTTCTATTTACTTTTTCAATCATTAGGATCAATAAGAAATTATTCATTTGCACAAGCCTTGCTCGTCTATGGATGCGTTAACATCTCATATACTTGTGGTGAAATTTTAGGAAAAGGAATAAATAATATTTCAGAGCTGATCAGACAAGGCGCATTAGATATCTATTTTCTTCGACCTCAGGCCATCTTATTGCAAGTTATGGGAAGTGGTGTCGAGATTTCGAGAGTAGGTCGATTAATTCAGTCTTTTATCTTATTAGGCATGGCGCTAAATCTAAATGAAATCGAATGGAATCTCATCCAAGTTGTGACACTGTTTCTTATTGTAATCGGTGGAATTATATTATTTTTAGGGATCTACCTTTTTTTTGGATCGCTAACGTTTTTTTCAATTCAATCGATCAATATTTCCATCCTTCTGATGGGGAGTGGATCAGATTGCCTACATTATCCTGTCGATGTTATGGGGCAAAGAATCCAGCAGGTGTTAACCTATGTTTTTCCATTTGCAATAATTAATTACTATCCGTTTTTATTCATCTTTGGTAAGTCTGAGCAGGTGCTTTTTGCATTTACTCCATTGGTATCGATTCCATTTTTTATCTTGACTTTAGGTTTTTGGGTTTATTGTATCGGTCGATATTCTTCAACAGGTTCATAGGAGGAGAAAAATGTATGTAATCAAAATAAATAATATGAAGTTTCGTAGTCATATTGGTGTATTTCAAGAGGAGAAAAAGCTTGGTCAAAATTTAGAAATTGATTTAGCTGTTCAAATTAATCATTCGATTGAAGTGGATAACATTGATACTACGATTAATTATGCTCATTTTTATCAACTAGTATCAGAAGTGGTTTCAAATAGTCAAGTTGACTTGGTTGAAACCTTGGGAACAATTATAGTTACTCGTATAAAAGAAATAGATACCCGAAAGATTGCAGGTGTCAAGATAAATATCCGAAAAATCAATGTTCCAATTGAAGGGATTTTTGATTGTGTAGAACTTGAAATGGAAGGTTAAAAAATGAATCAAGTATATTTAAGTCTCGGAAGTAATCTTGGAGATCCAGTCAGTCACTTGCGAAAAGCAATTGAACTCCTTGTGAGTGATCAGCATATTTTCGTTAAGAGGATATCTCCAATTTATCAGACATCTCCTGTTGGTGGAATTGATCAATCAGATTTTTTTAATCTAGCCTTACGAATGGAAACGATCTATACATCCTCACAATTACTTGAAAAAATACAACTAATTGAGTCTCAGTTAGGTAGAAAAAGGGAAGTGAGGTGGGGACCACGAACGATAGATATTGATATTTTATATTTCAATGAAGAAGAAATTCAGTCACCATCCTTAGAGGTACCACATAAAGAGATTGGCAACCGATTGTTTGTGCTAATCCCATTACTAGATATATGTGGAATTAACTTCTATCAATATAAATATCTTAAGTCACAAATTTTAAAACTTCAATTTGACACACAAGAAATAAATCGAATAGGGAGCATAGAGTGAGGCATGTTACACCTCTACAAAATAAGGCTAAAATGATGCGACAAAACATTTAAATATTTGATTAAAATCAAATAGCATGAAAATTTATTGTTGATTACTTAACTTGAGTAGTAAAAAGGATTGAATCAAAAAGGAGGCTATAATGGATAGAGAACAAGTTACAATAGAAGATTGTGTGAGAAATATTATCAAAATTACTGGAGATAACCCGACAAGAGAAGGTTTACTTGATACACCGAAAAGAGTTGCTAAAATGTATCAGGAAATCCTTTCATCTCAAGGAGAAGATGTATTTAAAGATTATAAGATTTTTACGACAGATCCATCAAGTAATTCTCAAATGGTTTTGATCAATAACATTCCTTTTTATTCGATGTGTGAACATCATATGCTTCCCTATTTTGGTGAGGTACATGTTGGGTATATTCCAAATAAAGGGAAAATAATTGGTCTGAGTAAAATACCTAGATTGGTTGATTTTGTTTCAAAAAAATTAAGTGTTCAAGAAAATATTACCAAAGATATTGCCTTGATCTTAGAAGAAATCTTGATGCCACAGGGGACAGCTGTCGTAATAGACGCTCGACACATGTGTGTTGAAATGCGTGGGATAAAGAAAGGAAATTGTGTAACCAGGACAACGTTTTATACCGGATGTTTCAATAAGAATACAGTAGTAAGATCAGAATTTCTTCAAACGTTGAATAGAACATGATTGAGTGTAAACGATATTTAGATAGTTAGACCACATGCAAAGAAGGTGAATTCAATGATAGTAAGTGAGGTAGGAGAAAGTGACTATACTAAAATTTTAGTACAGTTTTCAGACGTAAATCATAAAGAATTGTTAGAACTAAAATTTTTAGTGAAAAAAGTTGGAGCCCGTATAGAAAAAGTTAACGGTTGTTGGCTAGTTAGCTTTAACTTAACCGAGATTGATTTCTTTATCAATGAGTGTGAGAAACTTAATTATTTTGTAAATAACATAGAGATATTAGAGAAAATATTTCAAGAAAATAGATTAGTTTGGAAAGGGAGAAACTTTAGTTTTGATTTAACTAAAAAACCTATTATTGTCTCTATAGTAAATTGTACTCCAGATTCTTTCTATAATAGTAATAACCACAACGAAATATCTAAAATTCTTCACAAGGTTGAAAAAGACTTGGTCCAAGGCGCTTCAGTGATCGAACTGGGCGGAAAATCAGTACGACCTGGATTTAAAGATATTTCACCAGAGGTAGAGTGGATGAGACTAACTCATGTCATAGAAAATATTAAGAAGTATTTTCCCAATACAGTATTATCTGTAGACACAGATAATGCTTATGTTATGATGTATGCGCTTAAGGAGTATCAAGTGGATATTATTAATGATGTAACTGGGTTTGATAACTCCAAAAAAATAGAAATAATCAAAGATTTCCAGCCGAGTTTAGTGGTCATGAATAATGGAAGAAAAAAAATCGAGTTCCGGTTACTGATCTTCCTCAATATTTTAGTAACAAACTAAGTGAATTGGAATCTATTGGTATTCAAAAAAATAAAGTTGTTATTGACCCAGGTGTGGGATTTTCTTTTGGCGGGGATGCTAAAGAGGATTTAATGAGAATTAAAATGGTCTCACAATTAAGTCAGTTAAAAGTTCCCACTATGATTGCTATCTCAAGGAAGAGCTTTTTGGGTAAATTATTTGAGATTGAGGTGAGTGGTCGGTTGCTTTCAACAATTTTATTAGAAAGTTTAATGATTAGAAATGGTGGGAGAGTTTTGCGTGTTCACGATATTGAAGAGACCAAACAGATGATTGATATAATGACTTGTTATTATGAAACTTTGGTGGGAGAGCTTTAGAATGGATATTACCAAAGAAATACTGCGCGAATTGAATTTAACGGCAACTCCTTTGTCGAATTTTACAGGTCAGGACAAACTAGCGAGAATTAAGAAATTGATTGTTGATTCTAATGGAAGAGTCTTAAGAGAAAATAACCGTAACATTCATTTATCTGCAAGTGCTGTTGTTTTTAATCAGGACACTATGTTTTTTATAGAACATCCATACTTAAAGAAAAGACTTCTGCCAGCAGGGCATGTTGAGTTTGGAGAAACACCATTAGAAACAGCAGTTAGGGAATTTAATGAAGAAACTGGATATTTTGTTATCCCTAATAAACTATATCCATTACTTGATGTAAACCTAATCAATATTCCTGAAAATACTTTTACTCAAGAACCTGCTCATACACATATCGATTTTCGGTATAAATTAAGTCTGTCGTTGAAAAAGCCAATTAGAGCAGAACTTGAAACTTACTTGATGGGTAAATATCAAGTACCAAATGAATTCTTAAAATACTTCGAGTTAGTAAAATAATGTAATGGGACATCATATTTTGTCGATTTTTTGGTCATCGTAGCACTTGGATTTTCGGGCAAAGAAATAACGAATAATCTCTGACTTTCGTTATTTCATCTGGTATAACTTGACAAGGAAGCTTCTATAATAATCCCATGGCAGAATCGACCAATAAGTCATTCAAAGCAGAATTTGTGTATCCACATACATTTAATACATTGAATCAACTTAAACTGCAATTATTTGATTACGTCAATTGGTAGAACCATCTTCGGTTGCATGGATTTTTAGGATATGAGACACCAATAGCCATTCGAAATCGGAATTTGGCATATCGAATCCTTGCTAATGACCATGGATGTGGTAGCGTTGCGTAGTGGTAGATATTTTTGATCGTTGCTTCGCCACGGTTGATCAACGTCCATGAAAGCTCGTTGTCAAGGACAATCGGATTAGATAACAAGCACCTGTTTTTTAACCTTTTAATTTTCGGCAAAAAAAGAGTTGCTATTCCAATATGACATATAATCCCAAATACAAATCATTTATCCTCCTTCTCTTGCTATATATTTGTAGTATTCACATATAGAATCGCGTACAATATGTAAAAAACGACAACATGCATCAACTACAAGGAGGAATACAATGAATACAGATACAGCTTTATTGATTATAGATGTGCAAAAAGCATTTCAAGCACCTTCTTGGGGAAACAGGAACAATCCGCAGGCAGAAGACAATATGTTGCGAATTTTAGAGGTCTGTCGTAATCAGGGATGGACGATCATTCATATCCGTCATCGCTCGGAGAATGAGCAATCTCGATTTTATATCCACCATGAAGGCTTCGAACCTCAAACAGGGTTTGAGGCTACGGCAGGTGAGAAGGTCATCGAAAAAGAGGTCAATAGCGCTTTTATCGGAACGGACTTACAAGCTTATTTGACATTACTGCAAATCAAACATGTTGTGATCATCGGTTTGACCACACCCCATTGTGTCTCTACAACCACTCGGATGAGCGGCAACCTTGGGTACCAGACCTATCTCGTTGAAGATGCTACAGCAGCCTTTGATCTGGTGGATCATCATGGACAGCTGATAGATGCAGAACAGGTTCATCAACTCACGTTGGCAACCTTACATGATGAATTTTCAACGGTGTTGTGTACGGATGAATTGCTAAAGAACATACAATAAAAATCAGCCTCTAAAATGGACGATATACCATTTTGGAGGCTGATTTTAGGTATGTTAATCTTTCTTCATCAAATCAGAAGCGCCAACAAAATTCTCTATCAGTGCTTTTACATCCAAACCAGTTGTTTCCTTTAAAGTTTCTTGGCTGGATGCCAACAGATTGGTGGCATAATTGGTCACGCGATTGGCACCGCCGCCTTCGCTTGAACCGGTATCGACAACAGATATTTTGTCGATATTGCCTAATGGAGCTGCTGCTTCTTTGACCAAAGCTGGCATGATTTCGACGATCATGCTAAGGATTGCTGCTTCGTCATATTTTTTGAAGGCTTCGGCGATTTTCTCTTTGGTTTCTGCTTCAGCAGTTCCTTTGGCCAGAGTGGTCTCCGCTTCTGCTAATCCAATCAAACGGATCTTGTCAGATTCCGCTTTGGCCATGGATTCGGTGCGGAATTTCTCCGCTTCTGTCGTGGCTTGCGCTAGGCTCTTTTTCGCCAAAGCGTCTTGTTCAAGGGCATAGCGGTCGGCATCAGCTTTCTTTTTGACTTCGGCATCGTACTGCCGTTCACGTCTTTGAATCTCTTTTTCTTCCAATTCGATTTGCTTTTGTCGCTCGATGACTTGGACTTCGATTTCTTGTGCAACGACTTGTTGTTTGATGATCGCACTTTGCAGGTGATAAGCTTGGTCCGCATCAGCTTTGGCAATATCTTGTTCTTTCTTATAGAGTGCCAGCTTTAATTCTTTTTCTTTCAATGCTTCAGCGATTTCTGTCAATCGCTTTGATTCGGCTGTTTGTGATTCTTGTTCTGAGCGGGCTTTTTTGATTCGGGTTTCTTTCAGTGCTTCGGCTTCTGCAATTTCTGCATCTCGTTTGACTTGCGCGATACGTGGTTTTCCTAGTGAATCGAGGTAACCATTCTTATCCCGAACTTCCTTAATGGTAAAGGAAACGATGATCAGTCCCATTTTCGCCAAATCAACAGAGGCTACTTCTTGGACGCTCTGACTGAACTTATCGCGATTTTGATAGATTTCTTCAACGGTCATTGAGCCAAGGATCGAGCGAAGATGACCTTCTAAGACTTCTCTGGCTTCATTTTCCAATTCATCTCGCGTCTTTCCGAGAAATTGCTCGGCTGCTGTGGCGATTTCTTCAACTGATGAACCGATCTTGATGATCGATGTGCCATCGCACATGACTGGCACGCCTTGTTCGGTATAGACTTCAGGCGTGGAAACATCAAGTTTGCTGGACAATAAGCTGATGCGATTTGATCGCTGGAAGACTGGGAGGACAAACGCACCACCGCCACGAACGATCTTGATGCGATTGTTGCTTTCATCAGCATGGACATTTTTCTTGCCCAAATAACTGCCGCTAATGATCAATGCTTCATCGGGTTTGGCCGTTTGGTACTTTGATACGAAAACAATCAGCAACATCAGGAGAATAAACAATAGTAACGCGATTGGAATGAACAATGTTGAGTATAGAATTGACATAGAACCACCTCTTTTAAAGTTTTAGTTGTTGGTCGACGTAGGGTACGACATAACAGACCCGGTCTTTGACTTCGATAATCAAAACACTCGTCCCGGCTGCCAACGGTTCTTCAATGGGTTGGAAGGCGGCGGCTGGTCGATTGGTCGAGCCAGTCACACTGGTCAATTGGATCTCACCAAGACCTTGACAGGGGATAGGGGTCAGTATGGTGGCCACGCGGCCTTCAAAACTTTTTTCAGAACTAGACAATGTGGATTCGGCTTGGCGTAATGGGACTAAGATGTAAAAGTTTAACAGGAAAACCAGACCGGTGGATAAAGCGCTGCTGATCAGGAAGATACTCGTTGAGGAAAGTGTGAACCATTGTTCGCCGATGTAACCGAGTAAACTGAGAAAGGCGATCCATGGAATGATCAACATTGGATCAATTGGACCATCGAAATCAAAGACATCACCGAAAATCAGCAAAACCACCGCTAAAAAAGCACAAATGAGTAACAGTGTAAAATAGATTTGCTCTGGGGCATAGCTCTGGAGCACGTATCATACCTCCTTTCATACTTATTGGACTAGCCAGATAACAATCAATCACCAAAAAAAATGTAGAAGATTGGTAAGAATGGATTGTAAGCGATGTCCTACTTCTATTATATGC
>NZ_NGKU01000001.1:1767435-1806619 GCF_002140915.1 Candidatus Enterococcus testudinis | reverse complement strand
AGAAATTGATAAAAAGTGAGAGGGATATTGGAAAGTATTGACAAATCCTTTAAATCAAAGTAAATTAAGCAAGGTATACGTTAATGATGTCTGTCCATGCAAGACAATTTCAACAGCATACGCAATGTGAGAATAAAGCGTACCCAGCTTTTTTTAGTAGAAGATGTAGTAGAGGTAAAAATGAGGTGAAAGCAATGGATCAAAAAGAAAAAATGCTTGAGTTAATCAAGAAAAAACAAGGTGGCGGCCGTTCGAAAAAAATGGAATCACCAAAAAATGACCGCAAGAATATGCGTAAGGGACCAAAAATCTATAACAAATAATCTCGACAACAAAGAACCATGATCGCAAAAAAGCGTTCATGGTTCTTTTTCATATCCATTTGCAATTTGATCAAGAAAGCAGTTCATTCAATGTCGGCATATCACGGACTTGATATTTTTCTTTGAAGGCATTGATTTCTTCAGCGGTAAACTGTGCAGGATCTAATTGCAACTCTTCAACAGGAAGGGGACGCTCGTTGGCAATTTTCACGTCGATCACTACGGGACCCTTGCTGTTTTTTGCTTGATCAAAAATGTCAGGCAAGGCATTGATGTCTGTGACCGAATAGCCTTTGGCACCAAGCGCCTCACCAACTTTGCCGAAATCAGCCCCTGCCAATGCGACGCCAAACTTGGTTTGTTCGGTATCTTCTTGCTCCGCTTCAATAAACCCAAATGAATCATTTGAGAAAACCACATTGATGATGGGTAGATTGTATTTGACTTGGGTCATAATATCTTGCATTTGCATGGCAAAACCACCATCTCCGCTGAAGGTGAAGACTTGACGTTCAGGGTAACTTAGCTTCGCTGCAATACCACCAGGTACGCCATTACCCATTGTTGCAAACCAGCCAGATGTGGTAAAGCGTTGCTGGCCTGTCATTTCCAGATGTCGAATACTATGGATCGTTACATTCCCGACATCTGTAACGAAGATGGCATCTTTTTCAGCAATTCGATTGACTTCTTTATAGACTGGTTCAGGTCTTAAAGGGACTTGTCCATCTGTGTCGAAAAGATGTCGCCATTTATGCCAATTCTCAACGTTCTTCTGATTGGCCTGCAACCAGTCATCTGCTGCTCTGGTGTTGCCCATTTCAACCCATTTTCGTAAAGCCGTTCCGCCATCACCTAATACGGAGACATCAGTATGATGCCGACGACCGAATTTTGACGCATCAATATCCACTTGGACAAATTTCGCTTTTGGATTGAAAAAGCGTCGACCGAAAGGAAAATCACTGCCGACAAAAACAATCAAATCGGCTATTGCCAAGGCTTCATTGGCGGGTTTAGTCGCTACACGACCTGCAAAGCCCAAGAAGTTTT
This sequence comes from Candidatus Enterococcus testudinis, assembly GCF_002140915.1. Lineage (GTDB taxonomy): Bacteria > Bacillota > Bacilli > Lactobacillales > Enterococcaceae > Enterococcus_D > Enterococcus_D testudinis. The sequence continues at coordinate 1,805,243 of NZ_NGKU01000001.1, read as the reverse complement.
CGTATAAATCAGGGACGATTCCTTTGGCTAAAACGGAGGCTGCGACCGGCATGGAGAAATGCGTGGAAAAGGCATTGATCGCGTCAAAATCGCCAAATAAACCTTGACCAATATAAAGTAGGGGTTGTTTTGCTTGTTCAAAATAGGGTAGCGCAGCTGCCAAATCACGTTCGGTCGGCTGAAAGACCGCGGTTTTATGGGTGGCTGCTGTAGCGATATCGAGGTCATCGATCTCCTCAAAGCCAAAGTCGACAGGAATCGTCACAACGGCTACACCACTAAACTTATAAGCCGCTTTGATGGCTTCGTCAACAACATGTGGCAAGCTTTCTGGGGACATCACGGTTCGGTTGTAGATGCTGACATCGGCAAACATTGGGTTTTCATTCATTTCTTGAAAATCATTATAGTTCATGGACGTCGAAGCAACTTGTCCTAACAAAGCGACCACTGGCACATTGTCCATTTGCGCATCGTACAGTCCATTGATCAGATGCGTCGCACCAGGACCTGCGGAGCCAAAGACAGCACCTACTTTACCAGTCAATTTGGCGTCTGCTGCTGCCGCCAATGCACCTGCTTCTTCATGACGGACTTGGATATACTGGACACTTTGCCGCTCGTGGAACAATGCATCCATAGTTGAATTAAATGAGCCTCCAGGGATGCCGTATATGTGATCGATACCCCAAGCTTCAAAAACGTTGATCATTGCAGTCCCTGCATTGATTTTTGCCATTGCATTCACTCTCTTTCATTTTTGTCTTCTAATATAAGTATAAACGTTTCCAACGAAGACAACAAAGGAAGCGGCTCAAATGTGTGTGTTGATCCAAAATAGGGCTGTATAGAAATAAAAAAAGAAAACCACACATCAGTGGTCTTCTTTTTTTGCCGTGTCATGCGTGGCGCAATTTTTCAGTTTTTCGAAATCGTACGCTTCTGATAGAGGCAATAATTCATAATGCAATTTTTGCGTGACATCATCATGGATGATGTGCAAGATGTGTTGGTTTTCATCGACCGGTCCTAAACTGATAATTGTGAAACGATTATCAATCACTTCTAAATTTTGCAAAGCACCAGAAAACACTTTGCGAATATGATGGGCGATTTTGATTTTTTGGTCGGCTTTTTCAACGGATTTTGATAAGGTGAAGCCTTCATCTAAAAATCGTTTGATCATTTCTACTTTAATGACAGTAGGCAACCGGTATTTTCGGGGGGCATTTTCTTCTTGAGAAACCGAGACGATAAAGCCTTTTTGTTCCCAATAACGTAATTGTCTCGGCGAAATGCCGCACATTTGACTGAGTTCACTGATGCCTACCAAGAGATTATCATTCTCCACCAAATTTCGAAACAGATGTGACATGTCGACTCCATTCTTGTAAAGGTATTTGTCTATATTGTAACTTGTTTTACTTTTGTGTCAAGTAGGTTGACAATTAAACACAAAAGTTTTAAAGTAAGGAGTGCTTTATGAAAACTAATTGAAAAGAGTGTGAAATATGTCAACGAGTCGTCCTGTAGATATATATGGCAAACCATACAATCGTTCATTGTTGGTTATGGTCTTGCTGATTGGTACTTTTTGTACCGTATTGAACCAAACATTGTTAACAACTGCGTTTCCGACGTTAATGAAAGCTTTTGATATTACAGCGTCTGATGTTCAATGGCTGACAACTGGCTTCCTGTTAGTGAATGGGATCATGATTCCAATCACAGCGTGGTTGATCAATAAGTTTAGTTCCAAAAATTTGTACTTAACATCCATGACTATTTTCCTTGCTGGAACGATTGCTTGTTTTGTCGCACCGAACTTCTCAACCTTGTTGATTGGTCGTTTAGTTCAAGCAGCTGGTGTGGGTATCTCTATGCCGTTGTTGCAAAACATTATGTTATCGATTTTCCCACCCGAAAAACGGGGTTCAGCCATGGGGATGTCAGGTATCGTGATTGGTTTGGCGCCTGCCTTAGGACCAACGCTTTCAGGTTGGATCATTGATCATTACGACTGGCGTTATTTGTTCGGCATGGTGATTCCTATTGTTGTTTTGGTTCTGATCTTAGCCATATTCTTGATGAAGAGTGTGATTGAACTCTCACATCCGAAAATCGATATTTTCTCCGCTTTACTGTCAACTGTAGGGTTCGGTACATTGTTGTATGGATTCTCTAGTGTTGGGGACAAAGGCTGGGGCAGTGTTGAAGTGATTGGTTTCCTTACAGCGGGTGTCTTCTTCATCGCCTTCTTCGCATGGAGACAATTACACATCGAACATCCTTTCTTAGAATTGCGTGTGTTTAAATCAAACACCTTTACCATGGCTTCGATTTTATCTGGTGTAACCAATATGGCGATGATCGGTGCTGAAATGGTCTTGCCTTTGTATATTCAAAACATTCGCGGTGAATCAGCATTCCATTCTGGATTGATGTTATTGCCAGGAGCCTTGATTATGGGGATCATGATGCCTATCACCGGTGCGATTTTTGATAAATACGGTGCGAAGCGTTTGGCCATCACAGGCATGTTTATCTTGACCGCGGCGACATTGCCTTTTGCCTTCTTGACGAAAGATACGCCAATCTTGCATATTATTATTTTGTACTGTGTTCGGATGTTCGGGATCTCAATGGTGATGATGCCTGTGACTACTTCTGGGATGAATGCTTTGCCAGCAAACTTGATGAGTCATGGTACAGCTGTCAATAATACATTCCGTCAAGTCGCAAGTTCGATCGGGACAGCGATTTTGATCAGTGTCTTGTCAAATGTGACAAAAGGCAATTTGCCAAGTGATAGCTTGTTGGATTCAACACCGTTGGCTTATAAAGATAAAGCCATTGAAGCGACGCTATCCGGTTACCATGCTGCATTTTATGTGGCTGCTGCCTTTAGTTTGGTTGGTTTCCTAGTCGCATTTACACTGAAAAAGAAAGAACCAACATTGACTGTCCTTAAAGGAGGTGCCGATCAATGATCTTGATTTTGATCGTTCTTAGTGTTCTCGGTTTTGCATTACTAAATGTATTTGCGAAGAAAACATGGCAAACGGCACTTTCATTGGTGCTTGGGGCTGTATTTGTTATTAGCTTAGTTGCATTGATGGCCAATCTGACCTATCATTTCGGGATGGAAAAAGAAGTGACCAGCAAAACCACCGAATTGGTTTCAAGTGGTGACAGTGATCGTTTCGATTTGCTTTTGTATCAGCCGCTAGGAGATGGTACTGAAAAAGTGTATCTCTATAAAACAGATGCAGACCAAGATGAACCCAAACAAACGGGAACAGATAAAGTGACCAATGTTGTTGAAACTGGCGCGGATGAAGCGCAGTTGACTGCTGATACGACCCGTTGGGTATATCAAAGCGATGTCTATCGCTTCTTATTCGGAATTGCAGATAATGAAGGGGAATATGTCGAACGGACCAATACGTTTTCTGTACCTGATTCTTGGGCGGTATTAAGTGTCGATCAAGCCAAAAAATTGGCCTCGTTGGCAGAAGAACAAGCAGATACCATGAAAACTGAAGGTCAAGCATACGTCCAAGAAAAAATGCAAGCAGCCTTGATGGCTGATCCAACAATGGATGAGTCAGAACAACAAGCCAAAATCGCTGAATATACAGCTGCTTATCAAGCAGAGGCGATGCAAAAATTAGTAGAAGAAGCGAAAAAATAAAATAGCATAATGGCAAGTGTGTCCTACGATTGTCTTGATGACAGGTATACAGATCCTTTAATGGTGTCTGGTATACCTGTTTTTTTGTGGAAAAATGTCATCCATCAATTGAAAGTCATCAATTTAATAAACCTGTATTATTTATCAGAATAATCAAATTAATTAATTAAATATGGCGAAAACTATTGATTTATCATCACTTTTTAATGTATTCTTAGAAAAACCATTTATTTGTTAGCCATAACTGGTTGTTTTGTGAAAGAAAAAGAGTAAGTATACTCAGAATGGAGAGATTTATGCGGAAATTTGTATGGGGACAAATAGGAGTGATGGCTTGTTTGGTGCTGTTGGCAGGCTGTGGAAGCGGAGGAGATTCTGGCAATTCATCAGGGGATAACAATCAGCAATCAAGTAATGGAAAGCCTGATCCAACGATGTTGGTTGTTGCATCTGGCGCAGATCCGGTAACTTTGGACATCCATGATACCAATGACAATGCGACCACAAGAGTGGCGCGACAAATTTATGATACCTTAATTACGCAAACCAATGATCTAGAATTGATACCTGGATTAGCTACTGAATGGGAAGAAGTGGGCGAAAATGTATATGAGTTTACACTGCGTAAAGATGTCGTCTTTCATAATGGAGAAGCCTTTAAAGCTTCAGATGTGGCTTACACGTTGACTCGTGCAGCAGATTCTCCGTCAATCAGTCATATTGTAGGTGCCATTGATGTTGAGAAAATCGATATCATTGACGATTATACGATCAGAATCGGTACCAGTGATACGTTTGGCCCTTTTCTGACCCACTTGGCCCATCCAGCTGTCGCGATGCTGAGTGAAAAAGCGGTAGAAGAAGCCGGAGATGATTATGGAATCAAGAGTGCTATCGGTACCGGTCCCTTCGTTTTCGAAGAATGGGTGACGGGCACACATGTGAATTTGCGTCGATTTGAGGATTATTGGGGAGAGCAGGCAGGTGTCGAACAACTGCAATTTCGAACGATCACTGACTCAAGTGTCCGTCTGATTGAATTAGAGAGTGGCACGATCGATATTGCTTATGATATCTCACCGTCGGATATGGCCACTGTTGAGAGCCATGATGACCTTACCTTGATTGCTACCGAAAATCTGGGTGCGGAATATTTGGGGCTGAATGTGCTGAATGATACGCCATTGAGAGAAGTCAAAGTGCGGCAAGCAATCGCTCATGCGATTGATGTTGAAGCAATCATTCAAACGGTCTATATGAATGTCGGCAGTCATATGGCAGGACCCATCAATGAATTGGTTTTTGGGTTCAATGATCAATTAAAGATCAGAGAATATAATGTCGAAAAGGCCAAAGACTTGCTGGCTGATGCCGGATATGAAGCAGGCGGGTTCAACTTGTCCCTCTATGTGGGCGACAACAATCCCGAACGTATTCGTGTGTCGCAAGTCGTTGCAGAAGCATTGAGCAATATAGGTATCACCGTTGAAGTCAAGCAAATGGAGTGGGGAGCGTTTCTTGATGCGGCAGCAGTTGGAGAAGGTGATATGTTCTTATTGGGCTGGACGACGATCACGACAGATGCAGATTATGGGATGTATCCATTGTTTCATTCAAGCAGTTTCGGTGAAGCAGGGAATCGTACGTTCTATCAAAATGATCGTGTAGATGAATTGCTTGATTTTGCCAGATACTCGTCAGAGCAAGATGAACGACTGACGGCTTATCAAGAAGCGCAAGAAATCATCAGTGAAGAAGCCCCATGGGTCTTCTTGCAAACAAGAGAAAATGTTTCAGGGGTCCGTAATTGGGTCCAAGGGTTTGAACATCACCCTACGGGAAGCTATTACTTAGATACCGTGACGTTGGATTAAGAAAAATAATGCTTCAGACAGAAGCTGCCGCTTCGCAACAGTGCCTTTGCTGCTTCTGTCTGATTCATTTTAAGGAGAGAAACCAATGCTTCAATATGTAGTAAAAAGGATTCTTTGGCTGATACCAATCATGCTGGGTGTGTCTTTTATTGTGTTTACGATCATGTATATGTCCCCAGGAGATCCGGTCACAATGGTATTGGGGGAAGGAGCGACACCAGAACAATATGAAGCAATGAGAATCCAGATGGGATTGGATAAAGGTTTTTTTGAACAGTTTTTTCACTATATCAAAGATGTGATCTTTGATTTTGATTTGGGAAAATCGCATATTTCAGGTCGATCGGTCATGGAAGAGATTTTGGTTCGGTTGCCTAATACCATCAAACTTGCTGTTTTAAGCGTTTTTGTCGCCTCTTGTATCGGCATTCCCTTAGGTGTGATCTCTGCGACCCGCCCCTATTCAAAAACAGACAATGTCGTGATGTTTCTTTCATTGATTGGTGTATCGATGCCCACTTTTTGGCAAGCGCTATTATTGATTATTCTATTCACATCTACTTTGGGCTGGTTGCCTGCATCAGGCTTCACTACTTGGCAGCAAATGATCATGCCTGTGACTGCTCTGGCTTCTTCTTCAGTGGGGACGATTGCGCGTATCACACGATCCAGCATGATGGATGTATTGGATCAGGATTATATACGGACAGCGAAAGCCAAAGGCGCTTCGCCTGTGACAGTCACCTTCTCGCACGCTTTGCGAAATTCGTTATTGCCAGTTGTGACCGTGATCGGCTTGCAATTTGGTGCCTTATTGGGTGGGGCAGTGCTGACAGAAACGATCTTCAGTATCAACGGGATTGGCACGTTGATGGTCAATGCCATCAGAACCCGTGACACGATGATCGTTCAAGGTGGCGTGCTGTTTATTGCATTTATTTTTTCGATGGTCAATCTTAGTGTGGACATTCTCTATGCATATATCGATCCGCGCATCAAAACTATGTATGATTAAGAGGAGGAAATGATGTTCTTTAAGAAAAAAACGATGACGACCCAAACAGAAGTACCAGAAGGTTCTTGGAAGGATATTTGGTATTCGCTAAGACATAATCCACGGGCGCTCTTCGGTCTATGTGTGATTGCACTATTGTTTATTATGGCGCTATTTGCTGACTTCTTGGCACCCTTTGGTATGAGAGAGCAAAATTTATCAAACGCGTTGCAATTTCCCAACAGTACACATTGGTTTGGGACAGACGATTTGGGGCGGGATGTCTTGAGCAGGATCATTTATGGCACACGGGTATCCTTGACCGTAGGGATCTGTGCGGTCACTTTTGCATTGATCGTCGGCGGCATACTAGGGATCTTGTCTGGGTATTACAAAGGTTGGGTCGATACACTGATCATGCGATTGTGTGATATTTTGTTATCGATTCCTTCTATCTTATTGGCTATCGCCATTGTTGCCTCATTAGGGTCGAGTTTAGAGAATATGATCTTTGCCATCGGATTAGCCAATATCCCCATTTTTGCCCGGATCATCAGAGCTGGCGTATTGTCAGTCAAGGAGAAGCAATTTATTGAAGCAGGATGTGCATTAGGGGCGACCAATCGCTTGATTATTTTTAAGCATATCTTGCCGAATATCATGTCTCCTGTGATCGTTCAGACTTCTATGGGTGTTGCAACAGCTATCTTATCCGCTGTTGGCTTAGGTTTTATCGGTTTAGGTGTCGAAGCATCGATCGCAGAGTGGGGAACCATGTTGAATGCTGGCAGAAGTTACATCCGAACCCATGCTTATTTGACGATTTACCCTGGGGTTGTGATCATGCTGACGATTTTGGCATTTAACCTGCTGGGAGATGGTATTCGCGATGCCATTGATCCAAAGATGAGAGAAAGGTAATCGAGTATGAAAACAATTATACGTGCAAGTCACCTGCAAAAATACTTTCCTGTGAAAAAGAAGCATCCCTTTGCGCTAGGAAAGACCTATGTTAAAGCAAATAAAGACATTTCAATCGATATATTTGAAGGAGAAACGTTAGGCATCGTTGGCGAAAGCGGCTGCGGGAAGTCAACGTTTGGACGAACCATCATTCAACTCCAACCGCAAACCGGCGGCTCGACGTTATATTACGGGGACACGATTGAGCATTTTATGCCATCATATGTCAAAAAGGTTTATCAGAAATTACCAAAGGTTCTGCCCCATCTTGATGAATATAGAGAGAATATTGAGCGTCTGGAAAGTCAGTTGGCTGATAAATCAAGCAGACCAGATCAAAAAGGCCGCGACAACTTGCGCCAAGCGAAGATTGCTTTTGAGCAAACATATGGCAATACACTGCGTTTATTGGGCGGTCTTGTTCTTTATTCAAATCATCAGGAGTTAAGTCAAAAATTACTGTCGATCTATGAACTGCAAGCATTGATCATCAAGGAACAACAACGAGGAGATGAACCAGATAAAGCACAAGTTGCTGATTTATCCAAACGCATCCAGAGCCATCAAGCGAAATTGATGCCACTAAAGAAAGACCTTGAAGAAATGAAAGCTGCTGTACAGGCACATCCTGATTTTCATACATACGAGGCGTATGTAGATGCCGGCATCGATTTGTCAGCATTGAAGAATCAAGAATCAAGAGTCTTGCGAAAAGATCTGCAAATTATTTTTCAAGATCCGTATTCATCCCTCGATCCGCGGCTAACGGTCGGAGATATTATTGGGGAAGGCTTATTGATCCATCGGTTTTTCACAAATAAACAAGATCCCGCATATAAAACTTATATCGTTGACATCATGGAGAAATGCGGTCTAAAGGCTTCGTTTATTGACCGCTATCCGCATCAATTTTCAGGGGGACAGCGGCAACGGATCGGTATCGCTAGAGCATTGGCACTGAAACCCAAATTTATCGTTTGTGATGAAGCCGTCTCAGCCTTGGACGTATCGATTCAATCACAGATCATTCATTTATTGCAAGAGCTGCGAGAAGAATTAAACTTGACGTATTTGTTTATCACCCACGATTTAGGTGTGGTCAAATTTATTTCGAATCGCATTGGGGTGATGTATTTCGGTCATCTAGTCGAATTGGCTTCCACAGAGGAAATTTTTGATCATCCGATCCATCCTTACACCAGAAAATTACTGAATGCAATTCCCACGATGGGGGATGAAGCCGATTGGCAGATAGATGAAGCCTACGAAGCATTTCGTTTCAACTATGATCGTGAAGAAGATGGCGATCCAGATTGGGTCGAGGTGTCGCCCAATCATTTTGTGAAATGCACTTTGACGAAATAAGCAACAGTATCGGCGGCATATAGAACTGCCGGTACACGCATGTTTCTTTCAGTGCTTGAAGGAGAGTAGAGAATTTGGAGGAACCTATGAGTCTGTTAACAGTGGATAACCTACACACATATTTTGACACACGGCACGGAACAGTTAGAGCCGTCAAAGGAGTTAGCTTTTCATTAGAAAAAGGACAAACGCTTGGTATCGTTGGCGAAAGCGGCAGTGGGAAAAGTCAAACGGCGATGTCGATTTTGCAACTGTTTCAGCGCAATCAATACATTGCAGAAGGCGCGATCCAATTTGATGGCAAAAACCTTCTCTCTTATACACAAAAGGAATTGCGCAAGGTAAGAGGCAATGATATTTCCATGATCTTTCAAGAACCGATGACCAGCTTGAACCCAGTATTTACGGTGAAAAAACAATTGCTGGAAGTGCTTAAGCTGCATCAGCAACTAGAAAATAAAAAAGCTGATGAACGGGTCTATCAGCTGCTTGAAGCCGTGAAAATCCCAGACCCGAAACGAGTGGCCAAGCAATTTCCGCACCAATTATCTGGTGGTATGAGTCAACGGGTGATGATTGCTATGGCATTGGCCTGCAACCCCAAGCTGCTCATTGCGGATGAACCGACAACAGCTCTTGATGTAATCATCCAAGCGGAAATTTTGAAATTAATGAATGAACTCAAAGAAAAGGTCAATACGAGTATCTTGTTCATCACCCATGATCTTGGCGTGATCAGTAAAATGGCTGACCATGTAGTAGTGATGCATGGCGGGAGAGTAGTGGAGCAAGCACCAACTGCAGCGATTTTTGAGAATGCGTTTCATCCTTATACCAAGCGACTATTGGCGGCATTTCTTCGAACAGATATCAATCAAGAGAAGAGACAAACACTCGATTTTTATAGTCGCGAAAACGAGCGCTTCGATTTTGCCTCCTTTAAAAAAGCGGAAATAGCAGATGATGATTGGCTGAAAGTGGACACAGATCATTATGTTGCAGTCAATATAAAGCAAACATAGTATGATGATACAAAAGAAACAAGCACCTCTCTGCAACAGCGCAGAGAGGTGCTTGTTTTTGGCTGTCATGATCGGTGGGTCATTTGGAAACAGCAAAGGTGCATCTTTCGATTCGGTCAAATGCTTCTTTCAATAGGTCTAGTGATTGGGTTGCTGCAAGACGGACATAGTCATCACCAGTAGTTTCCCCAAAGGCTTTTCCTGGGATCATCAATACACTGGTTTCTTGTAGTAATTTCTCCACAAAGGCCACGGAACCTAATCCGCTCCCAGTGATATTGATAAAAGCGTACATGCTGCCTTTGACAGGTGACAGTGATAAGAAAGGAATCTGATTCACCCGTTCTTCGATATAGCGCAACCGTTCTTTGAAGACACTGACGACTTGCGGCACCAATTCATTGTAATGGTTGAGCGCATAGATACCTGCGCGTTGAGAAGGTGTCGGCGCTGAGTAAGCAATGGCTTCATTGATCCATTTGGCTGTCAGATTGATCGACTCTGGCGCAATCATGTAACCGATCCGCCAACCTGTCATGGCAAAGGCTTTAGAAAAGCTACTGAAGGTGATCGTGTTTTCCGGGGCAAAAGTGGCCATCGGTACAAAGGTTTCATCGAAACAAAATGCTTCATAGACTTCATCAGACAAGATCAATAAATCATGCTTGATCGCGACTGCAGCAATCTGCTGGAATGTATCAGCAGAAAAGACTGCACCAGTTGGATTGTTTGGTGAATTGATAATAATTGCCCTTGTTTTGTCTGTGATTGCTGCTTCCAAAACCGCTACATCGATTTGGAAGCCATCCTTCTCAAAGGTTGGGATAAAGATAGGGACGCCTCCAGCAAGCTCTACTTGCTGTTTATACGGTGAGAAGTATGGTTCATGAATGATTACCTCATCACCAGGATCCAACATAGCCGTCAGCGCTAAATACATGCCATGCAAAGCCCCAACTGTGCCACGCACTTGCGTAGGAGAGAAGGTCAGTCCATACTGTGTTTGATAAAAATCAACAACCGTTTGGATAAAATCAGCACTGCCATCGGAAGCTGTATACTTTGTGTGTCCAGCTTTGACATCTTCAAATGCCGCTTGAATGATCGTAGAATCGGTGATCAAATCTGGATCACCGATTGATAAATCAATCAAATTTGGTGTTTTCTTAGCCAATGTAGCAATTTCCATTAATAAATTTTCAGCAGGCGTTTGAAACCGTTCTGCAATCAAAGGACGTTTCATTCTATTGTCATCTCCAGTTTCTATAATACTTTGCTCAAAAAGTCTTGTGTACGACTATTTTTCGGGTGCTCAAAAATTTCCTCTGGCGTACCTTCTTCTTGAATGATGCCATCAGCCATAAAAATGACCCGATCTGCGACTTCTTTGGCAAAGCCCATCTCATGGGTCACCACGACCATCGTCATGCCTTTTTCCGCCAATGTCTGCATGACGGACAGCACTTCACCGACCATTTCTGGATCGAGGGCTGACGTCGGTTCATCGAATAACATCACATCAGGATCCATTGCCAGGGCACGAGCAATTGCCACACGTTGCTGCTGTCCACCAGACAAGCTCGCGGGATAGCTGTTGGCTTTGTCTGCCAATCCAACTTGAGCCAGCAAGGCTTGTGCCTCTTTTTCGGCTGCAGCCAAAGTTGATTTCTTGACTTTGATGGGACTGAGGGTCAAATTTTCCAAAACCGTTTTATGGGGAAATAGATTGAAGCTTTGGAAAACCATTCCCATCTTTTGACGAATTTGATCGATATTGACATTCTTTGCGAGTAGATTGTTGCCTTCAAAGGTGATTTTACCATCCGTCGGCTGTTCAAGTAAATTCAAGCAACGCAAGAAGGTACTTTTGCCACTTCCAGACGGTCCGATGATTACCACGACTTCACCTGCATTCACTTCCAAATCGATTTGATTCAAAACGGTATTGTCACCAAATTTTTTTACGAGTTTTTCGACTTTAATCACTAGTTTTCATTCTCCTTTCAGCAACACCCAGTAAGCGAGAGAGGGCGAAGGTCAATACAAAGTAAATCAATGATACGATCACATAAGGCAAGAATGGTTTAAAGCTGGCGCCTTGGACCACTCCTGTTTGGAAGATCAATTCGGATACCCCGATAACTGATACCACAGAAGATTCCTTGATGACAGTCACAAACTCATTGCCTAATGCCGGTAAAATGTTTTTGATTGCTTGTGGGAAGACGATAAAGCGCATCGCCTGAATCTGATTCATCCCCAATGAACGGGCTGCTTCTAGCTGACCTTTATTGACAGCGTTGATGCCAGCTCGGATGATTTCAGCAACATATGCAGCACTATTCAATGCCAATGCAATGCAACCAGCGGTCACTTTTGACAGATCCAGACCTAAGACACCTGTGCCAAAGTAGACAATAAAAATTTGTACCAATAGCGGCGTTCCCCGCACGTATTCAATATACACAGCTGCGATGATCTTCAATACTTTGTTTTTCGATAGTTTCATAAAGGCCAGCAAACTGCCACCAATCGACCCAAAGAGCACACCGACAAAGGCCAAGAAAATCGTATAGCCGGTACCTGAAATATAAAAGGGCAAATATTTTGCAAAGAATCCTTGTTCGACAGTGTTTTCATCACCAAACATCAATGCATTGGCCTCAGCTTGGTATTGTGTCAGCAAATCGTTGTTGACGATGGTGTCGATAGAAGCATTGACTTTTTCTAATAAGACAGGGGCTTCCTTGGAAATGGCTACGGCAGTTTCTTTGGTGCCATTTTCAAACGTCACATTCTCTGCAATCGCCAATTTGTCATTTGACATGACATAAGCATCTGCGACAGGCCCTTCCATCACGATGGCATCGATTTTGCCAGAGGTTAAATTGGTGATCAAATCAGGTACTTTTTGTAATGATGTGACTATAGAACCTGTTAATTCGGTTTGGGCCAACTCTTCTTGTGTCGTTTGCTTTTGTGCGCCAACAGCAACGCCGTCGAAATCAGCTGTCGATTGGAACGTATCCGCGTCTTCAGCTCTGACGATCACTTTTTGTTGGACTTCCATATACGTATTAGAAAAATTGACTTCTTTTTTCCGTTCGTCGGTTGCTGCCATGCCGGAAATCACGACATCGATTTTACCGGTCTTCAATGCACCGAGTAAAGCATCAAAACCCAATTCTTCGATTTTTAAGTCAACACCTAAATCATCAGCAATCTTTTGTGCAATCGAAATATCGAACCCAACGATTTCATCTTTGCCATCAATGGTTGCATGGAACTCATAGGGGGCATAATCCGCTGAAAGCCCGACGACCAATTGACCATTGGCCTTGATTTTGTCATAGACGGGATCTGTTTCTGCCGCTTTTGCTTGTCGAACAAAGATAAAGGGCAAGAGGGTCACCAACAACCCAAAGAGTATCAGAACTTTATTGTACCTTTTCATGAGAACGCTCCTTTTGTGTTTGCATTTATTAAAAATGCATTTATAATAAATAAATGTATAAAAATACATATAAGTGATAAGACATATCATAGCATAAAGATGCTTGAAGTCAATAAGCTTCAATGAAAAAAGTCAAATAATTTTTCATAGCGATTTTCAATTATTCACCTTTTTAATGAAAGTGACATATGTTTACATAAATGTAATGTTTGATCAGTTGAATCGGTTGCAATCATTGATTTTTAACGGTTTCTCATTGAAAAATCAAAATATTTATTTTATATGTTACAAATGAAAAAGATTCAAAAACGTAAATTTTGTTGATATAAAGGGGTTTGGTTGAAGTTTTAAAAGATAGCGGAGGGTTATTTAATGAATTAAACCAAAGTGACATATTTCGTCACAAGATTGTTACCAATGGTTTTTGTTGCGCTGTTATGATTGTTCAAGTCGTTACGACGAAACTTACATAGAGCGAGGGAATTACATATATGAAAACAATCAAATCTTTATTACTAACAACAGCTGCCATCGCAGGACTTGCAGCCATGAGCAATACCGCACATGCGGATGAAGTCAAACACGTGGTCACATCTGATGATACATTGACTGCGTTATCGTTAAAATATTTTGGCGATATTGATCATGTAGCAACGATTGCCAATGACAATGATCTTGATGACCCAAATATGATTTATGATGGCACAACTTTGGTCATTGATACGGATGCTAAAGCTGAGAAAACGACAAAAACAGCAGCCAGCAAAACAGCCACTTCAACGAAAGATACAACAGAAGAAGATACCGATACCAGCGCATACTCTGGTACAACATTAACCATGGAATCAACAGCGTATAGCTCTGATCCAGCCGATACATTGGGCGGCGGTACTGTGACCGCCACTGGCCAAAACTTATTGGAAAATCCGATGGCTGTCGCCGTGGATCCCTCTGTGATCCCTTTAGGTACTAGATTGTATGTAGAAGGATACGGTGAAGCGATTGCCAGCGATACCGGTGGTGCAATCAAAGGCAACATCATCGATGTTCATTTCCCAACCAATGCTCAAGCTGAACAATGGGGTCGTCGTACGGTCAAAGTGACCATCTTAGATTAATAACCATATATAGTAAGCTGTTCGCTGATGACGAACAGCTTTTTTTGCTGCATCCAATATGGCATGTCAATCTTTCGGAAGGACTTATGCTTGATTTCTTGCGATAATGAAGGAAAGTGGATAAGGAGGCGGTTAAATGAAAGTTGTATTGATTCGCCATGGCGAGAGTGAAGCCAATTTTGCCAATTACTGGACAGGTTGGTTAGATGTGCCATTAACAGAAAAAGGTCGGCAACAGGCCTGGCAAGCTGGATTAGATATCAAAGAAAGAGGGATTCAATTTGACTATGCCTTTGCGTCATTTCTGCAACGGACACTCACGACGTGCAATACAGTCCTAGAAGCCAGCGATCAATTATGGGTTCCTGTGACGAAAACGTGGCGTTTGAATGAACGGCATTATGGTCGCTTGGTGGGCGTCAATAAAGATGAAATGATCACCCAATTCGGGGAAGATCAAGTACTGCGCTGGCGTCGGGGGTACACGGAACCACCGCTGTATGTTGAAGTTAATGACTTTGATCGACGCTATGATCATCTGGATCAGCAACTGGTACCCAAAGGTGAAAACCTAGAAATGGTAGTTGCGCGCATCGTCCCATTTTGGGTAGATGAAGTTGTTCCACTGATTAAAGCTGGCAAAAATGTCTTGATCACAGGACATGGGAACAGCTTGCGGGCATTGGTCAAATATATCGAAGATGTGCCTGAAGATGCGATGGACACAATCAAAATACCAAATGCGCAACCGATCATCTATGAATTTGATGGCACAATGAACTTGATTGATCGGGAATAATCACGAACGTTTCTTTGCCATGACCGTAATTTCGTAGAAGCAATCATCGAAATTACGGTTTTCTTGTGCTATAATAAGAAAAATTTATGGAAAGGCGGTTGCAAAATGAAAGCAGTATTGACCGTTATTGGCAAAGATAAAGTAGGCATCATCGCAGGAGTGAGCCAAAAATTGGCAGCACTAAATATCAATATTTTAGATGTATCCCAAACAATTATGGAAGATTACTTTACCATGATGATGCTATTGGCTTTAGATCCTGCAAGTGATTTTGACCATATCCGAGAAGAATTGCATCAACTTGGACAATCTTTAGGCGTCAAAATCAGTATTCAAAATCAAGAAATTTTTGATACGATGCATAAACTTTAGGAGGCCGAAATGGAAACTAGTCAAATACTTGAAACCATCCGTATGGTTGAAGAAGAAAATCTGGATATTCGAACGATCACAATGGGGATTTCCTTATTGGATTGTATTGACGCCGATATCACCATCAGCTGTCAGAAGATTTATCAGAAAATTACCACAAAAGCCAAAGACTTGGTTCAAGTGGGCCAAGATATAGAGAGTGAATATGGGATACCGATCATCAATAAACGAATCTCAGTGACACCAATCGCAATTGTCGCTTCTGCTTGTCATGCCACTGCTGAAGATTGTGTGGAAATCGCCAAGACATTGGATCGTGCAGCCCAAACGGTAGGGGTCAATTTTATTGGCGGCTACAGTGCACTGGTTGAAAAAGGCTATCAAGGTGCAGATTTGGCTTTGATCGAATCGATTCCGCAAGCCTTAGCAGAAACCAACTTTGTTTGTTCCTCTGTCAATATCGGCTCAACCAAAGCCGGCATCAATATGGACGCAGTCCGATTAATGGGAGAAACTGTCAAAAAAACCGCAGCCGCTTCTGATATGGGCTGTGCCAAATTGGTGGTCTTTGCCAATGCAGTCGAAGACAATCCATTCATGGCTGGCGCCTTCCATGGGGTGGGTGAGGCAGATGTTGAGATCAATGTCGGTGTCAGTGGACCAGGCGTCGTCAAACGGGCACTTGAAAAAGTCAAAGGAGAATCCTTTGATGTTGTAGCCGAAACCGTCAAAAAAACAGCCTTCAAAATCACCCGCATGGGACAATTGGTTGGTCGAGTGGCATCCGAACGCTTGGGGGTTCCTTTTGGGATCGTTGATCTTTCGTTGGCGCCAACACCGGCTGTTGGCGACAGTGTGGCCTTGATTTTAGAAGAAATGGGCTTAGAATCTGTCGGGACGCACGGCACTACAGCCGCACTTGCTTTATTAAATGATGCGGTCAAAAAAGGCGGCGTCATGGCCTGTAATCATGTAGGCGGACTTTCAGGCGCATTTATTCCTGTCTCTGAAGATGCTGGGATGATCAAAGCAGTCGAAGCCGGTTTGTTGAATCTGGAAAAGCTAGAAGCGATGACAGCCATCTGTTCGGTTGGACTTGATATGATCGCTATCCCCGGTGACACTTCGGCTGAAACGATTGCAGCGATGATTGCCGATGAAGCAGCGATCGGTGTGATCAACCATAAGACAACTGCAGTTCGGATCATTCCAGCCAAAGAGAAACAAATTGGCGATCGCATTGAATTTGGCGGGCTGTTGGGCACCGCGCCAGTCATGAAAGTCAATCCAGCAAAATCAACTGACTTTATTCAACGCGGCGGCCGCATTCCAGCGCCAATCCATTCATTTAAAAATTAATTTCTGTTTCCTAGTAAACAGGATGAGTATTAGAACTCTTATATGTCAGAATTTAATTCTGAATATAGGAGTTTTATTTTTGGTTTTTTCATTCTTAGGGCCGATGATATTTTTTTTGAAATCGAATACACTAAAACGAAAAAGGTGAAAAGGAGTGAAAGTATGAAAAAAATTCTACTGCGGGGAATGATTGTTTTTATTGGGCTTTTAGGCTTTTTTTTGTTTCAGCCCTCAATCGCTTTTGGACAGTCGTTTGTTTTAGATGAGGCGGGCGTTCTTTCAAAAGAGGCTATCGAGGAAATAAATAATTTGAATGAAAAGGGGTTCCAGCATTTAACTGGATCACCAGAATATGCAGTGATTACAATTCCTTCACTCGATGGGCAATCAATTGAAGAGAAGACAACTAATTTATTCAACGAATACGGCTTAGGGAATTCAGAAGATAATAACGGGCTATTATTTCTTTTTGCAATTGAAGAACGCGAATTTCGTCTAGGATATGGTGATGGTTTGAACTATATCTTTAGTGATCTGTCCGAAGATGACTTGGTGGACAAAGATACCAAAGATGCGCTCCGGGATGAAGATTATGACACCGCAATTGCGGCAGCTTCAACTGAGGTCTATCAACGAATGAAAGAAGCTGAAGAAACGATTGGGCTAGAAACAATTTATTTAAACGGCAATCAACTATTAGCGCAGAAAAGGACCCAAGAAGCACAAGCGATGAAGAAGATGTGGCTGAATGTTGGGAAAATCATTAGTGGAATTGTAGCAACTATTGTAGTTGGGGTTGGTGGGTTTATTGGTTTCCGCCGTCTCAAAACCAAATGGCAATTTGAACAACATTTTCCGTTGCCTACTCATTTATTAGAAGATAAGGATTTTCAAGGAAAAGCGTTTTTAAAATGGGCAAGCTACAGTAAAAACTATCAGATATATAATCAGTATCATACAGAAAGGGATTGCCAAATGGCACTGACATACTATTTGACTACCGCATATATACCAGAGAAGGTGAAAGCAATCTCAGGATTGATGATAGCGGATAAACGATGGATCCAACAAGGCTTTATCAATTCGGAGATCAGCGATCTTTTCACAAGTTTACTAATTAAGAAAAAGACGAATGTTTCACAATTTGGTTTATGGCTTCTTGATTTTCGAGATACATTAGAAAACTATGAAGCGCAATTAATTAAAAAAGCCTCCGATACAATGGCAAATTATGATTTAACAGATGAAATATTGCCAGAAAATATGGAGTTAATCGATGTTTATCGGGCAGAAATAGTGAAACAAGCAAAAGATGAAGTAAAAAGACGCAGTGAAAATAATTGCTACTTAGCTAGACTTGTGACAGATCAGGTTACACACTTAGAGCTAATTCGTAATATTTCGCAAGAAGTTTATGAGATCATTGAAAAAGTTAAAATAGATGCTTTATTTGAGGTCGATTTAAAACAAGTATATAAAATTCATCCTGAATTGGCGAGCAAGCTTTCAGATTTTGATGCTTCTGATCAGGTAGATGTTCTGAATAATGTTCGGAATGAGTATAACCCTGGGATGAACATGATATTGCTCTTTGCCTTAATGAATAACCATATGACACACCAAGAACAGGTGATTGCAGACACTCAAGGCAACAATGATAGCTTTGGTGGTTTTAGCGGCGGAAGCAGTAGCGGTGGTGGTGTTTCCGGTAGCTGGTAGTTCAAATAAAAAACGCTTAGGTCTGCTAGAATACATCATTCTGAGATAATGTGTTCTCGAATGCGTTTGAATGATGTTCAAGGAACCAAAAGCGTTTTTTTTAGTTAAGTAGGACAAACTGAGGAAAGTATGCTAAAATCTTAAGCGTTGCAGAAAATGAATGAAAATTTCATTCACTGACAAAAAGCTATTTACGGGGGATATCATGTATCAATCTTATATATGGGATTTTGACGGCACACTTTATGACAGCTATCCAATTATGCTTCAGGCATTTGTGAAGACTTTAAAAGAATATGGATTCGCTCCTGATCCAAAAGACATTTATCGGCTATTGAAAGAATCATCTTCAAAAAAAGTTGCGGAAAAATATGACCTAGATTTCGCCGAGTTTACCGCAAAGTTCAAAGCCAATGAAGCATTAGATCAGCGATTGCCTCAATCTTTTCCAGGCACGAAAGAAACGTTGCGCGCAGTGATTGCCAATGGCGGGAAGAATTATATTCTGACCCATCGAGATATCTATACGACCAAGGAGCTGTTGGAAAGAGAAGGAATCGCTGAATTGATCACAGAAGTGGTCGGTCCAGAAAACCAGTTTCCGAGAAAACCCGATCCGACTTCTTTGTTGTATTTGGTTGAGAAATATGGGATGGACAAAGAGCAAACCGTGATGATCGGCGACCGTACAATGGATGTATTGGCGGGCAAAGGCGCTGCGGTCAAAACGATTTTTTATGATATCGAAGATTTGTTGGACGTTGATGCAGATCATATCGTCCATTCAATGAAAGAAATTGAACACATTATTCAATCTTGATTCGTCAAGGCTGTTTTTTGTCCCTAGAAAAATATGTTGATGTAGTCATTGGCAGCTTTTCTTCTTGCGCAACTGTCGGATGTCCTTGTTCAAATGCCTATTGGCAATTAAATAGACAAAATACGTGTACATTTTCAGTATAGTCTCCCAAAAGAGGCACAATGAACGTATTGTGTCTTTTTTTTTGCGTACTTCTTAGATAGAGGTGATGACATGGATGAAATAAAAGAGATGTTCAAAGAACAATGGCGGATCGCCGTATGTGTCATAGGGGTTGGTATGGCGTTAGTAGGGTATCTGTTCGTTCAGGCGCAAGCTGAACCCAGTCATTTAACTGAACCGGTCTTTGTTTCAGAAACAGTCGAATCCGAAGTGTTTGCCTCGGATGGGCGAGAAATCGTGGTTGATATCAAAGGCGAAGTAAGGATACCCGGTATCTATCATTTACCAGAAGGTGCCCGTCTGTACGAACTGATCCAAAAAGCTGGCGGCGTGACGGATACGGCCTTGGAAACGGCTGTGAATTTGGCGCAAATTTTACAAGATCAGCAAATGATCGTGATTCCCCATGAAGATGAGGCAGAAACCTCAGCGGACGTTCATAATGGACAAAGTGACCTAGGAGAAGCAGCAAATCCATTGATCGATTTGAATCAAGCGGATCTAACTCAGTTGCAAACGTTACCCGGAATTGGTGCCAAGAAAGCAGAAGCAATCATCCAGTATCGGGAAGAACATGGTTTTTTTAAGGTCATCGATGATCTTACCAATGTAACAGGGATTGGTGACAAAACCTTTGAGTCTTTGAAAGAATTGATCACTGTTGGTTGAAGCAAAAGCCTGTAATGATTGCACACAGATGATGAAAGGGGCGGGTGCTAGGGAAAGAAATCAATTTTTTACATGGATAAGCATGATCTAAATCATAGTCCACCAAGAAATGACGGTTGAAAAAAGAATAAAAACGATTAGAATAGAAGTAATCGAAATTAAAGGAGTAACCTCATGCAGACCAATCGAATTCCATGGGACCAATATTTTATGGCGCAAGCTGTCCTATTGTCATTACGCAGTACGTGTTCAAGGCTAGAAGTCGGCGCAACACTTGTGAAGGACCGTCGCATTATTGCGGGCGGCTATAACGGGTCGGTCAGCGGCGATGTTCATTGTATCGACGAAGGCTGTCATGTCGTAGACAATCATTGTATCCGCACGATCCATGCGGAAATGAATGCGTTGCTGCAATGTGCCAAATTAGGTGTTTCCACAGATGGCGCTGAAATCTATGTCACGCATTTTCCGTGTTTGCCTTGTACGAAAGCAATCTTGCAAGCAGGTGTCAAAAGAATCCATTATTTGAATGACTATCGCAACGATCCCTATGCGATGGAATTGATCCAGCAAGTTGGTGCCACCGTCCACCAAGTTGCCCTCGATCCCATCTATTTTGAAAAGCTATCTTTTGGCGGGTTAAATGAAGCGGCTGATTCAAAAACAACAGACTGATTCGTATCTTTTTCTTGGTGTGATCTTGGCGTGTTTGACAACTGCATATCAATTGCAGTCTGTCTGGATTGCCTTGATCGCAATATACTATGTTGTCATGCTTGTCTATAGAGGACAAGCTTTTTTAATTGGACTTGTATTGTGTTTTGGTCTGGTGATTGCTTTTCGTGTATCATGGCAGCAAGCACCAAGAGCGGCAGAAGGTCCTTATAGCGGCACAATCAACATTCGACCTGATACCATCAAAATCAATGGGGATTTGGTCACTTTCGAAGGAGAAATCACTGAAGGAACAGTCATGGTTCGTTTGCAAGTACAAAGTGAAGCAGAAAAAGAGCAATGGCACAGACGTCAAGAGTGGCAAGTCGTGATTGCTGCGAAGGGGCAACTCGTGTATCCACAATCCTCTCGAAACAAACATGCTTTTGATTATGCAGCCTATATGGAAAATCATCACTTTTTGGGTACGATCGAATTAGCAGATCTGCAAATCATTGCTGATAATCCTTCAATGATACCATTAAGAAAATGGCGTGGGGCGGCTATCACTCATGTACAACAAGTCTTTCCTGCGCAACTGAGTATCTATGTCAATGCCCTGCTTTTTGGCTATAAAGATCATGAATTTCAAGCATTGCGAAATTTGTTCAGCGGAAGTGGGTTGCTTCATTTCTTTACGATTTCTGGGATGCATGTGGCTTTTTTCTATCATGCATTGACGTATTTCTTTCGCCGTTTGCATTTCACCCACAACGATATGTTGCTGCCCATGCTATCCTGCTTAGGCTGCAGTGTAGTTTTGTTTGGCGGAGGGATCAGTGTGATTCGCGCAGTCATTGTGTATATCCTGAATCTACTGATGACCACACGTGCAAGAACTTTATCGGCTAGTGATCGTTATGGCATTATTTTAACGATTCTTCTGATAGTAGAACCCAACATTCTACTGCAGGTATCCGGGCAGTTGTGCTTGCTGATGACCTTTTTACTATTGATGACCAATAGTAAAAATTCCCGGTACCATCCTTTCATGAAGGGATGGCTATTGACGTTGCTGGCAGGTCCAGTTTTGGCCCATTTGTTTTTTGAGATTCCTGTATTGGGCGGTTTGGCGACGGTTTTGTTTTATCCTTTGATGACGATGGTCCTGCTACCGGGCGCAGTGCTGCTGTTTGGGATGAGTCTGTTTGTCGTCTTGCCCAGTGTCAATGCGTTTGCAGAAAGCTTGTTAACGCTCTTGGAATATGTGATAGGGTATCTGAGCCATGTGTCTCTAACAATCGGCGCCTTGCCGATGCCGTTAGCCTTGCTTTGTATGATTTTGGGGGTGGTCTGCTATCAGAAGAGAAAGCTGACGCTCCTATTGCTTGTGATCGTTCTACTGCCATACGGTTTCCAGAAATGGCAAGTAGAGCCCACCATTTCTTTTGTTGACGTGGGGCAAGGAGATAGTATCGTGATTCAAGAAAAAAGAAATCAGGCCGTGTATGTGATCGATACGGGTGGTACATTGGCCTTTGAAAGAGCAGACTGGCAGCAGCGCGCCTATCAATCTGGTGCAGCCTATTCATTGGTTCCTTTCTTAAAGGGAGAAGGAATCAGTCAGATTACGGGCCTATTTTTGACTCATGGCGATACGGACCATATTGGGGACGCGTTATTCTTGATGCAGTCGATCCCTGTCCAAACCCTGTATTTGGTGCCTGGCAGTCAAGAGGACCCGCGTATCGCAGCGTTACTGACGCAAATCCCTAAAACTACTGAAGTGGTGTGGACAGAAGTCGGACAAATGATTGGTCATGATGTGCTTCTGGAAGTGTTAGCGCCAGCCTATGGTGAAGGTCAAAACGAAGATTCACTTGTCCTACAGGCACGTCTTGGCGCGCATTCCTTTCTTTTTACTGGCGATCTAGATCAAGCAGGAGAGCTTGAGTTATTGTCGCAATATCCTGATTTGACAGTAGATATATTAAAACTAGGCCATCACGGCAGCCGGACCTCAACAGCAGAAGCTTTTGTTGCACATGTTTCTCCTCAACTTGGCATCGTTTCATGTGGCTTGAATAACCGGTATGGTCACCCACATCAAGAAGTCCTCGATGTACTGGCAGATGTTTCTGTTCTGAGAACAGATCACCATGGAATGATCCAATTTAGCTGGTCTGACAAACATCAGCAACTCCACATGAGAACATGGCTAGACGCGGTCGAAAAGGAATGGTAGGATAGTGATGAAAGTGGGGGAAACAATGGATTTACAAAACGCATTGAAAGCCATTCGTACCGACACATTGAAACCCATTTATTTAGTGGTCGGCAGCGAAACTTTTTTACAAGATCAAGTCCGAGAGGCTTTTTTGACTCGTTTTTCTGTGTCTAAAGATGATTTGAATTTTGCAGCTTTTGATTTGGAAAAAGATTCCATTGATTTGGTGATCCAAGAAGCCCAGTCATTGCCATTTTTTGGTGATCAACGGTTGATTTTCGTCGATCGGCCATTCTTTTTGACTGCAGAAAAGAAGAACAATGTCCCTGAACATGACTTAGAAGATTTTATCCGCTATATCCAATCACCTGAACCAACAGCCGTTATGGTGTTGTTTGTTTTGGCAGATAAAATGGATGAGCGCAAAAAAATCACCAAACAATTGAAAAAAGCGGCTGTCAGTATCGATGCTTCACCGATGAAAGAAAACGATGTGCGTCAGTATTTACAGCACACTTTGACCAATGATGGCATTGAGATGACGCGAGAAGCCTTTGATCTGTTTTTACGTCTAACGGATCTGCAATTGTCGAAAGCGATGCAGGAAATACAAAAACTGCGTTTATATGCGGGGAACGGAAACAAAATCACGAAAGAAATCGTGCAGGAATTGATTCCGAAAACACTAGAACACAATGTCTTCGAACTAACCAGTGATGTGTTGCAAGGCAATGTTTCTGAAGCGTTACGCCTGTATGATGACTTGCTGCTACAAGGGGAAGAGACAATCAAAATCAATGCGATATTGATCAGTCAAGTGCGTTTGTTGCTGCAAACATCGATTTTAATGAAAGTCGGTTATCAGCAAGCGAACATCGCCCAAACGATCGGTATTCATCCGTACCGGGTCAAATTAGCGATGCAGCAAGCAAGGGGATTGGCTACTGAAGCTTTAGCCGCATTATACGATGAGTTGATTGAAAATGATTATAAAGTCAAAAGTGGTCAAATGGACAAGGAGTTTTTATTTCAATTATTTGTCCTTCGGCATGGAAAGCGCAAAAGATAAAAAGAAAGGCGAAGCAATCGATGATTGCTTCGCCTTTCTTAATTTGCTTATTTGGCAATTTTTTTACTTAAACGAGATTTGTCGCGACTAGCTTTGTTCTTGTGGATCAATCCTTTAGTCTCAGCCATATCGATTGCTTTAACAGCATCTTTATATAACGCATCTACGTTATCAGCACCAGCTTCAACAGCTTGATCAAATTTTTTGATCGCTGTACGCATTGTGCTTACTTGAGATGAATTCTTCGCATTAGCCGCTTCGCTTGTACGCGCGCGTTTGATTGCAGATTCAATGTTTGGCATGTATTTCACCTCCGAAAAAAAAGTTCAATTACGTTTGGAAAAACGTATAAATCAACACTAATCATTATACCTAATGCGCTTGCCGATTGCAATAAAAGTTGTAAAGAAATTTTACTTAACACAAAAAAAGCGGGTTTTAAATGGGTAATTCATTTGAATTGATGGCGAAAAATGTATCTTTACACATTTTTTATTGAATAGTTACAAAAAGTTTACACAACGCTGAATTTCTATGCTATGATAACTTCGGAATTTTCAAATGGAGGGTTTAATGTGAGTATCGCTTTATTTATAACGATTGTATTGTCACTTGGTGTGATTTTTGTCAATGGGTGGACAGATGCACCGAATGCGATTGCAACAGCCGTATCTACGAGGGTATTGCGCCCAAACGTGGCCATCGGTATGGCTGTTGTTATGAACTTCTTAGGTGTACTGGTCATGACGTATTTCAATGCCCAAGTTGCAGAAACAATCAGTAATATTGTAACATTTGATTCTGGCGGTAGCTTTCGAGTATCCCAAATCGCGTTGGCGGCAGCGCTGTTTGCTATTGTTGTCTGGACCGTTGCAGCTTGGTATTTCGGAATTCCCACCAGTGAATCTCATGCGTTGATCGCAGGGTTGACGGGTGCTGCGATGGCTTTAGGCGGTTTGCATGCCGTCAATGGCAATGAATGGGTCAAAGTATTGATTGGTTTGGTCGTTTCTACTTTAATGGGATTCATCGGGGGATTTCTGATATCGAAGCTGATCGTGTGGCTTTTTCGTGATACGCCTAGACGTAAAGCCAACCAAATCTTCACGGTCGGTCAAGCGGTGGCCGCTGGTGCCAATGCCTTCTTGCATGGTGCCCAAGATGGTCAGAAATTTATGGGCGTCTTCATGCTAGGCATGTATTACAACGGTATCGTCGAAAAAAGTGGCAGCGGTTTTGCTATCCCATTATGGGTCATGGTACTATGCTCATTGACCATGGGCGTTGGGACATCCGTCGGCGGGATGAAAATCATCAAATCAGTTGGTATGGACATGGTCAAATTAGAAAAATACCAAGGGTTTGCAGCGGATGTGACTGCAGCAATTTGTTTATTTTTATCTTCTGTGTTTGGGATCCCTGTGTCCACGACCCATACCAAGACGACAGCGATCATGGGTGTAGGTGCATCTAGACGTTTTTCGAGTGTTGATTGGCGCATCGTCAAAGAAATGATCTATGCCTGGATTTTAACGTTTCCAGGGTGTGGATTGATTGCTTATGTGATGGTGAAAGTATTATTGCTTATTTTGTGAGGGAGAGAAAGTAATGGCACGTAAAAAAAGTTTTGATTATTTTGCAGCGATGGAACAATTGGCAACAAATGGACATTTGGCTGCACAGCGTTTTTCGGTGTTGATTCATGATTATTCGGAAACAGCATTAGCAGAAGCAGCAGCAGAGATCCATGCATTGGAAAAAGAAGGCGACAAAGTGATGGCCGCATTGACCAATGAATTGTACGACTCGTTTATCACCCCTATCGACCGGGAAGACATTTTGATCATCTCAGAGCGGTTAGATGACATTTTAGATGGGATCATGGGGTTGACTTACTTATTTGAAAATTTAGTCATCACATCATTGCGTCCGGAAACCAATCGTTTTGCTGACATGATTACCCAAGCGACACAAGGTGTTGAAACAGCATTAAAAGAGTTTCCTAAGTTCAAAAATTCAAAAACGTTGCGTAAAATGATCACTGATGTCAATGCGATTGAATCAGAAGCGGATCTATTATACTCGCAAATGAAAAAAGCATTGTTCACAGACGAAACAGATGTCTTGGAGATCATCAAATGGAAAGATATCTATGATCGATTCGAGTCAATCATCAATGACACTGAGGATGCTGTGGATATCATCGACGGCATGGTCATCAAAAATACCTAAAAAAAGCGTCCAAGAATTTTTTCTTGGACGCTTTTTATTATAGCTGTGTCAGCCAATAACCAATCAAGATAACACCAAGTACGATCCGATACCAGCCAAATGCGGTAAAATCGTTCCGTTTGATGTAGTTCATCAAGAAGCGAATCGCTAAGACAGAAACGATAAAGGAAACGATCGTACCAGTCAATAGGATAACGGTTCCTTGTAGATCAAAGGCATTGCCATCTTTTAGAAATTTGAATATTTTCAAGGCACTTGCGCCAAACATTGTTGGAATCCCTAAAAAGAAAGAGAACTCAGCAGCAACGAATCGAGAAGCGCCGATCATGATACCACCTAAAATGGTTGCACCTGAACGGGAAGTCCCTGGTATCAGGGCCAATACTTGGAACATCCCTACAATCAACGCAGCTTTGTAGGTGAATTGATTCAAGTCTGTACATTTGGGCGTTTGGTTTTTGTTTCTTTTTTCGACTACGATAAAACCAATCCCATAAATGATCAGGACGATCGATACGGATAGAAAGTTATAGAAATGCGCATCGAGCCAATCATCTAAAGGCAAACCAATGATCACTGACGGCAAGACCGCCACGACTACTTTGAACCATAATGTCCATGTATTCTTTTTTTCTAGCGCATTCTTTTGGGGAGAGAAGGGATTCAGCTTATGGAAATATAAATAAACAACGGCTAAAATCGCACCAAGTTGGATCACGACATTGAACATGGTCATAAATTCTGGTGTAACGTCTAATCCGATGAATTCATCGGCCAAAATCAAATGACCAGTGCTGCTGATGGGCAGCCATTCAGTGATTCCCTCAATAATACCAAAAAGAATTGCTTTAATGAAATTAGTAAAAAACATTGAGTCATTCCTTTCTTTAACAAAATACAATTATCAGTATACCGTTTCTATTAAAGAATACCAATCTTTTTCAACAAAAAAAGAGCAGATTCACTAAAGAAAACTGCTCGAAAAGTCGATCGTATCAGGACAATAATTCTTGGGAAAGCGCAACGCCTTTCTTGATGTAGTCAGTAGAGCCGACTTCAGCAATGGTAAACGTGCCATTCTCATAGACAAGGCGGGTCACAGAACCATTATCGATGTCCATGCGTACGTTGTTTTCGTTATTGATCAAATGCAGCAAGAAGGCAATCGTTAAACCATGAGATACCACTAGTGCATTGCCG
This sequence comes from Candidatus Enterococcus testudinis, assembly GCF_002140915.1. Classification (GTDB taxonomy): domain Bacteria; phylum Bacillota; class Bacilli; order Lactobacillales; family Enterococcaceae; genus Enterococcus_D; species Enterococcus_D testudinis. The sequence goes on along the minus strand of NZ_NGKU01000001.1, from coordinate 1,777,477 downwards.
CCGCCTTTTTTCTCGACGCGATAGGCAATATCTTCGAAGCCGTTTTTGACGCGTTCTGTCAACACATCGAAAGTTTCGGCCCAATTGGCAGTGTCAGCATGATAGATCGCATTGGCAATCGCTTCAAAGGACACATGATTTGCAATCATATCATCATAGTCAGGGAAGTCCAAGATCCTCGGCAATACCCCCCACATTTCAGCATCATAGCCGCCTTCTAATGACCCAAAACTCCATTCACGAATTCGTTTGTCGATATGATAAGGAATTTGAGGGCCACGGACATGTTCACCCAGAATCAAGCGCATGGTTTCGATTGCTCGTCCGCTGTCACTAGAAACAGCTTCAGTAAACTCAACATCCCGTAAGCCAAGACCCAAATAATGGATCCCTTGTTCGCCGGTTCTCGTTAAGGGTGTATCACACCAACCTTGTACCCGTTGCAGTGTATTGAACATTGTCTTGCCGTGACGAACAACATATAGTTCTGTTTTGGCCATTTTTCCTTTTCCTCCATTCGATTCTTGATGTTAATGATTGAAAAACGGATTGGTACGTTTCTCGATTTCAATCGTGGTTGGTTCGCCATGGCCGGGATAAACAGCCATTTGATTTGGTAAGACAAATAATTGATTTTGAATACTATCAAGCAATTGTTCTAAATTTCCAGTAGGAAGGTCCGTACGACCAATACTGCCTTTGAACAGTGCATCTCCTGAAACAACAAAAGAATCAAAGATGAAGCTGACACTGCCAATCGAGTGACCAGGGGTTGGGACAACGCGGAAAGAAATATCACCGATCTGGTAATCCTTCATCTCTAGAAGTTCTTCAGCTGGTCTAGCCGTAATGCCGCCAAGGTCTGGATGACGACCAGATAGATTTTGCTGTGGATCGCTCAACCACGCTTGTTCTAGCGGACTGACATAGACCGGTATATGATAATAATCTCTCAATTGATCGACTGCACCGATGTGGTCGTAATGGGTATGGGTCAGCAGGATCGCCTGTGGTGCAGCACCTGTTTTGTCGATTTCACTGATCAATCTGGCTGCTTCAGCGCCAGGGTCAACGATCAAGAGGGTGTCTTCGTTCCAAATAAGGTAACAATTTTCCTGTACAGGTCCGGTGACTAAACCGATGATTTTCATATAGAACCTCCTCAAATCAAATAAGAAATATGTGCACCTCTAGTATAGCTCAAAGTCATCGACGAAACAAAGAAAGGTTTTTCGAAGAGGGTATCAACTTTCGTATGATGTCCTGATCCACTTAAACATTATTGTGTCAAGTGAAAGGTTTGTGTAAAAGAAAATAAAGATTCTGTGAAAAAAAGCAACCTTAAATCATAATTTAGTGAGAAAAATAGTCGTAAATAAGGTGTGATTCCGAAAATTTTTCTTAGAAAACCCTTTACTAAATAACGCCCTGTTATACTGTAAGTGGTTTCTAATGGATGCGTCTACAACGCAATTCCATCGCTGACCCTGCAGGTGGACAAACATCGCTGTTGTTACATGTAATTGATGAAAGAAGGTGTCTTCGATGAAAAAGCGAGTACGTGTACTCTTTGTGTGTCTGGTATTTGGTCTTGTGCTAACGAGTTGCGGTGAAGAGAAATTGGCCATCAATCATTCGACTGAAGCACCCGTTTCGGCCTCTTCTAGTGCTGTTGTCAATGGTGAGAGCGATCTGATGCTGATTCAAACAAATAGTCCTTCCTTTCCCCAAAGTCAAGGTGTCTATGATTATCACGATCACGCATTGACGATCGTTAAACAATATTTGCCAATGGCCGAAATAGAAGAGGAAGATGCAGCTGACCCGCAAGCCGCTACTGATTATGAAAAACAGATCCGTGCTGATTTTGACAGACATTTTTCTCATACAGCTGAAAAAATGACGGATGATCCTTACCAAATTTATGAAGCTGACTTTGATAAAGCTTCTTATACGATTGAAAATGATCGATTGATCTTGAGTACAAAGACGCAAACTTTCACTTTTATCTTTGATCCTGAAAGTAAACAAGCGATAGATGATAATGGTGTGCGCTATGATATTCAAGTAGATGAATAATGAAGCTTAGATTCACATTGAAAAAAATCTTACTTTCCTTTTTTTACAGCGTTCCTTTTTGTAAAGGGAGGAATGTGTATGTTGTCATTACATGATGGATTGTTGTTGTTGTTGCAAGAAGAAAAAATCTTATATCTGCTGTCTTTGCTCTGTTTGGCGATGATCATTGATTTCGCGAGTGGCTGCCTGGCAGCTTATATGACTGGGACGCTGACTTCAAATCAGGGAATCAATGGGATTTTACGCAAGGTAGCCAGTATCATTTTGTTGTTGTTTTTTATGCCAATCAGTTTTTTGATTCCGATTCGTTCAGGTACCGCGTTGCTGTATGTGTTATATAGCGGTTACTTATGGATGGAACTGTTATCGATTTTCGAAAATTATCAACGCATGGGAATCGACGTGTCATTTTTCCACGATTTGCTCCAAAAAATAAAAGACGGATCAAAAAGTGATAGTTGATCAAATGCACTGTTATCACGCATAGCAATGTTGCGTTTCGCAAAAGACTGTCTGATGGGCAGTCTTTTTGTTGTGTTCGCTTTTATAAAATCAGGTTTTCTACTATAATGACAATCGAGAAGGTGAACACGTGTATAAAGGGAAAGTGGCAGTCCGTAAAATAGTTGAATTTATCTTGCGCAGAGGGGATATCGATAACCGCCGCGTCAGCAATCATACCGCGCAAGAAGGTGCGCGCATCCATCGACAACTACAAAAAGAAGCAGGGGACTTCTATCAAAAAGAAGTCTTTTTCAAGCATGAGAGCCAAGTCGGTAAAGACAAGATCTCTGTCGAAGGAAGAGCAGATGGTCTGTTCTATGACCAAACAAAAGACTGTTGGGTCATAGATGAGATCAAAACATCTGAGCCTTACTATGAAGACATACCGTTGGATCAAATCGATCTTTTTTTTGCCCAAGGAATGGTCTACGGCTATTTATTTTTGTTACGTGAAAATAGTGATGATGCGCCGGCTGTGCAACAAACACCAGAACAATCAGGCGCAGTTTCTGATCGTATCGATCATATCGATGTGCAATTGACCTACTATCAGACAACGGAAAAACGCATTACCCGCACCCGCCGCAGCTTCTCATTAGATGAATTGACCATATTTTATGATCGCTTACTGGAAGAGTACCATAAATGGATGGTCTTTGAGGAGAATTGGCGCCGGGTACGCAACACCTCGTTGCAACTCTTGCAATTTCCCTATGAATCCTTTCGCAAAGGACAGCGGGAGCTGGCTGGGGCAGCGTACAAAACTTTGAAAACGGGGCAGCGCTTGTTTGCTGAAGCGCCTACGGGTACGGGTAAAACGATTTCGACGCTGTTCCCGGCGTTAAAAGTGTTAGGGGAAGAAAGCGGCGATCGCATCTTTTACTTAACTGCCAAAACAATCACGCGTCAAGTGGCAGAAGATGCGCTGCAGCAGTTGGCTGATGCAGGCAGTGAAACCAAGAGTGTGACTTTGACCGCCAAGGACAAGATCTGTTTTTTGGAGGAACGAAACTGCACACCCGAGCATTGTCCTTATGCCGAGGGCTACTATAATCGAATCAATGAAGCGTTGTGGGACCTCCTCAATCATGAAAATCAGATCACTCGTTCAGTGATTGAAGCATATGGACGCAAACATACTGTTTGTCCTTTTGAGTTGTCTTTAGATGTGAGTGTCTTTTGCGATGTGATCATTGGTGATTATAATTATTTGTTTGACCCGACGGTCTATTTGCGTCGCTTCTTTGAAGAACCCGAAGAAGATTATTTCTTTTTGGTTGATGAAGCCCACAATTTGGTCAATCGCTCGAAGGACATGTATTCAGCATCATTACAACGGCAATTATTTCAAGATCTGATCAAAAAATTGCCCAAAGCACAAGGAAAATTGAAGCGGGCTGTGACGAAAGTCGACAAAGAATTCAAACAGATTGTCGCATTAGCAAAAGAAGAAGCGTGGGACTATCATCATCAAGACGCCCCCCACGAGACGTTGGTGAAACAGTTGAGTCGTTTGGCCGAGGTGATGAAAGAATGGTTGCCGGCCAATGAAGAAGATCCGTTACAAGAAGAAGTTTTGCTTTGTTATTTTGAGGTCAATCACTATTTGAAAATCAGTGAGTTTTATGATGATCATTATGAAACTACAGTCGAAATCGATACGTATGGCATGCGGATCAAACAGTTCTGTATCGATCCTGCACCCTTTCTGAGTAATGTGTTGGATAAAGGCAAAGCCAGTGTCTTGTTTTCTGCTAGTTTTACGCCACTGCCTTATTATCAAGAGGTGCTTGGTGGAGGGAAAGACGCTTTACGGTATCGATTGCCCAGTCCGTTCCCACCAGAGAAACAAAAAATATTGATTGCAGATTATATCCAAACGACGTATCACAAAAGAACTGTTAGTTTACCATTGATCGTGGAGGCAATCCATCGCATGATCACAGAGAAGGTTGGCAACTATATGGTATTTTTCCCTTCCTATCGATACTTGGATGATGTAGCTGCTGCATTTTCTCTCAAATATCCTGACGTAGCGTGTTTGATTCAAGGGACAGCCATGGATGAAGCAGAACGAGAAACTTTCTTGGCAAGGTTTACCCCTGGCGGACAAATTTTAGACGGGGCGAAGAAGCAGACAATGGTGGCATTTTGTGTTCTAGGCGGTATTTTTTCTGAAGGGATCGATTTAAAAGGCGAGCGCTTGATCGGTACCGCGATCGTTGGTGTTGGTTTGCCGCAAATCAATCATGAACAGGAATTGATCCGCAGTTATTATGATCAAAAAAACCATGCTGGTTTTTCTTATGCTTATCAGTTACCGGGGATGAATAAAGTCTTGCAAGCAGCAGGGCGTGTCATTCGAGATGTGGCAGATACAGGTGTTGTGCTCCTTTTGGATCAGCGATTTCAGACAGCGGCTTACCAGTCGTTATTCCCTCTGCATTGGCAACACGCGCAACGTGTGAGAAGTCCTGAAGCAATCAGTCAAGAGCTGGCCGCTTTTTGTCAATAATCAAACAGTCGCTATCCAGACCACTATCGGTCTAGATGACGACTGTTTTTTTTAGCGATAGTTTGTAAATTGCAAATCAATTGTCAACGGCAACTTGCGTAATAGCTGAATGACTTCTTGTAAGTCATCACGGCTTTTGCCAGTGACCCGGATTTGATTGTCTTGAATTTGTGTTTTGACCTTTAATTTGGCATTTTTGATAGCTGTGGTAATTTTTTTGGCATGTTCTTTATCAATGCCATTGATCAATTCAGCGGTTTGACGCGCTTTGGCACCTAAGGCATGTTCTGTTTCCGAAAACTGGATATTTTTGGTCGGTACACTGCGCTTGATCAATTTTGCAAACAAGACATCTTTGATTTGTTCGACTTTGAAGTCATCATCACCAACCACGGTCATTTTGCTGTTATCCATTTTGATCTCAACCGTAGATCCTTTGAAATCAAAGCGATTCTTCAATTCTTTTTCTGCTTGTTGTATGGCATTTTTTACTTCTTCTATATTGATCTCTGAAACGATATCAAAACTTGCTTCTTTTGCCATTATTCTTCCTCCTCACATACGCTTTCTCTCCATTTTAACATGTTCCAAAATAATCGGGGAATGAAAAGTAAAATTTTGCAAATAATTGTTTCAATTTTTGACACAAACTGCTATTCTTTGGAAGGAGATTTTTTAGTGAAGGAGCGAAGCGTTTGTGAGTCATTTATTAACGAAACATCAACAATCTGAACAATTAAAGAAAATAGGGGTCATCTTACTTTCGGGTATAACGGCTGCCGTTGCCTTGAACTTCTTTTTGATACCAGCGCAAGTATTATCAGCTGGTATGAACGGGGTGGCGCAATTGATCGTCGCTTTGGCCTTTGAACATTTAGGTATTCGTTTAAGTACTGGTTTATTTATTTTTATTTTGAATCTGCCAATATTTGTATTAGGGTTTATCAAATTAGGAAAAAGTTCGACTTTACTAAGTTTTATCAATGTTGTCGTAGTGTCATTGTTGACGATGGTCTTGCCGCAAGGTGCAATCACCGATAATATCTTGGTCAATGCATTGATTGGCGGGGTATTGTTGGGTGTCGGTGTGGCCTTTTCATTGAAAATGGGCTTTACGACTGGCGGAATGGACATTCTTTCTTTGATTTTGTCCAAAACCACTGGTAAAACAGTTGGTAAATATATGTTTATCTTGAACGGCATCATTGTAATGGTTTCTGGCTTTGTTTTCTCATGGGAGAGTGCCTTGTATACCATTATCTCGATTTTTGCCATGAGTTATGTAGTGGATATGCTTCATACGAGTCATCAAAAAGTGACGGCGATGATCATCACCACCAATGCAGAAGCTGTGGGTAAAAATATTTCAAAACATATTTTTCGCGGGATGACCTTATTTCCTTCGGTGGGCGGCTACTCTGGTGTACCTGGAAATATGATCATGATGGTCGTTACGCGCTATGAGATGTATGATTTAGAACAAGCTGTATTGGAAGCTGACGGCAATGCCTTTATCAACTTTGTGCCAACACAATCTATTACTGGCCGTTTTGCCACAGATGATGAGCAACGGACCTTCAAGACGACAGGTGTTTTCCCAGAGTTGAAGATCCACAAAAAGACCCGTCCCTAAAGCATGATTGTCCATTTACAAACCGTCTAAAAGAAGGTATGATTTGTTACAAGAAATAAGGAGGTCACCAGCTATGGCATATACAGAAACAGAAGTGGAAGCAATCAAAGAGCGTGTGCTCGCTGCATTGGAAACCGTGATCGACCCAGAATTAGGTATCGACATTGTCAATCTAGGTTTGGTTTATGAAGTCCTTTTCGATGGTGAAACAGGACATACAGTAATCAAAATGACGTTGACGACAATGGGTTGTCCCTTAGCAGACGTATTGACAGAATCTATCCATGAAGCATTAGCAGATGTCCCAGAAGTCGCTAATCCAGAAGTCAAACTCGTGTGGTACCCGGCGTGGACGACTGACAAGATGAGTCGTTATGCAAGGATTGCGTTGGGGATTCGTTAGGGAGTCACAGGAAGCCGCAACGATATTCATCAATGTAATAGAACGAACACTCTTTTATTTCACTTCTACACGTGGATGAAAGAGTTTTTTTGTATGGATGTAAGAAAGTCAAATCAGGTATAATAGAATAAAACAGCACAATCATGCAACACAACCACATACAATCAGTCAACTAAATGAATAAGGAGTGTCTTTCATGGATTTTTTCTTAACGCTATTTGTTTTGATTTTTGTTGGTGTCATTTTATACCAGATCGTTGAGTTCTTAAAAAATGAATCTGCACCTGAAGTGTCGGTTCCAGCGAAACTAGTCGATAAAAGCATGCGCAGCAGCAGTAGCATAGATGCGAATGGGATTGCTAACGAATCGATCACCTATTCTCTTTTGTTCGAACTTGAGCATGGAGAAAGAAAGGCGTTTATTGTTAGTCATGGCAAATACAAGTTGTATGTCGTTGGCGATGCTGGTGTGTTAAGGTACCAAAGGAAAAGATTTAATGTGTTGGACAGATACGTATAAGAGATATTTACTTATCTGTGAAAAGATTTGCTGAGATGCTGCTAAGGCTAAACCCGAATATTCCTATAGTTTACTAAGACAAATATACTGTGTGTGCATTGATTTTTCCTTTATGTACGGGTAAACTATTTGAAAAGATCGGGGGGAGCGTATCCATGTTAACAACAAATTTTGGCCCATATACATATCAAAATCCTTTTATGAATGCATCCGGTGTTCACTGTATGACGATTGAAGAAATGGACGGTTTGGCGCATTCAAGTGCTGGTTCATTTGTCACCAAAAGCGCAACTATTGTAGCAAGAGAAGGCAATCCAGAACCACGCTATATCGATTTGGCGCTGGGTAGTATCAACTCAATGGGCTTGCCTAACCGCGGTATAGATTACTACCTTGATTATGCAATCAAAAAACAAGCTGAGATGCCGCAAGACGCACCATTCTTTTTTTCTGTAGCGGCGATGAGTGTAGAGGAAAATATTACTTTGTTGAAGAAAATCCAAAGCAGTGCCTTCGAAGGAATCACTGAATTGAATCTTTCTTGTCCCAATGTACCTGGAAAACCACAAGTTGCCTACGATTTCGAATTGACGGCTGCTATTCTCAAAGATGTGTTTTCATTTTTCACAAAACCATTAGGCGTGAAACTGCCGCCGTATTTTGACTTGGCCCATTTTGACCAAATGGCGGACATTTTGAATCAATTTCCTTTGTGTTATGTCAATTCTGTCAATAGTGTCGGAAATGCATTGTTTATCGATCCAGTATCAGATACAGTTGTCATTAAACCCAAAGAAGGATTTGGCGGACTCGGTGGTGCATATATCAAACCAACAGCGTTGGCCAATGTACGCGCGTTTTATACGAGGCTGAAACCAGAAATCAAAATCATTGGAACTGGTGGGATTGCCACCGGACAAGATGCTTATGAACATTTGCTGTGCGGTGCCAGTCTGTTGCAGATTGGTACACAATTGCAAAAAGAAGGCCCTGCTGTTTTTGATCGGTTGATCCACGAGTTATCGACAATAATGGCTGAAAAAGGCTATCAATCTATTTCTGATTTTCAAGGAAAGTTGAAATCAATCACTGATTAAGTTTATATGGAAGAAAGAAGGATGACGTTGTTCAAATTGCGTAAAGCCACTATCGCAGATTTGCCTGATATGATGCAGTTGATCGCAGAAGGAATTGCCGCGCTAGGTGTACAAGGATCGCCTCAATGGCAAAACGGTTACGGTCCAACTGAAGAAAAAATCAAAGAAGATATTCTGAAACAAGAAAGTTATTTGCTCACCTTTGAAGACGAGATTGCTGCAGCCGCTGCTTTGGTTTCGGGCAACGATCCCGTTTATACAGCGATTCAAGGTGGTAAGTGGGTAGGGGAAGGCCCGTATCTATCGATTCACCGTGTTGTCGTCAATACCCGCTTCAAAGGACAACGATTAAGTGCTAAGTTATTGCAAGAGCTGGAAGAGGTTGCACGGGAAAAGCAGATATTTGATCTGAGAATCGATACTTATCAAGCGAACACAGCCATGCAACGGAATATCAGTGCGGCTGGATACACTTTTTGCGGCCATATTGCGTTTCCTATACCACATGGAGAACGGCTTGCGTATCAAAAATTGCTATCGCCTACCGATTAGGCTAAAAAAATTTTCATAAAGCATCATTAATAGTTGTCAGATGCCCTGTGACTTGCTAAGATAAGCACGTAAAGGACGGTGCGGAATGAAAAAAAGAATCAAAAAGAAAAAAGCGTACAAAAAATATATCCAAGATATTTTTACTGGATATGAAGAAATGTTGGAAAATCCAGAATTGAGCGAAAAAAAATTCGCCTACTTAAAAGAAGAAACCATCTTAAAACGTGATGGAAATGATCAAATTCGCTTTCGAACGATCGATGTTGACTAAACTACCTTATTGGGTAGTTTTTTTGTTGGGACATTGAAAAGAATTTCTGAAAAAAGCTTGCTCTTTCATCTTAGGCGTGGTACAGTAGTCAACGTTGGCAAAACGCCAACAGGTCAAAACATAACTTTCAAAAAAGTTTGAAAAAGTGCTTGACCAAATGTAAAACAGATGATATTATAACTGAGTCGCAAAATTAAAATGATTAAGAGTTGTTGATATGACAACAAATTAATTAAAAAAAGTTGTTGACAAATAACAAATCATTTGTTATTATGATTAAGTTGCTAAGGCAGCCGCAACGTTGTTGAAAAACAACAAGCGAAAAAACTTTTATAAAAAGTGTTGACAATCACTTGTCACTCTGATATGATATAAAAGTTGCTAACGCAACAACGTAGACCTTTGAAAACTGAACAAAGCAAGCAAACGAACCAATGTGTAGGACGCTTCATTTTATGAAGCAAATAC
>NZ_NGKU01000001.1:1681538-1764038 GCF_002140915.1 Candidatus Enterococcus testudinis | reverse complement strand
TTGAGTGAGCAACACTTACTCAATTGAATAGTGTGGTGGCGATAGCAAGAAGGATACACCTGTAACCATGCCGAACACAGAAGTTAAGCTTCTTAGCGCCGATTGTAGTGAAGGGTTTCCCTTTGTGAGAGTAGGACGTCGCCACGCAATTGATAAAAACGTATATGTAACGATATACGTTTTTTTGTGTTTATGTTATGTTTATGGAATAAAGCAGATAATCTACTGACCAGCTTCTTCTTTCAAGCGCCAAAACAATCATGAGATTTTCAGATAAATTATTAGAAGTAGTGACTTAAAATAACTTTTTCCTGCAAAAAATGATACACTAGTATTGAAGTATTTTAAGGAGGGGTCTTATGACTGATGAAGGAAAAAAAGAACAAGAAGTAATGAATGAAAATTTTTCCAACTCAGAAGAAGCAACGTTTACTGATATTAAACAGGTTGCCTCTAAAAATATTGGTCAAATGCTGCAAGATCTGCAAGATTTTGAATCAGCAATCGAAAAAGAAGATATTCCAGAAATATACCGTATTTACAATGGACGATTGCACAAACAACTAAAAGAAACATCAAACCAAAATCATGAAATAGATGAACTGTTGGCGCGGAAGATCCATGATCATTTCACATTCAGTTTTCCTTTTATGCTACATTGTGAGAAAGTATCGCCAACTGTCCATTATTATAAAATCGGTACGTACTTTCATGAACGTCCTACGATTGGTATTGATGCAAGTATTCCTGAAATCTTTGTCATTCCGGAAATTGATGATGAGTGGGACAAATTTCAACGGGGCAATCGTGACATGTTGACGACGATCGAGAAACAAATCGATCAATTGGAAGCGAAACGAATCACAGCAATGTCAGAAGTAAAAACCATTCAAGATCAAATTGATCAAGTTGCAGCATCTGAAGCGGAATTAAATGAGACCAAGAGCTTCTTTAATCGTACAAAAATAGATGAGGAACTTGAACAGTTGACGACGAAACGGAAGTCTTTAGAAGAAAAACGTAAAGAATGGGAAAGATATACCAACAATGAAGAAGAAATCACACAGGAAAAGGAACGATTGCAAAATAAATATCAGAAGCTTCGATTAAAAAAAGCAATCGTGGAAAAAGAATTTCGTCAAATCGACGCCTATTTCGGCTCTTTCGAAGATTTTTCGGCCAAATTAATGGCCTTTTTGAACCGGTATACTGGAAAGGAGTTGCATGAACTTGACGAATGAATCTACCAACAATGCTAATCAGCCCTCAATTGAAGAAACTGACAAGCAAATGGATGATACACAAACATCTGCGCATGTCAGCGACAGCCAACAAGGGAATCATCAAAGCGAGTCAACTGAGGTGACTCAGGCGACGTCAGATCATCTAACAACAGCAGAAGTCGATTATTCGTCATGGTCAGAGCAATCTTCTGAAGACATATCTATGGATGAAGATGACTATTACCAAGCCAAAGCGCAAGATCATGCGCGGATCGAATCGTTAATTGAACAATCAGAAAAAGAATTGGCTGATTTGAAATTACGCAAATCCATGATGGAATCTGATTTTGAAGGATTGCATACCCACTATCAGCAGTTGATTATTGGACGAAAAGATATTTCGACGATTGCCAAAAAAACCTTATTGGAATACTATGCATATGAGTTTTTGAAACCATTAAAGACGATTCAACTTGCAGCTACGGATAAGTACGATACCTGGCAAACCAAACATTTCTATGTGCGTTTTCAATTAACTGAATCGAATCAACTTGATTTGTATTTCAAATTGAATCCAATCAATAGCACCTATGAGTCCAATTATTTACCCTTGTTAACGATTGATTCGGCGCAACGTGCTGTCATGGTGAACGATGATCAAATCTTGCATTTGGTCCGTCAGTGGCATGCAGAAAATATATTCTCAGTGAATCAACTGTCGCTCTTCAATTATGATGTCAATCAGATACTCGCCCATATCAAAGAGTTAGGCTTTAGTGTGTCACCAAGTCTGATCGACAACACGCAGCAGTTGTCAGTGGATATGGAAACTGATTTTCCTGTTTCTGAAACTGTCTTAGATCAGATTTTTATTACAACAATGGAAAATGAATCTTATGATTTAGAAACAGAGAATCTGGGGGAAATTCGGATTTTATTAGACAAGAACCAACGATTGACGATTCAGATGCACCCTGCGTCGGCAGTGTTGACGATTGATTCTGGTCAATGGAGACGATCCTTGCTGGATTTCTTCACCAGTTATGCCTTTTTGGTCCCATTGGTCGTTCCTAGTAAGTAAACATACCTCATTTACAGTAAACATGCTAAAATGGTTGTTATAACCATTTTGGCTTTTTTTTGAAAGGAGTTTTTTTTGATGAATCCTGCAATTGGTTTTTATGAAGGTCGTTCTTTGTCGGATACAGATGTATTCGTGTTGCAAAACCTGCCCATGCCTAAGGTCAACAAAGATGATCTAATGGTTGAGGTGAAGGCCGTATCTGTAAATCCCATTGATAGTAAAAGAAGAACAAGTACCAAAAAATCTGATCAATTTACGGTGCAAGGTTATGATGCTTGCGGTGTGGTGGTTGCAACAGGGGAAGAAGTGGAGGACTTTGCAGTCGGTGACCGGGTATTTTATGCCGGAACGACGCAGCGTTCTGGCGCAAATCAAAAGTATCAGCTTGTAGATAGCCGAATTGCAGCAAAAGTGCCGGTAATGAGTTCAGAGGAAGAAATGGCGGCTTTGCCATTGACTAGTTTAACTGCCTGGGAGTTACTATTCGAAAAATTTGGCTTTGTGCCGAAAGAAAATGCCAACAATGGGCAGATACTACTTATCAATGCTAGTGGAGGTGTCGGTTCGATTGCGTCACAATTGGCAAGCTGGGCTGGATTAACGGTCTATGGTACAAGCAGTCCAGAAAATCACCCGTGGATTCGTCAGAATGGCGTGGCACATCCGATTGATCACCATCAGCCATTACAGGAACAACTAGATACGACATTCCAAGCGATTGCGCTATTTTATGATGGGTCAGCCTACTTGCCTCAATGCAGCGAGTTGATCGCACCTTTTGGTAAAATCGGTATGATCGTCAATACTGAAAAACCACTTGATTTGAATCCTTTCAAAAATAGTGGTGTTGATTTTTATTGGGAGTATATGTTTGCGAAAACAGACACCGGCATCAATATTGCTTCTCAAGGTGCGATTCTCGCAGCCATTGCGCAATTAGTAGCAGATAATAAAATTCATTCTACTGTGACAAAAACGATCTCAGGTGGGATGACGATTGCCAATCTCAAGAAAGCGACTGCGCTAGTAGAACATCATCATACGGGGAAGGTCGTGGTGACCGGAGGGTTTACAGATGATCACACCTGAAGAATTGTTCTGGGATGATTTTGCTGACGAATATGCTGAGATCCAAGCGGAATCACAGCTGCCAATTGCCACGGATATAGTCGCTTATTTACAAGAAAGTGGGCTGTTGCCTATGGACAAAATCGTTGATTTTGCAGCTGGAAGCGGCAAGTATATTGGCGCCTTTTATCCATTTGTCCAACAGTATCTAGCCGTAGATTTTTCCCAAAAGATGTTACAGATCATTCATAAAACTGTTCCTGATCCCGAGAAGAAATTCATTCTGTCAAAAAAAGATCAGCAGGCATTTCTAGCTGACCCGAGGGTGTATCCTTGTATCTTTATGGCAATGAATCCCGCCTTGAAGGACCGAGAATCATTGCTGCGTTTTTGTCAAAAAGCTGAATGTTTATTGATCTTGCGGGTGGTTGAGGAATCCGAAGATCTGTTTCAGCCTTTTGAGATACCTGCTGAAGGGAATCAGGCCTTTGATTTGATTGATACCTATAAACAGTGGTTGAATCAGGCGGCGATCAGCTGGAAAAGCAAACAGTTCTCTTACAACTTCACAGAAGACATCGATCAAGCGATGTTTCAAGCTTATTTTGCGGATACTTATGCGCCTGATGAGCTGGCAACGATCACGGAAAGATTATTTGGTGCTTGCCCAAGCCGTGTCAGTACGACCCACATCGTATTTGAGCTGCTGATCATTCAATAAGCAATGTGCCCTTTACAATAGAAAATACACGACGGTCGCAAGGGTGAGCAACAAACCGAAGTTGATCAAATAAAATCGTTTTTGATACTGCTTTGTTTCATGGGGGAGTGCTTGCTTGATCAACTTGTAGGCAATCAAATTTGCTAAAGAAGCAATCAAGGTACCTAAACCACCTAGATTGACGCCTAACAGCACAGCTTTTTCTAAGGTGGTGAAAGGTGCAATCAAAATGGCTGCTGGAACATTTGAGATGAATTGTGAGAGCAATATACTTCCTAGCAATGCTTGATGCGCTTCTTGGAAGTATGGCTGAATCGCATCGATGATTATCGTCTGTGCTTGGATATTGCCGACAATCAAGAAAAAGCAGACAAAGGTCAACAGCAGCAAATAATCTACTTTCTGAAATAATTGTTTGTTATAGAAGAAAATCACGACAGCCGTTAATCCAACAACAGCAATCATCGGAAGCACAGAAAAAATACCAAGAATCATCAAAAGCAGCAATCCGCCATATACTAGCGTGTCTTTCTTTTTGAAATCCATCGGTTCTGCCTCAATCTGCAATGGCGTTGTAGGTAACAGTTGGATCAATAGCATCAAAGCAAGAAGTGACAGCCCCACAAAGAGGCCCGTAGTCGTTAAGAATCGCGACAAGGGGATCTCATAGTAAGAAAATAAAAAAAGGTTTTGCGGGTTGCCAAAAGGGAATAGGCTACTCCCCATATTTGCTGCTGCAGTCAAATAGACGGCACCCAAAATCACGCTGTTGCGATTTTTCATTGTTCTTGTTAAGGTTAAATAAATAGGCAGCAGGGTCAAAATCGCAACATCATTGGTCAATAACATCGAACTAAAAAAACTCAATAAGACAATGGAGCGGATCAATGTCCGTAAATGCTGGCTTTTTTGCAGGATTTTTTGCCCTAAAGTATGGAGCAGTCCTGCATGTTCCAAACCGTTAATGACGAGCATCAACCCAAACAATGAAAAGATAACTTTGTAGTCAATAAATGACCAGCGAAAGCGTCCTGTCAAACAGGTGACAATCGCTAAAATCAATGACAAAGTGAATAATAAATCGTTTCTAAAAAAAACAATCAACCGTGTTTTCATCCATAAACACCTTTCTCCATCATGGATTTTACCACTTCTTATGGAAAGAAACAAAAAAATGGATACATTACATATAAATGTTTGCTGCTTCATGCTGTCTTGACCTGATAAACAGACGATAGGAGGTGCTTTAGTGAATTTGATGCAATTACTGGAAAAGAACCAACAGGTCCATTTTCAGATCTTAGCGATTTTTTTTCAAGAAGGCTCAGAGATTTCTTATAAAAAATTGGCCAAAAAATTATCAGTTTCCGCCCCAACATTGCAAAAAGAAATGCAAAATCTTGATCAGTCTTTACGAACATTTCATGAGGATGCGACCATCAGTTTTGGGGAAAATGACCGCGTTCATCTAACCCTGCCGGTGGACTTTGATTTACGTGAATTTTTGTACCAATACTTGTTAGAAGCCGTTGATTTTCAAATTTTGTCTTACGTTTTTTTTCATCGAGAAGAGTCGACAACCAAGATGATGCTTGATTTGATGCTAAGTGAAGCATCACTTTTTCGTCATTTCAAAGCGATCAATGCGCTATTGGCTGAGTTTGATATTCAATTGAAGAACAAAAAGCTGGTAGGGGATGAACGTCAAATTCGCTTTTTCTTTTTTCAGTTTTTTTCTCAAAGTTATCCAGAGGCCAAACTAAAAAGCCATTTCGCCCGGTCAAGTACGGACAATTTAATTAAAGTGATCGAACGTCAGTTGGCAGTCGATTTATCAAAAGGGCAGGAATCAAAGCTGAGTTTGTGGTTGGGCTTGATGGAGGCACGCTTTGACTATCGCGGTTCCCAGCAGCATGAATTTTCTTATGATTTATTGAAATCATTGGAAAATGATGCCGATTTTCAGGTGCTTAGAAATGTGATGGGGCGTTATTTGAGTCGATTTGCTGTTTCTTGGAGTGACTATGAAACTGTTTATTTGTATCTTTTTTTGTTGGCTGAAGGAATCATTGTTCCTACAGTAGCAGATAAGACAAGTGGACATTATTTCTGGTCCCGCATTCAGCAGAGCAATACAGTCATGCTGCAAGCGTTATATGGGATGACAGCTGCGAATGATCAACAAGATGCGTTGCAGGGGATTTTATCAAGCATTAGTGTTCAGTCTATGTTTATTCATGGTGCCATTATTGCTTTCGCTGAGTTGCAACCTGAAACTGTGTCAAATAGTCATGATCTGACAGTGAGTCAAAAAGCTATTGCGTCTTTGGCGCAGCAATCAACACATGCCTATTCTATCGAGAAGACTCGACATTTGGTCAACGAGTTGCTGCTTGTACAAGATTGGCTGCAAGTGACGCAAGAACAAAAGTTTGTTGTTGGCATCTTGCTATCACAATCTCATCTGCGCAGTGCCTTCTTACGCCGCTTTTTGATGAAAGAGTTGGCTGGCTATCCCAATATTCATTTTGAAAAAGCGCCATCCTCTGTGTATGATTTGCTGATCGTAGATCATCCTTCATTGTCTGAAGGCTACCGTTACAAAAGACAGATGATCCTGACCGGCGGCGTAAATCCATTTGAAGAGGAACGATTGCACAGTATCGTTGAAGAAATCAGAAGAAATAACCTTGAAAGTGAGTTGGAAAGAGTATGAGAATAGTAATAATCGGGGGCTCTCATGCAGGGTTAGCAGCAGCGCGTCATGTAAAAAAATCAGATCCCAAAGTAGATGTGATCATCATTGAAAAATCAAGCGTACTGGGCTATGTTGCCAGTAGCTTGAATTTGGTATTAGAAGGATACATTGAACAGCTGCAAGATTCTCGCACCGCTACTGCCAGTGAATTATTGTCAGAGGGGATCAATGTGATGCTCAATAGTGAAGTCATCAAGATCTTGCCAGAAAGAAAGGTTGTTCAGTTCAAAACATCTACAGCATCTTTTGTGCAGCAAGATGAGGTTGCCTATGATGGGTTGATATTAGCCATGGGATCAAGCACGTTTCGAACGGAATTTGCTGAGGATGTCGAGTCACAAATCACAACCTATAAAACGATCGACCAGTCACGCCATGCCTTAACGAAAATTCAATCAGCCAAGACTGTTGCCATCGTCGGCGCAGGATTGATTGGCTTTGAGCTGGCTGAGTCATTGAGTGGACAGCAAAAAGAGGTTCATTTGATTGATCGGATGGACACTTTGTTATTCCGCTATTTCGATCAAGAGATCGCTGAAATTTTGATGGCACGTTTTCCTGAAAATTTACGTATTTATCTGAATAGCAATGTCGCCCATACCAAAAAAGATGCGGTGGGCGCGTACACGGGGATTTTGTTGTCCAATGGAATCGAAATTTCTGCGGATGTTGTGATATATGCAGTCAATCCACGACCAAATGTCGCACTGGTGGAGGACTTTCTGAGTCTCAATCTCGATGGAACCATTCGTACAGATGAATACTTGCAAACGTCTGATCCGTCCATTTTCGCAATTGGAGATTTGGTATCGATCCCATTCAATCATTCCGATAGCTCCTTGTATATTCCTTTGGTGACGAACGCCTATCGGACGGGGATCATTGCGGCAACGAATTTGTTGGCTTCAGTCAATGGTGCACCAAAAATCCCGTTTCCCAAAATGCAGCGTACCGTCGTTAGCAAATTGTTCGGGTATTATGTCAGCAGTTCTGGTATCAACGAAACAGAGGCGCCATATTATGGGTTCAATGTCGCATCTGTCACAAAGACTTTTCATTCCAGAACCTTTTTTACTAGTGAAGAAGATTTTGAAGTGACATTAAAACTGATTTATGATCAAGACAGTCAGGTCATTATGGGGGGGCAGATCATCACTAGCGATCGTGGCAGTTTGGAAATCATCAATACGATCTCAACGTTGATTCATAGTGAAGCAACATTGCAGCAATTGGCGACAATGGATTATTTTTTCAATCCAACGATTTCATTTCCATTGCATTTTTTGAATCAATTGGCCATCGATGCATTGATCAAATAAAGCCCCGTTATATATAAGGGTATTTGACCAAAGTAAACCTACGTTTTGTGTAGGTTTACTTTTTTTTTGACAAAAAAACCTTGTGATTTGTTTCATTATCAAGTAACCTTATATAGAGAATGAGAATCGTTATCAATTAAATTCTGGAGGAAAAATGAAAAAGTTTAGCTTGATTCTGCTGTTTTTCAGCTTCATGGTCGCTTCGATGTTTGTTGGGACCCATGATCTTTCATTGTCGGGGTTACTGGCAGGTGAACCGAATACATGGACGATTTTGCTCAAAGTCAGAATGCCGCGGACCATCAGCTTGGTGATTGCGGGCAGCATTGTTAGTCTAAGCGGCAAGGTTATGCAGCATTTGCTGCAAAATAAATTTGTAGCAGCTGAAGCAGTTGGACTAAGCGACAGTGCTCGGTTGGGTATTTTGGTGGTGATATTGTTTTTGCCGAATGGATCGATTTTGCTCCGTACAGCCGTTGCTACTCTGTTTGCTTATCTAGGGGTCTTACTTTTTTTGTCTATCAGTCGTTTGCTGCCAAAAGATAATCCTATGATGCTCCCTTTGGCTGGTGTGATGTTCGGCAATATCATTGGGGCTGTCAGCGGCTTCTTGGCGTATCGTTATCAACTGGTACAAAATGTGTCCTCTTGGCTGCAAGGCAATTTTGCCACGATCACGGTCGGGCAATATGAATTGTTGTATCTGATTATACCAATTTTTGCGATTCTTTATTTTGTGACTTACGAAATCACGATCGCTGGCTTGGGTGAAGATGTCGCCCGCAGCTTAGGAATCAATTATGGATTGTTGCGGTTGTTCGTGCTTGGTTTGGTGGCATTTGCCAGCAGTGTCGTTTTGTTGATGGTGGGGCAGTTGCCATTTCTTGGGATTGTCGTTCCGAACATGATTGGCTTGTTTTTTGGGGATCACTTGAAAAACAACCTTTGGCTGACTTGTTTTGCAGGCAGCAGTTTTTTGCTGATTTGTGATCTGTTGGCAAGGATCGTGATTGCACCTTATGAAATGCCGGTCAGCGTGATTGCGGGGATGATCGGCGGCAGTTTGTTTTTATTCTTGTTGTTTTGGAGGCAGGTCCGATGAAAATGAAAGTCAAAGCTGGGGTCTTGCTTTTGTTGATCCTCGGTGCTGTCAGTGCCTATCTCACCTATAACACCTATGGCAATTGGTCATTTGCCTTCTCGCTGCGGGGCAGACGATTATTGGCCTTTGGTCTGGTTGCAATAGCTAGTTCATTCAGCACATTTACATTGCAGACGATGACCCAAAATCGCTATTTGACACCAGGGGTCCTTGGATTAGATCAACTGTATGTCTTGATTCAGACAGTCTCGTTTTTCTTTGTCGGGGGCATCCAGATACTGAGTCAGGAAACAACCACGATGTTTTTGTTGTCTATTGTAGGCACAGCGATTTTGGGCAGTGTGCTGATTGGTCTGTTTTATCAAAAAAATGGCCATCATTTGTTTTTATTATTAATGGCTGGAATGGTCTGCGGGACGATGTTCAGCAGCTATAGCACGTTCTTGCAAGTGTTGATGGATCCAAATGAGTACGACATGCTTCAAGGCCGCTTGTTTGCGAGTTTCAATCATATCAATACGCAACACTTGATATGGGCGGCAGTGATCATCATAGGTGGGAGCCTGTGTTTGCTCTATGTGATTCCTGAGTTGAATGTCTTGCACTTAGGCAGCCGGCAAGCGAGCAGCTTGGGGGTATCTGTGACATTCTTGCATCGTTGTCTGTTGTTTCTGATTGCTTTACTGACGGGTACAGCTTCGGCTTTGGTGGGGCCAACGATCTTTTTAGGTTTCGTGGTTGTAACGATCACCTATCAAGTGTTTCCCACGTATCGCCATGATTGGCTTTTTCTGGGCGGCAGCTTGATCGCCTTTTTGTTATTAGTCACTGGTCAATTTTTCGTAGAACAACTCTTTGGATGGAACATTACGGTCAATAGTGTCATTCAATTTTTAGGCGGTTTATTCTTTATGACGAAATTGATGCTAGAAAGGAAAAAAATATGATCGAAACGATAAATCTTCACAAATCATACGGGAACACGCAGATTTTAACTGCCTGTGATCTGCAGTTGCCTGAAGGACAAGTGATTGCCTTGATCGGTCCAAATGGTGCGGGGAAAAGTACGTTGCTGTCGTTACTCAGCCGGGTATTGGGGGAGCGGACAGGAGACATTTATTTGGACGGCAAAGAGTTAAGACAATGGACTGGGAAAGAATTGGCGCAAAAGTTGGCTTATCTGCAGCAAAGCAATCAATATGGTGTGCATTTGACAGTCAAAGAACTTGTCGCTTTCGGTCGCTATCCCTATAACCGCGGACGGCAGACAGAGCAAGATGCACAAATAATTGCTTCAGCCATTCGCAAAGTGGGTCTAGAAGCATACCAAGAACGATCAATCCACGCTTTATCCGGCGGTCAGTTGCAACGGGTGTATTTGGCGATGGTCTTAGCGCAAGAAACGGATTATATCCTGTTGGATGAACCACTGAACAATTTGGACCTGAAACACGCGACGCAATTGATGAATCATTTGACTGAACTGGTGCAAGCAGAAAAAAAGACGGTCATTATCGTCCTGCATGATATTAATTATGCAGCACGCTATGCATCATATATCGTCGCGATGAAAAATGGCCAAGTGCTACAGGCTGGCACCACAGCAGAAGTCATCCAAGAATCTGTCTTGTCGGAATTATATGAATTACCCATTAAATTGGTACAAGTGGAAGATAGCTATTTTTGCTATCCATTCACATAAAATATATTTTAGGAGGATACAATGAAGAAAATAGCTATTGGTGTACTCACGATCGGAATGGTTTTAGGATTGGCGGCTTGTGGGGAAAGCACACAAGGAGAAAGCCAGTCATCGGACACAACACAAGCACAAACAGCAACAGAAGATACGGTTGAGGAGACACCCACTGACATCGAAGTGACGGATGGGAATGGCACGATCACAGTCCCTAATCAACCAGAAAAAGTGGTGGTCTTTGACAACAGTGCCTTAGATACGTTGAATGTCTTAGGTGTAGGCGATCGCGTGGTGGGGGCAGCAACTAGCAATCTTCCTGCGTATTTATCAGACTTTGAAGCGGTTGAATCAGCAGGTGGAATCAAAGAGCCGGATTTGGAAAAAATCAATCAACTGCAACCAGACTTGATCATCATTTCTGGTCGTCAAAGAGAGTATCAAGAAGAGTTGGCAGCAATCGCGCCAACCATTTTTCTGACAGTAGACAATGAGAACACGTGGCCATCGATTGAAAGCAATATTCAAACACTCGCCGCTATCTTTGGCAAAGAAGATGAAGCGCAAGCGCATTTGACTGAACTGCAAAGTCAAATCGAAACGTTGCATGCGCAGGCAGAAGAGAGTGGTTTATCGGCATTAGTGGTGATGGTCAATGAAGGCAATCTGTCTGCATTTGGTCCGGGTTCTCGCTATAGTATTCTATATGATACATTCGGGTTCATTCCAGTCGATGATACGTTGGAGGCTTCCACACATGGCGAAAGTATTTCTTATGAATTTTTGTTAGAAAAAAATCCAGATCTATTATTTGTTGTTGACCGCACACAAGCAATTGGCGGGGAAGAATCGCAATCTGCCTTTATCAGCAACGAGATCGTGCAAGAAACCAATGCCGGTCAACAGGATAAAATCATTGAATTGGATGCTGAAGTCTGGTATTTAGCTGGCTCTGGGATCGAATCGATCGAACGGATGCTGACGGATGCGCAGCCGGCGGTTGAGTAACGCATACGAATTATGATAGGAAAGAAGTGACCATGCGTCACTTCTTTTTTGTATATTCAGAGATACGACCTAAGACTGATATTGCAAAACTTCTATTCGTTTACTTTACCTGTCGTAGTAATTGTTTTATAATTAGTACGACAGATGCAGTAATCAAGGAGGGATCGTATGATATCGAGCGACGGGATTCGTGGATACAATGATGCGATCATTCTATCTATTCTTGCAAAGGAAGATTCATATGGATATGAGATTTCCAAACGAATCCGCGAAGGCACGGACGGTGTATATGTAATCAAAGAAACAACGCTATACTCTGCATTTACCCGATTAGAAAAGCAGGGGCTGATCCATTCCTATCCAGGGGAAGTGACCCATGGCAAGAAAAGAACGTACTATCATATCACGACAGCTGGCAAGAAACTTTTAGAAGAAAAACGTACAGAATGGCAACAGACCAAGGTGGTAGTTGATCGGTTCTTACAAGGAGGAGCAAAATGAAAACCATACATGACTATTTAGACAGTTTATTCTTACATGTTCCAGTTACAGAGGAAACTAAGAAGGCGAAGGAAGATTTGTCCGCAATCATGGAGGACCATTATCATGAATTGATCAGTCAAGGCAAAAGTGAACATGAAGCGATTGGGGCGGTGATCAGCGAGTTCGGCTCTGTCGATGAATTGCTGCAAGCATTGGATGTTTCAGCGCTTTATGAAGAGCGTCAGACGCCTGATTTGACCGATGCAATCACTGACGAAGAAGCCTTTGATTACTGGAAGACTGTTCGCTATTTTGCTTTGTATCTATCGACAGGCATTGGCTTATGTATTTCAGCAGTTGCCATTTTTGCCTTTTTTATCGGCGTGAATCAAGAAGGCCTTGGGCTGTTGATGTTGCCGGTTTTTGGCGCAATTGGTGTGGGCTTTATCATTAGTTCCGCCTTAAAATATGCCGCTTATCGTAAAAGGTTGGATGATCGCTATATTTCCAACGAGATCAAATATGTGGCTCGTCAGCAGCTGGATGATTACGAAAAAAGTTTTCGAATCGGGTTAGTGATAGGGATCGGGTTATGTATCTTTTCTCTTGCACCCGTTTTGATGAGTAGTATTTTTTATTATGATACGCCATTGGGCATTGCGATGTTCTTATTTATGGTTGCGGTGGGTGTCTTCTTCATCGTCTATGTCAGTGTGATTCGTTCTGGGTATGCAAAACTGGTTTCAGAGACATATTTTGTTCGTGATGAAGATAGACCAGGTACGCGAGCAACCAAACATAAATATGGAGAATCTGCCGGACGGGTCGTCTTTTTCCATACGGTTTATTGGCCAATGATCGTTGTCCTTTATTTGATGGGGTCTTTTGCCTTTGGTGCGTGGGCTTACTCTTGGGTGATCTTCATTCTTGCAGGGGTTTTACAAGATTACTTTTTGCATCAATTCAGTCAAAAACGTCCCTAACAAGTCGTTCATTTCAAGGTCAAAGCAGCTTTACATCTGAAGCGGGCAGGTTTATAATCACTGTGTAAATAAGCTCTTGTTCCTAATGAAAGAAGGCAATAATTATGTTAGAGATACACTATGTCAAGAACGGCAGCAAAGAAACAGCGTACTACGACACTGCGAAGGATTTTCTAGCCAGCCAATATTTAGAGGTTCCACCATTTCAAGATCATTATCTTGTGGAAGAAGCCCGTTTAGATGGGACAGTCTTGGAATTACCGGAAGCTACGATCGGCGGGTTATTCCATTTCTTGGCCACTCAATCTAAATAAACAGCACATCCGCCTCCCTAAGCATAGGAGGCGGATTTTTTAGTAAATGAGAATCAATAGTGTAATTGAGAATGTAATGGATGGGGAAATATGAGCTTTACGATGAATAAACAAAAAATGATAGAATATTTTTTCTGCAAAGCAAAGAAAAACGCTTGTTTATGAGGAGAAAATAATTTAAATGAGAGAATTTTCGGGAAAGTATTGCAATTTTTGGTGAATTAGTCTAATAATTAATAGAGATTATTCTCAAATAATTATTCTAAATGGAGGAAATGATATGTCATTAATTGGAAAAGAAATTGGTTCATTCGAAGCTCAAGCTTATCACGATGGGAAATTTATCGATGTTTCATCTGAAGACTTCAAAGGAAAATGGAATGTGGTTTGTTTTTATCCTGCCGACTTTTCATTTGTATGTCCAACAGAATTGGAAGACTTGCAAGATCAATACCATGCCTTAAAGGAATTGGGTACTGAAGTTTATTCCGTTTCTACAGATACGCATTATGTCCACAAAGCTTGGCATGATCATTCTGACGCAATCAACAAAATCGAATATATTATGATCGCTGATCCTTCTCATATCATTTCAGAGATCTTTGACGTTTTAGACGAAACATCTGGTTTGTCACAACGGGGTACTTTTATCATTGATCCTGATGGAGTTGTTCAAACAGTGGAAATCAATGCGGATGGTATTGGCCGTGATGCAAGTGGTTTGATTGATAAAATCCGTGCTGCACAATATGTACGTACACATCCAGGTGAAGTATGCCCAGCCAAATGGAAAGAAGGCGAAGACACACTGACACCTAGCTTGGACCTAGTAGGGAAAATATAGGAGGGTCAAATGGGATTAGATAAAGGGATCAAAGATCAATTAACGCAGTATCTGGCCATGTTAGAAGCAGATGTCGTTTTTGCGGCTTCATTAGGCGAAGATGAAGCATCGGTAAAGGTACGTGATTTTTTAACTGAAATCGCTGAGATGTCAGATAAAATCACGATTCAAGATCGCGTGTTAGAACGGACACCGAGTTTTACCATTGAACAACCTGGTCAAACCAGTGGGATCGTCTTCGCTGGATTACCTTTGGGACATGAATTTACATCTTTTATTTTGGCGCTATTACAAGTCAGTGGTCGACCGCCAAAAATTGATGAAGCAGTTCAAAAGCAGATCAAAGCCATCGATCAGCCGCTGCACTTTGAAACGTATGTGAGTTTGACTTGCCATAACTGTCCAGACGTTGTCCAAGCATTGAATATTATGGCAGTCTTGAATCCATCTATCAGTCATACGATGATTGAAGGCGGTATGTTCAAAGACGAAATTGATCAAAAGAAAATCATGGCTGTTCCGACGGTCTTTTTGGACAATGAAGAATTCGCCAGTGGTCGTCAGACGATTGAGCAGTTGATTGAAAAAGCTGCAGGGCCAACGAGCAAAGAAGTGTTTGCGGACAAAGAAATTTTTGATGTTCTTGTCGTAGGGGGCGGACCTGCTGGTAGTAGTGCGGCTATTTATGCGGCACGTAAAGGCATTAAAACAGGTATGGTCGTTGAAACATTTGGCGGTCAAGTCATGGAAACACTGGGCATTGAGAATATGATTGGCACTTTATATACAGAAGGGCCAAAATTGATGCGCCAAGTAGAAGAACATGTCAACGAATACAATGTCGATGTGATGAAGGGGCAACGTGCCAAAGATATCCGTCGCAATGATTTTGTTGAAGTGGAATTAGAAAATGGTGCTGTCTTGCAAACCAAAACAGCCATTTTATCTACTGGTGCACGCTGGCGCAATATCAATGTGCCTGGCGAAAAAGAATTCAAAAACAAAGGTGTCGCTTACTGCCCGCATTGTGATGGCCCATTATTTGCTGGAAAAGAAGTAGCAGTGATCGGCGGAGGAAACTCCGGGATCGAGGCCGCGATCGATTTGGCTGGTATGGCGAAACATGTGTACGTATTGGAATTCTTGCCAGAGTTAAAAGCTGATTTGGTCTTGCAAAAGAGATTGCAGACTTTAGACAATGTCACTGTTATCACCAATGCAGCAACCAAAGAAATCACTGGATCAGATCATGTTGAGCAATTGACTTATACAGATCGTGCATCAAATGGTGAATTCACATTGGCGGTTGAAGGAGTCTTTATCTTGATTGGCTTAATGCCAAATACCGAGTGGTTGCAAGATCGCGTCGTTTTGAATCAGCGTAATGAGATCGTGGTGGATAAACACGGGGCGACCAACATCGAAGGAGTATTTGCAGCCGGAGATTGTACGGATAGCGCCTATAAACAAATCATCATTTCCATGGGGTCTGGTGCAACCGCAGCATTAGGTGCATTCGATCATTTGATTCGTTCCTAGAAAGATAGGCATGAGGCCAAAAACACCAAAGTTTACTTGCTTTGGTGTTTTTGCTTTGCAGTTTGTTACACGAGTTGACAGATCTTAGCCTTTTCCTTTACAATAAGTGAAACACGTTCAAAAAACGAAAGAGGTATTTTATGAGTGTCCGCGGTATCTAATCAGACAATATAAACAAATAAACGAAAAAATAGACGTTTATTTGTTGTGCCTGCAGATACCGATACAAATCGTTATTGATGAATCAGGTGATGGGGAACTATCGCTTTTTTTGTACACTTTTTTGGACGCAGATACGTTCGTTGTCTGCAGGCACCAGAAAGGATCATCGACATGAACATACCTCAAGCAGCTGAGTTTGAACAAATCAAAACACAAGTAAGCAAAAAAATCATCAGTGATTATGGCAAAAAACGATTCGCAGAGGAAAAACCGGCCGCATCCTATACGACAGCTGTCAAACGGATGGAAGAGACCAAAGAAGCAGTCGCGCTCTTAAATGCCGGTTTAACCATACCATTTATGGGCATGCAGTCGGCGCAACATGAAACTGAAAAAATCGAAAAAGGCTTTATTTTGCTCCCCCATGAATTAGTGGCTTACAGTGATTTCTTGCGATCGATGCCACGGATCAAAGCTTTTTTGGAGAAGCATCGCATGTTGGCACCAAGACTAGCAGGCTATGGTGAAGTGCTGGCAGATTTTACACCAATCACAGATCAAATAGACCAGATGATTCGTCATCAACGCGTTGATCCAGATGCCAATCGTCAACTACGAAAAATCATCCGCCAAATCGATCAACGCGAAGCGGATTTAAAAAAAGTTTTTTTAAAGTTTTTGGCGCAAGGGAAATATTTGCAAGACAATCGGATGATCAAGAAAAATGATCGCTATACACTGCCAGTAAAAGCTGAGTGGCAGCATCAATTCAAAGGGTCGATCATTGAGCGGTCGAACAAAGGCGGTACTGTCTTTATTGAGCCTGATAGTGTCGCACGGCTAAATGATCGATTGATCATAGCAGAAGCGGAAAAAACAGCAATCGAATATCAAATTTTAGCGGAATTGACAGGGATGATCGCCGAAGAACTGCCGGCTATTTATCAAAGTTTAGACTGCCTGGCCGTATTGGATGTCATTTACGCACGAGGGAAATTTTGCCGTGAAATCAACGGTGTTCCCCTTACTATCAACCAACAAGAAACGTTGGTATTGGATCATGTGACACATCCATTGCTTGGCGATGAAGCCGTGCCGTTAGATTTATCATTAGGGATCGATACACGCTGCATGGTCATTACCGGTCCGAACGCAGGTGGCAAAACGGTCGTTTTAAAAACGGTCGCTTTGGTTTGTGGGATGGCACATCATGGGCTATTCCCAGCGCATAACGGACAGAGCAGTGTCCCGTTTTTAAAAAGTCTTTCCATGGATATTGGGGATCAGCAAAGCTTAGCCAATGCTTTGAGCACGTTCTCAGGTCATATGGCAAACATTGCGGAGATTTTGGCTGGCAATCAGCGGCATTCGATTGTTTTACTGGATGAGATTGGCAGTGGAACAGAACCCAATGAAGGCACCGCATTGGCTATTGCCATTATGGATGCACTTTATCGATCTGGTGCATTGCTGATCGCAACGACCCATTATGGGGAAATCAAACAATTTGCAGTGGATCATGCTGACTTTCAAACTGCTGCCATGGCCTTTGATCCTGAAACCTTGACGCCAAAATATCGGCTTTTGATCAATCAGGTAGGTGAAAGCAACGCCTTTTGGATTGCTGAAAAAATGCAGATTCCGCCACACATCGTGACGCAAGCAGCTACTTATATGTCCACAAAACAGTATCCGGTCGACAAAGAAACATTCACCCTGTTGTCTGAAACAGCCACGCCAATAGACCAACAGCAGGTGTTGAAGAAAGGGGACCAAGTGCTGGCGACTGATCGCGGCAAAAAGGGTGTTTTTTATCAATATGGTGAAAATGGTCAAGCGGAAGTCTGGATTGAGGATCGGATGGAAATGATTGCCGTCAAAAGGATACAATTGCTGATCAAACAGGCAGAACTGTACCCAGCGGACTATGATCTTGATCAATTATTCATGGATCATCATAGCTACAAATTCAATAAAGATTTGAATAGAGGATCAAAAAAAGCATATAAGCAGTTAAAGAAAAACCATAATCGGCCATAAAGATGCCGTGACTAGGTAAGTTGAATCTATAGAGGCAATAGAAAAGATCGTTTTCCAGAAAGTATCTGGGCAACGATCTTTTTAATTACAATAGTTATATTCATCTGTTCACCCCCACAACTTTGAAAAATTTGTGATTTTTGATAAATGATTGAATATCTTCAAAATGGTAGATATAATTAAGAAATAGTAAAGAATATTTAATATTATTTAGATGGTGTTGTCAAAGCAAGCGAAGAGCGGTAACATCGTACTGGATATAAAATAACAATAAACCTTGTTAGGTGAGGCTCCTATACAAACATAGGCTATTGCGCAGAAACGTCGAAAGACGCCAATGTGTAAAACAGGAATTGTCGGATTAAGGCTTTTCATAAAATAGCTAAGCAAGAACGAATTGCTTTACGTTGTATAGTGCTAAAACTCGGACGATGAGATTGCGAAAAGTCTAACGTCCTAAGGGAAGTTAGACTTTTTTTCTTAGGATCAGCGATGGATCGCAAAAGCGAATGACCGTTAGCACACCGATACCAAGGAAATAGGAGTGAAATAAATGAAACGCAAAAAGACAGACTGGGTATTGGTCATAGCTTATATATGTTTAAGTGTCATCGGTCTGCTTATGATCTATAGTGCCAGTTCATTTCGTCTGCTGACGATTGGTGCAGCCCCTTCGGCTTTGTTCAAACGACAATTGATATTTTCCTTCATGAGTTGGACATTGATATTGTTGCTGCAAAAGGTGCGCAGCAGTATCTTGTTGGGACGACCATTGGCGATTGGCTTGATTGGTTTTGGTGTAGTGACTCTGTTGCTTGCCCATATTCCTTTTTTTGGTGTGACTGTGAACGGGGCGCAACGATGGGTGTCGATCGCGGGTCTGCAATTTCAACCTTCTGAGATGGTGAACGTGGGCATGATTTTATATTTGGCCCATGTCTTCAAGGAACCCAAATCATCTTTTCAAGAAATCAAGAAACCTCTCGGCTTGTTGCTGGTTTGCTGCTTGCTGATCTTGTTTCAACCGAAAGTTGCAGGTGTGTTTATCCTACTGTTTTTAGCGTTTATCATGATTACGACAGTTCAAGTCCCGGTGAAATTGACAGCATTGCTCTTTGTTATTCTGCTGTTTGTGCTTGTGATGACTGGTGGCCTTATTTTGTTGCTGGGACAACATGATTTGCTGCCATCGATGTTTGAACATGTCTATAATCGTATTCGATTGGTGGGGGATCCTTTTTCTGATCCGTATGGACAGGGGTTTCAGATGATTCATTCCTATTATGCGTTGTTTAATGGCGGCCTAAGTGGATTAGGCTTAGGCAACAGTATCACGAAAAAAGGCTTTTTGCCGGTTGCTGAAACAGATTTTATTTTTTCGGTCATGGTTGAAGAGTTAGGCTTGCTGTTTGGGGTCTTTGTGATTGGCTTGTTGTTTTTGATCATTGTTCGTTTGTTTAAATATAGCGCAACGTGCAAAAATGATCAGATCGGTTTGATTTTACTAGGGACCGCAACACTTATTTTAATGCAAACCAGTATCAATATCGCCAGTATCCTAGGTTTGATGCCAATGACTGGGGTCCCTTTGCCATTTATTAGTTACGGTGGTTCAAGCTACTTTATCTTATCATTTGCATTTGGGATGTGTATAAAACTGGCACGAGAGGAAGGTGATCAATATGCGGTTTTACAAACAGCGTGAGGTCAACTATGCATTATTATTGCCGCTTTTTTTATTATATCTTTTGAGTATTTGGATTCAGTATCAGGCTGCGGTGATGGATGGTCGTGATGCACGAACTGTTATGATTCGTCAGATTCTTTTTTGTCTATTGTCTATCTTGGCGTTGATTGCAGCGAGCTTGCTGAAGACGTCCTTCTTACTGCGTTTTTCAGGATTGTGGTATCTGCTTTCTTTAGGGCTGATGGCCTCCTTACATTGGTTTTATGATCCATTCATGTTTCACGAAACACATACAAAACGCTGGCTGAGAATCGGCAGCTTTACGATCCAACCTTCAGAATTTATGAAGATCGCCTTTGTTTTATTTATGGTCTATCTCACACTGATATACGAAAAGCGCAAAGGTCCCCGTACAATTCGATCGGATATAAGGTATGTCGGTAAAATATTGCTATATAGCTTTCCAACATTTTTCCTGATGTATGTCCAAAGAGACCTCGGGACGACTTTGGTATTTGTCGTCATGTTGGGTGCTTTATTTATCATTTCAGGCGTCGATTGGAAAATCTTGACAGTCATTGCTTCTTTGACTGCGCTTGTGGGGGGAATATTGCTGCTGCTGGTATTTACCGAGTGGGGCAATCGGATCCTCTTCCAACTGACCTTTTCACAATATCAGCTGGATCGTGTGAAAGCTTGGGTTGATCCGTTTGCTTATCAGGATTCGATTGCCTTTCAACAAGTCAGAAGTATCTTGGCTATTGGTTCTGGCGGACTATTCGGGGCTTCGCAAAATCATGTGACAGTTTATGTTCCAGTAAGGGAATCAGATATGGTCTTTACGGTGATTGGGGAAACGTTTGGTTTCTTTGGGAGCACGTTGGTGATCTTTCTCTATTTTTATTTGATTTATCAGGTGATTTTTACTGCAATGGCTACAAACAACAAAGCATCGATTTATATTGCTATCACCTTTATCTTCGGATTGGTGTTTCAGATCTTTGAAAATATTGGCGCAGCGATCGGTTTGCTGCCATTAACTGGAATCCCATTGCCGTTTCTTAGCCAAGGCGGGACGTCGCTGATTGCCATCAGTATCGCTATGGGCATCATTTTGGGATTGAATCAGGACCGATTGATTGCAGTAGATGCCCGAAGTCAAGTAGGAGTGAGATAAAAAATGATAAAAAAGAATAGTTTATGGGTCGGATCGATATTCGGCATAGGATTTATGATCTTCATGCTGTCTATCTGGTCCGATCCTGAAAGATTGTTATGGATCGATCAGTTCTTCTTGCATGTGCCTGAACACAGAACCGCGTCTTTGGACACGTTCTTCCATTATTTGGCAATGACAGCGACGATTATACCCATTAGCGGCAGTTTCCTAGTAGTAAGCTGTTGGTTAATCATCCGTCGTTGTTATTTTCTCTCGTTATGGGTGATGGGCAACCATGTGTTGATCAGCGGTCTAGGAAAAGTGGTAAAGGATGTGGTTGCTCGGCCGCGACCGCAAGTCACGGGCAGTGATCTCCGTACATCTTTCAGCTTTCCCAGTGGACATGTGCTGTTAGCAGCAACACTGGTCACAACGATCATCCTTGTTGTAACCACTGTTGAATGGAATAGACCAACACCGATCAATCATTGTTTTGAAGCCATTTTCCTTATGATCGGGGTCGTCTATATTCTTTTGATCATGACATCTCGCATCTATCTAGGTGTCCATTACCTCAGTGATATGATTGCAAGTTTGCTATTAGCCAATGCGGTTAGTTTGCTCACGTATGAAGGGTATGTGTGGATCAGTCAAAAAGGCACGAGGAGGTAAGAAAATGAGTTTGCTAAAAAAAATAATCGTTGGTTTCTTGCTTATTATGGCAATATTTGTGGCCATCGGGACTGTTTATGGACTACAAGTGTATCGACAAATGGAAAAGGCGGCATTGGATATGCATCAGCCCATCGAAGGTCGTGAAGAAGCTGTAGTCATCGAAAATTCGGAACCAATGAGTTTGCTCTTATTAGGCATTGCCAATGACGCGAAAAGAAAAACAGACTATCGTGCCAATTCAATCATGGTTGTCACAGTGCATCCAGAGAATGGGCGGACGACCATCACAAGTGTACCTAGGGATGCCTATGTGGAAATCGTTGGCATGGGTTACTATGACAAAATCAATCATGCCCATTCTTTTGGCGGAACAGAGATGATGGTCAATACAATTGAGTCGTATTTAGAGATACCGATTCATCATTATCTATCGATCAATATGGATGGTCTGGCCGATTTAGTAGATGCCATTGGCGGTGTCACTGTCGATAACCAGTTCGCCTTCACTGCGGAGAATATTGACTATCCAGAAGGAACGTTGTATTTAAATGGATGGGAAGCATTGCAGTATACCCGCATGCGCAAAGATGATCCGGAAGGGGACTATGGCAGACAAAGAAGACAGCGGGAAGTCACCCAAATCATTGCGGAACATATGATTTCTTTTTCTGGCGTTGCCCAGATTCCTGAATTTCTGAGCATCATCGGGGATAACGGTGAAACCGATCTAACCTTAAATCAAATGACACGTTTATTTACCCAGTATCAAAATGCGTTGTCTGAGATTGAACTTTTCCAAATGGTCGGCGAAGGATTTACAGGGGATGGATTTAAAGGGGAAGCAGGCATTTCTTACCAAGAAGTTTCATTGGAGGAACTGAATCTGACGAAAGAAAGGCTCCAGCAAGATTTGCAATAAAAAGGGCTATGGACTGTCTATCACCTGTCAACACTTTGAAAACGTTGACAGATAGACAGCTAAAGGATAGGATAATGGGTATAGTGTGATTTTATACAAATAGTGTCAAAATCGAAGGGATGCCCCGTTTATATATAATTGGTGTCTGACGAGAGTTTGCACTGCAGGAGGTACAACATGATTCAGTTTCGTCAATCATTACCTGAGGATCCCCAAGAGGTTCTCTCTTTATATGCAGAAGTCGGGTGGACCGCATACACGAAAGAACCTGATAGATTGTTGCAAGGTCTTGCCGGTTCTGAAGTGACTGCGGCATACGATCAAGATTACTTAGTTGGATTGGTAAGAGCCGTCACGGATGGACAGACCATTCTCTATATTCAAGATTTGCTGGTGAGGCCGAGTTATCAGCGTCAAAAAATCGGACAAAGATTGCTTGAACAGATGATCGTTCAGTACCCTCATATACGGCAGAAACTGCTTTTGACAGATGATCAAGAGAAGACCAAGACATTTTACCATGCGTGTGGGTTTAAGGAAGTCAAGGAAACAGGCGGTGTCGCCTTTATGTATGGGAAATAGTCGCTACCACTGGCTAAAGTTCAGTAGGAGAAGAGATGTCGGAAAGGGCGTTGGGAAATGGGGAAATATTTGCGCCAATATTTGCTCCTAAGTATGGCAATAGTGATTGGTGTTGGTGCATTTGTTGGCGGCTGTATTGCTTGCTTAAGTGTTCAACCATTACTTCTTGGGCATACGTATTTCGGCTTGAGCGCTGCGATGTTGCGCCATTCGCCGTTTCGTACGTTTTTATTGCCCGGACTATTTTTGTTGCTGGTTCTGGGTGTTGGCAATTCGCTTACTGCCCTGACCCTTGTCAGAAAGCAGGGGTATTATTCGGGTCTAATCATGGGTGCTTGTTTGGTTGCCTGGATCATGATCCAAATGATACTAATGCAGGAAGTACGCACCATACAAGTGATTTTTTTGGTCATCGGCCTTATACAGCTGCTGCTTAGTTTATACCAGATTCGTGTGTTGCACCAACCAATCCCGTTTTCTGCACATCAACATTAGCACGTTGCGCTTTGCCTGTTTGTCCAGTAAATATATAGCTCGTTCATAGGCAAATGGCACACAGATTATTACATTTCGGAGGAAGATTATTTGGCATTTTTACAAAAATCAAAAGTTTTTGCAGGACTGGTAATCATATGTTTACTAGGGCTCGCAATATGGATCTTTTCAAATATTATGTTCGTTTTCAGGCCGTTAGAAGCCATTTTTTCAAGTGTCTTTTTGCCGGTTTTGATTTCCATTTTTATCTTTTATATCTTTTTACCTTTCTTCAAGTGGATCAAACGTATCACAAACAATAAACATGCTGCGCTTTATCTCACGTTGTTATTGATTGTTTTCGCGGCTTATTTGATCATTCAGGTCATCGCGCCTGCCTTAGCGGGCGAAATGGGACGGTTCATCGGTCAAGTACCGGTGATCATCAATCTGGTAATTGATAATATTGACCATTTCTATTTGCGTGATTTATTTGAACCCCTCGTTGAATCTGTTAATTTCACGCAAATAGGTAATTTTGCTCTGCAATTCTTAACAGGTGCGACCAATAGCTTGACGAGCTTGATTTCAATTGTCTCACATTCAGCAATCATCTTGTTCACGATTCCTTTGTTGCTCGTGTATATGTTTAAGGATGGTGAAAAAGTACCTGGTATTTTGGCAGAAAAAACGCCCAAACGTTATCGTTCGTTGGTGTTGCAATTGTGCGATGATTTTCATCAAGCTGCTTCGGCTTATATCGGTGGGAAACTGTTGGTCTGTTCGTATGTTGCTTTTTCCAGTTACGTGATTTTTTCTTTGTTGGGTTTACAAAACGCATTGCTGTTAGGATTGATTTGCGGGGTGTTGGATATTATTCCTTATTTTGGTCCTTTTATTGGGGCAGCACCGGCTTTTCTCTTTGCATTGAGTGAAGATATCCAGACGAGTTTATTGCTGGTATTAGGTATCACGATCATCCAGTTTGGTGAATCCTACTTGGTTTCTCCATTGGTGATGAACAAAGTCTTGCATATCCACCCGATCATCGCTGTTTTTCTACTGTTGATTGCGGGGAACTTGATGGGATTTGTCGGTATGATCGTTGCTCTGCCTGTTTATTCGATCATCGTAGCGATGTCTCGTACCTGTATTCAGTTTTGGCAAGAACGTCGACAAGCAAAAACGCTGATCAAAGAAGAATAAGTTTGTTCACACGATGATCGCCAGATCATCGTTTTTTTTGCTTACTGAAAAGTCAACGCAGCAACGAACATTCGTGCTATACTAACTGCACAGAAAGATATAGTGGGAGTGAATGAGATGAAGGTATTGTGGAATGAACATATCGTGGATCGTGATCAAGTCAAATTAGATATTGAAGATAGAGGGTATCAATACGGAGATGGTATTTATGAAGTGATCAGGGTCTATCATGGTCAGTGTTACATGTTGGAAGAACATATGCAGCGACTCACAGCGAGTGCCAAGAAAATCAAATTGGCTCTGCCGTATGATGTAACGCTGCTGAAAGAACAGCTAAAGGCATTGATTGCTGTTGAAAAAATTGACAATGGGGAAGTCTATCTTCAAATCACCAGGGGGATGTATTCTCCGCGAAATCATCAATTTCCGCCAGTTGGTACGGTGACGCCAGTACTGACAGCAAACGCCATCCCTTTCGAGCGACCAACGGACATGCAGGAAAGAGGATTGACCGCCACTGTGATTCCAGATCAGCGTTGGCTGCATTGTGATATCAAATCATTGAGTTTGTTGGGAAATCTTTTGTCATTGGATGAAGCCATCGAGAAAGGCTTTGACGATGCTTTGCTGCAAAGAGATGGCTATTTCACAGAAGCGTCAGCATCGAATGTGTGGTTTGTCATCGATGGCCAACTATATACCCATCCTGATGGGCCTTTGGTCTTACCCGGAATCACCAAAATCAAAGTTCGTGCACTGTGTGCTGAACTGGGCATCTCATTACATGAAGAACCAGTCGCGATCTCCCAATTGCCTCAGATACAAGAGTGCTTCTTGACCAATTCAGTCTGGGAAATCGTACCAGTCGTTTCAATTGATGGTCAAATGGTCGGAGCAGGTGATAGAGGGCCGATAACCACTCGCTTGCAACAAGCTTATATCGATGCTATCTAAATAAAAAAGGCTGACCTGATTCGTCTCATCCGGTCAACCTTTTTTTACCATTCACTTGGATTCCATAATTTCCCATCCAATTCACCTTGTTTTGAGGTGATGCGTTGTTGCTGCTCTTGAAGTAAGTCAGCGAGACCTTGTAGGAGCGCTTTTTCGTGATAATCGGTTGATTCGTTGGTGATATCTGAGATCATTTGTTCAATCCATGGTTCCATCAAAAGAATTCCTCCAAACTGGTCAATGCGTCGTTTAAATCGTGAAGCAACTCATAGTTGTCTTCCACCTGCGTCAACAACGGATTCAGCTTTGGGTTGACAGCAACGTGTGTCCGCAAGCGGTCGATAAACCATCTTTGCCTTTGTTCAAACGAGAAAGGCGCAGGCATTGTTAACAATTGTTGATAGTCGATCACAAATGCGCGTTTCTGTTTTTCGGATTTATACATCAATTGATCCAGCACGACCAAAGGCAGTACACGCATCTGGTATTTTTGGGCCATCATTAGTTGCGGCCGTAATATTTCGTTGAAGCTGATTTGTTCGGTTCCCCCTAGTTGAAACCCTTTGGCTGCCACACCGGTAGAAATAGCAAACCCGATTTCTTTGCCACGTAACACTGTTTCGGCTGGAGACCAAATGGCATCGATCCAAGCCTTCATTTTGGCTGGGACGCTATACCAATATAGCGGGAATTGTAAAATCAAGCGATCACATTCTGACAGTAAAGACAGTTCATCAGCTACTATAAACTGGTCTAGCGTATCGAGAAAATGGATCGTGACTCCGGGTATTTTTGCACTTTCAGTAAAAAATCGCTGTGACAGCGAATGTTGGTAGTCT
Source organism: Candidatus Enterococcus testudinis (assembly GCF_002140915.1). Classification (GTDB taxonomy): domain Bacteria; phylum Bacillota; class Bacilli; order Lactobacillales; family Enterococcaceae; genus Enterococcus_D; species Enterococcus_D testudinis. Next base: position 1,737,199 of record NZ_NGKU01000001.1, on the reverse strand, counting down.
GGGTGACTCGCGATGACTAAAGTGTTTGTCATAAATCATTCATCCTTTCATAATAGATGTACCACAAATTTCCAGAAAGGGAAACTAGTCTGCTTTTTAGGTTCGTTTAAGTTGCAGCCTGTATTATGACTAAAAATGATCGATCGGAGGAAAAGCGAATGAGGATGGACAACAGTCATGTGTTAGTAAAAGTTCTGGCAGGATTGGTTTGGCTGATTGCCAACGGCATTGCTCTAGTAGAAAAAGGATTGTATACCACAGGCATTTCACAAAAGAGACAAGATGTGTGCACTAGCGAATGGATCGATGAAGATGGCCAAGAATTTACTGTGATGCACAGATAAGTGAATACAAGCTGTACGCAAGCAACACGAACAGTTAAATGAATCATTGTACATTTCATTGGTAAAGGTATAATAAGAGTATCAAATGAAATGGACCGATGTGATGAATCATTTATATAAACAAATCCAGTATCAAATTCCCAAGTTGAATCGTGTTGAAAAGAATGTTTTAGATTATTGCCTGCATGCGTCCGCAGAGGTTTTAGACATGACCGCAACACAATTGGCGCGAGAAACATACACCAGTCAAGCGACAGTTTCTCGTATGGCAAAAAAACTTGGTTTTGCTGGTTTTCAAGAATTCAAATTTGCACTGAAAGGTCATCAGATGATGACACACCCACAGGATGAAAGTAGCCAACCGCTGGCTTTAACGCCCCTGATCGAACAAATGCTTCGCGATTTTGAGCATTCTTTGCAAGGAATCGATCCTAACCAATTGACAAAAGCTATCGAACTTTTGGCGGAAGCCAAGCGCATCGAATTTTTTGCATTGGGCCAAAGTATGCCGGTCGCATTGTCTGCGAGCCGCAAATTACGTTTCTTAGGCAAACAGGTGGGTGCAGCAACGGATTGGGACGAACTTTTTGCTGTCAGCAATCATTTGACGAGTGCCGATTTGGCCATATTTATTAGTTTAAGCGGTGAGACAATGGGGATGTTGGACTATGCAGATCGGCTGATAGACAATCATGTGCCGCTCATTGCTTTTACGGGAACTTATGCCAATTCATTGATAGAACGAGCGACACTGGCTTTTACATCTGAAATCAGTACAGTGTATAGTCAAGATATTGATTTGAGTCCCCGGGTACCTTTGGCGGGGATCCTTGATGTGTTGATGATTCAATTTGCAAATCGAATACAACCTAAGAAGAATACCCATTCTGATTCCTGAATGGGTATTCTTCTTTTGGTATATAGGTTGAATCAGTCGTTGTTATCGTTTACATTTTTGGTGTAAAGGAAAGTAGAACAGAGGAGGAAATAAACGTGAAAAAAACAAAAAACACCAGTTGGATGGAAATTTTTCAAGGATTAGGAAAAACATTCATGCTGCCCGTCGCGTTGTTGGCATTTATGGGGTTGTTTTTAGGAATCGGCAGTGCGTTTTCATCGGAAGCGACAATTGACGCGTTCCCTGTGTTGGGTGCTGCATGGCTGCAAGTGATGTTTCGCTTTATGTCAACTATTGGCGGCTTTGCATTTAGCTACCTGCCTGTTATGTTTGCGATGGCGATCCCTTTAGGATTGGCGCGAAAAGAAAAAGGCGTTGCTGCTTTTTCTGGATTTGTTGGTTATGTAGTCATGCATTTATCGATCAATTTTTATTTACAAGAAACCAACCAGCTAGCAACTACAGAGCTGCCTAGAGAAGCAGGGCAAGAAATGGTGTTTGGCATCCAGACGCTATCGATGGGGGTTCTAGGTGGGATCATCGCTGGCTTGATCGTTTATAAGCTGCATATGAAATTCTATCATTTTCAACTGCCGGATAGTTTTGCCTTCTTCTCCGGCGCCCGTTTTGTACCAATCATTACCTCAGTAACGCTGGCGTTAGTAGGTGTAGTCATTCCCATGATCTGGCCGTTGTTCGCATTTGTGATTACAGGAATCGGTCATTTGATCCAACAGGCAGGTCCTTTTGGTCCGTTTCTGTTTGGTTCTGGTGAACGATTGCTCTTGCCTTTTGGGTTGCACCATATATTGGTGTCGATGATTCGCTTTACTGAAGCTGGCGGTAGCCAAATCGTCGATGGCCAACAAGTCTTTGGCGCTTTAAATATTTTTTATGCTGAGTTGCAAAATGGGTTGAGTATCTCGCCAAGCGCCACAGCTTTCTTGTCACAAGGGAAAATGCCGACCTTCATGTTCGGTTTGCCTGCGGCAGCGTTGGCGATGTATCAAACAGCGAAACCGCAAAATCGACACAAAATCAAAGGCTTGTTGATTTCCGGTGTCATTGCAACGTTTGTCACTGGAATTACCGAACCAATTGAGTTTCTATTCTTATTTGTTAGTCCATTACTCTGGATCTTCCATGTCATCATGACGGGTGCTGGGTTTATGATAATGAGTGTTTTAGGTGTAACGATCGGAAACACTGATGGCGGGATTTTAGACTTTGTGATTTTCGGGGTCATGCAAGGGACACAGACCAAATGGTGGCTGGTTTTGGTGGTTGGTGCTTGTTGGTTTGCCATTTACTATTTTGTCTTTAAAACAGTCATTTTACGCAAAAACTTACACACACCTGGAAGAGAAACACCCGGCGTGGACGAAATGGATTATTCACAAGATGAGTTGCAGCATAATGTCAAAGGTGGATTTGATGCACCGGGGATTTTAACCGCTTTGGGTGGGGCTGAAAACATCGAATCACTGGATAATTGTATTACGCGACTCAGATTGGTCGTGAAAAACGGATCGATCATTGACGATGAACGATTGAAAAAGCTGGGGGCACTGGGAGTTGTCCACTTGAATGACAACAATGTACAAGTCATCATTGGTACAAAAGTGACCACCGTCAGAAATCAATTGGATGCAATTTTATAGAGGAGAGGAGTCAATAGCATGGATTTTGATGAAGAGATAGATCGTAGAGGAACCCACTGCACACAATGGGATTACATTGAAGATCGCTTTGGTCAAAATGACTTGTTGCCATTCACCATCTCAGATACTGACTTCAAGGTGCCACCGATTGTGGAAAAAGCCTTATTCACAAGGATGCAACATCCAATTTACGGTTATACACGATGGAATCACGGCGATTTCAAAGATGCGGTGTCTCACTGGTATCAGACTCGCTTTGCGGCCACAATCAATGACGCGTGGCTCGTTTATAGTCCATCTGTCATCTATAGTGTCAAACAACTGATCAGTATATTAACAGTTGCAGGAGACGGTGTTATCATTCAAACACCCGCCTATGATGCGTTTTTTCACTTGATCACCAGCAATGGGCGTAAATTAGTAGACAATCCGCTTCTTTATCAGGAGGGAAACTATCAGTTCAATTTGGTAGAACTTGCAGAACAAATGGCTCAACCGGAGAATAAAGTCTTGCTGCTATGCAGTCCTCATAATCCTACAGGGCGTGTTTGGGAAAGAAAGGAATTGATTGAGATACTGCGACTGGCTCAGCAGCATGGGGTATTTATTATTTCTGATGAAATCCATATGGACATTTTGCGTGAGGGACAAGTTCATGTGCCATTGGTTCAATTGGCCGAAGACAATATCGCTGTGGTCACATCTGGAAGCAAGACCTTTAATTTTCCAGGTTTGATTTATTCATATGGATTGATCCCCAATCCACACATCAGAACACAATTTATCCAGCGATTAAAAGAGGCAGATGGCTTAAGCTCTACAAGCATCTTTGGTTTGACCGCGACGATTGCTGCTTATCAAGGAGGGGCTAGTTGGGTAGATGCACTCAACCACTATCTTGATGGAAATAGCAGGTTTGTCAAACAATATCTGCAGCAACACCATCCTGAGATAGCTGTCGTCGATAGCCAAGCAACCTACCTGATGTGGTTGGATTGTTCGCAGATGGCGCTTTCTATGGCTGAGATCCAAGAACGATTGATCAATCAAGGAAAGGTCGCCATTATGGATGGGGCCGTATATGGGGCGGCGGGCAAGGATTTCTTGCGTTTGAATATTGGGTGTCCTCGAGCAAAACTTGAAGAAGGAATGGGTCGATTTACCCGTAGTTTTCAATGATATACATGGAAATGAAAAAACTGCTTACCCAAGAAGAAGTGCCTGTTTTTCTTCTTCTGTGTGCAAGCAGTTTTTTTTATTTCGACCGAGATTGGTTAGGGGAAGTAGCGGTTCTTTCAACGACATGAAGAAAGCCATCGCGGTCTTGGATGATCAAAATCGATTGGTGGTCATAACGGGTGATAACCTCACCTTTGACATATTCGTTGGTAATGGTCCGATAATTCGTCGTGTTCATAGTCATTCCTCCCAACAATTCCATCTTGGTTCTCAGCGGTGTAGTGAACCAAGTGGTATCTTTATCATAAAGGATGAATGTATGGTTCCTAACAATTTTAGGTAAAGATTGTGTGAATACATGTTAATCAGCCAGATTAAAACGCAAAGCCATTTTTTGACTCCCTGATTCAACCATTTTACCCAACAAGGCTGTTGCTTGTTCCATATAATAAGTGGCCATCGTCTCATTGGCCTCTTCCAGCAACAATAAGGCTTGATCTTGTCCATTCCATGCTTGATCCGTCTGAAGCTGGATGCGGCGACAATAGGCCATGGTATCCAGTTCAAATCGAGCTGCCAAATCGCTATAGCGGTCATAATCACTGTCACCGATCAATGCCAACGTACGACTCAACCAATAATGGTTAGCAGGATCATAGACGTTTGTGGTATCCCGATAGGCTGCTGGTGTGTCGGTGATATGGGTATAAAAAGGAACCACACCATTGAATGTATTTGGTCCAAAAGCCAGCCAATGAATACCCGCAATTTCAGGTGCAACATTGTTTCTGATTTGTAGAATATGGACTTGTTGATTGCGATTCAGTGCAATCGACCGAAATTGTTTTTTCTCTGTTGCGGTGCCGGTTCCATAAGGATCAAAAGGTGTATTCTGAAAATGACTGCTGAGTGCCCATTTGACATCTTCAATCGTCAGCTTTTGTTTTGGATAACACAAGAAAGGCAATTCTTGATTGATTGGGTCCGCGTCTGTTCCACTGAAATGCTTTTGGATATACCAAGCACGAGGGTTATTATAGCGGGTATCTTTTTCGGTGGCACTCCCGAAAATATGCCGCAGATTGACTCCTTCAAAGTCAGGATTCAAATGGTGCGTGTCGATCATAGCAGGTAAATCTTTGGCGTACAATACGGTGTCTGCATCAAAATCGAAAGCATCGATATTCAAGCGATTGGGAGCCACCACATAGGCATCGTCTGGAATACGCGTTGCCACCCAATGATGTCCGCCAATGGTTTCCATATACCAGACTTCATCTTGATCTGAAAAAGCGATGCCGTTTGACTCATAGGTACCGTATTCTTCGAGTAATTGTCCTAAACGAAGCACACCTTCTCGGGCTGAGTGGATGTAAGGCAAGACAATACTGACAAAGTCCGCTTCGCCGATGCCCTCGGGTACAAGAGGATCGATGGCTAGGACGCGGGAATTGGTGGTGATCGTTTCGGTCGCAGTCATGGCAACATTTGCGGCATTGATCCCGGAAGCCGCCCAGACGCCTTGTGACGGATCAGCTTCCGGGGTAGCTGTATAGCGCATGGCGTTTTCTGGTAATTGAACTGTGCAATCACTTAACACGGCAAAAAACGTACGCCCTTGTTCTTTCGGTTCGATCACGACAAATTTTTGCGGCTCTGAGCCGCTGCCGGAATCTTCATTACGGGCGATCATTGTTGAACCATCGTTGGTTGCATGTTTACCAACCAAAATCGTGGTACATGAAGCTGTTTTTCTATCCATATCTATTCTCCTTATCGATGGGGGACTATTCGAATTGATGTTAGTATAACGATTGTTTTGGGTTTTATCAATGGGTGAGCTCTCGACTTTTTAAAAACCATCGAATTTTGGTTGTATATTTAGTACAATAGAGAAATGAAGAAAAGAAATGGGGAGAATCGATGAAACAAAAAATAATGATCAGTTATGTTTTACTGCTGAGTCTACTGTTGGTGGGCTGTGCGAAACCAAGTATCGATGGTACTAGTACATCTACGGAAGCTTCTTCAGCTGAAAAATCAGCTACACAGCGAACTGCTGAGATTTCGTTTGTCAACAACAGCGACGATACATCGGCAGCTTTGACTGACAAAACAGTCACATTTGAAGAGGGAACGACGCTGATGACGATCATGAAAGACAATTTTGAGTTGGTGGAAGATCAAGGCATGATCACAAGTATTGATGGTTTGGCGCAAGATGAAGGCAGTGGCTACTATTGGACCTACACAATCAATGATGAGATGATCAACACCGGTGCCAATGACACTTTTTTAGGGGAAAACGATCAAGTGGTTTTTACCTATGAAAAATTCGAATAAAGCGGCCTATTTCACGGTAAGAGAAATTGCTTTCTTAAGTTTGTTCACCGCAGCAGCGGTGGTTGGTCGTACACTCCTGCATCCTTTACCTAATGTGCAGCCGATGACCGTGATTTTCTTGTTGATTGTCTTATACTTGGGCTTTAGACGGGGGATGATCGTTGCCATTCTTTCCTTAGTCATCACCAATCTTTATATGGGGATGGGTGTGTGGACGGTGACACAAATCATTAGTTATGGTGTGGTCTTAGCAGTACAAGGGATATTTTGTTTGTCGGCAAGCTATCGCCGCATGCCGGTGTGGCCATTTCTTTATAGTGTCGCTGCAGGCTTTTTATATGGTTTTGTGATTTCATGGCTGAGTGTGAAATTGTATGGATTGCCGCATTTTTGGCCCTATTATCTACAAGGCCTTAGCTTTGATGCATTACATGCCATGGGTAATGGCGTTTTTTATCTGTTGCTGGCACCAGTATTTCGCCAGTTGATTCGCCGGTTCTATCCAAAAAAAGACAAAATCAGCTGATTTTGTCTTTTTTTGTTACGGCGTGAAGCTAAACGATCATTTTTTCTTCTTGAGGAACTAGGTCACATAGCTTTGCGACACCGGTTTCGCCAGTTTCTTTGATGCAGACAGTTACTGTATTAGTAAGGACATGTAAGACTTGAACTTCCACTAAATCTGGTTGCCCTATGACTTTTGCCCAATAATCAATGCTTAGATCTACCTGTGATTCATTCATCATTCACACCTCATTCTATTCAATTTAGCAATAGAATATCGGAAATGATGATGAAAGTAAAGGATTTCAACTCGACATTGTCAATTCCATTTTTGGGTAGATCACGGGTTATGTGAAAAAGGATACAGGCATATAATTATGCAATCAAACAGGCAGCGGGTATGCTTGAAGTAAGTGAAAGGGGTTGCTGAAAATGAAGTGGATCGTCAAAAAAGCTGACCTTGAAGACTACCGTCAGAAGTTCGATGGCAAACTTGCGGGTTATGCAGAAGAAGCCAAAGTGATTGCCCTCCCGTTACCGAAATATTATATTCTTGTTCTTGATGAAGAAAAAATCCATTTGATCCAGTTAGATTTGAGTTTTAAAGAAAAAGCGATGCAAACGATATTTTTACATGATATTACTCATATGCAGATCAGCGGTGTGTTGAACAAAAAAATAAGCATCCAGACCCCTGCTGCGACGGTCAAACTGCTGATTAAGCCAATGGCTATTGGCATCCAAGAGGAGCAAAAACGCTTGTTGGAACGATTGGCGCAAATCGCTACCTAATACTTAATACAAAGTATATAATACAAAAAACACAAAATAAAAAAAAACAGAGAAGTCGGAATGGCTTCTCTGTTTTGATCTATTCAGGTGTACCGACGATCTTGATAAAGGCATCGATATTTTTTATTTTCATATGTTTGATCACCAATTGTTCGCGCTTGTTCCATTTGCCTTCAACCTCAAGTTGATATTTATTTAAGGGCAATCGCAAAACATAGCTGGAAAGGTAGCGGTCTTTGATGATACAATTGACGATTTTATGGTCTTCAAGTAATTGGATACCGGTTAGCATCATAGGTGTTTCTTGGAAAACACGGCTATTCACAAGTAATCCTGTATGTGTTTCGTTCATAGTCATTTCCTTTCTAAGCAGCATACACACTTCTTTCTAATTGCTATGTTACCTGATTTAGGTCAGAAAGGCAATTCCTGTGAAAGGATTGCCTGCTTATGATAAGCTAAAAGAAAGGAGTGATTTGGATGGCTGGATACAATCGTTTTTCTAAAGAATGGCAAAATGCTTCAAAAGAATTACGGGAAGGAACATCAAAGAATGCCAAAAAAGGATTGAAGACTCGGCAAAAAATAGCCGATGAAAAAAAGGCGAAAGCGGACAATGCCTATCAGACAGGATTTTTGATTGGCTCATTCCGGGAAATGTTTCGAAAAAAATAGCTGTCTGCACAGTATATATCAAACAACAAGCCAATCAGAATGGTCTCTGCATTCTGGTTGGCTTGTTGTGTGGATTTAGAACAAGTAATTGAAGAAAACACCATTGAGAAATGAAAAACTGAGATAAAAGAGAAACAAAGTCACAACATCTAAGGGCAGCCCCTGCAAGATGTGAGGGATCTCCGCAATTTCAACTCTGGTGCGAACACCTGATAATGCATAGGAAAACAACATGTACATACCAGTGGCTGTTGCGAGGTGCAGAAGATAGTGGTCATAAGGAAACTGTGTTACTGTGGCTACTGTCATGATCGGCACAGCCACAAAGATGATTTTTGTCAAATGATCGGTCAGAAAACGAGATTTGCCGGGCATTATTTTTAGTAGGACCCATGAGATGACCAGCGCAATCAGAGCAGCGGTGACTAAATTGGTCACTACGACGTTTCCATAGACAAGATTGGCTTGCATCACGCCCCAAAATAAGACGCCGCTGAGTAAATATGCTATTCCGATCACAGTGGCAAGATAGCAGACACGGGTGGTGACGTTGGGCGTTTTTTTGCCAACGGCTGGCGCAAGTTGTTGACAGACATAGTTGGTTAAAATAATCACGAGAAACAGTACAAGTCTGTTGGCAATCGTCACAATAATTCCTCCTTTCAAACAATTGATCAACGCATGAATTTAAGATTAAAGGGTGTCGGTTTTCCTTCACCTAAGATCCTTAAGCGCAAGAAACGATCGATCAACGGCGTAAAGCAATTCATGATCAAAATCGCATAACTCATGCCTTCGTTGGTGAATCCATAGAAACGAAACAAGACGACGAGTAAACCCACGCCAACGGCGAATAGGTTCTCGCCTGCCTTTGTACCAGGCGTGGATGAATAATCCGTCGCCATGTAGATAGCACCTAACATCGCGCCGCCACTGATAATATGCCCAATCACATGCTGCCACGTGCCAGTAAAGAATCCGTCAGGTCCTAAAATGAAGGCAAATAGACCAATCGTAGCAAAAATAATCAGAGGAATACGAGGAGAAATGATTTTCCGCCATACTAGAAAAATGCCGCCTAGCAGCAACAAACAGGCACTGGTTTCACCAACACGACCACCAGTAAAACCTAAGAAAGCATCAAGCAGTTCTTGATTGGATAACGTATCACCGGCTTTCATCACCGCTAGAGGCGTGGCGCCAGATACGACATCATTGGCAGTTGCTTGGGATACCACATCAGGACTGATGCTGCCAAAAGGCGGATCAGGCCAACTGATTAGAAACATCTGATTATAGAATAAACCAATCAACAAGGCGCGCCCCCCCAATGCTGGATTGAGGAAATTGTAGCCGATGCCGCCAAAGAATTCTTTGACAACGATCACCGCAAAGGCCACACCAATGACAGGAAAATACCATGGCGCAGAAGGCGGCAGATTCATCGTCAGTAACAAGGCTGTAACCACAATACTTAAATCGAATCGCAGGGGACGCTTGACCAAGAAAGACCAACCCATGTCAGCAGCAAAAGCGGTAACGATTCCGATGACGAATAAGCCATAGACTTTCAAGCCGAAAAGATAGCCCGAAAATAAGACTGCGGGCAATAACGCCAACACTACTGCACCCATGATTTTGACAGTTTCATCATTGTCACGGATATGTGGGCTAGGGGGTACGTCCTGTTGTTTACGTTGCTGAAAGATTTTCTCGCTAGCTGAATCTTGATAGTAATCAGGCACTTTCCTTCGCCTCCTCTCGCAGCTGTGCCACTTTGCTCTTGGCCGCTGTGATGTTGGCCGCTAAAGACCGTTTTGCCGGACAGACAAAGGTACAAGCACCGCAATTGATACAAGCCTCTGCTAAGAGTTCTTCACATTTTTGGTAATCTCCCGCACGGTAGAATTGATCGATTTCCATCGGCATCAAACGCATCGGACAAGCTTCAACACATTTGTTGCACCGAATACAGGGATTTTCTTTATACAGCCAATCGGTTTCTTCATTGAATATGATGACCCCATTGCTGCCTTTTGTGACAGGGACTTTCAGTGTATTGACGGCTTTGCCCATCATGGGTCCACCTAAGATCAATTTGCTGGGGGCACCTTGAAAGCCGCCGGCAAAATCAATCAATTCGCCTGCTAAAGTCCCTAGGGGATTTTTGACGATACAAGGTTTTTGGACATCTCCTGTGACAGTCGTATAGCGTTCTATCAAAGGTTTGTCAAAACATACAGCATCGGCTAGTGCAAAACTGGTGGCAACGTTGATCAAAACAATACCTATATCAGCGGTCAATCCGCCAAGGGGAACTTCTTGATCTGTCAATAACTCTACTAACTGCTTTTCACCACCGGTTGGATAAACAGTTGGGACAGTAACGACTTCGATGGTGTCATCGTCGGCACTCGCAGCGGTCATCGCTTTGATTGCTAAAGGTTTGTCATCTTCGATCCCAATCAAAATTTTAGGGTCTGCCAATAACTTTTGGGCGATTTTGGCGCCAGTAATTATTTGCTGCGCTTCTTTTTGCATCAAAAAGGCGTCACTACGTAGAAATGGCTCACATTCTGACCCGTTTAGGATCAGCGTATGGATGTCGTTAGGCTCATCTACACTGAATTTCACGTGAGTAGGAAACGTGGCGCCGCCTTTACCTGCGATGCCTCCAGCTTGAATCTTTGCAATGATCTCCTTATTTTCAGCTGTCGACCAATCGAAAGCGTCGGTCAAAAAGTCATTGGTATATTTGAAATCATTTTCGATGATGATCGTGGTTCCTTCACCATTGTTCTGGTCGGGCCAATCGACGATATCAACGATGTTTCCAGAGACTGAGGCATGGATTTTAGCAGAAACAAAGGCATCCGCTTCAGCAATCACTTGACCTTGTTTGACATAATCACCAACGGCGACGATAGGTTCCACAGGTGCGCCGATATGTTGGGCTAACGGGATAAACACCATTGTTGGCGAGAACGTCAAGACATCGTCTTGTTTGACCATTAACTTTTCTTTCAACATTTTTAACGGAGGGCTAAGAGAGATGCCGCCAGTAAATGTTCGCATACAAAACACTCCTTTCTTATTCTATGTCTAAGTGTATCATGGGAGAGTCTGACATAAAAATTTAAACCCTTACAAATAAATAAAACCAGCATTTTTCTGTTTGACACATGACTGTTCGTTCATATATAATGATAAATGTAAATATGTTCATGTATTCATATGAAGAATGGAGGGACTTACATGTCAGAACATACTTGTCACCAAGCGCAAACGCATAACGATCACCATAGTCACAACCATAGTCATCTATCAGTGAAATGGTTTTTTGTTGGTTTTATCTGTTTTATGGCTGCACTCATTATACCTACAGATTCAATCAAAACCGTACTTTATCTGTTGACGATCCTTTTTGCCGGCTACCATATTATTGGCGAGGGCATCACAGATACGATTTCGCAAACAAAAAGCAATCATCGATTCACACCAAATGTACATTTACTGATGACAGCCGCAACACTTGGTTCAGTCGTCATTGGCAACTATAGTGAAGGCGCGTTATTGATCTTGATATTTGCTGGTGCGCATTTTTTGGAAGAGTACGCAGAAGGGCAAAGTCGGCGTGAAATCACAAACCTGTTGAAAATCAACCCAACAGAAGCCCGCTTGATCGATGCCAATGGGATAGTCACGAAAATTGCGGCAGAAACAGTGAAACAAGGCGATCATCTGCAAGTATTGCCTGGCGATCAAGTGGCCGCTGACGGCGTGATTATTTCCGGATCAAGCGATATCAACGAAGCCTCCATCAATGGAGAAAGCGTGCCGCGGGAGAAGACTGTCGGGGATGAAGTATTCGGCAGTACCATGAATGGTTCTGGCAATTTCACCATGGAAGTGACCAAAGATAGTGCAGACTCCGTTTTTGCCAAGATCATTGCAATGGCCGCACAAGCACAGTCGAACATGTCACCTACCGAAACCACAATTAAAAAAATCGAACCGATGTATGTCAAAATCGTCTTTTTGTTGGTGCCTCTATTTATTTTAACAGCACCATTCCTCTTAGGATGGGATTGGTCTACTAGTTTTTACCGCGGTATGGTAATGATGATCGCTGCTTCACCTTGTGCCTTAGCAGCTAGTGCGGTGCCTGTCAGTCTGTCGGCATTGTCTAATTTGGCCAAACGTGGCGTCTTGTTCAAAGGCAGTACTTTTTTGACGCAGTTTGCGCACATCAATGTCATTGCTTTTGACAAGACCGGCACATTGACCAAAGGCAAACCAACGGTCACCGAAGTTGTTTACGGCACGGCTGATCGTACAAGCATTGATGCAGTGATCACAGCGATGGAAAAACAAGCGAATCATCCTTTAGCGGAGGCAATCATTGCTCATTTCGACCGAAGTGAACTGCCTACACAACATTTGACGGTCACCAATCAAGCAGGTACTGGCCTGATAGCCAATCAAGGGGATCAACAGTATCGTCTGGGAAAAGTCAGTCCAGATTTGGACATCGCTGCAACGTTGAAAAGCGCCATCGACGATCTGGAAGCGAAGGGGCGGACGATTGTCTTATTTTCGATCAACCAATCTGTCGAAGCAGTGATCGGTTTAATGGATCAACCAAACGACAAAGCCTATGCAGTCATTGAAAGAATGAAAAAACAAGGGATTCAAACGGTGATGATCACTGGTGATAGGCAAGCTGCGGGAGATACCATCGGTGCGCAACTGCAGATCGATCAAACGATTGCGCAAGTCATGCCCGCGGACAAAGCAGCGATCGTTGCAGATTTGCAAAGAAAATATGGTGTAACGGCAATGGTCGGCGATGGTATCAATGATGCCCCAGCACTTGTCCAGGCGGATATTGGCATCGCTATGGGAGAAGGCTCAGATGCAGCGATTGAAGTGGCAGATGCGGTCCTCATGAAAAATGATCTCTATCGGGTCGATTATGCCTATCGTATTGCAAAAAAAACAGAAAAGGTGATGTGGCAAAACATTTATTTTTCGATGTTAATCGTCGCCTTATTGGTGGTGTTGAATCTATTGGGGAAAATGAACATTGGTTTAGGTGTGATTGCCCATGAAGGTAGTACACTACTGGTGTTGTTGAATGGTTTACGCTTATTGAAAAAACTACCAGAATAAAAAAGCGCCACTGTCCGCTTCCTTTAGATTAGGAGCGGGTAGTGGCGCTTGTCTGTCTACTTTATAGTGGATAAACTGTTAGTGGGTAAACTGTGTATCCGCTGGAAATGGAAAGCTGTCGATTTTTGCTAGACGCTTTTCGATACGACGCAGAATACCTTCTGATGATTCAACTTGTTTGATTGACTGAAACGCTTTGAGCAATAACGCTTTTTCTTTCGCGTATTCATTTTCTAACCGATAGATCGTGGCCAAACGTTCCACATATTCGTAATGGGTATAGTCAGTCTTGTTGATCAAAAAATGTAATAAATCTTTGGCTTTAGGATAATCTTCTTGTAAATAGAAGCTGATGGCTTCACGATATAATTTGATATCCAATTCTTCGATCGCATGTGGGTCGGCTTTCAAAGAGCGCCATTCATTGATAGAAATTTTTCGCACGACTTTACCGGTGGGATCTGTCAAAAAGATCACAGGTACGTCATTCGGATGTTTTAGATCTGGTTTGATTTTTTGCATGTCGCACCTCCTACAGTAGCATCGTGTTACAATTTGATACTTTCTCTTATTTTAAAAGGTAAAGGACCAAAAGTCTACATGAAGGTGTCAGAAAACTTTGATTTTTATCACATTCTCATTTTAAGCTTTTTTTCGCTGAAAGTGGTTGATCGCATCTGAGAAGCCCATAAATAACAGGATACCGCCAAAGATTTGGAAGAAGAACAGGACGGTTGAAAATGGGTTGAAGACCAAAATGATCCCAGCTGCAATGATTAGAAAGCTGACGATCAAGCCAATCAAATAAGGGGCACCACTTCGTTTTTGACTGAAATTGGCCATCAAACGTGTACAGCCGCTTATGGTGATCAAGATACCTAAAAAGAAAGGGATGATTGACAGCAACCCGCTAGCAAATATCAAAATAGCCGCAGCTGAAATCAACAATAGGATACCTGAAATATATTGGACTTGTCGATAGCCTTTTTTCTGGTCTTGATAGTTGCTGTATAGACTCATAATCCCTAAACAAGCAATGTAGCCTGCAACCAAATAGACGATCGTATCGAATACAGTGCGGGGGGCGATGAGAATGATTAGCCCGAAGACAATGTAAACCAAAGCTCTGATCAAATCATAGCGATATAATTTATCAAAAAATGCATTCATAAATGTTTCCTCCTTTTTTTTCCTATTGTAACGAATTATAGCGAAAATGGATACTATAAGACACAACTGGCAATTTATTTCTTTATTGAATCCACAATCTTTGATAAAATAGGGGAAAAGCTGAACGGAGAAACGTATGACAGGTTTAACACTATTGATGGCGCTATTTACGATCGTGCTTTTTCTTTTTTTGATACTCAGTCGACGCGAGATTCTGCTGCTAGCCAAAGAACGACCAGTAAGTAAAATCGCAATCGTTATATTTTCATTGGTGATTATTGTGGCGATGTTCTTAAATGATGACACGCTAGATCATCGGATCCGCGGTGTGATTTCAGGGTTTATTTTCCTTAGTTTTGCGCTGGACAGCAAAGGATTAGCCGATGATCGAATCATCATTCATCCTATGAATATCAAAGGGATCGTCTATCAAGACATTGAGCGCATTGTCTTGTTTCAAGAAGAAGGGCAACCTATCAAGATGAATTACTTTCGGCGGGGGATCCGCGGTCCATTGTTGAAATTCAAACAACCAATGGCAGAAATCGTGGTTTTTTTGAGTGAGCATTTGGCAGAGGGAACGCCAATCGATATCCTAGTGGATCAAGACGATCAATCCTAGAGCAAGACAGCACGTAACTTATAAGCGAAAAGACACAGTCCGATGGACTGTGTCTTTTCGCTTATTTCTTTTCGTTTATTTGATGACTAGGAAACGTTCGTCATCACTTAAAAATTCTTTTTCATTGGCTTCACTTTCTTTTGAGCCAAAGACCAATTGTGCCCGTAATTGCCAGTTTTCTGGAATCGACCATTCTTGTGCGACAGCGTCATCGATGACTGGATTGTAATGTTGCAAGTTGGCACCAAGACCAGCTTCTTCAAGTGCTACCCATGTATTTGATTGGGCGATACCATTTGATTGTTCTGCCCAAACAGGGAAGTTGTCCGCATACAGTGCGAATTGATCTTGCAGATTTTTGACTGTATCTGTATGGATAAAGAATAATACGGTACCGAAACCAGCTTTAAAACCAGCCAGTTTTTGTTTTGTTGCTTCGAAGGCTTCTGGCGGTGTCAAAGGCTCAAGTGCGGCTTCAGTCAATGACCATAATTTTTCATGGGCATCACCAAACAAAATCACGGCACGAGGAGATTGTGCATTAAATGCAGTCGGGCTGTTTTTGACTGCTTCTTTGATGATTGATTCAATATCTGTTTCAGAAAGTGTCACGTTTTTGCCTAATCCGTAGATTGAACGGCGTTTTTTGATTGTGTCTAAGAATGTCGTCATCTTATAACCACCTTTTTATAATATAGCGTTAGTATACATGCTTACTTAATGTTAGTAAATAAAAATGCTCAACAAAAAGCCCAGCTTACCACTGGACTTCTTGTACGGCTGTATTTATTGTGCATCAATGGCAATAAATTTAACGGTCACATATTCTTCAGGTCCATATTTGCCGTTTTCACGGCCAAACCCTGAATGCTTGACACCGCCAAAGGGTGCTGCGGGATTAGAGATGGCAATATCATTGACACCGACCATACCATATTGCAGTTTTTGCGCAGTATTGGAAATGGTTTGCAAGTTGGTTGAGAAGAAGTAAGAAGCAAGGCCAAAAACGGTATCATTGGCAGCTTCAACTACTGCTTCACGATCATCGAAAACAATCAATGGAATGACTGGTCCAAACGTTTCATCGTAATACATGTCCATATCCGGTGTAATCCCATCGATCACAGTTGGTTCGAAGAAATTTCCCTTCGCATAGGGAGCTTCAGTCATCTTATGACCACCAACTAAAATGGTGGCGCCTTTCTTTGTGGCGTCTGCTAATTGATCGACAACTTTATCTACGCCAGCCTCATTGATCATTGGGCCAACGGTGGGATCATCGGTACCAAATCCAACGGTGACCTCTTGCATTTTTTCGAGTAAACGTGTGGTAAATGTTTCTTTGATCGACGCTTCTACAAAGATGCGATTGGGTGAGGTACATACTTGGCCGTTGTTTCTAAATTTCGCCGCAATCAATTTATCGACAGCTAAGGAGATATCCGCATCACTAAAGACGATGAATGGTGCATGGCCACCTAACTCCATAGAAACTTTTTTCAAGGTAGGCGCGGCTTGCTCGTAAAGTTTCATGCCGACTTCAGTTGACCCAGTAAAGGTGATTTTTTTGACGATTTCATTTTCGGTCAATTCTTTGCCAATCTCAGCCGAAGAACCTAACAGAATATTGACTACACCGTCTGGCAACCCAGCACGTTGGAAAATATCACCTAGTGCTAAAGCAGAAAGCGGGGTTTCTTTTGATGGTTTCATAACTAATGTACATCCGACGGCGATCGCCGGAGCGATTTTGCGTGCGATCATATTGGATGGGAAGTTCCATGGTGTAATTGCACCTACGACACCTATGGCTTCTTTGCGGACCAACCAATGATTTTCTTCGGGTGCTGGAATGACTTCGCCATAGACACGTTGTGCTTCAGCCGCATTCCAACGAAAATTCTCGACATTCGATTGAATCTCAGCGGCTGCTTCTTTCACAGGTTTCCCTTGTTCCAAACTCATGATCAGCGCCAATCGGTCACTTTCTTCAGCCATCAAATCAGCTATTTTGTTCATATGGTCGGCACGTTCCTTAGGGGAGATGCGGGACCAAGTAGCGAACGCTTTCGCAGCAGCATCGATTGCGTCTTTGGTTTCCTTCGTGCTTCCTTGACTGACTTTGACCAGTTCTTCGTTGGTTGCCGGATCAATCACAGCTACTGCTTCTTGACTGCCCTCGATCCATTTGCCATTGATCAATAATTTTGTCGGTACTTCTGGTAATTGTCTGTTCACATTGGCACTTCCTTTCAAATTTATCCTACGTATAAAACCGTAGCATGGATTCGCTGATCTGACAATTTATATGCAAGGAAGCGGGCCATCAAATTTTTCTAAAGAAAGTTTTCCTTTCTCTCACGTTTGTGCCGTTTTATGTTAAAATAAATAAGAATGTTTGTTCGATTTTAGGCAAGAAATTAAAATGAAGCAACAGTTAAGGATGCGAAAATGATATGAAAGAAGTATTGAAAACAATTGGATTTATTGCGATTTTCGCGACTTTTCTTTTTTTACTCCGCCAGTATGTATTTACACCAGTGATCGTCAAAGGAGATTCGATGGACCCAACCTTGCATGATGGTGAGCGGGTGATTGCATTGAAACAAACAGACATCGAACATTTTGATATAATCACTTTTGTCGCACCAGATGATTCGGGTAAAAACTATATTAAGCGGGTCATCGGTTTGCCGGGGGATCAAGTGGTCTATCAGGATGACATGTTATATATCAACGGAACCGCCTATGATGAACCCTATTTAGACGACTTTAAAGCCAATCTCCAAGATGGATTTCCCTTGACAGATGATTTCGATATGTCATTATTTGACGAAACAGAAGTGCCAGAGGGAAAACTTTTGGTCTTGGGCGACAATCGACGTATTTCAAAAGATAGTCGGCAATTAGGGCTGATCGATGCGTCGGCGGTGCTGGGAGATGTGGTGTTTGTGTTTTGGCCCATCGCTGATTTTGGCCGCTTAAACGAGTGATGATTCAATGGAATACATATGTTAAACAACCATCAAAGGATCGAACGAAATGTGACGATCTGATTAGGAAAGGAGCCAATTATGAGTCTACGATTTATTATCGGCGACGGCCGCAGCGACCACGAACAAGCCATAATCACTGTGGCTAAAGAGTGGCTGCAAGAAGAACAGCAAGACGTGTTCTTCCTCGTGCCAAACTACAACAAATTCGAACGCGAGAGAGAAATCTTGCAAGGGTTGAAAGCAACACAATCAGGAGATTTCGCATCGATCCGCGGGCAAATCTATAGTTTTTATCGCT
This sequence comes from Candidatus Enterococcus testudinis, assembly GCF_002140915.1. Lineage (GTDB taxonomy): Bacteria > Bacillota > Bacilli > Lactobacillales > Enterococcaceae > Enterococcus_D > Enterococcus_D testudinis. The sequence continues at coordinate 1,718,545 of NZ_NGKU01000001.1, read as the reverse complement.
TGGCTTGGTATTATTTGCAGCAAACAGGATTATTGTCTCAAGGGGCGCTTTCTGAAAATGGTGCAACGATGATCATGCGCAAATTATTGTTGGACATGGAAGAAGAATTGATTTTATACCGTGGTGAAATCAACAAAAATGGGTTTGTGCAGCAGTTATTGGCCTTTTATCAAGAAATGCATACGAGTCAACTGAGTGTCGCCGATTTATTGGCAGGAGGCGGTTTGATCGACAGCCATACGGATGCCACCCGCAAGTTCTCAGAATTAGCGGCCATATTTCAACGCTTTGAAACGGAATTGCTAGAGCGTGGGGTGCAAGTAGATCAGCCAATCACATTATTGACTCGGTATTTAACTGGAGATGCACACGACCTTTCTATGTCAAATGACAGCCCCAACCGCTATACGCCTGATTTGAGCAAGACATTGTTTGTAATCAATGGGTTCTCAACTTTTTCAACGCAAGAACAACAATTGATCAATGTATTGATGGAGAAAGGGCATGTAGCCATTGATTTAATGCTGGATCGTCCGTATACGAACGGATTGCCATCGCCTTTGGATTTGTTCTATGAAGCTGGGCGCAGTTATTTTCAATTTTTCCAATATGCCAAAGAGAACGGAATCAAGTTGTATCTTGATCAGAAATTGCCGCCGATGGACAGTCAATCAGTGCAAAAGGCAGCGTACCTTGAATTAGAAACCTTCTGGCGGGAAACGCAATCTCAAGGACATTATCAGCAAAAGTCAGCTTTAGAACCCCACTTGTCATTATGGAAAATGGGTAATCCTGAAGAAGAAGTCCGGCAAATCGCAGCTGAGATCCGTCGTTTGATGAGTGAAAAAAATGACGCCTCGCCTATGCGCTATCGGGATATTCAGTTGCTGGTTGCAGAACCAGAGATCTATCATCAATATATCCCCAAAATATTTACGGAATATGAGATTCCTTTCTATATAGATGAAGAACAAATGATGGCGCAACATCCTTTGGTTGAATTCTTAAACGCTTTTTTTGCTTGCAGGCAATATGGGTACCGTCTACGGGATGTCTTTCGTCTATTACGGACCGAATTGTATTTGCCCCATTCGTTTCAAGAAGAAGGAGATTGGCAGGCGGCTCGGGATCGTTTCCGACAGCTGACAGATATGACGGAGAATCAAGCGTTGGCCCACGATTTCCAAGGTGCAGTTTGGACCAGAGCGGAAGATTGGACTTTGGCAGCCTATTCAATTGATGCACAAGAACAAACAGCTATCTCTGAACTGACGGCATACACCAATCAGTTGCGACAGGCTTTTCGGACAGACATTGCGGACAGTTTACAAGCTTTGACCCAAGTGAAAACCAATCAAGAGGCTGTGAAAGGGCTGTATTTATTTTTGATTCAATCTGGTGTCGACACGCAATTGCGGTATTGGCGGGACCAAGCAATCGATCAAGGGAAGCTAGATCAAGCCCGCAATCATGAGCAAGCGTGGCAGGCATTGATGGATCTCTTGGATGAATATATCACCGTATATGGTGAAGATCCTTTTGATGTTGATTTGTTTGAAGATATTGTGATGACAGGGTTAGAAACTGTCACTTTCGGCAAAATCCCGACGGCCATCGATCAAGTCAACATCAACCGCCATGACCTCGCGCGTCCTCGACAAAGTAAAATCACTTTTGCTTTAGGTTTGAATGAAAGTGCACTGCCGAGAAAAATCGAGAACCATACATTGCTGACCAATGAAGAGCGACAACAATTCAATCAGCACTTTGCTGGAGAAAAATATCTGCGAGATACGATCATTGAAGGCAGCGTCAAAGAACCGTTCTTGTTTTATGGGATATTACTGTCAGCAACAGATCATTTGTATTTGTCCTATGCTTGTAATTTCGATACACAGCAAAATATCAAACAATCTCCCTATTTAGAACGGATCACGCAGCGGACAACTAGCCGCTTTGTCGACCGTGGGTTCTTGTCCTTGACCAGTCCGCCAGACTATTATGTCGGCACGTACCGTAGTTTGATTTATCAAATCAATAATCTGAGCCAACAGGCCAACAAAAACAAAATGCATTTACCGTCTGTTTGGCAAACACTTAAGCAGCGATTATTGGCTACCCAGTGGCATGATTTGGCGCATAAAGTCTTTGAGAGTCAGACCCATCAGAATATACCCGTTCCTATGTCACAAGACCAAGCAGCTGCACTTTATGGTTCGTCGATCTACAGTTCGATTTCGCAGATGGAGACCTTCTATCAATGTGAATATAAATATTTTGTTAGTTATGGTTTGCGTCTGAAGGAACGTGATATTTATGGCTTGAGTCCAGCCATGACTGGAGAGTTTTTCCATGATGCGTTAGACCGTTTTGTCAAAGTACTGATCACGGAAAATATCTCATTGATACAATTGACTGCTGATCAGAAAACACAGTTTGTGGAAGCAGTCTTGCAAGAAATATTCGGTGAAAGCCGCTATCGCTTACTCACAAGTTCTGCGCGGATGAACTTTATACGTTATCAGTTGGGCAAAACCATTCAACGAGTGGCCTGGGCTTTGATGCGACAAGGTCAGAAAATGCATTTTTCACCGGAAAAAACAGAAGTATTATTCGGTCAGATTGCAGGTTCCAATGGCATCAATGGTATTGAATTGCCATTAAGTTCGGGGGGGGAACTTCATGTACGGGGAAAAATCGACCGGGTAGACACCGCGCAAAGTGAGGAAGAACAATGGCTATCTGTTGTGGATTACAAATCCAGCAGCCGAGATTTTGATTTGTCAGAAGCCTATTATGGGTTGGCGATGCAGTTGATCACTTATTTGGATGTTGCGTTGACAGATGCTGTGCAATTGGTTGGCTCCACCAATGTTCATCCTGCCGGTGCCTATTATCTGCATGTGCATGACCCATTATTAGATGGTCAAGAAGCCGATGAGGATGAACGGCTGAAACGCTTTAAATACGATGGATTATTCATAGACGAGCCATCCGTATTCCCATTACTAGACCAAGAAGTAGAAACCAGCAAGAATTCACTGATCTTTCCTATTCGCAAAGACAAAAATGATGTGTATCAAAAAACAGCTCAAGCCAAGAACAAGTTTTATACCGAGGATGAGTTGGACTTGCTGCGGGGGCACAATCGCAAAAATATGCAACAAAGTGCTGAAAGGCTGCTTAGTGGGGATATCGCGCTGAATCCTTCTTACAAAATAAAGGATAAGAAGCGTGCGTGTGAATTTTGTCCCTTCCGCAGTATCTGCGAATTTGATGTTTTGTTAAAAGAAAATGACTACCATAGATTAGAAAACTTATCTAAAGAAGAAATTATACAACGCTTAAGGGAGGAAGAGCATGAGTAAGATCCCTTTAAAACCGCAAAATGAAACCTTTACGGATACTCAGTGGCAAGCTATTTTTGACCATGGGGACAACCTATTGGTCTCTGCTTCGGCTGGTTCCGGGAAAACGACCGTTTTGGTGCGGCGTGTCATTGAAAAGCTGAAAGCTGGCACGACAGTAGATGCTTTGTTGATCGTGACCTTTACCGAAGCTGCGGCCAGAGAAATGAAAGAACGGATCGAACAGGCTTTGCACGAGGCCATCAATCAAGAAAGTGACCCAGAACGGCGTCAGCATTTTGTGCGTCAATTGCAGCTGCTTCCCACAGCAAACATCTCGACATTGCATGCATTTTGTTTGACAGTGATTCGACGCTTTTATTATTTGATCGATCTAGATCCGAATTTTCGTATGCTAACGGATGAAACGGAAACACTGCTGATGAAAGAAGAGATTTGGACTCAATTGCGGGATCAGCAATATGAAGAAAATGACGAAGCGTTTTTCAAACTAACTGAAAACTTTGCCAGCGATCGCTCGGACGAAGGGGTTGGTGATCTGATCATGTCATTATATGATTTTGCCCGTGCCAATCCAGATCCGATTCATTGGTTGCAACATTTGGCAGACCAATACCTAGTAGCGGGTACTTTTGCGGATCAACCGCTGTATCGATCACTCATCAAGCCCATGTTACAAGATACTTTGCAGACCGCGCATTCTTTGGTCACTGCTGCCAAAGACTTAGCCGATCCTTCGCCTGAGATGGACAAAGCGGCTGCTGTATTGCAGCAAGATCTCTCATTGGTTGAGCAGCTGCAAGCAATGGTTCAAGCGGATCAAGTAGACGGCTTCTATGAAAGTATCCAAAAACCGAATTACGCCCGCTATCCAAGCTTTCGCAAAGCAGAACAAAAAGAATTGTCGCAAGAGATCAAGCCGTTACGAGATGATGCCAAAAAAATGGTCGAGCAGTTGAAAGCATACTTTCCTTATCCACCGGCAGACATGATTGGCCTGTTGGAAAAATCAGCACCGATCGTGGACAAAATGGCAGAAATGACGGCAGCGTTTATGGCTGCTTTTCAAGAACGCAAATTGGCTACAGGACGCTTAGACTTTAATGATCTAGAACATTTTGCGTTGCAGATTTTGCAAGGGTCAGGTGATGGCAACGAGGCTGCTGTGTATTACCGTGATCGCTTTGCTGAAGTATTGGTAGACGAATACCAAGATGTCAATCGTTTGCAAGAAGCCCTGTTGTACTGGGTCCGGCAAGTAGACAGCAATCCTGGCAATATGTTTATGGTCGGTGATGTCAAACAATCGATCTATTCCTTTCGTTTAGCAGATCCAACGCTCTTTATTGAAAAATACATGGATTTTGAAACGGAGAAGGGTGGTCGCCGGATCGTTTTGGCGGAAAATTTCCGGTCCCGTTCCGATGTCTTAGATTTTACCAATTTGGTTTTTCAACAATTAATGGATACCCGTGTTGGACAAATCCCTTATGATGAGGCGGCTGCCTTAGTGACGGGATTCCCACATTTTCCTGACAGCGATGCGTATCAGACAGAAATCTTGCTTTATGAAAAAGAACAAGGTGATGCACCTTCATTGATTGATGACAAAACAGAAGGTGAATTGCATATCACCGCATTGAAAATTCGCGGGTTGATCGATGATCAGTTTATGATCTACGACAAAAAAACCAAAGAAAATCGACCAGTTACCTACAGTGATATCGTCTTGTTGACACCGACAAGAAAGAACAATCTGGTCATCTTGGATGTCTTCAAAAAATTCGGTTTGCCATTGGCTGTCAACGACGCCCAAAACTATTTTCAAGCAACAGAAATCCAAACGATCGTTTCGCTGTTGCAGATCATTGATAATCCGTATCAAGACATCCCGTTGGTTGCTGTATTGCGCTCGCCGATAGTTGGGCTGACCGAAGATCAATTGGCTGAGATCCGTATGGCGGATCGCATGGGGGAATATTACGCTGCGTTGCTGACCTATCATCAAGAACATTTGCAAGAAGAAACTGTATTGGCTCAACGTGTCCGCGATTTTTTGACCGCTCTTGCGCAATGGCGTGAAGACGCACGCCGCAGTACGATTCCGGATTTATTATGGCGTATTTATCAAGAAACTGCTTACTTGGATTACGTGGTCGGCTTGCCGGCAGGTCAGCAGCGTTATGCAAATCTTGTAGCATTGATCCATCGCGCAGAGAAGTATGAAAAAAGCAGTTTTCGCGGCTTGTACCAATTTATTCGTTTTGTGGAAAAGATGCAGGAAAAGAACAAAGACCTTGCGGAACCATTGGCTACACCCGTCGAAAATGCCGTCCGCGTCATGACAGTTCACGCCAGCAAAGGATTAGAGTTTCCAGTGGTCTTTTTGCTGGATACGACAAAGTTCTTCAATTATCAAGACTTTCAAAAACGATATATCTTTGAAGAAAGTCTCGGTGCTGGCATTCAATACATCGATGCTGCCGAAAATATCAAGTATGAAACCCTGCCCTTCCAAGCAATCAAACAGGTTCGTTTAAAAAAGGCGCTCTCAGAAGAAATGCGTAAGCTCTATGTAGCGCTGACCAGAGCAGAGCAGAAACTTTATTTGGTTGGTTCTTACAAAAACCAAGAAGAAGGCTTCAAAGCTTGGCAGGCAGGCTTGACTCAAAAAGACCTTGTCCTTGATCCGGCATTGCGCTTGGTGGCGCGGGGAAGTTTGATGGACTGGATCGGTCGGACATTGATGCGTCACCCCGATATGGAAGCCGTCTTCCCAGAAGCGACGGATCGTAAGCGAACGATTCATCATCCGGCCCATTTCTCGATCACTTGGTGGAATCAAGAGGCACTTTCCGTAGAAAGCGCCCCCCTTGAAGTGACAGAAGAAACAGAGGTCGAAAGCAGCAATGACGTTGCTTTGGATGATTTGACGAAGCGTTTAGCCTATCAGTACATGTACCCTAAAGCAACAGAAACGACCAGTTATCAATCTGTGTCAGAATTAAAACGGTTGTACAATGATCCTGATGACCAACAGACGACATTGCTGGCTTGGCAAAGCGCATCAGAAAAAACACAGCAGCAACACCGCTATGTTCAAGACACGTTGGCTACACCAAAATTTATGCAAGACATTGAACCACAGGCGGCAACGATCGGTACAGCGACCCATACGGTTCTGCAGATGCTGCCGTTGGGGGAAACACCTACACGAGAATCCTTGACAGGTCTAATTGATCAATTGGTAGAAAACCGATTTTTTTCTGAAGAAATCGCCAAACAAATTGACCGCGAGAGTATTTTATGGTTTTATCATACTGAACTAGGTGAAAAAGTGTTGCAGTATTCAAATAGGGTCAAACGAGAACAGCCATTTTCGATGCTGAAAGAGGCGGATACGATTTTTGAAGGATTCGATGAACCGGATGCACAACTATTGATCCATGGCATCATTGATGGCTATATCGAATTACCAGATGAAATCATTTTGTATGATTTCAAAACTGATGATACATTCGGCAACGAAGAACAGATGATCCAAAAAATGAAAGATCGTTATTATGGACAGTTGAAATTGTATAGTCAAGCCCTTGAAAAAGCGTTGCACAAACCTGTTCGCCAGACGTTCCTTGTCTTATTGCGCGCGCAAAAGGTCCTTGATTTTTCTTGAGACAAGCCGTGTTTCTTACAATTCGTAAGCAATGTGCTATAATAAACAAAAGAGGTGATGGAGAATGTTAAAAGCAGAAACGGATTATGCCCTTTGTCCCAAGTTCGAGAAAGCATTTTCGATTTTAGGGAAAAAGTGGAATGGCTTGATCATTGATGTCCTTCTTGAAGATGGCAAACAAAGATTTGTTGACTTAGCCAATAAAATCCCTCAAGTAAGTGATCGTGTATTAGTGGAACGATTGAAAGAACTAGAGCGGGAAGACATTGTCTGCAAAGAAAGCAATCTATACTGCTTGACACCAAGAGGGGTCGCATTAGAAAATAGTATGATGAGTGTGAAGCGTTGGGCAGAAAATTGGGTATCTGAGTCAGAATGCAGTTGATTTATGTGTAGTTTTTAGGTAAACTAGCATTAAATGAATAGTTGAAAAAGCGATGATAGAAGCTAGTAATTTAGCCGGATCAGTCAAGGGAGATATGCCATAGACTGCAAGCAGATCCTGTATCCACTAAATGAATTTCACTTCTGGAGCTTACTGATTCGTCAGTCGGCAGTATTCTTGTCGTTAATTGAAGTGAGTGCGCAGCAAATTGCTGCGAATGAGGATGGTAACACGAAGACGTCGTTCCTTTTAGAGGACACGTCTTTTTTTGTTGCCAAAAATCCCGTCCGTCATATGTCGAGGAGAAAATAACCGCCGTTTGCCACTATTCATATTTAGAAGGAGGAGACTTATGTCTTTACAAGAGAAATTAGAAGCCTTGAAAGAATCAACGCTTCTTAAGATCAATGAAAGCACCACAATCAAAGACCTGAATCAGATCAGAGTCGATGTCTTAGGTAAAAAGGGACCAATCACAGAAGTATTGCGGGGAATGAAGGATTTATCCGCTGAGGAACGGCCAAAAGTCGGCAGCTATGCCAATGAGATCCGTGACCGTCTAACAGAAGCTGTTGAGTCGGCAAAAAGCAACTTAGAAGCAGCAGCACTTGAGAAAGCGTTGGCTGAAGAAGCAATCGATGTGACATTGCCAGGGAAAGTGATGCGGCAAGGTACCCGTCACGTATTGACACAAATCATGGAAGAAATCGAAGATATTTTCGTAGGAATGGGCTATCAGGTCGTTGAAGGCTTTGAAGTCGAAAACGACCACTACAATTTTGAGCGCATGAATCTACCGAAAGATCACCCTGCACGCGACATGCAGGATACCTTCTATATTTCTGATGAAATCTTGATTCGGACCCATACATCACCTGTACAAGCACGGACAATGGAAACCCATGACTTCAGCAAAGGCCCATTGCGGATGATTTCGCCTGGGAAAGTCTTTCGTCGCGATACCGATGATGCCACACATAGTCATCAATTCCACCAGATCGAAGGATTGGTCATTGACAAAAATGTGACCATGGGTGATTTAAAAGGAACACTAGAAGTGATGATGCAAAAGATGTTTGGTGAAGACCGGGAGATCCGTTTGCGTCCAAGTTATTTCCCATTTACTGAACCTTCTGTTGAAGTGGATGTCAGCTGCTTCAAATGTGGCGGTGCCGGCTGTAATGTCTGCAAGCACACAGGCTGGATCGAGATTCTTGGCGCTGGGATGGTGCATCCGAACGTGTTAGAAATGTCGGGGATCGATCCAACGACCTATTCTGGGTTTGCTTTTGGCTTAGGGCCAGATCGCGTCGCTATGTTACGTTATGGTGTCAACGATATCCGTCAATTTTATACCAATGATCTTCGGTTTATCAGTCAGTTCAAGGGGGAATGAATAAATGTTAGTATCTTATAAATGGTTAAATGAATACCTTGACCTGTCAACTGTTACGCCAAAAGAATTGGCAGACAAAATGTCAGTGACAGGCATTGAAGTAGAAGGCATCGACGTGCCTGAAGAAGGATTAAAGAAAATCGTCGTTGGTGAAGTTGTGGCTTGTGAACCGCATCCGGATTCTGATCATTTGTCGATCTGCCAAGTCAACATCGGCGATGAAGTCACTCAAATCGTTTGCGGTGCGCCGAATGTCAAAAGTGGCATCAAGGCGATCGTTGCCTTGCCAGGGTCACGCATCACTGGCAATGTCAAAATCAAAAAAGGCAAAATGCGCGGTCAAGTATCCAATGGGATGATTTGTTCACTACAAGAACTGGGCTATAGCGACAGTGTGATTCCGAAAGAATACGCAGAAGGCATTTACTACTTGCCAGCGGATGCCATTGCTGGAGAACCAGTATTTCCATATTTAGATATGGACGATCATTTGATTGAATTATCGATTACACCTAATCGTGCCGATGCATTGAGTATGCGGGGTGTCGCCTATGAAGTGGGGGCAATCTATCGTCAAACACCGCATTTTCCTGCATTTGATCTAAAGGAAGCAGATACAGCTGCATCGTCTAAAATCAAAGTCACTGTGACAGACGAAGCAGACACGCCTGCTTATCAAATTCGAATCATTGAACATGTGACGATCGCGCCAAGTCCGCAATGGTTGCAAAACCGCTTGATGAATGAAGGCATCCGACCTATCAACAATGTGGTGGATGTGACCAACTATATCCTGTTGCTGTTTGGTCAACCATTGCATGCTTTTGATTACCAAAAGTTGAACAGCCAAGAAATTTTGGTGCGACGTGGGAAAGATGCAGAAACATTGGTGACCCTTGACGGCGAATCTCGCACAGTATCCAACGATGATATTGTGATCACAAATGGCCAAGTGCCAGTTGCGTTAGCAGGTGTTATGGGCGGATTAGACGCTGAAATCACCGGAACTACTACGACTGTGGCGTTAGAAGCAGCTTTATTTGATCCATTGGCGATTCGTTTGACATCTAAGAAATTCAACTTGCGCAGTGAATCTTCTGCACGGTTTGAAAAGGGCATCAACCAAGCAACAGTTGCTGCTGCATGTGATGCGGCCGCTGCGATGATTGCTGAATTAGCAGGTGGCGAAGTGTTGAAAGATGCCGTTGAAGGTTCAAAAGTGACAATCGAACCTGTGACAGTATCTATCACATTAGAACGCATCAATCGTTATTTAGGTACAACCATCGATGCAGCTGAAGTCGAAGAAATTTTTGCAGCTTTAGGTTTTGATACAACCATAAGTGGAGAGACCTATCAGGTTTCTGTACCGCCTCGCCGCTGGGATATCAGTATCGAAGCAGACATCATTGAAGAAGTGGCGCGGATCTATGGATACGATCGCTTGCCTTCCACATTGCCTTCCGGTGAAACAGTCGCAGGACGTTTGACACGTGAGCAACTGTTGACCCGTTCGATTCGAACGATTCTTGAAGGAAGCGGGGTCAGTGAAGCAATCAGCTATGCGTTGACCACTGAAGAAAAAGCGCAGCAGTTTACCTTCACAGACAGCCACGTTACTCGATTAGACTGGCCAATGACAGAAGATCGTGCAGTTTTGCGCTTGAATCTGATCGCAGGTTTATTAGATGATCTCGCCTACAATTTGGCCCGTAAAAACAGCAACGTGGCACTATATGAGATTGGCCGTGTCTTTAAACAAACTGGGGACAGCAAAAAAGAATTGCCGACAGAAGTCAATCATTTGAGCATCGCTGTAACTGGCAATGTCCACAACAAAGACTGGCAATCAGAAGCCCAAAAAGTAGATTTCTATCATGTGAAAGGGATGTTAGAAAACCTATTCGCACAATTAGGTTTGAGGACACGTATCACCTATATTCCAACGGATTCATTGAAAGAGATGCATCCAGGACGGACAGCGTTGATCTTATTGGATGAAGAAGTCATTGGCTTTGTTGGCCAAATCCACCCCACAACTGCGAAAGGTTATGAGGTCACTGAAACCTATGCAGCAGAGTTAGACTTAGATCAACTCTTGAAAGAGACCTCTGAACAAACGGTCTATCAAACTGTTTCAAAATATCCTGCTGTCAATCGCGATATTGCATTATTACTCAGTGAGCAAGTGGACAACCAATCAGTGGTTGCTGCAATTCGTGCGGCAGCCGGACGGTTCTTGCAAGATGTACGCCTATTCGATGTCTATCAAGGCAAAAATATTGAAGCAGGCAAAAAATCTTTGGCCTATAGTTTGACCTTTGTCAATCCAGAAGCGACATTGACGGAAGAGGAAATCAATCAATCGATGACCAAAATCACCAAGAATCTAGAAGAAACATTACAAGCAGAAGTACGTTAAAATAGATTTTCGTAAACAAAAAAATCACACACGGCACTGACCGTTCTGTGATTTTTTTGCTGTTTTCTTTACGATTATGGCGATTAGGCGAAATAGTTGATGCCCATCGCTTTTTTGACTTCAGAGAGGGTTTGTGCTGCAACTTTTTCGGCTTGCTGACTGCCAAGTTTCAGTAAATTCATGACTTCGGCAGGATCCTTGGCGAAGGTTTCGCGACGGGCGCGAATCGGTGCAAATTCAGCTTCAAGGACATCGATCAAATAGCGTTTGATTTTAACGTCACCCAAACCGCCTTGACGATAATGGTCCTTCAATTCGGCAATTTTTTCTTTGTCCGTACCGAAGACATCAAGGTAAGTGAAGACCATGTTGCCTTCTACTTGGCCAGGATCATTGACATGAATATGGTTTGGATCTGTATACATACTCATGACTTTCTTTTGCAATACATCGGCTGAATCAGCCAAGTAAATGCCGTTGTTCAATGATTTGCTCATTTTTCCATTGCCATCGATCCCTGCAAGACGCCCCATTCCTTTGGGCGGTAAGACCGCTTTGGGTTCAACCAATACTTCTTGATAGGTAGTATTAAAGCTATGGACGATTTCTTGAGCTTGCTCCAACATCGGCTTTTGGTCTTCGCCGACAGGGACTAGGTTGGCTTTGAAGGCCGTGATATCTGCTGCTTGAGAAACTGGATAAATAAAGAAGCCAGATGGTACACCTTCACCAAATTTCTTTTGTTCGATTTCCGCTTTGACCGTTGGGTTGCGTCGCACCCGAGCAACACTGACTAGATTAAGATAGTACATGGTCAACTCAGAAAGTTGCGGAATTTGCGACTGGATAAATAAAGTAGTCTTTGCAGGATCGATACCTACCGCCAAGTAGTCTAAAGCAACTTCTAATATATTTGCGGAGACTTTTTCCGGTGTTTTGGCATTGTCTGTTAAGGCCTGCATATCTGCCACCATGACAAAGAGTTGATTATCCGGATCAGCTTGCATTTCGACCCGTTTTTTTAGTGAGCCCACATAATGACCAAGATGTAATTTTCCGGTCGGGCGATCGCCTGTTAAAATTGTATTCACGTTTCATCCACCTTTACCATTCTATATGGTTTATCTTACCTTTTTTTGGCGTAAGAAACAACTCGTTCCCAAACAAGTCAAAATTTTTTTCATAAAAATTTTCATGGACAAAAACCTGACATATCAGTAAAATAACTAGAGTGGTTTCATCATTAAAGGAAGGATAAACGAAAAGCACCTTTACAAAACAAAAAAGTTTAGGCTATAATATGAATCAAATCTTACCAATTACTCATGTAATTTTAAAATAAACTAGGAGTGTGAAGCAATGGCAATGATCGAATTTAAAAATGTAGAAAAGTATTATGGCAAATTTCATGCATTAAAGAACATTAACCTTGAATTTGAAAAAGGAGAAGTCGTTGTAGTTATCGGACCTTCTGGTTCTGGTAAAAGTACAATGCTCCGTACAATCAATGGATTAGAAACGATTTCGGGTGGACAATTACTGATCAATAATAAGAACTTATTCGATAAAGATGTCAAATTGACTGAGGTTAGAAAAAACATTGGTATGGTTTTCCAACATTTTAATCTCTATCCAAATAAAACGGTGTTAGAAAACATTACGTTGGCACCGATCAAAGTATTAAAAAAGAATGAGCAAGAAGCAATCAATCTAGCAGAAAAATTGTTGGACCGTGTAGGGATGTTAGATAAGAAAGATTCTTATCCATCTATGTTATCAGGTGGACAACAACAGCGGGTCGCAATCGCACGAGGTTTAGCAATGACACCTGAGATGCTGCTTTTTGATGAGCCAACATCTGCCCTTGACCCAGAGATGATCGGCGATGTGTTAGATGTCATGAAAAAAATTGCCAGTGAAGGCATGTCGATGATCGTGGTGACTCATGAAATGAGCTTTGCCAGAGAAGTAGCGGATCGGATCGTGTTCATGGCTGAAGGACAAGTCTTAGAAGATCGCCGCGATGTTGATGGTTTCTTTGATGCGCCGCGAGATATTCGGGCCCAACAATTTCTAAGCAAAGTCACCAACCACTAAGATGAGGAGGAACTAGAATGAGAAAGAAAGTGATTTCTTTGCTCGTGCTTGCCTTAAGTCTCATCACGCTTTCTGCATGTGCGGGGCAAAGTGCTGCCGACAAAGATATTTTAACCAACAGTCAAGACACCAATCAAATTGTCTGGGGCGTAAAAAATGATACCCGTTTGTTTGGGTTGATGGATATTGCCACTGGTGAAGTGCGGGGCTTTGATATTGATATCGCCCGCGCCATCACCGAAAAAATATTGGGCAGAGATGGCAACGCGATATTTGTTGAAGTGACGTCCAAAACACGGATTCCGTTGCTGAAAAACGGCAATATCGACGCGATCATTGCGACGATGACTATTACAGAAGAGCGCAAAAAACAAGTAGATTTTTCCGATGTGTATTTCGATGCAGGTCAATCTTTATTGGTTGCCAACGATAGTCCAATTCAAGGGGTAGAAGACCTGAGTGCTGACACAACAGTGCTGGTGGTCAAAGGGTCCACGTCTGCTGTCAATATTCGTGAAGCTGCCCCTGATGCAAATATCTTAGAATTGGAAAACTATGCCGAGGCTTTTACAGCTTTACAGTCTGGTCAAGGCGATGCGATGACCACAGATAACGCCATTTTATTAGGAATGGCCAGTGAAAATCCAAATTATCATTTGGTGGGGGGAACCTTTACTGAGGAGCCATATGGGATTGCCATCAACAAAGGGCAAGACGATTTCCGCGATGCTGTCAATGATGCATTGCAAGAAATGCATCGCGATGGCACCTATGATGATATTTATAACAAATGGTTCCCTGATGATGCATCAGGAAAAGTAGAATAGGAGGGAAAGCGATGCTAACGTTGTTTCAAACATATACCCCTCAGTTTATTGAAGGTTTTAAATATACAGTGATGGCCAGTTTGATCGCCTTGTTCTTTAGTTTGGTGATCGGTACGTTGATGGCTATTTTCCAACTATCAGACAATCCTTTGATCAAGGGTCTTGCAAAAGCGTACGTGGAGTTTTTTAGAAATATCCCATTATTGATCATTGTGATGTTCTTTTATGTCGTTGTACCTATGTATTGGGTAACCTTTGACGGCTTTCAAGCAGGGACGATCGGTCTGACGATCTATACGTCTGCATTTATTGCAGAAACGATTCGGTCAGGGATTCAAACAGTACCTAAAGGGCAAATGGAAGCATCCTTGTCTTCAGGATTCACCTATAGTCAAGCGATGCGCTATATCATTTTGCCGCAAGCATTTAAAATCGTCGTACCGCCTTTAGGGAATCAATTTATCAATCTGGTAAAAAATTCATCGATTTTAGCGATGGTCGCGGGATTAGATATTATGTATCAAGGCGATCTGATAGCCAGCGAAACGTTCAATACATTTGATACGTATATCATTGTTGGGCTATTTTACTTGGTCATTACTTTGCCATTGTCTTATTTGATGGTCTATCTTGAACGCCGCTGGGCGATCCGCTCATAGAAAGGAGTGTGTGATGTATGACATTTTTTGAAGCATTTTCTGCAATAAATATCCGCTTCTTGTTCGACGGCTTGCGGGTCACGGTCGAAGTGTCGATTCTATCGATCCTATTTAGCTTCTTGATTGGTGGGATTGCAGGAATCATTCGCTTTAGCAAGATTCCTGTTCTTTCCAAAGTCCTAGGTATCGTGATCGATGTGATTCGTAATTTACCGTTGTTATTGATTATCTTCTTTACTTACTTTGCGTTGCCGCAAATTGGCATTCGCTTTAATATTTTTTGGTCAGCGGTTGTCGCACTGACGATTTTTGAATCAGCGATGTTATCAGAAATCTTCCGAGCTGGTTTGAATTCAGTGCCCAAAGGCCAAATGGAAGCCGGTCTGTCGACAGGGTTGACTTATCCCGAAGTTTTGCGGAGTATTGTGGTGCCGCAAGCATTTAAAGCGATGCTTCCGGCAATCGTTAGTCAGCTGATTTCATTGATCAAAGATACGTCTTTGGCGGTGATCATCTCATTGCCTGAGTTGACCCATCATGCCCGTATCATTTACGGACAAAACACCAATTATGTGTTGCCGATGTTCTTGGCGATGACAGTCTTATATTTCTTGGTTTGTTATGCATTGTCGCTGCTTTCTCGTTTCTTTGAGAAAAGACAGTATGATTATTGATCATCATAAATCGATCATCTTAAAAAGAAGAAAACAGTTCAAGGTCATCCATTCATGGGAGGCTTTGAACTGTTTTTATTTCCACAGGAACGTTGCAGGGTCAAAAAGACTTGAAATCTATCTTGAAAAAGTCCAAAATGGAAGATAGGTATCATTTCATACCTCAGACTTTCTTTTATGCAAAGGATGACAGCAATGACACATACACAACCAATAGGATTTATCGATTCAGGGGTTGGCGGTCTGACGGTAGTCAAAGAAGCCATTAAGCAATTACCCAATGAATCCATCCTTTATTTAGGCGATACTGCCCGCTGTCCCTATGGGCCGCGTCCAGCTGAACAAGTCATTGATTATACATGGCAGATGACCAGATTTTTACTTGAAAAAAATATCAAAATGCTCGTGATCGCTTGCAATACGGCAACAGCCGTTGCCCTTGATGAGATCAAAGCCGCGTTATCGATCCCAGTGATCGGCGTGATTCTTCCCGGCAGCCGGGCTGCTGTGAAAGCAACCAGCAACCATCGCATTGGCGTGATCGGCACCGCAGGAACGATCAAAAGCCATTCCTATGAACGAGCGTTGAAAGCCAAATCACCCCAAACGACAGTCATCAGCTTGGCTTGTCCGAAATTTGTCCCTATCGTTGAAAGCAATCAATACCACAGTTCAGTGGCCAAAAAAATCGTATCCGAAACATTGCGTCCGTTGAAGAATAAAAAATTGGATACCGTCATTTTAGGCTGTACCCATTATCCACTGCTGAAACATATGATCCAAAATGAGTTGGGCAGCACGATTCGTTTGATTGATTCCGGTGCTGAAACAGTTGGTGAGGTCAGTACATTACTGGATTATTTCGACATAGCGCAGCAATCAGACCAAGACGTAATCCCAACACATGAATTTTATACGACAGGTTCGCCGAAAATATTCGATGAAATTGCCAACGACTGGTTAGATCTACCGAACATCTCATCGAACCATATCGATTTAGGAGGAAAATAAATGCGTCATGATGGCAGAAGTCAAACAGCGATTCGCCCCGTAAAGATTCAAACAAATGTCTACAAACACCCAGAAGGTTCCGTGGTGATCTCGTTTGGAGATACGACTGTGATTTGCTCCGCAACAGTTGAGGACCGTGTGCCGCCGTTTTTACGGGACACAGGGAAAGGGTGGGTCACAGCAGAGTATAGTATGCTGCCTCGCGCCACCAATACCCGAAATCGTCGAGAAAGTGCCAAAGGGAAATTAAGTGGCCGCACGATGGAGATCCAGCGCTTGATTGCCCGCTCGTTACGAGCAGTCGTAGATTTAGAAGAATTGGGAGAGCATAGCATTGTCGTCGATTGTGATGTGGTGCAAGCGGATGGCGGAACGAGAACCGCTAGTATCACTGGCGCATTCGTTGCGTTGCGTTTAGCAGTCGATACATTATTGCAAGAAAAGAAATTGACCGCTGATCCAATCAAAGAACATTTGGCAGCCATCAGTGTCGGTATCTTGCCGGATGGTACCTGTGTCACAGACTTGGATTATATAGAAGATTCGTCTGCTGCAGTCGATATGAACTTGGTCATGACTGAATCTGGCCGGTTCGTTGAATTGCAAGGGACAGGGGAAGAAGCAACATTCGATGGGCAAGAACTCAATGAAATGCTGATTTATGGAAAAACAGCTATCGAAGAGCTGATCGCCTACCAAAAAGAGGCTTTATTTATTCCAGAGAAACCGCTCTATGACATTCCAGAAAAAGCCATCGTCATCGCGACAGGCAATCCAGGCAAAGCCAAAGAGTTTAAAGCGGTTTTCGGCGCGGCTGGCTATGATGTGAAAACATTGAAGGACTATCCCGATTTACCTGATGTTGAAGAAACAGGCAAGACTTTTGAAGAAAATGCCCGCTTAAAAGCAGAAACGATCGCCAAATTATTGGGGCGTCCCGTCTTAGCAGATGATTCCGGGCTGAAAGTAGATGCGCTAGGGGGCAGACCAGGGGTCTATTCCGCACGTTATGCAGGCGAACAAAAAAGTGATGCAGCAAACAATGCCAAATTGTTGTATGAATTGACAGATACCCCAGATGAGCAACGCACAGCACAGTTTCATTGTACGCTGGTCTTCGCTGCACCGGATAAAGACAGTTTAGTCGTCGAAGCAGATTGGCCTGGCAAAATCGGTCGAATCCCACGTGGAGAAAATGGCTTCGGTTATGATCCGTTATTTGTACCAGATGGTTTTGAAAAAACGGCCGCTGAATTAAGCCAAGCCGAAAAAAATAGCATGAGTCATCGGGGTTTGGCAATCAAAGCCTTACAAAAAGAATGGCAGTCATGGTTGGAAGGAGAATAACAAATGAACTATTTGGTTGTAAGCGACAATCATGGAGATCGTCAAATTCTCGTCGATCTGCTTGAACACTTCAAAGATCAAATCGACTTGTTTCTTCATTGCGGTGATTCGGAGCTACCAGATTCTGATCCGCTTTGGGATACCTATCAAGTCGTCTGTGGCAATTGTGACTACGGTGCGCAGTATCCCGATCACCGTACAGTTGAAACAACGACTGATCGGATCTACATGACTCATGGTCACTTGGTTGATGTGCGGTTTGGCATCACAACGCTTGGCTTGCAAGCACAACAAGCCGATGCATCGATCGCATTATTCGGACACACCCACCAAATCGCCTGCGAAAAAGTCGGCGGGCGTCTTTTTTTGAATCCCGGCAGCATTTCGCAACCAAGAGGACCGATTCAAATCAAAAGCTTCGCCATTATTAAAAGCACAGCGAAAGAATGGCAAGTGCAATACTATGATTGGCAGTTTAAACCTGTCTCAGATTTGACATTTGTTTTCCCCCGTTAAGAAAACGGCATCAAAAAGTAAAAATTTCATTATAATTTTACAACGAGGGTCCTTATTTTCTCATTTTCAGCTAAAATAAGAGGGTAGTTGTGAAATGGAGGCAGTTAGATTGATAGGACCAACCGTAGAGAAAATTTTACTCGAAAATCAAGAGAATTTTTTGGTACCAGCAGAAAATGTGGCATCTGTATTTTATAATCATCCATTGAGTCATGCACTGCTTGTTTTATCGAAAGTAGGGTATTCAAAGATTCCAGTGTTAGACAGTGAAGATCATTTGGTCGGCTTGATCAGTTTATCTAACATCGTCGAGAAAATGATGGATCTTACTGGATTCAGCATGGACAATATTGACGGATTGACAGTTGCAGATGTGATGGAAGTCAATGTTGCTTGTATCAAAGCAGACGGCGACTTGGAAGACATGTTGCATCATTTAGTGGATCAAGCATTTTTACCGATCGTTGATGAGGATAAAGTGTTTGTCGGCATCATGACCCGCAAAGAAATATTGAAATCAGTCAACCATCTCGCCCATGAGCTGGAAAGACGTTATCTGTTGATCTCGAAAGAAGAAACACCAAATCCCACTGAAACATTGCATGTGGTCTAAAAGAGATCATGCACAAAACACCCCCAACTGTTAGCGAAGCTAGCGGTTGGGGGTGTTTTGTTAGATACCTACAATGGGTGCATTCGGTATGGTATAGCCTTTTGCGGTCAAGGCATCGATGGAGGCAGCTAGAAATTCTTCTTTTAATTTCCATTGCGTACCGTTGGTCACATACATTGTTGAGCGAATCGCAAAGTTGTTGTTGCCCAGATCGACCAGACCGAAGACGGTAGGAGCGGTTTGGATCTCTGCTTCGTGTTGTGCCGCGATCATTTGATTGACTTCTTCAATGATACTGCGAATATCATCTAAGCCTTCAGAAGGCAAGATACGGACGTCTACGACCACTTGCATATTGGCTCTCGAGGTATTGCTGATAGTGGTAATGTTGCGATTGGGAATATAATGAACCGTACCATCAACCGATTTCAACTGAACTGTCCGGATACCGACATTCGTCACTGTTCCTTCTAACGTCAGATTGGTCAAGCGGATATAATCACCCACATTAATTTGCTGTTCCGTGATAATGAAAAAACCAGTGATCAGATCATTCATAAAGCCTTGGGCGCCTAAACCAAGCGCAACACCGACGATCCCGGCACCTGCAAGGAGTGAACCGACAGGCACGCCAATTGTCGAAAGAAGTGCATAGACGAAGAAAAAGCCTAAAGAGTAATGAACGATATTGCGAATCAGGGTATGGATCGTATTGATTCGACTCGCGTTGAAAGTGGCTTTCTTTTCATAGGATCGATAAACGCGGTCGATCACCATATTGCTGACTTTTAATAGAATACCGAATAAAATCAAGAGAAAGAAAAGCATTAACGCTTTTTGGATCAAAAGCCCAACGATCTCCTCCCAGTTAATGGACAACCACCACTTTTGGATTGCATTTAGTTGAGCCGCAGCAGGCTCAGTGATGCTTGATCCAGATGAGTCGGTGGTGGATGCTGCAAGAATAAGTCGTTTCATAGATTACCTCCAAAATGTAGTGCTTTTATTTTAACGAAGAAAGCCGACAAATGCAAAAATACTTATTTATGATAAGAGAATTCAAATAAAAAATAGACTGTCTTTCATCAAGACAGTCTAGATAATCGTTTGATCAAGTTTATGCAAGTTTATGATAGATGAACACCTTTATCAACAAAGATGACTTCACCAATGATACCGCTGGATAACGGGCTGATCAAAAAGGCACAAGTGTTGCCGACTTCCTCAATCGTCACACCGACATGGTCTGGCGTCCGGTCTTCTGATAATTGGATCAGTTTTTGATAGTCTTTGACACCAGTGACAGCCAAAGTTTTGATTGCACCAGCAGAAATCGCGTTGACGCGAATTTTTTGTGGAGACAATTCAGCAGCTAAATAACGGACACTTGATTCTAATGCAGCTTTGGCGATCCCCATCATGTTGTAATTCGGTACAGCACGTTCAGCGCCAAGATAAGAAAGGGTCACAATACCGGCATTCTCAGTCAAGATCGGTTTGGCATATTTGGTCACAGCAATAAGGGAATAGCTGCTGATATCTTGTGCCAAGGCATAACCATCACGGGAAATATTCAAAATATCTCCAGAAAGATCTTCTTTGTTGGCATATGCCACAGCGTGGACAACGCCATCGATTTGACCGGCATAAGCTTTGACAGTCTCAAAGGCAGCAGCGATGCTTTCATCATTGGCTACATCACATTCAACAGTGAATTCACCTTCATCCAACAAACGTTCCAATGGTTTTTTCATTCGATCATTTTGATACGTATAGATGACTTCAGCGCCTTGTTGCTTCAATGCTTGTGCACAGCCCCACGCAATACTGCGTTTATTGGCAACGCCCATAACGACGATTTTTTTTCCAGTTAAAAAACTCATAATTCCACTCCTTAATAATATCTACAATCAATAAGTATAATGACAAATAGAGCACGAGATGCTCTTGATTTCTAATTATTATGCATAATTGTTTGATTGTCAAACTATTTTTTTCTAGATAAAAAATAAGTTGCCAATTTATCAGAACTATGATACTTTGATAATCAAACTATAAACTATTTTTAAGCAAGGAAGGGAAACCATGAAAAAATTATTGACTGAAACAGAAGTCATGGATTTGATTCCAAATCGTTACCCAATTATTTATATTGATTATGTAGATGAAATCGAATCTGGCAAAAAAATTATTGCAACGAAGAATGTCACGATCAATGAAGATTTTTTCCAAGGTCATTTTCCAGGGAATCCAGTGATGCCCGGTGCGTTGATTTTGGAAACCTTAGCACAAGCTGGATCGATCCTCATCTTAAAATCTGAAGAGTTCCAAGGACGTACAGCATATATAGGCGGTATCAACAAAGCAAAATTCCGTCAAAAAGTTGTCCCTGGCGATACAATGAAACTTGTTTTTGAAATCAAAAAAATCAAAGGTTCTGTTGGTACAGCTGATGCTGTGGCGACTGTCGAAGATAAAAAAGTCGCTGAATGCGAGTTCACCTTTATTGTTGGGGAACAAAAATAAAAAAATGCCAGCATTTTTTCCTGATAGGAGATGAGCTGGCATTTTGTTTATTTGGCTTCTTGGATGATCGTGATTTTTTCGATTTTGACAGGATCAACTGGTGTAGAATCTTCTCCCGTAGCTGATGCAGTGGTTTCAGCTTGAGCGATTTTATCGACAACATCCATGCCGTCGATCACTTGGCCGAAGACCGTATAATTAAAGTCTAAATTCGGTGTACCGCCATTTTTATACGCATCAATGATTTTTTGTGGATAATGCTGGATAGCTAAGCCATCAGACACATCCTGATCGTTTTGGACGATATAGAATTGACTGCCTTGACTGTTGGGTTGACTTGACTTCGCCATTGCTAATGCACCGCGAATATGGTAAAGCTGGTTTGAGATCTCTTCACCGAAGCCTTCGCCCCAGATGCTTTCTCCGCCGGTACCATCGCCCTCAGGATCTCCACCTTGGATCATAAATTCTTCAATCACACGGTGGAATGTGACACCGTCATAGTAGCCATCTTTGGCGTGGGTCATAAAATTCTCGACAGCTTTCGGTGCTAAATCTGGGAAAAGCTTGATCTTGATGGTTCCTTCACCGGTGACCATCTCAACCACGTCTTCATTTTCTTGGATTTCTGTTTCCAATTGAGGCAATTCTAAGGCGTTCAGATCTACTGATTCAGAGGTGGTCGTACTTTCTGCTGTCTCAGTGTTGTTTGTCGTGCCATTGCTGCAAGCTGCAAATAATAAAAGACTGGTGGCAGCTGAAAGCAAATATATCCATTTTTTCATCGTTTCAATCCTTCCTTGATCAATACCTTTATGATAACAAAAAAGAAGAGGGGATGAAAGCGCAGATTTTGTCCCGTTGGTTCGTTGTTTACTCAAAGGTGTAGACCACTTTTTGAATGTTTGGTATAATGAAAGAGGATACATTGTATCTAACGGATAGAAAATTACAGGAGGTTTTTTGATGGGAAAATTAGGTATTTCGATTTATCCAGAACGGTCAACATTCGAAAAGGACAAAGCGTATTTAGACTTGGCGCATCGATATGGCTTTACACGCGTGTTTACAAGTTTGTTGCAAATCAACGATGACAAAGAGAAAGTCTTGGCTGATTTTAAACAAGTGGTAGATTACGCCAACGAATTAGGCATGGAAGTCATGGTGGATATCAATCCTGGCTTGTTTGAACAGTTAGGGATTTCTTATGATGATCTATCATTCTTTGATGAAATGGGCGCGTATGGCGTGCGTTTGGACATTGGTTTTACCGGTGCCGAAGAAGCCAAGATGACACGTAATCCATATGGAATCAAAATTGAGATCAATATGAGTTCTGGTACTGGATATGTTGACAATATTATGAGTTATTCACCTAATACCGATAATTTATTGGGTTCACATAATTTTTATCCGCATCGCTATTCTGGATTAGGGTATGATCATTTTGTATTCTGCTCCGAAAAATTCCGGAAATATAATTTGAACACGATGGCATTTGTGAATTCTCATGCGGCTGATTTTGGTCCTTGGCCAACACAAGATGGATTATGTTCACTTGAAGATCATCGTGATCTACCTATTGCGACACAAGTCAAACATTTGCTGCTTACTGGCTTGATCGATGATATTTCAGTTGGGAATGCTTATGCTTCTGAAGCCGAATTGGCAGCAATGGCCGAGGCCTTCAATGCGGATTATCCAACATTACGAATCGATGTCACAGAGGGCATCACCGAAAATGAGCGTGTATGTCTTTTTGACAATTTGCACAGCTACCGTGGAGACCGCTCAGAGTATATTTTGCGTTCAACTATGACGCGCGTTTACTATAAAGACAAAGATTTCCCAGCGCATGATACCAATGATATGGTCCGCGGTGATGTCTTGATCGATAATGAAGGCTACGGACAATACAAAGGCGAAACCCAAATCGCATTGAAAGACATGAAAAACGACGGCCGGGTCAATGTCGTTGGAAAAATCACTGATGAAGAATTATTCTTATTAGATTTCTTGAAACCATGGTCAAGCTTCAAGTTGGCTGAAAACAAATAAATAGCACAACATGAAAGCATACCTATTCGCTTAGGTATGCTTATATGCTGTGCTTCATTACAAGAAAATAGACTAGCGCTATCGTAACAAGTTGACAAATACCAATCAAAAACGGTATTTTATGAAAAGAATCAAAACACATATTGATAGTTGCGATAATATAATTATGTAAATAAGGTGATAAGGACGTGAAGCAAGTGAAGTGGCGTTGGAGAATATTGATTGGTGTTTTGCTTTTGGTAATGATTGGCTTAGGTTTTGCCGGTAATTATTTTTATCACTATGCGGTGGTTCCTTCGGAAAAAGACTTTCTGGAAGGAGATACACCGGGAACCGATGAAAGCTCAAGCAAAGACAGCAATGAAGCCTGGTTCAAAGATCCGGATAATCGCGACATGTATGTCTTGACCAGTGAAGATGGGTTGACATTATCAGCCATTTATTTGCCTGCTGAAACACCTGCAGGTAAAACAGCAATCATTGCCCATGGCTATATGGGGAACGCTGAAACAATGGCAGATTATGCGAAGATTTATCATGATCTGGGCTACAACGTGCTGGTTCCTGATGCCAGAGGGCATGGGGAGAGCGAAGGAGATTATATCGGCTTTGGCTGGCCAGAGCGCAAAGACTATCTGCAATGGATCAATCAAATCATCGACAAGAATGGCCCTGAAGAAACCATTACTTTATTCGGAATCAGTATGGGGGCGGCGACGGTCATGATGACCAGCGGTGAAGAGTTGCCGGACAATGTGACGTCGATCATCGAAGATTGCGGCTATACGTCGGTCAATGCGGAATTAGGCTATCAGTTGGATCAATTATTTGATCTGCCGGCATTTCCCTTGATGAATGTCACGAGTTTGGTGACGAAGATGCGGGCTGGTTATTGGTTTGGTGAAGCCGATGCGGTCAAACAATTGGAAAAAAACACCCTGCCGATGTTCTTTATCCACGGCGATGCGGATACCTTTGTCCCTTATGAGATGCTGGACACTTTATATCAAGCAACGAATGGGCCTAAAGAAAAATGGGTCGTGGCAGGTGCAGAACATGCCAAAAGTTACAAGATGGATCCAGAAGCCTATAAAGAAAAAATTGCCGCTTTTCTGGCGAAATATGATCATAAATAAATCGGGTCTTGCTCAATGGTGTCTCGCTAGCGAGGCGCCATTTTTTCATGGTACCTCACAAAAGCGTTAAGAATTCAGGGAAACGAAAGGAAATCAAAGGAAAAGATGGACAAAAACCCTTTCGGTCGTTACAATAAAATAGGCTTTCTTATAAGAGAAATAGGAACCACGATCTGTGGGATAACTGATAATCAAATAAACAGAAGGTAGCAATAAATAGAATGGAGGACAAATCATGTCCATGTTTTTAGATCAAGTAACGATCGATGTGAAAGCGGGTAAAGGCGGCGACGGTATGGTCGCATTCCGCCGAGAAAAATATGTACCCGATGGCGGACCAGCTGGCGGCGATGGCGGTCAGGGCGGCGATGTTGTATTGGTTGTCGATGAAGGGTTGCGCACGTTGATGGATTTTCGGTTCAATCGTCATTTTAAAGCACAACCAGGGGAGAACGGAATGAGCAAAGGCATGCATGGCCGCGGCTCAGATGATACGTATATCAAAGTACCCCAAGGAACAACTGTACGGGACGCGGATACAGGCGCATTGCTGGGTGATTTGATCGAGCAAGGCCAAACATTGGTGATTGCCAAAGGCGGCCGTGGTGGTCGCGGGAATACTCGTTTTGCGTCACCAAAGAATCCGGCACCGGAATTAGCAGAAAACGGTGAACCAGGTCAAGAAAGAAAAATCGAATTAGAATTAAAAGTTCTTGCAGATGTCGGTTTGGTTGGATTCCCTTCAGTGGGTAAATCGACCTTACTGTCAGTCATTTCGTCGGCGCGACCAAAAATCGGTGCCTATCATTTTACAACGTTGGTACCAAATTTAGGAATGGTCACTACCTCTGACGGTCGCAGCTTTGCTGTCGCCGATCTTCCAGGATTGATCGAAGGTGCCTCTCAGGGTGTTGGATTAGGCACACAATTCTTACGCCATATCGAAAGAACGCGCGTGATTCTGCACGTGGTGGATATGAGTGGGATGGAAGGTCGAGATCCTTATGAGGATTATTTAGCCATTAACAAGGAATTGTCTACACACAATTTGCGTTTGTTGGAAAGACCGCAAATCATCGTGGCTAACAAAATGGATATGCCAGATGCTGAAGAGAATCTAGCGATTTTCAAAGAACAATTAGCCAAAGAACAAACGGATGAATTTGCTGAAGGACCAATGATTTTCCCGATTTCTGGTGTGACCAGAAAAGGAATCGACAGCCTATTGAATGCAACGGCAGATTTGATTGAAGTGACGCCGGAATTCTTGTTATATGATGAAGAAATCGAAGAAGATGTTGTGCAATATGGCTTCAAATCAGATAAACCTGAATTCCAAATCGACCGAGAAGCGGATGCCACATGGGTGCTGACTGGCGATAAGATCGAAAAACTCTTCCAAATGACCAATTTTGATCATGATGAGACAGTGATGCGTTTTGCGCGTCAATTACGGGGAATGGGTGTCGATGAGGCATTGCGTGCACGCGGCGCCAAAGATGGCGATATTGTTCGCATCGGCGAATTTGAATTTGAATTTGTCGAATAATCGCTCTGTATAACTTCATTTGACAAAATAACACCATGATAAATGATTACTGACCGCAAATGTCTGATTTTCGATAAGAAAACAGTGATTTGCGGTTTTTTGGTTTATTTTTTTGTCTAAATCATATACTGTTAAATAAAAGAGTTTTATAAAAAATCAATAGGAGTGATTTCTATGCCAAAACGTGTAATTGTAATGAATTTTGATGCCAATGCCAAAGCCTTCCAGGCCTTTTCTGAGGTCAAAAAGTTGCATGCCAGCCGTGGGATCAAAGGCGAACAAATGGCAGTCTTGACCCACACGAATACAGGGGTTCATCAATTTAAGATCGAAGATTTTCTTGATTTCACCGGCAGCAACAAGACATCGACAGGTGGTTTGATCGGCATGTTGGTTGGTATTCTTGGCGGTCCACTGGGGATCATGCTGGGCTGGTTTGGTGGTAGTATGATCGGTGCAACGCGAGATGCCAAAGAGGTCCAAAATGCACAAATACTATTTGAACATGTGGGCCAACAAATCGGCGTAGGCGATACAGGACTGCTATTGTTGGCGGATGAAGAGGACAATCGTCCATTGAATCAACTGATTATGCAAGAATTAGGTGGCGATATTTCACGCTTTGATTACGAAGAAGTTGAAACAGAAATCGAAAAAGCCAAAGAAGTGGAAGAACAAGCACGGGTCCGTGCCCAAGAGGATTGGAAAAGATCTCATGATCAAGGTGATACACCAAATGATCCCAACTGATTGATGGAAGCTTCGATTGCATATTGCTTTCTTTTCCGCTAAAATTGTGGAGAGATGAAAGGAACGAAGCACATGGAATTAGAATTTTTAGGTACAGGCGCGGGTGTGCCTGCGAAACATCGGAATGTGACAAGTACAGCATTGCGCTTGTTGGATGAACGGAATGCGGTTTGGCTGTTCGACTGTGGTGAAGGCACGCAGATGCAAATTTTACGGTCAACGATCCGTCCGCGGAAAATTGAAAAAATCTTTATTACCCACTTGCATGGTGACCATATCTATGGGTTGCCTGGTTTGATCAGCAGTCGTTCGTTCCAAGGGGGCGATACACCATTAGAAATCTATGGACCAAAGGGAATCAAAGACTTTGTCCATACGATTCTGCGCATTTCTCAAACAAAAGTTAGCTATCCCTTGCGTATGATCGAGATCGAATCCGAAGGTGTTTTGTTTAAGGACCAACAGTTTGAAGTTTCTTGTATGCGTTTGGATCATGGAATCGAAAGTTTTGGCTACCGTGTCGTTGAAGCCAGCCACAAAGGTGAATTACAAGTTGAGGCACTGTTGGCATTGGGGTTAAAACCAGGACCGGTTTTTGGTCGCTTGAAAAAAGGTGAAACGGTGACCTTAGAAGATGGTCGTGAGATCAATGGTTCTGATTATCTGGGTCAAGACAAACAAGGGCGGATCGTCGCGATTTTAGGCGATACCCGCATATGCCGCAACGCAGTGACTCTTGCAGCAGGTGCAGATGTACTTGTACATGAAAGTACGTTCAATAAGGCCGAAGCAAAGCTTGCCAAAGCCTATTTCCACTCTACAACATACCAAGCGGCACAGGTCGCTGCAGAAGCTGGCGTCAAAAAGTTACTACTGAATCATATCAGTGCCAGATATGTGGGCAAAGACATTACTGAATTAGCGAATGAAGCAAAAGAGAAGTTTCCTGATACCCTCATCGTCAAAGATTTTGATATTGTGGACATTCCTTTTGCCGGAGAGGAAGTATTGTATGAATCTTGAAAATAAAGTTGTTGTCGTCACAGGTGGTTCAGCAGGACTAGGCGAACAAATTTGTTACGAAGCCGCCAAGCAGGGGGCTATTGTCGTCACTTGTGCCCGCCGCATCAACTTGATCGGCAAAGTCAAAGAACAGTGTATGGCATTAAGCGGCAAAGCAGCATTTGCTTTCCAACTAGATATTGCCAACCCCGAAAGTATTGATCACTTGGTTGAACGTATCAACGAAGAAGTGGGGCCGGTGGATATTTTGGTCAACAATGCCGGTTATGGGATCTTCCAAGAATTTACGGAAATGGACCCAGCGATTTTTCAGCAAATGTTTGAAGTCAATGTGCTAGGCATGATGGTCTTGACGCAAAAAATGGCGATTCAAATGGCTGAACAAAAGGCCGGACATATCATCAATATAGCGTCGATCGCTGGGAAAATCGCGACACCAAAAACAGCCGTCTATTCAGCAACGAAATTTGCCGTTATCGGTTTTTCGAATGCACTGCGGTTGGAATTAAAACCAGTTGGTGTACATGTAACAACGGTCAATCCAGGACCGATCGAGACGAACTTTTTCGATCAAGCTGATCCAAGCGGCAATTACTTGGCAAATTTAGGCAGTATCGTATTGGAGCCCAATAAGCTTGCCCGGACGATCGTCAAAAATATGGTCCATCCGAAACGTGAAATCAATCGGCCACATATTTTCGGTGCTGCAGCAACGTTATACACGTTGTTTCCAAGTATCGGAGATTTCATGGCCGGGAGTTTATTCAACAAAAAATAGGGGATGAAATAAATGAAAAATCAATGGCGGGTCATCGTTGGTATCTTATTGATCTTGGTTGTTGTTTTATTTGCAGTAGCAAATAATATGACAGTACCGATAAATTTCGGCTTTACAACTATCCAATCTCCATTGATTTTGGTCATTATCGGCTCAGCACTGCTGGGGGCATTGATACTGCTGCTTGTGTCAGCAACAGCCATGTTCCGTCAGAAGAAAGAGTTGAAGGTATTGCGCAAAGATTTGGCCAAATACCAATCAGATAATGATCAAGTGTTGAAGGAACAACGAGAAAGCTTGGAACGAGAGTTTAACAATAAACAAGCGGAATTGGCTGCAAGAGAGCAGCAAATCAGCAATCAGGAAACGCAATTGTTCGAAGAGCCCGTGTTGGTTAAGCCGACGGACGAAACAGATGAAATGAAAACTTTCGATTCCCAAGGATGATGGTAGATTAGACAGACATAACCACGACTTTCTATTGTCATCATGCGCAGACAAAACAACAGGTCAGGCGCATGAAGACAGTCAGAGCAGCCGTGGTTTTTGCTTGTTTTTTCAATTTTAGGTAAATTTTGCTATAATGAGCGTGTTAGGAGTGATTTGGTGAAACAGGCAAATTTTTTGTGGGTACAGCCGGAAACATCTGAGCTATCCCCAGCGTTTAAGGAACTATTACAAACACACACTATTCCTGAACATATTGGTCGTTTATTGTGGCAACGAAACATTCGGTCCGCCGATGCGTTAGCTGCTTTTTTACGTCCTGATTTAGATCATTTATATGATCCTTTCTTGTTATTCGATATGGAAAAGGCAGTTGCGCGTATCCATGAGGCAATCATCAATGAAGAGCGAATCTTGATTTATGGTGATTATGATGCAGATGGAATCACCAGCACAACAGTCTTGAAAGAAACCCTTGAATTACTTGGTGCCGAGGTCAGTACCTATTTGCCAAATCGATTTACAGACGGCTATGGTCCCAATCTAGCGGTCTATAAGAAGATGATCTCAGAAGGAATTCAATTGATCGTCACTGTCGACAATGGCGTTTCTGGTCATGAAGCGATCGCTTATGCCCAGCAGCAAGGTGTCGACGTGATCGTAACGGATCATCATGAATTACCAGAAGCACTCCCAGATGCCTATGCGATCATTCATCCGAGACATCCATCTGGGGACTATCCTTTTGGCGATTTGGCTGGTGTCGGTGTGGCATTCAAGACCGCATGTGCCTTATTAGAAGAAGTACCGTTAGAATTACTGGACTTAGTTGCGATCGGTACGATTGCGGATATGGTTTCATTAACGGATGAAAACCGGATTCTAGTCAGCAATGGCCTCAAGATGATACAACAGTCTGACCGCATCGGCTTAAATGAGCTTCTATCCATCAGCGGTGTCAATAAGCAGCAGATCACAGAAACGGATATTGGGTTTTCTGTTGGTCCAAGACTGAATGCCATTGGTCGTTTAGAAGATCCCAATCCTGCTGTGACTTTGATGACGACTTTTGATCAAGAAGAAGCGGCGGCACTCGCGCGGGAATTAGATACGATCAATCAACAGCGAAAGTCTTTTGTTGAAGCGATCATGAAAGAAGCGCAACAAAAAATCAACCCAGAAAATGAGGTGCACTTGGTCGTCGGGGACAACTGGCATGAAGGGGTTTTGGGTATCGTGGCGGGGCGTTTGATGCAGCAAACAGGTCGTCCAGTGATCGTATTGACCAAAAAAGAGCAAGGGGTCGCCAAAGGATCAGGACGTAGTGTGGCTGCGTTGAATTTATTTGAGATGTTGTCAACGATGAGAGATTTGTTCGTCAATTTCGGCGGCCACCATGCCGCAGTAGGGTTGACGATTCCTACCGATGATTTGGCTTTGCTGCAAGAATCAATGAACAAGTATGTTGCTTCTGAAGGGATTGATTTGAGCGAAGGGATTCCTCTACAAATCGATGATACGCTCTCCTTAGGCGATGTGACGATCGAACTGATTGATTCTTTGAAAGTATTGGCGCCATTCGGCTTAGGCAATCCGTTGCCTAAATTTTTGATCAAAGACTTGCATACCAAAAGCGCGCGACAAATTGGTGCAGAAAAGCAGCATTTAAAGTTGGTGATGGAAGACAACACATCAACCCAATTAGATGTGATCGGATTTGGTTTTGGTGCTGAAGCCCATGAGTTTGACAATGACGATTTGTCCTTGGTCGGTCAATTGACGATCAATGAATGGAATGGCAACAAAAAGCCCCAATTGATGATGGATGACTTTGCGGTAGCAGGATTTCAACTGTTTGATTATCGATCGAAGCGTATGCGTCAGGGCATTTCTTTTGGCAATCAGACGCTGGGAATCTCATTTTGGGCAAAACTGACGACTGAAGCACAGCGAGTTTGTCCAAACTTGACAGTATATCAGACAATGCCTGAATTGATTGATGTCTTCAATCAAGGCGATTTTCAAGAAATCGCGTTTTTGGATTGTCCGAAAGAACCACAGGTCATGAAAGAAATCGTTGAAGCGCTGGCTGTCAATCGCATCAATATTGTCTTGCTTTCACCAGAAGACGCTTATTTGGATGGTGTAGGTTCTCGAGATCAATACAGCCGACTATTCAAATTGATCCAGCAACAAGAGCAATTAGATGTGCGCTATAAGCTGAAAAGTATTGCCGATTTCTTAAAATTGCCCGAAAAATTATTAATTTTTATGATTCAGGTGTTTTCTGAGCTGGAATTTGTTACAATAAAAGATGGCGTTTTGAAAAAAAATGCTGCCCCGGCGAACCACCCGTTGACTGATAGTACCGTTTATCAACAAAGGCAGCAAATGATCAAGACAGAAGAATTTTTATTAATGAGTGATTTATCGACCTTAAAACAATGGTTGATATCTTAGGAGGAAAAAACATGGATTTAAAAAATTATATTGCGAGTATTCCGGATTACCCTCAGGAAGGGATCATTTTCCGCGATATTTCCCCTTTAATGGCGGATGGTGAAGCCTATCGTTATGCGACACAACAAATCGTTGAATATGCGCAAGAGAAATCAATCGATATGGTCGTAGGACCAGAAGCCCGCGGGTTTATCGTTGGTTGTCCGGTTGCCTATCAATTGGGTGTCGGTTTTGCGCCAGTGCGTAAAAAAGGCAAATTGCCTCGTGAAACAATCGAAGCAGAGTATGAAAAAGAATATGGTGTCGATGTTCTGACGCTTCATGCAGATGCAATCAAACCAGGACAACGTGTCTTGATTTGTGATGATTTATTGGCGACAGGCGGAACAATCAAAGCGACCATCGAATTGGTAGAGAAATTAGGCGGAGTCGTAGTTGGTTGTGCCTTCTTGATCGAATTGATGGATTTGCACGGCAGAGATAAAATTCAAGGTGTAGAAATCAAGACACTGATGGAGTATTAATCCAAAGTCGAACAAAAACCGACCCCCGCAACATTCGCTCAAGCAGCGAACGTTGCGGGGGTCGGTTTTTATGAATCAAGGCAGCTTTGCCAATCTCAAGCAGATTATGGTTCGTATCGATAAATATCATGGTCATAGTAGTGTCTATTACGTTTCCGTTCAGCTTGTCGAAACTTCTTTTCGTCCCACAACATGAACCATAACATCGTTAGAGGACAAAAAATCAAAACTGCACTAAGTACGCCAAAATAACCGATAATAATACCCACCAATAATATAAATAAAACAAAACCAAATCGACGAATAGCTTTCATCTTGTTCACTCCTTATAAATACGAACTAATGTTTGTATACCTATTATACGAATGTTTGTTCGCTTTGTAAAGAGGAAAGAAAAAAATCTTCGACTAAACGAAGATTTCATTGATAGCTCTTGTATGGCTCAGAGGAAGTGGCGGTATAATCCAACCACTTGGCCTAGGATAGTGACATCATTCAAAATGATTGGCTCCATATAATCATTTTCGGGTTGCAAACGAATATGATCTTTTTCTTTGAAGAATCGTTTACATGTAGCTTCGTCTTCATCCGTCATGGCGATCACGATGTCGCCGTTTTGGGCACTTTGCTGCTTGCGAACGATCACTTGGTCACCGTCAAGGATACCCGCATTGATCATGCTCTCGCCACGAATCGTCAACATGAATAAACTGCCTGAACTATTGGCTAAATCTGGCGGGATCGGGAAGAAGTCAGATGCTTCTTCAACAGCAAGAATCGGTTCTCCGGCAGTCACGATACCCAGCATTGGGATCGAAGATGGTTGAACATCGATTTTTTCAAGACCAGAAGCAGTCAATTCGATAGCTCTGGGTTTCGTTGGATCTCTTAGTATCAAGCCCTTTTTTTCAAGTCGGGACAAATGACCATGAACAGTTGAAGTGGAAGATAACTGAACGGCTTCGCCAATTTCGCGAACAGTCGGCGGATAGCCTTTTTCAGTGACACGTGTATGAATAAACTTAAGAATTTCGATTTGTCGATTTTCTGTTCGTTTTGCCAAAACTGACACCTTCTTTCATTTAATAACTAAAGTGTACCATAGGATAGCAAAGAATTCAAACAAATGTTCGCTTTTTGTGCTATTGTTTTTATGACGTATTTTGTAGTAAAATCAAGGGGTAAAGGAGTGACGAGCATGTTATCACCAGAGAAATTAGCACGCATCAATGAACTAGCGAAAAAGAAAAAAAGCGAAGGTCTGACTGATGTGGAAGAAAAAGAACAAAAAGCGTTGCGAGAAGAATATTTAACAGCATTTCGCGGCGGTATGCGTCATCATATCGAAGGTATGAAAATCGTTGATCCAGAAGGCACCGATGTCACACCAGACAAATTGAAAGAAATCCAAAGGCAAA
Organism: Candidatus Enterococcus testudinis; assembly: GCF_002140915.1. Classification (GTDB taxonomy): domain Bacteria; phylum Bacillota; class Bacilli; order Lactobacillales; family Enterococcaceae; genus Enterococcus_D; species Enterococcus_D testudinis. Next base: position 1,684,888 of record NZ_NGKU01000001.1, on the reverse strand, counting down.
AAGGTCTCCACGGCAGAGATGCGTGAAATCCTTTCCAATCTATTGTATTTGGCAGAGAAATCACGTATAATGAAAATCAGTAATAAAGGTAAAAAAAACCTAAATTAGGAGGAACTATCATTGTTTGATAAAATCGATCAATTAGGCGTTAACACATTGCGTACATTAAGTATTGAAGCTGTCCAAAAAGCGAATTCAGGTCACCCAGGATTGCCAATGGGGGCTGCGCCAATGGCTTACGCATTATGGACCAAACATTTAAAAGTCAATCCAACGACATCAAGAAACTGGGTCGACCGTGACCGCTTTGTCTTGTCGGCAGGACACGGCTCTGCATTATTGTACAGCTTGTTGCACGTATCGGGCTATGATGTAACAGTCGATGATTTAAAAAACTTCCGTCAATGGGACAGCCGTACACCGGGACATCCTGAAGTCGGCCACACAGATGGTGTGGAAGCAACGACTGGTCCTTTAGGACAAGGCATTGCGATGGCAGTGGGAATGGCCATGGCTGAAGCACATCTTGCCGCGACGTATAACCGTGATAACTACAACGTGATCGACCACTATACGTATGCGCTATGTGGAGATGGCGATTTAATGGAAGGTGTTTCTCAAGAAGCGGCTTCTATGGCGGGGCATATGAAACTTGATAAATTGATCGTTTTATATGATTCGAATGATATTTCCTTGGATGGTCCAACATCGAAAGCATTTACTGAACATGTGGGTGGACGCTTTGAAGCCTATGGCTGGCAACATATTTTGGTCAAAGATGGCAATGATCTAGAAGCAATCTCTGCGGCAATCGAGGAAGCAAAAGCTGAATCTGATAAACCAACATTGATCGAGATCAAAACAGTCATTGGCTATGGCGCGCCAAACCAAGGCACATCAGCTGTCCATGGTGCACCGATCGGCGCTGAAGGAATCACTGCAGCCAAAGCAATCTACGGCTGGGAATTCCCTGAATTTACAGTACCGGAAGAAGTGGCAGCACGTTTCAAAGAAACGATGATCGAAGAAGGCCAAAAAGCAGAAGCAGCCTGGAATGATACCTTCAAAGCGTATCAAGAAGCGTATCCTGAATTGGCTGAACAATTCACCAAAGCGTTCGCTGGCGAATTGCCAAGTGACTGGGATGCGGAATTGCCAAGCTATGATGTCGGCAGCGCTCAAGCCAGCCGTGTATCCAGCAAAGAAATGATCCAAGCATTATCAAAAGCGGTCCCAAGTTTATGGGGTGGCTCAGCCGATCTTTCTGGTTCAAACAATACAATGGTCGCAGCGGAAAAAGATTTCGAACCTGGTCAATATGAAGGCCGCAACATCTGGTTTGGTGTCCGCGAATTTGCGATGGCTGCTGCAATGAATGGAATCCAATTGCATGGCGGTACACGGATTTATGGCGGTACATTCTTTGTATTTGTTGATTACTTGCGTCCAGCAGTCCGTTTGTCTGCGATCCAACATGCACCAGTCATCTATGTATTGACTCATGACTCAGTAGCCGTTGGGGAAGATGGACCAACCCACGAACCTGTTGAACAATTGGCTAGTGTACGTTGTATCCCAAATGTTCAAGTCATCCGTCCAGCGGATGGCAATGAAACCCGCGCAGCCTGGAAATTGGCTATGACGACGACAGATAAACCAACTGTATTGGTATTGAGCCGTCAAAACTTGCCTGTTATTGAAGGAACCAAGGATCAAGCAGATACACAAGTGGCAAAAGGCGGCTATGTGATCTCGAAACAACAGGGGGATCAGCCGGAAGGTATCTTGATCGCCACTGGATCTGAAGTCAATCTAGCAGTGCAATCACAAGCAAAATTGGCAGAAGAAGGCGTTGACGTCGCTGTTGTGTCGCTTCCAAGTTTTGATTTATTCGAAGCACAATCAGCAGAATACAAAGAAAGCGTCTTGCCAAGAGCAGTCAAGAAACGCGTAGCCATTGAAGCAGCTTCACCATTTGGCTGGGACCGTTACCTAGGCTGCAAAGGGAAAGTCATCGCGATTGATCACTTTGGCGCATCTGCACCTGGGGAAAAAGTCTTGGCAGAATTTGGTTTTACTGTTGAGAATGTGGTTGATACCTTTAAATCAATCAACTAATTGATAAATGCAAAAATACGTATGGAATATCTTCGTAATGACGATATTTCATGCGTATTTTTTTATTTTTATAAGAAAAAAAGTTAGTTTACATATTTCGTTTTTTGCAAAACGCAAAATAGTGCAAAAAACCATAATATAATGAACTATATTGACAGAAATCGATGGAATACCCTTTTTTGATAGGCATTATGGTAATATTGGTGTGTAAGAATGAATATTTAGGAGGGGTCAAATGAAAAAGAAGATATTGATTAGTTTGTTGTTCGGTTTAATGGCTGTTTCAACCATAGTAAATGTCCATGCGCTTAGTACGTCCAAACCCAGTGGAGGTTACTGGAAATATGGGGTCGCAGGTGTAGGTTCAATTTCAAGTTATACTCATATGTCGAAAACACATTCTGCTACAGTTTCAAAAGGATCGAACTCAAACTTCAATAAAAGAAGTGCTGGTACTGAAGCTTATGCACGCCTTTGGGTGTATTCGGGTTGTAACTTTTACTACAATACTTATTAAGTTTTGTAGTAAATCATATCTATGGGGAAGAGACTAGAAGAATTTCTGGTCTCTATATTTTTAGGTGGTGAAAAATGAGAAATTTAATTGTTGGTATAATTTGTTTGATTTCCTTCTTACTCAGTTCAGCATTAATAATGGTTGAAAAATCAACTCATGCGCGCTATTTGAATAATATTGAAGATATAGGATCAAATATGCAAAAATTCTATGTCCAAAAAACTAATGTAAAGCATGCACAAGAGATTTCTTTTTTTGAAACATTAGTAGATACGTATGATGCTTCTATCATACGTACAGATAGAGTTTTTAATGAGGATCGTATTGTCATTTATAAATCTGGTATTTTCTCAAATGCATACATAAATATGCTGAAAATTAAACTGGAAATGGATAGCGGTGATACAATCATTTCTGATGATGCGTTTTTAGCTACATTTAAAACAAACGATAAGGATCAATCAGGTAGAATAAAAGACTTTTTGAATGATACCCCTTTAATCTTACAATCTTTAAAGAGACTTTATAGCGAGAATGCATTAACTCCTGGTGGAGAATATAGTTTAATAGTTGATCGTAGTGACTCAGAAATCATAATTGATATGTTGTCTGATTTTTATAGTATAAGTAAAGTTGAATTATTGACACCTACGACTGGATTTGAAAATGATATAGGGGGAGCGTTCTACCTAATAATATTTTTTTCAATAATACT
>NZ_NGKU01000001.1:1628813-1681261 GCF_002140915.1 Candidatus Enterococcus testudinis | reverse complement strand
ACCAATAGCTATAAACTCTATGAATACATTTCTGAATATCTCAGAAATTCGACAAGTGTATGTGCAACAAAGTAATTTTGTTACTCTATCAAATATTTCATATAATGAATATGAAATAGGAGATTTGTCTATTGAACAGAAACTAATTCATTTATTTCATGAATTAGAAAAAACTGTGGATGCGCAATACATTGTTTCTGAGCGGTTTTATCCAAATCGAATGAGTGAAGAATTTGGTTATGCAAACAATGAATATGTAAATATTGTTCAAGTGAATAAAAATTTCTTGAATGAGAATCATTTGCCAATCGACTATGTGTACTCTTTTTCTGAAGATAAATTAACTGTTCATCTCCCTGACAATATTAATCAAGAAAAAGCAAAAAAATTCGTCCTTTTTTTGATTGCAGATTATCTGCATGAACTCATTTCGGATGAAATAAATTTAAATCATTTAGTGGAATTTAAACAATATCCCGAAAATAACGTTACTTTTTTTTCGGAGAATATAGATATGATGGACATTGAACAAGGTTTTATAAAAAATCCAATTATCATATGTCTGAGTAATCCGTTTTTCACTTTATCAAATAGTAGACTTCAAAATGCTGCTATTTATAATCCGTTGAGAATCGAAAATAATGATGAGAATCACTTAAAAATAAATAATGCCATTCGGAATAATGAATTAGATGGAAATAATCTGATATTTCAAAATGTATTAGATACTGGATATTCCGAAATTTTTCAAATGACTCTATCTGAGGTAAGTATTTTGTTGGTTGCCATACTCTTTTCGATTTTGGTGAGTGTATTGGCTTCATACTATATCGTACTCACTATCTTACTATCAAGACAAAAACAAGTGAGTGTGCTGAAATTGTTAGGCTACTCTTTTCATCAAATATATAAAGATGAGCTTTTTTATTTTGGATTAATTTATCTATTTGGAATGATTGAACTGCTTGTGTTAGAGAGAAGTCTTTCCTCGTTGGTCATGTATGCAGTTCTTACTTTCATCGATTTTGCCATTATCTTTTATCTAGTTATCAAGTATGAGAAAAAAAATATAGTTCATATATTAAAAGGAGCTGACTAATTTGCATTTGGAACTTAAGGATTTGAGAAAAGATTATGGATTGAAAGGAATTTTTAGAAATGTAAATATGCAAATACATGAAGGAGAAATGATTGCAATTACGGGACCTAGCGGCTGTGGAAAATCTACACTTTTAAATATTATTGGTTTGATAGAAGCTTATGATGAAGGACAATTATATTTATTTGGGGAAAAAGCACCACGTCCGAATAGCAGAGCTGCAAATCAATTTATCAGAAAACATATTTCTTATCTCTACCAGAACTATGCCCTAGTAGAATATTTAACTGTTGAAGAAAATTTAAGAATGGCCTTAAAGTATGTTGAAAAATCTAACTATGCGAAAATTGATATGATGAAGTTGACACTGGAAAGCGTGGGTTTATATGATTGTCTTAAAATGAAAATTTGTGAGTTATCGGGTGGAGAGCAACAGAGAGTTGCCATAGCAAGAGCAATTTTAAAACCTTGCGATATAATCCTAGCTGATGAGCCTACAGGTTCTTTAGATGATAAAAATCGAGATAGCATTCTTGCTATTTTGAAATGGATAAACAAGCAAGGAAAGACAATTTTAGTAGTTACGCATGATGCTGAGGTTGCTCGTAATTGTTCTAGATCAATACGCATGGGACCTATGGACCAAAAAAAGTTTGAGGAGTAGACTGATAATGTTTAGCAGAAGACTTAAGTTTCATTTGATATTCGGCATGATTTTAATCCTTATCATTGGTATTTCATATCTTACTTATAGCATTGATACTCTGAATAGATTTTATCCTTTTTTACCTGTGCAAACAGGCTATGCAATTCTCCCCCAAGATGTTACCTACAATAATGGACAAATATACAAAGTTGATACACATGAACGGCAATTTCCTGATCCGTATGTCAATATGAGAGTTGTTAATAAAGATTCAGAGGATGTACGTGTCTTGACTTTTAGTGGTGGTCAATCTCCGGAGGGAAAAAATTTTGCTGAAGTTCAATATAAACTAAATTATGTGTATGAAATTCATTTTATATACTGGGAGCAAATTCCTGAACATATTCAAAAAAAGTTGGAAAATATAAATATTGAGCAATAATAATAGATATTATTAATATTACGAAAAGACAAATCTCTACTTTGAAACTATTTAAATCACAGAACTAATTATTTAGTATAATTTTTTTAAAGTTCCTTTAGTTATTTTTATCAAAACCGAGAAAGTGCTTACTTTTTATTCGCAATCCCATGATTTTTTCGGTAGAATAGACATAAGAATTGGAGGGATTTTCAATGACAAAAATCTATCAATCAGTCAATGAACTGGTGGGACATACACCTATCGTCAAGTTGAACCATATCGTGGCAGAGGGTTCTGCCGATGTCTATGTAAAATTAGAATTTTTTAATCCAGGGGGAAGTGTCAAGGATCGAATCGCATTAGCGATGATCGAAAAAGCTGAAAAAGATGGCGCTCTTAAACCCGGAGATACGATCATTGAACCGACATCAGGAAATACGGGTATTGGCTTAGCGATGATTGGAACAGCGAAAGGCTATCGTGTTGTATTGGTGATGCCAGAAACAATGAGTATCGAACGGCGCAAAATCGTTCAAGCATATGGGGCTGAATTGGTATTGACACCAGGATCAGAAGGAATCACAGGTTCAATCAATAAAGCCAAAGAAATTGCGGCCCAAGATGGCTACTTTATGCCACTGCAATTCGACAATCCATCAAACCCGGAAATCCATGAAAAAACAACGGGGAAAGAAATTGAAGATGCCTTTGAATCGAAAGGCTTAGATGCCTTTGTAGCAGGTATTGGTACTGGCGGAACCATTACTGGTGCTGGTAGAGAATTGAAACGTGTATATCCAGAATTGAAAATATACGGTGTTGAACCAGCCGAATCAGCAATCTTGGAAGGTGGCCAACCGGGTCCCCATAAGATCCAAGGGATCGGTACAGGCTTTGTGCCAAAGGTATTGGATACCGATATTTATGAAAAAGCCATTGCTGTCTCCAGTGATGATGCAATGGAAACGGCACGTGCCGTGGGACGTCAAGAAGGTATTTTAGTCGGCATTTCTTCGGGTGCTGCGATCCATGCGGCTTTGCAAGTAGCCAAAGACTTAGGTCCAGGCAAGAAAGTCTTAGCAATCGTACCGGACAATGGTGAGCGCTATCTATCTACAGCATTGTATCAATTTGAGGACTAGATAGCAGACAAAAAGCAGGCAAATGATTGCCTGCTTTTGTTTTCCATAAGAAAAGGCCGCATGGAATGATAAATTTACGAAAAGACCTGAAAAATAAAGGAAAGCTGTTTGAATTTTTGTTATTTACATAGTATGATAGGAAAGATAAGAGAAATGGAGGAACTCCTGTGAGTACGATTTATGATGAAGCTATCAAAACGCTCAAACACGAGAATATTCGTATTACACCGCAGCGAGTCGCTATTTTAGAGTTTCTAGCCAGCCACGATGCCCATCCGACCGCTGAGGAGATTTATCGCGCGATCGAAGTACATTTCCCTGGTATTAGCGTCGCGACGGTCTATAATAATTTAAGGTTATTTACGGAAATCGGTTTCGTCAAAGAGATGAATTATGGTGATTCATCTAGTCGCTTTGATTTTACGACAGAACAGCATTATCATGCGATTTGTCAGAATTGCGGCAAAATCGCTGATTTCTATTACCCGGGATTAGAGGATGTTGAAATGGCTGCCTCTAAGTTAACGGGCTACCAAGTCAATACCCATCGTTTAGAAGTTTATGGACTATGTCCAGATTGTAAAGGAGAGAATCAATCATGAAAATTATCTCAACAGATCAAGCTCCACAAGCGATCGGCCCTTATGTACAAGGCAAAATCGCAAATGGCTTTTTATTTGCTTCGGGACAGATACCATTGGATCCTGTGACAGGAGAAGTGGTCGGCACCACAATCGAAGTCCAAACACAGCAAGTTTTGAAAAATATCCGCGGGATTTTAGAAGCCGCTGATTTGACGCCGGATGCAATCGTTAAAACCACTTGTTTCCTTAAAAATATGAATGATTTTGTGCCATTTAATAATACGTATGCAACATTGTTTGATCAAACGCTGCCGGCTCGGTCTGCGGTAGAAGTTGCCCGCTTACCGAAAGATGTTTTGGTAGAAGTTGAAATCATTGCTGCTGTCGAAGCGTAAATAAAAAAAGTGTATGGGACGGACGCTTTGGCGCAGTCCCTTTTTTGATGAACCAATCGTTGATTGATCACCAAAAGCCTATGAATAGAAAAGAGGAATTTCAGTGATTTCGTTAGAAGATTACTTAGCAAAAGGACAAACGACGATTTCTAATATGCTGCTGGATCATTATCGTCAGCTTGGTCTGTCCAATGACGAATTTCTATTATGGCTGCAATTGTTCCGTTATCATGAACAAGGGAATGATTTTCCTGACTTGCGTGATATCGCCGAAATCATGGGCAGTGACCAGAAAGAAATCTATCATTGGCTCAATCAGTTGTTGAAAAAAGATATTATCAAACTTGATGCCAAAAAAGATCCTTTCGGCAAAATGACCGATTATTATGATTTTTCCGGCATTTATGGCCGGCTTGACGCCTTGTTGAAACAACAAGCTCACAAACAAGAAGCGCAATCCAATGAAGAAAAAATACGCAATCTTTACCAACTATTCGAAGGGGAATTTGGCCGTCCGCTGTCAGCCATCGAATATCAACGGATTAGTCAGTGGTTGGAAGATGATCATTATCAACCAGAGTTGGTCCAATTGGCATTGAGAGAAGCTGTCTTGAATCAGGCCTATAGTTTGAATTATATCGATCGTATCCTGCTTTCTTGGGAACGCAAAAATATCACATCAAAGGCTCAGGTCGAAGAAGAACAAAAGCGCCGTAAAAAGCAATTCCTGCAAAAAGATTCCCTGCAGCAAGAAGAGGGACCAACACCGAAAATACCGATGCATAATTGGTTAGAAGGCGAGTAACGAGAATTAAGAAGAGGAGTGGCCAAAGGGAAAATGATCAGTAAAGAAAAAACATTACAAGCTGTAGAAACCATGTTCGAGATGTTCCCAGAAGCTCATGGCGAGTTGGTGTCAAAAAACCCTTTTGAAATGCTGATTGCTGTAATTCTCAGTGCGCAAGCCACGGATGTATCGGTCAATAAGGTAACACCGGCATTGTTTGCGGCCTATCCAACGCCTCAAGCATTAAGTGTGGCCCCAGTCGAAGAGATTATGGAGAAAATCAAGTCGATTGGCTTGTATCGCAACAAAGCCAAAAATATCAAGGCCTGTGCTGGTGAACTCTTGCTGCGTTTTGATGGGCAAGTCCCGCAAACCAGAGAAGCACTCATTTCTTTGCCTGGCGTGGGTCGCAAAACAGCGAATGTGGTGATGGGGGATGCCTTTGGTGTACCAGCGATTGCCGTTGACACCCATGTTGAAAGAGTCTCAAAAAGGTTGCGTATCTGCCGCTTAGACGCCAATGTGGTCGAAGTAGAGCAGACATTGATGAGAAAGATTCCCGATACTTTATGGGTCAAAACACATCATTCGATGATTTTCTTTGGTCGGTATCACTGCACGGCGCGGGCGCCTAAATGCGAGGTCTGTCCCTTATTATCCATGTGTCAAGATGGCAAGATACGTATGAAAGCAAAAACCAGCAAATCGTGATCGATTTGCTGGTTTTTTGTTATTCGTTGGTATTCTCGCTGCCTTCAGGCGGCGTTGGCGGTGCAGCTGATTCACTATCATCCGAAGAAACGGGTGTTTCTTCACTACTGCTTGGTGTCGTCTCAGGTGTTGAGGAAGCGGGTGCTTCTTCACTGCTTGAAGACGAAATCGATTCTTCAGAAGAGCTAGATTCAGTTGATTCAGAAGTCTCAGAAGAAGGTTCTGATATTTCTGAAGATGGGCTGCTGTAACTGCTGGTTGATGAATAGCTAGGCTGAGTATAGGTGCCAGCAAGATACAATTCATTGCCGATTCGGGTCAAACCATCCGGCATTGTCCAGTCAGTATTCTCGACTGAAGATGAGACATAACGCATCAATTCACGATAGACATCAGACGCAACATGGGTACTGCTATCTGTGATGGGTGTCATTTTATCATTGTACCCTGTCCAGACAGCCAGTGAATATGATGGCGTATATCCAGCAAATGTGATATCTGGATAGGCACCATTTGACGTATCTAACTGCGCTAACTGATCATCTGTGTAATTAGAGGTGCCCGTTTTACCAGCTTGATATAAGCCGTCGATTTGAGCGTTAGTCCCAGTTCCTTGAGAGATAACATCTTTCAGGATGTCAGTTACCATGTAGGCCGTTGTATCATCCATTGCTTTTTCGCCAGAGACTGTAAATGAGTCTTCATCTTCCGTACCATCTTGATAAACGATTTTATTGACGTATTGTGGTTCATAATAAGTCCCGCCATTGGCAAATGCCGCATAAGCAGCGGATAATTTCAAACTGGAGATCCCGTATTTGGTTCCGTCGATTTTGTCCGTGTTGCTGGAAATGGCATTCGATTGCGTGATTGCGTTGTATTCAATCCCTAACCCTTGCAGGAATTCGCTGATATTGTCCGCGCCGACTTCTTCAAATAGTTTTGCGGCTGGTACATTACGTGATTGGGTCAACGCAGTACGTAAGGAGATGTTGCCCATGTATTGGCGATCCCAGTTATAGATAGGGATGTCTGTGCCGATATAGTTGTAAGGCTCATCAAGAATCGTTCGCCCTGTAGAATTTTCTAAATATTGGAAAGCAGGACCGTAATCTGTGATTGGTTTGACAGTGGAACCAAAATCTCGCGTCACATTGACAGCCAAATTGTTTCCTAGTACGGCATCATTGTTCCGGGCGCCGATTTGAGCAGTGACTTTTCCTGTGTTGACATCGATCAATGTAGCAGCAACTTGCATCTCATCATCTGGATAATCAATGTAATCTCCAGAGTTGACGATATCATACAGTCGTTTTTGGGCATCAACATCGATATTGGTATAAATATCTAATCCATCGGTATATACATCTTTACCGGTTTTTTCTTTGACTTCGGCAATCACTTCATTGAAATAATTGTCAAAATACTTCCATTCTTGATTGTCATCGTTGATATCCTGTAATCCTTCTTGGATATCTTCTGCAACGGCGCTTTCATACTCATCTTGGGTGATTTTTTCATTATCTAACATTGCTTTTAGGACAACATCCCGACGGCTCTTGGCGTTCTCTGGATTGACATATGGATCAAATGCAGAAGGAGCATTTGGTAATCCGGCGATCAATGCGGTTTGCGCCAGATCAAGTTCATCTAAGGATTTGCCATAGAATTTTGTAGCTGCAGTCTGCATCCCATATAATCCATTGGACATGTAAACCTTATTGATGTAGTAAGTCAAAATTTCTTGTTTGGATTTCGTTTGTTCCAAACGTACCGCCATCCAAGCTTCTTGCGCTTTGCGTCGTAGTGTTTGGTCTTCAGCATTGGTAGAGAAGAAAGACAACTTGATCAATTGCTGCGTCAAGGTACTTCCTCCTTGCATTCCACCAGTCTTCGCATTGGAAAGGGCAGAGCCGACGATCCGAATCGGATCGACCCCGATATGTTGATAAAATCGTCGATCTTCAACAGAGATGATCGCATCTTCCAGCAATTGCGGGATTTCATTGGCGGTGATTTTCTCCCGTGTTTCACTGCCAAATTCAGTGATCAGCTCACCATTGGCTGCATAAAAGCGAGAAGAGACAGTTGAATCTAGTTTTGTCTGATCTAATTCCGGGGCATCTTTGGCGTACCACCAAAACAAGCCCATTCCAGATAAAATCGCTACACAACCTAAGAAAAATAAGCCCATGAAGATTTTCAGCAATATACTGCCAATGCTGGATTTTCGTTTACCTTTGTTCTTGGGCGTCTTATTTTTGCCTAACCCTTTTGAATCGTGTCGATCGGTTCTCGAACGGGATTCATTTGCCATATCAATCATTCTCCTTTATTGTTAAAAATGAATCAACTGCTTCAAGATAGGGGATCCGTGGGGCGATTTTTGGCTTGATCTCAATTCCTATATCTTCGATATAAGCGAGTGATAAAGACTTTTTACCCGTACTATCTTGTAAATACCATTTTTCGATCAGTGACCGACTGTCTAAAAAAAAGCAGCGTTGTAAACTGGAAAACCACAATAAAACGAAACAGAGTCCGTTTTGTTCAAGACAGTTTTCCATATGTTTGATTTGGTGCAGGTGGAAATTTTTAAAGGGAAATGACGTTTTGTTTTGTGTCTCTTTCGCTTCAAAATCAATATAGTGTCCACGATACACACCATTGTAGTCAGTAGTGGAGGCTTCACGGAAATACGCTTCTTTGATGACAGCTGCACTTCGTCGTGGGTAATCCACTTTAACGATTTGAATGGGTGTTGGTTTTTTATGGATGACCGCAATCTGTCGATTGAGGTAATAGAGGTTGCTTTCATTGATGGCCTCTTCAAAACGCATGCCGCGATTGGCATATGTTTTGGGCGGCAATTGTTTTTCTTGCATATTTTGTTTTTTCCCACCATCATAAACACCAGATTGACCATTTGGGTAACGAATGACCATGTTATTCACACTCCTAGGCAACATTATACCAAAAAAAAAGTTGGAAAGAAAAGAGGGGGCAACCTAAACAATGAAAACCTTATACTTTACTGGGTATCGAAGCTATGAGATCGGTGTGTTTCAAGCAAAAGACCCGAAAGTCAAAGTCATTAAGAAAGTCATAAAAGAAGCAATCGTCAGATACATTGAAGAAGGATTGACATGGATTTTGATCAGCGGCAATCTTGGCGCGGAGTTATGGTGCGGGGAATTGATGGCGGGTTTGAAGGTCGACTATCCTGAGATCAAATTTGGCATCATCTTTCCTTTTGAAGGGTTTGGCGAAAATTGGAATGAAGCCAACCAAGAAGCACTGCAGACGGCGAAGGCGTTTGCTGATTATGTAGATGCGACTAGTCATCAACCTTACAAAGATCCTAGTCAGTTGCGCAATCATACTGCTTTCTTGCTACAGCACACAGATGGCGCATTATTATTATATGATGAAGAGTTTCCTGGAAAAACCAGCTATTTTTTGAAAGATGCACAGGCATTTAGCCAACAACAACCCTACATAATCGAGCAAATAACAATGGATGATCTGCAAAATGCAACATTTGATGGGAATTGATAGTAATTTACTTTGATTTTCTGGTTTTTTTTGATAGAATGGTTTAGAAAGTGAAAACCATTTGGAATAAACAATGAGGTGTAAATAATGGCAAATTTGATTTATAGTCCGAAAGATATTCTGCAACAAGAATTTAAAACAAAAATGCGCGGATATGATCCAGTTGAAGTCGATGAATTTTTAGATAACATTATTAAGGATTACGAAAACTACAATAAAGAGATTTTGGCGTTGCAAGAAGAAAATGATCGCTTGAATGCAAAAGTGGATCAATTGTCTAAGAACCAAGCAATCGCTTCTCGTGTGCAGCAAGAGGCACCGAAGAGCCAAACTGTTACAAACTTTGATATCCTTAAACGTTTGTCAAATCTTGAAAAAGAAGTCTTTGGCAAAAAATTGGATCGTGAACCAGAAACAGCAACACGGTCAAACACGTCTTACAACAGCAATTATACAAATGCTGATCTTGAAGATGACAATGAGAAGACCCGTCAATTTTAGACAATAATGATGGTTGTGGTTTTCGGGTAATTGCGGCATAACTCGATTATGCTGAGGAAAGTCCATGCTCGCACAAGCTGAGATGCTTGTAGTGTTCGTGCCTAGCGAAACCATAAGCTAGGGTACTTGAGAAAGTAACGGCAGGAAAAATGGCTAAGGTGCAAGCTATGCCAAAGTATCCTTGAAAGTGCCACAGTGACGAAGCAAGCCGGGAAACCGTCTTGGTGGAACGCGGTAAACCCCTCGAGCGAGCAACCCAAACAACGGTAGGGGCGCTTTTTGCACGGAAATGAACGGAAGCAAGAAGGCAAGTAATTGCAGATAGATAATTACCCAATATTTTCTTCTCCCTGAGGAAGATATGGACAAAACATGGCTTATAGAAAACCACAACATATCAGGGAATCCTTCCAGCAACGGAAGGTTTTTTTATACCAAGAAGGAGCTATTTATGACTGAAAAAACATTTAACTGTATCGCAACTGCTGCCAGCGGTTTGGAAGCATTAGTAGGAAAAGAATTACGAGATCTGGGCATTGACTGTGAAGTTGAAAATGGCCGTGCACGTTTCAAAGGGACTATGGAAACGATTGCGACAGCCAACCTTTGGCTGCGGACCGCAGACCGGATCAAAATCATTGTCGGGGAATTTGATGTCTTGACCTTTGACCAGCTATTTGAATCGGTCAAAGCACTGCCATGGGAAGACTTTTTGCCTCTCGATGCGGAATTTCCAGTTGCCGGTAAATCAATCAAATCGAAATTATTCAGTGTACCAGACTGTCAAGCCATTACCAAAAAGGCAATCGTCAATCGGTTGCGGGATGTCTATCATCGACCAGCAAGTGTGCCATTAACGGAAACAGGCGCGTTCTTCCAATTAGAAGTCGCATTGCTAAAAGATCATGCAATCATTACATTAGACACCACAGGTCCAAGTTTGTTCAAGCGGGGCTATCGTCTTGAAAAGGGCGGTGCACCGCTAAAAGAAAATATGGCTGCTGCATTAGTCATGCTGACGAACTGGCACAAAGACAAACCTTTTGTCGATCCGGTCTGCGGATCAGGGACATTGTGTATTGAAGCTGCATTGATCGGTCACAATATCGCACCAGGGTTTAATCGTGAATTCGTGTGTGAATCATGGGATTGGTTCCCGGCTTCTGTCTTTGAAGAGGTACGCAAAAAAGCGGATGAAGCTGCCGACTATGATGTGGTTTTAGATATTACTGGATCAGATATCAATGGACGGATGATTGATATTGCCCAACGCAATGCCGAAGAAATCGGTCTTGGTGATTCAATCGTCTTCAAACAACAAGCTGTCAAAGACTTCAAAACTGCGAAAGAATATGGTGTGATCGTGGCCAACCCGCCATATGGCGAGCGATTGGGGGAAGAAGAATCCGTTCAACGTTTGTACAAAGAAATGGGGCAAGCCTTCCGTCCGTTGAAGACTTGGAGCAAGTATATCTTGACCAGCGATTTGACATTTGAAAGCCACTATGGTGAAAAAGCAACCAAAAAACGAAAATTATATAATGGTGCGATCCGGACTGATTTGTTCCAATATTGGGGCCAACGTCCGCCGCGCAAAAAGGAGCCAATCGAATGAATGAACAAACCTTTCTGAAAGAATTGAAAGAAATCGATCTTTTGCGCCAAGCAATGGGTATCTTAGAGTGGGACAATCAAACTGGCATGCCGGAAGCCGCTAGTGAATACCGTAGTGAAGTTGATAGTTATCTTTATGGGCTATACTTCGAGAAAAAAATCGGCGCACCAATCAAAGAAGCCATTGAATACTTTGGTACGCATCCTGAAGAATTATCTGAAGTGGGACAAGCCGCTTATACTTTGGTCAAAGAAGAGTACGAATTGCAAAAAGATGTGCCGCAATCATTGGCGATCGAGGCTTCAGCAGCAACGTCTAGAGCCCACACCGCTTGGTTAAAAGCACGGAAAGAAAAAGACTTTGGTTTATTCAAAGAAGCATTGTCTGAAAATATTCGTTTGACCAAGGAAATGATTCCTTATATGAAAAAGAATGAACTGACAGATTATGACGTTCTATTGAATCAATATGAACCGAATATGACAGTAGAGATTCTTGACAATGTCTTCTCACAAGTAAGAGACGGTATCATGGATATTCGTCGTCAACTAGCTGAAAAAGGGACCGCACCTGCAACTACGATCCTTTCTCGTAAAATGACAGAAGCGCAGCAACGAACATTCATATCAAAGGTCATTACTGACTTGGGCTATGACTTTAATCGGGGGCGTTTGGACAATACGGTGCATCCTTTTGCTACTGGTATCAATCACAATGATGTGCGTTTGACCACCCGCTGGAATGAGCACGACTTCTCTATGGGCTTGTTTGGTGTGATTCATGAAGCCGGGCATGGAATGTACGAGCAAAATATCGATGAAAAATACCAAGGTACCCCCGTCCATGAAGGTGCTTCAATGGGGATCCACGAATCACAATCCCTGTTCAATGAAATTATTATCGGCAGCAATCGGGCTTTTTGGCAAAAACAATTTCCATTTTTCCAAGCATGTGCGGAAGGCACCTTTGATGATGTCTCGTTTGATGAATTCTATGACTCATTGAAACATTCTCAAGCAAGCTTGATCCGGATCGAAGCCGATAGTTTGACCTATGTATTACACATCATTATTCGCTATGAAATCGAAAAAATGATTTTCAATGATCAAGTAGCGGTAGAAGATCTGCCACAAATCTGGAATGACAAATACGAAGAATACTTAGGTGTTCGTCCTGAGAATGACTTAGAAGGTATTTTACAAGATGTCCATTGGTCAGGTGCCAGCTTTGGTTACTTCCCATCTTATGCATTGGGGTATATGTACGCTGCGCAATTGCTTCAGGCGATGCAAAAAGATGTGGCTGTTGATGACGTTTTGGCTTCAGATGATTATTCGCCGATTCGTCTTTGGTTGACAGAACATATCCACCAATTTGGCGCATCAAAGAAACCAAATGAATTGATTTTAGATGCTACGGGTGAGTTGTTGAATCCACAGTATCTATTGGATTATTTACGCAAGATCTACTTTGCTGTTTATAAAATCAATGACTAATTGATCATACTATACATCAATTGCGAAGAACCTGAACGGTTGTGGATAGAGACTTGTCACCATCAAAGTCAATGCCCAACAGACAGGTTCTTTCTTTGAGCTGTGAATAAAGGAGCCGAATATGTCGAATATACCTGAAAAGAACCAACCTAATCTAGACAAAGTCATCGGATATGCCAAACAAGTCCTCTCAAATGATTGTACCGGTCACGGTTTTGATCATGTCAATCGTGTGGCAAAACTAAGTCAAACCATCATTGATGAAGACCATTTGACAGTTGACGCCTTTGTTGTTCAAGTCGCCGCCTATCTGCATGATACCGTCGATGATAAAGTGGTTACTGATGTGGCGCAAGCTCAGCGAGAAGTCAACGCTTGTCTTCTGACAGCTGGAGCCAGTGCCTTTCAGATCGATCATATCTTCACGATCATCGACAACCTTTCTTTTTCGAAAGAATTGCTGCAAGGGGCAGAGGTCGACACATTAGAAGGAATCATCGTGCGTGATGCGGATCGTTTAGATGCGCTTGGGGCAATCGGGATCATGCGGACGAGCTACTTTGGCGGCAGTCATCAACACCCGTTGCATCTCCCAGATCTTGCACCTAAAGACTTCACAGATCATGCGGATTATCGAAAAGGGACCACAGTCATCAATCACTTTTATGAAAAGTTGTTTTTATTACCTGGAAAAATGCATACGGCTTATGCCAGAAAAGAAGCGATGCGTCGCATGGCATTCATGGAAGCTTTTTTGAAAGAGTTTTATGCTGAATGGGATGTGTAACAACGGTAACAAATTTTAGGGTTTTTTAATCTGTAACCCGATTATTTCCATTTTTCTCGATCCTTGCCTATAATGGTATGAAAGGAGGGATGGAAATGTATTATCAACAAGCACTGCAACCCAATGAATTGTTGCCTGCACTTTCTGACTCTGGAGAATGTTTATTTGTTATTCGGGCAGAATTGCCATTGCGGCCTTATGAAGTTGCAGTTTATCGCTACGATAATCAGTACTTCTTGCTCCAAGATGAAGCGCTTTTTGCGCAAATTGATCAAATTGCCAATGAACAGTTAGGCGATGAAGAAGATATTTTGCCATTCATTGAAGAAGCGCTAGAAGACAATCATTATATTCTAGTGGAAAAAGCCTTTATACGCTTAGATTTGTCCACATTACAAAAAATGAAAGATTTGGAATACGTTGATATCTTGTTTTATGAATTTATCGATTCATGGGGTGATGAATAATGAAACGCACAGAGTATATGACGATCAAAGATCCCAAATTTACTACATTATTTCAATCATTAGGCGAAGATATATCTAATCTAGAATTGATTGATGAGGAGAACAACATTGATGTTATCGTTTTAGCAAATAGTGATTGGCAATATCTCTTGGCGCAACTAGACGATGAAGTCAAAGCGTCCTTTATTGAACAAGACGAAACATCATTTGATGGTGCTTCAGATGACATGTAACCTGTATTGAATAAACAGATTCACCAAAAAACAACTAACCTCTTTTGCCGGTTAGTTGTTGTTTTGTGTCATGCCAAGCTATCATTGTGTCAGGACTTGTTTATTTTGTTCTCAACCGTACTGTCCGAACCTTTTGATACCCCTGATAGAGATGGATCAACATCAAGATGATTCCGATCACAAAGGGAATCAACAGCAGGTAAGGTGAGTAATGAATTGTTTCTTGCACTTGATCGAATGAGGTTTTAGCCACTTCATTCCATGCGAGTTGTAAGACCTGCAGACTAAATCCCGTCATAAATCCTGCAATGATGAATAAGCCGAAACCTAAGTAAGGAATCTGGGCGGAACGTTGAAAAAGTGCAAATGCTACATATAATAGCAGCAATAAGCTAGGCACGCCGAATGAGAAGTAAGGATGTAACATAGTATTTTCGACCTCCTTTTTTCTTTATCATACGCCAAAACGGTTGTTTTGGGAAATACAGTGCCATATTTTATTTTCAAAGGAGTTTGTTATGTCAGCTTATATTGGTCCAATCAAAATCGCCTTATTGGTTTTCCCTTTTTTGGCTCTAGGGATCTCATCGATTTTCTTTGTTAGACAATACCGGAAATACGGTCGTTTCTTATGGTCAAGAGCCCTCATTTTGTATTCATTTGTTTTCTATTTGTTGTGTGCTTACTTTCTCGTGATTTTGCCACTACCTTCTATTGAAGCGGTGGCGCAAATGACGGGTCCTAGGATGGAGTGGCAGCTAGGGGCTTCTTGGATTCATTTTCTGCAACAAACAGTCTTAGATATCCATGATCCTGCCACGTATCTACCTGCACTCAAACAAGGCGTGGTCTTAGAACCGCTCTTCAATTTGTTATTGACTGTCCCATTTGGCATCTATTTGCGTTATTACTTTAACTATTCCTTCAAAAAAACGCTGCTGCTGTCATTTTGTTTGACCCTATTTTTTGAACTGACACAATTGACCGGATTGTATTTTATCTATCCTCGTTCTTATCGTCTTTTTGATGTCAATGATTTATTCGTGAACACATTAGGCGGGGTTCTTGGCTGGCTGGTTGCGCCGATCTTTACCTTCTTGCTGCCATCAAGAGAAGAAATCGATGCGGCATCTTATGCACGAGATACTCGTGTGACCATGACCCGGCGCTTTTTTGCTTGGGCTATCGACTGGCTGTGTCTATCGGTCTTCAGTTCGACGCTATTGCTAGTTTTGACGTTGATCAGGCAACAGGAAATACGGGACTTCACAGGTGACTATTGGTACTTTGCTGTAGAAGTCTTGGTGTATTTTGTTTTGATTCCTTATCTGACGGAAGGACAAACCCTTGGTAAAAAATTGGTGCGCATCAGACTGATGCAAGAAGGACGCCAACGTATCAGTATGTCTGCTTTATTTGTCCGTTACGGATTGTTTTATCTGATTTATGCCAGCATCAGCCGAATCAGCGGTATTTTTACCCCGTATCTCCAATCTGATACACAACTGCTGCTTCTGGTCAGCTTGATGATGGTTTTGCTTTTTGGTCTGTTGCAACTCGGCTTTTACCTAAATCTATTGTGGACAGCCGTCAAAAAAGAACCACGTTTCTTTTATGAGAAAAGAAGCAAAACCTATACGATAAGTACAGTCCAAGCAAAAGAAGGTTAGGAAAATAGGCTGAATTATGCTATAATTCTAAAGATGTTAAAAGAAAGAAGGTGTTTGAATGTCTTTTGAGTCATTTAAATTTCAACCATTTATTTACGAAGCACTTGCGGAAAAGCAATTCGCGACACCAACAGAAGTGCAAGCAAAATTGATCCCAGTTATTCAAAAAGGCCGCAGTGTTGTCGGACAATCACAGACAGGGAGCGGTAAAACCCACACATTTTTACTTCCTTTGATGGATAAAATCGATGCCAGCAAAGATGAAGTTCAAGTCGTTATCACGGCACCAAGTCGTGAATTAGCAGTACAAATCTATCAAGCAGCCAAACAAATCGGCGGTTTCCATGATCCTGAGATCAGAGTGTCAAACTTTGTTGGCGGTACGGATAAAAAGCGCCAATTGGCCCGTTTAGAACATCAACAACCCCATGTCGTTATTGGCACGCCTGGCCGGATTCTTGACATGATCAATGAGCAAGCCTTAGCGGTACATACTGCACAAGCCTTTGTCGTTGATGAAGCAGATATGACATTAGATATGGGATTCTTGGCGGAAGTTGATCAAATTGCCGGACGTTTGCCAGCCAAATTACAAATGCTGGTTTTCTCTGCGACGATCCCTGAGAAACTGCGCCCATTTTTGAAGAAGTATATGCAAAATCCTTTGATTGAAGAAATCAAAGCCAAAGCGGTGATTTCTGATTCAATCGAAAACTGGTTGATTTCAACCAAAGGCAAAAACAAAAACAAATTGATCCACCAAATTCTGACGACAGGTCATCCTTATTTGGCTATCGTTTTTGCGAATACCAAAAGCCGGGTGGACGATATTGCGGACTATCTGAAGGGGCAGGGCTTGAAAGTGGCCAAGATCCATGGCGATATCAGTCCGCGAGAACGCAAGCGCATCATGCGCCAAGTGCATGATTTAGAGTTCCAGTATGTGGTAGCAACAGATTTGGCTGCCCGCGGGATCGATATTGAAGGAGTTTCCCACGTCATCAATGCCGAGATTCCGGCTGATCTAGATTTCTTTATTCATCGCGTTGGACGAACTGGCCGCAACCATTTATCTGGTACGGCAATCACGTTGTATGATCCAGCAGATGAACAAGCGATTCAAGCGATTGAAGATTTGGGTGTGACCTTCCAGCCCAAAGAAGTCAAGAATGACGAAATCGTCGATACTTACGATCGAAACCGACGGACCAAACGGGAAAAATCCCGGGATGAGTTGGATCCAACCTTGATCGGTTTGGTGAAAAAGAAGAAGAAAAATATCAAACCAGGCTATAAGAAAAAGATTCAATGGGCTGTTGATAAAAAGAACAAAGAGAAACGCAAAATCGAACGACGCCAAACCACTCGAACGGCTCGTAAGAACAAGAAGAATTCGAATAGTTGATCAAATACGATTAGCCCTTGGAGAGTCAATCTCCAAGGGTTATTTTAGTTGTTTGGCCATCTTCACACAAGAAATGCCATCCTCTACAAAAGGGTCAGAAGTGATGTGGTAACCGCAAATTACATAGAAAGCGTGGGCACTGATCTCAGCTGTCAACTCGGATCGTTCGGCGCCGTCGTGCATGCTCTTTCTTCCAAATAACCCAATAAGCGCTGACCATAGCCTTGGCGGCGATAATCTGCAGAAACACAGAAACGGTCGGGTTGCAAAACACCAGCTCTTTCAAATTGATAGCGTACAGTTGCGATGGGCTGATGATTCTCTACCCAAAGATAGTAGGGACAGGTTTGGTCTAAATCATCAAATTCTAACGCAGTAGGAATCTGCTGTTCTTCAACAAATACACTTTGTCGTAATGCGTAGACTTGTGCTTGCAACCATGGGCTGCGTCCAAAATAAAGCATATCTTTTTTCCCTCCAGATTCGTGGTATACTCTAGTTATAGTAATTGTAGCAGATGAGAGGGGATATGACGTGGAGTTTTTTGACGCATTGCAATGGAACAATTGGAAGAATTTGCCGCTGGAGGTCAAGAAGCAATTGATTCAGCAGATGTTAATGTACTTTGTGAGCCCTTTGAAAGAAATCACTGATCTCCATGTGGTGAACTATGCTTATGCGGGCATCAAATGCGAGACATTTCGAATGACGATCGATGATGAAGACTTTGTATTTGTACCAGGAACATCTGAAGCTATTTTGGGCTGGGATCTTGGTGTTCAAGGGTTGCCTTTATCTAGTTGGGGACTATCGTGGCCATCATCGAATGAAACCGCTGCGGGTTTGGCTGCTGCTTACGGCTTTCAAAACGAACAAGATTGGTCTGATTATGTCAATGAATCGACGAGTCCACTACGCAAAAGGTCGATTGCCCCGATGTTGGTTCAATGCCACGCGCTGCCGGTAGGCACTACATTCGTTGGTGTCCTTGATACGGTCACTGCAGAATTTCACGGCAACGTGGAAGCCTACAACCTGTTTGCGGAAGATGTGCAAGCAAACTTTCAGATGCCGATATCTTTTGAAGAAAGTCTGGACTATGCATTGCCGGAATCGATTCTGGAAGAGAACCGCTATTTCGCGGAATTACATCCTCTGACTGGTAATTATTTGCTATATACCCATCAGCAAGTATCACAAAAGACGTTGCAAACGCAGTTGCACAAAGAAGGTTTCGTATTGCTGTCAGAAGATCAGTGGGAATATTGCTGCGGTGCAGGAACAAGACGACTTTTCCGCTGGGGGAATGAGAAAACCTGTGGAGATGGTATGACGCTGCCTGCTGAAGAATTATTGGCGCCCAATATGTTTGGTTGTACATACGGATTAGCCAATGGCTGGGAACTGACAGATGGTTTATCTCTAAAAATGGAGAAGTGGTCGACTTGCAGCCATTCATTATTAGATGCTTTGCCATACGCCACATATTATCGCTCACGCAGGATCTTACAGCCGGAAAAAATCCTTTCCTCTATAGATTATCGTTACCGCAAAGCGATTTTGATTGAAAAAGACCGCATCTAAGGATTGACTTTTCCGAGATCTTTCCTTATACTTTGAGTGATAAAGGATATCGTTGGTTTGGTGTTGCATCACAGAAAGTTTTTCAGTGCTGAGAGAAAAACATGTGCCCGGCTGAATGGCTCCCTTTTCTTGATTTTCAACAGCAATGTTGACGCGTACTCAGTGTTAGCGAGTCTAAGAGGTAATGAGTTACATCATTGCAAGCAAGGTGGTACCGCGTGTAGACGTCCTTGTTTTTGCAATGGTGTTTTTTTGTCTTTTTAGACAAGTGCGCAAGCATCAAAAAAGAGGCATCAGCAAGCAGACCACAAGCCAAACGAAGATAGCAGAAAGTAGGAGAATAAAGTGAAACAATTATCCAGTGCAGAAGTACGAAAACTGTTTTTAGATTTTTTCCAATCGAAAGGGCACTCTATCGAACCAAGTGCGTCGTTGGTACCAGTCAATGATCCCACCTTACTATGGATCAATTCTGGTGTGGCAACATTGAAAAAATATTTCGACGGTACCGTGGTACCTGAAAATCCAAGGATCACCAATGCGCAAAAATCTATACGGACCAATGACATCGAAAATGTCGGTAAAACCGCTCGTCACCATACGATGTTTGAAATGCTGGGCAATTTTTCGATCGGTGATTATTTCAAAAATGAAGCCATTCACTGGGCATGGGAATTTTTAACCTCACCAGAATGGATGGCTTTTGATCCAGAAAAACTATATGTGACGGTCTATCCGAAAGATACCGAAGCAAAGCGTATTTGGGCAGAAGAAGTTGGCTTGACACCTGAGCATATCGTTGAGATCGAAGACAACTTCTGGGATATTGGTGCCGGACCTTGTGGACCAGACTCAGAGATTTTCTATGACCGTGGCGAAGCGTTCAACGATGTTGCTGAAGATGATCCAGAAAACTATCCTGGTGGCGAAAATGAACGCTATCTAGAAATCTGGAACTTGGTATTTTCTGAATTCAACCATCAACCTGACGGCGCTTATGAACCACTGCCGCATAAAAACATTGATACGGGAATGGGGCTTGAACGGATGGTTTCGATCGTCCAAAATGCACCAACCAATTTTGAAACAGATCTATTTATGCCAATCATTGAAGCTGTTGCCCAATTAAGCGGGAAAGTTGCTTACGGCGATAGCAAAACAACAGATATCTCTTTCAAAGTGATTGCTGACCATATCCGGGCACTTTCTTTTGCTATCGGCGATGGTGCATTGCCGTCTAATGAAGGCCGAGGCTATGTCTTGCGGCGTTTGTTGCGTCGGGCAGTCATGCATGGCAAAAAACTAGGCATCGATACGGCTTTCTTATATAAATTGGTCCCAATCGTTGGTGGTATTATGGACAGTTATTATCCTGAAGTGTTGGCACAGCAAGCATTTATTGAAAAAGTTGTCCGCAGCGAAGAGGAACGTTTCCACGAAACAATCAATGAAGGGTTAGCGATCTTAAATGATGTCATCGCGACTGTTCAAGCATCTGGTGAAGATACCTTGCAAGGCGCAGATATTTTCAAATTGTATGATACCTATGGCTTCCCAGTTGAATTAACGGAAGAAGTGGCGGAAGACGAAGGCCTTAAAGTCGATCACGCTGGCTTTGAAGCGGAAATGGACGCACAACGGACCCGTGCCCGTGCTGCGCGTCAAACGGAATTATCGATGGGGGTCCAATCTGCCTTATTGACAGATATCAAAGTGGACAGTCGATTTGTCGGTTATGACATGCAAGAAGTCAAAAGTGCACTGCTGGTCTTGATCCAAGGCGAAGCATTGAAAGAAAGCGCCAGTGAAGGCGAAGCACAATTGATTTTTGCAGAAACACCATTTTATGCTGAAATGGGTGGGCAAGTTGCAGATACGGGTACGATCATTGATGAAGCAGGGCGCATCGTGGCTGAAGTCAATGATGTGAAGAAAGCGCCAAATGGTCAATTCTTGCACACAGTAACGATCCTTGCACCGATTGCAATTGATACAGCCTATTTCTTGCAAGTCGATCAACATCGCCGCAACAAGATCGTCAAAAATCATACAGCCACCCATTTATTGCACAAAGCCTTAAAAGAAGTGCTAGGCAGCCATGCCAACCAAGCAGGTTCATTGGTAGCACCTGGTCATTTGCGCTTTGACTTTAGCCACTTTGGTCAAGTGACTGGCGAAGAGTTGAGCCAGATGGAACAAATCGTCAACCAAAAAATCTGGGAAGCTTTGCCCGTAGTCACGATCGAAACAGATATCGATACGGCCAAAGGCATGGGGGCCATGGCGTTATTCGGTGAGAAATATGGTCATGATGTTCGCGTTGTGAATGTAGCAGATTGGTCGATTGAATTGTGTGGTGGAACCCACGTAACCAATACAGAAGATATCGGTATCTTCAAAATCGTTTCTGAATCAGGGATTGGGGCAGGTGTTCGTCGGATCGAAGCGGTCACCAGCGAAGAAGCCTATCGCTTGTTGCAAGAAGAAGAAACACAACTGAAAGCTGTCGCATCAATCGTCAAGTCAGCGCAAATCAAAGAAGTCGTTGCCAAAACGGAACAACTGCAAGCCCAATTGCGTGAATTACAAAAAGAAAACGAAGCATTGGCAAGCAAATTGGCCAATCAACAAGCCGGAGATGTATTCAAGGATGTTGAGGACATCAACGGTATCCGATTGATTACGGCCAAAGTCAATGTCAAAGACATGAACCAATTGCGTCAATTGGCCGATCAATGGAAACAAAAAGACTACTCTGATGTGTTGGTCTTAGCGACTGCAAATGACGGGAAAGTCAATTTATTGGCAGCCATCAATGCTGCAGCCAATGCCAAAGGTCTGAAAGCTGGTGACTTGATCAAAACGATCGCACCAATCGTAGGTGGTGGCGGTGGCGGCCGTCCAGATATGGCACAAGCAGGCGGCAAGAACCCTGAAGGCATTTCTGATGCATTGACGAAAGCCAAAGCATGGTTGTCTGAAAAATAATTGCATTTTCTATCTAAACGAAAATGCAGAAGCTATTTAAAAGATAACAGAATGATGCAGATCATTCTGTTATCTTTTTAAATGTACTTGGTTTAAAGAGGTACGATAGGATTTCCAAAAACTTTTTTCTGATTGTCGATAGGAATAGTTGTTTAATTGTTTTCTTTCGGGGTAAAATAAGAAAGATCATCATATTAAGTGGGGGGGATGGCAAATGGCAGGTTTTTGGAAAAGACATAAACAAGAAAATGATTCCTACGACCGAACATCGATTGGTTTGACTGCGGGATGGCTTGGGTTAGGATCAAATCTTGTTTTATTTATCGGCAAATTCTTGATAGGTCTCTCGGCTGGTTCCGTTTCGATCATGGCTGATGCAATCAACAGTTTGACCGATAGTGCTTCTTCACTGCTGACGTTGGTTGGCTTTCGGATCGCTGGCAAACCAGCAGACAGTGAACATCCTTATGGACATGCCCGCTTTGAAACAATCAGCGGTTTTGTGGTTTCCTTATTGATTACTTTTGTCGGTGGGCAGTTTTTGCTTTCCTCGATCAATAAAATCATGACTCCAGAAAATATTCGACTTTCACCGATACTATTTATCGTCTTGATATTGTCGATTGGTATCAAAGTCTGGCAAGGATCGATGTATCGCTCACTTGCAAAAAAAATCAACTCCGCTACGCTGCAAGCCAGTGGACAAGATAGTATCAACGATGTCGTTACGACGACGGCGGTGTTGTTGTCGGCGACTGTTGAGTGGCTGACAGGGTTGCGGATCGATGGGTATGTTGGTTTGCTGATTGCACTTTATATTTTATACAACGGCATTCAAATGATCCGGAACTTTATTAATGAGTTGTTAGGCAGCCGACCCACAGAAACAGAATTGGCAGAAATGGAAGAACGGTTAGCCAGCTATCAAACGATTTTAGGGTTTCATGACTTGCTGGTCCATAATTACGGACCGTCTAATCGGTTTGCCAGCGTGCATATAGAAGTGGATGATACATGGACGTTGAATCAAGCCCATCAAGTCATTGACCAAATCGAACATGATTTTTACAAACAGTTGCGGGTTGAATTGGTTTGTCATTTAGATCCGGTACCGATCCATGATGCCCATTATCGTCGATTGAAAAAAACAACCAAAAAGGTGGTGCGCCAAGTAGACCCACAGTTAAGAATGCACGATTTTCGTGTGACTGATCAGACCATCTACTTTGATTTGGTGATACCGAACGAGGCTGCTTACCGAGATGACGATATTCGGTACTTACTGCAGGAAAAAATGACGAAGGAAGTAGGAAACTATGTGGTGGAGATCACCTTTGACCATAGTTATCTATTGTAGGAGGAAAATATGATTAAAATGGATATGAGTATGGTTTCAACGGTGTTTGCGGCTTTGCTGTTCATCAATACCGTAGCAGCGTTTATCACTGTCTTTCGCAAACCACGTTCCATTGCGAGTGTCTTTGCATGGATGATGACGCTGGTGTTTATTCCAGGATTTGGGTTTATCTTGTACTTGTTTTGCGGTCGCGGGATCGATGGAGAAATTATTTATAAATTTAGCGAGCACCACCAAAGCCGAATCAATGAGATCAACCAAATCATTAAGGTACATAATTATTCTTTCCCTGATCATCCTTATTCAGATGACAATCATCTATTGGAACGCTATTTTAAAAACTTAGATGAGTCACCTTTGACGAAGGGGAATAAAGTCGATTTTTATACCGATGGCAAAGAAAAATTTGCAGCATTATTTGCAGACATGAAACAAGCCGAAGACAATTTGCACGTGGAGTATTACTCTTTCTTTAATGATGAGATCGGCGGACAATTTTTATCGATCTTGATCGATAAAGCCAAAGAAGGCGTTGAAGTGCGGTTGGTCTATGATCCATGGGGATCGCCGAAAGCCAATCGTAAGTTTTTCCAACCGCTGATTGATGCCGGCGGAAAGGTCGTTCCTTTTATCACATCAAAGAACTTGATCCGCAATACCCGCTTGAATTATCATTTACATCGCAAAATCGTGGTGATCGATGGACAGATTGGTTGGACCGGGGGCTTTAATGTAGGTGATCAATATTTAGGCAAAAAAGCCAAATTTGGTTATTGGCGTGACACGCATGCCCGCATTGTAGGTACCGCAAGTTTTACATTGCAGGAGATTTTTATTCGTGATTGGAATGCTTCAGTGCAAAAAGAGGAAGACCAATTAGAGTATGCGGATAATTATTTTATCTTGCCTTCAAAAGAAGACGCTGGCAACGTGGATATGCAAATCGTGGCCGATGGACCAGAATCAGAAACCCAAGTTCTTAAGGGTGGGTTCGTCAAAATGATTTTGGCAGCCAAAGAATCAATCTGGATCCAAACACCTTATTTGATTCCGGATGATAGCATGATGAACGCATTAGAAATCGCGATCCATTCCGGTGTTGATGTCCGGATCATGATCCCTTGTATGCCTGACCATCCTTTTATTTATCGTGCCACACAGC
This sequence comes from Candidatus Enterococcus testudinis, assembly GCF_002140915.1. Classification (GTDB taxonomy): domain Bacteria; phylum Bacillota; class Bacilli; order Lactobacillales; family Enterococcaceae; genus Enterococcus_D; species Enterococcus_D testudinis. The sequence continues at coordinate 1,656,653 of NZ_NGKU01000001.1, read as the reverse complement.
ACTATGCCAATTACTTGCATCGTCGAGGCGCCAAAATCTATATTTATGACAATGGTTTCTTACATGCCAAAACGGTGATGATGGATGATACGATTTGTTCTTTTGGGACGACCAATCAAGATATCCGTAGTTATGAATTGAACTTTGAAGTCAATGCTTTCACCTATGACCATGATGTGACAAAAACATTGAAAGACTTTTTTGAAGCGGATATGGTGCAATCAACCTTGCTGACGGATGAAATTTTAGCCAAACAATCCTATTGGCTGCGATTCAAACAAAACTTCTCTCGGTTGCTGTCACCGATCCTTTGATTTCAGTGCTTTTGATAGACCTTGTCTAGCTAAATGATCGGCGCCTTTGTTTTGGCTTTCAGGTATCCACTGAATGATGGCCAATGAAAATTGGTTCAATAAAGAACGGATCGTCGTGAGATAGACCTGAAAGGCAGAATTGCTGGTATGGTCTTTGTCGATAGTTTGGGCAACCACTTTGCTATCGGTAAAGAACATACAGGTTTGCTGGTGCAGATTTCTTTCGATCAGTAAGGACAATGCCTTTTGCATGACCGCAAACTCTGCTTGATGGTTGCTAAGTTCTTCAAGCGGGAAGGATAATTGTTCGTGGATCTGCTCTCCTACCAGAACGATTCCGCCGCCGCTAGGTCCAGGATTGCCTTTGGTAGAGGCATCAAGATATATCTTTAACATATGTTCACCCTTTTTTGTTATGATTATCTTATAGTATACAAGAAATAAATGGTGTGAGGAACAGATATGAAGCGTAAATTTAATTGGCAGCCCGAAGCTGCGACGGCCATTATCTATTGGTCAGTGACATTGATCATTTTATTTTACAGTTTGATTTTGGCTTTGGAGAATACTGGCCCCTACTGGAAAAGTAATCTAGTATTGGTTTTCTTTGGGTTATTTGTGTATCTAGGTTTGCGACGCAAGGTACTGATAGAAGAGAACAAAATGACGATTCGCTATGCCCGTATTTGGAAAAAAAAGAGCATTCAATTTGCAGCAATCGATCGTATTTGCATCGAAGGACGAATGCTGAAACTTTCAGTCGGCAATGAGCAGTGGACGGCTGCTTTTCGCAAACATGATTTGATCGCACTGGCTGCATGTCTCTCCGATAAAACATCTTTACACATTATTTCTGGTATGTCAGAAAAACAACCGCCTATTGAATAATGATCAGGAACGCTCTAGAAGCTATGGCTGAAAGAGCGTTTTTGCGTACGGTGGGAAAACTCGGGCTTCACATCTGATGAAAAACAAGTATAATAGATATATAGCAAACGAATGTGTCTTTATATGCTAAATAGTTCGTGAATAGAGGGTTTAAATGAAATCAGATATTGAAATTGCACAAGAATCAACACTTAAACCGATTAATGAGATTGCGCAGACCATTGGTTTATCAGAAGACGATTTATCGTTATATGGCAAATATAAAGCCAAATTGGCATGGTCAGCGATTGAAGCACGGAAGCAAGAGAAGACCGGGAAATTGATCCTTGTCACTGCAATCAGTCCAACACCTGCAGGCGAAGGCAAATCAACAGTGACGATCGGTCTTGCAGATGCGTTGAACCGGATCGGCAAACAATCCGTCATTGCCTTAAGAGAACCTTCTTTAGGACCGGTCATGGGTGTCAAAGGCGGTGCCGCAGGTGGCGGCATGGCGCAAGTACTGCCAATGGAAGACATCAATCTGCATTTCACAGGGGATATGCACGCCATCACGGCTGCAAATAATGCCTTGTCCGCTTTGATCGACAACCATATCCATCAAGGAAATGAATTGAACATCGATCCTCGCAGAGTCACATGGAAGCGTGTGGTCGATTTGAATGATCGTGCGTTGCGACAAGTCATTGTTGGACTGGGAGGGCCTGTCCAAGGTGTGCCAAGAGAAGATGGCTTTGACATCACGGTTGCCAGTGAAATCATGGCTATTTTATGTTTAGCATCTTCTATTGATGATTTGAAAGAACGTCTGAGTCATATTCTGATTGGTTACACCTACGACCGACAACCTGTCTATGTAGCAGATCTTCAAGTCCAAGGCGCATTAGCTTTGTTGTTGAAAGATGCCTTGAAACCAAATCTTGTCCAAACGATTGAAGGAACACCCGCATTGGTCCATGGCGGCCCCTTTGCCAATATTGCTCATGGTTGTAATAGTGTCATCGCCACAGAGGCTGCCTTGCGTTTGGGAGACTATACAGTGACGGAAGCTGGGTTTGGTGCTGATTTGGGTGCTGAGAAATTCCTAGATATCAAAACACCGAATTTATCAAAAGCACCAGATGCAATCGTTGTGGTGGCAACGATCCGCGCCTTAAAAATGCACGGCGGTGTCCCTGTCAGCGGATTGGGCAGCGAGAATACAGAAGCGATCCGTGCCGGATTTAGCAATCTTGCCCGGCATGTCAGCAATTTACGAAAATATCAGATACCAGTTGTTGTGGCATTGAACGCGTTTGTACAAGATACGGAGGCGGAGCGAAATCTTGTCGAAACATTGTGCCAAGAAATAGATGTGCAAGTCGCAAGAACCAATGTCTGGGCCGAAGGTGGCGCAGGGGGCGAGGCATTAGCCAATGCTGTCGTTGCAACGATCGACAGCACACCGGCCGACTATCATCGCTTATATGACGATCAGCAATCCCTAGCAGACAAAGCTGAAACGATCGTGCGGGAAATTTATGGCGGGACGGCTGTTGAATTTTCGGCAAAAGCCAAAGGTCAGCTGGCAGCATTTGCTGAAAATGGATGGGATCAGCTGCCTTTATGTATGGCAAAGACGCAATATTCATTTAGTGATGATCCGAAGAAATTAGGGGCACCAAGTGACTTTACGGTAACGATCCGTGAATTCGTACCTAAATTAGGCGCTGGTTTTATTGTCGCCTTAACCGGTGCAGTGATGACTATGCCGGGATTACCAAAAGAGCCAGCAGCGTTGAAGATGGATGTTACAGCGGATGGACAAGCAATCGGATTGTTTTAAAATAAGCTTTAAGCGACTACCTTTCAAACAGGTAGTCGTTTTTGCTGTGAATCACTGCGATTGACTTGCGGAGCAAGGCAGAGTAGATGATGAACAGTACTAGCTGACCGTAGGGAGGGTAGTCACCGTCGGACCTTCACTTTGAAGCGCCAAAATTCATTTTTCTTGTTATAATCATAACGAGGATGACAAAAGCTATTTTATTTCTGCTGCTTTTCAAGTATACTTAAAAAATTGGAGTGTGTTCCTGATATGCAAATCGATGTGAAACGAAGAACCGGTTTTTTCGGTATGGCCAGCCCAATCCAATTGATACAGGACGGGCGACAGATAGCCAGTGTACGTCATGATGCGTCACAAACAGTTGAAATCGATCCTATACAGCCGCTGAAGGTCAAGATGATGCTGCTGCGCAGTCAACCATACATGCTGAAGGAAAGGAAAACACCTGTCACACTTGAGATTATACTCAACCCGTTGCTGAAGCGATTTTACTTCATCAGCTATGGTGTTTTTTTCTTGATTGCAGGCGTAAGCGGCTTGTTTTATGCCCAATGCTGGCTCTGGCTGCTATTGATTTCGCTGATCTTACTGTATAGTATTGGTTTGCGTTATTATCTCGTGCGAGGATTTATCATAAAGGAGGTAGACGAACATGGCGAGTGGTGCTGATTTGTTTTTAAGCAGTTTCAATCGAATCGAAAAATATGTGCGTGATGAATTAGATAACCCAAGAAATATGGGCTTTTCAGAAATGGTCCGGCGCTTGGCCAAGAATCGTGATGGTCAACTCAAGAAATTTGAAGATGATCTATTACAAATGGCGCAATTGCGGAATGCAATCGTTCATGAAAAAATCGGTGAAAACTTTGTGATTGCTGAACCGAATCAATGGGTGGTCACCCGCATCCAGACGATTGAAAAAGAATTATTGCAGCCCGAACGGGTCTTGCCAAAATTTGCTAAGAAAGTCACTGGTTTTGAAAAAGATCTGCCCCTGACAGAGTTATTGAAAACAGTCGCACAAAAACGATATTCCCAATTTCCGTTGTATGACAATGGTCATTTCCTGGGATTGATCACTTTGCGTATCTTGGGCTATTGGTTTGCCAATGAGAGTCAACAGGGTACAATCGAGTTGGCAGGCAAAACTGCAGCGGTATTATTGGCTGCCGATGGCAAAACGGCAAACTATCAGTTTGTATCACCAGAGGCAACAATCAGTGAAGTGGAAGGATTGTTTCAAAAAAATACCTTTTTGGAAGCAGTGCTGATCACCAAAAATCAAGATCCTAACGGCAATTTGCTCGGTATTATACGGCCGCGGGATATTTTTAATGAAGAAAGTGTGGAAACTATATGATAGCAGTGTTTTTTTTGTTAAGTGCCGTTGTGATCGGTTTAGATCAATGGCTGAAAATTTGGATCGTAGCCAATTACCAATTGGGTGAGACGCATTCCATGATCGACGGTATTTTTTCGTTGACGTATTTACAGAATACTGGGGCGGCATGGAGTATTTTGGAAGGGAAAATGATTTTCTTTGCCATCATCACAGTGATTGCTGTAGCAGTCGTGGTTTACTTGATGTTTCGCTACCGCAAAAGCAGCCTTTGGTTTCGCTTTGGCCTAGCTTTTGTGCTGGCTGGGGCAATCGGCAACTTTATTGATCGGATGCAGCATGGGTATGTTGTAGATATGTTCCAATTCGATTTTATCAATTTTCCGATTTTTAATATTGCAGATATGTCGCTGGTTTTTGGCGTTATTTTGATTTTTATTTATGCATTAGTCGATGACGAAGCAAAAGGGCAAGGAGCACATCATGAATAAACAGCTTGAAGTAATCATTAAAGAAGAAAAAGGCCGGGTCGATAAAGTGTTGGCCGCTCGTTTGGCTGATTTCACACGTTCACAGATCCAGCAATGGCTCAAAGAAGATGCGGTGACGCTTGATGGTGAAGCAGTGCGAGCCAATTACAAAGTCAAATCAGGAGACCATTTTGTGATCCAAATTCCAGAACCTGAAACATTGACGTTGGAGGCGGAAAATATTCCTTTGACGATCGTATATCAAGACAGCGATCTGGCAGTCATCAATAAACCCCAAGGCATGGTGGTCCATCCATCAGCAGGACATCCGAACCATACGCTGGTCAATGCATTGTTGTATCATTTGGATGACTTGTCCACGATCAATGATGTCGTGCGTCCAGGGATCGTTCATCGAATCGATAAAGATACCTCTGGACTCTTGATGGTTGCCAAAAATGATCATGCCCATGAGTCTTTGGCGAAACAATTGAAAGACAAAACCTCGTTACGTAAGTATGTGGCATTGGTCCACGGAAATATCAGCCATGAAAAGGGCACGATCACTGCACCGATCGGCCGGTCAAAAGTCAATCGGAAGATGCAAGCGGTGATTGAAGACGGCAAACCTGCGGTCACTCATTTCACTGTGTTGGAGCGTTTTGATCAATTCACGCTGGTTGAATTGCAGCTAGAAACAGGCAGAACCCATCAAATCAGAGTGCATATGCAATACATCGGGTTTCCTTTAGCTGGCGATCCGGTCTATGGACCGAAAAAAACGCTGAAAGGCAATGGACAGTTCCTCCATGCCAAATTATTGGGCTTTACCCATCCAACCACCGGTGAGAATTTGGTCTTTGAAGCACCATTGCCAGCGCTGTTTGAAGAGACGTTAAAAAAATTACGAAAAAATGATTGATTTTTCTTTTAAAGAAATGTATAGTATTCCTAACAACTAAATAGCTCCTTTAAATGTAGTCCCGTGAGGCTAAGAAGGATTGAGTAAGCAGACGACTCCCGCGTTGGAGATCGAACCCTTGCTAGATGATGACGCATACCCAAACCAAGTGTATAGACGAAGGTTTGGCTGTAATCGGAAAACATGACTCCTACCTCAAGCAGGTAGGAGTTTTTTTATGTTCAAAATTAGGAGGGAATTGTATGACAGCGAAAGAAGTAGTAGATGCAGTAACCATGAAGCGTGCCTTGACCAGAATCACATACGAAATCATTGAAAGAAACCGTGGCATTGAAGATTTGGTGTTGGTCGGAATCAAAACAAGAGGCATTTACATCGCTCAACGGATCGCAGAACGCTTGAAACAATTAGAAGGCGTGGATGTGCCAGTTGGCGAGTTAGACATTACTTTGTATCGTGATGACAAAAAGTCAGAAGATGATCCAGAGATTCATTCATCAGATATTCCAACAGCGATTGATGGCAAAGAAGTGATTTTGATCGATGATGTTTTGTTCACAGGCCGAACGATCCGTGCGGCATTAGATGCGATCATGGACATCGGCAGACCAAGAAGAATCTCATTGGCGGTATTGGTTGACCGGGGTCATCGGGAGTTACCGATCAGAGCCGATTTTGTTGGAAAAAATATTCCAACTGCTTTAAGTGAAGAAATTATCGTCGAAATGGAAGAAACCGACGGCTCAGACAGAATTATGATCAACAAAGAAAACGACTAGGAAGAAGCGTGACACAGGACATGGAGAAGCAGGAATTTCGTAACCCGGATGCAGTTTTAGACATTAAAGATCGACCGAAAGCATTGCCTTGGCTAGGCCTTAGCTTGCAACATTTATTCACGATGTTTGGGGCAACCGTTTTGGTGCCAATCTTAGTAGGGATCAACCCAAGTATTGCCTTGGTCAGTTCAGGGCTGGGGACATTGGTCTACTTGATGACGACCAAAGGCAAGATCCCAGCCTATCTTGGCAGCAGCTTTGCCTTCATCGCTGCGATGCAAATGTTGATGAAATCGGATGGTTATCCAGCCATCGCCCAAGGTGCAATCACAACAGGTCTTGTCTATGTCATCGTATCGATGATCATCAAACGTGCAGGATCGGCTTGGTTAGACAAGATTCTACCACCGATCATTGTCGGCCCTGTGATCATGGTCATTGGCTTAGGCTTAGCAGCCAATGCTGCGCAAAATGCGATGTACAACGACAGCGTTTATGACTTCAAATACATCTTGGTCGCCTTAGCGACATTAGGCTTAACGATTTTTTTCAACATGTTCTTGAGAGGGTTCTTAGGTTTGATTCCGATATTGCTGGGAATCGTTGGCGGATACTTGATTGCTTTAGTAGCTGGTATCGTCGATGTCCAACCCATCATTGATGCGGCGTGGTTCTCGCTACCAAGTTTCGAGATTCCCTTTGTCAACTACACACCGACACTGCATTTGAACGCCATTACCACTATGGCGCCGATTGCATTTGTGACCATGACTGAACATATCGGCCACTTGATGGTACTGAACAAATTGACCAAACGCAATTTCTTCGAAGAACCTGGTTTGAACCGGACTTTGATGGGGGACGGTTTCGCGCAAATCGTCGCTGGTTTCGTTGGCGGACCACCTGTCACAAGTTACGGCGAAAACATCGGTGTGTTGGCTATCACCCGGGTCCACAGTGTCTTTGTTATCGGTGGGGCAGCAGTCTTAGCTATTGTTTTAGGCTTTGTAGGCAAACTGAGTGCGTTGATCTTAAGTATCCCTGGACCAGTTATTTCAGGCATCAGCTTCTTACTTTTCGGAGTGATCGCCGCTAGCGGCTTGAAAATCTTGATCGACAACAAAATCGATTTTGACCGCAAAAAGAACTTGATCATTGCCTCAGTTATTCTAGTCGTTGGGATCGGCGGCCTCGTCTTCACTGTTGGCACATTCACATTATCAGCAATGGCACTTGCCACCGTCTTAGGCATCTTTTTGAACTTAGTATTGCCGGAAACATCTCGCAGCGAAGAAGCATAAACGAAAGACAACAGTCAATCATCATCCGTATACCGTATATGAGGAGGATTACATGCATGATTATCCAATCCGAACAAATCAGTTTAAAACATCTATTGACCGTAGAAGCATTATCTGATCGTGAGGTCATGGGACTCATCAGAAGGGGCCAAGCCTTTAAAAAAGGGGCCAAGTGGACGCCTCAGAAATCACAGTATTTTGCAACCAATCTGTTCTTTGAGAACAGTACCCGTACCCATAAGAGTTTTGATGTTGCCGAAAAGAAGATGGGTATCGAAGTCATCGAATTTGATGATTCCACCAGCTCCGTCCAAAAAGGAGAAACCCTCTACGACACGGTCTTGACGATGTCTGCAATTGGTGTGGACGTTGCGGTCATTCGTCATGGCGCAGAGCATTTCTATGACGAATTGATCCAAAGCAAGACGATCCAATGCAGTATCATCAATGGCGGTGACGGCAGTGGGCAGCATCCGAGCCAATGTTTGCTTGACTTAATGACGATTTATGAAGAATTTGGCCAGTTCACAGATTTAAAAGTAGCAATCGTTGGGGATATCACCCATTCGCGGGTGGCCAAGTCGAATATGCAACTGTTGAATCGTTTAGGCGCCCAAGTTTACTTCTCAGGACCAAAAGAATGGTATGACGAAGAGTTTGAAGTGTATGGACATTGGTTGCCTTTAGATGATTTGATCAGTACAGTCGATGTCATGATGATGCTGCGGGTGCAGCATGAACGGCATGACGGCAAAGAAAGTTTTTCTCAAGAAGCTTACTTGCAACAACATGGATTGACGGTCGAACGGGCAGCCAAAATGAAAGAAGGGGCGATCATTATGCATCCGGCGCCGGTCAACCGTGATGTGGAGTTAGCCGACGCCCTTGTGGAAAGTTTGCGCTCGCGTATCGTCACACAAATGGCAAATGGTGTGTATATGCGGATGGCGATTTTAGAAGCTGTACTCAATGGCAAAGCCTAAAAATAAGAATCGAACAATGATCAGAGGAGGAAGGAAACATGAAAACACTGATTAAGAATGGCCAGATCATCAAGAAAGGGAATCAATGTATCCCAGCAGCAATCTGGATTGAAGACGAAAAGATCAAAGGGATCGGCAGCGACTTTTCGGATATCGCATTCGACCAAGTGATCGATGCCCAAGGACAATTGATCACGCCAGGATTGGTGGATGTTCATGTTCACTTCAGAGAACCAGGATTTGAATATAAAGAAACGATTGAAACCGGTAGCCATGCAGCGGCGAGAGGCGGCTTCACAACGGTATGTGCCATGCCGAATCTCGATCCAGTACCGGATACCCCAGAAAAACTAAAGCAAGTTTATCAGAAAATTCAAACAGATGCAGTGGTCAATGTCTTGCAATACGCACCAATCACTGAAAATTTGCGCAGTGAAGTTTTGACAGACGCAGCTGCAATGAAAGAAGCAGGGGCCTTTGCCTTGACCAATGATGGCGTCGGTGTTCAGACCGCCGGGACCATGTATCTAGCGATGCAAGCTGCTGCAGAGAACGGTCTGGCATTAGTTGCTCACACCGAAGATGACTCCTTGTTGTTTGGCGGGGTGATGCACGCAGGGCAACGAGCAGAAGAACTCGGCTTACCCGGGATTTTAAGTATCACAGAAGCGTCACAGATCGCCAGAGATGTCTTACTGGCAGAAGCAACTGGCGCCCATTACCATGTCTGTCATGTCTCCACGAAAGAAAGTGTGCGGGTGATCCGCGATGCCAAAAAAGCTGGTATCCATGTGACAGCTGAAGTAGCCCCGCATCACTTATTATTGGTAGATGAAGATATTCCCGCCGATGAAGGTTTCTGGAAAATGAATCCGCCGTTGCGAGGCAAGGAAGATCGGCAAGCATTGATTGAAGGTCTTTTAGATGGCACAATCGATTGTATCGCAACAGACCATGCGCCTCATGGTTTGGAAGAAAAAAGTCAAAGTTTTTTAAAAGCACCATTCGGTATTGTTGGTTCAGAATATGCCTTCCAACTGCTATACACGCATTTTGTCAAAACCGAGCGCTTTACCTTGCAGCAATTGGTTGACTGGATGACTGCTAAACCAGCAGATGTCTTTGGACTAGATGCTGGTCGGTTGATTGTTGGTGCGCCGGCGGATCTGGCAATCTTTGATTTGGACACTGCCTATGCAGTCGATCCTAAAAACTTCCTGTCTAAAGGTGTGAATACACCGTTTGGCGGGTGGTCATTATATGGTGATACAAGTTATACATTCGTAAACGGTACGATAGTTTGGCAAAAAGGTGGGCGATAAAATGAAACGATGGTTGATTTTAGAAGACGGCACATATTTTGAAGGCGAGGGGTTTGGCGCCAACATCAACGTATATGGAGAAATCGTCTTTACAACAAGTATGACAGGTTATCAAGAAACGATCACAGACCAGAGTTTTAATGGACAGATCATTACCTTTACTTATCCAATGGTAGGTAACTACGGGGTCAATCGTGATGATTATGAATCGATTGCACCCACTTGTAAAGGGGTCGTTGTAAAAGAACATGCACGACGGGCCAGCAATTGGCGCAAACAACTGACATTAGATGAATTTTTGACCCGCAAAAACATTCCCGGTATTTCAGGAATCGATACCCGTGCCTTGACCCGGAAAATTCGGCAACACGGCACGATGAAAGCCAGTATCGTCGATGCCGGTGATCTTTTCGAACATGCCTATGACCAGCTGAAAGCGGCGGTTTTGCCTACCAACCAAGTGGCACAAGTCTCGACATCAAAACCCTATCCTAGTCCCGGTACTGGCAAAAATATCGTAGTTATCGATTATGGTTTGAAACACAGTATCTTGCGAGAGTTATCAAGAAGAAATTGCAACTTGACGATCTTGCCATACAATACAACTGCCCAAGAGATCTTGGATCTTGCACCAGATGGTGTGATGTTGACCAATGGACCAGGTGATCCAAAGAGTCTGCCGGAGGCAATCACGATGATCCAAGGGATCCAAGGAAAAGTGCCAATATTCGGTATTTGCTTAGGGCATCAACTGTTTGCCTTAGCAAACGGTGCGGATACTTACAAAATGAAATTTGGTCACCGAGGATTGAATCATCCAGTGCGAGAAATCGCCACAGGCCGTATCGATTTTACCTCACAGAATCACGGCTTTGCAGTTGCAGAAGCATCGATTGATACCGAAAAATTAATGATCACGCATGTGGAAGTCAACGATGGTACGATCGAAGGGGTCCGTCATCGCCGCTATCCGGCATTTAGTGTCCAGTATCACCCCGATGCGGCACCAGGCCCCCACGATGCTGTTCATTTATTTGATGAATTTTTAGAAATGATCGACGCTTGGAAGGAGCAGAACTAATATGCCAAAACGTACAGATATCAAAAAAATCATGGTTATCGGCTCTGGTCCCATTATCATCGGACAAGCTGCAGAATTTGATTATGCTGGCACGCAAGCCTGCTTAGCATTGAGAGAAGAAGGCTATGAAGTTGTCTTAGTCAATTCCAATCCAGCAACGATCATGACGGACAAAGAAATTGCCGATAAGGTCTATATTGAGCCAATCACATTTGAATTCGTGTCAAGAATCTTGCGCAAAGAACAACCAGATGCAATCTTGCCAACACTTGGCGGACAAACCGGATTGAATATGGCCATGGAATTAGCCAATTCAGGTATTCTTGATGAATTGAAGATTGAGCTTTTAGGAACCAAGTTATCAGCGATCGACCAAGCGGAAGACCGTGATTTGTTCAAGCAGCTGATGGAAGAATTGGCACAGCCAATCCCTGAGTCAGAGATCGTATCAACAGTCGAAGCAGCGGTGACCTTTGCCAAGAAAATCGGGTTCCCGATCATCGTGCGACCAGCCTTCACTTTAGGTGGTACTGGTGGCGGTATGTGTAATAACGAAGAGGAATTAAGACAAATCGCTGAGAACGGTTTGAAATTATCGCCAGTGACCCAATGTCTGATCGAGCGCAGTATTGCCGGTTTTAAAGAAATCGAATACGAAGTGATGCGAGATTCCGCAGACAATGCAATTGTGGTCTGCAACATGGAAAACTTTGATCCAGTCGGGATCCATACTGGCGATTCAATCGTTTTCGCACCAAGTCAAACCTTGTCTGACCATGAGTACCAAATGCTACGGGATGCCTCATTGAAAATCATTCGGGCATTGAAAATCGAAGGCGGCTGTAATGTTCAATTGGCATTAGATCCTCATAGCTTCAACTACTATGTGATCGAAGTCAACCCAAGGGTTTCACGTTCCTCTGCATTGGCAAGTAAAGCAACGGGCTATCCAATCGCCAAACTGGCAGCGAAAATCGCGGTTGGTTTGACCTTAGACGAGATGAAAAATCCAGTCACAGAAACCACCTATGCGGAATTCGAACCAGCATTAGACTATGTTGTTGCCAAAATTCCTCGTTGGCCTTTTGATAAGTTTGAAACTGGTGACCGGCGCTTAGGCACACAAATGAAAGCCACAGGCGAAGTCATGGCCATTGGCCGCAATATCGAAGAATCCTTATTAAAAGCGGTCCGTTCATTAGAAATCGGCACCAATCATATTGAAATCAAAGAATTGGCGGAGCTGTCTGACAATGATTTGATCGAAAAAGTGATCAAAGCCCAAGATGATCGCCTCTTCTATGTCATGGAAGCCATTCGTCGCGGCTATACGATCGAGGACTTACATGAAATGACGAAAATCGATCTCTTCTTCTTAGACAAGCTGCTGCATATCTTTGAAATCGAACAAGCACTGAGTGCCTCACCTGATGATCTGACTTTATTGAAGACAGCGAAGCAAAACGGCTTCACCGATCGAACGATTGCCGGGTTATGGCAGACAACAGAAGATTCAATCAGAACCACCCGTCAGGAAGCCAAAATCAATCCAGTCTATAAAATGGTCGATACGTGTGCGGCTGAATTCGAGTCAGCAACACCATACTTTTATAGTACTTATGAATTTGAAAATGAAAGCCATCGCAGTGAAAAAGAATCGGTATTGGTGTTAGGTTCAGGCCCAATCAGGATCGGTCAAGGGGTGGAGTTTGACTATGCGACTGTCCACTCAGTGAAAGCCATCCAAGCGGCTGGTTATGAAGCAATCATCATGAACAGCAATCCTGAAACCGTCTCGACGGACTTTTCAATCTCAGATAAGTTGTATTTTGAACCCTTAACACTAGAAGATGTCATGAATGTGATCGACTTAGAACAGCCAATAGGGGTCATCGTTCAATTTGGCGGACAAACAGCCATTAACTTAGCTGAACCACTAGCCAAACATGGGGTCAAGATTTTAGGGACTAGCATCGAGGATCTGGATCGTGCGGAAAATCGAGATTTGTTTGAACAGGCATTACAGGCACTGTCGATTCCGCAACCGCCGGGGGATACAGCAACGAATGAACAAGAAGCAATCGCCATTGCGGAAACGATTGGGTATCCAGTATTGGTGCGCCCAAGCTATGTCCTTGGCGGCCGCGCAATGGAAATCGTAGAAAACCAAGCAGATTTGCAAGACTATATGCGACATGCTGTCAAAGCATCTCCAGAACACCCAGTACTTGTCGACCGTTACTTGGTAGGAAAAGAATGTGAAGTGGATGCCATTTGTGACGGTGAAACTGTCTTGATTCCAGGAATTATGGAACATATCGAACGGGCCGGGGTCCATTCAGGAGACTCCATGGCCGTCTATCCACCGCAAAATCTATCAGATGAGATCATTGCAACGATCGAAGATTACACCAAACGGTTAGCGATCGGTCTGAACTGTGTCGGCGTGATGAACATCCAGTTTGTGATCCATGAGAACAAAGTCTATGTCATCGAAGTCAACCCACGGGCAAGTCGGACGGTGCCATTCTTAAGCAAAGTCACAGAGATCCCAATGGCCCAAATTGCGACAAAGGCGATTCTTGGCGAGAAAATCACAGATCTTGGCTATCATGATGGGTTATATCCGACACCAAATGAAGTCCATATCAAAGCACCGGTCTTCTCTTTTACAAAACTTTTAAAAGTCGATACCTACTTAGGCCCTGAAATGAAATCAACAGGAGAAGTGATGGGCTCAGACAAGAATTTGGCAAAAGCACTTTATAAAGCCTTTGAAGCAGCGGGTCTGCATATCCCAGAATTTGGCAGAGCACTGTTTACTGTCTCGGATGAAAGCAAGGAAGAAGCCGCTGCATTGGCTGCTAGATTCTTTGAAGTCGGCTTTACACTGCTAGCAACCAGCGGGACCGCTGACTACTTTGAAGCACAGGGCTTGCCTGTAACTAGAGTGGCCAAAATCTCTGATACAGATGCAGCTGAGCATGTTGTAGATTTGATCAGAAACGGTACGACCCAAGTTGTGGTCAACACCATGGATAAGGATCGGCAAAATACGACAGAAGATGGCTTCATTATTCGACGAGAAGCGGTGGAACATGGCGTCCCATTGTTTACGTCACTGGATACTGCCGATGCCATCTTGAAAGTGATGGAATCACGGAGTTTTTCAACAAAAGCAATATAACAGATAGGGGTTTGGCAAATGATGAAACAAGAAGACATGACGATCGTTGGACAACGGCAATTGGCACCACGGATTTTCGAAATGACACTGGCAGGCGCGTTGGTCGATCAAATGACCACGCCGGGTCAATTTCTGCATCTGAAAGTGCCGGATCAATCGTTGCTCTTACGACGGCCAATCAGTATCAATCAGGTAGATGTGGCGAAGCATGAATGCCGCATCATCTATCGGGTCGAAGGAGAGGGCACTGCTCGTTTTTCTGCCATGCAACCGGGGGATAGCCTCGATGTCATGGGGCCTTTGGGCAATGGTTTCCAGTTTCATCATTTGACACCAGGAGATACAGTATTTGTAGTTGGCGGCGGTATTGGTGTACCGCCTCTCTATGAATTATCAAAACAATTGCGGCAACAGCAAATCAATGTGATCCACTTCTTAGGATTTGCCAGTGCAGAAGTGATGTACTATGAAGATGAATTCAAACAATTAGGTGAGACACGGATCGCCACTGATGACGGCAGTTACGGTCTTCATGGCAATGTAGGCAATCTTTTAATGGCTGCGGCGCAAACGCCGGCGGCTGTCTTTGCATGCGGCAATAACGGCTTGCTGAAAACGGTCGCCCAGCTGTATGCGGATCTCGATGATGTGCAGCTATCGATGGAAGCCCGTATGGCATGCGGTATGGGGGCGTGTTATGCCTGTGTCTGTCATACCAAAGATGACGAAAATGGCGTCAAAAGCGTCAAGGTCTGTGATGAAGGACCAGTCTTTCAGGCGCGAAAGGTGGTTATTTAAAGATGGTGTTGCACGTAGAACTTCCGGGTTTGTCTTTGGCAAATCCAATCATGCCAGCCAGTGGCTGTTTCGGCTTTGGCGCAGAGTATGATCAGTATTATGATATTGGCCAATTGGGTGCGGTGATGATCAAAGCCACCACCCCTGAGCCTCGCTTTGGCAATCCGACACCACGGGTGGCAGAAACACCTAGTGGCATGCTGAATGCGATCGGTTTACAAAATCCTGGCTTGGATGCGGTCATGGGGCGCATTTTGCCGGAATTGGCTGAAAAACATCCGGCATTGCCGATCATCGCCAATGTAGCAGGATCGACTGTTGAGGACTATGTCACCGTCTGTCGGGAAATCAGTCAAGCGCCCAATGTTCAAGCAATCGAGTTGAATGTGTCTTGTCCCAATGTCAAACACGGCGGGATCACCTTCGGTACAGATCCAGCAACTGCGGGCGCCTTGACCGAAGCCGTCAAACAAGTGTCGGCGGTGCCAATCTATGTCAAGTTGTCTCCAAATGTCACCGATATCGTTCCAATCGCCAAGGCCATTGAAGCAGGCGGTGCAGATGGCTTCACGATGATCAATACATTGTTAGGGATGCGGATCGATCTCAAAACCAGAAAATCGATTCTTGCCAATCAGACCGGCGGATTATCTGGACCTGCGATCAAACCAGTAGCGATTCGGTTGATTCGACAGGTTGCCCAAGTATCCCGTCTGCCAATCATTGGCATGGGTGGGGTCATGACAGTGGATGATGTACTGGAAATGTTTCTAGCGGGTGCCCAAGCGGTGGCTGTAGGAACGGCTAATTTTTCAGATCCGTACATTTGTCCCAAACTGATTGATGCATTGCCCTTGCGGATGGCAGAACTGGGTATTTCATCACTGCAACAACTGATCAAAGAAGTCAGAGAGGAGCTTGATCAATGAGTCAACGACCGATTATTGCGTTAGATTTTCCGAACCGTCAAGCAATCGAAACATTTTTCAGTCATTTTCCAAAAGAAGAGTCTTTATTTGTCAAAGTTGGGATGGAGATCTTCTATCAAGAAGGGCCTTCGATCGTTGCTTGGTTAAAAGAACAAGGGCATGATGTCTTTCTGGACTTGAAACTGCACGATATTCCCAATACAGTGGAACGGGCGATGACCCGTCTGGCAGATTTAGGGGTTTCTTTGACCAATGTCCATGCAGCTGGCGGCGTTGAGATGATGGCGGCAGGTCTAGCTGGATTACAAAAAGGCACCCCTAGAGGTGAAAAGGTCCCTAATCTAATCGCGGTCACGCAATTGACCTCAACGAGTGAGGCCCAAATGCACCGAGACCAGCAAATTCTGACTTCCTTACAAGCAAGTGTCCTCCATTATGCCAAATGTGCGCAAACAGCCGGTTTGCAAGGTGTGGTTTGCTCGGCACATGAAGCAGAAATGATCAAAGCACAGACCAGTGAGACCTTCATTCGCTTGACACCAGGCATTCGTCCAGCCGGCAGCGCTGTGGGTGATCAAAAACGAGTGATGACACCGCAAAATGCCCGTCAAGCTGGCGCCACGATGATCGTCGTGGGCCGACCGATCACACAAGCTGCATCACCATATGAACGTTATCTTGCAATCAAAGAAGCATGGGAGGAACAATAATGCATACACAAGCCAAACAAATCGCCAAAGATTTATTAGCCATTGAGGCAATCTTTTTACGACCAAACGAGCCTTTCACTTGGGCTAGCGGTATCAAGAGCCCCATTTATTGCGACAATCGTATCACTATGAGTTATCCGCGCGTCAGACAAGCAATTGCCCAAGGATTAGCTGAAAAAATCAAAAGCGATTTTCCAGATGTGGCAGTGATCGCAGGGACTGCGACTGCCGGCATTCCCCATGCAGCATGGGTCGCTGAATTGCTGGACTTGCCAATGGTCTATATCCGCAGTCAAGCCAAAGCCCACGGCAAAGGCAATCAAATCGAAGGGCGGATCACAGCCGGTCAAAAAATGGTCGTGATCGAAGATCTTCTATCAACAGGCGGCAGTGTGCTGGAAGCCTGTGCTGCGGCTGCACGTGAAGGCGCAGATGTCCTAGGGGTCGCTGCGATTTTCACCTATGAATTGCCGCAAGTTGCCGCAAATTTCGCGGCCGCTGATTTGCCTTATGTGACATTGACCAATTATTCAACCTTGATCGAAGTTGCACTGGAGAATGGAACGATCCAACAATCAGATGTCGAAGTCTTGAAAGAATGGCGCCAATCGCCAGCAACGTGGTTAGCAGAATAAAGCAAAACGAAACGAATGGTTTACAGACATGTGTAAGCATATTCGTTTTCATTTTGTCTGATTTCTGATAGCATGGGGAGAAAGTTTTCTTAGCGTAAACTTTACAATCACGATTCGCTTGACATAGGAGGCTGTTTGTTTGAAAAGAAATATGGATGTTCCCTGGAGTTATTCAGGCGATAATGGACCCGAGCATTGGCATACACTGTGCGATTGGTACGCGGAAGGGGCTCAATTCCCGCTGCAATCACCAATTGCGTTGGTCCATGACGAAACAGAAGAACCAATCGATCAAGATTTGGCATTTCATTATAGACGCGAGCAATTTACAGAAAAAGAATTTAAAAATACGATCCACTTTGTTCCCTTTGATAAAGAAAGTTATGTGACCTTTCAAGGGGTAGATTATCATTTGACTGATATCCATTTTCACATGCCCTCAGAACATATCATCGATGACGAACAGCAAGAGCTGGAATTTCACTTGGTGCATATGAACGAAGAAGGCCAGAACTTGGTTGTCGGTATCTTGTTCCGCTTGACAGATAAACTGAATTGGATCTGTAATGCCCAAGACGACAGCATTTGGGACTTTGAAAACCATGTGCAATGGTTTGATCCAAGTATGTTCTTGCCAGAACGAACCCACCATTTTCACTACGTGGGCTCACTAACGACGCCACCCACCAAAGGACCAATCAATTGGTTCGTTTTTGATTGGGTCGGCGAAATGAGTCGCAAATTCATCCAAGAATTCCGCGAGGAAGTTTTGGAAAACAACAATCGACCTTTACAAGACCGTAAAGAACGGCCGATTTATTTCTATTGAGATTCAAAAATGGGTCCTTTTAAAACTAAATGGATACGAGAAACCAGTGCGATGAGAAAATGGCACTGGTTTTTTTGTGTGCAAGATATTATGCATTTTAAAGGATTCCTTATGAATAGACGGAAAGCTCAAATGGATATATATCTTGAGCAGGAAGAATGGCAATATTCTAGAAAAACGAGACACATTTACTATAATTATCTAGATGTGTATAAGAGACAGGTATGAAACGAATGGAGGATACACATGAAACTGTCTCTTATACACATCTAGATGTGTATAAGAGACAGATATAAGATAACTTATCTAAATATTCAAACTATATAATAAATGTATCAATGAGATATAGTATGTTTTAGTGATATTTTCAGTATGAAACGAATGGAGGATACACATGAAAAGATATTTTTCATTTGCCTTTCTCTGTCTCTGTTTACTTGTCAGTCTTATTTTTCTTCTGACAAATAAAGAGAAGCAAGAAGCGCCACAGGATAAGGAAGAGGAGTTCTTTACAGCAATCGATTCAGAAGTCAACAATGCCTTCATGACAGTAGATGAATATGTACGCAATACTTTGAAAATATATCTCAAGGACAAATCGGCTGCGTCCGTGTCTCCGTTATCCAATGAGGGTGTGTCGGGAGATGTAATCCAATCACGTATTATTTATGAGCAATTTGCTTATGGATTAGGCATAGATTTAGAAAATGATTCTTACCACAGTGAAGATGGACTAGGCTATTATGACAATTACAAGTATAAATTTCTTGCTGAAGCGGAAGGTTTTTACGCGATACCTTTGTATATTTTGATTGAAGGAGATCTATCTCAGAAAACATTTTCTTATCAAGCAACATCGGTCTATGATCAACTACCATTAGACCTGTGGGATATTTATACCGAAACACCATTCTTTGATCAAGCAAACAATCTAACCAAATGGTTGGTTGTCTTCAAGTATCCCTTTGATCACCCATTGCCACCTGAAAAAATGGAGGTGTCCTTGATTCTAGATGCTATCGTGTAGCAAACAACAATAGAAAGGATCGTTATGAAAAGACTGAAACAACATTTACTGCCAGGGGCGATTGTTACTATTAGTTTTCTGCTGCTGCTTTTGATGAGTACAATGATTCAATCACAACTGGCATTTTTTTCTACCTACCAGAATATTTATGATAAGTCCATTGCTAAAATAGAGGTTCAAGGCCTACAATTCGATGCAAAGAGAATGAAGCAAGTATTGGATGATGTTCTTGATGATACGAGTATTGTTGAGTTTTATTTACCTAGGTACAACGCAAAAGCTTCGTTGACAATGATCTATCCTCAAGAAGCAATCCCGCAATTCAATGAGTTAAAAAAAACAGCTGATGTCCCTCATTATTTGATTGCAGGGAAAGAGGCTTATCCATCAGTTGCGAAAGACATACGCAACCAGCAACTGTCTATTTATGATACGCCCTTTGACGTCACCGATATACTGCCTCAATCACCTTATGATCATCATTTGGTTCTGTTTTCTGATATGTTGTTCACAGATGCACGTGTCCAATCCAACATCACTTCGATTACCGTCCGCAGTGAAAGTTACGAAAAAGCCCAGACACAATTGTATGAGATTTTGTCCGTGATCGATGAGCGTCTTTATATTGGTCAAATGAGTGAACAGTCAAGTAGCTTAAGTCAGCAAGATATTTCGCAAATCTTAGCAGAATATCGTCAGTTATTCTTACTATTGGTCCTTGTCATCGTGCTTTGTATGGGCATCCATTACTATCAACGTTTTGATTTGTGGCGAATGGAATTTGCGGTCAGGAAAATGATCGGCGCCCATACAATTCAGTTAGTGATCGATACCTTTAAGAAGTTCTTATTTTTGAGCGCTGCTTCCTTTATTGCGGCATTAGTGATTTACTTCGGCACGATCAGTCTGTTTCCTTGGATCATGCCTTTGACATTGCTTCAACGTTGGTGGGCATTGTTCCACATTTTCGTGTTATTCGTCGGACTATTGGTTGTCTTTTTGCTCCTTTCTATCCTATATGTCAGAAAAGTCAGTGTTACGGCGATGTTTATGGAGGTGGATGAATGAGAAGAATGACTTATGTCCTGACAGAGATGGGGGTGCATCTATGGTTGAAAGGTGCGATGGTCGTCATGACCGCCCTTGTTATCATGAGCAGCATCCAGTTCTTTCAAGCCTATGAAACATACCTTGCACATACACAAGCCCTCACCAAAAACTTTGGTTCTGATTCCTCGATCCGTTTGGTAGATGTTTCAACTGACTTCATTTCTCCAAAGGATACCTTGGCTATTATCGAAGAAGGAAAAGCGCTGTTCGGGGAGGATATTTATTACTATTTGCAAGGTGGAGATTATTTTGCAGATGCTGATGCCTTTATATTCTCTGAGTCATCAATGCCTATAGAAAATCAATTTGGACAGCCATTGGTTCAACCACAGCTGATGATCATGAATCAAGCGTTGGTAGAGAAAGCCGCATTTCATCTTTCCAGTGGACATCAATTGGATGATACCGATTTTGCCGTTCAAGGAAACGGGATTCTGCTGGGTGCGGATTATCAAGAAGGCTATCAGATAGGTGATGACTTTCTATTGCAGACGTATGAGGACGTTGATGATGAAGGTTTAGTCATCACTGTGGAACGTTCATATACAGTAAAAGGCTTTTTGACCGACAATCATGCGTTACAGAATTTCTGGCAAGGCATGACGGAAGAAATCATACTAGATAAGATGATTGTGATGCCGTTAACGGAAGACATGGTTCAATCCAATAGTCCGACTCTAGCTGTACAAATGATGGGCTTTTTTTATATGTTGCCTGCTGAGGCAGAAAAGAAGCTCGATTATTTAGCCACCGCAGAAGCGGTAAAAGAAATCGGACTTTCTCACGGGTATCTATCTTTTATCAATGATCGAACTAGTTATGATTATGAGATCAATATGTATCGTTCTTTGTATCGTAACCAACTGCTTTTGTTACTGTTGCTGCTTGTTTTTGCAACTGTACAAACAGGGATGATCGTTCATTTTAGTTATAAAAAACGTCTATCAGCCTATGATGCATATTTCTCAATAGGTTCAACAAAAACAGAGATTTTTATGATACTCATTACAGGTTATTTGCTGCTATTTGTTGTGGCTTGGGCACTGCTGTCTATTCTGGCTCAAACATTTCTAAATGAAGAATGGTTGTTGCGCCAGATAGTCGTTGGTACACTAAGTTATTTCGCAATCTATTTATTGATTGTCTTGATCGTCTTGTACTTTCATTGTTTCCCACGAAAGAAGACTGGAGGGATAAGTCTTGGGGAAGGAGGAAATCAGCATGATTGATTTAACGAATGTAAAGAAAACTTATCAAACGGGAGAGGCGGTATGTACAGCTCTTGATTTACCACACTTTCATTGTGATCAAGGAGAATTGATCGCCATTATCGGTGAATCTGGCAGTGGAAAAACGACCTTATTAAGAATATTAGGCTTATTGGACCAGTTTGATAAAGGCAGTTATCAAATCAAACACCTGAAAGCAGAAGACCTGAATAACAAACAACAAGCACAACTAAGAAATCAGACGATTGGGTTTGTTTTACAGCATTTTGGTCTGATTCATGATTACACTGTCAAAGAAAATATTTTGATGCCAACAAAATACTTACCACGAAAGATCAGAAAAGCAAAAGCCCTAAAACTACAGGCACTGTGTTTGTCTTTGAATATTCAAGATCAACTGAAGAAATACCCCAATCAGCTTTCTCGTGGTCAGCAACAGCGTGTAGCCATTGCACGCGCGTTGATCAATGAACCTGACATTCTTTTAGCAGATGAACCTACCGGTAATCTAGACTCTTTGAATAGCCAGATAGTCTTAGATATCTTATTAGCAGAACACCGAAAGGGCAAAACCGTGATAATCGTCACCCATGAACAGTCGATTGCAGATGCTTGTGATCGTCAAGTATTGATGCGGGATGGGAAGTTAAGTGAAGAGGGAATGCCTTGAAGTCGCGCATGTATTGGTCAGGAATCAGTATCGGTCTGGTTTGTCTATATCTCGTTTTCAGCATTTATTGTATCAGTTTCTCTATGCAGAACAGCTACATTGGGATTCGAGGGCGGCTTCAAGAAAATGATTGGCTCGTGCAACGCATTTATAGTGGTGGTTTAGCGGAAGCGGTAGATGTCCGAGTAGGAGATAAAATCCTCCTGATTGATTCACTTCCTGCAGCTCAACACCAACCATTGTCAAATTGGCTAGTAGCAGAACAATTGGAAGCAATGACGATAGAAAGAAATGGCCGTCTGCTGCAAGTCGTTTTTCCAATGAATGGATCTCTGGACAGCGGGTTTGTTTCTTTGTTTCTGTTAAGTCTTGGACTGATGCTATTTCTGGTCATTTTTTATCGCCGACAGATCTACACAGGAACTTCTGAATTGTTTTATTTTTGCATCGCAACAGCGGCATTTGTTTTGTTGGCGGTTTACCCTTCGAGTCTTGGGGATGCTCTTTCACGACTCGTTGTGATCGCGGGACTTTCTTTGTTTCCTATATATGGACAATCCTATATAAGCCAAGGGCAAACAGCTGCAAATCAACATCGCCTCATGCGAGGGCTATGGTTGATTGCGCTGCTGCATGTTCTTTTTGGTGTAAGCGTATGTATTTTCGCAATGCCAAATGTCATCAATGAATATCTATCTGTTGGTTTTATTATGGTGTTGTTAGGAATCATGGGCATGCAATGTACTTTTTTCATGCGGCAAAAACAGAAGAGACGGTCGTCTGCCGTTCAAATGACAAAAATCAATATTCCATTAGTTACCATTGTTTGTCTGGCGCCATTGTTCTTTTTCTATGGTTATCCGAAGCTATCTACAGCACCTTATGCGGTTTTATTATTGTTCTTACTGTTGCCACTCTTTTGTATTTTTCACTATTTGACGGTTCAGCGTGTCTTAAAATTTCGTTATCGATTGAGTAGGGAGATGATTCTTATGCTTTTGACAGCAATCATTTCCTTGATTGTTTTTGCAAGTATGGAATTGGTTGCTTTTGTTCCAGCTGCAATCGTCAAGTTATATATCGTCATTTTGATTTATACATTACTGCCGATTTTTGATGAGCTTATGTTTTTAGCAAACGGCAGAAAACAAGAGAACCATTCTTTTGATATTTTTTTAGCCGTTGAACTGGAACGAGAAACGATTGCTACCTTTATCCATGATCAAGTGATTCAAGATATGATTCATCTGATCCGAAGTACCGAAGCAAATCAGGCAATCACTACAAAAGAAATTCAATTTCATTTGGAAGAAACAATCTATGATTTGCGAGAACTGTGTTCAGATATTTATCCGCTGCTTTTGAAAGAGGTGGGTTTGGCACAAACAGTAAAGGAAATCATCCTTCAATTTGAACAACGATTTCCGGTTTCGATTCATTTCGCATTCGATGAACGTCTTGTATCAGAATCGGCAGCGGTGAATATTTTTATTTTACGTTCAATCAAAGAGTTGATCAATAATAGTATTTTACATGGGCAGGCAACGGAAATCACGATAACCAATTATCGGGAGGAACAAAATATGGTCATCGAAGTGATTGATAATGGCGTATTTGATGGGAAAATTGAGACCAATCATCTTCATTTTGGCTTGCATGTGATCAGAGAGAAAATTACATTATTGGCTGGGGAGTTGGAGATGAAATCAGAACCGACAACGATTCGTTTGAAAATACCGCAAGCACTTCTGAAAGGAGACTTTCCATGAACACAACCATCGCCTTGTTAGATGATCATCAAATGGTGCTGGAAGGCATACACCAAACTTTGCAATCAGAAAGGTCATTTGATGTCCTTGCTGCTTTTACCGATCCAGAGGAATGTGTGTCATTCATAAAAATGAATGCAGTCGATGTCGTCATAATGGATATGAGGCTAAAAAAATGCCACGCCTTCGATTTGGTGCCCGTTATACAAGAGATCTCCAATCCACCTAAAATCATCTTGATTTCTGGATTTTATGAACCGCTTTTACACAAACGGGCATTGTCTTTGAGGGTGCAAGCGTTTATGCGAAAAGAAGCTTCTCATGAAGAATTGATCAATACAATCAAGAGTGTCAAAGATGGGAATCGAATTGTTCCGGATACTTTATTGCAGAAAAACGATGAATTTTTGACCCAGACAGAATTAAACGTATTGCATTTTGTGGCCAAAGAGTATACCAATGAAAATATTGCCCAAGCACTTTTTATCAGTCGCCGTACTGTTGAAAGTCATGTGTCGTCTATCTGCAATAAATTGCAAGTTCAGACACGGATCGGGGCAGTTAGAGAAGGAATCAAATTGAATTTGATCAAATGAGGAACCCCGCACAAAAACATTCGGATGTTACGGATGTTTTTTTCTTTGTGGTTTTTTATGCTTAGAACAACACAAATTATCATATCGAAGGAGCGGACAAATGATTGAATTGAAAAACATCACCAAATTGTACGGAGAAGGGGGCCGGAAAGTGATCGCTTTGAACAACGTAAATGTTAAGATCGAAGCAGGTGCATTTACAGTGATTCTTGGCCCTTCTGGATCAGGAAAAAGCACCTTATTGAATTTGTTAGGGGGCATGGACAGAGCAAGCCAAGGAACAATGTCGATCAATGGGACAGATGTCACTGATTATGATGACCATGCATTATCGATCTATCGACGAGATGTTGTGGGCTTTGTCTTTCAATTTTATAATTTGATTCCTAGTTTGACAGCGTTAGAGAACGTCGGAATTGCAGGTCAATTACACCATCATGGGCACAATGCCACAGTTTACTTAGAAGAGGTTGGCTTAACACATCGCAAAAACAACTTTCCAGCCCAACTCTCAGGGGGAGAAATGCAGCGTGTATCGATTGCCCGTGCCCTAGCAAAAGAACCAAAGCTGTTGCTTTGTGATGAACCAATGGGTGCTTTAGATTCAAAAACAGGTGATAAGATCCTTCTTTTGTTGAAAGCTGCAGCCAAAAAGTCGAAAACTGCTGTAGTTATGGTCACACATAATGCAGAGTTTGCTGCGTTTGCCGATAAAGTGATTCGGTTACATGATGGAAAAATCGTGTCAATCGATGAAAAAGAGAAGAGGGTTTGAGATGAAGTATTTGCTGATTAAGTTATTTCGTGACCTGAAGCGAAATTGGACGCAGTTTTTTTCAGTGTTCTTCATGGCATTTCTTAGTGTTCTGGTTTTTGTTGGTTTGCAAGGTGTTTGGGGAGGTTTAGATAAGACATTACAGTCATTTATCTCTGAACAAGGATTAGCAGATGCATGGTTGTATAGCACTGGTTTTACGGAAGCGGACGTTGTTGAGATCAAAGGGGTAGCTGGGGTAACGGATGTATCTGAAATGTACAGCATTGATGTGCAAGATACTACCGATGGAGGGAAAGAAAAAAACATCGCGATTCGGAGCTTTGAAGCAGATGCGCATACATCTCCTTATCTGGTAGAGGGTGAAATGCTCCACTCTGAATCAGGATTTATCTGGTTGAATCAAGCGTATGGAGAAGCCAATCAGCTTGGTGTGAACGATGTGATTCAAGTCACCCTATCAGAAAATGAAGTAGACTTGACGATTGCTGGCTTCATTTTATCCTCAGATAGGATATATTTTACGGGTACACAAGAGTTTATTGCACCGAATGCGCTGCAATATGGATATGGTCTGGTATCTACGGAAACAATCGAACATCAGCTGGGATATAAGGGATTGCCAAATGTCCTAGAGATACAAGGTGTCAGTCATTCTCTTCGCATTGAAAGCGAAAAGATTTTAGGTGAACGGCACATCGCTTACTATGACCATGACACGCTAAATGAAGTCTCCGAAGCGTTTGACCGAGTGGATCAGATTCGTAATCTCTCCTTTATGTTTTCTTTTATCTTTATACTATTGGCCATTTTGGCCATGTATACGACAATCAAGCGCTTGATTGATACACAATCAAAGGAAATTGCGGTTTTGCAGGCACTGGGGTTTTCTAATCGTCAAGTTGGCGCACATTATGCGAGCTATGGGTTTCTGATTGGTGGATTTGGGGTGCTCTGCGGAATCTGTATTTCTCCACTATTATCAAATTTTGTTTTGGATACGCAAAAAGCAATGTTGGCTATGCCTAATTGGCGAGTTTCGTATAATTATCTATCCTTGCTTGTTTGTCTGTTGGTCCTGTTGATTTGTACACTGGCTGCTTTTCTGGCCTCTCGTAAAGCCCATAGTGGATTGCCTGCTGATTTCCTTAAAGGTGGGAATGAAAAACGAATAAGAAAAACAGTTTTAGAAAAATCAGAAAAAATATGGGAGAAAGTAAGCTATGAAAGCCGTTGGGGCATCCGAGATGCATCAATGAATAAGACGCGTATTTTAATGGGGATCATTGGTGTAGCTGGCGGGATGATGCTGATCATGGCAGGATTGGGTATGCCAGAGTCTATTCAGACATTGGTAGACAAAGCTTATCAAGAAGATTTCACCTACGATTATCGTTTGAATACCAACCAAATGGATCTCTTAGAAGAATCGTTCGAAGGACAAGCTGTTCAAATCTTACCTGCACGCTATTCTCCTGATGATGGTCACAACCGATTATTAATGATCATTGATGAGGGAGACTTTATTCATATGCAAACCCATGAAGGAGAACAAATCAACCATGGAGGAATTTATTTAACGGAGGGATTTGCTACACGTGCAAATCTTGAAAAAGGGAATATGATTGATGTTTATCCAGCTTTTCATGATCAAGCCTTTTCATTTGAAATTAAGGGGATCATTACGAGTGAAACCAATCAAGGAGCCTATTTATTATCAGAAACTTGGGAAGAGGCAGGCGGAGTATTTACACCGCACACGTTACTTGTTGATGACCAAGTGACATTGTCAGACATTGAATCCACAGAAATGGTGACTTCTAGTATCGCTATTTCTGATCAGAAACAAAATGCGTATGACTTTGTGGCTAGTCTAGATGGTATATTCAGTATGATCATTGCTTTTGCCGTGGTGCTAGTCATTGTTGTTTTATACAATTTAGGGACATTGAATTTTGTCGAGCGTACTAGAGATTATACGACCCTCAGTGTGCTAGGTTTTAGTAAGAAAGAACTCAGACGTATCACGATGATTGAGAACGTTGTTACTACTAGTATTGGTTGGTTGATTGGTATCCCAGCAGGCGCATGGTTTCTAGGACAATATGTGCAAACTTTTTCAACGATACAGATTGATTATACACCTTATTTAAGTGTGAGAAATGTTGCAATTGCTTCGATTATTGTTTGGGTTTGTTCTTTAAGTACCACATTTTTTGTTAGTCAAAGAATAAAAAAATTAAACTTTGTTGAATCACTAAAAAATATTGATTAATTTGAACGGTAATTTTTTGTATTGGAGTTATTTGAAAACTAAGAATGAATTTAATATGCTAACAACATCTGATA
>NZ_NGKU01000001.1:1626063-1628122 GCF_002140915.1 Candidatus Enterococcus testudinis | reverse complement strand
GATATGTAGGTTAAGAGATTCATTTGGTAATCCAAAATAATCTATGGAAAAAAGTCTAACTAAATAACCGATACATTTGACAATGATTTTTTATCACTGACGGGGATTCCATTGAAAGGATGAGCAAAAATATTGGCAGAATGGAAAAAATATCTTAATGATGCGCATCTTAAGGTTTTTGTTTTGCCATTTCAGATAAAGAAAATAACCGCTTGTTAAGGGCGAGCTAGCGACAAATGGATTATAACACTAATAACATCAGTGTATTTTTTATTTGATAGAAACTTTTAAATCACGATTCATGTAAAGGAGATCTAACTATGAGAGAACAAATTATTAGTATTATTTCAGATATTTCTGGCTATGAAAAAGAACAATTTGATGAAGGCTCTTTTTTTGAAGCTGACTTGGGATTTGATTCTATTATGATGATGGATTTGTATCAAACGATTAGAAATACTGTGGAAGGTATTGATTTAAAAGTTTTTTCAATTCAGAATCTGAAAAATGATATTACAATAAATGAATTATTTAAAATACTAAACTATGATGTAGTTGAATATACCGATGTGGATAAAGATTTGCTGAACGATTTTGATGAAATCAGAAATTTTTCTAATTATTATGAGCAGATAAAAGGGAAGGTTCCATATTTTAAAAAGAATCAAGGCGTAGCTAAAAACAAAATTTCTATTGATGACAAAAAGTATATAAACTATTCAACTTATAACTATCTAGGACTAAATGGAAGCGTTGATGTTTCAGATAGTGCTAAGAAAGCCATTGAACAATATGGGACATCTGTTTCCGGGAGCAGATTACTTAGTGGAGAAATTGACTTGCATGGAAAATTAGAGAAGAAGATAGCTTCGTTTTTAGGAGTAGAAGATGCTTTAGTACAAGTAAGCGGTCATGGAACAAACGTCAATGTCATAACTTCCATTATGGGAGAAGGTGATTTAATACTACATGATTCATTATCACACAATAGCATAGTACAAGGTGCAGTATTTTCGGGAGCAAAAAGAAAACCGTTCAAGCATAACGATATGAGAAGCCTTGAAAAAGAGCTGTCTATGCTTAGAGGAAAATACAACAATGTACTGATAATAGCTGAAGGAATATATTCTATGGACGGTGATATATGTAACCTTCCAGAATTGGTCAACATAAAAAAGAAGTTTAATGCAATTTTAATGGTAGATGAAGCCCATTCATTCGGAACAATTGGAAACAATGGACGTGGTGTTGCTAGTTTTTATGATGTAGCACCTAAAGAAATCGATATTCTCATGGGTACATTGAGTAAATCAGCAAGTAGTTGTGGTGGCTATATAGCGGGGAGTAAAGATTTTATTGATTTTTTAAGGTATAACATGGGAGGATTTGTATTTAGTTGTGGAATTAGTCCTGCAAATACAGCAGCAGCATTAGAATCAATAAAATTGTTTGAAAAAAGCAATGATCTTATAGAGAAATTATCAAAAAACGCAATTAAATTTCTTGAAGGATGTAAAAATTTGGGGATTAATACAGGGATGAGTAAGGATACACCTATTATTCCATGGATAATTGGAAATTCTTCTACAACACTTTTAGTTTCGCAATTATTATATGAACAGGGAATTAATGTTTTGCCAATTGTCTATCCAGCAGTAAAAGAAAACGAATCCAGGCTAAGATTTTTTATTAGTGTGGATCATACAACAAAAGATATAAACGAGACATTAAAGGCTATAGATATCGTTAAAAATAGACTTTGTATAGAACTTGAATAAAGTTCGTGGGAGATAACTAATGGAGATGATAGAAAAAGAAACTGATAGTTTTAATGAAAGACAGAAAAAAAATAAAGGTTTTACTAGACTTTCATTATTACTTAAATTTATTTCAAAGCATAACAAAAATAATCCATATATATTTGAATATGGATTATACGCAAGAATGAAGAACTTCATACGGATAGTGTGTTTAAAAGTTTATAATAAGGAAATCCTAGAAGCAAAGATTAATTTGGAAGAACTAAATGGAACAGATTTATATATTGCATATATAGATC
>NZ_NGKU01000001.1:1619537-1621400 GCF_002140915.1 Candidatus Enterococcus testudinis | reverse complement strand
TTAGAGAATGTATTGACAAAGCAATGGTATTCCTTTGAAATTAATCGGATAAGTTCTTTAACAACTGTTAGTGAAATATATATTAATGAAGAACGTTTTAAGCATTTAGAGGGAAAATTACCATATACAGACTATTTTGCATCAAATCAAAAGCTTAGTACTCATGATGATGGAGTCACCTTTATAAGTCGTGAAGAGATTATTTCTTCAGGGGAAAGTATACTACAGATTATTCGTACACAGATAACATTGATTTTAGTTATTGCGATTATAGTAGAAGTTGTTTTAATGGCATCGTTAATCAAATTTATCTATGAAGTTAATTTTATATCGATGAAAAGTTTATATTTATCTGGCTTTTCAAAAAAAGAAATACGAACATTGCACTTTGGCTTAAATTCAATTCTTGCGACTATCTTCACTATCATTACCTTTATGCTGGGGCTAATCGTAGTAAGAGTTTTTCTAGATAGTATTATGTTTACATTTACTAATTATGTCCATGTAACAAGTACATTTAGTAATTTTTTTATCACTACTAGTTTCATCTTAACTATATATCTAGTTTTTGTATGTCTGTTTGATAAAAAATTGAAAAGGGAGACGTTTAAATGAAGCGAGTAGTTGTAACTGGTTTAGGGAGTGTTTCTCCATGTGGTAATACCAATGAAGAGATTCTTTCAACAATAAAAAATCAAAATCAATGTTTTGTAAAATCAAAATTTGATGTTGTTGAGTTTTATGGGGAGGTGTCTGAGGGCTACAAAACTAATTTTAATAAAAAACAAATTCGCTATATGGATAAAGTATCACAGTTAGCATTTTGTGCAGGGGAAGCTGCTGTTTTAGATAGTCGTTTAAATTTGAGTGAGCTGAATAAGGTAAGGTGTGGTATATCAATAGGGACGTCTATGGGAGGTTTTCAAACTTTACACACAGAATTGACTGAGTCTGCACTTTATGGGCTGGAAAAAATTAGCTTATTGGGAATGCCTAAATTACTACACAATATGATCGGTGCTAATTTGAGTATAGCTTTTGATTTTAAAGGAGGAGTTTTTACCTATAATAATGCATGTGCGTCATCTGCTACAGCGATTGGAGAAGCTTATAATAAAATACAAAGAAATGAATTTGATGTGATGTTAGCAGGAGGAGCGGAGAGTTGTATTAGCGAACAAGTTTTTAAATCTTTTCATAGGCTAGGAGCAATGTCTACAAGTAAAAATATTGATGAAGCTTCTATTCCATTTTCAAAGGCTAGGAGCGGATTTGTCTTAAGTGAAGGATCAGCTGTTCTAGTTTTAGAAGAGTATGAGCATGCAATTGCTAGAGACGCACCGATTTATTGTGAAATTAAAGGGTATGCTACAACTAGTGATGCATCGTCTTTAGTTGCTCCGAATACTGATGGATTAACACGTTGTATGGAAGAAGCCTTACATGATGCAGAAATAGAAGCACATGAGGTTGAGTATATTAATGCACATGGAACTGGAACACAAGCCAATGATCTTGTAGAAGCGAAGGCAATAAATAGAATTTTTAGCTCTCCATTTGTTTCATCAACCAAGTCTATTCATGGGCATTTGTTAGGAGCAGCAGGAGCATTCGAAGCTTTATTATGCTGCTTAATGATTAAAAATAAGCAATTGTTTCCACAATCCAATGTGTCTTATGCAGATGTAGATCCAGAAATCAATCTTAATTTATTATTGAGTAAATCAATTGAATATGAATGTGGATATATTTTATCTAACTCATTTGCTTTTGGTGGAAGTAATGTTTCTTTAGTATTTTCAAAATGACAATTAATTCTACCAACCCAAAAGTGTATCTGTTCATAGGAGTCTGTAATGTTAA
>NZ_NGKU01000001.1:1618635-1619437 GCF_002140915.1 Candidatus Enterococcus testudinis | reverse complement strand
GAATATGGATTATACGCAAGAATGAAGAACTTCATACGGATAGTGTGTTTAAAAGTTTATAATAAGGAAATCCTAGAAGCAAAGATTAATTTGGAAGAACTAAATGGAACAGATTTATATATTGCATATATAGATCTGTTAAGAAATTTGGAAATGCTAGAAGAAAATGATAAGGATGGTTCGAGCATTAAGTTAAAAGAAATCTATGATGGAAAAAACGAAAAATTGAGCAAAATATTGCAAGATTATAATTATATGAAAGACTTAGTAAGTCAGAAAAGTAAGTTTAAGACACCCACTAGCAGATATATAAATCATTTGATTAAATACATTCTTGAACTAGAAAGTATATCGTTAGTTAAAAAAACAAATGCATCCCTATCAGATGATTTCTATTCGGATCTTGGAGAAGAAGCATTTACATTGTTTAACGAAAAGAATTATACTTTAGCATTGTCAGATTGTACAATAGCTAGAATTTTAGACATTGGCTGTGGAAATGGTAACTTTATAGATTATTTTATAGAAAATGGTAAATTTACTAATATTGTTGGTATTGAAAAACAACAGAATGTTTCTGATCATATTAAAAATAAAGATGTGTATAAGAGACAGGGTGGGAGATGTTATTGAATTAGAGAATGTATTGACAAAGCAATGGCTGTCTCTTATACACATCTAGATGTGTATAAGAGACAGGACATTGGCTGTGGAAATGGTAACTTTATAGCTGTCTCTTATACACATCTAGATGTGTATAAGAGACAGGGTGGGAGATGTTATTGAATTAGAGAATGTATTG
>NZ_NGKU01000001.1:1580377-1614199 GCF_002140915.1 Candidatus Enterococcus testudinis | reverse complement strand
TGATACAGATTATATTAGTCAAACTTTTCTGGAATAATTTGGGAATAGCCCCAGTTGTTAAGTCGGAAAAACTCAAGATACACATGTTTCAACT
The DNA here is from genome assembly GCF_002140915.1 of Candidatus Enterococcus testudinis. Lineage (GTDB taxonomy): Bacteria > Bacillota > Bacilli > Lactobacillales > Enterococcaceae > Enterococcus_D > Enterococcus_D testudinis. The sequence continues at coordinate 1,614,105 of NZ_NGKU01000001.1, read as the reverse complement.
AGCATTCGAACCAAGATTAAATATCGAATTAACGAAAATAAGCTTATGAAAATTCTTATTACTACATACTTTCTGATTGCGTTAGTTAAGAAGAAAACAAGTAATAAAAAAGTCGCTTAAAAAATATCTCCGTTAAACATCACCATGGAGTTAACAATTTTGAAGGAGGAGTGTAAATATGCTAGGTTATTATGATTATACGGTTATCCTTACATACTGCAACTTGTTTTGTGGTTTATTGGGAAGTCTAAGCGTGATCAAAGGGAATCAAGTCATCGGATTCATTTTCCTTGTTTTAGCAGGATGCTGTGATGCATTTGATGGAGTAGTTGCAAACACAAAAAAAGATCGAACGCTAAAAGAAAAATTGTATGGCATTCAAATTGATAGCCTATCTGATATGATTAGTTTTTGTATTCTTCCTGTAGTCATTGTTCTCTCAATTGAAGGATATTCCCAATTTAATATTAGCGTCGGTCTAATGCTAATATTAGCAGGTATGATTCGTTTGGCTTATTTCAATGTGACAGAAACAATAAGTCGAATACAAGATAATTCATATAAACGTACATTTTATCTAGGTCTGCCGGTAACGAGCATAAGTATTTTACTTCCAATCTACAGAATACTTATGCTTCCATGGAAAATAAACAATCATTTATCTTATTTTCTAATTCTTGTTGCCGTTGCCTTTGTCGTGCCAATCAAAATTCCTAAAATAAATATACAACTGAAAAGAGTGAGATCTTATGGCGAAAACAAGCACTCAACTTAACATTTCACTAGCGGCGTATTTGTATGAAACCATCATAGGAAGAGTCATTTTGAAATTTTTTGTTCGTCCTCAATTATCGATACTAATCGGTAAATTATTATCTTCTAATGTGTCAAGAATATTCATTCCATTATTTGTGAATAAAAACAATATAAATAAAAATAAGTATGTCAAAAAAAGATACACCTCATTTAACGATTTCTTTATTCGAAAGCTGCGTGAACAGCCAGACCCAGCAATAAGTAAAGATGGTCTATTTTATGCACCTTGCGAAGGACACCTGTTGGTTAAACCAATTAATAAAGAACACTTCACCATAAAAAAAGCACACTACTCACTTTCTCGATTACTTGATGATGACATCTTAGCGCAAGAATTTGAAGGTGGTATTGCTTGCATTTTTCGATTGACACCAAAACATTATCATCGATTCCATTACTTTGAGGACGGAAAAATAATATTTCGAAAAAAAATAGGAGGAAAATTGCATACCGTACAACCAATTGCCATGGAACATTTGCCTGTTTTTCATGAGAATAGCCGAGAACTAACTGTGATGGAGACTAGATTTTTTGGTAAAGTGATTCAAATCGAGGTTGGCGCAATGTTGATTGGTAGAATAAAAAACCATGCTGAATTTTCCTTCTTTTCAAAGTTTGAAGAAAAGGGATATTTCGAATTTGGGGGATCTATGATTATTCTACTTTTTAAAAAAAATCATTTGAAAGGGGTAGATACATACCTATCTGATTCAAAGCGAAACATCGAGTCACCCATTGAGGTCTTTCAAGTATTGGGGAGGTGTTCATCGTGAGAACTTTAGCACTGTTTGCTATTTCTGCTATTTATATTTGCTTAAACAATTTTATTGCATGGCGTTTTCTTCGTTATATAAAACCAGAGTTTACTGCTTTGTCCTTTTCTATAGTTCAAATCATTTTTGTGGTGTGCTCGTTGACAACTATTGTTGCATTTACAATGGAAGAGATTTATTGGGGAAAATTTGGCACATTTGGCATGTATTGGTTCGGTTTTATTTGTCTAGCTTTCATGATTCTGGTGGTTTCAGATCTTTTAATGAGTGTTTTAACACATGTCGTTGGTGTTCAATTATCAGCGACCATTTTATATACTATGTTTATCATCAATGTGGTGAGTGTCTTCAGCTTATTCGTCTATGGGCTCTTAACTGCACAAAATATTGTCATTACACAGTATAAAGTAGCAATCGATAAAAATTCGACTATTCCTTCTTTAAAAGTTGCGATGTTTAGCGACTTACATTTAGGATATGTAAATGGAGCTGCGCACGTTGAAAAAATAGTAGAAAGAATCAATGCAATAGAACCAGATATCATTTTGATAGCAGGAGATTTTTTTGATGGTAATTTTAACTCGGTAGGCAAACCGGAAGTCATTCGAGATAACATACAAAAACTTAGCTCGACTTATGGGAATTTTATGGTTTTAGGAAATCATGATGCTGGAAACAGTTTTGAGGATATGAAGGATTTTCTTGAATCATCTGATATCATTATTTTGTCAGAAGAAGGGATGATTATAAATGATACGATCGCATTGATTGGGATAATAGATTTATCGCCAATCGGAAATCAAGGCAAAGTTGAACGGAAAGATTTCGACATTCTTTTGCCTAAAGAATATAATCATTTGCCTATAATAGTTATGGACCATCAACCAACTAAGATAAATGAATATGAAAAAGCGGATCTAGTTTTAGCAGGGCACACACACCGAGGACAGATATTTCCTTTTTCAGTCCTTACAAAATTTTTTTACGATCTTGATTATGGGTATAAAAAAATGATGGGGATACACAAGTGATTGTATCTTCTGGTGTTGGAACATGGGGACCTCCACTTAGATTGGGAACTGTGAGTGAGATAGTGGAAATTGAAGTCACCTTTAAAAATGAATGAACTCGTGTGCTGTATATTCGAAATGTATTTGATTGGAGGGAGGGGTATATGAGTAAAAATGTACTTATTCTAGCGTGTGTTGCGACTTGTGTGATATTTGTGCATTCAAAAAAGAAAAAACGTTGTTGGATAAAAGTTTTATAATTTAAATCCTTACATGTGTCTATCAAAGAATCCAAGATCAATTTTCCAACAAAGTAAGCAGTAAAATCTAGTTTTTTACGAGCATTTGTAGCGCAATATTGTTGATTCTATCGTTAATCGTTGACTTACCGGTCAATCCATTACTGGTTTTTACTGTCTATGAAATCATTTTACTGATTGCTTTTGCACAAATCGAAGGCCAATGGCGCCGTTATAAGAATGAATCCACTAACGGTCATTGAAATCTCCTTTCATCAGGCTTATAATAGGAAAAAATGAAGGAGCGTCAAGAAGATGTCCTATACTGATGAAGAGAAAATCATACGTGGCTTTCGCGATGTCTATAACAAAATGGCTGCCTTGAATAAGCAGGAAATGGAAGCGGCATTGGCAGGCTATACGTCAACAGAGGTCCATCTGATAGAAGCAATCCATGATCTGACACATCCCAATGTCACCCAACTTGCAGACACCTTGTTTTTGACCCGCAGCGCGGTCACCAAATTGACACAAAAATTATTGAAAAAGCAAGCGATCACGCGCTACCAATCACCTGCGAACAAAAAGGAAATTTTGTTTGCTTTGACCGATGAAGGGCAGTCAGTCTATGAGATCCATCGAGATTTGCATCAAGTGTTCAGGAAACGCGATCAACCGATTTTTGCGACGATGGATGCGCAACAAAAAGCAGATTTACTGCATTTTTTGGCTGTATACAGCGAACACCTCGACAATCAAACAGCCAACCGGCCGACGACGGACAGTTAAGTGAAGACTTAGCTGTTTTTTTTCTGCATAAAATCTGGTATTTTTAAACAGTCTTTTGGCGGTTGTTATTTAAAACAAGGAATGTTACAATCGTTTTATTGCGCAAAATCAGTATGATATACCCTGTGCAAGTCGTTTGGCATATAGCCAAAACAAACTAACGTTATTTAAATAGTACAATTACTTTAATGAATGCAAAGGAGTCGCTATGTTTACTAGTTCAGAGGTCATCATCAATTTGTTGGTGATCACAGGGTTTATCTTGATTCATTTGTCATCGATCTTTCTATTGAACAAGAAAGGAGATGTACAAGCTTTTCATTCCTTTGCGGCAGGTGTGGGTGTGTCCTATGCCATTATTCATCTGTTGCCGCATCTCGCTTATTTTCAGTCTGTTTTGATCGATGAATTTGGCTGGGCTTCAGGAATCCTATATACCCATGGCGTGTATGTCCTTGTCTTGCTGGGGTTGGTGCTGAGTTATATTGCGTACAAAATAGATGAACGCAGTTTCAGTGTTTTGGCAAAGAAGGATCTAGCATCTGCTGAAAAAGCCTATTTCTGGTCAGATATTTCTTTTCATATGCTCTATAATGCTATGATTGGTTATTTGGTGATTGCCAATATTCTAGATGAGCCTTTCTACGTGTTGACCTATTTTGTGGCATTTGGTTTGCATTTCTTGATGAACGATTGGCATTTATTTCACCACCATGGTATTCGCTTCACACAGATTGGCCGTTTTTTACTGGTTTGCTCGATTGTTGCAGGGGCAATTTTTTCAATGTTGCTGGTTTTGCCTTATTTTGTGATGGTGTCAATTGAAGCGATTATCACAGGGGCTTTGTTGATGAATATCATCAAATTTGAGTTACCTGATGGTGGGGAGGGAAGTATCAAGATCTTCTTGATCGGCACGCTTTGCTCAGGGTTTTTATTTGTATTTGTTTGATTCTGTCTTCTTGCTTATTTTATTGGAAAAAATGTCTGTCCGCTTTTAAAAATGAAGAAGCGGGCTTTTTATTGTTGACTAGGAAACAAAAAAGCAGTATGATACATTTGTTTCCAAGGAAACATTAAATGTAAAGGACTGATTGTTATCACAATCGAACAACAACCTTCTAAACATGTCTTAACCTTAGGCCTGATCTCGGTATTTCTTTGCGGGATCGGCTTTACGATTATTGCACCTGTTACACCTTTTTTAGTCGCACCATACGTGCAGAACCCGAGTCAACAAGCATTTATCATTAGTGCGTTGACTGCAGTCTATGCGGCCTGTGTCTTTCTGGCAGCCCCAATATTGGGGGCATTGAGTGATCAAATTGGCAGACGGCCGATTTTGATTCTTTGTCTATTTGGCGGCGGAATCGGCTATGTATTGTTTGGCATTGGCGGCGCGCTCTGGGTTTTCTTTTTGAGTCGTATCATCGAAGGAATCACCGGGGGCAGTATCAGTACACTATATGCGTATTTCTCGGACAGTACGCCACCTGAGCAGCGAACGAAGTATTTTGGCTGGATGAGTGCAGTTGCTGGCGCTGGGACAGCTTTAGGTCCAGTAATCGGCGGCGGACTGGCACATTTTGGCTATGCAGTACCGATGTTTGTTGGTGCAGCGGTGTCCATTGCGAATGGTTTATACGCTTGGTTCTATTTACCTGAAAGTTTGCCGAAAGCATTACGCCGAATATCAAGCCTAAAGGACATCAATCCTTTTCGCCAGTTTCGCTTTGTTTTCAGCCATTCTCGGATTGGAAGGATTGTATTTACTGCATTTCTCTTATGGATTCCAGCAGGGGGACTGCAAGCTATCTTCTCTCAATTCACGATTGATTCCTTTGATTGGTCACCGACATTGATTGGTTTTATGTTCTCGATCATTGGCATTCAAGATATTTTGGCCCAAAGCTTTCTGATGCCTTGGCTGCTTAAACAAATCAATGAGCAGGCGATTCTTCGCTTGGGGATCATTGGTGAGGTCAGTGGGTATCTATTTATTTGTTTCTCAGGCATCTTCACGGCACCAGTATTTTTCGTGCTGGGCTTGTTTCTTTATGGTATCGGCGATGCGATTTTTGCTCCGGCTTATAATGGCTCCTTATCGAAATTGGTCACCCCTCAAGAACAAGGGAAGGTGTTAGGCAGCAGCCAAGGGATGCAATCTTTGGCGCGGGTGATCGGTCCTTTGATTGGCGGTCAGTTATATGTGCTCTTTGCGCCAGTGGCGCCTGCATTGATGGGGGTTGCTTTTGGCTTGCTGGCGTTGTTTTTCTTTAGAAACATCCAAGCATAGTCAAGCTTTAGCTTGACTCTGTTGTCACTGTATAAAATAAGACCACGTAACAGCTGCGTATGGCTGTTACGTGGTCTTTTATGGTTACTGTCGTAACTGCAATATGGATTCATTCGGTGTCACATACAACGTTTTTTGATTTTCGTAGATCACAAAACCAGGTTTGGCACCGTTGGGTTTGCGGATATGTTTGACTTGAACATAATCTACGGGTACTTGAGCAGATTGACGATATTTTGAGAAATAGGCGGCAAGTTCTGCGGCTTCCAGCAAGGTCTCTTCACTTGGATCATCAGAACGAATGATGACATGAGAACCAGGAATATCTTTGGTATGCAGCCATATATCAGTCTTGCGGGCTGTTTTTAAGGTCAACTGGTCATTCTGCAGATTATTTTTCCCCACAAGCATCTCGATGCCATCTGAAGAAAGGTATCGTTCCGGTTGAGATGGGGTCGTTTTTTTCCGCTGTTTACTACGGTTTTTGACATAACCTTGAGCGATCAACTCTTCACGGATCGTGGCCAAATCAGTAGGTGAAGCAATTTCTAATTGCGCCAATACCGATTCTAAATAGGCGATTTCTTCTTTGGTTTCAGCAATTTGTTGATGGATCAATTTGACCGCATTTTTTAATTTCTGATACCGTTGGAAATACTTTTGGGCGTTTTGGTTTGGCGTCAAGGCCGGATCAAGTGCAATCGTCAACGGTTGGTTGTCTTCATAGTAATTATCTAAAGTAACTGACTGCGCGCCACGTGGGACTTGTGCCATAAATGTTGTTAAAAGTTCACCTTTTTGGCGAAAAGCTTCGGCGTTCTCTGAATCACTGAGTGTTTGCTGGCGCTTTTGCAACTTGGTTTGATTGCGTTTCAATTCATTCTCGATTTTCTTGAGTAGTTCGCCACCTTGCTGTTTGACACGATCTCGCTCCGCTTTATCATGGTAATAATGATCCAGAAGGGTACTCAATGAATCGAAAGCTGTGTGTTGGCTGTCGGTAGTCATCAGAGAACGATAGGGAATAGGGGTGAAGAATTCTTTGCCGTTGCTTTCGATATAACTTGGTTGGGGCTGATGTCTTATTTCATCAAAGAAATCTGTCCATTGCCGCAATTTGTCATTGGGATTGGTGGTGATCCGCAGAACCAACTCATCTGCAGTATCTTTGCCTAAGCCTTGAAAGTGTTGCTGCAATGCTTTGGCATGCCATTGATCCACTGTTGATAATATTTCAAACACTTTTGTATGCGCAGCAGTGAAAGGGTTGAGTGTTGACTGTTTGGGTGGTGCGATGTATTCAGCCCCGGGCAATAAGGTCCGATAGGTATTTTGCGAATGGCCGATATGTTTGATGGTATCGACGATTTTCCCTGTTTCTTTATTCATCAGCAAAATCGTGCTGTGGCGGCCCATCAACTCAACGATCAACACCAAAGATTGCAGATCGCCTAACTCGTCCCGGCGGGTAAAATGGAAATGGATCACCCGGTCATTGTCGATTTGTTCAATACTTGAAAGGATCGCACCTTCTAAATATTTGCGCAGCATCATCAAAAAGTTAGGCGGTGTATCCGGATTCTGGTAAGTCATCGTGGTGCATTGCACACGGGCATACGTTGGGTGGGCAGATAGTAATAGTTTGTGATTTTTTCCTTGCGAACGAATCACGAAAACAACCTCGTTTTCATAAGGTTGGTGAATCTTATTGACACGGCCATTGATCAACTGGTTGTTGAGCTCTGTGACCATTAAATGGGTAAACACACCATCAAAAGACATAATCGGTTCCTCTTTTCTATGCTTTCGCTGTCACTTGAAAGCTGTCATCTATAACAAAATCTCTTGTCTATTATACCGAAAAAGAAAGACAAAAGCCATGAACAACGGCTACTTGTCTTTCTTAATGGAATGATGATCTGTCGTTTGCAATGCACGTTCGATTTCTTTATTCAAGAAATAGGAGATCACGGTACGAATAATTACGACTGCAGCCAAGCGAACGATGTCTTCGAAAGTCGGATGAATGATCGTTTCAATGATGTCTGCAGCAATCAAAATTTCTAATCCCAGTAACACATAACTTCCTAGAAAATTACGTATAAAATTATTTTCTCTAGCGGCCACCAAGCGGTCTTTTTCAGTCAATTCATAACGAATGAAATCAATGCCTGCCATAACTACGCCCCAAACTAGGACGAAGATCGACAAGAAATTCAAGCATACCACGATCATGCTGAAGATTGGGGCGGCTAAATCCATCAAAGTATCTGCCATCTGTTATCTTTACTCCTTCACCTTTTTTCTTCTATCATACATAAAACCACCGAATATGTGAAGTTTCTTGACGTGTTGAGTGCATATTGTTAGTATTGTACCAAAGAGAACATTAATTGAAATGAAAAAAAATTTTTTGAAGGAGGGGGACTCATGGCAGGAGCCGCTCGTTATTTTCAAACAATGAAACAAAAGAGTATGGCAGTGTGGGAAGATTTTGTTGATGATGTCTATCGAAATCAGCGGAGAACGTTGATTACTTTAAGCGCGGGCATCGTATTGGCATTGATTTTTGCAGGAATCATTCTTTTTTCACAACAGCAGATCAAAGCTTCATTGGTTGATCGTATGGCTTTCAATCAATTGCCTTCCGAAAAAGTTGCGCCATTGACTTATGCAACAGCAGATCAGACCATTGAGGAAACAAAAGCCATTTCCGTCATGTTTAGCAAACCCCATGGTGAAGACTTGGATCAGGTCTATCAATTGATCGATGCACAAGAAGAGGAACTCAATCGGACATTCTATTACTATCCAATCGTCTATGATACAGCAGGATTTGTTGATCAATACCAAGTGGACCCGAACAAAGTAACCTTTGTCTTTTATGAGGAAGGTGTAGAAAAAAATCGGTTTACATTTGACTCATTTGATGATCCACAAAATGAATTCGTTCCCGAGCTTAATCGGTTGCCAATGTGGACGATTCGTTCGTTAGATGACGAAGAGTAAAAAAATCTGACAATTGAACAAATTTCTATTGACGTTTTTTTATCGATACGCTAAACTAAGTTCAAATCAAGAAATCGATCAAAGGAAAAGGAGGAACAATCATGACACTATTTATTCCATTGCAAGCTCATTCATGGCAAATCTGGCGTAGATAGTTGTATTGGTGGACCTCATTCCATAGATACAACTTTTTAGAGAACCCTCTAAAGTGCTGTATCTATGCTGGTAGTTGAATTATACGCCGCATAGGACAAGCGTCTATGCGGCTTTTGCTTACAAGCAATTGCCCAATCAAAGGCAATTGCTTTTTTGCTGTGAATCACTACGATTGATTAGCGGAGCAAGGCAGAGTAGATGATGAACAGTACTAGCTGACCGTAGGGAGGGTAGTCACCATACAATGAAACACGATAATGACACGCAATGATTTTAATTAAACAATCATATTAAAATAGAAAACCAAAGGGGAACGTAAAGATGAAAAACAAAGGATTAATGGCAACAGTTATTGTTATTTTACTATTTTTGGGGGCAACATTGGTCTATCAATTAGGGATGAGCCGTGGCAATGATCAGGCCGCTACGACGCCCACAAGTGAAAAGGCCGAAAAAACGGTAGGGATTTTGCAATATGTCAGTCATGAAGCGCTAGATGCCATTACGAATGGAATCAAAGAAGGTTTAAAAGAGTCCGGATACACAGAAGGGGATAACTTGACGATCGAATTCCAAAACGGACAAGCAGATCAAAGTAAATTGGCAACAATGAGCCAACAGTTGTTAAATAAAAATGCTGATGTACTTGTAGGTGTGGCTACACCAGCGGCACAAGCGTTGGCGAATGTGACACAAGATGTGCCGATCGTTTTGGGCGCAGTCACTGATCCAGTGGGTGCCAATCTGGTAGCAGATATGGATCAACCTGGCGGCAATATCACCGGTGTCTCGGATAAAGCACCTGTTGGCGCACAAATCAAATTAGCGACTGAACTGATGCCAGAAGCAAAAACAGTAGGTATCTTATACTCTTCTACAGAAGACAACTCGAAATACCAAGTTGCAGAAGCTGAAGCAGCGGCTGCTGATAATGGCTTGGAAACGAAGAAATATGCTGTCCCTTCTAGCAATGAAATTGCCCAAACAGTTCAAGTAATGGCACAAGAAGTTGACTTTATATACATCCCGTTAGACAATACAATTGCAAATGCGATGCAGACCGTTGTCGGAGAAGCCAACAAAACCAAAACGCCAATCATCACCTCAGTAGATACTATGGTGGAACAAGGCGGTTTGGCAACCGTTGGCCAAGATCAGTTTACGATTGGTGTCGAAACAGGGAAGATGGTGGCTGCAATTTTAGATGGTACATCTGAACCAGCGACAACACCTATCTATACCTTCAGCGATGGTGAAACGATCATCAATGAAGAACAAGCAGAATTCTTAGGGATCACGATTCCAGACAGCATCAAAAACGACGCAACATTGGTCAATGGTGAAGACACAACAGATTCATCAAGTGCAGAGTAATCTACAAGCCGCGATCAGTTTGATTTCTTCAGACTGGTTGCGGAAAAGATAATGGAGGAAATAGAATGATCGTTTCAGCAATCGGCCAAGGCTTACTATGGGGCATACTTGGTTTAGGTATTTTTATGACTTATCGGATTTTGAATTTTCCTGATATGACGACAGAGGGATCCTTCCCTCTGGGTGGTGCTGTTTGTGTGACAGCAATCACCCATGGTGTATCACCGGTATTGGCTACTTGCCTGGGTGTTTTGGCAGGGATGTGTGCAGGATGTGTCACGGGTCTGCTTTATACAAAAGGCAAAATCCCAGTCATCTTAGCGGGCATCTTGGTGATGTCGGCACTGAATTCAGTGATGCTGTTTGTCATGCAATCACCAAATTTATCGTTGTTGAATCAACCAAAGATCCAAGACTTTTTTACCCGTTTACACTTGCCAAACTATTATGATACAGTCATCATCGGCTTGATCATGGTCGTTTTGATTGGCAGTGTCCTATTGTATTTGTTCCATACCAACCTCGGACAGGCCTACATCGCAACTGGAGATAATGAAGAAATGGCCAAATCAATGGGGATCAATACGGATCGGATGAAAATCTTGGGCTTGATCGTCTCCAATGGTGTGATTGCTTTATCAGGTGCGTTGATTGCCCAAAATGATGGCTATGCAGATGTCAGCAAAGGGATCGGTGTCATCGTGATCGGTCTTGCCTCGATCATTATCGGCGAGGTCTTGTATGGAGAACTAACACTCGTTGAACGGTTGATTGCAATTGTCATCGGCAGTATCATCTATCAATTACTGATTTTATTTGTGATCAAAGCTGGCTTTGATACAACCTATCTGAAAATATTCTCAGCTATCGTCTTGACGATCTGCCTGCTGATTCCACAATTAAAACAAGCCTTGCACTTGCGTACCGGCTTTGAAACGGAGGACGAATAATGTTACAGATCAATAAAGCAACCAAAGTGGTCGGCAACGGTCCTCATGAAAAGAAAGTCTTGCTGAACAAGGTGGACTTGTCCTTGCAACCAGGTGAATTCGTGACCGTAGTCGGAGGCAACGGTGCTGGGAAAAGTACGCTGTTCAATAGTATCTCTGGTACATTGCCACTGACTAGCGGCCAAATCACGATTGATGATCAAGATGTAACGAATCTCTCAGAAGAAAAACGGGCACGCTATTTGGCCCGTGTCTTCCAAGATCCTAAAATGGGCACTGCACCGCGAATGACTGTGGCTGAAAATTTATTGTTGGCCCAAAAAAGAGGCCAAAAACGCAACTTGCATTTGCGGCAATTGCAAAGCCAACGAGATGCGTTTTACGCATTATGCCAACAAGTTGGAAATGGCTTAGAAAATCATTTGGACACCCCCACTGGCAATCTATCTGGTGGTCAAAGACAAGCATTAAGTCTGCTGATGGCGACCATCCAAACACCAAAACTTTTGCTTTTGGATGAGCATACAGCCGCACTCGATCCGAAAACTTCTAAACAATTGATGCAGATCACAGCAGATAGAGTCGCTGAGCAGCAGCTGACTTGCTTGATGATCACGCATCGAATGGATGATGCATTAAAATACGGCAATCGTTTGATTTTATTACGCAAAGGGGAAATCGTTAAAGATCTTTCTGCGGATGAAAAAGCCGCCCTAAGCTTACCAGAACTTTTATTGTTTTTTGAGGATGATCTTTAAGAACGTTGATTTACCAGTATTTTTAACAATAAAATGCAAATAATTGAAAAAACACAGAAAAAATCATTGACAACTTTCACGAGAAATCCTATACTTAGGTCAATCTTACATCAGTTTGGAGCGAACTATTATGCAAAAACAATTGCAATCAAACCCCTCACAACTGAATAAATATTACTTTAGCTATTTTAGATAGGTTTGTGTTCATGAAGACATGGATGCAAACTACACGTTTGTATCTATGATGGCTAGGGCATTTCGTAATGAATTCGCAGCCACGTAGATCGTAAAATCTATAGTGGCTATTTTTTATATTCGCATATCAGCTGATATGTAATGTTTAAAGGTGTTCACTGTAGATTCTGACAATTTACGGTGGACATCTTTTTTTGTTGAAAGGAATGAAAGATATGGAAAAAATGATTTCTGGTCACACACGTTTAGCGGCACTATTTGCAAAGCCAGCCCGACACAGTATCTCGCCGGCGATGCACAATTTGTCATTTTCAGAAACGACGACGGATGCAATATATCTTGCTTTTGATGTTGAGCCAGAAGATTTAGCAACAAGTATCGAGAGCATTCGGACCCTTGATATGTTAGGTGTCAATTTATCGATGCCTCACAAAATGGCAGCTGTACCTCTGGTAGATGAGCTGTCGCCAGCCGCTGCCTTGATTGGCGCGATCAATACAATCGTGAATCAACAGGGACATCTCGTTGGACACAATACAGATGGGACTGGCTTTATGCGCGCACTGGATGCCATTGATGTATCGATCATCGGTGAGACGATCACAGTTATCGGTGCAGGTGGCGCAGCAACAGCAATCATCAGTCAGGCTGCTTTAGATGGGGTCAAAGTGATTCAAGTCTTTAATCGCAAAGATGATTTTTATCCAGTGATCGACGTAAAATTGCAAGAGATAGCCCAACAAACGGGTTGTCGTATATCATTGCAAGATTTAGATGATCAAGGCGCTTTGGCCGATGCTTTAGCCAAAAGTCAACTGCTGGTCAACGCGACGGGCGTTGGCATGAAACCAAACGAAGACGTAAGTCCTTTGAAGGACACAACGTTATTGAGAGAGACATTGGCGGTCTACGATGTCATTTATAATCCTCGTGAGACGCAATTGTTGAAAGATGCTAAAGCGGCGGGTGCCAAAACCGCAAATGGCTTAAGCATGCTGCTCTATCAAGGCGCTGCAGCGTTTGAATTATGGACAGGCAAACAAATGCCGATCGAAAAAGTCCGAGCATTAATAGACACGCTATAAACCAAAAAATATAAAAATTGAAAGTAGGAATTTAAAATGATCGTTATTATGAAACCAGGCGCAACTGCCGAACAAGTAGATGTTGTTGTAACAAGAATCAAAAAAGAAGGCTTAGATGTTCAAGTCAACCAAGGAAAAGAACAAGTTGTCATTGGCTTAAAAGGAGATACACGTCTGATTCAAGATGTTGCATTTCGCAGTTACGAAGGGGTAGAGGATGCGATCCGTATCTCTAATACCTACAAATTGACATCTCGTGAATTTCATCCACAAGATACAGTCGTTGATGTAGACGGTGTGAAAATCGGTGGTGGCAACTTCGTTACAATGGCAGGACCTTGTTCGATTGAAGGGCTTGAGCAAATTCGCGAATGTGCCCGTATTGCAAAAGCAGGAGGCGCTACGGTTTTACGTGGCGGTGCCTTCAAACCTCGTACATCTCCATACGCTTTCCAAGGATTAGAAGAAGAAGGCTTGAAATACATTCGTCAAGCCGCCGATGAAACAGGCATGAAGGTCATTACCGAAGTCATGGATGAAGGCCATATCGATATGGTTGCTGCTTACAGTGATATCCTGCAAATCGGTGCCCGCAACATGCAAAATTTCAAATTGTTGGCAGCTGTCGGAAAAACTGGTAAACCAATCGGCTTGAAACGCGGCATCTCTGGTACGATCGACGAATGGTTGAATGCTGCGGAATACATTGCTGTTCAAGACAAGAGCGAAGTCATCTTTATCGAACGTGGTATCCGGACATACGAAACAGCAACACGAAACACATTCGATTTAAGTGCTGTGCCAATCATCAAGAAATTAAGCCATTTCCCAATCATCGTGGATCCAAGTCATGGAACGGGTATCTGGGATCTAGTACCGCCAATGGCGAGAGCTGGCGTTGCTTCTGGTGCTGATGGTATGATCGTTGAAATCCATCCAGATCCAGCCAATGCTTGGTCAGATGGTCCGCAATCATTGAACGAAAAAACATACATGAGAATGATGCAAGAAGTCAACATTATGGAAAAAGCAATGAAAGAAATCAAATCACTTTAAAAACAACAGATAGATAGCGAGGTGCAGGTAGATGTTACACATAAACTTAAAAGACCAATCATACGATATCATCATCGAAGCGGGGGCATTCAAAAAAGTCGGCGCATGGGTCAATCAGTTATGGCAGTCGCAAAGAGTCGCTGTTATCTCTGATAGCCATGTAGCGTCACTATATGGAGAAGCACTGATCACTGCTTTAGCAGCTCATGGATTCGATGCCGAATTACTTGTCGTGCCAGCAGGTGAAAAAAGCAAGTCGCTGCTGCAAGCGACCGCGTTGTATGACCAATTAGCAGCATTCGGGATGACCCGCAGTGATGGAATCATTGCACTAGGAGGCGGCGTGATTGGAGATCTTGCAGGGTTTGTAGCGTCTACCTATATGCGCGGCATTCACTTCTTACAGATTCCTACTAGTTTATTGGCCCAAGTTGATTCAAGTATTGGCGGCAAAACAGCCGTCAATACCGAATCTGCTAAAAACTTAGTCGGGACGTTTTCTCAACCAGAAGGGGTCTTGATCGATCCTGAACTGTTGGCGTCATTGCCTATTCAAAGAGTTCGAGAAGGCATTGCTGAAATCATCAAGTCCGCTGCAATTGCTGATCTCCAGCTCTGGCAAACGTTAAATGATGTAAAGGACGAAAGAGATTTGCTGTCGCAAGCCGCCTACATCATCACAGAGACCCTGAAGGTCAAACAAAAAGTTGTCGAAGAAGATCCCTTTGATCATGGCAGTCGTTTGACACTGAATTTTGGTCATACCATTGGCCACGGTTTAGAGAAGTTGGCTGCTTTTGGTGGTCTGAGTCATGGTGAAGGCGTGGCGATCGGTATGGTGATGATTACGCGCCATGCGGAAGAGATCGGCCTTTCACCTAAAGGAACCACGGAGCAACTGATGGCATTGCTCAGCAAATTCAATTTGCCGATCGCTGTGCCTGAAGTGGATCGTTCCAAGTTGTTTACAGCAATCACCCACGACAAAAAAGCCCGCGGCAATCAAATCAAAATCATCTTATTAGAAGCAATCGGACAAGCCAAAATTGTGACGATTCCAACAGAAACAATCAAACATTACTTAGTATAAGAAGGAAGGTTATCTATCATGCGCTACATTACAGCTGGAGAATCACACGGGCCAGAATTAACGACGATCATCGAAGGGTTACCCGCCGGAATGCCATTGACTGCAGAAGATATCAATCATGAATTAGCAAGAAGACAAACAGGCTATGGTCGCGGCGGTCGAATGTTGATTGAAAAAGACCAAGTCAGAATCACTTCCGGTATCCGTCATGGCAAGACCTTAGGTTCGCCTGTGACATTGGTCGTTGAAAATAAAGACTGGAAAAATTGGACCAAAGTCATGGCAATTGAAGAAGTGCCAGAAAAAGACCGAAAATTACGGCGTGTCGCACGTCCTAGACCAGGACATGCTGATTTGGTAGGTGGAATGAAGTATCACCATCAAGATCTACGCAACGTTCTTGAACGCTCCTCAGCCAGAGAAACGACGATGCGTGTCGCTATTGGTGCGATCGCTAAGAAACTATTGAAAGAGTTAGACATTACTGTTGCTGGACATGTCACCATGCTGGGTGGAATCAAAGCAACGATCCCTGATGGATTGACCGTCCAAGAGATTGCAGCGCGTTCAGAAGCCTCCGAGGTGCGCGTCCTTGATCCTTCTGTTGAAGAAGAGATCAAGCAATTGATCGATCAAACCAAGAAAAATGGTGATACCATCGGTGGTGTCGTGGAAGTCTTAGTAGGCGGCGTTCCTGCTGGATTAGGCAGTTACGTTCAATGGGACAAAAAGCTGGATGCCAAGATTGCCCAAGCGGTAGTCAGTATCAATGCCTTTAAAGGGGCCGAATTTGGCGTCGGGTTTGAAGCCGGTGTCTTGCCAGGGTCAAAAGTCATGGATGAAATCTTATGGGATGAACAATCAGGCTATACTCGTCGCAGCAACAATCTAGGCGGTTTTGAAGGTGGTATGACCAACGGTGAACCAATCGTGGTACGGGGTGTGATGAAACCAATCCCTACATTATACAAGCCTTTGCAAAGTGTCGATATCGATAGCAAAGAGCCATATAAAGCAAGTGTAGAACGTTCCGACAGTACAGCGGTCCCAGCAGCAAGTGTCGTTTGCGAAAGTGTCGTGGCCACTGTTGTAGCCAATGAGCTGTTAGAAAAGTTCCCTAGTGATTCATTTGTTGAATTGCAAGCTGCAGTCAAGGAATACCGCGAATATTTATTACATTACTAACATCGATCTCAACGAAAAAAGAAGGAGAGGCACGGGCTATGAATCAACGAATTTTGATCGCTGGTCTAGGACTGATTGGCGCATCGCTGGCAACATGTATAAAAAAGGAACACCCCGACAGCTATTTGATGGGCTGGGATCATTGTCCTGCGACAAATGAGATCGCCCGTCAAACAAAACTCGTTGCTGAAGTCCCGGCTTCTTTCGATGATGGTGCTGTTCAAGCCGATATCATTCTGCTGGCACTGCCAGTGGAAATCACCAAAAACTATTTGGCTCGTTTGGGTCAACTGCCCCTGAAGCCAAATGTCTTGGTGACAGACACCGGAAGTACCAAATCAGAAATCAGTCAATTTGCGCAGCAGTTTTCCTTCGATTTTATTGGCGGGCATCCTATGGCCGGCTCACATAAATCAGGGATCCAAGCAGCCAATGGGGATTTGTTTGAAAATGCCTATTACATTTTTACCCCTAGTGATACCACTCGTTTGCCAGAGTTGGAAGTGTTGTTTCAAGGGACACGGGCGAAATACGTTACCCTGACGCCAGAAGAGCATGATCAAATCACGGGTATGCTAAGCCACTTGCCTCATATCATTGCCTCTGGTCTAGTCAATCAAGCGGACAGCTTCAATCAAACACATCCACGGGCGCAGCAATTGGCAGCCGGCGGCTTTCGCGACATCACGCGGATTGCCTCTTCGGACCCGCGGATGTGGACGGATATTCTGCTAAGCAATCGACAGGCATTACTTGCGATGATCGACGAGTGGCAAAGTCGGATGTCCACTGTTTCCCAATGGCTGCAAGCGAAGGACGAAGACGCCATCTACACTTTTTTTGAATCAGCCAAAGAAACCCGTGATCAACTACCTGTTCACCAAAATGGGGCGATTCCTGCTTTTTATGATTTATTCGTAGATGTTCCGGATTATTCCGGTGTGATCGCGGAAGTGACAGGACTACTAGGTGAGCATCAGTTATCCCTAATCAATCTGAAAATTTTGGAGAGCCGTGAAGAAATCAATGGTGTATTGCAGATTTCTTTCAAAAATCAAAGCGATTTGCTGTTGGCCGAACAGCTGATCAACAAAAAAACGACATATACTTGTCGGATCAAATAGGAGAATACGATGAAATTAGTTAAAGCTACACATTTAAATGGGACGATCGCTGTGCCCGCTGATAAGTCCATTTCTCACCGCAGCATTATGTTCGGTGCATTAGCCAAAGGGAAGACGACAGTGCGCAACTTTTTAAGAGGAGAAGATTGTTACAGTACGCTGCATGCATTTCAACAATTAGGTGTGCCGATCCATGATGATGGCGAAACCATTACGATCGAAGGGCAAGGATTCGACGGGCTGAAAGCCGCAACTGCAGCCATTGATATCGGCAATTCAGGGACGACGATTCGTTTGATGATGGGGATTCTAGCGGGTCAGTCTTTTGAAACCACTTTGTATGGCGATGCATCCCTAAATCGTCGGCCGATGAATCGGGTCATGTTGCCTTTAAGGGAGATGGGTGCGCAATTAAAGGGTGACCAAGAAACTGAATACCCACCAATCACTGTATCTGGCACGGGTTCGTTGCATCCAATCACCTATCAGATGCCGGTAGCAAGTGCACAAGTCAAGTCTGCAATCATTTTTGCAGCACTACAAGCACAAGGAACTTCAACCATTGTTGAAAAAGAAGTCAGCCGGAATCACACGGAAGACATGATCCGTCAATTTGGCGGAACGATTACAACAGAAGGCAAAACAATCACAGTTACTGGCCCACAAACACTCCATGGACAAGAAGTGATCGTTCCGGGAGATATTTCTTCAGCTGCGTTCTTTTTAACAGCTGGTGCAATGATGCCAGACAGTAAGATTACATTGACCAATGTCGGTATCAATCCAACCAGAACTGGGATCATCGATGTCTTAGAAGAAATGGGGGCTGATTTGACCTTACGAGAACAAGACAATCAAAACCAATCGGCCACTATCGATATCCGTTCTTCCAGTTTAAAGGGTGTGACGATTGCAGGCGATATCATTCCGCGTTTGATCGATGAATTGCCGATCATCGCTTTATTGGCTACGCAAGCCGAAGGGACGACCATCATCAAAGATGCCGAAGAACTGAAAGTCAAAGAAACCAATCGTATCGATGCGACCGCAGAAGAATTACAACAATTAGGGGCGGATATCACGCCAACAGCCGATGGCTTGATTATTCATGGGCCAACGAAACTCCATGGCGGTCAAGTATCCAGTCGCGGAGATCATCGCATCGGCATGATGCTGCAGATTGCTGCATTATTGACAGACGAGGATGTTGAGTTGGCACGTGCAGAAGCTGTTGCAGTATCTTATCCGGATTTCTTTGATGATGTCCGCACATTGGCACAAGGTGGTGAGACAAAATGAATGGCATCGTATTGATTGGCTTTATGGGTGCTGGCAAAACAACGATCGGCAGCCTGCTTGCCAAAGAAACTGGGATGGGGCAAATCGATTTTGACGATTTGATCACAGCGGAAATCGGCATGAGTATTCAAGCTTTTTTTGCTGAGCATGGCGAACCGGCTTTTCGTGAGATTGAAACTCGTATATTGGCAGAGACCCTGACCCGTCCAGAAATCATTTCGACTGGCGGTGGCATCGTCTTGAAAGAGGAAAATCGACAACTCTTAAAAAATATGCCGCAAGTTGTCTATCTAAAAACGGATCCAACGGAACTGATCACTCGATTACAAGCAGATACCAAAAATGTTCGACCGTTGGTTTTATCAAAAACACCAGCGGAAATTTTGGCGGTCTATCAACCACGCATTCCTTTTTATGAGGAAAGTGCATCATTGGTTGTGGACACCACAGGTAAAACACCAGAGGAGATCGTCGCAGAAATCTTAGCTAAAGTAGGTGAATAGTATGCAAGTTGGTTATTTGGGTCCAGAGAATTCTTTTACGTATTTAGCAGCAAAGGAAGCATTTGTCCATGATACGCTCGTCCCTTTTCCGTCCATTCCATTATGTATCCAAGCACTGATCAATGGTGTTGTTGACCGCTGTGTGGTACCAAATGAGAATTCTTTAGAAGGCTCCGTGCATGCGACCATTGATACATTATTCAAATCAACCGAGCTATCCATCGAAAAAGAAATTATTTTGCCAATCAATCATCAATTAGTCGTTGCTGAAAATGACTTGCGTACTGGTCGGTCAATCAAACGGATCATTTCTCATCCGCAGGCATTGGCACAGTGTACCAATTTTCTCAATCGCAAATATGAACATGCAGTGATAGAGGCTGTCGCTTCAACAACCACTGCTGCCTTATATGTCAAAGAGCATCCGAATGAAGCTGTCGCGGCTATTGCATCGAAAGAAGCAGCTGCCGCTTATCAATTAAAGGTAGAAGCAGAGAATATCCAAGATGTTTCTTTTAATCAAACCCGCTTCTGGGTCATGCAGCAGCAACAAGCACATCTTTCGACAGAATCTGCAGATAAAGCAACGATTTTTGTGACGTTGCCTGCCAATCAACCCGGAAGCTTGCACAAAATATTAGCTGCATTCGGCTGGCGAGGGATCGATTTAAGTAAAATCGAATCTCGACCGTCAAAGACCAGTTTGGGAGAATATTTCTTTGTGATTGATCTCGTCATCGACAAACCGTTGCAATTGATTGCCAATGCATTCGAAGAGATTGCTCTATTAGGTGGGACTGTTCACTTGCTCGGTCTGTATCCAGTGACTGAAGTTCATTGATGTGCACAAAGAGCCTCTACAATGGAAGTGCCTGTCTGTGGCAACTTTTGTTTTTTCCTAGAAAAAGATTAAATTTTGAACAAACAGCTTTCTTTCTGTAACGGGTAGGGTATCCTTATAGTGAGAAAGTTTTTTTATTGGAGGAAACCCGTCATGAGTCGGATGGAACGAAACAAACAATTACATAAAAAATTAGCACAAGAAGAAAAACAACCCACGAAGGAAAGTATTTTTGCCAGAAAAACCCGCCAACAACCAAACAATCTGCCTGATGAAACAGAAATGGATGATGTCATTTATGACGAGGATCAAGTTGACCATAGTCAGCGACGTGCTGCACAACATACAAGAGGAAACGATTCTCCCCATTATCAGAAGGAAGGATCCCCTCAACAGCGAAAACATGAGGATAGAGCGCCACAACAAACACAACAAAAAAAAGCAAAGAAACAAAAAGCCAAAACGCAGAAAACAAAAAAGAACAGAAAACACCCGTTTTTGAGAATTATCTTCCGTGTCCTGATAGTGATCCTGATTTATTCGGTAGGCGCCTTTTTTGTTGGTCAACAAGTGGCAAAAAGTGATGCTTCTGTTTCAAGTGGTGATGCAGAGACATTTAACGGTGTGACATCAGCGGATGGCAGCAACAATTTGCTGCTGATCGGCAGTGACAGTCGAGAAGGGGAAACCGGTCGTGCGGACACCATTATGGTGCTGCAGTTGGATGGACCAAGCGGTACACCTAAACTTGTCTCCTTTATGCGTGATACGTTAGTGACGATTCCTGGTTATGGAGAAAACAAGATCAATGCCGCTTATGCTTTCGGCGGGGCCGAATTGGTAAGGCAGACATTGGCGCAAAATTTTGGGATTGACACCAAATACTATACAGAAGTTGATTTCCAATCCTTTGAAAAAGTGATCGATACCTTGTTTCCAACCGGTGTGTCAATCAATGCCGAAAAGGATATGAGCAAAAATCTAGAAGTGGCGATCAAAAAAGGCCAGCAACAAATGAACGGGCTTGAATTGCTGCAATATGCCCGCTTCAGAATGGATGAGGAAGGCGACTTTGGCCGTGTGCGGCGTCAACAACAAGTCATCGATGCGCTATTCAGTGAGATGAAGAATCCAGTCTCGATCGTCAAGCTTCCCTATGCTGCAGGAAAAGTGCTAGGCTATGCAACGACAGATCTGCCAATGACCTTCTTGCTGAAAAACACCCTATCGATTGCCAGAGGTGCAGGTGGCATCGATCGCTTGACGGTGCCCGTAGATGATTCATGGCAGTATGGGAATTCGGCGACAGCAGGCAGTGTTTTGGTGGTTGATTTCCAGACAAATCAGCAAGCAATTACCAACTTCTTCAATCAGAAGTAAATGGGAAATGTTCTGAAAATCATTTGAAAGCAAGCAAAATTGTGCTATATTATTAATGACGTTTGAAATATGTTGAAACGAGGAAAAAGAATGAAATTAGCCGTTGTTACTGACAGTACCGCTTATCTGCCGGAACGGATCAAGAATCATGAAGATTTGTTTATTATACCGATTCCTGTTATCTTAGATGGAAAAATCTATAATGAAGGGATCGACATCGAAGCGGATGAATATTACGCACTTTTAAAAAATAGTAAAGAGTTTCCCACAACTTCCCAACCTGTTTTAGGGGAAGTGATGGCATTGTATACCTCGCTGCGGGATCGTGGATATGATACGATCATCAGTATTCACCTATCTAGTGGTATTTCTGGTTTTATCAATACATTGTATGGGATCAAAGACGAAATTGAGGGAGTCAATATTATTCCTTATGATTCAAAAATCACCAGTATGCCAATGGGCCATATGGTAGAAGCAGCGTTAGATTTATCGAAACAAGGATGTTCTCTGACAGAGATTTTGGCACATTTGGATATTATTCGCGAAAACACGTATGCCTACTTGATCGTGGATGACTTGAATAATCTTGTTCGTGGTGGTCGCTTGACCAATGGTGCAGCTTTGATTGGCGGATTGCTGAAAATCAAACCGATTTTAACTTTCGATGAAGGAAAAATCGTGCTCCATGAAAAAGTACGTTCAAGCAAAAAAGCCTTTACCCGTGCCGAAGATATTATTGGTCACCGAGAAGCGGATATTGCTTACCCAGTGAAATTTTATGTCATCCATGCCAATAATCTGGCTGTGGCTATTGAAGAAAAAGACAAATTACAAAAGAAATACCCGAATGCAGAAATCGAGATTGGTCATTTTGGTCCAGTTATCGGTACACATTTAGGTGAAAAAGCAATAGGTATTGCGATTTCAGCCCAATAATCAAGCCATCATTCGACATACATGAGCACTTTGGTCAGCGCGTCAGTTAGGATTATGCCTAATTGACGCTTTTTATCTTGTACGAAGTATAGTTTCATGCTTTCAGCGGACCAGCAAGTGTATTGCTTGAGTATCCCTCCCTGACTATCTATACTAAGAATAGCCGCAAATGTATTTAGTGTAAGGAGTGTTCACGTGAAATCAACTGAAGAACAGCACCACAAAACAATCATCAAAGTAGAAAACTACGACCAAATCGATGGCCGAAATGCATTGCATACAGATGCAAAGTCCCTGTCTTTAGGTCTCGATCCTGAAAAGAATCCCAATGATATCATTGGCAAAATCTGGCATGAAAATGATGATGCGTGTTCGGCAGAAGAATTACCATTGACGCGTATTCTAGATATGGCGATTTTGACAGCCCAATCTAGTTTGTATTTTCAAGAAGCATACCGCCACGAAAAATTCTATGATCCAGAAAATCCCTTGATAGATATTATCGGTCTACAAGGCAATCGCATGACCGTTGAAGTCGATACCGACAATCCTGATCTCGATGAAGATATCTTGGCGTTTTATGATACTTTACAAAAAAATGGCGAATTGATCGGCGAGCGATTTAAAATACTCAAACGATTACTCGAAGATTTGGGTTATTAGAAAAAGGAGTGGACAAATATGGATACGATCATCTCTCCCTATGCCGTGACAGCAGGGCGTACCTTCAGCAAGTTAGAACAGATGATGATCTGGCAAAAACCAGATAGTCATCAGACTAGTGAAGAAGAACTGCGGATTGCTTCGGAAATCGCCGAGAATTGGCACGATCCTGAGTTGAAGTTATTCAATATTTTGTTAGAAGGGGATGCTGGTTCAGGAAAAACGCAGTTGGCAAAAGCATTATCTGCTGATCTGCAGTTGCCCTATACAAAAATCACCTGTTTTGCCGATATGGATAAGTCAGATATTTTTGGTGCTTTGTTACCAGTGATCGACACCGATCAAGAAGAAGACAGTGATCTTTTAGATGCGATTTATCAAAGTGATTGCTTTGACGACATCCTACGATTGATTGAAGGACACTTTTCTCTCACGCCAGAGCGTGCCAAAATGAAATTCGCTGAATTGATCCAGCGTATAGAATCCGCTGAAGAAAACCCGGTGATTCGCTATAAGTATTATCCTTCAGAAATCGTACGTGCGCTTGAAAAAGGCTATCTTCTAGAGATCCAGGAGCCGACAGTGATTCGCGATGCATCAGTATTGGTCGCGCTGAATTCAGCATTGGAACAAAATGGCATGTTAAATATTCCTACCGGTTTTGTTCGACGTCATCCAGATTGTGTCGTAGTTATTACCACCAACCGCAATTATCAAGGTAATCGACCTTTAAATGAATCACTGCGAGATCGAATGCAGCATGCGGAAAAAATGGATCTCCCGCCATTAGCTGTTATGGTGACACGGGGTATCGCAAAAACTGGGTTTCAGCAGCAAGAGATTGCGGAAAAAATGGCTGAGATCATTCGACTGCTGGATGTGACTGCCAAAGCAAATGCCATTAAAGGGGCAGCTGGCATGCGATCCTATTTTTATTGGCTCAATGCAGTCAAACAAGGGCAAAATCCAATGCAAGCAATCAATCAAAAAGTCTTATACAAAGTGACGACCGACACAAATGAACTGCAATTGTTGCAAAACGCTCTCGATAGCTCCGGGTTACTCTCGCAGTTGCGCTTATTGATCCATGGACAACCGCTGCAAAATTTTAAACAAGCCGCAGGTCGCCGTATTTCAGCTGACGAAGCGCAAGACCGAAATATCACGGAGGAGCAGGTGCGTTTAACAGCAATAACCGCCGAAGAAGAGACGCCTGCTTCCACAGAAGAAGCAAGTGTTGACTCATCTGAAGAAACAACGTTTTCTAAACCAACAGCAAAGGAAGACTCCTCAGCATTATTCGAGAATGTAGAGAATGCCAGTCAAGAAGGACAGGCTGCTTCTGGCAGCGAATCAGAAACCAATACGCTTACCAATCACACATTGACGCTTGAAGACTTTGAAGCAACCGATAAATCTGAAAAAGCAAACGCCTCAAAAGCAGCTCGAGGCGCTTTGAAAGAATCGATCCATGCCAAAGAAGGATTGATTGTGCATCGCCCGGCTGTTGATCTGACCATGCGCAAGACAGCTAAAGAGTTACTTCAACCATTGCAGCCGGTGATCGACACCCTAGTCAAACAAACGCAAGAATTGTTAGAGAACGAAGGGGGAGCCGATTACCAAAAAGGTCAATATACCGGTACACGATTCGATGCCAGCAAAGTCGTCTATCAAGACTTGCGTACCTTTGACAAGAAGAATCCGCCAACCGAAATGCCTTCTTTGGCCGTAGCGATACGTATCGATGAATCAGGATCAATGATCAGAGACGATCGTATCAAATATGCCCAACAAGCGGTTTTGGCATTGGCAGCTTTTGCTGAACAAGTCAATATTCCACTCATGATCTATGGAGACACAGCAGATATTTCACCACGAGAAAAAACATCATTGTATGCGTATAAAGAATTCCATGAAGGATATGATTTTGTCCAAGAGAAGTTAATGACCATGAAGCCACGGCAAAATAATCGAGACGGCGCAGCATTAAGAGTCTTGGCGCATCATGTCAGTCAGCAAAATGCCACCACGAAATTACTCTTGAACATCAGCGACGGACAACCTAAAGCATTGCCAGATTATACTGGAGAAAAAGCCAGAACTGATATTCAACACGTCATTGCCGATTATGAACGTCAAGGCGTGCTGTTTTTGGCAG
The DNA here is from genome assembly GCF_002140915.1 of Candidatus Enterococcus testudinis. Lineage (GTDB taxonomy): Bacteria > Bacillota > Bacilli > Lactobacillales > Enterococcaceae > Enterococcus_D > Enterococcus_D testudinis. The sequence continues at coordinate 1,588,414 of NZ_NGKU01000001.1, read as the reverse complement.
CTGCTATCGGCCAAGATAAAGACGTGATCAAATCAATCTATGGTTCAGAACGGTTCATCGACTTGTCTGATCTGCAAGCATTCCCACAGCAACTGTTGCAGCTTCTGGTGCGCTATTTATAAATGTATAACATACAAGCGAGATATACTTTAGAAAAAGTGTGTCTCGTTTTTTATCGATAATATTATTATGTAAACAAAGGATAGGTTATTTCTTTTGTAGCGTATCGGTATATTGAAGGGAAAAGGAGTGGGCGCATGCTGTTTTCTTAAAACTGGTCAGGTAATCTAAAAATCAATCTCTAGCGAACATTTATTGACTCACTCCTTCACAAATGCGAACATATGTTTTATACTTAACTTATTGAGTCTACAAGAAAGAAGTTGTTGGTATCGTGAAAACAGCATTAACGATCGAAATGGAAGAAGCACTGTACTATTATTGTCGTGAAAATAGCGACATCGTTGTCGAAGAAGTCATCATGCCTGATGACCAAGGGATCGTGGATACCCTCAGTTGTCGCTTAACGGCGGAGGATGAATTTGAGTGGCGTTGCTATGAATTGAAAGTCAGTTTGGCGGATTTTCGTTCAAAAGCCAAACTTTCTTTTATCGGTCATTATAATTATTTTGTTTTGCCCCAAGCATTATTCGAGAAAGTCAAAGACCAGATCCTTCCAACGATCGGTGTACTTGTATATCATCCGTTTCTAGATAAAGATAGTGGTCGAAAAGGCTATTTCAGCGTCGAAAAGAAACCACAGCGCCAAGCGCTGCAAGTATCCGAAAAGTCGCTCTTGTTTCGCTTGATCACTGCACAAGCCAGGGAAGTAGGGAAAGCCAAACAGACTGCTCGGGGATTGCGCGTTTTTTCGACCGAACGCTTGTATCAAGAGTTAAAGAAACGCCAACCAGCCTATGATTTATTTGGTGGCGGGGTCAATTACTATGATCGATTTATTGAAGACACACAGAGTCAAGCAATCGAGTCTTTGAAAGAAGAGCTGGCAGCAACCAGAGCAGCCTATGACGCGTTAGAAGCACGGTTTTTATTGACTAAACAGGAAGAAGGGTGAGTGGCGTGTACTATCCGTATTTTCGAGGCAAACAATACGATTTATTGGCACTGAAAAATTTATTGGAATCAGATATGCTGTCGCAAAGTATTCAGCCAATCATTGAGCCAGTGAAACAATCGAAAACCTTCTGGTCACTCATCGAGTTACTAGCACAGAAAAATCATCCTTGTTTTATAATCGATAATCCTTCAGCCGGCGATTTTTTGACTGATGACGGATTGCAAGAATTGGCTGCTATTCCTTTACGCAAAGCAAGAATCGTTGATCAGCCAATCGAAACCTATGAAACACAGCCAGATATGTTTATTATTCATCAAGCTGAGGCCGCTCTAGAAAGTGATTGGTCAAATAATCAACTGCCGACGTTATTAAGTAAGGAATTTCGTTTGTTGAATCATGTTCAAGGCCCAAAAATCATTATGGAAGATCCTTTTACACGATTGCCCAAGAATTCTTTTTATACCGAATATGAGACGGAGTTATTTTCTTCCCGAAAAAAGACTTACGAATCACTGGGATTTGCAGGCTATTGTGATTTTTCAATCGACAGCAAGATTTATTATTCTTCCAGTTATCCGTCAAAACGGATTGCGATTCATTGGCTATTTCCAGATGATTTCGATGATTTACGGATCATACATTTGGTTTCTGATGAAGATTTAGCAACGCAAAAAGAAAAATTTCTCCAAGTCATGGTTCAATTAGCTGATCATGAACAATTATTTCCAACACAAACACTTGGATTACAATTGTTGCAAGAATCTGTTCAGCAAAACAAGTTTCCTGGTATGGGCATTATTAGAAAAGCTTCAGTCATGAATCATTTAGAATTAGCTAGTCGCATGTAGGATTAAGTTGTGAATGTTGCTGATCTGTTTATACTTTTTTGCTATAAAATCCAAGTTTATTGGCATAAATGGCTAATTATGGATTTTATAGTATATATGCAGCAAATATGGCACTGAGAAGAGGGTGGTTTAAGGATAATAGGATAGATTTAATCATAAGTAATAAATTTTATATTTTAGTTTACATAATATATATTATACAAAGTTACATTGAAAAAAGTTTAGGTTCCAACAAGTCTGCTTTTATCCTTTTAGGGTCCCTCTTAGTTGCTTTTTAACGCAAAAACCTCTCTTTTTAACTCAATTTGGTTGATTGTTGTTTAAAGTTCTTCTTTTGAGTGTTTGTATGATCAAACCAAAGTTTGTTTGGTTCATTTGTGGCTCCAGCGCAAGCAAATCATCAATCACTGTATCAATGTTCATCAGTTGGCCTTGAATGATTCCTAAGCGTTGCTGGTCGTTTGCTGATTTGATTTCTTTTGCTACTAGTCGTTTTAATTTGATTTCAAGTTTTTCTGCTTGTTGCTGGTAACGATCGATTAAATCATTGATTTGCATATAGATCACTCAGATTCCTTTCTATGTTGGATTTTGTGTAATTCCTCTATGATTTGATTTTTTGAATAGTTGCTGACGATACCAGCGTTAGAACATTCTTCATAGACTCCTTGTAAAATCATTGAAAGATCATCGACTGTAAGATTATAGCTTTGCTTTTGAATGCGTTTTGTTAGTTTATCAAACGCATTCGCAGATCCATAGACAAAATAATCTTTTAAATAAAGCATGAGTTCCGATTTATCTGGACCATGTTTTTCAATCTAATTTGTTTTTTTATCATAAAATAATATCAGTTTGCTGATTTATGATATAATATTCTAAAACATAGATTAAAGGAGTGTCATATGCCGAAGAAGGATAATGAGAAGTTTAAACTGTTTGTGGTGGGGATTTTTTTAGTTTTACTTTATTACTTTCTTGATGATAGTAACGATATGTTATTATACATAGGAATTGGTTCAATGATTTTGGGATTGAGTACGTGGCTTTATCCCCTTTTGAGTAAACGCAAGCGCTTTTCAAGTGCGCAATTAGAAACTATTGATATGATGTCCGGAAATGAATTTGAGGAATATACGACATTTTTATTGGCTAAACATCAATTTCAAAAAATTAGACAAACAAAGGCGCACGGCGATCAAGGAATAGATGTGATTGCTTCTAAAAACGGCGTTACTTATGGAATACAATGCAAGCGTTGGAAAAAGAATGTTGGTAATAAAGCAATCCAAGAAGTTTATGCTGGAATTGGTTATTATGCTCTCGACAAAGCCATTGTCTTAACCAATAGTTCTTTTACCGATTCTGCCAAACAATTATCAAAAAAACTGCATGTAGAACTTTGGGATCGAAAAACATTAACAAAAATGATAGAAGAATCTTTGATTCACGATAAACAATGAAATACGAAAAAACGCTTATTCAAACAGAATAATAAGCGTTTTTTATGAAATCTGCATCTATCTGCAATCATTCATTTTTCGGCACGTTGCTCAGTTCCCAAGTAAGCGTTGTTGTATAGGTACCTTTTTGAGGTGTAGCTTTCATAGGTACATAAAGTGCGACACTTTTAGATTGTGTTTGTTCGTCGCCAAAACGATAGACCCACGTCCCCTTACCTGCTGCTTCATCGGCTGATAATAACGGTGAGCGCGCATTTACTTCCAAATAAACTACATCTTTATTTATGATTTCTGGGCGTTCACCAGATTCAGTACTTACCACTGCTTGATTATGCAAAGTGAGCAGTGCGCCATTTAATTGATGCCCATTTTCATTCGTAAATGGTTTGTTTTGCGTGACAGAAAGTGTCCAACCATCGCCATCGGTACTACGACGGTCGCTGATTTGAACATAGTTTGGTCGATTGATATTTTGATCAACCGTGGCTATCTTCTGAGGTTCAGCATAATAGACTGCATCCTGTGCAGATATTTTTTGCTCCCCAAATGTAAATTGAGAAACAAAGTCAATACTCAGGGGCCCTTGTTCTTCGGGGATGTCCGGTTTATTCTCAGGATTAATATCTGTTTCAGGATCGAGAGGGTCAACAGGTGCAACTGGCATTCGTTTAAAAATAGCTTGAACCGTCACATCGGAATCTTCGACATCTAATGTCGTGCTTGCTTTTGTCAAAGTTCTCTTTGATCCATCGCTAGAAGTGACTTGCCATTCAATAAATGCATAGCCTTTTTCCGGTATAGCTTCAATCGTTGTGCACGTATGAGTAGCCATCAAAACGTTCTCTGTATACGGTTGTTTATTGATTTTCAAAAAACCTGCTTTATCGATATTCTTGCTCATTTTAACGTTAATGAATTGCGGATCGCTGGCAATGTATCCAACGTCAAAACCGTTCAATGGATGCGTATATGTTGTTAATGAACTGTTCCGTGATAGAATGTTTGGAAATACCGTTTCAACATCAATAGGCGGATGATAACTTTTGGATGATGTGTTTCCGCTGAAAGTGACCGCCTCTTTGATAACTTGTTCTTTGGTCAAATGTTCAAAGCCAATCCCGCCACCATGGATGCCACTATGATTGTTGATGATTGCGCCGCTATTAAAAACTGCTTTGGCAGCTGCTCCTACCCGTACGCCTCCCCCAGTTGTACTTGAGGAATTCTGTTCAATTGAACCGCCATTCATTTCAAAATAGCCAGCTGCAAGTTGAAGTCCGGCTTTATTGTTGCTGATTGTTCCGCCAAACATGTTGAAATTTCCACCTCGCATGAGTACACCTGCTGAGTTGTTGTTGGCAATACGTCCATCACGCATGTCAAACTTTGAGTTTTTATCTACTAAAAAGACACCAGCATTCGCATTATTTTCAATCGTTCCCCCGAGCATCTCTAAAGTACCTGTCCAAATATAGACTGCTGGGCTTGAAGATTGACGGATGATGCCGTCAATTATTTGAATCTTTCCATTGTATTCGATATTTACTGCGTTTCCTTCATCTGTTAAAATTCCATTTTGGATGATGCCTCCTGCAAGCCTAAAAAGCCCGCTTTCCCCCATAGAATAGACACCGCCACCATCTAAAGTAATATGATGTTTTAAGGTAAGCTGCCCATCGACAACGTGAAAGTGATGTCGGCAATATTCAGAAGTCGGATTCGTCAAAAGGAATTCCTCATCTGCTATCAGTGTTATTATTTTATACTTCGGAATAGTTATAGTTTGTTTAAAAGCAAAAGACGCAGTGATTTGAATCGTTTTTTCTTGATTATCTGGCGCATTGTTGATTTCAGCTTGTAGTTTTTCAAACGTGTCAACAGTAAAGACACTACTTGAGTTGGCAGAGCTCTCTAAGTTTACATCGGTTTCCGCTTTCGAATCATCGCCTTGTCCTTCAGTTGGACCAGCAGTTATTTTAAGCAATAACTGCTGGTCCTCTATTGTTATTACATAATTACCTGCTTGATCAGTCACAGCCGCGAGATTGAATTGTGTTTGTGGACTTCTCGTATTGATTTGCCACTGGGTCTCTGACACTTTCGATAAGGCTATATGCTCATCACTTGTTGCATTGATTAATTGTATCTGCACAGGTACCGTTAATATCACATTAGTTACTGGCGTATTCGCCTGCAACTCAAACGGTAGTTGTGCCCCTTCTACCCCACTTATCTCTTCTGAACCAAAAGTACATACAGTCGGAAGCTGCGCCGCTTCCTCTCCTTCTTCCTTTTCGCTTTGCGGTTGCTGAGAAGTTATTGTAGAATCTGAGTTCTCCTCAGCGGCTGCAATTGTATTCAATGCAATCGGTAAAGGGATTGAAAGCAAAAGAATCCTCACAGTGACTCTTTTACATATTTTGCCTAGCATAGATTGGTCACTCACTTTTCTTTGATATAGAGTCAAATTTCCTTTGTTTGATCAAAAGTGCGACGATAATACCTAATAAAATAATGATCACAGTGATAACCACGATTAGCCACCAATTGAAAGAATGATCGATCGTTACATCGCTTTGATTGAACGTCTTGGCTTCCTCTGATTTAACCGTAAACTCTTGTCGCCATTCCCATGTATTCTCTCCGGATGATGCGTTGATTTCTGCGATATATGTACCGCTTTTAAAAGAGTTGCCCATTAGAGGGATTGGAAAGTTGAAAGAAGAGTTCGGCGCCATCTGCATATCGTCTTTGGTCGCTTGGTATAGGACTTCACTGTTGCCCTTGCGTGTTATTTTTGCCTCAACTGATAGTTTGTTCACAAAAGCAGGAAAACTATTTTGGATCACTGCGCTGAAGACATTGCGATAGTTCATTTGATCAGGAAGAATATCCAACAAGGTTAAATCAGCTTGAATCTCCTCTTGATTGTTTCTTGCTACGACACCTATCACATAAGCAAATTCATTATCAATCGACAGCTGTTGGCTTTCTTCTGTTTCTTTTGTAGACTCTGCCACTTTTTGAAGTCGGATTCCACCTGTTAATATCCCGTCGAAGGCTTTATTTGGCATTTTCAACGTGATGTCGATTGTTTTCGTTTCATTGGCCTTCAGGTGAACGATTCCCGGTGTTGCCAACAATTTATCTATTGACCATTCCAATGATTGATTGGGTTCTTCAGCATCTCTACCGTATTCCACCACGCCATTGTTATTTGTATAAGCTGTATGAGGCGTGACGCTGATAGATATCGGTGTATTGCCGGCATTCATGAGTGTGAGCTTCAGCGTTTCTCTTTCATTCGGTGCTAATGACACATTGAAATAGCTTTCTGTGCCTGAGAGCTGACTTGTTGGTAATATTGGTGTTACATAAAAATCTGCACTTTCTTCAGCGTGGATCGTCACGTTTCCCAAAAAGAAAAAGATCAGCACACTCAAAGAAAGAATGAGTTTGTTCAATTGTAAATGACGTATTTCAACTTGTTTGTGCATGCCGATGATTGTCCTTTCTTGTTTATATATCTATGGTGTTTATTCGATGTCATTCGGTGGTGTATTGGTTAATTCCCATGTTAAGGTTGCTGTATAGGTTGCAGCGTCTTTGGTGGTGTTTCCTGGTACGAAGAGAGTAATCGACTTATTAACTACTTTATCAAGATCATTTGTTTTATTGTATGAACTGTTTAGGTCTTCCTGATTCCCCCATATCAATGATGTTACACCAGCACCTTCGCCAATCTGTTCTTTTTCGACATTTGCTGATTTAGCTGTCATTACATAGCTGCTTCCTTCACCTGGTTCTATTTCTAGTTTCTCCTTATAGGCTAATTTCGGTTCACTCGCTTCTCCTCCAGAATAATTGATAGCTCCTCCTGCAAATGTAAGCTCAGCTCCTTCAAGTGTATCATTTTGTGTACCCGTTGATTTAAATGCGCTTAAGCTGACCTTGAGATTCCAACCAGCGTTCGTTCCCCGTAAATCTTGTACTTGAACAAAGCTGACATAGGGGACAATATCGCCACCCTTGGTTGTTGCTTGTTCCTCATTCTCCATCGTTGTTGCTCGTTCCGCTTGCATCTCATATGTTTTGTCTTCAACAGAAATCTCTTGCTTCCCGAAGTTTAGTGTAGGAGCGTGAACAATCGCCAAAGGACCTGCAGTTTTATCCGGTATTTCAGGAGGGTTAACATCCGGTTCTTCTACTGGTGGCACGACAACCGATGGGCCTTCAGCCGGTGTAAAAGTGATCGTACCTGTTGTTTCGATGTTCTTAGGAGTAGTCTCCGTTGTTTCTTCAGCAAAAATTGTTTGTGCACTACTTAAAGACATAACGGATAGTGTTGCAGCTAGTGCAAATGGATAGCGTTTCATGAGTACAGTTTCCTTCTTTCCTTTTGATAAATATGTTTGGGCTAAAGTGACGAGCAAAAATGACCAGCAACATCAAATAAATAGTAAACCTGTTTCTTTCATCCCCTCTTTGTCCATATATAATTTATGCAAAACATGCGCTTAAACTGCGCAATTTTTGGAACATCATTAACTATACATCTGGAATGTTATTTTGAAAAAACCTGTTTTTTTAAGATTATTCAAAAAAAAATGAAAATCGGCTTTTGTTACATTAGTAGCAACAACTAAAT
>NZ_NGKU01000001.1:1572560-1579882 GCF_002140915.1 Candidatus Enterococcus testudinis | reverse complement strand
AGGAAATACAGCGCCCCTTATTTTTCGGCGGTGATTTCCGCTGAAAACATTTTCTGAAAATAAAAAAAATATGAGTTTTTAATCATTTAAATAGTCTGATTTATCATTTTATTTTCATTTAGTTTAGACGTGCCACTTCCTTTATCGCAATTGGTATATTCCAATTTATTCATGTACTCCCTTTGATGCTGCTGGTTATTCTTGGTGATACACGAGATGGTCTACCTGTTGCTTGCGGAATAATTGATTCTTCAGGTATTTGATAGATGACGTTTGAAAGGAACGATTCTCATTTCAATCAGAATGAAATCAAAACATCTTTCCAATGTGAAATTTAAAAAACTGTTCGCTTTACAAAAGGGAACAAATGTTTGTATGATATATGTGAGAGGTGATTGTGATGGGTATGATACAACCCTATGAGGATCGAAAAAAATTAAAGTGGCAAGGTTTTTTTCTTTCCGAGCATACAACAGAAATCGATACAGAAATCTTACGACAGTTTCACTGCCCGCCGAAAGAAGCACTCACATCAGAAGAAATCAATCAGTGCTTATTTGAAGCGATGAAAAAAAACCGAACGGTGGCGATCCAACGAGAAGAAGTCGACCAAGAGGGTCACTATCCCCCAGATATCATCGGCAAAATCAGCGGCTACGATTCCCTCGGTATCTATTTATGCGGGGAAACAACGGAGAAGATCCATTATGATGAAATTCGCCATGCGGCATTTTTTGAAGAAAAGAAATGGTTTGATGTAGAAGGATAAACACGAAGTCTATTGAAAGGAATGATTGATCTTGGAAACAATGAAAGGGACTGTCTCAAAAATCAAAATGTTGTCTTTTGCTGCGCCTCCCCTCCTTCGTTTTACGATCGGTACGACCAATTGCCTGATTGGCAAGCATAGCTTGAACTTCTTAGGCGATGTTGAGGAAGGGATGTATGTCGTTGTTGGTGGACAATGGAATGCACGGAAACAATTTGTGGTCCACAAATACGCCGTTTATGGCAAAACGCGCATCATGCTGGATATAGATCATTACCAACAACCTGCAAAGGTGGAACAATCATGAGAGCCCGAGATTTACTGACCGCTTTATCTAATGGTTTTGAGCCGGAGACATTGAGGGGTATATATTTACAATATCAAAAGAACCTGGTTCCCTTCACCACTATAGCTGTCGATAGCCACGGTGAGCTGATTTTATTTTTTGAGCCAAACAAACCAGCGTTAGCACTAAAAGAATTATATACCCAATTGATGTTGCACAAAAATTTGACCTTGCGTTACTGGGATGGCGAGCAAACACAGAAAGTCTACGGGTTTCGCGAAGAAGAAGGAAAAATCATCTTCTAATAGTCTATGTATGCTGACTCTCGACAATCAATAGTCAATCCAGTATGCTATAAGAAAACCAGAAAGGGGTCTGTACATGGCTAGACAACAGATCACAGAAATCAGTTTTGCAAAAGTCTATCCTCTCTACATTGCTAAGGCCGAAAGAAAACAACGGACCAAAGCGGAAGTCGATGCAATCATCTATTGGCTGACTGGTTACGACGAAGCAGGTATCGAAAAGCAAGTGGCCAACGCAGTATCGATGGCTGCCTTTTTCGCACAAGCCCCTGAATTAAACCCGGATAGAAAAATGATCACTGGCGTGATTTGCGGGATTCGTGTAGAAGAGATTCAAGAACCAATGGTACAAGAGATTCGATATTTAGATAAGTTGATCGATGAATTGGCAAAAGGAAAAACCATGGAGAAGATCTTACGGTGATTTTGCTAGATAGATTGCTAGAAATGATTGTTTTCCTTAGAAAAAACAGCTATACTCAAACTACCTTGGCAGGGGCATACGCCTAAAACACCCTCACTACGTGTACCAACGTAGTGAGGGTGGCTTTTTGTGTAATAGCTTACGACAGCTTGGCATGTTTTTAAAGCAGATGCCCCAACAAGGCATTCACAGATACAAAATAGATAAACAAACCAGCGATATCTTTGATTGAGGTAATGATTGGTGCTGATCCGGCTGCTTGGTCGATGTTTAATTTAATCAAAACAAATGGAACCAAGAAACCCAATGCTGCAGCCAACGTCATTGCAAAGACCAGTGAAATGCCGACGGCGACACCAAGCATCGGAATGCCTTGCCAAACAGCTGCTGCAACACCGGAAATCACACCAACGATCAATCCCAAACTGAATCCGATCCAAACTTCTTTCAAAAAGTATTTTGTAAATGAAGCAAGTTCGATATGGCCCAATGACATCCCTCGGACAAAGACTGTAGATGACTGGGTGCCGACGTTGCCTCCCATATCCATGATCAAAGGAATAAAAATAGCGACAGCTGCGACAGATTCAAGTGTTTGCTCAAATTCATCGATCACGACACCAGCTAACAAACCAGCAATCAATGTGATCACTAAGAAAGGCAAGCGGACCTTCCAAATTTGCCAAACAGTTCCATTGATCAAGACATTGCTTCGATCCGCTTCATTGGAAGCGACGTCCGCTAAACCGGCTTGGTTGAACATGTCTTCCGTTGTCTCATGTTCAAGAACATCAATGGCATCATCGACGGTCATGATCCCGACAATACGTGATTCACGATCCACGACGGGCATAGCGATGACATCAATTTCATTCAGCAACCGAGCTGCTTCTTCTTGATCCGTATCCGTCGACACGTAAATTACTTCATGGGACATAATGTCAGCAATCCGCTCTTCGCCACGGGCAATCAAAAGTTCTTTTAAAGTTAAAACACCAAGCAACGTTTTTGTTTGATCCGTGACATACAATGTATAGATTGTTTCTTTTTCGTTGGCCTGCAAGCGAACTTTCGCCAAGGCCTGGTCAACCGTCATCTCTTTCTTTAACGTAATAAATTCTGGCGTCATCAAACGTCCCGCTGTTTCTCGTTCATAACCTAAGAGCAGATTCGTTGTATCCCTTTCAGAAGCGCTCAGAGATTGCAGTAGTTTTTTTGTGACGCTGGCTGGCAGCTCGTCAAGTAGACGAACCCGAACATCCGGGGCCATATCGTTGAAGAATTCCATTGCTCCTTCATCGGTAAAAGAACGCAACAGATGATGTTGAGCCGTAGGTTGCAGTGCTTCGAATAGTGCCAGTGCTTTGTCCTTTGGCAGCAAACGGAAAACAATGACTTTTTCATTGGCTGTCAAAGGTGTAAACATCTGTAATAATGGCAATTCCTCGACTGTTAAGAGATATGTCTTTAACGCTTCGGTATTGTTTGCATGCAAATGTTGTAGCAGTGTTTCTTCCACCTGGATCATCTCCTTTTCTACAATGGACCTTATGATCCTAAAAAATCATCTTTGATTCATAGTCTTTCCTCAAGTATCGTAGCTTGATCCCATTCAGTCAAGTAACTGAACTATCAGCGATATGCTCGTTACATACGTTGCCGTTTGTGAATGAGCCATAATGCTTGCAAGAGCAGGAACCCGTTGATAAGCATGAGAATATAAATCGGTGCCCATACCGAGAAATTGAACGGCGCAGCTGTTAATGCTATCATGAGCCGACTATTGTTCATGTCACTGAAGGGACTCAGTATATGCCAATGCCCTGCCGAATCACTACCCAAAAAAGGCTCTTTGATCAATACAATGATTGCTGCTAGAAAAATAAGCTGTTTCCACGATTTGCGCACAAATAATGAGGTAGTAAAACTGATCAAGGATAAAAACGTAACGATACACAATAAATACATAAAAATATAAAACAAGTAACGCGATGTCTCAATTGCGAACACTTGCAGAGGACCACGATAAATGATCACTGGGTAATGCAAGTGACCAAAGCCAGTAAACAAAGTACCAATACCCAAGAATGCCAAAACAGCCATACAAAATGATCCTATCATATACAACCACCCGCAACAAAACTTATTCAGTCCTTTGCGGATGGGATGCATCGGTATGATATTTAAGAAATGAATGGTTCCAGTTCGCTTTTCTTGTCCGAAAATAAATGTAAAACCTAAAGAAAATATGCATAGAATGATCACGCTCGGCATATTTTGCACCCAAGTTATAAAGAATGACAAAGCAGATGCCGCAAGAAAAGAATCGTTGACTGGTCGTACTTCTGGATGTGCCAGCAAATAAGCCAATTCTACCTGCCTCTGCCGCAATACCTGCGCACTTCTTGGATCAATGTGTAACGCCCCCGTATACAATAAATCCTGTGTAATGATTCTTTCTTCAATGGCCAACATGTTTTCTTTATCCAACAATTCATCTGCTTCTAGCCAGTGGCTGACCAGCGTATTTCGCTCTGTCAAGTAAAGCAGGTCCGTCTCCTGCATGCTGACACCTGATAAACCTGCTTCAATTTCCCGCCCATGAATCAACTGTTGTTGCCAGAATGCTGTTTCAGATGTCTCTGAAAATCGATGTGTAAACAATTGAAACAAGAAAGGCAGCATCAAAAGAATAAAAAAAACCAGAAACGGCAAGCTGGAAAATTTATGTTTGATCAATTGCCGCCATTCTCGTGTCATATCTCTTCTCCTTGTCTTGGTTTGGCAGGATAGAAATGATGATAGATCGTCATCAAATCTTCATCCGGCTGAGCGATATAGGCAATCTGTCCCTGATGTAAGAAAAATACGCGATGACATAGTTCGGAAAGACCATATAAGCTCGACGTAGTAAATAAAACCGTTTTGCCGTTTTTTTGAAGATAAACCAATAACTTTTTTAATGCCGCTTTATTGCGCAGATGCAACGTCAATAGTTCGTTAAACATCATGACTGGACAATCGCTCATTACATACAGTGCCATCATTACCTGAACCTTTTGCTCGCGAGACAATTGGTTAAGTCGTTTGTTGAGATGCGGCGTCAGTGCAAACATATGACTGACAACAGCCATATCTTTCGTTGAACACCATTCTTTCTTGACCATAGCCAGATGGTGTTTGACTGTTAAGTCACCAGACAAATGCCGTGGCGATTCTATATAAAAGATTGATTTTAGAAAAGATTGCCGGTTTTGTGTGAGGGATAGAGAATGAATCTTGATCGCACCTTTACGTAAAGGGAGCAGGCCAACGATGCCTTGAAGCAACGTTTTTTTTCCAACGCCTACCGGACCCACGATCGCACATATTTCCCCCGGATTCAATTGGAATGTCAAATTTTTGATCGTAGGTTCTTTATATCGACGTAGTTCTATTTTTTTACAAGTCAACATGCTGCATTTCGTCTCCCCTCACAAACAAATAAACGCTGAATGAATCAGTTTTTTTCAATGATATGTATTTCTTTTATTCCCCTTCATAATCATCCTATCCTATTGCACATTTTTTATCAATAAAAATTAAAACCACGGAACTATTTTTTGTTTTAAGATAAATTAACGACACTGATAGACGCATGAGGAATAAAATTGGATCAATGTGAATATTCCTATTTGATTCTGGCAAAAATGTTATATAATAAACCGAGGTTAAAGAAAAAAGTAAAGGATAGCGATATGAAAAAAAAGAAACGTTCTATACGCAGTTTGGTCGTAGTTGGTCTGATCGGTCTAGCGATTTGGGGGCAGCAGACCTTCTTCTCACCTTCCGAAGAAACGCAATCTACTTTCAGTGCTGCTGAGTCAGAGCTGGCCCAACTGGATTATGATGGCATACAGACGATCGAAGTAAACAACAACCAACCTACCTTTTCTCAAGCGGCTCTCTCTACATCAGAAGGTGCTTGGGCGCGTTATGGCGACTTAGATTCTCTCAACCGGGCAACCTCGGCTGAGGCAATGTTGAATCAGTCACTGATGCCGACAGAAAAACGTGGCGATATTTCAAGTGTCAAACCAACTGGATGGCGCAACAAAGAGTTGCCTAGCGGTAGCTACTTATATAATCGGACGCATTTGATTGGTTTTGCTTTAGCGGGTGAAAATGCCAACTGGAAAAACTTGATCACGGGTACTAGTCAATTGAACAACCCTGAGATGCTGCGATTTGAAATGGATATCAATCATTACCTAAAACAAAATACCAGTCATTATGTCCGTTATGCCGTTACCCCCATTTATCGCGGGGAGGAATTAGTTGCTCGAGGGGTTCAAATGCAAGCCCAATCGATCGGTGATGATACGATTCAGTTCAATATCTATATCTTCAATATCCAAGATGGTGTCACCATCAACTATCAAGATGGCACAAGCAGTCTAAAATCTCAGAAGACAACTTCAAAGACAAGTCAGGAATCAACAGATACGTCCGCCAAAGCTAAAAGTGATACGCCGGCTGATCAAGTGACTTATATTGATAAACAAGGCAATGGGTTGATCAAAGGGTCAAAAAGCGGCATCTATCATGTGCCGGGATCAGCCTATTATGAGGATACAACCAATCCGAAAGAGTGGTTTAAAACGATCGCCGAAGCCAAAGCTGCTGGTTACCGTGCGCCAAAATAAAAAAGCCAACTGGCTTTTTTATTTTGGCCATAAGCAAATCTACTCACTCACTTTGAACGGCCATGAGTTCTGATTCTTTCACTTCAGATACATAAGCCCGTCCTTTATCCGTAAAGCGCAAACCGCGGGATTGAAAACGGCGCTCACGGTAAAGCAACCCCTTTTTTTCCAACCGAACCAAATGACGGTGGATCAGTGATGTCGTCTTGATTCCTTCATTGGCACAAATTTCTCTGACAGTAGGTGAACAACCTTGTTCTCGCATGTAGCTATCAATAAATACAATGATTCGATCTCTTCGTAACATACAGTGTCCCCTTTCTACTAGATAGTCATATTTGATCCCTAACGATACATATTTCAAACACGATATTGTCTTTTGGTAACAGTATAAAGCAGAAATTACCCATGAACAACAGTTTTTTCTATTCGGTGCTACTTTTCATCGCATTTCAATTCTTTAGCCCGTATCATAAAATTAACAAATGAATGAAACGAGGAACACACATGAGTTTTGGCGAAAATCTAAAAAAATTTCGTGAAGAAAAACAACTTGGCGTCAATCAATTGGCGCTGAAATCAGGGGTAAGCGCAGCCCAGATTTCTCGTTTTGAAAACGGTAAACGAAAGACTGCCCATATCGAAACCGCCAAAAAATTAGCAGATGCCCTTTCAGTTCCCTTAGCATTGCTGATCGGTGAACCTGTTTATTATTCTTCTGACGAGTTAAACGAAAAACAACAAAAAATAGTCAGTATGGTCGATGAGTCCATGTCCGAAGAAGAAGTAGCCGATATTCTTGATTATATTGATTTTATCAAATTAAAACGAAAAAAGAGTCAAAAATAACTAT
>NZ_NGKU01000001.1:1512185-1572460 GCF_002140915.1 Candidatus Enterococcus testudinis | reverse complement strand
CTATAATAAGAATAAAGGAGGATTTTTATGTTAGGAATTGGATTATTTTTTGTTGGAATAACCTTAATAATCAATGGTTGGGGCAGTTTATTGTCTATTGATCATCGATCGTTATCATTGATTAATCTATTAACAGGTTCGTTATCATTCATTATCAATCTTCTCTACATGTTTCAAGGGGCATATTACGAAGCAGGGACTGGTTTTTTATTTTCTTTCACCTATCTGTTAGTCGGCATCTTATATGTTTTCCATCTAGATATGCGAATCTATGGAATCTATGCACTTTTTGTTGCTATCAATACGGTCCCTTTTGCTTGGATCAGTTGGCAGTGGGAAAACGATTGGGTGTTTGCCGTGATTTGGTTGATTTGGGGCGTCCTGTGGTTTTGCGGTTTCTTGGATACAGTGATGAAAGTCAATTTTGGCAAATCGATTCATTATTTCGCGATTGTCTGCGGCATCTTCACAACGTGGCTGCCTGGTATACTGATGCTGGCTGGTTTGTACACATAAAAAAAGAAGAAAGGATCGCTTACGATCCTTTCTTCTTTTCTAAACCCAGTGATTGGAGCATTTGTTCGGCTTCGATGAGAGACTGATCCAAAGCAGCAACGATTGCTGAGCCGACAACAACACCGCCACATATACGACTAAATCGTTTGACATCAGCAGCAGAGCGAATACCAAAGCCTGCCAATACTGGAATCGGACTGATCTGAGCAACGGCCTGTAAATGTGTATCCAAGCCTTCTGAAAAATCTGAACCCTTCCCAGTAACTCCATTTACTGTAACCGCGTATACAAACCCATCCGCCGCTTTTGTCAATGTGTTGATTCTGGATAACGGACTGGTAAGTGAAATGAGTGTAATGAGCGCGATATCCGCTGTAGTCAGCAAGGGTATAACTAAATCACGATGTTCAAAAGGCAAATCTGGTATAATCAACGCTTTGACATTGGTTTCTTTGAGAGCTTCAAGTAGTGCCTGAAAACCATAATGGAAAAATGAATTGGCGTAGCCCATGAGAATCAATGGGACTTCAGTGTTTAGCTGTTGTAGCTGCTGGATGATTGTTTTGAATGTCGTACCATGAGCACGGGCTTGGATGCCAGCCTGTTGGATGACTGGTCCATCGGCTACCGGGTCAGAAAATGGAATCCCGATTTCAATTGCTGTCGCTCCGTATTCGCTCAGCAAATCAATCTCAGCTTGCAACCGATCCAACCCATTGGCACCGGCCATAATGTAAGGTACAAAACATGACTTTTCTTTGGCTTGTTGCTGCATATACGTGGTAAATGATGATTGTGACATATTACGATCCCTGCCCTTCTCGTTCTTTGATTTGTTGGACATCTTTGTCGCCTCTGCCGGATAAACAAATGACCAACAATTGATCGTTTGTCATCGTAGGGGCTGTTTTTATGGCTTGTGCGATCGCGTGGGCGCTTTCTAATGCCGGAATGATCCCTTCGGCTCGTGATAAGCGATAAAAAGCCGCAACAGCCTCGTCATCTTCAATTGCCTGATATGTCGCTCTTTTTATTTCTCTCAGATAAGAATGCTCCGGACCGACGCCTGGATAATCTAAGCCTGCAGAAATCGAATACGGTTCGATCACTTGCCCGTCATCATCTTGCAACAAGTGCATGCGGGCCCCATGAAGAATACCAATACTGCCTTTGGTCAATGTCGCCGCGTGCGCCTCAGTCTGAACCCCTAATCCGGCGGCTTCAACACCGATTAATTGAACCTCGGTATCATCAACAAAAGGATAAAACATGCCCATCGCATTGCTGCCGCCTCCAACACACGCCATTACCATATCTGGTAATCGTCCCTCTTTGTCTAGGATCTGTTGTCGTGTCTCCTTGCCGATAACACTTTGGAAATCACGAACGATTTCTGGGAAAGGATGCGGTCCCAAAACAGAGCCCATGACATAGTGGGTATCTTCGACTGTAGCGACCCAATAGCGTAATGCTTCATTGACGGCATCTTTCAATGTATGATTCCCTGATGTCACGGAAATGACTTTGGCACCTAATAGTTCCATCCGAAAGACATTCAGCGCTTGCCTTTTGACATCGACAGCCCCCATGAAGATCGTACAATCCATGCCGAAAAGCGCGGCAGCTGTAGCAGTGGCGACACCATGTTGACCAGCCCCTGTTTCTGCCACTACTTTATTTTTGCCCATTCGCTTGGCCAATAAGACTTGACCTAGCGCATTGTTGATTTTGTGGGCGCCTGTATGATTCAAATCTTCTCTCTTAAGATAAATTTTCGCACCCCCTAACGCCTTCGTCAGATTTTCCGCAAAATACAACGGTGTTTCTCTGCCGACATATTCTTTCAAATACTCTGCTAGCGTAGCTTGAAATGCAGAGTCCTGTTGGGCCTCGCGATAGGTGATTTCTAGTTGCTGAACGGCGTACATCAATGTTTCTGGTACGAATTGGCCACCAAATGCACCAAAGAATCCTTTATTTGTTGGTTGTTTCATTGACTGACAGCTCCTTTACTTTCCTTATGAATGTGGTGATTTTTTTTGCATCCTTTTCCCCATTTGTTTCGACACCGCTTGAAACATCGACAGCAAAGGGGGAAAAATACTGGATTGCTTGCTGGACATTGCCTTGATGCAAACCGCCTGCGATGAATAATGGCTTGTCTATCTGTGCTTTTTTGGCGACGACCGACCAATTAAAGGCCCGACCATTACCTCCGGCATAGCCGGTCGTATCAGCAGGGGCATCCAATAAGACGAAATCAGCTTTTGACCCAGCAAGTTCTTTGTGCAAATCTGGCGACTCTCCATTGAAAGCATGGATGACTGAGAGCTGCAATTGCTGAAATGCACCTTCTGTCAAAGCCTGCTGCACAGAGTCTGTCAGTTGTCCATGCAGTTGCACGTGAGATATGCCGGCGCTGACATAAGCGGCTTTTATTTCAGCAAATGTTGGTTGGACAAAAACCCCTACTTTGTGGACCGTTTGTGGTACATGGTGTGTGATTTCCTTGACAGATGCTGGCGTGATCAAACGGCGGCTTTTGGCGAAAACAAAACCAAGATAGTCGGCACCTGCAGCCACGGCCGCTTCGACATGGCGTGCTTGTGTCAAACCGCAGATTTTTACTTTGGTCATCAGCGCGCCACCTGCAATTCTTTGACCGTCGCTGCAATAGCCCCGCTACGCATCAAGGTTTCTCCTACCAATATGCCGTGATAATCCCTTGTGACCCGTGCTACATCCGCTTTTGTTCGAAAGCCTGATTCACTAATAAAAATCGTTTCCGTCTGTTTCGGTGCCAAGTCGACACTGACATCGATTGACACTTGGAATGTCTTCAAATCTCGATTGTTGACACCAATGATTTTGGCACCTATAGCTTGGGCTCGTTGCAGTTCCTCAGCATTATGCACTTCTACAAGGACCTCTAAACCTAGTGCATTCGCATCTGCATATAACGCAGCCAACTGAAGATCTGAGAGTGCCGCAACAATCAATAGTACGATACTTGCCCCAGCATTTTTCGCCCGAACCAATTGTTTTTGACTGATAATAAAATCTTTACACAGTAACGGGATATCTACGACTTGACTCACCTTGCGTAAATCGTCGATTGCGCCATGAAAGTATTGTTCATCTGTCAGTACAGATATGGCACTGACGCCCGCGTCTTGGTATGCTATGGCTTGAGCAACACAATCAACTGCTTGATTGATCAAACCTTTAGACGGAGAAGCCCGCTTGACTTCACCAATGATGTGTATCCGGTCAGTGTCTTGTTGTACCTTATGAAAAAAGGAAGGTCGAGGTTTGCTATCTCGTATACGTTCCTCTGGCATATTGGCTACTTCTTCGGCTTTTGTTGCTAAAATTTGTGTCAAAAAATCCATAGTTGATCTCCTTAGGTTTATTTTATGAAGCAATATGTTGGTTTGATGCAGTGATCAATGCTTGCAATTTGTCAAAGGCAGCACCAGAGGCAATACATGCTCTAGCCAGCGCAAATCCTTCTGAGAATGTGTCCACTGATCCATGAGCACAAAATCCTAATCCCGCATTGAGTACGACTGTTTCTAAGTATAGAGAAGGTTTATTCTGTAAAACGTCTGTTAAAATCGTTGCATTGCGTGTTGCATCGCCGCCAATGATTGCTTGGATCGGTGCGGATGCAAATCCATATTCCTTCGGATCCAGGACGATATTTTCGACCTGTTGCCCTTGAAATCTGCTGATCTGTACGGGACCAGCTAAATTGGCTTCATCCATGCCCTGATATCCATGAATGACCATCCCACGCTTTCGCCCCAAAGCGCCTAAGCTATGGGCAGTATCTTCCAGGGTTTCGCCAGCGTAGGTGCCCATTAATTGGGTAGTTAACGGCACAGGATTGATCAATGGGCCTAGCAAATTGAAAATCGTCGGCGTGGCTAGCTCTTGTCTGACTTTCATCACAACCTTCATTCCTGGATGCAAGGACGGCGCAAATAAGAATGCAATCCCGATTGAAGACAACATATCTGCAATATGTGTCGGTGTGGACTGGATATTGATGCCCAAACTGGCTAAAACATCGGCACTGCCAGAACGGCTGGATACGCTGCGGTTACCATGCTTCGCCATGGTGATACCGCCGGCCGCCAAAACAAATGCGGTCGTTGTTGAGATATTGAAACTATTAGAATGATCACCGCCAGTCCCGCAATTGTCCATCGCATCTCCTTGATACGGAATGGCAATAGCCTGTTCTTGCATGATCTGAGCCAATGCAGTCAATTCTTCTGCTGTGATGCCTTTATGTTTTAGCGCCATCAATGCAGCGCCTAATTGGCTATCCGTGTATCCGCCAGTCAAGACTCCTTGGGCAAAGCAGCGCATTTGGTGATGCGTGAGATGATGCCCCATAAATAACTGTTCTTGGATTTCCTTAAGATAACTTGTTGTGTTCTCAACAATCGTGCTATTTGGCATGTCTTACCCCTCCAATACGTGACTGTGTTGTTTTTTTGGTTCGCTTGATAAACGCGTCGATAAAATAGGCACCTTTTGGCGTTCCTAATGATTCAGGATGAAACTGCAGTCCGATAATCGGTTTTTCCCGATGTTGGATTGCCATGATTGTCTCATCAACGGAGGCCAGTACCTCGAATTCAGGCGACAAAGTGGTCGGATCAATCACGAGGGAGTGATAACGCATCACTGTCATTTCTCCAGTGAAATCTTTCAGGATACCGGACTTTTGAACATGCAAAGTGGATTGCTTGCCGTGCATCACTTGTGGCGCGCCAACAATCGCTGCCCCATAGGCCAACCCAATCGCTTGGTGACCGAGACAAATACCTAGAATCGGTTTGCTTGATTGAAAAGCGGCGAGTATGTCCATCATCTGTCCAGCTTCTTCTGGTCGACCAGGTCCTGGTGAAAGGACGATACCTTCCGCTTGCTCGGCTGCTTCGAATAAGCCCGGATCATCATTGCGCATGACGTGGATCGATTGCTTTGGAAATAACTGAACCAAGTTATAGGTAAATGAATCATAATTATCAATCAAAAGAATCATTTTGCGGCCACCTCCAATAGTGCTTTTGCTTTATGCAATGTTTCTTGGTATTCCAACACCGGCTCTGAATCATAAACGACTCCAGCTCCAGCTTGTACATATCCATAGCCGTCTTTGACCACCATGGTTCGAATGCCAATCGCGAAATCAGCCTGATCGTTTCTTGAAAAGTACCCAACAGCTCCCGCATATACGCCTCTGCGGACTGATTCCCACTGATAAATGCGGGTCATCGCTCTGATTTTCGGTGCGCCGCTGACAGTACCAGCTGGCAGGGTTGCTCGTAAGGCATCCATTGCTGTGATCTGTTTGCGTCGTCTGGCAGTCACCACAGAAACGATGTGCATCACATAGCGGTATTTTTCAACGACCATACATAGTGGCACGGTGACGCTACCGATTTCCGCGATTTTTCCCAAATCATTTCTGCCTAAATCAATCAACATTAGATGTTCTGCACGTTCTTTCTCATCCGCCAATAGTTCTTCAGCTAACGCTTCATCTTCTTGTTTCGTTTGACCACGTTTTCGAGTGCCAGCAATCGGATTGGTAATGATGTTCTCGCCGTTGACGCGAATCAAGCTTTCTGGCGAACTGCCGATCACTTTGAAATCATCTGTCAAATCAAGGTAATATAAATAGGCTGAGGGATTGGTAACGCGCAATTTGCGGTAATAATCAAAGGGTGCTTGCGCAAAAGGTGCTTTTAGCCGTTGAGAAGGCACGACTTGGAACAAATCCCCTGCTTTGATCAATTCCTTCGCTTGTGCGACGACAGCTTCATATGTTTGCTGCGTCATATTACTCGTGAATGACAAGTGTTCATCAACTGGGGGGTAATTTTCTAATGGACTCAGAACTGTCAGTCGGGCCTTCGTCTTTTCAAATATTGCTGTCATCTCAGCCTCACTGCGCTGGCTGTAACAGTTTTCTACGATCAGCGACAATGTTTCTTGTTGATGATCAATAACAATGAAGGTTTCAAATAGCAAGAAAGCCAAGTCAGGAATCTGTAATTCATCATAAGGTATCTTGCCGATATCTTCATAGCAAGCAGCAATATCGTAGCCAGCATAGCCAATGGCTCCGCTTTGTAAAGGAAGGTTTGGAATGGAAGGTAATGCCCGTAAAACATGCTGTTCCATTTCTTTCAAAGGGTCTGTACAAGGCGTTTCCACGGTCTTTCCAGTCAAAAAATCAAATCTTGTAAAGATCCCCTCTTGGTATGTCAATTTAGCAACTGGGTCAAATGCGATGATCGAATACCTTCCCGTATCTTCCTCTCGCGGGATACTTTCTAATAAGCAAGTCGATCGTCCTTGGATCCGCAAGAACACGGATACCGGTGTCAAGCAGTCACTAGTAATCTTGGTTGTCATGTACATCTATACTCATCCTCTCTTTTCAGCTATAAAAAAAACCCTCAAGCAAGCCAAAATCAAGCTTGCTTGAGGGCGAGTCATCGCGGTACCACCTCAATTGGAAACGATCGCTAAAAAAATCAGTCTTCGTTTCATCTTTCTCAGTCGTCAAACAACGACCTTCTGCGTTAACGGGCATTCCCGCATGTCCCTACTTTCATTTCAAGACATGATCTGCTAAGGCCATTTCCCAATCTTCTTTGTGCCAGACTCTCATCAATACTGGCTTTCTGTAACAAAGAAATCAATCGGTACTTCTCTTAGTATGATAGTGATGCTATGCAATTGATCAACAACGAAAGGGTCTACCCTTCCGATGTTCGGCAAATGAGTGACAGCAAAAAAGCCCCCACGCAAACAAACTGTCTGCATGAGGGCGAATCTCTCACGGTGCCACCTCAAATTATACTCTTCATCGTCAAACAACGACTTTGCGCTATAACGGGCGCTGCCCGAAATGACCTACTTCTTTCAATCATTTGACACAAAAGTCCATTTCTGAAAGGTTGATTTACTGATTCCCACCACCATCAGCTCTCTGAAAAATCGCACTTGCATACTTCTCTTTTGACTTGTCTTGTTCTTATTGCTAGCAATGTTACGCGATTCTGAATAGTCTGTCAATAGAAAATAAATATTTTTTTTATTTGCTTTTTGTATTTGTGCATATTCGTTCACATATTGACTACGCTACTGCCAATAAATCAACGATGATTGCTGCAGCATGTGCGGCTCCTTCAACATGAAAATACTGCTTCAACAGTCGTGCCTTATTATAAACTGTTGGATCTAATGCTTGAAGTGCAGCAGCTATTTTCTTATGGGTCACAGGCTTTGTCAGCTCAACGGCATTGCCATACTCTACACAGGCCGCAATATGGCAATGCTGTTCGTATTGCATCCCAATAGCGATGAATGGTTTCCCAGAGGCGCAGGCTGTTTGAACAGTCCCCTCCCCGCCGTGTATGAAAGAAAAATCGATCCAGTCTTTTAAAGAACTTGTAGGCAAGTAGTCACATATCAACCATTGCGGATGTATTTCCGTATCCCTATCCAATAGTTTTTTAATCGGTGCAATCACCGCGATATCTGCTCTGCCAGATAAATAGTGCAAAATCTTCTGCAAGATTTTCGGATCGCCAGAACTACCCATAGCCAAATACATGATTTTCTTGCCTTGCTGTCTTTGCTGCTGGATGAATGTCAAGACTTCATCAGACAGCTTACTGTTTAAATTAGCAAAAATAGGTCCCACGATGCGATAATGCCCAGGCAAAGTTGCATCCGGCATAAATAGAGCCGGCGTGGTGATCAAGTTTAAGTCACCATCCATTAAAGCATGACTGCGATGCGGCAATTGAAGACCATATGCCGCGGCAGTCTTTTTAAAGGCGGTTGGTTTCCAGGTGATTTTGGCGAGTATTTGACGTATCAAAGACCACATCGGTTTTTTCAACGGACCCAACCGTTGAAGACTGATAGGAATTGGCGTGTTAGCATCTGCCAAAAACGGCCCACTTAACGCATAAGGTTTCACGTAAATCAGAGGAATATCTTTGATTCTGGCAGATAAGAAAATTGTGACGTTCGATCCCGTGACGATTGATTGCGGCTCATTGGTTGTTAGAAAGGCCAATTCGCTGGCGACTCTTTCTTTTACCATTTGTTTTG
Organism: Candidatus Enterococcus testudinis; assembly: GCF_002140915.1. GTDB lineage: Bacteria > Bacillota > Bacilli > Lactobacillales > Enterococcaceae > Enterococcus_D > Enterococcus_D testudinis. The sequence goes on along the minus strand of NZ_NGKU01000001.1, from coordinate 1,563,793 downwards.
TAAAAGGATTTTTAAAAGACTTCCCTTGATCGAAGGCAATGATTTGCTTTTCTTGCTGAATCGTAAGTACTGGGGACAATAAATGGTACTCAAAACCAGCGGCTGTAATCAATGGTGCAAAAGTGCTAGAAAAACCAATAAAGTCACAATGATAGGTATCGGGTAATTGTTTCGCAATCTCAACCATTCTCGTTGTTTCGGCAAGATTGAAAACAGCTGGTGCAAAAACGATCGTCGGCATGATAGTCTCCTCCGGTTTTTACAGTCATTATAAAGTTTTTTTACCGATTAAGAAAATAGTCCTATTTTTCGGTCGCCATTTAGATTGAAAACGATAATTTTCCATTACTAAGGTAATATTTTTTGATATACTTAGGAAAATTAGGCTTGGAGATGACTTATGTTCAATAAATTTAAAAAACCTAAAACAAATATCGTTTCTCTCATGATTTACTTTTTCTTGCTATTTTATGTGGGTTCGGTGATCAAAAAATTAATTCAGGGAGAATTCGAAATCCTCGACGGTTGGCATTTGCTCAATCTTTTGCTCTTTCTTTGCATAACCTATTGGCTGCAGCAAGTACGATCTTCTGCTGTCTGTATTGGTATTTATAGTAGTTATATGTTTATCGTTGGTTGTCTATTTGCCTTTGTATTCGGTGATGTTCCCCTTGAATCACAGACAGTCGCTCTTTACCTCATTGGTGCTTTTTTTGGCGGTATTCTTTGGTATCTGATTGCAAAGAGTATGTTGGGAAGACAATGATCACTTTGAGCTGTTTTTCACTAGCTGCTTTCATAACAAATTAATCAGATTTTCTTTTTTTTCACCTGATGATTTTAAGAATGAAGCGTATGCTTGTTTTTATATTATTGGAGGTGTGAAAGATCGAACTTATTGGACATCTTGTTTTTTGGATACCAGCGCTTGTTTTTATTGTAGTCGGTTCTTTTTTTATCCAATGGCGCAAAAAAATCTTTCCAACATTTCTTTCAGCGGTACCTATGGCTTATTTTATGTTCAAAATTTTCACGTATCGGCATTATGAACCAAATCGCGTCTTGATTTTTTACTTGATTGGGTTATTTTTATCAGCCATTTTGCTGATTTTGGCTATTCGTTTTTTGATTAAAAAGCGCTGAGGGATTCAAACTTGTGTGTATCTGAACGAAAGAAAGGGAAAACTTCGACGGAAGTTTTCCCTTTTTTTTTATAAATACATACTTGCTCCCGGTCCTAATGGAATATTGAACAAGTAGAAAATCACGAATAAGACAATCCAGACAATCGTTAAAATGATCGTATGAGGCAACATCAGTGCGACGATTGTTCCGACACCTGTTTTCTTTTGGTACCTTGCTGCAAAAGTAACGATCAATGCGAAATATGGCATCAATGGCGTGATAATGTTGATTGGCGAATCACCGACACGATAAGCCGCCAGCACCGCTTCCGGAGAGACACCCAACTGATACAATAAAGGAATAAAAATTGGGGTCAAAATAGCAAACTTTGGAACAGCGCCGACCAGGATAAAATCAAACAACAAAATCAAGAAGATAAAACTCAAGAGCAATGGTAAACCGCCCAACTCCATGCTTTCGATCACTGACGCTGCATTGATGGCCAACACTGTACCCATGTTCGTAAAATTAAAATAAGCAATAAACTGTGCAATAATCAATAATAGGAAAATCATTCCGCTTAAATTACTGAACACTTTAATTATTGGATTGACTACATCCAGACTTGATTTGATTTTCCCTACACCAAGTCCATAACAAATCGATGGAATCAAAAAGAGTAACATGATCAGCGCAATCAAACTGTCCATGAATGGTGTGGAACCAATGATTTGATTGGTTTCCGCATGGCGTAATGGTGCGCCTGAAGGCAATGTGATCGCCATGATCATCACCACAACTGCAAGAAAACCAAACAAGGCATAACGCAAACCTTGGCTATCATCCATTTGTTCTTCCAAATTGCCGTCAAATTGATTTCTGTCATACACACCCAATCGCGGCTCAATCAGTTTTTCATTGATCAAGGTACAGACGATTACGACCAAAATAGTCGACGCAATTGAAAAATAAATATTGGCCATTAAATCGATGTTGTATGTCGGATCAACGATCTGTACAGCATCATTGGCAATTTCCGTCAACATGCCATCGATCGGTGTGATCAGAATATTGACACCAAAACCAGCAGAAACGCCAGCGAAAGCAGCGGCCAATCCAGCGATTGGATGTCGCCCAACTTTATAAAATACGGCAGCACCTAATGGAATCAAGACAAGATATCCTGCATCGGAAGCAATACTTGATAAAACACCTAGGAAAACCAAAATAGCCGTCAGCATGCGATTTGGCACGACGCGAACTAGTTTGTGGATCAATGAAGCAATCAATCCGACTTCTTCTGCAAATCCGACACCAATCATGGCAACCAACGTCACACCCAACGCTTGGAAGTTCATTAAATTCTGTACAACTGAAGTTAACATAAATCGGATACCGTTAACTCCTAAAAGACTTTCTACCTTGACAATTGATTCGGTGACTTCATGTGTATCTGGGTCGATCGTTTCCAGTAGTGCTGAAGCCCCGGTAAATTGAAAAATCGCAGACAATACGATGACACCCGCCATTAAAATAAGAAAAATAATTGCCGGATGAGGCACTTTATTTCCTAACCGTTCTATCGCATTTAGCATGCGATCCATCCTACTGACCTTCTGTGCTTCTTTCATCTTGTCACTTCCTTCTCTAAAAATTCATATTAAAAAACATATTATTTGAAATAATTATAACACATCGAATAGAATAAAACCTTTTAAAACGAAATTAAAACGTTTTTTCTATAACGATATATGTAAATTTACTTTGTTTTAAAATAACATCAGTTTTAGTAAAGGAGTTCTTTAAGTTTCATTTAAGGATTACCTGTTATGTTGATTTCGACATAATAATTTGGGTCTATACTAGCGGAAACTAGGATAGGCCTTTTCTTTTTGCAAAAACCTGGCTCTTATATGCTGGAATCCCGTAATCCACCAACTTAGCACTACGATCCTGCTTTTTTTTCTCATAATAATGGCAAAAGAAAAGCGGCACACCTTGTGCAAGATAAAAATCATGATGATTCATTGCTTGGATGTGGATATGGGGTTGTGTGGAATTGCCAGAGTTGCCACAACGACCGACTTCTTCCCCTGCGTTGATCCATGCACCTGCCTCACAAGTGATGGACCGTGCTTTCAGGTGAACGATCACCACATATTGTTTGCTTTTGTCATCTTGGATCATGATATAGTTTCCAGCAATATTTGCAGGCCCACCTGCTATCCGTTGTGCTTGCTTCATCATGTAAGGAATACCCGCAGGAAGCGAACGACGCACGTCATTGTCTTCTTCTTCACAATGCACAGCGACAATGCGTCCACTGACAGGGGCAAATACAGGCAGATCAAAACAATAGAAATCCACCGGGTCCTCTTTACTGATCAGCGTTCGCCACGTTAACTTGTTGCTGGAACGACCTTTGTCATTTACGCGAAAGAAATCATACGCATACGTCACACCAAATAAGGTTGTCCCGTGACTTGGCATTCTCTTTGCCGGTGTGGCACTGACAAGCCATTCGCCTTTAAAAGGCAACATGCCAATCACTTTTTTCTCCATTGTAAACTATTGATTTTCTACTAAAGTATCCATTTGCCTATCCCACCTCTTCACACGTATTCAACTATACATATCATTATTATACAATAAATACATATATACTCGGGAAATATGAAAAAAAAACCGACCCAATACGATATTGGATCGGTTATCTGCTCATATCATTGAAGATAGATCACTTACTGGTGTTGGGTACGCAAAGATCATCCGTGACAAATCATCCTTCGTTAGGTCTAACCCTAAAACGAAGACAAAGGTATTGATCAATTCATCTGCGAGCGTTGACAAGATGGTGAGCGCAGCAATGTTGTGTGCTTGATCATAAACGACTGTCATCTTCGCTTGCTTGTCGTTGATTCTTTGATACGTATACCATGTCGACAGGTCAATGACTTCACTACTGTATTGATCTGTATTTTTTTGTATAGTTTTTTCACTGACACCGATACGGGCTAATTTTAGATGTCCGAAAACTAGTGTTGGGATCAAAGGATACTGAATCGGTTCTTGTTTGCCAGCTAATACCTTCACTACATGTTGCGCTTCAAAACTAGCGACAGGCGTTAATTTCGGCAGCTGTTTTGAAAGAACATCACCGATGGCATAAATATGCGGTTGGTTCGTCCGTAAGTATGTATCCACCAGCACACCGTGTTGATCAAATTCCACATGGGCCCTTTCTAATTGCAACGTCTCAACATTGGGGATACGCCCTGTTGCACCAATGACCATGTCGGCTCTGAAATTGCCCTTATCAGTCTCCAATACATAGTAATCAGCTTCTTTTTTCAGCGCTTTCGGTGACGTATCCAAATGGAAAGCAATCCCTTGTGTTGATAGCTCAGCAACAAGTGCCGTCACCAGTTCTTGATCAAAGCCTTTTAATGGCTGCTGATTGTGGTGAATAATATGGACCTGAGCGCCAGCTGCTTGGGCAATTACTGCTAACTCAAACGTGATATATCCTGCACCGATAAATACGATTTCCTGCGGCAATTGATCTAAGTCTAGAAAATCGGTACTGGAAGACAAGTGTTCCTGACCGGGTATATCTATAACCGCTGGTCGCTGTCCGGTAGCAATCACGATTTTCTCACCAGTGATTTGCTGATCACCAATCATCAGCGTATGAGGATCGACGAATGCGGCTGCTCCAGAATAGGTATCTATATTTGCCTCTTTCAGACCTTGTTTTGTGCTTGTTTGTACTGGTTCTGTGTATCCTCGTTTATGTGCCATTAATTTGGTCCAATCAATCGTTACCTGTCCATCAATGCCTGAATCGAGCATCGCCGTTGCTGCTTCTTTGACCTCAACACCCCGCATCAACATTTTTTTAGGGTCGCACCCGCGATTTGGGCAAGTTCCACCCCATAAATCACTTTCGATGATCGCCACGCGCTTTCCTTGCTCCTGCAAAGGATATGCAACCGCCAAACCTGCGGGACCCGCACCGATGATCACAACATCATAGGTAGACATCTCTTTCCCCTCTTTCACTAAAGAATCTTGTTTCTTCTACTTATTATACCTAATCAATGGAAAAGCGTCCTACAATGTGCAATCCGCAACCTGTCCATAGCAAACAAACAGACGATTGAAGGACCACGAGTCCTTACAATCGTCTGTTGCATACGCGTTTATTGTTCTTCTATTTGCGCCAATTGGACAAAAAAGTCATTTTGAAGGGTACGATAAGCCGCGATCACTTGATCACACCATTGATCAAACTGTGGGTCTTCTTGCGCTAAATCAGGATGTTCTGCCATATAATCCAAGTACCTTTGCAGCCCTTCTTTGATTGATATCTGACAGTCGAAATCGGGTACCACTGTCTTCAAGCGACCAATATCAAAAAGGTTTGACCAGCGTTTATCTCCTTGGATCGATTGATCAAAGTCATAGTTGTCAGCTTTGCGTAATAGGTCAGTAGGAATATAGACTGGACGATAAGCCACGCCAAGCAAATCAGCCAATGTTTGATACAACATATCCCATGTGTGACTGGCAGGATTCATGATTTGGCAGATTTCACCAATCAATGCTTGTTGCTCAATGATTGGTACAAACCCTGATGCAAAATCCTCCGCGTGGGTACTCGCCCAAAGAGATTGGCCTTCACCATGAATGATTACTTCTTTGCCGTCAATCATCCGTTGGACTACGCCCCAACAATTTTTCCCTTTGATACTCAAAGGTATACGCTCTTTTGAATAGGTTTGTGTCGGGCGAATGATCGTCACAGGAAAGTTTTCTTCCTGATACGCCGTCAGAAATCGGGCTTCTGCAGCTGCTTTGTTTTGGCCATAGGGTGAAAAACGATTGCCAACAGGGCTATCTTCATCAATCAAGCAAGTTGCTTCATGATTAAGGGTTGCTACGGTACTGATAAAGACGAATTGCTTGGTCTTGTCTCTGAACAAAACAATATTTGTTTCAGCATCTTGGGCATTCCACACGATAAAGTTGATCACACAATCGTACCTACGATCGGCCAGTAGCGTCTTCATCGCTTCTTTATCTGTGATATCTCCTGTAAGCGTGGTGACTGCAGCTGGCAACAGATCGTTTTTGGTCCCTCGATTCAGGACATACACATGATTGTCTTTGTTTTGCGCTAATGCTTGGGTAATCGGTAATGAAATCGTTCCAGTTCCACCGATAATCAATATGTCTTTCATTGTAGTCTCCATTTCTGATCCAGTTTTTATCCGAGTAATGCGCCATTTGAGGCGATTACTTGTTTGTACCAGTCAAACGAGTCTTTTTTGCTGCGGGTCATCGTTCCGTGTCCTGCGTTATCACGATCTACATAAATCATTCCATAGCGTTTTTTCATTTCTCCTGTTGTAAAGGACACCAGATCGATGATTCCCCATGGCGTATACCCAATCAACGCAACGCCATCGTAATCAACAGCCTTTTGCAGCGCTTCGATATGGGCCCGCAAATAGTCGACGCGGGCTTGGTCATGGATCTGCCCATCTGCTTCAACTTGATCAATGGCACCGAAACCATTTTCGACGATAAACAAAGGCAATTGATACCGCTCATATAAATGATTCAATGTATAACGCAAACCGGTAGGGTCAATTGACCAGCCCCAATCGCTTGATGTGATATACGGGTTCTCCACTGAGTTGGCCAAACCGCCATTGACATTGTCATCCGATTGATTGTTGACACCCCTTTTGACGACAGTGGACATGTAATAGCTGAAGCCAACGTAATCTACAGTCCCTTGTTTCAATATTTCTGCATCAGAAGGATCCATATCGATCGTATAGCCTTCTCGTTCAAATTCTTTTAAGGCATAACTAGGGTAATATCCCCGAACATGAACATCTGAAAAGAAAAAGCGTTGGTGCATCGCTTCTGCAGCAGCCATTACATCTGCCGGATCACAAGAAAATGGATAGATAGGCACATGGGAAATCATACAACCTATTTGAAAATCAGGATTGATTTTTTTTCCGATCATCACGGCTTTCGCGCTGGCAACCAATTCATGATGCGCCACTTGGAACATGACTTCCCGTGGATTTTCACCGGCCGCCACTTTTACGCCTGAGTTGGTCCATAAGAACAACGGATTATCTGTATCCATTTGATTATTGATTTCATTGAATGTCATCCAATATGTGACTTTATCTTTGTAACGGTCAAAGACAGTTTCAGCAAAATGAGCAAAGAAATCAATCACTTTTCGATTGCGAAATCCGCCATATGTGTTGGCTAAGTGCAGCGGCATTTCAAAGTGGGATAAAGTAATGACTGGTTGGATGCCATGTGCCAATAATTCATCAAAGACAGCGTCATAAAAAGCCAATCCAGCCTCGTTGGGTTCAGTTTCGTCCCCATTTGGAAAAATACGACTCCACGCAATGGAAGTCCGCAAACACTTTAGCCCTATTTCTGCAAATAAAGCTATATCTTCTTTGTAATGGTGATAAAAGTCGATTGCTTCGTGATTGGGATAAAATATTTCTGGATCGATGTGTTCAGTGATTTTCCTCGGGACGCCATGGGCCCCAGCCGTCATCACATCGATAACACTGGGGCCTTTTCCGTCAGCATTCCAACCACCTTCAAATTGATGAGCAGCCAATGCGCCGCCCCATAGGAAGTTTTCTTGTACCATAATATGTCGCTCCTAACCTAAATTGATCTGCGCATCTGCCAAGGCCGCCTCTACAACGTCCATGACCCGTTGACTATGCGCCAAACGATCTTCCGCAAAAGATTGGTCGTTGCTGGCAATGACTTGCTGGAACATTTTGAACTCTTCGTACATGCGATGTTCATTGACTTTGCGGTCAATAGTCACTGCTGGTGTTTTCAATGCTTCATAGGCATAACTGTCCAAGACATTGGTTGGTCCATTGACGATAATGGACCCTTTGGTTCCTTGGATGGTTGATCGAATGGTTGCCGTTGAATCTTTGGCACCGATACAAACAACTTTCGTTTGATCATAATCTAATAATAACACACCAGAGGTATCGATTCCTTGTTCGATATTGGCATGATAGTGCACCGCATTTGGCGTGCCCAAAAGACCAACGACAAAGTGGATATTATAAATATTGATATCCATTAATGCGCCACCACCCATTTTGGGATTAAAAGCCGGCAAGACCGTTCCTTCTTTGAACAGATCATAGCGAGAAGAATATTGTGAATAATTACATTCAATCAATTTCAGATCACCCAATTCGGTCAGCTGTGCTTTGATTGCTTGGTAGTTGGCCAAATATTGATTGGTGATTGCTTCGATCAATATCAACTGCTTTTCTTTGGCGATTGCTGCTAACGCCAACAATTCGCTTTTCTTCAATGTGAAAGGTTTTTCACAGATCACATGTTTTCCTTGCAGCAATGCTTCTTTGGCAAAGTGATAATGCAAATGGTTCGGTAATGCGACATACACTGTATCCACTGTCTCATCAGCCAAACACTCAGCTAAATCCGTATAGATCATTTCAATGCCATGTGCCTCTTTCAAGGCCTTCATGCCAGGTACATCCGTTTCTGTACCTAAGATTGCCCGTAGTTCGATTTCTGGCAAGTCGTGGACAACTTTCATAAAGTCATGGACGATCATTCCTGCGCCAAATATTGCTAATTTCATATTACTTCCCCCAGTTGTTCTGCTAATAATTTTGTTAAAACATGAATGATGATTTGATGATCTTCCATGTGATCTAATCCGGATACACAAATAGCCCCAGTGACCACGCCATTTTCCACTATGGGAAAGCCGCCACCACAAATGGCGTAACGACTGTCCTGCGCCCATTGTGCAAAGAGAGGTATTTGGTCTTTTTGGTAAAAGGTATACAGCGAACTGTGGCCACTATCTAAAACCGTTGTTTCTTTTCTTTCCAACCAAGGACTTTCTTTTCGACCGTTCATCAAGAATCTGAGTACGGGTAAGCCACGATGTGTGATTTTTATGCCTACTGGTCTTGGATAAGTTTTTGTTACATGATCATTAATTTCTTCAGCAATTCGCAAGGCCAATTGATTATCAAAAAAACGAAATTGCAGTCGCCGTTCTTGCTCCAGTAGTTCATCAAAATCCATAAAATCAGCCTTTTTCTACAATTCCTTGTTCTGCAAATTGTGTATTTGTTTGTTGTTGTTCTAATCGTTCATTTTCTTGTTCTGTATCATAAGCTAATTTATCTGCTGTTCTGAAAAATGGATAATAGACCGCAGTAGAAACCAAAATTTGTACGATATTCAATACGGCACCACGCCAACCGGAAACTAAGAAACCGGAAATTACATGCGGTGTTGTCCAAGGGATATTGACACCATTTGTCAACGGTACTAACCCTGTACTCATGGAGATATCATTGGGGACAGTGAAGAATCGCTGCCACCCTTCACCAAGTTTATGTTCCATAAAGTTTATATAGGCAGGTATCGGCATATTCGCAAAAAGGATAAAAGAATGAACCAATGATCAATAACGGCATCGCTGCCATAAAGCTATTTTTAATGGCGGACAAGTAACGATTGCTATCTAATTTCATTGCAATTGGTGTTAATTTTTCTTCAAAAATCCCAATAAATTTATCCATTCTATGAACGCTCCCTTATCCTTTTTGGATTTGCTGAATACCAGTTTCTAACATCTCGATCTGTAAGATCGTTTCTTCATCTTTGACGATTTTGTCTTTGCCATTGATAATCGATTCGTACAACCCATCGTAGACACGACTATAATCGCCAATCTCCGAAATCACTTTTTCCTCGTGATAGTCGCCTTGTTGATCGATATACGTCAATGTCCCATAATGTTGTGGCAGATCAATGCCAAAATCAGCATTGTCAGGCATGTGAAACGCTTTTAAATGTTCTTCTTGACGGTCTTTGGTCTCTTTAACAAATACACCATTCTCCCCATAGACGACAAAGCTCGGGCGCTCCTTCAAGCGGAAGTAACTAGATTTGACCGATACTTTCATACGCCCATAAAACAAGTCTAGATCAAAGTAATCATTCATTCGATTTTTGCCTAATAATTGGCGGACTTCGTAATGAACATCATCCGGTCGGCCAAAGTAAGAAATGACTTGGTCTAAAGTATGACAGGCATGTCCATATAGATAGCTGGTATTCAATGAGAATTCCTTCACTGAACGAGGAATCTCTGGGCGGAAATAATCATAGTGCATTTCCACCTCAATCAAGTCGCCTAGCACCCCGCTTTCGATGACTTTCTGAACAGTTAAGAAATCTGAATCAAAACGGCGGTTTTGGTAGCATTGTACCAATAAACCCTTTTCCTTCGCCAAAGCAAATAATTCTTTGGCTTCAGCAGATGTTTCTGCGAATGGTTTTTCGATCAAAGCATTTTTGCCGTGAAGCAAAGCTTCTTTTCCTAAAGGATAATGTAAATGACTTGGTGTCGAGATCACCACCAGTTGAATCTCTGGATCGCCATAGATGTCATTGATATCCGTTGTATAATGGACACCATCGATTTTTGCCCAAGTATTTTCCTCTATCGGAGAATAAATGGTCTTTACGTTGATTTTGTCTGTTAATTTTGTAGAAAAAGGTAAATGATAGCGATTGGCACTTTTTCCATTACCAATGTAAGCAATTGTTAACATGTGTTTTTCCTCCAAATCTATTTGATGCCCTCATTATTCTTCATATCGACATAAATGAAAAGTGTTTCTAAGTAAACAGAATCTTTTGAACAAAGTATTTGCACATCTCCCCAAATACTTGAACATTTTGACCAGATAGTCTTGAACGTCGAAAATTTACCTTCTTGTTTTCGTTGAAATACGCTATCATTAAGAATGAGGTGGTCACATGTTACTGATTGATAAGTTACGAATAAAAGACGGATTGACGGATACAGAAAAAAGAATCGCTGATTATATCTTGCAACATTTGGCGGAAATTCCTTCACTTAATGTTGAAACGATTGCCAAGCACACCTATACATCTCATTCATCTGTGATTCGATTGGCAAAAAAAATGGGGTATGATGGCTTTAAAAATTTCCGCTTCGGTATAGCTGAAATGGCCCACTCGCAAATGTTTCATCCAGCATTTGTTGATGCAAATTTCCCATTCGCTTCAACCGATCCAACAGAAGATATTTTAAAAAAAATGGCCGATTTGACAATCAGTACTATCCATAAAACCCGGGCACAAATGAATAACGCGATTATGGAGCAAGCTGCTGAAACCATCGAAAAAGCGCAAAGAGTTTTTCTTTTCGCTTTGGGTGATTCCCAAATTCGAGCCCGCAGTTTCCAGAATAAATTAGTCAAGATCAATAAATATTTGATCGTTGCAGACGAATATGGGGATGACGCTTGGAATGCTGCCAATCTTTGTCCCAATGATTGTGCAATCTTTATTACCTATCGCGGCAAGAACGCACAGTACCAAAAGATATTAAAGCATTTGACGAGTATTGGTGTACCTTCGATCGTTATCACTGGCAATCCTAAAGCCAAAATCAGTAAATTAGCCAATCTAGCCATCGTTGCGTCACATGACGAACTCGATTTTCTAAAAGTTGGCACATTTTCTTCCCAAGTGGCCTTCGAGTATATCCTAGATGCCTTGTTTGCTCTTATGTATGCCAAAGAGTACCAGAAAAATATTGTAGAATTACGTAGAAAACAACAACTATTGGAGCAGGGTATTTTGTCAGAATATCCGCGAGAAGAATAAAGGAGAATGAACATGATCAATTGGGGTATTATCGGTGCAGGCAATATCGCTGCACGTTTTGCAGAAAGTCTAGCGCAGGTAGAAGATGCACATTTATATGGGGTTGCTTGTCGAACAATGGAGAAAGCCAATCGCTTTCGCGAAAAGTTCCCCTGTGACCAAGGGTATGATAACTATCAAACATTGCTGGATGATCCGGCAATCGATGTCGTCTATATTGCCTTGCCGCACTTGTATCATTTTGAATGGATCATCAAAGCACTCACCGCAAAAAAAGCTGTTTTATGTGAAAAACCAGCTACCATGACGGCTGAAGAAATGCAGACCGTCAAACAAACAGCCAATGAGACCCACGTCTTCTTTATGGAAGCGATGAAACCACGCTTCACCCCGGCTTATCGTCGATTGAAAGAACTAGTAGCAGAAGGGACGATCGGTACGATCAAACAACTATCTACGACTTTCCGTCGTCATTTGCCTGAAGAACATGCGTCTTATCACTATTTACCGAAACAAGGCGGTGCGTTGCTGGATATGGGTATTTATAATTTGGCTTTTATTCAAGATTTTGCCCCAGCCCCACTCTCAGCTGAGATTTTGGCTAGCACCGTGTTAGACAACGGGGTCGATACCTATGTCTATGGTCGTTTCTATCAAGACGACTTTGAAGCGTTTATCGAAACTGGTTTTGATCAAACCAAGGATACAGTTGCGGAGATTGTTGGTACCAAAGGAAAGATCAAAATTCCCAACTTCCATCGACCTGAATCATTTGTGTTGATCAAGGACGATGAGGAAACTGATTATCAAATTGGCTACGATATCGATGATTTTCATTCGGAGATTGATGCTGTGACACAAGCAGTGATCCGCGGGGATTTGGAACATCCATTGATGACTTTTGATGATAGCATCGCAAGTATTGCTTTGTCTGATCAACTAAAACAATTGCTGCAACAATAATAAAAGGATCAAGTGAATCGCAGGATGTCTGCGCGCACTTGATCCTTTTTGCTATTTAATAATTGGGGAAGTGCTGCCAACGTAGCTGTTCTTTTGTTTCTTTGTTTTGGAAGGCTCCTTTTTTTGTCGATTGATCAAATAGACGACCACTCCCGCCGCAGCAAGGATTGCTGCAACTGTCCCGATAATTCTCAACCAGGTTTTCCAACGAACATCGCTTTTCATCTGCGCATGGGCATCTACATAATCTGTTCGCATGCCGCGAACCAAGTAACGATGTGAGTTGACCATATAAGGTGTACAGGTCATCAAAGTCACATAGTCTTCATCTGGAACGATCAGCAGATCGTCGATGTCTGTCGGTTCAATGATGTTGATCTGATCCACTTCATAAGCCAGAGTCTCGCCATTGATATCGATAAAAAACAGGTCACCTTCTTTGACTTGCGGCAGTTTAGAAAATAGTTCTGCTTCTGGCATACCGCGGTGAGCCATGATCACTGCATGGGTACTTTTACCGCCGACAGGTAAGGAAGACCCATTCAAAAGGGCTGCCCCCTTCTTTAAAAAAATTTCGGTGCCTCGATCATAGACAGGCATTTCTCCGTTGATTGCGGGAATCGTCAATATACCCAACGTATGTTTGACGAAGAAATCTTGGGATGTATCTGTAGCTGATCCACTTGTGTCATTGGCCAGAAGTGCTTCTGCTGCAGCCAATTCCTTTGCAAGAATGTCCGCTTCTACTTGCTTTTCTTCATTTTCTGCAATCATTTTTGCTTGGATTGCGGCGAGTTCAGCATCATTTTTTGCGGTACTTTCCTTTTGAAATTGACGAATGACTTGTTGATCAAGGTATTGAGAGAAGGCATTTTGATCGAAAGGATACGTAAATATAGCAAAACCAATCAAGAAAAGAAAGGAGGCAAAAATTTGATTTTTTCTTACTGTTTTTTTTGCTCCTACGTGCTTTCATGCATTCTCTCCTCCTCGATCTTTGATTAAGTGTGACTAACTTTCGGTGTTTTTCTTAAAATATTTCACACCTGTCCCTACAAGAAGCAATCCAAGAATTACCAGAAAAACATTTGTGATTTCGCCTGTTTTAGGCAAAAAGCCTGATTCCTTGGTATCATCATTGCGTGTTGGTTCCACCTGAAGCTGTAGTTTTCCCTAATTCAGAAACGATGTCGTTGTCATGGACACTTGCAATAGGTAATGATTTATAACCTGGATTTCCTTCTAGGTCAGATGCTGATTCAGCAAAAGATACATAACCCATATGGATTACTTCTTCTAAATTATGCTCTTTGATCGCTTTAACAAAAGATTCGACACCATCTTTTAGATAAATCAATCTATCATTATCTTTCATACTTCCTGATCTATCCGCAACAATGACGATATCTACAGACTGAGCTGTTTCACTATTAAGTGCGTTTCCCTTAACTTCTAAAAAGATATTAAAAAGTCCCTCTGTTCCAGTTTCCTCTGCATACTTGCGAATAGCAAAATCAGCATCACCTTCCTCACGAACAGAACCATTGACGTAATAATCGAGCCATTTATCAGTAACCGTACTTGATAAGCCCGTATCATTATTACCCCAACAGGATTCAATACAGTCGTTCCTTCAGGTTGTGATGGATTGGGATAAACACCTGTTCCATCGCTCTTTGTTTTAATATCGATATTTGGATAATTTGCAATAAACGTTTCAGCAGTTGTCCCTTCAAATCCAGCAATTCGTAAAATATTTTGCGTTTCTTGCTCTGTTGATTCAGTTGTTGCTTCAACCGTTGATGAAGATTGCGTTGCATCACTTTCAACGATACTGTTCGTAGTAGTCGTTGTTGACGTTGTGGTGTTTTTTGCCAATGTTAGATGTTCAGGGGCAACGATTACTTGATGCGTACTTTCATCTAATACATTTTCTTTAATCTCCGATTCATCATTTTCGGATACTTTTAGATCACGTTGTAATGAAATTCTCAATCCGTAATCTGTTTCTGCTTTTCCAGAATGTAATGACGTTTCAAAGGAAACTTCACCAGATGCTGCACCATCAAAATCACTTAGGATCAACCAATTATCCTTCGTTAGTGATTGATTTAAAACATTTGGTGCAGACAATCCCGGTATTTCACTGACAGCAAATTTCAATTGTTCCGGCTCATACTCACCCTTTTTTGTCAAACTGTATCGTCCACTTGACGGTTTGATTATCTATTTTGTATGATGCGGTCACATTTGCCAAATCATCATTTAATAACACCTGATTTCTTGTGTAGCTCTCTGGTTCTACATGGACTTCTAACGTGTTTTTAACGTTAGTTAGAAACATTGCGACAAAGCTGAGTAACTGTCTCTTATACACATCTAATCTTGTGTGTTACACTTAAAATGATACACACCAATATTTATTTTCTTTACCTATTTAATGTGAAAAAATTATCAGACAATCATAAAGGAGAAATTGTCATGTAGATCGATCTTTTTTTAGAAAAGAGAGAAGTAAGAAAATTAGTTATTTACCAAGAAATAGTCGCGATGCAAGAAATAGAAAATGACCTCACTGTCTTAACTGAGGATACCCTTTCGTTGACGCGCTAATTCAACCAAAAAATGCAATCTTCAGTACCTGACCTACATCATTATCGGCAATTTCTTCTAGAGCATTCATTGGTTGCGCAAGTATTCTATACTATGCTTTTCACACCAGAAGCCTGCATCAAAGATTTTTTGCGAAAAACAATATTTGAGCCGTGCTACGGTTTTTCGAAAGCTGAGCGTGATCAAAGAAATTCTAGCCCCCTTCCATCTTCAGTTCAATATCAACAAGCTGGAATTGATTGGCTCTGAACTAGCCATCTGATACTTCTTTTGTAATATCTTTTAGTTTTTGAAACCGCACATCATTGACAGCTATCCTATGGAGGATCAAGGCTTGCAAGAAATGGTGAATGATCTTTACCATACATTTGATTCAGTTACGTCCATTGGAAATAAACAAAAATTTGAATTATGCTTGAAGATTGGACAGTTACGACGGGATGCTGGGTACTTGATTGATCAGGAGATTCCACAATCTGCTTTGGTACTTAAAGAATCAATTATTGATACCCACCAAAAAAGCTTCTACGCCTTTTTATCACAAAAATGCCCGCCATCTTATCTCAAAAAAGAGCAAATGAGTTTTTATTTTATCTTATATTCCGGCGCCATTTATATTCATCAAGACACACCTGTCTATGGTATGTTTCAAAAGTGGGCTTCAGAGGAAAATGAACCGTATCAAGTGATTAGACAATTAACTGGCGATATCGCTGCGCGCTTTTTACAAAATCAACGGCCGATAGACTATGAAGTGATCATTGCAAATCTAACCAGCGTTTTCAACGCTTGTGTCGTTTTAAGTGATGCACCCCCATTGATTTTTCTTTTACTTCAAAAGAATTGGCGCATCGAGGAGCCGTTGTCTAAACATGTGTATAAGTATTGCGCTAAATTCTTGAAACATCTCTCTCGCAGAAAAAAATATTTGTTTCTAGACGATCATCTGGAATCGTTGACTAATTTGTTCACCTTTTTTTTGTGGCCCACAGTAAAAGCCGCGATTCACAAACTGAAAATATCCGTTGGCATTGTTGCAGAAGATAACTTTATTACGATGCTACCCCTGTATAATTTCTTTACAGAACATCATTATGTTGATTTATCCCCTTACCAAGGTGACGAAGATGTCGACTTATTGGTAATCCCTCATCTTAGTTTTTATCCGGATAACTTTCATAAACAAGTATTTCATTACAACTACTTAGCTGTCGAAAATCAGTTTGCTGATTTAAAAAAAGCACTGGCTCAGCAGCAATTGTTAAAATATGAAAACAATCTACTTAGCCATGATGACTACCTCTATTGACCAATTGTAGGCAATTCAAAAAAAAGACGAATCAAAGATTAGATTATGTTGATTCGTCTTTTATTCTTCATCTAACATGATTCGTCATAGCACATCTCTTTTACCCAACTTGATCCCGGGAATTTCTTTGATTTGCATCAAATCTAAAAAGAACGTAAACAATGGAATGCCGATGATTAGGCCCCATATACCAAAGAGATGTTCACTCAAGTACAAAATGATAAATGTATAAAACATCGGTATCTCCGTTTTGTTCGCCATCAATCGCGGATTCAAGACATAAGACTCTAATGCATGGACAAAAACGATCACCAGCAAAATATAGATCACATCATTGAAGCCCCCCACTGAATAGGCAATGAATGTCAATGGCACACAAGAAATGATCACACCGGCTACTGGGATCAAACTGAGGAAGAAAATCATCAGAGCCAAACTCAGCAGCTGAGGAAAGCCCATAAACATCAGAGCCAAAACAGTGATTCCCGTATTGACTAACGCAATCACCAATTGCGTTTCGATCACATTCCCGAAGGCGCGGGTGAATTTGGCCCCTAAATCATAGACATCTTCAAAAAACCAAGCGCCACTGCCCTTTAAAAACAAATGTGAAAATTCAAGAGTCTTCTTATTATCGATCATAAAAAAGAAACTAAGCAAGAAAGAAATCAGTACAGTCAAGGCCAGTTCTCCAAAGTTATACAGATAATTGATTACGACCAAAACACCACTTTGCAATTTCTGGATATAATCACTGGTTTGCAAAAAGGTCAAAATAGACTCAATGATCTCATTGTTCGAATCAGTCCGCTGATAAAAAGATGAAACTGAATTGATAAGTTGAATGGTTTGATCAAAAATGATTGGTACATAATTGGTGATCACTAAATACAAAAACAATAGGATCAGACTATACGTAACAATACTCGTTAATTTTAGAGAGAGTTTCGTTTTATTGTGGATATATAGAATCACTTTGTAGACGAGATACGTAAAGATAAATGTGAGCAAGATAATGGTCATCATACTGCGAAGCAGATAAAGCAAAACGGCCATGACAAATAGAACCACCCAGCGACGCAACGCGCGGTTTTGTAAGAAAGCTTGATAGTATTTCATGCGAGACTCCTTTTCATTCTATGACTCAGGAAAACTGTTCCCCTACTATGCAATATATAATCACTTATTTCTCCAGATAGCAAGCCAATTTAACTGATTGCATCAAAAAAATAGGCGCCTTTTATCGGCGCCTATTTCTGTGTCACTATTTCATGTCTGGCTTTAACCGAACCGGGTGAAACAATCGATTCAAGTGACAACATGAACAAGCTAGCTGCCAATAAATCAGCACTGCCACCAAGAGATATGTGCATTCTTTGACAATAGTCATTTAAGAACTGAAAGTCATGATTCGGCAAAGCTTGTTGGTTTGCAGTTGCTGCCAATCCTTGTACATGGCTCAATACAGCAGGATCACTGCGATACAATATACAGGTGTCATCCAAACTAGCGATGATCGCCAACAACATATGCAATTTATTTTCATCCGAAAGGACCAAATCCCTGCTAAAATAATCAGCCAAGGCAATTTGAACATGAGGATAGCCCGCTGCGGCTTCACCAAAGGCGCCTAGACCGCCATATTTTTGTTTGACGGCATGTCCGTGGGTTTCATTGGTCGCTGCCCCTTGCCAATCAGCAAAGGAGACCAATGTTTGGATATCAGAAAAAATCTCAGGAAAGAACAAGGATTGTTTGCGGCTATATTGACTGCTGACGGCACTGACGAACAAACCTAGCGCCCAGATTGCCCCTTTGTGGGTATTGACGCCATTTGTTGCCTTCAGCATAGCTGTTTCTGCCCTTCGACCAATGGAAGCAATTGCTTCTCGTAGTGTTTGTGACATCGGTACCTGCCAAGCAGCTTGCGCCATTTCTTCAAAAAATGGTGTCAGGGTTTTGGCAGATACCAAAAACAATTGACTAAGATGATCGCACAAACATTGCAAGATTTTTTTCAAACAAAGTAAGCGTCATCTGCATGGAAGAAAAATTGGCAAATGAAGGATTGGCAAAATGTATTCTCCATGCTATGATATGAATTGAATAAAAAAACGGTTGAGCATTTGCTTCAAGGTTTCGTTCTTCTTAGGGCAGGAAGAACACTTGGATGCAGATGCTCTTTTTTTGGAGGTTATCATGACAGAATTATTGAGAGAAGCACCTTTGTTCCTATTGGTGATAGTTTTTATATGTGCACTTTTTGTCTTATCCAAGGCAGCCGATCAACTCACGGATCAAGCCGTCTTTTTGGCAAAAATCTTTCGTATCCCGGATATGATTGTTGGCGCAACGATCGTGTCTTTAGGCACCTCTTTGCCGGAATTTGCGACCAGTGTCACTGCAGTATCCCAAGGGTCCGGCGGTATGGCCCTAGGAAATGCATTGGGATCGATCATCACCAATACGAGTCTGATTTTGGGTATCGGCACTTTATACGGGGCGATCCCTACAACCAAGAAATCAATGAAAAACAGTTTATTCTTATTAGGCTGTCTCTTGATGCTCTATCTTCCGTTGGTTTTCAAACAAAGCCAACAATTGCCCTTAACGCTTTCCCGCTGGAACGGTTGGCTACTGCTGATTGCATTGCCGCTTTTTTTGATGCAAGCATTCAGAAAGCAAAAAAAAACGGAAATGACAGAGCAGACAAATAGACAGCAGTTATCGTTTTCTATAATGATCAAACCAATCATCTACTTGTTCCTTTCCGCATTACTCGTGGCAATCAGCTCTACATGCTTAGTCGCTTCGGTACAAATCACTGCCGCTCGGATCGGTATATCAGAAGCCATTATTTCGGCAACCATCGTGGCATTAGGCACTAGTTTGCCTGAACTATCAACAACGATCATGGCAGCAAAAAAAGGCTACGGTGCTTTGGCATTCGGCAATATCATCGGTGCAAGCTTAATGAATCTGTTGTTAGTTCTTAGCAGCACCCTCATTCTTTCTAAAGAAGCAGTGATCGTGCCTCGTGCATTTCTGCTTTTCCATTTTCCCATCGTATTTTTGATCTTAGTGTGTCTGCTATACAATTTGATCGTGTCAAAAAGCAGCCAATTCACAAAGAACGCAGGCATGGGTTTATTGCTGATTTATCTATGCTATCTTATTGGGAATATTTGGATAGGATAATAATTAGCCCACGCAAAAGCAGACGTTGGCACCTTGAATGCCAACGTCTGCTCTTCTTTATTCATTCTCGTTTATTGCGCTTGTTTTGCTGCATCAACGATTGCTTGCAAATAGCCGGAAGTATCGACGAATGTCGCACCGCTGACAACATCTTCTGGAGAATCACCTTCTCCTTGCTCAGATAATTCACCAATCACTTCGTTCACTTCATCAACGGTCTTACCAATCGTTGCATGGATGATTGCTTGAATATTTTCTGACCAAGTATAGGTCGCATCCATATTGGTTTTCATCAAATCCGAATAGGCTTCATCATTGGCTAATTTCGATGCCAAGACTTGACCGCTGACCACACCTTCCCCAAACCCTAAATCTGAATTAGGGATACCCGCATAACTATCTGCCCCTAAAAATTGCCATTCATCCATAAAAACAGCGGCAATCGTATCTCCAGCCATCGCCACTGTGACAATTGCGAAAGATTGTTCACCATGCGGTGCAGCAATCAATTGTGCTTGCGTAAAGTCGTCACTGTCCGTTTCCATTCCCACCGATACGGCACCCGTTTCTGCAGCTTCGATGATCGATTCCAAATATCCTTTGGTGTCGACAAAAGTAGCACCGCTGACGACATCTGGTATCTCCACACTTTCATCTGCAAGCGTTTCTGCTGTTTCTTTCAATTCATCGGCTGTTTTTCCAGCAGCAAAGTCCGTGATTGCTTTGATGTTATTCCCCCAAGTGACGGTCGAATCGCCACGTTCCGCCATCATAGCAGAATAGGCTTCATCATTTTCTTGTTTTGAGATCAACAATTGGTCCTCTGCATAGTTCTCTCCAAATTTTTGATCACTGTTCACGACGCCCGTCCATTCATCGCTGTTGGCTAAAAACTGAAACTCATCGATTTCAGCAGCCAGGATCGTTTCGCCTTTCATTGTGACCGTAACGACTGCAACCGATTTTTCACCATGAGGCGCAGCATATAACTGCCGCATATAAACTGTGTCATCTCCCGGTATCTCCGCTGAGGCATTGGCACCATTCGAAGTCTTGACTGCCACTTCTCCATCTTTTTCACTCTCTAACACGATTGACGTACTTGTTTCAGTTTCCGTTGTTGTATCTGTACTTTCCTCAGATGCGCCATCTGCAGCACAGCCCATCAGCAAGACAGCAGTAAGTGTCATGCATCCAGCTACATATCCTTTTTTCATCCTTTTCCCTCCATAACGCTCATTTTAAAGTGAATATATTCACAATAAGAAATATATTTATCACTTATCTTCATTAATTTTATCTAATGTGAGATAAAAAGTCAATTTGTTTCAAATATTCATTCATATGTGCAGTAAAAAGAAGAACTATCACTTTAAAAAGTCTATAGTTCCTCTTATGTGATTTTTAATTATCGGAGAAGTTCTTTTTGAAAAACCAACTCATGCTGCATGCGATGATCAAACTACCTAGCAGGACAAAGAATCCATTAGTTTGGTTCCCCGTATTTGGTAATTTCTGACTTTTATCCGCGTCATTGGTCTTATCTTGTGAAGACGAATGACTGCTGTTTTGCGTCTGATTTTTCCCGCTTTCGCTGGACGTTAAGTCAGATTTGCTGCTTGATTCCGTACTAGCAATCGTGCTTGGCTGCGAACTCGGTTTTGTACTTGATTCTGTACTTGGCTCTGTACTTGATTCTGTACTTGATTCTGTACTTGATTCTGTACTTGGCTCTGTACTTGATTCTGTGCTTGATTCTGAACTTGGTTCTGAATTTGATTCTGTACTAGGATCCGTACTCGGTTCTTCTTCATCTATTTCAGCATCACTGACCAGTTCATAAGCTGGATAATCCGAATACGGCGATGTGTGGCCATTGAAACGCGCGCCGACTCTTTCATCGAGTACACCCTCCGCACAAATTGCCTCTTTGATTTGCATCAGCCCTGATACATCAATACTGCCATCATCAAAACGTGTAACCACTGCTTTAGCTGCTTCAAGGGTTTGCTCTCCTGTAGTCAATGTTTCAAACCAGTCTTCCTCAATGACATGCCCTAGTTGATTGCTTGATTCCGCTATCTGTGGATGCCAATAATAATTCAGTGCATTATATACTTGCTGTTCATCTTGCTGCAAAGGCCGTATTTGTTCACCGATATCAAAGGCATCTGGAAAAATCGAGGTCCGGTATGAGAGTACACCTTCGGCATGAAAATCCGTTCGATCAGTTGATTGGGTATACAGTGCTATGTTATAACTGCCATTATTCAAGCTTGAGCTGCTTTTGATTACGATATCGGTCCCGCTATTAGAGTCTATACCTTTCGCTAAATTCTCAAATGCCAAACTATTGATGATTTCATGGTTGCCAGAAAGCGATGATCCACCCATTTTAAAGCCATTGCCATTGCCAGTTTGATCCATCCCTGGTATCCAACCATTTCTATAAGAAACAGAATTTTTGATCAGCACTTTACCAATTGGTCCCGTTTCCGTTTTGGCAAAGAAATCCCATCCATCATCCGCGTTATGGTATGAAATACAGCCATCAAAGACATTGCCGTCACCCACGGTCAATTTGGCAGCAAACCCATCTGCATCGCCAAAACCGGGATCATGATTTTCAAAAGAGGCACTATTTTTCACTGTATTGTAGGCGGGCCAGTTTTCATATGAATCTTGTGAGCTGCCACTGATTTGAAAACCAGTATTTCCATTTCTGTACGTTTGTATATCTTCAAATAGGTTATAACTTCCAGAAACTTGAATCCCCTTTTGCATGTCAGCGCTGTTTGTTACATCAAAACCACGAAATACCCAATGGTTTCCCCAATGCGTCAATCCATTGCCGGTCTTATTGAAATTCAAAATCGGTCGTTGTCCAGAATCATTCTTTTCAGCCACCAGATAGATAGGGTCCGTTTCCGTTCCGTCTATACCTTTAGGAATCGTCAAACGAGAAGTCAATGTGTAGTCACCCGGGGCAAGCACCAAAAATTGACCTGGCTTGGCATATTTCAATGCTTCTGCTAAAGATTTAGGGTTTTCCACTGATCCTATACCTGATGCCAAGCCGTCTGGGGTAATATAGACAGTATTCAATTCTGGCACTGCATAGTGAACAGTATGCTGAATTTCACGCGTATCGTAATCACTTAACGCTTGAAATTCATTTGGTGGATAATCAGGATCTGGCGTGAACACAAAAGTATATGGATTTTGCCCTTCTTCTAATACAACTGGAAAAACGAACTCTTGTTTGGCTTGAATCGATACTGATGGACCATCCAATAATGAAGAGGAATTTGATCCATCTAAAATATCCAGTTGACCATCTGCATTGGCTCTAAACCGTAATTGGTGATTCGAATTGCCAGTATGTGCAGCAGATGTGACAGCATATACTGGGGTAATATACTCGATTGGTCGCTCTTGGGCATCGGGGTCATCATTCGGATCAGAAAATACAAGCGAGATATCCTCTACAACGATCGTCATATTTCGAGCAGCCGTAAATCCAATATAAACATGTTCATTTTGTGATTGATATAATTCTTCCCAATGATAGAGGATATCAGAGCCAATCTCTACTCCGGTCTCAACACTATAATAAATTGCTTCAATACCTGTGTTGGTTTTTTTCATGATCACATCGATACTGGTCACATCTGCCGTAGCTGGATATTGACTACCATCGATATTGCCGAAATAGTTGTAATCACCGCTAGGTAACTGCAACTCTCCTGCAGAGGTTTCTAACGTTTTGTAACTGACGGACACAGTGCCAACTTCGGGCGCTCCTGTGATATGATCCACATCGACGCCTAAGACGGATCTTGTGCCTAAACCAATCCGCATGGTGTATTTATTGCTTCCTACATCACTGACTTTATTCTCGATTGGATCCCAATTATACTCTATACGACTACCCAGAATCGAATAGGAATTTCCATACACTTGTGACCCAAAGACATGGTTTTCGGGTACAGCATCGCGTAACATCACCGCAAATCCTTCTTGACCATTCGTCAGCGACCATGAATCAATAGTGATTCTGGCTTTTAGTTCAAAGTTGACTTCTTTTGAGACGGGATGATAATAATATGTCATGCCGTCGAAGCCGTTGGTTTGAAATTTACCGCCATTTTCAGTTGATGCAATCAATACACTGCCATCTTCTCTTTCCGTCACTTCATACTTATTCGCGTTCGTACTTTCACCAAAAACAACATACTGCCAAGTCGATGGCTCTTGCTCTACTTCACTTCCATGCGCCGTAGCAGATCCAACCAGTGTAACGCCTAAACCAGCAATCAACAAACATCTCAACTTTTTCATTTTTTGCCTCCTGATTTGTCAAATATTACCTCAACAGTACCGAAAAAATGGCATAACAGGAATAATCATTTCTTCAGATTATGAAAACGTTAACATTAACTAACGTTTAACGAAATGTTGTTTTTGCTTGACTTAAAGTCCACTTCAACCTATACACTCAACCTATCTTAGGATAGAAAGAAGGATGTATATGAAAGCTGCACTATTTGAAAAAGCTGGCTTGGTCTCAGTCAAAGAAGTTGAAAAACCTCATTTACAAGAAGATGATGATGTGATCATCAAAATCGTGCGTACCTGTGTCTGTGGCTCTGATCTGTGGTCTTATGCCCACGGAGACAATAAGGAATCTCATTCTGTCAATGACGGTCACGAAGCGCTAGGGATCGTGGAAGAAATCGGCACTGCGATCACCAGTGTGAAACCTGGATATTTTGTGATTGTACCGTTTACCCATGGTTGCGGGGAATGCGATGCATGTCGTTCAGGATTTGATGGTACCTGTGACCGTCATCAAGGATCGACCAATTGGTCAAAAGGGTTTCAATCCGAATATGTACGTTTCCACTCTGCGAATTGGGCGCTGGTCAAAGTCCCTGGTCAGCCATCAGATTACACTGAAGGTATGATCAAGTCTCTATTGACACTAGCTGATGTAATGCCAACTGGTTATCACGCAGCCCGCTGTGCCCATGTTGAAAAAGGTGACAAGGTCGTGGTGATTGGCGATGGTGCTGTCGGCCAATGTGCCGTTATCGCTGCGAAAATGCGAGGTGCTGCGCAAATCGTGCTGATGAGTCGCCATGATGATCGCCAAGAGATGGCGTTGCAATCAGGGGCAACTGCGGTCGTTGCTGAACGTGGTGAAGAAGGAATTGCCAAAGTAAGAGAAATTTTGGGTGGCGGAGCTGATGCTGCATTAGAATGTGTTGGCACAGAAGCAGCCTTTGATCAGGCGTTAGGCGTATTGCACAATGGCGGTCGAATCGGCTATGTTGGTGTTCCTCATTATAACAACCGGGCAATTGGCTCAACGTTTGCTCAAAATATTTCGATTGCCGGAGGCTCTGCTTCTGTCACGACATATGACAAACAACTTTTGCTAAAAGCTGTCTTAGATGCAGAGATTGATCCTGGCCGCGTATTTACTGAAACGTATCAATTAGCGGATATCAATCAAGCTTACGCAGATATGCAAGCTCGGAAGACGATCAAATCGATGGTTGTGTTGTAAGAATTTGAGTATGAGCCTAGAGCTTTTAAATGGATGCTCGTTCTAACTGGCGAAACAAAATCAGAGATTCGCGCTTTTACAATCAATAGATCATGCAGCTGACATGAAAAAGAAGACTGCCATTTCCAAATGTCGGAATGTTGAGTCTTCTTTCTCATTATGAGGCATTGATTAAACATA
This sequence comes from Candidatus Enterococcus testudinis, assembly GCF_002140915.1. Lineage (GTDB taxonomy): Bacteria > Bacillota > Bacilli > Lactobacillales > Enterococcaceae > Enterococcus_D > Enterococcus_D testudinis. Next base: position 1,538,060 of record NZ_NGKU01000001.1, on the reverse strand, counting down.
TATGCTACTGAATCAATAATAGTAAGCGACAAAAAGGGCTAATCATAGTCGTAGTTACAGTTTCTGATATCAATTACCTCATCTACGATTCTCAGATTTTTAGGGCGATGTGTGATCATCAACACGATTTTATTTTTAAATAATGTACTTATCTCATGTAGTATCTTCTCTTCTGTATGTTCATCTAAAGCAGATGTTGCTTCATCAATGATGATTACTTCTGCATCTGAAAAAAACATTCTTGCAAAATCTATACGCTGCTTCTCACCGCCAGAAATATTCGCACCTTTTTCGCTAATTTGAGTAGCCAATCCTTATCATTCAGTATTTTCCAGTATAACTCAAAAAGTCCAGATGGATTTCATCTATTATCCACGACTTCTCACTCTTTTCAAACAAATAAAATAGTCTGCTATAATCATTAAAAAGGAGAAAAATATGTATCATATCCTGATTATAGAAGACGATAAAATCCAAAACGATGTCCTTGCTGGTTTTCTTAGAAAAGACGGCTATCAAGTATCTTCAGCTTATACAATAAAAAACGGACAAACACTATTTGATTCCACCGTTCATCTCATCGTCTTGGACGTAAATCTACCCGACGGAAGCGGGCTTGAATACTTGAAAAAGTTGAGAACGCAGAGTACTGTACCCGTCATCGTTCTAACAGCCCTAAATGACGAACTCACTCAATCTGATGTTTTTGAGTTAGAGGCGGATGCTTATATTGACAAACCTATCTCCCCATTTATTCTGACAAAGCAAATCAATGCACTGATGAAGCGGTTCTACAACGACCCAGAGACCGTTACTATCCAAGGCATCGAATTCGACTTTATCAATTATTTTGTACGCAAAGAAAAAGAAGAGATCCATTTAACAGCTACGGAGTTTCAAGTGATCAAGTTGATCTATCAGGGAAAAGGAATGACCATTCCTAAAGAACGCATTTTATCCTTAGTTTGGGGACCAGAGTATCAAAATGATCACCGACTCTTGGATCCGCACATCAAAAATATACGGAAGAAATTACATCCCGATATGATTACTACGATTAAAGGTATTGGTTATCGTTTGAATCAATAATAATAAAAGCAGCCTATTCATCTATAAAGGGGAAACCATGAGAAAACCATTCACTATCTTTGCAAGAACATTTCTATTCTCAAGCAGTATGCTAATCAGCGTGATTCTGATTGTCTTTTTATTGATCTATGCGTTTCTTCCCCAGTTTTATATGACCTATCAAACAAATCAGTTCCAACAACAATTCCAAGCAAAACGTTCTTCTCTTGAACAAGCACTAAACGTGAATGAAGAATTATCTGTATTGCAACAAGTCACCACATTCGAAGATGGCCAAATCTCTTTTATATTAAGCAATGAAACCGGTGAAATTCTATATGAATTCAACCAGATGAGTCATGGTATCAACATTGTCACCAGTGAACAATCCCTTGATAATGAAGAACTATCCATGACAACTGAATATCTTCAAGACAAGCTTTTCCTCGAGATGACATATTTTGTTTCTGAGGGGCAAAGATATTTACAGGTGTTTATTCCGATGCATTCCCTTATTCAAGCAAGAAAAGTCATCATGAATCTCTATCCATGGGCCGCATTACTCAGTATCCTTTTTGCTTTGGTTATGGCTTGGATTTTTTCGCGTTGGATCGTGGTGCCGATCAAAACCATTCGTCATGCCACAGCAGATATGGCTCTTCTAAAACCGGATGTACGTATCGAGTTGCGGCGAAAAGATGAAATTGGTGACCTTAGTCAAGAAATCAATACACTTTATCAAGAATTTTGCTTAACCATTCGCCGTCTAGAACAAGAAAAAAAAGACCATATAGATACTGAGAATAAGAAAATACGTTTCTTGCAAACAGTGTCTCACGAAATGAAAACCCCTTTGGCCAGCGCCAATGCCTTACTTGAAGGCATTCTTTATGATGTTGCCCCCTATGCTACTGAACCCCAATATTACCTGGAAGAGTGCCGGATGTATTTAGCTAAGACGATTGCGCTTGCAAAAGAATCCTTGCAATTATCAGAAGAATTTAATGAAGAGTCAAAAACATACAATCTTCAACAGATTCTTCAAGAAGTTTCTAGCCAATATCAGATCATCTTTCGCTCAAAACAACTATCATATGAAGAAAACATTCCAGACAACATCATGATCACCACAAAACTGGCGATATTTCAGCGCATCCTTTCCAATCTTTATTCAAATGCTGCGACGCACTCAGATACCGGCGGCATGATCTCGCTGAAAGTCAGAAATAATTGTTTGGCGATTACCAATACCTGTCAGCCATTAAGTAACGAGGAGCTTGAGAACGTCTTTACACCTCTATATACAAAGTCAAAGTATCCAGATTCTACTGGATTAGGCTTGACCATCACGCATCAATTGTTGAATCAACTGAAATTACCGTATACATTTACACCATCAGAAAAAGACGATGGGATGATGTTTTGTATTTTTCTCGATACAATCAAAAAAACCAACGAATAGGTAATCGTTGGTTTCTTTAATTTATTCTTCATCCAATTGTTCTATATGCACATTCTCCGCTCCTTCTTCTAACACTTTTGTTTCTGTATGTTCAATAATGATGCTGCTATCCGTTATCATTTCAGCATTTCCCTCAAGTTCTTCGTTTGTTTGATTGAGTTGTACTTGGCCCTCGTTGTCATTTTGTCCATTTTCTGAACAGCCACTCAACAGTATCATGCATAGAAGCCCCATCGATATTAATCTAGTTTTTTTCATACATACACACGCCACTTTCTTCCAAATTTTTACCATCTTGAATTCGAACAGTTCTCTCACAAACATCTGCCACACTTTGATCGTGGGTCACGATAATGATTGTTTTGCCTTCATCATGGAGTCGTTTCATAATCGTCATAATTGTTTTTTCATTCTCCTCATCTAATGCACCTGTTGGTTCATCCGCTAGAATGAGTTTTGGTTCGTGAACAATAGCCCGTGCAATAGCTACCCGCTGTGCCTCACCCCCACTCAGTTCTTTCGGGTACTTGGTTAGATGTCTGGCTATATCCAGCTCTTCAGCAATTTTATTTACTTTTTCTTGGATTTGCTTTTTTTTCATTCGTTGCAACCTTAGTGGCAGTGCGATATTGGCAAAGACGGTATATTCTTCAATCAAAGCAAAATGTTGTAAGACAAAACCGATCTGCTCTCTGCGAAAACGGGTACGTTGCTCACTAGAAAGTGCTGTGATCATTTGCTGCCCAAATTGATAGATGCCCTGCTCCAGTTCATCGATCCCAGATACAATATTAAGAACGGTTGATTTTCCTGAACCAGATTTCCCCATAATGGCAATCATCTCGCCACTATCTACCTGCAGCGAAAAATCTTTCAAAGCTGCAATGGGTTGTTTATGCCCATAAGTTTTAGCTATGCCTTCGAGATATACCAATGTCAAGTTTGTCCCTCCTCTTATTCTCTTTGTCTGAGTGTGCTGCTCATATCTACTTGATAAATGCGTGTATAGCCTATCAATATTTGCATAATCAATAGACAGAACTGAAAGAGCAAAACGATACAAACGGTCAGTAAAGTGAAGCCGAATGTTTCTCCCCTTTCTTGTAACCTGATAACACAAATGCCATAAATCACATTGGTTGCGACTATCAGAAGTATGCTTTCAAGATTCATTAATGACAGGAGAGAGAACTTCTTCATTCCTGTCAAAACAAACGTGCTGTATTTTTTACGATTGCGCAGTACCTTGTAATATACCTGGATGACTGACATCGAGAGTGTAACAAAAACAATCAATATACTCAGCTGTGTAAATTCCAAGGTTTCTTGCTTCAATCCTGATAAAATACTCACTGCTTGTTCCGTTTCAGACCATAAAGCAAGTTCATACATTTGATATTGATGAAAGATTTCTCTCACCGCTGTCAACACATGCTCTCTTTTGTCGGCGGGGAAAGCCAAACGTCCATCAAGTAATTTATCCGTTCGATAAGTTCTGAGAAAGACTTCGTCAAAGCCATCTGCCAAAAACGGATCGTAGTTTGTTTCGATAGCTGGTACGATCATAAAATGATCTAAAAGGATTTTGTGACCTTGATGACTGGTCACCGAACTGCCTTCTTCCAAAAAACCTTTCACAACAAGTGTGACATGATCCAGCTCCAACGTATACGCTGCATCAATCTGACTGCCAATCTGGTAATATGCTTTATATCCACTACCCAACACAACAGGTAATTCAAGCGGATCAGGCTCATCAATTACATAATCTCCTCGTGAAAAAACATCCCCCTCATCAATGTTCACTGATGATTGTTCGAAAAAAAGCGGATCTCCATGCATCCCCCATAATTGAACGCCAGATTCATTCACTGTTTCTATCATCGCCTCATTGTAATGGGGCATTTGATTTTCTAGAAAAAAGAAGATCCCGACATTCTGTGTATATGTATAGGTAAAATCAGGATGGTCCCTTAACGCCTCAAATACAGCTTTGCGTTCCATAGCTAAGGCATCTGTGTAAAACAAGCGTTCTAACACATCAAAGTCCCCTTGATAGGTCACCCGATACATATCAGTTTCTCCCTCGCCAAATACATCAATAAATTGTGTTTCATTCTCCTTTAAATCAATATATGTATCAACCGACCAAGTGATCGTCAAACACGTTGCAATCAATGCAAGCATGGAAAGGATAAAGACAATCATTGAATGCTTCATTTCTTTGAGTTCCAATAAAAAAATGGACCGCATCTGCTTCCCTCCTTAACTCCCCTTTAACGTATCGCTAATATTGACTTCCTCCATCGAGAAAAGGATGAAGATAACGATCATACAGGCCAAAGTCGCCATACTCACCGCTAAAACACCAAAATGCATCCATGTTAATCGTTCAAGATAAAACAAAGAATAATGATTACTGCCAAGAAATTGACGGAGTAGCACAACCGTAACAAAAGAAAGACTTGAGATATACAGCAATATTTTGAAATAATGTAAAGCAATAGCGTTTTTGGTCATACCGCATAATTTCTGGACAGCCACTTTATATCTTTGCCGATAAATAAAGAAAATAGTGGTCACGATTATATTTGCATTGGCGGCAATCAATGCAAATAGAAGCAATAATCTCGTACGTGAAGCCATGACAAATTCCAAATGCTCTCTGAATATACTTTTTGACAGTTGGATATCAGAGGCTAGTGATGCTTCAATTTGATGATAAGTTGCAGTGACTTCAGCATCATTTTTGCCATCGATATAGTAACGTCCACCAATATCTTCCCTATGTAATGCGGTGAGATTCAAGTAGACCGCAAAATCAAGATCCGTCTTCGTTTCTCGAAAAACACCGATCACTTCAAATTCCTGTTGATGAAAACCAACATAGCGGCGACCATTTTTCACGACCGTTTGTGACAACATTTCTTTTCCCAGCACAGCCACCGGCCTTTTCTGTGCTTGATCGGATACGCGAATAAACACTCCTTCCTCAAGAAAATCTGCAAAACCAAAAATATCAGCACCATAGTATCCACGAACAATTTCTTGTGGCATTTCGATCAATTCTTTTGACAGAACCACCCCACTAGATACTGCAAATGGAAAAGAATGCGGCTGATTGCTATGGTTCATCACGTCAAAACCAATAAAATTCTCTGAAAACATCCCACGTTTTAAAAAGTTTTTTTCTTGAAAATCTAAATGAAAACATAGGAGAACCAGTATAAAGAAAGAAACAAGCGCGAGCTGAAAGTAGTATAAAATATATTCATAGGGTATTTTTTTCACTGAAGGCCTCCTTTTGATAAAAAGTTTGAACTGAGGTATATCTACTTTTTATATTAGCTATATATTATCAATGGAATGTGGATTTAAACTGTAGCTAGAATGGAGTTTTTTAGTTGTTGATGTTTTCTATCCTAACTTCTTGAGCAAAGAAAAAAACCAAGAACAGTTTTGCTCTTGGTTTCTACGATAATGCTCAATTCAATTTTGTTCTTTATCCAAACCAATCAATTCACGTTGTTTCCGGTTGGATTCATCAGCTACAAATTTAAAGACTGTCTTCAGCTCTTTCGCAGAAGCATTCTTTTGTAGCGTGGAAAAGTTACGGTTATACTTTGCCATAATTTCCTCAACTTTTTCTTTCTCAGTCATGCAGCTCCTCCTCCAATCTTTCTTTTGTATAACTAATTGGCACTGTTAATTAACATTATCAATGTCCATCAAAATATCAGAAATCGTATGTTGAAAGTCCTTCACTAAGATATTGATTACTACCTTATCAAGAAATTTGACTTTCACACGCATCAAATTTTTTCTTGATTGGAAAAAAGCATTGATAAATCGTTCTTTAGGAACAAAGCGTCCTTCAATTTCTTCTCTTTTTTTAGTAAAATCCCATGCAATAAATGGATCTTGATAGACATAGTAGACAAGCACATTATAATTCTTTTTAAGTGCCCGTTCAACATTTTGATTGACCTTCGAGGTCGCAAAAGTACCATCCAGAATAAAACTGTAGCCCTTTTTTAGAACTAAATCGAGTGAAGCATCTACCAAAAGTGATGATCCTCGTTGAAATTCATTTGAATTATTCCCAACGTAACCTGGAAATAGGACACGAAATTTGTTAGCATCAATCACACAAAGATTGCTATTCAATGCCGATAATATTTGGGCAACTTCTGTTTTTCCAGCCAAGGACTCCCGGCCATAAAAATGGCAGTCTTTTCATCTTCTTTTTCTTTCCCATCGGTAATATAAGAAATCATCGATTTTTTGTTTTCCTTCGCATATTGTAATGAGTAATCCTCTGACAGTTTAATGCACCTCCTGACGCTTCTTCTTAGTTTATCATATTTTTATGCTGATAAACTAGGATGATCATCAAGTGTAGATTAAGTAGGTTTGAGATACAACCCAAATTCTAGGAAAAAAATAACTCACCAGAAATATTCGCATGATTTACCAATAATCACGTGTAGAAGTCATTCATTCTGACCAACTATAAATTTTATTTTACTCAAAAGACAGTCATTATAAAAAAATTGCCTACGAATGAAAGTCATCGTAGGCAAAACTATTATTCTCAACCATTATGAAGCTACTGTTTTCAAACAAACCCTTACTATTTCTTCGATTCGTCCTCATCCATTTTCTTTGAAGTCTAATATGGATAAAGCTTGACCTGACAATGTTTAAAAAATAAAAATAGTGAAATACAGTAAATCGACAGCAAAAATCCCAATCGATTGATTAGATATTGAATCTTGTGAAACTCGTCAGCCAGCTGTTGATGAGTTTCAGGATAAAGGTGACCGTACTTGTCTAAAGTTGTTTTAATTGAGGAATGACCGAGTCGTTTTGATACAGCATAAATATTTTTATTGTGTTCAATTAAAAATGCAACATGTGAATGTCTCAATCCATGTAATTTAATTGGTTTTACGCCAGCTTGAACAGCTAACTTTTGAATTCGTGTTCGAAATGTTTTGGGAGATGGTGGCAATCCATCAAAAGAAAAGACAAACTCAATCTCACCAATCTGTTCTTGTTCTTTTCGCCATGACTCTAAATCTTGTACTGTCTTTTGATCAAGGGCAATGGTTCTTATACTAGAACGATTTTTAGTTTCAGAGAATTCATAATCCGTTCTGGTTTTAATGTAAAGAGATTTATTCACATCACAAGTCATCTTGGAAAAATCAATATCTTCCCATTTTAGCGCAAATAATTCTTCGCTTCTCAAGCCAGTAACAAACAAGAAACGCATCATTCTTTTATAAAAGTCTTCGTAATAATCACACAATAAGAAGTTTGATAAACTCGTTTAAAATCTTCATATGTCCAAAAGTCAATTACTGGACGTTCAGTTCTTATTTTCCCAATCGAATCTACTGGATTTTCTTTAATGACCTCTAAAACTTTAGCACGTTCAAAAACTACTCTAAGTTTGTTAAAAATCTGTTTAATATAGTTATTCGACAAGTTCCTTCTTGATCCATCTTTGTTTTGAATAAAACATTCCTTCGCCAAGTATTGTTGAAATTCCTGGATATGAATCGGCCTGATATTTTCAACTTGCATATTACCAAAAAACACTATTGCTCGATTTAGCGCGTTCTCCGTTTTGATGTACGTTTTTTCAACAGTACCTAATTTATACCAAGGGAAAAAATACTTATCAAAATAGTCTTTAAATTTTATCCCTTTTAGATAAACTCCTTCAGATTCTTTGAAATTACGTCTTGCTTCTTCCAGTGCTTCATTTGCTTCACGCTGGCTAGTAAAACCTTTTTTTGAACGCTGAATCCTTTTCCCAAAACGATCTACTCCTAGAGTCGCTGAGTAAAACCAAGTATTTTTTGTTTTATCCTTATAAACGTTTGCTATTCGTCTCATTATGATGTTCCTCCCAAGAAATATTGAGAACTTTTTCAATAGTAGATACTGGAATTCTCTTGATTTTACTATTCTTGTAAAATACATATCCATCTATCACAAGTTGTTCTTTACACTTCTTGAAAATTTTGTTCGCATAATAATAAGAGTAGCCTAAATTCATTAGATCTTTCTTCGTTATTATATTCATTATAACACCCCCTTTTATTTTAGGGGAGGGTCTTATCAATGATTATATTACTTTGTATTGATTTTTCAGACCTAAATACTTCATCTGATTTTGCACCAACTTGGATAAGGCTCATTATGCTTACTCCAATAAAACCACCTGTAAAGAATAATATTGCTCCAATAAAAATACTCATCTTTATCCTCCATAATTTTTTGAACTAGGTTAGGTTACCTTATTGTTACCAAAGGTACATAGGAATCTCACCTCTCCGCTATTTACGTCGAGCTTTACAGAAGTATCATTATCATTTCAAAAAATCTTCGCAGTCACTGTAACAATACATTAGTGATTTATCGCAATTGAGTTTCGCTCATCTTTTTAAAAGATATTCTGGCGTCAATTCGATATAGGCTCATTTTGAAACTAAACGTACCTAACCTATATTATTCAGTTTTCAAAGATCAATTACTTCTCATTCATTAAATAGTCTGTTGATTCATTTTTGAAACTACTTTCTTTCAAATTTATTCAAATCAAATTTGCTAACGGCTAGAATAAACTTTACTGACAATTCCTGGTAGCAATCTTCATCGATTCTATTTGAATATTTAGTAGCCAACTTTATTAACAAAGGTTCAAATTGTTTTATCAAATTTATCATTGCTTGTTCGTTATCACTTTTCGCCAAATTAATAAGGGTACGCATATTCTCCAAAATTATTTCCTCCCAGAAAATTCTCTTTTTGGAGGAGTAAGTGTCCCTAAATTTTTTTACGAATCTTTTGAACTATTTTTCTCTTTCGTTTGGAAACTGCTTGGCTTGAAATCCCAATCAGAGTCCCAATTTCTCTATCAGATTTTTTTAAAAAGTATTTCATATATAAAATGGCTAGTTCTTCACAACTCAAATTAGTTAGACTATCATTCACCATTTCATATAATGATTTTTCTTCGAGAAACTCTACTGGATTCAATGATTTTTGTCTATCTAATCCCGTAGAGTTTTGTAACAAAGCCTCAGTTACAGATTCTTCATATGAGATCTAATGTGAATTATTGAACTTGTTTTTATAGTACTTCCCTGCATGATTTACCAAGCATAAATGAATGTACTTTATGAAACTATAGGTTAACTCTTCTTCATTCAAAATTTCGCACCTGCTTTTGAAAAATTTGACAAGTATGTTGTTATCTTCTATATTGCCAATAACCTCTGTATGCTCTATATACTGGAATAGAGTCATCTTTATGCATTTTTGGCAAGATATTACATGTTAAATTTGAATAAGTAAGATGAATCTCAAGATCACTAGTTAACCGTGAAATCAGTTCTTTATTGCTTAACGGAACTGAACTATTCTTTAAGATAGATACAACACCGGATGTAATTCTTTCAAAAGACACGTAATGTGCTGTCCGGTTTTTTCTAAAATAATTAGCCTCTTGAATTTTTTTTCCTTTTTTAAAGTAGAAATTGTTTTTTCTTTTTCTATTATTTGATCATTCCTATCACAATCTTCAGTATTGATTGGAGTGTTCATTTTTTTAATATGCTCCTTCAATTCAAAATATAGCTTTGTCAGCATTCTCCTTTCTTCGATTATTTCTCTCATTAAGTCGTATAGCATTCTTTTTTCTTTTTCGATCGACATTCTAATCCTCCTTCCATGTGTTAAATAGTCACTGGATAGAATTTTGAAACCACAAAAATAAAAAAGTAATAATTCATTGAACTACTACTTGGTTTAATTTTTATGTCAATAAAATTACTTAGCATTTTCTACTGTATATAGAAGAGCATAATGTTTAGCATTGGAGTTAAATAGTTGAACATAAAAAGATATCGATTATAAAGAACAGGCCAAGCAACAATTAGATGTTCTTGGGCTGTTCTTTATTTCTTATTTTTGAGTTATATATCAAAGTTAATGAACCTAGCAATAAAACAATGATTAAATATGTTAAGCTTATCTGATAAAAATCTAAATGATTTGAGAACCTTCCTAAAATAAAACTTGGTAACGCCGCTCCACCATACGAAATAAAATAAATCACTGATAGAACTCCCGCTTTCTCCTCTTCTCGGGATTTAATTAATAGGGCTTGCATAGCACTAGAGTAAGCAATCCCTTGAGCTATTCCCGCAACGATGGATGCTATCAAGAATAGCGGAAATAATTTTACTAAAAAAGATATGTACATCATCATTATACATAGCATAAATATTAAAATACCTATGTTTTCACCTCTAATTTGATTTAATCTTCCGCTCAAGCTACTACCAAGCAGATTTGGTGCCATAAAACTGGCTAGAATAATGGCAGATATAATCGGACTATTCATATGAAATACTGTGACTCCAATTGTTGAACTGAATGCCTGGAAATATCCACCAATTGCCCAAGTTCCCGCAAAGATACCGATTGCCGAAGGTAAATATTTACGTGCTTCGATTGGAATCTTTATTTGTGGTCGTAACGATTTTATAGCACCTATTCTCTTTGGAATAGATTCTTTTCCTTTTAAAATTCCTACCGAACAGATAGCTAAGAGAATAAAGAGTAACCAATAAATATATTTTGATCCGTGTGAATTAATTTGAACAAATACCCCAGAAAGTAGACCACCGAATGCAAGACCAACTAATACTGATGACCCAGTGATGGCATTCACTAACGTAAGTGACTTATTTGCACTACTTTCAACGATAAAAACAGACATCACACTAGAAGCAAGTCCGCAAGCTAGTCCTTGAAAAAAACGCGCTTCAATTATTCCTAGCGGTGATGTTGCAGTCAGAAGCAATAATAAACCAGTCATTCCTAATAATTGTGCTACAACAGAAACCGGCTTTCTACCAAGGTAATTTGACAACCTCGAAAGTATTATTAATGAAATAATACAACCAATAAAATAAAACACAGCGGTTAGCGATATAGATTCAGTAGTTAAACCGATTGAATTACGATAGATACTATATAAAGGTATTGGGCTCGCTGAAGCAGCAAAAAGAGTGATTAAGGATAGTGTCGCAAACCAGAAAGAAAGTGTTGTATTTTTTTTATTAACACTAGATAAATTTTGCATAGTTTCCTCCTGAAATAATATTTTTATAGCAAAGCCATTAATAAAGGTGTAGTGATTGTGGAAAGAATAGTAGTTACAAAAACAAGTTTTGATGCAAAGATGTCATCAGATTCATATTGTGATGCTAGTAGAGCTGTAGATGTTGCTGCTGGCATAGAGGTAAGGATAACAGATACTCCGACAATTACAGTACTAAATCCTAATGCCTTTAAGCTAAACAAAGTCAGTAATGGGATTGCAATTAGTCTTATAAATGTGAAAAGAAGAACATTGTTATCAATGAGTCCCTTTAAACTAATTGTTGCAATAATAGACCCCACGGCTATCATTGCTAAAGGTGAAACGGCGTCTGACATAGATACTAGGGCAGAGTCAATAAATTGTGGTAGCTCAATTCTCAATAACCCCCGAAACAATCCCAAAAATACAGCAATAATGGATGGATTTTTTAGTAATTGAAATAGTATAAGCTTTTTTGACTGTTTTTCTTGTGACAACATCGTAATCCCTGCTGACCACATGAATATTCTAATAGGTATTAGAAATATTGATGCTAAAATTAACCCTTCATTTCCAAACATGGATTCAACAATCGGAAGTCCAGCAAACCCGGCGTTATTAATCAAAGTCCCATATCTCATGATGTTTCTTCGAGTTTCAGAAACATTTTGATAGATGACTTTACCAAGTATTGAAGCTAATAGACAAGCAACTAGTGAAATTAATAATGCAAAAAAACCTTCCTTTAACATTGAGATGGTCACTTCTTTAAATGAATTGAAAACCATACAAGGCATGAGGATCGTTAGAATAAAACCAATGAATTGTTTCCTATTCACCTCGGTGATTATTGATAATCTAAAGCATATGATTCCAGCAATTAAATATACAATCAACGTTAATTGAATTGATAACATTTGAAAAAAATGATCCATAGGCTTCTCCTCTTAATAAAAGTAAAGATGCTAGAAAACTGTTCTAGCATTTAAAAATCGTCTAAAATTAGTCCTCATTGAAAATTTCTTTTGCTTGATTAAATGCGGACCATGCTTTAGGCCATCCAGTATAGAATGCTAACTGTGTAATTATTTCTACAATTTCGTCTTTTGTTACACCGTTGGCTTTAGCCTTCTTTAGGTGGACACTCAGTTGTTCGAAACTTCCAGCTGATATCAATGCCGAAATAGTAACTATGCTTCTATCTCGTGGAGAAAGTTCAGATTCTCTTGACCAAACTTCACCAAATAATACATCATCATTAAATGCTGCGAATTGAGGAGCAAACTTTCCTAGTTTATCTCTTCCAGCTGTTACTTTATTACTCATTTTTTCTACCTCCAAGAATTTAAATTTTAGATAATGCTTCGGGAATGGGAGTTTCTCCGCCACTCATCCTAATAACTATACCAATCGTATTTGAATGATCCAACATTTGTGCCAAGACGTCTGCTACACCATCAATAGAATTCTCTCCCAAATTTTCAACACCAAATCTCACTTTTCCATCGGCTGGAGCTTCCATTAAACGAGAAGGTTGTAAAATAGTGTAGTTTAAGTCGGATTGATCCATTAACTAATGATCAGCAAAAAATTTAGCTATACAATAATTCTTCATACCTTTAATTTCTGGTAATTCCCAATAGGCCGGTCGTGTGGCAAAAAAACCACTTAGAAGGATGAACCGTTTAATACCTTTTTTTCTGCTGCTTGCATGGCTTTTACGGCACCGTAGGCTTCGATTTGAAGTAAATCTCTACCATTTGTTCCCACCGTAAAATAAACAACATCTGCGTCCCCGTATGCCGTAACCAATGCTTCAATAGGGTTGTGTAAATCTATGCTGGCTGGAATAATACTCTTACTCTTATTAATCTTCGAGAGATTTCTTGCTCCTGCATAAACAGGATGCCCTCGTTTTACCAGCTCCATACAAAGTGAGCTTCCGACTCTTCCAGAAGCTCCGATAATAAAAACCTTCATAAAAGAATCCTCCTTATATTTCTTTCTTTAAAAGAATAAGCTTGAGAGTATACTCTAAGTCAACAAATAAATTCCAATAAAGAGAAAAGAGAACCCCAAAATAACAAAGGGATTCTCTAAAAATGTTAAACTAGCTTGGGATGAACCTTCATCAATAAATCGTTGATATGAATGCTACTGATATTGACTGGCTCTATATTTTCATAATCATTTGAGTTTATGATAACAACTGGAATTTGAGTATTGTAACCGGCCTCGCTTATTTTTCTAAAATCAGCCGTGACCAATAATTGTCCTCGCTTAACATAATCGCCTTGTTTAACGTGTGTTTCGAAATATTTTCCTCCTAATTCGACTGTCTCAATCCCTATGTGAATCAATACTTCAGTTCCACTATCTGAAACGATTCCGATGGCATGTTTTGTAGGGAATAAGGTATTTATTACCCCGTCAAAAGGAGCGACAATCTGATTATCCGAAGGTTCAACTCCAACTCCTTTTCCCAATAATCCAGCTGAGAAGACTTCATCATTAACTTGTGACAGGGGAATTACTCTTCCATTTACAGGACTGGTAATTGTAACGTCATCATTAGAAATAATTGGTTCTGAGTCCACTTTTTTCACATTCTTATCAGTTTCTTCTTTACCATCATATCGTTTGAACAAAACTACTGTTGCGATAGCTGATACTGTAATAGTGATTGCTAAAGCAATTAGAATTTGATAAAAATAGCGCATCGAATTATCACCAATATACATGACTACAGCTGGCAATCCAGAAGACCCTGTTGCGAAGCGTCTTGTTGCTGTAATTCCAGCAAATAGCCCTCCAGCTGCTCCTCCAATTAAACCAGCGATCAATGGATATTTTTTAGGAACATTTAGACCATATAATGCTGGTTCAGTAATCCCCATTAAACCTGTAATACCAGCTGAAGTACCAATTTGCTTAGTCTTCAAATCTTTTGATAAAAGACCAACAATAAGCGAAGCTGTTCCTTGCCCAACATTAGCTAATAATACACCGGGTCCAAAGATTGAGTCGTATCCCATTTGAGATAATTGTATGAATCCAAGCGGAGCTAAACCATGATGTAATCCAAATATAACTAATAACGAGTATAGTCCTCCCATAGCTAAAGCAGGCGCCCAACTTACATTTTCACTCAACCATGTGAAACCTGAAGTAAAGATGGCACCAATATAATCTCCCGCTGGTCCAATGATTGAAAGAGCTAAAACACCCATTACCATAAACAGAATCATAGGAACAAAAACGAGTCTTAAAGCTTTCGGAACAATCTTATTCAAGAATTTTTCAATTGGTGCTTGTACTAATACAACTAAAATTATAGGAATAACTGAGTTCGTATAACGAACCAAATATAGCGGTAAGAATCCAAATAAATCCACAGGATTTCCTGCTTCGACTAGACCTCCCCAAGTTGCATGAACCATGATTCCTGCTACTACAGCAGCAAGGTATGGGTTCACCTTTAATTTTTGAGCAGTAGTAAAACCAAGTAAAATTGGTAGAAATGCAAATGTCGCATCTCCTATCATATTAATGATAACGTAGGTCTGATTTGCAGGATCTACTAAATTGAAAGTAACTAGAATAGCTAAAAATGCTTTTACCATTCCTGCACCTGCTAGAGCAGGAATGATTGGAGAAAAAATACTTGAAACAAAATCGGCAACTACATCTAATGGTTTCTTCTTTTCATCAGAGTCAGATTGTCCTGAAGTGTTTCCGCCAGTGAAACCTTTCGAAGCCATATACTTCTCAACCTCTTCATTAACTTCGGCTACATGCATACCTATAACAACTTGAAACATTCCTCCATTGATCAATACTTTTGGGACACCATCTAATTCAGAAATCGTTTCCTTATCAGCTAAGCTATTATTTTTTAGTTTAAAACGAAGTCTTGTTTGACAGTGATGAAGTGATTCAATATTACTAATACCACCGACATTGTCAACAATATCCTTAGCAAGCTTTTCGTACTTTCTACTCATCTTTTTTCTCCTTTTCTTTTTAGAAAATCTCTTGTTTCAGCTGAATAGAACAAGGAATAATCAAAAAAGGCTACTCTGCGCAAAGTATGACGCCTTCAATTTGTAAACCAACAGTACCATCCTAAATACAACGAAACAAGCGTTTTCAACCAATTAGGAACAGTGTTCCATAAAAACTATTTTTTTCCTTTTTTTCCGGAACAAAGAGGAACGCACTTGTTCCTTTTTTTTGATAAGCTGTTAATAAATAAAAAAAGGAGAATGCGTATGTGTAAAAAAACTTTTCCAGATGGATTTTTATGGGGTGGCGCGACTGCCGCAAATCAGATTGAAGGAGCTTGGAATATTGATGGCAAAGGACCTTCTACTGCTGATGTAATGCTATTTCGTGATCCAAAATCTATCGCTGAACTAAATAATGTACATGCAAATACTGATATTACTGATGAAATGATTGATGATGCACTGAAATCTACAGATTTGACAAAATATCCTAAAAGACATGGAATTGATCACTATAATCATTACCAGGAAGATATAGCCTTGTTCGCAGAACTGGGCTTCAAAGTATACCGCTTCTCTATTGCTTGGTCTAGAATATTCCCTAATGGAGATGAGACGACTCCTAATGAGAAGGGGCTTCAATTTTACGAAAATGTTATCAACGAATGTCTTTCTTATGGAATAGAACCAATCATTACGCTTTCTCACTACGAACCACCTTTAGAGTTTTGCCGTAAATATAATGGCTGGTATAATAGAAAAGCGATTGATTTCTTTATGAACTATGTTGAATCAGTCATTAATCGATTTAAAGGGAAAGTAAAATACTGGTTGACATTTAATGAAATTGACAGTATTTTACGCCATCCATTTATGACAGGAGGATTAATTGAGTCTCGGTTTAGCCCTGATGAATTCCAACAAGTTATGTATCAAGCTATGCATCATCAGTTTGTAGCAAGTGCAAAAACTGTAAAATTAATCCATGAAATAGATCCTGCTGCTAAGGTGGGATGTATGACAACAAAATTAACATACTATCCCTATAGTTGTAAGCCAGAGGATGTCTTAGCTACACAACAAAGAATGCGACAAGTCTATGCTTTTTGTGATATTCAAGTATTTGGTGAATATCCGGCGTTTTTAAAAGCAAAATTTAAAAACAATAATATTGATATTCACATGACAGAAGACGATGCAAAAGTGATGAAAAATAATCCGGTTGACTTTGTTTCATTCAGTTTCTATCAAACTTCTTGTGTTGCGGCAAATGCTGACGGTTTAGCTTTAACAGCTGGTAACACTACAATCGGAATAAAAAACCCTCACCTGCCTGCAAGTGAATGGGGGTGGCAAATTGACCCTTCCGGTTTAAGATTATCCCTAGTTGATTTATATGATCGCTACAGAAAACCATTGATGATTGTTGAAAATGGGTTAGGTGCAAAGGACGTTGTCCAAGAAGATGGAACCATTGATGATCAATATCGTATTGACTATATCGATGCTCATATCAAAGCAATGTATGATGCAATCCATGAAGATGGCGTAGAACTAATGGGTTACACAGCTTGGGGGCCTATAGACTTACTTTCAAACTCAACGAGTCAAATGTCGAAAAGATATGGATTTATCTATGTAGATTTAGACGATTACGGTAACGGTACGTATAATCGTATCAAGAAAAAATCATTTAATTGGTATAAGAAGGTAATTGAAACTAATGGTGCTAGCGTTCTTGAAGAAAAAAGTCAAGTAACAGTCTAGTTTTAAAATGACCAACAAAGTCTAAGCTTTGTTGGTCATTTTATTCTTTCAAATCATCAAATTCACCTTCACGCATACTGTAAAGCGAAGCATTTCTTCGATACTCTAATTCCTGTGAGTTTTGTACTTTATGTGTGTAGTTTTCATCAAAATTTTGAGCAAAGCAACATGCATATAACAAATTGAAAATATGCATGATAGATTCTTCAGATGTAAAGTTAGATATCTTACTGTACAGCCTTTCTCTGGATGAAATAGTTAATACACAATCAATATTCTGACGAATATAATTATTCCCACCTCCTGTTATTCCAATCAGATTGACCCCCCTATCCTTTAGTGGTTTGATATATTTCATTGGTTCTCTTAAATCGTTATTTCCTGAATATGAAACAATAACAGCACAATCCCCTTCCTTTAATGCAGCTGAGACCATTCCACTTTCATCAACAGAAGCAACAGACATAATTATCCCTATACTTTCCATTTTTCGTTTTAAAACTCTACCGAGAAGATTATTGGGACTTATTCCAAATAGAACTATATATCTCGATGATAGAATCATACTCGTTGCTTTATCCAAGGCGTAAGTATCAATTTGATCGGCGGTTTCTTCTAAACTTTCTATCTGTATTTTAGTAATCTTTTTAACAATGGATTCCGTAGTGTCATTTGGCATAAATGGCAAATTAGGATCTACCTCAGAGTAATGATTTTCAGTATAATTCGCCTCTTCAAGAAAATCTTGGAGAAATTCTTTCCACCCAGAATAACCCATCGATTGTGCGTATCTGAAGAGGGTCGTTTTTGATGTATATGTTTGTTCAGCAATTTGTTGCATTGAATAATCTCTTATTTTACTTTTCTTTAATAATAGAAAATCTCCAATATTTTTTCTTGCATCATTGTATCTTACAGCAGCTTCTTCAATTTTTTGAAAAAGATACACAGCAATCATTCCCCTCAGTAGAATTTTAATTATACAGGTTTATTATAGATAATCTAAATAATCAAATGTAACTTCTATATCCCCGGTTTTTTTGAATATCTCAACTCCAGAAGTTATCCTTCCAATCTTTTGTAGATCACTTATTACTTCGTTGTTTTGTTCATAAAAAATTACGAAGCTGTGTCTAGGAGTCCAATAGGCTATGTCACCTACTTCATACCCACTTGTTTCAGCCTCGTCTGCTGGTAAAGCTCTATCGAAACGGTAACACATCTCTCTAGAGTATAAATCCATCATAGGCACAGTTAGTGGAAAATCGTTAATCAAAGCTTTTGTTGTAGCATTATCGTAAAATTCTGCTTTTAGTTCTTGTGTTCCTACTATTACTTTAACCTGTGTAGTTGTCATTTGTGTTTCCTCCATTAAACTATCCTCACTTTTTTTTGTTGACTGCGAGCTTGTGAAGTTATTACTGTCTTTTTCTTGTCCTCGCTGTTCGCACGCCGATAAGCTAAAAAGCCCTAGCAGGACAACAATAATATAAAATTTCAAGAAACCCCCTCCAATTTTCTAAGTAAACTAAGAATACACTTGAGAGCGCACTCTCAGTCAATAGACTATCTTATGTGAAACTTGTAAGAGTATAAATCAAATGTTAAACTAGAACCAGACTTGAGAATAACTCTCAAACAATATATTGGAGTGATGAATTTGATGTATACTGTAGCTGAAGCAGCGAAAATTGTTAATACTTCTCCACACACATTAAGATATTATTCAAAGGCAGGTTTGTTACCTTTTGTAGAACGGAGTGAACGTGGTATTCGCCTATTTAAGAAAGAAGATTTTTCTTGGCTTTTCCTCATCGACTGTTTGAAAAATACTGGGATGTCCATTCGGGATATCAAACAATTTGTTGATTGGGCAATGGAAGGTGACGATACTATCAATGAACGCCTTAAGATGTTTGAAGAAAGAGAAATTGCAGTCAAAGAACAAATAGCACAATTAGAAGAATACTTGGAATTTATTCAGTACAAAAAATGGCGTTACGAAGTTTCCAAAAAAGCAGGAACTACGACTGTACACGATTCAATGGATGAATCCGAAGTTCCCGAAGAAATTATTAGGATAAAACAAAAAGTTGATGCACTTCATAACTTCTCTGAATAATTAAATTTTATGGAGGATACAAAAATTCCTGTTTTTTTTATTGACTTAGAGTATGCTCTCAAGTGTATCTTTATTTTAATAACTCAGAGAGGTAATTAAGTATGCGACAAAAACAGGCGTCTTCAATTATTTTATTCGGATTAAATGACTATTTGATAGACAGTGTTTATGAAGATCTATTTCTCTTATATCGTTCTCGCGTTTTAGATGATGAATTTTTAATAATTGTTGTCGGTTTTGATCTGAACGGTGAACAGGCTTTTAGAGATCGAGTAATTAAAAGTGTTACAGCACACTCTCCTTCACAGATGGAACAATATCGTTTCCTAAACAGAATTATTTTTATCAAGTATAACATGGACTCTGTGCAAGAAATTATTCAATTATCATTATCGATCCAGCTAGCTGAAGAGGAATTTGAGTCGTATGGAAATAGAGTATTTCTTATACCTGAAGGTAATATGAATAGAATCTTAGTGGAAACATTTGAAACATATGATTTTTTTACTGTTAAGGGAATTAATAAATTAGTTTTACTAAACGATTATAATAGTAATAAGATCTTATTTAATATCATAAATGAATTCGATTCAACTGGGTTTATGCATTATACAATAGAAAAGCATCAGTTTCTAAATCGGAATCAATTAACATCTCAAATTGAAATAATTATTCCTTAGTTCGATGCTATTTTCCACAAGAAAAGATTTGACTGAGAGTGTACTATCAAGAGTATATTTAAGGTAACTTGATTTGAAAGGAAGATTTTACATGACAAAGCAACCAGATAGTAGTCCTGTTTTTGCATTAGGAGAACTTTTTGATAGCCCTTATTTTAATGGAGAAGTTTATCGTCAACCGTTGGTACCGAAAAATGATTTAAATTGTCCTACAAGCAATATTACTTTTGCTCCTGGCTGTGTGAATAATTGGCACTCACACAAAGGAGGACAAATTCTTCTTGTTACAGATGGCAGAGGTTGGTACCAAGAAGAAGGTAAGGAAGCACAAGCACTGTCTCAGGGTGATGTCGTCCAAATTCCAATGAATGTTAAACACTGGCATGGCGCTGCAAATGATAGTTGGTTCACTCATATTTCTATCACGACTAATATTGAAAATGGTGGTACCGACTGGATGGAACCAGTAAATGTTGAGGAATATAATAAGCTACCATAAATAGTAAAACAAACACACTACAGAATTAGAGTATCTGTAGTGTGTTTTCCTGTTGAATACGGCATCCAAAATTGACCACCTCTGCCATCTGCACCTAATCCTTTTTTCATCAAACTTGTTTCGTTGGATATATCGTAAATTCATTAACATTTACATCTTCTGGTTGATCTATTGCAAAGAAAACAACTCTTGCAACAGCATCCGGAGTAATTCCAACCTTATTATAATGCTCAGTCATTCTTTCTTTTGCAGCCTTATTAGTGATTGTATCCAAAAGTTCAGTATTGATAGCGGCTGGATATAGAGTTGCTGTTCTGATATTTGTACCTTCTTGAGCACTTTCCATTCGGATGACTTCCATTAGGTTTCTTACTGCAAACTTAGTTGCACCATAAACACCTGAGCCAGCAAATGACTTTATTCCTGCAACAGATGATGTCGTGATAATTTGTCCATGCTTTTGTTGAGTAAAAATCGGCATAACTGCAGCAACACCATATAATACTCCCATCAAATTAATATCTACTGTTTTTTTCCATTCATCTACTTGTAATGAGCTTATTGGTGAAGTAGGCATAATTCCTGCATTATTAAATATAACATCTAATTTCCCATACTTTTCAATAGCAAAATCAACTAATTTTTGAACAGATTCTTGTTTCGTTACATCCGTTACTTTATAACTAGCCTCTCCACCTTCTGTTTTGATACTCTCTACAATTTTTGAAAGCCGTTCTTCTCTTCTAGCAGCCAAGACAACTTTTGCCCCATTACTTGCTAAAAGCTCTGCCGTTGCTTCTCCAATACCTGAAGAAGCACCCGTAATTATGATAACTTTGTTTTTGACTGACATCTAGAAATACCTCCATATTTTATTTAACTACAATACGATAAACCTGAGAGTACGCTCTCAGTCAAATGAAAAATCGACTTATATTTAAATTTATCAGTAATCAAAATTCATGTCAGAGACGAGATACTTTCTCTCGGCCTAGTAATAACTAGAAAATTTATTAAATAGCGATCTTTTTAAATTACTCCCTTTTCTGACAAAATTTCTAATAGTATTAGGTAATCAAGTATACATGCAATAATAGGAAATACTAATGCACAAAATTATGAAATTGAATTACTGGAATGGCAACAGTTTTTTTGACAAATTTTATAAGGTGCAGAACTTCTTTCCGTATGCTATTCCGATTGTCCTTGACAATGAGCCTCCTCGGATGTGACGATCTTCGGCAGGAGCTAACAGTTAAAGTTAGACTGCCTTGCTAGCGTTAGCACTTCCGAGCTCATTATCAAGGATTCGCTGCGCCAATCTCTGGTTACGGTAACCAACCGGTGTCTCGTAGCCAAGTGTACCGTGCAACCGAAGGTGGTTCCACCAATTGACATAGTCAAACAACTCCAAATCCAATTGTTGTAAGGTTTCAAATGTGTATTGATAGACAAATTCTACTTTCAACGACTTAAAAGTTGATTCAGCTACGGCATTATCAAAAGGACAGCCTTTATGACTCAATGATCGATTGATGTCAAAAGTTGTTAATAATTCATCAATAGCTTGGTTATCAAACTCTTTTCCACGATCAATATGAAAAATCTCAACCTCTGTCAGAGGTTGTTTGATACGGCTAAATGCTTTTTTTACTAGAACGGCATCTTTATGTTCTCCACAAGCATAGCCGAGAATTTCTCGATTGAACAGATCCAAAATGAAACAGACATAATTCCATTTTTTCCCGACTCGTACATAAGTCAAGTCTGTTACGATCGCTTCTAATGGGTTGTCTCTTAAGAATTTACGATTCAATACGTTTGTCGTTTTGGCTTCATTGCAAGTAGAATGATGTACTTTAAAATAAGCAACAGTATAGCTCGATTTTAATCCTCTATTTTTCATGATTCTACTAATTTTTCGTCGGCTGATCTGAATGCCTCGTTTTGATAAGGATTTTTTTATTTTTCTTGAGCCGTAGGCCTTTCGGCTGCGGATAAATTCTTCAGCGACTGCTTCTTCAAGTTCTGATTCGTCTTTCTTTGGTTTTGATTGATAATCATAGGACTGACGTGATAGACCTAATATTCTGCACATCGCTGATATAGGGTAAAGATGCTTATTCGCATCGATTACTTGTCTCTTCGTCCGAATATCAGCGCTGCTTGCTTTAAAATATCATTTTCCATTTCTAATTGCTGGTTTCTTTTACGTAGTTCTAACAATTCTTTTTGTTCAGGCGTAAGATTATCTTTTCCCTTGAATGAACCACTCGTTTTAGATTGCTTTACCCATTTGTCAAATGCTGAAGCCGTTAGTTCATATTCTCGAATGATTTCTACACGTGGCTTTCCAGCTAAGTAAAGATTGACGATTTGTTGCTTGAATTCTTGTGAAAAAGTTCTTTGTGTTCTCTTAGACATAAAAATTCCTCCTGGTAAGTTTTCTTCTAGTCTACACACCTTAATTTTTCTGTCTAGTTAATTGTAGCCTATCCACCAGTTGAACAGCAGCATTAAAGTGCTTCAACACTACCTGAATCTCCATGGACATCAATTCTTTGAGAACTGACTCTAAATAGTGCTGATTCCTCTTTTAAACATAGTTATTCCTCCAAAATAAAAACAGATCCGCAATCCTAAATCAATATAGGATTACGGATCATAATGATAATATATATTTTTTGAAAAGATGTAACAAATGATATGGAACGAAAGAATTATTTTGCTAAAGTACATCTCCATATACTTAAGTTCTTTTTCCGGTGCTGTTGGATAAGGTTTAAAATATGTCTCCAAAAACTCGGTGGTTTCTTCCGTAGTTTTGGAATCAATTTTTGAAATATTTGCTCCTTGTTTTGCTTCATATGCCGCATTTTCTAGCTGTATACTCATGGTTGCAAGCTAATTACAATATACTTCCCTTTTCCATCTTCAAAGATCTAAATTCGGTATGCAGAAAAAAATTATTTTTTCCTTCTGTAATCTTTGGTTCACTAAAAATGAGATAATAAATTCTTCCAAGCACTTCTCAATATTAAAAAAATGTTTTATTATGGAATAGATGACATTAACCCTCAGATTCTTCATTCCGCCACAACCATCTTAATCCATTAAAAGTATATTCTGTAGCCGCTCGTCCATCATGAGAATAGCCCTCCTGAACATGAAAGAGAATATTTCCCTCTGAGTCACTTGACTGTTCACGGAAATTCCCACTTGTCATTGTCACCATTGATTGAATCTGTCGATTAAAATTGCCAAATTCAAAGTCATTAGATCCAGTTAAAGCAAAAATCGAGAACTCATCAGGTGAATAATTTGAATCTGTTACAGCAGCATCGACTAGATCCCCTCATAATCCATCGCACCACTCATTGGTATAAAATAACGAAATTGATCCAAGCAATTGACGAGTGTGTGCCACGTTGTAACTGACCCTATTGAAAAACTTGCAAATGCGCGGTGGTCTCGAGAAGCTTCAATGTCGTTCATTTCTATTCCTTCTGCATAGGTTGAATATGCTCCTTCAATTGCTGGAATTAGGTCGTTTACTAACTCGTTATGATAGTTGACCGTAAGCGTATTAAAGGCCCAAGAATAGTTAGCACTATCCTGAGTACTTAAGTTATTATATGTTGAACACACAATAATAAGTGGATCGATATCCCCTTCACTAATTAAATGGTCAACAATACTCTAAATTCTGTTGAAGCAGTTGGTGTGCCTAACGTAGTTGTTTCGTTTCCCCAACCCCCATGCATTAGATAGAGGACATTGTATTTCTTTTGACTATCATAATCGGCAGGCAGATACACAATTGCTCGTTTCACAATTGATCATACTTCAAAGATTCATACATCTCATAAAACATTTCAACCAAATTGCCTTGAACTTCAGATAATTCATAATATGTCTCTGGAACAGCTTGATACTCGAAATACATATTTTGCAAATCTCCACTCCTTTCTGAGATTTGGGAAGAATAACTTGATTCTAACGTATTCGGAAATTCATTTTCACTCATGTCATCATTACAACCGGCTAAAATAAAAACAGCACAAATCATTATATATATATATATATATATATCTACTCCAATACATAAAAACCACCTCCATTGTATATAAATTTGTGATTAATTTATAACAAAAAGCCAAAATGATACTAAAAGGAGTCGAACATGTTTCATTAATATACTTAGTTATGGAGGGATGAAAACATTCTTTTTCCTATTTCTCAGGTTTTAGCGTATATTCCCAATACAATTTAGCCTGTTCCTTGACTTGTAATGTTTGAATTTGGTATAAATTACCTTTAATCTTTCCTAAATTATATCTTGGCACGTCTAGTGTGAATTCTTCATCATCTAAATTTATACCTAGACACTTCCAAGTAGGAAAATAGTAGATGCCTCCAATCGAAGAGTGGTACTGTCTTTTATCCTCTATGACCATGTCTAGCTTCTTTGAAAAATAAAAACTATTAGTCCGATCTTTTTCAAACAAAAGCGGACTTTTGAGTGAGGTAGATTTAAGCTTCATATCAAAAATATTTGGTACCAACTCGATTTCACTTCGCGCATCGCCTATTTGAAGAAAAAGGTTACATCCGCTAATTTTCCAGATTTTTCCTTCCAAGAATTCTACCTCCTTTTCTACAGTCATTAAGCCCTAGTCCTTTTCAGTACCATATATATTTAAGAATCTTAGTTCATATAGATTATACATGCGGAAATAATTTCTCAAGCCATTAAATTCCCTTCAAATCAAATTTTTTAAACTAGTTCACAGACGGACATGCTACATCTAAGCTTAGTTTACACGTTGAAGTTCACTCAATAGCAAGTATTTTTTTGAACAAAAAAAAGTAAAATTTTTCATTTATAATTGCCCTAAATTTTACTTCATACATTAAAAATTAAATGATCAATGAGCCAGTCTACTCATTTAATTTAGGGATTTTCAAATCACAGAAGGACGCGATAATAATAAATACTAAGGAAGTTGCTGAAATGTTGGATTTGACAGTGGATAGGATTCTCTATTATGAACGATTTGGAATAATTCTTTCAATCACTCGTGATAAAAATAGTTATCGTGTT
>NZ_NGKU01000001.1:1488999-1500023 GCF_002140915.1 Candidatus Enterococcus testudinis | reverse complement strand
GAATGTGGTAGTATACTAGAGTATAATTTAATGTAAACCATAAGTAAAACCACATTAAATTTACTTTTCATGGACTATACTTGAGATAAGCACTAACCAATAGTAATGAAAGCTTCTGCTAAGTAATAGATAGACTCTTATTATTGAGTTTTTCACTTCATTTAGAAGTATATTATTGAGCCCATCTAGACAAGTTAATAAATCATCGCTCTGGGGGAATCCGCCCAGTTCGTTGTGCCAGAAGATAAAATCCTCGCAAACATCCCAAATCTTCAACACCAGAATCAAGGCGGTATGCATGAAGAAATTTTTAGGAGGTGAAACTAAAAAATTTCATCAAGCTATGTGTAAAAAAACTACTTTACACTAAGTAGATAGACACGCCTATTCATTTCTTTTCTCTTTTTATTTATGCAAATATTTTCTGAGAAAGAAGTAGTTATTGCATCAGGTACTGTCAATACACAATTTGATTTTGTTTCTTTCCTATTCCACTTCACTGAAATCAGTCCATGAACAGACTCAAAACTACCTTCCAAAAAATCCACATCGTTAGGTATGAATGGTGAAAAAAAGAGATGTTTAGACTGTTCCACTGCCTCACTAAATTTTAATCCTAGTAAATCAGAAACAAACCAACTTCCATAAGAAGAAAACATCGCATGATTCAATGATGATCCTGGCAAAGGTTGGAAGTATTCACTTAAGACACCGCCATTTTCCTGAATCATCTTTTGGAATCCTGGATAGGTCTTTCTTTGTAGCCATTTGTATATCACATCAGGATAATCATTTAAAATTTCATAAGACCATGCCATCCCAAAAATCCCAAATTTGAAAATATTATCCTCTGATTCAATTTTGTTTACCAATGATTTTTTGAAGACTTCGACAGAATCAACGATTTCTGCTTTCAAGGCAAAGAGATACGATGATTGACTCCCACTCTGAAAAGTCCCATGCTCATTTCTAAATTCAGCAATAATTTTTCTTTCTGTATCCATAACTGTCTCTGTCAAAAAAGTTACTTTTTCCTTAGTCAATCCTATTTTTGGGGCTAAAAGCTGGTACTTTCTCAACATAATGAGATACATAGCTGCTGAACAGAATTCTCTATCTGGCGGTGTTTCTTTACCCTCGATTAATTTGGTATCTAATGCACCCCAATCACCGAGACAGCATTGCTTGATATAGTCAAAATCAAAACTAAGTAAATAATCCACGTGCTTTTTTAAGCTGTCAATTACTGGCTTTGTCAAAATCTGACTTCCATAATATTTCATGTATTTAATCACAATTTCAGGCAAAACCAATTGCCAGCCCAATGATCCAGCTCGATTACTAGGACCATAGGTTTGAATTCCCATATACGGTGCTGTTTGTGTAATACCACCAATCTCTGTTTGATCATTAATAAAATCGTAGAGCACTTTGCGCAACATATTTTCAGAATTAAAGGTTAATATCTGGGATTCCAATAAGGCAACAATATCCCCTCCATAGCCCAACCGTTCTCTCGCACAGTCTTCATAATAAGAATGAATATTATTTTTCTTTGTTTGAATATGTGCTTGGAATAGTGAATTTAAACCCTCATTAGAAGAATTAAAACTGATGACTTGATCCATATTTGTATAAGTCGGAAAGGCGCTTATATCATCAAACTCAAAACTCTTTCCATTTTTTTCATATACCGAAACATAGCGAAATGAATGATAAGAAAAATGATTCTCAAAGACGGACACTCCCTGTCCCGTCATGAGCAAATCCTCTTGAATTACCGGGTCATCATTGGAAATTCCTAATTCATTGTCATCTACACCATACGTACTCGTTGTGGTGGTAGAAAAATCAAGATCCCCAAATTCTGTTAGCTTTTCGGCGTATTTTAAATAAATTTCTTTATCTGGACTTGAAACCTGCAAACGGATTTGACCAGATATAATTTTACCAAAATCTATCAAATACTTTTCACCTTGACGAACGTTTTTTTTAGGCGTACAAGGCTCTTCTCTCTTTATTTTTTCAATAAAGCTGGGGACAAGTTTTCCTCCCGGGCCTGGAACTTCAACTGTCGTCAAATCAACTTTTCGAGAGCTTAGTTGATCCGTCACCATTTTGTTTTTTTCTGAAAAATCTCTTGTTTCGCCAATATAAAGATTATCAAACACTAAATTTGTTGTTTTTGAATGCCAAAGCTTATCAGACTGCAAAAGGTAATTGGCTTCATCTTGTGATAACTGTGTAATTTGACAAATCATCATAGGTTTTCCTATTGCCAAATAGTTTCTCATGTTGTATTTTCCCAATAATTTCAAAGGAGCTGGATTAAACCACCCATTCCCTAATGATACTTGAATTAAATTTGAACCAGATGTCAAAAATTTATTTATCTTGAATGTATCATAGTACACAACTTTTGAATAATTTGTTACATCAGAATTCAAAAAATAATCATTAATCTTCCTGCCATTGATATAAACTTCATAATATCCAATTCCTGAAATATCAAGTAGAATATCATCTGCTAAATTGCCTACATCTAGATTTGTCTCAAAAGAAAAACCAACTCGTTTTCGATAATTTGTGACTTCTTTTTCAATCGGATTATCTAAGCGTGTTATCCAAGAAGAATGAGTTAAATTCGGATTTGCAGAGTAAAAAAATGTTTTAAATTGTTCTTTAACAGAACCGTTTTCACCTGAATAGAGACACAATTTCACCCTGAATTTTTTTCTTTCCTGGAAATTATTTCTCAATTGAACATAATAAAAAACCTCGGTGCCTTGAGAAGCTATTTTGTGTATCAAACGATCTTCTTGATAAATCTCAAGGAGATAACCTAAATACCCCGTCGCCAATTTTGACCATTCAATTTTTATTGGTTCATCAAGATCCACTGCCAAATTGTTCTCTTTTCCATTTATAAGAATATCTTCCATAGTATCCTCCATGTGTAGTTAAACCCAAATAAAGCTGTGTCAAACAAAAATACCAGACTATACTTACGTTCATCTTACGTTTCAGCAATTTCTTGTAACGAATTCACGATGAGTAACGCAAAACATCTAGTATAATCTGGATATTATAATCTAATTTTTACTTATATCATAACTTCGTCCATCTACACTTATGCTAATATTCCTAACAAAGAAAGTAACACACCGACAATCATAATGGAAACGATAATTCGGACAGCATTTTTTGCGCTTTTTCTTTTCAATAAGAAGTAGATTCCTATTGTTAATAAGAAGGGAAATAGATTTGGCATGATACCATCCAACATTTCCTGTACATTAATTGTTGATTCACCGACTGTATACTCAATTGCTGTATTGATACGCACTGTGGTGACTATCAATGAACCAACTACCATCATTCCGACAACATTTCCCATTGTAGAAAGTCTTCTAAGAATGTTATTCCCATTTTCTCCTGTTAAAATTTCAGTCCCTTTTTCATAACCTAACATAAGCCCCTTATACTTAATTGGCCAAATTGTAATAGAGAACAGAAGAAAGAATAAAATCGGTCCAATGGGATTCCCTTCAATTGCGAGACCTGACGCAATACTCATATAGATTGGCACAATTGTCATGGCAAGTAAGCTATCTCCTAAACCAGCAAATGGTCCCATCAAGCCTGTCCTCACAGAGATAACAGAATCTTTTTGATTCTCCAAAGTTTGTTCTTCCATGGCCATTGAAATACCTAGAATGGGTCCATAAACATAAGGGTTTGTATTGAAAAACTCAAGATGGCGTCTTATCGCAGCCACACGTACTTCTTTTGGTTTATCACCATAGAGACGTTTTAACGTCGGAACAATTGAATAATAGGCGCCCAGTGCTTGCATTCGTTCAAAATTACTTGTTGCCATAAGCAAATTTGATCTAAAAAAAGATTTTCTTAATTCTGACTTAATGACAGTCTCTTGTTCTTTTGATGTAGTCATAAATCATAATCCCCCTCACTAGTTTCGATAATTATTTCTTCTTTTTCATTTTTATTGATGATTAAATCGTACAATGCGGCCAAACAGATACCAATCAGTGAAATAGCAATGGTCCCTAATCCAAGATAGGAAGAGAAAATAAAGCCAAGCAGCAAGAAGATCCACATGTTCTTACCCATCATCATCATAAGTAACATACCCATACCAACTACAGGAATAATTCCAGCTGCAACAGTCAGCCCATCAAAGACTTGTTGTGGAATAAATTCTAAAACAGATTCAACTGCTGGACCACCAAAATATGAAGCCACAAATACAGGAACTGATCCGGCTATGAAACTTAAGGGAATTCCAAGATAATTATACCTGGCTACTTTATCAAAATCCCCAGAATCAACTGCCTTATCCGCCTGATGCAGGAAAAAGATATTAATCGTATTCGTTAACATAATAATTTGCTGACATAATAATGCAGTAGGTATCGCAACTGCTAATCCAGTCGCTAATCCTCCACCAGTCATAATGGCAATGGCTACGCCAATAATTGCTCCAGTTGCCTCATTTGGTGGTACATATGCGCCAACTGCTGCATTTGCTAACCACATCATCTGTAATGTACCACTTATCACTAACCCTGTAGTCACATCACCCATAATCACACCCGCAACTGAACCGGCTAGAATCGCCTTAGGTGTACCTGTCCACAGTGTTCTTTCATCGACCGTACAAATCCCTGCCCAAATTGCTAATAACAAACATTGAATAAGCATAACTATTTTTCATTCCTTTCCAAATCATTTAGTGTCAATATTTTTTCTGAAGGGATCATCTGAATTTCAACTTTTACTCCGGTCTCGTTTATCATTTTCAATGCTTTCAACTCTTCTTCATTCAGTGAGACAGCTTTTGTATATTGCTTTCTACCTGGTTTGTTCTTCATTCCACCAAGATTAAGTGTGTTAAAATCAACACCACCTTGACAAAGTGCTAATGCGTCAACTGAATTGGTTAATAAAATCAGCGTCCGGCGTTTGATCGTTGTCTTATGATAAACTTCAATGAATTTATGAATGCTAAACGTTTTCACAAGAACATCTTGGGGTGCCATCATATCAAAAACAGACTTTTGAACTGGATCGTTCACGATATCATCATTAATTATCAATATTTGCTCAATTCTTTTTTGCTTCACCCACGTGGTCACAACTTGACCATGAATTAAGCGATCATCAATTCTAACTAATTCTATAGCCATCTCACAACTCCTCCTCTAGCTCAGAAGATTTTACTCCTGATTTAGCTAATTCTATTTTTTTCAATGTAAGTGGTAAAACTTCATCTACTTTCTCTTCTACCTTACTGATTGATTGATTCCTGCAATGTGCGATTTCCAACAAAATACCCAAGTTCAAACCTGAATATGCCATATATTTCGCTTCTTTATTCTTCATTAAAATCATTGCTGCGGCATTACTCGGAGTTCCTCCAAAGATATCACAAAAGATGACTAAGCCTTCCTCCGTATTCAACGCCCGAATTCCATCCTCCATTATTTCAACAAATCCATTTAAATCAGTACCAGGTTCTAATGCAACGGCCCCCATGTTTTCAATATCACCTAAAATCATTTTTAAACTATTTAAGGCTTCTTGAGCAAACCTTCCATGACTGGCTAATAAAACACCGATTCTATTATCCATTCTCTCCCTCCTTTCATAGATATATAAAGCAATAACTATGCCAATTCTAAAAAAAGTTAAAATCATACCTTTTCAAAATATAATTAAGACACATTTAATACAGTTAAAACTCTTTCTGATCAACCAATAGCTAATATAATACTCATTAATACACATGGAGTTTTTTTCTTTGATTCAAGATTAGTTTATCTCCTAATTGGTATTGCTTTTGTTCATATTATAGGTATAGTTAGATTTGAGGTGAGATAAAATGCGGAGAATCGATACAATTTATTTATTTTGTGAGAAAGAAACAGACAAAATCAATCGCTCTGATTTAATCGCAAATCCAGATATTGGAATTACTACATCCTATATTTCAGAAAAATTAGGCATTATGAGAAACAATGTTTCTTCCGACCTAAATTCATTGGTTAAAGATGGAAAACTGATAAAAATCAAAGGAAAGCCTACAAGATTTCTTTGCAATAAGTCTCTAGAAAAAATGCTTTCTATTCCATTTATACAACTGCAAACGATTTCAAGTACATTTGAAATTATTGATCTAGCTAAGCATAATTCATCTGAAGACCCTTTTGAAACCTTAATTGGCGCCAACAAGAGCCTTGCCCCAGTGATACAGTTAGCGGAAGCAGCCATTAACTATCCTCCCAGAGGATTACATACAATCATCTTGGGGGAATCAGGAACTGGGAAAAGTTTATTAGCCGAGAAAATGCATGAACATGGAAAAAAGGAAGATGTTTTTGCTCACAATTCTCAGTTCGTTATTTTGAATTGTGCTGATTATTCCACAAACCCTCAACTATTACTGGGCCAATTATTTGGAAGTAAAAAAGGGGCTTATACTGGTGCCGATATTGATAAAAAAGGCTTGATTGAGATTGCTGATAAGGGTGTACTTTTTCTTGATGAAGTTCATAGGTTACCACCTGAAGGACAAGAAATGTTATTTCAATACATCGACAAAGGGAGCTATTACAAATTAGGCGAAACACATACAAAGACGTTTGCGTCTACACTATTAATTTTAGCTACTACAGAACATCCAAACTCAGTTCTACTCGATACATTTAAAAGAAGAATTCCAGTAGCAATCCAAATGCCTAATCTAAATAATAGAGACTTTGCAGAAAGATTAGAACTTATTCTTCATCTATATGACAATGAAAGCAAAAAAATAAACTCCT
Source organism: Candidatus Enterococcus testudinis (assembly GCF_002140915.1). GTDB lineage: Bacteria > Bacillota > Bacilli > Lactobacillales > Enterococcaceae > Enterococcus_D > Enterococcus_D testudinis. The sequence continues at coordinate 1,493,178 of NZ_NGKU01000001.1, read as the reverse complement.
GTATTGTTGTTGAAGGAAGAGCAATCTCTTCCTTATTAACCTATACACCTGTTGGAAATATCGGCCAGTTAAAAAGTGATATTCAACTTTCCGTGGCACGTGGTCTACTTGAGAAAAAAAAGAATCACTTGGACAAAGTTTCAGTCACTCAAGATTTTTTCCCTCCTTCTGTAGCATCTTCTTTTATTTCAACTACAGCAAAAGAAAAGCAAATTGTCAGTACTTTGGTCGATCAAGATTATTTTGAATTTGGTACCGACTTATCCATCAATGAACCAACAGATGGTGACTATGACTTTCTAGATTTTTTTCAAGAAAAAAAAGAGGGATATTCCATAACAAAGGCTTTTGAAGACTATAGCCAAAAGATTGCTAAGCAACGTCTCATGAATGAGCACTTTTCTTTTTTGCTAAATGAAGATATCAAAAAAATAATGTTGACTGTTTCAGATGTTTTGTACGAAGAGTGTGGCATTATCATAAATGACAATATTAGTACTGCATTTGCATTATATATATATAGTCGTACAAACGATACAAACACACCTTCTATAGATTTATCCCCAAAAAATAGTGACGTAAACATTACGAATGCACTCAGAAGAATTACTCGGGAGCTGGAAAACTTATTTGACCTATACTTTTCCGAGGATGATATTGTTATTTTATCAAATATTATTTCTTCAATTAAAAATAACGAAAAACAAACCAGTGACTTTGGCATTTTGGTTTGTGCTCATGGCGATCGAGTTGCATCGGAACTAAGTCAAACAATCAATCAACTTTTGGGCACCGACGTCGTCTTACCGATAGATATGCCTCTCAACGCAGCACCAAAAGAAATCTATGAAAAAATAAAAATTCTTGTTGATGAACTCGAGTATGCTAACTTCTTGTTGTTTGTAGATATGGGATCAATGGCTGGTATCGAAGGAAAAATAAGAGAAGAAACAGGCAAAAACTTATTCATTATCGAACGTATTGACACCCTCATTTTACTAGAAACAGCTAAAAATAAAGCTTTATTATCCATGGATTTACCATTAGCAGCACTATCCATTTTAGATATAGAAAAGAAACGTGCCTATAGTGTTCAACAGAAAATCAATCAGTATTTTGGCATAAAAAAAAGAAAAGTTATTTATACTGTCTGCCGAACTGGTGAAGGAACAGCAAAGTTTCTTGAAACTAACTTAAAAAATAGTTTTCAAAATTTTGGCATTTATGATGTTGATATTAAGCCGGTTAACGGAAATGATGCACGTTCCATCAATGATTTTATCGATAATCATAAAGATTACGAAGTTATCGCAACTGTTGGCACGCTAGATCCTAAAATAACCTTTATTCCGTTTATTTCCCTTCAAGAAATCATTTTGAAAGATGGGTTATCAAAACTATTAACATTAGCAGGTCGTAAAACTGCTTTTATTGATAGCTCTCCAGCGGATCTGTATACAAGAGATATAGTAATTGACATGGGTATTGAATCTGTCGATAAGTATTTGTACCTGTCTCTTATACACATCTCATTTACTCACAAGTTCATCAATTAATTTGCTATTTAACTTGAATAGAATTTCAATATAATCAAATAATAAATTATTATCAAAATCAATTAAGTTTTTGATTCCTTCAGCCAAATTCCGTTGCCTTAAAACATCAATAGGTTTAGTAGCAATTTCATTACCATTACTAAATCGATATTCAAACAACTTAGAGGATTTTAGTTCATCGATTTCTTTATACGTTGGGGTGCCTCTATGTTTAAGGAAATTATAGTCTTTCCGTATTTCACTATTTGAAAAGCTTTTCCAAAATGTTTGGACATGCTGACATAAGTCCATATTCGTCTGCCCCATCGATGAGGTATATTCATACCAAGCGTCATCAACTGTTGGCCCTTCAACATCTCTTTCGATTTTCCGAAGAATAAGGAAAGCTTCATTTACTTCTGAAATAGTATCCAAATTCATAGGTTGTCCAAATGGAGTATCCGTATATAAATACTCCAAAGCAGTTTTTGTCATAACCCATGTCAAATCTATAATAATATTATAGTGAATTAAAGCAGTTTCATAAAAATAAGAGGTCCCAGTTAAGGTTAATCCTTTCTTTGCTGTAGGATCCTGATTGGGAAAATCCAAACCAAAATAATTTTCCAAATCGCCTTTTTCTTTCACAGATAAGGTAAACGTTAGAAAAAGTCGAGCAGATTCATACCGTTTCATAATTTCTTCCTGTTTTGAAAGCATATAAACTATAGATGCATAAGGATAGAAGAAACTTATGTTTTCATCTATTACACCTATACTAAAGATGTCTTTTTTAAAAATTATCTCTTTATCTTCCATATTTATTAATTCTCCTAAAAAATAATAAGTATCCTATTAACTCAAGTGACCGAGTATTGATCTAGTCAAAGTATACAAAAACATAATAGATCAAAGGGTTGATGATATGAATGTGGTAGTATACTAGAGTATAATTTCTGTCTCTTATACACATCTAGATGTGTATAAGAGACAGAGTCTACTCATTTAATTTAGGGATTTTCAAATCACAGAAGGACGCGATAATAATAAATACTAAGGAAGTTGCTGAAATGTTGGATTTGACAGTGGATAGGATTCTCTATTATGAACGATTTGGAATAATTCTTTCAATCACTCGTGATAAAAATAGTTATCGTGTTTTAAAACAAAATTGAACTGGGTGTACTTGGTAATAAACTTACAAAAGGCAGGCTTTTCCATTGATTTGTTAGTGGAATTTTCCTCGTTATCTCAAGAGAGAGGTAATAAACGGCTAGAGCAGAAGAATATTTACTGATTACTAATCGGAGGGAAAAAGCAGTTTATGCGGCAATTCAAACTGGATATTGTCACATCGACACCGCTCAATCATATATGAATGAAGAAGCTGTTGGTAAAGTGATTGCGAAATCTTCAGTGCCTCGCGATGAACTTTTCATAACTACCCAAATCAAATATGGGTAGAGGATACATCATATGAAAAAACTAGAGCGTCAGTTGAACGCTCATTGAATCGATTAAATTTGGATTAAATCGATCTATTACTACTACACCAACCATATAATGAAGAATATGGGGCTTGGCGAGCAATGGAAGAATTACAATATAGAAGGCAAAGTCAAAATCATCGGTGTATACAACTTTGTTGTTGTTCGAGGAGTAGATTAGCCGCCTTCAACAAAGTAACTTCTCAAGCCAACCAAATTTAAATCAAACCCTTCCAACAACAAACTGCTAATATAGCGGCCTTGAATGTAGGTGAGAGTCAGTTCTTCTTACATGCTGATCCTCAAATGATTAAATGGATGGCCAATCGGACAATGAATATTTAATTTAATCACAAAGAACTCCTCCCTATGGATCATGGAGGAGTTCTTTGTGTCTCGTATTATATGAGTTCATCGGATTCATTCTTATACCACCTAAGAAATAACCAAGCTGTCTTCTTGATTGATAATATCAACTAAGTTAAATAGATCATTTTAAAAATAAAATTTCAATATATAGTAATTGCCAAACTTACTACTTTGATTGATCTTACTTATGGATTCCCAATGCCTCATTAAATGTCTAGAAGCTGGTCCGTGAGATATCATGAGAACAGTATGATTTTGTTCTTTACGCATTAGGTCTATTATTTTATCAGACACACGTTGTCTAAGAGCATACTTATCCTCTCCTCCAGCTTCAAAAAAAATCTTGATATAGTAATGGTGGATTCAGAGACTCCGATCCCTCCTCAAATGTACCAAAATCCCACTCTCTCCAACTTTTGATACGTGTATACAGGATTTGAGTAATTAATTCTAAAGTATCATTGGCTCGTTCTGATATATTGAAAATGCGCTCTCAATTTGGAATTTGTGCTTCACGAAATAGATGCTTTATGCTTTAGTCTATTGGATAGCTTTTCAGTAAGTGGCGAATCACACCAACCTCGTATGCTTCAGATATGATTAAACAGGGTTTGATCATATCTCATTAAATATAATGTTTTCAGTTTCTATCGACTTTTCAGTTTTAAATTATTTGCAAAAACACCATTTTTAAAACCACTTCCCGACAAGTATTACTAATAAAATAATTCTTATATATAAAGTTATATTTTTCCTTAAACACACCTATTTTTATCTTTTTTATACTA
>NZ_NGKU01000001.1:1341994-1488899 GCF_002140915.1 Candidatus Enterococcus testudinis | reverse complement strand
CAAGAAATCATTTTGAAAGATGGGTTATCAAAACTATTAACATTAGCAGGTCGTAAAACTGCTTTTATTGATAGCTCTCCAGCGGATCTGTATACAAGAGATATAGTAATTGACATGGGTATTGAATCTGTCGATAAGTATTTGTACTTGTTATCGGGTTTTAAATTAAAAGAAAGTTTAAAGGAACTAATCAACAGATTAGAACAAGAGTTCATCCTTGTATTTGAAAATTCAACTGTTTTAAGTATCTTGGTGCACACTGCCTACTTAATAGAACGATTACTCTTAAATGGAAATGAATTAGTTTATCCAGATAAAGAAAAATACGCAGCAACAAAAATCATATCTATGAAGAATGCCTTATCAGAAATTGAAAACCAGTTCTCCATTCACATTTCTGAAGATGAATGTCGCTTTATGCTAGATATAATTTATCAAAAATAACTGTAAAAAAGCAGAAAATCTTTTAAAAGTTTTTCTGCTTTTTTGATTAGCACTTAAAAGAAGTGATGCCCATCAGATTGGCCTAAAAATGTGATTGGTTTGATTCACGTAATATATTCAATTGACATCCGATATTCAGAACTCGCCATGTATATATATCACCCTATACGACAACTGCTTTACATGTATTACTGCTGCGTCACTAAATTACTGCTAAAACTGGTCAGTCAATTTTTTGATAGTGAATAATCAAAAGCTTGTCTGACGAACTAGTAGAAATTAGGGTTCTATATCCGACGATTTCTTTCAAATCATACTCCACTGTTTCGGGAATCTGAACAGTATATATCACTTCATTTGTTGAATGATTTTTCTCCAATTGACAACGATCATGCCTTGCTTTAATTTCAAGTTGCTTTCAAAAGAATCTACTGTCTCTGCAAAATACGGTTGTAGAATAATTTTATTCCCAGCAATTGCTTGCTCTGAAAGACGAATACCCGCTAATGCTTCAAAATACCATTGTGCGTAACTTGCAAACATTGCATGATTTAAGGAGTACTCTTCCCCAAAAAACAATTCAGCTAAAACCTGATTCCCATTACCTAGCATTGTTCTAAAGCTGATTTGACTACTTTGAGTCAGCCATTTCTCTACTAAATAACTTTTACCAAATCGATGCAACACATCATAAGATAAAGACATTCCAAATATGCCACTATTAAAAATATAATCGTCAGCAACCACTTTTTTTTCAAATTTATCCAGCAATCTCTTCGAATCGCCTAGTTCTAAAAACAACGCAAATACAAAAGATGACTGTGTTTTATCTCCGAAAGTACCATCCTCATTTTCAAAAGTCCTCATAATGACCTGTTCAACTTGATGATATTTCTCTTTCAATTGCTGCGTATCTTTCTTTAAATAGACACGAAGTAAGATTGAGTACTTTAAAAAAAGAAGCAATGTACAGTAGCCTAAAAATTGCTTATCTGGTGTTGAACTTCTAAAATCTCCCTCTATTAATGGACTACCGTGATCCCCTATGCATTTTTCTGCTATTTTTTCTAGCGGCCATGTTAACAAATAGTTCAATTGCTTCCGAACATAGGGGTATTCCTGCTCAAGAAACTGCATATCTCCATAAAATTGAACATGCTTGTACAGCAGATACGGGTAAACTAGTTGCCATAGAATTGGCCCTTCACCTTCCCCAGTACCGTTTGTTTGTATTCCCATAAAAGGCGCTGTCTCTGGAATTCCTCCGCTTTCTGTCTGTTTAAAACGAAAGTCTTTCAAGACTTTTTTGTTAAATCGTTCCAAATCAAAAGTAAATAAATTCGCGGAAGCTAGTGCCACCATATCGCCACCATAGCCGAATCTTTCTCGGGCGCAATCCTCAAATACCGAGTGCGTATTATTTAGTCTTGTCTTTACCGAAGCCGCAAATAACTCATTCAGCCACCAATTGTCCGTATAGATTTGACCAATTTGTTGAAGATTGGTATGCACATTCATTGCTGAAACTCCTTGGATTTCATCAGAAGTAATTCCGCTGATCACAGCAAATCTAAAAGAATGGTAACAAAACTTATTTCGAAAATGGTTTTTACCAGTTTTTGTATAAATAATGTCTTTTTGTTCCCCTTTTGCTGGGGCACCTCTACCACCTGAAACTCTATTGTTTCCTCTTTTTAGTCCTACACTTCCGGCAAAGGAAGACTCAAAATTTATTTTGTCATGTAGTATTCCTTCACTATAAACAATCGTTACTTTCTTTTGAGCATTGGAGGTAAAAGTAATATCAATAAATCCTGAGATAGTTTCACCAAAATCCGCAATTACACCATGTTTTGTTTGTGTGAGAATTTTTGGTTGATGTGTCTTGTGCACCTTTACTTTTGGAATAAAGCTTTTTTCAAAGAAGTATTTATTTGTGTCATTGCCTATAGATACTTACAACCAAGGATTTTCTATAAGATCCAGATCAATCATCTCACCTAAGTAGGCATTATTAAAAATGAGATTTCCAGCACTCGACTCCCAAGATTCATCGGATAATAGCATGAGTTGGCCATCAATATAAAGATCACAGACAATTTGCGACTCACCTATTTCAGCCAAACGCTCTCGCAAATTGTATTTTCCGAATAGGCGCAGCGGCGATGGATTGTACATCCCATTACCCAATTCGATGGTTATTTCATTTTCTCCTTCAATTAAATAGGAACTGACATCATATTCATCATAATAAACTCTTTTTTTATAATTTGTCCAATCGCTATTGAGTTCGTAGTCACCAACCCTGTGTCCATTTATATAACAAAGATAGTAACCGAGTACCGCAATCAAAAGTCGGCTGTTTTTAAAAGTTTCAACCATAAATTTTTTTCTAATCAGTGTATGCGGATTTTTATTATAATAATTTTTATCCTCCTCACCATAATCGTAGGTGATACTATTTTTAACCCACTTTCCATTAAATGTATAGAAGCAATCAGCCAAGCCGTCTTTTTTCAAATCAGTCACCCCGTCAAATTCAGTAATAAACAAACGAAATATTGTCTCTCAATGGTCGGCGATTCATAACTATTTTCGCCTAATCTACATTTTTTTAATATTGTCGATTAAGTCTCAGATACGAAAAAGGCCCCAAGACTTAATCTTTATATTGTAAAAAATTAAGCTAATTCATCCTTATACAGTTTTCTATCCGAAATTTTTACAAACGGAATCCATATCAACACACAGATAATCAGTTGCACTAACTGTAAAATAGCGCCTCTCACACTCCCTGTTACAAAATAACCACTAATAAGGATCGGTGTCGTCCATGGCAACTGAGCCAATCCAGTCGGCACAGGAACCAAGCTTAGGGCAAAAGCCACATAGGCAACAATAGTGCTTATTGCATTAGCAAAAACAAAAGGAATAAAATAGTTTACATTTAGCATCAATGGGATTCCAAATAATGCTGGTTCACCAATATTGAAAATATACGGTCCTGCTGCGATTTTCCCAACCTCTCTGTATTGTTTACTTTTGGCGATGATTAAGATAGCAATTACAGAACCTATAATACCGATCGAAGTGAAGTGATTTCTAAAGCTCATATTGATAATATTCTGCGGAATCTCTCCTGCAATAGATCCTGCTCTATTTTGATCCTCTAACACTTGATGGATAGGACCGACAACTGCTGATACGATAGTTGAGCCATGAAGACCAAAGAACCAGAGAAACTGTTCGAAAATCTTGATAAAAATCATTCCCACGATTGATCCACCAACCATTGTAAGTGGAATGCCTAAAGTACCGTTAATAAGAGATAATGGATCTGTATTTAACCCAATTTCAATCAAAAAATCGAATGACTAAGAAGAACGTTACAACGATAAATGATGGAATAATTGACTCAAATGGTTTTGCTACAGCAGGCGGTACAGTGTAAATAGCGGCGGTAATATGTCAGAAAACGGCGGAATGAAAATGCCGTTTTTCTGACATTTTTTTATTTTTGATATTATCAATCTATCTGATCCATAAGGAGGACAAATAGATTGAGGAACGATATCAAGGAAGAGGTGCACGAGTACATCATGAAAGAAATTAAACCCAACTATGCCGCTATGGCCCGTCGCTATGACTGTGACCCTAGAACTGTCAAACGGTACTACGAGGAAGGAATCAAAGCGAATCCAGAAAAACCGAAGAACAAGACAAGACCCTCGAAGCTGGATGGTTATCGGGAAATCATCAAAGATAAGTTAGAACTTTCCTGTTCCGCCATGGCTATTTACAAGTTCATTCAAAAACGGGGCTTCACCGGAAAATACACCATCGTTAGAGATTACTGTCGAACTTTCAAAGAAAACGCTGTTCAAAAAGCAACGGTTCGCGTGGAAACGACTCCTGGACTCGCTGCTCAAGTTGATTGGAAAGAAGATGTGGTGCTTTACGATAAGTTTGGCAATCCCCACAAATTCAATATCTTTCTCTACGTCAACCACTATTCAAAGCTGAAATACATCACACTGACTTGGGACCGCAAACAAGACACACTCTTCCAATGCTTACTTGAAGCCTTTCAACACGCAGAAGGCGTTCCTGAAGAAATCTGGTTTGACAATATGAAGACTGTCGCCGATCACTCTAGAACCAAGTATCGCAAAGCACAGTTCAATGTTCGCTTTCATGAATTTAGTAAAGACGCGGGTTTCACACCAATCATCTGTCGGGCATATCGCCCACAAACTAAAGGTGCCGTAGAGTCGTTAGCGAGATTCGTTGAACGATTACGACCATACAATTATGAGTTTTATGACGCAACTGAGCTGATTAGCTTGGTCAATAATTTGCGGTATGAGTTTAATCACGAAGAAATTTCTCAAGCCACAGGCGAGCGGCCGATTGATTTATGGGAATACATAGAAAAAGAGCACCTGCGACCCATCCAAGAAGAACTATTGAAACCCTACTTTGAATGCGATATTACCCGTATCGTATCCAGAGAATCAATGGTCAACTTCAGAAAGTGCAAGTACTCCGTACCTGTGAAATACATTGGCTGTGAAGTCGAAATCGAGACGGATTTTGACGACCAACATATCCAAATCTATTATAACGGAGAACTGATTCGTTCACACCCTCTAACTGATAATCGGTTCAATTATGATGTGGAAGATAAGTTTGAAATTCTTAAGTCTGACGCTATGAAACACCGAGACGACGAGGATATTTACGAATATATTAAGAATACTTTGCCACAATACGATGACTTATAAGGAGCTGACCATGACAAACTTTCAAGAGTTACTCCATAATCTACAACAGTTAGGCCTAGTGAAATGTGCTGAGTATTTACCAAACTTTGTTTCAGAGGAGGCAAATAAAAACCTTTCTCTGACGGAGGCTTTGCTAGACCTAACCAATAAAGAACTTGAACATATTGAGCAGGAAAAAGTCAAACAACGAATCAGGAATGCGCGCTTTCCCAAATCTAAACGCATGATTGATTTTGACTTTACCTTCCAGCCCAGCTTAAATCGAAATGAGCTTCTAGAACTAACCAGTCTCAGCTTTATGGAGCAGTGTGCTAATATTTGTTTTCTAGGCAATAGTGGTGTGGGCAAGACCCATTTGGCTACGTCACTTGGCGTGGCTGCCTGCGAACAAGGAATCAAGGTGAAGTTCATTGTCTTTCATGACCTGGTCAGCCGCTTCACGAAAGCCTATCATAAAGGAACATTGGAAAGACTAATCAAAGTCTATGCGAATTATCCGCTATTGATCATTGATGAGATTGGCTATGTACCCATCACTAGAGACCAAGCCGATTGGTTCTACCAGTTGATGAGTTTACGATATGAACGCTTCTCTACTGTGATTACGACCAATATACCATTTTCAATGTGGGGACAGGTATTTAACAATGATGCCGTCTCCGCCGCTATTCTTGATAGACTGATTCATCATTCTAAGATTTATAAGATTACCGGTAATTCTTATCGTATGAAGGATTATCAAGAAAACAGGGATCAAAATTCAAGTTCCTGACCTGATTTTTAAGCAACATGTTTACCGCTAAAAACAACATTTTTAAACCGCCATAAAACGACAATTTTCTGTCGCTATTGACATGTACTCTTTCAGCAGCGCTGCGTTCGTTTATTCAAGCTTGTAAAAAGAGTATATGTAAAAAACAGTTGGTAGTTGGTTTGATAAAAAACGGCTAAAGATTGATATATGGTTATTTTTAGGTTCCTTTACCATTAAAAAACAGTAGCCGTGCTAATTTTGATACCCTACTTTAAGATTCTCTTCTACAGCTAATCGAATTTTCTCTTTCATGTCTATACTTGGTATTAGTCCATCGATACCATTTTCAAGTAAATCTTCCCTTGTGCGATCTAACAGTTCACTAATAGATGAAAAACGAGAACGACTTGATAATTGCTCCATTTCTGATATCAGATCCTCAAATGGTAATCGCACATCATCTTCTATGAAGACTTCTGTGTCACCCAATCCTTTGATACCATTTCTTCGGACATCAAAATTCAATGCGAGAAGTTTTTGTAATAAGTCGCGGTCTGCTTGCTTCTCACCAGACATCAACTGATCGTAGTCAGAACAAGTTTCATAAAGTACATCAATTAAATCATCGTATTTCATCGCATATTCACCTGTCTTTCATCACTAATAGATTGATTGCTTTTGTAAATTGAATGATTGCTAAATTTGAATCATCAATAATCACATTTCGCTGATAATGGATTCGTTCACTCACCAATAGAATCGTTAAACCATAGAAAAAACGCAGAAGAAAAATTTCCCTTCTGCGCTCCGTAATATCTATTTTAAATGGATGATTGATTGATAAATAGCCATGGATAAACATTTTGTGTAAGTATACAAACTCTTCATACAGTTCATCCGTATACATTTCTTTTGATACATTTTCATTATGTATCAGAGAATAAGTTTCTTTGACTTTAGGTGTAGCTGGTAAACCAAGTTTCTCTCGGATATTTTTATATTCTGACAGAAAAATACTCAGGTTCTTTTTGGTCATTATCCAGTCAACATTGTTTTTATTTGGTAATTGATAATTTGTTGGATCAAACAGCACTATTTTGCTCTCCTTACTAAAAAATGAAATAAAAAAAGACCTAACTTTTTTGTTAAGCCTTCTCAAAAAAATAGCTATATAATTTTTTTGTTGTTAATCAAACTGAGTAGCGACACCAAATTTTTTTAACAAAAAGACAGCTCATTTCCAATAAATAAATCACGGAACCCAATCATAGTAGGATAACCGATAAGAAAACATACTAGTATTTTTCTCATCTTTATCAGTTGTTCATGGAGGACGCTTCAATTTTTCATACTAGCAGTGAATCAAGAGAGCATCAAGAGATAATTTTCTACACTCTGCAAAGTTTCTTCAAACGAAAGATCTTCAACATACCGATTATCACGCTGATAGATTGACCAACGATGCTTCATCTCTTCACTATCATGAAGCTCATTCAAAATAATTTTCCAATTATTGACATCGTTTTCTGAGTTTCTTTCTTGAATAACAAAATGAAAAGCTTCGTACAATATCTTTTCGTCTATGACATTAAGTTGAGAAAAAAGGTAGACATCAAAGAAATCCTTACTGCGAGTGTTTAGCGTTCTCCGTTCCAGAATCGTCTGCAATTTCTCAGCAAGCATTCTTTCTGTGCGATAAATAAAGAGTTCAAAACTTTCATCTTTTTGTATTAGAGGTTGATACCGATAAGAAATCTGAGGTGGGACAAGGGTTTCACCTGTTGCAATATCAAGATGAAATTTATCACGCATATTATCTAGATGTGCAATAAGAAATACCCGATACCCTGTAAATTCCTTCTCATCATGAATTTTTTGCGTATCAGCCAACTGAAATGTGACCCCATTCACTTCTTTCCCATCAATGATTTGATGAATTAACGTTTCAATATGCGGTTCATCTAAAGTTACCCCAGTAATTAATGTGTCAATATCTACCGTTGTGCGCTTCTCGATTCCTGCAATCGCAGAAAGAACGAAGCCACCCTTCTAAACAAACTTATCTTGGTAGGCAGATTCACTCAATAATTTCAGAAATGAATCAATAAAAAACTTCTTAATCAAAATTTGGATATCAACGCCAGTCTGCTTGCGAATAATTTTCAGTTTATCCATTAAACTAGTTGTTTTACTACTCATATCAACACCTCAACAATCGTTCTCACTTGCTTTTCGGCTCTCATTTCCTTTGCTACTTGTATCAATTTTCCAACATCCCGTTCTTTGGATGATAAGTATCGTTTGAACGCCTTATTAATGACTTCTTGTTCCACCACATTCTTTTTCTTTACAATATCACAAAGTGTTTTTTCTTTTGAATAAACGCGTATAGCATGCTTGCTTGCTGATACAGGAACATCAATAATTTCCAAATTGAGATAGCGCTCCGAGACCTGCCTTACAACTGTATTCTACAAATAATCCGGAACATTCTTCGGTAATTTATAGCCCACTGGAAAATTCATCCAAACAGTATAAGGGAATTTATCTGTCAGGTCGTGTATATAGAGTGCTGTTTCATTTGAAAAGATCCCTTTAGGTAAAATCATTTGACGTACCAGAAAATCATCTACATAACTATCCGCCCTGATATAAATTCCAGAATAGACTTCTTCAAAAACCCCATCCTTTATCAATTTGTTCTTAAAATCTTTTGAAATATCTTGCTTCAGAAAATCTTCATTAGTGAAAATAATGTCCGACTTAATTAAGTTTTCAGCTTTTTTCAACTGTTCCTTTTGTACATCAAAGAACGTCATGTTTCCACCTTCATTTTCTTAGCAAATTTAAATCACTAAGAAAATTATACAACATTTCTTAACAAAATGAATTTACTAAGAAATGAATGAGTAGTTCTTATATAAAAACGGCAAAACAAAGAGACTTACACTTGGCTCTATAATATTTGGTGTTGTTACTCAAACTGAGTAGGGCCACCAAATATATTTTTTATAACAAAAAGACGGAACTGACCCAATAAACTGAGACAAAATAAAAAAGCACCTCTTGTTGAATTCAAGTAAAATGAATTTAACCAGGAGGTGCTTTTTAAAATGGGAAATCGAGTGGCTTATCCGATTCACATCAAAGAACTGGCTATACAGATGAAACAAGAAAATATTCCTGTAAGAAAAATTATGGAAGAATTAGGTATTAAAAATAAAACTCAAATCGAAACGTGGTGGCGTTGGTACCGTAAAGGGGAGAATCATCGACTGCTTCAACCAGTTGGAAAACAGTATTCCTACGGAAAAAGTCCAGAAGACCAATCAAATGAACAACAGCTTAAAAATGAAAACAAATTTTTAAAGACACAGATTGACGTGTTAAAAAAGTACAAGGAATTGGAAAGGATGTGGAACCAGAAATATTTGTAGAATTAGTCAAAGGAATGAAAGGAAAATTAACCATTACTGCATTGTGTCATCTTTTCGGCATTTCTCGATCTAGCTATTATCGTTGGACTCATCGAAAAAACTTAGGAAGTTTAACGGCCATTGAAGAGACTATACGTCGTCCCTTTCTCCAGCATAAGTTTAGATATGGCTATCGTAAGATCACAGCGTTGATTAACCAGGAATACAAAGTTAATAAAAATACCATTCAAAATATTATGCAAAAATATCATTGGAATTGTCGTGTGAAAGTGAAGAAACGTCATAAAGTTGGGCAACCTTATGCGGTTGTCGAAAACAAGCTGAATAGACAATTTTCTTCAGAAGCTCCTTTAAAGAAATTGGTCACAGATATTACTTATCTGCCTTTTGGACAAAAGCAATTATATTTATCTTCGATCATGGATTTGTACAATGGTGAAATTATCGCTTATACCATCGGTGATAAGCAAGATAGAGCTTTTGGTCTAGATACACTTAACCAACTACCCAAAACAACGGATTGTCTATTGCATAGTGATCAAGGTTCTGTTTATACTTCTTATGATTATCAGAACCAAATAAAAACAAAGGGCATTATCTGAGGGTGTCCCTTTAAGGGACACCCTCAGATAATGCCTGCATCGAATCGTTTCATGCCTCACTAAAGTTCTGAAACGTTCTACTTAGATGGGCTCACAAACGAGCCTACACCTATTGTAATAGAAATTGTAAAAGAATACATTACTTATTATAATGAAACTCGAATCCAACAAAAACTAGACTACCAATCACCGAGAGATTATCGGAAATCGGCAGTCTAGGAAAATGCTTTTTTATTACTGTCTCACAGCTTTAGTCAGTTCCTATTGGATATGCTTTTAACATATTATGCCTGATAAAGTTGTTCAAGAAAATATTACACATTTGTCAATTTTTTTATTTCGTGAAAGCAGTTGTGACACCCAAAAATAGTTTTAAACAGGAAATCATGATTATAGTCACAATGTAAAAGACTATTAAATCAATGTTTTCACTTCAAAACGCACTACTTCTTAGGTTCATCCTCATCCATCTTAAGAACAGCCATAAACGCCTCCTGCGGTACCTCAACAGAGCCAATCTGTTTCATCCGCTTCTTCCCTTCTTTTTGTTTCTCTAGTAACTTGCGTTTTCGAGAAACATCTCCGCCGTAGCATTTCGCCAATACGTTTTTACGCAACGCTTTGATGTCGGAGCGGGCAACGATTTTTTGACCGATTGCTGCTTGGATCGGCACTTCAAATTGTTGGCGCGGAATCAATTTTTTCAGTTTTTCAACAATGGCTTTCCCACGTTCATAGGCGAAGTCGCGATGGACGATGAAGCTTAATGCATCGACTTTTTCCGCATTCAGCATAATATCCATTTTGACCAATTTGCTGACGCGATAGCCTGACATTTCATAATCCAATGACGCGTAACCTTTGGTGCTGGATTTCAATTTATCAAAGAAATCAAAGACGATTTCTGATAGCGGAATATTATAGACGACATTCACGCGGTAATCGTCCAGATAATCCATCGTTACAAAATCACCACGTTTGCGTTGTGACAATTCCATCACTGCACCGACATAATCATTTGGCACCATGATTTGCGCTTTTACGAATGGTTCTTCCACATGATCGATCGTACCTGCTTCAGGGAAATCAGCGGGATTATCGACTGTGATCACAGAGCCATCGGTTTTATTGACGTGATAGATAACTGATGGTGCTGTTGTGATCAGTTCAAGATTGAACTCACGTTCCAAACGTTCTTGGACAACATCCATATGCAACAGACCTAAGAATCCACAACGGAAACCAAACCCTAAGGCTTGAGAGGTTTCTGGTTCAAATTGTAATGCCGCATCGTTCAATTGCAGTTTTTCCAAAGCTTCACGCAAGTCATTGTAACGTGACGTGTCGATTGGATATAAGCCGCAATAAACCATTGGATTCATTTGGCGGTAGCCTTCTAACGCTTCATCCGCTGGATGATCAGCTAACGTAACAGTATCCCCTACTTGGGTGTCTTTGACTGTTTTTATCGCGGCTGTGATATAGCCGACATCCCCTACCATCAAAGCATCTCTTTGGATCGCTTTAGGTGAAAAAACACCTACTTCTGTGACATCAAAGGTTTTGCCATTGCTCATCATTTGAATCTTATCGCCAGGTTTGACCATCCCTTCCATGATGCGGACGTTCAAGACAACTCCACGGTAAGAGTCATAGATTGAGTCGAAGATCAAAGCTTTCAAAGGCGCTTCGATATCCCCTACAGGTGCTGGGACAGATTCAACGATTTGTTCCAAAATGTCTTCGATACCGATTCCTGCCTTGGCACTGGCCAAGACTGCTTCACTGGCATCAATACCGATCACATCTTCAATTTCCGTGCGCACGCGCTCTGGGTCAGCTGCGGGCAAATCTATTTTGTTGATGACAGGTAAAATTTCTAAATCATTGTCTAGTGCCAAATATACATTGGCCAACGTTTGCGCTTCGATTCCTTGCGCAGCGTCTACAACGAGCACTGCCCCTTCACAAGCTGCTAAACTGCGGGATACTTCATAAGTGAAATCGACGTGCCCCGGGGTATCGATCAAATGGAAAATATAAGTTTCGCCATCTTTGGCTGTGTAGTTCAATTCAACCGCATTCAACTTGATGGTGATGCCGCGTTCTCTTTCAAGATCCATTGAGTCCAACAATTGATGTTGCATTTCCCGTGAGCTTACGGTATGGGTTTGTTCTAAGATACGGTCAGCCAAAGTCGATTTCCCATGGTCGATATGGGCGATAATGGAGAAATTACGTATTTTCTCCTGTCGTTTTTTCATTTCTTCTATGTTCATGGATACGTTCCTCATTTCTTTTAGTCAGCTTTTCTATTATACCAACGAAATGCTAATAGTGAAAGTATTTTTCTTGACCGTTATTCAAACATATTTGTTCAGGTTTTGCTATACTAAAGCTAGTAAAAATAATTGGAGTTGAAACAATGGATAATACTTTTCATGAGAAGTTTCATATACGACCGGTTGAAGAGCAAGATGTCGACCAGTTCAACGAATTACTTAGCTATGTTTTTCAGATCACTGAATCAGATATTGAAGAAAGCGGCTATGAAAGCAAGCGGGAAATGATCAAATCAAAACGACCGATATTAGAACTGTCTAAAGTGTTCGGCTGGTTCAATGAAGACCAACTGATTTCACAGATCGCCGTTTACCCTTGCGCGGTCAATATCCACGGCACCTTGATGAAAATGGGTGGTGTGACAGGCGTCGGGACTTACCCTGAGTATGCCGGTCACGGTTTAATGAAAGACCTGATCAAGTTGGCATTGGAAACCATGCGGGCTGACAAACAATGGATCTCCTATCTATATCCTTATAATGTTCCCTACTATCGCCGCAAAGGCTGGGAGATCATGTCCGACAAACTTTCATTCAAGATTCGTGATACCCAGTTGCCCAAAACCAAAGAAGTTCCGGGTATCGTCGAACGAAAAGATGTGGACGATCCTGATGTCTACACGGTCTACAATCAGTTTTCTCGTGACAATCATGGCGCATTGCAACGTACGGATTTCCATTGGGAAGAATACTGGCGCTATGAAAATGAAGACCAACGAACAGCAGCGATATATTACAATGAAACAGGCCATCCCACTGGTGTACTCTTTTATTGGGTAGCTGAAGAAGTCTTCCACGTCAGAGAAATGTTCTATCTAAATCAAGAAGCACGGAATGGGTTATGGAACTTTATCACTGCCCACTTTTCGATGGTATACTGGGTCAAAGGCGAGATTTATACCAATCAACCCTTATCCTTTTATTTAGACGATAGCCAAATCAAAGAAACCATCGAGCCTTATTATATGGCGCGCATCGTTGACGTGACCGAATTTTTGAAAAACTTCCCATTTAAAGCTTTTAACGGCGCCTTCCATTTTGTCGTCTCCGACCCAGTTGCAGAATGGAACAACGGAATCTTTGGTGTCAGCTATCAAGATGGTGAGATCGTAATCACGAAAGAGGCGATCGGTAAAGCGGTTCAATTGGATATCCAAACATTGACTTGCCTATTGATGAATTATCGAAGACCTGCTTACCTAGAACGTGTGGAGCGTTTGCAGACTGATAAAGACACATTGACCTTATTGGAGTCGATTATCCCTGATATGGAAGCTTATTTTAGCGATTATTTTTGATTTACTTTGTTCATCCACAATTACAATGAATGTTAGGAGTGTTTCTTTTGAATATTTATTTTGCAGCCCCTTTGTTTGCAGCAAGTGATTTACAGTACAATGCCGCATTGGTAGAAAAGATTCGTCAGCGCTATCCAGAAGTCACGATTTATCTCCCGCAGGAGAATGCAGCGATCAACGATAAAAGTGCCTATGCCGATAGCAAAATGATTGCATTGGCGGATACGGAGAAAGTATTGACCAGTGATTTAATGATTGCCTGCTTAGATGGTTTGACCATCGATGCTGGGGTAGCTTCAGAAATCGGTGTCGCCTACGCCAAAGGAATTCCTGTTATTGGCCTGTATACAGATAGCCGCCAACAAGGTGCTGACAATCAGCAGAAATTGGCGGCCTTGCAAACAGTTGCCGAAAACCAGTTCCATTATGTCAATCTATATACGGTTGGCTTGATCAAATTGAACGGCGATATTTATGCTTCAGAAGCCGCCTTACTTGAAGGTTTGGCCGCCTTCCTGCGGGAGGACAACTAGATGGGCAATAATTATCAACGTATTCAGCAGGTATTTACGATTTTTGGCTTCTTGGTCTTGGGCTTCTCTATTTGGGAATTTTTCCAGAATGTGTATCCGCAAAGTCAAGGATTGATGTTTATCGCTCAGGCCATATTAGGGATTCTATTGATTTTTGTGCCGGAATACAGCAAGAAATTACTAAAGGTCCAACTGCCAAACGCGACGGTCTACTTCTATTGGTTTTTCTTGCTGATTTCTGTTTTTATGGGGACGATTCTTCATCTGATCGAGATTGTCTCTTTCTGGGATAAAATTTTACATGCCGTCAGCCCGATGGTCTTAACGGCAGTCGGCTATGGATTGATTTGTATACTATTGAAAGAAACACCGGTCTCAAAAGTATCACCTTGGCTATTCTTGCTGATGGGTTTTGCTTTTGCCGGTCTGTGCGGCATCTTTTGGGAATTTTGGGAATTCATGTGCGACTCGATTGGTGGGATGAATCTGCAACGCTATGCAACGCTGGATGGAACAGATTTTATCGGCCGCGAGGCATTGATGGATACGATGGGTGACTTATTGACCAACACCATTGGTGCAGCACTGATGGGTGTCATCGCTTATTTTCAAGGTCGAGGCAAACCAGAGTATTTCGACAGTTACCGGATTCAAAAAATAAACAATAAATAAATAGATAAAACGGATGTTTCTCCATGGCTTGATGGGGAGGCATCCGTTTTTTTATCATCTGGATTAGGCATCTTTTTTTACTGTTTTTTAAACAAATGCCGTGATTTCATATGCTATAGACAATTGAAGGATAGCTTTTTTTCGAATAAAACGGATACATTCATCAAATCTAAGTTTTTTAAAAGTTTTTTATTTCCAGAAAAAGAAACACTCTGTTATACTATAAATCAGTAGGACAATAAAGTTCGATAGTAAGGAGAAGCTTATGGTTTTGACTGTATTTTTTATACTCTGCTGCTTGATATTCTCTTCTATCACCTTTGCCTTTTCTCAAGATGCCAACAAGTTTGTTCAACCGATGCCAATTAAAATTATTTTTATTGCTTCAGCTATTATTGCGGTTTGGACGATGTTGTTTTCAGTGGTGGCGCTGGTGGCTTGGATCGTATAAAAAAAGCATTCTTGCATGTTTCGAGGTTTGACTCGATCCTGGTGCAAGAATGCTTTTTTTTTAGAATAGTTTCAGTTGAGTCAAAGGCCAGTAACGCAATAGGACTTTTCCTTCCATTTGGGCATCTGTGACAACGCCAAAACTGCGACTGTCGCGAGAAATTAAACGGTTATCTCCCATGACAAAATAACTGTCTTCAGGTACAGTGATGGAAAAGTCTTCTGTAAACTGCGTTGCACTCGCTGCAATTTCTTGGAACATTTCCCGATAGCTATACTCTTCTTGTAATTGATCATCTGCGAATTTTTCTTTGAAATCATCTAAGTAAGATTCTTCATAGACTTCTCCGTTGATGGTCAGCACATCATCTTTCATTTCAACGGTATCTCCTGGTAAACCAATCAGGCGCTTGACTGCGATTTTGCTGGTATCATCGGGTTCGACACAGATCACAATATCTTGACGATCATAGGAGGTCAATTTGGTTGCGATCAGTCGTTGCTTATCTGCTAACGTTGGATCCATCGAATGACCACTCACTTTGACTGGTGTTATCACAAACAAGCGTAAAAGAACAACTGCGATGATAAAGAAAATAATAAACCAATTTTCCTTTAAAATTCTTCCCATATAGACTATATGCTCCTCTTTCTACACTGGCAGATAGTGTACCCACATATGATCAGCCAATGATTCTATTCTTTTATCTTACGTAACTTTCTACTCGAGAGCAAGGAAAAACATCAAATTTAAACAATTTGATGTTTTTCTCATGGCTTCTTTCCTTATTCTGTGGCGATTTTCGTATCACGACTCAAGAAGGCAAAGACATCTTGATGATGGAGTGTGCCAATTGCTTGTCCATTCTCGATGATCGTTAATGCAGGCACTTTGGCAAAACGACCAAAAGTATCGTTTAAGACCGTTTGAGCATCGACTTGTTCCAGTGTTTGATCAATGTCCTTGCTACAATAGCCCATGGCGACCAAATCAGCAACTTTCACTAATTTGGCTTCATCTTCTCCAGTTTCTTCGAAGAATGTTTTCACAAATTCGGTTTTGGGCTGGGCAATGATCACTTCTGGTGTATCACATTGAACGATTTTGCCTTTGTTCATCACAGCAATCCGCGTGCCTAATTTAATGGCTTCTTTCATGTTGTGTGTCACAAAGATAATCGTTGTACCCAGTTCTTTATGCAGGTCCAATACCAATTCTTGTAAGGCATTCCTTGAAATAGGATCGAGTGCGCTAAACGGTTCATCCATCAAAATGACTTCCGGATTCGCAGCCAAAGCACGCAAGATGCCAATTCTTTGTTGCTCCCCACCTGAGAGTGCTTTTGGCAAACGGTGCCGGTATTGTTCAGGATCTAGCTGCACTTGATTCAAAAGACGATCAACAGCTTCATTACGATCTTTTTTGGACCAACCGAGCATTTCTGGGATGACTTCAATGTTTTGTTTGACATCCATCGTTGGAAACAAAGCAATTTGCTGCAAAACATAGCCCATTTGCCAACGCATTTTTTGGATATTGTAATCTTTGATGCGTTTTTCTTTAAAGTAGATGTCTCCATCCGTTGGCTCTGATAAGGCGTTGATCATTTTCAAAGTAGTCGTTTTGCCGCTTCCTGATGGACCAACAAGTACAAAAATCTCACCTTTTTGAATCGTTAAGTCAAGATTGTCGATCACGATTTTATCATCAAATGCCTTGCTGACATGTTTAAATTCAATGATTGGGGTCATTATTCGCCCTCCTTCAGTAAACCTTGATCAAGTAAGAATGCTTTGGCTACTTCTGCTGGTTGTTTGCCTTCGACATTCACTTGATAGTTCATTTCACTCATTTGCTCTTCGGTGATTTGTCCTGCTAATTTTTCCAGAGCGGTCACTACTTCCGGATGCTCATCCGCAAAAGCAGTTTTCATCAGGGGTGCGCCTTGATATGGCGGGAACAATTCTTGGTCATCTTCTAAGATCACCAAACCATACTGTTGCAGCTCACTATCTGTTGAATAAGCATCCAAAATATTGATATCACCATTATTGATTGCTTGATAGCGCAACGCTGGTTCCATACTTTGCACACTTGGAAAGTCTAAACCGTATCTGTCTTTTATACCTGCATAGCCGTCGGTACGGTCAATAAATTCTAGCGTAAATCCTGCTTTCACTTGACTTTCGATTTTTTTTAAATCGGAGATCGTTGTTAAATCATTCTCTTCTGCGAATTCTTTTTTGACAGCTAAGGCATAGGTATTTTGATAGGCCATTGGTTTTAGCAAGGTCATGTCGAACTGGTCATTCAACAATGTCACAGCTTCTTGATAGGTTTGGTCTGAATCCAGACTTTGACTATCCACATCTTCTGGCACATCGACCAAACTTTCCAAGACAGTTCCTGTAAATTCCGGATAAATATCGACTTGGTCATTGTCTAACGCGCTGAATAGAAAACTGGTTTTCCCAAAATTTGGTTCTAATTCCACTTGGACGTCTGGATCTTCTTGTTCAATCATTTCTTTGTACATATTGATCAAAATATCCGGTTCAGAACCCAATTTCCCCGCGATTCGAATCGTATTCGGTGCGAATATACCACTTTGTGAAAAAGATATGCCACCGATCACAAAAATCAACGCTGCCAAAGTAATGATTGTATAGCGAGGTTTCAAATGTTGTAAATAACGAATCAGCGTGCTGAAAATAATCGCCAATAACGCAGAACCAATCGCGCCAATCAGCGTCAAGGCAGGGGCATTTCGATCAATCCCCAGCAGGATAAACGAACCCAATCCGCCAGCACCGATCAACGCTGCTAAAGTAGCCGTTCCGATAATCAAGACCAATGCAGTCCGAATACCCGATATGATCACCGGCAAGGCAATGGGTAATTCTACTTTGATCAATCGGCGCATGCGGGACATTCCGAACGCGACAGCTGCTTCTTCGATGGAGGAATCGATTTCTGATAAACCAATATAGGTATTCTGGAAAATCGGCAGCAAGGCATAAATCACCAATGCGATCAGCGCTGGTGGTGTGCCAATACCGACAAATGGAATCAGTAATCCCAACAGAGCCAATGACGGGATCGTTTGCAAGACGCTCGTGATCTGCAAGCCAACTTCCGCCGCCCGTTTATGATTAACGAGCCAGATCGCCAACGGCACAGCGATCACGATAGCAATCAATAATGCCATGATCGACAAGGTCAAGTGTTCAAAGACCGCTGTCACCAATTCTCCTTTTCGTTCATTTAAAGTATCCAAAAAAGTATTCATCATTTCATCCTCTCTTATACCATAGTTCCAGTATAAACGAAGGGCAGAATTACTGCCAAAACCAAGACTTAAAAAAAGAGTTGCCTTTAAAAGACAACTCTACAATCATGTGTCAATTATTCATCCAGCGGTTTATTTTCAAAAACCAGCTGTTCATTCAATAATTCGATGGTCACTTCCGTTTTTGGCAATACTCTGCCAGAAACGATTTCTTTAGCCAGTGGTGTTTCTACTTCTTTGGTAATGAAGCGACGCAGAGGCCGAGCCCCATAAGCGGGTTCATAAGAATTTTCAGCGATCCATGCTTTGGCTTCTTCAGTGATGGTCAAGCGAATATCCTGTGCTTCTAAGCGATGGGACAATTGGGCAATGATCTTGTCAACGATCCCGGTGACATTCGCTAAGCTTAATGGCGTAAACAGGATCGTATCATCGATTCGATTCAAGAATTCAGGTTTGAAGTGACCCCGAAGCAATCCACGCACCCCTTCAGCAATCTCTTCAGGAATTGTGCCTTCACTGGTGACACCATCTAACAAGAGTTGCGAACCAATATTGCTAGTCATGATCATGACGGTATTTTTGAAATCGACAACGCGACCTTTCGAATCTGTCAAACGTCCGTCATCCAACACTTGCAGCAAGATGTTGAAAACATCTGGATGGGCTTTTTCAATTTCGTCTAACAACACGATGGTATACGGGTTTCGACGCACCGCTTCTGTTAATTGACCGCCCTCTTCATACCCTACGTAACCTGGAGGGGCCCCGACCAATCGTGAGACGGCATGCTTTTCCATATACTCGCTCATATCGATCCTGACCATATGTTCTTCTGAATCAAAGAGATTGACTGCTAGTGCTTTAGCCAATTCTGTTTTCCCGACACCTGTTGGGCCTAGAAACAAGAATGAACCTAATGGCCGATTTGGATCTTGCAGTCCTGCTCGAGACCGCAATACCGCATCGCTGACGGCATCGACTGCTTCATCTTGACCAATGACCCGTTGATGCAATGTATCGTTCAGTTTCAGCAATTTTTCTCTTTCACCTTCAACGAGTTTGGTGACTGGGATTCCCGTCAGGCGGCCAACGACCATAGCAATTTCATTTTCAGTTACAGATTCTTGGACCATACGAATGCCTTCTGCTTGGTTTTTGGCTTCTAGGGCGGCCAACTCTTTTTCAAGTTGCGGAATCG
This sequence comes from Candidatus Enterococcus testudinis, assembly GCF_002140915.1. Taxonomy (GTDB): domain Bacteria; phylum Bacillota; class Bacilli; order Lactobacillales; family Enterococcaceae; genus Enterococcus_D; species Enterococcus_D testudinis. The sequence continues at coordinate 1,469,092 of NZ_NGKU01000001.1, read as the reverse complement.
TGCCGTGACGCAAGACAGCAGCGCGTTCTAAATCATAATTATTTTCGGCATCTTCTAACTCATGTTTGGCTTTATCGATTTCTGCCCGTTTATTGGATACGGCGTTGACTTCTTCTTTCTCCGTCTCCCATTGCATTTTCATGGTATTGACTTCTTCGCGCAATTCAGCTAATTCTGCTTGCAAAAGCGTCAACCGTTTCTTAGAGGCATCATCGGATTCTTTTTTCAATGCCGCTTCTTCGATTTCTAATTGCATCAAACGGCGTGTGACTTGGTCTAATTCAGTCGGCATTGAATTCATTTCAACACGAATCGTTGCACTGGCTTCATCTACCAAATCAATGGCCTTATCTGGCAAAAAACGATCCGTGATATAACGATCAGACAAGGTTGCGGCAGCGACTAACGCATTGTCATGGATATTGACGCCATGGTGGATCTCAAAGCGTTCTTTCAATCCCCGTAGGATAGAGATTGAATCTTCCACAGTTGGTTCTTTAACCAAGACTTTTTGGAATCGACGTTCCAAGGCTTTGTCTTTTTCCATGTATTGGCGGTATTCATCCAAAGTAGTGGCACCTATGGTATGTAATTCACCACGAGCCAACATTGGTTTCAATAGATTCCCTGCATCCATACTGCCTTCTGTTTTGCCGGCACCGACGATGTTATGGATTTCATCAATGAAGAGAATGATCCGTCCGTCGGCTTTTTTGACTTCTTGCAAGACTGCTTTCAATCGTTCTTCAAATTCGCCGCGGAATTTTGCGCCAGCGATCAAAGCGCCCATGTCTAAGGAAAAAATCGTTTTGTCTTTTAGGTTTTCTGGGACGTCTTTGCGAACGATCCGTTGCGCCAATCCTTCAACGATCGCCGTCTTACCAACGCCCGGTTCACCAATCAATACAGGGTTATTTTTGGTTTTTCTTGAAAGAATCCGAATAACATCACGGATTTCTTCATCTCGGCCGATAATAGGATCCATCTTGCCACTGCGGACTTGCTGGACCAAATCGACACCATATTTCTCCAACGCTTTATATTGTTCTTCTTGATTTTGCGAGGTCACATGATCTCCTCCTCTTAATTCTTCAATGGTTTGTTTCAACGCCTTTTCTGTGATGCCTTGCTTTTTCAGGTAGACCGTCAAAGGATGATGTTTTAACTTCATCAATGCCAACAAAACAATTTCAGTTGACAAATAGTCGTCTTGAAATTGATCTTTTAACTGATCTGCTTCTGAAAGCAGCGAAAATAGATTTTGGCTCATAGACTGTCCGTAACGGACATTGCTGCCTTCAACAGCTGACAGACCGTCTAACAGCCGATCCACCTCTGCCTCCAGGGCATTCACGTCTACTCCTGCATCTGCATAAAAATTGCGGCCAAACTGATTGGCTTGCAAAAAAATCTTCCATAAATGGGCAATATCGATTTCTTGATGATGCCGTGTCATCGCTACTTGTTGTGCTTCAGCAATGGCACTTTGCAAGGTTGTTGTCATTTTTTCTGGGTTCATTAAAATTCCTCCCCTATTCTTTGATTACTTTATCAGTATACTACCTTGGTCAGAGTTGGTCAAAGAATTCTTCTTGACGTTTACCTTTTTTTAAAACTATTTTTTTCATGAAAATTGACAGAAAGTGTCAGAAAATGGTATGCTGAGAGCTGATTGAATGTTGTAATCAACGGAAAAAAAGCGATGAGGCAGTATTGACTACCCTGCGCTATGTGCAAGCTGTTAACAAATGATGTTTACGGCTTTTTTATATGGAGGAAACGATGTTAAATTTAACGAATATTACCCAGCAATTTGGCGATAAATTGCTTTATGAAGATGTATCTGTTCAAATCAATCGCGGCGAAAAAGTTGGCTTGATTGGTCGAAATGGTGCCGGAAAAAGTACCTTGATCAAAATCATCACTGGCGAAATTTTGCCGGACGATGGCTTTGTCAACTTTCCCAAAAATCTCAAAATGGGCTATCTTGATCAATATGTCAATGTTGATGAAACGCAAACGATCAGAGATTTTTTACGTTCCGCATTTGCAGCTGATTTCGAGAAAGAACAGCAGATTGCTGATTTGTATGTGACCTATAGTGAGTCCTATGAGGATAAGATTTTGGAAAAAGCTGGTGAATTGCAGAATCAACTCGATCAAGGTGATTTCTATCAAATGGATACGTTGATCGATGATTTAGCTGAAGGCCTGGGCATTTCAATTTTAGGCATGGATACGCCCCTGGCTTCTTTAAGCGGTGGCCAACGGTCAAAATTGATTCTGGCAAAAATGCTTTTGGAAAAACCAGACATGCTGATTCTGGATGAACCAACCAACCATTTAGATGATGAGCATATCAAATGGCTGATTGATTTCTTACAAAACTTCAACGGCACCTATTTGGTTGTTTCTCATGACCGCCATTTTCTTAACCAAATCACGACCCATATCATCGATATCGAATTTGGTAAGTTGTCCAAATACACCGGGCACCTTGATAAGGCCTTGAAACTCAAAACGCTACAAAACGAGAGCTACATGAAACAATATGAAGCCCAACAAGAACATATCAAAAAAACGGAAACTTATATCCGCAAATATAAAGCTGGCTCTCGGTCCACGATGGCAAAAAGTCGGGAAAAACAATTAGCCAAAGTTGAGCGCTTGACACCGCCGCAAGATGTACCGAAACCGCACTTAGGTTTTGATATGGCGCCCATCGTCACCACCTTGGCACTTGAAACCACGAATTTGGTGATTGGCTATGACCAAAAACCTTTGTTGACACCAATCAATCTGACGATTCGCTATGGAGAAAAAATTGCGATCCGCGGCTTTAATGGTATTGGTAAATCAACCTTGATCAAAACGATTTTAGGATTGATCCCGGCCATTGAAGGCAATGTGTCTTATCCGCAACATACCAAGTTCAATTACTTTACTCAAGACCTCGAATGGGCATACCCTTTACAAACGCCATTGCAATATTTGGAAGACTTATTTCCCAAAGCAACCAATAAAGAATTGCGGCGCCAATTATCTCGTGCCGGATTACCCAGTCAATTGGCCCAAGAAGCCCTGAAACTGTTAAGTGGTGGCGAACAAACCAAAGTCAAATTGGCTGAGATGATGTTGATCAAGAGTAATTTTTTGATTCTAGATGAGCCAACTAACCACATTGACCAAGATACCAAAAACAACCTTCAAGAAACGCTGGCAGCCTATCCTGGTACTGTACTGGTTGTTTCCCATGAAGCTGAGTTTTATGAAACCTTTGTTGATCGAATCGTTGATTTGAAAGAGTGATCAGCACCCAAGATTCATCATTATGAACAGTGCATACAAACAAAGCCATTCTCGGATCAACTGAGAATGGCTTTGTTCTATTCAACTTTTACTTTTTCATTCTTTAGTTCTGTCAATTCTGCTTGAATATCTTTGCGTTTTTGGACCATGACATAGCCAAAGCCGATGATAAAAGGCCAAATAAACGTAGCAAAGCGGTATAAAAGCATTGAAGAAGCCGCATCGACTGTGCCAACCAATGGACCAAATAAGAACATATAGACAAATTCAAAAGAACCGATCCCAGCTGGTGTTGGAATCACACCAGACAATACCACAGCAAAACTGATGAATGAGAAGGTCAATAAAAAGTCAATGTCCGGATGATTGTTGACAAGAATGACATATGGTATCACATACCATGGCAACATTTTCAATAAATTCCAGAGATAGATCCGCAAGAAGGCAGTTCGATCTTGAATAATCGAATTCACTGTTTCCCGCAATGAATAAATTTGTGTGTTGCACCTATCGATGATTCCTCTAAATGTTGGTCGCTTGAATAGCTTATGGCTGATCGTCACAAATAACACTTGAACGTTGATACTGACAGATAATGCCAAAAGGACAGCGATAATCAAAAACACCATCACGATTCCTGCTAAAATCACCCAAATCAAGTTCGGTGCGTGATCATAAAAAAGGGAAAATTGAATGATCAATCCTGCGATCGCATACGTGAGAATCGCAAATTTGTACATCACCATATGCAATGTCGTGACACCGACACCTTGTGACAGTTGCAAGCCGCTTTTGCGATAAAAATTGACTTCTGAAATCAGCGTTCCTGCGCCGAATGTAATGATCCGATAAAACCCGCTGTAACATACCGTGAAAAAGCCATCTTTTGTCGAAAAATCAGGCTGAAAATTGCCTGCGATTTCTTTGACCGTCCGTCCTTCGATCCATAGATACAATGTCCCCAATGCCATGACCATAAAAACAACCACTGCACTGGTATTTTTGATTTCGGCTAAAATATCCATCATTGAACTGCGAACAAAGAAATACATGACCCCCAATATGGTGACCAGCAACAACAAGTTGAATCCAAATTTAAGTTTTGCTTTCATCTTAACTCCTTGGTTTTTTGACGCCTTTTAGGCAAAGAAAAAGATCAATAGCGCTGCAACCACTGTACCCAAAATAAAGACGATCGTAAACTTCTTTTTTCTGGTTTTATGGTGAAATACCCGTTGTGCCAGCAAGCCGCCTAAGCCACCGCCAATCAAACCCATAAACAGCAGATTCAATTCTGGTACGCGCCATCGTTTCTTTACCGCTTGATATTTATCATACCCCATTAAACAGAAAAGATAAAGGTTTGCTGCCAGTAAATAAAACCATAAAGGATTATAAAGCCAAGCATCCATTCGTTCCCCTCCACATCATTCTTGGTACCATTATTACTTGCTTTCTATTTTGTCTGCCGGTACCCGCATGGTCAATCCATGTTTGATAACCTTCATGTCAACTGGCAGATCATCCGTTGGGTCACCGTCTGTTCTCGTTTGGACTTTCTTTTCTTTGGCACGAATCGAGATCTCTGAAGCGGTAAAGTATTCGACACTCGGTACTTTTGAGATTCGGCCGCGAATGATCCGAGGCAAGAAGACAATAAATGCTAGAATATTTAATTTGGGCAACAAAATCACGTGAAATTCACCATCATCTGGTCGTGCTGATTCATCGAAATTGGTAAAGCCTCCTGCTGAATTCGACATAATGATCGTGACCAGTTGGGCCTTCCCTTGCCATTTTCGTTGATCAGAGACCATTTCTAATTTATATTGTTTCTTTTTGAATAACAAATAAAAGAAACGTTTCATAAACGCCAATGGGCCGTATTGCTGTTTCTCTTCTTGCGAGGTCGCCGCTGCGGTGTCCGCCAATAAGCCGATCGTCATCGTGGAGATCATGACTTGATCATTGACCATCCCGTAATCAATGCCGCGATCTGTTCCATTCAAAATCGTCTCGAAGGCCTCTTCAGGTTTAACGGGGATCCCCAGCATTTTGGCAAAATTATTGACTGTGCCACCCGGGATAATACCGATTTTCAAATCTTGCAATTGATCCTTGAACGTCTGGATACCATCGTGAATCGTACCATCACCGCCAATGATCACAACCGTATCAACATCATGATCTTTGGCAGTTTGACGTACTTCTTCAGGATCGGTGTCAGGGTTAGAAGGTTGAAGAACGACATTGGCTTCTGGTTGTTGTTCTTTGACATAGGCCTGAAATTGTTCAGCCGACTCTTTGGCTTCACTTTTACCAGCCGTATCATTATATAAAACGATGCTATTCATCCTGTTCACTTCCTAAAAATGGCTAGGCCCTGCGCATCATGCGTCAAGAATGCCCAGCCACAAAATTTTGATTTACTAACTATACAAAATGTATCTATCTCTATGCTTCAGCGTTTAATTGTGCAATTTTGACGATCACATCAGTTGCTTTGATCATAGATTGCAAAGAAACAAACTCGTAACGACCATGCATGTTTTCGCCGCCAGCGAAGATATTTGGCGTTGGAATCCCCATGTAAGAAATCTTAGAGCCGTCAGTCCCACCGCGAACAGGTTCGATCACTGGTTGAATGTCCAATTGTTCCATGGCTGTTTTTGCCAATTCAATGATACTCATATCTTTTTCGATGATTTCCTTCATATTGTAATACTGATCGTATAAATGAATATCAATACGTGGTTGATCAAATTGTGCATTCAGTTTACTTTGGATCGCCAACAATTCTTCTTTCCGTGCTTCGAAACGCCCGCGGTCATGGTCCCGAATGATATAGGCCATTTCAGCTTCTTCAACAGAGCCGCTTAGATGCATCAAGTGGAAAAATCCTTCTGTACCATCTGTTTTTTCGGGTACTTCCGCTGCAGGCAGTTCATTTTGGAAATCAATCGCGATCTGCAAAGCATTGATCATGGTGTCTTTCGCAGTACCTGGATGAACATTTTTTCCTTGGATCTTGATTTCTGCTTGGGCGGCGTTAAATGTTTCATATTGCAATTCTCCTACAGGACCGCCATCCATTGTATAAGCAAAATCAACAGCAAAATCCGCTACGTCAAATTTGTCCGCACCTACACCGATTTCTTCATCCGGGCCAAAAGCGACTTTGATTTTGCCATGTTTGATTTCAGGATTTTTGATCAAGATCTCCATTGCTGTCATGATCTCAGCAATCCCTGATTTGTCATCTGATCCTAACAAAGTTGTGCCATCTGTTGTGATCAAAGTTTCCCCTTTGTAATTCTTTAGATGCGGGAAATCCTTGGTATTCAAAGTATATTTGCCTTCTTTGTCTAAATTGATCGTTGATTCGCCATCATATTTTTCGATAATCTGCGGATCGACATTGACTGCATTAAAATCAGCCGTATCCATATGGGCAATAAAACCGATTGAACGTACATCATGATCCACATTGCTTGGTAACGTGCCGATCACAAAGCCATTGGTTTCATTGTAATGGACATCAGCCAAACCTAATTCTTCCAATTCTTTTTTTAACACTTGTGCAAATGCAACCTGCGTTTGCGTTGAAGGTGTTGTGGTGCTAGTTGCATCCGAACGGGTTTCAGTTTTTACATAACGTAAAAAACGAGGCAATAAATTTTCGTACATATGACGTGCTCCTATCTATGATTGATGTTTATTTGTATTGAAATGGGTTTGTTGATGTTGTCGCTGGCACAAAGGTGATGTTCCAGCCTTCTTCTATTTTCCACTGATTGAACAGTTCAATGAAGCGAGAAATACAGAGCGCTTCGATGTGATGCCCAGGATCGATGCCAATCAAGTCATTGGCCTGCATATCGTGGGCAATGTGATAGGTCACATCTCCGGTGATATAGACATCAGCTTTAGCTTTCAAGGCATCTGTATAAAAGGATTGTCCGCTGCCGCCGCAAATCGCGATCCGCTGGAGGTCATTTTTTGCCTGAGGCGGCGTGATGACCCGCAACTGATCCAAACCAAATGCCTGCTTGATACGATCGATCAAAGTATCAACAGTGATTGGTGCTGGTAATTCACCTACGCGACCAATGCCATAGGTCTTTGATAGATTATCCAATGTATATAGATCATAAGCCGGTTCTTCATATGGATGGGCTGCGATCATGGCACTTACCACTGTTTCTGTAATTGTTTCAGGAAAAATGACTTCAATCTTGGCTTCTTGGACTTGGGCTTCTTTACCGGTTGTCCCAATGGCAGGATGGGCACTAGTTTCTGGTGTAAATCGACCAGTACCGATCAGTGAGTAACTCGTGTTTTTGTATGCACCTTGCTGACCCGCCCCCGCTTGAGCAAGGACAGTGCGGATATGACTGGCTTGTTCAATAGGGACAAATACTGCCAATTTTTTCATCTTGACCTGATGAGTTTGATGCAAAAACGTCTCTGTTTTGATACCTAGTGCTTCACAGAACCAATCGTTTAAACCATCATCGATAATATCCATATTGGTATGGGCTGCGTATACTGCGATATCATGCTTGACCAAGTCCATCATCATCTTCGCTTGTGGATCATCCGAGGATAGTCTAACTAAGGGCCGAAAAATCGGCGGATGCTTGACCACGATCAAATCAATGTCTTTGTCGATTGCTTCTGCCACGATTTCAGGACGTACATCTAAGGCCATCATCACGCGTTCGATCGGTTTGTTCAAGGTGCCAACATGCAGACCAACAGGATCACCGGGTTCCGCCAGCCATTGGGGACAGTAGGTTTCAAATCGTTTGATAAAGGTTTGACCATCCATCATGCCAGCACCTCCTTGATCCAATCAATCTGTTCTTTTAGCGCCGCGATTTTTTGATCTTGGGCATCTTTGGCTTTTTGCAGCGACTCGATGACACGGTATTTTTGCTGCAGTTCATGTTGCCATTTTTTTTGAAACACGGCATTCTTTTCTTGCATCAAAAGCGGACCAAAAAACAATTGCTTCGCTGAATAATGACTTTGACCAGCTTCTGCTACAATGATCTCATATTGTTTGTCATTTTCAGAAAGAATGGTTTCCTCAATGATTTGATAGCCATTGTCTTGAAGCCAGATCCGTAATGGCATTTCGCCAACATTTGGCTGCAAGATCAATCTGTTGACACCCGCTAAATGCTGATTTGTTTGCCCTTCTTCGAGGATCGAACGAATCAGCGGACCACCCATACCGGCAATCACGACGGTATCGATACGATCTTCAGGTGTGATTGCGGCTAATCCATTCGCCAAGCGAACAGTGATGTGCTCTTCGAGACGATTTTTTCGGACTTGTCTGCGAGCGGACTGATAAGGTCCCTCTACGACTTCTCCCGCAACCGCATAAGCGATTTGTTTTTGCAGCATCAATGCCACAGGCAAATAGGCATGATCAGAGCCGATGTCGGCTAAGCGCGCTTGATTTGGTACATATGCGCCAACACAAGACAAACGGTCCGATAACGCATGTTCATTCATAGTGCCACTCCTTTTGATTGTAGTATAGCATTTTTGATTAAAAAACAACAAAATGTGCGTCTTGACGGTGGCGCAAATGCCAAGACGCACTTGTTCATTTTCATTTATTTATTCGCTGACGATCGTTACTTGTTTGATGGAGTTTCCGGGAATTTGTGGCGGGATCGACATCGTCATGATCGGCAACCCTTGCAAGGTGACTTCAACAGTTGTTCCTTTGGCCAATTCAGTGACTTCCCCATCAAATGCTGCAATCGGTACATGTAAAATCACACCGTCGTTTTGAAAGTTTTTGACCATATCATCGTCATCTGCGACTGCTTCCACATCTTTCAAGAACACTTGGATCGTGTCATCGCTACCAGTTGCAGCATCCTCTTGGATCGTTCCTTTAAAAATCGTTTCAGACGCCTCCTCTTGGTCAGCACTGCTGGCTGTGGTTGATTGAGTGGTACTTTCTGATGCGGACAGTTCTGTACTCGCTGCAGTGCCAGATCCTTGACCGCATGCCGCTAAAATCAAGGCCGCTGCGAAGGCAACTCCTGCTGTTGTCATTTTTTTCATCGACGGCTTCCTCTCCTTCATGTATTTATAATTTATTGATTCCGGCGATTTTGACCAGTCATTTGTATCTCTTGTGTCAAATAACGAATGCGCTCCATGATTCGCTTGGCTTTCAATGGTTCTGATTCTCCTCTTTGGGTCACAGACAGATGGCCTTCTAATTCATGCATGGTGAAATTAGACGAAAAGAATGTTGGTAATTGTTCCTGCATCCGGTACTGTAAGATGACACCGAATACTTCATCTCGGATCCAACTACTCATCGCATCGGCACCAATATCATCCATCATTAAAATAGGCGCTTTTTTGACTGCATTTAGCTTTTCTCCCACTTTGTCTTTGCCGATTGCTTGCTTCATTTCCACAGCAAATGTAGGGAAGTGAACCAACGTCGTGGTGTAGCCAGCTTCCGCCAAATCTCTAGCGATCGCACCTAGTAAGAAGGTTTTGCCAATACCAAAGCTGCCCACTAAGTAAAGGCCTTTATGGAAATCTTGCGGTTGTGTCGTCAGCGCATTGATGAAATCGACTGCGGCAGCTATAGCTTCCATTCTGCCAGGAGTTTGCTGATAATCTGCAAAACTGGCTTCTTGAATATCCTTCGGCATATCCATCGCTTTGATCCGGCCACGGATCTCTTCTTGTTTCTGATGGGCCAATAATTCTTTGGTCGGTACATAAGTCACATCGATAAAATGGAAATTCAATGCCAATCTTGGTTCATATCCTGGAGCGATCATCCCAGGATCATTGATCCGAAACTTGCGTTTTTCTTGGACAAACTCATATAGCTTGGCATAGCTCTTTTGAATATCGGCTTCCGTCAAGGCATCCTGGTTCTCTTGGATAAACGCTTTGACATCTGGGTCTTCTAACACTTCTGACATCATCGCCGAAAATTGACTGCGATAATTCCGTTTATCTAGCATATGATTGAGATTTTTTCCAACATCTTCCATTAGTTATCACCAGCTTTCTTATGCAGATAATTTTGTAATTTGCGGTCTAATTCCGCTTGACGTTCCGGCGTCAATGTCGCCTCTTCAACTGGCGCTTCTGCCCACGCTGGCAATTTCTCTTGACGGATGATCCGATTGCCATTGGTTTGTGGTCGGCTACGCTTTTCTTTGGCTGTTTTGACCAAATTACGCACATGTTTGATGGCATCTTCAGCAGTCCCAATTTTCAATTCTGACCATTGAGCTGCGATATTGTTGATATAACTGGCGTTCAATGCGGCATTGTTTTGAACGACCAGTGCATAATGGACCAATACGTTAATGACACTATTGGGCAAAGGCGACCGTTCGACCAAGCCTTTGATCAACCACTGTTCTGAATCTGTCATGAAACTATTCTTTTCAACCTTGATTGCTTTGAGGAATGGAATCGGTGCGGTATGTTCACTTTCTTGGATCAACAGAATATCATTTTCGGAAAAACCATTTTGTTTTAAGGTGTTAAACCGCCGCAACTGCGATTCTGCTTGCGGATCTTCACGGCTGGCAGTTTTGTTGAATGACTGCCGCGATTTTCTGATGACTGCTTGTTCAAGTCGTTTTTGATCGACTTCACCGGTCGTCAAGGAGACATTGTCAGCCATAAGATCCAATAGTTCCAAGACATCATATCCGTATAATGCATGATACATCAACAGCTTTTGTTTAAAAGCCGCGGTGAAATTCTCTGATCGAATGTAGCGTCTCTGCGCTTCATAGAGCAAGAAATCCCAATCGATGGCATTTTCTTCTAGTCTCAATGGTTGGTTTTCCTCTTGGAAGCTTTGACGTACGGCTTGCAGTGTTGATTCACTAGCAGCAAAGCGTTGCGTATCCAACCCATAGGCTGCGGTGAAGGAACTGGTCGTTTCCTGATATGACTCAATGGTGATCTTTTGTGGTTGAAAGAGGGACACCAATTGATTGAATTTCCGCTCTCCCACACGATTCAGCAACAAGTAGCTGTATAGCTCATCTTGAAAAAATGCCAGCGGATGAACCGGTTCTTGCAATTGAAACAAATAACTCGTTTCTTGCTGAGGATCATTCTTCTCAAAAGTCCGCAACAAGCCGATACCTTCCAATTTTTGTCTGGCTTGGATAAACCGTTGCATCCCAACATTCATGGCATTCAAGAGATCCAGTATGACAAAATCAGTGGGCATGGATGCATTTCCAGCTTGATGATCAGCTACCAATGAAAGGTAAAGCGCCAAGCCATCACTGTCAATGATTGGCTGATATAAATAAATAAGGGCGTCTTTACCTTCCGTGCTTAACGGACGGCTTTTAAAGACTTGATAGCTTTGATTTGGCAGTTGATTGCCCACATGTTTTCCCCCTTATTTTACTCTTGTGGTTCTTTGGCTTTTTCAACGATATCTTGCAGCTCTTTTAAGAATACAGACATATCCTTGAACTGACGATAGACACTGGCAAAGCGAATATAAGCAATTTCATCTAGATCGACCAATTCTTCCATCACAAACTCGCCAATCATAGTGGTTGATACTTCATTCTCACCTAATGAGCGGACCCGTGACTCGACATGATCAACGATCGTTTCCATTTGATCCATTGTTACTGGACGTTTTTCAGCTGAGCGGATCAAGCCCCGCAAGATTTTTTCTCGATTAAACTCTTCTCGGGCACCATTTTTTTTGATCACAAGCAATGGTGCTTCTTCGATCCGTTCAAAAGTTGTAAAGCGGTAGCCGCAGTTTTCACATTCTCTACGTCGACGAATCACACGACCGTCATCTGCTTGACGGCTGTCAACGACCCGTGAATTGTTATGGTGACATTTTGGACATTGCATGGTTTCACCCCATTTTTTTCTCTTGTGCGTTTACGTTTTTCTCTAAAGTGATTAAATTATATAGATAATTATAACATGAAATGTATTGGTACAATAGGTAAAAACGCTCATTTAGTCCTTTTAATAGAAAATTTAAATAATAGAAAGCTTGTTTTTTTAAAGCAAAATGAAAAAACGGCAGAAAGTTTCCTACCGTTGTTTCCGTTATTTTTCTTTCATTTTGACCAGTGAAATAAATTCGTTCACATGGTGCCTATCTGTTAGTTGGGCATTGCATCGTTGACTGTCTCGGCAAATATAGTTGCCGCGTTTGGTATAGGTGCCATCCCCGCTTGATTTCGTCAAGGATAGAAACATCGACACATTGCTTTCATGCTGACAGATGGGACAGATTCCTTTTTTGACCTCTGTTGACATATGCCCGTGAACAGCAGTATAGCCTTCATCACCCGCCGCAATCAAAAATTTACTTTGACTGCCGATATCGTCCCAAGCCAAATACGTCGTTCCTTTCAAGTCAAACTGGTTAAAATCAGGGACTTTCAATTTTTTGACTTTGCGGAATAGCTTTTCCGTTTGTTTGACTGATGGTGTTTGAAAAGCTTCGACATAGGTTTTCAAATCAGCTAAATGCGCTTCCGCTTTTTTGATACTTAGTCCTCTCTGGAACATTTCTTTGACGATCAATAGGGCTTGCTCTTCTTGTGGATCGAATTGGCGCGTCACTACGTCTTTCGTCATATCTTCAATGGTTTTGATGGTTTGCGGATCATTGACAGATTGGTATGTGCGGACCAATTGAAACATTTGTTCTTTGATCAGATTGAATTGATAAGGTTGAATCATCTACTTGCCTCTTTCTTTTGAGAATACTATATACAGTCAGCACTTCTTCCTAGACACAATGCGAAAATCTGCATTTGATGACCACCACCTCATTGAACATGAATGACTAATTTGCACTAGGTATTGTATGCGTTCTGATCTCATTTGTCAAATGACGACTGAGAAGAGATCAATAAGAAACCCGCAGCCTCTGCAAAGAAGCTGCGGGGTTTGTTTATAATTTGTCTTCAATACCTGTGAAATGTTTTAATTGATCTGCATCACGCCGTTCAGTTGAAGTCATCTTGTTTAGATCTGGATGTTCTTCACTTAACAATTCTTCTTGGCCGATCGTTTCTGGTGTCGTACGGTCGTTACGGGCATCTCGTTCATCATTTTGTCGATCCAATTCATCCACCCGTTGTTCTCGGTGCTCTTGACCGATTCGTCCTTCCATTGCTTGTTCTTTACCCGATTGTTCCAATTCTTCGTTCTTGGTCCATCCACCGATTTTTTCTTTGGCGGAACCAACGATCACGTCTTTTTCATCTTTAAACGTTCCCATGAATATCCCTCCTACTGTATATATCTATCATAGCAAGGAACTGAAGATAAAACAAAAGATACGAATGCGGATACATCCTTTATCCTATGAAGATAAATATGGTATACTACACACCAGACGACAATCGTCAGAATATTCAGTTTCAAACAAAGGAGAAAATGATGCCGAAAATCGACTTTAAACATCTTACATTTATCCGCAACGAACAACCACTATTAGATGATATCTCATGGCAAGTCGATGAAGGACAGCATTGGGGAATTTTGGGACTTAATGGCGCCGGTAAAAGCTTGCTGCTTCAAATGATCACTGGTGCACTATGGCCATCTGCCGGTACCCGCAACGTCTTAGGAGAAATATTAGGCAAAACATCTGTACCAGACTTGCAAAGGCGCATCGGCTGGGTCAGCGCTGCTATCCAAGGTAAATTTTATGCTAGTGACCCTATCGAAGACATCGTTTTGTCAGGAAAATTTGCTAGTATAGGTCTCTATCAGCATTATGATCGTGCATTACTTGAACAGGCAAAGCACCATTTGTCTTCCCTTGGCATCAGTCATTTGATCGGCGCACCCTTCAGGCAGCTGTCTCAAGGAGAAAAGCAATTGGTGATGATTGCCAGAGCACTCATGGCTGACCCGGAAATCATGATTCTTGATGAACCTTGTACCGGCTTAGATCTTTTCGCTCGGGAAGAATTTTTGCATAGAATCTCGGCATTGCAATATGCTGAGCATCCGCCAACCTTTATTTATGTGACCCATCATACGGAAGAATTGCTGCCGTTTTTTGATCATTTGCTGCTGCTGAAAAAAGGAAAGGTCTATGCGTCTGGCCCAAGGAAACAGGTCTTTACTGAAGACAATTTGGCGGCATTTTATGAAAAACCGATCACTATCTATCCCTTCACCGAAGCGCGGCAAATCGTCTTACCAAAATAAGTAAAAGCATCCGAAGGGATTGGTTTTCTCTTAAACCCAATCCCTTCGGATGCTTTATTAGCTTTTCAGATGACCGTGTTTAAACTTGTACTTTTCCGATAAAATCCTCGATCCATGCATCGATCTGCTGTATCAAGTCCGCAACTGAGTCTTGATTATCAAAGACAACATCGGCACGAACCTTTTTCTTTTCAATCGGTAATTGACTGGCGATCCTCAAGTCTGCTTCTGCTTCACTTAATTGATTGCGTATCATCAAGCGCTGTTTTTGGATAGCTTCCGGCACATAAATCACTGCTACTTGGTCCATATATTGATCATACCCCGCTTCATAAAGCAGTGGGATATCCACGATCACGAGGGGCTGTTCCTTGAAAGTAGCCATCTGATGTAGAATTTCCTGACGAATAAAAGGCGAAAGCAATTGGTTCAACTGTTTTCTTTTGTCTCCGTCAGAAAAAACGATTTCTCCTAAAAAATCTCGATTCAAAGCGCCTTGATCAGTCAAAATCGTTTCGCCAAATGCCGCCACGACTGATGCTAATCCTGGTGTGCCAGGAAGAACGACTTCTCTAGCGATTAAGTCGGCATCAACAATCGGAAAGCCCAATTGTTGAAAATGAGCAACAGCCGTACTTTTCCCTGTCGCTATCCCACCAGTGATCCCCAAATAAAAACTCATAGGAAGTCCCTCATCTGCAATTGTTGGCAATGAGGACAAAAATGGGTTCCTCGTTGGGCAACTTTGATTTTGACGATTGGGGTGCCGCAACGGGGACATGGATTGCCTGTTTGACCATAGACATGCAGGGATTGTTGGAATTTACCTGCTTCTCCCAATGCATTTAGATACGTACGAATCGTTGTTCCACCGGCTTTTACAGCACGATCCAAGACATCAATGATTGCGGCATGCAGCAACACGATCTCATCTGAAGTCAATGTATTGGCCGGTTGTTCCGGATGGATCTTGGCTTCCCATAACGCTTCGTCCACATAGATATTCCCTAATCCTGTCACCAATTTTTGATCCAGCAATAAAGGTTTGATTGCTTTTTTGGCTTTCTTTAGACCGCGTTCAAATGCAGGCAGCAAAAACAGTTCCGGCTTTGGTTCAGGGCCCAGTTGCTGAATGCCTTTATACATGTTGCTTTGATCTTTATCAACGAGGGTCATTCGTCCAAATTTGCGGACATCATGATACTGCAATTGACTGCCATCCGTGAAATGAAAAATGATATGGGTATGCTTATCAATGATAGGTTCATTTGCAAAAAATTCATATTTGCCTTCCATGCGTAAATGTGAAATCAAATCATAATCGGTCAATTTGAAGATCAGAAATTTCCCTCTGCGATCGAATCCCAACAATTGCTGTCCTTTCAACAGTGCCGAAAACATCGGCACTTCGGGACTTTCAATGATTCGTGGCCAGCGTACATCTACGGAGGCAATGGTTTTGTTCAAGACTAATGACGCTAATCCTTTACGGACTGTTTCGACTTCCGGTAATTCTGGCACAACTTTCACCTCATTTATTTTGCTTCATACCATGTTTTGCCCCAATTGCTGTCAGTCAGCAATGGTACTTGTAAGGAAACAGCTTGTTCCATGACTTCTTTGACAAGGGCATCTAAACGTTCTAATTCATCCGCAGGCACCTCAAAGACCAACTCATCGTGGACTTGCAGCAGCATCGTGGCAGCCAAGTTTTCTTCTTTTAATCGTTTGGCTAAATCGATCATTGCGATTTTTAAAATATCTGCCGCACTTCCCTGGATTGGGGTATTGATGGCCGTGCGTTCCGCGAAGTTTCGAATATTGAAATTCCGTGAATTGATATCAGGCAAATAACGTCTACGGTTATACAAAGTTTCGACATACCCTTTGTCTTTGGCTTCTCGAACGACATCTTCCATGTATGTTTTGACCCCTGGGTATTTATCGAAATACGTATCGATGTATTGCTGCGCTTCTTTACGGCTGATTCCTAAGTTTTGAGATAGACCATAATCAGAGATACCATAGACGATACCGAAGTTGACAGCTTTGGCTTGTCGACGCATGTTGCCGGTGACTTCTTCCGGCGTTGAGATGCCAAAGACCCGCATCGCTGTGCTGGAATGGATATCTTGTCCTTCGATAAAGGCCTCTTTCAAATGGGTATCATTCGAAATATGGGCCAACACCCGCAATTCGATCTGAGAATAGTCGGAGGAATAAATCAACCAATCAGGATTTCTCGGCACAAAGGCTTCCCTAATCTTCCGGCCTTCTTCCAAACGAATCGGGATATTTTGCAAGTTCGGATCGACAGAACTCAAGCGACCTGTTTGAGTCAATGTTTGAACATAGCGGGTATGAACCTTGCCGTCACTTTGAATGACTTTCAACAGCCCTTCCACATAAGTCGATTGGATTTTAGCGATTTGACGATACGTCAAAATATCTTCAACGATTGGGGCTTGCTCTTTTAATTGTTCTAAGACATCCACCGCTGTGGAATAACCCGTCTTGGTTTTTTTGATCACTGGCAGACCCATTTTCTCAAATAAAATCACACCCAATTGCTTCGGTGAATTCAAATTAAAGGTTTCCCCGGCTTCTGCGTAGATTTTTTCTTCGATTTCTTGCAATCGTTGGGCAAATTCGCCTTTCATCGTATGCAGACGGGCTGCATCCACGTGAATACCTGTGATTTCCATCTCAGCCAAGATGATCGATAATGGCAATTCCATATCTTGGAACAAGGCAGTCTGATTTTTTTCTGCCAATTCATGTGTCAATTTTGGTGTTAAATCAACGATTGCCGCAGCTTTTCTGGCCAAGTGGGCGAAGAAAGCTTCTTCATCTGCCGGCAAACCTTTCTTGGCCCCTTTGCCGTAGACAGCTTCATCAGATTGGATATCTGTATAACCATAGTGGGCAGCGACACCTGCAATATCGTTGTTGTTGTCATTGGTATCTAAAAGGTAAGCTGCCAATAACACATCAAAGTTGATGCCAACAGGCGCTTTTGCATACCGATTCAATGCGACATAAGTGCGTTTTGCATCATAGACATTGATGTGTCGTTGCGGGTCTTGCAACCAAGCAATAAAATCCGGATGCTCAAATAATTGATCTTGTGTGGTCACATAAATTTTTTCTTTATTGCCCCAAGCGACGCCAACAATATCTTCCAAATGGTAGTTATCCCCTAGCATTTCAACATATAATGCCATATCGTTTTGGAACATATCTGGTGTGAACGCCTCCACTACATCAAATAAAATATCCGCCATTTCTACTGGTTCAGCAGTGATATTCAATTTTTCGAGGAATCCGTTAAAGTTCATTTCTTGGTAGAAAGGCACCAATTTATCTAAGTCTTTGCCTTCGTACTTTAAATCATCGATGTTGATTTCCACTGGCGCATGTACATTAATCGTGGCCAACTGTTTCGATAAAAGGGCAATGTCATGATCATTGATCAAGTTTTCCTTCATTTTGCTTTTCTTCAAGTCATCGATATGCTCATAAATACCTTCAACTGATCCATATTCCTTTAAGAGTTTGATCGCTGTTTTTTCGCCAATCTTGGTGACACCAGGAATATTGTCTGATGCATCACCGGCCAAGCCTTTCATATCAATGATCTGCAGTGGCGTCAAACCATCATACTTCTCTGCGACATGGGCTGGGGTATAGCTTTCGATCTCGCTGACACCTTTGACGGTAATGTCAACTTTGACATGATCTGTGGCAAGCTGAGTCAAATCTCGATCCCCCGATAATACCACTACATCAAATTGGTCTTTGTCTATTTGATGGGCCAACGTGCCGATGATATCATCTGCTTCATAGTTGGGCAATTCATAATGTTGCACACCTAATGCATTGATCAATTCGCGGATATACGGCATTTGTTCTCTAAATTCACCCGGTGTTTTGGCACGACCACCTTTATACGCGTGATACATGGAGGTACGGAAAGTCGTCTTGCCTGCATCAAAAGCCACAAGCACATGCGTAGGTTGTTCTTTGGCCATCACATTTTCGAACATATTATTGAAGGCATAGATCGCATTTGTATGCAATCCGTTATTGTTTTTGAAGCGTTCCAGTGAATTATGTAAAGCAAAGAATGCGCGAAAAGCGACACTGTTGCCATCCACAAGCAATAATTTATTTTTTGACATGATTTTAACCCCTTCTTAGAAAAAAGTTCTTCTTTATTTTAACAAAGAAATCGTGTAAAAGCGATGAATTGCTTTACTGATTCCATCATTGAATGCAAAAAAAAAGGCGCGTTTCAGCGCGCTTTTTTTTAGTTATTTTTACCAAAGATGCGCAATAGCGCCAAGAATAAGTTGATAAAGTCTAAGTATAGTTGCAATGCCATAAAGACAGCCACTCCGGTATTTGCGCCACCATTTGTTGCCATGTAGGTTGTACGGATCCGTTGATTGTCATACGCTGTGATGCCCATAAAGACAAACACTGTCACGATCGACAAGAAGAAATCAACCGGCTGGCTGTTTAAAATAAAGACATTCAATAAAGTTGAGATAATGATCCCGATCAATAAGCCATAACCGATCCGACCTACGACACTTAGATCACGTTTGGTCATGATCCCAAATGCCGACATGACACCGAAAGTCACAGCAGCTGAGATGAAGGCCCCAGCAATCGAGCCGAAATCATAAACCATCAAAGTGACAGACAATGTCAATCCGTTCAATAGTGAATAGACGAGATAGCCCGCCAATGTCAGCGAAGGATTTTTTTGTGCCTTGGCACCTAAGACTAAGACTAAAACGATTTGCACGAGCCACAATCCAGTGAATCCTAAAGGAAAGTTTTGAATAAATTGCAGCGTTTGAGTCGCAAAGACTTCTCCAAAAAAGTAAGCCGATATCGCACTGATCCCTAATCCTAAACCAAAGAATAGATAGACTTTTGAGTAAAAACGATTCAATCCTTGGGCTTGTACAGTTTCATTGTTCATATTATTCATGTTGCGCTTCCTCCTGTTCTGCCATTTCTTTTGGCGGTTGGACCATGACAACAGCGTCTAAGATACGATCTCCTTCGCCGTTGATGGCTTCCACTGAAATCGTCACGACATCTTTCATTTTATCAACTTTGATGACTTCAAAATCAAAAGTCAATGTTTCATAATGAAAAACTGGTTCTATAAAGTTCACCGAAAAATTCACGACATGAGAGCCTGGTCCAGGCAAGTGTTTGGACACCGCGCTGGTAATGATTCCCATCAGCATGACTGAAGGCACGATCGGACGTTGATAGTCCGTTTTTTGCGTGTAATCATGTTGAATGTAGAGCGGATTTGCATCATTCGTCAATCCTAAATAAAGCAATAGTTGATTGTCTTCGATCGACTCGGTTAAAGACAACGAATCGCCTTCCTCGATATCTTCGATACTTTTGCCGATCTTTCGCGGTTTACCTATGTTCAAGTGTGTTTCCTCCAAAAAAATAATTTTTATCTGCTTTCATTTTATCAGAAGCAGACAAAAGTGCAAGTTCGCAAGATTTATTTCACAAAATCTTCAATGTTTAAAAAAACTCTTGCAACCTTGAACGGTCACAAGAGTCTTGTCTATAGTACGTTGCGTGTCGTGTTGCTCAATAGTTTTTCGTAAGCTGCTTCGAATTTTTGAACATCCCCAGCGCCCATAAAAATCACCACTGCATTTTTATGGTCTAGAAGCGGAGACACATTGTCTTCTTTCAAAACGAAACCGCCTTTGCTGATTTTGTTGCCTAAATCCTCAATTTTGACATCGCCACGGTCTTCCCGTGCTGAGCCAAAGATATCACATAAGTAGACATTGTCTGCTAAATCAAGTGCTTCCGCAAAATCATCCATCAACGCAATCGTCCGTGTAAATGTATGGGGTTGGAAGACAGCGATGATTTCTTTGTCTGGATATTTTTGACGAGCACCATCAATGGTTGCTTTGATTTCAGCAGGATGATGGGCATAGTCATCAACGATTGTCATATCAGCGACGATTTTTTCGCTAAACCGACGTTTCACGCCAGGGAAAGATAACATTTCTTCCGCCACTTCGTGCATATCTAGCTCTTCTTTGTAGGCAACAGCAATCACACCCAACGCGTTGTTGATGTTATGTTGGCCATAGGCAGGCAATACAAAATGACCGATATTTTCACCGTGAACATAGACATCAAAAGCTGAGCCTTGCGTTGTCCGTTCAATATTTTTTGCTTGGACGTCATCGTCATCATTGATGCCATAGTAATAAATTGGGACATCTGCTTCCAACTTGCGCAAGAAAGTGTCATCGCCATAGGCAAAGATGCCTTTTTTGACTTGATTGGCCATTGATTGAAAAGCAGAAAACACATCTTCGATGGAATGATAGTAATCTGGATGATCGAAATCGATATTGGTCATAATGGCATAATCCGGAGAATAAGCCAGAAAATGACGGCGGTATTCACAGGCTTCAAAAGAGAAGAATTCGGCATTTGGATCGCCATGCCCGGTGCCATCCCCTATTAAATAACTTGTTGGCCGAACCCCGCTCAACACATGAGATAATAAACCGGTGGTACTGGTTTTTCCATGGGAGCCAGTTACGGCAATACTGGTATAGGGTTGAATAAACTTGCCGATGAAGTCATGATAACGGGTTACTTCCAGACCTAATTCATTGGCGCGAATGATTTCTGGATGTGTATCAGGAAAGGCATTTCCTTGAATGATGACCATCTCAGGTTGGATATTTTCTTTATCAAAAGGCAATAATAAAATGCCCGCTTTTTCTAAGTCACGCTGGGTAAAAAAGTATTCCTCAACATCTGAGCCTTGCACATGGTAGCCTTTTTCGTGCAGCACTAAAGCCAATGAGCTCATACCAGAACCTTTGATACCAACAAAATGATAAATTTTGTTTTGATTTTCCATTCTATAATCCTCTTTTCTCAATTCCACGATTGAATAAACGTGTATTTTGACAAATATCAGGTTGTCGCACGTCCTACATTATCATACAAAATGAAAAAAATAGCAATGAAATTTATTTTAGCGCTTGACTTTTCTCATTATTTCCTATATTTACCAAAGGTCCGCGGCACTTTCCACAGACGTATTTTTTGGTATCGATGCGTTTTTGACGACGGTATATGGCATGGCATTGTTGACATTGGTATTGATAGTTCGTTGTTTTTACAGAAGTTGGCGCGTAGCGCAGACCACCTGTTTTGGCCAACAATGCCTTAAACGCAGGGTCGCGATGCCGGTGTCCTTCCCCTGTTAGGTGCAAATGGTAATGACACAGCTCGTGTTTGATGATTCCGATGAACACCTCTTCCCCATGTTCTGCTAACATAGCTGGATTAAAATCTAAGTGATGATCGTTTAAATGATAACGACCGCCGGTGGATTTTAAGCGGCGATTAAAAACGGCTTTGTGTAAAAATGGCCGGCCAAAACAGTCGATAGAGACTTTTTCTACGTAATGCTGCAATTCTTGATTGGTCATTTTTTTGTAACAGGATCAACCATCGTAAGGCTGATACGCCCTTTTTTGCTATCTACTTGTTCGATCCAGACAGTTACTACATCCCCAACTGCGACAACATCTTTTGGGTGTTTGACAAAGGAGCGGCTCATTTTCGATAAATGGACCAGTCCATCTTGTTTAACACCAATATCAACGAAGGCGCCAAAATCGATCACATTGCGGACCGTCCCTTGTAATTCCATTCCGGGAAGCAGATCGTCCATGCTTAAGACATCTTTTCTTAATAACGGTGCTGGCATCTCGTCTCGCATATCGCGTCCGGGTTGCATCAATGCTTTCAAAATATCAATGATCGTTTCCTTCCCTACATTTAGGTTTATTGCCAACGTCGCCGGATCAAGAGTAGCCAATGCAGCTTTGTTTTCTTCTTGATTGCCTGAAGCGAGTGCTGACAAAGAAATACCGGCAATGCGCAAGACTTCTTTTGCTGTATCATAGCTTTCCGGATGGATCCCAGTTTGATCAAGAATCACTTTTCCGCCAGGAATCCGCATAAAACCAATCGCTTGTTCATAGGCTTTCGGTCCTAAGCGAGGGACTTTCTTCAATTGGGTCCGTTGGCTAAAGGCACCATTTTCTTCGCGATATAGGACGATGTTTTGTGCTGTCGTTTTGTTTAGACCAGCGACATGCTGCAGCAATTGGCCACTGGCTGTATTAACATCTACGCCAACTTGATTGACCGCTGTTTCTACTACGAAATCCAACTGTTCAGCTAAACGTTTTTGAGAGACATCATGCTGATATTGTCCAACACCGACGGATTGTGGATCGATTTTCACTAACTCCGCCAACGGATCTTGCAGGCGGCGTCCAATACTGATTGCACTGCGTTCTTCCACTTGAAGATCCGGAAATTCTTGCCGTGCCAACGGACTGGCAGAATAGACAGAAGCGCCTGCTTCGTTGACGATGACATAATAGACATCTTGATCGACTTGTTTGATTTGTTCCGCAACGAATTGTTCTGATTCGCGGCTAGCCGTGCCGTTACCGATGGCTACCATGTCGACATGAGAGGTTTCAAGTAGCCGTCGAAATGCCGGTCCGGCCGCTTCACGTTTGTTCATCGGCGCTGGCTTGTGGGGATAGATGACTTCAATGGCCAAAACTTTCCCTGTTGCATCGATCACGGCTAATTTACAGCCGGTACGGTAAGCAGGGTCAAACCCTAACACGACTTTGCCTTTTAATGGTGATTGTAATAATAAATTTCGTAAATTATCCCCAAAAATCGTGATGGCTTGTTCATCCGCCTGTTCCTTTAATTCATTGCGAATCTCCCGCTCAATGGCTGGAGCGATAAATCGTTTGTACGCATCTGCTATAGCCTCTTTGACGAAACCAGCAGCTGGTGAGGCTGTATTTCTGATCAGTTTTCGCGCCAAATAATCAAAGATTTTCGTGTCATCTACTTGCAGCGACACTTTTAAAATCCCCTCTTGCTCACCGCGGTTGGTAGCTAAAATACGATGAGAGACCATTTTGTTGATCGGATGCTGAAAGTCATAATACATTTCAAACACGCCTTTTTCATCTTTCTCCGCATCTTTTACAGTGCTCTTGTACAATCCTTTGTTTTGAAAATAACTTCTGATCCACGTCCGAAATTCAGCAGTATCGCCGATTATTTCTGCGATGATCTCATGCGCACCTTGCAATACATCCTCAATCTCAGGTACTGCTTCATTCAGATAGCCAACTGCTTCCTCTGTAATCGGCGTACCGACAGGAAACGTCAGTATCCATTCAGCAAAGCCACCTAAACCATTCTCTTTGGCAATCGTTGCCTTTGTCCGCCTTTTTTGTTTATATGGACGGTATAGGTCTTCTACTGTTTGCATTTTGGCAGCAGATTGAATTGCTTGCGTCAATTCAGGCGTTAATTTTTCTTGTTCTTCAATCAAACGCAGGACTTCTGCTTTTCGCTTCGATAGGTTTTCTAAATAGGTATAGCGTTCTTCAATGTCTCTGATTTGGACCTCATCCAATCCATTGGTCATCTCTTTACGATAACGGGCAATAAACGGTACCGTATTGCCATCTTGCAACAATTGAAGGACCGTCGTGATTTGTTTTTTTGTAAATGCCGTCATTTCTGCCGTCACTAATTGTAAAACATCTTGATTCATTTCAGCCATTTTTTGTTCACCTTTCTCGTTTCATATTCTTAATGATACCACAAAAAAAACAGCTGATGACGCTCAATCGTGATCGAGAGACAGCCAGTCTGTTCTTTTTATCGTATGCTTGTTTGTCAGGGTCCAGCAGAAATCTTTTAAAAGTCTGGTTGCCAAGGCCCTGCTAAATTTTGGTATTCGATGTCTTGCAAGATGCCCTGTTCATCAAAAATGACACCATGAACGGAACCGCCAAAAACTGCCCCACCATCAATACCAATTTTCTGATCACTGATCCATAAATCAGTGGTTTGCATATCGCCATGCAGCATCGGAGTGATCGTATGGCCAAAAACAATCGTTTTGCCCGTTTGATTCTTTCCTTGATGGAATGGTTCCCGGATCCAGATAAAATCATGATCTGATGTATCTTGCCAATTCGTCTTGGTCAAGTCAACCCCAGCATGGACAAACAGATACTGATGCCATTCATAATACAGGGGACGTTCCATCAAAAAGGCAATCAGCTCTTGGTAACGACTGCGTATCATCATAGCGATCTCGGTTGGGGAATATTCTTCAGTTGCCCCTTTGTGCAAAAGACTTTCTAACGTTTCTTTGCCGCCATTGCGCACATAAGGTGCAAACCAATCTTCTGGTGCTTGCAGGAATTGCAGGAAATATTCTTCATGATTTCCTCTCAAATAGATCGCTTGTTGTTCTTCGACAAGTTGTTTCCCTAATAAAAAACATTCTTTGGTTTTTGGCCCGCGGTCATTTAAATCGCCGATCAATACTAGTTGATGTCTCTCAGGGTCATAGTCTTGCAAAAGGTTTTTAAAAAGATCAGCCATACCATGGATATCGCTGATGGCATAGATCAAGTCTTTCATGAATCTTCCCTCCTCCAATAGCTGCATGTATGGCAGCAATGTAAATAAGCAAAACAGAACCTAACTAAAAAAATCTTTTAAAAGATTTTTTTAGCATCATCTTGTAAAGGGTATATTATTTGCCAGAGACCGCATAATAATTGCCGTCTGGGTCAGCAAAATTGAAGACCATCATTTCTTCCATTTGAATCAAGTCTCCGACTTCAACATTCGCCTCAAGCATCTGTTTGTAAAGTCCTGTGATGTCCTCTGAAAAGAACATGATTGATGGTGCATTCAATGCTACTTCCGGGGAATGTGACTCGATAAAGGTGCGGTCGTAGATCACAAATCGTGTATCCGCCTGCGCACTAGGTGCGATTTCCACGACTGACGTGCCATCGACTGATTGCTGGTCAATGATCACAAAACCAAATGATTGCCAAAATGCGACGGCCGCTGGCACATCTGCGACATAGATCATGACTTGCATTTTATTTGAAAACATCGTTTCCCCTCCTATCAGTCTTCTTTTGCTTCATTTTCTTGATTGTTATTGGTGTTAAAGTTCAATTGCAAACCAGGTTTGTCCGTAATGATTTCTGTTACTTCATAGGTCAATCGTTTGATGATATCAAATAACGGTTCGACCAAGCGATCTGTTTCAGCTTTTGATAAATCTTCACCTGACTCCACTTTGCGATTTAAGATATGATTGACTTGGCCCACACGGCCAGACAAAACATATTCTGGAAAGACCAATTGAAATTCTAATCGGGCACCGATAATGCTATTTTTTTCCATGTAAGCTTCATCTTTCACTTTTAAAGGGGCAAAGCCGACATTTAATTTTGTTTCCATTTCTTTGTCTTTTGGTTTCATATCGAAGTGATAGGCTTCGACGATTGGTTGTTGTCTTTTGATTTCCACTATTTTCACGCTCCTTAGATAAAAGTATAGCACAACAGATTCTATGCGCCTACTTGAATTCATGACAAGACAAAAAAAACGACCATTTTGGTCGTTTTCTGTCAGGTTATTCTGATAATCCAGCTAGATAATCCAACGCATCTTGTACATTGGATACAGGAACGATCTTCATATCTGTGCCCAATTTTTTGGCAGCCGCTAGCGCTTCTTCATAATTGGTTTTGATATCAGGATCCGCTGCTCGTTCATCATCCGTGATTTCGTCTTCTGGCGCAAAGAAAATCTCTGCCCCATTTTCGCTGGCACTTGCTACTTTTTTATCGATGCCGCCTATTCTGCCAACAGTGCCATCACTGGAAATCGTTCCAGTCCCAGCGATTTGATGGCCTTTGCGAATATCACCAGTTACTTGTTGATAAATCTCTAATGTAAACATCAATCCGGCTGACGGTCCACCAATATTCCCCGCATCGATCACGATGTCCTGATCTGAGGAAATCTCTGTATGATCGACAAGTGAGATGCCAATGCCAGCTTTTTGATTGGTAGAAAGTTCCATCAAATCGCCGGTTGCTTCTTTTTCTTCCCCATCTTGGGTATAAGTTACTGTCACTTGATCACCAATCGTCTGGCTCTGTACATAATCGATAAAGTCTTGGCTACTGGTAAAGGATTTGCCATTCACGGCAGTTACTGTATCTCCGACAGAGATTGTGTCTGCAAAGCTAGAGTCGGGGTCGACCCCCATCACATAGACGCCTTTATACGTCATTTCATAGGGTAGACCAGCCAGCTTTAGGGCTTGTTCAATGGCACTGTTTTGAGAAGATTCCATATAATATTGTTGAATGCGATTATACTCTTCATCGGTGGCTCCGCCCAGCAGGTCTTCTTCACTGACCAGTTCTTGGAATTGGTTGAACTTTGTGGCGATCGCACTGAAGACAGTTGCTTGTCGAATACCGACACTCGTCAGAGAAAAGGAGCCATCGGATGTGTCTTCTTTTTGATTGACAGTGATCAGTTCTTTTAGATCAATGGTTGCACCTGGTTGCTCGATATAATATGGAATGGGCAAAAAGGCAGCAGCTGCAATCAGTATGGCAAGGATAAATAGTGATACATATTTGATCGTAGATTTAAGATTCATCGGTTTCACGCTTCTTTACTATGGCTTCATAAATATTTTGTGGCAAATAGTCTGCCACATCCCCACCGAAAGTCAAAATCTCTTTTAACAGACTAGAACTAATAAAACTATGTTTGGCATCCGCTAATAAAAAGACTGTTTCAAGAGTGGGCTCCAAATGGTGATTCATTTCCATGATATCTCGTTCATATTCATAATCTTTGACACTACGGATCCCCCGTAAGAGAAACTGTGCCCCTAACTTCTTCGCGGCAACCACCGTCAACTCAGAAGCTTGAGCAATCACCCGGACGTTAGGGATGTGAGCCAGCGCCTCTTGAATCAATTGCACTTTTTCTTCGCTTGAAAAGAAGCTTTTTTTGTTGGTATTGACAAAGACCCCAACAATGATTTCGTCGAATAGCGTGGCACCGCGCTCGATCAAATCGACATGTCCTGCTGTGAGCGGGTCAAAGCTACCCGGAAATAAGGCGATTTTTTTCATATTATTCCTCATTTCTATAAATTGTGACCTGTGAGATGCCGTATGTTTGCTGCTTGATCTGGACCAAAGAAGCGATTTGTTCTGGCAAGTGAATCGATATGTCCGTTTCGCAGATGACTTTGGCGCCTTTAGACAACAAATCGGCAGACAGCATCTCGGTCAATTGATCAACGATTTGCTGTTTGGCATAAGGCGGATCTAAAAATAGATAGTCAAAGCATTGCGCCTCGTCAGTAAATTTTGCGATGGCATGTTTTGCATCCATTTTTAATACAGTAAACTTTTCTGGCTGTTTGGTAACCGCAATATTCTCGCGAATAATGTTGATCGCCGGAAAACTGCGATCGACACAAACTGCATGATCTGCGCCCCGTGAAACAGCTTCAATCGCTAATCCGCCGCTGCCGCTGAATAAATCGAGCACCCGACCGCCAGGTAAGTATTGGCCCAGCATATTAAAGATTGCTCCCTTGACTTTATCGGTTGTCGGCCGTGTATTATCGCCTGCCAAGCTTTTTAACTTTCGTCCACCAAATTCTCCTGCAACTATCCGCATCGTTCTCTCCTCCAACTTACATACATCTCTAAGGTAAAATAAATATAGCACTGTTTTTCAAAATAGCAAGCATGATTCTCCATTTCTTTTCATTGGTTACCCATACTTGCATATACAGCTGATTCTGAACAAAAAAATAGCGGCGTTGCGACACGCCACCATTTTCTACACATTCTCAGCTAAGCGAATCATCGTATTTTTTTCTTCAACATCAAACCCGTCACCTTTGCTAGGATATGCTTCATCCGTGCCGATTTTATCGGCAAAATCCATCGCCACATCCGGCCGATAAGAAGGTTCCACCTGACGCACAAAATGGAATTGTTCGATTTTGGCCTTTTTGGCTTCATATTCTTCTTCATTCAAGTACATGACAACATACTTCATCTTGCGGGAAACGTAATGGACAAAACCAAAACGACGCAAGTTTTTTAATTGACGCAAACTATAGACCCATACGATCAGTCCTCGGCGTTTCTGTATTTGAAAGGGTTCTTTTTCTTCATGCATGACAATTTCCTCCACAACTCGATTTTGAATGAAAAAACGGACTGCCGGCATCGACTTTGATAGAAGCGGAAAAACAGGTTGCGATCGATACAGTGATTTCATCCAGTAAGCGTTGTAAATTGGTTTCAGCCACACGGTACTCACTCACGCGATCATTCATAACCAACTCACGCTTGGCTAGACGCATCTTTCGCCTACGCTCTTTGAACCCTGGCGCGAATGCCCCATACGCTTCGATTTGTTCAAATGCCTGCTTTTCCACCACAAAGGATTGGATCAGCACTTGTACTTGATCGTCTTGATACATATTTTGTTGAGTTGCTGTATAGGCAGCAAAAGTGTCGCTGGACTTGATTGTCTGCGCCACATGATCGATTTGATCTGCAAGCTCAAAAAATTCGTTATTGTATATCATTCGTTGTACTAGCCTCGGTTTCTTCTTCTTGTTCTTGCACTAAGACTACCATATTTTCTTGCGAAAAAGCAATTCCTATCTTTTCTAATGTTTCGTGAGACAAACGATCGGCTGTGGCCGGATCACTGAACCAAGATAGGATACTGAATGTCGGGTCATAGACCGGTGCTTCAAAAATCGTTGCCGTTGCTTTGATATCTTGGTCATTCAGCAATTCGCGCCATTCATCATTGGTCAGGTTAAAATTACTGGTTTTTTCGCTGGATAAAGCCTTTTGATAAGAATGGATCCTTTGGGATGTCAGATGATCTGAAATATTATCAGTCAATTCTGCCAAAAGTGTGGCGGCCTCTTTTTGCGTCTCCAAATTCGCTGAATACGTCTCCAGCATTTGAAGATTGCGCAGCTTTTCGATGATTACGAAAGCCAACGTTTCTTTATCCAAACCTGCCTGATCCGCTGAAATCGTCTGGGAGGTCTGAAATAGCGGACGTTCGCCTTCAGTTATCGGATAGGGTGCTAACTTCAACAGTGTGGCTTGATCCAAGTAACTGATTCCTTGCAGCGTGGCCGTTACATGGTCAAAGAACAACACCGCAAATGTTCCATTGTCAAATGCGACCAATGGACGGTAATTCATATCTTCTTCCATCAATTCAAAACTGACAGTTCGATCATTTTGCTTCAGACTAAAATTGGGATAGATCATGGTCAAATCGGTTAGTTCCGCCAATGACATGCCCATCGTAAATGGCGCTAGTGAAGACCCTCCGTCACCTATGACTTTGATTGATTGAACGCTTTCACCATCTGTATTGATCTCAATGTATTGCTGATCATCCAGCTGATTATAGACCCGCACTTCAAAATCATAGCCGGTGCGATATGTTCGCACCGGCAAGCCATAATCTTCTTCGAAATCAGAAACTGGTTCACCAATCGCCTCAGCAAGGCCGCTGGCTTGAATCGTTTCATAATTCATTGTTGTAGGCGCCTTTATTGGATTCTCAGAAAGAAAACTTGTATCTGAAGCATGCTGGAAAAATACCGGTTGTAAATAGACCACCGCTAAAGCAAGGATGAACAAACCCCCGAACAACATACCTCTATGTTTCATTTTGAGTCAGCTCCCTACTTTTCTTTGATTTCAATCAACAAATCTCCAGATTGGATCGGTTCTCCAGCGGCAACATAGACATAATCTACTATGCCGGCAAAGCGCGCTTCAACTGAAGTTTCCATCTTCATCGCTTCCGTTACCATCAGCGTTTGGCCTTTCGCCACACGATCTCCTTTTTTAACAAGGACTTCTAGAACGGAACCGCTCATTGATGCTCCGATTTGTTCTTTGTTGGTTGGTTCTGCTTTACGCTTGGTTTGGACTGAACTGATAACTGAATTGTCTTTCACGACGATTTCACGGCGCTGTCCATTCAAATTGAAGAATAAGGTACGATTACCTTCGATATCCGCTTCACCGATCTCATCTAAACGAATGATCAGGATCTTGCCTTTCTCCAATTCAACGTTGATTGTTTCACCAAGACGCATACCATTGAAGAATGTAGGTGTATCCAACACTTTGACATCTGCAAATTGTTCATATGTTTTGCGATAATCTAAGAAGACTTGCGGATACATCAAGTAGCTTAAGACTTCTTCTTGTTTCGGTTGATAGCCGATTTTTTCAGCAAGTTCTTGTTTGACTGAATCAAAGTTGACAGGTTCTGCAAAAGCCCCTGGACGATCCGTATACGCTGGTCGGCCTTTCAGAATAATCTTTTGCAGTTTTTCAGGGAAACCGCCAACTGGTTGGCCCAATTCACCTTGGAAGAAGGTAACAACTGACTCTGGGAAGCTGAGGTTATCTCCTTGGTCATAGACATCTTGTTCGCTCAAACCATTTTGAACCATGAACAATGCCATATCCCCTACGACTTTCGATGAAGGCGTGACTTTGACGATATCGCCAAACATCATATTGACTTCATGATACACCTCTTTGATTTCGTCCCACTTCTCACCTAAGCCGACCGCTTTCGCTTGCTGCTGCAAGTTCGAATATTGTCCACCAGGCATTTCATGTTTATAGACTTCCGTTTGCGGTGCATTCAACCCATTTTCAAATGAATGGTAATACATTCGGACATCTTCCCAATAATGGTTCAATTGTTGAATGTTATCGACATTGATTTCTGGACAACGTTCGCCATTTACTAAGGCATAGTATAGACTGCTCATACTTGGCTGGCTGGTAGCGCCGCTGACTGCCGACATTGCCACATCAACGATATCGACACCGGCTTTTGTTGCAGCTGAATACGTAATGATACCATTGCCGCTGGTATCATGGGTATGCAAGTGGATCGGCACATCAATACTGTCTTTCAATTCGCTGATCAAACGGTACGCTGCTTGTGGTTTTAATAAGCCAGCCATATCTTTGATCGCTATGATATGGGCACCCAAGTTTTGCAATTCCTTAGCCATATCTTTGTAATATTGAACGGAGTATTTTTGACGTGTTGGATCGTTGATGTCTCCTGTATAACAAATGGTTGCTTCGGCAATTTTTCCAGTGTCTCGCACGGCTTGAATACTTTTCTCCATTTGCGGAATCCAGTTCAAACTGTCAAAAATACGGAACACATCGATGCCCTGATCTGCAGCTTCTTTGATAAATGCAACTAAGACATTATCAGGGTAGTTAGAATAACCCACAGCATTTGACCCTCTAAAGAGCATTTGCAACAACGTGTTCGGCATACGCTTTCTAAACATGCGTAATCTTTCCCACGGATCTTCAGTCAAGAAACGATAAGCAACGTCAAAAGTAGCTCCACCCCACATCTCACTTGAGAATAGTTGCGGAATTGCTGCTTCCGTTGCAGCAGCGATTTTCTTAAAGTCTTGGGTCCGAACCCGAGTCGCTAACAAGCTTTGGTGCGCATCACGGAAGGTCGTATCTGTCAAAAGAACATTCTTTTGGTCGCTGATCCATGAAACGACCGCATCAGCCCCTTGTTGGTCTAACACATGCTTGGCACTGGTATAATCAGACAATGTTTCGATGCGTTGCGGTAATCGTGGCTCATTGTAAAACGGCTTATTTTGTTTCTCGATCCCAGGGAATCCATTGATTGTGATTTCACCAATATATTTCATCGTTTTGTTGCCACGGTCACGAATACGCGGAAAATCAAATAATTCTGGTGTATTGTCGATAAAGGTCGTTTTGGCTTCGCCTGAACGAAATGCTGGATGTGAAACCACATTCCGCATAAAGAGGATGTTGGTTTTGACACCGCGGATCCGAAACTCTTTCAAACACCGCATCATCTTCTGAATAGCTTGATCAAAGGTCGCTGCATGGGTACAAACTTTGACTAAAAGTGAATCAAAGTAAGGCGTCACGACTGCACCTGCATAAGCGTTACCGACATCTAAACGGACGCCGAATCCACCTGGTGAACGATAGGTATCGATTTTCCCAGTGTCCGGCATGAATTGATTTGCAGGGTCCTCTGTGGTGACGCGGCATTGGATTGCCACACCTTCAAAATGAATATCTTTTTGTTGCGGAATACCGATTTCTTTGTGCAGGTCTTTGCCCTGCGCAATCAAAATTTGGGTAGTCACAATATCAAGATTGGTGATCATTTCAGTGATCGTATGCTCTACTTGGACCCGAGGATTGACTTCGATAAAATAAAATTTGTCGCCTTCAACTAAAAACTCAACAGTTCCCGCATTGATATAGCCAACGTGCTTCATCAGCTGCACCGCTGCTTGACAGATTTTTTCTCGTTGCGCTGCATCCATCGACACACATGGCGCTACTTCCACCACTTTCTGGTGGCGTCGCTGTACAGAACAGTCACGCTCGAACAAATGAACGACGTTTCCATGGGTATCCCCTAATATCTGTACTTCAATATGTTTGGGGTTGCTGATATATTTTTCAACATAGACTTCATCACTGCCAAAGGCAGCTTTGGCTTCACTTTTGGCACGATCATATCCGTCACGGGCTTCTTTTTCATTATGAGCGACCCGCATCCCGCGTCCACCGCCGCCAAGAGCTGCTTTGATCATAATGGGGTATTCATGAGTACTGGCAAAGTCCAAGACTTCGTCAATCGTGTCGACTGGTCCGTCAGAACCGGGGATCGATTGGATACCCGCTTCAACAGCCGCCGCTTTGGCTTTGATCTTGTCGCCAAAAATATCTAAATGGTGGGTAGAGGGACCGATGAAAATCAATCCTTCTTCTTCACAACGTTGTGCAAAACCAAGGTTTTCTGATAAAAAGCCGTAACCCGGGTGAATCCCTTCTGCGCCAGCTTTTTTTGCGGTACGAATGATATCCTCAATATCTAGATAAGCGTCGATCGGCCGTTTGCCTTTGCCGACTAAATAGGCTTCATCTGCTTTGAACCGATGCACTGAATATTCATCTTCAGCAGCATAGATCCCTACTGTTTTGATCCCTAATTCTGCACATGCACGAAAAACACGGATCGCGATCTCTCCGCGATTGGCAACAAGAATTTTTTTCATCTAACCACTCCATTCAATTGATCAATCGTTTAAACTATACTGTTTCCTCTTTTCTTCAGCGCTGATATTCAGCACAAAACCAATACATATCGACAACATCAACAAGCTTGATCCTCCTTGGCTAAGGAAAGGGAATGTGATCCCAGTCAAAGGGATGATTCCTGTGATCCCACCTAAGTTGATGAAAATCTGCGACATAAACAACATACCGATCCCCATACACATCATTGAGTTGAAAGAATCTCTGGAGCGAATACCAATCAAGAAAATTCGACCAACCATATAAAATAAAATCCCTAAAATAATGATTGAGGGAATCAATCCTAATTCTTCCATCACGATTGAAAAAATATAATCGGTATGGGCTTCATTTAGAAATCCGCGTTTTTGGATACTATTGCCCAGACCGCGACCAAATAATCCGCCGTTGAACATTGCGTAATAGCCATTGACCATTTGGTGTCCGGTATTATATTCATCCGCAAAGGGATTCAAATAAGAGGCAAATCGGCTATAGACATATGCTGGCAGGAACTTCCCACCTGTCAAACGGACGATGAAAATGATCAAACCGCTGGCAATCACACCGGCGCCGCCTAAGATCAGTGTATATAAATAATTCAATCCGCTAGACAATAGGACAGTGAAAGCCAAAAGCAAAACGATCACAGCATTCCCAAAATCGGGATAAAACCCTAAAATCGCGGTATAAACCAAGACAATCCCTATAGGCCGCCATACGGTCTTAACAAAATCTTGTTGTATACCTTTTTGACGGTACGACAATGTCATTGCCAAAAACCATACAACAATAAATTTCAGATATTCTGCTGGTTGCACTGAAAAACCGGCGATTGATAGCCAGCCATAAGCACCATTTCGTTTTTCAAAGAAAAAAGCGGCTATCAGCAAAACCAAAATCACGATCATCGCAATCTGGACAAACTTTTTGTGACGAAAGACGTCTGTTTTCATCTTGTACATGATCGTGATCAATATCAAACTTAAGACCCAAAAAATCCCTTGATTGATGACGTATGATACGGATGTTGTGGGGTTTTTTGCTGTCATTGCCACATAGGACGTTGAGCTGTAAACCATCATCAAACCGGTGATACACATAAAAATATAAGGTAATAAAATACTAAAATCTAATAAATGTCTTTTTTTTACTTTTTCCGGCAAGATTATGCCTCCTTGCCTATCTCATTTGTACGTTGGTCTTCATAGACATCACTGTACAACTGGTTCAAATCTTTTTCTAAATCTGCCATTAACTGTTGGCCTGTTTGATTATCGACGATCCCTAAGCGAATCGCGAAGGCAACTTGTCTTGATAACCCGTACATCTGGGTATCGACGACTTCTTCAAAGGCTTTACATTGCGCAATACATAAACTATTTTCTTGATTCTGAATCAACTTCTTGATTCGTTCTGCATCATCTTTCAGCAGATCAAGTGCTTTTGCGGAATCGATTTGCTCCATTCCAGTCCCCCCATTTCTTCGTTTCATTATTATAGCATACTCTATTGTTGAATTACATCCATTGCATGCAGATATTCTTTTTAAAAACGAACTATCCCGCAGAAATTTACATATAATTCGTCTTTTGCTTTTTTTAATCCGCAATACGATTGAATCATTCGGGAATTAACTGATATCCATCCAACAACCTGTGAAACAAAAGTCATTTATGAAACAATGACTACCGATGATTGATTTGCGCATTTGAAAGAAGCTTGTTCTATCAATGTTCATTCGTTTCCAATAGGATTATTTTTCCACAATTTGCAAAAAGAACAGAGGCAGTCGCCTCTGTTCTCTATCGCTTGTTCGTCAACCGATGGTCATTGTTCATCGCCGATTTTGCCATCGCCATTAATATCTTCATCAGATAAACGCTCCACTTCTTTAATGAAGCCTTCACTGATTTCTTGATAACTTTGATCGCCAACGACCGCTTGGTCTGGGATCTGATCAACGTTGGCATAAAACTCAATGTGGTTATGCAAGTTTTCAAAACGCATCGGCGCATCGCCGCCATACTCTCCGTCCAAATTGATCATTAACCGATTGGCTTGTTCTGGCGCATCGACCTCCAGAAAAGAGGTCTTGGTATAAATCAATCGACGATCATTGATGTGCTTGCCGCCATTCACCATCAACGCCAGCAAATGGACGATTTCAAATATATTGGCGGTTTTTACGATGATCAACGAAAATTTTCCATCATCTAACTTGGCATCTGGGGCGATTTGTTCAAATCCACCCACAGAATTGGTCAGCCCTAAGAAAAACATCGAAGCTCCACCAATATATTCACCATCTTCATACTTCAGATGCATTTTGATTGGTTTGACTCGCGGCAAAAGCTCAGCCCCCTTAGCCAAATAGGCCAAGTAGCCAAAGACACTCTTCAACTCAGACGGTACATCATAAGTCAACTCTGTTAAATGACCACCAGCAGCAATGTTGATAAAATAGGTATTCGGTGTTTTCCCAATATCCATTTTGACCGTTTGCTGTTTCAAAATGACCTCAGCAGCTGCTTTGATATCATTTCTAGGAATCTTCAAGGCGCGGGCGTAATCATTGGTGGTTCCCCCAGGAATGATCGCCATTTTAGGACGGACCGCCAAAGGGGCGATCCCATTGACGACTTCATTGATCGTTCCGTCACCACCAGCGGCAACGACTAGATCAAACCCCGCTTGACCAGCTCTGCTGGCTTCATCACGGGCTGAAAAAGGTGTTGCGGTGGTAGCGAAGGCACTGGCTTCATATCCGGCTGTTTCTAAAACATCTAGAATATCTGCCAAATGTTTGCGAATCAATTCTTTTCCAGATGTCGGGTTATAGATCACTCTTGCTCTTTTCATAGCTAGCCTCTTATCGTTTTGCTAATTCTTCTTGCAACAGTTTGTTGACGACACCCGGATTGGCTTGTCCTTTTGTTGCTTTCATGATTTGACCAACCAAGAAACCAACAGCACGATCTTTTCCGTTTTTGAAATCATCTACTGATTGTTGATTTTGATCCAAAACATCATTGATCATTGGTAATAATTGCGCTGGGTCAGACAATTGGATCAATCCTTTTGCTTTGACGACTTCTTCTGCATTGCCGCCATTGGTAATCAATTCTTTAAAGACTTTTTTGGCAATTTTTGAACTGATTGTACCATCTTCGATCAAACGGATCATACCTGCTAAGTTGTCCGGTGTTAACTTGGTATCTGGCAATTCGATTTTCTCACTGTTTAAATAGGCAGATACTTCCCCCATCAACCAGTTTGAGGCTTGCTTTGGATCAGCCCCAGCATCGATTGACGCTTCAAAGAAGTCTGACATTTCCTTGGTCAGTGTCAAGACCATTGCATCATACTCAGGCAAGCCTAACTCAGAGATGTAGCGTGCGCGACGTTTTTGCGGCATTTCCGGTAAAGCTTCGCGGACTCGTTCGATCCATTCATCATCAATCACAAAACGCGGAATATCTGGTTCTGGGAAGTAACGGTAGTCAGATGACCCTTCTTTGATCCGCATCAACAATGTTTTGCTAGTTGCTTCATCAAAGCGACGGGTTTCTTGTTGGATCTCGCCACCGGATAATAGAATTTTGGCTTGACGTTTTTCTTCAAAGGCTAACCCTTTTTTGACAAAAGACATCGAGTTTAGATTTTTCAATTCGGTTTTGGTACCGAAGGCTTCTTGGCCATAAGGGCGCAACGAGATATTGGCATCACAGCGCATAGACCCTTCTTCCATTTTGACATCCGATACTTCAGTAAACAAGATGATTGAGCGTAAAGCTTCTAAGTATGCATACGCTTCTTCAGGAGAACGCATGTCTGCTTCAGATACGATTTCAATCAATGGTGTACCTTGGCGATTCAGGTCGACATAAGAATACCCGCCTTTGCCGTGCATGTTTTTACCGGCATCTTCTTCTAAATGGACGCGCTCGATCCGAATTTTTTTCTTTTTGCCTTCTACTTCGATTTCGATCCAGCCATCATGACCGATTGGTTGATCAAATTGAGAGATTTGGTACGCTTTGGGATTGTCAGGATAAAAATAGTTTTTGCGATCAAAATGGGTTTCCTTTGAAATTTCACAGTTCAAAGCCAATGCTGCCTTCATACCAAATTCAATGGCTGTCTTATTCATGACCGGCAGTACTCCTGGGTAACCCCAGTCGATGACGTTGGTATTGCTGTTTGGCTCCGCACCAAAATGAGCAGGCGCTGGAGAGAAAATTTTTGATTCAGTTTTTAATTCTACGTGGACTTCAAGCCCAATGACTGTTTCGAAGTTCATGCTTTGTCCCCTCCTAAAATCACTGGTTGTTTGGTATGGAAATCAGTGGCTTGTTCAAATGCATAAGCTGCTTTATACATGGTTGCTTCATCGAAATGTTTCCCGATGATCTGCAAGCCAACAGGCAGGCCTTCTGAGAAGCCGGCTGGAAGAGACATTCCTGGCAAACCAGCCAAGTTAACTGGAATGGTTAGGATATCGTTCATGTACATTGTGATTGGATCATTGATGTTTTCACCAATCCCAAAAGCCACTGTTGGAGAAGCTGGGCCAATGATCAAATCATATTGGTTAAAGACTTTATCGAAGTCTTGTTTGATCAGTGTCCGGACTTGACCGGCTTTTTTGAAGTAGGCGTCATAATAGCCAGCACTTAATGAGAATGTTCCCAACATGATCCGGCGTTTGACTTCTTCACCGAATCCTTCACTTCTTGAGTTGACATACACGTCTTCTAAGTTCGAAATATTTTCAGATCGGAAACCATAACGGATCCCATCAAAACGTTGCAGATTTGAGCTGGCTTCTGATGAGGCGATAATGTAATAAACAGCCACACCGTATTTTGAATGAGGCAAGCTGACCTCTTCGACCGTTGCGCCTAATGCGCGGAACGTGTCAGCAGCTTTCAAGATAGCTTCACGAACACCAGGTTGGATCCCTTCACCCATATATTCTTTCGGCAAAGCGACTTTCATTCCTTTGATATCACCAGTCAAACCAGCAGCAAAGTCAGGTACTGATGCACCCGCTGATGTGCTGTCTTTGGCATCGAACCCGCTGATTGCATTCAATACAAGCGCATTGTCTTTGACCGTACGGGTCATTGGTCCGATTTGGTCTAGTGACGATGCAAAAGCAATCAATCCATAACGAGAGACACGACCATACGTTGGTTTCAACCCAACGATTCCATTAAATGCAGCCGGTTGACGGATTGAACCGCCTGTGTCACTCCCTAAAGAAACCGGTACTTGTCCAGCGGCAACTGCAGCTGCAGAACCACCCGAAGATCCACCAGGTACTTTCGTTTGATCCCAAGCGTTCTTGGTTTTTTTGAAATATGAGGTTTCGGTACTCGCCCCCATAGCAAATTCATCCATGTTCAATTTACCAACTGGAATCAAATCTGATTGATAGACTTTATCCATAACAGTGGCATCATAGATTGGATCAAAGTTACCTAAGATTTTAGATGCTGCTGTTGTCCGCAGATCTTTGGTCACGATATTGTCTTTGATACCGATTGGGATACCAGACAAGACATTGCTTTCAGTAATGCCTTTGCGATCGATGGCTTGTGCCAAGTCTAGCGCTTTTTCTTCATTCAAAGCCAAGAAGGCATCGATTTGCGGTTCCGTTTCTTTGATGCGGGTATAAGTTTCCTTTGTTAGATCCGTTGCAGTGATTTCTTTGGAAACCAATAAACCATGCAATTCTTCAATACTTTTGTTAAACAATTCAGTCATTAGGCTCCGGCCTCCCCATTGTCGATAATTGCAGGCACTTTGATAAAGCCATCTTCTGATTCAGGTACATTTTTCATCAATTCATCCCGATCCCATCCGCCGATCGTTACATCTTCTCTCATCACATTGATCGTTTCAGCAACATTTGACGTAAATGGTACGCCTTGGGTATCAACTTCTTCAAGTGTTTCCACCATATCAATAATTTTTCCTAGCTGAGAAGTAAACTCATGTAATTCATCCTCTGAGAATGAGAGTTTCGCTAGTTTGGCAACGTGTTTGACTTGTTCTTCGCTGATCGCCATAAAATCCTCCTCTTTCTTGCATACGTATCATACGTTTTGCGTTTTTCCAATGTATTGTATCACTTTTTTCACGATTCATGAAATAGAAATTGAAAATTATCATAGTTAGTTGAAAACAAAACTCGAAATCGTTTCACCATCTGCGTCTCTTGACAGAAAGGCTTGTTGACCAGATATAGAGCCAATTTGGACTTCGATCACTCCTGGTACGTCACTGAAAACTGTTTCGACTTGTTTTCCCGCATATTGCGTAAAGCTGGTGACTTCTGTTTTGCTGTAGTAATTTGAATCAATCGTGATCACTAATTTTTGAACTTGATCATTCACATAATAGACTTTCCCACTGACCCCTGCTAAATCTGGGAAGAAAGAGATGATTGCATCTCTGAAAGTTATAAATTTACTATTCAGACCATCATCCGTTGCTGCATTTGCAGTTCCGGAAGCAACGGGCAATATGAGATGTGCTTCATTGACCGGCTCGAATTGGTCAATGGTCGTGCCGCCGTCTGTACTTACGGCCTGATAAATGTAATTGCCACCAGCTGTATCATTCTTCGCGCTTTGTTCAAATAAACCAATGACGATTGGTACAGAGGACAAACCATCGATTTGTCGAACATAGGTCAAAACCGTATTCACCGTTTTGAGGGCGTTGGCCATTAAAGTATCTCTGGAGATCGTCATCGTTTCCTCACTGCCGTAGTAAACACTGTTAAAAGCGAATCCTAAGCTGATTCCCCCTAATGTCTTGCCATCTTCTTTGAGAAAATTATGCTCCATCAACTGTTGAAATATGATTGGCTCATCCTCACTAGCCGGGTTCAATCCCTGGCTGTCTTGGTCATCCGTCCCACGTTTCAACCAATTCTTTATGATGTCTGCAGCAATATACTGCCCTTCTTGGAAGTAATGATCATCGACGGAGAACGTATCGTAGCACAACCGCAATAGACCATTTTCAAAATTTGTTTGATTAAAGCCATTATTCAACTTTTCGGCATTCAACTTGCGGGCGGCGCTCGTCTGATATTTGCCCTCCGTCATGACCGCTTGATAAACACCTTGATCGATGCGACCAGTGGTAATATTGCCGCCGGTGGTGACATCGCCTTGATCGATATTCGTGATCCCTTTTTCAAGATTCCCGCAGCCACTCAAAATCAAGCATACAGCTACTACAAATAGCCAGTTACGTTTCATTCACCTGACTCCCTTCAATAGCAGCAACCATTTGTGCTTCTTCCCACACAGTCACCCCTAAATTCTGGGCTTTCGTCAATTTACTGCCGGCATCTTCGCCAGCAACCACGATGTCAGTCTTCTTGGAAACACTGCCTGTTACTTTCCCACCGAGGGTTTCAATCTTTTCTTTCGCTTCATCACGGGTAAAGTGCGTCAATTTACCAGTCAAGACCACCGTTTTGTCTTTAAAGGGTGATTCAACAGCAGATAAATCAGCTTGCCGAATACCGTGATAGTTGAAATTGACACCCCCATTTTCAAATTCATCCAATAATTCATGCACTTCATGATTGGCAAAGTATGTGACCACACTTTCTGCAATCGTTGTGCCAATTGATTCAAGTGCGATGATCTCTGCTTCTTCCGCTTTTTGCAGGCTGCGCAGATCACCAAAATGTTCCGCTAAGATTTTGGCAGCTTTCGCGCCAACATGGCGAATCCCTAAGCCGAAAATCAAGCGTTCGACTGAATTGTTTTTGCTTGCTTGAATCGATTGCAATAAATTAGCTGCTGATTTTTCTTTGATTTTGTCTAGCGTCAACAATTGTTCTTCAGTTAGGAAATACAAGCCTGCCGCATCGTTGATCAAACCTTTGTCAAACATCTGTGCTAAGACTCTTGGACCCAAGCCATCAATATTCATCGCATTACGAGACACAAAATGACTCAATCCTTCTTTGATTTGTGCTGGGCATTTGGGATTGATACAACGCAATGCCACTTCTTCATCCAGATGGATCAACTCACTGTCACAGATTGGACAGTGGGTAGGCATGGGATACGGTTGACTATCTGCACTCCGTTTATCCACCAGCACTTTTGATACTTCGGGAATGATATCCCCTGCTTTATAAATAATCACAGCATCGTTTAGCCGGATGTCCTTCATCTGGATAAAGTCGACATTGTGCAGACTTGCCCGACTGACTGTTGTTCCAGCCACACGCACGGGGGTCATCACTGCAGTCGGTGTCACGACACCTGTTCGGCCAACGGTCCATTCAATCGTTTCAACCACGGTTTCTGCTTCTTCCGGTGGAAACTTATATGCTGCTGCCCAGCGCGGTGCTTTGACAGTAAAGCCCAGCTGATCTTGGTCTTCAAATTGATTGACTTTGATGACGACCCCATCGATCTCATAGGGGAGCTGACTGCGTTTTTCATGGAATTCTTCAATATAGGCCCAAACTTCTTCAATTGAATGACAAACTCGCCGTTCATGATTGGTACGAAAACCTAACTGATCCAATTCATGCAACGCTGCAAATTGGTCATGGGCCTCGATTGGACCAAAGTCGGCCAATGTATATAGGAATGTACTTAAATTACGCTGCGCAGCAATCCGCGTATCCAATTGCCGCAAACTGCCGGCAGCGGCATTGCGAGGATTGGCAAATACTTCTAAGCCATCTTCTTCCCGTTGTGCATTTAGCTTCAGAAAAGAAGCTTTTGGCATATAACATTCTCCACGAACTTCAAGAGAAATCGCTTCTTTCAGCACCAACGGAATGGATTTGACTGTTTTCAGATTTTCGGTGATATTTTCACCAACTGAACCATCTCCACGGGTGGCGCCACGAACAAAGCGGCCATTTTCATATTTCAATGAGATCGACAGCCCATCGATTTTTAATTCACAGACGTAGTCGACTGGTCTGCCTAATGCTTTTTGTACTCGGGCATCAAATGCGATGATTTCTTCTTTATCAAAGACATCATTCAAACTATATAATGGAATATCATGGGTGACTTTCTCAAACCCAGGTAAGATCACGCCGCCTACCCGTTGTGTAGGAGAATCTTCGGTCACAAGTTGCGGACATTGTGTTTCTAAGTCAACAAGTTCAGTATACAACTGATCATAGACATAATCTTCCACGGCTGGTTGATCTTTTACATAATAGGCGTAAGCATACTGATTCAATTCGGTGCGCAATGCCTCGGCGCGGTCCTGTTGCGCTTTTGTCGGAATATCCATGAGCAAGACCTCCTTACTTTTCGATTTTTTCGATTGGGGCAAATGCTGCCAACAATCGTTTGA
Organism: Candidatus Enterococcus testudinis; assembly: GCF_002140915.1. Taxonomy (GTDB): domain Bacteria; phylum Bacillota; class Bacilli; order Lactobacillales; family Enterococcaceae; genus Enterococcus_D; species Enterococcus_D testudinis. The sequence goes on along the minus strand of NZ_NGKU01000001.1, from coordinate 1,426,004 downwards.
CCCCTTGTTGCGGGAAAGCCACATCTAATTCAGTATCTTGGGCGCTTCCTGATGTGCGTACGACCGTACCCACACCCCATTTTTTATGATTGACTTTCTCACCCACTTGCCATTGACTACCGGCTGTAGCTGTTGTTTGTTTGGAATTGACCGTCGTTTGACGGGGTTGTGTGTAGCCTGGTTTGAACACTTTGGGTTGGAACGGTATTTGGGCCTTAGGCTGCTGCCTTTCACCTAAAGACTGTACTAAGTCTTTTTCGATTTCTTCTATAAATCTTGACGGGCGGTTGTATTGGGTCCGACCATAGAGCGTGCGAGAAAACGCATTGGTCATGAACAATTCCTGTTCCGCTCGGGTGATCCCTACATAAGCCAACCGGCGCTCTTCTTCTAACTCGCTCTCTTCCATCAACGCTCGTGAAAGTGGGAAGACATTTTCTTCTAACCCGATCAAAAAGACCACCGGAAACTCAAGACCTTTTGCAGCATGCAGGGTCATCAAGGTGACTTGGCTGCTTTCTTCTTCATAGCTGTCGACATCTGATAATAATGCCAAGTCATTTAAGAACACGGTTAATTTTTCATCCGGAGCATCGGCATCATCTTCGTTCTGACTTTCAAAACGTTTGTCAAATTCTTGTGTGACAGATAAAAACTCTTCTAAGTTTTCTAATCGTGCTTGGGCTTCTAAACTGTTTTGGTTCTCAAGCTCTTTGCGATAGCCAGTTTTTTCTAAAATTTCTTTGGTCAATTCTGTGATGGACAGATAAGGGATCATTTGCGCAAAACCATCCATCATCATGCCAAAACTACCGATTTCTTTGCCCGCTTTTCCAGAAATATTGGCCAAATCGACATTGATGGCAGCTTCTAAAAGCGACCATTCATGCATCGCAGCAAATCCGCGCAATTTTTCGACAGATGTGGCACCGATGCTTCGTTTTGGCACATTGATGATACGTTCTAAGCTCAAAGAGTCGCTGGGATTGGCGATGGCTGATAAGTATGCAAGAATATCGCGAATTTCTTTGCGGTCATAAAACTTTCTGCCGCCAACCATCGTATAGGGTACATTGGCTTTCAACAGCATTTCTTCAATGATCCGTGATTGGGCATTGGTACGGTATAAGATCGCAAAATCGCCAAATTTCCGGTTCTTTTCAGCAATTTGCTTTTGCATTTCACTGACAATAAAGCGGGCTTCATCGCGTTCACTATCCCCGCGATAATAGGTGATTTTTTCGCCGGCAGTGTTTTCTGTCCACAATTTTTTATCTGGACGATTGCGATTGTTGCGGATCACTTGATTGGCAGCCGACAAAATCGTTTGGGTTGAGCGGTAATTTTGCTCTAATAAGATAGTTGTCGCATTGGGGTAATCTTTTTCGAAGTCCAAAATATTTTGCATGTTGGCCCCCCGCCAACCATAAATACTTTGATCCGCATCACCGACAACACAGAGATTTTTGAAGCGAGCGGCCAACAAATTGACCAATGTATATTGGGCTTGGTTGGTATCTTGATACTCATCGACATGGATATACTGGAATTTTCGTTGATAAAACTGTAAGGCATCTTCATTTTCTTGCAGCAAACGGATCGTGTTCATGATCAAATCATCAAAGTCCATACATTGATTGCTGCGGAGTTCCTTTTGATAACGCACATAGCAACGACCCACGATTTGCTCAAACAAACTACCTTCCAAAGCACTATAAGCTTCCGGCGTTTGCAACTCATTCTTTGCATGTGAGATCGCCCCTAAGATCGAACGAGGATCGTATTTTTTCGGATCAATATTCAATTCCTTCAAAATTCGTTTCATCAAGGTATTTTGCTCAGATGAGTCGACGATGGTAAAACTTTTGGCATAGCCGATCCGATCAACATCTCTGCGCAAAATACGGACACACATCGAGTGGAAGGTGGATACCCAGACATCTTCTCCCCCACTGCCTAATATATTGATGACCCGTTCCTTCATTTCTTTGGCTGCTTTATTGGTAAATGTGATCGCCAAGATATTCCATGGATTGACATCTTTTTCTTCAATCAAATAGGCAATGCGGTGAGTCAAGACCCGGGTTTTCCCACTGCCAGCACCCGCCATTAATAGAAGCGGTCCTTCAGTATGCATAACGGCTTCTTTTTGCCGTGGATTCATTCGTGCCAATAATTCATTTTTGGATGACATGTTTTTAAACATCCTTTCTTTCTCAATCTCTTCAATTATAGCATTATCCATGGTTTCGGAAAACCGAACGCATTGAAAAAAATCTTTGATTGGCAGGTTAATTGTCTTCTATTAAATCATACGTGCGGTTTCATCCTTTCTAATAAAATGTTTTACTGATTCATCTAATTTAGGCGCAACCCAATTGGCGCTGGCGCAAAAAAGATCATTATTCAAAGAGGATAGACTCAACATAAATATGAAAAAAAAAAGGAAAAGACGCTTGCCGGCCCCTTTTCCTTTTTTCTCTTCAATCATTGAAAATACTTTTCAACCAGTAACTGATTGACATAGATCGATACTTGTCCATCGTTGACCGGGAATGATCCTTTACCCGTATCATCAAGAACAACTTGTGCTTCATTGTTGCCTAAAATGTCTACGAAAGTTTCACCGCCGTGAATGGCGCTGATCGTCATTTCTTTTTCTGCCCCTTGTGCATTGGTCATCACAACCGCTAAGCCAGAAAGCTCATGCTCATAATCACCGGTCAAGACCCAACCGATGGCACTAGGATCATCGAAATAATCGATTTGATTGCCAAAAGCTAATTTTTCTCTTAATTTCAACAAATTGATTAAAGCATCCCCTACTGGACCAACGTCTTGTTCCGGAATCCCAAACAGGTCACCCCAGAAAACAACTGGTGTCCCTGCTTTACGTAACAGTATAAGCGCATAGGCATGGACTTTGAACCAGCCATCGACCCATGACTCTAAACTTTGACCGACTTGTGTATCATGGTTATCAACAAATGTTACGGCATAATCTTCTCTGGCATCAATCAATGTATTGGCAAAAATTTGGCTCATATCATATTCACCATTTGAATGTGACGCTTCATATAAATTGTAATGCAACGGGACATCAAACAAGTTGATCAAGTTCCCGGAAGAATCAAGATACTCCTCCAGCTTAGGCAGATCACCGGACCAATATTCGCCAACAACAAAAAGCGGTTCCCCTTTTTCTGCCCGTCGATTCAATAACCAGTCAGCATAATAGTTGAACTCGATATGTTTGACAGCGTCCAAGCGGAATCCATCTACATTGGTCAATTCTAAATACCATTTGCCCCACTTGTCTAATTGCTCCACAGTTTCAGGATTTTCCATGTCGAGGTCGCAACCCATTAAATAGTCGTAGTTGCCCATCTCGTCATCGACTTGATCCTCCCACCCCTTATCAGCGATGTTGAATAAGGCATGATCTTTCGTACGATCATCATAATCGACACCGGAAAAGTTTTTCCACGTCCAAATATAATCATTATACTTGCCTTTACGCCCTGGAAATGTAAACTTCGTCCAAGCTTCGATCTCCTCTTCACTACTGATTTGTTCATTCCGATTGTCCCAGTCATACTTGACTGCCGGGACCACCTCTTTTTCATCTCCGCCGATCAAGTGATTGAACACAATATCGGCATACACGTCAATGCCTTGTTCTTGCAATGCATGGATTGCGGCAATATATTCATCTTTGGTACCGTATTTCGTTGGGATCGAGCCCTTTTGATCAAACTCACCTAGATCATAATAGTCATAAACCCCATATCCGACATCTTTAGAGCCAGCTGTTCCTTTATATGCAGGAGGCAGCCAAATTGCTGTAAAGCCATATTCTTTTAATTCTTGACTCATTTCTTTCAACTTATTCCAATGTTGGCTATCTGCTGGTAAATCCCATTCAAAACCTTGTAAAATAATTTTGTTTGTCATTCAAATCCCCCCTTGAATTAATTAAGCCAAATAATAGCAGATCTTGTCAAATATTAGACTATTCTCATCCTATAAATGACGGGTTATTTGATTGCTTATGACCGTTTAAATATATTTACGCTTACATTTTGAATGTTTTTTGTTGATTATGATTGATTTTGAATGTTCTCTATGGTAATATGACATTTGAAGAGGTGATGAAAATGCTTACAGAAGAGCGACATCAGACGATTTTGAACCGTTTAGAGCTAGAGGAGATTGTGAAAGTCAGCGACCTTATTCTATTGCTTGAAGCGTCAGAATCTACCATTCGCAGAGATTTGCAAGACTTAGAAGATAAAGGCTTTCTTGTCCGGATCCACGGCGGCGCAAAGAAAAGCCAACAACTTGGATTTGAACCGAACATGAGTGAAAAAACGGCAAAGTTTCAATCTGAAAAACAAGTGATTGCAAAACATGCGGCGCAGTTGATCAAAGACGGTGAAGTCATATACTTAGATGCAGGAACAACCACCTTAGAAATGATCCCCTACCTGCAAAAGATTCAAAAGTTGAAAGTCGTTACAAATTCTGTTAAACATGCCTCGTTGTTGATTGATTATGGCATCGATACGTTGATTCTAGGTGGCACTATCAAGATTGCGACAAATGCAGTTTTAGGTATCAGTGCTGCTGAACAGTTGCGCAAGCTGCGTTTCAATCGCTGCTTCATGGGTATGAACGGCGGGCACACTGAGGCCGGCTTTACGACACCTGACCCAGAAGAAGCGACGATCAAACAGATCGCAATTGAGCAAAGCCAACAAGGGTATGTGCTTTTGGATCATTCGAAGTTTCAACAAACGACCTTTGCCCAAGTGGCGGCCATCGAAGCAGCAACGATCATTACCGATTATTGCCCGAAAAATTATCTTACCAAATTCCGAGCAAAAACAACTTTATTGGAGGTTTTCACATGATTTACACGGTAACACTCAATCCATCCATTGATTTTATAGTTCATGTCGATCAATTGGAGATTGGTGCCCTAAATAAAATGACGCAAGACTTTAAATTACCTGGCGGAAAAGGAATCAATGTTTCACGTATTTTGAAACGAATCAAGATTGAATCGACCGCACTTGGTTTTGTTGGTGGATTTACTGGAACATTTATCAGTGATTGGCTAACGGAAGAATCAATCCAGAACCAATTTACGACTGTCGCTGATGATACCAGAATCAATATCAAACTTAAATCGGGTGAAGAAACGGAGATCAACGGTTTAGGCCCTGCGATCACCGCTGATGAGATCGCTGATTTAAAAGCCAAATTCAGTCAGTTACACCCCAATGACATTGTGATTTTATCCGGCAGTAAACCAGCTGGACTCGCTGCTGATTTTTATGAAGAATTGATTGCTTTGGTTCAACAAGCTGGTGCTGATTTCGTGATCGATACCACTGGCGCTGAATTATTTGCCGCACTGCCTGCGCACCCACTGCTGATCAAACCGAATAATCATGAATTGGCGGAATTATACGACACATCATTCTCAAGTATCGAGGATATTTTGCCATATGGTCAAAAAATGTTACAAGACGGTGCCAAAAATGTCATCGTATCTTTAGGCGGCGACGGCGCATTATTATTCAGCGGCGACAAAATCTATCGAACAAATGTCTTGACACGCCCATTGAAGAATTCGGTTGGCGCCGGTGATTCAATGATAGCAGGTTTTATCGGACGTTATGCGCAGACGCAGGATGTCGTAGACGCATTTAAATGGGGAGTAGCTTGCGGGAGTGCAACGGCTTTTTCGGATGACTTGGCCCAAGCAGACTTTATCCAAGAATTATTACCTGAAGTCGAAGTCAAAGAGATCAATATCTAGGAGGATGGAAAAAATGAAAATCAATGAATTGCTGCTTAAAGATGCCATGATCATGGATTTGCAAGCTGTTGACAAAAAAGGTGCCATTGATGAAATGGTAGCAAAGTTACATGCGGTTGGGCGAATTTCAGATGAACAAATCTACAAGGACGGGATTTTAGCCCGTGAAGCACAAACATCAACTGGCTTGGGCGATGGTATCGCAATGCCCCATGCCAAAAATAGTGCAGTGAAAGAAGCAACGGTTTTGTTTGCCAAAAGCAAATCAGGTGTGGATTACGAAGCATTAGATGGTCAGCCGACCTATTTATTCTTTATGATTGCTGCCCCTGAAGGAGCCAACGACACACACTTGCAAGCTTTGGCTGGCTTATCTCGCCTATTGATCAACCCAGATTTTGTCGAAAAATTAAAAGCGGCATCTACACCTGAACAAGTCCAACATCTGTTCATTGAAGCGGAAGCACAACAAGAAGCCGATGCACTTGCTGAAGAACAAGCCGCGGCCACACCTGTCGAATCAACCAGTGATCGTCCTTATTTAGTCGCTGTTACAGCATGCCCAACTGGTATTGCTCATACGTATATGGCAGAAGATGCATTAAAGAAAAAAGCCAAAGAGTTAGGTATTGATATCAAAGTTGAAACCAACGGGTCTGAAGGAATCAAAAACCGACTGACCGAAGAAGATATCGCCCGTGCGGCTGGTGTCATCGTTGCGGCAGATAAGAAAGTTGAAATGGATCGTTTCGACGGCAAACACCTAGTCAATCGACCAGTCAGTGATGGTATCCGCAAAACAGAACAATTGATCAATGAAGCTTTAGGCGGCAAAGCCCCTATCTTCCACGGTTCTGGTCAAGCAGCTACAGGTGATGATGACGGATCTGCAGATGGTTCTATTGGTCAACGTATTTACAAAGATCTAATGAACGGTGTATCTCATATGCTGCCATTCGTTATCGCTGGCGGAATCATGATCGCTATCTCATTTATGATCGACCAATTTATGGGTGTCCCTCAAGATTCATTGAGTCAATTAGGCAACTATAATCAAGCGGCGGCTTGGTTCAACCAAATCGGTAGTGCTGCTTTCGGCTTCATGTTACCAGTATTGGCTGGATTTATTGCTTCAAGTATCAGTGACCGACCTGGTTTAATCGTTGGTTTTGCAGCTGGCGCGTTAGCAAGCAGCGGCGGTGCCGGTTTCTTAGGCGCTTTGATTGGTGGTTTCCTAGCAGGCTATGTCATCAAATTCTTACGCAACGTATTCAAAGGCTTGCCAAAATCATTGGATGGAATCAAAACGATTCTCTTCTACCCTGTTTTCGGTTTGTTGATTACTGGATTCTTGATGTTGATGATCAATGTACCAATGAAAGCAATCAATGATGGCTTGAATACATTCTTAACAGGTTTGAGCGGAACCAATGCAGCATTGCTAGGTGCATTATTGGCTGCTATGATGGCAGCAGATTTAGGTGGTCCAATCAATAAAGCCGCTTATGTCTTCGGTACAGCAACCTTAGCAACAACTGTTGCAGAAGGCGGCAGCGTCGTGATGGCTTCTGTTATGGCCGGTGGTATGGTTCCTCCTTTGGCTATCTTTGTAGCAACATTGTTATTCAAAAACAAATTCACAAAAGATCAAAAAGAAGCCGGTTTGACCAATATCGTTATGGGACTATCGTTTGTCACAGAAGGTGCAATTCCTTTTGCAGCAGCTGATCCCCTACGTGCCATCCCAAGTTTCATCGTTGGCTCTGCATTGACAGGTGCCTTAGTGGGTGCTTTTGATATTCAATTAATGGCGCCTCATGGCGGTATCTTTGTAGTCTTGCTACTGTCTAAACCATTACTATTCTTGTTGTTTATCTTGATTGGTGCGATCGTTTCAGGTATTATTTTCGGCTTATTGAAAAAAGAACCTGAAGTCATTGCTTAAATCACAAAAGGAACAGTTCACTTGACGTGAACTGTTCCTTTTTTTTATTCGTTTGCTGAAAAATGCTGATCAGCCAGTTTTTGAACATTCATAAAATAAACCCGCAGTTTTTTGCCATTCTTCTTTACGGTAACTCTGGTATAGGTGCTGCTTTTATGAAAGTAACCAAACCGAATGTCCGAAAGTGCTTCTTTCAAGGCAGTTATAGGCAAGTTCGCTATCGCTTCTGGTGGCAAATAAAATTGTAGGCATACGGCATATTCTTTAAAGGCATCTGCTGAAAAAGTGATATCCAGATGATTGCGAATATAAAATTCATACGCCGCAATGCCATCATCTAAGGTCAATTCAGGTTGCAAGATCACATAATCCATCATTCGCAATCGTTCCCGATCAATCCATGGAAAATATGCCTGCGCATTCAAATAGCCTTTGACACGCCTTTCTTGGTAATTTTGCTGTACCAAATCAAAACTGCGGGTCACAAAATGAGTCGCTTTCCGCTTTGTGGTTGGCTGCATCTGATCATTTTGATACTGGATCGTCTGAATGATTTGCGGGCCAAAGGCATACTCGATCAAAGGCTCTCTCAGCACGCCAACGCCATTGTCCCACGTCAGCTGATCGATACCCGTTTGATCTCGAAAGAGTTGTTGATACATTAAGTTTACCTGTTGATCCCATTGATCAGGCTCGCGATATAACTCCACCATCACGACATTTTGAGGCAAAACAAGCACCTTTTCAACTTGTTGGGCATCCTTTATGATCACGCTGGGTATAATTTGTTCATAATACGCCGAAAAATACATCCGCCAACAAGCGGTCAATGTATAGCCGTTATAAAAAACATCATAACCTGCAAATTGATTACAGTCGATCACGATTTCATGATTCAGATTTTTCCTTTTAGGTAATGACTCAATTTCCTTTGGGCTTTGAAAATTCTGGCGTTTCTCAATATTTTCAACATTATGGGCCAAATATTCATCATACGATCGAATATATGCAAATAGTCCATTGCTAGACATGGTGGTGTCAAAATAGTCTTGGATCACCTCTCTGAAGTTGCCAAAAACCTGTTTGGTCAATAAGTGCCTTTGCAATATTGCATCTTGAATAATATGGATACTAGACTCATTTTCACCATCTGTAACAATCAATTCGAAATTGGCTTGGTCTTTTCCCTCTTGTAGCAATCCCTTTACTACTTTGAAATCATACGCTTGTTTCAATTGCTGATTCACATAGTATTCTGTTGGCTGATAGCAAACACGGATCAGTACAAGCCAATTATCGATCTGCTTTTCAAGCGCAGCGGCTTCCAGAGGCGCTGACTGAATGAATCCATACATTTTCTCTGTCTTGATCAAATTGTTCACCTCATTTCACGCCTTTTAATTAATTATAGTAAAGCATGGGATGAATGAACACTATTTCGCTTAATTTTGATGAAAATCAGCAGGATTCATGGTAAACTAGAGTTCCTTGGAGGTGAACAATATGGGCTTAAAATTCCAACGAGAAGATTCCCTAGACAAAATGTTCGATGATTTTGCCTTTCTTCCCGACAATGACAAAGACAACAAAAAACAAGAACTTGATATTGAACGTTTTTTGAAAAATGAACCAAACAAAACAGCTGATACCAAGACAAAAGACGATAAAAAAACCAAATAAGTCAAAAAGAGAACTGACAGTTTGTCGGTTCTCTTTTTTTGACTATTGGCTCTACTTTTAAACATGATCGATTATAAACTGTGCTCTAAATTGCAAAACACCAATGATCACAAAAGAGAGAATGATGATTATAAACAAGATAATCAGCAAAACAAATATGACGATTTGCATTGGAGAATTGATGAAATGGAGCAAAGGTTCTAAAATTAGCACTTTGATTCGAACAGGCAAATCTTGATCTAACAAATGTTGAATGGCAATTTGCAAAGCGAAATCATCTTGTCCGCTTACAGGAGTCAATGCCAAAAAACTGCCGATACCCGTATTTGCGACTCCAATCCAAGCAATCAGAACATTCCCTAATCCGATGATACCCAGCCCCAGATTACCAATCACTAATGCACCGATCGCGATATTGCCAACGGCCAAAAATAGAGCCATACTCAAGTTTCCAACGCTAATCAACCCCAGACTCACAGAAGCAACAGAGAACAATCCGCAGGAAAACAAACCAAGGGACAACAACCCTATGGATAAGACACCAATGGACAAGCAGCCCTTGGCTTTGACCCCCAGACTGAACCAGCCTTTGGCCCACGGTAAATCCTTAAAATAATTGAAAAAATCGCTTACTGAATGAGACTCTTTGAAGATATAAAAGACATTTGGTATCAGAAGATGCATCAAAGGGACGTTCAGCCACATCTTTTGGCTTCGATAGTCAAAATACAGCTGTTCTTCACGGTAAACCAACAATTCTTCTACTGGTTTATTCAGCAATTTTGCCAATTGCAGCATCATTTCAATATCAGGCAGTCCACGACCACGTTCCCATTTGGATATTGCTTTGTCCGTGACATGCAGGATTGTGGCCAGCTCTTTTTGCGTTAACTGATTTTTGTCGCGATATTCTTTTAAGTGTTTTCCTAAGTTTTCTTGCATAACTTCCCTCCTCTTCTTGGATTTTATTGTATCAAAAAAGGAGCGGGATTCGTCAGAAAACCTAAGATTCCACACTCTACGAAACGTAGAATCAAAAAAACCGCAGATTTTATCTGCGGTCCATCGTTACGAAGCTATTTGATAGCATCCTCGATTGCTTGCCATGCTTCTTCTTTTCCTTGTTTGGTCACAGCGGAAAATAGAATAAAGGTATCATTGGCATCAAATGAGAGGGCCTTTTTGATCATACTTTCATGTTTGTTCCATTTGCCACGAGGAATCTTATCGGCTTTCGTGGCAACGACGATCACGGGAATCTCATAGTATTTCAAAAAATCATACATTTGAATATCTTCTTGCGAAGGTGCGTGGCGTAAATCAACCAAAGAAACGACTGCCCGCAACTGCTGGCGTTCAGCAAGATAGGTTTCAATCATTTTCCCCCATTTGGCACGCTCTGTTTTTGACACTTTCGCATAACCGTATCCTGGGACATCGACAAAATGCAATGCTTGTTCAATCAAATAAAAATTAAGGGTTTGTGTTTTCCCCGGTTTAGAAGACGTCCGGGCCAAATTTTTACGATCGATCAATGTATTGATAAAAGAAGATTTGCCGACATTGGAACGACCTGCTAGGGCGATTTCTGGTAAGTTGGTATCTGGGTACTGGGCTGGTGCTACGGCACTAATAACAATTTCAGCTTGATGTACTTTCATCCACTCACTCCTTTCCTGACTCTTTATTTTACTCAAAAAAAAGCCGGATAGCAATAAGACTATCCGACTATGTCTGAATTAGACTGCTTTCTTGGTTTCTTCATTGTAGATGATTTTCGGTTCCCCTTGTTCTTTCGCCGCTTCTTCTGTGATAATGACCTTTTCGATCGTTTCATCAGAAGGAACATTGAACATAACATCCATCATGATATTTTCAATGATAGACCGTAAGCCGCGGGCACCGGTATTGCGTTCAATTGCTTGGTCAGCGATCGAGCGCAACGCTTCAGGTTCGAAGCTCAACTCAGTGTCATCTAATGCCATTAATTTTTGGTATTGTTTGACCAACGCATTTTTCGGTTCAGTTAGGATATGGACCAAATCATCCGTAGTTAATTTTTCTAAAGCGGCCATTACAGGCAAGCGACCGATAAATTCAGGAATCAAACCAAACTTCAATAAGTCTTCTGGGATGATTTGCTGCATGACGCTTTCGCCTTCAGAAAAACGTTGGTTCTTCGTCCCGAAACCAATCGTTTTTTCACCTAAACGGTTTTTGACGATCGTTTCGATCCCATCAAATGCACCACCCACGATGAATAAAATATTGGTCGTATCGATTTGGATCATTTCTTGATGTGGATGTTTGCGTCCACCTTGAGGCGGTACACTAGCTGTTGTGCCTTCCAAGATTTTCAGCAATGCTTGTTGGACACCTTCCCCAGATACATCGCGAGTGATCGATACATTTTCGCTCTTGCGGGCGATCTTATCGATTTCATCGATATAAATAATGCCTTTTTCAGCCATTTCCACATTGTAATCCGCTGCTTGTAGCAGTTTCAACAGAATGTTTTCAACATCTTCACCGACATACCCTGCTTCTGTCAAACTTGTAGCATCTGCAATAGCAAATGGGACATTCAACGAACGAGCAAGTGTCTGTGCTAGAAATGTCTTACCAGACCCAGTAGGTCCGATCAAACAAATATTGCTTTTTTGCAATTCAACATCTTCCGCGGATGCTTCCACGTTGACACGTTTATAATGATTATAGACAGCGACCGCCAACGTACGTTTGGCACGGTCTTGCCCAATAACATATTCATTCAGCACATTCAACAATTCTTGTGGTTTAGGCACTTCAGTAAACTCACGGATTGCTTCTTCATAAAACTCTTCATCGATAATGTCTTTACAAAGATCGATACATTCGTTACAAATATAGACCCCAGGTCCAGCAACAATCTTTTTGACTTCTTCTTGTGTTTTGCCGCAAAAAGAACAACGAACAGCTTCATTTCCATTTGTGTTATCGTACATACTGTTCACCCCTTGAATATTTTCCAACCTGTGTGAAAGGAGTGGAATTTTGTAGATCAACTTTACAGTCTTCATCAATCATATCATAACTTTTTTGAAAGAAAAAGTTCTTTTTACTTTCTATAAGTCTTTCTTATCATTTGTTAGTAAAGTGGCCATTTTCTCCTTCAAATCCATAGTAAAAAGCGGCAAACACCAAATGATGTTCGCCGCAAATGTCATACCTGATTACGCTTCTTTGGCAGTTCCAGTTACAAGTTCAACTGCTTTTTTCATCGTAATGTCATGTTTCAACATATCTTCTGTTAAGACACGTTTGATTTGATCAACTGGCATGTTGTATGCTTCAGATAATTCTTTGATTTCGTTATCGATATCTTCATCTGATGCTTCCAAGCCTTCCGCTTTAGCGATTGCTTCGATCACAAGATTTGTTTTGACGCGTGTTTCTGCTTCGCCTTCAAATTGTGTGTGCAAATCAGCTTCAGTAGAACCAGTTAATTGATAGTACATTTCAGGAGAGATTCCTTGTTGTTGCATATTGTTCAAGAACTCATCCATTGAACGGTGTACTTCATCATGAACCATTGAGTGAGGCAATTCAACGATTTCTGCGTTTTCAACTGCTTGACGGATCGCAGCTTCATCTTTCGCATCTTCTGCTGCTTTTTCTTTGGTTTCTGTTAATTCTGTGCGATATTTTTCTTTCAATTCTGCCAATGATTCAACGCTGTCGTCGATATCTTTTGCGAATTCATCGTCTAGTTCTGGTAATTCTTTTGCTTTAACTTCATGAACAGTTACTTTGAAGACTGCTTCTTTGCCAGCTAAGTCTTCCGCTTGGTAGTCTTCAGGGAAAGTCACAGTAACGTCTTTGCTTTCGCCTGCTTTTGTACCAACAAGTTGTTCTTCAAAGCCAGGAATAAATGAATTAGAACCTAATTCTAATGAATAGTTTTCACCTTTTCCGCCTTCAAATGTTTCTTCACCTAAGAAGCCTTCGAAATCGATGACGACAGTATCGCCATCTTCTGCTGCTTCGTCTTCTTTGATGACCAATTCAGCTTGTGCTTCTTGTTCACGTGTGATGCGTGCGTCCACGTCTTCATCCGTTACTTCGCGGTCTTGTTTTTCAACAGTTAAATCTTTGTAATCGCCAAGTTTCACTTCAGGTTTGACAGTGACTTCAGCTTTGATTGTCCAATCTTCGCCTTTTTCCATGCTGACAACATCGATTTTAGGTTGAGAAACTGGATCGATTCCTGCTTCTTTGACAGCTGCTTCATACGCTTCTGGCAATACAGCGTTCAATGCATCTTCGTACAATGCTTCTTCACCGTACATACGGTTGAAGACTTGACGTGATACTTTCCCTTTACGGAAGCCTGGTACGTTCAAGCTGCCTTTCACTTTGTTGAATGCAGTTGTTAAGCCTTTTTGGATTTCAGCTTGTGCAATCGTAAATGTTAAAGCACCATCATTCGTGCCTGTTTTTTCCCAATTTGCAGTCATTTATTTCCCTCCGAATATAAATTATGTTTGACATATGAAATAGCTTCATGCATACCTTTAAATAGTACACTAACGTTGTTTAATTGTAAACATTTTACAATGAAAGTTGCAAATTTTTCTTTTAAAACTGGGTTTCTTGTAAGATTCTTCGCAATCTTTCTTTGCGGATTTGAATGCTATTTTTTGCTTTGGTCTGTGATTCTTGTTCGTTCTCGCCACGATAATCAGCTACATAGCTGTCGATCCATGCATTGACTTGCCTTTCTGGCGGCAGAAATGGATAACTGATCGCTAAGTGATCACTGATTTCTGCAATCACACTCTCTGCCAAAATCGGATCGTCTTGTGCGATCGTGTCATTGATTCGTGCCATGATCTGCTGGTAGACCGGCATGTCTGGCAAGACAGCTAATTTACTGGGATCGATTGTTTTGGTCTCTCCCATGTAATCCACGACTGAAAATGTCTCATGGACATCTAAGCGAACCAGTTCTTCTACCAGCTTGGGAATCAGATAAAGATTCCTCATCCGTGGCAACAGATCACGGACCAAATCAATAAATTGCTGGCTCGTCATCCCTTGTACAAGGCTTTGCCATGAATGATAGTTGACGGGCTGGCGAAGATTATCGATGTTCAACAGCAGTTCCTTTTTGGCTAAATGGTCTTCCATCCCTAGTATTTGCTGGACTTCTTCTACTTTTTCGATCTCAAAGCGCAACTGCTGTAGCATTTCCGTGTCAACTTGTTGACGATGTCCAAGGTGCAGCCATCGATGCGCCTTTAGATATTGACCATCTAAGACATACAAATGGCCCACTTGCAAAAAACCATCTCGGTCCTTCAGATAGTCATCCAAATAGTCATCTGCGGTGTCCAATGCTTCGCTGAATTCCTTTAATTGCTGCAGACATTCAACCAACCATTGATTGATCGCATACGTATGCTCTAAGGTATAGAGCTCGCGATATAGACGATAGGCTTGCAAAAATTCTTTCGCTTGATAGGCTTTTTCTGCAGCTAGTTGCAGTCTTTGTTCTGGACCTGGAAAGTCGATTGTTTCTCCCATTGATAACACCTCAGTCTTCTTTGATCGTATAGCTATCTAACCTTAGCCAGCAGACTATACTTCTTGATGCACATCCGCATGCTTATTGAACGCTTTGATCAGGTTGATCGTCACTACACTTGTATCCGCAAAGTAATCGGCTGCATGCTGCTTGTTTTTGCTGAAGATCGTTGGCAAATAGCCTACATAAAACAACCAGTAAAATTGCAACACATAGCGGCCGCATAGCTCCCTGATCAAAACGGTTTGCCAACTTAACTGCGCTTCTCGAAAAGAAATCACGCGAATACCGAATATCATTTTTCCAACCGTCTGACCATGATTGTATTTTGTCAGCAAGACAAAATAGGCCAAGTAGATTGCTAATGAAACCAACTGATACAGACCGAATGGGTGCGTGCCGATTGATAACCCACTGAGTCTATATACACTGCCAATCGTGATTGCAGTGATCGAATGGATCACGCTCAAATCGATGACGAATGCAAACAGGCGGATCCAAAAGCCAGCAAAGAAATAGTCGGGAAAGTCATTGATCAGTGGTGCCTGTGCCACTTGCCGATCCGGCTCCTCAAAATGCTGCCATGCTTGTTGATTGTCTTTGATCGTTTCTTCAGTATACGCTTCTTTTTCGAAAGACGACAATACTTGTTGATAAAAATCGTCTGGATGTGACGGACCGGCATGCGTTTGTTTTGGGTTCGGATGCTGATCGATTTGTTTGTCTTTATCCAATTTACGCACCTCCGTAATAATACAAAGGTTTCGGTGCATCACTGGTACCCAGACTTTCCATCAATTCCAAAATACGTTCTGTGTTAGAGGCTTTCAGCCCTTGGAATTCAGCCAATCTCGAGCCAAGCCAAGTGGCTGCAAAACCTGTATTGTCGACATCATAGGTAAAGATTTCTGCATTTTCCAAGTGCAAATCTTGCTGCATCGCAGACAATGCATCTTCTGGAAAACCAATCTCATCGATCAAACCAACTTCCAATGCCTGTTGACCATCATAAATTCGGCCATCAGCAATTTTGCGCACAGCTTCTTCCGTCATCCCTCGACCTTCAGCGACAATGGAAACAAAACGACCATACGCATTGTCAACGTACGTTTGCAACACTTCTTTGTCAGCTTCTGTTGCCTCTCTTGTTGCCGATCCGACATCTTTCAAAGCGCCACTTTTATAAGTACTGTCCTCGATACCAAGTTTTTCAAATAAGCCCGCATAATTGATGCCCGACATGATCACACCGATTGATCCGGTCACAGTTTCTTCCGTCGCAAAAATCTTGTCAGCCCCTGCAGAAATATAGTATCCGCCACTAGCAGCCATATTTTTCATTGATACATACATCGGGATCTCTTGTTCTTTGATCTTCGCCAACTCACGGGCAATCTCCGCACTTTCATAGACGCCGCCTCCTGGCGTATTGACTTCTAGCAAAATCCCGCTGATCGTTGGGTCTTGCTGGATCATGCGCAGCTCTTCCAAAAAGCGTTGATGATCGTAGGTTTCTGAAGTAAACAAGCCGCCACTTGATGTACTTGCGATTGTTCCTTCCAATGTCAAACGGACGATCCGTTGTGTTTCATCCCCAGCCACAACAGGTGTTTCTGCAATTGTGTTACTGCCATAAAACAGTGCATTTAATCCTTGTAGCGCTGAAGTGTCTTCTGTTGTTTCTCTGGTGGTCATCAATGAAAACACACCTGAACAAATAAATAACCCCGCCGCAATACCTACGGCAATCCATCTTCTTTTATTCATTGTTTCCTCCTGCCTAAGTTTTATTTATAAATGATCAATATAGATTCTTGATCACGATCACATCTTCAGCTGAACCGCTGCTATCAAACTTCTCACTTTTTTCCGCTAACACATACCCGCCAAAATATTCCTTTGTCAATTCGTCTTGCACTTGAAAGGGTTGCGCCGATGCCACAGACACTGCCCCTGGCAAAATCTCTTGCAAACTATCCCAACCCGTATCTAAGAAAATTTTGGTTTCGTCTGTTACTTTGTCGTTGGCCGCTAAAGCCGCCACCAATTCTTTCAATTCTGAAAATTTCATACAATTCACTTGTTCTGCCATTTGATTTCCTCACTTTCTTTCAGTTTAATTGTAGCGAAATTGAAAAAAAAAGGATAGCCATATGGGCAAATTTCATCGGATTCTTTTCTAAGCTCAAAACAGGTTGACGACTGCTGAGACACGCCATGCTTGTTTATTTTTAGTGTCATCTATACCAATTTTATTTATTTTTTGTAATCTGTTGACAGGCGTTTCTATAAATAGTATCATATTGCTTGTATTTCTATAAAATAATGTCAAGGAGGATAGATAGACCAATACGGATAGCGCCTGATCTGGCAACAGATGACGAGGAAAGAGTTGATCGAAGTTTTCGGCGGATGGCTCTAGGGACTGCACTCTACAAGCAAACACAAACCCACATTGAAACATGTGCACAAAAGTTTGCTACGCAGATAGAAATACATAATCGACAGAAAAAATTTTTGAAAGTAGGATTGTCATTATGTGTGGAATTGTAGGAATTGTTGGAAAGTCAAATGCAGAACAGATTATTTTGAATGGATTGGAACGTTTGGAATATCGCGGCTATGATTCAGCGGGAATGTACGTTGCAGATCGTACTTCTGATCACTTGATCAAGGCACAAGGAAGAATCAAAAACTTGGAAGCCAAAGTGACACCAGAGGTAACAGGAACGATCGGTATCGGCCATACACGTTGGGCAACCCACGGTAAGCCATCAGAAAGAAATGCCCATCCCCATACGTCAGGTAATGAAGAATTGGTTTTGGTCCATAACGGCGTGATCGAAAACTTTGAGGAATTACACGACACCTATTTGGCAGATCATCACTTTGCTGGCCAAACAGATACCGAAATCGTTGTTCACCTGATCGAAGTCTTGAAAGCACAAAACAGCAGCACAACAAAAGAAGCCTTCAAACAAGCGTTGACTTTGATTCGCGGCTCATACGCATTTGCATTAGTCGACAAAAAAGATTCAGAAACAATCTATGTTGCAAAAAACAAAAGCCCATTGTTGATTGGTCTTGGCGACGGCTTCAATGTCATCTGCAGTGATGCATTGGCGATGTTGGATCAAACCACCCACTTTGTTGAAATCGAAGACGGTGAAATGGTGACTGTCCAAGCGGATGAAATCACCATCGAAGACTTAAAAGGCAACTTAGTCTATCGTGAATCTTACGAAGCACAACTTGATTTGACTGATATTGAAAAAGGCACATACCCATACTATATGTTGAAAGAAATCGATGACCAACCCACTGTGATGCGTCGTCTCATTCAAGAATATCAAGGAACGAATGGCCAAGTGACCATTGATCCGCAATTAAAAGCAGAAATGATTGCAAGCGACCGGATCTATATCATCGCATGCGGCACCAGCAATCATGCCGGTTGGGCAGCAAAAGCCATCCTTGAAACATTGACGCAAATTCCAGTCGAAGTCCATTTGTCTAGTGAGTTTGGGTACAATACACCATTGCTTTCAGCCAAACCTTTCTTTATTTTCTTGACTCAAAGCGGAGAAACTGCTGACAGCCGTCAAGTATTGGTTAAAATCAATGCATTAGGTTTGCCAAGTCTCACAATCACCAATGTAGCCGGTTCTACATTGTCTCGGGAAGCCAAACATACATTGTTGTTACATGCTGGTCCTGAAATCGCCGTCGCATCAACAAAAGCTTATACAGCACAAATCGCAGTCATGACTTTATTGGCCAAAGCGATTGGTGATGAAAAAGCCGTACAAGCAGCGTTTGATTTTGATGTCTTTCATGAATTAAGTATCGTTGCATCAACCATGGAAACATTGGTGGATGAAAAAGCAGTCATCAGTCAATTTGCCGAAGACTTCTTATCAACAAGCCGTAACGCCTTTTATATCGGACGTGGCAATGATTACTATGTATCTATGGAAGCAGCCTTAAAACTGAAAGAAATCTCTTATATCCAAGCCGAAGGTTTCGCAGCTGGCGAATTGAAACATGGAACGATTGCCTTGATTGAAGAAGGTACGCCGGTGATCGGTATTATTTCAGAAGCAGTCACTGGTTCTCATACCCGAGGCAACTTGAAAGAAGTTGAATCCCGTGGTGCCCATACGTTGGTCATAGCCAGTCAAGAACTCGCGAAACCAACCGATCAAATTATCATCCCGAATGTGCACCCATTAGTCACGAGCTTAGTATCGGTGATTCCTACACAACTACTCGCTTACTTTGCAACATTGCAACGGGGTTATGATGTAGACAAACCCCGTAACTTGGCAAAATCAGTAACAGTTGAATAAAGTTTTTTAAACGTTTATTACTTTAAATGAACTGAATACAAACCAATCCCCAGTGCCTGCAGTATCGACACTGGGGATTGGTTTGTTCTGGTTGGTTTTCTAAAAGTTTTCTACATATCCTGTTCTGAAAAATACTTTAACCCGATTGCCCCCTCACCGCTTCATACACCACGTACCATTAAGCACCACAATAACAATAAGCACGATAATGAAAAACACCAGAAACAACAACTGCCAAAGCATTGTCCTGTCGTCAACAAAAACATTCATGGTAGCCACCAATATACCTAATACAAGCATGCCGATCCCATTGACCAAATACAAACGTTGCAAATCATACTTGGCTTTCTTTTCTTTTGAAGCCGTATTATAACCTGCGATCAATCGCCAGCCATGACCAGTTAAGAATAAAATGCCTACAAAAACAAATACGATAACGATCAGCCATTCAACGGCAAACCCCATAAGCAGTCCTCCTTTGATTCAACAGTTTTTTGACCAATTATACTATCATTTTTCAGATTATATGCTCATTTTATCACAATGACTTTAGAACATCTCTTGAATCCAGAAAAAAAACCAACGAATCATCGTTGGTTTTGGCATTCTCTATTCAGCCCCGATTTCCTCACGGACAACCGCAGCGATTTTATCAACATAATAATCTACTTTTTCAATCGTTGGTGCTTCAGCCATGACACGGAGTAATGGTTCCGTTCCTGAAGGGCGAACCAAGATTCGGCCTTCGCCATTCATTTCAGCTTCAGCTTCAGCCACGATTTTGGCGATTGCTGGCACTTCCATGGCACCATTTTTATCAGTCACACGGATGTTGACCAATTTTTGTGGATAGATGGTGACTTCACCAGCTAGTTCAGATAGCTTCTTACCGGTTTGTTTCATAATATTCAATAATTGGATCCCCGACAATAAGCCGTCACCTGTTGTATTGAAATCCAAAAAGATCATATGACCCGATTGTTCGCCGCCAAAGTTATAATCATTTTTGCGCATTTCTTCAACCACATATCGGTCACCGACTTGTGTGATGACATCTTTCAAGCCAATTGCTTCAACGGCTTTATGGAAGCCAAGATTACTCATCACTGTCGTAACGATTGTGCCTTGATTCAAGCGTTTTTGTTCAGCTAAATACTTGGCACAGATATACATGATCTTATCGCCATCGACGATATTTCCTAATTCATCGACCGCGATCACACGGTCGCCATCACCATCAAAAGCCAAGCCTGCATCAGCGCCTTTTTCCACCACAAATGCAGCCAGTTTTTCTGGATGTGTCGAACCAACGCCGTCGTTGATGTTCAAGCCGTCAGGTGACGTACCCATCGTATAAAAATCAGTCTCCAAGTCTGCAAACAAACGATTGACGCTGGTTGCTGTGGCACCATTGGCTGCATCGACACAGACAGTGATTCCTTCTAGATCTCCCGGAATCGTTTGGCGCAAGAATTGAGAATACTTCAACAAGCCTTCTGGAAATTCATCCACCGTACCCAATCCTTCTGCTGAAGGACGTGGCAATGTGTCTTCTGGTGCATCAAGCAATGCTTCAATCTCCGCTTCTTGCTCATCCACCAATTTGAACCCATCATTTCCAAAAAACTTGATGCCGTTGTCCAAAGCTGGATTATGTGAAGCAGAAATCATGACACCGGCGCTTGCTTTTTGGACTTTCGTCAAGTAAGCCACACCCGGTGTGGAGATCACACCCAATTGGAAGACTTCGATCCCAACAGATAAAAGACCAGCAATAAGCGCATTTTCCAGCATTTGTCCCGAAATACGGGTGTCTCTACCCACCAAAACTCGTGGTTGACGGTCGTCCGTTTCGTGCTGGCTTAATACGTACCCACCGTATCGTCCTAATTTAAACGCTAATTCTGGCGTTAACTCCTTATTTGCTTCTCCTCGCACACCATCTGTACCAAAATATTTTCCCATTTTAAAAACCTCTCTTATTCGTACTCATTTCAATTTGTTGATTCAGTTTCACTGGTTGCTGCACTTTCAACGCTTTCTTGATCACTTTCTTGTCCAAGACTCGTTGACGACGCATTATCAGACGTTGCAGTCGACGAATCACTCGTTTGATCAGCAGCTGCTTCCTCACTGTCATTTGCTGATTGGGCAACTGGTGTGATTTGGATCGTCACTTCGACAGGATTGATCGTTGTGCCATCAGGTGCAGGTATTGTCACCGTTTGTTCAGTGGTTGCAGTGATCCCGCTGATATCTACCGGAACACCGATTTGCGTAGTTTGATCTAGTATATCCTGCGGTCCAGTTAAAGCAGCACTGATACTGCTCATGCGATAAATATAATGCGAAATACCGTTTGGCAACGTCCCTTGTTGTGTCACGAATAGCTCGACATCTTTAGTCGGTGCTTCCATTGTGATTGCGACATCTACCGTATCGGGATCCGCAACGATTGCCAATGGATTTTTGTTGATATCCCATGCTTCGATCACGGCAGAGACTGTACCTGAATCATTCGGAATATCATCAGGATCGATCACCGCTACAACACGATCGATATCAGCCGCTGTTTGTTCACCAGTAGTGATCGTCACTTCTTGGGGTGCAGCTACCATTGATTCGATCGCATAGCCGCTGCTATCATCTTCAGTCGAAACAACAGGTTCAACTGTATATGTTTTGGTGACTTTCTTCTCAATGGTCACCGTGACTGTTTTTGGCTCGATCTCAGCCGAAACACTGGAGCTGATGTTTTGAATTTCTAATGGCACTTCATGGGTGCCGACATCCAAATCAGATAAATCAGCCACAACCCGAAAGCTGCGGGTCTCTTCATTTTTTTCTGCATTCAATTGCACCCGATTGCGACTGCTCAATGTCACGTTGACGGTTGTTTCAAATCCTTGAATGAAATAATCATTCGTATCATATATGGTTTGAATCGGCACAGCATCAATTTCTTCTTGATAGGCATTGACTGAGCCAGACAGATCAACTTGTAAGGAGGATCCGCTAGCGATAAAAAATAATACCAAACTAAAGAACAGCGCTAGTATACCATAAAATAGATTCTGACGGCGATCCTTCTTAATCATTTTCTTCCCCCTTTATTGACCCCTTCTAGGAAAGATTGCAGGACATTGCGCTTGCCGATTTTGTCTTCAGGTACCAATTCGCGATTCAAGATTGCTAAGTATTCTTGTCTTGATAATTCAGTCATCATGCGATTATTCAAGGTAATACTGACATCTCCAGTTTCTTCAGAGACAATCAATGTCAAGGCATCACTGACTTCAGAGATCCCCACAGCCGCACGATGCCGCGTCCCAAATTCTTTAGGGATCAGCGGACTTTCAGATAGTGGCAAGTAGGCACTTGCTACAGCAATCTTGTCTTCTCTGATGATCACCGCACCATCATGTAGGGGTGTATTGGGAATAAAGATATTGATCAACAATTCTCCAGTCACATCTGCATCCAATGCAATCCCTGTTTCAATGTATTCTTCCAGACCTGTCGTCCGTTCGATGGTGATCAATGCACCAATTTTCCGTTTGGCCATGTATTGGACCGCTTTATCTAATGACTGGACCAACACTTCATCTTGATGCTTCTCATTCTTAGATGTTTTGAATAATGAACTGCGTCCTAAATGTTCTAGCCCTCGCCGGATCTCCGGTTGAAAAATAACAATCGCCGCTATCACACCATAGGTGATGACTTGATCCATCAACCAGGACAAGGTCTTTAATCCAATGATACCCGCTAAGAAACGCAAAACAATGAACAGGCCGACCCCTTTGAATAGTTGGATTGCTTTGGTGCCCCGCACCAGTTGGATCAATTTATAGACGAGATACCAAACAACGATGACATCCAAAAGATTGACAAAAAACGAGAGTGAAAATATATCAAATGAGAGTAAATCTCTCCAATAATCTAGGTTAAAAAAATCAGTAAAATTTATCGACATAAACAGCCTTCCTTTATTCTTAAGACTTCAAACAATAGTATAACATAGGTCTGTATTCAAAGATTCAAAAAAAAACAAAATTATGAAAAAGTTTCAAAAACAATGAAAATCCCTATTTTCAGTCTACCATGTTTTTCTCATCATCGTTGATGAGAAGGCCTGCCCTCAACCATTTATTTTCAAAAATGAGTCAAAAAGAAAAAACAGAAGTATGAAAAAGCTTGCTGCTTTCTATACTTCTGTTTTTTTGATGCAATAATCAAGCTTGAAAAGATCACTCTTGGCCTTGTTTACGACGAGCTGCTCTAGCCGCGCGTCTTGCCTCTTTTGCTGCCTGCTCTTCTGGTGTCAGTGTTCGTGCTTTGCCTTCTTTTTTTGCTTCTACTGGGGTTGATTCTGCTGCCTGATCAGGGTCAGCTTTTTTTGTAGCGCTATCTTGAATCGTTTTTTCCAATTTGGCGCGAATTTTTTCTTCCAGACCGGCCAGCCGTGCATAGCGATAAAAACGTGTTTGGGCGTCATTAACGGTTTTAGCAAACAAGCCTTCACTTGCTGCTGCATTGGCATTTTTTAATGATGAGAAACGGATTTGCGTATCCATAAAGGCTGGCATCAAAGCAAAATTAGGTTTCTTGTAATCTAGAATCATCGGAATTTTTCCGGCTTCTGCCAGTAGAGGATTGTACCGATATAGGGACCAATAACCTGAAGCCACTGCTTCTTTGGCTTCTTTCAATGATTGCCGCATCCCGCCAGCTAAGCCGTGGGTGATACATGGTGTATAGGCAATGATCAATGATGGTCCTGGGAAGCGTTCCGCTTCTTCAAAGGCTTTGATCGTCTGCATTTGATTGGCACCAGAAGCAATCTGAGCCACATACACATGCCCATACGTCATCGCCATCATCCCAAGATCTTTCTTCGCTGCATACTTGCCGTTCGCTGCAAATTTAGCAATAGCGGAAGCTGGCGTTGCTTTCGATACTTGGCCTCCGGTATTGGAATAGACTTCATTATCTAGAACCAAGATATTGACATCAGCACCGGATGCCAATACATGGTCAATCCCCCCAAAGCCAATATCATAGGCCCAACCATCTCCACCAATCATCCATTGACTCGGTTTCACGAATAAATCATTGTCTGTCAAAATAGTTGGAATCGATGGATGCTTGTCTGCGTCCTCAGTCAGAGCCGCTGTTAATTTGACTGCCCGTTGTTGTGTCCCAGCACTTTCTTCACGGTGTTCCTGCCAGTCGCTGATCAGTGCTTTGGTTGGATCAGAAACGAAGGCCTTCACTGCTTCTAATTGTTCTGCTAGTGCTTCTCTGCGGGTTTGATTGGCCAGGAACATACCATAGCCATATTCTGCATTGTCTTCGAATAATGAATTAGACCAAGCAGGACCCTGTCCCTCCTCATTCGTTGTATAAGGCGATACTGGTGCAGCTGCACCCCAGATAGATGAACAGCCGGTGGCATTGGCGATCATCATTCGGTCCCCAAACATTTGTGTCAACAGTTTGACATAGGGCGTTTCCCCGCATCCCGCACAAGCGCCGGAAAATTCTAGCAAAGGCTTGGTGAATTGCGAGCCCATGACCGTACCCGGTTTGGCAGGATTTTCTTTTTGGCGTAATGTCATCGCAAATGCCCAATTGACCGCTTGCTCTTTTTGTTCGTCATATGGACGCATCATCAACGCTTTGCCTTTGGCTGGACAAGCTTCCACACATAGCCCACATCCGGTACAATCTTCAACAGACACTTGGATACGGTACTTTTGACCATTAGCACCGCGCATTTCTCGAACGATGTAACCTTCTGGCGCTTCAGCCATTTCGTCTTCATCTGCCAAGAAAGGCCGTATAGCGGCATGAGGACAAACAAAGGCACATTCATTACACATCGTGCACCGATCAGCTAGCCATTCGGGCACTTCAACAGCAACGCCACGTTTTTCAACAGCGGTTGTCCCCAAAGGCATGGTACCTTCTGTCATATGATTACGCACGAGGGTCCCCACACTTAGTTCATTGCCTTCTTGACGATTGACAGGTTCAACGATTTCTCGTACATACCGTGAATCGGCATTAGAGGTTTTGACAGGTACAACGATCGTTGCCCATTCTTTAGGAATCTCGATTTTGTGCAATATTTCGATCGTTCGATCAATCGCAAGCTGATTTTTTTCAACGATGGCCATTGATTTGTGGCCATAACTTTTTCGCGCTTCTTCTTTCAAAATCGGTATAATCTGTTCGATAGGTATAATTCCAGCCAGATAAAAGAAGGCTGTCTCCATCGCCGTATTGATCCGACCACCTAGACCAACTTCCATTGCCAGTTGCATGGCATTGATCGTATAAAAATCGATGTCATTTTCTGCTAGATATCGCTTCATCTTTTTCGGCAGATTTTTCATGATCTGCGCTTCATTCCAGGTCGTATTCAGCAAGAATGTTCCGCCTTTTTTCAACCCTTTCAATAAATCATAGGTATGCAAATAGGCAGGTGTATGACAGGCAATAAAATCTGCATGTTCAATCAAATACGTCGAGCGAATCGGTGTATCGCCAAAGCGCAAATGTGATACGGTCAAACCGCCAGATTTTTTGGAATCATAATGAAAATAACCTTGTACATATTTATCTGTTCGGTCACCAATGATTTTGATAGCAGACTTATTGGCACCGACTGTCCCATCTGACCCGAAGCCCCAAAACTTCGCTTGAAAAGTAGCTGGGTTGGTCAGATCTAAAGTGCCTTTAGAAGGCAATGATAATGCTGTGACTTCATCAACGATACCGATGGTGAATCTTTTCTTCTGTAAGGCACTTGGCTTGATCAACTCATCATATACGGCCACGATTTGGTCTGGTGTGACATCCTTTGAACCCAGTCCATACCGTCCGCCAATGATTACTGGACGAATCACAGCATCATACATGGCACTTTGCACATCCAACAAGAGAGATTCGCCATTGGCACCGGGTTCTTTGCTGCGATCCAGCACTGCTATTGATTGAACAGTGTGGGGCAATTTCTCCAAAAAGACCGCCAATGGGAACGGACGGTATAAGTGAATCGTCAACAAGCCGACTTTACGCCCTTGTCGGTTGAGATAATCAACCGTCTGTTGAACCGTTTGTGCACAAGAGCCAATCGTAACGATGACCTCGGTTGCATCTTCAGCACCATAATAGTTCACCAAGTCATATGACGTTCCCCGCAGTTGGTTGATTTGCTGCATATAATGCCGAACGATTTCCGGCAATTGATCATAATAACGATTGACAGTTTCTCTTTGTTGAAAATGAATCTCAGGACTCTGATTTGTCCCGCTGACCGTTGGATGATTCGGGTTCATCGCTTTTTTGCGGAATGCGGCTACTTTCTCTTGATTGACCATTTTCGCCAAGTCTTCATATTCGATAACCTCGATTTTTTGGATCTCATGACTGGTTCGAAAGCCGTCAAAAAAGTTTAAGAACGGGACGTTGGCTTCGATAGCTGCCAAATGAGCTACTGGTGCTAAGTCCATGACTTCTTGCACAGAACTTTCTGCCAGCATCGCAAACCCCGTCTGTCTAGCAGCCATCACATCCGTATGGTCGCCAAAAATATTCAACGCATTGGTGGTCACAGCACGACTGGCCACATGAAATACGCCTGGTAAGAGCTCACCAGCGATCTTATACATATTCGGCAGCATCAAGAGCAAGCCTTGTGAAGCTGTATAGGTGGTCGTCAACGCACCCGTTTTCAGCGAACCGTGGACCACGCCTGCGGCACCTGCTTCTGACTGCATCTCCACGACTTTAACTGGCTGACCAAATATATTTTTCTTTCCTTGTGCCGACCATTGATCCACCAACTCTGCCATCGTTGAACTAGGCGTGATCGGATAAATCGCAGCTAATTCGGTAAAGGCATATGAAATATACGCAGCAGCTGTATTGCCGTCCATAGTTTTTCTCTTCATTATTATCTATCTTCCTTCAATCATTCGATTTGCACAATAAAACACAACTCATTATAGCTGATTCAGTTGAATTAATAAAGATTTCCTTGGTGATTCTCTTTAAATTCGTGAAATCACATACATATATTAATTGTCACCTTATTGATCAATTTGTCGTAGAAATAAAAGTGCGAGATGCTTTTCTTTCTCTTCTTTATTCGCTAAACTAAAGAAAAAGGAGGTTTTACAATGGATATATCAATTATTAAGGCCGAACAAACCAATGCCATCACAGGGATTCAGATCGGCGATGCTGATACTAAGCCGATCATCGAATTTATCAACGTTCGTTGCCCTTACTGCCGCCAATGGTTTGAAGAGTCCTCATCAATTTTGAATGAAGCTGTGGCTGCTGGCAAAATTCGCCGCGTAATCAAATTGTTTGATAAAGAAAAAGAATCATTACAACGTGGGAACGTTATGCATCGCTATATTTCCACCAATGATCAGGCTGCCGCGATTACTCAGTTGAGTAAAATTTTTCAAACACAAGATGCGTGGGGTCATTTAAGCTTAGCTGAAGTTGCTGAATATGCTGAAAACACCCTTGGGCTGACTCTAAGCGACCACCAGGCACAAGCAACAGCCATAGTCGAAGAAGCAAATGAAGCCAATATCCAATTTGTACCGACAGTGATCTTAGACGGACACATCTTTGATGAATCTATCAGCGGAGATGAATTGACTGAATTGATCAATCAATAAAATAAAACAGATAGTGACCAAAAGAAGCACTCTCTTTTGGTCACTATCTGTTTTTTAACTGACTTGTTCTCGCAAGCGATCCGCGAATTCATTGATTTTGCGGATTCGATGATTGATTCCTGATTTAGAGATAGCCCCAGATGGAATCATCTCGCCCAGTTCTTTCAAGCTCACTTCTGGATGTTCTAAACGCAATGCCGCAATTTCTTGTAGTTTATCTGGCAGTGCTTGCAAACCCACCCGAAGTTGAATAAATTCGATATTGTCGATTTGTTTAGACGCCGCGTCGATGGTTTTGTTCATATTGGCCGTTTCACAATTGACCAAGCGATTGACTGAATTGCGCATATCTCGTACGATACGGACGTCTTCGAATTTTAACATTGAATTGGTTGCACCAATCAATGTCAGGAAATCAGCAATCTTCTCGGCACCTTTCAAATAAGCAATACTGCCATTTCTGCGCTCTAAAGCTCTAGCATTCAATCCATAAGCATTCAGCATATCGCAAATATCTTGGTTATGCTCTTCATAGATTGAATAGATTTCCAAGTGATAACGACTGGTTTCAGGATTGTTGATTGACCCAGAAGCCATAAACGCGCCCCGCAAATATGAGCGCATTTTTTGGGTATTCCCCATGATTTCATCGGAAACATGGCTATTGAACATCATTCCATCCATGATATCTAAATCCAGCAGAACACGTTTCGTGTCTTGTTTTAATCGGACGATATAGACATTGTTTTTCTTTAGTTTCATTTTTCGCCGTACCAGCAACTCGCTGCGTACATCGTAATGATCTTTCAGCAGCGAATAAATACGCCTTGCGATTGCGGCATTTTCGGTTTGCACATTCAGCACAAACTGTTGATTGTTGATACTCAGTGAACCATTCATACGAATCAATGCCGCCAATTCGGCTTTGGCATGTTCACGATGCACTTCTAATGTTGTTAATTCTTTTTTTACTTCAGCAGCAAAGGACATCTAATCCCTTCCTTTCTCAATGACACACAAACTAGATTCTCGCGGCATAGACGATCCGCAGCAATTCCTCAATGACCTTTTCGCCATCATGGAAGACCCCGCCATTTTTCAGTGCCAGAAAATCTGCAGAAACAACGCGGCAAGCCTCGTCCCGCAACCCTTTGAAATCATGTTTGACTTGCACTAAATACTCGTCATAGATTTCAGGATCCATATAGCCTTCGGGTACTCTTTCGGTATTGACCAGCACTGTATCGATAAAGGGTTTGCCCAAATGTTGATGCAATACGCGTACGTGATCAGCATCCGTAAAATGCTCTGTTTCGCCTTTTTGCGTCATAATATTACAGATATAGACCGTTTCGGCCGTAGTTTCCAACAGCGCTTGACCGATTTCACTGATCATTAAATTGGGCAAAATACTGGTGAATAAGCTGCCAGGTCCCAAGACGATCATGTCTGCTTCCATGATTGACGAAACTACTTTGCGTGCTGCTTTCGGTGCGTCATTATTTTCTTGATTACGAACGAAGACATGATCGATGGTTTTGCGGTCGAGAGCAATTTTTGACTCCCCCACGGCTTCCGTTCCATCTTTAAAGACTGCATGCAATACAAGGGGCAGATCAGATGAAGGATATACTTGCCCATCGATGTGCATGATCTTCGATAAAATTTGGATGGCTTCATACGTACTGCTGCGCATTTCTGCGATGGCCGCAATGATCAGATTGCCTAACGCATGATTGGCCAAAAACTTGTCTTCTGCTTTAAATCGATACTGGAAAATATCATTGTAGAGTTGCGGCATATCTGACAAAGCTGCCAAGACATTGCGCAAATCCCCCGGAGGTGAAATCGATGACACCAGATTACGGATCTCACCGCTACTCCCGCCGTCATCAGCGACAGTGACGATGGCGGTGATATCAACGCCCTGATTACGCAGACTCTTCAAGATAACTGGCAAACCAGTTCCACCGCCCACCACGACGATTTTTGGTTTTCTAATACGATAGGTTTTCATCTTCATGATCGATTCACCGTTTCTTTACGTTTATCTTTGTCACGGTGGGTGATATTGACCTTATAATCCTCAGACAATGCTGCCCCTACTCGTTCAGATAAAGCCACCGATCGATGTTGTCCGCCAGTACAGCCGATTGCAACCGTTAAACTGCTTTTGCCCTCATTGACATACCCCGGCATGATCGTTTGCAATAAGCCGGTGAATCTTTGATAGAATTCTTCCGTTTCTGGAAAAGACATCACATACTCATAGACGGTTTGATCTTTTCCAGTCAATGGGCGTAATTCAGGAATATAGTGGGGATTTGGCAAAAACCGAACATCCATTACAATATCAGCATCGATGGGCAAGCCATATTTAAAGCCGAAAGAAATGATTTCGATTCGAAAACCTGTTTCATGAGAAGAACGAAATTCTTGATTGATTTTTTCTCTTAATTGTCTAGGTGTCAGCGTCGTTGTATCGATCACAATACTGGCACGGGTCTTTAAATCTTCTAAAATCGCACGTTCTTTGCGAATCCCTTCAGTGACTAATCCATCCATCGCCAACGGGTGTGCTCTGCGGGTTTCTTTATAACGTGAAACCAATTCACTATCCGAAGCATCCAAAAACAAAATGCGGGTATCGATGAAATTGGTGTTTTCAATATCGATCAGCATACTTTGGATTTCTTCAAAGAAAGAACGTGAACGCAAATCGACGACTAAGGCAATCTTGGTCACTTTACCAGACTCCTTGATTAATTCCCAAAATTTCGGTACCAGACTTGGCGGCATATTGTCGATACAAAAAAACCCCATATCTTCAAAACTCTGGATTGCAACAGTCTTACCTGCGCCACTCATTCCAGTGATAATTACTAATTCTAAATGATCTACTTCAGTCATTTTCACAAAACCCCTTTCTCCAACTCTTATATTATATCATGCCGGGCGTATCATTGGAATACTTGCCCACATAAAAAGACGTCAGCTCGCAGTACAAGCCAACGTCCGCTTCTTGTTCAATTACACTCTCAGCGCCAATGCTTTTTCGATCGTCAAGTCAACGATGATCGATTGCGCATCAACGACAGGATACGGATTATTTTCCGTAAACTCCTCCATCAATGAAAGTTCTGTACAGCCTAGAACAACTGCTTCACAGCCGATTTTTTTGGTGACTTTTTCCAAAATATCGAAGTAAAGTGCTTGATCCAGCTGACCATTTTCTTTGATGCGGTCATAAATCAACGTATTGACCATTTTCTGAATTTCCCGCGATGGCAAGTAGACATCAATACCCAAATCACGTAGTTCTTTTTCATAGATACCGGCCTTGATACTACCTTCCGTCCCCAACAAAGCAACTTTGCCTGTTATCCCTTGAGCTTTGACTGCTTCAGCGGCTGCCCGAGGCATATGCAGAATGGGAATGGGTGTGGCTGCTTGTAACGTATCGAAGAAATAGTGTGCAGTATTACACGTCAAAACGATAAATGCTGGCTGCAGCAAATTTTGTTTTGCAATATCATCTAGCAAATATGGCACTGGATTCTCTAATTGATCATCCAAAATATAAGCTGTTCGATCAGGGACTGTCGCATGATTGAATAACACATAATTCAAGTAATCTTGGTCTTTGTGGGCGTGGGTTCTTTGGTTCAAGATCCGAACATAACTTTCTGTGGCCATTGTACCCATACCGCCTAAAATACTAAAGAAATTCTCCATTAACTATCCTTCTTTCGTAGAGAAGAATGTTTTAAACCGTTTATTATATAGATAAAACATTCTTTTCAACAAGATCCATCGTTTAAGAGACATATCATTTTGATAAAAGACAGTCGTTCCCCAACGGTCTTGGGCCAATAGTTTTTTGGCACGTTCTTTGTCTTCATTTTCTTTGGCATAGGTCAAGAAAATATTTTTTGGCACACCAAGCCAGAGTTTGGCTTCCGGTGCATCTGCTTTGCCATAAATCGTTTCAACATACGGTTTTTCAAAGACTAGGTCTTCTGTCAAGAATTGCGCCAGGTTCAAACCGCTCAGCGTAATGAAGAAACTGCTGCGTCCTTGACGTAAATTGATTTCAAATAATTTGTACTGGCCATCTCGTCGATCATATTTCAAATCAAAGTTGGCGAAGCCGACGTAATTGATTTCTTTTAAAAAGGTCTGAATCATTTGATAGATTTGTTGATTTTCATCGGGAATGATCACAACATAGTTCCCTACAGCACCAGGTGTGGGATCTTCTAATAACGGATGCCCCAATGCCATTACACGGACGTCATGATTTTCATCAACATAGGCATTTAAAACCCGCATATTGCTGTCATCACCGGGAATAAAGTCTTGGACGATCATTTCATGTGTATAGCCTGCTTGGTAAATCCGGGCTACGATTGTTTCAAACTCTTGCCGATCATCAATAATAAAGGCTTTCTTCCGTCCTTCAAAATCAACAGATAACCATGCCACACTATTGGCAGGTTTCAATGCCACTGGAAAATCGAAAGGCAACGCTTCTTTGAATTGGCCATCCACCAATAAATCTTTGGTTAAAATAAAGGTCTTCGGATAAGGCAAGCCGTATTCTTCACAGACTTCATAGAAACTAACTTTGTTGATCAATCGTTTCAACAAGCTGTAATCATTGGCAATAAATGTGTAATAAGGCTTCAATGTTTCTTTATGTTTTGCCAGAAGTTCCGCATAGCCGTCACCGCAAGGAATCAACAGATAGCGCACGTCGGGATCATGATAAGTGGTTTTTGCCAAATCGACCAAAGTATCAATAAAGCCCGGATCATGGTCGAAACCTGCTACTTGATTGACTTTCACGATTTTACTGAAACGCGTTGGCGCCAATTCAGTACCTGCATAAGCAACTGATTGGATACCATAGGCTTCATGGAAAGCTCGTGCCATTCCATATACATTCATATCACTACCTAATAATATTGGTAGAAATTTGTCCTGACTCATTTAAACCACTCTCTCTTTTGGATACTAAAAATAATATTGTTTATATGCTACGTTTTACAATAGACTTATTCTACCACAAAGAAAAAAGCAATCAAAGCATATATCTTTGACTGCTTTCTTCTACTTTGAACGGATAGAACTTATAGGCTGTTTATTCAGTAAGAATATACGTATACCTATTGATATTCTAACAAAAATAATCTTAAATTCAAGAGACTTGAGGGAAATTTTTAAATAATTCACAATTGTTTAAAAATTAGTTAAACTTTAGCCTTATCAATGGAAGTCTACTTGATTTTTACGATTTTACAGCACTTTCTTCAAATAATGACCCGTGTAACTCTCAGGCACAGCAGCAATCTTCTCTGGTGTACCAGT
Source organism: Candidatus Enterococcus testudinis (assembly GCF_002140915.1). Classification (GTDB taxonomy): domain Bacteria; phylum Bacillota; class Bacilli; order Lactobacillales; family Enterococcaceae; genus Enterococcus_D; species Enterococcus_D testudinis. Next base: position 1,392,562 of record NZ_NGKU01000001.1, on the reverse strand, counting down.
TGCGATAATCGTCCCTCCACCATCTCCGCCTTCAGGACCTAAATCGATCACATAGTCAGCAGATTTGATCACATCAAGGTTGTGTTCGATCACTAATACCGTATTGCCGGCGTCAACAAACCGCTCTAATACTTGTAGTAAGCGGGCAATATCATCCGTATGCAAGCCCGTTGTCGGCTCGTCTAAGATATAAAAACTCTTGCCGTTTGAATTCTTGTGGAGTTCGCTAGCCAGTTTCATCCGCTGGGCTTCTCCGCCAGACAATGTTGTCGCTGGTTGACCCATTGTCACATAGCCCAACCCAACATCTACGATGGTTTGCAACTTGCGGTGGATCTTAGGAATATGCTTGAAGAATTCTACCGCATCTTCAACAGTCATATCCAAAATCTCCGCAATATTCTTACCTTTGTAATGTACTTCCAATGTTTCAGAGTTGTACCGTTTGCCATGACAAACTTCACATGGGACGTATACATCTGGCAAGAAGTGCATCTCGATTTTAATAATCCCATCGCCTTTACATGCTTCGCAACGGCCGCCTTTGACGTTAAAACTAAACCTACCTTTTTTGTAGCCGCGAACTTTGGCTTCATTGGTTTTCGCAAACAAATCACGTATGTCATCAAAGACACTTGTATACGTTGCTGGATTGCTTCGCGGTGTCCGCCCAATTGGGCTTTGATCGATATCGATCAGTTTTTCGATTTCTTCATAGCCAGTGATCGATTTGAATTTCCCTGGTTTATTTGAATTACGATTGATTTTTTGCGCCAACGATTTTTTCAAGATCTCATTGACCAGTGTTGATTTGCCAGAGCCAGATACACCAGTCACAGCAACAAATTTACCTAATGGAAAATCAACAGAAACATTCTTCAAATTGTTTTCTGTGGCGCCTGTGATACGAATGTCTTTCCCATTACCGGCACGTCGTTCCTTTGGTGTCGGGATGCTCTTTTTGCCAGATAAATATTGTCCGGTCAAAGATTTTTTGTTTTTTGCGACTTGCGCAGGTGTACCGGCAGCTACGATTTCTCCGCCAGCATGTCCAGCTCCTGGACCCACATCGATCAAGTAATCCGCTGCCCGCATCGTATCTTCATCATGTTCCACCACGATCAATGTGTTGCCTAGGTCTCGCATTTTGCGCAAGGATTCCAACAAACGGTCATTGTCTCGTTGGTGCAACCCAATCGAAGGCTCATCTAAGATATACAACACGCCAGAAAGGTTGGAACCGATTTGGGTCGCCAAACGGATCCGTTGTGCTTCCCCTCCTGACAGTGTACCGGACGCCCGACTCAATGTGAGGTAATCTAGCCCGACATTTTTCAAGAAACTCAAGCGATCATCGACTTCTTTGACGATTGGCTTGGCAATCGTTTGTTCAGATTCAGTCAATGTCAAATCCTCAACAAAAGTCAACGCATTGTTGATGGCCAATTCGTTCAATTCACCAATATGTTTGCCATTGACTTTGACACAGAGAGCTTGCGGGTTCAAACGATACCCTTTACAGGTTTTACAAGTCAACTCCGTCATATATAAGCGCATTTGATCCCGGGTGAAATCTGAATTGGTTTCATGATAACGTCGTTTGATATTCGGCAAAATGCCTTCGAAAGCGACTTCGACATCGCGGACACCGCCAAAATCATTTTCGTAATGGAAATGGAAGATTTCTCCGTTAGAGCCATTCAAAATAATATCTTGGTGTTCTTTCGGCAACTCTTCAAATGGTGTATCCATGTCGATATTGAATTCTAAACAAGCTTGTTCCAACATTTGCGGATAATATTGCGAACTGATGGGGTTCCAAGGCAGCAATGCCCCTTCCCGCAATGTTTTCGTTGGATCAGGAATCACCAAGTCGGTATCTACTTCTAATTTGATCCCTAAGCCGTCACAATCAGGACAAGCACCAAATGGCGCATTGAAAGAGAATAGTCGCGGTTCTAATTCACCAACGGTAAATCCACAATACGGGCATGAATAGTGCTCACTGAACAATAACTCTTTTTCACCGATCACATCAACGATCGCATAGCCGTCAGCCAATCTCAATGCTGCTTCAAAAGAATCGAATAGGCGGGAGCGAATGCCTTCTTTGACGACGATACGGTCAATAATAATAGCTATATCATGTTTTTTGTTCTTTTCCAGCTCTGGTGCTTCTGAGACATCGTAGGTCTCCCCGTCCACTCGCATCCGGACATACCCTTCCCGTTGAATACGCTCGAAGACTTTCTTGTGCTGGCCTTTCTTTTGATTGACCAAAGGTGCCATCAATTGAATCTTCGTACGCTCGGGCAATGCCAATACTTCGTCGACCATTTGCTCTACAGACTGACTCGTGATCTCAATATGATCATTGGGACAGATAGGATGACCGATCCGCGCATAAAGCAAGCGCAAATAGTCATTGATTTCGGTTACAGTACCGACAGTCGAACGCGGATTTTTGCTCGTCGTTTTCTGATCGATGGAAATGGCAGGGCTCAAACCGTCGATGCTATCGACATCTGGTTTGTCCATCTGACCCAAAAATTGTCGGGCATAAGCAGATAGACTTTCGACATATCTCCTTTGACCTTCCGCATATAAGGTATCAAAGGCCAAAGAACTTTTTCCTGACCCGGATAAACCGGTCACCACCACTAATTGATCACGGGGTATCGTCACATCAATATTTTTCAAATTATGAGCCCGAGCCCCATGGATCACGATTTTATCATTTGCCATAATGTATCTCCTTCTAATCTGCTGCTTTCAATTCTAGGATCGCATCCCGTAACGTCGCGGCAGTTTCAAAATCTAATGCTTTGGCTGCATCTTTCATTTCTTTTTCTAATTTAAGCAACAATGTTGCTTTTTCTTCACGGGTCAAATCGTCATAAGAAGCGGTGGTATATTCGCCCGTTTCTTCGGCGACCTTAGTAATAGCGATCAGATCCCGAATTTCTTTGATAATGGTTTTAGGCTCAATGCCGTGTTCTTGATTGTACGCCTCTTGGATACTGCGGCGGCGTGCAGTTTCATCGATAGCTCGCTGCATAGAATCCGTCATTTTATCTGCATACATGATTACTTTCCCGTCAGAATTACGAGCGGCCCGTCCAATTGTTTGGACCAACGAACGTTCACTGCGCAAGAAGCCTTCTTTATCAGCATCCAATATCGCTACCAGTGAAACTTCCGGTACATCGATTCCTTCCCGCAGCAAGTTGATACCGATCAAGACATCAAATTCACCCAATCGCAGATCGCGAATGATCTCCGTTCGCTCCAAAGTCTTGATGTCACTATGAAGATACTTGACCTTGATACCCAATTCTTTGAAATAATCGGTTAAATCTTCCGCCATCTTCTTAGTCAATGTCGTAACAAAGACCCGCTGATTCAGCTCGACACGTTCATTGATTTCACCCACCAAATCATCGATCTGTCCCATGATTGGTCGCACTTCGACGACAGGATCTAAGAGACCGGTTGGTCGAATGATTTGTTGGACGACTGTGTCGGTTTGATCATATTCATAAGGACCTGGTGTTGCTGATACATATACGATTTGATTGACATGTTCTTCAAACTCTTCAAGTCTTAATGGACGGTTATCCAAAGCAGACGGCAAACGGAAACCATAGTCTATAAGCATTTGCTTACGCGCCCGGTCACCGTTATACATCCCGCGGATCTGCGGCATCGTCACATGGGATTCATCAATCACCAGCAAGAAATCGTCTGGGAAGAAATCCAGTAACGTATAAGGCGGTTCCCCTTCTTTTCGGCCGTCCATATGACGGGAATAGTTTTCAATCCCTGAGGTGTAGCCCATTTCTCGCATCATCTCAATATCATAATTGGTTCGCTGTTCTAATCGTTGCGCTTCTAATAGTTTGTTTTCATCCCGCAAGACTGTCAAACGTGCATCCAATTCACTTTGAATCGTAGAGATCGCATGCTCCATATGGTCTTCATTTGTCACAAAGTGAGTGGCTGGGAAAATCGACACATGTTCTGTATCGCTCAAAATCTCACCAGTCAACGCATCGACTTCACGAATCCGATCGATCTCGTCACCAAAAAACTCAACCCGCAATGCCCGTTCATCTCTTGAAGCTGGGAAGATCTCAACGACATCCCCACGCACGCGAAATCGGCCCCGTTGAAAGTCGATATCATTGCGTTCAAATTGAATATCGATCATTTCTTTCAATAATTGATCACGGGATTTTTCCATTCCAACCCGTAACGAAACCACTTGGCGTGCATATTCAATAGGTGAACCCAAACCAAAGATACAAGACACAGATGCCACAACGATCACGTCATTACGCTCTAGCAATGAACTTGTTGCTGAGTGGCGTAATTTATCGATTTCATCATTGACGCTGGAATCTTTCTCAATGTAGGTATCACTAGAAGGCACATAGGCTTCTGGTTGATAATAATCATAATAACTCACAAAATATTCAACAGCATTATTGGGAAAGAAATCTTTGAACTCCCCATACAATTGTCCGGCTAATGTTTTGTTATGGGCAATGATCAATGTCGGTTTATTGACCTCTTTGATCAAATTGGAGACCGTATACGTCTTACCTGTACCAGTCGCTCCCAATAAAATCTGCGCCTTTTTTCCGTCGACGACACCGTCCACCAGTTGATGGATTGCTTCTGGCTGATCACCAGCAGGTTGATATTTTGAAACCAAATCAAACTTGTGGGAAGTTGTTCTTTCGATCATCTTCATTCCCCCTCACATATTCTAAAGGATGACAAAAAAAGAAAAAACGCCATCGCTTTTCCACTAATCAGTATACCATAGCGAACATACTTTCGCTATCATTTGCTTCGTCATTTTCCAAGCATTAACAGATACTTAAGATGTTATGATTTCTAACATACGATGTAAGATTTACATCACTTTGTCACGATTTTTTTCTGAAAAGCTTGTGTGTTGAGTGAAAAATTCATATAATCTATAAATACGTTACAACTAAAGGGGGAATTTTCTTGAACAGAAAACAAAGAGCCTTCGCTTTAGTTGCGCTGATTATCAGCTTTTTTGCTTTTTCAGCAAAGTCAGCCAACGCGGAGGAAACAACGTATAAGATAGGAACAGATTTAACATTCGCGCCTTTCGAATTCCAAAATGAAAACAATGAGTATGTTGGAATCGATATAGATTTATTACATGCAATTGCCGAAGATCAAGGGTTCAATGTTGATTTACGCCCGTTAGGGTTTGATTCTTCTATCCAAGGTGTCCAGTCCAATCAATTAGATGGTATGATCGCGGGTATGAGCATTACCGATGAGCGGAAAGAAACATTTGATTTTTCTGATCCATATTTTGACAGCGGCATCCAAATGGCGGTTGCTGCTGATAACGATAGTATCACCAGTTATGAGGATTTAGAAGGTGAAACGGTCGGCGCCAAAGTTGGGACTGAAAGTGCACGCTTCTTAGAAGAAAACAAAGACAAATATGGCTATGACATCAAAAACTATGATGATGCCAGCGGTTTGTATGGTGCTGTCCGCAATGGAACAGTTGTAGCGATCTTTGATGACTATCCGGTTCTAGGTTATGCCATCAACAATGGTGAAGCCATGAAACTAGTTGGCGAGCCAGAAGCAGGTGCTTCTTACGGTTTTGCAGTCAAAAAAGGCCAAAATGCAGATTTATTAGAAAAGTTCAATACAGGACTTGCTCACTTGAAAGAATCTGGCGAATATGACAAAATCGTTGCCACTTATATCAGCACATCTGATAGCACAACCTCCTCAGATGATAGTGAAATGGTCAAAGTTGAACCAAAGAAAGATGTCTACAAAATTGCCAGCGACTCTGCGTTCGCACCCTTTGAATTTCAAAACGAAGACAATGAATATGTTGGTATCGATGTGGATTTATTAACACGAGCGGCAGAAATGCAAGGCTTCAATATTGAATTTAACTTTATTGGGTTCTCTGGAGCCCTGCAAGCATTAGACGGCAATCAAGCCGATGGAATGATTGCTGGGATGAGTATTACAGATGAACGAAAAGCTTCATATGATTTCTCAGACTCTTACTTTGAAAGCGGCATTCAGTTAGCAGTCAAAGAAGGAAATGAAGATATTTCTTCATATGAAGATCTTGATGGCAAAACAGTTGGTGCCAAAGTTGGAACGGAAAGTGCTGACTTCTTGATTGCCAACGAAGACAAATATGGCTATTCAATCAAATATTATGACGCCGCAGACCAATTATATGCTGCAGTCAGCGGTGGTCAAATCGATGCCATGATGGATGACTATCCAGTTATTGGATACGCCATTGCGCAAGGTCAAAAATTGACCACTCCGATTGAAAAAGAAACCGGCGGCCAATATGGGTTTGCAGTCAAAAAAGGCCAAAATCCAGAATTGATCGAGATGTTCAACGAAGCCTTAAAAGAAATGAAACGAACTGGTGAATATGATCAAATCGTCGGTAAATATATCCAAGATGGTTCTGCCACGGAGAAAAAAGTCGATGAATCAACGATCAGTGGCTTAGTCAGCAATAACTATCAAGTATTATTGAAAGGCCTTTGGAACACATTGCTTCTAGCTTTGATTTCATTTGCTTTGGCTTTAGTGATTGGTATCATCTTAGGGCTGTTCAGTGTGGCACCCATCAAAGCACTACGAGTGATTGCTGGTATCTATGTTGATATTATTCGAGGCATCCCAATGATGGTACTGGCCTTCTTCATTTTCTTTGGTTTATCAGATGCGATCGGTATCACGATTCCCGACTTTGCAGCAGGTGTCATCACACTGACCCTGAACGCCAGTGCCTATATCGCGGAGATTGTTCGTGGCGGGATCAATGCCGTTCCGAATGGCCAAATGGAAGCCTCCCGCAGCTTGGGCATGACCTACACCCGCACAATGCAAAAAATCGTATTGCCGCAAGCGATAAAAATTATGATCCCATCTTTCGTCAATCAATTTGTCATTTCACTGAAAGATACAACGATCATTTCCGTTATCGGTGTGGTAGAACTATTGCAAACAGGTAAGATCATTGTTGCCCGCACAACGCAAAGTACCTATGTCTACTTGATTATCGCCATCATGTACTTGGTTGTGATCACTGCTTTAACTAAACTTGCCAAAGTTTTAGAAAAGAAGGTGAAATAAAGTGAAAGAAAAAATCTTAGTTGAAAATTTAGTTAAAAAATTCGGTAACAATACTGTACTTAACGATATCAATGTTTCTATTGAAGAGGGCGAAGTTGTTTGTGTGATTGGTCCTTCCGGTTCAGGAAAATCGACTTTCTTGCGTTGCTTGAACCGCTTGGAAGAACCAACAAGCGGTGACATCATCATTGATGGTGCACACTTGATGGATAAAAATACCAACATCAATGCTGTCCGTCAGCATATTGGGATGGTCTTCCAGCATTTCAACCTCTTCCCCCATCTATCTGTGTTAGAGAATATTATCCTAGCTCCGATGGATCTAAAAAATGCGACCCGTAAAGAAGCTGAAGCCAATGCCGTTCGTTTGCTTGAAACGGTCGGTCTAGCTGACAAAAAGGATATGTATCCAGACAATCTTTCAGGTGGACAAAAACAACGGGTAGCCATCGCTCGTGCTTTGGCGATGAATCCCGATGTCATGTTGTTCGATGAACCCACATCCGCACTTGACCCAGAAATGGTCGGCGATGTGTTGAATGTGATGAAGAAATTAGCCAAACAAGGAATGACGATGGTGATCGTTACCCATGAAATGGGCTTTGCCAAAGAAGTCGCCAATCGAGTGATGTTCATTGACGGCGGGAACTTCTTAGAAGATGGCACGCCAGAACAAATCTTCAGCAATCCTAAAAACGAACGGACCAAAGACTTCTTAGATAAGGTCTTGAATATCTGATTATTAAAATAGCGACCCTTAAAAGTTAGATTATTAGTCTACCTTTTAGGGGTCGCTTCATTTTGGGCATAATTTTTTGGTTAAATTGTTTGTTACATTTTCTACGTCTTGCTTTTATAGTATATATACACTGCCACAGACTAAAATCAATACGATAGTTGGAGAAATCAATTCTTTCAGCCAACTTTTGTCTCGCCAGGCCAAAAGAGCAATGCCTATGATACAAATGATCAATAAGATGGGATTGAATAGATAATAAAAAAATCCATTTCCAGCTGCCGCATCAACTGGCATATCAACAAGTGAAACAGTAAGATTTGTAATGGTCGAAAACAAAAATCGGATACATGCAAGGTAGAACAGATAAAGTAAGCTATACCCTTTTATGATGATTGACAGTATATGCCCATCATAATCAATTTTTTTCATATGAATTATCCTCCTATCGTGATTACTTGTTGCATCATCACATCTTGGACTTGTCTCACTTGTACCCGCATGATCATGGATGCTTGTTTTTGCAGCCAGTCAGCCAGTTCTGTGCCAGTACCGGTGATCAACACTGCATGTACCTTCACACCATTCTCTTCAACATAGCTTTGCAGATCTTGAAAATCGTGCAGTTGAATCGAATGAAGGCTATTACTAAGGAAACGCACATTTTCTTCATTATCCCATCCTAGATTCCCATAAGTATCGAAATGATCATTCAGATAGGCAATCCCTTCTTCCACCGCTGTCAACACTTGCTGATCATAATTGTTTGCTGATACTTGTTGTACCATCGCATCAGAATAGCCAAAATTGCTGCCCGACTGATAAGCAATCGTATAATGTTGGACAGCCAAATCTCCAACGATTTCTCTGATCGAACTTGGGGCTTGGTCATTTTTTAACGTAGCGGCTAGCGTCACTTGCTTCAAATCACCTAATCCAGTCAAATAATCAACTAATTCATCATAGGTGTTGACTTGCTGATCAGGGTTATACATATTTGCAGAAAACGCATAGGCATTCAAATCATTACTGTCCACCCGGGTTTGTGTGCGCTGATCAAATAAAAAACGATTGTATAAGGTATAGACAACCTGATCTTGGTTGCCGTTTTTTGCTATGAGGGGATAGAACTCTTTTTTGCCTAGGACGTTCAGGGACGCTTGCTGATTAAAGGGATCATAGTGCAAATTTTCTTGTCCCATCTCATACCATAAGTAACGATATTTTTCGAGCGCATCCTCCCGTAGGTAATCTTGATACGCATGTAAGTTGACCACAGATGGCAGACTTTGATAATCGACATCCTCCCGGAGAACCCACCGATAATATGCAGCTGGAACCATAAAAGAAAGGATGTATGCAACCACACTAAAAAATAGTAAATGATAAATCAACAACCAACCAAAACGATGTTTTGATCGCTGAACAGATTTTTGTAACCTTTGATAGTCCTTCTCTTTCATTTCATCACCTGCTTTTTGATTTTTTGACGCGCTTGGAAAACCCTTGACTTAACGGTACTCTCTTTGACATCTATGATTTCTGCTATTTCTTGATAGCTGTACCCTCTAATCGATAAAATAAACGGCCGGCGTAATTTATCTGACAATCGATTGATTGATTCCAACAAGATTGTTTGTTCCGTCAATACATGACCGAAGGATTGTTCTAGATCGATATAGTCCGAAAAATCTTCTGGCAAAAATACAAGTTTCTTTCGTCGATAAAAATCATACAAAGTAAACTTCGCAATCGTGAAAAGCCAGGCTTCAAAGTTTTCCGGCTGTTGCTTGGGTAAAGCCAGCAGAACTTTCAAAAACACTTCTTGCGTCAAATCTTCCGCATAATAACGATCCTTCACCCGCTGAATAAAATAGTATTGGATGCGATCGTAATAGGTTTGAACCAACTCCTCCAACACTATCCCTCCCCGCTACTTATAATGACGTTTGAACCGATAAAAAGTTGCAAAAAAGTTTTTCATGAAATGTAACCTATTTTGCCGCACAAAAAAACTGTATATTTGCTGGACAAATATACAGTCATTAGGCTTTTAACAAATCACGCAAATACCGTCGACCATTGCGCCCTTTGATCCAAAAATTCTTGTGCCAAGGCTTGGGCACCGCTCAATGTGTGATTGGCAGCCCAACCGCATTGTATTTCATTGCTGGCAGGGACTTCTGTCGCTGTCAACACATCTTTCATCGTTGCTTCTAATACATCTAAAATCTCATCATAATCATCATGATTCAATACTGTCAGATAAAATCCTGTTTGGCAGCCCATCGGTGACCAGTCTACGATATAATCCGCATGATTACGAATCAATTCGGCGGTCAAATGTTCCAATGAATGCAAACTAGCCATATCCATATGTTCTTGGTTTGGTTGTTTGAATCGGACATCATATTTGATGATCGTATCATTGGTCCCTTGCTTTTTGTCTGCTACCCTTACGTAGGGCGCCTTGACTAAGGTGTGATCTAAGTTAAAACTTTCAACATTCATTTTCATTGTTAACTTGCTCCTTTTACTTTGATTGCCTCTATTAACCAAACGAAAGCATTGATTTGTTTGAATCGGATACGAAACCCATGTTGACGGAAATAACGCTCAATATCTGGGACTAGAGGATAGTATTCTCGTTTCAGATCCGCGGATAATCGTAAATACCCTTGATTGATTGCTTCGTTGACCATTGCGTCTTTGTGATCTGAAGACAGAAACATCGTATCGCCGAAAATGACCTTACCACCTACTGGTAATAATGCAGCGTACTTCGCGATCGACCGTTGTTTTTCACTTTCGGTCAAATGATGAAAGACATAGCTAGAAACAATCGTATCGATTGGTTCCGAAAACATGGGAAAAACTTCCATATCTCCATCGATAATCGTAACATTCGTAAGGGCAGGTTTTCTTTGGGCGATTTCACGCATATCTTCCGACGGTTCAACAGCGATGACCTGTTTGCCTTGCTCAACCAGAGCTAGGGTCAAATTACCGGTCCCACTCCCAAATTCTACCACAAAGTCAGCTGATTTTTCAGCAATTTCTGCCAATAGTTCAGCATAATGATCGAATACTTCTTGATATTCTGGATCTTCTCCACCGACTGTCGCATCATAAGTATGCGCCCATTCTTTAAATATCGGTATAAACTCTCGCCCCATCTTTAGGCACCCGCTTCCTGCAACGCAGCTTGCAAATCAGACAATAGATCATCTACATGTTCAATCCCAACAGACAAACGAATCAACCCATCTTTGATACCGGCTTTTTCTCTGAGATCTTTTGGAATAGAGGCATGTGTCATGATTGCTGGCACTTCGATCAAACTTTCAACACCACCTAAACTTTCAGCCAGTGTAAAGATATGGAGCGACTCAACAAAAGGTGTCACTTTTGCTTCGTTTTTTAATTCAAATGAAATCATCCCGCTGAAACCAGCCATCTGTTGACGGGCGATTTCGTGACCCGGATGGCTCTTTAGGCCAGGATAATATACAGTAGCGATTGCAGGATGTTCAGCTAGCATGTGGGCTATCTTCAAGGCATTGCTTTGATGTGCTTCCATCCGTAATGCCAATGTTTTGATACTTCGTTGTATCAACCAACTATCGTGGGGCCCCAAGACGCCACCAATTGCATTTTGCATGAAACCAACTTGCTTGGCAATGGCCTTTGCTTTGACAACGGCCAATCCAGCCACGACATCACTATGACCACCTAAATATTTGGTGGCACTGTGGATCACGATGTCCGCCCCCAGATGTAACGGTTTTTGGAAATACGGCGTTGCAAATGTGTTGTCCACGATCGTCAATAGATCATGGGCTTTGGCAATAGCAGCCACTTGTGCAATGTCAGTGATCTTCAACAATGGATTCGTTGGTGTTTCTAAAAAGATAGCTTTCGTTTCGGTTTCAATGGCAGCTGCAATCGTTTCAGGTTTATTTGTTTCAACCAAAGTATACCGCAAACCATTTTTTTCAAATACTTGATGTAACAGTCTAAATGTGCCGCCGTATACATCATCTCCCAATAAAATATGATCACCAGATTGAAACAATGAAAAAATCGTATGGGTTGCCGCCAACCCAGAAGCGAAAGCAAAACCTTGCACACCGCCTTCTAATTCTTTGATCAATTCTTCTAATGCAAATCGAGTTGGATTGCCTGAGCGGCTATACTCATATTGTTTCGGTTGACCAACACCATTTTGACGATAGGTCGATGTCTGATAAATCGGTACACTAACCGCCCCTGTTTCTTTATCTTCACTCATACCGCCGTGGATCAATGTTGTATTAAAATGCATCTGTTTTTCCTCCATTATCGATCAGGTCTGATGGACCTTCGTATATTTTTTTTGATAAATAGCGATCGCCGCTATCAGGGAATAGGGTCACGATTTTGCTGCCACTCGGTAAGCGCCAGCTTTCTTTGACCGACGCGGCCAAGGCAGCGCCACTAGAGCTGCCCACAAGCAAGCCATACTGTTTGGCTAAATGACGTGTATAACGGAATCCTTCTTCGTCGCTGATGGTATCGATGGTGTCGATCGTCAAGCCATCAAAGAATTGCGGGATAAACTCAACCCCGATCCCCTCGATCTCATGACCATGAGCAGAACCACCGTTCAAGATCGAGCCTTCGGGTTCCACTGCGACCATTCGAATCTGGGCGTTTTGTTTTGCGAGGTATGTTGCCACACCAGCAAATGTTCCGCCACTACCAACACCGGCGACAAAACTATCGATGTTCCCATGTAATTCCTGATAAATCTCTGGTCCAAGTGTCTTGCTGTAAGCAAGAGGGTTCTCTGCATGATGAAATTGTAACGGCAAGTAACTATTGGGAATTTCCTTGGCTAATGATTTGGCTTTCTCGATTGCCCCTTGTATTCCATCAACAGTCGGTGTATGCACGATTTGCGCACCCAACGCGCGAATCAATTGCTGTTTTTCCAAACTGAATTTTTCTGGAATCACGAAAATCATCGACAACCCATGTTCGATGCCAGCCAAAGCCATCCCGATGCCAGTATTTCCTGCAGTTGGTTCGATGATCGTTGTCTGACGATCGATCTCTCCGCGTAAAATCGCTTGATGGATCAATTGCAAACCCAAACGGTCTTTGACGCTGCCTCCAGGATTGAGATATTCCAATTTGGCAAAAATCCGACTACCGGGTTTTCCACCTAATGCATCTGCATCAAATGCGAACAACGGTGTATTGCCTATCAGTTCTTTGACATCTGTAACGATCATGATGGACACTCCTTCAACTATTTCTCGTCTATTGTGCGCTTGCACGGTCGTCACCGATGAAAGCGGTCTATTTAAAACAACAAAAAAGAGGTACTGACTATTAAATCAGTACCTCTGGTATCGTCGTGTTATCCGGATAATCAAACCCTATCGATCAAAAATCAACAGTGTTCTACGACAAAGGAACTATTAATAGGCATGACAAATCGGTATGCTGCTTTTTGCACCATACAACAACAACATGAAGTTTGAACGTTGATGTTTGTCATGAGTAGTTCCCTCCTTTTTTGCTTGTATTCAAAATAGCACGACTAAAATCCCTTGTCAAATATTTTTTTAATGAAATTGAAAAATTTGCGTATTCAGCTAAAAAATAACACCGTGATTATCGAGGATAGTAACTAGTTACGTAAGCATCCACCGCTTTTAAAGCTGCGACCACATCTTCAGGTGTGACTGGGAAAGGCATATGATGAATGGTTTCGCCCTCAATACACGCTTGTTCGCCAATTTTCAACAAATCAGCATCCTTTGCTTCAGATAATGACATATCACTCAATGTTGTCGGTAGGTCCAGTGCTTGATAAAGTTCGATATAGGCGTCTAATTCATCGGGATCAGCATTTTCCAGCATCAACTGCGTTAATGTCCCATAGGCGACTTTCTCACCATGAGAAAGTGCATGAACCTCCCCATCTATCGCTGTCAACCCATTATGGATGGCATGTGCAGCTGCTAGACCCGCACTTTCGAAACCTAACCCACTTAACAAGGTGTTGGCTTCTACGATTTGTTCAAATGCTTCCGTCACCACTTGTTGCTGATTGGCTTGATAGGCTTTCAACGCATTGTCAAATAAAATCTCTTCACATTTTTCAGCAATCGCCATTCCTGCGATGGGTTGCATCCCCCCTACCATGTTCTCGCTATGGCTTCTAGCCACTGCTCGTGCTTCAACATACGTTGCCAAGGCATCAGCAATACCTGCTGCCAGTAATTTGGCTGGTGCTTTGGCAATGATTGCCGTATCAACCAAAACCAATTCAGGATTTTTGTTATAAAAACGATATTTTTCGAAGCGTCCTTCGTCTGAATAAATAACAGATAAAGAAGAAGTTGGTGCATCTGTAGACGCAATCGTTGGCAACACTGCAATTGGGACTTTCAACTCGTCTGCGACTGCTTTTCCAGTATCGATCGTTTTGCCACCGCCCAGCGCTGCAATCACTTCGATTGATTCATCTTGGGCTTTTTCGACGATTCGCTCAATTTCTTTGGCAGACGCTTCACCGCCAAAAATTTCCTTAACTGGGGACAAATCAGCTGCTTTGAGGTTGTCAAACAAGGTTTCACCGGCAATTTCCCAGACGTTTTCATCCGTTAAAAGCAACACTTTTTGGCCAAGATCTTTGATGTGGTGCAGCCCATTTTCCAAAACACCTTTGCCTTGTACATAACGCGACGGACTTGCGAATATTCGTTCCATATATCTTCCTCCTTTAATTGATCTACTTCCATTGTGACATAGCTCGTAACCGATTTCAAAAAAAAGACTCAAAAAAAGCGCAATTTTGATAATTACTTTCAAAATCGCGCTTTATTCTTATTTCTTTTTACCGCCAAAAGCATCTTTCATTTTATCAAAGAAGCCTTCTGGTTGTTGTTCGGTTGTTTCATGTCCGCTGGCTTTTGCATAGACCCGCAACGCATCTTTTTGTTCGTCGTTCAAATTCTTTGGTGTGATCAATTTGACTTTGACTTGTTGATCACCATTTCCGCCACCCCGCAAACGAGGGGCACCCTTGCCGCGCAAACGGAAATTGGTACCTGTTTGTGTACCAGCAGGAATTTTCAATTTGACATTGCCATGGACAGTTGGCACATTGACTTCATCACCTAAAGCAGCTTGAACGAAATTCAATGGCAACTCGTAATAAATCTCAGACCCATCTCGGTCAAAGATGTCACTTTCTTCCACACGGAAAATCACATATAGATCGCCGTAAGGCCCGCCATTGGTACCAGCTTCACCTTGTCCAGACAAACGCATTTGTTGGCCATCTTCCACACCGGCAGGTACGTTGACTTTGACATTGTGGTTTTTCTTTTCATGACCTGTTCCGTGACATGTCGTACAAGGTTCTTTGATTTCTTTCCCAGTTCCATGACACACATCACATGTTTGACGGCTCATCACACGTCCTAATGGGGTTTGACGTTCCACGTTGATTGTGCCGTTCCCATGACATTTGTGACAAGTCTCAGGTGATGTACCAGGTTTGGCACCACTGCCATCGCAGGTATGACAAGTTTCTTCACGGTTGTACTGGACATTTTTTTCGACACCAAAGATGGCTTCTTCGAAAGAAAGGTCCACAGCGTATTGCAAATCTGCGCCTTGACGAGGTGCATTTGGATTGGCTGATCGACCACCGCCGCCGCCAAAGAAGGATTCAAAAATATCTTCGAAACCGCCAGAAAAGCCGCCACCGTTAAAGCCGCCGAATCCGCCGCCATAACCGCCACCATAATTCGGATCAGTTCCTGCATGACCATATTGATCATAGGCTGCACGTTTTTGTGCATCGCTTAAAATTTCATAGGCTTCTGAGATCTCTTTAAATTTGGCTTCTGCATCATCAGCTTTGTTGATGTCTGGATGATATTGTTTAGAAAGCTTACGGTACGCTTTCTTGATTTCATCATCCGAAGCCCCTTTTTGTAGACCTAAGACCTCATAATAATCTCTTTTGTCTGCCATCGGCTTCCCTCCACTATTTTCTCACGTCTATCGTATTTTAGCACATATCGCTTAGGATAAAAATACGTTTCTTGCATTCATAAGAAAAAGCCAAAGTGGTGACTTTGGCTTTTTCACAAACAGCGATTATTTATCGTCACCGTCTACTTCTTCGAAATCGGCGTCAACCACATCGTCTGCGCCGCCTTGTGCAGCTTCTGGATTTTCTTGTGCTTGTTGTTGTGCTGCTTGTTCATATAATTTGACCGTTAAGTTTTGGACGATCTCATTTAATGAATCACGTTTGGTTTTCATTTCTTCCAAGTTGTTGGCTTCAACAGCAGCTTTCAATTCATCGCGGGCTTCTTCCGCTTTTTTGACTTCGTCTGCGTCAACTTTGCCTTCTAATTCTTTCAAGGTTTTGTCAACAGTGAACAACAATGCATCAACGTCGTTGCGCAAGTCAACTTCTTCTTTGCGTTGTTTGTCCGCTTCAGCATTTGCTTCGGCGTCTTTCACCATACGTTCGATTTCTTCATCTGATAAGCCTGAAGATGATTTGATTGTGATTTTTTGTTCTTTTTGCGTACCAAGATCTTTCGCTGATACATTCACGATACCGTTTTTATCAATATCGAAAGTTACTTCGATTTGAGGGATACCACGAGGTGCTGGTGGAATATCCGTTAATTGGAATCTGCCTAATGTTTTGTTATCAGAAGCCATTGGACGTTCACCTTGCAAGACATGGATGTCTACTGCTGGTTGATTGTCAGCGGCTGTTGAGAAGACTTGTGATTTGCTTGTTGGGATTGTCGTATTGCGATCGATCAATTTAGTGAAGACTGATCCCATTGTTTCAATACCTAATGATAATGGTGTAACATCTAATAATACGACGTCTTTGACATCACCAGTGATCACGCCACCTTGGATTGCTGCACCCATAGCGACAACTTCATCCGGGTTGACTGATTTGTTTGGCTCTTTGTTGGTTTCTTTACGTACAGCGTCAACAACAGCTGGGATACGTGTAGAACCACCGACTAAGATCACTTCATCGATTTCTGATTGAGATAAACCAGCATCTTTCAATGCTTGGCGAACCGGAATTTTTGTGCGTTCAACTAAGTCAGCTGTCAATTCATCAAATTTAGCACGTGTCAATGTCATTTCCAAGTGCAATGGACCTGCGTCCCCTGCTGTGATAAATGGTAGGCTGATTTGTGTGCTTGTTACACCTGATAAATCTTTTTTGGCTTTTTCAGCAGCATCTTTCAGACGTTGCAGCGCCATTTTGTCTTTACCTAAATCAATGCCGTTTTCTTTTTTGAATTCAGCAACCATGTGATCAATGATTTTGTTATCAAAGTCATCGCCACCTAAGTTGTTGTCACCAGCTGTTGACAATACATCGAATACGCCGTCGCCTAATTCAAGGATCGAGACGTCAAATGTACCGCCGCCTAAGTCAAAGACTAAGATTTTTTCATCTTTGTCTGTTTTGTCTAAACCATACGCCAAAGCAGCAGCAGTTGGTTCATTAACGATCCGTTCTACTTCTAAGCCGGCGATTTTACCCGCATCTTTGGTTGCTTGACGTTGTGCATCATTGAAGTAAGCTGGAACAGTAATAACTGCTTTTTCAACTTTTTCACCAAGATAATCTTCAGCGAATCCTTTGATGTATTGTAATACCATTGCTGAAACTTCTTGTGGTGTATAAGATTTGCCGTCTACTTCTACTTTATAGCCTGCTTCACCCATGTGGCGTTTGATGGAAGAAATCGTGTGTGGGTTAGTCACTGCTTGACGTTTTGCCACTTCACCGACTTGGATCTCACCATTTTTAAATGATACAACAGAAGGTGTTGTCCGATTTCCTTCAGGGTTTGTGATGATTTTTGCTTCGCCGCCTTCAAGAACAGCGACTGCTGAGTTAGTTGTTCCTAAGTCAATACCGATAATTTTACTCATGTGTATACGCTCCTTTTCAATTTAAACGAATGATTCGTACTGATTTTATTGTGCTACGATAACCATACTTGCACGCAAGACACGGTCATGCAGTTTGTACCCTTTTTGCAAAACATTGACAATGGTATCTGCTGGCACGTCATCAGTCGCAGGGACTGTTTGGACAGCTTGATGCAGATTTGGATCAAATGAAACACCTTCTGCTGGAATTTCTTCAATACCTTCTTCTTTCAATGCTTGACGCAAACTCTCAAGGACCATTTCGACCCCTTTTTTCAAGTTCGCTGCTTGTTCTTCGCCTACATCTGCAGCCATTGCTCGTTCTAGATTATCGATCGCCGGCAAAAGTTTTTTGCCAAGATCTTGTGAACGATATTTTTGCAGTGTTTCACGTTCGTTGCGGTTGCGAGAAGTAATATTGGCGATTTCTGCTCGTGCCCGTAAAAACTGATCTTCTAATTCATTGTTTTTTTCTTGCAGCAATTCAACTTCTGTTTTTTCAACTTCAGTCTCAGAGATGCCTGCTGTATCGATTGCTTCTTCTGAAGGTTCGATTGTTTCTTCTGTTCCTTGAACGACATCTTCATTTACTTGTTCATCTTTTTCCGTCACGCTCGTACCATCCCTTCTTTATCCAATTTCCGCTATGCATCAGAATGATCCAATGTGCGGTAATACTCAGCTAATTTGCTGGCTAATTCGCTTCGAAAAACATCCATCAACCCAAACATCCGCGAGTATGGCATACTGGAAGGCCCTAATAACGCAATGGTTCCTTGCCCATGCCCTTCGATTTCATAACTTGCTTGGATCAAGCTCATATTTTGCAGCAAATCATTGCCCAGTTCAGAGCCAATCCGAATCTGGATCGATTGATCTCTAGGCGCCAATAACTGCGTAAGCTGATCAGCATTTTTCATGAAAGAATACATCGACTTGAATTGGCTGACGTCTTGTGTCGGTTCAAAATCCAACAGATTCATCCGACCACCGACAAAGATCTTTTCTTCAAAAATATGACTCAACATGGCATCAAATAAATCGACGATGCCATCCGTGGTTTGAAAATACTTATGCAAAATCATAGGTATTTCCGTCCTTAAACGATGATAGACTGTCATCAATGGTTCACCGATCAACTTATCATTGATGATCCGAACCATTTTTTCTAGGTCTTCACCACTTAAAGAGGCTGGCAAGGTGAAAACTTGATTTTCAACATTTCCTTTGTCCGTCACGATAATCGCGATGATTTGCCGGGCATTCAAAGGAACGATCCGAAAACCAGTCAACTTGCGTTCTTTGACATCTGGCCCTAAAGACAACGCTGTATAGCTTGTCAAGTTGGATAAGATAGTCGCAGACTGTTGAATGATCTCATTGATTTCATGAAAATCTTTGCCAAAAGAATGACGAATCGTTTGCAACTCCGTAGGTCCCACTTGGGAAGGCTTCAGCAAGTGATCCACATAATAGCGATACCCTTGTATAGAAGGAACCCGTCCTGATGATGAATGTGTCTTCAACAAGAATCCAGCAGCTTCTAACGCCTTCATCTCATTGCGGATGGTTGCAGAACTCGCTTCAACCCCATCCTCCATCAATCGTTTTGACCCCGTAGGCTGGCCAGTATTCGTATAATTTTGGATGATGAGGTGCAATATCATTTGTTGTCTAGGTGTCAACATTATATCCACTCCTCAATTAGCACTCATTCCTACTAAGTGCTAATACGATTATAAATATACCACATCTCATTTGATTGTCAAGCATTTGCCTCACTTTTTTAGCACTCTTTACATGAGAGTGCTAACTGTGTACCAAAATAAAAAAAGCAGCTGCGACTGCTTTTTCATTTTGCCTCTGAATCGATTAAAAACGCCTCAAAGACATCATTGCCGATGAACATGCCCGCTTTTGTTAGATAGATCCTATCTAGTTCTTCAGCCAACCAACCTTTTTGAACCAACTCTTGTGTCACTTTCCCATATACGTCTTGATAAGAAGTGTCAAATTTTTGTTGAAAGTGTGTTTTCGAAATACCGCATTTTTTCCGCAACCCTAAAAACAACTCTTCTTCCATCTGATTCGCTTTTGTTAACACTTCTCGTTCATGAATCGGCAATGTATCGTGTCGCAATGGTTCAAGATAATGTTGGATCGGTCCTTTGTTTTTGTAACGAGTTTGTCCCAAATACCCACTGGCACCAGCACCGAATCCAAAGTAATGGGCGTTGTTCCAATACACCATATTGTGTTTGGATTCATACCCCGGACGAGCAAAATTACTGATTTCGTATTGATTTAAACCAGCCCTTGCCATTGCTTCGATGGCCTCATCAAACATTTGGGTTTCTGCTTCTTGAGAAGGCAATGCCATGCGCCCCTGTCTGACCCAGTTCATAAACATTGTTTTATTCTCAAGAATCAATGAATACATCGCATAATGGGGTAATCCAAGATCAATTGCGCGTGTCAATGTATCACGAAAGCTCTCCATTGTTTGGCCTGGCAATGCATAGATCAAGTCAATCGTTACATTTTGAAAATCATGCTTTTCTAACATATTGATCGTTTGGTAAACATCCGCTGCTGTATGCTTGCGGCCAATTTTCTTCAGTAATCGGTCATCAAATGTTTGGACGCCCATCGACAAACGATTGATACCATGACTTTTAAGGACAACCATTTTATCTTCGCTTAAATCACCAGGGTTTGCTTCTACAGTAAATTCTTTCGTCGTTGATGTAGGCAAAATCTGATGGATGCCAGTCAACAAGCGGTCTAACTGCTGGGCGGTTAAAGAAGTTGGTGTACCCCCACCGACATAGATCGTTTCACTTGCATCAATCGGATGTTTCTTTAGCGTCTGCGCCATTTCTTTCAGTAGCGCTTCAATGTATTCATCGACTGGTTGTCCTTCCAAAAATACTTTATTAAAGTCGCAGTAGTAGCAGATATGTTCACAGAATGGAATATGTATGTATGCTGAAATATTTTTTTCTGCTGTATCTTCTATATCTTTAGCTGTATCTTCTATAATAGCGTGGTTCATGTTTCGCGTTTCTCCTTTGTTTAAACCAGACTTTCTTTTGTACCGTCACTCATTGTAGCACAGATCTTTTGGTTCTCCTACCTAGGACTTCCAGCGCAAAAAAGGTTTTCCTGCATGACAGGAAAACCCTAGGTCTTGTATAAATATAAGATACCTGCACTTGTTAAGTACGGTCCAAAGACCGATTCCGCTCTTCCTTTCGTCAGAAATCTCTTCCGTGATGAAAGCAAGAACTAACACTTCCCCCAAATTGTTAGCGCCACAATCAAATATGCAGTTGTTGACGGCTTACTTTACGCGTGCAGGACCTGTTGTTCGAAAAGACATTGACTGCCTTTTGTGCTTTTAGTATACCTTTTTGCGCATCAAATGTCCTATCATTTTTTTCACCAAACAGCGAAAATCGTGAAATGGGCGGGACTAAAACATGACTTGGAGGATTTGAATCACATAGCGAATCAATCGATAAATGATAAACAGGAAAAAAGATTGCCTAATAAGAAACGAAAACCATTGCCGATTGAATCTCGGAAGCTACGGAAACTAAAAAGATGCGACCATCGTTGAAAACCGTTTTGACGATTCCGTTTCAAACGATAGGCTTCATCGAACTTCGTTGCCAGCATATCATAATACAATAGTACAAATGGCTGTTTCAAAAAATAGCCCTTCTGGTAACCAGCCATCAAAGTCAACCTTTTATCATTTGAGGGGAAATTCCGATTGCCTCTTTTTTTGATCCGTCCTATTGTGCCGTCCTCTTGTTCGAAGGCATAGACATCTTCAAATTCTGTCAATTGCAGGACTTTAGGCGGTGTATTGTCTTTCAAGTACACATCAATGACTTGATCCGCTGCTTGATACCTTTTGAACAGCCATCCTTCTAATGCACTCAGCAATACCAGCAACAATCCGTTGATCAAATAGCCCTCTTGCATCAACAACAGATAACCAATGATGATCAGCATCGCTGTAGCGATCACCAGTATCCGTCGCCGAAAATAGACTTGATACATTTGGATAAGCGAGCGCTTGTAATAGGTAAAATCTTGTTCGGCAGTATTCATGCTATTCTCCTTTTGTCCTATTTTTGTCAATTTACCAAATCTTATCTAGACTGTCAACAGGTTGCTGCAATCGTTAGGATTGTCTTGAAGAAGAAAACGTTTTATAATAAATAATGGAACATCTAATATATATGAAAGCAGGTAGATATAGTGATATTACAAGATACGTTTACATTGCAAAACCAGTTGAACATTCCTAAAATTGGTTTAGGAACATGGCAGTCTTCACCTGAGGATGCTTACAACGCAGTAAAAATCGCCTTAGCAAATGGGTATCGCCACGTTGACACAGCAGCTGCCTACAAGAATGAAGAAGCCGTTGGAAAAGCCGTACGTGATTCTGGCCTGACACGAGAAGACATCTTCGTTACAACAAAAGTCCCCGCTGAATTAAAGAGTTATCAAGAAGCAGTTGACAGCATTGATGCTTCACTTGCTAAATTAGATTTGGGATATATCGATTTAATTCTGATCCATGCCCCTCGTCCTTGGTCAATCATGCGAGACAATCCAGAAAACAAAGATTTCTTTTTAGAAAATATCGATGTCTGGAAAGCGCTTGAAGAAGCTTACTTAAGCGGTAAAGTAAAATCGATCGGTGTATCCAACTTTGATGAAAAAGACTTGCAAAATATCTTTGATCATTGTGATGTGAAACCAATGGTCAACCAATATATCTATCACATTGGCCGCACCAATGAAGATTTATTGGCATTCTGCAAAGAAAATGACATTTTAGTCGAAGGCTATTCGCCAATTGCTACTGGTCGTTTATTGGACAATGACGATATCCAACAAATTGCTGATAGCTACAATGCTTCTATCCCGCAAGTATCTATTCGCTACTTATTACAAAAAGGGATCTTGCCATTGCCAAAATCGGTCCATGAAGCCTATATTATCGACAATGCAAAAGTTGATTTTGAGATTTCCGAAGATGATATGGCACGTTTGGATCAATTAGACGCATAAAAGGAAACAAATAGTCCCAACGAAAGAGAGGTATCTCTTTCGTTGGGACTTTATTTTATGTTAATTGTTCGAAGGTACCCCAAACTTTGACTTTTTGATCTGCCACCATCACTTGGCCTTTAGCAATGACAGTATCAATGCGTAATGTATCTTTTTGCAACAAGCAAATGTCTGCATCCAGCCCTCGGGCAAGCCGTCCTTTTCCTTCTAGTTTCAATATCTTCGCTGGATTACTTGTGATCGCCCTTAACGCGATTTCCAATGGAATCTGTTCTTTTTCTACTGCTTCTTTGATCCCCACCATCAATGCTTTGGAACTACCGACACCCAAACCGATAAATTGATTGTGTTCATCAAAATAAGGTAGACTGCCTTGACCATCCGAGGTCATTGTAAATTGATCCAATCCCACACCTTCAGCCAACAATCGTTTTAATCCTTTACTATAACGGACTTCATCGTCTTCTTTTTCCCAAAAATCCGGATCTTCACTGGCAGTGAAGTCGATCGTCCCACCCATTTTTGCAAAAGCAATACTGGCTTCAAATAATTCACTGGTACGGTTTGCATGTGTGGGCAGAAATTGACTGATTGGTATTTCAGTTTCTGCAATCGTCCGCAAAATCATGTCGTACTTCTTTTTACCGCCGCCTAGATGAACATTGATGATCCCAGCTTTTCCAGAAAGCATGCCACCCACCCGCGCATCCGCCGCTGCCCGGGTGAATTCATCAAACGTTGGTTGTGAAGAGCGGTGATCTGAAATCGCGATTTCACCAATGCCGATCACTTCTTCGATCAGTAAGAAATCTTTGATAAGGGAATCTGTGACAGGATCAAGGGGCAAGCGATAGGAACCGTCATAGACATAGGCAGAGATACCTTCTGCTTTTAACCCTTTTGCTTTACTGATCAAAGCCGCCATATCACGACCGACACCATCTGTACCTAGACAGCCGACGACTGTAGTCACCCCAGCGGTCGTCAATTGACTAAGTTTCACTTCTGGTGTTCTATTTTGATAGCCACCCTCACCGCCGCCACCTAGAATATGAAAATGACAATCGATAAATCCGGGTGTCGCAAGCATCCCTCTGCCGTCGATCACCGCTATTTCAACACCTGTTACATCGATCTGGATCTCATCATCGATTGCTAAAATTTTGTCACCGCTGAGCAAAATATCTTTGACGCCAAGATGTTCCGGTGCATAGACATCCACTTGTTTGATCAATTTCATTATTCGTCGTCTCCTTTTGTGTAGATTATTGTAAACCGATTGCTACAGCAATCATGATAAAAATCGTCCCTAATACAAATAGAAAACCTTGCATTTTGATTTGGAATTTGGCCCATTTGGCCCATTCGATCCGTGCTACACCAAGGACACCAATCAGGCTCGCAGACACTGGCGTGAAGGCATCCATGAAGCCGGAACCGAGTTGATAGGCCAAAACAGCGATTTGTCTTGAAACGCCTAATAAATCTGCCAAAGGTGCCATGATTGGCATAGTCAAAGCAGCTTGACCGGAGTTCGACGTCACGACCAAATTGAATAAACTTTGGAAAATATACATAAACCATGCACCGATCACTGCCGGCACATTGTTCAACAAGCCACCGATACTATGCAAAATAGTATTCAAGGCAGAAGGCACATTGGCATCAGAACCGCCTAATACTAACAAGATTCCTTTCGCCATACCGACAACGATTGCTGTGCCTGCTAAATCGGCAGCACCCGATTGAAACGAGCTAGCCACATCATTCAATCCCATATTTTCTAACTTGAAGACAACAGCAATCAGACCCGCACCCAGTCCCATCACAAAGAACTGCGATGCGATTTCAGGAATGTAATACCCCTTTTGTGTCACACCCCATACGATCCAAATCAAGACTGCCAACATTTCTACTAATATCAATTTATGTCCGAGTAAGAATGGTTTTTGTTCATTAGAGGTTTGTTCTAGATGGTTACGGAAATACGCATCTGACTGATAGGTCAATGATTTCTTTGGTTGTTTCCGTACTTTTTCCGCATAGACCATCAGATACGCTGCAGACAGCGCCGTCACAACGACCCACATGATGATTCTGAAGGTCGCACCAGAAAGAACCGGAATACCCGCAATTCCTTGAGCAACAGCAACACTAAAAGGACTCATCCAAGACGTCGCATTCCCAATCTGTGAAGCGACATAGGTGACTGTGACCGCAACGATCGAATCATACCCCAATGCAATCACGAAAGGAACCATCACCATTGAAAATGGAATCACTTCTTCTGCCATCCCAAAAGTCGCGCCACCAAATGAAAAGGCAAAAAACAGCAACGGCAACGCCAAACGTTCTAAGCCGCGGGTTTTACTAATAAAGGCAAATATCCCAGCATCGATTGCTCCTGTTTGCATGATGATGCCAAAAGCACCACCGACAACCAAGATCAGTGCAGCAATCCCGACTGCTGATCCATACTTATCACCAGAAACCAAGCCTTCAAATACAAAGTTCAAAAAGCCGAATCCGCCAAAATCATCAGTTCCCCATACTTTGGCCGTCTTGTGCAATTTCTCTGAGGTATCATAGATTTTTTCGCCATACAAATCATATAATAGATCATCAGTCAGACCTACCTCATCTAACTGAGTCTGATCCAGTCCATCTGCCCCTTCTGCCAGCACCGCCTCTAGCGCCTCCGGATCAATCGATAACTCGGATAATTGCGCTGTATTTTCTTCCAAAGTCGTTAACTGGTCATAGACATACGCCTGCGCCAATGGATAGGCATACCGGAATGAGTCTTGGACCAAAACAGTTCTCGTACTGATTTCACCATTGGCATCCGTATATTCAATATCTTGTGTACTAAATTTCCCAGCTGGTACCAAAAACGTCAGTAGCCAAGCAATGATGACAACCCCAAATATAATGACATATGTATGCGGTGTTTTCATCTTTGTTAAATCTTTGTTGCGCTCTTTTTTTACCACTTTCCCCATCTATAATCTCCCTTTCTCTATACATTAAAATGCATAATCTTTCATCATTTCAATGATTTTAGTATATCGAAAATCGCAGAGCAACTCATTGGGAAATCATTAGAATTCGCGTAAGAGTTTACTTTTTTTTGTTGAGATAAAAAAATTAGATGAATGGCTTATAAATACGAAAAAAGGAGAGCGGGTATTCGCTTTCCTTTTTTTGATGCCATTCTATTCAGTTCACTTATGCAAAATAAGCTTCTGTATCCTGTTCATCTTGCTTCAATTGTTCAATCAGCGCAGCAGCACCATTGAAGGCCACTTGATCTCTCAGAAAATGATGCCAGCGAATCTCAACTGTTTCACCATAGATGTCCTGATGGAAATCCAAAATATAGATTTCTACTGTCAGCTGTCTGCCTTGTCCGAAGGTACCATTGTGACCAATCGATCCCATGGAAGGATACCAGCGATCTCCGACTTTCAGTTCAGTGACATAGACACCTTCTTTCGGCAAGCGTACCGTGCTTTTAACTTTGATATTGGCTGTTGGAAACCCTAATTCTCGGCCCCTTGCATCTCCATGAACAACGATTCCTTCGAAGGCATAGGTATAGCCCAATAGACGATTGACTTCGGCCATCTCGCCATTTTGCAATGCGGCTCGAATCCGCGTGGAACTGACTTTCTCTTCATTGATTGATTCTTGTGGTACTGTGACTACCTCAAAACGTTCTTGGGCATACGTTGGCAATAATGTCATATTGGCGGCTGCTTTTTTGCCGTATGTATAATCAAAGCCAGCGACCACCACTTTGGCATGCAAGCCAACCATATATTGGTCGACAAAATCTTGCGGTGAAAGATTAGCAAATGCAGAGGTAAATTCTACTTCGTACAAGTAATCGATACCTAAATCTGCCATATGCTGCTCTTTTTGTGGCAAACTAGTCAGGTATTGCATTGCATCAGGATCGACTTTTTGAAAAACGATTGAGGGGTGTTGGTTGAAGGTCATCAATGCTAATTTGTAGCCTTTTTCTCGGGCAATCTCACGTCCTGCAGCAATCACTTTCTGATGTCCAAGATGAACCCCATCAAAAAAACCAAGTACAAGGACAACCTCTTTATCAGGAATGATCTGTTGGTCATAAGGATGCCTAATTTCAATTATATCCATGTCTATTCTCCTATTTCTGTCCGGATCACTTTCGCCGGTTTTACGATGTCGTGGTATTTATCATGGGCTTTATAAATACTCACCAATTTATTTAGATAAAAAATAGCAATCAACTGTTCCGGTCGATCGGTCAATCCAAGATCGCGATAAGACAGGCGCATACCATTGCGGACTTTGCCCCAAAGCGCTTCGTCAATCGCCACCTGTTCAAAATCAGCTACACCATACTCGATTGGCAACAACAATTCATCAATCGTGCCATTTTCCATGGCCGTCCTGACTTCGTCGATCGTTACTGCTCGCTCTTTCGTAAAGCCGCCACTAGCCAATCTTGTCAAATCTGACATATGTGACGGCACGCCAAGATTTTTGCCAGTATCGACAGCCAATGTCCGCACGTAAGTCCCTTTGCCACAGGAAACGTCGAAACGCCATGATTGTGTGCCTTTTTGCGCATCATAGACTGGATCTGAGATACGGCTAAAAGCCGAGATCACTGCTTTGCGTTCTGGCCGTTCTACCGTTTCATTGTTTCTGGCATATTCATACAACCGTTTGCCTTTGACTTTGACCGCAGAATACATCGGTGGAATTTGGGTGATGGTACCGGTCATTTGTGCCATCGCTTCATCAATTTCTGCCACCGTAAATGGCGTGTCAAGCCTCACTTCTTCAACGACTTCTCCGGAAGCATCTTCGGTGGTAGTACTGATTCCTAACGTGATTTCACCGGTATAACGTTTACCAGAATCTACTAAGTATTCAACGACTTTGGTCCCCTTGCCAATACAGATCGGTAAAACACCGTCTACATCAGGGTCTAGGGTGCCACTGTGTCCAACTTTTTTCGTTTGTAAAATTTTTCTTAATTTAAATACGCAATCATGACTGGTTTGACCGCGTTCTTTCCATAACGGTAAAATGCCATCCATAAAATCCCTCCGATTCAATTCAACTAGATTATTATACCATAGAAAAATGACAACCCGGCACCAAATTACTTTTCGTATGATCCGCGCTCGTGATAAACTATCTCTATAAGGAGGTACGTACATGGTGTTTTTCACAGTACTCGCATTGTTAGGATTTGTTTTATTTTTAGTTCTCATACAAATAGGTATACTTCAGCAGAAAGAAGAAGCTTTTGCTGCATTGCTGATCAAGAATCGTACACCTTCTGTGACACGGATGATGTTATTCTTTACCAATCTAGGCAAAGCAGCACCGACCATTTGCATCGGGTTGTTATTGTTTGTCATTCCGGCGACCCGTTCCACGATTGCGCCGCAAACTGCCGCCAGTATTTTTGTCGTTTCTGGTCTGGCTTTTTTTATCAAAAAAATCGTCCGTCGCGAAAGACCGATCGACCATCGTCTGGTAGAAGAAAAAGACCACAGCTTTCCCAGCGCCCACGCTGCGACTTCAGCAGCTCTTTATGGGACACTAGCAATGACGATTGGCACGATCTTGCCAGCTGCGGTTTTCCCAATGGCCCTTTTTGCATGTTTGATCGCTTTTCTGATTGGCTTTAGTCGTGTGTATCTCGGCATACACTTTCTGACCGATGTGGTTGGCGGCTGGTGTTTAGGTGCAGCGACTGCCGGTCTTATCACACTATTATTCACGCATTATTAAAAATGCCCAGCATAAAAAAAGGCTGTACCGAAAAGGTACAGCCTTTTGATTAATCTTCCTTGTGTAACGAGCGAATCATTTCATCGATCTTGTTTCCATATTGTACAGATTGATCCAATTCAAATTGGATTTCCGGTACTTTATAAAGGGACAAGGCTTGACCAAGCTCTCTGCGCACCAAACCGGTTGCTTTTTCAAGACCGGCTTGGGCTTTTTGCTTGTCAGAAGCAAGATCAGTCAATGTGCTGTAATAGATGGTTGCTTGCTGCAAATCACCTGTGACCCGCACATCAGTGATCGTTACATCTTGGACCCGCGGATCCCGAACACTTTTGCGAAGAATTTGATTGACTTCTTTTAAAATTTCTTGTGCGACTCTTCGATCACGATAGTTAGCCATTTGGAATGCCTCCTTACGTTTTGTTGTTGCGTTTACTTCACTGGTACTTCTTCCATAATGTAGCCTTCGATGACATCATCGACTTTGACATCGTTGAAATTCTCGATCATTGCGCCACATTCAAAGCCAAGTTTGACTTCTTTGACATCATCTTTGAACCGTTTCAGACTTGCAAGTTTGCCTTCAAAAATGACGATGCCATCACGAATCAGACGGATACCGCTATCTCTCTTGACACTGCCTTCTGTTACATAACAACCTGCAATCGTTCCAACTTTAGAGACTTTATAGGTTTCACGAACAACCATTTGACCAGTGATTTTTTCTTCAAACTCTGGATCAAGCATCCCTTTCATAGCTGTTTCGATTTCTTCAATGGCTTTGTAGATGATTCTGTGTAAACGAATATCAACGACTTCAGCATCTGCTTGTTGTTTGGCTTGAGGCGTAGGGCGTACGTTGAAACCGATGATGATTGCATTACTAGCTGCGGCTAAAGTAACATCACTTTCATTGATAGCACCAACTGCTGAATGGACGATATTGACACGTACGCCTTCAACGTCGATTTTCTTCAATGAGGCAGCTAATGCTTCAGCAGAACCTTGAACATCGGCTTTGATAATCACATTAACTTCTTTTAGTTCGCCTTCTTTTAGACTTTCAAACAAGTTATCCAGTGTCACACGGCTTGTTGATGAACGTTGCTCCATCAATGCGCGTTTGGCACGTTCTTCACCTGCAGCTCGGGCTGTCTTTTCATCTTCAAAGGTAACAAAACGATCTCCAGCTTGTGGAACATCATTCAATCCAGTGATTTCAACTGGTGTTGCTGGACCAGCTGCTTTATCACGGCGTCCTAAGTCATTGGTCATGACACGTACACGACCAAACGTATTTCCGACGACGATTGGATCACCTACATGTAAGGTACCTTGTTGCACCAACAATGTCGCAACGGGGCCTTTTCCTTTATCAAGACGGGCTTCGATCACAGTACCGATGGCACGTTGTGTTGGATCAGCTTTTAGATCTTCTACTTCAGCGACCAAAAGGATCATTTCTAGTAATTCTTCGATATTTTGACCGAACTTCGCTGAAATCTCAACAAAGATCGTATCGCCGCCCCATGCTTCAGGAATCAATTCATGTTCACTCAACTCTTGCATCACATGTTGTGGATTGGCACCTGGTTTATCAATCTTGTTGACCGCTACGATGATTGGCACTTTTGCCGCTTTTGCATGGTTGATTGCCTCAACTGTTTGTGGCATAACACCGTCATCTGCAGCAACAACTAAGATCGTGATATCTGTGATACTAGCACCACGTGCACGCATGCTGGTGAAGGCCGCATGTCCTGGTGTATCCAAGAATGTGATTGGTTTGCCATTGATATCGATTTGGTAAGCACCGATATGCTGTGTGATACCGCCTGCTTCTCCACTTGTTACACGTGAATGACGTAAGGTATCCAACAAGGTTGTTTTCCCGTGGTCAACGTGTCCCATGATTGTGACAACTGGTGGACGAGAAACTAGGTTTTCAGCTACTTGTTCTTCAGGCTCGAAGAATTTATCGATGTCAGCGATATCGATTTGTACTTTTTCTTGTGGGTCGATACCGTAATCAGTTGCCAACAATTCGATTGTATCTTTGTCTAGTGGTTGGTTTTGGTTGACCATAACCCCCATCATAAAGAGTTTCTTGATGATTTCAGCTGGTTCACGATAGATTTTTTTCGCAATATCCGCTACATTCATACCTTCTGTATATTCTAATACTTCTGGTAACTCACGGAATTTACGTGCTGGAACTGGAGGTTTAGGCGTTTGGTTTTGACGACCTTTTTTGCCTTTTTTGTTAAATTTGTTGCGGTTGTTATTATTAAAGTTATTGTTGCGGCCACCAAAATTCGATTTGCCGCGGTTTTGACCGCCACCACGATTTTGGTTATCGCTGCTTGATGATGGTCCATTGTTGTTTGAGCGTGCAGGACCTTGGTTGTTATTCGCTGGACGATTTTGCTGTCCTTGGTTTGCTGGACGGTTTTGTTGTCCTTGATTTGCTGGACGGTTTTGCTGTCCTTGATTTGCTGGACGGTTTTGTTGTCCTTGGTTTGTTGGACGGTTTTGTTGTCCTTGGTTTGCTGGACGGTTTTGTTGTCCTTGGTTTGCTGGACGGTTTTGTTGTCCTTGGTTTGTTGGACGGTTTTGTTGTCCTTGGTTTGCTGGACGGTTTTGTTGTCCTTGGTTTGCTGGACGGTTTTGTTGTCCTTGGTTTGTTGGACGGTTTTGTTGTCCTTGGTTTGTTGGACGGTTTTGTTGTCCTTGATTTGTTGGACGGTTTTGTTGTCCTTGATTGTTATTATTATTTTGGTTATTCACTCGACTTTGACTTCCTTGGTTATTTGGCCGTGTTTGATTTCCTGCATTGTTGTTGCGCTCCACCTGTCCTTGACCAGTAGGACGTTGACTGCTTGCAGTGGACCGTTGTTGACTTTGATTATTGTGACGGTTTTGGAAGTTAGGATTATTTCTTTGCGTTTTAAACTTCTTTTGTTCCTGTCTTTCCGGCTGGTTGGCTGGTTTCTGATTTGCGGGAGTTGATTTTACTGATGCTGAATCATTTGGTTTGCCGCCTAGTGACTGTTGCAATTTTTGCGCCTCTCCATCTGAAACGGCGCCCATATGATTTTTGACATCAAAGCCTAAAGATTGCGCTTTTTCTACAATCTCTTTACTTGATTTGTTCCATTCTTTTGCAAGTTCGTAAATTCTTTTTTTCCCCATGCAATCACCTTCCTAACCTAATATTAATTCCTGCACCTTCCTCGCAAATCCTTGATCTAAGATGCCTATCACCATTCGCGGTTTGCCAATGGCAGCACTGATTTCATCAGTAGAAAATGCATCTAGGAGCGGAATTTCGTAATAAGAACTTTTGTCCTTGATTTTTTTTTGTGTGTTTTTACCAGCATCACTAGCGAGAATGATCAAAGCCGCTTTTTCATTGCGGATCTCTTTTAAGGTCATTTCTTCTCCAGTGACTAGTTTTCCAGCCCGCATGGCTAGTCCTAACATGTTTAAAGCTTTCGTTCTATTCATTTGCAAATAACTCTTTCCGCGCTTTTTGATGCGTCACATAATCCAACAACTCTTGATAAAAGTCATCGGTCAGCTGTGCTTCTAGTACACGATCTAATATTTTTTTATCCCAAGCTTTTTGCGCTTCCGCAGGATCAATTGCGATATAGGCACCGCGACCCGGCATTTTTCCAGTTGGATCGATAGAAACCACACCTTCTTTGGAACGAGTGATCCGCAACATATCCTTCTTCGGCAGCATCTCGCCTGAAACGACTGATTTACGTAATGGAACTTTTCGTTTTTTCATGTCGCTGTCACCTCAACTATTTTTCGTCGAAATCGTTGTTTTCATCATCATCTGCTGTCATATCAGAAGCAACGATGACTTCATCGCTTGATGCTTCTACTGAAGATTCTTCAATCACAGTGTCGTTGTTGCCTTCTTCTGGATTATATTCATCGATATAATCACCTTCGTCCAATTTCGCATAAAATTCTTCCATGTCTGACTCAGACTTGATATCGATTTTGTGGCTAGTCAATTTAGCAGCTAAACGGGCATTTTGTCCGCGTTTACCGATAGCTAATGACAATTGATAATCTGGTACCACTACTGTACAAGCTCTTGGATTGTCGACATCAAAAATCACATCACTGACTTCAGCTGGATTCAATGCATTGGCAATGAAAATCGCTGGATCTTCGTTCCATTCCACGATATCCATGTTTTCACCTTTCAATTCATTGACAATGGCTTGAACACGTTGGCCTTTAGGCCCCACACAAGTACCGACTGGATCAACATTGGCATCAAATGAACGGACAGCGACTTTCGCACGATCACCAGCTTCTCTAGCGATACTGACGATTTCTACGGTACCATCATATACTTCTGGCACTTCTTGCTCAAACAAGCGGCGCAATAAATCTGGATGGCTACGACTAACGAAGACTTGTGGTCCTTTAGATGTGTTTTCCACCCGAGATACGAACACTTTGATGCGGTCATGGGCTTGATAAAACTCATTCGGCATTTGATCTTGTTTAGATAAGACCGCTTCGATTTTTCCAAGATTCACGTAGATATAACGGTTGTCTTGGCGTTCAACGATCCCTTGCAAGATGTCTTTTTCGTAGGCACTGAATTCATTATAGATAATGTTTCGTTCTGCTTCACGCACACGTTGTAAGATGACTTGTTTGGCTGTTTGCGCTGCAATACGGCCGAAATCTTTTGGTGTCACTTCAAAACGAATTTTATCTCCGATTTCGTACGCTGGGTTGATTGTCATCGCTTCTTTCAAAGAGACTTCCAACTGTGAATCCATGACTTCTTCAGTGACTTCTTTTACTGCATATACATGGATATTGCCTTTTTTTTGATCAAATTCTACTTCAACGTTTTGTGCTTGGCCGTAATGGCGTTTATAAGCGGATACCAGTGCTGCTTCTAAAGCATCGATAACGATCTCTTTTGAAATGCCTTTCTCTGCTTCTAATGCATCCAATGCATTCAACATTTCTTTACTCATGATTCTTTCATTCCTCCGTGATTAAAATTGAATGGCTAAACGAGCTTTGGCAATGTTTTTCCGTTCGATCGTCCGTTCTTTTTCTCTGGTTTTGACACGGGTCTTGATGACCAGCTGATTCTCGTCAAACGACTGCAAAAATCCATCAAATTGTTTTTCCCCATCAACTGGTTGGTAGAGAGATACATGGATGTATTCTCCAACTGCCCGTTGATAATCTGCTTCTTTTTTTAGCGGCCGTTCAGCCCCTGGAGAAGAAACTTCCAAAAAATAGGCTTGTGGAATCGGGTCAGGCTCGATTTGATCAAGCTGTTCGCTTAATTGCTCACTGACAAACGCGCAATCTTCAATATCAATGCCGCCTTCTTTGTCAATAAACAAGCGTAAAAACCAGCTTTTCCCTTCCTTTACAAACTCCACTTCAACTAACTCAAAATTTTGTGCATCCAGAATTGGCATCACAATCTCTGTGACTGTTTCAACTACTGTACTCACACAACATCGCCTCCTTTAGTTCTCATCGAAACGAACTTCATTCCATTAAAAAGAGTGAGCGAAAAAACCGCTCACTCACTCTAAGTATCATTACTTTGTAAATATAACACAAATTTCCGTTACTTTCAACTATTGGCGCATTTATCGCGGTTTTTATGAAAATAAACTAGAATTTCTTAATGATTCTTCACCCATTCCCCCTACTTAAAACAGATGTGCGATCACTCTCGGAATCAAGGCTTTTGCATCAAAATCCATCGGTACTTGATTCGGAAAATACATGTACATGCGCAGCACATAAACCCCTAACACCAATAGGAGTCCACCTAACCAAAATTTGCGACTATCATAGATTTTTTTGACAAACGATCTACGGCGAAAAACGACAACAGCAAATAATACAGGTACGAGCCAAAATAATGGATGAAAAGAGAAAGCACCTAAGATATCCCCATCAATAAAATGTAAACATGCCCTAGTCATACCACATCCAGGACAAGGCAAACCAGTTACCGCTTTAAATGGACAAATCAATAGTCTGTCCAATCATCAAAGTCAGCCGCTTGATTTGGTACGATTTGATCTGCTTGTTTCCATAGTTGATTCATATCAGATTGCAAGATAGCCATGTTGATAATATCTAAGCCAAACAAAGTCAACACAACGAACAAAATTTTATTGTCATTGACCCGTGGGTATTTGGCTTTTTGTTGCGCACTAACAAAGACATCGGCGATGCGATACCACCAGTAGATTTGATAAAAGCCGCAAGTTACGATCGTCAATACAACTGAAAGACCCGGTGACAAACGGTCATCCTCACTGTACTCTGTCAATTCCTTCGTAACTTGATAAAACCAGAAGAAATAATAAATCCCACAGGTAATGATCGTTAGTAAGATGACCATCAAGACTGACCGTTGCTGTTTTGCATAATTTCCACCCATAAAAAAACGCCTCCTAATAAAACTTTTCGATTATGACATTTATTATACCTGATTCAGTTTGGGAAGGAAGCGTTTCTAGAAGATTCATCCATTTTTATCGGTATTTTTTACTGACACATGAAAAAAAAGCAGAAATCATGCTGATTTCTGCCTTTGAGTCCAATGATCAAACCCGACTATAATTCTTCACTTCCGCAGCCATTGCCTCTACAAAGAGATTCAATTCTTCTACGTGGGTTTCCTTGCTACCGTAACGACGGATATTGACTGTCGCATCATTGACTTCTTGATCGCCGACAACGATTTGATACGGAATTTTTTGTGTTTGAGATGCACGGATCTTATACCCCATCTTCTCGTTACGGTCATCGACTTCTACTCGTAGACCTTGTGCTTGCAAGCGCTCTTTGATTTCATAAGCATAATCACTGTGGGCCTCAACAGACACAGGAATGATCGATGCTTGAATTGGTGCTAACCAAGTTGGGAAAGCGCCTTTGTATACTTCTGTCAGATAGGCAACAAACCGTTCCATAGTCGACACGATTCCACGGTGGATCACGACAGGGCGTCGGTTATTTTCGCCATCTTCGCCAACATATGTCAAATCAAACCGTTCTGGTAATAGGAAATCTAGTTGGATTGTTGATAATGTTTCTTCCATGCCTAAAGCTGTTTTGACTTGGACATCTAATTTAGGACCATAGAAAGCAGCTTCACCATCCGCTTCAAAGTAATCTAGCGCCAATTCATCCATTGCTTCTTTTAACATCACTTGGGCATTTTCCCACATCGCATCATCATCGAAATATTTTTCTTTATTTTCAGGATCACGATAGCTCAAGCGGAAACGGTAATCTGTTACATTGAAGTCTTTGTATACTTCAACCATCAAGTCCAATGTCCGTTTGAACTCTTCTTTGATTTGGTCCGGTCTTACAAATGTATGCCCATCATTCAAAGTCATTTCCCGCACACGTTGCAATCCAGATAAAGCACCAGATTTTTCATAGCGGTGCATCATTCCTAATTCAGCAATGCGAATAGGCAGTTCACGATAAGAATGGATATCATTTTTATAGACCATCATGTGATGTGGGCAGTTCATTGGACGTAAAACAAGCATTTCGCCATCACCCATATCCATTGGCGGGAACATATCTTCATGGTAGTGATCCCAGTGTCCAGAAGTTTTGTATAGATCAACATTGGCCATGATCGGTGTATACACATGTTGGTAACCTAAGCTGACTTCTTTATCAACAATGTAGCGTTCGATCGTCCGTCTGATCGTTGCGCCTTTTGGCAACCAGAAGGGTAATCCGGCACCAACTTCAGGTGAAAGCATAAATAAATCAAGTTCTTTACCTAATTTACGATGATCGCGTTCCTTGGCTTCTTCACGCAAACGGATAAATTCTTTCAAATCTTTTTTATCAAAAAAGGCTGTACCATAGATCCTTTGCATCATTTGATTGTCTGAATTACCGCGCCAGTATGCGCCTGCTACTGACAATAGTTTATAGACTTGGATCCGACCAGTTGATGGCACGTGGGGGCCACGGCATAAATCAACAAATTCGCCTTGTTGATAGGCAGTAATCGTTTCATCTTCTGGCAGATCAGTGATCAATTCTACTTTATAAGGGTCTTCAGCAAAAACATCTAGTGCTTCAGCTTTCGTCAACACGCGACGTTCGATCGGCAGGTTTTCTTTGATGATCTTCATCATCTCAGCTTCGATGGCTGGTAAATCTTCCGCAGTCACTGGGTTTTCGCCATTGTCGGTATCATAGTAAAAACCGCTATCGATTGCTGGTCCGACGCCGAAATGGATTGATGGATACAAACGGCGCATTGCTTGTGCCATCAGATGGGCACTTGAATGACGCAAGAGTTGCAAGGCATCTTCATGATCTGGTGTGACAATTTCGATAGAGGCATCTGCTTCGATAGGGCGGTCCAAATCGATCAATTGACCATTCACTTTGCCAGCTAATGCTTTTTTGGCTAAACTTTTTGAAATACTTTCAGCAATGTCTTTTGTTGTTACGCCCACCGGAAATTCTTTGATGGCGCCGTCAGGAAATGTGATTGATAATGACATAGATATGTCCTCCTTTATTTTTTGATTGAATAAAAAAAGTCCTAGTATCTGTACAGATACTAGGACGATCACTCGTGGTTCCACCTAACATTTGAAAACAAGTTGCGTTTTCCTTGAGCGTGTTAACGGTACGACCGCCTTTGTTTCAACAAAGGTCAAAAAAAGTGGTCATCCTTTGGTTTTCTTCTAGGAAACTTTCAGCAAATGTTTCCCTCTCTTCTGGAAGACTCTCAAATTCAGTTGGCTTTTTTATCAATCAATTATGGCTTAATTAAACCACTCTTAGTATAAAATTGCAAGAGATTATTTCCAATCTCCATTGACTGCATACGTGCCTTTTTTCATTTCATTCACGATGACATGAATGTGTTCCTTCGGTGCACCGGTATTTTTGTGAACAGCATCGGTGATTTCTTTCATCATCGCTGTCAATTGCGCTTCAGAGCGACCTTCAACTAATTCTACATGGATAAATGGCATAAGATGACCTCCTTCAACTTTTTCTCAGTATACACCTTTTGTCTTGCACATGACAAGAAGCCTTGGGCAATCACTTCAGACACTTTCTTGATACACACAACAAAAGGTCTCGCAAACACAAGGGATGTTGTGATGAAACGAGCGTCCGGTCCCCTGATAGGCTGCTTTAAAGAAGATTTCATGGACTTGGCGCCAATACGTCAATGAGCGGTCTCCCTCACCTTCAAGATATGCAAATGCGGCAGATACTTCATTGAATGGACAAATAGCAACGGTTTCTGTATAAATCACGCCACAAGGTTCTTGCTGCCCATTTAACAAGATACTATAGGCCTGTTCTTTTGGCAGTGGTTCAGACTCAAGTGCATACAACTCAGCAGCTGAAGTTGTGGCGGTTTTCTTGCCGATCAGAACAAGTTCTGCCAGTTCATCAGCCATTGCAGGCGTATTACCGAACGCCCATGGCTCTTCATACATGAGACCTGGCGGCAGTTCTGGATGCTGCGCCAAAAACCTCTCCCAAAATTCATGGATCAACTCGTTATCCTTTTGGTGATCGTTTATTTTGTCGGTCACGCAGCTCGTCTCCCTTCGTTCTTCCCTTTTTTAAAAGTTTAGCACACTTTTTGATTTTTAACGACAACTCCTCCTGTTATATGCTATAATTTTATGTCGCAATTTTTTTAAGGAGGATCCCTAGTGAACGAACGTCAAAAAGAACAACAACATATCGATGATACTATTGCATTGATCCATAGAGAACAAACGATCCTTTCACAGCAAAAACAAGAACTTGCGGATAAGATGGAAGATCAATTGAAAGAAATCGCTGATAAAAAAATACGCGGTGGCGATAGTGAAGCTTTTTACGAATCAGTCATCGAATATCAGCAACATGAACAAGAGCTGTTGATCAAATATCAAACAGCAGAATCACAAGAAAAACGGGTGAAAACATTAGGCACGATGGCCAATAATCCTTATTTTGCCCGCATCGATTTTCAAGAAGAAGCAGAAAAAGAAACGCTTTATCTTGGTATCGCCTCTTTGCGAGATAAAGATGAAGAAACCATTGTGATCGACTGGCGGGCACCGATAGCCAACTTGTATTATGAAGGTGAACTGGGTGAAACATTTTATGAAACAGATACCGATCGCTTTACAGTCGAGCTACTCTTAAAACGACAATTCAAAATTCAAAACGGTCAGTTGCAATCCATGGTCGATACATCTGAGATCATCAACGACGAATTTCTATTGGAAATTTTGGATGACGCCTCTTCTTCTCAGATGCGCAATATCGTTTCCACGATCCAAAAAGCCCAAAACCAAATCATCCGCGACACTGACCATAAATTTTTATTGATCGAAGGAATTGCGGGAAGCGGCAAAACCTCTGCTTTGCTGCAACGGGTCGCTTTTTTGCTTTACCGCAACCGCAAATGGTTAGATGAGAAACAAGTACTGCTATTTTCACCAAACCATTTGTTCTCAGATTATATTTCCATGGTCTTGCCTTCTCTAGGTGAAAGCGAAGTGCCAACTCGTACATTCCACCATTTCTTGCAATTGATTTTGACAGGCTACGAAGTGACCAAAGAAACCCAACAAGAAGCCAATTTCCTCAGTGGTGATGATGATGCCATCGAAAAACTGAAAAGCAGTTTGTCATTGGTCAAAAAAATGGCCCAATACGTTCAATCGATTGCGCCTATCGGTCCCATGTTTAGAGACTTAAAGATCCAAGGTCAAACCTATATAACCAAAGAACAAATCAGAAATTGGTATCAAGATACAAATGCTGAATTGCCCATCTATCAAAGAAGCCAATTGTTACAAACGAAACTCTTGAAGAAAGTTGGCGGGTTAGAAAAAGATGAAGCCAAGAAAGAATGGGTCAAAGAAGAAGTCGAAGAACAGCTGCAGCAAGTCTTCGCCAATGACCCACATCAGGAATATTCTGAAGAAAACGAGCGCCGCTTACGCAAAAAACTGCGCCAACAAATCGTACGCAAAAAATTCCGTTCGTTGACCCGTGGCGTCAAACAGTTTCAGTTTATCAATCAACCAAAACAATATTTGCACTTTTTGCAATCCGTCCAAGGAACGGCGCAGAAAAATGCCGGGATAGCTGCAGAAAAATGGCAAGATTCCATACTGGGAATCAGACAAGATTTGCGCCAACGTCAGCTCAAACAAGAAGATGCCGTCTTATTTTTCTTACTGATCAAACAGCTGTATCCAATCCATGTGGAAGAAAAAGCCCGCTTTATCTTTATCGATGAAATGCAGGATTTCCCACCAGCACAAGTCGCTATGCTACGTCAATTGTATCCTAAAGCTGGCATCACACTATGTGGTGATCTGAATCAAAAAGTCTATGACAATGAGTCGATCGTAGGTGCCCTTGATGACCTCTTTCCACAAGATAGCGTCCAACGTTATCAATTAAAAACCAGTTATCGTTCGACAAAAGAAATCACTGATTTTGCCAATCAATTTTTGACTGGCGACGATCAAGTCGAGCTTACGGCTCGAGCAGGCGGACTGCCCAAAGTGATGACTACTGATTCAACTGCTAGCAGCTTCACTTTACTTGAAGAGCAAATCAAAGAAGCTGCCGGTAATCCGCAATGGCGTACCGCGATCATTTGCAAAACTGCTGCCGATTGCCAAGCGTTATATGAACAGTTATCGCAAAGTAGTCAGGATACCGTTCAACTGATCATTTCTGAAGAAGACTTCATGAAACGCAACGTCATGATCTTCCCAGCCTTTTTGGCCAAAGGATTGGAGTTCGATCAAGTCATCGTTTGGACACCGAATACAATCTTCGATGCGCCGCAAGATCAATTGATTTTCTACACTATGGCAACCCGTGCCATGCATCAATTAACTGTCATTGCCGATCGACAATTGTCAATTTTAGACAAAGCACAGCCGACAACTTATCAAAAGATCCACATATAAATAAAAAAACATCATTTGATTTCAGTCCAACTCTGGACAAAATCGAATGATGCTTTTTTTAGCCTTTTAATTCGCCAATAAATAAGTGCATTTCCGAATAGCGCAAACCAACAATGGATAAAATCATTTGCAGTTCGGCAATGTTTTCAGGATTTTCCGGATCAAAAATCTTGCTGTGCCGACCGATACTGCCATTGTCGATTAGTCTATATGTTCGATTCCAATCACTAAATTCTTCGATTGTTTCAAAACGACTGAGGGGAAAGCCAGCGCCGTCTAAAATTTCCGTTAAACGAAAAGCGATATACGCGCTGTCAATTACATATTCTTTACTTGGTTGGATGCCGCGTAGTTTTTGAAAATCAATGATGGCTTTCTCGGGTCTATGCTGCAACAACCATTCTAACAACAGGAAAAACCCTTCCATTCGATAGTCTTCCAAAAAAAGGCGTTCCGAAGCTTCAGTCTGACGAAAAACCAGCGGAATCAAAAATTGCTTTTTATAAATCAGTAAAGGTGCCCGATCAACAGTCACATTTAAATAACGATTTAAATAAGTAGAACCTCGATACCCACCTAATCGATACCCTTCAACGCCGAACGTTTGATACTTGCGACACAAAGCAGAACAATCAGCCACTGAAACAGACACTTCCGCAAGCTTTTCATAGCCGCTTAAAATACGGTTGAATGGTTCTAAAACGATTTTTTCTTCCATGTCTGCCTCCTTGCTTCACGTTTACATCTTGTGCATAAATCATAACATACAAGTATAGGAGAAACCAATAGAAAGGATGATTTGACTGGGAATTTTTTTTATTTAACGTAAGCTTTTTTCATTAAAATCAGCATTGAGCAAGCCAAAAAAACCAGTTAGGAAATCCCAACTGGCAGTGAAATTTAAAATATGTCTATCAATTTTGACTTATTCTTCGTCCGCCACATTGTGATAGACGTTTTGCACATCTTCTAAGTCTTCTAAGACATCGATCATTTTTTCAAACTTCTCAAGGTCTTCACCGGTCAATGTCACTTCATTTTGAGGAATCATTTGCATTTCAGCAATTGAAAAATCAGTAATGCCTTTTTCTTTCAATGCTTCTTGAATGGCATGGAAGTCACTTGGTTCACCGTAGACGATGATTTGACCATCTTCTTCCACGACATCACGGACATCGATTTCTTTGTCCATCAAATATTCCAACACTTCATCCGCATCATCACCTGCAAACCCAAATAAAGCAGTATTGTCAAACATGTATGCAACTGCACCTGATACGCCCATATTGCCGCCATTTTTACCGAAAGCTGCCCGTACATCTGCCGCAGTACGATTAACGTTGTTGGTTAATGTATCAACGATGACCATTGACCCGTTTGGACCAAAGCCTTCATATCTAAGTTCTGAATATTGTTCGTCGCCAGAGCCTTTGGCTTTTTCAATGGCCCGATCAATAATGTGTTTTGGTACATTATAGGTCTTTGCACGTTCAATGACAAAGCGCAATTTTTGGTTCGCATGAGGATCAGGATCACCTGATTTTGCTGCCGCGTATATTTCGATTCCAAATTTTGCATAAACTCGGCTATTATTTGCGTCTTTAGCAGTTTTCTTCGCTACGATATTTGCCCATTTACGACCCATGATTTCACTTCGCTTTCTAGTTTTTAAAAATCCCTATTTATTATACTTGTCAATTCTGTGAATGTGAAGCTTTTTTTCTAATTCTGTATAAATAGCGGCTGCCGACCGAAGTTCTGTTCCTTGATTCCCGCATCAGCCAATTGATAGATTTGATCAACCTTTAACGAAAATGCATACTGCGCCGCTTCTTTTTTACCGAACTTAGCCACCAATGGCAGCGATAAATCTCCTTTGACTTGCTTCAGATACGCTTGTCCAGCTCTGGTATACCCTAACACACGGATAAAGGGTTGGGCTTGCGCCTCTGCCATCTCAGTGTCTGTTACTTGAAACAATAAGTAACAAAGCAAGCGTTGCAATCGAACTTG
Organism: Candidatus Enterococcus testudinis; assembly: GCF_002140915.1. Classification (GTDB taxonomy): domain Bacteria; phylum Bacillota; class Bacilli; order Lactobacillales; family Enterococcaceae; genus Enterococcus_D; species Enterococcus_D testudinis. The sequence goes on along the minus strand of NZ_NGKU01000001.1, from coordinate 1,349,728 downwards.
TGCGTAGCGCTTCGTTTTTAGTTGCGCGATAAAGTCAGAAAAAGTGTCTGCAGATTGGACATAGGACTTGATACGATACTCGATGCCTTCAACCATTTGATAAATATTTGCCATTTCAGTTACTGGCGTTGCAATCATCTGATAGTGCAGCAGCGGCCAATAATCAGCCCAATTTACAACTAGAGATTGCAGGCTTTCGTAAGATTCTGCTGGAAGAAATGGCGCAATGTCTCTCTTGTTTTTGAGTCCGTTGCGGATAGCTGTGGCACTGGCAATCGATGTATGATCTAATGCCTCAGAGTGATAGGCAGCAGCTTTTCTGACAATCGGTACGATCGTCATCGGCTGCGGATAGCGCAATAGTTCTTTTGCATAACGCATGCCTAAGATGTGATTGGGTTGTTTGCTATTGGCCCCATACGCTGGATAGAGAGAACTAAGAACCGTATTCATCCGTTCACTGTAAGTCGCATTCTCTTGTGTCAGCCGTTGAAACGCTGCATTGATTTCATCTTGGTGACGCCATTCAAACTGCGCATAATCAAGATAATCAAAAGGTGTTTCGGCATCGGTACCAAAGCATAACCACTGACACTGCAAATCTTGTAAGATCGACACTGCGCCAGCAGCGAAGAGATCTGCGGATTGTACTGCCCAAGCCGCAGGCAGTTCGACAACTAAATCGGCCCCATTGGCTAGCGCTGCTTCAGCTCTTTGCCATTTATCAGTCACTGCCGGCTCGCCTCTTTGCAGAAAATTGCCACTCATGACTGCAATCACCACATCAGCACCTGTTTTGACTTTGGCTTGTTCGATATGGTATCGATGGCCATTGTGAAACGGATTGTATTCGACGATAATGCCACAAGCCCGCATATCCTTCCTCCTTGCTGCTATCAAATAGACTTACTTATGACAAACAAAGAACCAGCGTCGGCTTTTTTCATTCGGCGCAACATCGATGAAATCTGCATAACAAGTCACGGACGAAAAACCGGCATTTTCCAACATACGAACGTAGGTATCTAATGGATAGGTCCGTTCTTGATGTAATTCATCCAAACGATTGAACTGTCCATTTTCTTCTTGAACGAAGAACGTCAGAAAATGTTCGATGCTATGTTCAACTTCTCCTTGATAACTTTCCCATAAAAAGGCGAAATCATCTGTTTGGTAGTGATAACTGTAATCTGGGAAGACTTCATCGATCTGATAGGTCGAATGAACATCAAATAAAAAGACGCCATCTTCTGTCAAGGATTCAAACACACCATCAAACACTTGTTGAACACTGTGCTCATCTTCCATATAGCATAGGGAATCTGAATAACAAGTGATTGCTTCATAGTGGCCAACATCCACCAAATCGAGCATATCGCCTTCAACAAATTGAATATTCACGTCTTCCTCTTGTGCCCGCTGACTCGCGATCATCAGCATTTCTTCGGATAGATCCAATCCTGTCACTTGGTAACCGGCTTTGGCAAACTCGACTGCCAAAGCACCTGTACCACAGGCCAATTCCATAATTTGTTTCCGTTCTCCTAAATGACGACAAGAAAAATCCAGCCACTTTTTATAGAGACTGGAATCCATTACTTCGTCATAGACAAATGCGAAGGTTTCGTAGGCCATTATGCCACGACCCATTCGTTTAGATCCACAAGCGGTGCATCTGACCAAAGTTTTTCTAAATTGTAAAACGCACGCTCTGATGCATTGAAGACATGTACGATGACATCGCCTAAGTCGATCAAGACCCATTTTCCGCCATCTTTTCCTTCAACACGGCGCACATCCACTTGATTTTCTTCTTCTTTGTCTAAAACTTCGTCAATGATCGCATTGATCTGACGTTCACTGTTACCTGAACAGATCACAAAGTAATCCGCCAAAAGTGAAATTTCTCGCACGTCTAATGCCATAATATCCTCTGCATGCTTCGAATCTGCGGCACGTACGGCGATTTCTAATATTTTCTGACTATCTATGGTAATTCCCTCCTAAAGTTGGCTACCCAATAATTGTACGTTTCAATTGTTTTCGGGTAAATGACTGCTTCTTGATTGATCAAGTGCAGCAACGTATGTTTCGTTTCAAAAGCGACAGCTTGGTCCAAATCAACCAAAGCGATTTCTCTGGCTTCTTCTACACCTGGAAAATCACGACCAGGTTCGATGTAATCTGCCACATAGATGATTTTATCCAGCAGACTCATATCAGCAGCACCTGTGGTGTGCAAGCGAATCGCTTGGAGAATCTCTTCATCATCGATCAATAGTTCTCTTTGAACAAAATCTGCCCCTACGATACCATGCCAAATCGCATTATGCCAATGCAATAAATCTAAATCAAACCCGTTTTGACGAATCACTTGTTTAAATTCATCGTCACTGCGTTCTTTGGCATAGTCATGGGTCAATGCAGCAATACTGGCTTTGATTGGTGAAGCGCCATATATTTCTGCCAAAGCGACTGCCGTTTTTTCGACGCCCAGCACATGTTGGAATCGTTTGTTGCTCATCCGCATTTGTACTTTTTGCATCAACGCTTCTCGCTCAGCGTGTGTATAATGGTTAGACATCATCCAAGTATAGCCCCTTTTCTTGAATATAGTGTAACACACTTTCCGGTAATAAATAGCGTACCGAGCAACCTTGTTCCACTTTCTTACGAATTGTCGTGGAACTGACATCCATCAAAGGGACATCGATCCAAATGATTGGATAGTCGCTTTCAATGGGATATCCTGGCCGGCGCACGCCGACAAAGGTCACCAACTGCATCAATTCATCGATTTGGTGCCACTTAGGCAAGTACTGCACCATATCCCCGCCAATGATAAAATAATAATTGGTATCGGGATGCTGTGTGGTCAACGCCCGCATCGTATCGATCGTATAGCTTTTGCCTTTTCTCGCCAATTCAATGGGTTCGATAGCAAAACGCGGATTGTCTGCGATTGCAGCTTCTAACATGGCTAACCGATGTTCTGCAGGGATCGTTTGTTTTTCATCTATATGCGGGGGTAAATATTCAGGCATGAAATAGACTTTTTCTAATCCCAATGCTTGTCCGACTTGTTCGCCCATCACCAAGTGTGCATAATGAACTGGATTAAAGTTTCCACCAAGAATGCCCACTTGCTTTTTGGGTACATGAAATGCGTTTTGTGTATCTAAAACTGTCTGTACCTTACCAAATGAATGTCCTTGCATGCCTAAGCCTCCTAGATTGAACGTACTTTAGCAGAAATCGTTTGATATTTCTCTTTGCTTGAAGGTTTGAACAATACAATCACACGACCAATGATTTGAACGATCTCGCAATGGATTTGCTCTTGGATCGCCACAGCAGCTTCGTCTGCGACTTCATCGGTGTTTTGCAACAATGATACTTTGATCAATTCGCGTTTTTCTAATGCTTCGTCAATCTGTGCGATCATTGCATCATTCAATCCGCCTTTGCCAATTTGAAAAATTGGATTCAAATGATGTGCTTCACTACGTAAAAATCTCTTTTGTTTTCCTCTTAATTCCATGTTCTTCCTTCTTTCTTAAACCAATGCTTTTCTTCTGAGGACATCGACACCTTTTGGCGCCCAGCCAGCAACCACACAAGGTTTTGTGATTGTGATCCAGCCAAGTCCAGCAAATACGATATCCGTTTTTTCTTTGATTGAAAACTCAAAACGGACCAATTCAGGGAATGCTTCCACTTCGTCTTGACGCGGCGGTTGTAACAGACCGCCCACATGTTTTTGATAAAAAGCATCCGCTTTTTCAAGTTTTGTTCGATGGATCTCGACATCATTGGCTACATAAGCAATAAATGAACTGCGCGCTCCTTGGATGAAATCAAACCGAGCCAAACCACCTAAGAAAAGGGTTTGTTCAGGATTTAATTGATAGACTTTCGGCTTGATCTCTTTCATAGGCGCTGCAATTTTCAAGTCTTGTTTGCCTAAGTAATGGGCCATTTGATGCCGATGGATGATTCCTGGTGTATCGATCAAGAAATGACCGTCGTCTAAAGGAATCTCAATTTTGTCCAGTGTCGTACCAGGGAATCTTGACGTAGTGATCAATTCTTGCACACCGGCGGTTTGTTTGATGATTTGATTGATCAATGTCGATTTACCGACATTTGTGACACCGACAACATAGACATCACGGCCTTCACGATATTTCTCGATTGCTGCCAGCAAATCTTCCATTTCACCAGATTTTTTGGCACTTGTCAGTAAGACATCTATGGGTCTAAGTCCTGCTTCATGGGCCCGCTCTTTCATCCATTGCTTCATCTTCGGTTTCTTCAAAGACTTCGGCAAAATATCTACTTTATTGCCCACAAGCAAAACGGGATTGTCACCCACAAAGCGATGCAGACCTGGGATCAATGAACCATTGAAATCAAAAATATCCACGACATTTACGATCAATGCATCTTTTTGACCGATTTCATTCAATAAACGCAAGAAATCATCATCTGTCAGCGAGACATCTTGAATCTCGTTATAGTGACGCAAGCGAAAACAACGTTGACAATAGACTTCGCCACTTTCGATTCCTTTTTCTAATGCTGATTGCGGGGTATAGCCTAATTCATTTGGGGTAGTTGTTTGGATCAATGCCCCACATCCAATACAATGGATCGTTTCGATACTATCTGTCATTTAAATTCCTCCACGCCATTTTAACTCTGGGTTATGCTTCAATAAATACCGCATGATTTTGCGCTCAGCAGCTCGATTGATTTGGGTTTTCCAAGAATCTGTTGGAATAACTGGCTGAACCAAAATACTGCGAACCCCTGCCCCATTGGCAGCCTTGACATCTGTCATGATTTGATCACCGATCATCACGACATCTTCTTTCTTCAGACCAAGCAATTGATAGCCTTGCTTGATGCCGCGAGAAAAAGGTTTCAAGGCACGATGAACATACTGCAAACCAAATGGTGCCACTGCTTTAGCCACTCGTTCACTATTGTTGTTGGAAACGACCACCACTGGAATACCAGCGTTTTTCATTTCCAATAACCAGCTCTTCAACTCTTCCGTGCCATCTGGATTGTTCCAAGCAATCAACGTATTGTCGAGGTCAGTCAAGATCCCTTTGATTCCTTGTTTTTTTAATTGGCTGGGTGTGATTTTATATATCGCATCGACCATCCAAGTCGGTTTATAATTTGAAAACATAGAAACTCCTCTATTATTTATTCTGATCGTTACTAGGATAAAAGTAGCTCTTCAACCTGTAATTATACAATAGATTTTGTATGAATACTAGCAAGCAAGCCAACTTATCGGAGATTGACAAAAAAACACCCCGCAGGATGTTTTTTTGCTTTTATGATAATACTTTGCTTAAAAAATCGATTGTCCGCGGATTTTGCGGCTGGTCAAAAATCTCAGCCGGCGTGCCTTCTTCCATAATGACACCTTGGTCCATAAATAAGACACGATCAGCCACTTCTTTCGCGAAGCCCATTTCATGAGTCACAATGACCATTGTCATACCTTGCTGTGCCAGACGCTGCATCACGCCTAACACTTCGCCCACCATCTCAGGATCTAGTGCAGATGTAGGTTCATCAAACAGCATGACGTCTGGCTCCATCGCTAAGGCACGCGCAATCGCGATCCGCTGCATTTGTCCACCAGATAAACTTTGTGGAAAGGCAGCTGCTTTGTCCGGCAAACCAACATCTTGCAGCAATTGGTTCGCCAAAGTTTCCGCTTGTTTCTTTGCCATTTTCTTCACTTTGATTGGTGACAGCGTAATATTGTCTAAGACAGAAAGATTGGGAAATAAATTGAAGTTTTGAAACACCATTCCCATCTTTTCACGCATCTTATAAATATCATTCTTTGGATCTGTGATCGCAGTTCCTTCAAAGTAAATCGTGCCTTTTGTTGGTACTTCCAACAAATTCAGACAGCGTAAAAAGGTACTCTTTCCTGAACCAGAAGGCCCAATCACTACAACGACTTCGCCTTGATTGATCGTAGTAGAAATGCCTTTTAACACTTGATTGCTGCCAAAACTTTTGTGTAAATCTTGGATATCTAACATCTTCATTGTTTTCTCCTTTTAGCGACGGTATCCTTTACCCAATCTCTTTTCCCACATGTTTAATAAGCGCGATGTCGAAAATGTCAAAATGAAATAGATGACGGCTGCGACATAAAAAGGGGTCAGTGGTTGAAAAGAGCTGGTAACCACGATTTGTGCGCTATTCATCAATTCATAGATGCCAATCGTCGACAAAAGGGATGAGTCTTTGATCAAGACGATAAATTCATTACCCAAAGGCGGCAAAATATTCCGCAATGCTTGTGGAAAAATTACGTACCGCATCGCTTGCGCCGGACGTAGACCCAATGATCCCGCTGCTTCTGATTGACCAAAATCAACAGCATTGATCCCTGCCCGCACGATTTCAGCCACGTAAGCACCTGAGTTTAAAGATAAGGCGATCACACCTGGCAATAGTCGGCCAAAGTCTAAACTCAATACGCCGAAAGAAATCGTTGGCAAGGAAAAGATACCTTGTAGCAAACCAAAAGCAATCAGAATTTGCACCAGCATCGGTGTGCCGCGAATAATCTCAATATAGGCATTGGCAAACCAACGAAATACGGTAATTTTAGAAAGCTTCATCAACGCCAATAACACACCTAAAATCGTTCCTAAAATCACTGTAATGATCGATATCACAATCGTGATCAAGACACCTGAAATAAAATATGGGTAATACGTCGTCATAAAGGATAAATCCATCATTTGTTCTACTCCGTTCTATCTATTGGGCCGCATTTTCATTGGCTAAATCAGTATTTTTTTGAACATACTCGCTGATTGTACCATTTTCGTCCAATTCTTTCAAAATCCTGTTCAACTCAGCTTGTAATTCTGTGCTGCCTTTAGGCAATGCGATCGCGTATGAATCATCTGCAGATACTTCCAGCGCTATATCCGTTACCATCAAATCATCATTTTGCGCCACATAAGAATCAGCTACTGCACTTTCTAAGACTAACCCGTCGATTGAGCCTTGTTTCAGTTCATTTATCAAGTTTGGCACTTTTGCGATAGAGACAAGTTGAGAATCGGCAAATTGACTTTGAACGATGGATTCTTGGATCGATCCTTTTTGGGCGCCAACTTTTTTGCTAGCAAAGCTATCGATCGATGTATAGGCTGACGCATTGTCTTTATTGATGACTAATTTTTGCTCAGGTGTAAAGTAGTTGTCCGTAAAATCAAATGTTTGTTTTCTCTCTTCCGTAGCAGAAATACCAGAAACTGCAATATCCGCTTTGCCTTGTTGCAGAGCTGTCAATACAGCGTTGAAATCTAAATCCAAGATATTGACTGTAACCCCTAATTGGTCGGCGATTTCATTGACTAAATCAATATCCGCACCGACGATTTGGTCTTTGCCATCAATCAATGCATGAAATTCAAACGGGGCAAAGTCTGCTGAAGTGGCGACATTGATGACACCTGCCGATTTAATTGCTTCCAATTGATTATCCGCTGAAGCTGTATTGCTTGAACTGTCTGTATTGTTGGCACTGCTATTTCCACATGCACCCAATACTAAAACGCCTGCCAATACGATTAAAGAGCCAAATAATTTTTTCATTTTTCATTCTCCTTCAAAACAAATATTTATGCATTATAAACTTACATATTCAAACGGGGCAAAGTCTGCTGAAGTGGCGAC
>NZ_NGKU01000001.1:1272769-1341859 GCF_002140915.1 Candidatus Enterococcus testudinis | reverse complement strand
ATTTATAACTATTCATTTTCCATGATTCTTTATGCGTTGCCACTCATGTTTTGCATACAAAAATACCTACCGATATCAATGGATCCTCGGTAGGCAGATCTTAAAATTTTCTAAAGCGTTGATAACGCGCATTCACCAGCTCTTTTGGTGACAATGCCGCTAACTGATCCAGTTTAGCCGTAATCAACTGACGAAGATTATCCGCCAACTGCTCTTTGCTTAATACGTTGTCATCCTGTGTTTCTTCAATCACACGTTCAATGACGCCTAAGTCTTTTAATTCACGGGCAGTGATTTTCATCAACCCAGCTGCTTCTTTGGCACGACTGCCGTCTTTCCACAAGATAGAAGCAAAGCCTTCAGGAGATAAAATCGCATAGATCGAATACTCCATCATCCATACTTCATCACCCAAAGCCAACGCTAACGCACCGCCGCTGCCGCCTTCGCCAATAATAATAGCTAAAATCGGTACCGTCAGATCAGACATTTCGAACAAATTGCGGGCAATCGCTTCTCCTTCACCTCGTTCTTCAGCACCGATTCCACAAAAGGCACCAGCAGTGTTGATCAAGGTCACGATTGGTCGTCCGAATTTCTCTGCTTGTTTCATTAAACGTAACGCTTTACGATAGCCTTCAGGATGTGGCGAGCCAAAATTGCGTTTTAGATTCTCTGGCAGATTGCGCCCTTTTTGAATGCCGATGACGGTCACCGGTTTATCATCCAAACAAGCGATGCCACCCACCACAGCTTCATCTTCTCCGAAGAGGCGATCGCCATGAAATTCTTCAAAATCGGTAAAGACTGTTTCAAAGTAGTCCAATGCAGTCAAGCGATCTTTATGGCGGGCCAGTTCGACGATTTCATCTGCTGTTTTATGCATGACTGCCCCATCCCTTCATTGTGTGTAGTTGGATCAAATGACTGATTTTTTGACGTAATTCTGTTCGTGGAACGATTTGATCGACGAAACCATGCGCCAAAAGGAATTCAGCTTTTTGAAAATCCACTGGCAATTCTTGACGAATCGTTTGTTCAATCACGCGCCGTCCAGCAAATCCGATCATCGCTTGAGGTTCTGCCAATATGACATCCCCTTCCATGGCAAAACTGGCAGTGACACCACCAGTCGTTGGATCAGTCAAGACTGTCAAATAGAATAACCCCGCGTTGCTGTGTCGTTTGACTGCTGCTGAAATTTTGGCCATTTGCATCAATGACAGAATGCCTTCTTGCATCCGCGCACCGCCAGAGGCGGTAAAGATCACCACTGGCAACTGCTTTTCTTGCGCACGTTCAAACAAACGGGTGATTTTTTCACCAACCACAGTGCCCATACTACCCATGATAAAATTGGCATCCATGATGCCAATCGCTACTGGTAGGCCAGCTACTTTCGCTTCGCCTGTCAGAACAGCTTCATGTAAGCCAGTTTTTTCCTGCATGGCCGCAATTTTATCTTGATAGCCAGGGAAATCCAATGGATCTTCTGTGACTACATCGGTATCCCACTCATCAAAACTTTTTTCATCAATGGTAATGGCAATCCGTTCCCAAGCACTGATACGAAAGTTATAGCCACAATGCGGGCAAACTTTCTCTACCCCCATCTCTTTCGTATATAAAGTACGTTTGCAACTTGGGCATTTTGCCCATAAGTTGTCAGGAACGATTGGTTCATTCGTTGGTAATTGACCACGATTAGGATTGATACGAATGTAGTTTTTCTTTTTGAATAAAGCCATTCATTTCCCCTCCTACTGTTCAGGTGACCAATTCGGCAAAAATTCTTCTTGTAAAAAGGCCGTAGTGTAATCTCCTGCAATCACTTTTGGATGACTGATCAAATCCATTTGGAACTCTGCATTGGTGATCACACCATCAGTGACTAGTTCTGTCAACGCCCGTTGCATTTTCATCAAGGCTTCAAAACGATTTTCACCATGAACGATCACTTTCGCGATCATGGAGTCGTAATAAGGTGGAATCGTGTAGCCAGAATACATGGCACTGTCGACCCGAACGCCTAAGCCACCCGCCGGCAAAAACAAATTGTTGATTTTACCTGGAGAAGGTGCAAAATTGAAGGCTGGGTTTTCCGCATTGATACGGCACTCGATAGCAGCCCCCGTCATTTTGATATCTTCTTGCTTGATGCCTAACGGTTCACCGCTGGCAATCTCCAATTGTTTCTTGACCAAATCAACATTGGTCACCATTTCAGTGATTGGATGTTCCACTTGAATACGGGTATTCATTTCCATAAAGTAGAAGTCACCTGTTTCTGACATCAAGAATTCAATGGTACCCGCATTGCGATAAGCGACGGCTTCCGCTGCTCGTACCGCAGCTGAACCAATTTCAGCACGTTTGCTTTCTGAGATCACCACTGAAGGCGACTCTTCCAACACTTTTTGGTTGTTCCGTTGCAAGGAGCAATCCCGTTCACCTAAATGAATGATTGATCCAAAGGAATCACCTAAGATTTGCACTTCAATATGTCGTGCTGGGTAGACGATCTTTTCGATATACATTTCATCATTGCCAAAAGCAGCTTTGGCTTCTTGCTGTGCGGAAGCAAAGTGTTGCGGCAAGGTTTCTTTGTCCAAAACTTTACGGATTCCTTTTCCTCCACCGCCGGCAGCTGCTTTCAGCATCACTGGATAGCCAATTTCTTCAGCAATTTCCAGCGCTTCATCGACATTAGAAACTGCCCCTTCACTTCCTGGTATCACCGGTACATTGGCGTCAATCATTAAGCGACGGGCATTGATTTTATTCCCCATGGCATCGATCGTTTCGCTTTTTGGACCGATAAAGACGATGTTGCATTCTTCACACATCGCTGCAAAACGGCTATTTTCTGACAAAAAACCAAATCCAGGGTGAATCGCTTCAGCCTTCGTGACGATAGCGGCACTTAAAATCTGCTGGACATCTAAATAAGAGTCAGCGGCCTTGGCTGGTCCGATACAGATAGCTTCATCAGCAAGCTCAGTATGCAGTGCTTCTCGATCTGCTTCTGAATAGACAGCTACCGTTTGAATACCTAGTTCGCGACATGCACGAATAATACGTACGGCTATTTCACCGCGGTTTGCGATCAATACTTTTGAAAACATCTTTCACCTATCCAATCATGAAAGTCAGTTCTGCCTCTGCGACTTTTTTGCCGTCAACATAAGCAATCCCTTTGCCAATGCCAGCTGCAGACTTCACTTTGATTATTTCTACTTCTAAGATCAATGTATCTCCTGGGGTGACTTTTTTACGGAACTTTGCTTTATCCAGCCCACCGAAGTAAGCTGTTTTCCCTTTGAAATCAGGCAATGACAATAAAGCAACTGCCCCGGCTTGTGCCATCGCTTCAACGATCAGCACACCCGGCATTACGGGTTCATGAGGAAAATGGCCTTGGAAAAACGGCTCATTGATCGTGACATTTTTTTTGGCAACGACTCGTTTGCCTTCTTCTAATTCCTCCACGCGATCTACTAAGAGCATCGGGTAGCGGTGCGGAATGATTTCTTTGATTTCTTGGATTGTTAATGCAGTCATGGCTTACCCTTCCTTTATCCGGAACAACGGTTGATTGTATTCAACGATCTGTTCACTTTCTACTAAAACTGAAACCAATTCGCCATCAACATCGCTGACGATCTCGTTCATCACTTTCATCGCTTCAACGATGCACAAGATGTCGCCTTTTTTCACTTGGTCGCCAACTTGTTTGAAATTCTCTTTGTCAGGACTTGGTTTCAAATAAACGACACCAACAAGTGGAGAGATGACTTCTTTTCCTTCCGCAATCGGGGTTTCAGTCGCCACTGCTGGTGCAGCTGTTGTCGCAGCCGCTGCTGCCTGAACAGGTGCTGCCGGCGCTGCTGCTGTAGCTACTGGTTCAATTGCTGTCGGCTGAAAGCCGCTGGTTGTATTTTTGTTGAAATATAAATCAAAGGTATCTTTTTTCAAATGCAATTCAGTAAGTGTGGATTGATCGAATTGCGATAATAAGTCTTTTATCTCATTTGTTTCCAATTATGCTTCCTCCCAACGTTTCAATGCAATCACCGCATTGTGTCCACCAAAACCTAGTGAGTTGCTTAAAGCATATGTCAGCTCTGCTGGTTGACTTTCATTTTTGACCACATTTAGATCAATGGCTGGGTCTTGTTCAGTGACATTGATGGTTGGCGGAACAAATTGATGTTGCAAAGCCAATAAAGAAGCAATGGCTTCGATTCCTCCAGCCGCCCCTAGCAAATGTCCAGTCATTGACTTTGTACTGCTGACAAATGGTTTGCGATAATCATCACCCAATCCATATTGGATCGATGTCGCTTCGGCACTGTCGTTGGCTGGTGTACTTGTCCCATGGGCATTGATGTAATCAACTTCAGCAGGGGTGATCCCAGCTTCATTCATCGCCAATTTCATTGCTTTGCCTGCACCAGATCCATCTGGGTTAGGTGCTGTCATATGGTATGCATCACAGTTGGCACCGTAGCCTACAACCTCACCGAGGATCGTTGCGCCTCGTTGTTGGGCATGTTCCAGTGATTCAAGAATGAAGACACCCGCACCTTCACCCATCACGAATCCACTGCGATCTTTATCAAATGGGACAGAGGCCTTATTTGGATTGGTTTCCGTTGTCAATGCTGTTAATGAAGCAAATCCAGCGATGCCGATCTCACAAATCGTCGCTTCTGACCCACCAGCGATCATCACATCCGCATAGCCATGTTTGATGTTACGGAACGCTTCGCCAATTGAATGCGTACCAGAGGCGCAGGCTGAAACAGTGGTCGTACAGATTCCTTTGGCGCCAACCCGTAAAGCAATATTTCCAGCAACCATATTAACGATCGACATTGGCACGAACATTGGGGATACGCGATTCGCCCCTTTATCATGCATACGAATCACTTGGTCTTGAATCGTTGGCAAACCGCCGATTCCAGAACCAACCATGACACCAAAACGATCTGCATCGATCGATTCAGCATCTAACTGTGCCATATTCATCGCTTCCAAGGCAGCGTAAATACCATAGATCGAGAAAAGATCCATCCGTTTGGTATCTTTTTTGACGAAGTATTTTTCTAATGGAAAATCTTTGACTTCTCCAGCCAATGTGATTCCTGTTGCTTCCGCATCAAATTTGGTGATTGGTGCGATTCCATTCGTACCGTTTTGTAAACTTGCTAAAAAGGTTTCTGGATCGTTCCCAATTGGTGAAGTGACCCCATAACCTGTAATGACTACTCGATTCATATTCTTCTCCTCCTAGCCTTGCATTGCCATGCCGCCATCCACGCTCAGCACTTGACCTGTGATATAGGGGCTTTTGGCTAAAAATACTGCTGCATGTGCAACATCTTCTGTAGAGCCAAACCGCTGCAGCGGAATTACTGCAATCGATTGTTCTTTGACTTTATCGGACAACACTGCGGTCATCTCTGTTTCAATAAAACCTGGTGCGATCGCATTGACAGTGATTCCCCGTGCTGCACCCTCTCGAGCTGCAGACTTGGTAAAACCGATCACACCGGCTTTACTGGCTGCATAATTTGCTTGACCAATATTACCAGTCAACCCCACAACACTGGTCAGATTGATAATGCGGCCTTCTCGCAGCTTCATCATCTTCTTGATTGCATGTTGTGTCATGTTGAAAGTACCTGTTAAATTGATTTTGATCACTGATTCGAAATCTTCTGGTTTCATTCGCAGCAACAATTTGTCATTGGTGATTCCTGCATTGTTGACCAGAATGTGGATTGGACCAATTGCCGCTTCTGCCTCAGCAAGCATCTGTCCCGCTTGCTCAAAGTCTGCGATATCGCCATTGACCGCAGCACAGGTCACACCATATTGGGTGATGCCGTCAATCAAGGATTGGTCGATCTCTTTACGCCCATTTAAAATGATATTGGCGCCTTCTTTGGCAAATGTTTCCGCAATCGTGTAGCCAATCCCGCGAGAACTGCCTGTTACAAATACATTTTTGTTATGTAGATCCATATAATCCTCCTATTTGAACGTTGCGAGGGTATCTGCAAGCGTTTGACTGTCTTCTACACGCAATGTTTGGATATCTTTGTCGATTTTTTTCATAAAGCCGCTCAACACTTTCCCAGGACCGATTTCAATGACACGCCCGATACCTAGTGCTTTCAGTGTTGCAATACTTTCATAAAAACGGACCGGCGACTTGACTTGCCGAGTCAATAAATCTTTGATTTCTGTATAAGCCATCGGTTCTGCTGTTGTATTGCTGATGACCGGGACTTGTGGTTGATCAAAACCGACAGTGATCAACTCCTGCGCCAATTTCTCAGCAGCCGGGGCCAGCAATGCCGTATGGAAAGGTCCGCTGACATTTAAAGGAATCATCCGTTTGCTGCCAGCTGCTTGAAGCAATGCGATTGCATGGTCCACCGCTGGTGCTTCACCACCGATAACGATTTGTTGCGGTGTATTATAGTTTGCCGGCGAGACGATGCCAACCGTTGAGGCTTCTTTGCAGATTGCTTCGATAGTCTCGGCTGGTGTATTCATCACCGCCACCATTTTGCCAGTACCAGCCGGGGCCGCTTCTGTCATAAATGTACCGCGTTTTTGAACCAATGCGACTGCATCAGCAAATGTCACAGACTTGCTGGCAACCAATGCGCTGTATTCGCCTAAACTTAGGCCAGCCATCGCATCTGCCTGGATTCCTTTAGCTTCTAAGACTCGCCAAAAAGCTGTACTGACTGTTAAAATAGCTGGTTGCGTATATTCAGTTTGATTTAAACGGTCATTTTCTTCAAAGCATAGGGCTGCCATATCATAACCAAGTATGTCGCTGGCTTCATCAAACGTTTGGCGAACAATTGCTTCTTGTTGATATAACTCTTTTCCCATCCCTTGGTATTGGGCGCCTTGTCCGCTAAATAGAAAAGCTGTTTTCATCTTTTACTCCTTTATATTCACATCAAATTGATTGGAGAACATGGTTTGATCGAAATCAACGATCAACGTGTTCATGAAACAATAAAAGGAAAGGCTAGGCTGCTTGCCTAGCCTTTGTATTATGCTTGTTGTTTTTCTACATATTTAACTAGATCTTCAACTGTTGTGATGCCATCTTCGGTTTCGATTTTCACATCAAATTCATCTTCGATCTCATTGATGATTTGGAATAAATCTAAGCTGTCCGCTTCTAGATCTTCTTGAATGTTTGTGTTCAATTTGATTTCTTCTGTTTCTTTTCCTAATTCTTCTGCTACGATTGCTTGAATTTTTTCGAATACCATGTGTTGTTTCCTCCAATGTGTGTAATTATCTTATTTTATGATTTATTATTGTGAACAGGTTATAAGGTAGCGAGCATGGTACCCCATGTCAATCCGCCGCCAAAACCTGAGAACACCACTCGTTGTCCACTGCCAAGTGACAGTGTGCCTTTTTTGACTTCTTCATCCAATAACAAAGGAATCGAAGCTGCTGAAGTATTGCCATAGTTTTGCATATTTTGTAAAAAATGTTCACGAGGCTGTTTCAGCTTCCGTGCCACTTTATCTAATATACGGGCATTTGCTTGATGCAGCAGATAATAATCTACTTTCTCATTGTCGATGATTTCAGCAATCGACTGAACAACATCCCTTGTTGCAAAATCAAAGATTTCTCTTCCCACCATTTGCATACAGGCATTATAAGCCGGTGCATGTGTCGAGAAAGGATTGTTGTTGCTGCGAAAGCCAGAGGTCAATGACATGCCTCTTGTGCCATCTGCTTTGAGACTTTCTTTCAAGATATGCTGTTGATCCGTCGCTTCTAAAACGATACCGGCAGCGCCGTCACCGAACAAAACAGCCGACGAACGGTCTTCCCAATCTAGTACTTTCGATAGTACTTCACCGCCAATGACTAATCCTTTTTTCGAACCAGTTCTAATCAGCTTTTCAGCCATCGATAGCGCATAAACGAAACCAGCACAGGCAGCACTGATATCAAAAGCAAAGGCATTGACTGCACCAATCTTTCCTTGCACCTGACAGGCAACTGCCGGTGTATTGAAATCAGGTGTGATCGTCGCCACCAGGATAAAATCAAGTTCTTCTGGCGCGATCTTTGCGTCTGCCAATAGCTTCTCAGCTACTTTGAAACAAAGATCCGATGTATTCTCACCCGCCGAAATTCTTCTTTCTTTGATGCCTGTTCTTGAATAGATCCATTCATCCGACGTATCCATTACAAGAGATAAGTCATCATTGGTGACGATTTTTTCTGGAACATAACTTGCTGTTGCGGTAATTCTCCCAAACATATTCATCGATTATTCTCACTTATACTCTTGTAAAAAATTATGCAGATTTTTTAGTGCTTTCAGTAAAGCTTTTTCTTCTTCTGGATTCATCTGGCTTAATACACCTTTGACCATTTCGCGATGGAAATGCTGATGGACCCGAAAAAGCAATTTGCCTTTCTTGGTTAACGCTAATTTTACGACCCGGCGATCATCTTCACTCCGAATCCGTTCTACATAGTCTTTCTTTACCAAACGATTGATCGCGATGGTCAATGTCCCAACTGTGATTGATAGTTCTTTAGCAACTTCAGTCGTCGTCTTCTTTTTGTACATCCCGATTGCTTCGATGGTATGCATTTCAGTAATTGAAAGATCTTTAAATTGTGATTTTTTCAATTCAGATTCTTCGATCACTAAGATGTCGTTAAAGACACTGACTAAGTAGTCATTGACTGTTTCTAAATTGGGTTCCATAGTGTTCACCATCCGAATACTTTGATAATCAAATCATTTGATAGTCAAACTATATCGAAAGTTATAAAGAATTGCAAGAACATTTTTAAACTTTTGTGATTTTTAAGGACATTTTTATTTTCAACGGCTTTTTCTTAGAATTGATTTCCTATGAGTTGACAAATTTTATTTTATACGCTTCCAAATTTACCTTGATGGTCAAACTAAGTCGTGAAGGTACAGCAAACATTGTATAGCAGCACCTGAATCGCTTGCTATCAAGCGGTTATTTTGCTACCCTTTGAAGTGAAATGAGGAGAAAGAATGAACAAAGATATAGAAAAATTAAAAAGAAAAGCCAATGCCTTGCCAACAACACCTGGCATTTATTTGATGAAAGATCAACACGGTACTGTGGTGTATGTCGGCAAAGCCAATTCACTTAAGAACAGGGTGACTTCCTATTTTCGAAAGAACCAACAGCATGCCAATAAAACGTTGAGAATGGTCCACAATATTACTGACTTCGACACAGTGGCAGTCGATACGGAATTAGACGCTTTGTTGTTGGAATGTCAAATGATCCAACAACTCCACCCTATGTACAATCGACAAATGAACCATTTTGCCAACTATTGTTATCTTGATTTAAGTGGTCATCAGTTTCAATGCCAAGAAACGAGAACAGAGACCTCTGTCGGACCATTTAGAAGACCGAAACAGTTGCCATTGCTATTTCAGTTACTCAGTGAGACCTATCAGCTAGATACGATCAATCCGATTGCTAAAGCCCGATTAGAAAAACAACTACCCGCTGCCAGGTTGCGAACTGATTCAGAGAAATGGCAAAATATTCGTTGCTTTTTCACAGGAGAGGATACGGATTTTTTTCGATTGTGCCAACAGCGATTGACCTATCTCACGGAGGAATTGCTCTTTGAACAAGCCCAGATACTTAATCAGCAGCTTACGATTGCAAACCATTTTTATCAAGAAATCAAACGTATCAATCAATTTTGGCAGGCACCTGACGTGATTATTCAAGTCCCGATGTGTGTGGACAATGCAAAAGACTTGTATGCAATCAAATATTATCACATTCAATTTGGGCAAGTACAAGAGACTAAAATATGCAGTCCGACAGAGACATTTAATCCCCGAATCTCAACAGACCATTCCTCACGGCGCCCTTTAACGAAAAGTGATCTAGACCCAGTCTGTATCTTGATCAATTATCATCATCGTTTAGGCATCCGAATGGATTGATAGAGACATAAAAAAGGAACCAAAAGCGATCGCTGATCAACTTTTGGTTCCTTTTTGTATGATTGGATAGAAAGAAAACATCTTTCTTATTGGATCAAATCATAAATTTCCATGGCTACAATATCGACATTATCAAATTGATAAGGTTGATTTGTTTCTGCCTCCGTTAATTCAAACGTTTCAGTAGAATGATCATAAGTAACGGTACATTTTTCGACGCCTTCTTTTTCAAAACGACGTACTTGAACTTCACTGTCTTGCGCTTCGACCATCGCTTCTAAACGTTTGATGATAGCGACTAATTGCGAACTTTTCATTCGTAAGCCTCCTTTTTCTGTCCGTTTTATTGTATCAAAACATCCTCTAACATGCATTGATTTTTACAAATTTTTTTGCGATTTTATGATTTTTTTCCATCTTGCCACCAAAGTTTAATCAGTGCTTGGGTTCCGTCATTTTCAAAGCCCTTGTCTGCCAATTGATCGTATAGGGATTTGGCTAGTTTGGTGCTTGGTAAATCTAGATTCATTTTTGCTGCTTCGTCTAATGCGATGCCTAAGTCTTTGATAAAATGTTTGACAAAAAAGCCTGGGGAATAGTCTTCTTTCAAAATTCTCGGACTATAATTGGTCATTGACCAGTTATTTGCGCCGCCGCCAGATAACGTTTGAATGACTTGAGGCAAATCAAGATTAGCTGCTTGTGCATAAACCAGCATTTCAGTCAAACCAGTCATCGTCCCTGCAATCATGATTTGATTGGCCATTTTGGTGTGTTGGCCTTTCCCTGGACCGCCTTGCAGTTGATAACTTTTACCCATGATTTTAAATAATGGCAACACCCGATCATATGTTGACTGATCCCCACCTGCCATAATGGTCAATGTGGCATTTTGAGCACCTAAATCGCCGCCGGAAACCGGTGCATCGATACTTGCAGCCCCTTTTTCTACAGCTGTTTGATATATTCTTTCTGCTAAATCAGGTGTACTTGTCGTGAAATCTACAAGCACTTTACCAGCGATATCTGTTTGAAAAATCCCCTTGTCTCCATAGTAGACTTCTTCTACATCCCTTGGATAGCCAACCATTGTAAAAATGATCTCGCTATTGGCTGCGACTTCTGTAGGCGTGTCAAACCACTGAGCACCTTTTTCAACCAACCCGTCTGTTTTGCTTTTTGTGCGGTTGTAGACTGCAACCTGATGACCAGCTGCTAATAAATGACCGACCATTGATTGGCCCATCACGCCTGTTCCGATAAATCCTAATTCCATGTTCATTCCTCCAAATCAAAAAAGTTCATGTCATTAGTATACGCTAAAAACATGAACATTGCCAAAAAGTCCACTTACATCAACGGTTACAGCGTGTTGGAATACGCGTGAGAACATCCAGCTGTATTTTACTTCTATTGAAGGTATTCTAACGCTCCTGATCTATCCATACCAATCCATTACTTCATATTTTTAGCATCGATTTTCGTTGAATGATTTTTTAATCTATCAGCTGTTATCTCTTTTAAATCATTAAAATCACCCAGATATGTAGCAATGTTAACCACAAATTCTACAACTTCCTGATTTTCCATTCTTAGAAAGTAGCCGTTTAGCTTAAGAAAAACATATACAGCTAGAAATGCTGTACGTTTATTCGCATTATGAAATGGATGCTTTTTAATCAAATTGATCAATAGAACAGCTGCTTTACTGAAATGATCAGGATAAAGATCTTTTCCAAAAATATGCTTTTTAGGTTGATTTACAGCCATGCTCAAAACGTTTTTATCAATAATACCAATTGTTTCCTTTGGTGAATAATTTTTTATTTGAATCACATTTAATTTCATTATATCTTTTTTCACTTAAATAGATCATCTATCAACTAATTCCTTCAATGCTGTATCATATTCAGATAACGCTTGATTTATGTACATATCAATTTCAAGATCTACATTGCTTTCTTCTTTCACAATTGCATCCATCATTTTGTCTTCATCAATAAAAATAGTGTCGCCTGGTTTCAATCCTTTTTTCAATAAACTCTCTTTTGATAAAGTAACTACTATTGAATTTTCTACTTCTCTAGTTTTTCTTTTTTTATATTCACAAAAATCATCTTCTACAGCAAGTTTACACCGTATATCCATAGTGGACAATATATCTTATTTTCAATATACCATTGCTTTATGCAAAATAAAACAAGACAAAAAATAGCATCATTTCTGATAATACTTTTTGTCTTGTTTAATTGTAGGCGAGAAAAGTTTTCCTTACTCACTTGTACGACGGAAAGCTTTCAATTTCACTTTGAATTTTTCCAACGTTTGCTCCGTTTCTTTTTCCAATTCAGTCGTTTCGTAATAAGCGACCATATCATGATAAAAAGAAAGCATTGTTTCGCCAAACCGCAGCGCAGAGATTTCATACATCTTGCGTCTCAAGACTTCAGGGTCTGCTGGAATTTGCTTTTGGACATAATCAATAAACGTACGGGCAAAGTCTTGGTCTGTTTGATAGGTCACTCCTAGGGAAGGATCATCAATCAATGTATTCAAGTAATCATTGCCTTCCACCACTAAAGGTGTGCCAGCAGCCATGGCCTCCGTATAAGTCAACCCTTGGGTTTCCGAGGTGGATGCACTGACGAAATAATCCGCAGCATGATAATAAATGGCCACTTCATCATTGGGTACTTCACCGACAAAATAAATATGATCAGATAATTGCATATCGGCTACTTTTTCTTCGAGTTTTTCTTTATGGGGACCTTTACCAACGATCACTAGTTTCGCCTCTGGGATCGAAGCGAGGATTTCCGGCATGCCATCTATAATTGCTTGAATATTTTTTTCATATGAAATACGGCTTAAAGATAAGAGCATCGGTTGATCGTCTGCGATCGCTAATTGTTGGCGCAGTGTTTTTTTCATTTCTGCCGTAATATCCGGACGCCTGAATTTATCCACTTCTATTCCGGTCGGGATGATACGCATTGGCGAAACCACACCATAGCCTCTCAAAGTGTCGATGACCCGTTCACTTGGACAGACCACGCCGGTACTGTGATTGGCAAAAATACGAGACAAATATTTCACATGTGCCGGCCGCAACACTTTGCCATTGGCGATATAATGAAGATAGTCTTCGTACATCGTATGATACGTGTGGATCACCGGAATCTGCATTTTTTTACCGACCATTTTCCCTAACATACCTGCACCGAACTCCGTATGGGTATGAATCAGCTCCAACTCCAACTCTTTGGCGATCAAATACGCATACACCATTCCTCGAACGACGATTCTTCGGTCTTTGAATGACACGAAGGGAACACTCGGCATGCGAATGATATCTTCTTCATCTAACGCTGCATTTGGGTCTGTTGTCGTAAAAATATAGACTTTATGCCCTTTTTTCTCTAATTCTTCTTTTAACGTTTTGATTGATGTTGCTACACCACTGACCTGTGGAAAGTAAGTGTCTGTGAAAAATCCGATTTTCAAAACGGTACCTCCAAACTTCGCATAATTGCTACTTCTTTGTCAACACTTGCTGATAGACAGTTTGTAACTCTTTTCCAATTGCATCAATACTTTTTGACTGCGCCGTACGATAGCCAGCCTCGGTTAAGTCTGGCATTTCACCTTCCACGATTGCTTTGATTTTTGCAGCAAAGTGGTTATTGTCTTTGGCCATATAGGCATTTTCGTTCTCTTTGAGCCAGCCTTTATAAACTGGGATGTCTCGCACCAAAATGTGTTGTCTGCTGGCCAAGGCTTCTAATACCACGATACCTTCCGTTTCTTCATAAGATGGGAAAAAGAACAAATCAGCGGCCGAATAGGCACCTTCAATAATATCTCCTTTAATATAGCCTGGGAATAAGACATTGGCGGGATGATTTTCATTGACCAAATCACGGATCTTTTTGGGAATGGTCATCATCGGTGTATGGCCAAACCAGATAAATGTGTATTCAGGTAATTGTTTAGCAATCTCGACAAAATCAAGAATACCTTTGCGTTCAAAAAACAACCCAACTGAGATAATGACTTTTTGATTCGGATCTAATTGAAAATAATCGCGAAAGGCTTGTTCTTTTTCCGCCTTTGGTTGATATTTTGCTAAATCGATCCCATTGGAAATTGCCTTGATCGGCAGGTTCAGCCCATAACTTTCTAACAATTCTTTCGAATAAGGTGTCGGCGTGATCAATTGATCGGCTCTTTCATATAGATTGATCAGATATTTTTTATATAATGGCGATAGCTGGTTCGAACCGATAAATGAATTCCGAAAATCCTCTTCTGTAGAATGGGCATGATAAATGACTTTTTTCCCTTGTCGCTTGGCTTTGTTAACCATATGCAGACTATTTATGCCATAGGTATTGATATGCAATATATCATAATCTTCAGCATGTCGGTCTAATGTAAAAGGAATACCCACATCAGTCAACGCTCTTTGTTGATGGGCCAACGCTCTGCCAATCCCTGATTTGGCCAATAACTTTTCTCCTTCAAAGTAAAGCAGTACTTTCAAAAACAATTCCTCCTTGGTACTGAATATGTCTACCTATAGTATAGCATAGTCAGTTGTAGACACACTCCTACCATGGTCCTAGTAATGGCTTATCCTTAGTCTCCATGATACTGGAATCACTAGAAATAGCAATGATTTAACGTAGAATATGACAAAACTGTTCGTTACGTCAATTATATGTGTATACGCAAAAAAGGCAGTAAGCGGATGCTTACTGCCTTAACTGTTTGCTTACTTCACATACTCGTCGATCAATGCTACAACATCTTCCATTGTATCACAATCTTCTAAAGCACGTTTCGCCAATTCTTGCATATCAGTAGTTGATAAGCGTTTCATTAGGCTGCGTGTTTTTAGAACAGAAGTTGCACTCATTGAAAACTCGTCTAAGCCCATACCTACTAACAACGGTACAGCTGTTTGATCCCCAGCCATTTCGCCGCACATACCAGCCCATTTACCTTCAGCGTGCGCTGCATCGATGACGTTTTTGATCAAACGTAAGATGGATGGGTTATATGGTTGGTATAAGTAAGATACGCGTTCATTCATCCGATCGGCAGCCATTGTGTATTGGATCAAATCATTGGTACCAATACTGAAGAAGTCAACTTCTTTGGCAAATTTATCTGCCAAAACAGCTGCAGCTGGAATTTCGATCATGATACCTACTTGGATATCATTTGAAATTTCAACACCTTCATCAATCAATTTTTGACGTTCTTCATCGTACATTTTTTTCGCTGTCCGGAATTCTTTCAATGTTGCCACCATTGGGAACATAATACGAAGATTTCCATGAGCTGATGCACGAAGCAAGGCACGTAATTGCGTACGGAACATATCGTCCCCTAATTCAGACAAGCTGATGCGCAATGCACGATAGCCTAAGAATGGATTCATTTCATGAGGTAATTTTAGATAAGGAAGCTCTTTGTCCCCACCGATGTCCATCGTACGGACAACAACTGGTTTGCCAGCCATTCCTTCTAAAACTGCTTTGTATGCTTTATATTGGTCTTCTTCTGTTGGGAAATCAGGAGAATCCATGTACAAGAATTCAGTACGGTATAAACCAACTGCTTCTGCACCATTGTTGTGAACACCATCTAAATCTTTAGGTGTTCCGATATTCGCAGCCAATTCAAAGTGCTTGCCATCAGCGGTCACTGTTTCAGCATCTTTCAATTTTTCCCATTCTGCTTTTTGGTCAGCGTAAGCTTCTCCTGCTTTGATAAATTCAGCTGCTTGATCATCAGTTGGATTCACGATCACATCGCCGATGATTCCATTTACAGCTAAAATATCGCCTGCATTCACTTTTGCGGTAATTTCCATCGTTCCTACGATTGCAGGAATTTCTAATGACCGTGCCATGATTGCAGAGTGAGATGTACGTCCACCGATATCTGTAACAAAAGCTTTTACGAAGTTGCGGTCTAATTGTGCTGTATCACTTGGTGTCAAGTCATGAGCAACAACAACGACTTCTTCGTTGATCATTGAAGGATTTGGCAAGGTTACATTCAACAAATGCGCCAAGATACGTTTTGCGACATCTTTGATATCCGCTGCCCGTTCTTGCATGTAAGCATTGTCATCCATTGCTTCAAACATACCAATATACATGTCAGTCACTTCTTTCAATGCTGCTTCAGCATTGACTTTGTTGTCTGTCACGTTTTGTTTGATTTGACCGATCATTTCTGGATCTGAAAGAACCATTAGATGCGCGTCAAATACTTGTGCTTCTGCTTCGCCTAGTGTTTGCGCAGCTTTGTCGCGGATTTGTTGTAATTCCGCAGTTGACTTCGCCAACGCTTCATCTAAACGTGCTTCCTCTGCTGCCGTATCTTCAACTGTTACTTTTGAAAAAGATAAATCAGGTTGTACTAACAGGTAGGCTTTCGCAACGGCAACGCCATCACTAGCAGCAATTCCTTTTAGCATCTCAACCATTATTCAGACAAACCTTCTTTTTTCATTGTTTCAACGATTGCAGCAATTGCATCTGCTTCGTCAGCGCCTTCAGCTGTGATTGTAACGTCAGAACCTTGGCCAACGCCTAATGACATAACGCCCATGATTGATTTAAGGTTTACTGATTTGCCTTTGTATTCTAAGTTGATATCAGAATTGAATTTGCTTGCTGTTTGTACTAATAATGTAGCTGGACGTGCGTGGATACCTGTCTCAGCAACTACGTGAAAATCTTTCTTTTCCATATTGATCAATCTCCCTTATGAACCATTTTTTTGTGTGAAGGCATCATTTTAAAGGCGCACAAAGCACCATAAAAAAATTACCCTTTCAACTGTTAAGATTACCATTTTTTTCTTAGTTAGACAACCGTTTTCTCTCAAATATCCGATCGAAATAGATCAGCTATTTATTTTCTGACTGATATCGATAAATAATAGTACCATTCAAACCGGCTTCTCCGACGAAATTGACACGATCATCAAGTTGCAGCCATACATCGCGAAAAACTAAAAATTGCGTTTGAGTGACCAACAACTCTTTGATTTCTCCGCTTCTCAGCTGGTTGATACTGGTATTGAAATCAATGTTATCCATTTTCTGCTGTTCACCTCTTTGTTCCTATTATAAGGGAAATTTCTAGACTTGAAAAGCATTCAAAAAGCCAGTCAAATTTCTAAAATGATCAAGTTAAAATGGTTGCAGTCTGATCAAAAGTCAGTATAATAGAATTATGGTCAGTAAAGGTCAATAGAACCTTGATAAATGACTGCCCTTTTTTAATCATCCTTTTGATTAAATAATAGGATAAAAAAGGATAACTATCAGAAAGGTCGTGTATCTATGCTTTGTCAAAATTGTGGCAAAAATGAAGCATCGATTCATTTATATGCCAATGTCAATGGTCAACGAAAACAATTGGATTATTGTCAAAGTTGTTATCAAAAATTAAAAACACAATCAGGAAACGCTGCCGCCGCTATGGCGCAAGACCCATTTGGTTTTGGAAATTTGGATGATCTATTCCGTCAAATGTCCCGTCAAATGCAGCAAGGAAATCCTGCTGATCAAACGCCACCTACCCAAACTGGCGGCAATGGATTCATCGGTGGTCAACCACCGCGGAACAACCAAGCGACCAATGGTCTTTTAGGAGAATACGGGATCAATATTACTCAAATGGCACGGGATGGCGAAGTCGATCCTGTTGTTGGACGTGATAGTGAAATCAAACGCGTCATTGAAATCTTGAATCGCCGTACCAAAAATAATCCTGTTTTGATTGGTGAGCCCGGTGTCGGTAAAACGGCAGTTGTCGAAGGATTAGCCCAAAAAATCGTGGATGGCGATGTACCGCAAAAGCTGATGGACAAAGAAGTCATTCGCTTAGACGTTGCCTCCCTTGTTCAAGGCACAGGCATTCGTGGTCAATTTGAAGAACGAATCCAAAAACTGATCGAAGAAATCAAGCAAGCTGAGAACGTGATTTTATTTATCGATGAAGTCCACGAAATTGTCGGGGCCGGTGCTGCTGGCGATGGCAATATGGATGCGGGAAATATCTTGAAACCCGCACTTGCTCGTGGTGAATTGCAAATGGTCGGAGCGACGACATTGAATGAATACCGCATCATTGAAAAGGATGCGGCCTTAGAACGTCGCTTGCAACCAGTCCGTGTCGATGAACCAACTGTCGAAGAAACGATTCGTATTTTACAAGGTCTGCAACCACGCTACGAAGACTACCATCATGTTCGGTATACTGACGAAGCGATTCAAGCAGCTGCTACTTTATCAAACCGTTATATTCAGGATCGTTTCTTGCCAGATAAAGCCATCGATTTATTGGATGAAACTGGCTCAAAGAAAAACTTAACGATCCAAATCGTTGATCCAAAAATGATCGATAAAAAATTGCAAGAAGCTGAAGCACAAAAACAAGCCGCTTCCCAAGAAGAAGACTTTGAGAAAGCCGCTTACTACCGTGATCAGATCAATAAACTGCAAAAAATGAAAGAACGACAAATCAGCGATGAAGAAACGCCAGTCATCACCGAAAAAGATATGGAACAAATCGTTGAAGAACGGACCAACATTCCTGTCGGTGATTTAAAGGAAAAAGAACAAACTCAATTAAAAAACCTTGCTGATGATTTGAAAGCCAAAGTGATTGGTCAACAAGAAGCCATCGACAAAGTAGCCAAAGCGATCCGCCGCAACCGCGTTGGTTTAGGCAAACAAAATCGCCCAATCGGTTCTTTCCTTTTTGTTGGACCAACAGGTGTTGGGAAGACTGAATTGGCAAAACAATTGGCCTTTGAACTATTTGGTTCAGCAGACGCCATGATTCGCTTTGATATGTCAGAATACATGGAAAAACACAGTGTAGCAAAATTGATTGGTTCTCCTCCAGGCTATGTTGGTTATGAAGAAGCCGGCCAATTAACTGAAAAAGTGCGTCGGAATCCTTATAGTTTGATTTTGTTGGATGAAGTCGAAAAAGCTCACCCAGATGTTCTACACATGTTCTTGCAAATTTTAGATGACGGACGTTTGACAGATGCACAAGGCAGAACTGTCAGCTTTAAAGATACCTTGATCATCATGACAAGTAATGCTGGAACAGGTAAAGTCGAAGCAAATGTTGGCTTTGGCGCAGCCAGAGAAGGCATTACACGCTCTGTACTCAATCAATTGAACAATTATTTTACACCTGAATTCTTGAACCGTTTTGACGGCATCGTTGAATTCCAATCTCTAAGCAAAGAAAACTTGTTATCGATCGTTTCATTGATGCTGGATGAAGTCAATCAAACACTGCGTCAACAAAAATTATCGATCGAAGTGCCGCAAAATGTACAAGAAAAATTAGTCGATTTGGGCTATAGTGCCACCATGGGTGCACGACCATTGCGTCGAACCATTCAAGATCAGATCGAAGACGGCATCGCGGAATACTATCTGGAACATCCAGAAGTCCGTGCATTACAAGCTGAAATCGATGATTCAGACAAAATTATCGTGACCGCAAAAACACCCGAAGCAGACATACAACAAGTCAGCGATTCTGAAGAACACGAATAAAAAGAGTGAGGTGAGACATTACTGCGTGTAGTGATCACCATGCCAGACAACCATGTTACCCCAAAAAATTGGATTTTCTGAGTTGTCTGGCTTTTATTTTGAAAAAAAACGCTCTATAATGTTATTAATAAATACATAGAATGTGAGGTGAGTCTGGTGAAATTAATAAATGTGACCAACAGCCATTCTCGACTAGTGATGAATCAGTTAGAAAATACGGATGCGGAACTTGTAAAGGTTTACACCGCTGGTGATACAACAGTGATCTTTACCTCTGCCCCCTATCATAACGAAATCTTACTGATCAACAAAAAACGCAACATCCGACCGACAGAAGTAGAAGAGATCCAAGAATACTTTTTGAAGAAACTACCTAACGGCTCGTATGACCCTAACAGTATATCTGTTATTCAAATGCCAGAAGTGGTAGAGATCTCGATTCAAAAAAACCTTTCCCCATCCAGTTGATAAAGAAAAAAATATCTATAAAAGGTGACTGTCGCAGCCCTCTTTTATAGATATATTTTTTTGCAACTCATGCTAAACACGTCGTTTCCTACATCAAACTCTTCAATTCAACATCCGGATATTTATCCGCAAACCAACGCATCGCAAATTGATTTTCGAACAAGAACAAGGGTTGGTCAAAACGGTCTTTGGCCAAAATGTTTCGACTTGAACTCATCCGTTCATCAAGGTCTTTCGGGTCGATCCAACGCGCAATCTTATTGCCCATCGGTGTCATAATGACTTCTGCATTATATTCATTCAGCATGCGGTATTGGAAGACTTCAAACTGCAATTGTCCAACGGCACCAATAATATATTCATCGCTTAAGTAAGTTTTGTACAACTGAATGGCCCCTTCTTGGACCAATTGATAGATACCTTTATGGAAAGATTTTTGTTTCATCACATTCTTGGCTGTGACTTTCATAAACAATTCCGGTGTAAACGAAGGCAATTCTTCATAAGCTACTTTTAACTTACCTTCGTAAATCGTATCACCAATTTGATAATTCCCAGTATCGTAGACACCAATAATATCACCTGCAACTGCTTCTTCGATATTTTCGCGGGTATCCGCCATAAATTGTGTCACATTGCTTAATTTCATTTTCTTGCCCGTCCGCTCTAATGTAACGTCCATCCCCCGTTCAAAGGTCCCAGAACAGATACGTACGAAAGCGATCCGATCACGGTGTGCAGGATTCATGTTGGCTTGGATTTTAAAGACGAATCCTGACATTTCAGGTTCATAAGGACTCACTTCTGTATCAGCCAATGTTTTGTGCCCATAAGGTGACGGCGCAAATTGCAAGAATGTTTCCAAGAATGTTTGCACCCCAAAGTTGGTCAAAGCCGAACCAAAGAATACCGGCGTTTGCTCCCCGCGTGCGATTTTCTCAGTATCAAAGGAATCACCTGCTTCTTGTAGTAACTCCACTTCTTCCATCACTTGTTGGAACAAACCGTCTTGGCTAAAAGGATGATCCGCTGGCAGATGCCCAGCATCATCAAGAGGTACTAAACGTTCGCCGCCATGATTGTCTGGACGATAAAACTCGACCCGTTGATTATGAATATCATACAATCCTTCAAGACCTTTTCCCATACCGATAGGCCAATTCATCGGAAATGATTCGATTGCCAATAGATCTTCTAACTCTTCTAACAGATCCAAAGGCTCACGGCCATCACGATCCAATTTATTAATAAAGGTAAAGATCGGGATACCACGTTTTTTGACTACTTGAAATAATTTTTTGGTTTGTGCTTCAATCCCTTTGGCGCTATCGATGACCATGACTGCACTATCGACAGCCATTAATGTTCGATACGTATCTTCCGAAAAATCTTCGTGTCCAGGTGTATCCAAGATATTGACGCGTTTTCCTTGGTAATCAAATTGCATCACGGAACTGGTTACAGAGATCCCCCGTTGTTTTTCGATATCCATCCAGTCAGATTTCGCGAAATTGCCTGTCTTTTTCCCTTTAACGGTTCCAGCTTGACGAATCGCGCCGCCAAATAAGAGCAATTGTTCAGTGATCGTTGTTTTCCCGGCATCCGGGTGAGAGATGATCGCAAATGTTCGGCGACTATCTACTTGTTGTTTTAATTTTGGGTTATCCATTGGTTATGTAACTCCATTTCTATATTTACGTATGTACAGAGTCTCCCCTGCAAGATTTCCGACCAAATCAGTATATCATGGAAATAGATCAGAAAAAAGAAAAAAACGCAACAATGACCATTCCCACCTTACATTATCGGCCTGAGGAATGGCATTGTTGCATGCATGTTGATTAAAAGGCTGGGACCAAGGTATCACTATGGTCTTTTTCTAAAAATTCTTTGACTTTGTCACTTGTCATCGCTTTGCGCAAGACCTTGATTTTTTCAGAATCTTGATTGTCTTCTCGCGCCACTAATGAAATCGCAAATCGATCGTCGATCGTTTTCTCAAGGAATAGTGCATCCTCAGGTTTTAAGCCTATTTTCGCGATATAGGTTGGATAGTTGTAGACTAGCGAAACGTTCGGTTCTTCATAAGCTTCCGCTAAATTCAGCAAATCCACCGATAACCACTCAAAATTTTTCGGGTTTTCTGTGATGTCTTTCAACGTACCATTGACTCCAACACCATCTTTCAAGGTGATCAATCCTTGTTCTGCTAAAATAGCCAATGCACGTCCTTCATTCGATACATCATTTGGCAATGCCACTTTTGTGCCGTCTGGAATATCCGCGATATCTGTATAATCTTTAGAATAAAAACCAACCTTTGCATTGTAGATTTTATCCAAAGCAACTAAATGCGCATCCTTTTCTTCGTTGAATTTCTCCATATATGGTTGGTGTTGGGCAAAATTGGCATCTACTTCTTCATTATTCAACAATTCATTATACTGAATATTGTCATTGACTTGGACCAATTCGATCGTCCAACCATCTTCAACCGCTTCTGCCGCCACTTTAACGACATCCGTCATCGGTGTCGTTTGCGAGGCCACCTTGATCACTTTGTCTTCGCTGCCTTCATTATTTGTTGTCGAACCGCAGGCTGCCAATAACCCCAGTGTCAAAACACCTAAACCTAATACCAATCCTTTTTTCATGTACCTTTTCCTCCTATTTACGTTTATCTACTCTTTTTGCAACGGCATTGCCAAGCCATTGCAATATAAAAACCAAAACAATCATGATCAAAATGGCAAAGTACATCACTCCATACTCATAGCGTTGGTACCCATAGCGAATCGCGAAATCACCAATTCCGCCGCCGCCTACGATTCCCATAACCGTGGAATATGAAACCATACTGACGATTGTCGTTGTCAAAGCAAGGACCAATCCGCTTCTGGCCTCAAGCAACAAAAAAGACCGAATATATTGCCAG
The DNA here is from genome assembly GCF_002140915.1 of Candidatus Enterococcus testudinis. Classification (GTDB taxonomy): domain Bacteria; phylum Bacillota; class Bacilli; order Lactobacillales; family Enterococcaceae; genus Enterococcus_D; species Enterococcus_D testudinis. The sequence continues at coordinate 1,318,825 of NZ_NGKU01000001.1, read as the reverse complement.
CGCGTCACCCCAAGTGATTTGGCCAGCAGCGTCACATCTTCCGGCACATCTAACAAGACTTGTTCAGTTAAGCGGGCATAGACACTGATTGCTACGATACTTAGGGGCAAGCTCGCTGGAATTGGACCAAAAGAACTGCCTAAAAGCATTCTCGTCACAGGAATCAAGGCTACGACGAAGAGCAAGAAGGGAAATGAACGGATGATCGTCACCAGCAGATTCAAGCCTTCATAGGCCAGAGAAAAAGACTGTCTCCTCGTTAGATACAGCAGTACGCCCATTGGCAAACCGAGCATGATTGCTGCCCCAATGGATATCCCCATCATGATCCCTGTTTCTCGCAACGCTTGCCATAATTCTGGCAAATAATAGTCAATACTTTCAAGAACCGACATGCAGCAAACTCCTCTCTACCTGTTCAACGTAGCTAAGACCAGATACGTCGATCAGTTGCGGTTGATGTGTAAATTCAGCCGTGAAGCGTCCTTGCTCCAGCACATAGACCCGCTGGCATAGTTGACGAACAACTGACAGCTCGTGACTGACAAAGACCACCGCCGGCTTAAAGGTCTGCTGCACCTGCTGCAACAAGCGCATGATGTCTTTTTTTGTATCCTCATCTAAAGCACTTGTCGGCTCATCACAGAGCAAGATTTTCGGCTCTCTTATCAATGCTCTAGCAATCGCTACTCGCTGTTTCTCACCACCGCTCAGTTTTGCTGGATAAGCATTGGCTTTGTCCGCCATGCCGACAAATGACAGCATCTCAGCAACTGTTTCCCCAGATTTACCCAATAATTTAAGCGGCAAATAAACATTGTCATACACCGTCAAATTGCTTAATAGGTTATACTGTTGAAAAACCATGCCAATCTCTCGCTGAAGAGTCAAATGTTGTTTCTGATTCAAATGACCGATCACTTGATTGTCGATCTTTATTTCACCTTGGTCTGGTTGCTCGATCAGATTCAACACCCGCAATAAAGTTGATTTGCCAGACCCGCTTTTTCCAACGACGCCCACGATTTCTCCAGCGGCTACTTCAAAAGAGAGCTGCTTTAGAACCGGTTGATCATAGCTTTTTGATACATCCTTTATGGTTAACATGAAAGCCTCCTTAATGAAACAACAACGCTAGAAATTCATCATTGGTCATTTGGTGGATATAGTGGTCCACTGGGTGCTGAGACAAGATTTCTTTGATTGATTGAGCTTCAAAAGGCTTGCCTATCAAATGATCTTGCAACGATTCGATGCCTTTTTGACCAAAAAAGTCACCATGTATCTGTAACGCCGTAATCAAACCCTTAGCAACCGAAAAATTGATCTCTACGATCCCCACTCGCTCAAACCGTTTTCTCTTTTGCCAATCAAAAGCAGGGGCTTCAGCAAAAATCCATTGCGGATTTGCGTAACGGTCATGAAACAACTGTTCGATTGCTTGATGATCCTCACCCGTCAATTGCAATTCTTGATCGGCGATCTCCTCCATCGATGACACACCATATATGTGACAGAGCAATGCATCACGAAAGGCATAGGTATCCAGATCACGATACGCTTCTGCTAGATAAGGTTTGATATTGGTGACACTTTTGCGCACAGATTTCGTGGCCTTCGACGCAATCTTTTCTTCCGCAACATGCAAAACATGTGTGAGTGCATCAAGGTCGACATCAAACATCAAGGTTCCATGTGCATAGGTCCGATCTTTTTTGGTATACATTGCATTTCCCGAAAACTTTTTGTCATCGATATAAAGATCATTTCGGCCATGAACGGTAATCCCCGTTGCCCCCATCGCTGCCAATCCTTTCATGATCGGTTGCGCGGCTGACTGATAATCGCCGAAAAGGGCAGCATCCTTTTTGGTCACGAAGCTAAAACTCATATTGCCCAAGTCATCGTAGACTGCGCCACCTCCTGAAGTTCGACGGGTCAATACGATCGATTCAGATTCCAGATATGAGACATTGATCTCTTGATAGGCGTTTTGATTTCTCCCGATTATAACACAGGGTTTTTGAATGTATAACAGCAAGCAAGGCTCTTGAATAACTACGTTATCCATTAAATATTCTTCAGTTGCCAAATTCATGCGGATATCATCACTAGGCATGCGGAAAAATTTCATTTGAAGCAACCTCCATTCAATTTATTTCATCACTTATAATCTCTTTATCAGAATAAAATTGCAACTAAAACGCTCTTATTAAAATGATAGTTGTTCTTTAATCTGTTTTTTCGCTGTATCAATCTTTTCTTCTATCCTACCTGTTTATCCTTCGCAAAGCAAGGGCATTCATACAAAATATGCAAATAAAAAAACCAGCGTATCAATCGCTGGTTTTTTGTGGTTATCTTCTAGGTTCATCCTCTTCAAAATCTTTGCGGAAATAGCGTCGTTCTTCTTCTGGTTCAATGTCCCGATCTTCTGGGTCATGGAATTTCACACGAATTTTCAAGACCCGCGATCCTTCCATCTCCTCAGAGATCAATGTTACATTGTCGACTTCAAAGGACAGTTTTTCGTCATCATCGGGAATCTGACCTAATGCTGTGATCAAGTACCCTGCCATTGTATCGACATCACTCATATGCAAGCTCATATTGAAGGCTTCATTAAAGTCATCGATCAACATTCTGCCTTGGATCACATATTCTTGATCAGAGATTTTTTCATATAATTCTTCGACTTCATCTGATTCATCATCGATCTCACCGACAATTTCTTCCAACAAGTCTTCCAATGTCACGAGTCCGACGACTCCACCGTATTCATCAAGTAAAATGGCCATTTGGTTTTGGGTTTTCTTCAATTCATACAATAAATCATCAATAAAGACTGTTTCTGGAACAAATAAAGGTTCTTGCAAGATTTGTTGAATATCCATCGTTTCAAATCCATGCTTGTAGGCGCTCTTCAAAAGATTCTTGGTGTGCAAGACACCTACAACTTTATCTTTGTCCTCATTATATACAGGAATACGAGAATAGTTTTCTGCTAAAATTTCAGTCAAAATTTCTTCTACTGAATCATTGATATCCACCATGAAAGCTGAGGTACGCGGTACCATTACTTCACGGGCAACTTTGGTATCCAAAGAGAAGATCCCTTGCAACATTTCCAATTCATCTTCTTCGAACACACCTTCAGTTTCCAACATATACCGCATTTCATCTCTGGTCATTTTGGTATCTTCATCGTCAAACTCCATCGGCGTGATCCGTGCCAACAAACTTGTTGAAGCAGATAATAACCAAACAAATGGTTTTGCAATCGTCCCGATCGTGCGAATCACACCAGAAGTAAATTGCGCCACTTCTTCTGATTTGTTCATAGCAATTCGCTTAGGATACAATTCACCAAAAACGATCGACACATAGGTCAATATCGCCAATACAATGATATTGGCTAAACTTTTAGCAGCGGAACCACCACCTAAATATGGTGCCAGTTTCGTGGAAAGTGTATCTGCCAGAGAAGCCCCTGATAAGATATTGACTAAAGTGATCCCAACTTGGATCGTTGACAAGAAATTCGTTGGATTTTCAATGACTTTCAATAATTTTTGTGATTTGACATTTCCTTCTTCCGCCTTTTGTTCGATACGGTTTTTGTTGACTGAAACAACCGCAATTTCAGAAGCCGCTAAAAAGGCATTGATTAATGTCAAAACGATCAACAATAAAATTTGCGCTAAAAGCGACTGACTCTCGGGGTCAGCATTCATAGTAGCATTCTCTCCTTATTTTCCATTTATTCTAAAAAAAATCGTGGGCTATGCCCACGATAAAATCGTATCACAAACCATTTTCCTTTGCAATAAAAAACATCAGTCACCCATTCTCAAAAAGACGCTCTTGATTCTTTTTACTCTTGTCATCTCTAACCAAGTGCACGATGAAGACCACGATCGTGCGGCAAATGGCATAAAATGGCACACCTAAGAAAATACCCAAGAGACCTGCGATATTGCCTGCTACTAGTAAAACCAAGATGATTGTCAGTGGATGGATAGCCAAGGATTTGCCAATGACATTCGGATAAATAATGTTGCCGTCAAGCTGCTGCACGATCAAAACAACTATACAGCATAATAAAGCCCGAAATGGTTCGTCAAAAATAGTGACCAACACAGCAGGAATCAGACCAAGGTATGGCCCAAGGTACGGAATCAAGTTGGTGATCCCAGCAATCACGCCAAAAAGAAATGCATAATTGACACCTAAGATCCAATAGCCGATAAACGTAAAAGTGCCTACGAAAATACACTCGATTGCTTGGCCACTGATATAATTCGACAAGGTTTTATTCAAATCGTTCAGCAATTCAACAATTTGTTCCCGTCTTTTTTCAGGAAAAACACTTTTGATATTCGGTACCAACTTTTCGCCATCTTTTAGCATATAAAACAAGATAAACGGCACTGTTACAATGATCATCGCCGCCGAAGCAATTGTACTGACGATCGATCCCAAGCTTGTTGATAGACCACTCAAAAATTGTTGGATGATCGTGCCGTAGGAAAGGTTTAAATTTTCCAACTGCTGCGCAATATCGATTTGTTTAAAGAATGGATCGTCTGCCATCGAGTAGATCCAGTTTTCCATATTACGGGCAAAACTAGGAATATTTTCCGCCAATTGCGAAATCTGACTGATCAGATTCGGAATCACACTGAAAAACATCAAAACGATTGCCCCCAACAACAGCAGCAAAACAATGATTACCGCAAATACCCGTTTCATTTTGGTCGTTTTCATTAGGAAAACGACGATTGGGTTTAAGAGATAGTATAGAAAGCCCGCAATCAAGACTGGCGCAAATAAAGTTGAAAAAAATGTTCCGACTGGCGCAAACAAGAAATTGATTTTACTTAGGACAAATACTAGTGTCACTATAACCAAGGACTCTAACGACCAAAAGAACAGTTTTGATTGTTTGATTTTATCGAACAAGAAATTCCCTCCTTTTTTCTACATTATAGAATACTTCGAAAAAAAAAGCTTGCGACTTAAGAAGGAAAAAGTTTTTTTCCAAAAAAAAATGCTATACTAATAAAAATAACCAAGAAAAACTTGTTGAGGTGAACTGACATGCATGTTGCACAAACCAAAGATACGTTAAGTGACATCTACTTAGCATCCCTAAAAATCAGAAATACCGTATTCGTCAAAGAACAAGGTGTCCCACTCGCACTAGAGGTAGATGAAAACGAAGCCTTGGCGGTTCATTTTGTCTTATATGATGACCAAAACCAGTCGGTGGCCACCCTGCGCTTCTTGCCAATCGATGCCAAAACCATGAAATTACAACGAATGGCGGTACCAAAAGACTATCGCGGCCACGGCTGTGGCCGGATATTGATCGAAGGTGCCGAAGCCTTCGCGAAAGCTCATCACATCGAGAAAATTACATTAGGCGCGCAGTTGACCGCACAAGATTTTTATCAAAAATTAGGTTATCAAGCAGAAGGCGAAGTGTTCTTAGACGCAGATATGCCCCATATCAAAATGACCAAAACCTTATGAGCCAAAACAGGCGCTTCTCTCGTTGATCAACGAGAAAAGCGTCTGTTTTTTAGTCACTGGTTGCTTGATTCGCGGCAACAATGGTCTTTAGTGCATCTAGTAAACCAGCAGAAACACGCTGGGCGTAATCCTCCGCTGTGATCACCCCTAAATCATAATCACTATTCAAATAGCCCAATTCAATCAAAATGGCAGGGACATACTGTTCTCGAATCACATAATAATTACCAAAACGGGCACCATTATTGACCAAATCCAGCTGATCCGCTAAACTGCCACCAATCGTTGTAGCGGTCGTTTCATAGCTGGGGTAATAATAATAGACTGTGTACCCTTGATTGCCATTAGGATAGCTATAATTATCATAGTGAACACTCAAAAACAGATCTGGCTCTTGCGCCAATGAAAGTGAGGCGATATCGGCCAATGCAATATATTCGTCTTCAGTCCGGGTATAACTGACTTGCACACCAGCCTCGCTTAATGTTTGACCAATCGTTAAGACTGTCGAAAGAGTTAAATTCTTCTCCATGATCGTGCCATCCGTTGATAAGGCGCCTGAGTCTTCCCCGCCATGCCCTGCATCTAAGACGATCTTGAAATCGGCTAATGATTGTGGCAAATCGTTTTCCTTCATCTCGGCTATTTCGCCATTGGCTTGCGGAATATAGCCTGTAATTCCATCATCTGTTGTGATTTGGATCAACGTATCTGTTTCCGATACATAATCTGCCCAAGAGCCGCGATGCACTTTTCCTACGACATTTGTCAAATCAGTGCCTTCATAGATTTGTACATAATCACTTTCACTTTCGACAGTTGCGTCATAAAGAGCTGGATCAACATAGATTTGCACTTTTTTGACGGTTTGCTGGGTTCTAGTACTAGCTGTTTCAGCAGCAGACGACGCTTGTGTTTCTGTTGTTTTTCCGCTATTCGACGAATCATCTGCCACTTGATTTGTCTTGATCACCACACAGACCATAACCAATAAAATACTGATGAGCGAGAGGAACAAAATTGCTTTCTTCATTTTTCAGACATCCTTCATTCATTGCTGTTTTTCAGACTAACAATGACACCTTAAATCAAACTTAATCAGCTTTCGAAAGAACAAAAAACTCCAACCATTACATTATGGTTGAAGTCTTGCGGATAAATGAGTGTACATGCACCCATTTGCCTTATTTTTGAGACAACTGCTTGTAGCGATCATACCAAATGTCCACATACCCTGGTGAAAAGGGGCCTTTGCCATTATTGATCCAATCTACTAAGATTTTGACATTTTCTTTTAAGATAAAGTCTGTGTCTTGCGGATAATGCATGATTTTACTATGTAATTCATACTCATCCACATCCAGTAAACGTTTCTCGCCATCGGGAAATACTTTAATATCAAGGTCATAATCGATATATTTCAACGCCTCTTCATCAAGTAAATACGGTGAAGCAAGATTACAATAATAGGAAACCCCCTTTTCTCTAATCATTGCGATTACATTAAACCAGTATTTTTTATGAAAATATACAATTGCTGGTTCACGGGTAACCCAACGTCTTCCATCTGATTCGGTCACCAATGTATGATCATTGACCCCAATCACTGAAAATTCGCTGGTCTTTAAGACCATCGTATCCCGCCACGTTCGATGCAAATTGCCATCATGTTTGTAACTTTGAATGCTTACAAACTCTCCTTCTTTTGGAACTCGCATAGCAACCCTTCCCTCAGCAAGTGACCTTGCGTTTTGTTTGGGTGTTCATTACACCGACATCGGTATAATTATAGCAATAAATGACTCCTTTGCCTAGAAATCTTTATCGAGTTTCTGATATTTCTTTAATTGCGCAACCATTTTTTGCTGCGGCTTTGGAAAAACATATCCCTCAAAATCATCCTCTGCTGCCCATTCCCCTATTTCAACAGGAAATTGTTGGCCTTTGCGCCCATAAAACAACAAGATATGCCATTTCAAATGGGTAAATAAATGGGTCACTTCGCCGAAATGGCGTTTTTGCCAAATCACTGGCAGTTCAGGAAAAATAGTGGGCGTAGACTCTTCCGCGATCAAATCGAGTTGACCTGGCTGTTCCTCTTTTTGCCATAGCGTTGCCAACTGCTGATACTCTGATTTGGAAACTTCCGCTAAAGGAAAATGCCACATAGAGGCCAACAAACCACTAGCACTGCGTTGCGTCAACAAGAAATGCCCAGCATCTTCGATCGCCGCAGCCACAAAGTAGACATCCTTGGCTTTGGCTTTCTTTGATTTGACTGGAAAATCCGTTTGTTTCTGTTCTACATAAGCCAAACAATACTGACTGATCGGGCATTCCTGACAGTTTGGCGATGTCGGGGTACAGATTCTGGAACCTAAATCCATAAATGCTTGATTGAAAGCCCCGGGGTCATTTTCGGGCATCATCTGGCGCATCTTTTGGTCAAAGACAACTCGGCTGCTGGCTTTGGCGATATCAGACTCAATACAAAACAAGCGACTCACTACACGCATCACGTTGCCATCGATCGCAGGTTCCGGCAACCCAAAGGCAATACTGCCGATGGCCCCTGCTGTATACGGACCGATTCCCTTTAATGAACGAATGTCATTTACAGTATCAGGCATTTGCCCATTAAAAGTATGGACAATCTGTTCAGCCGCCGCCTTTAGATTACGGGCACGGGAATAGTACCCCAAGCCTTCCCAGACTTTTAAAAGTTTTTGCTCTTCTGCATTTGCTAACGCCTCGATCGTCGGGAATGTTTCCATGAAACGGTAATAATACCCAATGACAGTTTCAACTCGCGTTTGCTGCAGCATGATTTCTGAAATCCAGATTGCGTACGGATCATTGGTAGCCCGCCATGGTAAATTCCGCTTTTCTAAATGGTACCACTCTAAAAAGTCTTCTTGAAATTGCTTGATCATATCGTGATCCCAGTCTGTTTCTTGTTTACTCATCCATGACTTCCTCATCTAAAAATTGTTGGATATCTTCAATCGAAAAGCCTTTTTGGTAAAGGGCTTGTTTGATTTTCATTTTACGTTTCATTAAGGGCAAACGCTGATGGCGACGCAGCAACCGTGCACCTTCTTTTTGCAAAGCATCATTTTCCTGTTCTTGGTCTTTCTCCATTGGCAATTCATCAAGGATCATTTGGATAACTTGCTGCTGAAAGCCTTTTTGCATCAAATGTAATTTGAGTTTTTGCAACGTTTCTTTATGGCTTTTATTTTGAAATCGTCGCAAGGCTTTTTCTGCTGTATGATAGCCTACTTCAAATTGCAGCTCTTCGGTATAAAGCGGCAAGACTTCTTGGATCACCGGATCTTTTAAGCCTTTCTTTTTTAGCTGTTGTCCAATGACCACCGGCCCTTTATCACTGATTCTGATTTGCGTCCGCACGTAACTTTCACCGTAGATTTTGTCATCAATCAGTTTCAAGTCCTTTAAACGATCGATGACGAGTTGTCGATCATGACTGTCAATCTCTTTGTCTTTCAGATACATACGGACTTCCATTTCAGAGCGCAGCTGGTAACTGATATAGTTCATTGCCTGCTGCAAGCCAACATCGAAGCCAGCACTCTTCTTGATTGCTTTGATATCTGCTTCGGTAATTTCTTTGCCTTTTAACAGTCTGAAACGAACCAGCAGATCTTCTGAGACCCGCAACATTTCACCTTCAGATGTTTCCACTTCATAAAAAGGCCCTTTGCCTTTGTTGATTCGAATGATTGTAATCATTTTTTCCACCTCGCGAACGTACATTCTATTTTAACATAAGTTTAGAGATATTCCCGCAAAAAGAACTGAACTTTTGTGGTAGAATAGGTTGAATACTTATTGAAGGAGCTATCATGGCAAATATACAAGTTGAACTAGGACAAAAACTGCAATTAACGATCAAGCGATTGGGTATCAATGGTGAAGGGATCGGTTATTATAAAAAACTGATCGTCTTTGTTCCCCGCGTGCTCCCCGGAGAACAGGTCATCGCTGAAGTGACGAAAGCCTCTCCCCGTTTTGCTGAAGCCAAAATGACCAAGATCGTCAAAAAAAGCCCAGACCGCATCCAACCTCCATGTAAATTTTATGACCGCTGCGGCGGCTGTCAATTACAGCATTTAGTCTATGACAAGCAATTAGACTTTAAAAAGGACCTGCTGAAGCAAGCCCTCGAAAAATTCAAACCACAAGGCTACCGCCAATTTGAATTGCGGGATACATTAGGGATGGATGAACCTTGGCACTATCGAAATAAAGCCCAATTCCAACTACGCTATAATGCCCAGACAAAGCGAGTGGAAGCTGGTCTTTACGAAATGGAATCACATCGGTTAGTGGCCATCGACGACTGCTTAGTGCAAGAACAAGATACGCAAATAGTCATCAATCGAATTGTCCAACTGTTGAATAAATACCAAATTCCGATTTATGATGAACGAAAAAATAGTGGCATCCTTAGAACCTTAATGGTGCGGGTGGGCATCGCCACCGGCGAGATCCAATTGGTCTTTATTACCAATTCACCAAAATTGCCGCAAAAAAATGCGCTGATCCGTGAAATCAATCAGCGTTTGCCGCAAGTTGTCTCGATCATGCAAAACGTGCAAAGCAAAAAAACATCTCTTGTTATGGGGGATGACACGATTCATCTGTGGGGCAAAGAAGCCATCGAGGAACGGTTGAATGAATTAACATTTGATTTATCTGCGCGGGCCTTTTTCCAATTAAATCCGCAACAAACCAGCATTCTATATCAAGAAGGCATCAAAGCCCTTGATTTGACGAAAGACGAAACGGTTGTCGATGCTTATTGCGGTGTAGGTACGATTGGTTTAAGCGTGGCCAAACAAGCCAAGGAAGTCCGTGGCATGGACATCATCCCTCAAGCCATCGAGAATGCCAAAGAAAACGCCAAAAGAATCGGTGCAACCAATACGCATTACGAGACAGGTACTGCCGAAGATTTGCTGCCAAAATGGTTCCAACAAGGCTTCAAACCTGACAGCATCATTGTTGATCCACCTCGAACAGGCTTGGATGATCAGCTGTTACAAGCGATCGTCCAACAACCACCGAAAAAAATGGTTTATATCTCATGCAATGTATCGACCCTTGCCCGTGATCTTGTCAAGCTGACAAAAGTCTTTCGAGTCGATTACTTGCAATCTGTTGATATGTTTCCCCAAACTGCAAGATGTGAGGTCGTCGTCAAATTAACTAGAATTTGATCGTCTAATCAACAGGCGAAGCATGCGTAACTATGCGCATCCTTCGCCTGTTTGATTTTGTAAGTTGAAATAGCTGTTATTCCTGTCCTAATCGTTCCTGCTTCACTTTATGATCGACAACATGGCGCTTGGACAGCTCTGATTGGATCTCAGTGAAGGGAATTTCCAGTTCAGTCAATAAAACCAACAAATGGTAGATCAAATCCGCACTTTCATAGACCGTTTCTTCTCGGTCTTTTTTCAATCCTGCGATAATGACTTCTGCGCTTTCTTCGCCAACTTTTTTCAATATCTTTTCAAGACCTTTATCGAAAAGATAGCTGGTGTAACTACCAGATTGCGGGCTTCTTTTCCGTTCTCCAATCAATTCAAATAAACTATTCAACGATAGCGGGTCTCCTTGTTTCTTATATACTACCTCATTGAAACAACTTTCAGTACCTTGATGACAAGCTGGGCCATCTTTGATAACTTTAGCCACCAATGCATCTTGGTCACAATCAGCAGTTAACGAAATCAACTGTTGATAATTGCCACTGGTTTCACCTTTGCGCCACAATTTTTGGCGACTGCGGGAATAAAATGTCATTTTCCCTTCATTTAGGGTTATTTGCAGACTTTCTTCATTCATATAAGCCAAGGTCAGCACCTGATTCGTATCATAATCTTGAACGATCACTGGTACCAAACCTTGTGCATCAAATTTGATGTCCATCACTGCACCTCACTTTCTATTCTTACAAACGTATCGGCACATCATTGGCTGCCAAATACTGCTTCAGTTCGCCAATCGCCACTTCTTGATAATGAAAAATCGATGCGGCTAACCCAGCATCGATGCTGGACAATGCAAACAGTTCAAGAAAATCCTGCATGCCGCCTGCACCACCAGAAGCGATGATCGGCAATGAGATACTTTCTGTTACGCGCCGCAGCAATGGCAAATCAAAGCCTTTTTTCACCCCATCTGCATCCATACTGTTGATAACAACTTCACCAGCGCCATATGCCTCTCCCATTTTGAGCCATTCAAGGGCATCGATACCCGTATCTTGCCGTCCGCCATGGGTAAAGACGTGATAGGCATCTCCTACTCTTTTGACATCGACACTCAGCACCACACACTGGCTGCCATAACGTTTGGCTGCTTCTTTGATCAACAGCGGATTGTTGACGGCGCCAGAATTGACACTGACTTTATCCGCCCCGCATTGCAAGACACGCTCGAAATCTTCAACCTGATTGATGCCACCGCCAACCGTCAATGGAATGAACACTTCCGCCGCGGTCCGTTTCAATACATCGGTAAACAGCTTGCGCCCTTGTGCTGATGCCGTGATATCATAAAAGACCAGCTCATCAGCACCTTGCTGATTATAATACGCAGCTAAAGCTACGGGATCATGGACATCTTTTACATCAGCAAAATTGATCCCTTTGACTACCCGTCCATCTCGAACATCTAAACAGGGAATGATTCGTTTTGTGATCATCGTCTGCCTCCCTCTGAAACACGATTGGCTTGATGAAGCACCTCTGGTAATGAAAGGGTGCCATTATAAAGCGCCTTGCCGACAATGACCCCTTCCACACCGATCGCTGTTAAAGCGTCAATATCCGCGACACGCGCCACTCCCCCAGATGCTGTGACAGACAATCCGGTTATTTGTTGCAAATCTTGATACAATGGGGCATTGATTCCTCGCCCTGTACCATCTCTTTCGATTTCTGTGAAGATGATCCGTTGACAGCCCCATGCGACCAACTCTTGGCAAAAATCTCGCGCAGTGCGTTCCGTACTGGTTTCCCACCCATCAACCGCAACTTTTCCCCGCTTGGCATCAACCCCGATCACGATTTTGTCACCATACACCCGAAGTAAGTGTTGGGTCAATTGCGGATCTTTGACCGCGATCGTGCCTAAAATCACTTGACTGACACCGCATGATAGATACGCTTCAACTGCTGCTTGCGAACGGATTCCACCACCAACTTCAACTTGTAGGGATGTCGCAGACACAATGGATTTGATCATATCAAACTGTGCTTGCTGTCCATTTCGGGCACCATTCAAATCTACTACATGGAGATGCGTTGCCCCTTGTTCGTAAAAGGTTTGCGCAAATACCAACGGATCTGTTCCAAAAATTTCTTTTTGCTGATAATCTCCTTGGGTCAAGCGCACCACTTGGTTATCCAATAAATCAATCGCCGGATAAATATTCATCGTTTTTCCACCTCCGCAAAAGCCTTCAAAATACCCAATCCCGTTTCACCACTCTTTTCAGGGTGAAATTGCGTGCCATACACGTTTCCTTGCTGAACGATCCCAGGGACAGAAACCCCATATTGGCTATCTGCAACCAACGCGGCTTCACAGTCAGTCGCATAGAAGCTATGCACATAATAAACAAAGGGCTCCGGTGTCAGATACTTGGTGATAGGGGAGGTCCTCTGTTGTTGCAAGGCATTCCAACCGATATGAGGGACTTTCAAATCAATGGCTAGCGCTTGAAATTGATGTGTCAATGGTTTGATTTTTCCTTTGATCAACCCTAACCCTTGATGCAGACCGAACTCTTCACTTTCTTCAAATAACAACTGCATACCTAAGCAAATACCTAATAGCGGGGTACCTTGCCTAACTTGTTCTAGAATTACCGGAATCAACCCGCTACGATCCAACATGTTTTTGGCATCGCCGAAAGCACCAACGCCAGGCAGGATCAAATGATCCGCTGCAGCGACAGTACCAGCATCATTGGAAATACAAGAAGCAATGCCTTCATGTTTGAGTGAACTCTGGATACTGAATAGATTGCCGACACCATAATCAACGATCACCAACATAGAGGCCACCTCTTTTCTTTTTGATCATAAAATCGTGCCTTTCGTGGAAGGAATCGCATCAGGAGCTGTTGGATCAATGGCTACAGCTTGCGCCAATGCGCGACCAAATCCTTTGAAACAGGCTTCGACGATGTGATGACTATTTTTGCCGGCAATTTGATGGACATGGATCGAAGCGCCTAATTCTCTAGCAAAGGCTACAAAAAATTCTTCTACTAATTCCGTCGCAAAGGAACCAATCTGCTCAGCAGGAATCGTTAGATCAACCACTGCCATCCCTCGTCCACTAATATCGATGGCACAGACGACCAACGCTTCATCCATCGGCAAATGAAAGGAGCCGTAACGGAAAATCCCCCTGCGTTCACCCAGTGCTTCTGAAAAACCTCTAGCAATCACGATTGCCGCATCTTCTACAGTATGGTGGGCATCGACATGGACATCACCATCCACCGTCAAATCTAAGTCAAAACGACCGTGGCGCACGAACAATTCCAACATATGGTCAAAAAAACCAACTTTTGTGTCAATCGTCTGTTGGCCGCTGCCATCAATTTGCAGCTGCATATCGATCTTCGTTTCAGTTGTATTTCTAGTGATTTGGGCTTTTCTCATTGAGGGACCTCCTTCAATATCTTCTGGACAGTGTGGACAAAGATGTCCATTTGCGCTTTCGTTCCGATCGTTACCCGCAAATAGTTCGCGATCGCTGGCTGATCAAACCACCTGACATAGATATGATCTGCTTTTAATTGTTCAAGTATCACGTTGGCGCTGACCTTAGGATGCGAGATGAACACAAAATTGGTGTGACTGTCTGTCACTTGAAAACCCAGTGTCGTCAACTTATCTTTCGTCCATTCTCTTACTTGAATGATTTTATTTACTTGCGACTGAAAATAGCGATCATCTGCAAGAGAAGCTGCACCGGCGGCGAGGGTCAGTGTATTGACATTATATGGATTGACTGAAAATTTCAAACGATTCAAATCAGCAATCAAGTTGGGATTCCCCACCGCATATCCCAAGCGTGCGCCAGCTAATTGGCGTGATTTAGAAAAGGTGCCAATCACCAATAAATTGGCATATTGTTTTGTATAAGGCACCATCGATTCCCCGCCAAAATCAACATAGGCCTCATCAATGATCACCAATCGGTCAGGCTGCTGTTTCACCAATTCCTCTAAAGAAGCAGCTGACAGCTTTAACCCCGTGGGTGCATTTGGATTGGCGATTACGATCGTTTGCATCAATCGTCGATATGGAGCCAAATCGATGGTCAAATCCTCTTTCAAAGCAATGACTTGCGCGTCGATTTGATACATATCGGCAAATACTTGATAAAACCCATAAGTGATCGTGGGATAGGCAACTCCTTTGGCCATAAATGCTTGAAAAGCCAATGACAACACTTCATCGCTCCCATTGCCGACAAATACCGAATCTACTGATACATCTAAATAGTCAGCTAAAGGAACACGCACTTGCAAGCAAGCAGCATCAGAGTATTTCGCCAAGTCTTGGGCTGCTAAACGAACAGCTTCTTCGACACCTGGGGCTGGCGGATAGGGGTTTTCATTGGTATTTAACTTGATGACATCACGTTGTTGCGGCTGTTCTCCTGGAACATATGGAACCAGCTGTTGATACTTCGGATCTAAAAAAGTCAAAACTTCGTCTCCTCTCTGATTGCCATTGATCGCGCATGTCCATCTAAGCCTTCCGCTTCTGCGAATTGGATCACTGAATCTCGGGCGTCTTTCGCCGCCTCCGGACTGAAATACAGGTAACTGCAGCGTTTCACGAAATCTTGGACCGAAAGGCCCGAAGAAAAGCGGGCGGTCCCTTCTGTTGGCAAAGTATGGTTCGGTCCGGCCAGATAATCGCCTAGTACTTCCGGTGTATGATGCCCCAAGAAGGTGCTGCCGGCATTGCGAACGACACCTAATAAAGCAAAAGGATCCGCAACCGCCAGTTCTAAATGCTCCGGTGCGATTTGATTGGCGATAGTCATTGCTTCATTCAAATCACGTACCAAAATCAATTTACCATGGACAGCCAAGGAACTTTCAGCGATCCTGCGTCGCGGCAAGGCTGCGACCTGCTTGTCCAAAGCAGCTGCGACCCGCTCGATCAAATCTGCTTCTGGCGTGATCAAAATTGCTTGGGCATCTACATCGTGTTCCGCTTGCGCCAATAAATCTGCAGCGATCCAATGTGGATTGGCTGTTTGATCTGCAACAATCAAAACATCACTAGGCCCTGCGATCGTATCGATACCCACGAGACCATTAACCAATTTTTTTGCAGTGGCAACATAGATATTGCCGGGACCTACGATTTTATCCACTGGCCGAATGCTTTCAGTGCCATAAGCCAATGCTGCTATCGCTTGCGCACCGCCAATCGGATAGAGTTCAGTTATTCCCGCCAAATGCGCAGCAGCCAAGACAGCCGCAGCGATCTCTCCTTTTTCGTTCGCTGGTGTCACCATGACGATCTCTTCCACTCCCGCAATCAGCGCCGGCAAGACTGTCATCAATACAGTACTCGGATAAGCAGCGGTGCCACCAGGGACATACACGCCAACTCGGTTTAATGGAATTATCTGCTGACCCATGACCTGTCCCGGCTGAGACTGGATGAACCCCTGTTGGACTTGTCGTTGATGAAACGTGCTGATATTTTCTTTGGCTTGCGCCAGCACAGCAGCCAATTCCGGAGAAATCTCATCGATTGCAGCAGCGATTTTCGCTGGTGGATACGCCAATTCAGTTAGGAGATGCCCGTCAAAACGTTTTGTATACTCCCGCAGCGCTTGATCCCCTTCCCTTTGGACAGCTTCTAATATCGCTTGTGTTTCTGTCACCACATTTTTTGTCTCATTGCTTTGCCGCTGCACGATTTCTTGCAGTGAATGTTGTCTGCTATCAAAACGTTTGATCATAAGTCATTCCCTACCTTTTGAATAAATTCTTGAATCGCCACCTCTTTGAAACGCCAAGAAACCGGATTGACGATCAAACGGGCAGAAGATTCCAAAAATTCTTGCAATATAATCAGATGGTTTTCCTTTAATGTCGTGCCCGTCTCTACAATATCCACGATCACATCAGATAAATCCAACAAAGGGGCCAATTCAATTGAACCGTGAAGTTCGATCAATTCGATCGGTTGGCGAATATCGTTGTAGTAATGTCTCGTGATTTGCGGATATTTCGTTGCCACCCGCAAAGGTCTTGTCGAGTCTGGCTGAAAATCTGACTTACCAGCAACCACCATCTTGCATTTGCCAATCTTTAAATCCAAGACTTCCAAAACATTGGTCTCCCCTTCAAGTAATACATCTAAACCAACGACACCAATATCTGCCGCTCCTCGATCCACATATTGATCGACATCACTTGGTTTGACCAAAAAGAAACGAATACGGTGGACATCATCTTGAAAAATCAGCTTGCGGCTATCATCAAATAAACCAGCGCTGACTAAACCAGCCTTGACCAGTTTTTGATAAATGGCATTGCCCATTCGACCTTTTGGCAATGCAATATCCAAATAGCTCTTTGTTGGCACTGTTGATTGTTGGGTTTTCCGATCAATCCCATTTAAATACATGCCAAACCCAATCGCACCTTGCTGGGCGCCGTGGGCTTTGAGCAAGTGATCATAGCGACCGCCGAACAAGACTGCATGAGGAATTCCCTCAAGAAACCCTTGAAACAACAAACCACTGTAATAATCGGTATCATTGACGAAAGAAAAATCTAAGCGAACATCGATCGTTGCTGTTGCAGAACAGTGATTTTGAAGCTGGTCATACAATGCATTCAATTCCACCATTGCTTGTGCGGCTTTTGGTAACGGTGCAACCAACAATTCGACTTCAGTCGCAACTTCTTGAAACGGCCCAGAAACAGCTGTCAAACGGGTCAGTGCTTGTGTTAGTGGTTCACTCAGCCCTGCTTGCTGGCAAACGGCTTGCATAGTATGCGGACTTTTGGTTTGTAATGCCATAAGCGCCTTCTTTTGCAAACCATACGGTGCAAACTGTTCAACGATATCTTCAACCAAACCAATATGAGAGATATCCAGTGCGCCTTTACCTGCAACTGCCAAACTTTCCATCGCAAGTTGGACAACTTCCGCTTCACTTTCAGAGTCGATTTTGCCGATCAATTCCAAGCCAATTTGATTGATGCGTTTATATTCTCCATCTTTACGGTCATGGCGATAAACATCTTCATTGTAATAAACTCTGCGGGCTTCACCAATTGGTGTATTTTTGACGATCGACAATGTCACATCAGGATTCAATGCCATCAAGCGGCCATTATTCCCAGTAAATGTAATAGGGTCAACATTCGTTAAAAATGCTTTATTTTGCAAATACAAATCATATTCCTCAAAGCTACTCAATCGAAATAAATGGAAGTGGCGATGCTCGTATAACTCCCTTAACTGAAGTGCAATGCGTTCTTCTGGACGTAAAATAGTCAATAATTCTTCCATCAAATGCTCCTTTCGATTGGGTGCAAACTGTTCATTTGCAAAAATGTATTAAAAACATCTTAGTTTTCTTTAAGGAAATAGTCAATATCAAATTTTAAATATCTCATTTTGCATCACTCATTCATCTTCATTCCCATGAAAAAAAACCTCTGACACGCGCTTTTATGCGTCGCATCAAAGGTTTTTACACTGATACTCATGTATCACACATTACTTTGTGATCAAAGCGTCTAAACTTGCTACAGCCAAACTCATTTTGGCAATTTTATTCAATAAAGCAAAGCGATTACGTCTGATGGTTTCATCTTCTACCATGACCATAGTTTGATTAAAGTAGGTATCGATCAATGGACGTAATGCTACTAAGTTTTGATAGTTTTCTTCCATCGTTTGTTGGGCGAATTGTGCTTCTAAAGCAGTTACTGCTTCATACAAATCGCGTTCGGCATCGTTTTCGAACAATGAAGGATCAATGGTTTCTTCATCAAGTTCCGCTTTTTTGGCCAAATTGATCACTCGAGTCAAAGCTTCCATCGACGGTTTGAAATCTGTATCATTCAAATGGTCCCGTAATAATTGTGCCGCTTCAAATAATCTGCTGATATCCCCTTGACGAGAACCTAAAACCGCTTCGATCACATCATGACGGGTGTTTTTGCTTAACAAGAATTGACGCAGACGACCTTTTAAGAAATCCGTTACTTGCTCTTGACCAGAGGCCAATTCAATGCCATAGATTGTCAAGTCCGCATTGACTAGCCCACGAATTTGTTCTTGGATTTGCGCAAATGGGAAGTACCAGCGTTTTTCTGCCAAGATCCGGATGATACCATAGCTTTGACGACGGAGTGCATACGGATCGTTTGAACCGCTTGGCACCATATCCACAGCAAAGAAGGACAATAAGCTGTCTAATTTATCGGCAATCGCCAAGACAGCACCAACTGCTGATTCTGGTAAAGCACCTTCTGCTGAGATTGGCATATAGTGTTCGCGAATCGCTTGCGCAACTGCTGGTTTTTCGCCTTGCAGCAGGGCATATTTTTCACCCATGATCCCTTGTAATTCCGGGAATTCGCCAACCATATTGGTAACTAAATCAAATTTGTAGATTTCGGCTGCCCGTTGCAAATCAGCTAGTTCTTCTGTTGTTAAACCAACTGTTTCTCCAATGATTTGTGCAGCAACAGCTGTACGTTGCATTTTTTCATAGAGGCTGCCGATTTTTTCGTGGAAAGTCACATGTTTTAATTTTTCGACACATTGGTCGATCGTTAACTTTTTGTCTTCATTATAGAAAAATTCCGCATCTTCTAAACGAGCAGTCAACACTTTTTGGTTCCCTTTGATGACATTCTCGATTTTTACAGCATTCCCATTTCGAGCCGAAATAAAGTGAGGCAGCAATCTGCCATCCGCATCTCGCACATCGAAGTAACGTTGGTGTTCTTTCATCGACGTAACCAAGATTTCTTCTGGGATCGATAGATATTTTTCTTCAAAATCACCAACAAAAGCAGTTGGGTATTCAACCAGATTGTTGACTTCTTCCAATAAATCTTCATCTAGATCGATACGCCAGTCATTGTCTTTGGCGATCGTGTCGATTTGATCGATGATCATGTTTTTGCGTTTTTCAGGGTCTGCGATCACAAATTGATCCGCCAATTTCGACAGGTACTCATCTGCATGATCAATGCTGACAGTTTCCCCTAAGAAGCGATGACCTCGTGATTGACGGCCTGTTTGCACATCTAAAACTTCAAAAGGAATCACTTCACGATCGTATAAGGCAACGATCCAATGAATCGGACGAATGTACGCAAAGTCATGATTGGCCCAATGCATCGTCACAGGGAACGTTAGACTGGTGATCACCTCTTTTAAACCAGCCAAAACCGCTTTGGTTTCTTGTCCTTTGGTTTCTTTTGTGACATAGACATATTCGACCCCTTTGACTTCTTTGAAGGTGATGTCGTCTGTAGTAAGTCCTTGCCCCCGCACAAAGCCTTGAGCCGCTTTTGACCAATTGCCGTTTTCATCTAAGGCGATTTTTTTGGCAGGTCCTTTGACTTCTTCTTTTGTATCGGCTTGTTTTTCTGGCAGATCTGTGACATAGACCGCTAAGCGACGAGGTGTCGAGTAGGCAGCAATTGATGCATATGGCAAAGCATGGGCCGTTAAAAATGCGGCTGTTTTGTCCGCTAATTGTGTCATACTTGGGGTAACGATATGTGCGGGTACTTCTTCTAATCCGATTTCTACTAATACATTCGCCATCTTATTTTTCCTCCTCAATCAATGTTTGGGCAATTGCAGGATCCAATAATGGATAGCCGAGATTTTTTCGTTCAGCCACAAACAATTTTGCAACTTGTCTGGCCATGTTTCGGATACGCGCAAGATAACCAGCCCGTTCAGTGACCGACACCGCACCTCTTGCATCCAACAAGTTGAAGGTATGGCTGCATTTCAAAATATAATCATAGGCTGGATGCACCAAACGCGCATCAATACAGCGGGTTGCTTCTTTTTCAAAACGATCAAAATTACCGAGCAATAAATCTTGATCACTGATTTCAAAAGAATATTTTGAGTGCTCAAACTCAGGTTGACGGAAAATTTCGCCGTATTTAACACCAGCTGACCATTCTAAGTCATAGACACTTTCGACTTCTTGGATATAAGAAGCCAACCGTTCCAAGCCATAAGTGATTTCTGATGTAACTGGTTTACAAGCCAAGCCTCCCACTTGTTGGAAGTAAGTGAATTGGGTGATTTCCATACCGTCTAACCACACTTCCCAGCCGAGACCAGCACAACCCATTGATGGGTTCTCCCAGTTGTCTTCAACAAAGCGGATATCATGGGCCAATGGATCGATCCCTAACAAACGTAAACTTTCAAGGTATAGCTCTTGAATGTTCTCTGGTGAAGGTTTCATCACTACTTGGAATTGGTGATGTTGGTACAACCGATTGGGATTTTCACCGTAACGTCCATCCGCCGGACGACGGGAAGGTTCTACATAAGCCGCATTCCAAGGTTCAGGACCAATCGCTCTTAAGAAGGTATAGGGACTCATGGTGCCGGCCCCTTTTTCTGTATCATAGGCTTGCATCAGCATACAACCGTTGTCTGACCAAAATTTTTGTAATGTCAAAATCATCTCTTGTACCGTTAATTTACTCATTATTTTCTTCCTCTCTTTTAAAGGGCATTGACAACTGGATAAAATTCTACCACTGAGCCAGGAATCAATTTTACTTCGACTACGCTGTTTTCTAATAAGTGATCTGCCAGATCATAGATCATCTGTGCAGGCTCTGTTGTGAATTGATGGATCACTTGGTCCGCTTCTTTGATAAACACCTGTAAAGGAATACTTGCCAAGACCTTTAGTTGCTTTTCTTGAAACGCACTTACGGGAATCGTCATATCGAATAACATGCTACGCCTCCTTCACTTTGATTGTTGAATCATCTTTATTGACCTTACATAAACAAAAAAGTCCCTATACCTATACGTTTCGTATAGATATAGGGACGATAACATTCGCGGTTCCACCCTACTTCCGTTCACACGGCAGCTTCATTTGCTTGTGCTCACGGACGCCTGCGAAAATAAGGTTCCTACTTGGCTCTCACTATTCCAAGTTCGCTGAGTGGAAGGGTCTTATTTCTTTTTTTCCGATCATGGCACTGATTCAATTACCCTTATCATAGTAGGTAACAGGGGTATTTGTCAATGATAAATGTGTTTCTTATTGATTTGATTGAATTGGACCTAAATCTGCTTGGTCATGGAAAATGATCGTATCACCTACGATGCCATCACTTTCAAAAACAATGATTTCATTTGCTCCTTCTTTCAGGAACGGTGCTGGCACATAGCCTCGTTTTTGCGGTCCTTCTTGCCAAAAACGACCGATGTTGTGCCCATTGACAGTGACAAACCCTTTTCCCCATCCGGGTAATTCGATAAAAGTATCTGCTGTTTCTTCAATCGTTAACGCAAAACGAGAAAAACTCGGCTGACCAGCCTGCCAGTCACCAGAAAAATCAACGTCAGCTACATTGTCCATTGGCAAAGGATAGATCATCCATTCACTTTGGAAAGCACCATTGACGATCACGCCGTCTTTAATGCCCTTGTATTGATGATTCATATGAACCGAATAATTGACCCGCCCCATATTTTCTACTAGAATGCCTAATTCGTTCTCTGCTGCCGTTAAATCGATTTGATTGGTTTTGCCGAGGTCATGATCGTAATCGATTCGAATCAGTTCGTCATTGATAAAGGTATGAGCACGATCCATGCAATGGATCAAGCGATAATCTTCGATCTTGCGAGCAGGTCCAATCGCCGAGTGGTAATAAATATAACCCGTAGCTTGATTGACTTGCTCCATAGATAATGGATAGTTGCTTGCGATCGGTTGGCTGATCGTATCGATCGTTGCAAACAAAGAGACGCGATCTTGTACTGTCACAGTGCCGTATCCTTTTCGTTTGATGGTTGTACTTAAAGGAAAATCGGGCAGCGGTACGATCTGACCGATTACATCACGGAAAGCCTGATATTTTTCGGTTGGTTCCCCCCATTCAGTCAATAAAGCATCATAATCATAACTGGTGACATCCGGTGCCAGTCGTTCATAGTAATTGGCGCCATTCATAAAGCCGAAATTGGTGCCACCATGGAACATATAGATGTTGACTGACCCTTGTGCCAAGCAATCTGTTAGCTCTTTGACCGCATCTGTTGTCGAAGTGGTGTGATGATGGTCATCTCCCCACGCATCGAACCAACCAATCCAAAATTCCATGACCATCAACGGTTTTTTCACGCCATGAAATGCTTTCAACCGTTCAAAATGCCCATTGATGTTTGACCCGCAATTAATCGTTGCCAACGCGAGATCTTGGATACTGCCATTTTCCAGCATATCGTGCCAAGGCCCATCTGAAGTAACCAACGGGGTTTTTACACCGGCAGTCCGCATCGCAGCAGTCATTTTTCTGAGATAGTCTTTGTCGTTGGCATATCCGCCATATTCATTCTCGACTTGCATCATTAAAATCGGTCCGCCTTGCGTGTATTGCAGATCATTGACTTGCAGAAATAAGTGACTGAAATAACGATCGATCTTCTCCATAAACGGTGGGTAATCAAAGCGTAACTTCATCTGCGGATCTTGCAACAGCCAGTATGGCAACCCGCCAAACTCCCACTCTGCGCAGATATATGGTGCTGGGCGCAAGATTACATATAAGCCGACTTCTTGCGCAGTCTGAATAAAGCGGCGCAGATCTAACCCACCGTCAAAACAGTATGTTCCTTCCTGCGGTTCATGCATATTCCAAGGCACATAGGTCTCGACTGTATTGCAGCCCATTAACCGCAGTTTTTCTAAACGATCCCGCCAATACTCAGGTACTACCCGAAAATAGTGGATCGATCCGGAAATGAATTTGAAGGGTGCTTCATCCAGATAGAAATCATCGGTAATTGAAAAAGTCGTCATTTGTGTCGCTCCTCTTTAATGATATACGTGGTATATTGCGATAATGTTTGGTTTTTTTCGAGGATCGCCCCAGACAATAGATCTGTTTTGCCAACAAAATAAGCCGGTAAAGGTTGTGCCTCTGCTTCAAAGTTGATCAAGAAATAATAGTCATGACTTTCGCTTTGACGGCGAGTGATCTCGATTGCTGTTTGCGCTGCGATGATTGGTTCGATCGCGGCCGTTTCTTTGACCGCTGTCATCAGAAGGTCGAAAGCATCCTGATCCAACTGCGTCCCGAAATAAAAGACTGTGCCTTTCCCATAGGTATGTTTGGTGACAGCAGGCATCCCCGCATAAAAATTGCTTGTATAAACAGCCAGTGCTTCAGCGCCTTCTAGATGAATCAAATCACTGACTAAGCGACTGCTGCCCTTTAGGCGTTCATTGATTTGGACTTGATTGGTTTGCTCTGGTGCCAGCGCATCTATTTCTTCCACCCAGATACCAGCTAGTTGCCGCAATGGACCAGGATAGCCGCCTAAGTGGACATTGTCAGATTGATCCACAATGCCGCTCATATAAGTAGTGACCAAGGTACCGCCCGTTTCAACAAAGTCCGTCAACTGCTCTGCGACACCTTCTTTGACCATATACAATACAGGTGCAATCACTAAGTCATAATCTGTCAGATCTGCCGTCACTGACACCATATCCACAGGAATATTCTGGTCATAGAAATAGCGGTAATATTGGTGGATCTGATCCACATAAGTCAAATCGATCGTCGGTCCGCTGGTATATTCCAAGGCCCAGTAATTATCCCAGTCAAAAATGATCGCTGTTTTGCCATGATTGCCTGTACCCATGATTTCCCACAATTGCGTCAATTCCTTGCCCAAGTCAGCTGTCTCACGAAAAACCCGTGTCTCTTCATGGCCAACATGTTCAATGACTGCACCATGGAACTTTTCACAGGCGCCAATCGAACGACGTAATTGGAAAAACTGGATCGTATCTGCACCGTGGGCGATCGTTTGATAGCTTTGCGCCCGCATCTGCCCGGGCTTTTTCAAAGAATTATATGGTTGCCAATTTTGTTGCGAAGGTGTCTGCTCCATCAGCATAAAAGGTTGCTGCTTTAGTCCCCGCATCAAATCATGGGTCATAGATACCAAGCTCCAAGGAGTGTTATACGCAGGATAATTATCCCAAGAAACAATATCCATTTCCTTGGCCCACTTGAAGTAATCCAATCCTTTGAAAGTCCCCATCAAATTGGTGGTCACTGGTGTTGTGGGATCAAATCTTCGAATCGCATCTCTTTCCATTTTAAAGTTTTCTAACAGACTATCGGAACTAAAACGGCGATAATCGATCGATATGCCAGCAAAAGCCGTTTTGTCATGGCTAATCCCTTCGGATAACGCATTTGGCAAGACAATTTCATCCCACTCATAGACAGTATGGCCCCAGAAGGACATATTCCAAGCTTTATTTAAAGCATCGATCGTCTGGTATTTATCTTTCAGCCACACCCGAAAGGCTTTTTCGCATTGCTCGCAATAACAATCCCCTTGGTATTCATTGTTGATATGCCAACACGTCACATGGGGGTTGTCACCATAGCGCTCAGCCAGTTTGCCGGCAATCGCAGCCGCATATTTTTGATAGACCAAACTATTGGGACACGCGTTATGTCTTTGACCAAATTTATGATGTCGTCCTTGATAATCCGTCCGACCAACTTCAGGGTATTTTTTGAACATCCATGCTGGCAGCGCACCGGTGGCTGTAGCCAACACAATGTCTTTGTCTTCCTTGCTAAGCATCTCAACGATCTGATCGAGCTCAGAAAAATCATAGACATGTTCAGAAGGTTGGATCTGTGCCCAAGAAAACACGTTGATCGTTGCGCTGTTGATATTGGCCTTCTTAAACATCTGCATATCCTCTTGCCAAATATCTTGTGGCCATTGATTCGGATTGTAGTCACCGCCAAATAAGATTCTGTTGAATACAGGTTTCATTTGTTGTATTGCCTCCTTTAAAATGATTACTTGTTCCCATTGTAAGGCTTTACATTTTTGTGTAATATAAGACTTATAACAGTATTTTATTATTATTCGAAACAAGGAGGCGCTTATGCCAATCTACTTTTATCCATCTGGACACCATCTGCCCCTCAACATTGAGAGTATTGGCAATCATTGGAACCAAGACACCGTGCATAGACCCCAAGGCTATCCTTACTATCATTGGCTGCAGAGCAATCAAGGACAAGGAAAGATCCAGATCGGTGACCAGACATTCATGTTGCCTGAAGGCGCAGGTATCTTGATTTTCCCTTTCACCCCCCACAGCTATGCACCGATGTATCATCAGTGGGAAACTTCATTCGCGACGTTTTACGGTTCTCTAGCAAGTGACCTGCTGCAGTCCTTTAGCCAAGAAGGATATGTGCTAATTGAAAACAAACAGCATTTGATGTCCAGTGATTGGATCGATACCTTGATTGCTGCTGATCAGCAAGGCAGTTCTGATCCATTGCGCACATCTAGCCATTGCTATCATTTTTTGCTGTCACTCATGCAAGAAAAACAAGGGATCTTGACCGAACAGCATCCTCTTTATCAACAAATACTGGCTCCTGTGATAAAAGAAATCGAAACGAACTATGATCAGAATCTGACGGTCAAGCAGTTGGCAGGGATGATGTATGTTTCCCCCCAATATCTTGCCCGCTTGTTCAATCGCTTTCTGGGTCAATCCACATCGCAATATTTGCTGAATTACCGCATCAATCGTGCCAAAGAATATCTCGTCGCTCAGAAACATTTGCCAATCCAACAAGTGGCATTTGCTGCTGGCTTTCAAGATGCCAGTCATTTTACCGCATTATTCAAAAAAAAAGTCGGCATCACTCCAATGAAGTTTCGCCGACTCTATCATTGATCTTTGGGTTTTAACACATCTTGCCAGGCACCCATTTGATCGATAAACTTTTTACTTTTTAAATGAATACCAACATATTCATCATATAGTGCATCCAAAAATATACGTATCGCTTGTTTGGTACCCGCCTTTAATTGGATCGAGGCAATTTGGTCATAAGAGATTTGGGCAAACAATCGTGCAAAATGAATGGCTTTCGGGTCTGCATGGTAGCGACGATCATCTTGTGACCAGTGCTGCTCACAGAGCACCCCATTATATTTTGACGAATAATCGAAACGCCCTTCCGTCTTCCCACAAACAGCACAGTGATGCCAATTAGGTGACACCCCAAAACGCTGCAGCAATTGGATTTCAAAGATATTGGTAATGATCTCAGGATCATTGCCTTGGTCCAATAACGTTAACGCTTCATGCAAAAATTGATACAGATGCGGATCATACACCCGATCTTCGATAGCGACATCCGCCAAACTCAGCAAATAAGAGGCATAGCCAGCAATAAAGATGTCTGCTTGGATGTTTCTGAAAGGATGAATATCCTTGGCATTGTTCAAAAACGACAACCCCTCACCGCGAATCGTTCCGATATATACGGCCTCCGTATATGAAATCAAGGCCGGCGCCAAGGGGTTGTTTTTGCGATGCGCCCCTTTCACGTAAAACATTTGTTTCCCCGCTGATTCAGTAAAAATTTTGACCAATTTGTCTTTTTCCTTATGGTCACGGGAAAACAGGAGAATTCCTTTGGTTTCTGCTAGGTTCATGTTAATCCCTTCTTTTAATGATATGCATCTATAATCATTTTCTTAAAATCACGTCTAAAACTTGGCGTATACTCAATCGTCAGCATGCGACTGTTCCATTCATTCTTCGATAGAATCTGCTTTCGTGACAATTCCATGTTCAGCTTCATATCGAGCCACTACATCATCTAATGTTTCAGCTCCTGGCTGAAACGGCAATTTACGTTCTCTCACACTTTGCTTCAAAAATACGGTAACGGCAGTCGTCAAGTCCATGCCTAGCTCTGCGTATAATTCTTTCGCTTGTTCTTTCAAATCATCGTCGATTCGAATACTGAGTCTTGACATCTTCTCACTCCCTTTCATCTATTTATTATACCACTTTGTACATCCATCGGATGTACACAAAGCAGTTTATAACATATTTATTCGTAAAGGGTCAAAAAAACTGACGCAGTTCATCACTGGTCAGTTTCTTTGTTCTTCCTCTGTCCTATCAAGTTGACGCTGATTGATCGACTTAATATTCGTCTTGACGATAGCCATAATCCGTCAAGAAGGTTTGTTTGTCGCGCCAATCTTTTTGGACTTTGACCCATAATTCTAGATAGACCTTATCATCAAGCAGATGTTCGATGTCTAAACGGGCTTTCGTGCCGATTTGTTTCAGCATTTTGCCACCCTTGCCAATGATGATCCCTTTTTGACTGTCTCGTTCAACCACGATCGTGGCTTGGATATGCACTTTGTCATTGTCATTGTCATCACGTTTCATGGAATCAACGACTACCGCCACAGAGTGGGGTACTTCATCCCTAGTCAGCAACAAGACTTTTTCGCGAACCAATTCCGAAACGATAAAATATTCCGGGTGATCTGTGATTTGATCATCAGGGAAGTACTGCGGACCTTCTGGCATGATATCCGTCAACAATGACATCAATTTTTCGAAGTTGTTGCCTTCTGTAGCAGAAATCGGCACGACTTCCGCAAAGTCCATTTGTGCCGTGTAGTCTTCGATAATCGCCAATAATTGATCAGGATGCACTTTATCGATCTTGTTGATGACAAGAAAAACCGGTGTCTGGTTTTGACGTAAACGTTCGATAATAAAGTCATCACCTTTGCCCCGTTTTTGGTCGGCACTGATCATAAACAATGTCACATCAACTTCTCTAAGGGCACTATAGGCAGTTTCCACCATAAAGTCGCCTAAGCGATGTTTGGGTTTATGAATGCCTGGCGTATCAATAAAGATCAATTGGGCTTCGTCTGTTGTGTAGACCCCTTGGATCTTGTTTCTGGTGGTTTGTGCTTTGTCGCTCATAATTGCAATTTTTTGTCCTACTACGCGATTCAATAGTGTAGATTTGCCGACATTTGGTCGACCAACGATCGCAATAAAGCCTGATTTGTGAGTTGTCATTTGTGTTCCCCTTTATATGGTTTATAACCAATTTGTAAGTAAAGTATAGATTCTAGGTATAAAGATGATCGCAGCAACCACTAAAGCGAAAATAGCGGTCATGAGTACAGCGCCTGCTGCCATATCTTTGATTTTTTTGCCAATCGGATGAAAGTGAAAATCAGTGAACATATCGACCACATTTTCAAATACCGTATTGATGATCTCGACGATCCAGACCAAAAAGACCGCCAGTAAGAGCCAAAGCCACTCCATTTGGTGCAAACGGAATACAAATCCAGCAATAATGGCCAAAACACCTAATAAAACATGTTTGCGCATATTGCGTTCTTCTTGAAAAACCGTTTTGATGCCAGTTGCAGCAAACCCAAAGGAAGCGATGAATTGTTTGTTCTTCTCAATATTCTTATCTTTATTCTTATCTTTTGAGTCCATAGGCATCCAATATTTCCTTTTGCAGACCGAACATTTCCTTTTCATCGTCTGGTGTCATATGGTCATAGCCGTTGATATGCAAGAAACCATGCAAAGCCAAAAAGCCTAATTCACGATCGTAGCTATGCCCGTATTCCTCAGCTTGTTCTCGGGCACGCTCGATAGAGATCATAATATCGCCTAGATCCCTTGGCATAGCCTCCATTTCTTCGTCAAAAATGATCGGCATTTCATCGGTTTCTTCTTCAAATGCAAAACTGATCACATCGGTTGGCATATCTTTGTCACGGTATTCGCGATTGATGATTTGGATTGCGGCATTATCCATGAACGTAACGGACATTTCGGTATCTTCTGGCAACTTGAGATAACTTGCTGCAAATTGTAGCAATGCATCGATTTCTTGCGTTTTGTTTTCTCCTACTGAATTGGTTTCATCTATAAAGGTAATCTCCATTAGCGCTCTCTTCTTTCTTGTTCTTCTTTCATTTTTTCAGCTTCTGACTTCATTTTAGGATATTTGATCCGTGAATGGAACGTACTGCATAAGCCATTGACCAATGATTTTTCGATCATGCGTATTTCTTTCAAGGTCAGACCAGTTTCATCAAGTTGACCATCTAAAATTCGATCATTGATCAAATTGGCCACAAACTCTTGAATCTTCTGGTTGGTTGGATTGTCCATTGCCCGAACTGCTGCTTCGCAACTATCAGCAATGCTGACAACCCCGGCTTCTCTCGTTTGCGGTTTCGGTCCAGGATAACGGAAATCAGCTTCGGTTATCTCCGGATTGCGCTCTTTGGCTTTGACATAAAAGTAGCGCATCAGTGTCGTACCATGATGCTGGCGACAAATGTCCACCACCATCCGCGGCATATGTGCTTCTTCTAAAATGACTGCACCATCGATCACGTGACCGAAAATAATTTGCTTGCTGTCTTCCGGCAACAAAAAGTTGTGGGGATTTTCAGCACCTGCAGGTAAGTTCTCCACAAAAAAATTGGCATGCTTGACTTTGCCGATGTCATGGTAATAACAAGCCACACGAGTCAATAAGCTTTGACCACCAATTTCAGCAACGGCATTTGCACTCAAATTCGCCACCATCATACTGTGGTGATAGGTGCCAGGTGCTTCTTCCAAAAGTTGTTTCAACAATGGATGATTGGGATTGCTCAATTCATTGAGGACGATCATACTTTCGTCAGAGACTAGTAATTCGATATATGGATGCAAGCCCATCGTCAACAAATAACTTAACAGCGAACCCGCCAATCCACAAACGATCGTTGTCCACGTATTGCCGCGGGCAAAGTCCATCCCTTGGAAAATCACCAACATCGTGCTGAGTAACAGCGGAAACAAAATCACCCAGACGATTGCCGTTTTCCCTTGACTGGCAATCCGCGCTCGTTTGACCATCGTCCCCATCAGTCCACTAAACAGATAGGTCACTAAAACGGTCGTCAGCAAGTTGGTACCGCTGGAATCAAAGTAAATAAATAAAGCAGCGATCACTTGAAATGCAGCTGACAAAATCCCTAAACGCCGACTCGAGAAAATACTCAGAATCAACGGAGTAAATGCCGCTGGGAAAAACAGTGGAATAAAGGTCACCAATTCTGATTGGAACAATTGGAAAAACTTCATTAGTAAAACGCTAAAGACCATGGCGATCACGTAAAAAGTGACAGCATTCAAGCGCTTCTCATTGCCTTTGGTCTGACGCGTGTAGTAAAAGACCATCAACATCTGCAAGACCATAGCCAAGAGCAACGCAATCAATGGAAAGACCGAAAACGTCTGATTGGTCATCCCAAGCAGCTGCAGTTTCTCTAAAGAGTTCGCATCGATTTGAGATCCTTCTCGAACAATGATCTCCCCTTGATAGATCATTACCGGCTGCACCGCATCCATTGCTGTTTGTCTTGCCTCTTCTGTCCGCTTTTCGTTCGGGAAGTCATTGACAACGATCCCTTGATTGACGATAAAGCGCAAGACACTGCCCATATCAGAGGTAACATCCAAAAACTGGACTTTATCGACTGCCTCTGAGCGAAAAGTGCTTAACTCCGATTGACGGATTTGTTTGGCCATTTGTTCATCGACCAATTGCAAGGCATACGTCCGAACCGTATTGAGTTCATCGTCACTTAGAGAAAACAATGTCGTCAAAAAGTTGGTCGTCAACGCTTGATAAAAATCGAGCTCATCATCACTTAATTTCTCAAATTCTTTTTTGAGCGCAGCGATATACTCATCCGTATCCGGTTTCGGTACATTTTCATCTTCATCGGCATCGGCGACTTGCTTGTCATAATCCGCTTTGATTTCAGCGTTGACTGTAGTAACCAGCTCAAAAAGATAATCCACCCGATCATGCTGGGTTTGTGCCAAGCCATCTTGATAAGTATATTCTGGAGAAACAGCCTCGGCCGCTAGGGTCCGCTTTTGCTCCGTCGCCGTTGTGTTTTCAATGGTTTTGTTGGCACGAATATTCTCTTCTGCCACTTGGCCTTCACTGTAATCGACATTGTTTTGTTGGACACTGCTGTACATGATGCCTACAGAAAAAACAAAAAAGAATAAAAGCAGCACGGGCAAGTAGAACTTCCCTAGCCGTTCACGAAATTTCTTTAATGATTGAATGATCATAATTTCCCTCCCAAAAGACAAATTTTATCGTTTGTCTTTAAGATCTGCTTCATCATATGCTTTGATGATATCTGCAACAACTGGATGCCGTACAACATCCCCAGCATCAAAATGAGCAAAGGCAATCTTTGGTATTCCTTTTAAGGTTTTTTCGGCATGGATCAAGCCGCTGAGCGTGCCCTTGGGCAAATCAATCTGGCTCGTGTCGCCATTGACGATCATCTTGGAATTAAAGCCCAATCGGGTCAGAAACATTTTCATTTGTGCAATGGTGGTATTTTGCGCTTCATCAAGAATCACGAATGCATCTTCCAATGTCCGCCCCCGCATATAAGCCAATGGCGCAATTTCGATCACGCCTCTTTCCATTAAGCGATTGGTATGATCCATCCCGAATATTTGATACAACGCATCGTAGACAGGACGTAAATACGGATCGACTTTTTCCTTTAGATCCCCTGGCAAAAAGCCAAGGTTTTCGCCAGCTTCAACAGCAGGACGGGTCAAAATGATTTTTTGGACTTGACCTTTTTTCAGTGCGGCGATCGCCATAACAACGGCCAAGAAGGTTTTCCCAGTTCCGGCTGGTCCGATGCCAAAGACGACATCATGGGTATTGACAGCATCAATGTATTTTTTCTGTCCCGCATTTTTGACACGAATCGGTTTTCCGGTCCGATCTTTCACTAGCTCTTCTTCATACATATCTTTAAAATAATCCAAACTGCCTTTGTTGACCATATTCAAAGCCGTAATGACATCTGGTGTACTGATATTGATGCCCCGCTTGATCAATTCTTGCAATGCATGAATGACGGACTGGGCTTTATTCGCGGCCGTTTCTTCACCGACGATCTGAATCAATTCTCCTCTGGTGTGAATCAACGTACCTGTCGAATCTTCGATGACTTGGATATGTTTATCATGGGCACCGAGCAATAAACGAACATCATCATTCTCGGTTAATTTGATATCGATTGTTATTGTTTTGTCAGTCAAATAGTGTACAGCTCCTTTTTAGGCATTCTCACTTATCATACCATATCTTGATAAAAAGCAAAATTACTTCTATTGTATGAAGGCGTTTCCGAGACGGTTTATTCTTTTTTTAAGAAATACGCAATTGGTGCGAAAGACAACAAAAAAGCCGCAAGTATAGAATCATACTTACGGCGTGATCTCACATTTGATCTAATAATTCTTTGACGATCGCATTGACTTGATTGCCATCTGCTTTGCCCTTGACTTGAGGCATGACAGCACCCATGACTTTACCAAATTCTTTGGCGGAAGTCGCGCCTGTTTTTTCGATCGCACCGGCAACGATTTGACGAATTTCTGCTTCATCTAATTGTGCTGGCAAATATTTTTCAACAATTGTAATTTCAACTTTGACTTTTTCAGCAAGATCTTGACGGTCTGCTTTTTCGAATTCGTGTAAAGAATCGCGACGCTGTTTCATTTCACGCGCCAATACGGTCAATTCTTCTTCATCATTCAATTCAGCGCCTTTTTTGATCTGCTCATTTTGAATCGATGCCTTCAACATGCGAATCACCTGCAACGTGTCTTTGTCTTTGGCTTTCATCGCTGTCTTCATGTCATCATTCAGTGTACTTAGTAGTGTCACACTACCAGCTCCAATTCTCAAAACAGTAGAAAATTAGAATTTTTTGCGTTTTCTAGCTGCTTCAGATTTTTTCTTACGCTTTACGCTAGGTTTTTCGTAAAATTCACGTTTACGAGATTCCTGTAAAGTACCCGCTTTTGACACGGAACGTTTGAAGCGACGAAGAGCATCGTCAAGTGATTCGTTTTTGCGAACGACTGTTTTTGACATGTAAATTCCCTCCCTCCGAGCTTAAAAAGTAACCGTAGTTGTTATTGAAATTAAATCCCAAAAAACACGACTGTCCTTTAAAAATTATAGCTAACCCCTGAAAAAGTGTCAAGGCATTCTCGCAAAAAAAACGCACTTGTTACAAATAATGTTCAGGTTTTCATTGGCAATCTTCACAACGCCCTAATATTTCAAAGCGATGGCTTTCAATTGTACAACCTGGAATCTGTTGTTGGAAAAAATCCATCGGGCAAATATTCAATTCTTTGGTCTTGCCGCAAACGGTACAGATAAAGTGGTGATGGTGATGATCTTCAAGTTCTGCACAACAATTGTAGCGAAATTTCTTCTCACCGTTCAATTCTGTTTCTTCCAAAATACCGATCTCGGAAAAATCATGCAGATTTCGATAGATCGTATCATAACTCAAGCCAGGATATTTTTCTGACATAAATTCGTGGATCTCTTTTGCCGGCAGATAACGGTTACGTTTTACCATATACGTAATAATCGCTTCCCGCTTTTTGGTATACTTAAAGCCATTTTCTTTCAATATCGTCATGGCATGTTCGATCATTGGTTTGTTTTGCATAGCAACCTCCTGTTAAATCAAAATCGTTCCGATTTTTATTGGTCTTATGTATGGTATAATGAAATCATCAAAAAAGCAAGAAAGGAATGTCACTATGACCTCAAATGACCAACCCGTACAACCTTTATCTGAAAAAATGACCGAAAATGCAACAGTTGTTACGATTTTTGTTTTATCTGATTCTGCTGGAGAAACAGCATCCAAGCTGGCGCAAGCCACGATGGCCCAATATCCAGGTGTCGAATTCAACTTATTCCGCCGGACCTTTATCCACACCAAAGAATTATTGATCAAAGCTTTGTCTGACGCAAAAAAACACAATGCCATCATCTTACACACCTTGATCAATGGTGATTTAGTTGACTTGACCAATCACTTTTGCGAAGAAGCCGCTCTTTACCATTTTGATGTGCTGACCCCTCCTGTAACAGAAGTTGAACGCCGCACAGGCATTGCACCATCCAGAGAACCCGGTGCGCTGCATCATCTCAATGAAAATTATTTCAAACGGATCAAAGCCATGGAATTTGCGGTGATGTACGACGACGGCAAAGACCCTCGAGGATTTTTGGAAGCAGATGTCGTTTTGCTCGGCGTTTCCCGTACGTCGAAAACACCGTTAAGTTTGTTTCTGGCAAATAAAAACTTGAAAGTAGCCAATTTGCCTTTGGTACCGCAAGCCCATATTCCCAAACAATTATGGGAAATCGATCCGCAAAAAATCGTTGGCCTGACCAATGATCCCAACGTCTTGAACAGTATCCGTAAAGAACGGATGCGCTCCTATGGCTTAAACCCTGATTCTGCCTATTCTGATATTGAAAAAATCAAGGCAGAACTAGCCTTTGCCGGTGATCTCTATGAAAAACTGGGATGCGTGGTGATCAACGTTGCGTCACTATCAATCGAAGAAACCGCCTCAATGATTCTCAATGCCCTGAATTTAGAAGACCACAGTTATTATAGTTCTGAACCAAGAGATTGATCCATTGCAGCAAAAATGCATAATGAAAAACCAATCGCGTTTGTCAACAGAAGCCGTTGCTTCTGCTACAAACGCGATTGGTTTTATTTGTGATATGATCAAAAGACTTGGACGCCTTCTCGTTCGATCTGCAACAGCTCGATCGATGCCTCAGGTTCTAAAGCCCGAAGCAAACGTAAGATGCGTTCTGAATGGTCTTCTGGGACGATGGCCAATACCGTAGGGCCCGCACCACTCAAGAAACAGCCATAGCCGCCTTCTTCTTCACAGATTTGGCGAATCGTAGACAGATGCGGCACCATTTTTTCACGATAACTTTCATGGAAACGGTCTTGCTGCATCAATTGCCCCGCCAAAGGCAAATTGCCATTGATCAAAGCAGCAATCATCACATTGGCGAT
Organism: Candidatus Enterococcus testudinis; assembly: GCF_002140915.1. Taxonomy (GTDB): domain Bacteria; phylum Bacillota; class Bacilli; order Lactobacillales; family Enterococcaceae; genus Enterococcus_D; species Enterococcus_D testudinis. Next base: position 1,283,138 of record NZ_NGKU01000001.1, on the reverse strand, counting down.
TGCGCTGGCTTCGACGGCTTGCTGAAATGATAGTTCTTTCGGCAAGACATGTCGACTTGTTTCCGTCAACAACTCATGATCTGGAATGTAGGCAATGATATCACACTCTGGAAAGTGATGCTTGACCAAGTACGTATGTTTGCTTTGGTGGTCATAGGCAGTCACAGCAAAGTCGCCATAGATTGCTGGACCAACATTGTCCGGATGCCCTTCGATCGCCGTAGCGATCTCCAATTTTTGCGCAGCACTTAAATTCATGTTGCCCAAACGATTGGCCAGCTCAATGCCTGCCACGATCACAGAAGAACTGCTGCCCAACCCTCTTGCCAAGGGGATATCAGAGGTCATTCTGATTTGATGAGGCTTCATCGACGGTGCCAATTTCAAAGCCACACGTAACAATAGATTGGATCGGTCTGTCGGTACTTCTTTGCCAAGTTCATGAATGATTTCCCACTCTGAACTTTCTTTTAGCACTTCAATCACCAAATATTTGGAGAGAGCTATCCCGCAGGAATCAAAACCAGGCCCTAAATTGGCGCTAGTTGCAGGAACGCGGATCTTCATAGTTGGGCAACTCCTTCACGTAAATGTTGACGCATTTCTTCTAAATCACTCATTTTGTTGATCGTTACTTCGGTTGCTGAAATAGCAGTATCTGGATCTTTCAAGCCGTTTCCAGTGAAGACAGCCACCACTGTTTCGCCTGCTTTGATTTTTCCGTCTTTCACATGTTGGATGACGCCAGCCAATGATGCAGCTGAGCCCGGTTCGATGAAGACACCGTCTTGCGCTGCGATTTTCCGATAGGCGTTCAAGATTTCTTCATCCGTCACTGCATCGATGTGTCCATTTGACTCATCTCGCGCAGCTTCTGCTAAATGCCAGCTTGCTGGATTACCGATGCGAATTGCAGTCGCAATCGTTTCGGGCTGCTCGATCACTTCACCACGAACGATGGCTGCTGCACCTTCAGCTTCAAAGCCATGCATTCTTGGCAATGCTGTCCCTTGTTTCTCATGCCATTCCTTGAATCCTTTCCAATAAGCGGAAATATTGCCGGCATTTCCCACAGGGATCGCCAAGACATCAGGTGCTTGCCCTAATTGTTCGCAGACTTCGAAGGCCGCTGTTTTTTGTCCTTCCAAACGATAAGGATTGACGGAGTTGACCAAGGCAACCGCTTCTGTTTCGGCAATATCTCGGACTGCTTTCAACGCTTCATCAAAATTGCCTGGGATCGAAATGATATCTGCTCCATAGACTATGGCTTGTGCCAATTTACCCATTGCGATCTTGCCATCAGGAATCACGACGTAGGCTTTGATGCCCGCTCTTGTTGCATAGGCAGCAGCTGCCGCACTTGTATTCCCAGTAGACGCACAAACGATGGCTTTCGCCCCTTCTTCCACTGCTTTCGCTACGGCCATCACCATGCCGCGGTCTTTAAATGAGCCAGTTGGGTTCAAGCCTTCATACTTGCCGTATAAAGTGATACCCAGCTCTTTAGATAAACTAGGCAACGGGATCAATGGTGTATTGCCTTCTGCCAATGACAATTGCGGTGTTTTTTCTGTTACAGGTAAATAGTCTTTATATTGATGTAATAGTCCTTGATACATTAGAATTCCTCCATTACTTTCATCATTTGGATCCCAGCGCTGTTGCCAAATCGTTCTTCTACAAACTGCTGAGTGATTGGTTTTGTCAGGTAGGCACTGCTGCCATTGCTGTTTTGTTGAGGTGGTACTGTTGGATCGATCACCTCTGCGATCGTTTCTGACAGATCAATGTCTGATGAACACGACAGATAATAGCGATCGACTCTTTCTGTTGCTGCTGCCAAATGAGCGGGCGCATCAAATTGAATGAAGGGTGCAACGATGCCATCAGCTCTGTGCTTGGCTAATTCCGTTAAGTCAGCGACCACACTGGTTGCTGTTGGTCTAGAACCAGCCCCCGGTCCGTAGACCATTGATTGACCGATGCCCGTACTCTTGATAAAGACACCATTGAATTCAGATTTGATGGAAGCCAAGGCGTGGCTTTGCGGTACCAAAACTGGACCTACCGAAACAGCAACAGCGCCAGCGGTATTCTTTTGTGCAGCGCCGATCAACTTAACATCGTAGCCAAAGGCCGCGGCTTGCTGGATATCTTCGATCGACAGCCCACGGATGCCTTTGATATCGATGTCCGCTAAATCAATCGTCATACCAAAAGCAAATTTGGTCAAAATCACCATTTTATAGGCCGCATCGATCCCGTCGACATCATTGGTGGGGTCAGATTCGGCAAAGCCCTTTTCTTGTGCTTCGGACAAAGCTTCTTCATAGGTCAACCCTTCAGCGACCATCTTCGTCAACATATAATTCGTGGTACCATTGACGATTCCGAAAATATCGGTGATCGTATCTGGCAGATAATGGGTACTCAGTGTACGTAGGATAGGAATACCGCCACCAACACTGGCTTCAAAATACAAGGATACCCCTGCTTTCTCTGCTGCGGCCAATAGCTCTGGGCCATGGGTGGCAATCAGATCTTTGTTGGCAGTCACCACATGTTTCTTGTGTGCCAATGCCGCCAGGATAAATTCTTTCGCCGGGTTGATCTTGCCAATCAGCTCAACGATGACATCGATCTCAGGATCGGCAAAGATTTCTTCCACCGTGGCGGTCAAAGAAAAACCATATTTATCAGCAATCGCTGACTTATCTTCGTAAGGTGAAGCCAATGCTCTGGTGATGGTGATCTCCACCCCTGTACGTGCTTTGATCGCTGCTCGCTGCTCTGAAAGCACCTGACAAACCCCGCTGCCGACAACACCCATTCCTAATAATCCGACATTTAATTGCTTACCCATAATGCCCCCTAACTGAAAACGTTATTAAAAACCGTTCATCTGATTTTAATTTTTCTACTAGCATACCAAAAAGAATAGGAAAAAACTAGGACTTTCGAGAAATTCTCGTCCTAGTTTTAACGGTGATGGATATGTTCGAATGTTTTCTGCAAAATATCGACAACATGTTTGTCATCTAGACTATAAAGGATGGTTTTTCCTTGCCGTTCCGATTTAATGATCCGATTGTCTTTCAGCAATTTCAGCTGATGAGAAACCGCTGATTGCTCCATATGTACTTCTCCTGCAATTGAGGTGACATTTCTTTCACCCTCTTGCAAGGACAACAAAATTTTTAAGCGTGTGGGGTCACTTAGCATCTTGAACATTTGTGTCACTTGCTGGATTTCTTCTGGCTGTGGTGTGGACATAGGCTTGAGCCTCACTTTCTTGTAGCATTTTAGCGCGGTAAAGCTGCACTTGTCAAATTGAATCAAAAGCACTCAGAAAAAAACATTCTGAGTGCTTCCCGATTATTCGCCGGTGATTTCTTCGATCGCTGCTTGTAAATCAGCAATTTTTTGTTCAGCATCTGCAGCTGATTCACCTTTGACACCAATATAAAACTTGATCTTCGGTTCAGTACCAGACGGCCGAACAGCGATCCAACTTTCATCTTCTAAGGTATATTTCAATACATCAGAAGGTGGTGTCGTCATTTTTTGCATATGGCCATCTAAGCCCACACGTGTCAATAATTTGAAATCTTCTGTTTGTACGACAGGTGTGCCGGCAAAAACAGATGGTGCTTTCTCACGGAATGTTTTCATCAAGGCCGCAATCTTGGTTGCACCTTCCATACCACTCATGGTTACGGAGATTGTTTTTTCAGCATAGAAGCCATATTCTGCAAAGATGTCTTGCAAGCCATCATACAATGTTTTGTCAAATTGTTTATAGAATGCCGCCACTTCTGCTAACAGAACCAATGCTTGAATGGCATCTTTGTCCCGGACAAAAGGTTTCACTAAATAGCCATAGCTTTCTTCAAAGCCGAACATAAAGGTTTGAGCGTGATCTTCTTCATATTGTTGGATTTTTTCCGCAATGAATTTGAAGCCAGTCAACACATTGAACATATCAACATCATATGATTTGGCAATCGCTGTCGGTAGTTCACTTGAAACGATCGATTTCAACACAGCCGCATTCTCTGGTAACGAGCCGGCTTGTTTGTGGGCTTCTAAAATGTAGCGAATCATTAAAGCGCCGATTTGGTTTCCAGTCAATACTTGATATTTGCCATTTGGCATTTTGACAGCTGCCCCTAAGCGGTCCGCATCCGGGTCAGTGGCGATCAACAGATCTGCCCCTTCTTTTTCCCCTAAGGCGATGGCATATTCGAAGGCTGAATGCTCTTCAGGATTCGGTGATTGAACAGTACTGAAATCTGGATCAGGCTTCCCTTGAGAGGGCTCGATCACAAACTGTTCAAAGCCGGCTTGAGTCAATGCTCTTTCACCCAACATGCGGCCGGTTCCATGTAATGGTGTATAGACTAATTTCAGATCTTTGCCGGTTGCGGCAATCAAATCATGATCGATAGTCACGCTTTTGATTTCTTCTAAATAAGCATCATCGATTTCAGCGCCAACGATATGGATCAAATCGCTGGTTTTCGCTGCTTCTTCAGACAACACTGGAATAGCTAATGGATTGTCGATTTCGCGAACAAACGCTGTCAACGCATCCGCATCAGCAGGCGGCATTTGTCCACCGTCTTCACCATAGACTTTATAGCCATTGTAGGCTGCTGGATTATGAGAAGCTGTGATCATGATTCCAGTAAAGGTTTTCAAATAACGCACTGCAAAAGATAATTCAGGCGTCGGACGCAAGCTTTCAAACACATACGAGGGAATATCATGTTGCGCCAATGTGCGCGCTGCTTCCATCGCAAATTCTGGTGAGAAGTGACGAGAATCATAAGCGATCGCTACACCTCTTGCTTTGGTTTCTGGATCTTGGGTATCCATAAAGCGTGCTAACCCTTCAGTCGCTTGACGAATCGTGTAGATGTTCATTCGATTGATTCCAGGTCCTAAGATGCCCCGCATCCCTGCTGTACCAAATTCTAAAGGCATATAGAACGCATCTTCCAGCATCGCAGGATCTTCTGCTAATTCTGTTAATTGCCCTTTCAAGGTATCATCTAAATGTTGACTAGATGTCCATTGCTCATAGGTTTCTTTCCATGACATAAAACAACCGCTCCTTTTTCTTTCATTCACTTTAAAAATAGTATAACACTACTTTAAACATTCGCAAAGAATAACCATACGCAAAATAAAACAAGCTGTTATTAAACCTGTGTCGGTTTTAAAAATAACAGCTTGTTCAAATTTCTATTGTACGATCTCGATATCTTTTTGGGTTTCGATGAAATCAAAGACTTGTTGTCCAGCGATACTGCCATCACCGACAGCAGTCGTGATTTGACGCAACCCTTTTTCTCTAACGTCGCCAACCGCATAGACACCAGGAATGGCTGTTTCCATTTGATCGTTGGTCAAGATCCAACCAGCATCATTGGTGATACCGCTCGCTTTGAAAGGTTCAGTCAACGGATCCAAGCCGACATAGATGAAGACACCGCCTGCCGCTTCTTCCGTCACTTCACCGGTCTTCACATTTTTGATTTGCACACCAGTTACGACCATATCATTGCCTACGATTTCTTCTACGACTGAATCCCAAATGAATGAGACTTTTTCATTGGCAAAAGCGCGGTCTTGAATGATTTTTTGCGCCCGCAGTTCATCACGACGGTGAACGATCGTTACTTCTGAAGCAAATTGCGTCAGATAGATGGCTTCTTCAACAGCAGAATCCCCACCGCCAACAACGATTAGACGTTTGTTGCGGAAAAATGCACCGTCACAGACAGCACAATAAGACACGCCGCGGCCAGCGAATTCTTCCTCGCCTTTGACACCCAGTTTTCTATGTACACAACCAGTTGCAATGATCACAGTTTTGCCTTGATAGGTCTTATCTTCTGTTACAACTTCTTTGTATGTACCTTGATCAGTGATTGTTTGAACGATCCCATAGGCATTTTCCACACCAAATTTAATGGCACCTTCATACATTTTAAAGGCCAATTCCGGTCCCATGATTGATTCGAACCCAGGATAATTTTCTACTTCTGCCGTATTGTTCATTTGGCCGCCAGGGGCACCTCTTTCGATCATCAAGACCGATAGATTCGAACGTGACGCATACAGTGCTGCAGTCATCCCTGCAGGACCTGCGCCGATGATAATTACATCATACATACTATTCCCTCCATTTTTGGACTATCCATACTTTACTTTCAAACGCAGTTTCTTTCAACTGTTTTGCTTACAAAAAATAATAAGATAGTCCGGTATTTTCTTTTGAAAATTACATTGACTTTATTTTCAAATTTTGTAAAATTTTCACGATACATCTATTATATAGAAAATAAGGAGTCCTTACAATTGAATAAGAAAAAACTTTTAGGTATGTCTGATCGCGAGCTGCTCTTCCTTAGTTGGCCGATTTTCGTGGAATTATTTTTGCGGGTAGTCATCGGGAATGTCAACGTCTGGATGATCTCGCATTATTCTGAGCCAGCTGTTGCTGCTGTCAGTGCCGCCAATCAACTATTGAATTTAACTGTCTTTATTTATGGCTTTATAACGGTCGGTACCCAAATCATCATCGCTCAATTGATCGGTGCCAAGCAACGAAACAAAATCCCCGCTGTGATCAACACCGCATTATTCGGTTCATTGTTCCTTGGTGTACTGATCAGCTTGATGTTTATCTTTGGTTCGACGTACTTATTGCGCTTTATGGGTCTGGATACAGAGTTGGTCGATTTAGGCCGAGGCTATCTGCAAGTATATGGCGGCAGTTTGTTTGTCTCTTCGCTAACAGCAGTGATCATTGCTGTGATGCGTAGCCATAGCTTTACCAAACCAGCCTTGTTGGTACCGATGTTTGCCAGTATTCTAGCAGTTATCGGCAACTACTTCGTCTTGTACAGTCCATTTGGTCTGCCAAATTTTGGCGTTACTGGCTTGGCTTTCTCCAGCGTTTTCGGCAACACGATTGGCTTGATCGTAGCAGCCTATCTATTGAAGAAACATGTCAATTTCTCGGTGCTGTCCGCTCGTTGGAAGCACGTCTCTTGGCCGATGATGAAAAACATCTTGACCTATGGCCTGCCTTCATCTGGTGAATCCTTGTCCTATCAAGGCGCCCAAGTCGTTGTCACAATGATCGTTGCCCAATTGGGTTCCAGTGTATTGATTGCCAAATCCTATGTGACTGCCATCACCCAATTCGTGTATTTGATTGCCTCTGCCTTGAGCCAAGGGAACCAAATCATGATTGGACGTAATGTCGGCGCCGGAGAATTCGATCGTGCCCACAAACGCGGCATGCGCACCATGGTGATCGGCATCATCGCTTCTGTCGTAATCTGTCTATTGACGTATCTTTTCATTGAACCAATCATGGGTATCTTCACTACCAACCAAGATGTGATCGAGATTGCCAAAGGCGTCTTCTTGGTGGAGATTGTTTTAGAGACTGCCCGTGCCGTCAACATGATCTTGGTCGGCTCACTGAATGCCAGCGGCGATGTGAAGTTCCCTTTGATCTGCAGCCTTGTCGTCCTTTGGGTCATCAGTTTGCCTTTCTCCTATTCATTAGCCATCGTCTTCAAATTTGGGCTGATTGGCGTGTGGATCGCTTATGCCATTGATGAAGCCTTACGCAGTATCTTGATGATCTATCGGTGGCATTCAGGCGTGTGGAAGACAAAATCCGTGGTTCATCCCCAAGAACCAGAAACAGAAGTCATTTCAGAAGTCTAAAGATATGTACTGCAGCGTGAATTTCAGCTGCAGTTTTTTTATCGTCTTCACAAAAGCACATTATCTGCAAAAGAACTATCTTTGGTTATTTTTGTTCTTTTGCCGTATACTTGTGTCAACGACAGCTATACAAAGGAGATTATTTCGATGTCCATCTATGATTTTACAGTAACCAATGAACAAGGAGAATCTTATCCCCTATCTCGTTATCAAGGGCAACCAATGATTATCGTCAATACGGCAACAAAGTGCGGACTCAGTCCTCAATTCAAAGATTTGCAAGCACTGTATGATACTTATAAAGACCAAGGCTTGATGATCCTCGGCTTTCCTTCCGATCAGTTCAAGCAAGAAGTCGCATCTGCCGGCGAAGCAGCTGAAGCCTGCCGCACCACCTATGGCGTTGACTTCCCAATGCACCAACTGACAATCATCAATGGCAAACAAGCCGATCCACTGTTTCAATATCTGGAAGAAGAAGCGCCCGGCACATTAGGCAAAGCCATCAAATGGAACTTTACAAAGTTTTTGGTTGACCGCCAAGGCCAAGTCGTCGAACGCTTTGCACCTAAAACCAATCCAATGAAAATGACAGAGAGCATAGAGAAAGTTCTTTAAAAGTTTTTAAAAAGACTCGTGATAAACATCCCCGACCGATAGAAATAGGTTGGGGATGTTTTATGGTTTTGTATAGTATTCTCTTATTCAATCTAATACGTTTAACTTAACACATACAATGTTTTAATAATAATGATAGTCGAGAACCACTACCTTCAGTCAAAGAATTAGTAATTGACTCAGAAATTGAAGAGTGGCTCAATGAAGACTAACGAAATCCTAACAGTACATGTGGCGTTTATGCATAAAGACGGTGGTAAGCGCAGGCCAATATTGGTTGTAAGAGATAAAAAATAGAATTGAATTTTTTAGCATTACAAGGCAATACGACAATAAGTCTGATTCAATCATACGCGTCTATTTTCCAATTTTAGACTGGGAAAAGCTGGTTTACAGAAACATTCTTGGATAGATGTTGGGACGATAAGAGCCTTGAATAAAGATAAGAAGAACATTACTTATAGAAAAGTTGGTCAATTAACGAATTCTGACATGATAAGACTGAATCAATTTTAACTGAATTATATGGAACAAAAGAGTAACCAATATGAATTTAAAAAAAGTGAGGTTTCTGATATGCTGATACTATCGATCGAAAAATGGGAAGATAGTCATATTCTGAGATTACCTGAATGCTTGATGGACTTTGTTGATTACATACAAATGATACAGTCAAATAAAAAAAGAAGAAGTCGATACAAAAACGATTGTTCACTGAACTTATCATGGAAGTTTAGTTAACCATTGGAACATTATTTGCAGAAATATTTGGGGGGAAATTTAAAGTAAATCTACAATACATAGGCGAAACAGTAGATGATTCAAAATAGTATGTATTTTGAATTTCAGCCTTTTCATAAATAAAGTTTTAGAAAATAATTGATAAAAATCAGTATGTTTTTCGGATATTCAAACAAACAACGGCAGTTAAGATGATTCTTAAGCAATCAAAGATTATCGGAACTGCCGTTGTTTTTATAATTATTAGATAAATCTTTGCCGTTTGACAATAACTTGCTTATATCAATCAAAGGATTTACATAATCAATTTAATCAAATTTTAATTATCGCTGTAAGTTTCAAAAAAATCTATAACCTCAACCTGAGTATGTAAGCCATTAAGTTGACTGATTACTTCACCATATTCTACATAGATAATTGTTGGAACAGCAACAATTTCTAAAGATTCTATTAATGCTAACATTTTTTCTTCATCTTCATCTCTAGCTTTATCTGTATTGAAATAGTACAAATTATTATCAAGTTCTTCTAAAGCATTTTCTAAAATACTCTCAAAATCTTCACATATAGGACATGTTGGTCTACCTATATATATGAAAAATTTAGAATCACTTTCCAAAGCTTGTGCTAATTCCTGATTTCTTACTTCAATGAGAGAACTATTTGTTATTGAACAACCACTGACTATTAGGAAAACAGATAAAAAAAGTACTCTCCCAAAAATTTTAAACAAGAATCGTTTCATTATAACCACCTTTTAAAATGAAAAATTTAACACTACAGTAAAAAATGTAACTTCCTTACAGTGCTGAAAATTCTCTTACATGCTGTTTGAGAGGATTTAGCATTTATCGAGAAATAGAACAAACTTAAAGGATCAGTGTTTGTGTAAGAAGTAGGTATCGATTCTGTGTGTTACAGCTCACTATCTTGTCAGTCATCTGAAATCAATCAAGAAAAATTGATTCTCTAACAATTCCACTGAAACTACTCGCTTACTTTACTTACCTACTTGATATTTGAACCAGCAGAGAACTGGTTGACTAGACATCTTCCTAATGACTGTTTCGATAAAAAAGTTGATGTAGTATTCATTTTCATTTTAAATCTACTATTGCTGGACTAAAAGTCATCCATTGAGTAAGTATTCGTCATTTTTACAATTTTAAAAAATTAATTCCGGAATTTTATGATAGATCATTCGCGACATTAATATCATATAATCTAACAAACAAGCGTAAATATTGTAATAGCT
>NZ_NGKU01000001.1:1103644-1272626 GCF_002140915.1 Candidatus Enterococcus testudinis | reverse complement strand
ATATAATAATAATACCATCAGTTAAAAAATCACGATTTTCTAACTGCTTTAAGTCCTCTTCAGAAATTCCATATTTTTCAATTACTTTCTTTAAAGCCTCTTCTTTATGATGGAATTTTGATTTTATCATTCTTATAAACCAAAGCAACCTACTACAGCCGCAGTCGATGTACCAGCTAATGCGACTGTACCAGCAATACACGCAACACAAACTTTAACCAATACAACCGAAGCACAAGAACCTGCACACATAATATAAAGTGCTGTTGCAGCAAATGTGCCAATTCCTAATACTGTCGCAAGACATGCAGCATTTCTCGAATTAGGGTTATTGAATGCCGTTCGAAGTGCTTCTAAACTCTCTTCAAAGACTTCATTAGATACAAACTCAAGTTCTGTAATTTCGTTTCTAACTCTTTGGCCGTCTATATAAGAAGTAAATTGAAATGTCCCATTAATAGATTCAGTTAAGGTAGTTTCTTGATAAGAAAGAACATTTAAATTCAAATCATAAATGATAGTAAGGTTACTAAGTTGGTTATACCCTTCGCCAATAATTGGAATGACTACACTAATAAATTCGTTATCATCATCTTTCAATTCATGTGCTGCTAAATTATCTATATCTAAATTTTCATGTGCAACTTGTATGGTAAAATTGCCTTGTTCTAAATCCATTGAAAATACGCTTTGAATATTTGCTGACTTCATATCACTAAGCTCAATCATAGATTCGTCTAAAACAAGCATCTGTTCAATATTTTGTGTCTCCTGAATATTCAAAGGGCTTTTTTCATGTGCATTCACAACTGTCCCAGGTGATAAGATATTAATCATAATTGCAATTATTATGATTAAAGCAACTTGTTTCTTTAACGAAGTAATACAGTTTTTAATTTCCATTATAATCGTCCTTTCGATTTATCAATTTTTTAGCTCAAGTTCGCACACCAAATCCAGCAAATAAGCATTCATATATTTAGGCAAGCAATCTACAATTTAATCAACTGACATTCTATTATTTATTCCATTCGACTAGAATTTTTATCAGTAAAATCAAGTAGAATTTGTTTTATCCTACTAGCTCAATATTATAACTAAATCAGTTGTAGTTACGGCTGTGGTCTTCTTTCGACAAGTTCAAAAGATAATTGTTAGCTTTGAAAAACACTTCGATATCACATCGGTCTCCATAGATTTTAACAATGCCTTTAGAAAACAAAGTCATGTCAGAAAAAATGATCGCTAACCATTCGGAACTTTTGTTGTAGTTCTGAACGAAGACGATTTTGAAAGCCTGCTGGTGTGAAAATACACTCGAATCGAAGAAATACCGATACCGCTCGAGTAATCACGGATAGCCCTGTTCAAATAAATCCGAGTGCCTTTACATCTTGACGTTGTATAAGTACTTGGACTTCTATTTTTGGGACATTTACCTAAATGCTATCCATATTTCCGCCTCCTCTCATTTGACAATAAATTGTTGACATGACTCCTCTATTTATAAACAGTACAAGAGTTAAACATATTGGTGCATTAATACCTATTCCTATTTAAACTTAATAACCATTGAACCATTCAAAGATATCGCATTTTTATCTCGGCCATGTATTTCTTGATATTGATTTTCCATAAATATTAAAGCTATTGCTTCCAGCTACAGATAAATATTCAACCTTTGGTGAAACTTGTTGAAGAGTGATCTTACTTTTTTGATTCTCGATAAACTCAGTTCTAAATTTCATCCATTTTTCTTCGTTTTTCATTGAAATCACCTCTTTATTTGATATAATTATTATAATTCCTACAATTTGTAGAGTATATAGGTACATTGTGCAATTTTAGACTTGCATACTGTATTTAAAATCACAAAAGGAGAGAATGAATGACAGAAAATATCACAAATCCCAATGAAAATGATGGGCTTGTCCAACATATTTATAACTTGCTAAAGCAAAATGAGATCATCCAGCGGTACAACGACAAATTCGATATAGATTTACTTGAACAGTTATCTTTTTGCAACCGATTACAAAAATTTTCGTGGGGTAAACTATTCAAAGTAATCTATGAGGCTTCCTCAGATTCCGAAGAACCAATTAAAGATTCAATTCTCTTAGCCTTAGAAATGTTTGGTCTCGCAATCAGAATATTTGATGATGTCATTGATTCCGATGGGCCTTTAAAAGGAAGCTTACGTTCTGAAACATGCCAAATTTTATCAATGGAACTCTTAATTCAAAGCTTTTATTTACTATCAGATAATGACATCATTCCTTTTGATACGTTACAACAAGCATTGTCTTCTCAATTTTATGATCATTATTATCAAGAAAGAAATATTATCACAACAGTAGATGATTACTTTGATAAAATCATTGGCAAATCTACCTTTGTTTTTATTTTCTATTTTTCTCTTTTATATCCAGACAACAATGATTGGAGAAAGATTGCTTCTAACATAGGCACTGTTTCTCAAATCAAAAATGATTTATATGATATTTTTTCCGATAATGCAATAGAATGGAAACATAATTCTTTACCTTATATTCTTTTAAACAGCATCACTAATAACAATTCTCTTGACTCTATAAAAGCCACAGAGAATCTTTTGGAAAAGTCCGAAAACAAACTACTACAGCAAATATTTTTTGAAAGTGGCGCCTTCGATTTTTGTATACAAATTATTGACGAAGAAAAGCAGCAATTCGAGAAGCATTTAAAAACTATGTTATCCAAAGAGCAAAGAGTACCATTCATAACATACTTAGAAAGGATTCGATTCTTTGATTTTTAAATATCGACTGCTCATATTCACGCTGATCATAAGCGTCTTTTTTTATTTGAGAGAAATAATTAGTCATAATTTACTAGAAAATGGTACTTTTCTTCTTTTATTACCTTTAATCATTTCTTTTTGTTTGATCGCCATATTCACTCTGATTGAAACAGTTGATAAAAAAACAAGTGTTTACTTTTTTCTGATATTGTTCTCAATTTCTACATATATGCAAATTGACTCTCTTGAATATCTTGAAGAAAATATAGTTTATATAAGAGTGATTCAAAACATTTTATTTTCTATTGGTAACATTTTATTTTTAAGCTTTTATTTCAAATTTTCCCTTTTTAGAAAATCTGATTTCATCATAAAAACAAAACGAAATGCTATTATTTTAATAATCATGATGTGTATTTTATCAATGATTGTAGCCAGAATTGAATCAAGTTTGATGTACCTTTTGTCATTAAGTAATTTACTTATTACTTTGATTACTTGTATATATGCTTTTTGGAAAGAAAGATATTTTTTTAATATTCGAATGCTGCGTGAACAAAAAATCATTTTATCTGGGTTTTGCTTCTCTTTTTTTCCTTTTATTTTGTTCTACGGCTTATTTGCACGCGTTTTGCCAAATTACCTTTTAAACACATCGCTTTATTTTATGGTGTTTTTCCCCATTTCTATTATGTATACCCTTATAAAAAGAAACCAAATATCATTCAACTTTCGTGAAATCCTTCTCCATTCTTCTTTAGCGATTCTGGCTATAAGTATCTCTTTACTATTGATCAACCTTGTATTACAAGGAAACATTCTGACAATCATTGATCTATGCATCATTCTTCTGGTTACCAGCTATAGTTATTATGAGATTGGTGCTTACATCAAACGATGCAACCAACGAAAGATTCAATCACTCCACGATGAATTCCAGTTAGAGCGAGATAATCTATACAGAGAGCTTAGTTATACCGAATTTAATGAAATTGCCAAGAATATGCTCAACGAAGTCATACTGAATAGATTTTATTGCAATGACTTTTTGCTTTTTAGATATAAAGACAGTCAGTATTCTATTTTAGGAAACGCAGGAACATTAAAGAATATCTCAATGAATACAAAACAATTTCATGAGATGACTTCTGAATTGCCAACTTACTTTTTTAACCAAAAAGAATTTTTTAAATTGTATCTGGATAATGACGCTGATTACTCAGTTGCCTTCATATACAATAGAGGCACTGGCAAACTTTCAGACAATGAAGCGAAATCTTTGCTGTCTATTATTCAGCTTAATTTGACTGTAAGTGATTTGGGGTCAACTATGTACGATCTTTCAACATTAAATGATTTACATAAAATGAAAAATCAAAGTAGGCACTATACTAAAACTACAACTGAGATCTTATACTCTGATGTGACAAATTATATACACGATGACATTCTACAAAATATTTTTGCACTGAAAAAAATTGCCGAAGTTATTCAAACGGAAGACAATCAATACAAAAACTTGTTGATTGAAGGTTTTTCTGACCTTGCATCAGTGCTACGAGAAAAGATTTTCTTTCTATATCCTAGCACTTTATTAGATATCCCGATTGAAGACAATTTATCCCAATTATGTAGGAAACTATCAAAAACGCACTTACATTTTCCAATTGAGTTTGACTGTCCTCAGAATATTTATATTGAAAACCAGCTGAAGTTTATTCTTTTCCGCAGTATCCAAGAAGTCTTAACAAATGCCTGTCGGCACGCAAATGCTTCCCGTATTCAACTAAGCATCAAGCAAACCTATTTCCATATCATAGCCACGATTTATGATAATGGAATAGGCTTTGACAAAAGTCAGCTGAAAGAAATAGAATTCTCCGAAAATCATCACGGACTACTTTCGGTTGTTCGTGATATAGAAACAGCCAAAGGTAATTTGATGATTTCATCGGATGAAAAAATAGGAACAACGATTAAAATTCAAATCCCTCATTCTGTAAGTGAGGTCAGGAGTTGATTGAAATGAAAGTTTTTCTACTAGACGATCATGAATTATTTGCGAAAAGTTTAACGATTGCACTCTCAAGTTTTGAGGTTGAATTGGATACTTATAGCAACTATTCTTCCCTATTGGACACACTTCATCATGATGAACCAGACATTTTTTTATTGGATGTTCAGTTGAAAGAAACCAATGGGTTCGAAGTTGCCGCATCACTACTAGCAAGTGATCCAAATAGAAGAATTATTTTTTTATCTGGGTTTGAAGGTTCGTATCACTTGAACAAAGCTTTCGAAATAGGTGCAAAAGCTTATTTAAATAAAGATATTTCAGTTGAAATTTTAATAGAAACAATTGAATCAGTTTACTTAGGAGAAGTATTTTGTTTTGAATCAGGCAATGTCCTTTCAAAAAGAGAGATTGCTGTATTGGAGTTAGTTGCAGAAGGATTGATTCAAGAAGAAATTGCTGAAAAATTACTCATAAGTCGGAGAACCGTCAATAATCATATTCACTCTATTAACAATAAATTAGGCGTAACCTCATCTTTGTCTTCTGTAATTAAAGCAATCAAAGACGGAATTATTGTGTTGAAATAACTATTTAGGAACTGACATTTTGCTATTTTGAGTAGAGGATTGATAATTTCAGGTATATGTAAATGATTTATATGTACTGAATAACGCCAATTTACATTCTAACTCACACGCTCGGAGTCGCAACGAGTGAACAAGAAAACCCCAACCTATTCGCAGTAGGTTGGGGTTTTGTGTTGCTTTGTATCAAATCATATCATAAGTATACCATAGCATAAAATTCTTTGAACAACAATCCAACGGCAGTCCCTAATCCATCAAGGAGAATCGGGACTGCCGTTATTTGTTTAGTTATTTGATAAGTCTTCGCCGTTTGATGCAATGACTTGTTTGTACCAATCAAATGATTTTTTCTTGGTCCGTTTCAACGTGCCGTTGCCTTCATTGTCACGATCCACATAGATGAAGCCATAGCGTTTCTTCATTTCACCTGTTCCGGCAGAAACCAAGTCAATACAGCCCCATGTCGTATAGCCTAACAAATCAACACCGTCTTCTTCCACGGCTTCTTTCATCGCTTGGATATGTTCAGCTAAATATTGGATGCGGTAATCGTCTTCCACATAGCCGTCAGCATCTGGTGTATCCACAGCTCCTAAGCCGTTTTCAACGATGAACAATGGTTTTTGGTAACGGTCATAAATATCATTCATGGTGATTCGTAAGCCCAATGGGTCAATTTGCCAGCCCCATTCGCTTGCATCCAAGTATGGATTTTTGACAGAAGCGAAGATATTGCCTGCGGTTTGTTCTAGCAATTCTGCATCTGTGGTCGATACCCGTGATGAATAGTATGAGAATGAGATGAAGTCAACCGTGTGGGCTTTCAATAGCTCAAGGTCGCCTTCTTCCATTTTGATTTCAATGCCGTTGCGGGCCATTTCTTTCAATGCATATTGTGGGTATTCGCCACGAGATTGAACATCGATGAAGAAATAGTTTTCGCGGTCTGCTTGGCGAGATGCCCAGACGTCTTCTGGTTTGCTGGTGTATGGATAGTATGCACCTGCAGCTAACATACAACCAACTTGGTTTTCAGGATCCACTTCATGGGCAATTTTCGTTGCGATCGCTGAAGCCAGTAATTCATGGTGGGCCGCTTGATATTTGACTTGTTCGACATTGTCGCCTTCTTCAAAGTACAGTCCAGCTCCCATAAATGGTGCATGCAAGATCATATTGATTTCATTGAAAGTCAACCAGTATTTTACCAGGCCTTTATAGCGATTGAAAATGGCATGACACAGGTTTTCGTAGAAACCAACTAGTTCACGTGAGCGCCAAGCTCCGTATTTTTCAACCAAATGCATTGGACAATCGAAATGTGTGATTGTAACTAATGGTTCGATACCATATTTATGACATTCTTTGAATAAGTCTTCATAGAATTTCAAGCCTTCTTCGTTTGGTTCTGTTTCATCGCCTAATGGGAAAATTCTGCTCCATGCGATAGACAAACGATACGTTTTGAAGCCCATTTCGCCGAATAATGCGATATCTTCTTTGTAACGATTGTACATATCGATCGCTTCTTTGGCTGGATAGAAATGTTCATCATCAAAATCAAACATTTTCTTTTGTCCTGTGATCACTGGGAAGCGATCTTCGCCGATCGGTACGACGTCAACGTTTGCTAGGCCACGTCCGCCTTCTTGGTAGCCGCCTTCACATTGATTGGCAGCTGTTGCGCCGCCCCATAAAAAGTCTTTTCTAAATGCCATTTGTCTATTCCTGCTTTCTGTCTATTTTACAAGTTCACGGTCTAAATCCCGTGCCACTTCATCTTGTACTTCAACGCCTTCTTTTTCTAAGCGGTCGATCGTTGCTTGGAAATTCGGCAAGTGTGCTTTATGGGCGATGAATAATTCGTCCATGACCCGTTTGGCTGTCTCACCTGACGGCACCAATGGGTTGATAGTGAAGGCTTGCAGTGCTGTATTGTAATCACCAGTGACTGCGGCTTCGATCGTCAATAATTCCATGGCTTTCATGACTTGCAGCCAGCCTTTTTCTGCGGTTGGCAATTCGCCGAATGCCACATTGCGGGCACCTTGTCCACCGACATAGGCTGTGACTTCCACAACACAATCTGCAGGCAGATCTGGTACTGCCCCTTCATTTTTGGTCGATACAACGATTTGGGTATTTTTATTGGCATAAATCGAAGCAATCGTTTCGCAGGCTGCATCAGAATAATATGCGCCGCCGCGTTTTTGCAATTGTTCTGGTTTATGATCTAATTCAGGATCTTTGTATAGTTCAAAGAGTTCTGCTTCTGTTTGTTTGACTTGCTGCGCGCGTGTGCCGATTGTTTTGTACTCTTCTAAGGCATGGTTCAGCATCTCTTCTTGGCGGTAATAGTAGCGGTGATAGCCGCAAGGAATCATTTTCATTTGTTCTAGTTGTTCGCGGTAAAATGGTACGTCGAAGATATTTTTTGGTAAGCCATTGTCTTCTTCATACATTTTGTCAATAATATCCATCGTCACATCATTGCCATGTTTGTCTGCCACTTTGTGCCAGTGGAAATGATTCAATCCTGCGAACTTATAAATCAATTCATCTGGTTCTTTGCCGATCAGTGCTGGCTCGATCATGGTTGCCATCACTGGTACGTTACATAGTCCAATGACTTTGTCCCACTTGCCATAACGCACGATTGCTTCCGTCACCATGCCACTTGGGTTGGCAAAGTTGATCAACCAAGCATTTGGACATAAGCGTTTCATGTCTTCCACGATATCTAGAATGATTGGGATCGTACGGAATGCTTTGAACATGCCTCCAGGGCCATTGGTTTCTTGACCGATCATGCCATAGTATGCAGGAATCCGTTCATCTTTGACCCGTGCATTCAGTAAGCCAACTCGAAATTGAGTCGTGACGAAATCGGCATCCTTCAATGCTTCTTCACGATCTAATGTCATATGGATCTTGACATCATATGGTGATGCATCCCACATACGTTGTGCCATCTTGCCAACGATTTCTAATTTTTCTTTTCCTGCTTCGATGTCTACCAACCAAATTTCACGAACTGGTAACTCATCATAGCGTTTGATAAAACCTTCCATTAACTCCGGAGTATAACTGCTGCCGCCGCCAATTGTTGCGATCTTGATTCCTTTAGTCATTGTATTGCTCCTTTGCTGTTTTATTTACATCCTTATTATCATTCATAAAAAGAACCTTGGCAATGTGAACAGCAACTTTTGAAAAAGCGTTTGCAAAACCTTGCATTTCCATCGCTGATTTTGTAAAATTCATTTACAAGCATTATAACAATAACCATTTATGCTGTTTCAAATGCCGTAAGGACATCTATTGAATTCCATATTACCGATATATTTATTTACAACTTTAAATTATTTTTTGTAAACGAAGGAGAAGCAATGTTATTACAAGAGAAAATGCGCCAAATCAAATTGGCACCGGCAGAACGTTCCCTGATTGATTATTTACTGGCCCACCCTACAGCCATGGCTGACCAAACCATCAAGGACCTGTCACAAAAAACCTATGTCCACCCCTCAACGTTTATTCGGATCGCCAAGAAATTAGGCTTCAATGGCTGGGTAGATTTAAAAAAAGCCTTCATCGAAGAGCAAACCTACATGAACAGCCATTTTACCGATGTCGATGCCAATTTTCCTTTCACTTCCCATGACGGGGTGATGACCATCGCCAAAAAAATCGCCAAACTAGAACAAACAACGATTGAAGATACCCTTTCTTTGATCCATCATGATGATCTTCAAAAGGCCAAACAGATTTTACTAAATGCATCCGTGATCAAAATTTTTGGCAGCAATGCCAATACTTTGATTTCACAAGACTTCGTGTTGAAAATGCGCCGCCTGGGCAAAGCCGCGATTGTTTGCGACACATTCGGTGAAAGCGCCTATGAAGCTTCTAACTGTACAAAAGATACCGCGGTGATTTTGATTTCATATACGGGGGAGAACAAGATGACCAAGATCGTCGCCGATATTCTGGCAAAGAAACAAGTGCCCATGATCGGCATGACCAGCATTGGTGAAAACAGCTTGGCAAAAACCAGCGATTGTGTGCTTAACATCACGACCCGTGAACGTTTGTACTCCAAAATCGCCAACTTCACCATCAATACATCTGTCTGTTACCTATTGGATTTGTTGTATGGTGTTGTCTTCTCAGAACATTATGAAAACAATCTGCAGCATCTGATCGACATCGGCATGGCGTATGATAAACGCCCGACCTCCTCCACGATCATCGCAGAACCTGATTACGACAAAAATCTTTATTATAAAGATTCCTTGTTCCCAAATTAAACAAACCGCTTGGTCGTGCTGACCAAGCGGTTTGTTGTTTGCTTTATGTTTAAAACGAATTCATGACAATCATCAAATAGCAGCTATCCACTGATTTTACTACTTACGATTATTATAATCTAAAGTAGTAAAATTACAAGGCGCATCCTTTCCCCATTGCTTTAGACCAACGCAGTGATCAAATCATCCGAACAGACGACTTCTTTTTTGTCCGATTCAATAATATCGAGATAATCTGCTGTATTGGTGACTAGCACAGGGGTTTCGATCGTATAACCGGCTTTGACTAAGGCATCTTTATCAAAGGATAGCAGTTTTTGCCCTCTTACCACTTTGTCCCCTTGCTGCACATGAGCCTCAAAGTAAGTACCGTTTAGTTGAACCGTATCCAATCCAACGTGGATCAGTAGTTCTAAGCCATTTTCTGAGATCAGACCAATGGCATGTTTGGTTGGAAACAATGTCATTACCGTACCGTCAAAAGGTGCCACAACTTCGCCTTTACTTGGATGGATCAAAATCCCTTTGCCTAAAATCCCTTGTGCGAAAGCTTCGTCTTGGGCACTGCTTAGAGGTGCAATCGTTCCTTCGATGGGTGAGGTGATCACTTCTTTGCGCACTGTCATCGCAGTTTGGCCTTCTACAGCTTCTTCGACAGTATCATCTTTCCAGAACGCCATCGTCAATCCGAACCCAATCGTTGCAGCAATCAAGATTGCCGCGATGGCGATCCACATCCCTCTAGCATCACCTTCAGGGGTAATATAATTAAAAATACCGAAAACCCCTAATCCTCCAGATGTATAACTCGTATTGCCGTTGATCATCAAGAAGGCACCAGCAACCGATCCGCCGATCATAGAGTAGAAGAAAGGCATTTTTTTCGGCAAGGTGATCCCATAGATTGCAGGTTCAGTGACACCGAAGATTCCTGAAATAATAGCTGGCGGACACAATGATTTCAGTTTCTGGTCTTTCAATTTGAAGTACATTGCTGCGACAACTGCTGTTTGTGCAAAGCTGGCACCAAACATTGCCACCAATACTTGGCTGTAACCAAGAGTGGTGATTTGCATGATATTCAATGGCACAACAGACCAATGCAAACCGAAAATCACCAATACTTGCCAGAAGAATCCCAATAACAAACCATACATAACGGGAGAAAAATCCATCAAGGATTGGAATCCGCTACTTAATAAATCAGTCAACATACTGATTACTGGACCAATCACCAAAAAGCCGACGGGCAGGGAAATCAATAACACCATAAACGGTACAACGAATGTTTGAATAACAGGTGGAATGATTGATTTTGCCAGACGCTGAATTTGCGCGGCAAAGGCGACAATAAAGATAATTGGCACAACACTACTCGTATAGGTTGCCCCCACCCATGGGATACCCAAGAAGGTTTCATACGCTGGTAACCCCAATAAACTATAAGGTGCCGCTGCCCCTTCGGCTGCTGTCGCAGTGAATGCAGCTTGTAAGGCACTGCCTTGGATCGTTGGGTAGCACAAAGCTGCACCGATCACGATGCCGATCATTGGATTGAGTCGGAATTTCTTCGCTGAAGTATAGCCCAAAATCACTGGCATAAACATGAAGATCGAATCACCGATAGCATTCAGCATGACGTACGTACCAGTAGTGGTCGTGTATTCAAAGACCCCTCTTGTACCGATGAAGACCAGTAATGCGTTCAGTCCTTTGATCATCCCGGCCGCACATAAGGCACCTAAAAAGGGTTGGAAACAGCCACTCAGAATATCAATCAGCCGATTGAACAAATTCCCACCTGATGCAGATTCTTCACTGTCTCCACTGATACCCGCAACATCGATGACTTCAGCAAAGACATCAGGGACATGGTTGCCAATGACGACTTGGTATTGACCACCACTTTTCATCACGGTTACGACACCGTCCATATTTTTCAACACTTCATCTTGTGCGATGCTTTCATCTTTCAACTTGAAACGCAACCGAGTGATACAGTGGGTCAAGCTATTGATATTGTCTTTCCCGCCAACATTTGTAACGATTTTTTCTGCAAGTTCATGATATTTTCCCATTTTTGATTCCTCCAATGTAGTTGATTGAAGGTTTAGCCAACTGAATGTCACTATCCAAAAGTGTTGCATGTTTTTGCGTATTTACGCTTATAGATGACGCGCACTTCTCCTTTCTGCTTTATTTCAGCGATTCTTTTGCACTAAGCGGGCAATATGAATCGTTAGATACAATTGTTCGTCACTCGACATTTGATAGGCATACTTATTGTGCAAGAAGGTGTTGATTTTTTGCACGCATTGAAAGGCATTGTGGTATTTTTGTTTGACCATTGCCAATAATTCTTCATCTGTTTCATCTGTATGTTGGCTTTGATTCAGCATCCGTGAGACAAAGAAGCGCAAGTGGGTCGTAAAGCGATAAAAGTAGACCGAATCTTCATCAAAGGTTGTTTTGAAGAAATATTTGACGATATTGATGATTTCTTGCATCGTTTGTGTCAAAGCGGCGATATTTCCTTGGTCCTCATTATCGGTTTGCGCGTTGACTAAGTGTAACGCAACAAATCCAGCTTCATCTTCAGGCAAACGCACACCGTAGCGGGCGCTGATTTTGTCGATGGCTTTTAACCCGACACGGTATTCATCCGGAAAAAAACGTTTAATATCCCATAACAAGACATTTTTGACTGTGATGCCTTTTTTGGCTCGTTCGATAGCGCTATGCATATGATCCGTCAAGGAGATGTATATCGTATCATTGATGGGCGACGATAACTCTTTTCTGGCATACTCGATGATTTGATCAGACAACTCGAGGTACTCGACAGGCAGGTCCGCCACCAATTCTTGAAATTGATTCAACACGATCGGATTGTCTAGTCGATAGACTTTGTCGATCGTTTCCGCTGGAATCGTATCGCCAATTTTCTTTTTGAACGCAATCCCTCTGCCCATCACAATCATTTCATTCTGATGTTCATCATTTGTGATCACAACATTGTTATTTAACACTTTATTGATGATCATGGTTTCCCTCCACTCCATTACGCCTCTATGCACATATCTGCTAACCACAAAAAAACCCATGAAAGCAACACAAACAATGCCGCTTCATCAGGTTTAGCTTGCTATCCTAGCAATCACTATCCATTAGAACCATCTCTTGCCTTCATCATAGCAAAACCAGAAAACGCTGTCAATCATGTTTCGTGCTATTTTTTTCGTATAACAAATAAACATCGGCGCGATCAATTTCGATCACACCGATGTTCATTATTGGTTCTTACACTTCACTCGCTTGCAACCGATACATATCCGCATACAACCCTTGCTGTGACAATAATTCATCATGGGTACCGCGTTCAACGATCGTGCCTTTTTCTAACACAAGGATCAATTCTGCATCCTTGATTGTAGATAGCCGATGGGCAATGGCGATCGTTGTTCTGCCTTGACGCATATTGGCCAAGCCTTCTTGGATCAGCCCTTCGGTTTCGGTATCGATATTGGCCGTGGCTTCATCTAAGACCAACACTTTTGGTTCAGTCACCATCGTGCGGGCAAAGGAGATCAATTGCCGTTGGCCGCTGGAATAACTGGCGCCCCGTTCGATGACTTTGGCATGATACTTGCCGGGTAATTTTTGGATAAAGGGGTCTGCTTGAACAAATTTGGCTGCAGCTTCGATTTGCTCGTCGGTAATCTCCTTGTTGAGGAGACGAATGTTATCTGCAATATCACCATAGAACATGAAGGCATCTTGCAAAACTAAGCCGACTTTCTCCCGCAGTTCAGTCATACTGAAGGAACGAATATCCTGATCATCGATCAGTATTTGTCCTTCTCCAAACTCATAGAAACGCATCAAGACATTGATGATCGAGCTTTTGCCGCTGCCTGTATGTCCCACCAATGCCACTGTTTGTCCAGGATAGGCAATAAATGAAATATGCTTCAAGACATGATGCTTGCCATCGTAAGAAAAACTGACATCGCGGAACTCGATTTTGCCATTGGTGATCGTCTGTTGGGCATCTGCATCTTGCTGGGGCGCATATTCTTCTGTGTCCATGATTTTCAGAATGCGACTGCCAGCCACCATACCGTCCGTGAAGACACTCAAGAAATCCATCATTTGCGTCATTGGATTAAAGAACCCTTGGATATACGTGGTGAATGCAAAGATCAACCCGACTTCGATCGGTGATTCAAGCGCATCAAAACCAAAGACTGTTAAGGACAATGCGATTGCTAATGCATACAACAAGCTGATGATCGGCGACAACAATAAGGCATTGGTCCGGATCATGGCAAATCTAGTATGCAAGTAATCATCGTTGGTCGCTTCAAACTCTTCATTCAGTCGCGCTTCTTGACGGAACTGTTGAATGATCTGCATACCGGAGATCGACTCATTCAATTTGGTGTTCAATTGACTCAATTTCTCCCGCATTTGACGGTAGATCCGGGAACTAAATTTCTGATAGTACCAAATCACGATCATTAAAATCGGCAAAAAAATCAAATTCAATAAGGCGATTTTGGCATTGATTTTGAACATCGCTGCAAAGGATGAAATCACTGCGAAAATACCTGTCAGCACCATCAAGAAGACATACCAAAACTCATACAACGTTTCGGTATCATTGCTGACTCTGGAAACGATCGAGCCAGCAGGGGTTTGATCGAAATAGCGCATGCCTAGTGTATGCAATTTCTCGAATAATTTGGTTCGGACATATTGATACGTCTTCAATGAACCCATTGAGTATAAAAACCATTGGAAGAACCAGATCAATGCTTTGATCACAACACCAAAGAAATACAGTCCTGCAAAAAAATAAATGATTTGTTGCGTGGCGCTCTGGTTTGTCAAATAGTCATCCATAAAAGTTTGAATGATCAAGGGCAACAGAATATTGACGACAGATAACAATAAAGCGAAAAAGATTGCTGCATAAAACGTCTTGCGGAAGGGCTTGGCAAAGACAAACATGCGTTTGATGATGTTTTTTTGTTCTTTGAAAGGAATCGATTTGCTCCATTCTGACTCTTGCATTACCCTTCACTCCCTTCGATTTTGGCTTCTAATTGCTGCTTGTCCCACATTTTTTTGTACCAGCCATTGGCAGCCAATAAAGATGCATGGGTGCCTCTTTCGGTGATACGCCCTTGATCGATAACCAAGATTTCCTGTGCGTGCTTGACACTGCTAAGGCGATGCGCAGCAATGATGGTTGTTTTCTCTTGACGATAGGCTTTCAATTGATCAAGGATTGCTTCTTCTGTCTTGGCATCTACTGCCGAAAGCGCGTCATCAAGAATCAACAGCTCCGGATCAGTGATCAAGGCTCTGGCGATAGACAACCGTTGCTTTTGGCCACCGGATAAGGACACGCCGCGTTCGCCGACCATGGTGTCATAGCCCTCAGGAAATTGCTGGATATCTTCATGCACCGCTGCCATCGTGGCTGCTTGATCGACTTGTTCTTGACTGGCACGGGGAACGGCAAAACGAATATTGTCGCGAATCGTCATTGAAAATAGAAAATGATCTTGGGGCACATAACCGATCGACCCCAATAAAGCATTCAATGAATAGTCTTTGATACTGATCTCGCCAAAGCGAATACTACCTTGATAGGAATCATATTCTCGCAACAGCAATTTCATCAATGTGGTTTTTCCTGCACCGGTCTTGCCGACGATCCCCAACGTATGTCCTTGGGGCAAAGTAAAGTCGATATCAGCCAGTGCAAAGTCATCCTTGTCGTATTGAAAGGATTGGATGGCGACATCAATCGTTCCTTTTGCTGGTGTAGTCGTAGCATGTTTGGCTTCAATAATGTGACTTTTTGCCGCCAACAATTCTGCGACGCGATCGTAACTGGCATTTCCTCTTTCCAGCACATTGAATAAACGGCCGATCGCAAACATCGGCCAGACCAGCATCCCGATATAGCTGATAAATGACACCAGTTGACCAATCGTGATGGTGCCATCCATGACATAATTTCCGCCGACAATGATCGTTAACACATAAGAAACGCCGATGATCACTGTAATGAACGGATCAAACAAGGCATCTAAGAAATTGACTTTGCGGTTTTTGATGATCGCTGAATCGATTTTTTCTTGAAAATCTGCCAAATCTTCCGCTTCTTGTCCGAATGTTTTGATGACTTTCATCCCGGTGATACTTTCTTGTGCCTTGTCGTTGATTGTCGAAAAGGCTTCTTGCGAATCACGAAATGCGTCGTGCAACTTGCTGCCCAACACCCGTGCCATGACCGCTAAAAACGGGAGTGGCACCAATGCGATCAATGTCAAACGCCAATCGATGAATAGTATCATTGCGATGATCGTGGCTCCACCGGAAATAAAGGAGTCGGCGAAGGTCAGTATCCCAGCACCTGCGACATTTTGAATCGCATTTAAATCATTGGTGGCGTGTGCCATCAAGTCGCCTGTCCGATGTTTTTGATAAAACGTATGATCCATTTTTGTAAAATGAGTGAACAGTTGGCGACGCAAACTTTTTTCTAACCGTGCTGCACTTCCCCAAATATGCGTCCGCCAAATAAAGCGAAAGACATATTGAGCGATTGCGGACAAGACCAAGATCATCACCCAAAAGAAGATACGTTGCATCGAGATATCTTTATCAGCAATTTCATCAATGATGATCCCAATGACTTTCGGTGGCGCCAATTGTACGATTGCCACCAATACCAACGCAGTGACACCTAATGCATAATGTTTCTTTTCTTCCTTGAAGAACCAGCCTAATTTTCTAAATATTGACATAACACGCTCCATTTCTTCTACGACACGATTTCATAAAATCGTGCCATTTTTGCGACAATTTCTGTTTACTCCGATAGGCCTTGGATGATCTGCCTGCCACAAAACACTGAAGGCAAGAAAAAACGAGCTGATAAAAATCAGCCCGCTGTGTCCAAACCCTATTTTTGGTTTTTCATTTGCTGCATCATTTGACGAATTTTCTTTTCAGAAGGTTTTTGGCCCATTGACATCATCATTGAACGAAGCATATCCTCATTAACGGGAGGATTTTTCTTTAAATAATCTTGCATATATCTACGCGCCAAAAAGAAGCCGCCAACAGCACCTAGTAATAACGCGACAACTGCGATCACGATTACGATTCCTACATTCATTTGAAATCTCTCCTTTCTCTTGTACTCTCAATGAATCATTTTACTAGAAAAAAATCCAAAAAGGAAGTGAGAAAGCAGGATTTATCCAAAAACTTTCTCTCAAAACATTAGCTTAAAGCAACATCTCGTTTGTTGAACAGCCAATTTGTGATCACATAGATCAGACAACTATAAACCAACAAGCTGATTGCCATTTCCCAATAGCCTAATCCCGCGTCGATGCCCATCGAATATTGAGGATTGCCCAACAATGCGGGAATCGTATCACGTATATTCATCATGTTGAAGGGATTCCATTTTAACCACGGGTATTTTTCTAATGCAAACAACATCAACGAATTGATGATACTGCTGCCAAATAAGACACCGACCCCTAAACCGACGGCCAAGCTTTGTGAGCGAATGACCGCAGAAATAAATAAGGTCAAAGCGATATAGAATAGAATCATCAGTAGATTTGTGCCCGCATATACCAACGCTACCACAATTGCTGGTAAGCCGTTGAACTCAGTCGCAGCCAAAGGTGACTCAGCGCGTAAGAAAATATTGCTGGCAACCAGACTGCTCAGCAGCAAGCACACTGTCCCTAAGCAGGCAAACAGCAATGTATTGATGGCTTTGGCGGCTAATATCTGTGTTCTCGTAAACGGTCTGATCAATAAGAATTTGATCGTACCACGGGTAAATTCTTCAGCAACCGAAGACGCTGCCACGATCACGACGATCAAATTCAAAAAGGAAGTCATTTCTCCCAAAGAAACAAATAGATCATTGGCCTTCATGCCCTGACTGCCGATGCGTACAATATAGGTAATGCCAAAGGTCAATAGAACCAATAGTCCCAACATGATCCATGTCGATTTCTTCTTAGTTAGTTTCAGCCATTCATTTTCGATCAACGTACCCATCTCAAAGCCCTCCTTCTTCAGTCCATGCCAAGAAAGTTTCTTCCAAGGAGGAATGCTGAAGTGTCATTTCTAATAGCCCAATCTGATGTCCCACGATCAGTGCGGCAATCTCTTTGCGCAGGTCTTCTGCTAACGTGATGGTTAATCCATCGGCTGCCACCGTGACGGCTAATTGCAACTGTTCTTCCAACAGTGATGCGGCTAAGACATTGTTGTCAGTCTTAAGAACCAATCGATTGTGGCTTTCTTTCAAGTCCGTCATTGCCACTTGGTGGGTGATCTTGCCTTTTTGGACAATGATCAAGTGATCAGCGATTTGTTCGATGTCACTTAATTGATGACTTGATACCAAAACCGAAACCCCTTGAGCACGCAGTTGCTGGATCATCTCACGAAATTCCCGCATGCCTTTCGGGTCAAGCCCATTCATCGGTTCATCTAAGACCAGCAAATCGGGTTGATGGATCAATGCTTGCGCGACACCTAGTCGTTGCCGCATCCCTAATGAATAAGTTTTCACTTTTTGATGAATATGATTTTCTAAGTGAACTTGACTGATCAAGGCGTCCAATTCAGCAGCCGTGCCACGCTTGACAGCCATCCGTTGATATTGCTGCAGATTTTCGTAACCCGTCATGTAGTTATAAAATTCCGGATTTTCTACGATCGCACCTACTGAAGCGATAGCTTCTTTAAATGACGTATCCAGCGAATGCCCCATAATCTGGATCGAACCAGTATTGTGCTTCATCAAGCCTACGATCATCCGAATCAATGTCGTCTTTCCTGCCCCATTGGGCCCCAATAAACCCACGACTTGCCCTTCTTCCACTGTAAAGGTAGCTTGGTCGATGATACGTTTCGTGCCAATCAGTTTCGATACATCTTGCAAGTGTAAGACCTCAGTCATATTCTCCCTACTTTCATTGTCCCATTTGACCCACTGCCCTTCATTTTGAGAAAAAATGAAGAAACTGATATATATACCATGACACTATAAAAAAAGAAAGTCAAGCAAGAATATTAATCCTTCTTGCTTGACTTTACTTACAATGCTGCGGGATCTGCATACTGATCGATATCTTTTTGATAACGCCATAGACAAATCAAATAGAAACAAACTTGGAAAATCAGATAGATACCGCCGATCATGCTATAAAATTGCCAAACTGGCAATTCCACCAGTACCCGAAGTGCTGCCATTGCGACAGCAAAGTGAATCAGTGCGATCAATGTCGGCAGAAAATACATCACTTGGATCTGACGGCGAATCACCTGATGCCGTTCTTTCGGTGTGACACCTAAGACATGCAAGGAACGATGGTAGGCACCATCTTTGTCCAAATCAGCGAACAACCGGAAATAGACGATTGAGGCCGAAAAGATAAAGAAGACAGCACCCAACAAAACAGTGATCATTAAAATGATCCCATTGCCTTGCCGATTTTCTTGAAAGACCTGAAATTTCGAATCGTACATAAAATACGGTGGGATATCTAAGGTTGCTTCGGCCCAGTCCTCGTCTGTCATATCATTGACTTTCTCACCCAATGCGTCAGAAAGTGCGTTCATCTCTTCTTCTTGGTCGGCAATCGCTTGATCTAATCGCCCGTTGATCTGAGAAACCAATTCTGGATCATCCGCCCATTCAGGATAATCGATCCAAGTAAACCCATACGTCTCAGTATCTCCGCTTGGGCTCATTGCACTTTGCCAGTCAGTAAACGTTTGATCTGTCACGACGGCCAAACCATAATAGTTCAATGAGAGCATCGACGAACTATGAACCAGCGTTTTTTCTTCTTTCACGGTGCCTTCCATCCCAATTTCGACCGGCACAGTGACTTCTCTTTCTGATTGCGGAACGGAGAGTAGTTCCCTTCTTCTTGAATAATTGGGACTTAATTCAAGAATTTGCTGATCGTTGATAGGTTCCGGCTCTTCATTGATTTGTGCCATCAGTGTTTGATAGTCGCTTTCCTTCATGACCGAAAAACCATTGTTGATATAATAGGGATCGTCAGCCAACGCAGGGGTTTCTGGCGAGATATAGATAGACAAAAAATCAACATCACCCGTTGTCGTCTGATACCCCTTTGCCTCGATCATCGCTTTGACTTCATCAGCTTTCCCTTTTATATAAGATGCACCTTGATCAGTGTGGGAAAAAAAGTATGCCACGCTGATGCCTTGGACTGACGAGAAACTGGTATTGCCAATTGCCATCATCACCGCAATCCCTACAAATGCCACTGATGTACTCAAGGTAATCAAGCTATACATCGCCGCATTGTCCCGCATTCGAAACAACCATTCACTGATGGTCAACAGATGCGTACCTTGTAAAAAATTCGCCCGTTTTTTTAGTCGTTTCAATAGAAAGACACTGAATTGATGAAAAGACAACATTGTCCCCGCAACCGTCAGCACGACACCAATCAGCAAACTTGCCAATGCGGTAGATTGGACACTGAAATAAAAGACCATGCCATAGCCAGCAAGTAACAAGAGAATGCCCAACAAGGTCAAACCCCAATGACTTTTGGGCTCTGGACGTGGCTTCTCATTTTCTTTGATCAACGACACGATCTGTTCTCCATGCAATGTACGGGTCGCGATAAAGGAAATCAATAAAAAAAGGACAACATATACCGCAAAAGTCAATAAAACCCCCAGCGGCGGAATCATGAAGGACAAACCATGCGTCAGATGCATGACATTTTGGGCAATCAGCAACAATAACTTGGTACCTAAAATGCCCAGGAGAATGCCACAGATGGTTGCCATTGTGCCTAACAACGCGTTTTCAACGAAAAGGATCCGTCGCAGATCTTTCTCTTCGATTCCTAGAATCAAATAGATCGCCAAATCCCGTTTGCGTCGTTTCAAGAACACGACAAAGGTATACCACAAAAACAATACAGACAATAAGGCAATCACTACCAGAGCCGTCGTTAAGCCCATTTTAGATAACGCCAAGATCGTTGCGCTGCTGCTGGATAAGTCCTCATTTAGTTGGGGATGAAACAGCAGTAAACTAAAAATATAGAAAATCATCGCCGCAAAACTGCTGCTGATAAAATAAGCTGCATAGGTCCTGAAGTTGCCAAGAAGGTTACGAATGATCAACTGTCTGAAATTCATGACGACGCCCTCCTAAATGTGCCAATACATCAAGGATTTTTTGGTAAAATTGCGCTTGATCACTACCGCGATACAATTCATTATACAGTTTGCCATCTTTGATGAAGACGATTCGATCCGAAAAACTGGCAGAATACGGGTCATGGGTCACCATCATAGTGGTGACTTTTCGCTGCTTGTTCATTTGACTCAAAATCTCCATCACATCTCTGGCCGCTTTCGAATCCAGGTTGCCAGTCGGTTCATCCGCCAGCAGCAATTCCGGCTGATGGATCAACGCCCGAGCGATCGCCACTCGTTGTTGCTCGCCACCTGACAGTTGATAGATACGCTTGTCCGCTTTATCAGCGATCCCCAGCTCATCTAACAATACTGCACACCGCTGTTGCATCTCTTTCACTGGTACACGATCCAACGTCAATGGCAGCATCACATTCTCTGTCACAGATAGCGGCGCCAATAGATTATAGTTTTGAAAAACGAATCCTAATTGTTGGCGGCGAAACAGCGCCAATTGCTCTTTTGATAGTCTCAAAGGTTGTTCCCCTTTAATGATGACGGTGCCTGACGTTGGCCGATCTAAGGTTGCAACCAAATTCAACATAGTGGTCTTACCACTCCCAGAAGGACCCATAATGCTAATAAATTCTCCTTCTGGCACTTTTAAATCGATCTGCTGCAAGACATCGACCGCTACTTCCCCTGTGTAGGTTTTGTTGATCTGTTTTAATTCTAACAAAGCCATCTTGATCACTCCTTTTGCTAACAGTGTATCAGTAAACATCTGAATCAATGATCGATTCTGTGATAGAAAGCTTACAGATTTGTAAGAAAGACCGTTAGTCATCCTGTTGAAAGGTCAAGATAACTTGGGTACCCACACCCTGTGTCGATGTAAGTGCAACGGAAATGGCCAATTGTTCGCTGATCATGTCGACTAAGTATAACCCCATCCCCGTTGCTTCTCCTGATGATCGACCGTTATCACCTGTAAAAAACGGGCGGAAAATCCGCGGCAAATCACTCTCAGGAATGCCGCAACCTGAATCTGCTATCGTTAAGCGTCTATTTTTTGCATCTAATTCAAAGACCAAGTGACTTTCCGGATGTGAATATTTGATACCATTACTTATGAGTTGATACAACATGATTTGCAGCCATTTCTTATCAGTCGTCACAAAAAAATCAGTCTGATCATTGAATTTGGGATAGACACGATGGCGGATAAAACTACGCTTTTGCTCACCGATACTTTCTTTGACGATCTTTGCCAAAGACACTCTTTCAATCAAAAAGTCTTCTTTGAAATCTTCCAAACGAACAAAATTCAGTGCTGTAGCCAAGCCGCTCTTCAAACGATCGGTTTCCGCTAATAAATCCTCGCTGTCCAACTGGTCGCTCTCCGCCATCAAAGCCAATACAGCCACAGGCGTTTTCATTTGATGTACCCAAATATGCATAAATTTGATATGTGTCTGGTAATGCTGATCTAACACGGCTAATTGCTGCTCCATAAGCTGTTGTTCATCCCGCAATTGCCCATATAGGGTACGGCTGACAAAACCCGTACTGTTTTTTTGCATGGCGCCTGTTTGCAGATAGTGATAAAACCCTTGATTCTTACGATAGTCGATTGCCAAGACAACAACAGTCAAGAACAGAATCAAACCTAAGCCATACAAGAGAATGCCAAGATCACGATAGCCATCCAACCAGATCAACAGAATGAATAAACCAAGAGAAGTGAGTTCGAGTAGCAGCCAAGGCAGATGAACGGTCAAAAACAGCTTCATTGGTTTTGCCCCGCCAATGACAAGGCATAGCCTTTCCCGCGAATCGTTTGGATTGGTTCTTCAATGCCCAGCGTGCTCAATTTCTTACGCAAGCGGCCAATATTGACAGACAACGTATTGTCATCCACAAACCGTTCATCATCCCATAATTTGTTCAAGATCTTTTCCCGTTTGACCATTTCAGGATATGCCTGAATCAGCAAAGACAACAATTCTCCTTCTCGCAGAGTCAACAATTCCTCTCGATCTTGATAGGTCGTTTTCAACGCTTCAGGATAATAGACCAAGTTACCAGCAGTTAATTGACGGGCTCGGTCGGCTTGGGCGTAATCACCATAGACGCGGCGAATATGACTTTTGACCTTGGCCAGCAGCAGTTCATAAGAAAAAGGCTTCACCAAAAAATCATCCGCCCCATATTCCAACGCCATAACTTGATCCATATTGCCATCCCGAGCAGAGATAAATAAAATTGGTACTAACGAGCGTTCTCGTATTTTTTGGCACCAATAAAAACCGTCATAATAAGGCAAGTTGACATCCATCAAGACTAAATCAGGTTGGATCATTTCAAATTCCGCCAAAATCGCATCAAAATGTTGCGGAACAAACGTTTCATATGCGTATCTTTGTAACTGTTCACTGATCATTTTGACCAATGATTGATCATCTTCAACAACAAAAATTTTCATGTAACTCCTCCTTACCCTTCTATTTTAGCAAAATTGACAGCGAGTCGCTGAAAAAGACAGAAAAACTTTTTACTTATTTATTGTAAGCAAAAGTGTTTTATAGTATACTAACACTTGTGACAAAACTTACATTTATTTAAAGGTGGAAAATCATGAAAAATATTTTAGTTGTTAAAGCAAATAATCGTCCTGACGGCGTATCAGCGAAAATGTTCGACACATTCGTTGAAAACTTGGACACAAACAATGTAGAGGTTGCTACATTTGATGTCTATGCACAACCAATGCCTTATATCGGTCAAACTTTATTTGAAGCATTCGGCAAATTAGCGCAAGAACAAGCATTGAATCAAGAAGAACAAGAATTGATGACTGTGCGCCAAGATGTTATGAATAAATTTGCAGCAGCAGATACGATCGTTTTTGCTTTCCCAATGTGGAACCTAACGATCCCAGCAGCCTTGCACACATTCATCGACTACATCTTCCAAGCAGGCTTCACATTCTCATATAACGAAGACGGTTCAATGAATCAATTACTAAAAGACAAAGAAATCGTCTTATTAAATGCCCGTGGTGGGGTTTACTCTGGCGAAATGAGTGTTATGGAAAATGCCGTTACCTTTATGGAAAAAGTATTCGGCGGCATGTTCGGTATGACGATCACTGAAGAAGTCATCATCGAAGGTCATAACGCAGACCCTTCAAAAACAGCTGACATCGTTGCTGAAGGTTTAGAAAGAGTTGCTGCAGCAGCGAAGAAATTTTAATTAGACCTAAAAAACCTTGGACATTTGTTTTGTCCAAGGTTTTTATTATTTAACGCAACAATGAAATCAACCCGCCAAAATTTTATCCAACAACGCTGGATCGAAGGTTTGGTTTTTCAACATCGCGATCTCAAAGCCGTATGGTGCTTTTTTGTTCTTTTTATCTTCTCCTACATAAGGCGTTTCAAGAATTTTTGGCAATTGAGACAATTTTTCATGGTGAACGATCTTGTTCAACGCTTCGAATCCGATTGTACCAAAACCAATATTGGCATGGCGATCCTTGTGACTGCCTTGCGGATTTTTTGAATCATTGACATGGACGACTTTCAACCGATCCAAGCCGATGATTCGATCAAATTCATTCAAGACCCCGTCAAAATCCTCTTTGACATTGTAACCTGCATCATTGGTGTGACATGTATCAAAAGTCACAGATAATTTTTCATTCAAAGTGACCCCATCGATGATTGCTGCCAATTCTTCGAACGTACGACCGATCTCTGTGCCTTTGCCCGCCATGGTTTCTAAAGCAATCTGGGCTGTTTGCTCTTTCTCCAGCACTTCATTCAATCCTTTGATGATTTGTTTGATACCCGCTTCTGGACCAGCACCCACGTGGGCACCTGGATGCAAAGTGATTTGAGTCGCACCCAATGCTTGCGCCCGCTGAATCTCTTCTCTTAAGAAAGATACAGCAAAGCCAAAATTCTCTGGCTTGATGGTATTGCCCAAATTAATGATATAAGGCGCATGAACGACGATATTTGACAAGCCGTTGGCTGCCATAAAGGATTGCCCTTCCTCGATCATCATCTCTTCAACAGGTTTGCGGCGCGTGTTTTGCGGTGCGCCAGTATAGATCATAAACGTCGACGCATCGTAGCTGGCAGCCTCTTCTGCCGCGCCTAACAACATTTTCTTTCCACTCATAGATACGTGTGAACCAATCAACATTATTATTTTCCTCCTAAAATCAAATCATCATTATTATTATAGTTTACGGTCCCTTTTGCGATATATTTGCTTATTCTCACAAGGTTATGCCAAGCCAAATAAGATCAATACCGCGGTCATCAAAGGCATACTGATCAGAAAGCTGGCCGAAGAGACAAACCCGACCGCTTCTTCCTCCATGCCAGCCAAGACTGCATTGATCACGCCAAATAACGGGATCGGTGCGAAGACCAGCAAACAAAGGACCGGCTTGATCACAATCGGTAACGGCAATAGATAAAACACGAGAAACAAGACAACCGCAAGACCAAAATATTGATCACTGTTTTGGTGGTATGTTTCGGTAAACGAAAATCTAGAAACAAACCGATCATAAACATCGACAAAAACGTATTGGCCAAGCCAATCGGCTGAACCAAACCTAAGAATGCTGTCGGCAGTTGCCAATCGATACTGCGCACGATCAACATCACTAAATAGACAGTGAAAGTTGGCGAACGCAACAAGTTTAAGAGGATTTTGCCTGGTTCAAAGGTTGTTCGTTTTTTCAAGATATATTCAATCAAAACAGTCGTACCACCAGCCAGCATGATGCTGTTTCCCATATCGAATAACGAGATCAGCGGTATTCCTAATGGATAGAAACTTTGTGCGAAAGGAATCGCAAAATTGCCGATATTGAATCCAGAGCCACAATACATCGCAAATTGCTGCAAAGGGTTACTGTCTTTGCGGGTCATCCAATAGGCGATCACAATTTGACCGATGGTGATGACCACAGCGATGAGAATCAAGCTTAATGCACTCGCTTGAACTTCCATTTGTGCCAAATTCAGAATGATTGCTGCTGGCAAGGTGACATTGAGGATGATTTTTGACAAAATCGATCCATCGGCTTTCGACAAAAGCCCCATACGTTTCATCCCATAGCCCAGCAAAATCATACTAAATAGACCGACGACATTGAGGATGATTTGCCCCATATGATTTCCTAACCTCCTCGTTCCGTTGTGAAAAAAAGCGAACCAGAGATTTGGTTCGCTTTTCGCTTAAAATGTTAATAAGAAATATTTTTTCTTACCACGACGAATCACGACATATTTGCCGCCGATCCGATCGGATTCAGATAAAACGTAGGCAAGATCTTGTTGGCGTTCGCCATTGATATAAATGGCCCCGTTTTGAATATCTTCTCTGGCTTGGCGTTTTGACGTTTCGATGTGCGCAGTCGTCAATATTTCTACCAATGTCAAATCATCGGTTGCCTCTACTTGATAGGTAGGTACACCTTTAAATCCTTGGGCAATCTCATCGGCGTTCAATTCTTTGATATCACCGCTGAATAAGCTGGACGAAATATGGACGGCTTGTTCGTAAGCTGCTTCACCGTGAACCAGCGTGGTCACTTCTTTCGCCAATGCTTTTTGTGCAACCCGAGATTCAGGCGCTGCTTGGAATTCTTTTTCAATTGCTGCAATCTCATCTAAAGACAAGAAACTAAAGAACTTCAAGAATTTCACCGCATCGCGGTCATCGGTATTGATCCAGAATTGGTAAAACTCATAAGGGGTTGTCTTTTCAGCATCTAACCAAACTGCATTGCCTTCAGTTTTCCCAAACTTGGTACCGTCTGCTTTCGTGATCAAAGGCATAGTCAAGCCAAACCCTTGTACTTCACGTTCACGACGCAACAATTCGATTCCAGATGTGATATTGCCCCACTGGTCACTTCCCCCTAGTTGCAATAAGCACCCATGTTCATCATAGAGATTTAAAAAGTCGTAGGCTTGCAATAATTGGTAAGCAAATTCAGTATACGAAATACCAGATTCGATCCGACGTTTGACACTTTCTTTGCTCATCATGTAATTGATGGTAAAGTTTTTGCCGATGTCGCGTAAGAAATCGATCAGTTTCAATTCGCCAAGCCATTCATAATTGTTGGCAATCAGCGCTGGATTGGTTTGATCCTCAAAATCGATAAAACGTGACAACTGGTCTTTGATACTCTGTGACCATTGCATCACAGTATCCAATGTGTTCAATTGGCGTTCTTGATCTTTAAATGAAGGATCACCAATCATCCCTGTACCACCGCCGACCAAAGCGATCGGTACATGGCCATTTTGTTGGAAACGACGCAACATTAGAATTGGCAACAAATGGCCAATATGCAAACTGTCTGCTGTCGGATCAAACCCAATATATAGTTTCACAGACTCTTCATTCAATTGTTTGGTCAAAGCTGCTTCGTCTGTCGTTTGATGAACCAAGCCACGTTGCTTGAGTTCTTCAAAAAAGTCTGTACTCATGTATTCTCCCCCTAAATAATTGCTTCATTGTTCATATTAACTGAAAAATCAGTGAATGAAAAGAGTTAACCGAAAATCAGTCTATAAAATATGCGCCGGATAAAGGTTGGTTGCCGGCAGCAATTAGGGTGCTATCCAAGTGCGCCGTTTTTTGCTATAATACAACGGAATATAAATTTATGTATTGAGGTGACTCTTTTGTCCCAGAAAAACAAACAGACCAGGACAACGAAGCAAAGAAACGGCGGCTGGTTCTACGTCAATATCAGCTTGCGCGTGCTCCATTCTCTCTTTTTAGTGGCAATTTCTCTTTTGATCCTAGGCGGTTCACTAGCATTGGGTATCGGTGCTGGCTACTTCGCTTATCTTGTCGAAGACACTGCTGCACCTTCTAAAGATGAGTTGGCACAAGAATTGACCGATATTACGGAAACATCGCAATTGGCTTATGCAGACGGCAGTAAGATCGCTACGATCCGATCTGACTTGATGCGGACTTCTGTCAATTCAGATGAAATTTCAGACTATCTGAAAAAAGCGATCATCGCTACCGAAGATGAATACTTCAACGTGCATAATGGTGTCGTGCCAAAAGCAGTCGTGCGGGCCTTGTTATCTGAAGCAACGGGCTTTGGCGGCAGTGGCGGATCCACTTTGACCCAGCAATTGGTCAAACAACAGATTCTTACCAGCGAAACCACCTTCAAACGGAAAGCCAACGAAATTTTATTGGCAATGGAAGTGGAAAAGTTTTTCAGTAAAGACGAAATCGTGACGATGTATTTGAACATCTCACCTTTTGGCCGCAACAATAAAGGTCAAAATATTGCCGGTGTCCAAGAAGCCGCTCAAGGTATCTTCGGTGTCAACGCAGCCGATCTCACATTGCCGCAAGCAGCATTCATCGCAGGTTTGCCACAAAGCCCTATCGTATACAGTCCGTATACCAATACGGGTGAGATCAAAGAAAATCTTACTGCTGGATTAGAAAGAAAAGATTTTGTACTCTTCAGTATGTACCGTAATCATGATATTTCAAAAGAAGAGTATGAAGAAGCGATCAAATATGATTTAAAACAAGACTTCAAGCAACAGCAAGCCATCGAGCAAACCGATCAAAGCTTCCTATATTACACTGTCTTAAATGAAGCCAAAGATATTATCGCGCAACAATTGGCTAAAGAGGATGAAGTCAGTGATGAGGATTACGCAACAGACGAAACGTATCAAAAATATGTAGATTTGGCGCAGCAAAAATTGGTCAACGGTGGCTACACCGTGACCTCTACCATCGATAAGAATATCTACAATGCGATGCAAGATGCTGTCGATAAGTACGGGTATATGCTTGATAACTGGGGCGATGCCACCATTGAAGTCGGCAATGTCATGATGGACAATGCCACCGGCAAAATTTTAGGCTTTGTTGGCGGACGTGATTACACTGAAAACCAATTCAATCATGCCTTTGATGCCAAACGTCAAGCTGGTTCTAGTATCAAACCGATGCTCGTATATGGACCAGCCATTGAACAAGGATTGATTGGCTCAGAGTCAATGGTCTCTGACTACGCAGCGAAATGGCGGACAGGAGAAAATGCGGGCGAAACCATCGCCAATGCTACGAACACAGGTACCAACACCTTTATGTCGATCCGCGACTCCTTAGAAGTATCAAGTAATATTGCTGCCACCAATATTTTCCAAGATCTATGGGAAGCAGAAGGTGATCATTTTTACGCTTATACCAACTATTTAAGCAAAATGAACTATCCAGAGGACAACAGCTGGGCCTATGAATCAGCCCCTCTTGGAGTCACAGATGTTACAGTCGCTACCCAAACCAATGGTTTTCAAACTTTCGCCAACAATGGTGTTTATGAACAAGGCTACATTATCGAGTCTATCAAAGACAATGACGGAGAAGTCCTATACCAGCATGAGTCTAATCCTGTTCAGGTCTATTCAGAAGCCACTGCATCAATCATGACCGATATGATGCGCAGTGTCATCGATGAACAAAAAACCAGTCCGTTCAAATCAATCATCAGCGGTCTAGATTATAACTTAGGCAATGCTGATTGGGTCGGTAAAACAGGATCAACCAATGATTATTCAGATTCATGGTTAGTGGTGTCTACGCCGTCCATCACCATCAGTAGCTGGGCTGGACGTGATGACAACAAAGGGACAGACAATACCGCAGGTACCAGAACAGCAAACTACATGGCGTATCTAATCAACCGGATTTACCAAAGCAATCAAGAAGTCTTTGGTGTCGATCAAACGTTCAAATTATCCAGTGATGTCAAAAAAGTCGAAGTATCCAAAGCAACCGGAACATTACCTGGCGGATCCGTTACAGTCGACAAGACCAGTATCAGCAATCCTTCCGCCAAAGTCACC
Source organism: Candidatus Enterococcus testudinis (assembly GCF_002140915.1). Lineage (GTDB taxonomy): Bacteria > Bacillota > Bacilli > Lactobacillales > Enterococcaceae > Enterococcus_D > Enterococcus_D testudinis. The sequence goes on along the minus strand of NZ_NGKU01000001.1, from coordinate 1,242,750 downwards.
TCTTATTGGGCGACAGACGGACCAAGTACTGTTAGCTTTGATTTCGGCATCGGTGGTTCTGACGCAAACTATAGCAACTACTGGAAGAAAATTGCACCAAAAACAACACGTACCACTACTTCTACTAGTACCAATAGCAACGCATCTGATACTGAGAAAAAAGACGATGACGATAGCAAGAACGAAACAACAGACAACAATGATGACGACTGATCAGCACCTGCTGATCAGTTTTTTTGTACAAAAAAAAGAGTCATTTCATCCCTTGGACGTGATCATCTTTGACCATGCGCAAGGAGTAGAAATGAATCTTTGAATGGTTTATTTTGTTGAACTTTTTTCTGAAATACCGTAAGGCAAGACAATGGTTTTTTGTTCCACTTCTTCTTTGTTCATCATTTTTGTCAATAAACGCATAGCTACAGCACCCATATCATATAGTGGTTGAGTTACGCTTGATAAGCGTGGACGTGCTGCTTCTGCAAGTAATGAGTTATTGCTTGTGATGATTTCGAAGTCTTCAGGTACTTTGACACCTTTATCCAATAAACCGTCTAAGATACCGATTGCCAATTCATCGTCGGTCACATAAGCGGCAGTCGCACCACTGTTGATAATACGGTCAACGATCGCCAAACCTTCTTTAAAGCTGTAAGGTGATTCAAAGATCAAGCCTTCTGAATACTCAAGGTTATTTTCTTTCAAAGCATCTTTGTAGCCCTTCAAACGGTTTTGGCCGTTGATTGGGTCGATCAATGCGCCACTAACAAACGCAATTTTTTGGTTGTTTTTCGCTAATAAAGAGACAGCATCTTTGGTTGCAGCAGTATAGTCAATATTGACACTGCCTACTTGTTCATCTGGATCGATAGAGCCTGCCAAAACAACGGGTGTTTTTGAACGAGAAAATTCACCACGGATCTCATCTGTGATTCGATGACCCATGAAGATCACACCATCTACTTGTTTAGCCAACAAGTTGTTCAGCACGTTGACTTCTTTCATTGTGTCACCGTCAGAGTTTGCCAAAATGATATTGTATTTATACATGGTCGCTACATCATCGATCCCACGAGCAAGTGAAGAAAAGAACATGTTGCTGACATCAGGAATGATGACACCGACTGTTGTTGTCTTTTTACTTGCCAAGCCACGAGCAACAGCGTTTGGACGATAATCCAAGCGATCGATCACTTCTAGCACTTTCTTACGTGTTGCTGGTTTTACATTGGGATTGCCGTTAACGACCCGTGATACAGTAGCCATTGACACATTTGCTTCCCGTGCAACATCGTAAATTGTAATTGTTTGTTTTTCCATGATATATCTCCCTTATTCTGTTTTCAGAAAATCTTATTTACATTTCTTTGATAGAATAGCAAACTTTTACCAGATTTGCAACCGTTTTAATTTCGTTTTCATGAAAACTTAGCTATTTTGCCAGAGTTCTTAGCACATTCTTTTACAAAGCGTGGTAAAATAAGATATATTACGCGAAAGAAGGAATTATCGATGAACAAAAAGAAAATTACAGAGTTGAATCAATGGCTCAAAGAAAATGGTGCAGAAGCAGGCTATATCTCTAATCCTGCCACGATTGCGTATTTTTCAGGTTTCAAGAGCGATCCTCATGAACGGGTATTGGCCCTCTTTCTTTCTCCTGATAAAGACCCTTTCCTATTCGCCCCTGCGCTTGAAGTGGAAGAAGCCAAAAACAGCGGTTGGCCTTATGATGTGATTGGCTATTTAGACAGCGAAAATCCTTGGGACAAAATCAGCCAAGAGTTGACTTCGCGCTATGATTTGAACAGATTAGCCCTTGAAAAAAATGACTTGTCCGTTGAACGTTATGAAGCCTTGAAAACGCGCTTGCCTCAAACTGATTTCAGTCTAGATATGACACCTATGATCCAAACGATGCAACTGACTAAAACCGCCAGCGAAATCGACACATTGCTTGAAGCTGGTTCTTGGGCAGATGTCGCTTTTGAGATTGGCTTTGCGGCCATCAAAGAAGGCGTCAGCGAAGCGGCCATCGTTGCTGAGATCGAATACGAACTGAAAAAACGCGGGGTCTCTCATATGTCCTTTGACACAACTGTCCTCGCTGGCGATAATGCAGCAAGTCCCCACGGTGTACCTGGTGATCGCCGCATCACAGCCAATGAATTGGTGCTATTTGACCTTGGCGTGATTTGGAAAGGCTATTGCAGTGATGCTACCCGTACAGTCGCATATCATGAACCAACAGCATTACAACGCAAAATCTATGACATCGTATTAGAAGCGGAACAAACGGCGCAAGCGGCAGTGAAACCGGGCATCACTGCTGGTGAGCTGGATCAAATCGCCCGCGATGTCATCACAAGCTACGGCTATGGCGAATACTTCAATCATCGCTTAGGACACGGTATCGGTACGACCGTACACGAATTCCCCTCTTTGATCACTGGCAATGATTTGGTGATCCAAGAAGGTATGTGCTTCTCTATTGAACCAGGCATCTATATTCCTGATCAAGTCGGTGTACGAATCGAAGATTGTGTCTATGTGACCAAAGACGGCTGTGTGCCATTTACCAAAACAACAAAAGAATTACAAATTTTATCTTGATACAAAGGATAAAGAATCAATAAGGAGGTTCCTATGACAAAGAAGGCATTGGTTTTAGGCGGTACCCGTTTTTTTGGGAAACATTTGGTGTATGCTTTACTGGAACAAGGAATAGACGTAACCATCGCTACCAGAGGCAAAACAGCTGATCCATTTGGCAATCAAGTCAAACGACTGGTCTTTGATCGCAGAAGTGAAGCAAGCATCAAGGACGTCTTGACGAAGGAAACCTATGATATTGTCTTTGATAACATTGCATATAGTGCCCAAGATATCGTGCACTTACTACGGCATGTCACCCCAACACGCTATGTTGTGACTACGTCCATGTCTGTCTATCCTACGTTACACCCTAACTTGGTTGAAAGTGATTTTCAACCACAAGATTATGATGTCCGCTTAGCTGAATCGGACCAATTGCCTTATGGTGAAGGAAAACAAACGGTGGAAACGATTTTGACGAAAGAATACCCAGAAGTATCCTCCGTCTTTGTCCGCTTCCCTTATGTAATCGGTCCAGAAGACTATACGCAACGTTTTGCCTTCTATCTAAAAAATCTAGTCCAGCAAGAACCGATGGCCATCGACAATCTCAGCCAGCAAATGGCCTTTGTCGATGCAGAAGAAGCTGGTCGATTCTTGGCCTTCTTGGGAACGAGTGATTACGTAGGACCCATCAACGGTGCATCGAAGGGAACATGCGCCCTTGAGGAAGTCTTGGCCTACGGTACTGCCAAAACAGGGAAAACACCTGTATTCGCAGCAGACGGCGCGAAAGGCCCTTATAATGGTACGCCTACTTATTCTATCGACACCACACAGGCTGATACGATTGGATTCGTATTCTCAAATCTTGAAGATTGGCTCTATCAATTGTGTGATTGGGAAATCAATCGTGCGATTGAAGAACACCTATAAACCAATAAGAAGCAGACCAACGTATCAGTCACGTTGGTCTGCTTCTTTGCATCAGCGATAACAAAGTTATGCTTCAGGGTTATTCTTTTCTAAAGTATCTTTTAATTCTTCTTTGGCATCTTTGAAATCTGCCTTGGCATCATTTGCTTCTGATTTCGCCGTTTTTTTGACATCATCCGCTGTTTTATCTGCTTCTTTTTTCAAATCTGTTGCGGCAGCTTTGCCTTCTTTTTTGGCATCATCTACGATAGGCTTTGCTTCATCAGCACCTTCTTTGACTGTGTCTTTCATATCCGCAGCAGTTGATTTGGCATCAATGATAATGTCTTGAAGCGCATCCTCAGCATCTTCTTTGTCAGAGGCTGCGGCTGACTTCACATCAGCAGCTGATTTCTTAAAGCGTTCTGATAAATCACCAGCTTGTTTTTTTAATTCTTCTACAGTATCAGAGGAAGTATCGACTGTTGGATCTTTCAAGTCAGCTACTTTCCCTGTCAAAGATTCAGTAAATTCTGATGCTTGATCACTTAGTTTTGTTACTTTATCTTTTGCGATATCAACCAAGTCTGTACTCTTTTCTTTCGCTAAATCACCATAATCTGACGCTTTATCTAAAAGATCATCTGCTTGCTGTGCCAATTTGTTGCGCAAGGTCTTTCCTGATTCTGGTGCCAATAACAATGCTGCGGCAGCTGCTGCTGTTCCTCCGATGATCGCTCCTAATAAAAATCCACCTTTTTTGCTCATGTAAAGTCCTCCTTTTATTTTTGGGTATTTTTGTCTTTAAAGAATTTCATCGCTGTTTGACCCACTTTACCTGCCACAGTTGCTTTCGCTGTGGTCCGGCCTAAGCTGCCCACTCGCGTGATCAAATTTTTACCAGATACATTCAATTCAGATACACTGGTACTCAAATCTGCCACTGCGGTGAACAATGGATCGATGGTTGCGACTTTTCCATTGACATCTTGTAAAAGCTCATTCGTTTTTACGAGTAATCCTTCGACTTCTTTAGAAAGAATGTCGACATCTTTGGTGATGACTCGAATCGTGGTATTGGCTTCTTCCACCGTTTTATCCACCTTCGTCATCGTTTTGCTCACTTGCATCAATAATCGTACAACAAAGACAACGAGTACGACAAATGCGATTGCTGCGATCAGTGCAGCAATTTCTCCTCCTGTCATAGAATGGCTCCTTCCCGATTTACTTATACTAAGAATAGCATTTTGATCCCTTTTCGACAAATAAAAGACAGTAACCTAATCAAATAATACGCTTTCATTTGCTTTTTATAAAACAGGGCTGTTTCAGCCCTGTTTTTCGCGTGTATTACGCTTTGTTTGTCGTTTTATCTTGTTTAGCAGGCGCTTCTGTTTGCTCTGGCGCATCTGCAGCCAACTCTTTGCCTAGATCGATCAAATATTTTTTCAAATTATCTTTGACTTCAGGATGTGTTAAGCCGTATTCGATGCTGGTTTTCATAAAGCCGAATTTGTCGCCAACATCAAACCGTTTTCCAGTAAACTGACGGGCAAACACGCGTTGCGTTTTATTCAGTGTGTCGATTGCATCCGTTAATTGGATTTCATCGCCGGCACCTGGCGCTTGTTTGGCTAAGACATCAAAAATTTCTGGTGTCAAAAGGTAACGGCCAATAATGGCTAGATCACTAGGTGCTTTATCAGGTGAAGGTTTTTCAACAAAATTCTTCACATTGTATAGTCCTTTATCGACTTGCATCCCTGGATCGATAATGCCATATTTGGAAGTATCCTCATGTGGTACATCCATAACAGCAATCGTGGAAGCATGGGTTTTTTCATAATCATCGATCAATTGTTTGGTCAATGGAACTTCGTCTTCCATCAAGTCATCACCTAACATCACAACAAACGGCTCATTGCCGACAAAGGCACGGGCTTGCAGTACCGCATGACCCAATCCTTTAGGATGTGATTGACGAATGAAGTGCAGATTTACATCCGTTGTTTCTTCCACAAGCTTCAATAAGTCGGTCTTGCCTTTTTCTTTTAGATTCATTTCTAATTCTAAATTGGCATCGAAGTGATCTTCGATTGGGCGCTTGGCTTTCCCAGTAACGATCAAAATATCTTCGATCCCTGATTTCAATGCTTCTTCAACGATAAATTGAATCGTTGGCTTATCTACGATTGGCAACATCTCCTTGGCCATCGCTTTTGTTGCAGGCAGGAAACGGGTTCCTAAACCAGCTGCTGGAATCACTGCTTTTTTTACTTTCATGTCATTCGCTCCTTTATCCCATCAATACTATCTTTAGATTGTAAATTCATTTTCAACTTTGCCATCTCGCAACATGATATCTTTCGCTGCTTGGTGAATATCTTTTCCTTCATAGAGCACAGAATAGATTGTTTCTGTGATTGGCATATCCACTGACAAATCTTCAGCAAGTTCACGGGCTGCTTTAGTGGTGGAGACGCCTTCGACGATCATACCCATATTGTCCAACACTTCATCAAGACTATGGCCTTTGCCTAGTAAGTTACCGGCACGCCAATTTCTTGAATGGACACTTGTACAGGTAACGATTAAGTCGCCAACACCGCTCAAACCGATAAAGGTCAATGGATTGGCCCCCATTGCCACGCCGAGACGACTGATTTCAGCCAATCCACGGGTCATGATCGCAGCTTTGGCATCATCGCCAAAGCCAAGCCCTGCGATCGCACCGGCACCGATGGCGATGATGTTTTTCAATGCAGCGCCTGTCTCGACCCCAATGACATCATTGTTGGTATAAATCCGGAAATAATCATTCATAAATAAATCTTGAACATATTTGGCAGATGCCGCATCTTCGCACGCTGCAGTAATCGTGGTAATATCCCTAACAGCTACTTCTTCCGCATGGGAAGGTCCTGATAGTACGACAATATCTTTGCGCTTATCGCTACTGATTTCTTCTGCCAAGACTTCTGAAATGCGCTTATGACTGCCTTGTTCCAAGCCTTTAGAGGCATGGATGATCATTGGTTGATTTTTGGTCGTTGTTCTGAATTCTTGTGCCACAGCTCGAATCGCTTTCGTTGGCACGACGAACAAGACTGCATCAGCATCTTCGATTGCTTCTGCCATATCTTTACAACCCAAAATATTTTGCGGAAGTTTCAAATCGGGTAAATAATGACGATTCGTATGGTAGTTGTTGATTTCATCGATTTGTGCGGGATTGTTGCCCCAAATCGTCACTTGATGTCCATTTTCAGATAGGACTTTTGCCAGAGCAGTTCCCCATGAACCAGGTCCTAAAACGGCTATTTTTTGTTTCACTATGGAAACCTCCTCATAAATTTCATTGCATCTAAGCATTCTTTATTTTAGCATATTTCAGCAAAAATAACTGTTAGATTAAAAATTGGTTGTTGCCAAATCCGCGATTATACTCTTTTGGTGCTTCTTTTTTACGGCGCCAAATCAACAATACGATCGCACCAACAAATAACAATGCCGACAATGCTTGCGACACTCTCAAATCTCCTACGAGATATAGACTATCTGTCCGCATCCCTTCAATAAAGAAACGGCCAAAGCCATACCACATCAAGTAACCTAAGAAAACTTCGCCTTCTTTTAAGAGACCTGTTTTCTTACGCAAAACGATCAATACGATAAAGCCAATCACATTCCAAACAGATTCATATAAGAACGTAGGTTGCCGGTAAGCTTCATCGATGTACATATTGTCAATGATAAACTTCGGTAAATGCATGCTTTCTAAGAACGCGCGGCTGACTTCTTCCCCATGGGCTTCATGGTTCATGAAGTTGCCCCAGCGCCCAATGCCTTGTGCCAACAACACACTCGGTGCAGCAATATCTAAAAAGGTCCAAGTTGAGATAAAATTGCGTTGACAGAAAAAGTATAACCAAATGCCTCCTGCAATCAGGGCACCATAAATGGCGATCCCTCCTGAACGGATATTGAATATCTGCCCTGGATCATTCAAATAATAGGGCAGGTCAAACAGAATATAATACAAACGAGCGCCTATGATCGACACTGGCAAACCAATCAACATAAAGTCCGTCACGTCATCCGGCTTTAAACCTACGCGGACAGCTTCTCTAGTACTCAACCACATGGCAATGATCACACCAGAAACGATAATGATCGCATACCAATATATGGGTAAACCAAATAATTCAAATGCAACACGATTTATTACAGCTAACATCCATCTAACCCCTTTTAGTTTCCAGAATTTTCTTCGATCAATTGTGTCAATCGATTTTCAAATGTTTTGGTTGCATCATAGCCCATTGTTTTGGCCCGGAAATTCATTGCCGCAACCTCTATAATGATAGCCACATTTCGTCCAGTTTTTACCGGGATTTTGATTTGCGGCACATCCACACCACCAATTTCAACCGTTGTATCATCTGTTCCTAATCGGTCATATTTTTTGTCTTTCGCCCATGCTTCTAAATATACAGCCACTTGGACTTGCATATAGCCTCGGACAGCACTCGCACCGAACAAGTTCATGACATCGATGATCCCGATACCACGGATCTCAATCAAATGCTGCAGAATCTTCGGCGGCTCACCGACGAGGGTCAATTCATCTTGTTTATAGACATCTACCCGGTCATCCGCAATCAAACGATGCCCGCGTTTGATCAATTCTAACGCCGTTTCACTCTTACCAATACCGCTATCCCCTTGAATCAAGACACCCAAGCCATAGACATCCACCAATACCCCATGGACGCTGGTACGAGAAGCCAAGCGTCCATCTAGAAAACTAGACAGTTCGCCTTGCAATCTTGATGTGGAAATCGGTGAACGCAACAATGCGATATTGTTTTCGCGACAGGCTTGAATCATTTCTTCTTGAACAGCCAATCCTCTTGATACAATGAAACCTGGCGTATCATCAGCACACATTTTTCGCATAACCATCAGTCGTTCCTCTGGCATCATCCGTTCAGCAAACGTGATTTCCTTGCTGCCAAACAGCTGTAAGCGATCATGTGAGTAATAATTAAAATAACCCGTTAATTCTAATCCAGGCCGTGAAATATCACCAGTAAAAATCTCCCGTTCTAAACTGGTCTCATTGCCTTCGATAATTTCTAATTTTAACGCCTCAGCCAGTTCACTGACTTTGACTGTTTCTGCCATTTGATTCCCTCTTTTCTCATTGATTATCATTGGAAACGCATATCTTTCATGCGCTATTCTTGTTCTATTTTATCATTCTCTGAGGAAAGATACTACCTTCGCCTTCGCGTGACCGTTATTCTTTTTTTGTTTTATGGTATGATTGACGTAAGGAGGGAATAAAAAATGAAATTTGCAGATTATACTTACCAAAGACCAGACTTTCAAACATACCAAGAAACCTATAAACAAGCCCTTTCTTCATTAAAGGAAGCGACTACATTGTCTTCAGCCAAAGAAGCTGTAGATACATTGAATCAATTAAGAGGCACGATCGATACAGCCGCAAATTTGGCTTCGATTCGTTATTCAATCAATACCCATGATACGTTTTATGAAGCGGAGGATGTGTTTTGGAATGACTATCAACCCCATTTCGAGGCATTAGACTTTCAGTTTTATCAAACACTTTTATCATCGCCGGTTTTAAATGAATTAAAAGAACTTTGTCCTGAAACATTATTTCTATTTGCAGAGAGCCGCATCAAACTATTCGATGAATCGTTGATTCCCCTTTTCCAAAAAGAAAACCAATTGGCTTCAGATTATGGCAAGCTTGTTGCATCTGCCCAAATCGATTTTCAAGGTCAGACCTATACATTGGCACAACTACGTCCCTTTACGGAACATAAAGACCGTCAGATCCGCCAATCAGCTTTTGAAAAACAAACCGCCTTTTTCGCTGACAATGAAGCCCAATTCGATCAAATTTACGATGATATGGTCAAAGTCAGAACCGAAATCGCCCAAACGCTAGGGTTCAAGAATTATGTCGAATTTGCGGACACGCAAATGAACCGCTGGGATTATGACCGCAAAATGATTGAGACTTACCGACAAGAAATTCTAGAAAAAGTTGTACCGATCACGCAAAAATTATACCAACGACAAGCAGAACGCAACCAATTGCCACATGCGACTTATGTTGACCTACCATTGGTTTACCCAACTGGGAATGCCACACCAAAAGGCACGCCTGAAGAATTGGTGGAAAAAGCCCGCATCATGTATCATGAACTGTCATCAGAAACAGGTGCATTTTTTGATTTCATGGTCGAGCATGATCTACTAGACTTACTTAGCAAAAAAGGCAAACAATCTGGCGGTTATTGTACTTTCATTCAAGACTATCAATCTCCTTTCATTTTCGCCAATTTCAATGGGACTTCAGGGGATGTCGATGTCTTGACTCATGAAGCTGGTCATGCCTTTCAAGCGTTCTCATCTCGATGGATCAAAGAACCGGAAATTTTATTCCCTAACTTTGAGTCATGCGAGATCCATTCTATGTCAATGGAGTTTATTGCTTGGCCGTGGATGGATAGTTTTTTTGAAGAGGAAACAGAAAAATACAAATTTGCCCATCTAGCCAGCAGTTTGCAATTCTTGCCATACGGTGTATTGGTCGATCACTTCCAACAAGAAGTCTATACGCATCCTGACTGGACACCAGAGCAACGAAAACAATGTTGGCGCACATTAGAAAAACAATACTGTCCAGAACGCGATTATGTAGAAATGCCTGATTTAGATCGCGGGTTGTATTGGTTCCGTCAAGGGCATATTTTCGAGTCGCCATTTTATTATATCGACTACACGTTGGCCCAAGTCTGCGCATTTCAATTCTGGTATCGATTTATCGTTGCCAAAGATGACACAGCATGGCAAGATTACTTGGCTATCTGCCAAGTAGGTGGTACAAAAACATTCTTAGAAATCCTATCACTGGCAAACTTGCGTTCACCTTTTGAAAAAGGTGCTTTGGATGATACTTTATCCGCCGTTGATGCATTTCTAGCTAGTATCCCAGAATCACAATTAGAATAAAAAAAGCTGTTGGCGCTTCGCATTGATGCGAAAGCCAACAGCTTTTTTTATTTTGAATATTTTTCAATATGATGCTCTGTGACGATCATATTGATGACTGACATGATCAATGCGACCAAAATTGCTGCGCCAAATGAGGAGAACCCAAAACTTGCTGCGCCGACAAAATAAGAAGTCAAATTCAACATCAGTGCATTGATGACAAAGCTGAACAAGCCAAATGTCAGTAATGTCAATGGGAAAGAAATCACTGTTAGAATCGGTTTGATCAGTCCATTAAGGATCGACAATACGAAACTCGCGATCACTGCGGTCAAAATACTTTCAACATGCACCATATTCGGCAACAATACTGCCAAGGCAACAAACGTCAAAGTATTCATGATCAATCGTTGGAAGTAAGACACTAGAAGTCACTCCAGTCCTCATCCTCTACCTTTTCCGCTTGTTTGCGGGGACGACTTGATTCTTTGTAATTGTTTTTTTGATAATATTGATTGTCATGTCCAGATCCATTGGCACTTTTACGACCTGAAGGAATCAAGATTGCCAATATGATATATAAAGTGATGCCAGGGAAAGCTGCTGTCACTAAAGATAGAAAGACATAGATCACGCGAACGATGGTTGGATCGATGCCCAAATATTCAGCTACGCCACCTAAAGTACCTGTTATCACAACATTGTCGGTTGATTTCATTAATTTTTTGTTCATATATCTACACCTTCCTTCTTTGCTTCAATGATAGATCAGTTGTTTGGTTTATTTGTCTGTGTCTTTGATGAACACATTACCAGTCGTTGTGGATAAATCGATTTGGGCCACTTTATCAGCCACACGACGAAATTGTAGCAATTGATTCAAGCGTTCTTTCTTTTCACGAACGATTTCTGCATCCATCAAACGATTGTTGATACTGCCTAAGCTTGTTTTGGCAAGCCCTTCAAAGCCAATGCCTTCTGGGAGTGCTACTTTTACATTCCCATTCACTGAGCTGGCATTTAATTTTTGTAGATTAGTATCTTTGAATGTTAAACGTATATTTCCGTTGACCAATGAAATACCGGTATTTTGTGGTGTCGCAGTTACTGTAACATCCCCATTGACCGTTTCAATGATCGCATCCAAAATGTCGCCTTCTCGTACGGTGATCGTGCCATTGACACCTTCGATCTCCAACATCGATGCATTAACTTGACGGAAATCGATATTGCCATTGGTTGATTTCGTGTAGATATCTTTTGCATCTAAGTCATTGACGATCACATTGCCATTCAATAATTTGACTGCTACGTGGTCATAGGTCCGTTTTGGCAAGTAGAAATCTAAATCAGCTCTGATCCGTTTGTTAGGAATTTGGAACGAGATCCGTTCATCATCCACCTCGATCTGACTTCTTGTTTCAAAGGCTTCAAATGGTTCAACAGCTTCCATTTTACCATATAATTTGATTTTGGCATCCACTTTGACACCTGGACCATCCCAAGTTGCAAAAGTCACATTCCCGTTGGCTAATTTGATATCGATCAAGGTAGCCTCAGTTTCTTCATACGTAAATGTATGTTCGAATTTTGTGGCTGCGACACCAGGGACTTTCAAGTTGATGTCTTTCCATTCCATGTTGTCATTGACCGAATCAGTCACTGTCCGCATGGTTTTTTTCAAGAATCTACCGAAATGACTGCCTGCGTCGACCATTTTTTCACTGACTTGATTAATGGTATCTGTGGCTTGTTCTTTCCAGTCTTCAGGAATATCTAATTTTTGACTGATTTTTTCTTTCGCTTGTGACCATTGGTCTTTACGAATATTTTTCAATTTTGCATCCAGTGCTGCTTTTTCCTCGGTCAAAGCATCTAATGACTCTTCAAGGTCTGTAATTGTAGATTCAGCTTCTTGTCTTGATGCCAATTCTTCATCAGATAATTGATCCAACTCTTCTTTGGTATTCAGTTGCATCACTGTTTCTTGTGCTTCCTTCAACTCTTCTTTCAAACCAGCGATCTCAACATTGATTTCATCTAATTCAGCAGACGCTTGATTGGCATCTGTAGCAAGGCTGTCTAAAATCTTTTCTAAGTTTTCTTTGTCTTGCGCTTCGTTTTGACGTAATTTTTCTTCTCCATCAAAATCGTCGGTCTCTATAGTTGTCGGTTCAACTTCATCAAAAATATCAGTTGTCTTATCAGCGGTCACTTCAGCTGCAGCTTGGTTGATTTGTTGTTCATCTTTGTCTTTTGCCATACTTTCCAGTAAATCTAAGGCTTCTTCTGTAGAAAGCACACCTTTTTTTACTAGATCCAAAATACGTTCTCTTTCGTTCATGGAAATTGCCTCCTTCAGCAAATGTGTGATTGCTTATTTAGCTTACGAACCTATTATGCCTTTTTTGCGGATATGTGTCATAGGTCTTAAGTACCAACTTTCGGTCAATCTGCAGTATGGGTAGTTTTGAAGGGCTGAATCATCTGATTATTTTTGTTTAGGCTGCATATTCACTTTACCAAAAAAAAGAAACACTGTCATCGACAATGTTCCCTTCATTCATCTCAAATCAGATCATTTCAGTCCGATTGGTATTCAATTCGCTGATTTTCCCTGTCGCTAAGTAGACGATCCACTCACAGATATTGGTGACATAGTCACCAATTCTTTCTAGATACTGGGCGACTGACAGATAATCAGTCCCGCTGACAACCGTTTCAGGATTGGCTTTCATACTTTCGATCGTTTGGTAATAAATATCACGATAATATTCATTGACCCGTTCGTCCATTTGCGCAATCATGCGGGCATCGTCTTGGTCTGTTTTGACATAAGCCACAAGTACATTATCGACCATTTTTTTGACATAATCAGACATGTCAGAAATTTCTTTTTCGATTTCTGCGATTCTGGTTTCGCCTTTGACGCGGATCGTTGATTTGGCGATTGAGACTGCATGGTCGCCCATGCGCTCTAAGTCAGAGCTGGCTTTCATGACCGTGATGATCATCCTCAGATCCGTTGTGACCGGTTGTTGCAAGGCAATCATTTCAAAACTTTTCTTTTCTAAACGGACTTCCATATTGTTGATTGCTTCATCGTTTTCAATGACTTGTTGGGCAATTTCTTTGTCATGTTTGACATATGCCCGAACTGAGTTATGGATCGCGTTGCTGACCAACATCCCCATCTCGTAAAACTGATTATGCAAATTCAGTAATTCTTCTTCAAATTGTGTACGCAACATCCCTTTTCCTCCTATCCGAATCTTCCTGAGATATAATCTTCTGTTTCTTTTTTGCTTGGACTTAAGAATACTTTTTTGGTGTCATTAAATTCAATCAAATTGCCGTCTAAAAAGAAAGCCGTCTTGTCAGAGATTCGAGAAGCTTGCGACATGTTATGGGTCACAATGATCATCGTGTAGCGGTCTTTAAGGGCCAATAATGTATTTTCGATTTTCCCAGAAGAAATGGGATCAAGGGCACTCGTTGGCTCATCCAGCAAAATGATTTCTGGATCTACGGCCAGCACCCGAGCAATACAGACCCGTTGTTGCTGTCCACCTGAAAGAGATAGCGCACTATGGTGCAATTTATCTTTGACGTCTTCCCACACTGACGCGGCTTTTAGACTCTCTTCGACTGTTTTATCCAAAATATCCTTATCTTTGACACCTTTTAATTTTAACCCATAAATGACGTTTTCATAAATCGAAAATGGAAAAGGATTTGGTTGTTGGAAAACCATGCCGATTTCTTTGCGTAAATCAACAATATCTTGTTTTGGACTATAAATATCTTTGCCATTATACACGACACTTCCGGTAATTGTCACACCAGGGATCAGATCATTCATCCGGTTCAACGAACGCAGATAGGTCGATTTGCCACAGCCGGAAGGACCGATCATCGCGGTGATTTCTCCTTTATTGATGGAAAGATCAATGCCCTTTAATGCTTCTTTTTTGCCGTAATATAAATGCAGATCTTTTGATGTAATTATTTCTTCTGCCATTGATTTGCCTCCGTTTACTGATCAGCTTGATTAGCCAAAGTGACCTGATACGTAATCTTCTGTCGCTTGGATCTTTGGACGTGTGAAGACTTTCCTTGTTTCATCATACTCAATTGCATTGCCAAGATAAAAGAATGCCGTATAGTCACTGATCCGTGCTGCTTGTTGCATGTTATGCGTCACGATAATGATTGAATAATCATTTTTCAAGTTGACCAGTGTTTCTTCTACCGTCCCTGTTGAGATAGGATCCAATGCACTGGCAGGTTCATCAAGCAACAAGATATCTGGTTTCATCGCGATTGCACGGGCGATACAAAGACGTTGTTGCTGTCCGCCGGAAAGAGCCAAGGCACTTTTGTCTAAACTGTCTTTGACCTGATCCCAGAGGGCAGCTTGTTTCAGACTTGTTTCTACTGCTTCGTCTAATTTCTTCTTATTTCTTTCACCGTGACGCTTCAAGGCGAAAGTAATATTGTCATAGATTGATTTGCTGAAAGGATTTGGTCGTTGAAACACCATGCCGATTCGTTTGCGCATTTCATAAACATCGACTTCCTTTGTATTGACATCGACCTCTTTATACATGATTTTGCCAGTGACTTTCGTATTGGCGATACCATCGTTCATGCGGTTCAGCGAACGTAAGTAGGTTGATTTCCCACAGCCTGAAGGGCCAATCAAGGCAGTGATTTTATTTTTTTCAAATTGAAGATCGATGCCTTTGATCGCTTCGTTGGTTCCGTACCACACATGCAGATCTTCGGTATACAATGCGACATCTTCAGGTTTGTCAAATGTGATGATATTGCGTTCATCCCAATTATAATCGTTCATATTGTTATGCTCCTTATGCAGACGTCATTTTACGGTACAATCGTTTGCCGACCGCACGTGCGCCAAAGTTGAATAATAAAACGGCAATGATCAATACAGCAGAAGCACCAGCAGAGACTTGCACGCCGTCAGGCATGGTTCCTTCTGTATTGATTTTCCAAATGTGGACAGCCAATGTTTCTGCTTGACGGAAGATACCGATTGGACTAGATACACTCAATGGGTTCCAGTTCGTAAAGTCAAGTGCTGGCGCACTTTGGCCTGCCGTATAAATCAAGGCTGCCGCTTCACCAAAGATCCGACCAGAACTCAAGATGACCCCTGTTAGAATTCCCGGAGTCGCTTCAGGGACAACGATTCGCGTCACGGTTTCCCAACGAGATAATCCTAAAGACAGGCCCGCTTCCCGTTGCGTATAATGAATCGCTTGGAGGGATTCTTCTACATTTCTTGTCAGCAAAGGCAGATTAAAAAACGTCAAAGCCAATGCCCCAGAGATAATTGAAAAGCCATAGCCGAACTGGATCACAAAAATCAAGAAACCAAAAAGTCCGACGACTACTGAAGGCAATGAGCTTAAAATCTCGATCGATGTCCGGATGATATCCGTCACCCAGTTTTTCTTAGCATATTCAGATAAGTAGATCCCGGCCCCTAAAGAAATCGGGAAGCTGATCACCATCGTCACTAACAACAAATACAGAGAGTTGAATAACTGGATTCCAATCCCGCCGCCTTCTTGATAGCCTTTAGAAGGTGAAGTCAGAAACTCCCAGCTGATGTGGGGAATTCCTCTGACTAAGATATATAGTAATAGTGAAGCCAAGATCAATACAATGATGCCTGCAACGGTATATAAGACACCCGTTGCTATTTTGTCTGAACGTTTTGCATTCATTATTTCAAGGCTCCTTTCTTACCGATCAATCGGATTACCACGTTGAACAGCAATGACATCAACAATAGGATCAATGCCAACGACCATAATACATTGTTTTGGACAGTGCCCATGATCGTATTACCGATTCCCATTGTTAGAATAGAGGTCAAAGTCGATGCAGGTGTAACCAAACTTGATGGCAACAGTGCTGCATTCCCAATCACCATTTGAATCGCTAATGCTTCACCAAACGCCCGAGCCATACCGAAAACAACTGCTGTCAAAATCCCAGGAACAGCTGCCCTCAACACAATTTTATAAATGGTTTGCCAACGAGTGGCACCTAACGCCAATGAAGCTTCTCGATAATGCCGAGGGACAGAACGCAAAGCGTCTACCGTCATCGTCGTTACCGTTGGTAAAATCATAATAAATAGCACGAAGGTCCCTGCTAAAATACCGAACCCGGTACCACCAAAGACAGACCGGACAGCTGGTACCACTACAGATAAACCAATAAATCCATAAACAACGGAAGGAATACCGACTAATAGCTCGATAACCGGTTGCAAAACCTTTTCTCCATTTTTAGGAGAGATTTCTACCATGAAGACTGCTGCACCGATCGCAAATGGTGTGGCTACGATTGCCGATAAGAACGTCACGACAAAAGACCCCAGGATCATTGGCAATGCACCAACTAATGGTTGTCCATCCGGACCAACAGCACTAGGATTCCATACTGTACCAAATAAAAAGTCAAATACATTGACTTTATCGACGAAGAAAGTCGCTAAGCCGCGGCTGGCTACGAAATAAAAAATCGAGATCACGACTAATACGATCAGGGCAATACACATAAAACTGATGATTTTGCCCCGCTGTTCCATTTTGGCACGTTTCGATTTTTTGGTTAACACTTCTTTTACATTTTCCACGAGGGATTCCTCCTCAAAAATCAAACTAAATTCACAACCATTAGTTTATCTGTTGAACATCAATTTCTCATAAAGCTTCTGTAAATTTTGTGTAAAGGTTAGTTTACAATATTGCCTTCCCAGTCCCTTTCTACTTGCATCGCCGAAATAGAGATATAGCCTAAATCACCTACGATGTTGTCTTGGACTTCATCAGAAAGAATGTAAGAAAGAAATTCCGCTGTTAGTTCTGTCGGTTCTCCTTTAGTATACATGTGCTCATAGGCCCAAACTTTCCAATCATTGGTTGTCACATTTTCATCTGTTGGTGCAACGCCATCGATCGACAGTACGTTGACATCATCTGTCACATATGAAAAGGCAACATAACTAATGGCACCAGGTGTATCCGATACGATTGAACGCACCATTCCGCTGGAATCTTGTTCTTGTGAGGTAATTGCTGTTTCGCCATCCATGATCCATTTTTCAAAGGTACTTCTCGTGCCACTGCCTGAAGCGCGGTTCAAGAGAACGATTGGCACATCATTGCCGCCTAGTTCTTGCCAATTGGTGATTTCACCTAAAAATATTTTCTTTAGATCTGCCGTGGAAATATCAGAAATACCAACACCTTTATTAACGATCGGAGTAATACCGACAACCGCTACACGGTGATCAACCAAGGCATCTGCATCGATCCCAGATTTTTCTTCCGCAAATAGATCAGAATTGCCAATCTCTATAGCGCCAGCTTGGACCTGACTTAGCCCGGTGCCACTCCCGCCCCCTTGGACATTGATAAATTTTCCAGGGTTTGAATTTTGGAATTCTTCTGCTACCGTTTCCACTAAAGGCTGCAATGCAGAAGACCCCACTGCTGTGATCGATTCACCACGATCGGCCCAACTTGCACAGCCAGATAATAGAATAACCAGTCCGATGATAGGACCTATTAGTTTGCTTTTTTTCATCATAACGCTCCTTGTTCTCTCGAGAATAAATACATATCAAAACCAATTATTTCCATTTTACCATTTCTTTAATTTAATGAAAATTATTATTTGCTATTTTTCGAAACCTATTTTTTATTGGTTTTTTTATTTGCTGTAATCAGCAAATGGAAAATAACGTCTTAAAAATAAAATAACGTCTGATTTGTCAATGGAAAATGCGTGCATGATAATTATACTATGTGCTATACCTGTCTCTTATACACATCTAGATGTGTATAAGAGACAGGTAATCAGCAAATGGAAAATAACGTCTTAAAAATAAAATAACGTCTGATTTGTCAATGGAAAATGCGTGCATGATAATTATACTATGTGCTATACTGTCCTAGAAAACGATTGGTAAAAGAACACAACATTTATTTTTGCTTCCCCAATATCAGGCATTTTTATGTTATGTTCTCTGTTTTCATTTATTCACCGACATTTCCCCAAAATGTGTGAGTGAAAACAGCAGAAGAAGCACATGTGCTTCCTCTGCTGTCTTTTTTTATTGATCTATAGATGACAGCCACTCAGTCATCTTATCCACAATGATTTGCTGTTGCTGATCATTCGTTAAGGTCGTCGGTACTTCCCCCCGCTGTTCGCCATAGGTGCCAAATCCTGCATGCGTACCCGAGTCGATTTCTTCATATGTCGTGGTCTCCGGCAAATAGGACTTGGCTGCTTCCCAGTTGTCGTGATTGACGATTTGGTCTTGACTGCCGATCAAGGATAAAACAGGCAGTTCACTATCTGCAAGGGACCCTTTTTCATCCGGATAACTGGCGAAGTAAAACACACCCGCCAACGTTTGTTCTGATGCGCTGCTTTTGGCAGCCGCAAATCTGCTAGCCATGACACCGCCTAATGAATGTCCACCAATCACATACGACGCTTGTGGTACCTCATCTAATACAGTTGCGGCGAGATTGCCGCCCAATACCGCAAGATTGAATGGCATCTTGACGATAGCCACCGCGTACCCTTCATCCGCCAAATCAGAGGCCCAAACACTGTAACTCTCGGCGTCTACTAATGCGCCAGGATAAAAAATGACCAATGGTTTATCCTCGTCCCCAGCGAAATAGAGATAATCTCCTTTGTCTTCTGCCTTTTCTGCCGCAGTCACTGCATCGCCAATTGCTGGATAATGCACATGCTGCCAGCCAAACCAACCGCCGATGACCAAAATGACAAGCGCAATGATTGCACCAATCAAGACTTTCTTTCTTGTTTTCACCATTTTCCTCCTATTAAAAAAAGAACGTGGATACATCTTGTTTCTCTCGTTCAAAGGAATCGACAGATGTAGCCACGTTGTGTTTTTGATTATGATTGATGTGCCAATGACAACAATTCTCTGGCATGCTCAACCGTTAAATCAGTGATTTCTGCACCAGATAACATGCGGGCGATTTCTGTGACCCGTTCTGCTTGCGGCAATTTCCGCACATGGGTTTCTGTTCTACCGTCATGAATAGCTTTTTCGATAAAGTATTGATTGTCAGCCACGGCTGCCACTTGTGGCAAATGGGTGATACAAAGGACTTGTGAGTTGATCGCGATCTTGGCGATTTTTTCAGCGATTGCTTGCGCCACGCGTCCACTGACACCCGTATCTACTTCATCAAACACAATACTCGTAATGCCTTGTTTGCGCGAAAAGATCGACTTCAAGGCAAGCAAGATGCGAGACAGTTCTCCGCCAGAAGCAACACGAACCAATGGTTTCATGCCTTCCCCTGGATTGGTAGTCAAATAAAATTCAACATCATCGAAACCAGTCGCTGTTAGATGTTTGTCGCCATTTGCAAACCGTACCTCAAACTGAGCGTGTTCCATATAGAGCTCTTTCAATTCTTGGACGATTTCTTTTTCTAAACGATGTGCTGACGCTCGGCGTTTGACATGCAGTTTCTCGGCCAATCGCCACATCTCTTCCGCTTTTTCTGCCAATTCGATCTCGAGTTGTTCCAATTGCCCTTCGGTGTAAGCAGATTCGCTGATTTCCTTGCTGATACTGTCATAATAAGCCAGAATGACGGGAATCGACTCCCCATATTTGCGCTTTAATTGACGAATCGTTTCTAGACGGGATACGACTTCTTCCAAACGACCTTCATCCAACTCAAGATTATCCGCTTGCCGAGAGATATCAGCTGCGGCATCTTGTAATAAATAATAGGCACTTTGAATGGTCTCACTGATCTTTTCGTATGCTGGGTCTAAGTGTGCGATGCCTTGAACTTCAGACAGTGCTAGACTGACCCCATCAACACTATTGGCTTCTTCGGCAGACAAAGCTGCATAACTCTGGCTTAATGCATCCACGATTTTTTGGTAGTTGATCAGTTTTTCCCGCTCGTCTACGAGCTGGGCTTCTTCATCTTCCATCAGTTCTGCTTGCGCGATTTCTTCTTGTTGGAACTGCAACATATCCATCCGTTGGACATAGAGCTGCTCGTTTTCTTGAATCGTTCGTACTTGATTTTCTAATGCACGATAGGCTTGATAGGCTTCGCGATAGTCCGCCAACTCACTTTTGAACTGCTCATCGCCGAAACCATCTAACAATGACAGATGTTTTTCTGGCTGCAGCAATTCTTGATGTTCATTTTGACCTTGGATATCCACTAGGAAAAGACCGATTTGTCTCAGGACTGATAACGTCACAGTCCGACCATTGACACGACAAATATTTTTGCCGGATTGAGTGAAATCTCGTTGGACGATCAGTACTTCCTCTTCATCGACCCCCAGCTCCTCAGAAAGCAGTTGAAATTCAGCCTGTTGCGGCCATTCAAAAATACCTTCCAAGCGGCACTTATCTGCGCCTTGACGCAAATAATCACTAGAACCTCGTCCACCAGCCAATAAGCCCATCGCGTCGATAATGATCGATTTACCCGCACCAGTTTCCCCAGTGAGAGCGGTCATCCCTTCGTGAAAAGATAGGTGCAGATTTGAAATGATCGCAAAATTTTGGATTGAAAGTTCTAATAACATCTCTGCCCTCCTGTAGTTTAGATATATATTTGAAAATCTTTGAACAAGCGTTCAGTATCTTGTTCTGTTCTCGTGATCATCAATACATTGTCATCATCATTCAACGTGCCGAACAATTCTTTGACATAATGTTTTTCGATCAAATTCGCCAACGCCGATGCATTGCCAGGTAATGTTTTGAGAATCACAAATTTATCCATTCGATCAACTGAAACAAACGCAGTTTTTAGAATTTTGTCCAATTTACCACGCACATCTTCCGTCGTTTCCCGAGGAATACTGTAACGATAGCCGCCTTTTTGTGAAGGGACCTTCACTAGTTTCAATTCTTTGATATCCCGTGATATCGTTGCTTGTGTCACGGAAACACCCCGTTCTTCCAATAATCCGACAAAGTCTTCTTGTTTTTGAACGTCTTGTTCGTTTAGTAATCTTGTAATCAGGCGATGCCGTTCTCTTTTTCTCATCTTTACTTCCTCCTGAATGAATTCCTATTAATTTTATCCTATTTTGCTTCAGAAAGAAAGAGAGCCGACACCTTAAATGTCGACTCTGTTGTTTTGGCTATTTTGAATGATGGAATGTGTCGTGGGCTTGAGCCACAACTTGAGCTATATCGATACCATCCGTTTTTCCAAGGGT
This sequence comes from Candidatus Enterococcus testudinis, assembly GCF_002140915.1. Classification (GTDB taxonomy): domain Bacteria; phylum Bacillota; class Bacilli; order Lactobacillales; family Enterococcaceae; genus Enterococcus_D; species Enterococcus_D testudinis. Next base: position 1,220,901 of record NZ_NGKU01000001.1, on the reverse strand, counting down.
ATCTGATTTTCGCAGATGAACGATAAATTCGATATTGCCTTCGCCACCTGTGATTGGGGAAAAACTTAGATCCAGCACATCAAACTTATTGTCTGCTGCAAAGGTCACGATTTCCTCTACTACTCGCTGGTGTGTGGCTGGATCACGGACAATGCCGTTTTTGCCGACTGCTTCTTTACCGGCTTCGAATTGCGGTTTGATCAATGCCATGACGTCTCCACCCGCAACCAAGATTTCATGGAGCGGCGGTAAAATCAGTTTCAAGGAAATAAAAGAAACATCGATGGTGGCCACTTCTGGCAATCCATCAAGAAAGTCTGACGATTTGGCATAACGGAAGTTGACCCTTTCCATCACGATCACACGATCATCTTGCCGCAGTTTCCATGCCAGTTGATTATAACCGACATCCAGTGCATAACTTTTGGCTGCTCCATTTTGCAAAGCTGCATCCGTAAAGCCACCGGTTGAAGCACCAATGTCCAATAAAATCTTGTCTTGGACATTTAGGTCAAAGACTTTGAGGGCTTTTTCCAACTTCAGCCCGCCCCTTGATACATATGGTAGTTTTTTCCCTTTGATCTGTAACAGGGTATCCGCAGCGATCTTCTCTCCGGGTTTGTCTAACCGTTCATTGTTGCTCTCTTTATAGACCAAACCGGCCATCACGCCACGTTTGGCTTGTTCTCTTGTTTCAAACAATCCTTGCTGGACTGCCAATACATCTATTCGTTCTTTTTTCATTGATTTTCTTTAACCTCAAATTCTTCAATAAAAGCGGCCAGCACTGTTGCATCAAACTGACCATAGGTGCTTAAATGGGCCAAAATTTGCCGGGCTTTGGTCAATTCGTCTGTTAGTGCTGCTTTGGCTCCTTCTAATCCCAATAAAGCTGGATATGTGCTTTTGGCTAGCGCGTCATCTCGATGGACGACTTTCCCAAGTTCTTCTGTTGTACTGATTACATCTAACACGTCGTCTCGAATTTGAAAAGCCAAGCCGATGTGCTGGGCAAATTGATCCAATTCAACCAATACGGCTTCTGATTGATTGGCCAATACGCCGCCAGCCACCACAGCAAAACGAATCAACTCTCCCGTCTTTCGGGCATGGATTCCCATCAGTTCCTCCAAGGTCAACGCTTGGTTCTCTCCTTGGACATCCGCTGCTTGACCAGCTACCATTCCTTTGGTACCGGCTGCTTGACTCAATTGCTGCAACAAGAGGATCTTTTGGTCGGCTGCGAGTTCAGCCATTGCCAATAGCTGAAAAGCGGCAGTCAGTAAGCCATCTCCCGCCAAAATGGCCATCGCTTCGCCATAGACCGTATGATTGGTTGGTTTCCCTCTACGCAAGTCGTCATCATCCATAGCGGGCAAATCATCATGGATCAGCGAATACGTATGAACCATCTCTAAAGCTGCTGCACATTGATAGACCGGTAAATCTACTGGCTTGTCAAAAGCTGCAACTGTTGCTACTAATAATAAAGGTCTGACACGTTTGCCACCAGCATGGATCGAATACAAAATACTCTCTGCCAGTCGTGTATCACTGGTCTGCTGGGTAATGAACCGCACCATAACATCTTCAATATGAGGTGATTGTTCTTTGGTAAATTGGGCTAACTTGCTCATTGCTCCGCCTCGTCAAAAACAACTTCTTCATTCGCCTCAGTCATCATTTTGGTCAATGCCTTTTCTGCATTGCTCAAGGTATCTTTACACTGTTTGCTCAAAACCATACCTTGTTGAAAAGCAGTAAGGGCTTCTTCCAAAGGAACATCCCCCTGCTCTAACCGAGTCACGATTTGTTCTAATTCTTGTAATGATTCTTCAAATGTTGGATTTGCCATGTTCTTCTCCTTCAATCGTTAATACTTCAACTTCTGCCAAACCATCTTGATAATGGATCTGCAAGCGATCACCTATTGCTACATCTGTCGCAGTTTTTACCACTTGGTCTTCCTTGGTCGTATAGGTATACCCTCGACCCATGATTTTTAGTGGACTTAATAAATCAAGTGATTGAATAGCTTGCAGCAAGCGATTTTCTTTCGCCGTGTATACATCCTTCATACTCTTGTTCAATCGTTGCGATAAGTAGGTCACTTCTTGTTGTGCCGACTTGATCCGACTTTGCAATTGCTGCTGTTCTAAACGGTGGATGACGCTTCGCGCCTGTTTGTCTTTTTCAAACAACATCGCTTGCAGCCCTTGATTCATGCGTTGCTGCAATTGATCCAGCTTGATAGATTGTGCTTCATATAACCGTTCTGGCTGCCTAAAGACATACGAGCCGATTGCTCGTTGATAGCGTTCCTGCTTGCGCTGGATCTGATGCATAAAGGCTTGGGACAAGCGGGCTTGTTTTTCTTCGATGCGCAAGATTTCTTCAGCTAATACCGGCACAGCCAACTCAGCAGCTGCGGTTGGGGTTGCTGCGCGAACATCCGCCACCAAATCAGCAATCGTTGTATCTGTTTCATGCCCCACTGATGAAATGACTGGTGTTTTGGCAGCGAATATTGCCCGTGCTACCCGTTCTTCATTAAATGGCCACAGGTCTTCGATTGATCCACCACCACGGCCAATAATCATCGTATCAAACTGACCATCTGCTTCAACACGTGCAATATTTCTCACCACATCATCTGCAGCTTTGTTGCCTTGGACCACGGTTGGGAATAAAACGATTTGCGCGATAGGATAGCGTCTTTGGGTCGTTGTGATAATATCTCGGATCACCGCACCACTCGGACTTGTTAAGACCGCGATGCGCTTGGGGTATCGTGGCAGTGGCTGTTTTGGCGCTGTGAACAAACCTTCAGCAGAAAGTGTTTGTTTCAATTGTTCATAGGCCTGATACAACGCACCGACACCGTCTGGTTCCATATGTTCGATCATCATTTGATAGTTGCCGCTGGCTTCGTACAATGTGATTCGGCCGACAGCCATCACTTTCATGCCTTCTTCGGGTTGAAACTTTAATTTGTCAAAGGCACCTTTGAACATGACCACCGATAGTTTGGCCCCATCATCCTTCAAACTGAAATATTGATGGTTGGGCCGCCGGCGAAAGTTAGAGATTTCCCCAGTCAAATACACCCGTTCTAAATAGGGATCCGCATCAAATTTTCGTTTTAAATATTTGGTCAAGGCAGTGACTGTTAAATATTCTTGTGCCATTTATTCTTCTCATTGCTCCTTTGCTGCTTCAATGGTCTGTGCCATCAGCATCGTGATCGTCATCGGACCCACACCACGGGGAACTGGTGTGATATAACTAGCAATTGGTTCGACTTCATCGAATTTGACATCCCCAATCAGTTTGCCCTGTTCGTCGCGATTCATGCCGACATCGATCACCACCGCACCTTCTTTGACGAACTCTTTTGTCACAAAATGGCCGCGGCCGATGGCAACAACTAAGATATCCGCTTGTTTCGCCAAGGCAGGCAAATCTTTCGTTTTTGAATGGGCGATCGTGACGGTTGCGTTCTCAGCCAAAAGTAAATGGGCCATCGGTTTGCCGACAATATTGCTGCGGCCGATCACCAAAGCATTTTTACCTTCTAGCGAAATATCATACGCCGAAAACATTTTCATGATGCCATAAGGCGTACAAGGAATACGGTCAGGAACACCGGCAAATAATTTACCAAGGTTCATCGGATGAAAGCCATCGACATCTTTTTCGGGTTTGATGGCCAAAAGTACTTTCTCTTCATTGATATGCTTAGGTAAAGGCAATTGAACTAAGATGCCATGAAATGCAGCATCTTGATTGTATTTCTCAATCTCAGACAGTAGTTCTTCCTCGCTGATCGTTTCAGAATAGCGGGCAACTTCAGAATGGATACCGATTTTTGTGGCCGCCAACTCTTTGTTTTTGACATAAGTTTGACTGGCTTTGTCTTCACCCACAAGCAATACCACCAATCCCGGTGTAATGCCTTGTTTTTTTAATGCTGCGGTTTCTAGTGTAAAGTCACTTTGCATGTTATCTGCTAATTCTTTTCCGTTGATCAATGTAGCCATTCTGACAATTCCTCCAACCTGATATACCACCATTTTATTTTACTTCAAAGAAAGACGACAGCTTGATTCACTGAAGGCTTTATGGTATCTATCATAGCATTTTCTGAAAAGAAAAACATCGGTAATTGCTTTATAATTTTGTTTCTAAACAATTGATCGTTCTCGCTATGCAAAAAACATCTTGATATCTCTATCAAGATGCTTCAGTCTTATTCTTCCGTTTTGTCTTCAGCAGACAACTCTTGGTTGACCGTTGATAAGATACCATTCACAAATTTACGTGATTGGTCATCACTAAAGGTTTTGGCAAGTTCGATTGCTTCGTTTAGCGCAACACGGTTTGGTACATTGTCGACATAGATCATTTCATATAAAGCGATGCGTAAGATCGTCACATCCATTTTGGATAGACGTTGGATCTTCCAGCCCGCTTTTAAATGGCTTTGGATCACTTTATCCAGCTCTTCTTTATAATGACAAACACCTACCACTAATTGATCTAGATATTTAGGAACGAAATGTTCTTGTTCTTCATCGACCAATTCATGATGTTCTAGTTCAATGGCGTGTCTGATTGCATCTTGTTTGGTTAAATCTTTATTAAAGTCCAACGGAAATAATGCTTGTAGCGCCATTTTCCGAATGTCATGTCTTGATAATTCTTTACTCATTTTCTTCCTCATCGTTTCCGAATAATTCTTCGATATCTGGTAATTCTACTTTTTCTGGCACAACTGCAACAACATGGACATTGACTTCTGTCAATTGCACATCCGTCATAAATAGGACTTGTTGTTTCACACGTTCTTGAATCTCCATCGCTACTTTAGGCACTGACACACCGTAAGTCATGTAGCTGTATAAATCAACTTTGATCCCCGTTTCGTCGATCGTTAAGTATACGCCTTTGCCATGCGCTGCACGGCCCAAAAGTTCAGTTACACTGTTGGCGAATGTGCCACGCATGCCATAGACACCGTCTACTTTTGACGCTGCGATCCCAATAATGATTTCAATGACTTCAGGTGCGATCACGATTTCACCTAACTCAGGACTAGCGTCTAAGACTAGATTTTTATCTTCATTCATCTGTTTTGCCTCCATTTTTGAACATCTGCATACTTGAGCAACGCCACGCTGCACAGCATTTCGAATCACAAAAGAGATGTGCGCGTCATCTGCGTTTTGCAGAGAGGTTTATTCTCGTTTTTAGTTTATCATTTTCTCAGCGGATAATCTATAATAACCCACTTTTCTCAACGAATTTCCTGTTTGAACGAGGGTCGGATTATAAGATGATCAATTCCTTTGGCGCATGGGTCAATACTTTGTTGCCTGTTTCAGTGATCAGCAAGTCATCCTCGATCCGGACACCACCAATACCTGGCAAGTAAATACCTGGTTCATCTGTGATGACATTGCCTGTAACAAAAGGTTTGTCCGCTCTAAAGGATACGTTTGGCCCTTCATGGATCTCTAAACCGATGCCATGGCCAGTTGAATGACCAAAGGCTTCGCCGTATCCGTAAGAAGCAATATGATCACGCGCAACAGCATCTAACTCGATACCTGTCATGCCAGGTTTAGCTGCAGCCAAAACTTTCTCTTGCGCTTCTAGAACGATTTTGTAGATATCTTTTAATTTGTCACCTGGATAACCAACAGCAAAGGTTCTCGTCATATCAGAGACATAACCTTGATAGTAACAACCGAAATCAAGCGTGATCAAGTCTCCTTGTTCAATGACTTTTTCACTGGCTACACCATGGGGCATTGCTGAACGCAATCCACTAGCAACGATCGTATCAAATGAGACACTCGTTGCGCCCAATGAACGCATAAAGAAATCTAACTGATTGGCTACTTCGATTTCTGTCATACCAGGACGCACCATTTTTAGAATGTGTTCAAATCCTTGATCAGCAATATGACAGGCTTGCTGGATCAACGCAATTTCTGTTTCATCTTTGACTTCCCGCAGATTTTCGATCATGCCGGAAATAGGTGCCAATGAAGACTCATCAATCAAATCTTCAAGAACAGAATAATCCGAGAAGCTTACAGAGCTTTCTTCAAAGGCCAGTACATTGATATCTTCATTTTTGCAAATCGCAGCTACTTCATCGAAGATCGGTCCGCTGTTCTTAACGATCTCAAATCCCACAGCTTGTGCCGCTGCTTGTTCCGTATAACGGAAATCTGTCACAAAAAAGGCTTTCGTTAACGTGATCACTGCTAGACCGGTCGTCCCAGTAAAATTGGTCAAGTAACGCAAGTTATATGGACTAGTGATCAAAAAACCATCGATTGATTCTTTCCGCATTGCTTCTCTTAATTTTTCAACTCTTAACATATGATATTCCAACCTTTCTTGTACGCTTCTTGTTTATTATAGCAAACTTCAGGAAAAAGCGGAAAGAATGGAAAATGTTTTCTGAAAAAAAACTCATTTGTGTATTCTTGCATGCTACCTAATTATCCTTCATTGAAATAAATGAAACAGTGTTGTTTCTACTACTCTAACGGCTAAAACATCTTCTCCTGTTTTTAGTAACGCAGTCAATTCATCTACATTCGTACGGATAGAGACCCCATACGTTGTAACGCCATTATTGCCTACATAATCCAGCGTGTCATTGATTTGGTCAGAAGATACGATTTTTCGACCATATTCTGGTTCAAGGGCTAAGAAATCTGTTTGCGTCTGCAAGTACTGCAACATAGAGGTAAAATGGGCAGCTTGCTGCGCTGACTCTGAATACGCTACTTGTTGTGCATCTGTGCTATGGAAATGGGTAAGAAAAGGGTATTTTTCCAGAAAAGCCTGGTCAAAGTCTTCTTGACTAGGCAGGACGCCAACATAGGCATTGGCAAACCCTAATGGCTGATAGTCCTGATCACTCGTCGGTACAGTGCTGCGGACTGCCGTCCATAGGACTTCTCCCTCACTTAAGTGATACGTTTGCCATTCTGCCAAATCATCTAAAGTCATGTCTTCATCAAAAATGACCGTCGCGATGATTTCCGTACTTTTCGGTAATCCTTTGACTTTTTCTAAAAGTAAATCTTTGTATAACGCACTATCAGTGAACATATCAGATGAGGCATCGTGAAACCGTTGATCAAATAAATAATCTGTCACTTCTGGTAGAGAAAGTTGATTCTCTTGGATTTGATTTTGCTTGACTTCATAGGTTTTCGTATTGGTTTGCGTTTGCGCTAGGTTTCTGTAAATCTCAGTGATTGTATAATTCCCATATCCTTGGGCCTTAATTTCATATCGACTGAGAAACTGATTTTGAGTTGTTAATTCATTGTTGATTTGGCGATTGACAATATAGCTGTCTAAGCTAGTTAATTGACTCTCGCTCTTAGGGTTATAGAAAAAAGAATCTATAAGTTTAGGCGCGCCCCAAATAATCATTAATGACATCAGCGCGGCCATACATACCAGCCATATGTTCCGACGCATTTGCTGTTTTTTCACTTGTTGCTGCACTTTTTGAAAATCAAATGGTTCTTTCATGTATGATATCCTCCTTTAATAATAAACGACCGCGATACAAGCGATTCTTCGTTTGGGTATAGGTCCATTCTTTATATTTGGCAATCTCATCGATAGACAATTCCATAAAATAAAAAAGCAGAATCACTTCTCGGGTATCCTCTGGCAAACGATCGATCGATCGATACAATGTTCTACGTTCTTCTTCTTTGATCACATGCGTCAACGGGGTATTGAATGCATCTTGTTTCGTATGATGCCATGCTGAACGGCGCCATTTTTGATGATTCTTTTCCTTACGCTGGCCATCGATAAACCCATTTTTGATTGTTTTGAATAAGTAATACTTGATTTGTTCTTCTTGTAAAAAAGGAAGGGCGTCTAGTATCGCGAGGTATGCTTGGCTGACCAAGTCTTCCGCTTGCATGGTATTTTTGGTAAAGTAGAACGCATACAAATAGCATTCTTTCCCATACAAATGATACATGTTCTCCAACAAATCCATTTTCACCTTCAAGCCCCTCCCCTTTTACACTTACTATACGTGCCAAGTACAAAAAAGTCACAACAAAAAAGCATTTTATCCCGAAAGATAAAATGCTGCCAAATTTGACACGTGTCAACGTATTTTATTTTTTTCGCCCGAAGAAAAATGTCACTACTGCGACGAAGATGACTGCACCAATAATCGCTGGTACGATCGCCATATCAGCCACTTGTGGGCCCCACGTACCAAATAATGCTTGACCAATCGATGCGCCGATCAATCCAGCTACAATATCAAAAATACAGCCACGCTTTTCGCCGGCGATCGCGCCACCTACTGAACCAATGATTGCACCTACGATCAATGTCCATAGAAAATGCATCGTAACGCCTCCTTTGTTTACTTTATTCTAGCCTAACACAGGCAGACGTCTTTGGAAAAAAATATGCTTACTTGTTATTTTCTGCGTGAAAATGAACGTTTCAGTACATCGAAAAAGCCTAGCGAATGAACCATATGATCAGGATCCACATATTCACGAATCGCACGCAGCACTTTTTTTGGTTCTTTTGATGAAAATGTGTAGGTGCCATTTTTCTTGGTTTTTACCGCATACCGAGGAATCCAACGGCCTTTGAACATGACAGATGCGATCACATAGTCCACATCTTCCCAAGGAATCTGAACAAACTTCCGTTTATCACGATCATTATAAAACTCAAAGGCATTGTCGCCGATCATGATTTTGCCATATTCATTGATACCTAAAAACGAGGTGGCATCAATAGTCAAATCAACTTTTGTATTCAGGGATTGTACCATCTTTGATAAGCTCCATTTCTGTCTTTTGCTATATTATACGTGTTTTTACGTATTTTGGCGACTATGTAAAAAAGTGCTTGGGTCACCCCAAGCACTTCGTTTTGAAAAGATTATAACAATCCGATCAAGTGTCCACCAATACCGACTAAGAATAAGCCGATGATGATGATGATTGGAGAAACTTTTTTCTTCAATAACCACATGCATAGAAGTGTCAATAACAATGCAGCCAAACCAGGAATCAATTGATCCAAGTTATTTTGCAAGGTTGTTACTTTCACATCTGACAATGCACGACCTTGAGCGACTTGTTCAAACGCTGTTTTCACACCTTCTGAACCTGCTGGAAGGTTAGCCCAATCGATATAAGCACCTTCATCTAACGGTACACTTGAAACGACTGGCGCAAATGATACAGATACCCAGCGTTGCACAAGAGAACCTAATACGAACATCCCTAAGATTGACGCACCTTTGGTCACGTCTTGCAATAGACCACCTGAAAGGTCATCAGTGATTTTAGAACCAGCACGGTAGCCGAATTCTTGTGTGTACCACATAAATGCCCAACGAATGATATTCCATGCCAAGAAGAAGATGATTGGGCCTAAGATGTTTCCGCCTAAAGCAAGAGAAGCACCTAATGCACCTAACATCGGACGAACTGTAAACCAGAATACTGGGTCACCAACACCGGCTAAAGGACCCATCATACCCACTTTTACCCCTTGGATCGCTACATCGTCAACGGGCGCACCATTGGCACGTTCTTCTTCCAAAGCCAATGTTACACCTAAAATAGGTGATGCAATATATGGATGTGTGTTAAAGAATTCCAAGTGACGTTTTAACGCAGCGGCACGGTCTTCTTTTGTCTTGTATAATTTTTTGATTGCTGGAATCATTGAGAATGCCCAACCACCATTTTGCATACGTTCATAGTTCCATGAACCTTGAATGAAGGTAGAGCGCCATGCTACGGCTAAACGATCTTTTTTATTTAATTGAATTTTTTCTGCCATTTTTTTCTCCTCCTTCGATTCTAATAGTCATTCAAGATATCGCCTAGAGGGTCGCCAGTGTTTCCGCCGCCGCCTCCATTTGATGATCCACCCATTTTGGTTACGTTCAAGTAGATCAATGCAATAGCTACTGCCAATGCACCGATTGCGATCAATGTTAATTCAGAGATTGCCGCAATCACAAAACCAATAATGAAGAATGGCCATACTTCGCGAGTTGCCATCATGTTGATAACCATTGCATAACCTACGGCAACGACCATACCACCACCGATAGCCATACCATCTGTTAACCATGCAGGCATAGATTCTAGGAAAGTTTGTACTGTGGCAGCAGGGATTGCTAACAATGCTGCAGCAGGAATCGCGATACGTACCCCTTGCATTGCAACAGCAGCAATATGCCACATTTCGATTTTACGAATATTGCCTTCTTCAGCTGCAGCATCCATAAAGTGAACGATTGGCACAGCCAAAGTACGAACGATCATTGTTAAGAACAAACCAGCTACTGCCAAAGGAATCGCAACAGCAATCGCTGTATCAACACCATTTGTGCCTTGTCCGCCTAATACCAAAATAATTGCAGATGCCACAGATGCCAATGCAGCATCCGGTGCAACAGCGGCACCAATATTCGCCCAGCCCAAAGCGATCATTTGCAATGATCCACCTAGGATAATACATGCTTCCAAGTTACCGGTCACTAAACCGATCAATGTACAAGCTACTAGTGGTTGGTGGAATTGGAATTCATCCAAGATTCCTTCCATACCAGCTAAAAAGGCAACGAGTACTACTAATACCATAGATATAATAGTCATGATAGACCTCCTATTTAGTTGAATACAATTCTATTTGTTTGCTAACTCATTTTTTGCTTTGCGTAAGATTTCGTCCATGTTGTCGCGTGAATCATTCGGTACTTTACGTACATCGAATTTAATGCCGCGATTTTTAAGTTCTTCAAATGTAGCAACATCTTCAGTTCCCATTGACAATACTTTACTTACAACAACTTTACCGACAGAGTGCGCCATTGAACCAACATTGACTTCTTGAATATCAACGCCGCCTTCGACTGCACGAAGAACATCTTCCGGATTTTCAAACAATAGCAAAGCTTTTGTATTCCCAAAACGAGGGTCTTTAGAAACTTCAATCATTTTATCTACCGGAATCACGTTTGCTTTCACGCCAGGAGGCGCTGCTTGTTCAATCAATTTCTTGCGCAAATCATCTTTTGCAACTGCATCAGATACAACGATGATCCGTGAAGGATTGACTGATTTTGTCCAAGCGGTTGCCACTTGACCATGCAATAATCGAGAGTCGACACGTGCCAATACGATTTTGACTTTGCCGTCACCTAGAACAGTGCCAGGAGGAAGTGATCCTTTTGGTTGGTCGTCTTGTACCGCTTTTGGTGCTGCAGCTTCTGCAGGTTCTAGCGCTTCAGGTTTGACCTTGACCCCTTCTTTGGCTGTTTCAACGATATGCGCAGCAATTTCATGCGCTTTATTCATTGAAAAACGTGATGCGTAAGCTTCGATCACCATTGGTAAATTCATACCTGCCACGATTGCCCAAGTATCTTTGTGGTCTTCAAACAAACTGTTGGCTTGGTTGAATGGTGTGCCACCCCATAAGTCAACTAAGAAAAGTACTTCTTCTTGGTCGTCAAATGTAGCGATTGCTTCTTGCATTTTTGCTTTGATGTCATCTGGTCCTTCACTTGGCATCAATGTTACAGCTTTAACATTTTCTTGTTCGCCGAAAATCATTGAACCGGATTGCAAAATGCCGTTTGCAAATTCTCCATGACTTGCTAGGATAATTCCTACCATCTTTTTACCTCCTATTTCAAAATTGAAAATTGTGACACGAATATGAAAGAAAAAACAACGACGAAAAATTAAGAGTGACTACCTTCCTTTTCCAAAATATCCTTCAAATATATTTTTCGATCAGCTGGAACTTTGCGAATCTCGACTTCAATGCCTTGCGCTTGTAAATAAAGCAAAGCGTCAAGATCTTGGTCATTGACAGAAACAAAGTTCGTGATCATCCGTTTTCCCATTGAAAAACTCATCCCGCCTATATTCACAGAGCGAATCGGAATCCCACCTTTGACGAGGGTCACGACATCTTGAGGGTTAGTAAATAATAACATGACTTTTTGGGTATTAAATAATGTGTTATGTGCTACCTCAAGCATTTTCGCTACCGTTACGACATTCGATTTGATTCCTGGCGGTGCAGCTTCTTTCAAAAGAAATTTACGCAGTTGATCATTGGCTACTTCATCACTGACCACGATGATTCGGTTGATACCGGTCAATTTCGACCATGCTGTGGCGACTTGACCATGAATCAGACGATCATCGATTCGGGCAAGACGTATATCCATTCCCATTGCAAAACCTCCTACATCGATCCACTGAACAATTTGAGGATCCGTCCTTTTTTTCGATCACCTCCTGTATCCACTTATATAAAAGCAAGAAGCGTGCCAACTTTTATCAATACACTAATCTTGTGAAAAGCTTAAGAACCAGCTTTGTATAGATACACTAAAAAAGATACACTGCGATTCAGTGTATCTTTTTTAGTGTATCTGTATTCTTTTTTATTTTAAATACAATTCTTTTTCTTGATGATTCTTTATAAGTGCCAACAAATAGAATTCTTCCGAATCAGGAATGGCTAAGTTCATCAACCGTGCAAAGGACTGCACGTGCACATGCAATTGTTCATATTGCGGATTGTCATACATCTCTTGGGTTTCTTCCGGGGAAATCGTTAGGGGTTGGCGCAAAACGATTCGTTCCAACATCCCCGCAGTATGCATGACAAAATTGATTTGAAATCCTTGTCTGGCATCATTCAATTCCAGATCATGAATCAACTCTTGGCTAAACTGCCACAATGGGTCGACCACTTTTTTGGCATTGATATAGGTAAAGTTTTCTTCCAAATAGCCGATACAAATTTCTTTTGATTGTCGATCATCTAATTGAACTTCGTCATCAAAACTCAATTCTTGCTCCAATAGGATATCTTCCAACAATTGATCGACATCTTGATCAATAAAGCGTTCCAACGAAATAAATGGTGCATCGATATGCGGATCAACAATCCCTGTAGAGGCAATCAATTGATAGCGCTGTTGGATACCTTCTAATTCAGAGCGCAGATCAGCAACAGACAGCGTCACGACTTCGACGGATTGGTTTTGCCGTTTGGACAATGAACTTTGGATCAACTCTTTGATTCGCTGGGCTGTACCTTTTCCTGAAGCACAGATAGCCAAAATGGCTTTCGGATGATGATTTGGTAGGATAGACTCTTCGTTGATGACAACACCATAGCCGCGAAACTTGCGTAAAGAATCGTACAATTGATCGATATCGGTCCCAATAACTGATGCTTTGCGGACTGTTTCCAATACGATCGATGTCGTGACCATGTCTACCGTCCTTACAACGACGCCTGTTTCTCGTTGAATCTCGCTATTAAAGGTCGCTAAAGACCCCATGTCCACTAACAACATCACGCCGCTGCCATCGTTGACTTGTTTGACACTTTCGACGATTTTTTTCAAAGCAACTGCCGGCGGCATATCCAACGGCATATCAACAGCAGTCACTTGATCGACTTCCAACAACTGCTTGACGACTTGCACCATACTACTAGCGGTACTATTGCCATGGGCTGCCACCACCACGCCGATTTTCCCAGAAGAATGGGTCGTGCGCAACGAAACAAGCAAGACGGCTAAATAGTAAGACTCGCTTTCCGGGATCGTTACCCGAAAACTTTCACCAATAAAAGCCCGTACTTCTTTGGCGGCTTCAAACTCTTCTGGATAATCGGCGACCATTTGACGAATATTGTCATTGGTTTGACGTTCTTCACCTAAATGGATTTTTTTCAAAAAAGAACTGATGTGCAAACTCATTGCATAAATAAAGTTTTGTTGAAAATCGACTTTCAAGCGTTGGCGCACCATTTCATAAATTTGGTTTGTAACAGTGATGACTTTTTGATCGACAAACTCACTAAGCTTGTTGACAGAATTAAAGGAAAAACCATGGTCTTTGTAAAACGACTTCAAATGCACATTGATATCCGTCGAGATAAAGTGATTGATGGCTTCTTGGTCTAAGCCATCGGCCTTTAACAATGCCGCTTTATCACCAATAATGTCGTATAAATTATAAGGCAGTTCATAGGCATCCGACTGGATGTCATTTAAATTTTCATTTGGTTGGACACTGATTTTCGGCGCCAACGTTTTGGATAATTCAGCCAGCTCGTTCCGACGATTGCCTAAGATGATCAATCCCGAACGAATCCCTTCAGGCAGATCCATCAATTCGATTTCGATTTCCTCTGCTTGCATGTGATTCAAAAAGCCTCTAGCGCAGACAAGCTGGACATTGGATTTCAACTGACCGATATTGCCAAAGCTCACACTGCCAATCAACGCTTTGACAACATCTTCCGTCAACGTGATGCTTCGTTGGATACGGGTAGCTTCTTGGCCAACCAATACACGAACCAATTCGATTTTTTCGGAAGCAGGTCGCTTCTCAAAAAACGGCAATTGAATATTGATGGGGATCCGTCGGGTAAAAGTATCCAAAAGTGTTGAATTTGGATCCTCTGTCGTTGCGCCGACAATCCGTACATTGGCTTGATGATTTTTACCGGTTTCACCTAGTCGACTGAAGGTACCATGATCCATAAAGTAAAAGATCATTTCTTGCCCTTCTGGCGGTAGTCGATGAATTTCATCAAGAAACAGCATGCTTTCATCGGCTTGATCAATGATCCCGATTTTCTCTTGCTCGGCACCGGTAAATGCGCCTTTGACATAACCAAATAAATGACTCATCAATAACTCTGGGTTATTGGCATAGTCGGCACAGTTAAAGACGATCAATTCTTTCTCGTCCGCAATCACTTGATTGGTTTTGGCAAATTGAAACATCGCATGGGCAAAGTAGGTCTTCCCAGAACCGGTCGGACCAGTGATCAAACAATTCAATCCCTTTGGCGGATACAAAATTGCTGCCTTGGCTTGTTCGACCGCGTTCTTCATACTGCCATTGGCACCGATGATCGTTGAGAAGATATCTCGCTTGCTTTTGACCACAGAGACCCGTTGCGGATGGGCTTTCTCTCTGGGAGGCCGATTTTCCATATAACTCGGCACATAATTTTCAGGCGCTTTCTCACTGACATTCGCCCAATAACGCACCGGTCGACTGTCACTTTTTTGAACACGGCCTTCTTTGACTAGCTGATTCAAATCTTTACTGGCATTGCTGCGTTGAATCGCTAGATGATCAGCGACCTCAGATGTCGACAACCCTTTCTTTTCTCCTAAGCCGCTCATCGTATTTTCAACGATATATTGATAAATACGTTCGATTCGCTTCCCCAACAGCTTCGCCTCCTCGTTTTTTTCCACTTGAATACTGTAATCATTTTTTCGCAAAAAAGCAACTTTTTATAAAAAATAGACGATCCTTGCTTGCTTTTCCCATAAAAAGTCGTCAATTATAGCCTAAGAATAAAGCATTTCACAAAAAAAAGACACTCATATGGCTATGGGTGTCCAGATAATTCAGTGATTGGTCGAAAAGGCGGAACGTCGTCATTGAATGTTTGCAGCTCTTTTTGCATCCAAATCACATCGTGCCATTGACCAAACTTATAACCGACTTTTTTAAAATCAGCTACTCGTTGATAGCCCCGTTTATGATGGAAGCCTTCGCTTTGCTGATTGCCACCGGTGATACAGGCGGTTAAGTTGACTATATGCTGTTCTTTCAGTATCTTTTCTAGGGCATCGTACAGTGCAGTTCCGATCCCTTTCGCTTGTGTCGACTGATCTAAATAGACCGTCACTTCCACCGTCCAATCATAAGCAGCTCGTTCTTTGTATGCTGTCGCATAGGCATAACCCAAGATGCGGCCTGATTCTTCCGCGACAAGATACGGGTATCTGCTGGAGATAGAACGAATCCTTTCGCTGAATGCCTCGATCGTTGGGATATCCGTTTCAAATGTGATTGGCGTATGAAGCACATAGTGACTATAAATAGCCAATACTGCTGGTGCATCCGCGGTAGTTGCAAATCGTATCTGCATACGATCCCTCATTTCGTTAAATTTCCAACAGTATACTCTTTTTGAACCAAAAAAACAATCCGCTTTCAGGATTGTTTTTCGGCACGAAGGCTGTGCGTCTCTTCGTTTTTTTCTTCACCACAATAAACAGTCAAGTGTTGCGGTAGCAATTGAATAGTCACTGGCAATTCGGGACCCGCATCTCCATCGACATTGGTCTCGATCGAAGTATTCCCTTTTAGGGAAATCTCGGCTTTCTCAAAGGTTTCATATCCTAAAACTTCATTCGATTCCGTCACGCCTTTCAATAATTCCGGAATACTCTTGATCGTTTCCCATAAATTGCTGTCCTTCAAATAAATCAAGTGTAACTTGCCATCCTTGGTGCTGGCTTTGGGCAACAACGATTCAAATCCGCCCACGCTATTTGAGGAACCGATGATCAAAGTACTGCTTTCGATGGATAGCTGTTTTGTTTCATCCGCTGCTGTTAAAGCAACGTCAAACTGATGGCTTTCATTTTTGCGGACTTCCCGCAAACCAGAAACAAAATACGCCATTTTGCCCAATTTGGTTTTCTCTTCCACTTCAACATTGTTGATGGCAGCGGGAATCATGCCAATAGCGACCACATTCATGAAATACTCATCATTGATTTGGCCAATATCGATAGGTCTTGAATGGGCGATGTCAAATGTATCAATGGCTTCTTGCGGATCAAGAGGAATCGCCAATGCTCTCGCCAGATCATTGACTGTACCCAAAGGAAAGAAACCAAAGTTTGGCCGATGGTCATGAGGTGCTAAGCCGCTGATGGCTTCATTCACAGTACCATCACCACCCATCGCAAAAACACTGTCGAAGACACCCACTGCTTCAGAAGCAAACTGCGTGGCATCTCCTGCTTCTTTTGTGTGTTTGACTTCAACCTCATCAAAAAACATCGCCAACTTCTCTTTGGCCTGTTGTTCATATTCCTTGGCTTGCTCACCACCAGCACTAGGATTCACAATCAATAATGCTTTCATAAAACAGCCTCCTCTGAATTCATTTTTCATACATTCAGTATAGCAAACCCAGCCACGACTTGTCCTTTTTGACACTGCAAAACAGCACACTGACAAAATCAGTGCGCTGTTTCATTGTGGATCAAACCAAACGTTTACGCAAACGACCTGAAATAAAGTCGATCACAGTAACGGTAACTACGATTCCTAACAAAATAATCCCAACACGATTCCAAGAACGAGCATTAATGGCAAAGATCATCGGCGTACCGATACCACCAGCACCAACGATCCCTAGAATTGATGCAGAACGCACCGCCAATTCAAAACGATACAATGTGAAAGACAAAAATTCCGGAATCAATTGCGGCAATGTCGCAAAGCCCAAGACATCCCAACGGTTCCCGCCAGCACTAATCACTGATTCTGAAGGGCCTTGATCCATATTTTCAATCGCTTCGCTATACAATTTTGCCAACATACCGATTGAGTGTACGCTGACAGCCAGCACACCGGCAAAAGAACCCGGGCCAACTGTTTTGATGAACATAATCGCCAACACGATCTCAGGAAATGTCCGTATCGCAGTCAACACCACTTTACCTACACCAGATAAAAAGCGCGGACTATTTTTACTACGGGCTGCCCAAAAAGCAAAGGGGATACTTAAAATTGATGAAATAAATGTGCCGACAAATGCAATCGCCACCGTTTGAATCATCAAACTGATCAAATCTTCGCCATCGCCGGTATAAACATAACTCCAGTCAGGATGAATCAACCCATCAAAGATCGAGCCGATGATTTGGCCTGCATTGTCTTTGACGCCATTAAAAGGAATACCGGAAAAAGCCCAAATATACATGACAACAATGGCAAAAATAAGCAGCCACAGTTTGACTTTCTTTTGTTTTGGTTCTGCAGGTAACATCATAATAATCGCTCCCTTAATCTATTACTGATGGTATCGATCACTAACACGACTGCAAAGATCACTAACACGATAACTGACGTTTGATCATACCTAAATTGACTCAACGAACGTTGCAAGAACACACCGATCCCACCTGCACCGATGTACCCAAGAATTGTTGACGCACGAATGTTGATTTCAAAAGCGTATAAAAGATAGCTCAAAAAGTGGCTCATCACTTGCGGCATGACCGCATAACGGATGATATCGAATTTCGATCCGCCAGAAGCTGTGATCGCTTCGATGGGGCCTTCATCAATCGTTTCAATTGATTCATAAAACAATTTCGTGATCATCCCAAAAGAAAAGACGGAGATCGAGATGACCCCTGCAACTGGCCCAATGCCGACAACTGCCACAAACAAAGCAGCCATCATCAAATCTGGAATCGTCCGGATAATATTCAGCACAAATCGAAACACGCCGCTAATCAAAGTATTGGTCATGATATTGCGGGCAGCAAGCAATGAGAACGGCAAAGCGACGATGGCACCAAAGGTTGTACCAACAATCGCCATTTGAATGGTTTGCAAAATCGGTTCAACGATAATAGGAACATAAGCCCAATCCGGTCGGGCCATTTTTTTCAAAATCACATTCATCTGGCCCATATTGCCAAAAAAGCTTGGCATATCTACACCAGAAATCGATCCACTTACATACAAAACGATCACAAAGATGGCTAGCCATAAGACGTTTTTCCAAAGACCGCTGCGTTTGGGCAACGTTTGGGTGGTCATAAAGCTTCGCCCCCTTGTTCTTCCATAATCTCACTGCCGTAGATTTCTTTCAAGCGTTGATCGGTTGCTTCGCTCACAGGCCCATCAAAGACCAAACTTCCATCACGCAACCCAATAATGCGGGTACCATATTCTCGCGCCAATTGAACCGAGTGCAAGTTGACAACGATCGTGATACCTAAGTCTTGATTGATACGTTTTAAGTCATTCATGACTTTCTCAGTAGTCAAAGGATCTAGTGATGCCACTGGTTCATCTGCCAAAATGATTTTCGGTTCTTGTGTCAACGCTCTGGCAATAGAGACCCGTTGTTGCTGACCACCTGACAATTCATCCGCTCGCGTGTACACTTTTTCAGCTAAGTTGACCCGTTGCAATGATTGGTAGGCGAGTTCTTTGTCCGCTTGCGGGAATAATCCAAATAACATTTTGATAGTCGGATGATAAGCCACCCGCCCCGTCAAGACGTTCCGTAAGACACTCGAACGCTTCACCAAATTGAAGCTTTGGAAAATCATGCCAATGTCTCTTCGAATCAAACGCAACGAACGCCCTTTGGCTTTTGTGATCGATTGATTGTCGATCAAAATCTCGCCGCTTGTAATTTCATGCAGCCGATTGATTGAGCGCAGCATTGTTGATTTCCCTGCGCCGGATAATCCCACCACAATCACAAATTCACCTTTTTTAATATCAATATTCAAATCTTTCAACCCCAAAACACCATTTGGGTATTGCTTGGTCACATTTTGGAATGAAATGATTGTATCTTTGTCTAACGCCATGATTCTCCTACTTTCTATTGTAAAAATCGCCATACATTCGAAAAGGGCACCTCAAGTTCTGGCACCCTTTCGTTATTGATGAATTATTGACCTACTTGCTCGGCATATTCTCTTACGATGTCGAAATTGCTGTCTTGAGAGACAACATACCCTTCATGAGAATAAATGTCAGAGATGATTTGTTTGCCTTCTTCATCTTGACCGATAGCGATAAAGGCATCTTGGATTTTTTTGTCCCATTCTTCACTCATATCACTGCGAACACTGATCGTATCGTTTGGAATTGGTTCAGTGAAGTACATTGGTTCTACTTCATCCATGATTTCTGGATAATCACTCTTCACGGTATTGCGGGCATCTTCAAAGACAAATGCCGCATCCACATCACCATTTAGTACAGATAGGATTGCTTGGTCATGTCCTTTGACTTGAACAGTGGTGACATCTGTATTGATATCGATCCCAGCTTTTTTCATTTCAGCTACAGGCCATACGTATCCTGCAGAAGAAGTGACATCTTGAGTCGCGATCGTTTTGCCTTTTAAGTCTTCAAGATCTTCGATACCACTGCCGCTTTTGACAACAATCATTGAACGGTAGCTATCTACCAATTCGTCTGTCGCTTCTCCACCAGGCTGTTTGATACCATATCTTTGTGCTTGCAATAATACCTTCACGTTGCTTTGCTCATGAGCCAGTACATATGCATTTGGCGGTAAGAAGCCGACATCTACTTGTTTTGAAGCCATGGCTTCAACGATCGTATTGTAGTCAGTAGAAACACTTACCGTAACTGGAATCCCTAGCTCATCACTTAATAATTGCTCTAAAGGTTTTGCTTTGGCTTCCAATGTTTCAGCCGCTTGAGATGGAACGAATTGAACAGTTAATTCCTCCGGCACATAGCTTTCTTCACCAGAAGCATCCGTACTTGAATCTCCTGATCCGCAAGCTGCCAAAGTAAATGCTGCGGCCAATCCTAGTCCAACTGTTGCTGCTTTTTTCCAAACTTTCATCACTTTTCCCCTTTTCAAATAAAAAAATCGAACAAAACGAAAATACCGAACTTTCCTTTCTGATTATAAGAAAAAAAAACCAACAAAACAACCAATTTTTATTTTATTCCATATATATTTTTTTAATTGTTCGTTAAAACCGAACATTATTTCGTGAGTCCTTTCCCAATCAGAGAAAATCAAAGTCGGAAAAATCCTAATTTGCCCTTCTTCAGCATCGTAACAAAGCACTGTGCATTTTAAGTTAGCAACGTGTAAAGCTTTTGTTAAGCTTACAAAAATACATTGTGAATTAAAAAACATTTATTGTTATTTTCATTTGTTCGTTCCTACAGAAATGCTGATCATTTCACCACTCAGCATTTCCGTAATAGAACGAACTCACCACTCACTTCTTCACCTGTTTTTTCAAAACCCATTTTCTCGTATAATGTCTCAGCTATTTCATTGCCAGCGACAGTTGAGATGCGTAATTCTTGCGCCTGCACATGTTCATTGAACCATTTGAAGGCAACTGCCAGCCCTTGGCGACCATATCCTTGCTGTTGATATTTGTGATCGATCATGTAACGCTCGATCCACCACGAATCTTTCGGATAATCATCATCTGCCGCATAATAACTGAAAAGGATAAACCCCACCATGTCTTTCTCGTGATAAATCGCAAATGCTTGCCTCTGTTCTTCGAAGATAGATTCCAATAATGAATACCAATTAGGGGAAACAAAGTCTTTTTGATGCCCTGCCAGTTCCAAGGCGATACAGGCACGATAATTCGATTGATTGATTTCTTTTAAATGAATCATTATCATCTCTCCTTCCGATTTTTTAAAACGCTTACATATCATCTGATAAAAAAGTCCGGGTACTATAAAGTATCCGGACTTTCTACTTATTAAGCTTCTTGCGCTACTGGGTAAACTGACACTTGTTTTTTGTCGCGGCCTTTACGTTCGAAACGAACAACACCGTCAACTTTAGCAAACAAAGTATCATCTCCACCGATACCAACATTTACACCTGGGTAAATTTTCGTACCGCGTTGGCGATAAAGGATAGATCCGCCTGAAACAGTTTGACCGTCAGCACGTTTCGCACCTAAACGTTTTGATTGAGAGTCACGTCCGTTAGACGTAGAACCTCCACCTTTTTTGTGAGCGAAGAATTGCAAATTCATTTTCATCAACATGAGATGCACCTCCTATTTTTCTTTAGTAGTTTTGATTTGGATATAATCGTTGTACTCTTCTTGAACTGATTGCAAGCCGATCAGCAAATTCTCCAAAAGAATTTGTGAGATATTCGACTGCTCTTGGGTCAAACGAGCAGGTAGTGTTACCAATAGATAACCACCTTGTTCATTGTCTGCTTCAACTTTTGGCGCAATGCCAGCTAAAGCGTCGATCCCATTTACTGCACTGATAGCCAATGCGGATGCTGCAGCACAGACGATGTCTTTGCCGTATTCTCCTGCTTGGGCATGTCCAGTAAGTTCAAAAGAAACAATCCGACCAGAGTCATTGCGTTTGAATGTCCCTTTGATCATATTCGTTACCCTGCTTTTCGTCAGAATTAAGCGTTGATCGCGTCAATAACAACTTTTGTGTATGGTTGACGGTGACCTTGTTTACGGTGTGAATGTTTTTTAGGTTTGTATTTGAAAGTCACGACTTTCTTTTGTTTGCCGTGTTTTTCAACAGTACCTTCAACAGTTGCACCAGCAACGATTGGGGCACCTACTTTTGTTGATTCGCCACCTACTAAGATGACTTCGTCAAAAGTAACTGTTTGTCCAGCTTCAACGTCTAATTTTTCAACGTAGATTGCTTGACCAACTTCAACTTTCACTTGTTTCCCACCAGTTTTGATAATTGCGTACATGCTCTACAGCACCTCCTTATGATATACTTAGACTCGCCATCCCAAGTGACTTTCGTGCTTAATACTTGTTCTGTGCGGTTGTAGCTGTGGAGTCCACAATTACAACAGACTAACTTTATCAAAATCCCAGCATAATGTCAATGCAGATAGTCAAAATAGTTTCATTTTTATTTTCTGCAAACCATTATGAATTGACACTTATTCTATGTAAAAATAGAAATCTTTTAATAAGAAAGGACTACTCATGGACTATCCTAAAGAACTCGCTTACCCTATTCAACAATTATCTAAGGCGTATCCCCTAGAAGGCTTCGTCGCTGGCCAAGGACCACTGCATCCTCGATTGATAATCGTGGGAGAAGCCCCCGGTCGAACAGAAGTTGAAAATTTCATTCCCTTCAGTGGCCAAGCTGGCAAAGAGTTGATCAAATCTCTAGCCCGAGCTGGTTTAACCAGAGAAGATGTCTATATCACTAGTGCCGTTCGCAGCAGACCCTACGGTACAAAAGAAAGGGTCAACAAACGATCCGGCGCTTATGAAATCGTCCACCCCAATAGAACGCCAACCAAAAAAGAAGTCTTGCTGCATGCCCCGCTTTTGGATTATGAAATTGCGCAAATTGACCCGCCGATCATCGTGACTGTCGGCAATATCGGTCTGCAACGTCTATTGGGTAACCAAATGGTGATTAAACACTGTCACGGACAAGTGATTCAATCGACGATCCAGCAATGTAATCGTGAAAGAACTGGGTATCAATGGTCTACTCTATCCTATTTGATTGTGCCTATGTATCACCCTGCAGCGATTTTCTACAATCGGACACTGGCTGCAGACATCGAAAAAGACTGGACTGGCCTCAAAACCATCCTTCAACAATAGAAAGTCCAATAACACCATCGTTTATTTTGGCAATCGATAGGCGGGAATCGTCTGCTCATAAGCGGTGATTTTATCCGCTTCTTGCAGCGTGATACCAATCTCATCAAGGCCATTGACCAGCTTATATTTCCAGGAAGCATCGATCACAAAGCTATGACTTTCTCCATTGATGACCACTTGCTGCAAAGGCAAATCGACATAAATTTCTGTCGTTGGCGGCAAGGCTGCTAGTTGTTGTCTGACCTTTAGCGGCAAGACAATGGGCAAGAGACCATTTTTGGTGGCATTCATATAGAAGATATCGCCAAAACTACCAGCAATTACCACTTTAAACCCATAATCCAGTAATGCCCAGGCCGCGTGTTCTCTAGATGAACCAGAACCAAAATTGTCACCTGCGATCAGAATCGAGGCCTGTTGGTATTCAGGAAAATTGAGAATAAAGTCTGGATTGGGCTTACGTTTCGCCAAATATCGCCAATCATCAAAGAGAAATTCACCGAAACCCGTTTTTTCTACACGTTTCAAATAGTTTTTCGGCAGAATCTGATCTGTATCGATATTGTCATTCATCAAAGGCATCGTCGTGCCTTCAAATTGCGTAAAAGCGTTCATCCTCTCGCCCCCTAATGATTTCTCTAACATCAATAAAATGCCCATGGATCGCCGCTGCTGCAGCCATGGCGGGACTACAGAGATGCGTTCGAGCATTCTTGCCTTGCCGTCCCACAAAATTACGATTCGATGTGGATGCGCAATGCACCCCTTCTGGTACTTTATCGGGGTTCATCCCTAAACACATCGAACAACCTGGTTCCCGCCATTCAAAGCCGGCAGCGATAAAGACTTGATCCAAACCAATGGCTTCAGCGGCTTTACGTACCGGACGAGAACCTGGCACCACGATACCAGTCACCCCTTCTTTGATATGCTGACCTTTCAGGATCGCGGCCGCTTCTTGCAGATCAGATAAACGGCCGTTGGTGCATGAGCCAATAAATATATATTCAATAGGAATCTCTGAAGCATGTTGTCCGGGTTGAAGTGCCATATAATCATAGGCTTGCTGATCGTTATGGTCTTTGACCGCCGGAAAGACCCCCGTCACTGGTACGCCCATTTCTGGATTGGTGCCCCATGTGATATAAGGCGCCAATTGGGCAGCGTCTAAAGTGATCAGCGCATCATATGTGGCGTCCTCATCCGTGTACAATGTCCGCCAATCAGCCACAGCAGCTTGATAATCATCTGGAGCAAAGTCACGGTCCTTCACATAAGCAAATGTTGTCTCATCAGGTGCCATCAGGCCCATTTTTGCCCCGCCTTCGATTGACATATTACAGATAGTCATCCGTTCTTCCATCGTCAAACTACGAACCGTATCGCCAAAATATTCCACCGCATACCCAGCACCAAAATCAGTCCCATGGGCAGCAATCAGTGCCAAGATAATGTCTTTGGCATAGACACCCGGCTGCAAGGCGCCAGTGATCTGGACGCCCATTCGTTTGGGTTTCATCTGCCACAAGGTTTGCGTCGCAAATACATGCTCCACTTCACTTGTGCCAATTCCGAAAGCAATCGCGCCAAATGCGCCATGGGTCGCTGTATGAGAGTCTCCGCAAACGATTGTCTTTCCCGGTTGTGTCAAGCCGACTTCTGGTCCCACCATATGCACGATTCCTTGACTGGCAGAACCATTGTCACAAAGTTGCACTTGGAAGTCTTGGCAATTTCTGCGTAAAGTATCCATTTGTTTTTTGGCGACCAAATCAGAAATCGTAAAGATATCTTGCGTTGGTACATTGTGGTCCATCGTGGCGAAGGTTTTCTCAGGACAGCGCAATGGGCGGTTGGCTTCCCGCAGTCCTTCAAACGCTTGCGGCGAAGTTACTTCATGGATCATGTGCAGATCAATGTACAATAATTGTGCCTCGCCTTCTTCACCAGCTACCACATGGCGCTCCCAAAGTTTATCAAATAACGTTTTCCCCATCTTGCATTCCTCCTAGCCGTGCGATCACCGCTGCCGTAAACGCATCAGTTGTTGCATCGCCGCCCAAATCTTTTGTCAAAATGCCTGCATTCATCGTATCAAAGCAGGCAGTCTCGATTGTTTCTGCTAATGACTCCATTTGAAAAGACTCCCGCAGCATCATCACTACCGAAAGAATCATCGACACCGGGTTTGCACTGTTTTGCCCTGCAATATCCGGTGCTGATCCATGAATCGGTTCATATAAAGACACACCGTTGATTCCATGGCTGGCACTTGGTAAGACCCCTAATGAACCAGGCAAAACAGACGCTTCATCACTCAAAATATCACCAAACAGATTTTCTGTCACAATGACATCAAATGCAGTAGGCTGCTGCATGATCTTCATCGCTGCCGAATCAACGTATTGATGTGTGAGTTGACAATCAGGAAACTCTTCTGCCACTTCTTCAGCAATTCGCCGCCAAAGCCTGCTCGTCGCCAACACGTTGGCTTTATCGATAGAGAGTACTTTTTTCTGACGTGTTCGTGCAATCCTAAACGCTTGACGCATGATTCTCTGAATCTCAACTCGGTCATAACGATTGATATCGTAGGCACTATCTAGCTCTTCCGCTTTATCACCAAAGTAGATGCCCCCAGTCAATTCACGAACGATCACAAAATCTGTCCCTTTGACGATTGTTTCTTTGATCGGCGACAAATGCAGCACGGCATCCACTACCTTGATTGGACGGATATTGGCATACAGACCTAATGCTTTACGCAATGCCAGCAGTCCTTGTTCAGGTGTGAAAGGAGCCTTTTCCCAACGTGGATCACCGATCGCACCGAGCAAAATCGCATCCGCTTCTTGGCATGCCTGCAAAGTTGCCGGTGGCAATGGTGTAGGGCCTATCGCCAACGCCGCTGCGCCAAAAGGCTGGTGATCAAATGAAAACACAGATGAATCAGACCCCATCGCTGCCCCCAACACCCGCAATGCGCTGTCCATAATCTCAGGACCAATGCCATCCCCTGCTAAAACAACGATCTTTTTCACACCAGTACACCTCGGTTCTTCAGCGCAGCACTGGCTTGCACATACGCTTTGGCAGAAGCTTGCAGCACATCAAAGTCTAAACCAATGCCACTGATTTTCTCATGACTGTCGCTGCATTCGATCAGCACATGCACTTCTGCTTGGGCATCTTCACCACTCGTCAAAGCTGTGATCTCATAATTCAATAAAGTCGGCTGTTGGTCAAAAATTTGATCGATCGAATTGTAGATTGCTTGGATACTACCAGAACCAATCGCGGAAGCAACAAACGTTTCTTGTTCTTTTTTGATGGAAACGACCGCTCCTTGGTGCCCATTAGAAACATACTGCAGCTGAACAGCATCCAATTCATAACCATCAGACCCGCGCCCTTGATCGGCGACTAACGCCAGCAAATCTTGTTCTGTGACTTGCTTTTTCTTATCCGCCAATTCTTTGAAACGTTTGAACAAGGCATCACTTTCATTTTGTTCAAACTGATAGCCCAATTGCGTCATCTTGTCGATAAAGGCATGTCTTCCTGACAGTTTCCCTAGCGGCAATGAATTGGTCTTGATGCCGACCAACTGCGGCGTGATGATTTCATAGGTTTCCGGATTCTTTAAGACACCGTCTTGGTGGATGCCTGATTCATGGGCATAGGCATTGCCCCCAACAATTGCTTTGTTTTTCGGTACGGCAATTCCTGACAAACGTGCAATCAAGTCGCTTGTCCGTTTGGTTTCGTCTAGTTTGATCGATGTATCGCTTTGATAAAAGTCTTTGCGGATGTGCAGTGCCAACGCTACTTCTTCCAATGCCGTATTTCCTGCCCGTTCGCCAATTCCATTGATTGTCCCTTCAACGCGATCCGCACCATTTTCAATTGCCGCTAATGCATTGGCAGTGGCCATCCCCAAATCATCGTGACAGTGAGAGGAGAAGGTGATCTTCTCATCACTGGTGATATGGCTGATCAAATAGGCAAATAGTTCACCATATTCTGTCGGATTGCTATACCCTACCGTATCTGGCACATTGATGATCGTTGCCCCTGCATCAATTGCTGTTTGAACAGCTGCTAATAAGAAATCTTTATCTGTCCTCGTTGCATCTTCCGGTGAAAATTGTACTTTCGCAAATTTCTCACGGGCATAACGAACATGAGTGTTGATCGACGCAAGCACTTCTTCTTTGGTCATATGCAATTTGAATTCTCGGTGGACAGCACTTGTCGCTAGGAAAACATGGATCTGCGGATCAACGGCCTGTTTCAACGCCTCATAAGCGCGATCGATATCTTTCTTTTGGCAGCGTGCCAATCCGGCAACTGTCATCTTGGTGACAGCTTTCGCAATTGCTTCGACAGCCTCAAAATCTCCCTCAGAGGCAATCGGGAACCCTGCCTCGATCACATCGACTCCCCATTTTTCAAGCTGTAAAGCCAATTGCACCTTTTCTCTGGTATTAAAATTGACCCCCGGTGTTTGTTCGCCATCTCTCAAAGACGTATCAAAAAATTGAATCTTTCTCATAAAAACTTCTCCTCCTTCACTGTTTATAGACTTGGCAACAAACATGGTTTGTGATCAATGATCGAAAAAGGTATAAAAAAAGCACTCCATAAAGGGCTAACCTTCATGCAATGCGAATAGGACTCTTCAAATGATGCCTGAAATTACGTGGCAAAATGAATGAGTCCTTACGATAATAATAATAAAAATGCTGCTGCGTTTTTCGTTTGTTTGATCATAACCGTCACCTGTCTGTTTTTTTCTTGTAATGACCATACCAAGCTTCCATCGAACTGTCAATAGTTTTTACCGAATTTTCTGAATATTATGATTTGACAGATACTTCGACAACTATTTTTCATGTAGGTGATGTGAAAGCGTCAACTGCGTAAAAATTTAGTATTTACTGTTGATTTCTTCACGCTATCTTAACCGAATTTAAACAATCATCGGTTATGCTATATGTATCCCAAAAATATTTTTTCACCCCTTTATCCTGCCAGTCGAATGACTGGTATTTTTTTTTGCCCTTGTTCAACGTGAGAAAAGATTGAACTTACAGTTCGTTCTTCGTATAATGAAGAGCAGCAATCATTGAGGAGGAAGAAGATGCGTAACGAAATGATGCATCGCCCAGTAGTCAAACCTGAACTAGTGGCATATATGCGCAACAACCAAAAACAATTACCCGGTGAACTCGGAAAAATAGAACAAGACGCCCACGAAAAAGAAGTACCGATCATCCCCCACGAAACTGTCGTCTTTATGCAATTTCTTTTGGGGCAATTAAAACCACAAGCGATTTTAGAAATTGGCACAGCGATCGGGTTTTCTTCAAGTTTGATGGCTAACATTGTTAAGAATAGCCACATCACGACTATTGATCGCTTCGATGTGATGATCCGTAAAGCCAAAGAAACCTATGCACGGCTGGACAACGAAGACCAAATCACCCTATTGGAAGGACAAGCCGCAGATATTTTGCCAACACTTAGCGGTCCTTATGATTTTATCTTTATGGACAGCGCCAAATCTAAGTACATTGAGTTTTTACCCGAATGCTTGCGTTTGCTGCGTAAAGGTGGCGTACTTATGGTCGATGACATTTTTCAAGCCGGAACGATTTTGCAACCGACTGAAGAAATCCCTCGCGGACAACGGGCGATCCATCGCAAACTAAATCTATTCTTGGATACAGTGATGACTCATCCGCAGCTAACCTCTACTTTAGTCCCCCTAGGCGACGGTGTGATATTGATCACCAAAGAAACCGAGCAAGTAGATTTGCCTGATCTAGCAGAGAATAACTAACCAAAATCATCTTTTTGTGGAGAAAATAAGAAAAAAGGGCGAAAAGCAATTGACATTGCCCCGCCCTTTTTCTATAATGTTATTTGTTGCTGAATTGTCATAGTAGCTCAGCCGGATAGAGCATCCGCCTTCTAAGCGGACGGTCGGGGGTTCGAATCCCTCCTGTGACGTTATATTATCATACGAACCATAGACAAACCGTTAGAAATATTGATTTCTAGCGGTTTTTGTTTACATTTTTTATGCAAACTTAGACATTTGTTTGTCATATGACTACATTTCAACAACACGTATATTGTGTTTGTTTTAGATAAAGATGCTCTACATGTGGGTACAGGATTCTTTCTCCTGTTTACTACCTTTATCATTTTTACACTAATTATTTACTAAGTCATACCATTGTGATATTCTCAATAAAAGGAGTGTTTTAATGAAGTTTTTTGTCCAAATATTGCTGATGACCCTGACTTTTGCTATCGTCACAATTATAATTGGTATTCTTTTTAGCGATTTCACATTTGCTACAATACCTTTGTCAGAAATTTTATACTCAACGACACTTTTCTTTTTGGGGTGCCTCACAACGTTCCTGATTCATGCTATTTATAAAAAAGTAAAATCCAAAAAGAGGTCTAAATAAATCAAGTCAAACACTCACTCTTTTAATTTTGGAAAACATGAAGCACTATTGTGTTTTTTACTTTACTTACTAAAAACGTCTAGGAGGCGCAAATGGGACTATCAAGCATTTTAATGATCATCACAACAATCAGTCTTTTTTTCTTATTGAATGGTGTAAATAGAAAGAACAAATTAATGATTTGGTTCTCTTTGATAACATTATTAGGAATAGCTATCTTCATAGTTTACTTTATTTTTTTGACTCCTGATTATATGTAATTGGTTTTAATTGGACAAATTTTCTGTTTTCTTATTGTATAATTTCAAAACATTATTCATATATGAACACAGAACGCACCTCTCCTACTTACATTTTTAGCACGCAATACAAACAAGCGCATCATATTATCTAAAGTGAAGTCATTTCGCTGTTCCCCCTCCTCACTCACTCGTGATACAATGAGCATAGGAGGCGATGACATGAACTTTCATCATTACAAAGATGCAGATAAAACTTATCTTGGTGTAGCTTTTGCTTTTTTTGCTTTAGGAATTGGTATGAAATTCTTTTGGATTCCGGCTTTTCTGTTTTTACTCGCTGCATTCTTAAAGAAATAGCTTTTTATAGTTCTTTTTTGCTACTAATCCAATCTATTTGAAAGGTGGTTTATTCATGAAAAGAGTTTGCTTTGTCTTGGTGCTCAATAATGTAATGTCATATACACCATTATCTCCGGGGCTTCTTTATAAAAAAGATCCAAGCCTTAAAGATTACTTCTCTCAGTTTTACGATGTTTCTGTGAATTATCTCAGAGACAAAGACCATGTTGATTACTTGGTCATGCCTGATCCATTCGTTCCTTTTGATAATGAAAATGACCTACCTATCATTAAAGTTCCTTCTATCTATTTTTTGACAAAAGATTATGGAAAAATCAAAAGGTATATTGATACTTACTTTAACGAGAACAAATCACACTAATTCAACTTGTGTTTTTCTTTATACTATTAGCCATGCCAGAAACAGCTAAGAATCATGTTCTTTAGCTGTTTTTGTTGTATAACTGGAATTGCTTTTACAATAATGAACAAAATTTCTCTCGCAAACACCATTTAAATATGCAAATTCACATAAAACTTCAATGGCTTTTCCTACTGTTTACAATATATATTATCTAAGAATAATGATAAAATAGAAAAGAGATGCGCTATCAGGGTGCACGTAAAGACTTCCCCAATAATCCGCCTGATAGCGCGTCTTCTTCGCAGCTGAAAGCTGCTCATTTCATGGTAAGATATCCTCCCAGATATTGCAAGCAACTGCTTTCATATGATACCAAAAGTACCTATGCCTGACTAAAAGACACCATCTCAATTAAATCAACTATGGGTAACTAGATATAGCATTATCGGTGACATTTTTTTTTTTGCTTTTGATTTCCCACTCTCCCTCATCACCATCAAGCTAAACCAATCACTATCTTTTCATTAATTCCTTCCTTACAAATAGCATTTCCCGTTCATTTCAGCTAAAATCAATATAAGCTATTTCCGTTCACATAAGAACTTGTGACCTAGAGAGGGAGAACATCATGGATGAGATGATGAAAACATGTATCACTGAAAAAGATTTGCTGCGTCAGATTTTGCTTTTAGAAACATTGGCCAACCATCAACAGATGACATCAAAGGCCCTAGCCACCTTATTAGGAACAACAGAACGGACGATATTTTCTGATATCATTTCTATTCGGCAGCAACTGCCCCCTCACTGGTCTTTGGCTGCTGACAGCAATGGTCTGTCCTTACAAACGTCAGATTCGTTGCCAGTGAGTCAACTTTGGGAGATTTTCTTTCCGCAATCGATTGGTATCTCTTTGCTTAAAGCATTGTTGTTCTCACATTCAGTCGGAACACAGGGGTTTATCCAAGAAAACGGGATCTCTCTCGAAACATTGCGTCGTCATACGTTGAAATTGAATCAAACCTTAGTTGATTTCTCATTACAGATCCGCGTGACTGCTAGTAAAATCGTTGTCGAAGGCAATGAAATCAATTTGCGGCTCTTTTACCATCGCCTGTTGTTGCCTTATACGCATAACAATTATTTCTTTTCAGAATACACGATCCATGAAAGCCATTATTATGAATTTTTGACAGCTCTGAACAAAAATAAGCTTGATATTGATGTCGAACAAGTATTTGGCACCTGCTGGTTTTTTATCAACACGATTCGGATCAAAGCCAATTGTCGCATTGACGATTTTACTTTTAATGTAACAGATCGATTTTTTGCTTTATTCAAGCAGCCGTTGGTTGCTCTTTATGAAAAAGAAGGCGTCTATGTCGAAACGAGTGAACATTTTTTTAGTTTTTATTGTTTTTTAGAAAGCTGGAACTACAACAATCACTGGTCACCCTTGATCCGCGAGACGCTAACATCCTATGCGACGATCTGTCAAAAGGCAACAGATTTTGTTCTCTTGATTGATGATACTTTGCAACTTGACTTAGCACATCAGACCCGATTGATTGATAATTTGTCTTTATTGCTGATCAAAGTGCAAGAGTCGACCAAACTATCGGTACAATTCCAATCGGAATATCAAGATATTCGTGATTTCAATTATCCGCAATTGGTTTCTATCGATCCTTTGATTACTGATTTTATCCAGCAGCATTTTTCAAAAACCGCACATTTGCAGCAATCGATCGCGATGACGCTTCGCTTATTGATCCAGCAAGCCCGCTTGCAAGCTGATCCAGTTATCGCCAAGGGATTGTTTGTGTTCCAAGGCGATCCTGCATGGAAAGTCTACCTGCTTCATGAGCTGAAAGATTATCTAGGACGACGGATTTCCCTAGCGGCTGCCGAACCTGGTCAATTGACGGCTGGATCATTGGCTGCGTCTGATTTTATTTTGTCCAATTTCCCGATTGAGTCAGCTAATTGTCCCATCTATTATCTTTCAATGGTACCTACAAAAAATGAGCTCAGCCAAGTGACTGAACTCATCCAAACGTATTATTTAAATTATCGCTAGACGATAAGTGTTTTTTCTGCCGCTTTTGTTGTTAACCTAGGTTGACTGGAGCGGCTTTTTGCCGTCTTTTATATGCAGCTGACAGCCATTTCTCCCCTTCCACGATGATGAACAAGAGTAATCCATTCGCGAGAATTGCCAGATGTTGTAAGAAGCTGAGTTGTTGTACACCTAGAAGCTGTTGGCCAAAAGGTGTAGCCAATGCGAAGGCTTGCAACAAGATCAATGCCGCAAATGACAGCAGCAGCGCGCGATTTTTGAACATGCCACGATTAAGTGCCGGCGCTAACAACTCTCGGCAGTTGACGAGATAGACAGCTTGCGCCATCACAATGTTTTGCAGCAAAATGCTTTGCTGTAAACCTGTTCCATCGAATTGGATCGCTAGCCAGTATGCGGGGATCATGATCAACAAGGATACATATGCGATCCTAAAGAAACTATATGCAGTCAAAATTCTTTCTTCAATGGCTCTCGGTGGGCGGTGCATCACATCTTTGCTGGCTTGTTCGAAACCTAATGCATAGGAAAGGGTGATGGTTGTCACCATATTGACCCAGAGCATTTGCACAGACGTCAATGGCAAGGGACGGCTGACCAATAATGCAGCGATGACGATCAACCCTTGGGCAAATGCAGTTGGCAAGAAGAAGAGAATGGTTTTCTTTAAGTTGTCATAGATTCTGCGTCCTTCTTTGACTGCATGGGCAATCGTATGGAAATGATCATCTGCGAGAACCATATCGGCCGCTTGTTTCGTTACTTCACTGCCTTTGATGCCCATGGCAATACCGATATCGGCCTTTTTAAGCGCTGGGGCATCGTTGACACCATCCCCAGTCATTCCCACGATTTCACCATTTTCTTGCAATGCTGTCACGATCCTCAGCTTATGCGCCGGTGTGGTGCGGGCATATATATCCACATGGTTGACCGCTTTTCGCAAGGCTGTATCTGAAAGCTGATCGATATCGATACCTTGCAAAACCTAATCGGTGTGCTTCAGCCCGATTTGCTTACCGATTGCTTGTGCTGTGTCGCCATGATCTCCTGTGATCATCTTGACCCGAATCCCAGCCTGTAAACAGTCTTTGACTGCTTCGATTGCACTTTCTTTCGGGAGATCATGATGCCTGCAAGTCCTGTAAAGTCAATTCGCTGACAGAATCATGGGACAAGGAATGTCCTGCTTCCACTTCTTTATACGCAAACCCAATCAAGCGTTGGCCTTTGCTTGCCAAAGCTTTGCCTCGTGTCAACCAGTCTTGTTTTTCTTGGTCGGTCAGATTGCTCCGATTGAGTAACACTTCTGGTGCGCCTTTGACAAACAGTATCGCTTTTTGTTGTTGATTTTGCATAGGATGCAAAGTCGCCATGTACTTGTACGCTGAGTTGAATGGCAGTTGGCTGATCGTGGGTTTCAATGGGCGATCAAAGGCTTCTACGTAGTGCAAGAGCGCTTTTTCAGTCGGATTCCCGACCAAATCCGCAGCTTTTTGTTGTTGCAGGTGTTTGATATCTTGGCAATTGGTCATGATATCTATCATCTGATCACGGCTGTTTTGATCATCGCTGAGAACTTCTACGACTGTCATTTGATTTTTGGTCAAGGTCCCTGTTTTGTCTGAACAAATCACTGTCATTGCTCCTAATGTTTCTACAGAAGGCATCGACTTGATGATGGCTTGTTGTTCTGACATCTCTTTGACACCCATTGACAATATCATGGTGAGCACCGCTGGCAACCCTTCCGGAATCATTGCGACAATCAATGCGATCACAGATGAGAATAAGACATTCAGTTCAAAACCGTAGCGGAAAGTGGTAAAGAAAATCAAGAACAGGACCAATGCAATGATACAGCGAAATAATTGGTGATTCAATTGCTTCATCTTTTTGATCAAAGGTGTTTCTTGGCTTTCAACAGATTGAATCGCTTGGTTGATTTGACCAATTTGCGTACGATCGCCAGTTTCAACAACGATCCCTGTCGCGGACCCACTCTCAACGTGGGTGCCGGAAAAGGCCATATTGACCTGATCGCCAATGATTGCTTCATTCGCCAGCGTGTGATGTTGTTTTTCGACTGGCTCTGATTCTCCCGTCAAAATTGATTCCTCGATCACTAAATCATGCGTCGTCAGTAAGTGCAAGTCGGCTGGCACAACATCTCCCGGTCCTAAAACCACCAAGTCACCAGCAACCAATGAAGCAACCGGGACTTTTTTCCGCCGACCATGAAGGTAGATGGTGGTTTCTTTGCCCATCAATTGCTTCAATCCATTCAAAGAGGCCTCAGCTTTTCTTTCTTGCCAATAGCCGACGATCCCGTTGATGATCACGACGGCAAAAATGATGCCACTCTCGGCGAAATCTCCTGACAATGCTTTGAGTACAGCGGCTATCATCAAGACCACCATTAGCAAATCAGTGAAATGTTTGCTGATTTGGCGCCATTTTG
Source organism: Candidatus Enterococcus testudinis (assembly GCF_002140915.1). Lineage (GTDB taxonomy): Bacteria > Bacillota > Bacilli > Lactobacillales > Enterococcaceae > Enterococcus_D > Enterococcus_D testudinis. The sequence continues at coordinate 1,185,628 of NZ_NGKU01000001.1, read as the reverse complement.
GCAGTTGTTGTTTTTCGCTGATGACATTCTCACCCTGCTTTGCCAAACGTGCTTCACGTGCTTGCACCGTTAACCCTTCTTGATCCGTTTGCAACTCTTCTAAGATAGTCAGCGTCGATTTTTTGTACTATTTCATAGTGTTTCCTCCTTGTCGGTTTCTTTAACTTGATAAAAGTATACGACAGGAATGAAAAAATATATTGGCGATAATTTCATGAAACTCTGAAATTAATGCGTCATCGATAGTCGATCATGACCTGCAGCTTTCTTTCTTGTATATCCAACAAAACTCCAGTAAAATAGAGAAAATGTAACTCGGTTTTCAATCCAAAGGAGATGTTCGTATCGCTATCTTCTCTAATACCCGCATGACACAAGGACCTATTCTCTATATATCTGGGCAAACGCCACAACAAGACACTGAAATTCCTGTAGCTATGTACGCCCAAACGACAATTGTTTTGAATAAGATTGAAGCCATTCTGAACCAGCATGATCTCAAGTGGTCTGCCGTCGCAAAAATGACCGTCTTCATCACAGACGCTGCTGATTTGGGTGGTGTCCGCGACGCGTTCACTGCCATTCTCGGTGAGGAGAAACCAGCCATGAGTTTGGTTGTAGTATCTGGGCTGATTGATCCATCGTATAAAGTGGAGATTGAGGCGCAGGCGGAGTTGCCTCGATAATCAAGATGGACTAAAATGCAATAAATTGATGAATAGACGACAAACCTAGTTCTTGCTTCTGCAAGAAGGGTTTGTCGTCTATTCTTTTGATTATTTATTTTGCTTTCTTCGCTGATTCTTTATGGATTCCATCGATGATACCGGCTATCCCTCGGGCAGTCAAATACGTATTCGCTAATGTGCGCTCGTGGTCCATTGCTTCTGCCAATGTGATTGGCCCCTGCTGAATACTAAATACCCCCATTGCGAGATGCGCCATTTCCCCAATGTTTGTTTGCCTAGAACCGCACAAAACGATGACAGGAATCCCTAAATCATGGGCGATCGTTGCCACGCCAAATGGCACTTTGCCCTGATCCGTCTGCTGATCGATGCGTCCTTCACCCGTAATGACAAAATCAGCTTGGGCAATTTTTTCTTCGAAGCCTATGATCGATGCAATCGTTTGAAACCCAGATTGCAGTTGCCCACCCGCAAGTAAAATCGCGCCACCTAAGCCGCCGGCTGCCCCTGATCCAGCTTTGTTCACATATTGTTGTTTTGATTGCGGCAAATGCATGATGAAGGTTTCCGCCCGTTGATCCAATCGTTCAATAGTTGCAGCTGAAGCCCCTTTTTGTGGCCCAAAAACATGAGCGAAGCCATTTTTCCCCGCGTATGGATTGGTCACATCTGCTAAGCCAATCAGTTCAACAGCCGCTAAGCGGGTATCAATGGTGGCAAAATCGATCGTATCTGCCCAAAGCAATGGATTTCCAAGATTCGGGTTGTTCTTTTGATTCGACTCAAGCGTGGCGCCAATTGCTTGTAAAAAGCCAAGTCCGCCATCGGAAGTTGCTGTTCCTCCTAATGTCAAATAGATCTGCTGCACATTTTCCTTCAAAACAGCTAGAACCATTTTACCTAGGCCATATGAAGAAGCATTTAGTGTCGTATCATCTGTTTGTTCAACGAGATTGATGCCAATCACCGCTGCTGATTCAATAATGGCAATTTTTCTACCATTAAAAGTAGTCAGTAAACATTCAGCGGTGATTTCATTTGCTAGCGGATCTGTTGTAACGACTTCGATATACTTCCCACCTAAATCTGCATGAATTGCAGCCATTGTGCCCTCACCGCCATCGGCGATCGGTATATTACATTTCTTCACATCATCAGAAAAACCCGCCAATGCTGCTGCGTTTAATTCCTCTGAACTTGCGCTTCCTTTGAATGAATCTATTGCTGCCACTATGTTCATACATCATCCCCATCCTTTCAAAACAATATTGATCAACGAATCAACCCCAAGTTAACTTTCTACCGCAAAAGTTAACCTACCCTCCATTGAATAAACTTCTCCGTCAAGGTACCATTTTAGTATACCAAACAAAAAAGACATTGCACTGTAATCAATCAACAGGCAATGTCTTTTTCGCGATACGTTCTTCTGTGGCAGTGGGTGTGGTCTGTTCACGTTTCAGCTGCCTTGTTTGTTCAAACTTCAGTAAATTGCGCATAAAGAAGGCAATCAAGTAAATCGATAATGCGGAGACCAAGGCCTCTTGCCAAGAAAAAATCATCAAGTTCAACAAAACGATGACCGCGTTCGTCAATAATACACCAGTAGATTTACGGATACCGTAATATTTTTCTAGAATCAGCGGCGGAATCGTAACACCGCCATTTGAAGCCCCGATTCGATAAAGAGAATAAATACCTAGACTAAAAAAGAAACTGCCTAGTATCAATGATACGCCATAAAATCGGATCAGCATCCATTCAGGCAACAGTGCCAACATGACGGGAAAAGTCAAACTGCCAACTAGAGTATTAATGAAGACAGCGCGTTCCAATAAGAAATAAGTCAGGGTCAACATCACCAAGTTGATCGACCAGACGATCACATGGCGATTGATCTGCCAACCTGTTTCAACCAAATACCCAATCGACCCGACACCTGCCGAAGCGATACTATGGGGCAGCAAGAAGAAGTTCAAAGCGATACAAATCCAGAGAACACCCAATAAAATAGCCACCTGTTTTTTCATCTGTATATTCTTCAAGTCATTCTCCTTTTCATGAATATAGTCAACACGTCAAAATTGCTTCTCACCATTTTATCAAAAAGTTGCAAAAAAGAAGAACCAAATTTTTCATAGGACGTTGAAAAATTTGCTTCTTCTTTAACAATGATTATTCCACCCGATTCAGCACCTCCGCGATACACGCTTGGCGAATAAACACTTGCCTGTCCTCAACCTGCTTTTGCTTATTCCCACAAGGCAGATCTATGAATGTCACGTGTAATCCGGATTCTCGCAACAGCGATTCAGACATCGCTATATTTCTGTTTAAGATCTGCGCATGTTCCTCTCGCTCTTGCTGGGTCTTGGTCAACAGAAATTGCTGCACTGTCGGTGTGACTGTAATCAAATGCGCTTTATCCAGTAAAGCCATCGCTTCGATCACCCGTAAGGTGGCCCGAGGATCTTGGATATCCAACAGCAACACTCTATCACTTTTTTGCAAACAGCGGACCAGTAAACCTAAATCGACAAGCTGCTCCTGCGCTACTTCAATCAGTGTTTCTTCAGGCAGCCGATATGCGTCCATCTCTGCCTGATTGTCTATCTGATTGGCTCTATTTGATTGCATGATTCTTTGGCGAATGTCATGCCCCAATACGGTATCTGCACCTAGCAAAGCTATCGTATACATTTGGTTCCTTTCTATTAATCATATTATAACCAGTAACACAGTTGAAAAAATTTCATACTGGCTGTTTTTATTTTTTGACGGGCTTTCGTTGTCGCAATCGTTCTTCTGTTGGCAAGATATGTTCATCGTAATGATCCAATTTATACTCAAGACGTTCGACTGCTTCTGTCATATCATTGATTTTTTCTCTTAAGACTGCGATTTGTTCAGCCAATAATTGTTTGCGTTCAGGCACAGTTTGCGGTCCTTCGCTAAACAATGCTAAGTAATGGGTCAACCCTTCAATCGACAATCCAGCATTGCGCATTTGACGGGTAAATTTGATCCATTTCAAATCTTCCTCATCAAACGTCCGTACGCCATTTTTATTGCGTTTGACTGGTGGAATCAGGCCAATCTTTTCATAATAACGAATCGTATCTGCTGAAACACCGCTGATTTCACTGATTTTTTTGATATTCATCTAATCTCTCCAAATCCCATATGATCTTTCAAGCCTGATGCGGCTTTTCTTCTATTATACCGCACCCATAACGGCATGTGGAAGATACGGTGCTTCTAAATAAGCTATCTCATCTGCAGACAGGATCAATCCTAAGGCTGGCAGCGCGTCTAACAAATGACTTTCCTTGGTTGCGCCTATGATCGGTGCCACAACTTGGTCTTTTTGCAATAGCCACGCCAAGGCAACTTGCGCCCGTTTGACTTGATGTTTTTCTGCCAGTTCTGCCACCCGTCGAACGATTTCTTGGTCTTGTTCTTTGGTTTGGTCATATTTGCTTTGCGCGGTTTTGTCCGTCAAGAAACGTTTGGTTTCTGCATCCCAATCTCGGGTCAAACGCCCTGCTGCCAATGGGCTGTATGGTGTGACCGCAATTTTTTGATCGGCACACAGTGGCATCATTTCTCGTTCTTCTTCGCGGTACAATAAGTTCAAGTGGTTTTGCATCGAGACGAATTTGGTCCAGCCATGCTTATCCGCCACTGCTTGTGCTTTCGCGAACTGCCACGCATACATCGCTGAAGCTCCAATATAGCGGACTTTGCCAGATTGCACCAATTCATGGAGTGCTTGCATCGTTTCTTCGATTGGGGTATGGTAGTCCCACCGATGGATGATATAAAGATCGATATAGTCCATTTGTAATCGTTGTAAACTTTGTTCCACTTCATAGAAAATCGCTTTTCTAGATAAACCGCCACTATTCGGCGCTTGTTTCATTTTTGAAAACAATTTCGTAGCCACAACAATCTCATCTCGCGGCGCAAAATCATTCAATGCTTTCCCGACAATCTTTTCACTGGCGCCATAAGAATAAATATTTGCCGTATCAAAAAAATTGATTCCTAGATCCAAGGCTTTTTTGATGACTTGGCGGCTCTCTTCCTCCTCCAGTACCCATTCGTGAAATCCGCTGTTGGGATCACCAAACCCCATCGTTCCTAAACATAAACGCGATACATCTAATCCAGTATTGCCTAATTTGATATACTCCATTGAAATACCCCTCCTTTGGTGTTGACTTCAGCATACAGCTTGGAGTGGACTCTAAGTCAAGTGAAAACGCACACTTTTTTTGTTTCGTTTCGCTGAATATGGAAAATTGTTTATTCAACCACAAAAAAGCTTGTGACAGAGTCAGTAAAACACAGGATGTCATAGGCTTTTTTGTGGTTTATTCAGATTCATTGGATTCTCTTTATTCCTTTTATCCATTAACTATAGGTCTTCGTGTTGACTTGATACATTCATCTGATTATCGATTGTCATCAACAAAGTCCCAATGATTGTTCCAATAAGCAACTTCTTTATTGCCTTCTTTGTTCTCATATTCAACGGTAATCTTGTGACGCATTTCGCTGACAGGAACTTCTAAGATTATCACCTCTTCGGATGGTTTGTTTTCTACTTCGTAGTCCTTGAATTTCTCTCCATTGATAAACACTGTAAAACGACTCGTATTGGTATAATATATATGCAACTGCTGATTGATGACATTCAGCTGAATTGATCCGTCTGATTGGGCTGGTTCAATATATAAGGTCACCCAAAACTGATTTTTCCAATCTAGTAACGTATTGTAAGCGCTGGGTTCCGGTTGATCTAAAAAAAATACTGGTTTGGCATCAATCAGATTGGTTTCCGTATGAACTCTATTGTCCGTAGAAACCACGGATCCTTTATAGGCGTAAAAAGTAGGAACCAGTGATTCTAAGTGCAGTGAGAACGCAGAGGCATGCTCATTATACAGTCTCGGATACGTCACTTTTGTATAAGGAACATCCCCTACACCAGATTCAACCATATAATACTGTGTTTGCGTGGTTGTATCAGAGGTCTGATCAAGGATACCGGCAATTGATACGCGTCCTTTATCAGGAATAGCCAACTTGTCACTAGCATCAGCTATGACTTGCCGCACATGTAATTCTACTGGCGCTAAATAGCGATATGTGATTACGAAGTTTTTATCCATAGCGGGAATCGTCACTGTTGTATTCTTTATCTCTTCTTCTACTGAAATATCTGCATATTCATACCCATACGGTATCCATTCGCCAGCCGTTGGAAATGATTGGACATACGCTTCTCCCTTACGCAACATCACATAGGTGTCAGGTTTCAGCTGCTGCTCCAATCCAATGTATCTTTCAGTGACTCGATACTCTGGCATATAGTCGATCAAAGGAGCAGTCGTCACTTGACCGACATTGTTGGCACGATCCACTGCCAATACCATGATTGACAAATCTTGTTCTCCGTACGTATTGAAGATGTCTGTCCCGTTAAGTGTTAGATTGGCTTTCGTATTGTATTCAGTTAATGCACTATTTTGCGGTGCTACATACAGATCATACCTATTCTCGGGAATACGACCAAATTCATTTTTGAGATTCTCGACTTCATTCAAAAAATCTGTTTCGTTATAAGTATCTGTTTTAAAGCGATAAAAGTAACCGGCAATATTGCTGACGATTTCTTCTTGTACTATATCTGATGTTAATTCACCATATGCTTTATAATCGGCCTCTACTTTCCATTGATACCGATTCCCCTGATCAAGACTGTCGATTTCCAAAGAAAAACGATCAAATGTACCTTCCTCAATCCCCTTCAATGTGGGTTTATTAGGAGCTAAACTATCTTTGACGGTATAGTCGCTTGCAAACGTATTAAAGGAGACTTGAGCTAGATTATACAAGGTATTGACGAGAATTTTCATTTCATCTTCAGTCGATTGTCCATTTGAATGTCCTGTTTGAATGATTGCTAAATTTCCTTTTGTTAAAAGATAAAAATTGTTTGTACCATACACAGGATCCGTCACATGATTTCCATTTGACCCAGCAGATGTTTGGCCAAAAGGTCCAATAAACTCTAACCATTGCCGATTTGTACCAACACCAGACATTTGAGCAGCAGAATGGGTATAAGGTATAGTTAATGTTAAATTATTGGCCAGCTCATGCGGATACTTCATCAAGTAACCATTATCTATGACCCGTACTTTGGAGCTCCCCATTCTTAATTCAACACCCCATGGATTACTTGTTCCAGTACTGTATGTAGTTATCCCTAAATCATTTTGGAATGACCTAAAATTTGCCCGACTCGTCCAAATTGTATCGTGACCAAATAAAACACCTCGTCCAGAGTCCATAAAGGCTTTCGTTGAAATCGTTGAATGAGTATTCAAATCTTTTGCATTATTCGTGTCCCAAGACCCGAAAAATATGACATCATATATATACTCATTATTATTGTCTCTTAAAATTTTTTCAGGATTACTATTATATTCTGTGATCGTTATAGGTGTAACATTGACAAGGCCCAGGCCAACTTGTTCTTGATCCATCCACTCTTTCAGTCTATTACTACCTTCAATATCCGGATATACATTTAGCACCTTTACTGTTTCACCATAGTTCATCGAGACATTTTCCCACGTCTCACCTAGGTTGTCTGAAACAAACAACCGATAACCGCCTTGACTGATTTCACCTAAACTATCCCATGAAATAGAAGCATAATTTCTTTCATTTTCCCTATCCCATTTATTTTCAGCACTCAGCGCGAAGTCGCCTTTAGAAATGACCAAACCATCCGCGAAAACATTGCCCATATATAAATGTATGACTAATGCTACGGTTACTGTCGCGGAAAGCAAAAAAATGGTTTGTACTAACCGTTTCATATGATTTTCACCTCTTTTTGATAATCCTGATTGTACCCTTGCTTTTCTGCTCATCAGCGTTTCCACATCATTCCGGTATCATTTTTCCTGTTTCATAGTTGGATAGATAATATAACTTGATCACTATACTGCCTGAAAAAGAATCTAGCCCTGCAGTATTGGTCGATCTGCGGTAGTCTATCGATTCAATTTTCAAAAATCGATTCAAATTCTCCATACGGTCAACAAAATCAAGTATATCTTGATCACTTGATCCAATTAGATCAAAACCAACGCGCATCATCCTTAATTGAGTCGCCATAGAAACCTCAGTCGCGCCATTCGTTTGATGTTCCTGTGTCGGATAGAGCATCTCCTCTTGGAAAGTTGATTGTAAAACGGAGACAGACAAATCTTGTTCAATCGATGACACCTCATCAAAATAGGTAGCAATTGCTACACCATTGGGAATGATTGGTATGCCTTCAACGCCTTCAGAAGTCAATAAATCTGGTTCATTTCGCAAATAAGTCAGCGCATCACTGATTTGTCTTACTTCCGACTTTACCCCTTCTAATTCTTGTGCCAGTTCTATTCCTTCCATCCTTTTAGGGCTGATCATAAACAACCAAAAGAGGGTAACTGTTGCTGCGAGTACAACAAAGATCGAGGCAGAAATAATCAGATGCTTTTTCGAAAAGAATACTTTAGTCATCTGTTTCCTCCTCATTTTCCACTTCAATTTGTGGTGCATTATTTTTTGAAAGATACACTGTGACCAGACCTTGGTTAGGCAGTGTCCCATGCGTAAAGGATTGATAAGTCACATGATGGACCCACGGAATCTCCTCAAAGGCTTCTTTGACATGAACTAAGTGATCATATACGCCGCCTTGTACCACCATGCTGACATGTGGAAATAGACTCGTCCCATCCTCGGCAATATCACCACCTGCCCGATCATCATTCAAAAGCAAATCGTAAGAGATAATGGTGACATTGATAGATGCTGCAGCTTCTTCCAGTGCTTCCATCACAGGTGCGGTAAAGTATTTTTGCTGTTTCAAGTCTATAACAAATTGTTGCAGCTCCTGTGATTTTGCGTCTGACAAATCTTCAAGTTGGCGTTGTAAAACAATTCGTTCCGCTTGTGTGGAGGTAATACTGCTTTGATAATTATTGACTTGAATAAAGTAAAACCAAAAACTCAATCCGAAAATCGTGACAACCAAAAGCGTCACGATAATCGCAACTAAAAAAATCAGCTCCGAAGCGCGGTTGCGAATAAACTGATTTGGCAACAAATTGATATTCATGGCTACACCTCTTTCATCGCCAAACCAGCTGCTAACACATAGTGATCTGGAATTTTCTTACGGTTGGTTTCACTTACTTTGACTGTTAACAACTTTACAGGAATGGATGTGATGTCTGAGAATATCTCCTCAACTTCTTTTCTTAGCATAGGATGCCCGCCGACAAGATAGATCTTACTTAATGTACAATTTGGCGAGACTTCTCGATAAAAATAATCAATCACCGAATTGATGGTTTCAGCAATTCCTTCAAGCGCTTGAATCTCGGCACTCTCCCGAAAGGATACTTGCACAGATTCTTGATTTTCAACGTATTTCCAATTCGCTTGATTGTAATCTTCGTATTGGACATATATGGGGACCAATTCTTCAAAAAACACAATATTGGCAACACCTGCATTCATTTCAATCAAGACAAAATTTTCACCCCAATTGATCTGACGGGGAAACATCCTCGTATATGCCAAAAAACTACAATCGACCCCCATGAGTTGATGGCCTCCTTTTTTCAGCACTTCACCCACTTGAACCAAAATCGGCTCAGAGGTGACTGCAACTGGAACATGTCCATTGATGCTGAATCGATTCCTTTGGATAACGATTGCTTGAGAAGATGATGCATCTTGTGTGACTGACTGCCTGATTCCTGCTTCTGGTTCTCCAACTTTTTGTTTTTTGCCGCGAAATGTGAGAATCGATGACTGCATCTTACGATTTATCTTAGATACTTCTTGCTTGTTTCCTTGGCCTAAAATCAACAAATCAAATATTGGTTTTTCAAAAGGGAGTGAAATGGATTCTCCCAGCTCAAAATAGACATGCTCTCGGATTTCTTTTTCGGTGCGCATCGTCCCGATGGGCACTTGTTTGATTAGCAGTTTTGCATTTGGCGCGTTGATCACGACGTTCATCGTACGAATCCTTAATGCTTTCGAAATTTGTTCAAAGGCACTTTCTAAACTATCAGGATTGCGCAGCTTATCATCTTTAAAAATCGTACCGTTGACTACCAGTTCACCACATTTAAAGCGGTCACCTTTTTTCGTGCAATACCGAATACAATTTTTCTGAATATCGATTCCAACAATACGAGGCGGTGTTTTTTTTTTACCAAACATTTCAAAACCTGCTTTCTATTCTATCTCATCAATGGCGTAAAAATTTTAAATACTCTATGTAGATACTTGGCCAGTCGACCAAGCAAATCTTTTTTTTATCACGTCACCACAACCAGCCGCTAGCCAAGTAAACAAAGCCCGTAGCAATGGCGATAAATGGGCCAAAGGCGATGTAGCGGCTTTTGGTTTTTCCCCGGATCATTTGGAACACGTACACTGTCACAGCTAAGCATGAAGCCAAAAACAATACACTCAACACTTGCAATGGACCAATATATACACCTAAGACAGCAAATAGTTTGATGTCTCCACCACCCATCCCTTTCTTACTCAGCTCTGCCAAAAGATACAATGGCAAAAAGCCAGCAACGAAACCGACAAGCCAATACCACCACAATTCATTTTGTGGCTGGACCAGACGCAAACCGATACCACTAGCTAAAAATGGTGCCAACACTTTATTGGGGATCACCTGATAGAAACTATCACTGGCAGAAATAATGGCTAATAAAGCTAATAATGACCAAGCGACAAGCACTTCAGCGCTACCCCAAAATCGGAGTGTAGCAATCACAAATAAGCTGCCAATCAAAGCTTCATAGACAACAGCAATCACTGGAATCCTGTATTGACAATGACGGCACTTGCCTTTTAAAAAAATGTAAGATAAAATCGGTATGAGTTCTCTTGCACTTAATGGCTTTTGACAGTCATCACAATGTGAGCGCGTCAGCAGAGATTCCTTCTTAGGAACCCGCCAACCAACCACAAGGAAAAAAGAACCTAGACACATTCCTATGATGAAAAGATAACCAATGATTAGGGCCATTGGGGTATGTTGTACTATTTCGTTCATAAAAAACTCCTTTTTTCCTTGATGCGGAAGTTGTTGGTTTTAGGTCATGGTTATGACCGATATTGCGAGTGACTGAGAATTAAGACGATATGTCTCAATTCTCAGTCCTCTTTTTTGTTAAATAGTTTGTCGCGTGTTAGAGCATTAATTTCGTTTTGGGATTGACCTGCCCCTTCCGCCCCAACTTCATCATTCGGGATTTGGCCCGCCATTAACACGCCATCTGGTACATACATTGTTAAATCACCATTTGTTCCAATATAAAATTCAACCGTGTCTGTGCCTGTCCATGAAGTACTGTTAAGCAAGTTGTCCTCCATGACTTCTTCCAATGTAAATATTCTTTTCGGTTCATCATCTTTTCCATCATTCAAACTACGGTTTGTTGACAAATATAGAACGGCTGCTGAGTAAGCTTGCTGTACATCAGCGACAGCTGCATCTTCACGAGTATTTTGGATCACGTTACCGATAGCGATAACCCCGATACCAGCGATGATTGCTAAGATAACGACTACTGCCAGCAACTCGACCAAAGATAGGCCTCGTTCGTCCTTCATTAATTTATTGAACCGGTTTTCTGTTGTTTCTTCAACTAAAATTGCATCAATCATATTCTATTTACTCCTCCTATTTTTTCATATATATATATTAAACAAGTCGTCTAGATGACTTGTTAATACCCAAATAAGATTACCCTTGGATTGCACTAAAGAGATCGAACATAGGGATCATGATCGCGGCCACGATCAATCCTACGATCATACATATCACCAAGATGACAATCGGTTCGATGATCGTTTTAAGCCGCTTGCTTGTCTCATCCACTTCTTTTTGGAAGATGATACTTAAGCGTTTTAACATATCCTCTAGCGAGCCGGTATGCTCACCGATCTCAACCATCTGCGTCACCAGCATGGGCACCATAGTGTTGCCACGAAACACATCACTCATTTTTCCGCCTTCTTCAATTTGAAAGGCACAGTTATCAATAATGCGTTTGATGTACTGATTAGCCACGACGTCCCGACTCATATTCAGCGCGGTCACCATGCCGACTGAACTGCTTAACAGAGTCGACATCGTTGTCATAAACAATGAAAAACTGTTTTTCGTGATCATGTCCCCTACTAAGGGGATGCGCAAAAGAAAGCTCTCGAATGCGAAATTAAATTTTTCATTCCGCCTAGCGAGCCAAAAGAACAATCCACCGCCCACGATAAAGATCAATAGGATCCAACCTCTCGTTTGAAGAAAGTCACTGACAGCCATTGTTGCTACCGTAATCGCCGGCAATTCGGCATCAAATCCTTCAAATACTTCGACGAACATGGGCACGATCATCACCAATAAGATGATCCCTACGATAAAGGTCAAGATAACCAAGATAATCGGATAGACCATGGCTGTGATGATGCCGCTGCGGCTCTCCGAACTCTTTTCATAATAATCAGCCATATCTTTCAAATTGCTTTCTAGTGATCCAGACATTTCAGACACTGCTATCACACTGGTCAACAGTGTCGGGAAGGCATTTGGATACTCTTTGTAGGCCTCTGAAATAGGGCGTCCGCTATCGATCTCATCTCTGATCTCACCAAGTATTTTCTTGAAGTTGGGATTTTTTTGTTGCTCTTCCAACATTCTTGACGCATCAACGACTGTGATGCCAGAAGAAATCAACGTGGAAAATTGGCGTAAATAGCCAACCAGCAACTTGAGAGACACTTTGGTAAATAGTTGGATTTCTTTGTTTGCCAATGTTTCCGGCTGTTCAATCAAGTTGCTGACTTTTATATGTTTCTTACGTAATTTTTGACGGGCTTCCACTGTTGAATTGGCACGTAAGCTGCCAGAAAACGATTCGCCTCTAACATTGGTGCCTTGATAGGCAAATAATGCCATCGACTATTCGCTCCCTTCTTCCAGTAAATTATCCGCAACATCGGCTTCCACTCTTTCCATTGCAACCAAATCCTCCAAAGAGGCGCGCATTGTATGCATGCCTTCGTTTTTTCCCATTTGCAGCATATTGTGTATCTGATGAGTTTTCGCTTGACGGATCAAGCTGGCGATTCCTCGTGTGTTGAGCATCATTTCAGTGGCTGCCACCCGCCCGTTACCGTCTAACGTTGGCAATAAACGCTGCGATAAAATGCCGATCAAAGCCCCTGCCAACTGTGTTCTTATCTGCGTTTGCTGATCTGCTGGAAAGACATCGACGATCCGTTCGATTGTTGCTGGTGCACTTGACGTGTGCAGTGTACCCAAAACCAAATGCCCTGTTTCAGCAGCAGTCAGTGCAATGGAAATCGTTTCAAAATCCCGCAGCTCCCCGACTAGAATCACGTCAGGATCTTGTCGCAACGCTGCCCGCAAGCCATTGCCGAATGATAACGTATCACTGCCGACTTCTCTTTGGGCAACGATGCTTTTTTTGTGATTGTGGATATACTCGATTGGATCTTCCAATGTCAGAATGTGCGTCTTTTTGGTATCGTTCAAATAATCCAACATGGCTGCGAGGGTTGTGGATTTACCAGATCCTGTCGGTCCAGTCACTAAGAACAATCCTTGGCTCTTATGGATCAGCGTGCGTAAGACTGACGGCATACCTAATTTACTCAGTTTTGGTATCTCGATCGGAATCTGACGCAACGCGATGGACACCGTATCTTTTTGGCGAAAAATATTGACCCGAAACCGACAGATAGCGCCCAACTCATAGGCTAAATCTGTTTCGCCTTTTTCGGTAAATTCTTGCCATTGCCGCTCATTACATAATACTTCTGCGATGGCTTCGATATCTTTCGTATCAATTGTCGGCACACCTTCAATCGGGAGCAAATCACCATGTCGTCGAAAGATTGGCGGGACACCTTCTACTAAATGGATATCAGAAGCCTTCTGATCGACAGCGATTTTCAGCCAATGATCGATTCGTTCTGCAGGGGCCATATTTGAGAAAGAGGAAATAACTGATGGATCTGCAGTTGTTGTTTCGCTATAGTTTCCATCTGGTTGTCCCTGCACCTGACGTTCGACTTTCTCAATGCTCTCCCGTGTCGACACACGATAATCTGACTCTGACGATCGGTTACGGGTGCGATTTTTTTCTCTGACCGCTCGATTCTCACGGATACGGGTGCGATTTTCTTTTGGCATCCTTGGGTTTGCATTACGTTCTTTTGCTGCTATTTTCGTACGTTCCATCATCACTGCCCCTTTCTATGAGCGCATCTCAATGTGCCTGTGGAGATGCGTCTTATCTCTTGATTACGTATAAGAATGTTCCTTCAAAAAAAGACACCTTTAGTCTTCTTCGCTCACAACTTTCAATACTTCTTCGATAGTTGAATATCCTTGCTGTACTTTGTCTAGTCCATCATCCAATAAAAAGCGCATCTTTCGTTCTTGCACATAGTCCATCAATTGATCATTGGTCGCTTTATTCGTGATCATTCGCCGCAAACCACTATCGATCGTGAGCAGTTCTTGAACGGCCATCCTTCCTTTGAAACCTGTATTAGCACATTTTGGACACCCCACTGGTTGCGCCAGTTTTGTCACTTTGATGCCATACTGTTCGAACAACTGTTTATCTCGATCGCTTGCCCGCGCCAGTTTCTTGCAAGAAGAACAGAGTGTTCGAACAAGCCTTTGGGCCAAGATGCCCTCTAGTGCATTTGCAACAAGAAAGGGTTCAACCCCCATGTCAACCAGACGATTGATCGTACTGACAGAATCGTTTGTATGCAATGTTGATAAGACCAAGTGCCCGGTCATTGATGCGCGAATCGCAATTTCAGCAGTTTCACCATCTCGAATCTCACCCACCATGACCACATTTGGATCCTGTCTTAGAATAGAACGCAAGCCTGCCGAAAAGGTCAAGCCGACATTGCTATTGACCGCCACTTGATTGATGCCTTGTAATTGGAATTCTACTGGATCTTCAACAGTTATAATATTGATCTCAGGTGTATTCAACTCCTGAAGTGCAGCGTATAACGAAGAAGATTTCCCAGACCCTGTAGGCCCTGTGACTAAGATAATGCCATGGGGTTTATGCAATATTGATTTAAACGTGTTGAGTACAGTCGGTTCAAACCGAAATTCATCTAAGCGACGAATGCCGCTGGAACGATCCAATACCCGGATAACTACTTTTTCGCCATGAATGACTGGCAAAACCGAAACCCTTAAGTCGACGATACTTCCACTGTTGCGAATCATTGCTCGCCCATCTTGGGGTACGCGACTTTCTGTGATATCCAATGATGAAATGATCTTCAATCGTGAAACGACACCTGTTTGGATGTTTTTAGGCAGATTCTCGTGGGTACGCAATTCACCATCCACCCGTAATCGAACGATTAAGCCTTTTTCTTGAGGGTCAAAATGAATATCGCTTGCCCCTCGATCAACAGCATCTTGTAATAATGTATTGACCAGTTTAACAATCGGCGAATCATCCAGTTTTGAGTCTGCTTCATGATCAATGGAGTCAATGATAGAATCGTTCAATCCATCTAAACTGATTTCAGAAGGATAATCGCGAACGATCAATTGCTGGATATCCGCGTTGTGGGCTTTTTGCGGACGAATCAACAGTCCTGTGATGAGACGCATTTCATTGATTGCCGCATAGTCCCCTGGATTTGCCATTGCAACGGTCAAGCGATTGCCTTTCTTCTCTAATGGATAGACACTGTGCTGCTTTGCAAAAGAACGCGGAATCAATGATAAGATCTCCGAACTGATCACTAAATCAAATAAATTGCTCGATGTGGATCTTTTGCTGGTTTCTGAAGTTCTTGAAGGTCTTTTCGGCTTTTTGCGGGCCGCTCTTTCACTTGATTCCGCCATTAGGCAACCTCCTTTCAATAGTTGATTGTACGAACATAATCAAAAGTCCGAGAAATAATTTGATTGCTGCCGATACTTGCACCGCCGCTTTTCTCGACAATCGATATTTGTCCCTCAACCGCTTCACTGGCATGTGCACAAAGAGAATAGCTGATACCCAAAAGATCTAGCTGACTTTGTAAACTCGCTTGATCAGCAGCATGAAAGGGTTCAAGAATCACACGTCCTTGTAACACATGATTCATTTGCCCATTACTCAAAAATGTTGGATCGAAGAGAGCCAATCCTGGCAATAATTTCATTGAAAAACTGGCTGTTCGATCCACTTCTAAAACAAAGGGTTCCACACCTGTATAATCCAAAACCAATTGTGCGCCATCTTTGAGCACAATCTGATTCCAACTTTTTTCGTCATAGAAATAAGCATCAAAATGTTCTGTTGATCCGGCTTCTGCTAGTGACGGTCGACGGACCGTTTTTGGTGCATCGATAAAGGTCATTCCGGCTACTTGCATCAAGGTATTGCGCCCTTCTAAGATAAGTGTGGAAGGTGCATGAGGAACGGTGATACCATTGTTTTGTGTAAAATAAGAAAAATCACGGATACCAGTATTGCTAGAGATACTTGCATTTGACAACATAAAATTCCCTTGAATATCAATCTGACGTACTGTATCTGATGAAGTATGTACAATCGTTCCTTCAGTAATTGGCCCCGCATAAAAATTACTGCTTGTCATCACAAATGAACCGCTGGTGAATTGATCCCAAGCACTATCACGAGGATTTGATTTCGTCACGTCAGTGATATAATGATTAAATTGGAAATTGTTTCCACTCGTATTCGGTTGCACAGTAAGATATCCTGCGCCAAACAACATGCCTTCTTGCGACTGCGCATTCTCTTGACTATTGCTATTGTTCAACCACAAGTTCCCTGCCATTAAGCTGGATGACTCCTGAGATACAACGAGGCGACTGCCTCTTTGGCTGCCAAGATCGACGTACATCCCCACACTTGCTTGCACATCTATATCCTTGATCAAGTGCAAGCCATTCGTTGGCGGTGCACTTCCATCATTTCGGATAGACAACATATTTCGAACAAACAAATTGCCCATTTGCCTACCATCAAGTTGGATACCATGATTAAAAATAAAAGATCCTTCGAATTGTAAGTCGTTGACAATCGGTCGGCTGTAGAAGTCCAAGAAATAGCCATCTCTGAAATCTTGCAAGACACTTCCTGTGTAGCCAAAGGTAGCTGGTTGCGTTTCATCGTAATTGGCATAGTCAAAAGTCGAGCGGACTTGTTGATAGTCATATACTTGATACATCTTACGGATCCAATCATCAGCTGATACCCGCTGTGCATCATTGGGCAAATAATACGCATAGAAAATGTAACGCCAAATATCCATATGCGTGACAACATCCTCAACATCATATTCATCCCATTGAATCTCATAGACATACGCAGCAGAAGCCGTTCCTTTCCGCGTATCTGCACCCCTCGCGGTGACGTTCGTTTCTAATGTAAAGGTAAACTCAATATTCGTCTTATCAGACTCGAAACTATTCGACTGAACCCAACCATGTTCTCCAACATTCGTATTTAACAAATAGGGCAATGTTTTTGTCGCCTGAATCTCCTTTAGCTTGACATGATAATCAAATTGGTGCGCCGATCCAATATCAGACTCAGAGAGTTCGTATGATCGTACCCAAGATGCCACCAAATCTTCGATGATTTTTTCATCATTTCCGAAATCAATCAAGGTCAACTTTGATAAACCATCATCAATTTGCTTCTTTATTTGCTGTGTTGCTTTTTGTAGCGAATACTCTTGAACGTCTTGGATATTGCTCAGCGTATCGATGATTTTGATTTGCGAATGCACATTGCGCGCCATGACAAAGACTAGCGCAATGATTAACGAGGCGATGATAATACTTATAAGTGCATATACGAGTGCATAACCTGCCTCTTTTTGATTACCATCGCCCATCTCCCGGAACCCCTCCTCTTGCCTTTTCATCATCTCTGTATTGAATCGAAAATTCTCGATGATAGATTGCCTGCTCTTGATAGTCTGCCAAAAGATCCGCCAATTGCCACCAACCAGTTGAATAGTCATAGTAATCGGAAAAATTGATATCACCTGTGTAGAATATCAGAAGCACTTTTGTTTGAATCGTAAATGTATCTCGATAATTCGCTGTGTAATATTGTGTACGAGTAACTTCATTTTCATTTTTTTGTTGAATGAGTTTCAATTTTATGTTTGAATCCTTGGTGTCATAATAACGTCCCCGACTATTTGTCGTATCATTGATATCTGTCAGCATCAGTCGACTGCTTCCTTGATCAGTCATGTTTTCTCCCGACGCTCCTTCCGGTATCACCTTCAAAATATGCTCTTCATGAAAATTCAAGCTATCAAATTTGCCCAAATATCCTGCTTGTTCATAAATACCATTAGTTTTTGCAATGCCTTCTGTTTGTGCAACGATCTCATTGGCCATTTGTTGATAACGCACGATCCGTCCTTGTAAGGTAGATGCTTGTACAATCAGATGTAAGGTACTTGAAAACATCGCGATGACAATGCCAAAAATAAGGACTGCCCCTAATAATTCTACAGTTGATATTCCTTTTTCATCGGCTATGTAGGTCTTCATCCTTCTCCTCCTCACCGCAAAAACGTGTTCAATGCACATCAGTATTCAATCACCCAATTAAGAATCGTCTCCGTGAGTAAATCCCCTCTGGCTTTGCCATAAATCTGTATAATCAACCGTACGCCTTGCCTTCGTGGATCGAAATCAGCGCTGGTGGTGTCTTGTTCCACCAAAATTTTCACGAGATAGTCTGTAGCTTCACCGTTTTCAGACAAATAGTGTCCAATATAGAAAGGTGCATATTCTGAATAGGCTAAGTTTTCTGGCAATTCATCACCATCAAATTTATATTCGACTTTCCGAATAAATGTTCCTCTTAAATCATCTTCAATGTCGATGGGTGTTTCTCCATATAACGGTTGTCCTTGTGCATATTGAATACCTGTATTATCAACGACCAAGTGATTTCTACGTTGTTGCATCGCCGTTGATTCAGCATGTGACGGTTCTGTAAATACCCAAGGATTTAAATTTGCTATGTCTTGAATTTGGGCTTTATAGAGCAGCCATTCCTTAATATCTTCCCGCGCTGCAATCGCTTCTTCTTGCTGCTTATTGAAGTTGATTGCATAGTTGTTTTGGATCACCAACGAGGCAATCAAGAGGAAAGAGATACCCAAAATGACGATCGCGCCTATGACCTCAATAAGGCTAAAGCCTGCTTCGTCAAGATTCCCTCTCTTTTTCATGGATTCTTTCAGATTCATCACCTACTCATCATTTTGTACAGTCAAAAAGAGGTGCGTGGTGCCTATCATCAACATATGATTCCCTAAAAAATATGCTGCAATTAGCTTATCAAACAAATCGATACAAATCTATATTTTTTGCTAAATAAATAAAAATAGTAAAACAAACTCGGATGCCATTTGTAAAAATATATATTTAAGATATTTCACTAAAATGTGTTCTACTATCTGAACACTGCGAATTACAGTACGCTTGCTTATCAGGGTACCCGTCAGTTCCTCACATAGATCAAGCACCGATAAAATTCACTTCCTTTGATCTATCTTTCACAAAAGAACAACCACTACTGCTTGATTAGATTTGTATCCAAATGATGATGTTGGTCTGTAGAACCGCAGTCCTCTTTCACCCCGATGATCCAAAAGGATGACGGATGAAAAAAATTGTTCTTCTCTATCGCTGTTAACGATTGATCATACGATGTCTGATCATTGATGGTACTTTTCGTCATGTTTAGTATAGCGAGAAGGAAAGAAAAGCAACATTCATTTTTTTCAACGATCAAAGAAATAGTTGCTGTTTCACAAAAAAAATGCCGACAAAAAAGGCGATAGCGATTGATGTATAGAATAGATTGTCCCTAAGGAATGAGGCTGTTATACTTGAAAGAAGCAAATATTCGTTCGTCATCAGATATATTCAGAAAGGTGTGTGACAGATGTCCTGTCCCTTCTGCATCAATCAAACCACTTTGATCGAATCAGAGCTATTCTTCGTAATCGAAGACCGTTATCCTGTATCCAAAGGTCATATACTACTGATTCCTAAAGCGCATCGCACAGATTACTTTGCGCTGACTTCGAAAGAAAAAATCGCCCTCAGCAAACTCCTTGAGGAAGCAAAATTATTGCTGGATACTCTTCACCAACCCACTGGCTATAACATTGGCTTCAACTGCGGCGAATCCGCGGGACAAACGATCTTCCATTATCATTTGATTCCTCGCTACGACGGAGATGTGGAACATCCGCGAGGCGGTGTGCGTGGTGTTATACCGGATCGAAAAGAATATCCCTTTGCCAAAGAGTGAAACTTGCATCAAGTGAGGTTTCTCATCTCTTTTTCTACATAAACAAAAGACCAGCATCTGCAGATACTGGTCTTTTGTTTATTTTCCGATAGCTGAGTGGTTCATCAATCGATTGATGTGAACACCTAGAAAGACGATTTCATTCTCAGGAATCTTTGTGTCAAATTCTTGGTCTAAATACGCTTTGACTTTGGTAGCAATATCCATTGCATTGGGATACAAAGCCCACATCTGCCGATATAATCCTTCATCCGTTTCTTGTGTCAAATCATCCATAAAGAAACGATCAACAAAAAACCGCACATGGGTAATGAACCGACTATAGTGAATTGAATTTGTGTCCATATCTTGCTGAATGGTGTAACGCACCAAATTAACGATCGTACTGATCAACTTGGCTTTTTTTAGTCCATCTTGATTCTCTTCTCCTGCTTGGGCGTTGATCAAATGAAATGCGATATTCGATGCTTCCTCATCAGGCAGAACCATCTGGTATTTTTCGGCTAAGAGTGCCATCGCTTTTTCCGCGACTTCAAATTCTGCAGCATAGTAATTTTTGATTTCCCAATACAATCGATTGGTCATACTCATGCCTTTTTGCTGCCGTTCTACTGCGAAGTGCAAATGATCGGATAGAGTCAGATAAATCGTTGGGTTAAGCGTATAGGGCAGTTGTCTTTCTGCAATATTAACAATGTCTTTGGTCATTTCAAAGTAGTGCAATGGAATCTCATCCACCAATGCTGCGAATTGACTGGACTTGTTTTCAGTGATTGGCAAGAAGACTTGGTCAATATCCGTGTCTGTGATCACGTCACCGTTCTTCTTACCAAACCCGATACCTTTGCCCAACGCAATCATCTCTTGTCCTTGGTTATCCACCAACACGACACTTGAATTTAGTACTTTTTTGATTTGGATCATGCCGCTACACTCCTCGACGATTATTCTGCTAAACTTGCACCATTCGTTGCAATGACTTCTTTGTACCATTCAAATGAGTCTTTTTTGATGCGGTCATAGGTGCCGTTGCCTTCATCATCGGCATCAACATAGATAAAGCCGTATCGCTTAGATACTTGAGAAGTCCCTGCACTGACCAAATCAATCGGGGCCCAACTGGTGTACCCGATCAAATCAACGCCTTCATCAATGGCTTCTTGCATTTGTTGGAAATGCGCTTTGAAATAATCCATGCGATAAGGATCATGGATATGCCCATTTTCAAGCACATCAACAGCCCCCATACCGTTTTCAACGATCATCAAAGGCACTTGGTAGCGATCATACAATTCGATCAAAGAAATTTTCAATCCTTTGGGATCGATTTGCCAGCCCCATTCAGTCGAAGGCAAGTTGGGATTTTTGACCCCTAGAACGGTATTGCCTGGTGTTCGTTCCGCATTGGGATCACCAGATTCTGCCATTGACATATAATAACTAAACGACAAAAAGTCCACAGTGTGTTTCTTTAAAATCGCCCGATCCTCATTGGCCATTTCGATATGGATACCTCTTTTTTCTAAATCACGCTCAATCAAACGTGGATATGCACCTTTGACTTGTACATCTGCATAGAAGTCGTTTTCTAAATTTTTCTTCAAAGTCAGTTCTACATCCAAAGGATCACAGGTCAATGGATAGGTCATCAATTTGGTCATCATACAACCAACTTGATTGTCAGGATTAATTTCATGAGCCGCTTTTGTGACCAACGCACTCGCTACAAATTGATGATGCAGTGCTTGATAGATGTCTTGCTCTGCTTCCCCTGACGCACTTTGTTCAGGGATGATTCCTGCTGTGGTAAATGGATGACGATGAATACTGTCAATTTCATTGAATGTTAACCAGTAGGTCACGTATTCTTTATATTCTTCAAAACAAATCGTTGCGAAACGAACAAAGTCATCGATCACTGAACGATCGACCCAGCCATTATGTTTTAGACTCAGTGCTAAAGGCATCTCGTAATGAGACAATGTCACGATTGGTTGAATACCTAGTCGCTTCATTTCTTTAAAGACGTCTCGATAAAAGGCAACGCCAGCTTCATTCGGTTCTGATTCTTCACCAGTTGGGAATAAGCGCGTCCACGCGATCGATAAGCGCAAGACTTTAAAACCCATCTCGGCAAAAAGTGCCAAATCTTCTTTATAGCGATGATAAAAATCGATCCCTCGTCGTTTTGGATAAATGGTGTCTGTTTCATCAGCAATTGCTTCTTGGACAGCTGCGACCGACACATCCATATGCGCAGCGAAGTTTTTGACATCCACATTTGGTTTAAAGGTAGCGATATCGGCTACTGATAAACCTTTACCATCCAAGTTCCAGCCTCCTTCTACTTGATTAGCGGCTATAGCCCCGCCCCATAAGAAATTTTCTGGGAATACACTGTTCGTCATGATTGTAGTTCTCCTTTGTTTATCGTTATTTATCGTGCAGCTATTTGATTACAGGACAGGTGCGATCGACAACACATCATCTTGCAACTTACCTGCGGTTGGTTCGATTGGTTTGATCACAAAGTTTTCTTTATTTGTGACCACACAGATCACTGTTGGATCGTATCCTAAGTCTTTGATTGCTTGAAGATCAAAATGGATCAACGCTTGACCTTTTTTCACAACATCACCCGCTTGAACATCCGGAGTAAAGTGCTTGCCGGCCAATTGCACCGTGTCTAAACCTATATGGAACAATAGTTCAGCACCATTTTGTGTTTTTAAGCCAAGGGCATGATTGGTTTCAAATAACATGGTCACTTCACCGTCCTCAGGTGCGACCAACACGCCGCTATCTGGAATAATGCCGAAGCCTTCACCGATCATTCCACTTGAAAAAACATCATCATTGACTTCAGCTAAAGAAACGACTTGACCAGAGATCGGTTTTGATAATACTTCTGATTTTGTATCGATAATCACGTCATGTTCAGCAACTTTGTCTTTGAACAAGAACAAGACGAAAACAAACGAAGCGACAAAGGATATCCCTAGTGTAACGAAAGCCCAGATTAAATTCATCGGATTTGCTTCATCAACGAACATCGTGATACTGGCAAGACCTGGTCCCACCAATGCAAAACCTTTGATGGCAAAAATCCCGGCTGTTGTTCCGCCGATCAAACTTGCGGCCATGACACCGTATAACACCCGTTTGTGTAAAATCGTAACCCCATATAACGCTGGTTCAGTAATACCAAAAAGAGCGGAGATACCTGCTGAAATCGCTGTTGAGCGTAATCGTTGGTCTTTCGTACGAATGGCTACTGCAAAACACGCCCCAGATTCAGCAATATTATGTGCCAATGATGCCGGCAAGTACAATAATTCTGCGCCAAGCTCGCTCATTGAAGATACAGCATAAGGAATCATCGCTTTATGCATGCCTGTCACCACCATCAAAGGCAAGACGGCAGCCAACAATCCAGTAGCGACCCATCCCAATTGTTCATACAACCAAATAATCATTGCTGAAAAGACAGTGCCTACCTGAAAGCCCAAAGGTCCTAAGATCAACAACGCAATCGGAACTGTGATCAGCAAACTCATCATTGGCACAAAGAAAATCCGAATCGGTTTTGGTGAAAATTTGGTAAACCATTTTTCGATTTGTGCATAAAACAAGACAGTTAAGATTGCTGGAAACACTTGCGATGCATAGGCGATACTTTGCAGACCAAAGCCCATGAATGTTGCGCCTTCAGTCAGCATTGCTGTCATATCTGGCAAAATCAACGCACCTACAGCAGAAACTGCAACTAATTGATTGACCTTCAATTTATTGGCAGTCGTCATTGCCACCAAAATCGGCAGAAAGTATAATGGCGCGCCGCCAATCAAGTTCAGCACTTGATAGGTTTGACTTTGATTATCCAATATACCAATCAAAGAGGCCAATAAGAGCATTGATTTTAAGACACCGCCACCTGCCACTGCTGGAATCAATGGCTGGAAGATAGAAATGATGAAGTCCAGTAAAACAGCGCCCCAAGATTGTTTTTTGCCTGTGGTTGCACCACTATTATCTAGCTGATGACCTAAGACGTGCATGACTTCATCATATACTTCAACTACATCATTCCCGATGATCACTTGGCATTGTACGTTTTGACGTACACCAATCACACCATCGACTTTTTCCAATTGGTCCTTTTGCACTAGTGCATCGTCTTTCAATGTAAAGCGTAACCGTGTCGAGCAGTGTTCCAAATGTGCAATATTTTCTTTTCCGCCAACCAACGCCACGACGGATTTTGCCGTTTCCTTTGTATTCATCCTTCATTCTCCTTTTGATTGATTTTTTCTTTGTCGGCCAAACAAAGAAAAAAACAGGCAGCACCTAAAAAAACAATCAAAAAACCCAAAGGTTCCTTTTGCTTTCATAGGTCCTGCCTGCATTACCAGTCACATGCCTGTTTATTAACTGCATAATAACACGTTCAATTTGAAACCGCAACCATATTTTTTTATTTTCTTTTCGGAAACACCAACATTTGATACACTGGCAAAAAGAAAACAATTTTGACTACTGAAAGGTGATGCGCATGAACCCACTGACACATACACTACACGTTGCTGTACCGACTGCTTTTGATGCCCACGAACAACTGGATCAGCAAGCGACCATCGATCATATCCTTCGTTTACAAGAAGAAGGGATTCGCTCATTTTTGATCTGCGGTTCGACAGGTGAACAACACAGCTTGACGGTCACAGAGAAAATCAGCTTGATCGATGCACTTGCTGCTGAATCTAGATTCTCGGAAGAGGTTGAATTGCTTTTTGGCGTTGCAGCCATTCGCTACCAAGAAGCCCAACGATTAGCTGCCCATATAGCGAGATCAAGTATCAGCGGTATCGTACTTGGATTCCCTCCCTATCTTTGTCCTACGCAAACCGAAGCCATTGCTTATGCAAAGGGTCTGATCCAAGCAGCGAACAAGCCTGTGATCCTCTATAATAATCCGCGGCGTACCGGTTTTGATTTGAGTGTGGAAAGCTTGTATACCCTCGCCAAAGATCCGCGTGTTATTGGCCTGAAGGAAGCCGGCGATGTGCAGCGAATTGCCGCAATCACATCCACCCTCTCTGCTGACTTTCGTTTTTATGCTGGTGGGGAGCAAGAGTTGATCCAAAAAGTCCAACTGGGCTTCAACGGCTTGTCTTCTATGGCTGGCAACCTTTGTCCACAAGAAATCATTCAGTGTTGGCAGGTGCTCACGCATTCGAAAGATCTCAATACCGACGATCCAGCATGGCTGCGTATCACAACGGCAGCTGCTGGCGATCCGACCAAAACTATCAGTTATTTGCCATGGTTGAAAGCACAATTAACTGCCAAGTATTCCAGCTTTGGCGCTTGCCGCAACCCCTTAGGCATGACCCACGTAGAAGGAGCAGTACTGTGATCAATCCGGCATTGAAAGCTTATATTGAAGAGAAGATCATTCCGCTCTATCTGCCATTTGATCCAAGTCATTCTCCAGAACATGTATACCAAGTAATCCAAAACAGTTTTGAGATTGCGACAGACTTACATGTGAATTTCGATATCGTCTATACAGTTGCGGCCTATCATGATACTGGCATGCGTGACGGGCGCAAAAATCATGAAGCGACGTCGAAAGCCATTGTTATGGCAGATCCTCATTTGCCTCAGTTTTTCTCTGGTCCGCGCATTCAGTTGATTGGGGAGGCAGTGGAAGATCATCGTGCCTCATTAGCCACTGAACCGCGATCCATATACGGTAAAATTATTGCTGAGGCTGACCGAGATTTGGATTTCCAACGGATTTTGACCCGCACCTTGAGCTATGCCCTCCATGTCAAAGGCATCAATCATCCAGATCAATTGAGGCAAGAAGCTTATCAATATATTGCCAATAAATATGTCACAAATCGTCGTTTCCAGCTTTGGCTGCCTTACCAAAAAAACAGCCAAGGCTTAGCGGAAATCACTCAGAAAATCAACGATCTCCAAGCCTTTGAAGAATCTTTCAACAGTATATATCAGCAAATCAAAAAAACCAGTCCGCAGACTGGTTGATTTATTTTGCTGGTCGAAAACCGGCTTTCACCGCTTCCACCTCAGTTTTGAAATATTTTATTGGTTTGGTGGTTTGTTTATAATATTGACTGCCGGGCAAATGGAAAATTTTGGCAGAAGAACCTTTAATCGTTCCATTTCCTTTAGAATCGACATATTTCTTGGTGCCATTGTGAAAAGGATTGGTGACACTGCCCGGTGCTTTGCTGCCTTTTTTGACCAATTTCACTTGTATGGCTTCAACCTGAAAACTCAACCCAGAGCTGCCAGCTTGTGCGCCATTCTTGGCCCAACCTAACCAGCCATATTGCGGAATATTGACACGATAATATACATCATATTTTTTGGCTAGATCCCCCGTTAAACGAATTTGGATTGCTTCCATCCGCAGATTTTTGCCAGTCGTCCCCGCAACTGTACCGTTAGAGCGGTAGGTTTTGTCCCAACCTTGTTTTTGGCTATAAGCTTTATATTCAATATTGCCATTAACCTTTGTATTGCTGATTTTTAGCTTGATCGCTTCTAAACGCTTATTTTGACCCGTAGTCCCCGAAGTCTTGCCATTTGATTGCCAACTTTGCCAACCCGATTTTTGCAAGGAACTTTGGTACGTGACAGTCGGATTTGACGCCGCTTGACCCGTGATCGGAGCGACAAAGAAAACAAACAACAGTGAGAGAACCAACAATGACTTTTTCACTTAAACCCCTCCTTTTTTCAGTTTATTATCTCAGTTTCACAGCAAAAAAACAATTTTTATTTAACGAATCAACACAATAATGATTGACTATTTATCGAAGGAATCAAGCAATTTATTTCTCATTGATGAACCGACATGATACAGTGATTTTATCACTTGATAAAATCATAGGAGGAATGTTTATGTTTTTGGCAATCAATGAAATACGCCATTCAAAATTACGTTATGCCCTTGTCGCAGGGGTCATGTTTTTAATTGCTTATCTGGTCTTTTTCTTAACGGGGTTGGCTTATGGTTTAGCCCAAGATAATCGGACAGCTGTCGACAAATGGGATGCGTCGCAAATCGTTTTAACAGAAGAGGCCAATGACAATCTCAATATGTCAATGATTCCTAGAAGTACGTTTGACGAAATCGACGCTGACGAAAAAGCGCTGCTGGCGCAAACTGCTGGTGTCGTGACCAAAGAAGACAGTCAAGAAAAGATCAATGTCAGTTTCTTTGGCATTGATCCCGATCAGTTTTTGACACCAGATATCACTGAAGGCGACCTTTTTTCATCGGACGATGAAGCGGTAGCTGATAGCAGTGTCGCAGATGAATATGGACTTGCCATCGGTGACACGGTGCAATTGGCCGGTAGCGACAAAGAATTGACGATTGTCGGCTTTACCGATGATGCTCGCTTTAACGTGGCCCCTGTCTTCTATACGTCTATTGGGGCTTATCAAGAAATCCGTTTCGAGACCCAAGATGACAGTGACCAAGCCAGAATCAACGCCATTGTGATTCGTGGAGATGTCCATGATCTTCCAGATGATTTGGTGACCACACCAATCAGCGACTTTATCAATGAATTGCCAGGATACAGTGCCCAAGTATTGACCTTTGGCTTTATGATCGGCTTTTTGATTGTGATCGCTGCAATTGTGATTGGGATTTTCATTTACGTATTAACCATGCAAAAGGCTGATATTTTTGGGGTAATGAAAGCCCAAGGAATCTCCAGCCGCTATATTTCCTATTCAGTGATTGCACAGACTTTCTTATTGGCTGCTTGCGGTGTGCTGCTAGGCGTTGCGGTCACCTTTGGCACCGCGCTGATTCTTCCGGCAAGCGTCCCTTTCCAAATCAATTGGCTATTTTATGTCGTGTTGAGTCTACTGATGATCGTGATCGCCATAATCGGTGCCTTCTTCTCAGTACGCACCATCGTCAAAATCGATCCGTTGAAAGCCATTGGATAGGAGGAAAATAATATGCGTGCAATCGAGTTTAAACAAGTAGAAAAATCATTCAAAGATGGCGATACCACCATCGAAGCGTTGAAAGAAACCAATTTTTCCGTTGAAAAAGGCGAATTTGTGGCCATCATCGGTCCTTCAGGATCAGGTAAAAGTACCTTCTTGACGATCGCCGGTGGTCTGCAATCACCTTCAAAAGGACACGTTTTGATCAACGGAGAGTCCTTCAGTGAACAAAAAGAAAAACAGCGGGCTGCCACTCGTTTTAAAGAAATTGGCTTTATTTTACAAGCTTCGAACCTTGTGCCTTTCCTTACGGTCAAAAAACAATTACAATTAGTCGATAAAGTCAGTAAAAACACCCAAACGCAAAGTGGTGAAGCGTTATTTAAACAATTAGGGATTGCTGACTTAGTCAATAAATATCCAGAAGATTTATCTGGTGGGGAACGGCAACGAGTCGCCATTGCCCGCGCCCTTTATCATGATCCTACGATCATTTTGGCCGATGAACCTACCGCAAGTTTAGATTCTAAGAAAGCCATTGAAGTCGTCGAGATATTGGCACGAGAAACCAAAGAAAAAGACAAAGCAACCATCATGGTTACCCATGACACACGTTTGATCGATTATTGCGATCGCGTATTGGTCATGGAAGATGGGGTACTAACTGAACAAGACCATCAAAAAAAAGCAGTTGATTCTAACGATCACTAAAAGGAGTTTGAATGAAAAAGATTATTGTTGTCGGTGCAGGTGTTGCTAGTTTATCTGCCGCTGTTCGTTTGCAAAAGTTAGGTTATCAAGTCACTTTATATGAAAAAGAAAGTCAGCCTGGAGGAAAAATGAATCAAATCAAAGGACAAGGATTTACCTTTGATGTGGGTCCCACGATTGTGATGATGCCAGAGATTTATCGCGAAGTCTTTACCTTTGCTGGTGTTGATCCTGATGATTATATCCCAATGGAAAAAGTTGATCCGATGTTGGATCTGCATTTTTCTGAACAAGAATCCCTGTCGTTCTCTAACGATTTGGTTGAATTGACAAAATCACTCGAAGCCATTTCAGAAGAAGATGCACAAGGGTATTTCGCCTTCTTGGCCGATATTTACAAACGGTATGTCATTGCGAAAGAAATGTTTATCACCAAATCCTTTCGGACATGGCGGGACTTTTACAATCCCAAATCCTTATGGGCAGGTCTGAAGCTCAAGACCTTCAGCGATGCCTACTCCTCCATCTCTAAATTTGTCAAAGATGATCGGTTGCGCAAGTCGTTGGCGTTTCAAACTTTATATATAGGGGTCTCGCCTTATCAGGGTCCTTCTTTATATACAATTATTCCGATGATCGAATTGATGTACGGTGTCTACTTTATCAAAGGTGGAATGTACACATTGGCCAAAGGTCTAGCCCAACTATTTGAAGAGTTAGGTGGGACCATCCATTACGATAGCCCTGTCGAAGAAATCGTCATTGAAAACAAACAAACCAAAGGCATCCGTTTTGCAGGCAACCTGATTGCTGCGGATGCTGTGATCTGCGGCGCTGATTTTCCTTATGCAATGTCTGCTTTGATCCCTGATGAGAACAAACGCGGCAAATATACAGACAAGAAGATTGACGCGATGGACTATTCCTGCTCTTGCTTCTTGCTCTATCTTGGTTTGGACAAAACTTATGATCAAACAGCACTCCATAATATTTATTTTGCTGATGATTTCAAAAAAAATGTCGATGATCTTTTTGAAGACGGTCAATTACCACAAGACCCCTCCTTCTATCTGTATCGACCAAGTTTGCTGGATCCGTCATTGGCACCGGCTGGCCAAGAAGGCTTGTATGTCTTGGTTCCAGTTCCTGAATTATCAAAATTCAACGATTGGTCTGATTCAGTAATTCAAGACTACCGCCAGCAAGTGATTGACTTGATCAAAGAAAAAACACCTTATCATGATATCGACGCACATATCGTATTTGAGAAAATCTATACACCAGAAACGTTTAAAGGGCGCTTCAATGCCTATAATGGCGCCACTTTCGGACTGAAACCAACTTTGGCACAAAGCAATTATTATCGCCCCCATAATAAATTCGACTATGCTGAAGGTCTATACTTCTGCGGCAGCAGTACCCATCCTGGGGCAGGTGTTCCAATTGTGATGCAAAGCGCCAAACTTGCAGTAGAGGAGCTTTTGAGAGATGACCGCTAAACAAATCGATTTTGATGCCTATCAGCAAGACTTTGCCTATTGCGAAGCGATTATTAAAAAACATTCGAAAAACTTCCATACCGCTTTTTCGCAATTACCAAAAGACAAAGCCCGCGCTGTTTATGCGGTTTATGCCTTTTGTCGTCGCGCGGATGATGCTGTAGATGAATACCAAGATCCAGAATTATTGGCACAAATGGCGCAGCAGCTTGACGTGTTGAAACAGGCACCATCTGACCAAGCGCGCTTGGCGCTTTATTCTTATGATTCAGATCCTGATCATAGGATTTGGCGGGCTCTAGCACTGACATTCATTCAGTTTGATTTGGATTATCAGCCTTTCTTTGACCTGTTGACGGGACAAGCGCAAGATTTATCCTTTGAACAACCAGTGACAGAAGCGGATTTGGCGACATATAGTTATTATGTTGCTGGCAGTGTCGGACTGATGCTGCTGCCCATTTTGTCCAGCCATGCCAAAGAGATCCAAGAACCCGCCAAGAAATTAGGCGAAGCGATGCAGCGAACCAATATCTTGCGAGATATCGGTGAGGATCTTCGCATGAACAGAGTCTATTTGCCAAAAGAAACCATGCTTGCATTCAATCTGACACAAGACGATTTGTCCTTGGGAAATCAACTTGATTCTTTCATTGATTTGTGGGAATATGAAGCAAGGATCGCTGAGTCATTATACGAAGCATCCTTTGAGATGATGCCTTTGATCGATCAAGATTGTCGAGAATCCTTGATGGCTGCAGCCTTGATTTATAAGGAGATTCTTCACGTGATTCGAAAACAGCATTATCAAGTGATACACCACAAACAAGTTGTGCCCAAACAGCGCAAATTGCAATTATTGTTTACAGCAAAAAAAATGCTGCGACAAACCGATCTGGAGGTCAATTGATGTACGAGCAAATTTTACAAGTCGCCGAATCATTTTTTATGCAACAAGGGTATCATGGTACGTCTACAAGACAAATCGCAGATGCCTTAGGAATCAAACAACCAAATATCTATTATCATTTTAAAGGAAAAGAAGCGATTTACTTTGAGGTCATGGTCACACTATCACAAGAAGTATCCGTCAATCTTTGGCGTATCGCAGAAGATCCTGCGTTGACATTGGCTGAGAAAATCTATGAGATGTTTGCTTTTTTGAAAAGACGGCATCCTGTCAATTTTTATATGATGATGAATGATATTCAACATTCGGTTTCTAAGGATACCTCATTCAAATTGTATCTTCTTTGGAAAGAAAATTATCAAAAACCGATCGTGACTCTTTTTGAATCCAGCGACACCAAGATCCGCGGTGGCGTTAGTGCTGAATTTGCAACCAGTCAATTGTTTATCTTGTTGGCAGCCCATTTGGATGTCAATCAACAAACCCATGATCAAATGGCTCCTGCGATCGATCTTTTCTTGCACGGATTGATCAATGAAACGCCTGAAGCTTGATTTTTGTCAAATAGGTGCTCTTAAATTTTGCTATCAAATTAAAAATACCGCAAAGCCAACTGTTTCAAACAGTCTACTTTGCGGTATTTTTCTATCGAATCAAATCTGTACCCGGTGCATGCATGACTTGTTCTACCTGTTCAACAGTGGTCAAACAGACATCCCCTAACATAGTATGCGCCAAGACTGCATTGTTGATTGCAAACGTTGCGGTTTTTTCGATGGACCAATGATTGGCATATCCATAAAGAATCCCTGCTGCATAGGCATCACCGGCGCCGATCCTGTCAAGGACTTGCAGCAATTGGGCATCTGTTTCGTAAGCCGCTTCTTTGGTGATGATTTTGCCAGTGATAAATTGTTGATCAGCCACTGCCAAACGTTTCGTTCCACAAAACCACTTGATATCGTAGACGTCCATGAAAGATTGAATCAATTGATCATCTGTTTCGTCAGGGAACACTTTGCGGTAATCCAGCAATTCAGCTAAATCACGTGTTGACCCAAAGACGATATCGCTATAAGGCAAAATCGTTTTATAGCGTTCTTTCAACTTCGCCCGATCGGCCGCATCATTTAAGCTGGGGCGGAAATTAAAATCAAAGCAAACTGCTACTTGTTGCGCTTTTGCCGCTTGTGCTAAAGCCAATGCTGTTTGCCAAGTTGCCTCCGTCAAACTTAACGAGATACCGCAAATGTGTACCAGATCGACTTGCGCCAAAAAATCATGCAGTGCATAAGTATCTGGTCCTGATACGCCAAAAGAACTATTGTGGCGGTTTTGATAGGTGACATATGTTGGACGTGCACCATAACCTACCTCTGCAAAATAGCTGCCGATGTGGTTGTGCCGTTTGCCGACAAATGAAGTCTGGATCCCATAGGTTTGCAAGTTGGCCTTTGCTGTATCGCCTAAGCGATTGTCAGGTACTTGGGTCAACAGTTTCGTGTCCAACCCAAAATGGGCCAGATTGCCTAATAAGTTGACCCCAGTGCCTGTGAAATCCATCCGCAATGAGTGGGTTTGCTCTAATGTTCGATATTCCGGTGGCGTCAAACGCATCATCACTTCACCGTAAGCCCCGATCCGCATCGCTACCCCTCCATTGATCCATTCTTTTTAAGGACATTTTTGGTCATTGCTAAGAGTGTTTGCACATCTTCAGGTCTGGTATCGCCAGTTTCCCCGTCAATGATCGAACTATAAATATGCGGGATAATTTTTTTGACACCTGCATCAACAGCGATTTGCAAAATTTCTTCGTAATTGTCCAGATCGATACCGCCAGTTGGTTCCAAATAGAAATCATGGGCGGCACATGCTTTTGCGACTGCAATAAATTCTTCTTTGTGGGCCAATCCTTTCATTGGGAAATATTTGACCGAGCTTGCCCCCATATCTTTCAATAAAGCAATTGCTGTTTCGACAGGTATCTCAGCAACGGGTTGTTGGCTGCTTAGCGGACCAGTTGCAATATTGACGTAGCCAACTTTACCTGTCGGCGAAACCAATGCGTTGATCACGGTTTCTGATTGACCCAACAGGGCTCTTGAGGCAGCTGCACCTGTAAAGACTTGATTGACATGTTGCGGTTGTAATTTAGCTGAGATACGAGTCACCATGGTACTTTGATTTGGATCACCCGCACCTAAGCCCACTGAAAGGGCATTATCGGTTGCGGCTTGATACCGTGTCATGTCTTCGATGGCCGCTTCATCTGATGAATAGTTTTTCGAAAGCACACCTAAGACGACGTGCCCTTCTGCTGCTTCGTAACAAGCTTGCGCATTTTCAACTGATTTTGCCAAGATATTCAGGCAAACCCGTTCATTTAGATAATTGGGTGTTTTGTTCATTTTTCAAAAATCTCCTATCATGATTTGGTGCAATCTTTCAACGATTGCGTGCATCTCGCTGGCATCAACTGCCCGTATATCAAATTCAATGATCCCATTATTGGCTTGATACTCTCTCGTATAAATCGCAGGATTCTCTGTTTTCAACGCTTTGATCACCGCGATTGCTGAACCATTGCACACTTTGACACTGGCACGGTAAATATCCCGACCGGCACCGTCTTGAACGATGGTTGCTTGCAGTCCTTCTATTTGGTTGATGCGATCGATAAAAGGCTGCAGCCGTTGTTTCATAGAAGTACCAGATTCAGTACCATCAGTTAAATAGGCAACTACTGCTTCGGTGAAGCCAAGGATATTGTCTTTGCCGATTTTCATCGAACGACCGATACCTTTTGATTGCAGACGTACCCATTCAATATAGTTTCCTTTGCCAACCACTAAACCAGCACTCGGGCCTGATAATGCTTTGGCGCCAGAGTAAATCACCACATCTGCCCCCGCTTCGCTGTAAGCAAACAAATCTTCTTCCGCCGCCGCATCAACGATCAATGGTATCTGATGGGCTTTGGCAACTTCTGCCGCTTGCGCCACTGTCAGCATACTTTTTTGTACCGTGTGATGACTCTTGATATACAAAATAGCAGCAGTATCTGGGGTGATCATTTGGGCAATATGTTCTGCTGTACACATATTGGCATAGCCCGCTTCCACCACTGTGCCACCCCCTTGGGCCACCATCACTTCGACAGGTGTCCCATAATCTACATTGTGGCCTTTGGGTAAAATGATTTCCCGCTTGCTGATCTTCGGGCTATAAGGATGATACAGATGGTACAGATCCCCTTGGCCAATCAAGGCAGCCACAGATTGCGCGATTCCTGCTGATGCAGAGGATACGATCTGGGCATCTTCCACGTTCAACAACTTGGCTAAGTAAGCGCCGGTTTTCACAGCGAGGTCAGCCATTTCAAAAAAGTGTTCACCGCCATATTTCTGTGCTTTTAAAACACCGTTGCTGACTTTGGAAACACCCAATATTGTCATTTTACCTGAAGCATTGATGACTTCTTTTAACGCCAGATCGTCAATAGTCAGTTTCAAATAGTTCTCCCCCAATCACTACTTTTGATGGTATGATCTGAATCGATGTATTTCGAGTATTGCCGTTTGAATCAGTCAACACTTTATCAGCTGCTTTAAAGGAGAAAATCGTCAAATCTGCATCATATCCTTCCGCAATTTTGCCTTTGGTTGTTAGACCAAATTGAGCGGCAGGAGCAATCGTCACTTTCTCGATGATCTCTTTCCAATCATACCCTACGACTGCTAATTTTTCCATTGTGGTTGCCAAGTCATAGACGGGTCCATTGGTTCGATTGCGAATATAGATATCAGAACTGATCGATGACGCTTTGATACCAGCTGCCAGTGCTTTTTCAGCCACATCAAAATTAAAACTGTCTGTACCATGACCAATATCAAAGGCAATGCCTTTATGATAGGCATCAAAAACAAACGGTTTGATTGATTGATTTTCTTGGTCCAAAATACCATTTGCTTTGCCGTTGAAACAATGGGTCAACACATCATGTTTTTCCATGCGGCCTAAAATTTCATCCAGCGTGGGTGGCGCTGACCCGATATGGACCATCAGCGGCAAGCCTTGATTGGCGCGTTGAATGTCTTTTGCAAGGTCTAACGGCGTGATGCCATTATCCCCAATCACTGTTTTACTCATTCTTGCTTTAAGCCCAACGATAAAGTCAGGATATTTTTTCAACACATCTGTTACTAACTCAGCTTTGATTTTGGATAGGTCTGCCAGTTCATCTTGTTCAACAATGCCCCATTTAGAGATATTGACCAGTGCAAAAACGTTGGTTTGGGCTTCTTTAGCCAAATCATTAAAGCGATGAATGTTCTCAGCGCCAGTTGTTCCTGCATCAATCACCGTCGTCACACCATGTTTATACCCAATCTCGTCTGGATAATCATAATATAAGGTCATTTTTTCAAAACAATGAACATGGTCATCAATCCAACCAGCTGAAAGATATTCGCCTTCCTTTAAGCAGATTTCGTTTTCTGCTAGGGCATCGATAGAGGGAGCAATTTGCTGAATCTTGCCATCCTTGATGCCAATATCCATTTGTTGCTGATCAATCGTCTGTGCTTGACGAATAATCAAATCAAACATCCTAACTCATTCCTTTCTTGTCCGTAAAGGTGAATTTAGACCATGGATGAATAAAGTCCAATAACAACAAATCAGACGCAGCAATTTGGCCAACTTTATTTTTTCGTTCATCAGCGTGCGGTTCCAAAACAACTTGCAACTCATTTTTGTACTTGCCAAAACCATCATTTCCAATCACCACATCGCCTCTTTGGAAAGTAGCTAGCTGGTCATGGGCAGGATTGGCTTCGTGCTTATATTTTTTGCGGACTTCAGTGGATCGAATCATTCGTGATGTTATGTCTCCTCGACGATAATGCTGCTCATTCAATACGATTTGGCGCTCTACATCATTTGCTTCTGATGCAAATTCGATCGTAAAGGACGTTTGATACCGATCAATGGCACCCATTGCTGCCAATTCTGCTTCTGAAGCGTAAGCATTCCCGATAATCACATCATCAATCACACCTGTCGCAAATAAATGTTTGGCTGCTGCATCTGCTGGCAAATGACGGTGCATTTCCAATGTAGGCAGCCCATCATTGATATCCCATGGTCCGATGTTCCCGCTTTCTGCTGTAACAAAAGCCGCAGTACGAATGCCTTTTTCTTTGAAACGACGGCTGCATTGCATAAAGAAATCATAAGGCAGACCGGTGCCTTCTTGCGGATAAAAGTTGTGACAACCATACAAAAAAGGAATATTGGCTTGATAGGTCAAAATATTGTCTAAATATGCCACGT
This sequence comes from Candidatus Enterococcus testudinis, assembly GCF_002140915.1. Taxonomy (GTDB): domain Bacteria; phylum Bacillota; class Bacilli; order Lactobacillales; family Enterococcaceae; genus Enterococcus_D; species Enterococcus_D testudinis. Next base: position 1,148,982 of record NZ_NGKU01000001.1, on the reverse strand, counting down.
CGTTGCTCATATTTAGTTCAATCGCTAAACCAAAAGGATTGTAAGTCAACATCGCCTCTTTATTGCCATCGAAACCAAGATCAAGACGAATCCCATCTGCGCCTAATTCATGGAAGAACGTCAGGTCATCATATGAAATCTCGAGTTCTTCAAAGATACTTGGTGCTACATCCAAAATCGTTTCAAAGCCTAAAGATTTCCCATAATCAATCAAGCCTTTAAATTTCGCTTGCACGTTTTCTTTGCCTTCTGTGACCTCTAACATACTCATAAAAATGCGGCTAAAGCCATATTTTTGTGCTAAAGCTAAGTAGGCTTTGTCATCTTCGATGTTGCTATGGTCTGGATAAACGGAGATACCTAATTGTCGTTTTGTCATTTATTCAACCTCATTTCTTCATAAAAAGTCGTAAACCTTGTCAATAAGAGTGAACTGCACAGTATCGTCACCGTAATAATCAACCATGGCGCAAAAGGCAAATTTATACTCAAAACTATTACCATCGTAATCACCACGATCATTCCTAACGTTATTCGCCAAAAAGACAGTTGTTGCATCTTCTTTGCGAAGGCTGATTTTGTTGACCATATCTGGCAGGCAAAAAATAATACCATTGCATAGATGACCATACTTGCACCTCTTTCTTATCGGATGTTTTATTTTTACATTTCTGTTGTTTCTTCAGCTAATTCTCGTTCGATTTGTTGTTTTTCAAATACTTTAAAGAATGGATAATAAATCGCCAATGTGATCAAGAAGTTGACAATAACTAATGCGCCAGCTGCCACACTCCAGTTCGTACTCATCCATGCGGCAATCGGTGCCGGAATCGCAAAACCTAATCGGGCAGCCATCATCGGTACGATACCGGTTGTGGTCGCAAAGTACGAAATTGTCGTTGTAATCAAAGGTGCCACTAAGAATGGTATCCCTAAGATAGGGTTCATCACGATTGGCGCACCAAAAATGACTGGTTCATTGATGTTGAACAATCCTGGTAATAGAGACAAACGGCCCAATTGTTTCAAATATTTGGACTTTGAAAAGACAAACAACACGACCAATGCCAGCGTTGTTCCTGCCCCGCCGATCCATACAAACCATTGTAAAAATTGTTCGGTAAAGATATTCGGTAAATCATGGGCATTGCCAGACAGTTGAAACGCATCCATATTTTCCGCAATAGAAATATCCCAAAACGGACGAATGACTGGACCCATGATCGCTGGTCCGTGGATACCCAACACCCAGAAGAAACAAATCAAGAATACTGTCAATAAACCGCCGAACAAACTATTTCCCGCCAAGACATCTTTCAATGGCATCAATAAGTTGCTTAGGAAAGCATTGATATCAAAGCCAATGATATGACGAATCACCCAGAATAAGACCAAGATCGCGCCTCCAGGAATCAATGCCATAAATGAATTTGTCACTTCTGGTGGTACACCGTCTGGCATTTTGATGGTAATATTTTTGACGATAAAGAATCGATAGATTTCTACTGAAAGAATCGCCGTAACAATGGCGCCAAATAGTGATCCTGACCCTAGATTCGCCACATTGATATAACGTCCTGCATCAATGATCCCCTCAACAGAATCAAACACACGTATTGGCGGGGCAGCGGTTACAAGAAAGGCCATCGTTGCCAAAATCCCTGCTGTCAACGCATCTAGTTTGTAACTTTTGGCCAATGATGATGCAATACCAAAAGTCGCATAGAGTGCCAATAAGCCAACGGTATAACGAAACGGAATATCTAATACCTCCCGATAGGCTCAATCACTGCAGCAACCGATTCAATAGGAAAATTCAATAGGATCGTGAAAAATGACCCAACAATCGTGAGTGGCAATGTTGCAATGATTCCCTTTCGTATCGCCACCATGTGCCGTTGCATCCCCACTTTATTTGCAACTGGCATCAATTTTTCTTCAATAAATGCGACAAACCCGTTCATATAACTCCTCCTAATTATAACATTATAATGTTTACGAGGGAAATGATAACATAGGAATGTGTGTAAGTAAATGACAAATAAAAAAAAGGCTGATGATCATTCATCAACCTTTTAATTTAATGTGTATTCATGGCTTTCTTTTTGCTTTCAGATAGTTCACCTATAATGAGTTTATCTGATAATCCCAACTGTTTGAAATAAGATGTTAGAACTTCGGAAGTATCTTCAAAAAAGAATGAAAATTGATTGTTTTTTCGATTATGAAAAGTAACAAAGGATTGTCCATTGCCTAGATTCTCAATTTGAATCGCAATATATTGCTGATAATCGCCGTTTAAAACACCAAATTTTACTAAATGATCATCAGCCAAACCATCTTTAAGAAAACCAATCGCACAGATCAAAACGGCAAATGCAATCATTTTTACTTGATCCGCTAACTGTTCTGGCCAGAAAATAATTAAAACCATCATAGCAAGTGTCAGTGAGATAATTTGCTTCAATCGGCTTCTCTTAGTAACTAAAGTGATGCGCTGCTGTTCCCGAATTTGTAAAAAAATCAACAGCATGAGAAAGACCACCACAATGATTGCTTCTGCCATTTTTATTCCCTCCTAAATTACCATTCCGCTATGGTGCCGTCATAATTTTTCCACTGTGGATTAGTCCATACCAATCCTTCTTGGGCAATTTCTTTTACGCGGTCTTCATCCATCTCAAGACCTAAGCCTGGTTTTTGTGGTAAATCAACATAACCATCTTTGTATTGGAAAACCTCTTTATTTTTTACAAAATCGAGTAAGTCAAACCCTTTGTTATAGTGAATACCTAAACTTTGCTCTTGAATGAATACATTCGGCGTGCAAGAATCCACTTGAAGGGTTGCTGCTAAAGCAATTGGTCCATATGGTGCATGCGGAGCAACTGCAACATCGTAGGCCTCAGCCATTGCTGCGATCTTACGTGTTTCAAGAATACCTCCGCATAAAGCAACATCTGGTTGAATAATATCAATGGCTCCTTCTTGGAATATCGACTTAAATTGCCATCTAGTATAAAGTCTTTCCCCCGTTGCTAAAGGAACAGAAACTGCTTGCGCAACTTCTTTAAAGTGCTCCTCATTTTCAGGAAGTACAACTTCTTCTAGAAACATTGGATGGTATGGCTCTAAGGCTTTTGCTAATACTTTTGCCATTGGCTTATGAACTCTACCATGAAAATCAACGCCGATATCCAGCTTATAACCAAATTTCTCACGTATAGATGCTACTCTCTCTACAACTTCTTCGACTTTTTCATAAGAATCTATATAGTGTAGTTCTTCTGTTGCATTCATTTTAACTGCTGTAAATCCACGATCAAATCGATCCTGTGCTTGTTCAACCACTTCATTTGGCCGGTCGCCGCCTATCCATGAATATACTTTGATTCGATCCCTCGCGGCACCACCAAGTAATTCATAAACAGGTACCCGCAAAGCCTTCCCTTTTATATCCCACAAGGCCATTTCTAACCCTGAAACGATTGTTCCATGAATAGGTCCACCTCTAAAGAAAGAGCGATGCATTATTTGAAATAGGCGTTCAATTTCAAACGGGTTTTGTCCCACCAAAAAGCGGTTTCCGACTTCATAAGCGCCTGCTACCACTGTTTCAGTCTTTGTACCCGAAATCATTTCTCCCCACCCTTCGATGCCTTCATCTGTTGAAATTTTAACAAAAATCCAACGGGGTTTTACCTTATAAACAGTTATCTTGGATATTTTCAAACCATACACTCCCTTTTACTATCTGAAAAATAGTCTACTTAATTTTGTTCAACTACTGATTCATTGTTAACTTTCTTGATGCCTTCAAAGAAATACCATACACCACCAAAAGCGAGCAATAAAACTGGTATCCCAATAAGAGGATTGTAGGTAAAGGCTAAGAACACAAGATAACTTTGAATCATAGAAGTTGCTGCAAATGAAGATATCAACATTGAACTTGAACCTAAATCAATTCCTACTTGTTTTGCAATCTCTGTTAAGATTGGTGACGTTGCAGAACCACACCATAATAATGAAGCGGTAACAACTAAACCGATAATAATATTTTTCAGCAAATTACCTCTTGTTAATGCAACAACCATAGCGACCCGAAATGGGACTACGGCTAAATCTGCAAAAGGCAATACCCTGTTGCCCGGTAAAACAAGTGCTGTCGCAATCGTTAATGGAATAATAATCAGGGCCGTTGTAATCACGTCAGGATTACCAACAACGACTGCGGCATCTAAGCCAATAAACAATCGGCGACCTTTGAATTTTTTTTGAGACCATTTTTGTGCTGCATCAGAGATTGGCATCAACCCTTCCATGAAAAGAGAGGTCATTTTAGGTATTAAGACCAAAACTGCTGACATACTCACGCCAAGCTGAAGGACTGCTTTGATATCGTAACCAGCCAGAATTCCAATAACGATACCGATTACACCACCCATAATCATTGAATCCCCAAAAAAGCCAAGATATTTCTGTGCATCTTTAATTGTAAACTTAGAATTTCTAAATACAGGAATTCGATCCAATAACCAATTCAAAGGCCAGGCAATAACCAATGAAGAAAGTGCCGACACCGTTGGCAGTGATACACCAGGAATACCAAAGAAATCTTCAACCAAAGGCTGCGACCAATCTGACATTTTAAACGTAACGACTGCCATAACAACTGATGCACCCACACCTAATGCGACATTTTTAGTAACAAAATAGACCATTACCCCTACTATAGCCATATGGTGATAATTCCATATATCAACATCCAACGTTTGTGTACGCTTTAGAATCAGCATGATAACATTGACGATCAAAATGGCAAAAATCAAGACAGCGATGATAGGCGAAGCCCATGTGATAGCAGCAATTGATCCCCAACCAACATCTAATGCATCTAATTGAACACCAGTCCGATCAACCATCGCTTTCGCTGCAGGGCCAACATTTGTGGTCATAAAATCCAAAATCAATTTGATCCCTGCAAAACCAATACCCAAAGTTAACCCAGATTTGAATGCACGTGATATCTTCAGCCCAAAAATCATACCGATGATGGTGATAATAACTGGCAACATCACTGTAGGTCCTGCGTCAATAAAGAAATTAAACACATTCATTACAATTTTCATTGTATTCGCTCCTTACTCCTATTTTTTAATTTAAATGATTCAGAATTTCTTCCATTGTTTGTTCAGCGCCAATACCTGTTAAAATCGGCATACCTTTTACAACGGGTACATCACCTGTTTGACCTTCAAATTGTCCTGTAGTAACTAACAAATCATAATCTTGAACTTTGCTTGGCACTTCCATTAATTTGGTTTGGGTGGTGGAAGCTTCTACTCCATGATCACTCAAATAATCTTTCACTTTTGATGCCACCACTGTTGATGTTGCAATTCCGTTTCCACATGCGATTAAAATACGTTTCATTTTCTTTTCCTCCTATTTTTAGGCAATAGCCTTTTTTAATAAATTGAGTAGTATTTGATCTGTTTCTGCTGCTACCATTTGCTTCCTGAGAGGCTCATCTTGAATAATACCAACTATTTTTTGAAGCATTTCTACTTGGCCATGAGGTTCCCCAATCGCCATCATGATAACGATCTGAGTAGGTATTAGTGAATCATTGTCTTCCATGTTATGGAAGACAACTGGATTTTCCAGTGTTGCAATGGCTAATGTTGTATGATGTACCAACTCATAGTTTGCATGCGGAATCGCTACACTTGGCTGAGTTGAAGGAAGTCCTGTTGGGTATTCTCTTTCTCTAGATTGAATTGCTTCAATATAAGATTCTTCAACAAACCCTTTTTTATAAAGCTGATCTGCTAAATAAGCCAACACTTCTTTATCTGAATTTACTTTAATGTTTCGAAATACAAGTTCTTTATCTAATGTCACATCCATATTTATTCCTCCTTAAATCAAAGATGAAATCGTTTGCAGTGAAGCTTCCAGACGGTCAATATTTTTCGATATGAGATCCTCTTTTTTGAACAGATTTGATCCAAAACCCAAATAACTCGCACCTTTGTCAAAATACTCTTGTGCATTATTTGCTGAAACACCACCAACAGCCATCAGGGGTAGTTCCCCGAAAGGTGCTTGAACGTCTGAGAAAAAACGAGGTGTAACAACAGCTGCCGGAAATACTTTCACTATATCTGCACCCTTATTAAACATGTCATTGATTTCTGAAGGTGTCATCGCTGCTGGAACAGCAATAATACCTTGTTCCTTCGCGAAATCAAGCATTTCTTCGGAGAAAATATGCGGTCCCAAAAGAAATTTTGCCCCCGCATCTACTGCTGCTTTAGCATCATCTAATGTCCTGACAGTACCTGCACCAATCAAAATACGTTCCCCATAGCGAGCATTTAACTTATTGATATGTTGTAGCGCATGATTCGTGTTCAACGTCATCTCTACAGCGAAAAGGTGTTCGTACCCTTTCATTGCTTGCAAAATTGCATCCGCTTCATCATATGTATATCCACGCATAATAATTGTAAAACGAGGATAATTTAATTTATTCATTGTTGACCTCCTTATGTGAATTGTCTTAAATACTGATACATTTCTTTTGTATCAAGTGCATTCAATAGCTTATCCATCAATCCTTGATTATTGCTGAAATCCGCCAACTGATTAACCGCCTTCAAGTGCTTTGACAAATCATAAAATGACAATGGAAAAATAAAAGAAATACTTTGTCCATTAGGAAATTCTATTGGTATTTTTGATACTAACAAACTAATTCCATCTCTCATGACTCCGTGTTCTACTGTCGTATGAGGAATACAAGTTCTTGTTCCTAAATATCCCGCATAGCCCTCAGTTTCAATTTGCTTTAGGCAATCTACAATAAATGTTTGATTGATTATCTGATGTGTCAATAAAGGTTGGCATGCCAATGATACAGCTTCTTTCCAAGTCATTTTCCGTTCAATAATAGTTATAAAATTCGGTTTTAAATAATTCGTCAGTGCAGGTAATACTTTTGCATTTTCTAAAGGGGAATCTTGCTTTTCTCTTAATAAAAAATACTCTAATTCTTCTATCAGCAGTTTAGAATCTTGAACTTTCGTAAATTTTCGTATAATGCCCATTAACTCATCCACTGACCGATCAATTCCATTTAGCCCCAAATCTTTAAGCACACGATATCTTAAACTGATTTGTTCTTTGTACGACATAATCGGATCAATAATAAATTGAAGTAAATTACTTTTTAAAGCTGTTGTAGAAAACACAAGATCATAGTCAGAACTGAATCTGTAAAAATCTCTTACAGAAAAAGAAGCCAAGAAATGTAATTCAGGAAAAAGTTTTTTTAAATTTTCTTGCATCAGCTTTGATACCATTACACCATTCGTGCAGACAACTACTGCTCGCGGTTTTTGCATGATCGTATTCCCCGGACTTGATAACTGATAGCCAAAATAATAAGATAACAATTCTAATTCATCAGCTGGAAAAGCTTTCCCTAACCAATTCTCGATTGGAATAATCAGTTCCTTCATCAACTCATTTAAAATTGCATGATTACTGTCTTGAACTAAACTATCTAAAGAATAAACACCCAAACTCAAATGATACTTGATTCTAAAACAAGCAGGTCTTAAATGCCCCAGAATTCTTCGTTGAAACATGTCACGATCCTCAATATTGATCAGTGTTTGATTTTCAAAATTCATAATCATATTATCTATCAATTGACGTAAAACTTGATCCGAATCAAATGTTTGAGTCGTTTTTCGTTCGAATATATTTGATGTTAAAAATAACAAAGCAATCCATGCTTGCGCCTGACTATCAATTGTTGACCATGTCGTATCTTGTAATAAGACTTTTACAAATTTATACTCTGGTGTAGCCGTGATATCTTTTTGGATATAATTTTCATCAACTGATAATTGTCGGATTGCTCTTTGTAGCGAGAAACGAATTGCGACTTGTAAATAATCAATTGACTCATCTGAATAACTTAGATGCAGCATTTGCTCCATGTTGTGTATGAAATGAATCACATCTTCTTCAGAAACATCAGGTGCCAAGCGCTGCTTGATTTCAAGCGTTCTGAAAAAATCATATTGTTTAACAAGATCAGATAGTAATTGCAATACTCTCCTTTCTAAACCTCTTAATTGGTAGCCGTTTTGTCGATCGTAATAAATGGAAAGTGCATATTTACTGGCTACCCATTCTGCTTTCTTTAAATCTTCTTGAACTGTATTACGAGAAACCATGAGCACATCTGTTAAATGATTCATGCTAGTATAATCAATTCTGGTACATAAATAACAAATCATACACGCTATTCGCTCATTTTCGGTAAGCACCTGTTCATTATAGGTCAAATTATCATCCGCGTTTCTTGCTGAAAACAACCTAATCACCTCTAAAGGAATCATAAAGTCACCAGCATGATTTCTCGTAATTTCTGGTACCTGGTTTTCAGAAAGTTCTTCATTGAATTGTTGAATGGCATAATTGATTTGTCTTTTTGTCAAGGAGAGTTCCTTCGTCAACTCTGCTATTTTTGTATCTGGTTTTTTGATTAAATACATGATGATAGTACGAACACGCTCATTCATATCTTCCCCTCCTGACATCTATATTATACGTGTAGTAGTTTCAACAAGCGCTTTCATTGGAAACGTTTTTTGTCACAGCTGTAATTTTCATTTGTCACAGTCCTTCTCTTCAAAATTAAATGTACGTATGGGTATAGTTTTATGTAACGATCAATCTTGGTTCATAGAATACTAGCCAGTGTTAAGCACATCAAATACTATTCTGTCACATGAGCAGTCAATAATCAAAAACTTTATTTACTTAAAATTTTTCTCTCATCATAGCTTCCATTCTTTTAAAAACTCTTACTATTTATTCTTTTTATTAATAATATTCAGCACGCAATCTTCCTAAAAAGAGTAGAAAAAAAGCTACATACTCATAACGTTAGTTACGAATATGTAGCGTATCGTCTTCGTTCAACCAATCCTCAAATGCCCGATTATCCCCAATCTCAGTCATATGAGGCGATTTTTTGGCAAGTGCGGCAATCCGATCAGCCTGATTTGTGCTACCAGATAACACCTTTTCAAAGGGCAAACCGCCTTTCTCGACTACTTGTTCATAAAATATAGTAACTGCTGTGGCTGCATCCATGCCAAGTTTTTGCAAAATCGCTTCAGCTGCTGATTTTAAATCTTTGTCAATTTCAATTTGAATGATTTCTTGCATTGACATGATTCATCTCTCCTTTTCTATTATCCCCTCAAACATTCAACACCGCTTCTCAAAAACATAATCATCCATCACAAAGCCGCCACCGATGTCCACGACGCGCTCACCGATTTTTTCAAAACCGCGATGCTGATAGACAGCAATTGCTTGCTTGTTATACTTGTTGACGTTCAAATGCAATATCTTGCCTTGTGCCAAAGTCTCATACCAATCAAAAATGGCACTTGTATACCCTTTTCCTCTGGTGGTCTTGTCTAAATATAATTTACTTAGATAGATCTGCGCATCGGTTTCCTCGTAAGCCGTATACCCCACAGCTTGTCCCTCTTCTTCTAGAATCAAATAAACAGCACCTGCTTGGATCTCTTTTTTGATTACTGCCAACGACTGATAATGCGCCAGCATATACTCGACTTGTGCTTCTCCAATGATTGGTTCAAAGACTTCTGGCCAAATACGCTGAATCAGTGCCATTAATGTTTGTTCGTCTTGATCAGTCTGGACGATTTTTTTGTTTAGCATAGTTATACTCCTCGCTTTGTCTATTCTACTTATGTAAATGCTATTCTAAGTATACTGAATAGAAATTTTTTCTAAAAGTGTAATATCAAAAAAGAGAGAAACATGCGCAAATTTTTTACATGTTCTTTTCACCAATTCACACTTGATAGGTTTGATCCTTCTCAGTACACCAAGACTTTTAAAAAACTTTTTAAAAGGTCCATACATCTAACTAAAGCAAACCGCCAACCGCAGGGTTCTCTCCTGCAAGTTGGCGGTTTCTTTCTTTTTTATCATAGATTTACGCTGGTTCAATATGCACATCGGTATCAAATACTTGGAATCGTTCGGCCAACATGACTTCGATTTCGTCTGCGACTTGATGGCTCTCTTCAACGGTCAGTGTTTTCTCCATGGCAATCACGACATCCACAAAAACATTGGCACCGTACATTCGTCCACGAATCGCCTTGACGGCCAACACCTCCGGTAATGTTGCTATTGCTTGTTCATATTGAATAACCAATTCATCATCAAAGCCGTCCGACAATGAAAAGGCACTCTCACGAAAAATATCGATGGCTGTTTTGAGAATCAAAACCGCCACTACGATGGCGGTCAAACTATCTAACCACCCCAAGCCAAATGATGCGGCAAAAATGGCTATAGCTGTACCAATACTGGTCCACGCATCGCTGCGATTGTCTTTGGCAGCAGCTAACAGCGCCGAACTTTTGACCGCTGCAGCTAATTGTTTATTATAAAAGTACACACCATACATCAACACTGCCGAAACGACACCGACAATTGCAGCAATCATATCTGGACTGGTTGTTTCGCCAGCGATGATCGTTTGGATCGATGAGATCAAGACTTGAAGACCGACCGCCAACATAATCAGCGAAGTCACCAAGCTGGCAACATTCTCCGCTTTCCAATGGCCATATTTGTGTTCTTTATCTGCTGGTTTTTGCGCCACACGCAAACCGATCAAAACGGCTATGGATGCAATAATATCTGTCGCATTGTTCAAACCGTCCGCCCATAGTGCCTCTGAGTTACCGAAACGACCAATCAGCAATTTGGCAGCTGAAACAATGATATAGGCGACAATACTGATTATGGCTCCTTTTTCAGCCTTTTTTAATTCATCATATCTTGCTTGATTCATCATATCCCTCCATTAGTCAACTTGAAAATAATAACTGAAAATTTCCAAGGTTGCACCAATTATTTGAGAGAATTAATGTTTTAGGAATGGCAAACATTCACTTCTCGTAGAACGAATTTTTACCCTATTTATAACCAAAAAAAGTGATATGGCAAGACTGCCGATGTCTTCCTGTAAAAACATCGGCAGTTGCATCATCACTTTTTACCAAATGGATATGGCTGAACCAATTTATTCGTTGACCAGCAATTGGTGATTCATTTCGCTGAATTTCTCATTATGAGAGGAAACCATCGCTTGCGGTACACTCGCCGGATCAAGGTAATGTTTGATTTGATTGATGGCTTGGGCCGCATCTTGAAAAGCCCCTGCCAGCAAGTTGACTTTACCGGCAAAATAATGGATATCCCCCGCAGCAAACACACCTGGATGACTGGTTTTCGTTGGGATCTCGCAATTCAAGTAAAAGTCTTCGTGTTTCGCCAAATCAAACGACACTCGATCCAGCAGCGCACTATCACGATCATAACCATGCTGGATCAATAGATGGTCACATAAATAATCGATCCGCTCTTTCGTTTGGCTATTTTTCAGGGTCAGAATCATGTTGAAGGTATCTGCTTGATTGACACCGTCAATGGTATGATTCATGATCACATGAATGCCCTCGGTGGTTAGTTTTTTGACTTGTGCTTCATGGGCTCTCAACTGCTCCCCGCGATAACACAATGTGACTTTCGCACCGTAAGAAGCGGCCTCGATGGCGTAATCAACAGCTGCATCACCACCGCCTGAGATTACCAAATGTTTGCCATTGATTGCTTGTTGATCCGGGAATTGATAATGAATAAAGTCATCCACATTATTGTGAATGAAGCATGGCAATTTTTGCGGCGAAACCACACCACCGCCAATACAGACTAGCACCGTCCGGCCAATATGGGTTCTGCCTAAATCATCTTCTGCATAAAACAAGTCATTTTCTTTGGTTAAAGCAACGATTTTCGTTTTTGTATACACCGTTGGATTGAATAATTTGGCTTGTTCGATTAATTGTTCTTTGACTTTTTTTCCTTTTGTAGGCGGCAAAGCCCCTACATCCCACACCATTTTTTCAGGATAAAAATTGATTTTTCCGCCTAGTTCTGCTTGTGCTTCAAAGATGGCTACCGATAAATCACGTAACCCTGCATAGAAACTGGCATATAAACCAGTGGGTCCACCGCCAATAATTAATACATCCATGATTGTTGACATTGTTGATTACCCCCTCTAAATGAAAATCATTCTCAATTGATTAATGAAATTATAGACAATTTATTGTGCATTGTAAAGAATTTTCAGAAAAATCAGGTGAAAAACTTTCCTCCAAATCGACAATGAATAGTTAGACAACCACTTTATACATGGCATCATACACACGATGATCAATCATGAAAGTAACCTACATTATTTTTTCAAAAGAAAACAGACAATTATTGAGAAGACAGGAGGATTCAAGGTATACTCTTATAAAGTAGGTGAAAAAATGGAAGTAGAAAAATGTTATGCATCACTACAAGATGGTTCTGTTCTCTATTATGAAAAAATCGGACGTGGCGATCCACTGTTCTTATTACATGGAAATGGCGGCAGCAGTGCATATTTCTCTCATCAGATTGCTGCACTGAGCGCGCATCATCAACTGTATTTGATCGATAGTCGCGGTCATGGCAAGTCCACCAACACACAAAAGAAAATGGACTTTTTTATTATGGCAGATGACTTGATGGCCATTGTCAATCAAGAAAAACTCACATGCATTTCACTATTGGGTTTCAGTGATGGTGCGAATTTAGCGATGGTCTTTTGTCACAGCTATCCTGAATATGTCCGCTGCCTGATTTTGAATTCTGGTAACACTGAACCAAGTGGCGTGCGGCTGCTTTCAAGGATCGGCAGTTTGATCCAATATCTCATCGTGTGGTTATGCGCGCCTTTCTCCAAAGGAATGAAGGGATTTCTTCCTATACTAGGCTTGCTCTTTCGGCCAATTGGCTTAACGAGTGCTGATTTGAATCAAATCACCGTACCCACATTGATTTTGGTCGGCAAACGCGATTCAATCAAATTGTCCCATTCATTCTATATCGCAAACTGTATCTCAAGTGCCAACTTTATGGTCGTCAAAGGACAGGGACACAGCTTTGCCCGCAAAAACCCGCAAATTTTCAATACAAAAGTATTGTCATTTCTTGAAAAAGTTGGAGGTTGACATGCACATTTTACAATGGTTCAAAAAAAATCAAACACTGTTCAAATCATTATTTCTGATCACAGTCGCCGTGATCGTTCTTTCTGAAGTTTTGTCGTTAAGCAAAACGATCTCAATACAGCAGCTGCAATCGATTTTTGCTTCATTGTCTGTCGGGCGAGTAAGCATGATGGCAGTCATAGGATTGCTCTGTGTTGTCCCTATGATCGGCTATGATGTCGTACTCAATCGTATCCTTGATCAGCACTTACCAAAACGCTATTTGCTTGAAACAAGTTGGATGATCAATTCATTGAATAATTTAGCTGGTTTCGGCGGCTTGATCAGCATTGGTTTGCGCTCTCAGTTCTATGGCAAAGACAAAAAAGGAAAAGACATAGCCAAAGCGTTGTCGAAAATTTTTATTTATCTCATGTTCGGCTTGTCGATGCTTTCCTTGATTGGTTTGTTATTGCTGGTATTTGGTCCGGCATCGCCTTTTCTGCAGCAGTATTGGATTTGGCTTTTGGGCGGTAGTCTTTATTTTCCAATCGTTTATTTACTCAGTTTGTCCCAGAAGAATGATTATTTAGGAAACATGCAGCAAAAAGACAGGTTGCTTTTGATTGCCACCTCATTTTTTGAATGGGTTGGTGTCTTTACAGCATTTGCATCGGTTGGCTGGTTGATGGGTCTCTCGTTTGATGTCTGGCAATTGCTGCCTTTGTTCATTGCTGCTTCATTGATTGGTATCGTATCAATGATTCCTGGTGAACTGGGAACCTTTGATATTATGATGATCATGGGGATGACTGCCTTTAACGTTCCTAGAGAATCTGTTGTCGTCTGGCTCTTGCTGTTTCGTCTCTTTTATTATGTGATTCCTTTTTTGATTGGCGTTGCTTTATTTAGTAAGAATATTGGCGTGTCCTTCAATCAACGTTTCGCTGGCTTGCCAAAGGAACTGTGTTTAGAAATTGCCCACAAAATTGAAGTCTTCCTGCTCTATTTCACTGGCACGATGTTGGTTTTGTCTGCAACGATTCCTGATGCTTTCGATCAAATCAAATGGCTGGCACAGTTAAATCCGATTCGATTAAACTTTATTCTGCAATATCCCAGCATTATATTAGGCTATATGTTCATTGTGGCTGGTAGAGGGATCTCGGCTCGGGTCATGCGGGCGTATTTCCCTACCCTATTTTTGATTGCAGCAACTATTGTTTATGCCTTTATTGGTGGTTTCCGTATCTCAACAATGCTATTTTTGATCCTCTTATTTGTGATCATGGTGGTTTCCAAATCAGAATTATACCGCAAGCAAATCGTCTATGCTTGGGAAGCTCTTACGATAGATGGTCTTTTGATTGGTGCATTGACGATTCTTTACATTGTGATTGGCGTCTATAATATGCCCCACCTCAACCACCATCCCCATCAGCATTCGATGGACTTTCTGCTGTTCCCCTCTGAAAAAATGTGGCTCCACGGATTTATCGCGATTATGGTCGTAGCTTGCGCTATGTTGCTCTTCGCACGATATTTGATGGGGTCTAAACATCAAATTGGTGTAGAGGCGCCTTTAGATACGATCAACCAGGTTTTAACAACCTACGGCGGTAATAGTGACAGCCACTTGGTGTATTTGAAGGATAAACAAGTCTTCTTCTATCCTGACGTTCAGGCGCCAGAAGTGTTCTTCCAGTTTTCGACGATCAACAATAAATGTTTGGTCATGGGTGATCCATCCGGTAACACTGCACGTTTTCCTGAAGCCATACAAGCTTTCATTGAAGAGATGGACCAGTGGCATTATTTGCCAGTTTTTTATGAAACAAGCGAAGAGATTGTTTTGCTGCTGCATGAATTCGGTTATGACTTTATCAAATTTGGTGAAAAAGCGCTGGTTGACCTATCAACTTTCACACTATCTGGCAAACGAATGAAAGGGCAACGCGCGCTTAACAACAAAATCACCAAAGAAGGATTCACCTTTGAGGTTCTTCAGCCGCCATTTTCAACAAATCATTTATCAGTTTTGCGAGATGTCTCTGATAAATGGTTAGATGGGCGCAAAGAAAAAGGATTTTCCCTTGGTTTTTATTCTGAAACCTATTTAAACCAGGCACCTGTTGCGGTTGTCCGCAATCAAGCAGGAAGGATTGTTGCCTTTGCTTCCTTCATGCCTACCTATCAAGACACATCCGCCTCTATCGATTTGATGCGCTACGATCCAGAATTGGCGCCAAGCGGTACAATGGATTATTTGTTTATCCAATTGTTTACCTATTTCCAAATAGCTGGCAAAGAAACCTTTGATTTAGGGATGGCGCCGTTGGCAAATGTCGGTACTTTTCGATCGAGCTTTATTCAAGAGCGCATTGCCTATCTGATTTACAACTTTGGCTCGCACTTCTATTCTTTTGAAGGTCTGCGAGACTATAAACAAAAATATGCTGCGGTCTGGCAACCTCGCTATACGTTGTATTCCAGAGACAGCTGGATCGGTTATGTGATGATTGCCCTCTTGCTCGTGGACAACAAACCCATCAATCGTTCTTAATAATTATTTCGACAAAAAAGCGATCTTACATAGATAGGGTCGTTTTTTTGATTTGTATCCTATTTTTGCAAGTATGAGCACATCATTTGCAAAAACGATTTAGATTGCATACAATTTAATTGTAAAAAATAAAAAATATGGAGTGATTGTCTTATGAAAAAAATGTATTCTACAAAAATGATCAACACTGGTGGCCGTTCTGGAGAAGTCCACAGCCCAGATCACTCACTTGAATTAAATATCGCAGCCCCTGGTAAACGTGTTGAAAATGCAACAAACCCTGAACAACTTTTTGCTGCTGGTTTCGCCGCATGTTTCAATAGTGCATTGGACTTAGTAAAATCAAGCAAAGGGATCGACGGCGCTTCAACTGTTGCCGCACAAGTTTCTTTATACGCTGAAAGTGAATCAAGTTTTGTTCTAGGTGTTGAACTTGAAGGATCAATCGAAGGGTTATCTTTAGAAGAAACACAAGAGTTGCTAGAAGTTGCCCATACAGTATGCCCATACTCAAAAGCGACTGCTGGCAATATTGAAGTGACAGTGAAAGCTGTCGAAGCGTAAAGACGATCATGTCTGAGGACAGAAATACAGCGTTGCATGATCAAACACCTTTCGATGAACTGGCATTGGAAAACCAGCTTTGCTTTTCCTTGTACGCGGCATCAAAAGAAATCATCAAGCAGTACAAACCTTTATTAGCCCCATTGAACCTCACGTATACACAGTATTTAGTCATGTTGGTTTTATGGGAACAAGGTGATGTGTCTGTGAAGGAATTGGGCAGCCATCTATGTTTAGATTCTGGTACGCTGACCCCCGTTCTCAAAAAAATGCAAGAGAAACAATTGCTGAATCGGATACGGGATCCCCATGATGAACGAAGTGTGGTCATTTCACTAACACCTGATGGTCACGCGTTAAAGCAAGCAGCTGAGGCGATTCCAAAAACACTCCTTTCGCTCTTTCCATTGACTGCAGAAGAAGCGGCCACATTACAACGTCTGGCTGTGAAACTCGTTCAAGGCAGCGAAACTAACTAAAAAAACACGCCCTTTCATTTCTGCTACTTGAAAAGAAAGGGGGTGTTTTTTTGATACATGTAACAAACTGATGAACCGACGAGCCATGAGCATCATATTAGACCGCTTGGCTGCACTTTGCTTCTTCGATCATCGTTAATAATTCTTGACAGACTTCTGGCGAGTCAATCGATTGGATGACATTTTTGATCATTGCCCGAAGTTGTGTTTCTGTTAATAACTGTTGAAAAACATCATGCTCTGTCACCGCTGGTTGGAATCTTCTTGCCAATACAGATCCACTCATCTTGATGCTTTCAATCTCTAAAATGCCGTGATTCAATAATTTACGGATAACAGCTAGAACAGTATTGCGATTCATCCCAAATTGTTCACTGAATTCAGCACAGCAAAGCGGTTCAGAGGTCGACCAAAATCGGACCAGAACCTCCCATTCTTTTTTCGAAAATTCTAAATAATCCATAAAAAAACTCCTTCCGCATTCCCTTCTTTCAAGTTCAAAAACAAATGGCCGCTACGCATTTAGACATCCTAGTTGTCTTTTTGGACATATCTTTTTTAACTACATTCATAATAACTTACTTTTATTCTTTAATCAAAAGTATTTTTAATTATTTTGAATATTATTAACGTTATTTTAAACAATTCTATTCATTTCAATTAAGTGACTGCAAAGAATAAGCTTTCATGTGGTTTTTCATTCAGCGTGTAGCCGCAAAATTCTTTGTTGATCGTCACATAGTCTTTTTCAACCATTTGAATCAATTCCTGTTCAGTCAAATCAATATCAGAAAGAGCCAATAATGAATCTAATAGAACGAATCGAGCATCTAATCCCATGAGGATTGGATAGTGGGACCAAAAGTTTTGCCCGTTGATTTCTGCTAAAGTTTGCTCAAATTCTTGCTGCAGCGTTTCGATATATTGTCTAATCAGTGAATCCGCTTGGTGGCAGGTATCATGCAGTTGATGTGCGGTCATTCGATCAAAATAATGTTTTGAATCTTGATATAAGTTCTTTGTGTCCATCAATTTTCTTCATCCTTTTTGATTATAACGATAATGGCATCGATATACGTATTTTCTTTTCTTTGTTTATCCAAAAAACAAGTACTTCATTTACTCGTTCAATGTCCTCTATTATTTATAGCATATGAACTACTCTTTTTATTATCAAAAAATGTCTGGATTTTCGAAATGAGAGAGAATGTATTTTTTGACAACTTTATTCTTTTTAATAGAAAGCCTCGGCCCTCAGCATATATCCAGACATTCTGTTCATTTGTAGGTATAATAAGACTATACACAGAAGAAGGAGCGGATATTCATGGGACACTTAACAAATCATCATACAACTGTTGGCACTACCAAAAAAGCGCAAAAAGCGCAGCGAATCGCTTCACTTGAAAAATTTGTCAAATATAGCGGTTTTGCTTTAGCAGCCTTCTCCTTGGTTTTGAAAATTGCCAAGGAACGACAAAACTGATTTTTTTTCCGAACTAGCAGGCGACCCTTCATTTGAAGGGTCTTTTTTTGAGGCACTTTTTTCATGCAGCTATTCCCCTGTATTGAAAAAATCTGCGATAGCAGCCTTATTTTTCTCTTCATCAATCGACAAGACGCTTCCAGTTGGCGTATGATCATTAATGTCCCATGAATGATCAACTGGCACTGACAGAGCATCAATGGTTCCAGTTTCGCCTTTCAGATAATCCATCAAGACATCAATTACGACTGACATCGGCAGATTGGTATCGATTTGCCCCCAAATTTGGCCGACTGCTTTTGGCAGCCTGGTCATAACAGTTATACTTTACACTTGTTCTTGGTATCATTTTGTGCCACCAACAACGTGTCAGAATGACCATTTCCCTCCTGCATGTTTTCCAATCATTTTGATTGCTTAATCTAAAAAGAGTGTTGCTTGGTGCACATGTCAAAGGAAACACAAAACTAACGCACGTTATTTTAAACTGAAAATAAAAACCAATTGATTAAAAAAAGACAAACTTCTAGTGTGAGTAAGAAGTTTGTCCATTATTTCCCCTCATCGTCCGAGTTTTGACACTATACAACGTAAAGACGCGTCTTAGCTATCTTATGAAAAGCCTTAATCCGACAATTCCTGTTTTACACATTGGCGTCTTTCGACGTTTCTGCGCAATAGCTTATGTTTGTATAGGAGCCTCACCTAACAAGTATTTAGTTATTTATTCTCTCGTTGAAAGGATACATTTTTCTATGGATAATAGCAATAAAATTGAGACTATAAATTATATTTTAATAGATTCTTTATCTTTGCATCTATCGTCCAAAAACCATAGCATAAAAAAAACGCACATGACTAAATCAGTCATTTCGCGCGTTTTTTTTATTTTGTCATTTACTATGCAAAGAATGAACCACCGGTAATGCTATACACTTGACCCGTCACGTAGCTTGCTTCATCAGAAGCCAAGAATACATATACCGGGGCCAATTCAACAGGTTGACCGGCACGTTTTAACAATTCATTTTGACCAAATTCTGGAATCGCTGATTGCGGTTGTCCACCACAAATTTGCAATGGTGTCCAAATTGGTCCAGGGGCCACAGTGTTGACCCGAATCCCTTTTTCACTCAATTGCGCGGCTAACCCTTTACTAAATGAGGTAATCGCACCTTTTGTTGCAGCATAATCCAATAATTGTGCACTCGGTTCTGCACTTTGGATCGAAGTAGTAGTTAAAATACTTCCGCCAGCAGGCAGATAATCTAGCGCTTCTTGGACGGTCCAATACATTGAAATGATATTGATAGTAAAAGTATCTTTGATTTGTTCTGTTGTCAGATCTTTAATGTCTTGCACAGCTTGCTGCATACCTGCATTCAAGACCAATATATCTAAACCGCCTAAAGCTGCTGCCGCATCATGCACCAGTTTACGGGTAAAGTCTTCATCTCTCAAATCCCCCGGAATCAAGACCGCTTTTTGACCTGCTGCTTCGATCGCTGCTTTGACTTCTTGGGCATCTTCTTCTTCAAATGGCAAATAATTGATGGCAACATCGGCCCCTTCTTTGGCATAAGCAATCGCTGCTGCTCGCCCAATCCCAGAGTCCCCACCAGTCACAAGGGCTTTTCTACCTGTTAATTTGCCGGATCCTGTATAACTTTCTTCACCACAATCGGGAACTGGTTGCATTTTCCCTTGGATCGCTGGTGCTTCTTGGGGCTGTTTCTCAAACTTCCCATTGTAATACTTTGTTAATGGATTGCTGATTTTTTCTGACATTTTCCATTTCCTCCTATTATTTTGTGATAGTCTTTTTCTTTTATACTTCCTACAAAAAGTGTAGAGGAAAAATACCGAAAAGGAAAATAAAATGCTTTTTCCTGCCAATAGGGTGTAGAGAAACCAAAAAAAGCCGAAAAAAATCTTCGACTTCGTCATTGTTAAAAAGTGTAGGCAACTCAAGAGCCTGGCGGAGCCGTCAATGTACTTGGTTGGCTTTCATCTGTCGATATGGCAAGATCAAGATGAACCGCCAATAATCGAATCTCACTTACGGGCAATAGCTCTATAGGCGCGCTGATCTCTTTTGCTATTTCCAACGCTTCTTTAGATACAGGCGGGAAATCATCCATGCCAATGTCAGCAGTGACACCCCATCTTTCGTGGATCGTCCGTTCAGTCAGTTCTTTTAGATGCACCAAAAAAAATTGCCAATGCTGCGGATGAATCATTAAATGATAGTCATTCAAAACATCTATACACGTTTCGACCAATTTCTGAAATAGCGGCTCATTAGAAATCATTTGCATTTTGTACACAACAGAAGCCGGTATACCCAAAAGACCCTCCCCCCTGTCTAATCAACAAAAAAGCCGATTGCTGTCTTCATGCTGCAAGTTCATTCAACAGATTATGCGCTATCATTCCCCCAATGATCTTCAGAAAATGTAAAACCAAACGTCACAGCTAATTGACAGATATCGACTTATATTCTCATCTTAATGAAAGCGTCTACTGAATTCAAGAGGAACGAAAGAGAAAATATCCTTTCTTTTTCCTTTTTTTAAAAAAATAAAAAAAGGAAAAAACTTTGAACAAGCTGCGCGCTGCTCTATATAATCGATTGTTTGCTTGATCTAATTAGGATTGACCCCTAATGTGATACGTCCTAAACGACTGATTCTTGTCAGCTGCCATGTCGGAGACCACACGACATTCACTTTGACATCGTCGATGACAGGCAATTCAATCAAACGGTCTTGGATTTCAGCTGGAACAGAATCAATACAGCCACATCCAGCACCCGTAAAGGTCATGACGATTTCACACAGCCCATGATCACGCAAATTGATTTCATAAATCAGACCTAGATTATAGACATCCAAACCAATTTCCGGATCCATCACCATCTCCAATTTCTCAATGATGGCTGCTTGATTCTCTTGTGCTAAAGGGTTCATTTTGATTTCATTTGACATGGCGAAGTCCTCTTTTCATAGATAATTATATTTATTTGACCACGAACGATCCGAAATAACAAGGTTTTTTTGCGAATTTTCTCAATCTTTCGAAAATGATTGCGCTTTTCGCTAAAGTACGGTTAAATAGTAGGAAAACACTCGATGGGTCTTATCGAAAGGAGTGCTTCACGATGTCAGAACAAGCAAAAAAAGATATCCGTATCCGCAGTCATGTCTATGATCATATGGTCAAATCACCGAACAGGGCCATGTTACGGGCCACAGGCATGGACGACGAAGAATTTAAAAAACCAATCATTGGTGTAATCAGCACATGGGCTGAAAATACACCTTGCAATATCCACCTGCATGATTTGGGCAAATTGGCCAAGCAAGGTGTCCTGACTGCGGGTGGCTGGCCCGTTCAATTTGGGACGATCACCGTCGCTGATGGGATCGCCATGGGTACCCCTGGCATGCGCTATTCCTTGCCTTCTCGCGACATCATTGCTGATTCTGTAGAAACTGCTGTCAGTGGGCATAACTGTGATGCATTCGTAGCCATTGGCGGCTGCGATAAAAATATGCCTGGCTGCATGATTGCGATCGCCAATACAGAAGTCCCTGCAATCTTCGTCTATGGCGGTACGATTGCGCCAGGAAATTTGGATGGCAAAGACATCGATTTGGTTTCCGTGTTTGAGGCTATTGGTCAATGGAATAATCAAGACATCACAGCTGAAGAGGTGCGTCGCATCGAATGCAATGCTTGTCCCGGTCCTGGGGGCTGTGGCGGCATGTACACAGCCAATACAATGGCTGCTGCCATCGAAGCCATGGGAATGAGTTTACCAGGATCCTCCTCTCACCCTGCCATCACCGAAGAAAAACTCAAAGATGTTGAAGCAGCCGGTGAAGCTGTGTTACACCTATTAGAAAAACAAATTTATCCCAAGGACATCATGACACGAAAAGCCTTTGAAAATGCCATCACAGTTGTCATGGCATTAGGTGGATCAACCAATGCCATCTTGCATCTTATGGCGATGGCTCACGCAGCGAATGTTGATTTGACATTAGATGATTTCAATGATTTTCAAGCCAAAGTGCCTCATTTGGCAGATTTAAAACCCAGCGGCCACTATGTGTTCCAAGATTTGTATGAAGTCGGTGGTGTATCGGCAGTTATGAAATACCTTTATGAAAATGGCTTTATCCATGGCGATTGCCTGACAGTCACAGGCAAGACGATCGCGGAAAATCTTGCGGAAGTATCTTCCTTAAAAGCTGGTCAGCAAGTCATCATGCCTTTAGAAAATCCGAAACGTAAAGATGGCCCTTTGATTGTCTTGCATGGTAATTTAGCGCCTGATGGTGCAGTCGCGAAAGTTTCTGGTGTCAAAGTCCGGCGACATGTCGGCCCAGCCAAAGTATTCAATACAGAAGAAGAAGCCATTGATGCCGTGCTCTCCGATGAGATCGTCGATGGTGATGTTGTGGTCGTCCGTTATGTAGGCCCTAAAGGCGGACCTGGTATGCCGGAAATGTTGTCTCTATCTAGTATGATCGTTGGTAAAGGGCAAGGAGAAACAGTGGCCTTACTGACCGACGGCCGTTTTTCTGGCGGCACCTATGGATTGGTCGTCGGACATATCGCACCGGAAGCCCAAGACGGTGGTCCGATTGCATTGCTTAAAACTGGCGATACGGTCATCGTGGATCAAGATACCAAAGAATTGACAATGGATGTATCGGCAGAAGAATTAGCCAAGCGTCAAAGTACGTTGGTGATCCCTCCCCTTCATTCACGAGGCGCATTAGGAAAGTATGCACATATCGTATCCAGTTCTGCCAAAGGCGCGATTACTGATTTTTGGGAAAAACAGGATTAAATCCTCACACAAAAAAGCTGTATTTCACTTGAAATACAGTCTTTTTTGTACCTTGATATTTGTTTTTATCCACCAATTTGGCTCATATGTCGCCAAGTAGGTTTCTCAGATAGCTTGCTTTCCTCAATATCTAATGCCATCTCATGATTTTCCGGTTTCCTAGCCAATGCCTCCTTCACCTTGTTTTCAAAAAGTTGAAAGTCAGTTAGATAAGGTCTTAAATTGATTTCGTCTTCCCAAAACAAGCATGCTTTTAAGTAGCCATCTGCTGTCACACGTAAACGATTGCACGCCGCACAGAATTGACAGCTGATTGGGTGAATCAAGCCAAACCTTCCTTTTGCACCATCCATTTGAAAGTTTTTTGCGGGACCGTTTCCTTTCATCTCGATAGCGCGATAGGTCCACTCTTCTTGATGGCAGATATCAAACACACGCTCAACTCCTTTATAGGCGTCTTGCCATTTCTTTTGATTGGCCTGCCCAATCGGCATATATTCGATGAACCTCACTGTCACATCATGTTCAAATGTGTATGACAAAAAATCACGCAACTCTTGGTCATTTTGTCCTTGTATGACGACCACATTCAATTTGATTTCATCAAAGTTGGCAGCTATTGCAGCTTCAATCCCCGCCAACACTTGCTTTAAATTACCTCCACGCGTGACCATCCGGTAGCGCTTTTGATCAAAGGTATCTAAACTGATATTTAAGCGGTGCAGACCAGCATCTCTTAAAGGTTGCGCCAAGCGTTTTAAGGCCAATCCGTTTGTTGTCATGGAAAGGTCCTTTACAGCTGAGAGTTGATGGATTCCCTCAACGATTTCAAGAATGTCTTTTCTCATCAATGGTTCCCCACCAGTCAAACGCACTTTATCAACGCCAAGTTGACAAAAATTGTCGACCATCGCGATGATTTCTTGTGTGCTCAATAGACAGTGATCTGGAAAAAAGGCCAATCCATCCTCAGGCATGCAATAAGTGCAGCGCAAAGAACACTTATCGGTCACTGACAGGCGCAGATAATCATGGGTACGTTGATACATGTCCGTCATTCGGTAAGGCTTCATTGACGTCATCCTCCACTCACAGGGGGGATAAGCGCAATCTCACTTTTATCGGTGATTGACCTCATTTGGCTATCAATAAACTGATGATCGATGGCGACCCTGCAACTTGCGATATCCCTTTCATATGCTGGAAATAAATCGATCATCGTCTGCAATACAGCTTCTTGATTCACTTCTACAGGCAATGTACAATGAACTGCTTCTTTTATTTTTGATTTTAAAGGTCCCAGTATGATAATTTGCTTTAACATGCTTTATGACTTCTCCTTCATGATTTTGTTGCATTGCATTCCTCTTTCCAAATTGGCACTCTTACTTTTAATTCTTCAATGATATGGGTGCATATTTGAAATGCTTCTTGTCGATGAGGGGCGGCAACACCAATAAACACAGCTGTGTCCATCGGATCAAGGGTGCCTATTCTATGAATGACGGTGATAGCTGTATCCTCAGTCCACACTTCCTTTGATACGTTGATCATTTCGCGTATGGCCATCTTCTCATACGCTGTATACGTAATGGAGATCGTCTTTACCTCATCTGTCCATTCACGTACAGTCCCATGAAATGTGACAATCGCTCCTTTATACGGTGATTTTAAATGCTGAATTTCCTGATCCGTATTGATTTTTTTATCTTGCAGCGAGACATTTATCAAAAAACTCACCTCTTTCTTCTTTTTTAAGTAAACAGACATGATATAATGATAAATATACCATATTTCCATAAGCAAGGAGAGACTTTATGAATCGATTTGATCGTCAGATACGCGTACCAGCAATAGGTAAAAACGGCCAAGAGAAAATGATGTCCTCCACAGTATTACTCGTAGGGTGTGGCGCTTTAGGCAGTTATTGCGCTGAACAATTGGTACGCGGTGGTATCAAAAAGCTGATTTTAGTTGATTTTGACCATGTTGAAGTCAGTAATTTGCAACGACAGGCTCTCTTTGTCCATGAAGATGCCCAAAATAAAACAAAAAAAGTGATTGCCGCAAAAAAACAATTGAGCCGTATCGATCCTACTGTGGAGATCATCGCTTATGCTGAACATTTTGAACAAACTATTTTTCGTTCATTGGATTCACTCGACTTGATTCTTGATTGTACAGACAATTTTGCCACTAGAGAGGTGATCAATAGCTATGCTTATCAGCAGAATATCCCTTTCATCTTTGCTGCTTGCAGTCAAACAGTTGGACAATTAATGGCCATTGTTCCTCGAAAAAAACCATGTCTCCATTGCCTATTTCCGAATGCGGATATCTTAGGAGAGAAGGCGTGTGATATTCAAGGTATCCTCACCCCATTGATTCCATTGGTCACCAGCCTGCAAATCTCATTGGCATACAAAATACTCATTGGGGACCCTTCAATATCTTGGGAAACCTTTTATTTTGTCGATATTTGGGATTGCTCGTTCCAATCTTTTCATGTATCCAAAAACAAAGAGTGTCCATACTGCTCGTCCTCAACAGCGACGAGCACTCAACTATCAGAATTAAAGAAAGTATGCGGAACAGATGTCTATCAAGGAAAGTACCCAGTATCAATGGCGCCTATACTTATAGCTGATTGCAAAAATCACCAAGGAAAAATCATCCAACATCCAATGGGTGTGTTGCTGATTTGGGACACGATCCAACTGACATTATTTAAGAATGGCACCATGCTGATTTATGGATTGAAGGAAAAACCAGATAAAGACGCTTTCCCTCAGTTTTTTCAGTCTTTACAGAAAGGAAGGAAACACATTGACTGCCAATATAACCATTTTAACAATCAGTGATACCCGCACAGAGGAGACTGACTTATCAGGCAACAGAATCATGCAGCTTGCGCATGCCCATCGTCAGACAGTCCTGTCTAAACACATTGTGAAGGATGATGTCTCAGCTATTCAAGCTAGCTATCAGCAATTATGCACGACTGGATGCGACTTGATTATAACGAATGGCGGAACGGGCATCGCTCCAAGGGATGTAACGATAGAAGCACTTCAATCGTTTCTCATAAAAGAGATGCCCGGTTTTGGCGAACTATTCAGATGGCTCAGTTATCAAGAAATCGGTGCACATGCTATGGCCTCGAGAGCATTGGCCGGCATCAACGAACATCAGCAGTTGCTATTTATCCTTCCCGGGTCCGTCAATGCTTGTCATTTGGCCGTTGAAACATTGATTCTGCCAGAAATCGACCACTTAATGAAAGAGTGCAAAAAATATACATAATGTTTTTTGTCCTCTTCATCCTTTCAATCAGCTATTTATGATAATTCATTTTGCCGCCACATTTGGCCAGCAAGTGACACGCAGTGATTTCGATACTTGGATCAATTGCTTTGCACATATCATAGATCGTCAACGCTGCAATTTGACAAGCAACCAAAGCTTCCATTTCTACACCGGTTTGATCAATTGCTTTAGTGGTGCTGATAATGGTAATTGAGGTATTGTCGTTAAATTCAAAATGGATATCCACACTCTTTAACGCAATCAGATGACACATTGGAATCAATGTACTGGTTTGTTTGGCCCCCATGATCCCAGCAACTTGGGCAACGGCTAAAACATCGCCTTTTTTGATTTGATTGTTTCTGATGCGTTCAATTGTTTCTGTTTTCATAGTTAATCGGCATGAAGCAACGGCTACGCGTGATGTGGCCTTTTTCATTGAGACATCGACCATCTTGGCTCGTTGCTGCGCATTGAAATGCGTGAGAGAATCTTCTTCGTTGATATTCTCACTTAGCCATGCTGAAAACCACGTTTGGGCTTTTTGTTTATCACTCAAATCAACGATGTTTCTTTCTTTCACAACATCTGCGTATACTGAGGCATAAATGATCTGACCCGAGCAAGAAAAATGATCCTTGTTCTCTCCGGGTTTTAACAAGATCAACTTGGGCAGCCCTGCATCTTTGTAGCCTTCTAGTAACAATATATCTGCATCAGGTGCAATATATCTTTCAAAAGCTGATAGCCGAAAATTGCCATCTGCTAGTCCACATACTTCTTTGCTTGCTATTGTATTTCCGCTGCCTGAGATTGGTCCTTGAAAAAAAACATGGGTTGGATTTTGTAAAAAGACTTGGTGCGCACCAGCTTCCGCAAAACGATAGGAGTCAGTTCCTTCAAAATCCATTGTTGCCTGATGATGTGTACTCTTACAGGCTGTGACATTTAGATCAAGCATTTGGGCTTTTTCGATAAAATGGCACATGGTCGTGGTTTTGCCACTATTTTTATGTCCGATTATCTGCAAGGCAACAACCATACGTCCACCTCCATTTCTTTGGTGCAGTGTGTATTGGCGGGAATTTTTATAAAGCACGTCGTTTCAGCTGAAGCCTGCAAGGCACTTGATTGATTCTTTGCTAGTGGCTGAACCCGTCCATAACTATGCGTCGCACGAAGATAACGTTCGAATGTGTTTTTTTGCGGAATCGACTGTGCCAATGTCATTTTTTTGTATACCAATCTGCTTGCTTGTTTTCTGAATTTTTGGATCATCGGCTCAGCCAAAAAATAAAAGCCTGTAAAACATGCGCCAGGATTCCCAGAAAGACCGATCACAGGTACATGCTTATAACAAAAAGCTGTCGTGCAACTGCCTGGGCGCATAGCAATCTTATTGAATAACAGCTTCTCTCGTTGCGCAATGGCTGCAATATAATCGTAATCGCCTACCGAAACACCGCCACTTGTTAAAATCAAATCACATTGATGACTCATTTCAACTATTCGTCTGTCGATTTCGTCCAGATCATCAGAAACGGTATCACACAGCACAACCTGGCCACCGCTTTCTTCCACAAGGAGTGTTAAGAGTATTTGATTGCTATCGAAAGTGGTCCCCTCTTTTGTGGTTGATTTAATGTCTATGAGTTCTGATCCTGTTGTGAGAATACCCACGCTGATTTTTTGATACACCTTGATTCTCTTGATACCGAAGGCGGCTGCCAAACTGAGCTTTGCCGCCGTTAATTGCGTTCCAGCTTTTAAAATGACTTGTCCTTGCTCGACTTCATAGCCTATTTCGGTGATATTCGCTTTTGTTTCATTTTCGTTCACTTGAATCCTTTTATCCTCATAGACAGTTACTTTTTCTATGGGTATCACTTTTACAATCTCATCGGGTACCCGGCAGCCGGTCATCAGTTTGACCGTCTCGTTCAATCCAATGTCCCTTGTAAATCGATCACCTGCCCCGATTTCTCCCACTATTTCATATTGTGCAGAGGAATCTAAATCAGTTACATCTGATATACCATAGCCATCGTATTCTGCGCGACGAAAATTCGGTAACGGAAAAGGCGCGCTGATATTCTTAGCCAAAGTTTCATTTAAGGCATCATGTAAACTGACAGATACTGTCTTTGGTTCAAATGATAGTTGATTTAATCTCGCTTGTGCTTCATGCAAGTAAATTACTTCTCGCTGTTTATCCATATATTCACTCACTTTATATTTTTTCTCCTCATTAATTTTGATTATTCCTGTTAGGAGTTGTTTACTATGTTGATTGGTATTATTTTAGCTGGTGGTTCTTCCAGACGTTTCATGCAAGACAAAGCACTCTTTGATGACCAACGTTTCATGATGAAATGGGTGGAGATTGCTGTTCACAGGCAGCTTGCCCTTGCTGATAAGGTCTATGTGTCAGCAAATCAGCAGAATGCCGAGGCATTGCGTCAGCTCTTCCCAGAAGACAAGGTACATATTTTGCTTGATTTAGCAGAAATCTCTGGTAAAGGCCCATTAAGCGGTATCTATACAGTTGCAAAAAATCATCCCGATGATCGGTTATTGATCACAGCTGTTGACTATCCTTTTTTACAAGCGGACAGTTTATTGACACTCTGTGCACATCCAAATGTCTATGCACAAGATACTGATGGCAGACAACATTATTTGATTGCGCACCTTTTGGTGGATAAACGTATGCTTGGTCATCTTAGACATGCACTTTTTTCAGACCAATTACGGGTTCAAGATTTCTTTGAACAAATGGATATCCACCCTGTAGTGCTTGCAAATTCTGAATTAACTACAAGCAATTACCCTATCAGTTAGAATTTGACAGACACGTCATATTTGCACAATCTCATTGGTCATAAACGATAACTCCGCTTTACTGTGACTTACCAGTATCGTTTGAATTCTTTGCGCTTCAATGAACTGTTTCAAAAAAAACATTACCTTTGTGTGGGTCACATCATCTAACCCGTTAAAAGGTTCATCAAGCAACAATAACTCTGGTTGACTCATCAAGGCTCGAGCCAATGCCACACGTTGTTGCTGTCCTCCAGAAAGGCGTTCGACAGATTCATTGGCATATTCAGCTATCTCAAGTGCGTCTAAGAAAAAAGACAACTGTTTTGGTGGAACTTGCGGTGAGCGTTTTTTCGACCACTGCATGTTTTGACTAAACAAAATATTTTCTTCTACGCTCATCTTTGGAAAAAGGGCAGTCTGCTGCATGACAAACCAAACATTGCGTTTTTGTGTTGGATAATGATAGCAGCACTTTGTGTCTAGCCATACTGTTTCGTTGAAATAAATGGCACCTGCATCACATTGTGTCAACCCAGCAATCACTTTGAGGATCGTCGTCTTTCCTGCCCCGCTAACACCTTGAATGCCTGTAATCAGATGTGTAAATCCATGGTCGAATCGCAGCTGTTTGTGAAAGAGTTTTTTTTCAATATTTACATGTAATGTCACGGATTTCCCCTTTTATTTAATAATTGAATCATTCCTAACGACAAAAAACCAATCAACAGACTAACCAAACTCAGTGTGACCGCTTTTTGATCATCTCCTTGCAATACAGCAAAATACATAGCCGTTGCGATCGTATCTGTCTTCCCTTCTATATACCCGGCCATCATTAAACTGGCACCAAATTCGCCTAAGCCTCTGCAAATAGCCAGCAAACTGCTTGCTAAGATACTCGGCCACGAATGAGGAATGATGATATACAACAATCGTTCCCTTTGATTTGCGGAAAGGATTTTCGCAGCGTCAATCAACTCTTTCGGCACACTCAAATAAGCAGCTTTGATTCCTTGATATAAAATTGGCAGGATAACAATCGTCACACTGATGATTGCCCCCGTCAGTGTAAAGACAAGATTCACATCAATATGCGCCAGCAACGCCCCCCCTAAACCATTCCGTCCAAAAAAGCGCAACAACCCATAACCAATAATCGTTGGTGGCAAAACAAGCGGCAGTAAAATGAGTGTTTCAAACATGATTTTCCCGCGATAATCATGATAGGCATTGAAATAAGCTACTGGCAATACAATGGCTAAACCCACAACTAAGGAGCCAAGTGAGATCAAAACAGAATGAATGATTGCTGTATTCATGCTTCACCTCCCCTCGCTGCGGGTTTCACCTTCGTATAACTCAAACCCATACTTTCGATAGATATCATTTGCGCTGTCACTAGCCAAGAATTCATTGAAAGCAACCGCTACTGGATTTTTTGCATCAGTCCGAACCAAACCACTTGAATAAAGAATCGGTGCATGTGTACTCGAATCGATAACCGCCACGATACCTATATTGCTTGAAACTACTACGTCCGTTTGGTAGACAAACCCGATGACTGAATCGACTGATTCGACATACGACAACACTTGTCGCACGTCACTGCCAAATACAAATTTTTCCTCAATCGTTTCAAGCGCAACCAGCTGTGTCAAAGCTTCCATTGCATAGCTTCCGGCAGGAACTGTATTCGGTTCGCCAATGGCAATATAGGTTGCTTCTGACAGCAATTGTGTTAATGATTGATAAGATGTATTTAGGTTGTTTTCAGCTGTAACTGCAACTAGTCGGTTTTGTAATAAAACTTGTTGATTCTCAAGTACTTTTCCAGCATCTAATTTTTGGATATCCTCTTGGCTAGCTAAGAAAATGCCATCAATGGGGGCACCTGACAGTACTTTCTCCCGAATCGCCCCGGAACCGCCATAATCAACAGTTACCAAATAAGATGGGTGCACCCTTTCAAAGGCAATCACCATTTCGTCCATAACTTCTTTCAAACTGGCAGCAGCTGAAAAATGAGCGCTATACGTCACTTTCTCTCTATCACGTATAGTGATAAAAAAAGCGATACTTGTGAAAAATAAAATCACGATCAACTGAACAGGATGAAATCTCCGGTTCATTCAGCTTCCTCATTTCTTTGGTTGTCAAAAATAGACACTGGGGTAAAATTAGACAAAGCTTCTTTTATAAAGGCGGCTGTGAATCGATAGCCAACGAACAGTAAAACACCCGTAGCAAAAAATAGCACCAAAGAAAAAATATGATATAGGATACTTGCACTAAAATCGAAGCCATTTCCAGATAAGAATTGTGCGCCCCGATAAAGAGCAACTGTGCAAATGCCAAGAGGGAACGTCATGGAAGCAAAGGTTGGATCAAACGGCCGTGCTAAAAATGAAGGTATTCTGCTTGTTAACATGATCAGTGCAACCGTCAGACATGATAGCAAGAAAAGTAAGACAAACAGATTGGGCTGTTCAATAACATTCAAATAGCCGACGATACATAAGCTTAAGGGTGCTAAAAAAATCATCCTTGTCACATTCATTTTAGATGGGATCTTTTGCACGAGCATCAACGGAACCAAGGTCAAGGTTGCGATAAATCCGTATCCGACAATGATTTTTTGAAGAAGCGGATGACCGATTGGTCCACCGACAACGACAGGAACCAGCAAGCCCACATAAGTGACAAACCATGTGGGCAAAAAAGAGGCCTTATCGAAATGTTTGACTACATTTCGATAACTAAATAACCCAATGTGGATGATGTGCATCGTTACCGCTAAGTACCAAAAAAATGTACCTGCATAAAATGAATAAGGAAAGATGAAACTACTTAAGACAGCTGTCAACATTGCAAATGTCGCATACAAACTAGCTGGAACAACTTGTTTATATTCCTTGAGAAAAACGTCCCGACAAATCAGGATTTTGATTGCGGCTAGAATCCACACGAGACAGCCAAAACTCATCATCAAGTAACGGATCGCCGCTAACTCGAAAAAATTATAGGCGTTTGATAATGTGCATAGGCCAAGCGTTGTAGCAATCATTCCAACCGGCAACGTGGCAACCGTTCGAGTGAATTTATTCATATTCGTCTCCTTTATTTTGACAAAAGGTAAATTCTAAGTTATCCGTTAGATCAAAAAAATCCGCGTAAGTCAGTGAAAACAATGATTTCCCATGACGATCTGTGGGAATCCCCGTTTTGACCATTTGGGTCAAGATACCCGTATAGGATAAGTTTCCTTGGACCAATGCCCCATAGATCACGCCATCCTTATGAATGATTTTGCGATAGACATCCTGATTGTCATCGATTTCTACCATATAACTATCATCTGCTGGATAAGGATTTCCCAAAGACAATGTATGAATGTTCATAAATGTCATGGTGGATTTACTGGCAAAAAAATCCGTTAATTCTCTTTTTATTCCAACCATATTTGATGCTGCAATGATGCCTTCTTTCACAGCGGCGGGCCAGATTGGATTTCTGCCAGATATATCACCAGCCGCGTAGATTGAATCAATCGATGTCTGACCAAAAGAATCGAACACCAAGCCGAATTGATCAGTAATCAGTTGACCGTCAGACAAAAAGCCAATATTCGGTCTAACCCCTGTAGCCACGACCAATAGATCACATGGCAAGATCTCTCCAGTAGAAAGGCGCAACTGCTTTACTTGCTGGTTCTCATCCATAATGACTTCTTTGACTGCAGTATCATAATACTGTTCAACACCCACTTGCTTGAATGCTTCTTGATAGGCCATCGCTGCACGGGCATCCAATTGAATTGGCAACAATCGGGAACCAAATTCGACCAACGTAGGTGATTTACCTAAATGCAAAATACCTTCTAGCGCATCAATACCTACTAATCCAGCACCCATCACAACGATACTTTGCGCCTTTTGACTTTTTTCCCGAATCTGTTTCGCATCCGCTAATGTTCTTAACCCCACGACATGACGCGCCACATCAATATTCGTTACTGGTGGATAATTGGTGGAGGCGCCCGTAGCCAAAAGCAACTTGTCATAAGCGACAGTTTGACCGTCCATCAATTGCAGGACTTTCTTGTCTGTATCAAGAGACGCTAGCGTCCCTCCTTTGATCCAATCGATCTGATAACGCTCAATGAAATCAGCTTCAACAAAAGATAGTTCCTCAATTGTTCTTGAGCCTTCGATATAATGGTGCAAGATACAGCGAGAATAGATATGCGTATCTTGAGAAATCAAGCAGATTTCAGCCTTTGGGTCCAATTGACGCAATGTGCGCACACCGTTTATCCCAGCTGCTGAAGCACCTACTACAACATACTTCATAGAACACCTCCGTTGTCACTGCTCATTTGATAGGCCGGCACACTTTCTAAGGTGATTGCTTGCATAGGACAATTGGCGACACATTGCGGAGTTTGGGTTGCATGTTCAATACACATATCACATTTCATGATGACTTTGTGTTGTAATTTGTCAGCCTTCAAGACGCCATAAGGACAAGCCATGATACACATGAAGCAACCGGCACATTTTTTTTGATCATATAGTACATACCCGCTTGACGGATCTTTATACATCGCCCCGGTCATACAGGTATACACGCATTCAGGTAAATCACATTGTCGACAAAATATGGGTGTATTGACCCCTTCTTCAGATATAACTACACGATTTCTGGGATCTTCCCCCTGGTGGGCGATTGAACATGCGGTCACACAGGTCAAACAGCTAATACATTTGCTGCGGTCAATTTTGATCCTTTTCATATAAGTTGCTCCTTTTCTAAGCGTACAGGCGTTGATTTATATGAGGGTTCTTTAGAATAATCATCATATAACGCAGGTGTCAGCACATTGACTTCAGCGTAATGCATTGGAGAAAAAAGCTCATTTACTTGAACATATGGTGAGACTTTCACAAAAAATCGAGCGCTTTTCCCATTTATGGAATGCAGCATGACTGGTTCTTTGTGGGCAATGTTTAAATCTGCAGCTGTATCAGGATGCACCCAAATGACTGCCTGTTGATCAGAAGCTTCGCGCACCTCTTTGATTTCTCGAGTTCGTGTTTCAGTATGCCATTGTCCGACAGTTCCTCTACCGGTGTTGAACATGAGCGGATAGTCGCTAGATAGCTTTAATGGATTTTCTTTCTCTTTTTCAAACACGAATCGGGCTTTTTTAGATAGCGTATAATATTGCCCGTTTTCATACAGTCGCCGTTCTGTCTCATGATCTGGATTTGATTTTGGAAATGGCCACTGAATGCCGCTTGAACCGGTCAACATGTCATACTCAACACCGGTAATATCACAAGGCATTCCTTTGGTGCATGCTTTAAGCAGATCAAATGCAGATTGAGGTGTTTCCCAGCCATTTAATAAGTCCTTCATCCCTAATGCATGTCCCATCTTCAAAAAGACCTCATAGTCAGTATGCTCTTCAGCCGTTTTTGCCAATACAGGACGCAAACCGGATAGCCGTCGCTCTGTGTTGATGAATGTTCCCGTCTTTTTCAAACCCGATACGACCGGAAAAAAGATATCTGCCTCTTTGGCTGTGCGTGTATCCGCATATAAATCTTGTACGATCAACAAATCGAGTTTGGCTAGAGCCAACTTGAAGCTGTCACTGTCTGTCCACGAGTGCATTGGATTTGTGGCAACAACCCACAAGGCCTTGATACGTCCTTCATTGATTCCTTCGATGATTTGGTTGTAAGGAATAGTGGGTTTATCCGCTAGCCAATGGGGTTGAATGCCCAATGCTTCAGCAACCGTCTTTCTCCTCACAGGATTGTCAAAATCTCCTCCGCCATATAATCCAGCAGTGTTACTAAACAAACGGGAACCCATGGCATTACTTTGTCCGGTCAAAGAATTGGCGCCAGTCCCCTTTCGACCGATATTCCCTGTCATTAGTGCAATATTGATGATTGCTTGTGCTGTTCTAACCGCCTCGTAGCCCTGATTGACACCCATTGTCCACCAAAGAGAGACATTGCGTCCTTGATGAATCATCTCTGCCAAGGAGAGGATCTGTTCTTTTGACAACCCAGTCATTTCAGCCTGATCAAGAGAATAGTCCGCCGTAAAAGTCCGAAATTCGTTGAACCCTTCCGTATGATTTCTTATATAATCATGATCTATCCAATTTTTCTGAATGAGTACATTGGCTAAAATATAAAATAAAACCAAATCGCTTTTCGGTTTGATGGCAAAATGAACATCGGCTTGATGAGCAGTTTCTGATGGTCGTGGATCAATAACAATGATTGTTTTGTTGGGGTGCTGATTTTGCCGAATTCTTCCCCATAACACTGGATGCGCAACGACAGGATTTGCCCCAATCAAAATGATCGTATCCGAAGCGTCAATATCACTTAATGAATAAGGCGGCGCGTCGAAACCAAAACTCTGCTTGTAAGCAACTACACTTGTCGCCATACACAAACGCGTATTCCCATCTAGATGCCCTTTTAGGAAGTTTCGTAAAACATGTCCAAACAAAGCCATTTCTTCTGTAGGGATCTGCCCGGTGCTAATACCAGCAATACTCTCCGGCCCATATTTTTTTTGAATTGCAAGTAATTGGCCGGCTGCTTGATTGATCGCATCTGTCCAAGCAACTTCTTTTTGTTGTCCGTTTTCACGACATAGCGGTTTTGCTGGTGGTTGAACGACTTGTTGTTGTTGTTTCAAAAACAACCCTTTGATACATGAAAAACCTTTGTTCACAGGATATGTTTTTGTGGGCACAACTTTTAAAATCGTATGATCCTTGACATGAAAGTCCAAATTGCAAGCCAATGCACAGTAATTGCATGTCGTTTGAATAATGTCCATAATTCCCTCCTATTTAAATTGTCCATTTTCAGTCATTATAGCATAATTTATTTTCGATTTTTGAAGTAAATGTAAATTATATACAAAAAAACCGAGGTATCACCTCGGCTTTCTTACTTTATTCATTAGTAAACAAACTACCGCCATTGCTGCTGATTACTTCTTTGTACCAGAAGAAACTATCTTTGCGAGAGCGATCAAAGGATCCATTGCCTTCATCATCTGCATCGACATAGACAAACCCATATCGTTTGGACATTTCAGAAGTCGACGCTGAAACCAAATCTGTACAACCCCATGGTGTATAGCCCATCAATTCAACACCATCTTCAATAGCTTCGTACATTTGTTCAATATGTGCTTTCAGGTAATCGATCCGGTAAGAATCATGGATCGAACCATCTGCTTCAACCGTATCGAAAGCACCTAAGCCATTTTCAACAATGAATAATGGAATTTGGTAACGATCATACAAGTTATTCAATGTCACACGCAACCCGATTGGATCGATTTGCCAACCCCAATCGGATGCTTCCAAGTAAGGATTTGATTCACCTAGTGAGAAATTCCCAGCAGCTGAGTCGCCGCCTTCTTCAGGGTTGTGACGAGCGATTGAACTCATGTAATAAGAGAATGACATGAAATCAACAGGATATTGCGCCAAGATGTCTAAGTCGCCCTCTTCAAACGTTACCTCGATATTGTTTTCTTTGAAGAAGCGTTTTGTATACGCTGGATATTTCCCGCGTACTTGGACATCTGAGAAGAACAGATTTTCGTGGTCTTTTTTGATTTCTTCCATCACATCGGCTGGGTTTGGTGTCGCAGCATAGGATTGCATCCGTGCCAACATCATACCGATTTTGATTTCAGGATTGATCTCGTGAGCAAATTTTGTCGCAAGACTAGATGCAACGAATTGATGATGAACGGCTTGGTACATATCTGATAGGCTTTGAGTGCCATCTTCTGAAACCAAGGCACCGCCAACATAGCCTGAGATGCCCATGATATTGATTTCGTTGAAGGTCAACCAGTATTTGACTTTGTCTTTGTAACGGGTCAAAACTGTTTCCGCATATTTGACAAATAAGTCGATGACTTGACGGTTTTTCCAGCCGCCGTAGTTCAAAGCGATGCCAATTGGTGTTTCATAGTGAGACAATGTGACCAATGGTTCAATGCCATATTTCGCACATTCATCAAACACATTGTCATAGAATTGCAAGCCTTCTTCATTAGGTTGTGCATCGTCCCCATTTGGAAAAATCCGTGACCATGCAATCGATAAACGAAATGTTTTGAAGCCCATTTCTGCATATAATGCAATGTCTTCTTTGTAGCGATGATAAAAATCAGATCCCCAACGTTTCGGGTATAATCCTTCTTGATCATTCAATGCAAATTCAATTTTTTCACGGGTCATCGGTGCAGCGAAATCCGCCATATTTTTGCGGTCTTCTGGTTTCACTGCAACTGCTGTATCAGAAGTCGCCGGACCACGGCCACCTTCATTCCATGCGCCTTCGAACTGATTGGCTGCTGTTGCGCCACCCCATAAAAATCCTTTTGGAAACTGTTTGTCTGTCATAACTGTGCCTCATTTCTATTATTCGGCCACAGGACTTGCATCTATTTATAATCCTTCAATTCAAGTCCTGCGCCCGTCATTCACTTATTTTACAACTTCGATTAAATTGTCGTTGGCTGATACATCTGCTGCATCAGTTGCCAGAACGGTTGTGTAGTCATTGGTATTGGTCACAATCACTGGTGTCAGTAAAGAGTATCCGGCAGAACGAATCGCATCGGTATCAAATGAGATCAATTTTTGTCCTGCTTTGACTTTGTCTCCTTGGTTGATATAAGCAGTGAAGTGGTTGCCTTCTAGTTCAACGGTATTCATACCGATATGGATCAGTAATTCAGTACCATCTTCTGTTACTAAGCCGATCGCATGTTTGGTTGGAAATAAAATTTTCACTTCTGCATCAGCTGGTGCAGTAATTTCACCGATCGCTGGTTCAACTGCAACGCCTTTGCCCATTGCGCCAGATGAGAATACTTTGTCTTCCACATCTGCTAATGCAACAACGTGGCCAGAAACTGGGCTTTTGATGGTTTCATCTTTCACAAAAGCAGAAACGGTACGTTCAGGTGTTGCAGGTGTCACAGGTACATCTACTGGTGCGTCGATGTCAGCATATAATGTAGGTACTTTCAACATCATCATGACAACGAATGAAGCAACGATCGCAAGTACTGTACCGATCGCCAAATGAATCACACTGTGGAAGCTGCCTGTTGCTGGATCGATGTATGCTGGATATAAGAAGATTCCCATACCACCCATTGCATAACCAGTTACGTTAAAGATTGATAAGTATACACCAACCAAACCAGAAACGATACAAGAAACGATAAATGGTGTTTTCATTGGCAATGTGTATCCATAAATTGCTGGTTCAGTTACGCCAAAGATAGATGAAATCAATGCTGGCATTGTGCCTTGTTTGACTTTAGGTTCCTTCGTTTTCAACCAGATAGCTGCTAAGACGCCTGTTTGCGTGAAACATGGTAAAACAGCTGCTGTCAAAATGATTGAATGGCCATTTTGTGCCATGTCCATGATTGCCAAAGGCACCAGACCCCAGTGCAAACCGAACATAACCAACACTTGCCATAATGCACCTAATGCAAAACCGTAAACGATTGGGCTAAAATCATAGACTGCTTGGAAGGCAATCCCGATCCAGCTTGAAGCTGTGTTGGCCACTGGACCTACAACGAAGAATGTTAATGGTACAGTGATCAAGATTGTTACGAATGGGACAACGAACATTTTCACTACATCTGGTGTGATTTTGCGCATGTATTGTTCGATTTTAGATGCCACAAAAATCGCCAAAATCACAGGCAACACGCTATTGAAGTAGCCGCCGGCTGGTAATGTCAAAGTCAAACCAAAGACTTTGCTGGCTGCTGCAACACTATCAGATAAACCTGGGTATACCATTGCACCGGCGATTGCCAACGCGGTATAGACATTCATTTTGAACTTACGAGCTGCTGTTACCGCCAAGATCATTGGTAAGTATTGGAATAAGCCATCCCCTAATGTGTTCATCACAACATAAATACCGTTTGTTGCATCCATCCCTGTTGCAGCTAGTAGCCCCGTGATTCCTTTTAAGATACCGGCTGCTGCCAAAGGTCCTAAGAAAGGTTGGAACAAACTTGAGATCACGTCGATGAAGCGATCGAACAAGCTGCCTTTAGGGCCGTCGCCTTCATCGATATCTACGGAACCACCGTCAGCCAAACCGCCGACTTTCAAAACTTCTTCATAAACATCAGGTACATGATTACCGATAACGACTTGGTACTGTCCGCCTGCTTTTACAACAGTGACAATGCCATCGCGCTTTTGCAAATAATTGGTATCTGCTTTGCTTTCATCCTTCAAGTGAAACCGTAGTCTTGTTACACAATGCTTCACAGATGACACATTTTCTTTACCGCCAACGTGTGCCAAAATGTCTTGGGCTAATTCTGTATATTTTGCCATTTTAATTACTCCTTTAATGTTTTTTTCGAATATAAAAAGACCAGCATATTTTTTACAAATCATCTTCGTGGATAGACTTCTCCCCAAAGAAAGTCTTATCTTAGACGTATTGTAAGAAAGTGCAGGTCTTGCCAGCCGAACTGTAACGAATCCATTGAATTTCTTATGATATTTTTGAATGAGCCGCTAAGTTGCCGATATGCAAGATCAGATACATCAATTCCATATCATTCACGAGCCAACCTTTTTGTTCATATAAATACTCTTTGATTGAATCTGCGGTTTCTTTTTCCTTTGGATAACTACTGAAGGCCAGCGCAATCATTGGATTGGTCATCACTGGTTCATCGGTACCCTGACTTTGTCGAATCAAATAATAGCGAATGTGGGTCACGAACCGTTGGAAGTAGGATGAATTCTCATCATATTCGATGTTCATACTGTACTTGACGATTCTTAAAATATTGTTTGTCAGTTCTGTGTGCTCGAAGGCACTTTGATTGGCACTCTTTTCAATTTCCGCATTGACAAAATGCAATGTGATAAAAGCAGCTTCCTCTTGTGAAAAATCTGGATACAGTTCTTGGCGAATCAATGCGACTGCCTGCAAACTGACCGCATATTCTTTGGCATAGATTTTCTTGATTTCCCAATGCATAGGATTGGTCAAGACAATGTCCTGCTTCTGTCTGCTGATGGCAAATAAGATATGATCCATTAATGTAAAATAAACATTTGGATTGAAATCGGTTTCAATACTATCTCGAAAGATTCGGACGATTTCATAAATCACTGCCATTTGTTTTTCGTTGGCTTTGGTCATGACTTTCGACATGTGTTCAACAGTCAAGTCATCTTCTGGATAATACTTTTTTTCTATTGACTCTGGTGGGATCCAATCACCGGGTTTTGTTTGAAAACCGATGCCCTTTCCCATGAGGATCACTTCGACTTCTTCTTCTTTCGAGAGTACAACATTGTTGTTGATCCTTTTGACTATTTTCACGAACAATCCTCCTTAATCAGCCGTTCTCGCAGGAAAACGCATTCATTCTTAGCAAGCGAGTTGTTTATGCCGAAGGTTTTTGTCCTTAGCCCATTCACTATGCGTCTTGCCTCTTTCGGACAACAGTGTCACCAGCAGTGTTGCCTGTTTGATCTTTCATCTAACTCGACAGTTGCTACTAATGAGAAAAAGAGCCAATCATCAACGAACGGGTCCAACCTTATAATGAAATCATTCCCTTTTCTTCTGTGCCCCCTTCAAGCCGCATGGATGCAGCTAAGACTAAGATTCAGTAACTTCGGAACCGGTTCTTTTTTCGTTCAAATCAAATGAATTTGAGTAAAAAAAGAAGACCAAAGCAAAAAAGTGTACAACCCCGAGAAGGATCCTCATGGGTAATCAACGCACTTTTTTCCTCTGGTCTTGCCTGCCGAACAGTAACGAATCCAGTTATCAGAACACTCTCGCGCTCTGTTGAGATTATATTACTCAATCCGTGAAGGAATGTCAATACTTTTTTGCAAACGTTTTTAAACTATTTTGACAAGGTAGACCAATTTAGCTTAAGAACAACGATCGAATAAAACAAATAAAGCAAACAGTGATCTTAGTGAAAACCAAGAATACTGTTTGCTCACTCCTTTTAACGCTGCTCAGCAGTAACTCCCACTTTAGCCCATGGATTGTGGTCAACATCATAAGCCCATGAAAAGTTCGCTACTCTGTCAGAGATTGGCAGAATCTGATTACGATATAATGTTGGAATCGCGAACGCTTCCTCAAATGCATACGCTTGCCATGCATCAAAAGATTCTTTGCGCTTAACTTCATCAAAAGAATCATTCGAGTCAATTGCTGCTAACAAACGTGTATTCTCTTCTGATTCGTAACGTGTATAGTTAAACGCTGAGTTTGGTCCCCATAAACTGGTCGGTGAAGGATCTGACCCTGTCCCCCAAGCTGCTTGATAGACATCAATTTCAGGATCATCATTTTTTAGTCGATCATAGAAAGCTTGAAAATCAATCAATCGGCCGGTTGTATACTCAATATTTAGTCCAATTTCTTGCCATTGCTGTAAATAATAATCTGATAAAGGTTGTGCTGTTTCACCACCAGACATCGAAGCAAAATTAATTGTTAATGATTCACCATTAGGA
The DNA here is from genome assembly GCF_002140915.1 of Candidatus Enterococcus testudinis. Classification (GTDB taxonomy): domain Bacteria; phylum Bacillota; class Bacilli; order Lactobacillales; family Enterococcaceae; genus Enterococcus_D; species Enterococcus_D testudinis. The sequence continues at coordinate 1,107,133 of NZ_NGKU01000001.1, read as the reverse complement.
TCTTCACGGAAGCCATCCCCATCTATATCTATATAACCAGCATCATCCAGCAATTGGTTTGCCTTATCAATATTTAATGTATAACCTTTAATCGTTGTATCATGTAGTGAGCCAAACACCGGAGGAATCAAAGTAGTTCCATTTGAACGAAGACCGTGATAGAATCGTTCTCCAATTGAATCATTGTCAATTGCATAAGCCATTGCTTGGCGCAAATATTTATTAGCCATTTTCGACTCATCATCGTAGTCTACACTTCCAGATTCTTCATCCCAAGTACCTAAGTTAAAACCAATATAGGTATATGATTGTTCGGGTCTGCCAAGCATTTGATAACCGTCCATATCTTGGTATGTGTCAAATGTATCCGTCGGCATTTTTATGGCCATATCATAATGTTTGGCTAACAGGGCTTCATTGATTGATGCAGATGGCACTGCGCGAAGCACCAATTTATCAAGCGAAGGACTTTCTCCATAATAATGCTCATTTGGTAGGTATTCCACTGATTCACCTGCTACTATACTTGACATAACGTAAGGTCCGAAACCGATTGGAGCTTTTCGCACTGGATCACTTGATTCCATGTCTTTAACTTCAATTCCTTCGAAGGTATGTTTTGCTAACGCTGAGTGATATACACCGCCACCTTGTTGCAACATCCCGGGATGAACTTCTTTATATTCGATTTGAACAACTTTATCATTGATTGCAGTGATCCCTGCAATTGTTTCTACTTCCCCGGCATGATAATCCTCCATACCAATAATGTTGGTAAAGTTATTGTCATAACGAATTCCAGTATAATCTGCATGACCAATCACTTCATAAGAAAAAATTACATCCTCAGCTGTAACGTCCACACCATCTGACCATTTCAATTCATCTCTTAATGTAATTGTTGCAGTCTTGTTCTCTTCATCCAAGACCAAATCTGCTGGGCCTCCATCCACGATCATAAAATCATTATTCTTTAAGAATAAATATTCATGACTTGGCTCTAAAAAATCACGATCATAACTATCTTGATAGAACTCCCATTGGAATAACCCCTGAAACTGCGTATCCATTACGACCGCGACATCCAACACTCCTCCATCGATGATTTCATTCTCATTGCTGACAGCCACTGGAAAGTCTAAAATATTTGTGTCAGAAACACTCGTATCTTCGCTCGCACCGGTCGCATCCGTTTGATTATTGCCACCACTTTGCCCACATCCACTTAAGACGATCATGCTGCACAAGGCGATACTGCCAAATATTTTCTTTTGCACTTGTCTTCCTCCTCTTTGTATCGATCTAAGTACTTTTTCTGTCACCTATTAAAAAATACGTTATTTATACAAATGAGCCTGTCTGATTAAATAGCACTTGTCATTTTAGCAAAACAACGCATTGCTAATAGATGTCATTTCAATTAGAAAAAGCGAGTTATAACTTAGAGAATTATAACAATCTTTGGAAAACAGGGTTAGTCAACTTTTTCACCGACCTATGAAAATCTTGAAAAAAACGCATCTCATCAACGTTTGATTCCTTGACATCATGAGGGATGTCACTGAAACAACGAAGATGAGATGTGCATCATGTTACACAATATCCATTTGTTATTTAAGAAGAAGCCGCCTGATCTGACAAGCAGGCAATTGCTTGTTCGATCCGGTTTTTTCTGATGTCCAAGACTCGTTCTTTCAACCCTTCCCAATCTGATTGTTTAGGCGGTGTTGACCATTGAACTAAGACCGATTTGTCAGCATCATGAATCAAAATATCCGAGATGATCAGCTCTGTTGTTTCATCAGGATTTAACTGGAACTGCATGGGTGTATCAATGAAATGAGCAATATTTTGCTGCAAGATGCGGTTATACTTTTCACCATATGAAAAATCAACACATGTTTTGATTGGATCTAAAATCCCTTTAACAGAAACCACAGATACCAGCAAGGTCAGATAATGATGGAAAAGGAATTTGGCATCATCACTATTGAAGTCAAGTTTTAGATTCATCTCAATAAAGGCACGGCTAAAGGTGCTGAATTCAGGATAATCTTCTACAAAAAAACTGATATCAGCTTCAAGATACTGCCATGTAGAGGTTGGTGGGAAACTTAAGACAAGGTAATGGATCCCATACAATTCTTTTTCGATTGTTTCAAAATCCTGCGCACTGACCGGAAAACACTCCACCAAATTATCCAAAAAGCGGTGATTCATCTCCGCCACTTCCGGACGCCCAGCACTTGCAAAAATCGATCCATCGATCAATCCTTCTGAAATCAAAAACTGTGCAATCCCTTCGGCTTCGACTTGACAGATATGCTTCTCTTGAATTGGATTGATATCATAGACCCACTGACTGATTTTGTTCAATAAGGGGTCCTCAACAGGAACCAGAAGGCCATTTGGCCGGGCGTTACCTAGATGATGCCCATGTTTGACACGAATCGCGATGATATTTAAAATCAATGCCAACTTGACACTCATGCGCGTATCAGAGGGATAAAGAAAGCTGGGGTCGTCAAAAATCAACGTGAATTTCTTGACCGATTCGGTACTCAATGAAGGGAAGAGTTCATTGATTTTTTCCTTGTTTCGCAAGAAGAAAACAAATAGAAATTCTCTGACAACCCACTCATCTCCTATCAGCTGGAATTCTTTGTTGATTTTGATATCAAAGTCAAGTAAAAGTTTTTTTAGCGCTTTGAATTCTTTATAAATGGGGTTATGGCTGAAAAAATGGACAGCCGCAAATTCATAAACTGAAACGAGCCGCTCAAAAAAACATTCTTTGAACATACAGTATTTTAATGAATCTTCTAAATAATGAGAGAAAAGTAAATCAGCACTGACTAACCCATTACGGGTCAATTTCACGATATTTCCTTCTAAATAGATATGATATTCTCCTGCTAATCCAAAAGCATTAAAGTCTGTATGTAATTCGTCGATCGTTTTGTAAAAAAGAAAACTTGACATCGCAAGATCAGCCATCACAACTTCTTTGTCTTCGCTTAAAGTTGGCAGTTTTTCAAGGTATTGTACGAATAAAAATTTTCGTTTATCGGCTTTGTTTAGAAAATCGGGAAACATCTCGTTCCTCTCCTTATATGTATTTGCTAAATCTAAAAGCTATAAGCAGCTATCTTTTGACACAATCTTCCATATTTACCAGTAAGATTGTTCATTCATTTTCAAGATATGCTTCCTTCATTCGTATCATTGGTTTCTCAAAAAATGAAACTGAAAAAAAGAACCATTCAAGAAATTAGAAGATGTCATTTGATACGACACTTATAGAATCTTTCTTCATAGCAGCAGATGCAGAACAAACGCTTCATTGCAGACGCGAAGTATTTTTTTTACAGATAATGTAATTTAAACATAGGAATTGAATCACAAATTTTCCCAAATGAAATAAAACACAAATGTATGCTCAAATTGTTTATTTTAGACATCTATACTAAAAAGTATAATGTTTTATGA
>NZ_NGKU01000001.1:1013094-1103544 GCF_002140915.1 Candidatus Enterococcus testudinis | reverse complement strand
GATATATTATAACAACAAAAAAAACATTCCTCTTTTTTATTAATAAAAATATCGTTATTTTATGATAGGAATTTTTTCATTGGTCGATAAATATTTCTTGAAGATTATATACTGTCTCCTCTCCTCTCTCTTTAGCAAATGATAGCAACAAATCACATAAAAAAACACGTCACAGCTATCGATAACTGACCAACTATGATACGATAAAATCAAAGGAGGATGCCATGCCTAAGAAGAAAGTCATCTTACATACTAGAACCAAACCATTTGCACCAGTGACCCAATTACTGACGCAGCGGTTGCTGCTCCTCTATAGTTGCTCGTTGATCTTGATTGGCTGTCTTTCAACGCCACCTGCAGCTTTATTCGCAGGTTCTGTGCGTATTTTAAGCGCATCGAGTCAGCTGGTCTCGGATTTTATGGCCGTCGGAAATATTGGCAGTGCTTTTTTGAATAGCGGTCTATTGATGTTGGTCACTGTTTTACTCACAAGAAAGCAAGGAACCGTGATCACAGGCCCGATGATTGCCGCAATCCTGACCTTATCTGGTTTTTCTTTATTTGGAAAGAACATGTTCAACTCGGTTCCAATTCCATTAGGTGTTTATTTATACGCGCGGATCCAACAACGTCCTTTCGCTCAGTATTCATTAGTAGCTTTATTCGGCAGTGCTGCATCGCCAGTGATCAGCTATCTCGCTTTTGGCTTACAACTGCCTTTGGTCGTCGGTATTCCTTTAGGCTATGGCGTCGGTCTATTGATTGGGATGATCCTCCCCGCGCTTTCAGCACAATTTTTGCAATTCCACCAAGGTTTTTCTCTATATAATATTGGGTTTGCTGCGGGAATCGTCACGATGTTTTTCACCAGTTTTTTGCGACTATTTGACGCAGATGTCATTCCTCAAACAATCGTATCAACAGACCATCACACCTTTTTGGTGTATTTTGTCCTGATTTTGTCTTGTCTGCTCTTTGCCATTGGTTATATCGTCAACGATCGATCCTTGACCGGTCTGGAAAAACTTTTTCAGACATCTGGTAAACTGATGACCGATTTCGTGACGATTTTTGGCTTAGGCGTTGCCTTGATGAACATGGCATTGATGGGTTTCTTGATGCTTGGTTTTATTTTGCTCATGCAAGGTCAGCTTTCCGGCCCATTGCTAGGTGCAGTCTTGACGGTCATCGGCTTTGGGGCTTTCGGTAACCATTGGAAAAACAGCGTGCCGATCTTGATTGGCGTCGTCATAGCAAGCAAGTTTGGCTTAACTGCGGATGTATCCACCTTCAGTATGCTTATGACAGCGATTTTCGGCACAAGTCTAGCGCCAATCAGCGGCTACTATGGACCGTTGGCCGGTATTGCTGCTGGTATTACCCATGCGGCATTGGTATCAAACGTTGCATTTTTACACGGTGGTCTTAATCTATACAACAATGGATTTTCAAGTGGATTCGTTGCTGCTGCAATGGTCCCGATATTAGACGAAATCAAACAATTTAAAAGGCGGAAAAACAATGATTGAAAAAGAACGCGCACGGCGTATAGCTGACGAAGTGGTGACCTACTTCCTCTCCCATCACTGTACACAGATCACAAGTCAAATGACTTTTGAAGCAGAGGGATTCTATGGCCGCGTCCATGGTCCCTGTTCAGAGAAACCGGATGATCTTGCTCATTTTATCGATATGTTGAACACTCCTAGAGATATCACTTTAGAAAATTATTACGTTGAGCTTTTGGGCGGACACCAAACGATCCATGAAGAAAAAGACTACTATCTATTGGGGACAATGATCGATAAGGCTACGATTACTTACGAAGATAACTATTTGACAGTTTCAGTATTTCGTAAAAAATACGGACGTGGATCTTCTTGACCCCTCCTCCCTCGCATCATCATGTTTCCCTCAGCGCTTGCTTGGTCACTAAGACGAAGAGCAAGTGCTGTTTTTTTTGCGCGCCTTTCTCTTCACCTGTATCAGTCGATACTTGTGACAAAACTGAAAGTTTTTTGATAGATTTTTCCCATTACTTTTCAGAAAGTCAGCGCTATACTTTCAACATAATCTAAATTGAGGTGAACCACATGAAAAAATTATTGGTTGGCTTAGCAGTCGTTGTCTTGGTTCTTTTCGGCGGATTGCAAATAGCACAGAAAATGGTGATGGGCGGAGAAAGTTATTATGTCCAGATCACAACCAATGGAGAGAAAAGCACATCACAAGACAGCAATGGCAATGTCAGCAATGAATATGATTATGATTTGACAGGCTATAACGAAAACGGAGAAAGCAAAGAATTGTCCTTTACCGCCTTCAAAGATCGCCCATTGCGTAAAGAAGCTTATCTGAAAATCACTTGGAACGAAAAACGCGGTGTCACCAGCTACGAAGAAGTCCAAGCATCAGATATTCCAACGAAAGCGTTGAATCAATTAAAAGGAGCATAATCAGCACATGGAAAAAATCATTCAAGCACATGAATTAACCAAAACATACGGCAAGAACAACGAAAAACAAACCCAAGCCTTGAAATGCGTCACATTTGATATCGAAAAAGGAGAATTTATTGGGATCATGGGTGCTTCTGGCTCAGGCAAATCAACATTGTTGAATATTCTATCAACATTGGATCATCCAAGTACCGGTTCGATCAAAATCAACAATAGCGACATTACCAAATTAAAAGGCAATGCGCTGGCAGATTTTCGCAGCCGTGAGATTGGCTTTATTTTCCAAGACTTCAATTTATTAGAAAATCTGACCGCTTCAGAAAATATCGCAGTCCCATTGTCGTTGCAGGGCGTCAAACCCAAAGTGATCAAACAACGGATCACGCAAGTGGCACAAAGATTGTCCATCAGCCAAATTCTTGATAAATATCCATCCGAAATCTCTGGTGGTCAAAAACAACGGGTTGCAGCTGCGCGGGCATTGATTACAGAACCAACTATTCTATTCGCGGATGAACCTACTGGTGCCTTAGATTCGAAAAGTGCCAAAGATTTACTGGATATGATGGATGATTTAAATACCAATGACCAAGTATCGATTTTACTCGTTACCCATGATCCGTTGTCTGCTAGTTATTGCCAAAAAATACTGTTTATCAAAGATGGCATGATCCATCAAGAAGTCAAAAGACATGACCAAAGCCGAGAAGATTTTTACCGACAAATCCTTGTCATCCTTGGCAACTTGGAACAGTAAGGAGGAACCATTATGCTTTGGAAATTATCACTTACTGGGATCAAAGGCCGCTTAAAGGATTACATTGTCTTGTTTTCAGGATTGATCATGGCTTCGGCCATATTCTATATGTTTGAATCAATGGCCAGCAATGAAGCATTTCTGACCAGCAATTCGATTCTGGGAACCATCGTATTTATCTTCCGCTTTGGGTCTGTATTGCTGGGCATCATTACTTTCGCCTATATTCTCTATGCCAATTCATTTCTAATGGCGATGCGTCAAAGAGATTATGCGATGTTTATGATGCTGGGCGCTAAAGGACGCAAAATTGCCCAAATGATTTTCATTGAAACCTTTATGGTCGGTTTTGTGGCAACCGTCATTGGGTCCATCGCAGGCATGGGATTGGCTCATGGGGTCAATGCACTGCTTGTCAGTCGCTTGAATCTGCAAATTACCCATTATTCAGCGTTTAGCAGTAAAGCGTTGATGGTGACATTGATTTTCTTCGCGTTATTATTTTTGGTAGCGGCGATCTTCAACGCATCTGCGATTACCAAGAAAGCCATTCTCGAATTATTACGAGAAACCAGTACACCCGCTCGGTTGAAACAACGGCCTATCTGGCTCGTCTTGCAAGCAATCATCGGTGTCTGTTCTTTGGCTTTTGGCTACTACATGATGAGTGATTTGATGAAGTTTCAATTGATTGGTATCGGGGTCGCCTTAGTGACGATCGTCTTAGGTACCTATTTGGTTTTCAGCTCAGTGATCATCACCGTATTGTCTGTGTTAAAATCAACTGACAAAATCGCCATGAAAAAATTAAACAACTTTACCTTTTCACAATTAAGCTTCCGAATCCGGGACTATACACAAATGCTTTCAATGGCTGCGATGCTTTTTGCTTTGGCGTTGGGCGCATTGACCGTTGGACTTGGCTTCAAAAACGAGATTCCTATCATGGCCAAATCAGTCGCTCCCTATGATTTGATTTTGAACAATGCGCAAGATGTAGATAATGCGTCAGTATCAGCGTTAAACCCAACCTTCGATACAACATACAGCCAAAAAGAAACAACCGATGCTATCTATTACATCAAAGAGCAATTCAATGACCAACCGTTACTCGCACCGGTTTATAATGAACACGGTGTCGATGCCGAGGGAAATTACAGTCAACTATCTGGGGATCTTTTGCAAGAAGACTTGAATGCTCAAGACGAATTGCGGGGCTATGAAGTGATGGAACAACGAGACAAAGAGATACGTTTTGTAGATGCAACGGATTTTGCAGCTATTGACGCGCAAGAAACCAGCTTACGGCTCATTCAAGTGGCCGATTTTGAAAGTAGTTATGCTGCATTGCGTACATTGGCAGAAGCCAACCAAACTGCGAATACCGTACAACCGATCGAAGCCAATTTCAATCAACGGGTGTTTGTCTATGACACGTACAACGGGATGTTCTCTGGCTTTGAGTTCATGGGCTTTTTCTTAGGCATCGCCTTTTTGACCATGCTGGCTAGCTGTTTGATGTTCAAAATCTTATCTGGTGCCAACAACGATATCACCCGCTACACGATGCTACGTAAAATCGGTACCCGAACAGCTTTACTGAAACAATCTATCAGAAAAGAAATTGGTGTCCTATTTTTAGCCCCGGGTATTTTGGGTATGATCCATGTCTTGTTTGGGCTTAAGATGTTTACGGCGTTAATGATCAATCCTTACGATAAATTATGGATTCCATTTGGTATCTTCATCGCTTTATACGCCATTTACTATTGCTTGACCGTATGGTTGTATGCCAACATTGTATTGAAAGACAAATAACCAAGAAACTGGATGACAGTAGAACGACTACGTTCTAACGTCATCTAGTTTTTCATTATTTATGACTTTTCTTAGCTTTTCCCCAGCTATTCACATCATCGAAACCTGACATTTGACGGCCAACCATTTACATGCTATCGTATTCTGAATATGTCTTGATTGTAATTAAACATGCTATCAACAATGAAACATTATCCAGATATCAAGAAAGGTTGCTGTTTGTGACAAATAGTTTAGCTTTTATTTCATATATTATCGTTGCCAGTTTCTCTCCTGGTCCCAATGCAATTCTATCCATGGCTCACGGTGGCAAGTACCGTTTGCGCAAAAGTATTCTATTTAATTGGGGTATTTTCATCGGCGTTTTGGTAGTCATGAATATCTGCGCTTTCTTTAGTCGCATGCTGCTAACCATTTTCCCTAGCTTTCAATCAATCATGATTTGGATCGGTGCAGCTTACATTCTCTATCTCGCTTGGCAAACACTAAAAAGTCAAACCAAGTCTGACGCCTCTGTCGAAGAACAAGAACATATTTTTGTCCAAGGAATCTTATTACAGTTTGCCAGTCCTAATACATTGCTCTATGGTATTACGGTATACTCTTCTTTCATCTTGCCTCATTATGAAACACCTGCAGCACTAAGCTTCTTTTCGCTTTTATTGGCTGTCGTCGCATTTATATTTACAGCTTGTTGGACGGTTTTCGGGGCACTGTTCCAACATTTCATACGGAAATATACGTACTGGGTCAATGTGACATTAGCGCTGCTCCTCGTATACAGTGCAGTAGCACTGATTATGCGTAATTTCTAAACAATAAAAGTGGTATCGATAATCCAGGCAGTTTGTTGCCTGTTTCCTCGATACCACTTTTTTATTCATGTTTCCAAAGAATCAAAAACGCGATTCGTACTGCGATCAATCCTAGTACCACCGCAAAGATCAGTGGATTTTGCATCCAAATCATCACATGACCCAAGTAGGGAATGTGCACAGCCATGCGACCGACAAACTTATCCTCTGTCACTTGTTTCATATCATTGACTGTATTGTGGTCGCCTCTCGTTTGGATGCCTTCATCCGTTATGGAAATAATGCGATGGGTCACCATCATGCCCTCATCTTCAAAGGTAATGATTTCGCCAACTTGCAACTGATCGAAATCCTCCGCCTTCACGACGACATAATCGCCAACCTTCAAGGTAGGTTCCATACTGCCGCTGATCACCGTATACCCTTTATAACCGAATAAACCGTCCCCTGATGGTTTCGAAAGAAAATTCAACACCGCCAGCAATAAGACTGCTGCCACCAAAAGCGTGCCGCAGCATGACCAAATGATCCGCATCACCGTTTTTATTTTACTCAAGATATCTCCTCAACTTTGATCAATTGATTTTGTTTGGTTGAATTGTACAAATAAAGCCCCCACTCGCTTGTCACAAACACTCGACTCTCATAAGCGGTCAACCCATTATCTGATTGGACTTTTCCGACGAAAGCTGGCAGCGCGGACAAAAATTCTTCCGGTCGCTGCTCATTGGTCACCGACATGTCATAACGAATCGTTTTCGAGACCAAACCAACTTGTCCTTTCCCATCGATTTGAAAGACATCGGCCGCAGGTGTTGGCTGCAACACTAACAAAAGATAGTTTTCCCTTAAAAGCAAATACATTCTTTGCTTGATAATTGCAATCGATACACTTTCTAATTCAGTGGAATGATCATCACTGGCTGACGCAAAGGCAGTTAGATTGGTCAATTGCAGCAATTGCGGCGAACCAGTTGTTTTAGCGACATGCTTCGCCTTTTCCACGAATGCCTCTCGGGTCATTGGTTCTGAATAAGTAGTCGTTTCAAAAAAATCAGTCCGAAATATATCATCTTTGATTTCATCATTCAACACAGCTGTCGATAACAAATGCTGATTCTCAGCATTTTTTTCATTCATATGGACTTTAAAAAAATAAAAGAAACTTGTAACTGCAGCAAACAACAACAAACTTACAACAATTTTATACGCTCTTTTCACCCAGTGCTTCGCTACTTTCTACAAGTCGTGTCAATCTCGTTTAAAAAATGACCAAACAAAGAATAGCGCAATTAGCCCACATAGTAAAGCAAAAATCAGCGGATTTTGCATTTTCATCATAAAAGTGCCTAAATATGGAATCACGATGATTTGTTTGCCAATGTAATTGCTTTTCGTTACCGTCTCTTGATCAGGTGTGTCATTTTGATCTCCTTGCACTGTCACTGCATCAGCCATTTTTTCCACAACGCGATGGGTCACGATCGTTTGATCCTCTGCTTGGTAAGTGATAATATCGTCTGTCTCGATCGAATCAAAGGCAGCCATTCGATCAATCACATAATCTCCTGCACGAAAAACAGGTTTCATACTATTGCTCAACACAGTATACCCTTTAAAGCCAAACAGCCCCTTGCCTTGCGGCGCGGATAAGACGTTTAATAGCACGAATAGCAGTAAGATGACAGTAACGATAGTGAGTAGGCTGTTGGTGATTGTTCTGAGTTTCATTCTGGCTCCTTGCTTGGTTCGGTTTGGTTGGTGGCTGGTTCGGTTGACTGGCTTGTTGAGGATTCCGGTTTTGATGCGCTACTATTCTCAAAAAATTGCTCCGAAGATTCATCAGCCGTACCTTCTGATGAATCAGGTGAAGTTTCTTTTGCTTCTTGCTGAACATCGCTATCTAATCCTGACTCTTTATATGTAGAATCAGAAAGGATAGAATCTATTAAATCCTTATTTTTTGTACTTTGACTATTGATATTGTTTTCAGGGGAATTTCCTGACTCAGAGGACTGACTTTGATTTTCAATCATAAGTTTCTGCAAGGTACTTTGATCATTCAAAACTTCAAAGGATATCCATTTTTCAAGAATTTTTCCGCTCATATCAAATTTTTTAAAAATCATAGTTTGATTGATGCTCCATGGAAAAGTAGTTGACTGATATTGGTAACTAATTTCCATAAATTCTTCATCCAAACTATATACTATGTTATAAGAAGTGATCCCTGGTCCAAGTGTAATAGTCTGGTCATAGAATTGAGAAATAAAGTTTTTCGGAATTTTAAGATATACTTTCATTCCACTTGAAAAAACACCATTAGATAAAGTTATATCGTTATTTATTGCTTTAAACTGGAAATCATCGTACAAACTGGCAGTCAACTCTTCGCTCAAATCTTTTTGATTAATTGAAGTTATTTCACGGGAAAAGACCACTATATGAGTATCCTTGTCCCGAAATGTCAGTTGACTCGACAATCCACCTTTTGAATTTTTCTGTTTAATCATCAAATCATTCGTATCAGAAAATGAAAATGAGAACCATTCACTATCCACGCCTTCAATAGAAATTGAATAATGTTCTTTTATGTATTTGATGTCTTCAAACTCAGTTATTCCCCACCAAAAGTTATTTGATTCTGTTATTGAAAAGAAATTATACCGTGTGCCGGAGATACTACTTTGTAAAGGTAAATCCTTATCAGCATCTGTTTCGAGAGCATCTGGAATCATTAAAAGGGGCTTAACAGCTTGAGAAATATCAACCTTTTTTGACTCCTGATCTAGTGTTTCTAATGTAATTCCATAGACATTTGATCTACCTTCTAAACTTTTATCGTCCATTTTGAATTGGATGCGGAAGCCTTTTTTTTCAATATAGTCTATTTTATCAACTTCCACATTGTTGTTTAAATTACTACTATTCAATAATGTTGTTAGATTCTTTATCGCAATATCTTGTTCAGCTTGACTCAATAATTGCTTATCTTTAAATTTGTAATAAACAATCCCAGGAATCACAGTTGTCGCACGACCGTTTACAATACTATAAAAGAGTTTTTTTTCAACATATAAATCATTATTCTTGAATAGATTGTCATCTATCCAGTTATTTGAATCAGCACTTTTAGGCTCTGAATACGAAAATACAATTGTTTTTTCATCAATGAAACCATATGTAGCCTCTTTTATGTTTATTTGACTTAAACGAACTTTTATTTCAAGCGTTAATGTTTGTCCTTTTAGCAGACTTTTTAACTTTTTAAAGTTAAACAATATACTATGAGTTTCAGTAGACAAGATGCTGGTATTTTGTTTTGGAAGTGTAAAGTTAAAGTACTCGGCTAATTCTGAAGGCTCAATAGGTTTGCTGTCCAATAAAATAGTTTCAAGAGTATACGATAGCTTACCATCAAGTGATCCAGAATTTTTCAAATCTACAGTGATTTCAGTTTGATTTGAATGCTCAGTAAAACTTATTTGATGTTTTTCTAATTGATTACTATCAAATGAAAGAAACCCACTCGATAGCTGAATTTCATCTTGTATGTCTTCTACATCTTGAAACTGCGCATAAGTAGTAGTGGGCAATAAAAAAAATAAAGCAGATACCACAAAAAATAGTGGTAGCTGATAGCACCGACAATTCATTATGGTATACCCCTTAAATTAGTTTGGTTAATTTGTTTGAACTGCAGTAACAGTTATTGGATTTAATTGATTTAATGAAAGTCCATTACTTTTATTTCGCGATCCATCCTCATTAAATTTCTCAGGCTCATTTTTTGGTGATAAACCAATTTTTATTGTGATTTCGATTTCTTCATTTTGTTGAACATCAAATCCTGCATATTGATCAGGATTAATAAGCGAGCCATTCAACTTGACAACAACAGCTGCGTCGTATTTCACTTTTTGAACATCTTGAATAAGCGTATCAATATCCTTAATAGATATTTTAGCACGAAGACTACCGCTATAGTGAATTGTTACTGTCTTTTGAAATGCATCACCTGGTTGCAAATTATTAGCACTTTTATTGACTAAGCTTAAATTTCTAGATGTTGATGAATTATCCCAAGTTACGTACTGCCAATCACCTACATTTTTCGTATCAAAACTAACTGTACCAGCTGTCAATTCGATATCCGTTCTAATACTCGTACTATCCGTAAAATAAGCATATGTCCCATAAGTAGCAAAACCGATAAAAATAAGTGCCAGCATCAAAATTGAATAACGGTTGCTTTTACGCTTTGCATTTCCTTCGCTCTTTTGTTGTTTGTGATTAAACATGTTTACTCTCCTTTTTATACGCCTTTTCAGCTCAACGTTCTAAAGTATAGCAAAGGAGAAACCTTATGACAACAAGGAAAAACAGCATTTTTAGTTTTATAACGCTAGGCAAAATATTCAAAATGAACTTTTTATACAACGCAATTGATTTTCACGTAAATATAATTATTAAAATTATTTACAGAAAAAAATGAATGCATACTGAATGAAGTTGCAAAAAAATATACAACATTCCAGAAAAATATTCATTTTTATAACATTAAAATTAGATTAAAAAACTTACATTTATTTAGTAAACCAGTTTAACCTTGATGCGTTTTCAAGAAAAAAATTGTCTCTTCAATCGTTCGAATTCGAAATAAATGTAAATCTTTACTTTTGTAGTATAACGGTCAATGTCTGATGCGATAGTGATAAAAACTGATATATCAATATTTACAGCGTATTTCTCAACATTTTCCACCTTTAAAAAAGTCCTCTTATTAAAAGCCAAACGATCTAAATACAGTATCGGCTAAAAAAAAGTTGATTTAAGTCCTGACAAGAATTATTTTTTTCTCATCGTTAACAGGAAAAATGCCGATTTCATTTCATTGTATATGTTCTAAATCCTGCTTTCAGAATATTCATTTTTGACCACGGATTGGGCTTTCGCCAGATGTAAATAGCGTGGGTTATAATAACTCTAAAAAATCACCGTTAAAAAAAGGGTCATTTTTAACGGTGATTCTTAGTATGATTGAATGAAGATCGTTGATATTAATTCGTTTCAGCTGTCGGCACGCCCTCGATTGTTAATGACTCAATACTTGCAGCGGTCATATCAGCGGTCACATTGGCTTGGAATGTCACTTGATCACCCACTTGCAAGAATTGTGCATAAGGCGAATTGTTGATATTGACACTGTAGATGATTGGATCATTTTCTAATATAAAGGAAACCACTGTTTGACTGGTACCTGTCAATAGCTGTACACGTTGCACGGTGCCTTGTTTTTCGGCCATATTGGCTGGATCACTGTTTTGATTGTTGCTACCGCTAGTGGCCAGCTCAATTCGGTAGGCATCCAGTGCGGCTTGTGCTGTATCTGCATCAATGACAATATCATTATCGACGGCATTGATGTATACATATTTTTTGAAGATGCCTTTTGAATCCATTAGTGAAACAATCCATGTTTGGACACCATCAATATTATAAAGTACCGGCATTTCCGCCTTCCACTTTTTCTCTGGATAAATTTTTGAAGCGATCGAAATCGCACCGTCACTATCCATGATACCAACATCCGCATCACGATAGTACGTTAGTTGACCGGTCCGTGCATTGATCAGTGAATAGCCTAATGCAGAGTCTTGGTTGCTGTCATCACTAGTAAAATCCGTGAAATATAATAATTCACTGTCTTTGTTCAGCAATGGCGTGATTTGTCCAGATGCGTAGATGCCGTTTTCTGTCGGTATTTTGACATCTTTTTTGGCACCAAAGATAAATTGATTCCACCAACCTTGGCTATATCGGCCATAGTATTCATTCAGACGATTGGCTGCCGCAGAAGTGATTGGTGCGTCAATGAAGCTTGGGGCTTTTTCGCTATCATACAAGTCAACTGCACCGGTTTGTGCATTTAAGACTGCCGTTTTAAAGTGGTCAAAATGCATCAATCCTGTGACGCCATATTCTTTGTACAATGTTTGGATATAAAATGGATTGCCCTCTTCATCGATTTCCAAATTAATGGTTCCTAATGAACCATACCCAGGAAAGGCTGCATATATTTTGCGGGCTGCATCTTCATTGAAGTATGCTGACGGTGTATAATGCAATGGCTTGCTAACAAATTCAGGCTGTGCATTGATGTCTGTCGCACTGATTTTGAAGTAGCCGGGGATTTCCTTCAGCTTGAACCATTTCCAGAACCCGTTGTATTCTAACGTCGCCACATAGACGTACTCTCCATTGATGGTTTGTGCTGTGATTCCATCTAAAGTAAACATGTTAGAGTTCGGAATGACTGAAAATTTTTGCAACATTTTGCGTTTCGCTGTATCCGGTGCAATTGCAATGGGGGTTTCTTTCGTCGATGTCAGTGTTTCTGCTTGTTCTTGCGTTGTAGCCGGAATCGTGGCATAGATCGAATCAGTAGAGACGATTCGTGTGATCCCGCTCACACCCCATAGCAACAACGCGGCGAGCACACCGAGCCAAAAAACTTTTGGCGCCAACGCCAGCGGTTTCTTCGCTGGTTTGACCACTTTGTTTTGTCTAGCTTGTTTGATTTCTTCTGCAAGTTGTCCAGATCGTATGTAACGCAGCAGCCATAAAATGGCACTGGCTCCTAACACACCAATCAAATTGATCCATAAAATCGAAGACAGCGTTTTACTCGGCAGTAGCGCATAAACTGCGCCGCCCAAAATCAACAGCTCAACAATCGTCAACACGATAATCGGTTTCTTCTTTCCTTTTTGCAACATAGCTACCCCTATGTTGGTGCCCAAGATCCCTAATCCAAAGAGGATGGTTAATTGTATAAAGTCAATAAGCATCTCATTTCTCCTTTCATTTCCCTATAGTTCATTATTGAACAAAAGAACCTATTTGTCTATCCACCTTTGGTTGGATTTTGGCTGGCAGACCAAAAAAACCACTGAGATCCGTAAGCTGAAGCATCAGTGGTTCACCGATTGATTGGTTTGGCTTATGGTTTGAAGCCCATGTGCATGGCTGTGACACCGCCAGCATAGCTTTTGATTTGCACATCACGAAAGCCGGCTTGCTCAAAATCATCCCGCAACTGTTCTTTGCCAGGAAATGAGTGGGCAGATTCTTGCAGCCACGCATATTCTTGGAAACTTTTTGCAAAAAGTTTGCCAAAAAAGGGCATGATATAATGAAAGTAAAAACGAAACAATTGTTTCCAACCCGGTATTTCCGGCTGCGATGTTTCCAGACATACTACCATGCCTCCGGGTTTTGTTATCCGATATAGCTCTTGCAAAACTTGCTGATGATCTTCAACATTGCGCAAGCCAAACCCAATCGTCACATAATCAAATTGGTCATCCGCAAAGTCTAACGCCATTGCATTGCCGATTTGCCAAATAATGGGTCCGCTGTTCTCCGGTCTTGATTTGTTGGCTGCAACCGATAACATTTGCCCGCTGAAATCGACGCCAGTAACTTCTCCAGTGGGTCCGACAGCTTCAGCCAAAGCCAGACTCCATTCGCCTGTCCCGCAGCAAACATCCGCTATAACGCTCCCTGCTTGAACAGACATCCGTTTCATCACATCTTTTCGCCAACGCTTGTGCAGCTGAAATGAGATAATGCTGTTCATTGGATCATACTGCGGGGCAATCCGTTCGAAGACTTGGTGTACTTTCGCTTCTTTGCTTGGCTGTTCCATCCTTCATCCTCCTCATTGTGGTTCCAGACGTATCAATTTTTTATCAGTCTATCACGAACCATCTGAATCAACAAAAAATAGAACTTGTCTGACTTTGCACAAAAGTCAAAACAAGTTCTATCCTATTTATTCTTATCCCCTATTCTGAATTCACTGATTGCCTCGCCTGCTATAAAGTTTCATCCTGCAAAGGATTGATTTTACTTAATGCAAACCCCCAGCGAATCAATTTGTTGAACTCTGGATAATCATGGATGGGGATTTTCTTTTTTCCTGTACGGGATAGTTTGATCCGGTTGCGTATCTCACTATAGCGTTCTTCTTCCACTAATCGTGCAATTTCAGAAAGACCTTTTTCAATGTCTGGGTCCTGATGATCAGATTGTTTATACTGATGATAGTAATAATCTAAGTACTTTCCGTATTGAAGAAAGTAGCGGTACTCAATCTCTTCGATCCCCATTTTCACTCTGATCTCCCCTTGATAGTTCTACACTCATTGCTGTAATGCGCGCAAGTAATGATAAATCCTATTTGATGCTGTTTCTGATGAACCCTCCGTTAAGCCAAAGACTTCAACTAATGCACCTATGTCACTCGTCTGTATCACTTCAACTTTTGGCAATAACTTATATGTGGTATGAACATTGTCGATCAACGGCAGATGGCAGTCAATTTTATCTACCAACGAGTATGTCGTAGCATCGTGGTTGTCGGACGTATATGATGCATCGATTGGGACAGAATAATAGAACCAACCGTCTTCAGGATTGTACACCCAAGAATCTCTTTGGATCTCTCGAAAATCACTTACAGCCCCAAAATGAATTTGAATGTTAGCCGCACCTAACTGTTGGTGCGCCGCAGTCACAAAACTATTGACCACCTTAACGCTTGCAGAAGGATAGAGTCCGACAGCGTCTGGGAATGTACTAATTTTCTGAGGCAATTGAAAAGCATCACCTAATCCAGAGTCAGTCAATGAGTAATCAAATTGAGTCATCCGACTCATACCTTGTTGGCCCAAATAGGTGAATCCCGTTGGCTGCGTATCTGTGGAATAAGGACTGACCAATTCAGATTTGGCCCAATTTTTGACAGCGTAACGATAGCCATGCTCATAATAACTGAACCGCAGCTGTCTTGCTTCGTACCGACGATCATCCCAATCAAGAGATGGATCTTGAACATACAATGTGCCTGTCATTTTTTGGACAAGCTCGTTATCCTCTGCAGCATAGCGATAAGCAAAAAGCACATCATTGATTCGATAATTATCCCCATATTCCGCACCCTTCTTCAGCCAAACATTGACCAGACCTTTTGTTTGATCAATTGGCAGACCGCCAACGACATCGGTAATGTCTACATAACCCGCCAAAGGAAATGTTTGACTAGTCACTTGCTGAATGACTGGCAAATACTCCCCCATGGCCTCATGATTTGCGGGCGCATCTTTAGTTATTTCACTTGCGTCTTGCGGAAGATACTGCAACACTTCTTCAAAACTCGCGCGGACAAATACCGGTACGTCACTATCATTTTTTACTTTGACTGATTTTTGGATCGTTTTAATGGTATCGTTGGTATATTCTTGCCCTTCTTCTAATAGTTCAACTTCAGTCAAAACGCCACTTTCCATTTGCATATGTTGGATGTATTGTAATTGCGTATTCTGCCAGATCATGACACAAATGATGACCATAAACATACACATACTAACAATCAATCGCATTAAATTTGTTTTCTTCTTCACTGTAAGGCCTCTTATTCATCTTTTCCGTCGTCAACTAAAGAGATATACGCCTAATAAAATAAATAACGTTATCAGTGAGACACAAAAAACCAATGATAAAAATAAGTTATAGTCTATAAAGCGAAATAAATCTGCTAAGTTGCGGATACTTGTGGCAACGATTCCGACGAAACTATCGGCTGCGACACTTTCTTCCTCAAAGGGTTGCGCATCACCTACAACGCGCAATTCCTGCGTCTGGTCTTCCGCGCTTTCAATGGCGACCAAACGGCGTGCGGTATAGACAGGTGCTTGTGCACGCTGTAACACGATCACTTCATTCATGGCGGTTTCCACCAATGTCTGCTCTTTTACAATCACTATGTCTCTGGTTCGCAGTCCACTGGTTTGTGTCATCATGCCATTGTCTTGCAGTCGAACAACGCGGTGACCAAATACAGAAAGATTCATTTGATAGGCCATATAAAGGGAGCTAAACCCTAGAAGTAAGAGCATCACGACCGTACATATGAAATAGTATAGAACTTTCAACCCTTTCCCTGATGGCTTGGCTTGTGTGTTTTTCGGTTGCGTATTTCTTTTATTTTTTGAAGCGATTTCTTTATTTGGGTTGGGTCTTTGTTTCTGCCCAGATTGACCCGTATTGTTCTTTGGCCTTTTCGTTGCACTTTTTTGTGTTTGACCCTCTTTTTTCTTGACTGCTGTAGGTTGGGCAGAAACAGTACGTTGTGGGGCCGGCTTCTTTTTTCTAGGTTGTGCAGCCGGCGATTTCTTACTGTTCTTACTTGAGACTGCTTTATTTGAACTTGAAGGGTTTGTATTGGTTGGTCTTGCTGGTTTACGCTTCTTTTTTACCTGATTGAATTCCTTGTTTTCAAGAACTACAGGTTTTTGGGGTTTATTCGACGCTTTGTTGGCGGCTGTTTTCTTTCCTTTCACGCGTTGCTCAGGATTTTCAGTCACTCGATTTCGTTTTGACACCTGTGTGATATCTTGCGCATGTTGCTTTTTTTTGCGCTTATTGGCCGGCAGTTGCGGTGGACGGTTGCCATTTGATGATTTGGTCTGCTTCATCTCATTCATCCCGTACCACCTCATTACCTGCAGGTTCTTTGCCTTTTAGTTGCAAAGCATATTGATTGGCATTGGCATTATTTTGCAAACGTGCTTCCTTTGTTTGCACAGATGCAGAGGATGACTCCGACCACTGAGGACTCGCGGACAATACCTGTCTCTCTTTTGCTTGTTGTGTTTCCTCGGTATCCTTTGTATTTTCTTGCGCTTGAGTATCCAATCGTTCCTTTTCATCAACTGTTTGGGTGAGCGCTGGAGATGTATCAAAACGTTGTAGCTGATATGTGTTGATCAATGCGTCCAGTTTCTTGTTGTAGTGGATATCTGTGGCATAACGGCCTGTTAGCCAAGCAGTTGCTTCTTGATAGGTAGCCGCATTTTCTTTCCAAACAGGGGCATAAAAATGGGCATTTCCAGATATACCGCCTTTTAACAAGCGCGCATAATCCTCAATCGATTCTTTATATCCTGGATATTTCCTAAAGTTTGACGAAATCGTATACCAAGTGCCATTTCCTTTGTCTTCTTGTGTATTAAAGACTACTTTCTGTCCTAAATAACTGCCTTTGATGCCGAATAAATTGTAATTTGGCGCGCTGGATAATGTACTATTTCCTGAGCCTGTTTCAAGAATGGCTTGGGCAATCATCACAGAAGCGTATAAACCGTTTGCATAAGCAACCTCTTGCGCATCCTCACCAATCATCGCAATAAATTCGTTTGTTGTTTGGTTCTTCACAACTGAAAATTGAAAATGTTCCTCGGTTTGCTCTTCATCGATTTGTGTCTTGGCTTCTTCTTTGATTTGCTCAATTACTGGTTCATCCGTCTCTTTTTGGGTCGTTTCCTGTGTCGTTGACTCTTCTTTGGGTGCAGGACTTGATTGCTGAGTATCAGATTCTTTATTTGACGTACTTTGTTCCTTATTCTCTGTCACATCAGGTTGGTCCGGAATAGACGGATGGCTACTCTCGATTTCCTGCTCATCGAGCAAACTTTCCTCAGCTTCTGCCGGAATCTCTGATTCTATTGACTCAACGTCTTGATTGATGTCTGCTAGGTTATCCTCTTCCGGAACATTTTTTGCTTCAGGAGCTGAAATGAAATCATTCCCTGAAGATTCTGAATTTTGTCCAGAAATAAAATGCTCTTCTAAAGAATCAATTTCCTGATTGATATAGGTTAATGGTACATGGGTTGCTATCGCTGGTTCTACTGGTTTTTGTGCCCTACGTTCGTCAACGGCTGTCATATATTCCTTCGGCGACATCCCAAGAAACGGTTGGACGAATGCTTCTGATACTGTCTCTTGAAAGAGCCCTAGACTAAGAATGGCGCTCATAGCTAGTCCTTTTGCGCCTT
Organism: Candidatus Enterococcus testudinis; assembly: GCF_002140915.1. GTDB lineage: Bacteria > Bacillota > Bacilli > Lactobacillales > Enterococcaceae > Enterococcus_D > Enterococcus_D testudinis. The sequence continues at coordinate 1,085,792 of NZ_NGKU01000001.1, read as the reverse complement.
TGCTTCGATTTTTCACCTTTTTCTTCAACCTCCCTAAACCCAACACTGGTTCCCAATTTTTTCTCACGTACTATTTTACTTTCTTAATCCTCAAAATGGACAAGGAGCAACTGATAATGAAATGCGTTATTTCGTAAATGCATGGTAAATCCCAATAAGAATGCTAAAAGAAAAAGATGGCTGATCGTCACATAATCACGAAATGCAGACAAGTAAAAATAGGCAGTCAATTGTAAGAATATTGCCAGCGGGATGAATGAAGCAATAAAGTAGATCCGATACAATAATACAAGCCTTTTTCTTTTATCGATATGCAACATATACATCTCCTCTACATATGCGTTTGAGTGACAGAAATTTTTTGTTCGATCAAATAGCTTTCTCCTTGCAGTAAATCGAAATAAGCAGATTTCCTTAATAGATTGTCATAATCCATTTTCATCATTCGTACGTAAGGTTTCTGGAACCAAGGTCTCTCATTGATTTTTACTCTGGATTCAATGACACTGCATTCATAAAAAACCAAACTGATATCTTTGGCAGAGAGGTGATTGTCTAATATTTCTTTTGTTTGTCCACGCTCATATACCAATTCATTATTGTTTAATGTCATTTTTTCTATTTTTTGAATCAAATTATCATTGATACGCCACATCTGTTCAAGATATTTGGCTTTTTGAAACAAGTAGGTATATTCTTTAAGGCTGATTTTGTAGCGCTTGTGCCATTTCTCATCTTCATCGACAGATAAGGCATTCAAATATTGGATACTGTTTTTTATCATCGATGCTTCTAAATTTTCAACGTATAGTTCCAATTTTTGATTGGCTAATCGTAACCGCTCTTTACTGGCACGTTCTCTTTTTGCGTCCTCTTGTAACGCAATGTGGGTCGAATCAATCTTTGATATTTTGTCTGTATCTTTCATTTTCGCTACACGATTTTTCTTTTTGACATTTGGTGCAGACTGCTGTTCTTTGATAGCTTGATATTCGCTTTCCCTCTTTCGAGTCGCTAATTTCTTTTCAATGTTTGTTCGTCGTTCTTCAAACACTTGCATTTTAGGTAGGTTGATGACCGAAACGATTTCTTTTCCCAAAACCGATCCAATCATTTCGCTCATTCTTTGTTTCATTTCTGACACAGAATACTCGGCTTTTTTTTGTTGATCGAGACTCTCTTCAAGACTGATCATAAATGGCCACTCATTGTCAGTCAGCGCAATCGGGATAAATTCTAGAATCAGCGTTCTAATTTTTGGTGATAAGAAGTTTGTTCCTACTTGCGTCCACACCCATTGAGGAAACTCTTTTTTTAATATAGAAAGACAAGTGTCTAGATCAATCTCTTTGTTGACAATATCGATTGAGAAATGGTGTGTGAAAGCTTCAACAGAAAAATATTCACTGAAGTAATGATCCAGTTGATTTTTATTCAATGGGGTGTCTGGCCACGTTCTTTCATAGAGGTCCACACAGGTTTCGACCATGGTGGTAAGAACATCAACTGTATATAATACGTCCTCTAGATTTGGGCTTAAAGTTGGATATACGTCTATTCTTAATATGTCTTTAGTCAAGTTTTTCCCGAAAGCTATTTGTACTAAATGAAATGGTCGTTTGTTACAAAAGTAACAAAGAATATCAAAAAAACAAATAATTTTCGGTTTCCCTCCTTTACCCAAGTTCTTGCCCTCATTTGGCCTTCATCTTTTTACATATATGGCATCGTCTTGTATCCATCAAGGCAAATCAAAACCCTCGCTCGATTTGAGCCATTGTTTAAAGAGTCCTTCTGATTCTTGATGAAACTGCGTCAATCGCTCTTTATATTGTTTCAAGTCTTGCCTGATGCGGATCACTTCCATTGATGCTTCTGAAACAATTTTGTTTGCTTCATTTTCGGCTTTTTGTCGTCGATGTTTGGCTTCAATCTCTGCCGCAGCGGTGGTCTCCCGCGCTTTTTCCTTCGCTTCTAAGAGAATCGTTGCCAACTCATTTTTCATGTGTTCTTGTCTTTCCAACTCTCTTTCGAGATCTCTTTGCATCACATTTCTGTCGGCCAATTGCTGCACTCGTGAATTTTCTAGTTCCTGGTATTTATGATTAACGTTTTGCAAACGATCGCTCATTTGTTGGTGCTCGTGCTTTAAAGTCTTCAGTTGATCTGATAATGCTTCTTCATTTTCCTTCAACCTTGAGATGATTTCGTCTTTGGTTTTTCGTTCTTTTGTCCACTCTTCTTTGACATCTTTTAGTGGAGAGAGTTCTTCAAGCTGACGATTCAATTCTTCATTTTGATCCAGTAGATCTTTTATTCTATCTTCATACGCCTCTGCATGATCAGCCGATTCTGATAATTCAGACAAATCACGTTGATATGTCGCGGATAACGCTCGTTTTTCTTCTTGCGCTGCTTCTAGTTGTCTGCTTAATTCATTGACTTTGGCTTGTAGTTGATCTTTTTCGTAAACAACGCTATCATGCCTTGTCACTTGAGCGGCCATTCGATTGATTGATTCTTGTTTATTGTCGAGTTGTTTTGAAAGATGTTCAACCGTTTGACTCAGTTGCGTAATCGTTAATTCAAGATTCTGAACATGTCCACGGGTAGATTCGTGACCAGATGAATCGTCTTCATCCTCCTCATAGTCCTCATCCTCGTACTCGTCTTCATCATAGTCATCTTCATCGTATGCTTCTTCATCGTATGCTTCTTCGTCATATTCATCTTCATCATATTCGTCTTCATCATATACGTGGACGTTTTCATATGTTTCGTCCTCTTTTTTCTTTCTAAAAAGCCCCATCTTACTCCTCCTAGCGTCCTATCGTATTACTGATGTACCAGCAGTGCGCTTTAACCATTGGCAACATCCAACAACCTTTTTTTAAATTTGATCACTTAAACAAATCAGTGACCATGGAACGTCATCAATCGTTCGTTTACCTAATGACTCTCGGTAATACGTTCGACAATCAGATTCAATGATTTGAATCAGCTCTTCTTCACTGACACCAAAGCTATCAATGATTTCTTCTTGCGCTGTAGACAATCCTAGCAGGATTTGAAGTTTGGCATCCAGATTTAGCAGCAATCGCATTCTCTCAATGAAGGAATACGTTTTTTGATGCTCGATCATACAAATCTCGGATTTTAACATGTCGTAATAATCTGCAACCCGTGGATGTGTAGCTAAGAAATGGGGACACATTTTTTTATCAATACCGCGTACATATTCTTGAATATCTTTTATATCATTCAAATTCATCTCGTAGACTCCTCCTTCCATTCAAATCACTTGTTTATTTTTTACAGCTGAATGTTTCTTGCCTAAAGACCTATTTATAATAAAACATCCGACCAACACTTGTAATATCACAGTCAAGATGCGAATATACCCGTTTATTTGGCTCTTTTGCCACTGTTCATATTGCGTGGTGATCCTATTGTCCCCTGCCGACTGATTTTGTTCCTGATCAGGCAATGTCTCCTCTTTCACTGGCAAAGCAATGATTTGCCAGCGATGTGGGGAGCGTCTGGCATTTGGACAAGTAATAATGGTCAATCTCGGTCCATAATTGTTTTCCGTGACAACCATATTGGTTTCTTCGATGAAGTTTTTTTCAATGATTTGATACGTCACTTTTTCATCAAAGTAGGAGACTGTCACTTTCGAACCTACCGCTAGATCAACAAACTGGCCAAACAAAACACGCTGATTGCCTAAATTATGTCCGAGAAGCACTACATTGTCTTTTGACAACTGTCTTTCAGGAAACATCACCACACCACCTTGTAACAGATTCTGATTGGTGATGCCAATCAATAGTGGTTCCTGAAAGGAAATGGACGGTATTTCTATAAATCCATACGCATCCACTTCACTCGTCGTATTCTCTAAAATTGCTGGCACATCGACAGAACGAATGGGTTCTTCAGGTGCTACAACTGGGAACTCTTGATGCAGTATGATTTTTTTATTACCCAACTGGATGGCTACGATGCTTTCTTGCAAAAATGGAAAGTAAACCATCATGATACCGAAAATAGTCAAAAGATATATCATACAGCGAATCAATCTATCTGCTTGCTTCATTCCTTGTTTTTCTTTTTACGGTAAATCAGCAGCAGGAGTAAACCAATCAATAAGAAGACAATTCCGCCAACAATATACATCCATGTGATATCATCCTCAATCGTCACATCGGCTGCATTTAAGGTCCGGGCAACTTCTGCAGTAATTTCAAAGGTTTGATCGAATTCCCACTTGTACATATACGTGTCAATCTCACCTGCTTCATTTTCCACTTCATACTCGCCCTCATCGCTTTTTATCCCATAAGCAGTTGACGTGAAATGATAGGTTCCAGGTTCAAGTCTCTCTCCGTTCAAGGAAATAGGATACGTAAATTGTGAATTTGGTGCGACTTGCATACTTTCTTGGTCGGAAGCATACAGAACATCCGTTTCATTTTCTTTGGTCACTTGATTGATCAATCGCAGTTGATTCAAATAGGCAGACGCTTCGTTGCGGAAGGTTGCATTGATGACATTTCTCGCATTGACTTGACCGGCTTCGACATTTGTTAAATCTAATGTGGGTGATACTTCATTCAGATTCTGGCGTAAAAGAAGGGCTACAACATACGAATATTCATTCTTGATGGTCATTCCTTGTTCTTCTTCTGTTTCCACATCCGAGTCATCGATTTCTTTGAAAGTGATTCCACCAGCAATCAGCCCATCAAAAGCTGTGTCTGGCATTTGAATTGCCAAGCGCAAAACCGTTGTACTTTCTTTGGGTAATATGATTGAATCCTCAACTTCTACGAGATCCGTCAGGTTATAACGTAAGGATTCGTCTGGTATGATATCATTCAACCCATATTCGACTACCCCGTTCAAGTTGGTAGATGCGGGGGCAATTTCTATGCCGACTTCTACTTCTTCATCAGAATCATTTCTTAATTCAACTTCTATCGTCTGTGATTGACCCGGATCCATCTTTAAATCAAAATAAGACTTCGTTGTATCTACTTGATTATCTGGTGTAATCGGATTGACCGCAAACCGAAACTGTGATGCTTGAACAGTTGATATACCCAGCGTACATACGAGCGTCGCCATCAAGATACTAATAATGAGTTTTTTTAACATACATAATTCCTTCCTGTTTCTATGTACAGATCTAGGGTTCATTGAAAATCCTAGATCAAAAAATAAACTTGTCTACGGTGTATCGTTTAACGTCCAAGTAAAGGTCGTTGTATATTGTGTTGCATATTTCGTTGATGAACCAGGCACTTCCAAAACAATACTTTCGCGGGCTTCATCGACGGTTTCACCCCATGTCATCAAGTATGTTCCAGCCCCTTCACCTTCATGGGCAGTCATTACATGTGACTCAGCACCATTAGGATCTAAGACGATCTTGTTGGCACTTTCAGATGGTTTCGTAGAATCTGAATTTGTCACGATTCCACCATTGTTGAAAGTAATTTCTGCGTTGTCCAACTCTTGCTCCCACTCAGAAGAATAGAATTGACCATTTTGTTTCACTGACAATGACCAGCCGGCTTCTGTTCCGCGGTTGTCCGTTACTTGGACAAAGTTCGGCCCTTCACCGTCTTCGCCGTCAAAGTCCGTATATTTTTGGCTTGCTGCATGATAGTATTCTGTTCTAGAGGTGATTTCTTGGGTACCAAAATCTAGACTTGACGCAAAGTCAATCGACAATGGTCCTTGGGTTCCTGGATTTGGTTCCCCGCCAGGTACAGTTGGATCCACCGGTTTGATTGGTCTATCCGGATCCGGATCAAGTGGATCTAATGGATTTGTGCTATCAGTACTTGGTTGAAATGAGATTTGACCGTTAGAGTCGTATTCAATGACATCATTGGCAAATGCCAGTGTCGGTGCCAATACACAGACACTAAGTAAACTTATTACTGCACTTCTTTTCTTCATCGTTGATTTCCTCCTTAGTTATTATCAGTTCCGTTCAAGGGTGCATCGGTTAGATTCCAGTTTAATGTTGTACGATAAACTACCGCTTCTTTCGGTGTGCTGCCGGGTACGCTCAAAGAAACAGCTTTCGTTACGTGTGCTTCAACATCGTCATTGTCTTCATTCTTTTCAGTGATTGTTTCAACTTCACCCCAACCGTTTACCCAAGTTCCAGCACCACTTTTGTCTTTTGCTGCCATAACTGTTGAAATAGCACCATTTGGATCAAGCGTGATTTGGCTAAAGGTTTCTGGTCGTGCAACCTGTGCAGCGGCATTAGAATTCACAAATGAGTCAGTTAGTGTAATTTGAGAACCATCTAAAGTGCCATAGTCTGCTTCCTCACTATAAAATTGACCATTTTGCTTCACAGTCAATGTCCAACCTGCATTTGTCCCGCGATTATCTGTCACTTGGACATAGTTTGGTGTGATCAATTCTTCAGCATCTTCAACATCCGAATGATAGAATTGCGCACGGGCATAATAGGTCTCATCCCGATTTGAGATGCGGTTGATCCCGAAATCAAAACTTGATGCATAATCGATCGACAAAGGACCGTTTGTTCCAGGGTTTGGACCTTCTGGATTAACTGGATCGATTGGCTTCACTGGTTCTCCTGGATCTGGATCGATGGGATTGACTGGAGACGTGATATTATTATTGGGAATAAATTGCACGCCACCATTTGATTCATATTCTCCGCCTGTATTGGCACTTGCTTCTGTGCTGATTGCAACAGCTGATAAAAGTAGGACACTGCATAATCCAATTGTTTTTTTCATATTGTTTTCTCCTTTGATTTTAACCTGGCGTATTCCTCAGACTCCATGTTAACGTTGTTGAATATTCTTTTTCTGAAATAGGTTGTTTGTCCTAATCATCGTCTTACTTTGCTCTTTTCGAAGCCCTAGTTTGTTCAAATTATAAAATTTTTTTATATTTTTTAACTATCATAAGTAACTGTTGGTATATTACTTAAAGTCCACGTTATTGTTGTGCTGTATTCTTGTGCTAATTTGACAGTTTTTCCAGGAACGTTTAATTTCACCGCAGTTCGGCCTTCTTCGGCATCATTTCCAAACTTATAAATCCAAGTACCCATACCTTGACCACTATTAGCACTTACTAAAACATCTTGAAATCCATTTGGATTTAGGGTTACTTCTCTTTTTAGTGTAGCTCTAGGGCTATACTGTTGATCTGTAACAGAAGTGGTCGTTCCAGCAGATAAAAATAATTCTGCGCCTTCAAGAATATCTCCATTTCTTGTTTCAAATTGTCCGTTTTGTTTCACAGATACCGTCCAGCCTTCTTGTGTTCCCCGTTTATCCGTGATCTGGATATAGTTGGGACCGTCTTCGCTGTCTTGGAAGGTTTGCAGGCCTGCATAGTAGTCCATTGTTTCTGTAGTGATTTTATGACCGCCGAAGATAAAACTTGACGCGAAATCGATGGATAATGGGCCGCCAGTCCCTTCAGTAGGTTTGTCATCCGGTTTTGAAGGATCAATCGGTGTTACAGGTTTTTCTGGATTAACGGGATCCACAGGCGGTGTAATCGAATCATCTGCTTCAAACGTGATGGTTCCATTTGTTTGGTAACTTGCGACTTCTTCTGCGGATACTTGTGTTGCTTGGATCAATGCCAGACTACATACTGTCAGTCCTAAAGTTGCTAGATTTTTTTTCATTTTCACTTCTCCTTTTTAAGATTGCAATTCCTGCGACAAGCAGGATAACGCCATAAGTTTGTATGATGAGATAGGATTGCGCACCTGTTGCTGGCAATACTTGCTGCTTGTCTTGATTGATTTGCTGGCTGCCTGCTTCTGGGACAGGTCGCTCATTGTTATTAGATGGATCGCGATCATTGTCTGTTGTTTCTCGATCTCGATCATCTTTATCAAGAGTGTCCTCATCCTCTTGGATCACTTCATATTCCCCAAAGAATGATGTGGCCCCATTGCTCTCATAAGCACTGCCTACCACCGGTGCCGACAGCAACAAACATAACGCGCCTAACACGCGCCAACAATAGAAACTGCTTTTCTTCATGCTGAACTCCTTTTCGTGAATAAGTCCGTTGACTATCTGCGATGATGCACGCATCAAATAATTGTGGTTCCTTATTTCTCTTACGATACTACCAAACTCACTATCTGATGAAAAATCAATCATTTCTTCGATCGAAGAAAATTGTGCTATTTTCTTTTTTCGCAACGTCCTTATACGCGTAATTACTATAAAGGGAAGCGAAAGCGCAATACACATTTTCAAAAGATACTGGTTTACACTTTTATGATTCCTCCTGCCTTACATTTTTTCTGATATGTTATTTACATATCTCAGTATGTGGACAAATGAAAGGATGGGGGACACTTTCTTGTCTCGAAATATCTTATCAAAGCTCATTTAGATGACAAAATCAATCATTTCTTCGATTGATGAAATACGTGAATGAAACTGATTGCTCTGGGATTCAACAGCGTACTATTATAATTTTATTCTGGGTTTTATAAAGAAATTCAAGAAGCAGTCAAACAATCAACGTCTCCTTAGATAAGCAATACCATGTCTTAAAAAACAGGAAAATAAATACCTCTATACGTATCAAGGTGTTTTTTGGACAATCTGACATGTAAGACAAAAAAAAGCCACTATATATGTTTGACATACAAGTGACCATTTCTTGATTTATAAGTTATTCCGTACTTCAATGAAATTAAATACAGCACCCATTACATTTGCTTCTTTTGAAAAACTACATGGGTGTATGTTAGTTTGCACATCTATTGCCCGATTCTGTACCAAATAGTGATTGACTCTTTGTTCGATTTCTTCAACAAAACCTGAACGTGTAACGATTGCCCCACCAATCAAAACACAGTCAGGATCAACCACCATCATCGCATTAAAGATACCTCTTGCTAGTGAATCTTTCAAATAATCCACCGACTTTTTTGCAAGATGGTCTTTTGCGAGTGATAAATTAAAAAGTTGTTGACCTGTGATTTCTTCTTTTAACCCTTTTTCGAGACTATATCTACGGGCATGGTGAACTGGACTTGCTGCTTGACTAAATGTATGCTCTTCATTTAATTGCATATAGCCAAACTCTCCACCAAACAAATGACGTCCTTTCACTATGTTCTTATCAATAATCAGCGCACCGCCAATGCCTGAACCAACAACGATTATTATTGCTGAATGAACATTTTTAGCGCCGCCAGCTGTTAGTTCAGCTAACGCCGCACAATTAGCATCATTTTCGATACAAACTGGACACTTGAAAATATATTCCATATATTCAACAAATGGAAAACCATGAATATATGGAACAGCACTAACACCTCCAATCTGCCCCTTCAAGGTATCAACCGCTCCGGGCAAACTAAAGCTCAGGCCTTCCAGCTTTCCATACACTGTTTCAACTGATATCTTCAGCAATTCTATGGCCGACACAAAACTTGCTAAATCTTTCGGTGTAGTGACTGATTTTTGAAGAAAAAGTTTACCTTCTATCCAGACGCCTGACTTTATGGCAGTTCCGCCAACATCGATTGCTAAAATTTTCGCTTTCACCGAATATCCTTGAGGCTCATAGATAATTTCCTTTTTTGACATAATAATCCCCCAAAAATCATGTATTTCTTAGATGATATGTTTGACACATTGATTGCTTACTGGTCAACACTTAAACCATTGTTGTCCACAACTGATTTAAACCAGTAGCCAGATTTTTTAATTGTTTTGATTTGCGTGTGGATATTATTAGAAATGAAACCATAGCGATTCCGATAAGCATTCATCCAAGACCAGCAATCAATTGGTGTCCAACTATGGTAGCCAAAGCAATGGCTGCCTTCTGAGATGGCTTGATGCAGATAACTTAAGTGTTCTTTCATAAATTGAATACGATAATCATCAGCAATTGACCCATCGGCTTGCAAAAATCGCTCTTCTCTGGAAACACCCATACCATTTTCAGAGACAAACCAATCAATATTGTCATAATTGTCTCGAATATCAATGGCAATATCATAAATGGCTTTTGGAAAAATCTCCCATCCTTTATCTACATTCATACGCCTTCCCGGCATGGCATACTTATCAAAATAACGTGAAGGTACCCAATCAACAGCCAAACTATTTGCAGAAACATCAGGCGCTTTGACTCTAGAAGGATGATAATAATTGATTCCTAAGTAATCAATCGTATTTTCTCGAATGATTGCCTCTTCTTCTGATGTTCCTTGCCAGAACACATTATCTGCTTTTAATAGGTCGACCAATTCGGAAGGAAACACGCCTTTTACTGACGCATCCAAAAATAGTTTGTTCTTCCATAGGTTTGCATGAGTCGCAGCTTGTAAATCTTCTACCTTATCACTGGCTGGATAAGAAGGAGTCAAGTTAAGAATGATACCGATTTTTCCGTCTTCATTCTTTGACGATTTTCTAAAACGTTCAATAGCCATGGCTGAAGCTAACTGTAGATGATAGGCTGTTTGAACAGCCTTTTTTCCATCAACCAAATTGGGATAATGAATTTGATGTAAATATTGCCCATCTACAATAACCATTGGCTCATTGAAAGTAAACCAGTCCGTCACTTTTTCACTGTACAAATTAAAACAAGTTTCGGCAAAATCAGCAAACAATTTCACCACTTTTTTTGATGTCCATCCACCATATTTATGATATAGATCAACAGGCAGATCAAAATGATGCAACGCAATAACCGGGCGAATATCTGCGGCTAAAAATGCATCGATCACATCATGATAAAAGCGTACACCGTCTTCGTCCACTTCTCCCGTTTCTAGATTTTTGATTAACCTTGTCCATTGAATCGATGTGCGAACCGAATTCAATCCAATGTCTTTCATTAATTGAATATCTTCGCGAAAACTATGATAAAAATTTGATGCTGTGTCAGGACCTACCTGATCGTAGAAAACTTCAGGCTCAATTTCGTACCAATAATCGAAGACATTTGCATTGGCTTTATTGAATCTTCCTTCACTTTGTGGTCCTGAAGTGGCAGCCCCCCACCAAAAATCTTGCGGAAATGTTACATTCATTTAAATACTCCTTTTACTCTCACTTATTTTATTCCTTTATCGAGCCCTTGACATAAAATTGAATGTCGGAAACAAAGGACCATTTCCGACATTGTCTTCTTATTGTTGTTCTGCTTCTGCTGTTTTGACCGCTACTCTTTCTGCAACTTTGATAAATGGAATATAAATCAACGTACAGATTGCAATAATCACAATTTGTACCAATACTACTTTGAAATCTCCACTTGAAGCAATCAATCCGCTAACAATTGGCGGTGTAGTCCAAGGGACCATTACTGCCAATGGGTCTACAAATCCCAGAATCGTTGCGAGATAACCAATAGCAGTCCCAATGATTGGTCCCAATACAAAAGGAATAATCAGCGGTAAATTAAATACGATTGGCAAACCAAAAATAATTGGTTCGTTGATATTGAATAAACCTGGTGCAATGGAAATACTTGCAACATCTCTAAATGGCTTGTATTTTCGAACAAAAAAGACGATCGCTATAATCAAACTTATTGTCATTCCGGTACCCCCAGCTTGAGCATAGACCGTTCGAAAAGCTGTACTCAAAATATGTGGAGGAACCATCCCATCTTGAACCGCCTGCATATTCTCATTCATGTTTACCAAAAGCAATGGATCCAATAAAGTACCGGCTATCACAGTCTGATGAATACCTAACGTAAACAAGAAATTTGCAACAGATGTAATAAAAATAAAACCGAAAATCGACGTATTCAACCTACGCAAAGGTTCTTGGACGACGGTTGAAATAATTGAAATTAAATTTGTATCGAATAATGCTAAAACCGTTGCCAATAAAGCGAAAAGACCTATAACGATCAAAGTCGGAATCAACGTACTGAAAGATTTTCCAACTGCTGGTGGTACTTGATCTCCTAAATTGATTTTTAGCTTTTCGCTTTCCGATAGACGAATAAATAAATCTGTAGCAACTAATCCACATATGATTCCAGCGAACATCCCTTTTGTTCCGATATCGTTGAATGTGATCACACCGGAAACCGTCACTGCTTCATCGGCACCAATAGGAACAATTGATTGTGTGATAGATAGCATCACAATCAAACAGGTTGTCGCAACAAATGTCGCATTGATCGCGTTATCACTTTGTTTGTTTCTGCCAAGAAAATAAGCAATCATTGGCGCAATCAATAGACCAGCAACGTTTAAAGTTCCATTGCTGATCGAGTTGCCAAACACTTGTAGTTTCGATAATGTATCACCCTCGAAAAACCACGGTAAAAAAACACTATTGATCAATACCGCAATCCCTGCAATGATAAACGCAGGCATGAGTGTAGCAAACGCATCTCGTAAACTTTTTAGATGAACCTGATTTGCAAGCTTTACAGAGAACTCTGTGAATTTATCTAAAAATGACTTCTTTGATCCCGTTTCCATTTTTTTCCTCCTATAATAGACCAACTTTATACAACATCCAATAATTTACCGTATATCCTCATCCCTATCGATTGTTAAAATCCGCTCGTCAATCAACGAACGATACCAACTTGCTGATTTTTTCAAGCTTCTTGTTCTGCGCTCATCTAACTCAATCCGAACAAATCCATAGCGATTTTTAAAGGCATTCATCGGAGATACACAATCGGTAAAGGCCCACATCATGTATCCTTCACAATTTGCGCCCTCAGATACCGCACGTAACAAGTGTGCAACATGCTGACCGACAAAATCAATGCGATAATCGTCCTCGACTTGACCATCCTCATTCATATATGACTCTTCGTTTTCTTGCCCCATACCATTTTCAGTGATTAACCATGGTATGTTCTGATATCGTGACTTCATATACATCGCCATATCGTACATCATCTCTGGATAAATTTCCCATCCACGAGATTGATTCATTTTTTTGCCAGGTAAATCAAAATTTTCATAAAACATTGCCGGATGGAACGGGGTATCTGGATGCCATTGATACCTAGGTGCCATGACACGCTTTGGATAGTATTGGTTCAATCCCAAAAAGTCAACGGTATTTTCTGCGATCACTGCTAATTCAGCGGGTGATGGATCGAAATCAATTCCATACTTTTGACAAATCTCAATAAATTCTTCGGAATAACTACCGTTGATCATTGGGTCAAAAAAGACACGGTTAAAAAACAAATCATACATATATGCAGCTTTTTGATCTGCTTTTGCACTTGATCTCGCATAAACCATTTCTGGATTCAAGATACAACCGATCCTTCCATTGGTCTGGTTACGACGGAAGACTTCGATTGCTTTCGCATTAGCCAAAACTTTATGATAATTCCAAAGCATCCATTTGGCTGTATTTTGCTCATGCGGCCACCGAATCGCATCTAGATAACACCTGCTCTGAGGAACGATCGGTTCATTAAATGTGAACCACTGCTTTACGCGATCACCGTATCGTGCAAAAGCAATTTCAGCATATTGCGCATATAGTTCAACAACGATTTTTGAAGACCATCCGTCGTATTTTTCGAGTAAAAATGCGGGCACTTCATAATGCTCTAAACACAACATCGGTTCCACACCAGCGTCAATCAAAGCATCGATCACATCATCAATATGCTTTGCATACTCTTCATCTACAATCAATGCCTCATAATCAGTGAAGAAACGGGCCCAATTAATAGAGGTGCGATAATGAGTTAGATGCATATCCTGCATTAACTGTATATCCTTATGATAATGGGTCATAAAATCAGTAGCTACAGCTGGTCCATATCCTTGATGCCATACGAAACGTTCTTCTTTATACCATTTGTCCAAAAATGAATCTTGTCCCTCTTTTTTTCCAAGCCAACCTTCAGTTTGCCAAGCAGAAGAAGCTGCGCCTAATATAAAGTCTTTTGGTATATTTAAATTCATAATTACCTGCCTTTCAAAATAACTAGCATAAAAGTCATCTGATGTATTTAGCGAAAAAATACCTTCATAGCCGTAATAAAGATAAAAAAATAAAAAAGCAAACGGATACAAAGAATAAATACGAAAAAAGTCATCTGATGTATTTATCATAAAATACATCAGATGACTTGTCAATATCCGTTAAACACTTTTTTTCTTTTTCATTTTATTTCGATTCATCGCCATATGAACTGTCATCGCATCCATTGCGTATACAGGGTCTCTCGCTTCAATTGCAGCTAAGATTTCATCATGAAAATCTATTGATCCTTTAGGGTCTTTGGGATCATTATTGCTATTGTATAACCCTATAGATTGATTGATGATCGGCACAATATGAGAAAGTGCAATGTTCCCGCTTGCCTCAGCGATTGTCGTATGGAACTCCATATCGACTAAAATATGTGTGTCGTCCCCTTCTCGAATAAGTCTCTTTAATTCATTTTGCAAATATTTAAGCTTTTCTATCTGCTCAGCCGTCGCATGTTGCGCTGCCATAGCCGCCATTGTTGGTTCGAGCAAATACCTAAGTTCAAATAAGTCAGCAGTCATTTTATCTTGATCCTTGATCAAACCGAATCCAAAAGGATCATTCGCAATTCCTTTTTGCTTGCTGACGAAAGTACCGGCTCCGTGACGAACTTCTAAGATATTTTTCGACACCAGCATTTTGATTGCTTCTCTCAGTGTACTTCTGCCAACACCTACAACATCGATCAATTCATACTCATTGGGTAATTTGTCGCCAATATCTAAATTTTGATCTTTCATAAAATCAATGATTTTATTACTAGTAACCTCTACTAAAGTTTTATGTTGTTCCATTATATAGACTCCTTAGACAATATATTTAATATCAGTATAATAAGGATTCTGTGGAATTACCACTGAATAAAAAGTATTGGGTTCTATTTTCATTACACCAACTTCTTATGCATATACAAAGTTGCCAGTCGATAATCATAAAATATTTTAGAAAAAGCCAACAACTCTCCATTTTTTAAATAACTATCGTCTCGCACTGTCAAGGTTGGCATCCCTTCTTTTAAATGAAAGAAATCGGCTTGGATTGCATCCAGCGCGTCACTTTGGATAAATTTATCGATGAAACCTACGCGCAGGTCTTTTTCTATTTCCAATGCTTCAAACATTGATCCCAATACCATCGTATCAGATATGTCTCCAACAATTTCTGGAATATAATAGGAATGATCGATCAAATAGGGCTTATTATCCAATGTACGATAACGCTTCACCTCAATGAATTGCTGCTCTTGTGAAAACTGTTTTTGACTCGGCAAAAACAAAGCTTCTTCGCTGTGGATGATGCGCTTGGTGAAATGAACCGTTTGAATATTTTTCTCCCCTCGAGTCAGATCCTCATTAGAGCCCAGATCGCCTTGCTCATAACTTGCTGCGGACATATTTCGCCCACGAATATAGGAACCTCGGCCTTGCATTTGATAAATACGCCCCATTTTGCTTAATTTGTCCAGTGCTTGTCGCAGCGTATAACGAGAAATGGGATAACGCGCCAGCAATTCTCGCTCACTGGGTAATTTCCCCTCTTCATTCGCTAAGGCACCGCTATCTATTTTGCTGATCAGTTCTGCCACCAATTGATCGATATTTAGTTTCTCCATTGTCCATTCTCCCTTATTTCTGTTACTCAATATGTACCATATTATACAGACAAAAAGCCAGCTATTTTTAGATAGCCGGCTTTTTGTTTGACGTAATTATCTTATGCATGTGTCGCTTTGCTTTGTTCTTCGCTATATAATTTCCCATCATACATTTTGATGAACGGGAACCAAATCAAGAATGCTACAGCTGCACAGATGACTGCTAGAACAAACGCACGCCAGTCACCGCCAGATCCGATGAAGCCGGAGAGACCGATTGGTGTTGGCCAGGCTACTTGGGCAATCGGTGGATTCACAAATCCCCAAGAAATGCCAAAATATGCAACGGACATAGAAACCATCGGTGCTAAGAAAAACGGAATCGCTGTATAGGGATTATAAACGACTGGCATACCGAATAGTATTGGTTCATTGATATTAAAGAATGACGGTACTATAGCCGCTTTTCCTAAAGCACTTAATTGTGCTGATTTTGCAAAAAACGCAATGAAAACCACCATACCCAATGTCGCACCAGATCCACCGATCGTTACAAAACTATTGTTAAACTCACCGGCAAAAGCGATATTGGCACCACTTTGATTTTCTACCATATTTGACAATACAATAGGCGTTAAAAATGATGTCACGATTGTCGCTCCATGAATCCCAACGATCCACAAGGCATGCATAAAGAAGTAAATGACAAGCAATCCGAACCAGCTGCTTGTTAATTGAGAAACAAAACTAAATGGTACGGCTATTACTTTAAAGATATCCGTTCCAAAAGCAACCAAAGTACCATTGATCACAATCACAATCAATGCTATCAGTGCTGTTGGAATCAATGCTGTAAATGAGGTAGAAACGCCTGTTGGCACAGTGTCTGGCATCTTAATATATATTTTGCGTTTCACACAAAATGCGTAGACTTTCACTGCGATGATCGCCATGATGATTGCTGTAAAAATACCTGTTGTGCCCAAACGTGTCACGCCACCTGCCATTTCCCAACCGTCGATGATTTTTTGATCATCTGTCACAACATTGACTAATGTAGCCATACCGCCTTCAAAAACTAATTGAGGTAAACACATAAAGAATGCCATCATTGATAATAAAGCACCATTCACAGGGCTTAGAACAAGTTTTTCTTCTTGCGCTTGAATTTTTGTATATTCATATCCAAACACTAAACAAAAGTATAAGGCCAAAATGCCCATCGTTGCGGTATTACCAAGCATATATAAGCTTTCAATCTTATCAAATGAAGCTGCCCAAATGCCTTCTAATGCTGGAAAACTTTGTGGCAAAACACTAATGATCAAGAACATTGATCCCACAATCGTAAATGGAATCGACGCCATACCAGCTGCCATCACACCTCGTACGATACGTAGTTGAGAAATTTTCCCCATTGGTCCCATTAAATAGCGATCTAAAAACGCAAACATCTTGTTGTTTTCTGTATCCATATTATTTCCCTCCATATCCTTCAAACGCTTTCAAATAAGTTAAATATTTATCACGATCATGTTCGATCAACCAAATCTTGCGTTGTACAAAAAGACAAATCAATAAACCGAGCATAAACATGATAAGCAAGAGCCAGCGACCTGTTTCATTCACAAACGGTACGATGCGTTGCTGCTGGCCAACCAACACAAGAAACACACCCATGACATTGACCCCTGTCTGTATCCAAAACACATATTTTGTGACCTGCAAGCGATTTGACTGCTGCCAGTATTTTTGCGTTTGTTCAACCAAAATACATCCATCCATCACCATCAATACGATCGGTATCATTCCAACAACCGTCCAATGGACTAAACTTAATATGCCCCAATATAAATTGACGAATAAAAAAAGTGCGGTAACATATCGAAAAATCAAAAACCGATTAAAGCGCATACTATTTTTGGCTACTAGTTGTTTATCCTCATTGGCCATTGGTTTGCTGCTTTTCACCTGTATCCCTCCTTTCACTTAACTATTCATTTGCTATGTCGATAACTTGTTCGAACAAGTTATATTCTACCATATTTTCATTTGATTGCAATCGGTTACTTTTACTATCGATGAATTTATTCTAGAATGCTTGATTTCGTGGGAATTTTTGCTATTCTATTAGAAATGAAGGGTCGCGATACCTTGATTGCATTTAGAAAGAAGGCTTTTTCGTATGGAAGACACATTTGCGTTTGACGGCTATGAACACAAATTAGTAGAATGTTATACTGCTGAACTCGATAGCAGCGTTGATCCCTATTTCTCTGTGGGATTTATTATTCAACCGCTTGACCAAGATTATTTTATTTTCAATTCCATCAATTTGACTGGGTCACTTGAAAGTATTCAACTGAGAAAGGTCCATGATATTACTTTATTGAAGGAACACACGGCCTATCTTGATGCGTTTGCTTACTATATCGATTATAACCAGCAGCATGGTCTCTTCGATCCCTATCAGCTTGAAGCACAAATGAATGAACATACTTTTGACACGATTTACGAGCTATTCAATCAGCTTTTGCAAAAAAGTCAGATCATCAACATTCTTACCTACGAAGATCAAGTATTCACAGGGAAAATCGCCCTTTTAGATACCGAAAATATTGTCTTACATTTGTTGGATTTTGAGGACTATACTTGGCATCAGAAGCAAACGATTGCCTTACAACAGATACAAACGATTGATCTTTATCATCGAGAAAATTTCTTGATTCAAGGCTATCTCTCGAATAAAAAATCAAGATGAGACACACATCCCGTTGATAACATGCGTTCTCATTGCCTTTTTTATCGTTTCAACATACACTCTAGTCATATAAAGAAATGAAGGGAGACTTTCCAATGGATGCGTTAGAACCATTTCTTGCTAAAATCACCGATGAAGACAAACAAAATAAACTACGCACATTATTTACACATATACTACAAGAATTTCCTGATCTAATTCCTGTCATCAAGTGGGGCCAACCCATGTTTACACATCATCAAACGTTTATTTTGGGTATTAGTGTGTCGAAACAACATTTTGCTGTTTCACCAGAAACACCATGTTTAAATCAATTCACTTCTGAGATTGAAGATGCGGGTTACAGTTATACCGAGAATATTATTCGTATTAAATGGACCGAAGCCATCAATGAAGATATGATTTTTAAAATGATTGCCTTTAATTTGGAAGACAAATCCGAAGTGACAACGTTTTGGCGTTAACCTGAAGAAAACCGATGATCAATCACTGATTGGTCATTTTTTTATTGTCTTGGCATTAAATACGTGATAGGATGTAGAAAATTCTTTAGGAAGGTTGTGACTACATGCTAGGAAATCTTCGGTATATGCCAAAAAAATATCGACTTGCTTATATAGCGTATCTTTGTGCACTCATAGGAAATTTCATTTATATCATCTGGCAACAGCCATCATGGACTTACGCATTGCCAACAGTGATTGTGTTGTTTGCGATTGACTGTTTTTTGTTTTCTAAAAGCACTAAGAGAGTATTATGGCCGTTGCTGGGTGATTGCCTTGTATACATTTTTATTTTGTTATACGTTTTCCTATAAATCTAACTTACATCAAATATGGTTTGAACGAACGCTTTTGTCATCTCCTTGATTTGGTCATTTTTCGTGTTACTATAAATTACACAAACCCAAATTGATGAGGAGAAAAAACTTATGTTAACCATTGCAATCATTATTTTTGCTGCTAGCGTCATTTTTCTAGGACTAGCAAGTATTATTTTTCGTATACGAGCATTTGCCAATAAACCTGCTTGGAATGGACCTGTCATCCCCTTAGGTGTGATTGGCTTTATTTTATTGGTTGTTTCATTGGTATTGATTTATTTGAATTACCCTCAATATGCGAATGAACAAAACCAAACAGCCCTCTCAAAAATTATTGAGAGAGGCTGTTTTTTTTGTATGTTAGATACCTAATTCACTGGCTGGATCAAAGAACCCGGACCAAAGACCTGTGGCCATACCTAAGTGCAAATGAACACCTGTTGAATTTCCAGTTGTACCCATTCCGCCGATATATTGACGGGCAGAAACACTTTGCCCAACAGAAACGGCTGGTAGACTATTGAAATGCATATAGTAGCTATAGATACCGTTGCTATGTTTGATGATGACATAATTTCCTGTAGAGGGTCCGTACCCCGCTTCAACGACCTCTCCTGCTTGTATTGCATAGATAGGTGTGCCGCTGGCGCCAGTGAAATCAATGCCGTTGTGCTGATTTCCAGAAGATCCAGTTGGGTCAGTCCGATAACCAAATCGACTTGACACATGCACAGCGTCGACAGGCATTGACCAGCCACTGGTAGTCGCAGGCGTATCAGATTTATCTGAGGATACTTCTTCGACAGCTTCGTCAGGTGTAACAATAGAAGAAGCCGAAGCTGTGACTGTAGTTGTTTCCGTTTTTGACACATCCGCGTTTGTTTGGTTCGCCTCTTGTTTTGCTGCAATATTTTTGGCTTCGGCTTTTGCGACAGCTTGTTTTTCTACTTCAGCTTCGGCTGCTGCTTTTGCTTGTTGCGCCAATGCTTCTTCTTCAGCTTTTTGTTTCAAAGCCGCTTCCCGTTTGCGCTCTGCTTCTGCTTTCTCTTTTTCTAAGTCGCCTTTCTTCTCTTCTTCTTCATTCAATGAAATGGCTAAAGCCGCCAACTCTACTTCTTGATTCAAATGAATATCTGCCAACTCGGTTTGTTTTTTCTCAACAGTTTGGGTATTGGCATCGATTTCTTCTAGTTTTTCAGTTAAGTCTTTTTCTAAGACTTGACTGGTCTCAATGTCTTGTTGCTGTTGTTCAACAATACTATTGCTGGCATTCATGATTGTCACTGAAGCAATCGCTCTTTGGATCACTTCTCCAAAAGATTCTGCTGCCAAAAGTGATTCCATCATATTGCTTGAAGGTTCTGACACTTGAATATCACGGGCTTGATTAGCTAACGTTTCCGTTCGCTTGGCAATTTTCTCTTCCAAATCCTGAATGTCAAGTACAATCTTGTTGACTTGCTGCTCTGTTGTTGATTTTTCCTCAAACAGCGCGGCAATTTCTGCCTCGATTTGTTTGATTTCTGCTTCCGTCTCTTGTTTATATGCTTCGATAGAGGATGATTGTCCTTTGATATCATTGATACGTTCAGTTTGCTGCTGGATTTTTTGATCGACTGTTTCTTCTGCTTGCCCAACCACTGGCAAACCAAACAAGATCAAGGAACCGGCAAATGCGATCGTCTTTTTCATATGTTCTCCTTTTTCCTTTTACTCACTTTATACAGGATAATTGAAAACATATCGTTTGTGGGCATAATCGATAGAAAATCATCTCACTGCAAACAGATGTTATCTCTTTGTAAACAAATTGTTATTTAGTTATTGGAATGTAAGTTGCATTAACTCACTATCTAATATTTGTCCTATTTTACCGATTCTCTCTCAAAGGTTTGCCCCATTCGTTGAGATAACATCCTTATACCAGTTGAAAGACTGCTTTCGATATCTATCCAGCGTTCCTTGTCCATCATCATCACGATCGACATAGATAAATCCATATCTTTTTTTCATTTCTGCTGTGGAAGCACTAACCAAGTCAATACAGCCCCACATGGTATAACCCAATACTTCGACACCGTCATCAATTGCATCTCCAATGGCTTCTAAATGAGTCTGTAAATAATCAATACGATAACTATCCAACACCGTTTTTTCACCATTCACTTCGATAAGTTCATCGATCGCACCTAAGCCATTTTCCACAACAAAAATAGGCAGTTCATATAAATGCGCAAATCGGTTCAACAAAATGCGTAAGCCTGCTGGATCAATTTCCCAACCCCATTCTGTTTCTTCAAGAAATGGATTTTTTAGTACATTGGTCATATTGCCTTTCCCTTGTTGATACTTTTCAGGTGTAGCAGAAACACATCTGGACATGTAATAGCTGAAGGAAACAAAATCAACAGTATGCTTTAGCAGATCGAGATCTCCCTCTTCAATCTCAATAGAAGCACCATACTTTTGCCATTCCTTTTTTATCCAATTAGGATAATACCCTCTAGTTTGGACATCCATAAAATAATTTAAATTTTTGTCAGCTTCAAGTACAGCTAATGTATCCTCAGGGTTTGATGTCATAGGATAATTATAGATACCTAAAACCATATTGCCTACTTGAATACTTGGGTCTATTTCATGGGCTATTTTAACTGCCAATGCACTTGCAACCAATTCATGATGAGCAATTTGAAACAAATCCTGCTTAGTCAATTCTTCTTTATTCGTCATGACACCTGCACCCATCAAAGGGAAATTCCATAATGCATTGACTTCATTAAAAGTCAGCCAATAGTTTACTTTCCCTTGATACCGTGTAAAGACGGTACGACAATACCTCTCAAAGAAAGTAATTAATGAACGACTTCGCCAACCATCATATACTTTTGTCAGAAAATAAGGTGTCTCATAATGTGACAACGTAATCAATGGTTCAATCCCATAGGATAAACAGCAATCAATTACTTTATCATAAAAATTCAAACCTGCTTCATTGGGTTGCTCTTCATTGCCGTTTGGAAAGATGCGCGACCAAGCAATGGAAAAACGCAACACTTTAAATCCCATTTCCGCAAACAACTTGATGTCTTCTGCATAACGATGGTAAAAATCTATTCCTTCTAATTTTAAGTTTTGCGGAATGATTGTCGGATCTAGCGGTTTCGTTACCCCTTTAGAAAGAAAATCCTGAATTGAAAGTCCTTTACCATCTTGATCAAAAGCGCCCTCGGATTGGTTGGCGGCAATAGCGCCACCCCATAAAAATGAATCTGGAAATCTAGTCATATTTAACTCCTCTGTTTACTGAAAAATTGAAAGTAACAAATCACCTTGTTTAACATGCTCATTCTCCTGATGTACGATCACATCTGTAAAATCAGCTGTATTCGTCACTACCACGGGTGTGATTGTTGAATAGCCTTTACCTTGAATAAACTCTTGATCAAATTGGACCAATACATCACCTTGTTTAAAGGTATCACCAGCTTTAACATAAGCTGTATACCCTTCGCCATCCAATTCAACTGTATCGATGCCGATATGAACAAGCAGCTCTACACCTTGCTCATTTTTTATACCTATCGCGTGTCCTGTCGGGAAAATAGTGACAACTTCTCCATCAAACGGTGCAATCACTTGACCAACTTCGGGATTGATTGCAATTGTTCGACCCATGATTTCATTTGCAAAAACACTATCTGGGATATCACTTGCAGCTATACGCGCTCCGACCAATGGGCTGATTATTTTCAAAGGGGTCCGTAAAGGTTGAACTGAATCATTACTCGAAATGGATATCGCTGGTTCATTTTGTTCTGCAGGAATCATTTTTTCTTTTCCTTCTGCATTAACGAAAAACATTGTTAGAACAAAAGACATTGCAAAGGCAATCACGATACAAATTACTGCATTAATGATATTGGATATATCATCAGTTAAATATACTGGCAGTGCCAAAATCCCTGCAGTAGCAGACGCGTAGGTACGCATATTTGTTAATCCTGCCCATAGTCCTGCCACACCACCAGAGGCAATCACAACCCATAAAGGGGTCCGTAATTTCATTGTTACACCATATAAAGCAGGTTCTGTAATACCAAAAAGTGCAGTCGTACTTGCAGAAAAAGCAGTTTGTTTCATTGTTTTGTCTTTCGTTTTCAATGCTACTGCTAATGAAGCTCCCGATTGGGCAATGTTTGAAGCCAACATACCAGGACCGAGTAATGTACCATACCCTAACGTAGCATACTGCGCTAATTGCACAGGCATAAAGCTATAATGCATTCCTGTCATGACAAAGAACGGTGTAAAGGCACCCATCAATACCGGCAGTACCCAACGCGCTTGGTTATTGAAGAACTCAAATACAACGAGTAAAACATCTCCGACCAAAGCACCTAAAGGACCAATGATACTCCAAGCAAGTGGTGCAGTTACAAGAAAGACAAGCAGTGGTACAAGGAAAATCTTCACTGGATCTGGTGAAATTTTCTTTGCCAACCGTTCGATATGCGCCATTGCCCAAATAATCAAAATAGGCGGTACGACAGCTGACCCATAGGATACTGCACGAACAGAAATACCTGCAAAAGAGATTGGTTCACCCGATGCAACCATCGCTGCAAATGTCGGATGGATCAACATCGCACCTAAAACAGCAGCATAAAATGGATTGGCTTTGAAATACTGCGCACTGGTCACAGCCAACATAATAGGTAAAAAGTAAAACGCAGAATCAGCCAACAAAGCCAATAGTTGATAGGTTTGCGCTTCTACATTCAATACGTTTAAAAATACCAGTAACGCTAGCACTGCTTTCAACATACCCGCTCCACAGATTGCCGGTATAATTGGTTGGAAAATAGACGTAATTGCACCTAAAACCCGATTAATGACTCTTTCATCATTATGATTATTTGATTGATCATCAGTAGGTGTAAACTTGCCCATTTTATTGATTTCTTCTGTTACGTTCGCAACATCTGTCCCAATGATCACTTGATATTGTCCACCTTTAAAAGCAGTCCCCTGTACGCCAGGTGTTGCTTTAAGGTCGTCTTCATTTACTTTTTTATTGTCTTTTAAAACAAACCTTAATCTTGTCATACAATTTGTAACTGATTCAATGTTGTCTAATCCCCCAATATTTCCGATAATATTTTCTGCTAATTCTTGATATTTTTTCATCATTATCCTCCTTCAATAATAAAAACAGACCAAATAAAAATTGAGGCAGATTTGCCATCAACTTTTATTTGGTCTTGCCCATGCGGTAACAAAACTTTCAAGTTAATTCTCTGGTAGTCACGCGATTAATATGAATAACAAAGTACAATAGTTCCGAATCCGTGATTTTGACTTTGTACTGTCCATCGATATGCTTTTTGATTTTCAAACCCGTTTGATAAGCTTTCGGATACAATGATTTTACATGTTGCAACAGATCTGACTCATCTTTGACTTCTTTGCTTTTCGAAAAAATCCGACTCACAAAGTAACGTATGTGCGTTAAAAAACGGTCATAATTCATCGAAGTATCATCTAGCTTCATTCCGTAATCGTATTCGACGATTTGAACGATTTCTCCAATAACCTTTGTCGTAAAAATCGTTTCATTTTTGTATCTTGAACCTGAGCTAGCGTTTACAAAATGTAATGCGATAAAACCCGCTTCGTCTTCAATAAATCTGATTTTTTCTGAACGTTCAATAAACTGAAGTGACCGTTTTGCCGCAGCAAATTCTCTAGGATAATATTTCTTGATTTCCCACATTAAATCATTGGTGATTGCTTCACCTTTATGATTTCTCTCGATGGCATAATTGATATGATCTCCTAAAAATAAATAAATGCTTGGATCAAATGTTCGAGCAAGATCTTTTTCAGCTTCTTCAATGATTTTTGCGGTTAATATAACATGTCTTTCATCCATACCTGCCATAAGGTTTCCAAACTTATTCTGTGTGAATTCACTATCAAGTATATATTTTTTGTCGATTTTTCTTTCATCAATCACACCACTACCTTTTACCCCAAATCCAACACCATTGCCAATCACTACACATTCCGTGCCATTGTCATCGACTAAGATAGCATTGTTGTTGTAGATCGTGATTGGTTTCATCGTTACACTCCCTTTCATACAGACAAAAAAACCGACAAAAATATACAATCCAAGCATAAATAACCCAGTGTATATTTAGTCGGTTTCGCCTTTTCAGTAGCAATCCTAAGACAGATTATAACTTTGTCTTTTGTACTTGTCAATATAAGGTCCAAAAAAATAAAGCGTTTTTATTTTATATGTCACTTTATTATCTATCATCATTCAATCGCTTCACTTACTAACGACCAAGTAATCGTTGATTCATATTGTACATCCCAATCAGAAATATCGACACGACTATCATTGCCATTCACTTGCAAAGCAACTTCTGTCGCATCCCAATATTTCACTGAGGTGATTCATTTGCATTTCCCGCATGTTCTTTGGTACCAAACACTTTAGACTCATTGCTGGTAATTTTTTGACCTAGCTTGGCAGTCGAATTGGCACTATTTACGAATAGACTTCCCTTGACTTCCTCATTGGTACTATTCCCTTCTCCAAATGGTAGATAAAGGATTGTACTGGATTCTGCCAATGTGTCCGTTTCATTGTGAAATGTGGAACGCTTTGCTTTCACTGTCCAGCCGGTCTGATCTTTCTCTGTGACTTGAATCCATTGTTTATCATAATGAGGGTTTGTATTGATTGCATAGTAGATATTGATTCCATAGTCAAAGGATACTGTGCAAAAATCGAAGACACTTGGTACATCGTCTAATGTCAATTCGCCGATTTCACCAGTTCGACTGTTTTCTCTTTCCGTATCCGTGGCAGGAGCTAGAATTTCTGGATTCAATGGGTTTGTGGCAGTGTCCAACACACCATCGTTTTCAATAACAGTCAAGGTAACTTCTATTGAAATCGCAGCAGTGTGTAAGTTACTAATGCCTTCTGGTAAAGTAAATTGCACAGCGTCATCACCACCATTTGCGAAACTATCACCAGCTATAAACGTCTTGATTTCATCAAGATTTGAGACCTTGATCTGATGTTTATCATATGTTTCCAGTTGCCCTAATGAAATAATCGTCACTTTAAGGTTGCCGTGATTCAGCAGCAATTCGGTTAACTCAGTCTCAGAAATAGTGCCCAGAGTTTCTTTTGAAAGGCCAATATCTTTAGCTGTAATAACTAGCGTGGTTTCATAAACAGATACTTTGGCATTGATCGTCGAGACATTGCCAAGACCATCATAAACTAAGATCGGCACCGTTTGAACACCTACTGTATCAAACACCTTTGTTCTATCCGTACTATTTTCAAAAGCATAGGTGAATCCAGTATTTAGTGGATTTGAATCTTCAACATTATTTAGTAACTGTTCTGGCATGATCGTTTCTGGAAAAGAGTCTTTTTTGATTAGATAATATGTCTTCGTTTCTGCTGTTGGTCCAGTTTCATCCAAGACAATTTGACCATCCTCTTGTGCATCATTTTGATAGGCGTAGGCGCCTTTTCCTCCGTAAAAAGCATACAATCGGATACGACTGTTGGCCATGAAGTAATTCTCGCTTATACCGTATCCTTGATTTAAATCAAAAGAAAAATTGCCGCTATCATCCGTTTCAATTGTGAAATTATCCGTAAAATCACTATTGTCACCAATCGATAAAGCAACTGGAGTGGTTATTTTCTGATATACAGAATTATCGATTTCTTGAGTACCGCCAGATGCTGGCGTATCTGTAATTCTAACAAATGCATTTGGCAACTCAGTTCTTTTAACAGTTACATCTACACTATATACGACTCTTGAGACGATATGTAATCCGTCGGCGTTTTTATCATCGGTAGCTAAGGAGGTACATTCTACATCTACCGCATCAATATATTCAAATTATAGTCTTTGAAACCCTGTTTGGTAACTGTATCAAATTTAGCAATAAATTCATTCAATGTTTCTTCATACATGGACATTCCTTGAATACTGCTACTGGTGACCGCTGAACCTACATAAGGTATTTTCAGATCGAACATAGGTGTCCAAGTATAGGAAGGCTCAGAGGCAATATCAGATCCAGTTGTCCGTGCGTTGACCTTCTGTACGTCTATTTCGAAGTAACTATTTCTTGGCATATAAATTAATGCTGATCCAGCAATAGGCGTCAAGTTAAATTGAATATTGATATTTTTTGCATCATTGAATTTGAAAGTAGATATACCTGTAAAATGGATAATATTTTTGGCTTTGGTACCGTCAGTTTGTATGTCGAATGTTGCTTTTGCACCTACTGTAAACGTTGCTTTCCCTCCTGAGTAGATCACAGCTCCAGTTCCAGTTGTATCAAGAGAGGATACCAAAAAGTTTCCACCATCGCTATCGGCTAATTTTGTATCTGCACCCAAATAGATCGTAATATAGTAATATGCATCTCAATGAGGATTCCCTGATGATTTCACATCCAGTGTCGCACCATCCCCAACATTTATGGTCGACCCGGTACCTATCAAACTAAGGAAATTAAAAATGATCAACTGATTGGTAGCGAAGCACAGATTTTCTATTTTTTCAATTGTTTTTTTTTGGCTTTCTTACGAAGATAAAACCAGTCTCACAAAAAAAGGATCCATTATTCGGCACAACATGTCAAATGATAGAAACCTTTTTCCGATTTGACCTAACGTCAGCTCATCGAGAGCAAATGCTATTTTCCTCGCGATTCGCAAACAACGCCTATATGCAAAAAAACTTTTCCAGAAGCATACACAAAAAAAAAGAGACCTACATTTCGTGACTTCAAAAAGCACACTGAAAAAGGAGGTCTCAAGCATTATTCTGAGATGGATCTATTCCTGTTGTATGATATTTGTCATGCCTTTATTCTTCCGTATAACGATAGCCCTTATCAGGTCCGTTGGCTGCAGGAAAATGACAGTCATACGGCCATCGGAAAAGGGTGCACATTGATTTTGAATACATTGCGCACAATGCTCAACAGCAATATACAGGAATCCGATGATACACAAGCCAAGCAGCATTTATGGTGGTTGGCAACGAGCCAATACTATTTTCAGGGATCCTTTTCCGAAATCGATAAATGGGTCGCCGATCATTTCTTCGAAGCACAACAAATTTTCAATGAAACGAATTTCCATACATTCACATGTACTTTGCAAAAAGCAAAAATCAATCAATACCTTCATTTCGATCCAGCAGCCAATTTTTGGCGAACAAATTTAGCCCATTGCGGATTTTTGATTCTTAATGAACGCAAAAAAAGGACCATTCATATCGGCATTCATGATCCATTGAATCCATTGAATGCCCAAATCAATGCACAGCAACTTGAACGTCTATTGGAACTCAAGCAAGATGTTACGATTGAGCGATATGTGCCAACAAACACATATGATTGCCTCATCTCTACGAGTGCATTTCGCCAACTCGAAGAACAAGACCCGCTCCCGGAACAGGTGCCTGTTTTTCGCTCCTCAGGTATTTTGACGCAACGACAAATAGAGTTGGTGCAAGATTTTTTCGAAAAAGAAGTACTAATAAAAAATAGTTGACTCCTTTTGACGTACTTACATAATGAGCAGTCAATAACGGCGCTCATTATTCGCCCGAAAGGTGCAAAGGAGTGTAACGACTATGATTATTGCAAAAACCGGACTGACAGAAATCTCAGTTCAATTCACCGAATCCCAAGAGAGTTTCAAGATCATCTGCAGCAGCGAAGAATTGGCAGACCGCTGGTGCCAAATTTTGACAGCATTGACAAAGGATATTTAGGAAATCATGGTAAGAAAAAGGACCAATCTCATTGATTGGTCCGATTATTTTCTTTGCCGATTTCTTCTGCTTGATGCTTGCGAAATCCCATATTATCTAATTGGGCACTATTTACAGTATCATTTTTATTTAACCCGCCGAAACCTGAATCAACCATTTTACCCCAGCCTTTCAATGGCTCTTTTCCCTGTGCACGCAAAGCCGCATTTTTGCGGCGCAGGCGATCTTTTTTCGCTTCACGTTTAGCTGTCACATAATCTGAGAATTGCTGCCACATGATAAACATCCTTTCGCTGGTGATTGCGATGGAAACCCTAACCACTCAATCTTTCCGAATTCGTTTGGCTTCTTCGATAAAAAATTGTTTGTTGTCGATTTCTTTGCTCAAAAAATTTTGCGCTTGATTGTCACGATTCATATTGTTCAACCCGCCGGATCCTGTGTCGATCATCGTGCCCCATCCTTTGTGGGGATCAATGCCTTGCTGCTTAAGTGCCCAATTCTTTTTGCGCATTTGATCAAGCTTGTTTTTTTTCCGTTTGGCAAAATAACCTGTAAACTTATTTTCCATCTCCCACACCTCGGCTTTTTTTACAATTATACTATATTTTTACATTTTGTAAAACGTTCTCATTTTCACGCATCATTTATCCCTTAGTATTCGTCGACGCAACCAATTGGCACACAGTGTCGTCCATTCAGCAACAGTTGGTTCGATATCTTCGGCATGTAAGGCGGTCACTTCATTGGCAAGGGCTAATCCATGGACCCCTTTCTCAAAAATATGGACTTCGATCGGGATACCGTAAGCACGGGCAGCCATCGCTAAGTCGAGGGTCTGCTGCACATCTACCACCTCATCCTCAGCTGTATGCCATAAAAATAGAGGCGGTGTTTCTTCTGACAAATAATGAATCGGATTGGCAGCAGCAATGACTGCTTCACTGGGTTCCTCACTGCCAAAATAACGCTGATTCAAAAGAGACTGTGATTTCTCTTCAAATCTTGCTTGGTTTTCAATCAATGTCTGTGAATAATAGACCAAGGGGTAGCCGCAAATTGCAAAATCGACTTGAAAATCTTCAACTTCGCCAATATGTAACACTGACTTTGCCAATGCACACTTCTTTGTTGCCAATTGCAGCGCAATATGTCCACCGGCTGAGAAGCCGCATACACCAATACATGCGGTATCCAGCGACCATGCCTGTGTTTGCTGACGGATCAAACGAAGTGCTTCTGCCGCTTCAACCAATGCATGCTGGACGATATTGTCCAGTGCTGCATCGGTTCGATAGCGCAACACCCCACTGTTCAGACCCAAGCTATTGAACCACAAGGCAATCGCTTCGGCTTCCCGATCACTCGTGAAGCGATAACCGCCACCTGGTATCACCATGACGAAACCTCGCTTCTTCAATGGATAATGTTGATTCAATTTTGACAACAAAAATAGATCTAAGCGCCCACCCGTTGATAACTCAATTCGTTCTTGCATTCGCTATTACCTCCTCATAACAAACCGTTGCTGTCCGTGTGTCACTTTTATCCTATCACGTCTGACTCGTTGCTACGAGGGAACAGACAAAAAAGCAACCAGCGATGCGTAGCTGATTGCTTGGTGATTTGGAAGAATATAGCATTGCTGGTCCTGATTTATTTGCATCTATTGAGAGCCATCCGATTACGCCTACTCGTCTGCAACAGCTGATAAGTCAGCCTGTATTGTTTCCGTACCGCGCACCTCCTCATCTGTATAAACTTGATCGTTTGTCAATAGCCTAAGTTCAGCTTCGAGATAAGCGATTCTATCACTTAATTCACTGACTTCATTCGTCAACTGTGCATTTCTTTCCACTAATGTTTTATAATGATCACTATCTACAATTACGCCAACATCTTTATTATTATTTAAAATATAGACAGCATCTCCACTTACTTTAGACAATTCAATGATTTTCATTGGCGATTTTTTAAGGTCACTTACAGATGTCAACGGATTATAAATAACATGCATCATAAACACACCGCCCTTCTTTTTTCTTATATGTTAGCACTTTAACAAGCCTTAATCAAAACTAAATAAAGTCTTTATTCCACCCGAAATCGAAACAACATGCCCAATTAACTCGCTTCGAAAGCATATTCGATTCCTGCACGTTGCAGCGCATTTTTAACAATAAACAGACCCACACCGCTGCCACCTGCGTGTTTATCATGTTCCAGCAAATCAAATACAGCAGCTACGAGCGGGTCCGCTTGCGATGCACATAAGCCCAAGCACGTTGTATAATGGTCAATGGTGTATCCTCCCTTTCCTACAACCGCGCCCTCGCTTTTCTGAGAATCGAGCAGCAAGAACGCAGCTTTTTTGATCAGAAAGGGATTTTGCAAAGTATTCCTGTCTTGTGGATTAAATTCGGTCATACCAATGTCAGTTATAACTGGGTCACTTTAGGTGCCGATAGCATGATCGTTGAAATGGAACGTGATTCCCGCTGAGATTATTTTGGCGGTCGCAGAAAAACTGAGATGTGGGACAATGACGACTGGGTTTTGGCCCGTTATGGCAACGGCCCGCAACTGTCAAGTCCAAATGCATTGGCCTAGATAAGGAGAACAGAATCATGACAAATCATACAGATGATCTTGATAATATAGTAGCAAACATTCAACAACTTGGACAGCTGCGGGATCGCTTGCAGCGTCTCGAAGAAACAGATTACATGATCGCCTACCATAAAGGCTATAGCAATAGCGGCGCAACCCTCGATGAAGTGCAAGCAGAGATGGCTGCATTGGCAGAGGAAATTGCGGTGTTGGAATCGCAAATTGAAGATACGGCTTGGTAGTGGGATAGGTTGGATAAAAAAAGCATGGTCACCGAATATGTATATAAAGTAGAAATACTTCATACGCATATTCAGACCATGCTTTTTTATTTTGTATTTAACCTGTTCCTATCTATTCACTGATCGTGCGAATCGAGCAGCAGTGTGTCGTTTCCCACGAATCGTATTCGACAACACCTCGATATTTTCGATTCCATAAATACCCATATTTGCATCACCAATATGTTGGATATCGACACCTAAGATTTTATTGCGCAGTGCAATTTCTCGTATTGTTTCAGGGTCAGCACTTTCTTGACTAGTACCAATTGCACTCATCACCAATACATCATGCTGATGCGCATACGTTATGGCATTTGCTAGAACTGACTCTGAAATCCCCGGAACGGTACCGATTGCTGGAACCAATAAAATATCCGTTCCGGCTGAAACGATTTTTTCTACTGTTTCTTGATCAACTACTGGTTCATTGACCCCAGCGCCATGCATTTTACCCGCAATGATCAACCCGTCAAAGTGTTCTTTGGCTGTCGCAATACTGCCAATGATTGCTTCATTTGAAACACCGACACCTGGATTACCAGTCAAACAAATAAAATCAAACCCTAGTTTACTTGCTCGAGCAAAGCTCTCTTTCGTCGCCTGTCTGCCTGCTGCGATTTCTGTTCTGTCTTCAGCCATTTGCGCGTTTGGATCCACTGGTTCAAGATTCACACCTACTGGTAATCCAACTAATTTTTTTAAATCACGAATCAAATGCTCTTTTCCTGTGCTTTTGATTTCTGATGCGGCATTTTCATTATACATGCCTAAAACGACTGGATTTTCTGTATCGAATCCATTCAACAAAATCATATCTGCACCATAAGCCCGTGCAAATTCACTATACGTGATATTATGTTCCAATGGTGGATGCAGGACAACATTTTCCGATAAAACAATACGCCCTTCACTCGCCTTGATACTTTGCTTTAATTCATCTCTTGTCATTTGTTCAACTTCGCTAGCTGTTGCACTTAATAAACGTTTAACCATGATCATCCTACTTTCTGAATTTAATCCATTTTTTTATTCTGTTGTGCTCTATCCATTATCAAGAAAAATGGCAAATAGCACAAGACATCAATCGCAATCAAAATGATTTGCCATATGACACCCGAAATATGCCCAGTAGCGAGAAAACCGCTGATCAAAGGCGGTGTCGTCCAAGGGACAGCTACCCCAATCGTTTTATGCAGCAATCCAGCGTTCATCGCAAAATAAGCAATCACAACGTTGACAACTGGCGTGAAAAGAAACGGAATCAATAGAGTCATGTTCAACATGACTGGCAACCCGAACATGACCGGTTCGCTAATATTAAAAAGATTTGGTACTGCAGCAATTGGTTTCAAGGCTTTGGATTGCGCACTTTTTCCAAAGAAAATCAGAACAATCACCAACCCTAAAACTGCCCCTCCACCACCAATATAAGCAAACATATCAAAGAATTGGGAGGTCAAAATATGCGGCAACTCTTGTCCACTTTGAAATGCTACTCGATTGGCATCTGTATTGGCTAAGAAAATAGGCCCAGTCACTGAACCGACAATATTTCCACCATGAATTCCCATGAACCAAAACAAGCTGTTTAAAAAGACTGTCAGAATAGCGCCTGCCAATGTGCCCCCGATAAAACTCAAAGGTCCTGCCAAACTTGTTGCCAATAATAAATGGGCATTTTCAAACGTGGAAGAATCAATAATAAACGCTACAATAAATGCAAGTAATAATATCACTGTACCTGGAATCAAGGCAGCAAAACTGCGACTCACTGCCGGCGGAACACTTTCTGGCATCTTTATGACGATATTACGTCGAATAAAATATTGAAATATCCAAGCGGAT
The DNA here is from genome assembly GCF_002140915.1 of Candidatus Enterococcus testudinis. Taxonomy (GTDB): domain Bacteria; phylum Bacillota; class Bacilli; order Lactobacillales; family Enterococcaceae; genus Enterococcus_D; species Enterococcus_D testudinis. Next base: position 1,051,988 of record NZ_NGKU01000001.1, on the reverse strand, counting down.
ATCAGGCCAACCACAATCGCAATAAAAATTCCTTGACTGCCTAGAAATTTAACCGGAATCCCTTCGCCATCATCTGAAATAATATTGGGTGTTAAAATCAACCAAGCGGAAATTGAAAGCACACCTGCGCTTGCTCCATCCACGTTGTATTGTTTGGCCATGCCTGAAGCGATTCCAAAAGCGGCCACCAAACCCATTATACCAAACGAGGAATTGACTACATGATTAAACATCGCTAAAAGACGCCCATCATACAGACTAGCCAACCAATCCGTCCAGCCCGCAATCGGAAAGCTACTGATAATCAAGAAGATACTACCTATAATGATCAATGGCATGGCAAGCGCTATTCCATCCCGAATGGCGATCAACCCTTTTACATTTCCAACCTTTACTGCTATCGGCATCAAACTTTTTTCCATCCATGCTTCAATTTTTTTCATCTATATCCCTCCATTTCAACAAATTAACCTATTTATAATTTAAAACCTGCACCCTCTTAAATGTATACAAAACAAATATAGATATTAAATGACACATATCATGTATCTGTCTCTTATACACATCTAGATGTGTATAAGAGACAAGATTTAATTATCTATATTGTTAAATTTTAAACATGAAAAAGTCAACATATTTGAGCGAAAAACCTAATTAAACATTATAATATTTATCATTTCAATAAAATTCCTTCGTTTAATTCTAACGCTAGTTAAATCATAATTTTCTTTTCACAAATTATTTTTTCTTGAAGATGGTTCATCCAACAGCTGTAACTAATCATTGTAACTTTTCGTCAATGATCTCTTTTATTTCTCGGCAATAAAAGCAAACGAATAGAAACCACTGCCCGAGACATACCTCTTCCGGAACACACATACATCTCATCATTGGCCAAACCAACAACAGGAAAAACAGCGTCCCATTTCTCTCTGCCAACCAATAAAAGAACAACAAAAAAGGCATCAGACCCATTTGTCCAATACCTTTGACATAGTGAAATAAACCTCAGACTCCCCATGAAATTTTTGCGAAAAAACTGCATCCGTGACTAGTAATCACAGACAAATTTCGGTAAAATAAACACGTTGAGTTCTTCGGGATTCAGCAATGGCAACTTGATTGGTCAACAGGGGTAAAACGTTTGTGACTGATCAGGGCTTCGTATCTGTATGTCGGAGTACAGATATGAAGTGCCTTTTTTATTTTGGTTTCTATTCCTCTCCAGATTATAGAAAGCGCTCACTTTTGACAAGGGGGAACTTTTTGATTTGACGGTTAAATAACGCGGGATCACTAGTCCTTTATAAGGAGCGGTTATAAATAACAAAAAAACTTGGTGAAGTTGAGCATGTGTATGTGATTGTTCATCTGTTGTATTGATAAAACGGATGAAACCAGATAAATATATCGACCGCACAAAAGCCAGACATAGTGCAAATAGTTCTGGCTTTTGTGCGCTCTATTTATAAAAACATGTGGATTAGATAGCAACTTGCTATGAATCATCAGCTTTGTCCTTCTCGTCTAACCAACGAGAAAATAGCTCTTTCGCTATACTCACCGAAATGAGGTAAACTATTTCACGCGGACACGATGACTCAATTTTATTTGACAGAATCCTTTACCCAATTAGTTCAAGAGTAAATACTTTATTACATCATATTCTTGCTACTTTGTTCTCCGTATGATTTTCCAATCGACAAACTGGATTGATGAAATTAATGTTTTCGATTATGGTTCAGTTTCCAAAAAGCCACACCAGAGAGAGTCAACACACCACAGCCTAATAATACAACCATATAGGTATCTTGGCTCCCTGTTGCCGGCAATGCTTGTTTATCATTTTCATTCGAGGATTGGCTCACCGTGGAAGATTCCGAATGTTGATGAATTTGCTTATCATCTGTACTTTCAGTTCTTTGTGAACTTTCGCTATTCTGTGAACTTTCTGTACTTTCACTGCTTTGCGAACTTTCGCTACTCTGTGAACTTTCTGTACTTTCACTGCTCTGCGAACTTTCGCTACTCTGTGAACTCTCTGTTCCATCTGTATCTTCATCAATGATGTCACGGATTTTAATCAGCCGCAAATCATCTATTGTTCCCCATGAGTTGGCCGAAGCCTTTATATTCAATGAAACAGTGACTTCGCCAGATTTTACTTCAATTTCATTGATTTCTCCAGCTTGCCAATTCATCCAGCCATTCAAATCAACTATTTCACCTGTGTACACATCATCGGAAACAGCAGAAACTTGAAAGAAATCAGCACTATCTGTAAATTGACCTTGCACATATGCCCCAAAATAATAAATACCATCAGGCAGATTCTCGACTTTTTGAGACACAGTAAAGGATACGGCTTCAGAATGCCAAAAATGCATCGCCAGCGCACCGTCTTTGCTATCATAATCTACTTGATTAACATAACTTGCAATCTGATCTTCTGCATCTATTATTCGCCACATAGATAGATCAGCATCTTCAAAACTGCCATTCAAAAGATAATTTTTCGCTAAAATCAGAACAGAAAGTGTTGCAAAACCTTCATATCCGTCAACAGAACCTTGGACATTATATTCACCGGCCTTTGTCACATCAACTGCCGTTAACTCCTCATCATTCCACTGTACTGAAACAATTTCCTGTGTCCCATCGTTATATTCAACGGTAACGGAATCTGGCACAACTAGCGGTTCTCCTAAATTCATCTGCAGGCGCACAGGTAAAACTTGTTCGATTTTCTTTTCAGTAGTCGCACCTGTTTCTATATACGTCAAAATTTTTAATGACGGCAACGGATTTCCTTTAAAATCAAACAAAGCTTGATTATCGACTGCACTTCCCCCATACCAAACACCGGCATCTTCTGGGTCATATTCTGTAGCATAGCTAGTTGCCCAGCCAGATCCATGTGTTTCCCACAACAGCTTATTCTGATCGAGCGCATCCGGTGGTCCAACTGGAAGCCAAGCGGGTTCCCATAGGAATACGCCTAGCCCTTTATCCCCCACATCAGCAACCGCTTGAAACACATTTCGTATAGCGGTCGCTTGTCCTTGAACAGAAATTGGATAATCATAGACCAAAGATTCCCCTTCTCGCACAGTGTTGGCATGTCCATCCCCATCATCCCATGTATACGCATAGGAAGTTTCTGCCACCATCACTTCTTTATCATAGGTATCAGCAACTTCCTTTAAGACAGACGTCAAGTTACTGAGCGTGCCATGCCAATAGGGATAATACGAACTTGCAAAAACATCATAGTCAACTGAATACTGATTTAAAGTTTGACTAATTGTTCGATAAAACCCGCTACGTTCAGGATTGGTGAAATGTAAAGCAACCTTACTTGTTGGGACCACCTCTCGTACTGCGCGGCTACCTGCGTTGAATAGACGGCTAATATCTGCCCAATTACTCTCCCCTACAAACTGGCTATTTGTTTCATTTCCTACTTGCACCATGCCAATATTGACACCCGCTTCACTCAGCTTTTCTAGCGACTTTTTCGTATAATCATAAATAACTGTTTCTTTTTCGGACACAGTGTATGTTTCCCACGCTTTTGGTGTGTGTTGTTTTCCAGGATCGGCCCAAAAATCAGAATAATGAAAATCAATCAGTACCTGCATCCCGGCTTGTGTAGCACGAAGTCCCATTTCCAAAGCTTTATCTAAATCATTGTTGCCACCTCCATAACCATAACCGTCAGAAGTGTAAGGATCATGCCAAATGCGGATTCGTGCATAGTTTGCACCGTTATCCGCAAATAATTGAAAAAGGTCCCCCTGATTCCCCTCATCATCATAAAACATTACTCCACTATCCTCTAAGGATAGAACTGAAGACACATCTACGCCTTTGATTGTATCACTATTGATTCCATTCACTGGTTCCACATATATCGACGAAATTAATGCCGCTTTCACTTCTTTGTTGTCAAAACCTAATACCATTAGTGCACTCAACAAAAACAATACATACTTTATTTTCATTCATTACTCTCCTTCCAAAAAAAGGAATTGAAATGATACATTTCAATCCCTTCCAGATTTTACTCATACATCAGTTGTTCGTATCACCTTGACCTCATATGGAGCCAATTGGATTTCTTGCATCGTCGACTCTTTTTTTATTAAATCAATCCCTTCAGATGCCACGCAGATTTCTTGGCTTTCTTCAGAGAAGTTCATCACAAAATAATGATTGCTGCCTCGTTGTTGGACAGAAACTGCGGGATGGCCTTGTTTTACCCAAGGATTTGCTAAGCCTAGTGTACCGATGATTTGATCATAAAAAACACCTAAGAAATCAGCCTTGGTACGGGCACCAATATAATAGGCAGTACCTGCGCCAAAAGGATGCTTTGTCACACTCGGACTTTGCGCATAAAAATCTTCTTCGTATGTCGCAAGGACTTCTGCATCATGATTGTCCAAGATACTACAATAATCTTGTACCTCAAAGCTTGCTCCTGCAAATGCGAGCTTGTTGCTTTGCTTTGGATACAATGCGTCTGTCTCTTTGACGGCAATACCAAATAAATCTTGCAACGCTTGCGGCCAACCATTCAAGTAGGCTAAATCTGTTTCATTCACGTAGCCAGTCAAATATGTTGCCACTAAAGTACCGCCATTTTTTGTATAGTCCTGAAGTTTTGTCATAGTATCTTCTGTGATTAGATACAGCATTGGTACGATCACCAAATCGTATGTCGAAAAGTCTTGTGTCGGCGTAATCACATCAACAGCAATATCATTTTGCCAAAAATAGCGATAATGCTCTTGCAGCGTTTGCGGATAGCGCTTGCTCTGTAACCCAAATCCTTGTGCATCATTCAATGCCCAATTGTTGTCCCAATCGTAGACGATAGCAACTTTCGCTTCTTTGTTTTTCCCTTTGATTTCTTTGATATGTTCTAAGGCATTTCCGACTTCTGCGACATCTTTGAACACACGATTGTTCTCGTCATTGTCATGGTCGACGACTGCCCCATGAAATTTTTCAGAAGATCCACGGGATTTTCGCCATTGAAAGTACAAATTACTGTCAGAACCATGGGCCAAAAATTGCATCGAAGACAACATATGCATCCCCGGTCGTTTGGTTTTGTTGACATCATGCCAGTTGACACCACTTGGTGTTGATTCCATGATCAAAAATGGCTGTTGCTTCAAGCTGCGGTATTGATCATTGATAAAGCCGACCTTGCTTGCTAAATCAGCAGTCGTCTCCCAATCGTTATGCCAAGCAGGATAGCAATCCCAGCTAATAATGTCCACATGCTGGGCAAATTTTCCATAATCCAAGCTTTGAAAAGGAATCAAATCATACGTATCTGCCATGAAGTTGGTTGTGATTGGTACATTGGGTGACAAGGAACGGATATCTTTGATTTCATGTTCATAAAAATCGATCGTCTGATCTGTGACAAATCTGCGCCAATCAAGATTTAGCCCATGCACTTGCATCTCACCAATCGGCGAAGGTGATTCGATTTGTGACCAATCCGTGATCGTATGACTCCAGAAAGGCCCCCACCAAGCTTGATTCACAGCGTCTAACGTTTGATATTTTCTTTTGACCCATTGACGGAAATTTTCTTGACACAAGTCACAGTGGCATTCACCAGAGTACTCATTCGAAATATGCCACATCAATAACGCTGGATGATCGTGGTAGCGCTCTGCAAGTTTGCGATTGATACGCGCAACTTTTTCTCGATAGATAGGTGATGAGAAGCAATGATTATGTCTGCCGCCATGGCGCATCTTTTCCCGTTGGCCATTGGTTCTTAAAACTTCTGGATATTTTTGCGACATCCATGCAGGTCGTGCACCGCTCGGGGTTGCCAATATGACATTGCCACCATTTTGCGCAATATCATCTATCATTTTATCCAGCCACTCAAAATGAAAAACGCCTTCTTCTGGTTCAAGTGTGCTCCATGCAAAAATGCCCAGTGAGAATGTATTGGCTTTTGCTTTATCCATAAGCGCTAAATCTTTTTGCAACACCTCTGGATAATCCAGCCATTGATCCGGGTTATAATCTCCTCCATGCAAAAAGCGTTTCTCTAAGTTATATTTCATTTGTTCCATGTCTCCATCCTATCCTTTCGTTCCCCCAGCTGTTAAGCCAGAAACGAAATGTTTTTGTAATGCAATAAACACTAATGCAATGGGAATGCTGATCAAAATGGCCCCCGCTGCAAAGGTCGTATAACTTGCACCCATCTTATCTGTGACAAGCTTATACAAACCGATTGGCAAGGTATAATACGCGGGATTTCGAAGCAGCACGGAAGAAAGCGCAAAATCACCTAGCGGACCCGTGAAACCATTCATCGCAACAACAGCCAACATCGGACGAGACAATGGAATCAAAATTTGCCAAAAAATACGCGTATTGCTCGCCCCATCAATTTTCGCACTTTCATCTAAATCAATCGGGATCGAATCGAAGTACCCTTTGAGCAAATACGTATTCATCGGGATTTGTCCCCCTACATAAATCAATATCAACAACCAATGGCTATTGATCAAACCAAGCATCTGAGCCAAAACGAAAATCGCGATCAACGCAGAAAACTGTGGAATCATTTGCAACAACAAGAACAGCATCAAACCATTCTTTCGTCCAGAAAAACGAAACCTTGAAAACGAATAAGCGGTCATTGAGACAAATACCAAAGATAGCAGCATGGTGAAGACGCTGATTTTCAGGGAATTCAAGTACCATTGGCCATAGTACAGTTCATTTTCTCCTGAAAACAGTTTGAGATAATGGCCGAGAGTTGGATTTTCCGGAATCATGCTGGTACTGACCAAGCTATTTCCCGGATTGAAACTCGCGCCGATTGTCCAAAGAAGTGGATAAATGATGACAACTACAACTAAGATCAACAACAAATAAGAGAGCCCCAACCTGAATGTCCGTTGTTTTTTTAAACTCGATTGCTTCATATTAATCCACCTCCTTGAAAGAATTCGTTCGTCTAAATTGCCAAAGTGCAATCGCAATCACAAAGATTGATAACAGAATCGTTAATGCTGCTGCAAGTGCATATTGGCTGTTTTGCATCGTAAGTTTGTAGATCCAAGAAACCAAAATATCCGTCCCTCCGGCAGTAGAGCCAGGAACTGCTGGACCGCCTGAATTGAATAGATAGATGATATTAAAGTTGTTAAAGTTAAACGTATATTGGGTAATCAAGATTGGTGCCATTGCATATAGCAACAACGGCAATGTAATTCTGCGGAATTTTTGAAATGCCGATGCACCATCGATTGTCGCCGCTTCATACAAATCATCAGGAATAGACTGCAAAGTGCCTGTCGTCACAATAAAAATGTACGGAAATCCCAACCAACCTTGAATCATCAACAATGCTAGACGTGTCCAGTTCACACTGGTCAGCCAAGGAATCGCAGAAATATTGAAAAACGCTAAGAGGGATTGATTGATCGCACCAAAGCTGTCATTAAACATTCCGGCAAATACCAAAATCGTGACAAAACCAGGTACTGCCCACGGCAAAATCAATATGGTTCGAAAAAATTTCTTAAAACGCAGCTCTTTTTGATGAACCACAACCGCTAAAAAAATGCCTATCGCTACTTGGAGTGTGGAAGCAACTAAGGTCCAAGTCACTGTCCAACCCAATACATTAAAAAAAGTGGCCCGCCAAATATCAACTGTAAAAATCTTCTTAAACGTGTCTAAGCCAACCCAATCAGCTAAGTTGGCTGGTGCCGAATGGTATAAGTCATAATTCGTAAAGGCCAGCGCAATACTGAACAAAATTGGGAAAATCACTGAAAAGACCAATAGTACAAACGCTGGGCTACTCATGAGATAAGGATAGCCCTCGCTTAACAATGCCTGATAACTTTCGCGAATTGAATTGACCCTTAGCCCATTGTCTCTCAATTCGCCATTTTTATACGCATCACGCAAATTTAAATAATAAAAAAAGATGCCAAATGCGATAACGATCAGCGCAACCAAACCTTCAGCCAACAAGAAAATCGAATTGTCTCTTGGTACCTCTACCCCAAGCGTTACCAATCCCCAAAGCCCCATATTAAATAAATCTTTGAAGACAATGCCATACATGACAAAAAAGAAAAGAAACAAAGCACCTTTGATTTTTTGATGATTATAAAATTGTCCTAGACCAGGAATCAGAGAGAACAGCATGGCTTTTTTTCCGTAAGAACCTGTTGATTGGTCCATTTTATATGCCCCCTAGAAAAAAGGCGACGGGTAACGCCGCCTCATTTTTTTTTAATTTTGAGTTGCTTCGATGGCCGATTTGATTTGATCTACGGCTTGAGGTAAGGCTTTTTTTGGTTCGTCTTTTCCAGTCGCAATCGTTTGTAAAGCTGCGTCGATTGGCTCCCAGACAGCGTTCATTGCGGTAATTCCAGGTGTCAATTCAGCATATTGAGATTGCGTAGCAATCGCTGTGGCACTTTCACTTTCCTTGACTGTTGGATCATCAGCCAATGCTTCAACTGCTGGTACTTCCAATGTTTTTTCATAACGAACTTTTGAATTTTCTTCATTACTAATAAATTTGACAAATTCTTCTGCTAACTCTGCATTTTGGGAATAACTGCTCACATTATAACTTTTCACACCGATGAACGATCCCATGTGCTCGCCATTTCCCAGCAGAGGCAATTCTTTGACGCCATAATCGATCCCAGCTTCTTCATACGGAGATAAATTCCAAGGTCCTGAGATGACTGCTGCCGCTTTGCCTTCTGTGAACAATGAGTCCAATACATTGATACCTTGCTCGCCAACGATTCCTGAAGGAAATACACCAGAATCATAGAACTGTTGGATATACTCAGCACCTTCGATCGCACCATCATTGGCTAAACCAATATCATCTGCATTGAATCCACTGGTACCATCAGTACCAAAGACATAGCCGCCATAACCACTTAACACGCCTTGGGCATAGTATATTTGATCCCATAATGCCAATAAACCGAATTTGTCATCTCCAGCAACGGACTCAGAATATTCTAACCATTCATCCGTTGTCGTTGGTAATTCATCTTCTGAAATCAACGCCTTGTTATAATATAGTATTTGCGTTTCAACAGCTTTTGGCAAGCCGTACACTTTTCCGTCAACAATCTGTGATTGCATAGCAGCATCTGCGTATATCTCTTGCGTGGCTTGATCAACATCTAGTTCCTTCAGTAAACCTTCTGTTACTGCCGTACCAATCTGGTCACCTGGAATCGTAATGACATCGGCACCTGTGCCCGCAGGTCCATCAAGTCGCAAATCTTCAATCTGACCGCCATAGGCCTTCTCAACGACTTTGATCGTCACATCGTGTTCTTCTTCAAATTGTTTCACGGCATCTTCAATCCCTGATGATTTCGACTGATCTTCCCAAACCAATAAATCGTACGCATTGTCATTCGTTGCCTTTGCACCAGAAGTATCTGTACTATCTCCTTGCGGGCCGCACGCACTTAATCCAAGAGCTGCAGCACTTAATAATAAAAGACCCACACTTTTTTTCATTGAACATGACCACCTTCACTTTTTTGTAAACGCTTTTTTTCATTTCTAATAATAAATTATTTTACTTAATTTGTAAATAGTTTTACTAATTTTTTTTAATTTATTCACTTAAACACGGAATAAAACCTTATGCGTAAGGATTTTAATGATTATTCCAAATATCAAATATAGAAGCAATGAACATTTAGTAAATTCATTTAGTAAATTTCTTTACTTGCTATTTCAATTCATCTATAATGAATGTAGAGGTGAAAAATATGGTGACGATAAAAAAAATCTCGGAACACTCCGGCTATTCACAAGCCACCGTTTCAAGGTTGCTGAATGGCGATGAATCACTCTCCATCACACCAGATACCAGAAAGAAAATCATTCATGCAGCACTTGCACTAGGATATGATCGCTCAAAAATCAAAACAACCCTTGAAAAAATTGCCGTCGTATTTTGGCTAACAGAACAAGAAGAATTACAAGATGTTTATTTTCGCCAGTTACGGATTTCCTTAGAAAAATACGCCAAAATCAACAATATGGAAATCCAATTGATTACCCATGAGGATCATGTGTTGGACATACTCAAACAAGTATCCGGCTTTATTGGTATTGGGTCCTTTGGAAAAGAAGAATTACAACAATTCAAAACAGTTTGCTCTGCTGGTGTGATTCTCGAAATCAATCCTGAAGCAGAACTATTTGATACGGTGAAACCTGATACCGATAGAATCACAAAAAAAGCCCTTGATCTATTTATAGACAAAGGCTATAGTGAAATTGGATTCATCGGTGGGGCATTTTTTAATCCTGACACCCAACAAGAAGAACAAGACAGTCGCGAAATCGTCTTCCGTCAAAAAATGAGCGAGAAACTGTTATTCAAAGAAAAATATATGTACTCAGCTGGAAAATTCACCGTCGATCAAGGCTATCAATTAACGATCGACATGATAGAAACGTTGAAAGAAGATTTGCCTGAAGCGATTTTTGTTGCTTCTGATACAATTGCTGTAGGTGTTTTGCAAGCCTTGAATGAGCATTCGATCACAGTTCCTGATCGCTTAGAATTAATCAGTGTCAATGACAATGATATTGCGAAATTTGTCTCCCCCCCATTAACGACTTTTCGGATTGATGTGGAAGAAATTGCCAAAACGTCCATCGATATGTTGGTCGATCAAATCGTCCATCCTAGAAAAATCACAAAAACAGTCTCACTGGGATTAGAATTGATCGTACGAAAAAGTTTCCTACCAAAATAACTGATAGCAAATGAAACAAAAGAGCGAACAAAGGCACCATTTGATCCATGGTGCCTTTGTTCGCTCTTTTCTGCTATATCTTGCCCCTATTCCTCCACCCAAGACAAGTCATCCAAGATCCCCATCAATTTCTGGACATCTTGATTCAACACCGCACTTTTCAAATACGCATACTGAATATAGAAGATTTCTTTGTCCTCAGGTACCAGCGGAATCTTGACAAGGCCATCCATCTCTTGAAAGACTGGGAAATCAGTCATCAACGTAATCCCAATATTTGAACTCACCAACTGCCCAATCGTTTGGACATCTGAAAAATAAAACTGGACTTCAGGTTTCTTCGTCAACTTGTCACTCAAGTTACGAAAGGCCAGACCATGGGTATAGCCTTTTTCCAAAAGGATGAATGGATATTCCGTAGCTTGTGCAAAGGAAATTTCCTTTTTGGCCGCTAACGGATTGTCCTTAGACACAAAAATAAAAAATTCCTGCTGAAACAATAATTTAACATGTAAGTTTGGATGAATGATTGGATTGACGCTGCCCAACAAGCTAAAATCGATTTTTCCAGATAAAAGTTTTGACAATAATTCATTCGATCCACCTGAAACCAAATGAAAATTGGAAATAAAGCGAATGATTTCTTTATCATCCAAAAGTTTCGAGAAGACTTTCGATCGAATAATGGGCGGGAAACCAATATGGGTACGGTTGTTTTTGGCATGTTCGATAGCCCGATCCAATGTCACAAATTCGTCCAATATATAGCGTACATGGGCCTTCAGAATCTCCCCTTCGTTGGTCAAGGTAATCGATCGATGGGAGGCCTCTCGGGCGATCAAATCACAGCCGTAATGCTGTTCCAAGCGTTTGACGGCGTAACTGATCGTAGGTTGACTGACTGCAAATTTATGCGCCACTTGCGTAAAAGAAAGCATGTCTGCTAAAGCACTGAAATATTCTAAATCACGTATGTTCATTGTCTGATTTCTCCTTTGGCTCATTTTAACATAGAAGCTGTTTTGTTATAAATAATTTTTATTATACCACCGTTAGTTGACTATAATTCTGCCGAAGGATTAAAGTAGCTAATGGAAATGAGCGCATGACCAAAAAAATATACAACTTGGAGGAACATAATGAACGCACATGAAATTTTAAATAACCCATTTTTGAACAAAGGAACTGCCTTTACATTAGAAGAACGGAAAGAATTAGGCTTGATTGGTTTGTTGCCACCCCACGTTCAAACCATCGAAGAACAATCAGAACAAGCATATTTGCAATATGTGACCAAAGATTCTGATATAGAAAAACGTCACTTCTTAATGGAAATCTTCAATACAAACCGGACATTGTTCTACTATTTATTTAACCAACATATCGTTGAATTCAACCCAATCGTTTATGATCCAACTATTGCTGACACGATTGAAAATTACAGCCGTTTGTTCGTTGATCCTCAATACGCTGCATACTTAGATATCAATCATCCAGAACATATCGCTGAAACATTGAAAAACGCTGCTGGCGATCGCGACATTCGTTTGATCGTTGCAACAGACGCTGAAGGTATTCTTGGTATTGGTGACTGGGGTGTCCAAGGTGTGGATATTTCTGTCGGCAAACTGATGATCTATACAGCAGCAGCTGGTATCGATCCTGCGTCTGTTTTGCCAATCGTGATCGATGCAGGAACCAACAGAAAAGAATTATTAGATGATCATTTATATTTAGGAAACCGTCAAGAACGGGTGTACGGTGACACGTATTATGAATTTATCGATCAATTTGTGCAAACTGCTGAATCTATGTTCCCTAAACTTTACTTGCATTGGGAAGACTTCGGCCGCTCAAATGCAGCAACCATTTTGGACAAATACAAACAAACCATTCCAACATTCAACGATGATATCCAAGGTACAGGAATCGTTGTACTTGGCGGGATCTTTGGTGCATTAGACATCACTGGCGAAAAACTGACCGATCAAGTGTACTTATGTTATGGCGGAGGTTCTGCCGGTGCTGGTATCGCGAGCCGTGTTCATGCAGAAATGGTCAGTGAAGGTCTTTCAGCAGAAGAAGCATACAACCACTTCTTTATGGTTGACAAACAAGGACTTTTGTTCGATGATATGTCAGATTTAACACCTGCACAAAAACCATTTGCCAAAAAACGGGCTGACTTTGCAAACGCTGGTGATATGACTCAATTGGTCAACGTCATCAAAGCAGCAAAACCAACAATCTTAGTCGGTACATCGACAGATGCGGGTGCCTTTACCAAAGAAGTTGTAGAAGCAATGTGCGAAAACACTGCACGTCCAGTGATTTTCCCAATCTCTAACCCAACCAAAAAATTAGAAGCTACTGCTGAACAAGTCATTGAATGGTCTGACGGTAAAGCCTTTGTCGCAACTGGTGTCCCTTCAGGAACAATCCAATACAAAGGTGTAGATTACCAAATCGGTCAAGCCAACAACGCATTGATCTATCCTGGTTTAGGATTAGGTATGTTGGCATCAGAAGCTTCACTATTAACTGATGAAATGATCGGTGCCGCAGCGCACTCACTAAGCGGTTTGGTTGACTTGAACCAACCAGGTGCACCTGTACTGCCACCATTCGAATATGTTGCTGATGTCTCTATCAAAGTGGCTGAAGCTGTTGCAAACAAAGCCAAAGAACAAGGTTTGGCGAAAGCTGCAGAAACAGATATGGCGAAAGCTGTTCAAAATCTTAAATGGTATCCAACATACTAGGAAGGTCTGAAAAATGAATAAACTAAAAACAATGACGATTTCGGGAATTAGTCTTCCCTTATATGTATTCTTTATGGTTGTCATATTTGGTGCCATCGCCTTGGACAAGTTGCCCTTAAATATGGTCGGTATCACCATTCTACTCGTTGCCTTAGGTCACTTGCTGTATTTCATCGGTGAAAAATTGCCGATCATGAATTCTTATCTTGGCGGTGGATCAGTTTTCACCTTGCTAGGTGCCACTCTTTTGGCTTCATTCAATCTCGTACCCACAAAAGTCATTGACGCTGTCAGTGATTTCATGGGTGGCGGTTTTGGTTTCCTTGATTTCTATATTGCTGCTTTGATTTGCGGCTCGATCTTAGGAATGAACCGCAACTTATTGGTGAAAGCTTCAACTAAATTTATTCCAGTTGCATTGATCACCATGGTTGTCGGATTTTTCGCAGTCGGATTGGTTGGCATGCTGTTGGGAAATGGTTTTGCTGATTCTGTCATGTATGTCTCCTTGCCAATGATGTCTGGCGGTATGGGTGCTGGGATCACACCCCTTTCACAAATCTATGCGGATGGTTTGGCAAACGGCAATCAAGCAGCGATTTTCTCTCAATTGGCACCTGCTGTTACATTCGGGAATATTCTTGCCATTATTGGTGCATTATTTATTTCAAAAGTCTTTGCCAAAACCAAATACAATGGTCATGGCACATTGATCAATGCCACCAAAGAAGAATTAGAAAAACCAAAGATCACGCTTGATGCGCAACAAATCGGCGTCGGTATGCTATTTTCATTCTCGCTATTGGTTGTCGGCGCGATTTTGAGCAACTTTTTCCCTAAGGTACACGAATATGCCTTTATGATTGTGATCGTCTTTATTTTGAAAGCATTGAACGTTGTTCCGAAAAAACTAGAAGACTCTGTTGTGATGTTCAACAATGTCATTATGACCAATTTGACCCACGCTGTATTGGCTGGGATTGGTTTGGCATTGATCGATTTGTCCACATTGGCTTCTGCCTTTACATGGCAGTTTGTCTTGCTCTGTCTAACAAGCGTTGTTTCAATGGGCGCTGCCAGCTGGTTCTTCGGTATGCTATTGGGCATGTACCCAGTCGAAACATCGATTGGTGCAGGTATGATCAACAACTCCATGGGCGGAACCGGTAATATTGCTGTATTATCTGCTTCTGAAAGAATGGAAATGATTGCTTTTGCACAAATGGCCAACCGTTTATGCGGCGCAATCGTATTGATTCTTGGCGGGATCTTGATTCGCTTCTTTTACTCATAAACCGCTAAAATCAAACAATATAAAGCAACAGGCGCTGCGATTTGCAATGGATCGCAGCGCCTGTTGCTTTGATTGCGTTATATGAAGGATACTGCTTATCCCTTTACACAGAATAAAAACGCATGCTATAGTCGGTTCAGATAGAGGATCTGAAATCACACAAGCATCGGAGTCGTAAAATATATGGATAAACAGACATTTTTGACAGCTGTATCAAACGGGGTGATTGTTTCTTGCCAAGCATTACCCGGTGAACCATTTTATCGAGAAGAAGAAAGCTTGATGCCCTATTTCGCACGAGCTGCTGAACAGGCTGGTGCCGTTGGTATCCGTGCCAATTCAGTCAGAGATATTTTGGCAATCAAAGAGAGCGTCTCACTGCCGATGATTGGGATCATCAAACGCGATTACCTGCCTGAGAAACCTTTTATCACCGCAACCATGCGTGAAGTGGATGAACTTGTGGCAACTGGTGTGGAAGTGATTGCGCTTGATTGCACCCGCCGCAAGCGCCATGACGGCTTATCGATCAATGCGTTTATTGCTGCAATCAAAGACAAATATCCCGAACAATTATTCATGGCTGATATCGCCACCTTTGAAGAAGGCCTGAATGCCCACCAAGCAGGTATCGATTTTGTTGGCACAACATTGAGTGGCTACACTGAAGAAAGCCTGCAACAGACCGGACCTGACATCTCGTTGATGCAACAACTTGTTCACGCAGGGGTTTCTGTGATCGCAGAAGGAAAAATCCACACCCCTGAAGAAGCAAAACAAATCAAAGCCCTTGGTGTAGCAGGGATAGTTGTTGGCGGTGCAATCACGAGACCACAGGAAATTGCCCAACGTTTTGTTGATTTTCTGGCATAACGATAGTCGAAGCGGCGAACATACATGGTCCTCATAACAAAGCACAGAAAAATATACTGCTTTGCTGAAATAATTGAATCGACACGCGTCCACCTGCCAGATATTGATTGGCAGGTGGACGCGAGTTTCTTTATTTATTCATATACACTTAACGCAAAATCAACTTGATCTCCCCCTTCTACTATCGTTTCATCGGCCCCTTTTGAGCCCATTTCTCCATTCACAGTAAAAGTCCAGTATTTGTTCTGACTTTCATCTTGACTATGGCCTTCGATTGATGTAATGAAGCCGTCCTTTTCTTCCACAGAAAAGTGTTCCTTCAAAACATCCATCAATGATTCCCCAGATTGAACAGCGACACTTTTGCTATCAATCGTGTCCTCTCCGTCAGTCAAGACGATTTTGACTGATGAGGCAACGACTGCGCTGGTTGCTTCAGTCGATGCTTGTGATGATGTTTGTGATGGTGTTTGGTTGGTTTGACAACCAGATAAAACAAATAATCCGATGATCAAGCTAGAAATGACAGTAAATTTTTTCAATGATAACATCCTCTCTTAATGAAATACGTTGCCGGCCCGTTCATAAAAGGGCTCGGTTATACCATAGCTGGTATTGATATAGCGCGCCAGCACAAAAAATAAATCAGACAATCGATTGATGATTTTGTATGCTGTCAGGTTGATATCTTCTTCTGCAAGCAATGCTGTTACTTCTCGTTCTCCGCGACGGATCACGGTTCGTGCTACGTGCAGATCACAGGCAATTGGATGACCGCCGGGCAAAATAAATTTCTCGATCACAGGCACTTGACCTTGGTAATGATCGATCAAAGCTTCCACACGCGCCAAGTCTTGTTTCCCAACGATCGGCGTATTGATGCCACTCGGTGTTGCGAAATCAGTACCTATATCAAATAGCAGCACTTGCAACGCCGTCAATTCAACACGCAACGTATCAAAGCGTGACTCGGTCAACGCAGCAATCACTTTGCCCACCCATGAATTGACTTCATCAATACTACCATACGCACAAACCCGCAGATCCGATTTTAGGACGCGCTGACCGCCAATGATACTAGTTTTGCCTTTGTCACCGCTTTTGGTATAGATTTTCATGCTGATCCTCCTCCATCATAATCCACACTTCAGTTGGACTTTGCAATGGGTACAGGTGCTGCAACCGCCGATTTCTTCGATCGTCCCTTCCTGACAAATCGGACAAATTTCGCCATCTACAACTTCCTTATCGACCACAACCGAAGAAGCTTCCGCTGGTGCTGTTGGTGTCTCTTCTCCAGTCAACGTCAAGACTTGGCTGTCTCGGCTGCCGTCCACGTAGACGGTCCCGCCCTTGGCACCACCGCGATACAATGCTTCATAAATAGCGGCCACTTGCTCAACTTGATAGCCCTTCGGTGCATTGACTGTTTTGGAGATTGAACTATCGATCCAGCGTTGGATCGCACACTGCACGCTGACGTGGGCTTCTGGTGTCAAATCCATCGCTGACACAAAAAATGGCGGTAATGCATTGGTATCTGCTTCTGGATGTGCACGGAGATACGCATGAACAATGTCTGCGTGAACTTCAATAAACTTGCCCAACCGACCACTTCTGAAATAAGAAAAGGAATAATAAGGTTCTAAACCAGTCGATACGCCAGCCATTGTTCCTGTAGATCCCGTAGGTGCCACAGTCAGTAAATGTGAGTTGCGAATGCCATGGACCAAAATCGATTGACGCAACGCTTCTGGCATTTTTTTCATATAACCAGACTCGATAAAGCGTTGCCGCAAGGCGCGTGTTTCGGCCTCTGTTTCACCAATCAAGAAAGGAAAACTGCCTTTTTCTTTTGCCAGTTCAACAGACGTCTCATAAGCTGTCAGCGCAATCGTTTCAAACACTTGATCAATCAAGCGATTGCCTTCTTCAGAACCATAGACCTTTTCACAATAGATCAGCAAGTCTGCCAACCCCATAACACCCAAACCTACACGGCGTTCACCCTTGGCTTGGTGTTCGTTTTTGTCAAAAAAATACGGTGTGGCATCAATCACATTGTCTTGGAAACGGACACTGGTTCTGACAACTTCTGCCAATTTATCGATGTCGACAGACTTGGTTGAGTGATCCACCATTTGCGCCAGATTGATGGCTGCCAAGTTGCAGACCGCGTACGGCGTCAATGGTTGTTCGCCGCAAGGATTGGTGGCGACTACTTTTTGACCATAGGCTTGTGCATTGGTCATCTCGTTGGCATTATCAATGAAGAATATGCCTGGCTCAGCTGAATAGGTCGCGCAAAATGTGATCAAATCCCATAAGTCTCGCGCCTTGATTGTTTGATAAATCGTCACCCGTCGCCCTGTTGCTGCCCATTCACGAACATCGCCGATCTCAGCCCAGTGCGCATCGTAATCCGCCATTTCATCAGCGTCATAGGAATCAATTGACGGAAAGCGCAAATCATAGGTGCTGTCTTCTTCGACAGCCTGCATAAATTCTTTGGTCAAACAAATAGAAATATTCGCCCCCGTCAAAAAATCCGGCTCTTTGACCCGATACGTACCACCAGCGGATAATTTCTGCTGATACGCTTGATAAGCATCAGCGTGTTGATTTGCTCCTTTATGGTCAACCGCGAAAGACAACAATTCTTTTTCATCCGCCGTTAATGGTTCAAAGTCCAATTTTTGCCCAGCCAATTGACGCACGATTGGACTATTACTTGTACGACTCAACTGATACAAAATCGCTGGATTTTGGATCTTTGAAATAATGAACGCAAAAATATCAGGATGCCAATCATTCAACATGATCATCTGCGCCCCTCGACGGCTGCCTCCTTGCTCAACCAAATGCGTCAGATTTGCCAAATCATTCAACCATGAAACAGCCCCCGAAGACTTGCCATTCACACCATGGACCACCGCTGATGCTGGCCGCAAAGTTGACCCATTGGTACCTACACCACCGCCACGGCTCATGATTTCCATCACTTCTTGGCGATGTGTCGCTAGACCGCCACGTGAATCATGAATAAATGGCATCACATAGCAGTTGAAATAGGTGACTTCCGATTGCGTCCCAGCGCCATATAACACACGACCAGCCGGAATCAAGTTTTGCGCCGTCAAATGATGATAAAATGCTTGTTCATACTGCGCCTGCTGGTCCCCCTCCATCGCCGCGATACCTCTAGAAACACGCGCAGCGATCTGTTCGAAATAAAGTTCCAGCGGTTTTTCTACCTCATTGATGCGCCGTTGTACTTGACCAGAAGCCATTTCAACAGGATCAGTGAGTGCGGAACGATAATCATCTTCCACGCGAATCGTTAACAGTCCATCAACCTTCGCTTCGACCCAGCCAATTCCACGGGTTGGATATTGCGGATCGGGATGTGTTGTCAGAATGACCAAATCACCGATTGTTAGTGTACGGTTATCTTTGAAGGCATAGCAATCCAACATGATCAACCGCGCAATTCCTTCAAAGGTTTGTGTCATCTCACTCGTAATAACTGCAACTTCCGCTACTTTTGCAATATCTTGATTCAATTTTTGTTTATATACTTCTGGATATTCCATTATTTGATTCCACCTTCTCATTCAAAAAACACAATATGTTGTGTCCGTGAATTAGTATGGCACTATATAAAGTATAATTCAATCTTGAATTTATTTTTTATTCTGATACAATGAGAACTATTATCAATTAGAACGAAGGATCTTCACAATGAACAGTCAAAAAAAATCAACATTTCCAATCAGAAGAATCACACACTTGGCCCTCTTTTCAGCCGCCTGTATCGTGGGGCGTCTGTCATTTACATGGTTACCCAATGTCCAACCTATGAGTGCTATTTTGCTGCTATTGGTCTGTTATGGTAGTTATAGCGACGCAATGATTGTCGCCGTGATTGGCTTATTAGGGACCAATCTCTATCTCGGAATGGGCAGTTGGACCATCAGCCAACTCGTCGCTTTTACTTGTATGGTGACCTTCTTTTATATCGTCACCCGTCTGCCATTCGTAAAACGTCATATCATGTGCCAAGCTGTACTGGCTTTTCTTAGTGGTATGCTCTATGGTTTCTTTGTATCCTTAGTCGAAGTTTATTTGTATCAACTCCCCTCATTTTGGGCTTACTATCTGCAAGGGATTGTCTTTGATATGTTGCACGGAAGTGGAAATTTGGTCTTTTATCTCTTGTTGACACCCGTTTATCGACGATTGTTTCAACCGGTTGCAGCGAGGATCAAAGGAGAACAAAAAAACCAGCAAGACTGAATCTCTGCTGGTTTTTTTGTCTTATGCTAAATGTATTTACCCACTAAGTACCAAATATGTGCTTGCCAAAGTAACCATTACAACATCTTCTTGTTGCAACTACACCATGCCGCCATTCACAAATACCACTTGACCATTGATCCACTTGGATTCGATGACACGAAATACCGCTTCTGCAATATCTCGCGGTTCACCTAAGCGCTCTAAAGGGTTGGCCACACTCAATTTCTGGATCAATGCCTCCGATTTTCCATCCAAAAATAGTGGCGTAGCTGTCGGTCCAGGTGCAATCGTATTGACCCTAATCTGTTTGCACCGCATCTCCTTCGCCAAGATTGGCGTCATCGTTTCAACTGCCGATTTCGCTGCGGCATACGCGCCATATTCGACAAATTGCAATCTGGTGACCGAAGTGGAAAAGTTGATCAAGACACCTCCCTCAGTCAAATGTGTCGCAGCTAATTTCGCGATGACAAACGTCCCTCGTACATTGGTGCGCATCACTTGATCAAATGCATCAAAATCCAAATTCGCTATCGGCGATAAGCGCATAATACCCGCTGTATTGACAATGACCGTCAATTTACCTAGTTTTTCCTCAATAAAGAAGACTTGTTTGAACACCTCGCCTTGCGCTGGTTAGAGGATTCAATGGCCACCATTTTTACTTGGGAACCAGAGAATCACGGATCAGCGCTTCATGATTGGCTATGGCTGATGACGAATACAAAGAAAACCTTACATCAATCAATTCCTAAAATGTTCAAATTATATACTGAATATATTGAGAATAACGCAAGGCTAGTGAACCCCCACGTTCAAAAACTGGCAGAAAAAGCTGAGGACATCGATCCTTCAAAGAACGGCGCTGCCGTCATTACTGCGTTTACCTATTTTCACAATCCATACTTTGCAAAACGGTGGTGCAACGAAAGTTATCAAGAAGATTTCGAGGCATTGTGGACATTGCTTGGTGAATAAATGAAATGTATGCTTCATTTCACTTGATTGTCAGTTTGCTGAAAAACGACAAAAAATAGCCGTCACTTTCGCGTGGGGCTGCTATTTTTATCAAGAAATATTGAATAACGCCACCGTGTTTTAAACGGTGCTGCCTAAGAGAGGTTGTTGTCGCAACTTCTCTTTACATAGATAGTATAGCATGATGTGACGCAAAAAACTAGATGAACGGTAATGCAAAAACGCAGATTTAAAATCATTTAACAGAAAAACAAACAATTTTATTGACGATTACCATGTTATAATCAAGTATGGCAGGAAAGTTTATTGACGGTGGCTATCCTAGAAAGTGAGGTGGTGCGTATGTGCGTACTTCCAAAATCTTACGAAAGGAGATGCCTTTTGTCTGCATATGAGACAATTCAGACGATCTTTGGCTTTGGTATGTTTACCATAGCTTTGATTGGACTGGTTGTTAGTTTGCTGAAAAACGACAAAAAGAAATAGCCGTCACTTTAACCGGAGGCGGCTATTTCTTTTGAAATAAACGAAATGTCTGTCACCGTATTTTAAACGGTACTGTCTAAGAGAAGTTGTTGTAGCAACTTCTCTTTACATAGATATTGTACCATGACTTTCCACGAAAAACTAGGTGAAGGTTAGCCACAAAGTCAAGAAAGTACGTATTTGCTGTCTTTGATATAAGTTGTCCGTTTCCTATTACACATAGTAAACCAACTCTTTCGTAACGCCACTTTCTGTTTCAACGGTAACAATCACTTTCAATTCATCCATATCCCATCCGATACGATGAGATAATGCTACTCCCCAACGATTTCCTGAATAAATCGTCGTATTGATTCCATCTCTTTCTAGTCTTTCTTGAGTATAATCTGATGACCAAAATGAACCATCATCTACACGAACTTTTTTAACAGTCAGGGTACGAGAATCATTATTGGTGACAGACACGGATACACGCCATTTGTTGCGTTGAAGCCCTTATCACTTGTCACCGAGACTGCGTCAACACCACTGATTGTCGGTTCTTTGTAATTCAATGTCGACGACAGCGCTTTTTCTCCGTAAGTCGTCAAATTTTTGCCACTGATCCGAAACTGACTCGACTTTAATTTACTTTTGGCTATTTTGATACTGTAAGTCGTTGACTTCGTCACTTGTTTCCCAACAGTATCTTTGCCATTTGTGATGACGATTTCTGTATTCTTATCTGTCTTACCAGAGAGTACCAATTGAGTACCTGATACTTTTTTAGTATCTAATGTTCATTTAGGTGCAGGTGATTCCTTGACACGTGTATCAACTGTTTTACTTTTTTTACTCACACTCGATACGACTGAAATTTTTTGATTCTTCTTCAAACCCGATAGTTTGATTTTGAAACTCGTCCCTTTTACTGTTATTGTCTTGACCGTTTTTCCATCCTTCTTCACGACAAGCTTTGATCCTTTTGTAGTAGTGCCTGAAATCGTCCCTGCTTTCACATAAACACTGTCTACTTTCAATGTTTGGCTTGCTGCAGAGACGGTTACAGATGTCGTGACAAAACATGAAGTCATCAACCCCACAGCCAATAATTTTTTACCCCAACTTTTCATTTTTACCAACCTTCCAAAAAAATAATTTTTCCACAACTTATCATAGCATTATAAATAGCTATTCACTATACTTTTGTAAGGTCTTATTAAAAAAAAATTTAATTCACATTTATGGAAGTAACATACCTATTGTTAAGAACTTTTTTGGATCATAAAAAAACAAATCAATGTTATTCAACTAGAAAATCCTTTTGAACAAAAAATAAATCCTCTGTCAATAAATAACATCATATATCATCTGATTACACATCAAATAGGTGAACATATCATTATACCTTTCCGTCCTGTATCTTCAAATTAGTTTTTTCAGAGTTAGACGAAAAACGCGCATATTTTTTAAAAAAAATTTTTGTTATCATATAAGAAATTGAAGAAAATTGACGCATTATATACCTACTTTAACAAACGTGGTTCCCTCATAGCGCATAGTAGGATATACACGGCTCGATACATCAGCTAGTTTGAAGAAGCAAAGAACATGAGTTGACCGACTATGATCATCCATCCCCACACCTTACGTTCACCACGCTTACCATCTAAAACATTTGAAGCAGGAGGTATCTGATCGATTGAAAAATTTCCAGTTAAATTTTGTATCTGATAAAGTGAAGTTGCGCCTCATTCAAATATTAAATGAGTTAGAATATCATCCCCTCTGTTCAACCCAACGCTTAACAACAGTGACGAAAAACACAGCGCGAACAATCATTACAGATATCAATTATCTTAGAGACTATTTAGACAAATCCGCACATATTACGTCTTCAAAACAAGGGTATACATTAAACATACATAATTCAGAAGAATATATTGATAAAAAAAGCAGTATTTTGGAAGATGAACCTTTATTTATTATTCTTGAACGCATCTTTTTTAATGAATTGCTCTCAATCTACGAGTGGGCAGATTACTTTCATGTGTCGGAAAGTACAATGATCAAATATTTGAAAAGTATCACGAATGAAGTCAAAGCATTCAACATAACCTTGGATTTGTACCCCGTAAATTTAATTGGCTCAGAAGCAGACATCCGCTATTTCTACTTTGCCTTTTACTACGAATCCGACATTACTCCTCACACCGTTTTTCCATCCATTGCTGCCCAAGAAGCTGTTCTTCAAATCAGCGATCAATTAGCAGCAACGGAAGAAACAGCGTCATCCTTTGGCTATTTTAGTTATTTGCTCTACTTATCCATTGAGAGAATTCTTTGCGGTTTGGAAGTGACCATCAATCCAGAATTGAAAGCATTGGTGCTTTCAGATCCGGAATACGTCACCATTCTGCCAGCAGTCAAAACCATCGAAGAAACTTTTCAGCTTCGCGTACCAGAAGACGAAATCGTTTTCATGTATGTGTCGATTCTATGCCGTCGAACGGTCGATTTTCCACAGCAAGAAGAATACTTTTGCTTGCGGTACAATAAATGGGGAGAAATAAAAACACTTGCCCATGCGTTTCGTGAAAGTTTGACGGACCATTCACTAAATAAACAACAAGATCTCGTACTTTTGGAGTCATTCTTTACCTCTATCAAGCTGCGCTGTTTATTGTCTGAAAACAGCAATAAGAACATTCAAGATACCAACGACTATGCCAAAGCCATTTTCCCTCACGCCTATCAAAAAAACCGAGCATTTTTGCATACAAATCAACAATTCGGTGACTTGTTTCATGACACACTATTAGAAGACATTTGTGCCCGCTTGACACTTTATTCAGAAACGATCAAAGAACAGTACTGGCATACGAGCTTGAATATCGCCTTTGCAATTGAAGGCAATGAGTATATCAATCAATATATCACCTCTTGGGTCAAAAAATATTTAGGAAAATTTCAAACGATCCATTTTCTCGGACCTAGCGATTTATGTGAATCATTTATCAATGACAATCAAATCGACCTATTGGTGACAAACTATCATGAATACCTTTCCTTGCCATTTTTGGATTTAGAATATTTTCTGATCAAAACAGTGCCCGATTCGACGGACTGGGCACGACTTTTACAAAGAATCAACCCAAATATTTTGCATAGTTTCACACGTATTGATACCTCTTCTCTGATTTCTTGATTCGCAGAAAGAGAACATACGCTATCCGACGTTCTGCCAGTCTGATAGCGTATGTTTATTGCCTATTTTTGATAAAAAAAAGGATTGCACAAAGCATTCGTGATGAATGCCTGTGCAATCTTTTTTGCTTATTCGAAACATTCTGAAGGGACAGCATTAAACGAATAATTGATCGTTGTGGTATATCTTGCGCCCCTTGTTTTCGCGCCAGAAGGTACGGCTAAGGAGATACTACTGTCTTTCGTTGTCTCGTCTCCAAAGGCGTAGTACCATGTGCCTTTGTCGCTGGCGATGTTCGTACTGATCAGTTGAATACTCTCACCGCCCGGTATCAAAGTACCACCTGTCCGCACAATACCGAAGTTGCTCTCATTGGCTGTTTGTCCATTGCTTGATAGCACACGACCGTTTTTCCAACTTAATTGTGCACCTTCTAGCTCGCCGTGCGCAGCACTTGAAAATTGATTTAGTTGACTCACATACAATCTCCAGCTTGATGTTTCTGAAGCCGCTCTTGCATCAGTGACTTGCACAAAGTTTGCCTGTGCAGTTGTCTCTCCGCCTGATTGCGTTGAAAACGGCAAGGCATCATAAGACATTGCTCTAGATGTCAACGGATGCTGCCCAAAGTCCCAATCAGTCGCTCGATCAATCGTAAGCTCTCCTTCAACCATTTCTCCAACAATCAAGATGGTCGCCTGTGAGAACGTAGCATCTCTAAAATCAAGTGCTTCTACAGGATTGATATTTCCGCTATTGTTGTTGGTAATTGGCGGATTGACAACACCTGCAGCTTGCGCAGAACCATGCTGATCACGCAGGAAGACTTGGATCTCATCGCCCACCGATAGGTTCAGGTGTTCAACCGGGATAGCAAATTGATTGTCAACCCCACTCACCTGGACATCTCCAACAGTGACTGTCTGTCCATTATGAGTGATGGTGACTTCAACGTCAGGATTATCCGTAGTTCCTGTGACCTCCGTGGCATTTACTGGGATTGTTTCACTTGGAAATGCTGCAGGTGTTGGTGGAACGATCGGAAAGACTGTGACCTCATCCACTTCATAAATATTTTCAAAGCCTTCTTGAATCGCGCCAGCCATTACTTCTAAGTCGGATACACGGACAACATCACCAGCTTGCAGATAATCATCCAATTCGATTTCGAATAATCCGCCGCGGGCGGCTTCACCATATATACTGATACCGGGGTGCTCATTTGTGTGCCCTTGAGTAAATGTTTCAACCGTTTGGATCGTTTCACCATTGCGTTCGATCTCGACGGTTACTTTGACTTCATCTTGCCATGCAGGTCTAGAATCATAGATCCCTACTGGCATGTCGACTTGTCCATGAATTCGTTTATCCGCATTGGTCGGTACTCTTAATTCAGCAAGAATCGACCAGCGGGCATTGTTTGAGCTCAATCGCGCATACGACGCCATTCCCGCATTGCCAAATGCTTCAAAATCAAATACATCTAGAGGCTCAATAGAAGAAAGTATCCCGAAGTTTGCCCCTGTGAAGGTGTAATCCATATTTCTATAAGCTAAATGAGGATCACCATCCAAATCTGAGCCTTTCTTCCAGACAGCAAGATCACTTGCTTTCGCTTCTAGAATAGAACCAGCCGCATTGCTGAACACATTTCCACCGCCAACGCGATTGTTCCGGTAATTCATGAACAAAGGATTGTTAAAGTAGATTTCTGTGACTTTCCCTCGGAAAATCCCAGCATTCTCGGATGCAGTTCGACCAACTGCTTCGAAGTAGCCAAGATTGCTGGCTTCGATGCGGCCATCACCGCCGGGCTCCCCGCCTACTTGTACTTGTTCAATCTTGACTACTGTACCGGCGATGTAATCATCACTCATATCCAATGCAGGACCATCGGCAGCATAAATTCTGACTTCTGATCCAGGATCTTTGACTGTAAAGCCATTATTCGTACCTGCAGTATAATGAATTCCTTGATTTCCGCCACCTCGGTTGCCATCGTGGGCGTTGCCACTTCCTTCATTGACAACCAAGAAGCGACCACCATTGCTTACAGTAACTTGATTATTACTACCCCACATTCTGATTGCAGGTGCCATCTCAGCTTCTCCATCAGGCGACCCGCCACGTTTTACTACAGACATGACAGCATCATCAATATTGAATTGATAACCGCCATGTGTTGATCCTAAAACATCTTCTCCGGAACGCATAAATCGTAATGTTGCATTTGCATTGTTTGTATCCAGTTCTCCAGAAGGTGCTGCTTCTAATTCTAACTTCGCATTACTATTTACATTGAACACACCATTAATTCCTTGTAAAACCATTGCTGAAGAAGCATTTGCTTTTATATCCATTACAGCAGAATCTGATACAGAGATAATCGGTTCATAACCAATGTCTGTATCTTCATTGTCTTTTCCAACTTTTATTGTCGATACGCCGTTAAGCACTGTTTTTTCATAGTTACTATTGGCAGTGAGTAGCGTACCTTCATTTCTGGCAATCAATTTTACATGACTTCCGTCCAATTGAATAGCTGTAGCTTCATGTGTCGATACATTGATATGCGCGCCCTCTGACATTTCAAGCGTAGAATAATCACCATCTAATCTAATCCCTCTTTTGTGACCTGACGATATTTCTAAATCGACAACAGCATTTTGCGAAACAATAAATGAGGATGAGGCACCATCCAAATGGATAACATTATTTGTTGAAGGTGTTTTTTCCCTAAGCGGCTCTCTGAGTGCACCCTCATTATTTACCGTTGAATTCCTTATTACGTCACTAGGTACTGATGCAATCAACCTAGATTCGTTGGTAACCTCTATTTTAGATTTTTCCCCTTGAAGCAAAATGTTTGGATTAGATCCAACTTTATTATTTATCGTCATTTTGCTTTCTTTATCTAAGATAAGCTTACCTTCATTTCCTTCAACAATAAGGGCAGCAGCTGAACGATTGGAGTCGGTATTGATTTCTGCATTCATCAAGCGGATAGTTGTATCGCTTCCAATCATATGCATCGCATCATTTGATATCGTATAGATATTCAATGTAGCAGTATCGATATCTAGCGTTGTATGGTCACCAACCATTTTTATTCCTCTTCCGAATTCATTTTCAACGGTAAGATTGATTTCTGAATCGTCTAATACTTCTATTGACGAATCATTTCCATGTACGGCTAATAGACTATCTGCATGAATATTTTTTTCTTGTTGATTGTCTTGATTAGACGCTGTCGTATCTTCAGCTGAACCTTTGATATTTATTATAGAATGATTGGATACTCTAAAAGATGAACTGTTTTGTCCACTACTTAACCCAATGTCAACTAAATTTCCTTTTGTAGGTGTATTATTCGAAATATTGACCTCACTATTATCAACTGTCATTATAGCACCAGCCGATTTCATGTGGATGACTCCACTCACAGAAGAATGCATGTCGACCCGACTATTTTTGATTGCAAATGATGGAGATACACCTGATAGTCTTACAGCGCTCAGATTGATACCCGTAATGTTAGGGTTAGTCGTCACAGAAATTTGTTCAGCATCCGTCATATTTAACTTGGCATTGGCCCCCGACATGTCAATTCCTACTCCACTTCTCGAATGTACTTCAACTAAGGAGGATTTTCCAAAAATAACCTGACTATCATTTCCCCTTAGCAAAAGCGATGACACTTCAGCGGATTGCGTAGTCAATTTCCCATTACTTGTAACCTCAAGGACTGATTGCAATCCATCCATAAGGATATTTGAGCCACCCGTATTCGTAGTGACAAGTTCTCCTCCATTCACATGGATTTCGGAATGATCACCGGTCATTGATATCGTGTTACCTATATCTAGATTAGGAGTTGTGAGAGCCTGTCCTGCTGATTGAATAGTTACTTTAGCGCCGTTATCAATGTTTATATGTGCATTTTTCTCTCTAAATAGGAGTGAATTTTGCATATTGATTGCACCGCTGTGTGAAATGTTTAAGGTCGCACCATCAGTAACAGTCATCTTCGCATTTTCCCTCGTAAATGCCAAAACAGTATTTTGAACACTTGCGAAGTCCATCTTGGCGCCATTCTCCATGATGAATTCTTTGGTTGTGAGGAACGCGCCAATCACGTCTACAGTGCTAGCAAAGGTATTTGTGCCATCTGTGATCCTTGTCGTCGCTTCAGGAACTGTCGCTAGTCTAAAATTTTGGATACTGGATCGAGATTTGGCGATACCAGCTAATTGCAGCTCCCAATTTTCTGCTGCATTTTCACTGATGACGTATGCAGCCGCATCCGTTTTGTCCAGAAAGATATTTTCGAGTCTAAGTGTCTTGTTTGCTGATGTGTTCATTAACCGTAATTGCGCGGTTCCTAGATTTAAGGTGTATTGATTGTCGCCGTCAATAATTATTGAGCGATTAATATTCAAATTCTCAGAGGTAGCAAGAAACTGAATATCTATATTTGCTGTCAACGTGATTTTTGAAACACTGTCATCGGCGAGGGCACTCATCAAGGTGCCACGCGTTCCCACTGTTATAGAACGCCCATTAAACACTTCCGCATGCCGACTCGCAAGATCTTCCTTGGGCTCGATCACTTGTTCAGTATCATTCTCTGGCACTGCTTGTAATTGTGGGCTTGTAGCGGCATCGTCTGATGAATGAACATCGACCGTGGTTTCTCCATCGCCTACTGTGATAGGAAATGACCCTTCTGCAGTGAAAATCACTGGTAACGCAAAGGTCGTTGTGGCTTCGGTCGCAGTCAATGTCCAATGATTGGATGCTTGATCCTTGGATGCCTTCAAATGTGCTGGCAAATCATCTTCACTCAATTGCGCATGTTCTGGAAGTTCGAAGGACACTTCATTGATATACACTGTACTTTCGAAAGGAATCGTCGTGACTTCGTTCTTCACGGTAGCGAATTGTTTCTCCGCAAATGAAAAAGAAGCCGCGGCCGTCTCTTCGACAGGTTGCTCTTGATTCGATAAAAGATGAAAAGATAATCCACTAAAATCTATCGTTTCTGCTACTGCGAATATAGGATTTCCTAGAGAAGAGATCGCTAACACAGTGAGCGTTGCTTTCGTGACACTTCTCCGTACTTTATGATTCATAGGCTTACTCCTTATTATGATTTCTTTTTCTCAGAAAGAGGATCATGATCGATTTCTTGACTTCGTTTTTCTAGTTTCTTGTTTTTGTAGGTATTGTAGGCAAGCCAGCTGATAATCACTACAGCTGCGGCTACGCCTGCGACGATCCACCACCAATTGGTTTGTTCAATCGATACATCTGAACGATTTAGTCGTCGGGCTTCGTCCGCTGTGACTTCGAAGGTTTCTTCCCAACGCCATTCATTTTTTCCGGAACGTGCCGTCATGTCTAACACATAGGTGCCGCTGACGAAGCGTTCGCCATCCAAAGGAATCGGAAACTTGAAATTAGAATTCGGCGCCATTTGCATCATCTCTTCAGCTGCTTCATACAACACCTCATCTGAATCTGCCAGTCTAACCGTTGCTTCAACACTCAATTCATTTGTAAATGTCGGCAAAAAATTTTGAATATTGGCACTAAAGACATTTCGATAATTGAGTTGATCTGCAAATACAGCCAGTAGTTCAAGCTCCGGCGTAATCGTTTGGGTACGAGAATTGCTCGCTACAACCCCCACCACGTATGAAAACGTGTTTTCGACGACCATTCCGCTGTCTGAATCCTCCGCCTGATCGTCATCCGTCTCTTCAACCAATTTGATGCCGCCAACCAGTAATCCTGTGACATCTTCTTTGGGCATATGTAGCTTGACGACGACTTCTTTCTCCTCAAAGGCATCAAATGTGATGGCTTCACTTGGCGGTTCCAGAAGGTCTTTCATCTCGTGGGCAAGAGTTGGATCTGGTTCCTCACTATCCGCACCATATTCCACCACACCATGTACATTGGTATACGCAGTATGCGCCGTCAATTTGACATCGATGGGCTGGTCACGGACATTTCGGATCACCAAGACCAAGTCCTCTGATTCATTCGGCAGCAGTTCCACATCAAAATAGCCTTTGTCATCACCAAACTGAGTTGCTGGTGGGACTGCACGTACACTGAAATTCAATTCACCATTTGCAAAAACGTCTTGAGAAAAACTCACTATTCCACCAATAAAGCAGACAATAAAGAGTAAAACTTTGACGAGCGGAATACGCAGTAATTTCATCATGTTAAAAAAAAATTCCCCTTTCAAAAAAAGCAACAATGCAAACGAACATTGCACTGTTGCTATGTGTATTGATCATCGGTTATTTCTTAAAGTGTGTTAGATATTATCTTCATCTTCAACGATATTTTCTGGTCCACTTTGTAATGTCCATTCTAATGTTGTTTTATATGCTTCTCCTGCTGATGTACGCGTAGAGCCTGGTACTGACAATTGAACGCTAGGGTTAGATAAACCACCTGTTACATCTTTATCAAGTGTAAGGTCTGCTTTTACTCCCCACATTACAGAACTTAGCCCAAAACCTTCATCATTCGATTTAGTACTCATAATAACTCTTGACTCTTCAGGTTCTATAGTGAAAGGATTGTTATTAACATTTGGAACTTCCCCGCTGGTATTTTGTGCAACGCCGTTTTGGAAAGTAATTTTAGCACCCTTTAATTCTTTGTCACCCGACTTAAATTGGCCAGCTTGTTTAAGCGCTAGATTCCATCCAGTCAAGTCAGAACGCAAATCTCTAACTTGCGCGAAGTGTGCGCGTGCAGCTGTTCCGTCATACACATTAATATAATCAGGTTCTTCACCTTCTGGCCATTCAGGATTTCCATATTCTTCTGAATCTGGATCAATATCGAACCACCAAGCTGCCGCATTGTAGCTTTGATTTAATGCTGAATTTGGTCGTGTACCAAAGTCATAATTTCCTACATAAGCAAGGGCGAATGCACCTTGTTGCGTACCAGGAATCGTAATCTCTTCTTCTGGTCCAGGCTCTGGATCGATCGTTTCATTGTTGTCATCGTCCGCTTCGCGGAAGTCTACTGTACCTTCTGTATCTAATGACCGTGTCTCTTCCGCAGCACTCGCTACGATGGTGCCACCTACTAAACCTGCTGTGATTGCTGTTACTGCTGCTAATTTTACGAATTTCATCTATTCATTCTCCTTTTGTTCGTTCTTATTTTTTATTTAGTTGGATAATTGTAATTGGACATTGTTCTTTTTGTTCTTCAATATCTTTCGTGTGACGAATAAAATAAAGATGATGCCGACCAACCAAAGTAGAGTGCTAACTTGATTCAGTTGGGGCAATTTCCCGCCGGGTTTTGTACTTTGCCCGCCATCAGGTTGCTTTTGTTGTTGCGCATCCTTTGGCGTTGTCACTTCGGGTGCTGGCGGTTCTGGCTTTGGATCACCTTCGTAGTCCACCTCGCCATAGAAGCTGACGATACCATTGGTCTCGACGGCTGATTGTTCCTCAGCAGAAACAGGTGTTGCACAGAAAATCACCCCGAAACATAGTAGAAGTGCATAAGATAAACACCTCAGTTTATTTTTCACATTCATATTTCCCCCTTTGACTAAACACATTCCGTAATATAATAAACCACCATTTAAAAAATAACATAAACCGCATAAGCTATTCATAAGCTAAAACAGTAGTTATACTATTTACACCTGTCTCTTATACACATCTAGATGTGTATAAGAGACAGCCGTAATATAATAAACCACCATTTAAAAAATAACATAAACCGCATAAGCTATTCATAAGCTAAAACAGTAGTTATACTATTTACACTTATTAATTTAAAGATTTATAAACACCTTATCAAATAAGAATTTTCACGCTACTATGCAATTACATAAGTTTAGACCCTTGAACTGATTTGCTATAATTATAGTAGATTTTAATAAGAAAAACGGATTTAAAATAACACTAATATTCCATTTGAAGATATAGGAGTTTGGCTATTGAAAAATTTCCAATTACATTTTGTGACCAATAAAACAACTGCCCGATGGTTGCAGATGTTGAATACCCTTGAAAAAAGCACAGTCTGCAGCGCGACGGAATTGGCAGAGATTTCTCATAGTACATCAAGAACGATTGGGAAAGATATCCATCTCATTCGTGACTATTTCCGAGATGCCATCCTGCTGAAGTCTACCCATCATGGCTATGTGTTTACGCCATTGTCCTTGACAGTCTATGAAGAGAAAAAAGCATCGTTGCTGTCCAATGAGCCTTTATTTATCATCCTTGAAAGCATCTTTTTTTCAGAATTACTGCCTTTGGATGAATGGGCGGAACGACTCTATCTGTCAAAAAAAACATTGGCGAAATATATCAGCAATCTTCAAGACCAGCTGAATCACTTCGACCTAACACTAAGCCTTGATCCAGTCAATATCATTGGAAATGAAGCCGATATACGCAAGTTCTTTTGCACGTTGTTTTACGAGTCAGATATTACCCCTCACACTGTATTCCCCTCACTAGCTGCCCAACAAGCGGTCAATGAAATGAGTAGTTTATTCGAAAACGAAAGCTATCAAAACACGTCCTTCTCCTTATATACCTATCTCCTCTACATCACTCTGGAACGGTTTATCCAAGGAAATACGGTTGAAATCAACGAGGAATTGCATCATGCTCTGAGACATAGTGTCCAGTTGTTTCATTTTCAACAAATCAATATAGTGATCGATAAGTACTACGACTTCAAACTTTCGGAAAATGAGTTGATCTTTTTGTTTGTGAGTATTATTACCCAACGAAAATTAAGCAACATCACGATTGAACAGAAATTCTGCTTGTCCTATAACCATTGGTCACGGATTGGCGCGTTGACTACTGACTTTGCGCAGCTTCTGGCACTGTCGCCTCAGCATGATAAACGCGATCTTATTTTTTTGGAGTCTTTTTTTACCACAGCAAAACTCAAAGAATGTATGTCTGTCTCGGCCAATCGCAATACTGAGGACATCAATATATTCATCCAACAAATTTTCCCAGATGAATTCTTGCATTATTACGAATTTCTCGCGCAAAATGCCCACTATTTGGCTATTTTTTCCAAAACCTATCTGACTGATTTTTGTTCCAACTTGGTCATTTATATTGAAACGATTCGCCTCAGATATTGGAAACAAACACAGCATATCGCCTTTATCTTCGAAGGCAACAACAATATCACCCAGTTTATCGAAGCCTTGTCCTATAAGTACTTCAGTGGACACCATCAGCTCTTTTATCCAGATTCTGGTGAAGTCAATCGTTCCTATCTGATCGACAATCAAATTGATTTGCTGATCACCAATTATCCTGAACATATGAGTGAATTTAGAGAGGTGACTGACTGTCTCTTGTTCAAGACGATCCCGGATGCAGCTGATTGGAATCGCTTGATCAAACAACTAAATCCCAAAATCATGAATCAATATCAGATCGTTGATAAAGCACACACCGATTACTATCAACAAACAGAATAAGCTACCAAAAAAAAACGCCTTTGCAAGTATTTTGCAATGGCGTTTTTGATGAGTGAGGTGTGATTATTTAACGTGTGTGTTTAGCGTGATTCTGTTAGTGGGAATGTATCCGTATATTGCGGCGCGCCCGTACCTGCCGTATACTCTCTATAAGCTTGGAAGCCCATGAAGTTTTGCGAGAAACTGGCCAAGTTCGATTGAAGCACTTGGCTGCCGTTGACACCGGTCAATTGCGCTTGCAAATATGGACTCCAATATTGTGACGGTGACCAACCGAAATTATTGTTGGCCCAGAAGGCATTTCTTGCTGCATTGATTTGGATATTCGTTCCCAATGCTTGTACCAATGGACTGTACATTGCACCAGTACCTGTTTGTGCCAAGTGGATCTGATAAGGGTTATCGATCAAGAAATACCCAGAACCCGCCATACGAATCACTGGATTGGCCCCGCTGTGGCTTGCAATCAACGAGCTATATTGTCCCGCATTCAAACGGCCATTTGTCGTGATTTCAATTGGTGTCAATAAATTGGCGCGTACAGTCAACTGACCGTAGTTGATAATGTTCAATTGATTGGTTTCGATTGCTTCATTCATCACCACATTTGACCCCGAAGGAATCTGGATCGACCCTGCTGTGCGGATAAATGGATGTTGGCGAGATTGTGTATTGGTATTTCCAACAACAACATTGCCTGAGAAAGTCACATTTGACCCCCAGTCACCTTGAACGAATGGCTGTTTGACTTGGTTGCCGTTGGTAATGATTGGTGCAGTTGAGTTCGACATGAAAGTCACAGAGCCGCCGTATCCCACATGCAATGAATGGTTGTCATTCATATTGATCGTTGAATTGTTGATAAAATTGATGACCAATGGTCGATTCACGGTATTTAATTTCAGCAAGCTGCTATTGAAGCTACAAGCAACATTGATCACACCGACATTCGAATTATTGACCGCTGTCCGAAAAGCAACCCACGTTTTTACAGTCGATGTGGATGTCGCTGCCACTGAAGAACGCCCTGATGCATCTTGCAACACTTCTTCTCCCGAACTCGTTGTGATGGTATTGCCATAATCGCTCAATGTTTCCCCATCGTTCAAAATAATTCCATTGACCTCATCTACTACGTTCACAGATTGTGCTTGTGTCGTGACTTGAGCTGATGCATCTACTGTTGATAATGGTGACAATAATAACATACCGCCCAAAACAACCGTACTAAGTAACCGTACATTTTTCATTTCTTGATTCCTCCATTCCTTTGATAGTTTTCAGATTAAACAATTCACGTTATAGAAACAAAGTTATTTTTTCGCTATGCTGTGAAATTTGCCCTTTGTCAACACCTCGCCCTGAACAGTCAAAAATAAAAAAACACAAGACACGTGAAGAAAAAATCTCTTCGCGTGTCTTATGCAAGTAGGAAAGATATAACGATTGATCTTGTGTTATATCTTTTTTTATAATAGCCTTTGGGGAAAGGTTATTAACACAAATAAATAAAACTTTTGATGCTTACGCACTCGTCTGTTCTTGACGCTCCTTTTGGAAGATCCGTTTGCTGGCAGCGATGTTGCTAGCAAAAAAGATCATCGATGTATGGCCTTGTTCTTTCAAGTTGTATCCACACATTTCATGGTTATAATAGCCTGAATCTGTATGGCTAAATTCAATGATTTCTTCATATGAGATCGTATCAAAAAAACCGGATTTTTCTTTTTCAGCATATAAACTTTTCACGATACAGAGTTTCGAATCCAGATCGATCAATTCACAGAGGTTGTACCACAAATTGTCCTCGTTGATCTGTTCGGTAATTTGGATAATCCGTTGTTCTAATGTACACCAATACGCATATAACCTCTCTGATTTGTCTTTCAGACTGGTTATATCTATGCCGCTACGCATCAATAGCAAGTAATCTTTTGTTGATTCAACTATAAGTTCATTCATTTAGAAACGTTTCCTCTCAAAAAAATTCATCCTGTATTACGCTGCACGTCCATCCGCCATCCTTACGTCAATCTACCTATGCATACCAACTCAATTCTTTATCTAATGCACCCAACTAGCTTCGTTCATCGCTATTCCCTCTTTCCATCATATTTATAAAACAACAGGTAGTATTCTTGTATTAAACAATAACAATGTCAGTTATTTTTTTAAAGTCTATTATTTCTCATCCCTCCGAAAAAAAGGTTTAACCCTTGATAGATAAGGATTCTGACGATTGACCCAAGGAAGTCATTGCCTATGATCAAGACAAAAAAAGTATGTGAAAACAACTTCTTTTCACATACTTGTCATTCACGTACAATGCTCAGGGAACCATTTCGATCGTCCAGATCAATGCTGTCGTGTATTCTTTTGTCAAAACGATCGCATGGTCCGGTACTTCCAAATGGACACTCTCTTCGGCACTTTCTTCATTCCCGAACCGATAGATCCAAGTACCCAATCCTTCACCTGTTTGGGCTTTGATCAGTGTTTGTTTGTAGGCAGGTGTCAAATGAACGGATGACTCAAAGTGGGACGGTGCTTCCTTGTCATGAACACTGATCATTTCGATGTTGTCAAAGGAAAGGGCCGCGCCGACTAGTTCATCATTGTCCTTTGTCACAAATTGATTTTTTTGTCTAACTGATAATTGCCAACCCGGTGCTGAAGGTGAATAGTCCGTCACTTGTACGAAATTCGGCGTTGGTGCCTCTTTGTCGGATGCAACTGCCAGCGCATGCGCATGATACACCTTTCGATCGTTGGCTATTTTGCCTATCCCAAATTGTAAATTTGATGCGTAATCAATATTCAAACTTCTTTGATCCACGGGACTATCGGGAATCTCTATGGGCCAAATCGTCTCTTCAGGCATGACAGGGTCATGGATACTGTACCAAGGCAAATAATAGGTGATTGTGAACGTTTGCTGTTCTCCCACCGGATGGCCCGTTGCATCTTCCCTTCTGCCCATGATCATCGTATAGTAAGGTGCAGCCAAAGACCCCCGTGACCAGCCAAAAATCTCTGGCGGATAATAATCCTGATGAGAGAGCGCCGGCCCTCTGATGGTTTCAGAAGGAATCAAATTTTCCGATGTTTCAGCAGCAATAAAATGGATGTCGACGGTAACCATGGGCGCCCAGACATACTCACCTGCTTTTGTTCCATCGTAGGTATTCATCAGATCCCAGCTGGTAACATGTTCACAAGGCAAAGGAAAATAATCACCTGCAAGATCTTGATTATAGACCCATTTGCCACTATAGGTGTCATCTAAATCAACTTCTGGCAAGTCAACTTGATTCGTAAACAAACTATTTTCGCCTAGTTTGAGGACGCGCAATGCATCTGTATTGGTGAAAAGATTGGCTGAATTGATGACTTTGCTGGTATCAAAACCCGTAAAATCCAACGCTTCAATCGCAGTTGCATCGTGAAACATATTGTCAATATACAACACATTTTTTGCTTGCCAATTCGACATATCAAAGTCCGTTAAAGCATAGGTTCTAAACATCATATGCCCCATATTTACCACATTCGTCACATCCCAATTTAACACATCGACAGATGCCAATGACCAGCAATTGTTGAATAGACTGTTGATCCGCGTCATGTGTTTGAGATCCCACTTGCGGGTGTCTATTTCTTTCAAATTCGTGGCACCTTGAAAGAGATAATCAATCTGTGTCGTTTCAGAAAAGTCAAAATAGTCCGCACCAATCACGCGTTCCAATGCAACTAATCCTCCAGTGGGTGTGGGATGAACATATTCATTGTTGGTTCTGAACATATAATTGGCATTTATGGGAAATTTGATCGTAGCTCTTACGTCGATGGTTTGGACATTTGTGTAGGTGCGCCATGGTGCATCATCTACTTCACCCATGTCTCCGCCATATAAGACAATGGTGGCTGTTTCACTATCCCATGTCCAATCAACAGTCCCCCACACGCCTTCTATTTCTGCGGTAGTGTTTGACGTCGTATCAACGGTTGTAGCATATGCAGTATGCGCACTAGAATAAGCCCCCAGCAACAGACCGACTGACATACAAAGCACGATCATAAAAGTGGATAGCTGTTGTTTGTTCATTTAAGCCTCCTTTTATTTATTATCCTGTTATCCTTAAAATAATTTTACAACATTTCTCTTTCAAGGTCTATTTATTATCAGAAATAAATAAGTAAACACATTATAATGACAAAAAAGACATCAAACAAGATTGTCCAATGCCTTTGACATAGCGAAAAAAGCGTCTTACATCCCTTGAAAATTTCTCAATAAAAAGCCAAAATCTAGCAAAGACACAAGAAATGAAGACAGATTTTGGGTACAAGAAACACGTTGATGCAATGCGTCAACTATGGCAACTTGATTGGTCAATCGTTCTTAGGGGGTGACTGATCAGGGCCTTGTAAACCTGCTCGAACAGGAATATGAGGTGCCTATTTTTTTGGTTTCTATTCTGGAACTAGTGCAGCGGAAAATGGAAAGGTTTTCAAGCGAACAAGAGAAAAAAGACAAATTTTCGTTCGATTTTAGTCAAATATACGAACAGAATTATACGATTATGAAAAATATTCAGAATTTTGACTAAACGAAGTAATCAATTGTGTTACAATGAACAAGAAGACTTGCTGTCATTCAGGTGTAGTATTGCACGGTCGTGGT
>NZ_NGKU01000001.1:1011731-1012994 GCF_002140915.1 Candidatus Enterococcus testudinis | reverse complement strand
AGATGCCAATGACCAGCAATTGTTGAATAGACTGTTGATCCGCGTCATGTGTTTGAGATCCCACTTGCGGGTGTCTATTTCTTTCAAATTCGTGGCACCTTGAAAGAGATAATCAATCTGTGTCGTTTCAGAAAAGTCAAAATAGTCCGCACCAATCACGCGTTCCAATGCAACTAATCCTCCAGTGGGTGTGGGATGAACATATTCATTGTTGGTTCTGAACATATAATTGGCATTTATGGGAAATTTGATCGTAGCTCTTACGTCGATGGTTTGGACATTTGTGTAGGTGCGCCATGGTGCATCATCTACTTCACCCATGTCTCCGCCATATAAGACAATGGTGGCTGTTTCACTATCCCATGTCCAATCAACAGTCCCCCACACGCCTTCTATTTCTGCGGTAGTGTTTGACGTCGTATCAACGGTTGTAGCATATGCAGTATGCGCACTAGAATAAGCCCCCAGCAACAGACCGACTGACATACAAAGCACGATCATAAAAGTGGATAGCTGTTGTTTGTTCATTTAAGCCTCCTTTTATTTATTATCCTGTTATCCTTAAAATAATTTTACAACATTTCTCTTTCAAGGTCTATTTATTATCAGAAATAAATAAGTAAACACATTATAATGACAAAAAAGACATCAAACAAGATTGTCCAATGCCTTTGACATAGCGAAAAAAGCGTCTTACATCCCTTGAAAATTTCTCAATAAAAAGCCAAAATCTAGCAAAGACACAAGAAATGAAGACAGATTTTGGGTACAAGAAACACGTTGATGCAATGCGTCAACTATGGCAACTTGATTGGTCAATCGTTCTTAGGGGGTGACTGATCAGGGCCTTGTAAACCTGCTCGAACAGGAATATGAGGTGCCTATTTTTTTGGTTTCTATTCTGGAACTAGTGCAGCGGAAAATGGAAAGGTTTTCAAGCGAACAAGAGAAAAAAGACAAATTTTCGTTCGATTTTAGTCAAATATACGAACAGAATTATACGATTATGAAAAATATTCAGAATTTTGACTAAACGAAGTAATCAATTGTGTTACAATGAACAAGAAGACTTGCTGTCATTCAGGTGTAGTATTGCACGGTCGTGGTATCCCCTTCAACCTTTCAATCATTTTGTGAAAAACATTGGTTGTAAGGAGGGATGCCAATGAATCGCAGTGGAATGGGAAAGGGTACGTTCTGAAATAGTATGTTGCAAAATATACTGACAATCTTAGCCATCATCAATATGATGCTTGAGATTGT
>NZ_NGKU01000001.1:997173-1010811 GCF_002140915.1 Candidatus Enterococcus testudinis | reverse complement strand
GACAAAATAAAAGACTTAAAGGAGTAATCCTTTAAGTCACCCAAAGCCACTGCCGTAGCAGTTTTGTAAGAGGTGCACCCACACCTTTTACCTACACCTGAATTATAGCAAGTTTCAAGATCCAAGTCAAAGTTAGTAAATACTCATAAGAAATTTGCCAAATTTGACAGTTATCTGTTAATAGACTGAACAAGAAAACTTGTTGTCGTTCAGGTTTGAAATAAACTTTATCTGCATTTATGACAAAATCCTTTTAGGTATTCACAACATCACCTAACATGTTGTCCAATCTTATCTGAACATTTCAGAAATACCGTAACTGAACGTTTTAACGTATCAAAGTCTTGCTTACTTGTTGTAATATCCAAAATAAATTGGACTGTTTCTTTCCTTTCAAAATTCGTAGTGTACCCATTTATCGTGAAAAATACAATCATAGAGACTAGTGCTGTTCGTTTATTGGCATTTTGAAACGGATGTTTTTTCGCTAAATTTATCGCAAGAATCGCTGCTTTATCATAAATTGTTGGATACAATTCTTCACCATAAACGATTTGTTTAGGCTGGTTTATCGCCATATCCAACGCTGTAGCATCTTTTATACCAATCAATTCGCCTTGGGAGGTTTCACTAATTAATTTGGTATTGATTCGAACAACATCTTCCACCTGTAAATAGTTCATAAGTCAATTAAATCCTTGATAGCATCTTCATATTGATCCATCACAGATTCAACAATCAAGTCAATATTCACTTTCTCTTGGGCTTTTTCAAGTTTGATTGTTCCATCTGGTAAAAACACATACCTTATAGCACCACCGGTTTCTACGCCCAATCTATCTTTCACTTCTTGCGGAATAGTTGTTACATCACTGTTGCCTGACTTTCTGATCTTATATGATTTTTTCTCTATTGTCATCATTAGCAACTCCTTATTCGTTCATGTATCTATTATACAAAAAATATCTACTAAACACAAAGTAGATATTTTTTGTATTTACTGTTACATTTTACCAAACGAATTCTCTTCAAAAAAAGAAGGCATACAAATGATGATTAGTGTACCTGCATCTCAAATAGCAGGTTATATACATTACCCACTACGCCCATCGCCAACAAACCTTTCCCAAGCTGCCTGTAGTTTCTTCCGATAATAATACCGCTTTTGTTTGCTTTCCAATGCACTATGACACTTCACCCACATTCCTTGCTCCTTATCCGACAAATACGACCAAAATTGCAAGAACAACAGATCATTTTCGATAGCGACATGAGGTTCATCTAACGGTGGTTCCACTTGCTCCAGCAAGATCGGCATTGCTTTGTTTTGCCTGGTTTGCTTTCTTTGCAGATCAATCACACGCCATAGTAAAAAACTAAACAAATAGCCGATTTCATTGTCTTGCCGAAATGACGCTTCATCCGAATAAGATTCAGCCCGTTGATAGAACAAAATGCGCACTTCTTGCAAATAATCTTCATAGTCTGCATGGCTGCGGAAAATGCCCGCCCGCACCAATACCTTATAAAACAATCCTTCATATTGCTTGATCAGTCTTTCTACGTCCATCGATCACTCATTCCCTTACATTTGTTTCCGCGCGGTACCTAAAGCGTAACAAAATGAAAGGAATCGAAATCTTCTCAATTCCGCATTTTCATCATCATTTTTGATTAAATATTGCAATATAACAGCAGGTCTTTTATAGTTAAAGTATCTATTATCGAGGAGTGATATCATGTGCCAAAAAATGCGCTATCGTCAACTTGTTGAAGACCTGTTCCCTCTGTTGCAGCTGCCCCTCACCTCAGAAAATGCTGATCAATTTGGTCGATCCTTGTCACCCACACCTCAAATTCATTTTGACCAAAGAATCTTTCTGATTCTGCCACTTGAATACTGTGATTACAAACAATGTCTCTTGATTTATGAACATAGCGTAGCGATGGTAGCCCACCGTTCCTCAACGATCCTCAAGAAGATCCTGGCCCATCACCATCATTTCGATCAAACCGTCTACAAAGAAACCATCAATTTGCTGCTGACCGAGCATTCATCAACAAGACACTACAAAACACCAATCGCCAATAGTGAATACAGCCTGTTTCCTTTGACCAATGCCCAACATCCCGAAACCATTTGGCTCAACCCAGCAAGTGTCCTTGACATAACCACTCGTCCCTATGAAACCATCGTCCGACTCTTCAACAATATCACCTTTCGCTCGCCCATCGAATCCCGCAGTTTAAAGAATAATATGTATATAAGTTTTCTGACCCACGGTATTATGAAAAGAGATCTAACAGCAACGATCGTTCAAGAGGACATGAGTCTTTATGAATATTTGGATTTGCCTTATTCTGAACCAATCGTCAAAGTCATTGGTGACATGAATTATGCAGATATACCAAGCAGACGTGGGAAACTCATGGACTATTACATCGCAGTCCAGCTTGAATACGCTGAACAACTTGCTGAGCCACAGTAAGGACCACCGATATTCCCTTGAAAAGTATAGGAACATGTATGGGACCGAAGCATCAGAAATGATGCTTCGGTCCCATTTGTATTATAAATCGTCATTTTGGCATCTTCAAATCATAACAATAGACATCATTCAGTAAGGAGTAAGCTGTATCAATGAACATCTACTTCATCATTTGAGCCCCCCTATTCTCGATTTATTCCGATTTATTTTGAAGATTGGATCATCATTTCTCTACTTCTGCAAGTCGTCTTATAAACAAGGATCACACTCATGAATAGCAGGAAAAACACAAGCAATACAATCACGCCACTGTTCAGAGTGATTGCTGTATTATCTGTTTCATATGCTAAGTTATTTGTTACGACACTGATCGCATTGAAATACGTCGTAGGGAATAAGTGAAGATATTTATAGATAGGCCCAATTTGTCCAGTTAAAAGAATGGGACCCACTAGTAAAACAGTATATACAAATAGTGTGGTGAGTGCATTCGTTGCAATTACGGAAAATAAATAAACGAATAATATGACAAATAGAATGGACAGACTCTGCAATAATGTTGCCTTAAGTACTATCAAGAACAATGGAGAAGTATTTACAAATGTGCTGTCATAGATATTTATCGGATACATCAGCGTGCCTGGTCCATCCGTAATAAGACCGATGATATAAGAAGAAGCGAAAAAGAATACATAATATAGCATGCCTATCAAACTCAATATGACCATTTTTTTCAGTTGAAATGTGATGGGCATTTCTGGAAATAGATCTTCAATATCTTTTCTATCATATATTGTCGAACTGACCACATTACTCAAAAGAGGCATTGTCAGCGGGATTACGTTTAATTTATTCCTAAAAGCTACTTTTACAATATATTTAAAATAGGCCAAGTGTATACTCCATTCTTACAACTTCTTGAACACGCCAAAGTCGATTGTATATTTATTGTCACAAATTTCGTAAAAGGCTGTATCTTCATGGGCAGAAAATAGGATACATTTTCCTTCAGCTTTTTTGGTTAGTAAGTATTCGCGTAAAATATGAACACTCCCTAGATCTAAAGCTAAGGTAGGTTCATCAAGAATCCAGTAGGTTACATCTGACACATGGTACATGGAGAGCAATAATTTTTGTTTCATACCTAAAGAGTACGTTTTAATCAGTTTGTCTACTTACTGCTCCATCCCCCAA
Organism: Candidatus Enterococcus testudinis; assembly: GCF_002140915.1. Lineage (GTDB taxonomy): Bacteria > Bacillota > Bacilli > Lactobacillales > Enterococcaceae > Enterococcus_D > Enterococcus_D testudinis. The sequence goes on along the minus strand of NZ_NGKU01000001.1, from coordinate 1,007,128 downwards.
AATACGATCGCTTCATTGAATAAATTAGGATTGGCTTTCCACTGACTTGATATCAACTGTAAGTAATCCTACCGGTTAAAGTCTTATTTAACCAATTAGAGGATTCATAAAAGAATAACTGTCTCTTTATATCCTTTTTGGTTAGATTATCTGATAGTACTTGAATGGTTCCTTTGTTTTCTCTTCTGAGTCCAACAATTGTTTTGAATAATGTTGATTTGCCCCTACCGTTAGGAGCAGGTATGCCGTTAATGGTTGCTGTTTCAAAATCAACCGACATATTCTCTATTAGTAACGTATTCGTTTTTATATCTAAGTCTCTAATTGAAATCAATATATTTTTTTCCTCCATTGTCTTCTTGTGTCGCAACTTTTTATATCCTCATCAATCATTCCACAGTGCCTTTTTTGAATGATATTTTCATTGTAAATCAAAGCAAAGGAGGGAAATGCCGAAGCGCTTCCCTCCTTAAATTGAACCAAATCAACATTACTTGACTGAGAACATTAATTATTTGCGTGAATCAAATGTCGTAAATCTCTTTCTGAAAATAATGAGCGCAGCTAATATCAATGATAAGCCACCACTCGTCATCAATGCACTAGACATCGTTTCTGAGCCTGTTTTTGGTAACTTTTTGCTTGATGTTTGTGTGTTGCTTTTCGCTTTTGTAGATTCTTTTGTTGTCGTAGATGTTTTGTTTGTGTCTTTGTTGGGTTGTGAACCACTATTTGCGTACTCAACTTCTTCACCATCAGTGTTCGTATCACTATCTGTGTCTGATTCCGTGCCTTGATTTGTTCCGGGTTCTGTGCCAGTATCTGTGCCTTCGTCCGTTCCGGGTTCTGTTTGTGCAAGCGTTAATGTACCAGTTTCAGAACGATTTCCATCATTATCCAGTGTGTAATATTCAACCGTTTCTCCTGGCAAAATTGCTCTAGAAAGCTCAACTGTCAAATCGACAATCACCGCCCGAGCGATTGAAACTGCTTGTTTTTTCACCAAGATTTCTCCATCTTGAACAACCACAAAATCCAAGAACTGTTCTACACTTGCGGAAATTTGGGTTCCATTTGAATCTTTAACAAACTGTACATTTGTAGCAGGTGCAACATCCTTATTCGATGCTTCTTCATTTTTATCGTATACAAAATAATAATCAGTGATGCCTTCTTGATCAAGTGTGATATACCAAGTAACAGTCTCACCTAAAAACCGATATCCAGCAACATCTTTTGCAGATATTGCTATCTCTTCACCTAAGGTAGCTTCATGAAGTGTTGGTTCTGCTATGGGATTGTTTTTTAAGTCCACATAATTCATCCGAATGGTGCCTTTTTTCACTTCTTTCTGATTTTTCACATAAATAAAAGTTTCTATTTTACCTGACTCGGATAACATTGTTCCTGTTTTTGTTGCATCGCCCAGCAGCTTATAGCCATCAATGTTTGGCGCAGTTGTAGTATAGGTATCTCCGACTTCAACCTGTTCAGTTGCAGTGTCTGCTATTTCTTCGCCATTTTCATCAACATGTTTTGTAGTCAATGTGCCATATTTAATAGCCGGAGCATCTTTCGTGTAGTAGAACACAACAGTTGGATTGTCTTCTGCTAATGTAATTGTTTGGCTTAGTACTGAAGCTAACGTGTAGCCATCAACTTTTTGAGAACTAAAAGTTATTTGTGAGCCAACAGTACCTGACTTAGTATCAGACCAGAGTATTTCACCTGTTCCAACTACTTGACCGATGACATCGATAGAGGTAGATACAGGATCTGCTTTATAAGTAGACCATGTTTTTTCTGACCATACTTCTGTCTCAGGGTTCATAGAAACAACATAGAATTGTTCTCCTGGAGTTAATGAACGAACCAAATCAATTGGTGCGTTTGTTCCGTCTGTCCATGTTCCACCTTCACTAATCATGTTGCCATTCGCATCATAAGCAAATGTTGATGTTCCTGCTTGAACAGTTGCTGAGATATAGTTGCCTGCACTATTGACACCCACATTCGAAGGTGCTTGAACTGTTTCAACAGGTGCTACGTCTTTAGCTGTAATTGATAGTGTCAATTGGATAGTTACAGGATTTTCTATAAATAGACTTGTATCATAAGTTCTTGTTTGGGTGCCTGTTGCTGATGCACTGATTGAACCAACTGTGAAATCCTGAACACCTGTTTGGTAATAATGGACTTTAATATCCCCACCTGCGGATGTTTGATAAAACCCTAATGTATCACCATTAGATAATGATATCTTTTTAGCACCGCCACTTCCGAGATACTTCCCGTCATCCGTGTTCCAATTCCATTCGCTACTTGCATTTACTGTTGTTGCAGTTGCTGCTTCTGCAGTGATTGCCTGAACATTCAATGTTGCACTCACAGCTTCTAATGCAGAGGGTGCAACCAACAATCCCACCATCATGACGCTTGTTGCTACTTTTTTCTTGAATTTCTTCTTCTTAACCAACGCTACTCTACTCATTTTCTCCTCCTACGACTCATTTTTTCACAACCAACTTAACGCGTAAAAAACATGTGTTATAAAGATTATATAACCCTGTACATTTAATTACAATATTTTTTTAAGGTAAAAGGATATTTAATTATTTTAACGTTACTTTATTGCACAAAAAAAGACCCAATCACCTTCTGGCAACTAGATCTTACACTCCACACGCTTCCACTTCTATCAAAAACATTCGAGATCATTTGACGACTGCATCGAATACTATCGGCAACTGTGGAAGGCAAGTCCATGTTTTTTGGGTGTGGGACAAAAGATGGTTTGCATCTATACCTCTGTATCGCCATCATCATCCCATACCGTTTGTTTACGCGTAATAGTAATAATTGTCCGCGTTTCCTTTTTTCACGCCATTGTAGACAACACCAATCAAGTGGGCATTGGCCAACGTCAACAATTTCTTGGCTTTGATCAATCCTTGTTTCGTTGTCTTTCGTTCTCTGACCACTAACAATGTGCCATCGGTTTTGGCAGCCAAGATCTGTGCATCTGTGACGACACCGATTGGCGGCATGTCAAAGATAATCAAATCGAATTGTGCCGTCAGCTCAGGGATGAGATCCGTCATCCGTTGGGATTGTAATAACTCCGATGGATTGGGCGGAATTGGTCCGCTGGTCATGATCGATAGATTCTCTACGCCGCTTTCTTGGATATGATCATCAAACTGACTATTGCGGTCTGCAATCAAAGTGCTCAATCCGCGGTGATTGGGCAAGCGGAAAGTCAACGCCACAGTTGGTTTGCGCAAATCGGCGTCCACTAGAAGCACACGTTTGCCGCTATTGGCAAAAACGACTGCTAGATTGGCTGACATGGTTGATTTGCCTTCCCCTGCGCCTGAAGACGTGATTACCATTGATTGGAGATCTTTGTCTACAGAGGAGAAATTAATATTGGACCGAATCGCCCGCAATTGTTCTGAAATGACAGAATTGGCATTGGCGACAGTCACCAGAGATACTGGAGACAAATTATTATTTTTCTTAGCCATAATCGTTCCTCCTTAGACCCGTTTTCTTGTTCGCCGTGAAGGTACGTCACCATCAGACTGCTCTTCATTTTGAATACTTGCTTTGAACAGATCAACCTCATACCCTTCATGCAACTCTTTACGTGACATTTCGGTGATTGCTCCCATAACTGGTAGTTGTAAGGTTTCTGATACAAAATCCTCATCTTTGACGGTCTTATCCAGTAATTCCAATAAGAAGGCCAATCCAACACCAATCATAAAGCCAATGACAAAGCCAATCGCCAAGTTCAATTTATTATTCGGCGATACCGGTGATGATGGTATTGTGGCTTCCGAAGTAATCGTCACTTTCGTCACATCTAGGACTTCACCAGCTTTGTCCTTAAAGACATTGGCTGTCGTATTGGCAATATCGGCGGCAACGACCGGGTTGTCAGATGTAGCAACGATTTGAAACATTTGCGAATTTTGCGATTGTTGTACTGAAATTGCATCTTTCAATTGGGCAACACTATAAGAATAATTCTTTTCTTCAGCCAACTGTGTTTGTACTTCTTTAATTACCAAAACACCATTGATCATATCTTTATATGTATTGATCAACAAAACATTGCCACTGATATCTGATTGCAGGTTGGTATTTTCATCTGCTTTGCCTTGAACAATCATTTCAGCCGAAGAAGAATACATCGGGGTAATGAGAAAAAAGGTAACAGCGCCAGCGACAGCAATACCCAACAAGGTACTGACCAAAATCAAGGCAAAACGTTTTTTAAAAATAGTCCATAATTCTTCTAAGCTAATAGTTTCTTCCATGAAAGACTCCACTTTCTAATGATTAATCTCATTTCTCATTTTGACACGCAATGGTTCACTGACACCCCATAAGATCAATGCAAGGATGATCGTCCCTATTCCCACCCAGACAAAGCGCAGAATAAAGTCTGTCAAATAACTGGTTAAGAAGAGATAAATGGCATGTGAGTTAATGGCAATGCGTTCGATATATCCGCTCGTATAGATGAGCATTGGTACAACCACCATCATCAATCCGGCACCGCCAAAAATGTAGGCGCCATAGCGTAAACGGCGATGCCACCATTTGCCGATGACCATCATTGTACCGATCAGCAGCAATAAGAAGACCACACCTGTCACAATGAAGAGTAAAATCAACGTATCATCGAATTGCATGACTTTATGCCCATACGTCAACAAATAAGGCAATTTGACATATTGGTCAAAAATCGTGATTGCAGACTCTTTCATATAAGTCAGATTGGCGGTCATATCTTCGGTAATGGTGATATTCTTTTCTTCGGCATATTGGGCGACTGCTTGATCAATGTTGGTTCCGATTTGATCGGTTCCAATCAGATTAAAAGGTACATCTGTATAGATCCCACGGATATAACTATCAACATTCTGCTGAACGATTTCTGCAGGAACCACGCCAGAAAGAACTTCTGCCGGGATATTACTTGCTAAGCCGATATCTGAAATATTGGTATTGATTTCTTTAGCGATCATTTCAGCATATTTGGTGTCATGCACTTGATCCACCATAAATTCTTGGTTGAACAAAGTAGACCGCAATACGCCTAATACCAATAAAGAAAACAAAAACAACGAACAGACAAAGGCGAGTATGATTTTTGGTAGTTTAGCCAACCACTTTTGATTATTCAACATCTTCCTCCTACGTCTGCTCATTGATGATCGGACCAGAAACATATTCACAGGTCACAAACATGCGTTCATCGGTTAATCCCAATTGATAACTATCGATAGGGTAACACGTGTACAACAATAAGATACGTTTGTCTCGCTGCTCGATCAATGTTTGGATGTCCCCATCCGATTTATTCTTCACTTCTTCATCTACCACTTTGAAGACATAATTGCCATAAGTGGTTTGAATCTCTACTTCTGTTCCATCTTGGATACCGATCAGTTTCCCGAATGTATCCGTATTATGACCACCGATCAACGTCGTCCCCATTTCACCAGGGAAGACCGATCCCATAAATTGGCCAGCGCCTAAGCGCAAAATTTCGGCAGAATCACCAAAGTATAATGGCACATCCATTTTTAATGCATCAATCTTTACTTTCCCGTACTGCGTGCCACCTTTTGGGTAGTCGATCGTACTAGAAGGCAATTCGTCGTTTTCATCTGTTTCTAATTGCTCATTATCCGCTACTTGGATCTCAGCAGCTTCTATAAAATCAAAATTAGGGGCTTCATTCAATAAGATGATATCCACCGAAGATGTAATAAATTGGATGACAGGTTTGCCAATCACATACATAAGTGAGTAGCCTATGATCAAGAAAACAATAGGGGCAATGATCATTGCCCCTATTCTCTTCAATAGTTTTCGCACATTACGCAAGTCTAGACTTTCTGCCTACTACAAACGCACCTGCTGCGAGTACTAGTAGCGCGCCTACTGTAGCAATACTTGCTACGTAAGAAACGCCGGTTTGTTTCACAGCACTTCCTGTCGTATAAACAGGATTGCTGCCGCCAGAAGTTACGCTGTCAGAACCAGTAGTATCAACGATCGACACAGAACCAGGGCCGAAAGTAACACTCAATCCCAAAACATCAGCTGCTGCTAAGACATAGTCTTTTAATTGCGCAACAACATCCGTTGGGAAAGCTAACAATAATTCACGTAAGCTATTGATATTCGTTACATCAACATTTTGGGCTGCGGCTAATGCGCGAGCAGCTTCAATGTTTGATACAACAGCATCTACTTCCGCAGTTGTTAAATCTTTCTGCTTCAAGTAGTTTTCAGCCTGTGTTCTATCAGTAGCTGTGATATTGAAAGTTTTGCCACCTACAGTTACTCCTTGGTCGAGTGCAGTCAAGATACGTTGTTCATCATTTGTGATCGCGCCTTCCGCCGCTTGAGCTGGAACCGCTAAAGAAAGAAATACCACAAACGCAACTAACACACTAACAATTTTTTTCATTCGCTGGACCTCCTTTTTGACATATTTGGAAAAGAGGCAAGCCTCTTACACCACATAAACTTTATACAGGGAAATCAATTTGAATTGATTGTGATATACATATTTTTTTGCAATCAATAACAATAAAAAAATGAGAGTTCAAATCCCTTGATTAAATATATCATAATAATTTATAAGCGTAAAATAAAAAAAACAGAAAGTGTGATTTTATTTTGCAGCGACGCGACAATGAGAATTCAATGAAACATATTCCATTCTAAAATATAATGTTGCAACGACAATAGTCAGCACGTCCGTTAAATGTGATTTGTCACATAATTTTCTTTTAAAAATGAAAATATCGTGGAATATTTTCAAAAACAAAACAATTGTTTTTGTTTTTTTATAAATAATTGAAAATGGGAATATCCACGTATCAGTCCTTTAAAATAACGAGAATTACAATCGATTGGTCCTTACCAATGTATTCACCCTCTTCATAAAAGCATTTCCATTCACTTTATGCGTTCTTTCAAGTCACTTTTTTAAAGAAACACATCTTTTAATAACGGTTCTTTTTTGTTATCGTTTTCTAGGCTTGTTATTATCTGTCAGAAACGTGTATTTTAAAGCTGATTTCCCTATAGGGAGTAGCACACCTATAGGAAAAAAACTCAGGCCATACTTGCATCACACAGTATGACCTGAGGCCTTTTCACTATATATAGTAATCTGATTTTGATAGCAACAACACCGTCAAGCGTGATCCAACCTTCTCATTCACCAACTTTCTTCGTCACCAGTCTCCTGATAAACATCACGATTAGATACACACTCGAACAAAAAAACACGATCAGCCCACCATAAAGCATCGCGCGTCCCAATGGATAATTGATCGCCACCTCCATCTGTATCCGCTTCAACTCCTCATCGCTGATTGTGTCAAAATCTTGCATTGGAATCAAAATCGTTTGTAAAAACAACCCAACTATGGTGACGACAATACTCAGTACCCAAATGAATCTCCCTATCTTACTACCCATGAATAAGCCCCATTTCAATATAAACACTTTAACAAACTTATTATAAATGTTTACAGTATAAAAAGATACTCATTATAAATATATACACAAAAAAAAGACCGGAAAATTAATTTCCCGGTCCTGATATCAACACCCAATCCAGTGTCGCACTATAGCGTATCGCTTCTGGATTGGCGCCACTTGGCACGTCCAGCGCAATACTTTTATCGGCAGATGCTTGATCACCAAAGCAAAACTTCCACGTGCCTTTGCCTTGATAATCGGAAGCATGGACCAAGATTTCCTGAGCGGCAGGCATCAGCTCGATCACGCTGGTCTCTTTCCTTGGCTCATTGTCAGCTGATCCAATCAATTCAGCGTTCTCTAACCTCAGAACAGCCCCTTCTAAATATTGATCCTTCTCCCCTTTGAACTGCGCACGCTGCGTCACAGCCAGTTGCCAGCCATCACGATCACCCTCAGCACGTCGGTCACTGATCTGCACATAGTTGGGCTGTGCTTTATCCGATGCCACATACGAATGGGCATAATACGTTCGATCCTGCGCCGCAATCTTTTGATTGCCAAAATCGATCGGCGAGACAAAATCAAGGGTCAAGAAACCATCCGTCACAATCGTACTGGCGGTCGCAGATTTCCAATCGAAGAAGGCATAGGCGACCACTTCATTGCCACCAGTAAAATGACTACCCTCTGGCAGTACAAACGAATAGTTTCCCTCATCGTCTGCAATCGTGTGAAATTTCTCATTTGAATCGGCATGGGGAGTGACGATTGTGCCTTCTGGTATCGCTGCATCCCCTGAGAACCGGATAAAGCTGTTCGGTGTTGCAGTCCCTGTAATCGTATACGAATGGACTTCTTGGGGATGCTCCGTCAACGGATCGATCGTGACTTCTACTTCAGGAATCAACTCAAGAAGCAACGGTTCGAGATGTTCTGTTGTCACTTGACTGACATTGTTGGCACGATCCACCGCAATCACCATCAAGGATAGATCCTCTGCCCCATATTCTTCAAAGAGTTCCCTTCCGTTCAGCGTCAGAGACGCTGTGGTATCGTACACCGTCAGCGACCCCGTTTCTGGTGCAACATACAGATCATAGACATCTTTTGGTATCCGACCGAATTCATTCTTGAAGCCTTCCACTTCATCTAGGAAATCTTCTTCATTGTAGCCATCGGTTTTGAAGCGGTAGAAATAACCGGCTATGTTGCTGGTGATGGTTTCTTGGACGATGTCGGAGGTCAATTCTCCTAAGTCTTTGTATTCGGCTTCTACTTTCCATTGGTAGGTATTTCCTTGGTCTTCACTGTCAAGTTTCAAAGTAAAGTTTTCAAATGTATTTTCATCTGCTGGATCAATCGTTGGATGATTTGGTTCTTTATCATCTGTAACTGTATAGTCATCAGCAAAGGTATTAAAGGATACTTGTGCCAAATTGTATAAGGTATTGACGAGGATTTTCATCTCATCCTCTGTGGATTGACCCGATGAATGACCAGTTTGAATCAAACCGACATTTCCTTTGGTAATGAGATAAAAATTATTAGTTCCATATATGGGATCATTAATTTGAAAACCGGGTACACTTGGTGTGTTCAAACCAAAAGGAGGGACAAACTCTAACCATTTCCGATTTGAGTCAATTCCAGTCATTTGTACTGAAGAATGAGTGAAAGGAATATTAAGAACCATGTTATTCGCAAATTCATGAGGATATTTCATTAGATATCCATTATCTGTAATCTGCACAACAGAACTGCCAACTGAAAAATTGATCCCCCAAGGGTTATCTAAAGTACCGAATGTATATATACCTAAATCATCTGCAAAAGAATTAAAATTAATTCGTCCACGTCCAATAGTATCATGTCCAAATAATACACCCCGAGCGGAATCTATAAATTCTTTTGTTGATTTAGCAGAACTACTGTTTAAATCCAAAGAATTATTAGAATCCCATGATCCAAAGAAAAGGACATCGTATTTATATTCTCCAGTACTATCTTTTAATGCATTTTCTGGGTCTTGATTATAATCAGAAATTGAAATAGGCGTCACTTCAACTAGACCTAGACCAACTTCTTCCTGTTCGATCCACCCTTTTAAAGTATTGCTTGCAGGGATATCCGGATACACATTCAATATATTTACATTCTGCCGATAGTTTGTTGAAATATTCTCCCACATATTACCTACATCATCATTAATAAATAGGCGATAACCCCCTTGACTAATTTCACCAATATTTTCCCACTCAATGAAAGCATAACATCTTTCATTCATATCATCCCAGCTATTTTCAACAGATAATTTAAATTCCCCAGTTTGGATAGTTTCCTTTGCATATACAATATGATTTCTAAAAGAATTTAGTATAAAAAAACTTCCAATACATACCATTATTAAGGATAATGCAATACTCAATTTCTTAAT
>NZ_NGKU01000001.1:993948-996599 GCF_002140915.1 Candidatus Enterococcus testudinis | reverse complement strand
AGTATAAAAAAACTTCCAATACATACCATTATTAAGGATAATGCAATACTCAATTTCTTAATTGTTTTCACCCCGTTCAAAATTTTATTTTACCTTTCTTACGAATCTTATTATAATTTTACGCCAAAAACGTTTTCTTTTCTATATATATTGAAATTTTGTACAATAACTATACTTTTTTAAAAAAATTTCTAAATCAATATTTCTGTTTTTATTCCTAAGTGATATCTACCAATTGAAATTACACGTTAGGACATAATTATTACCACCTTCCGCCACGAATGTTATTACCTGTTGCCAAGAATAGTAACACTGTTTATATGGGCTCTACAATATTTAGTGTTGGTGAGAAATCTTAGGATTTCTTTCCAACACTATTTTTTTTAAAAGTATAGAAAAAGAGATATCCAATTGGTAGAATTTAGTCGTCTAAAACAAAATCTGCACCAAGAAAGGATATCTCTCATGGACAATTGTACTAAAAAACACTTAGGTTTAACAGATGAACATTTAATCTTCGAAGAAGATTGGCTCGATTCTAAACAAGAAGGATGTGTTTTGCAAGACTTTTGTACATATAAGGAGGTGCGGACATAATCCTGGACCAAAAATGAATTTAGGAGGAATGCCCGTATGTTTTCCCACGAAGAACGTATAAAAGCAATTCAGTTATTTTTAAAGTACGATTGTTCCTATGCAACTACCATTCATGAATTAGGCTATCCGTCAGTTGGCGCACTTCGCAAATGGTACAAGGAATATTTGATATCTGGAGAGCTTCATTCGGAGCACCGAAAAAAACACAAAGTATTCTGAAGAACAAAAACGAATAGCTGTGAATCATTATTTTAAATATGGACAGTGCTATGCAAGGACGATTCGGCTGCTTGGTTACCCTAATCGAGAGTCTTTACAGCAATGGTGTGAAGAACTAGCACCCGGGGCTAGAAAACTTCGGAAAAGTGCGGTAAAGTTAACGCAAGATCAAAAAGATGACGTGTTGAAAAATTCTATGCGCCTCAAACTAACAGAAAAAGCTTAGCTGAAGCCGAAGGCTGTAGTGACCCCTAAAAGTTAGACTTTTAAGGAGTGGAGAAATCCACTCCTTTTTTGTACTGAAGAAACAACTATTAGACTGCTCTTTGAGCAGCTTCTCGAAATTGAACAGGGCTCAACCAGTTCAGTTTCTGTTTGATACGTTTATTATTGTAATAATCGATATATTTGTCTATTTTTATTTTCAATTCGTTGAAACTTAGATAAATTTCTCCATGGAATATTTCTTGTTTCAGAAGTCCAAAAAAGTTTTCCATGGGGAAATTATCTAGGCAATTTCCCTTACGGGACATACTTTGAAATATTCTGTGTTCCTTCAATTTGTTTCCGTAGGCTTTCATTTGATAGGCCCAACCTTGATCTGAATGGAATGTTCTTCGAAAAGGGCAATCTTTAGTGACCTGAATGGCTTCTTCTAGACTGTCCATTACGGCTACTGCATTGGGTTTTTCTGACACTCGATAAGAAAGGATTTCATTGTTATACATATCCATAAACGGATCTAAATAAAGTTTCTTCTGGCGAATAACACCATTTGAATCTGTTTCAAAATATTTGAATTCAGTTGTATCAGTGGTAACTTTTTGATGGCAGATGTTTGTATAAAATCAACGGTGAATTCGGTTTTTACCGACTGTTCCAACTTTTCCGTGATAAGAATTATAGCGTCTGGACTTACGCATATATGATTTCACTTCAATGCCTAATTTTTTGATCAATCGTTGTATTTTCTTTTTATTGATGCAGAATCCGTGTTTTTTCAATTCTTCTCTCATTCGCAGACATCCATAATCTTTATGTTCTTTTCGAATCTTTAACATTGCATCTTCGACTTCTTTGTCTGGATTTAAGCGGTCAAACCGTTTTTGCCAGTACATGTAGGTTGCTTTAGGGAATTTCAACGTTTCAAGAAGCTCAACTAATTTGAATGATCCTCGGAGGCTTGCGATGATTCTTGCGATTGATTCTTGCGTTTTCGTTGGGCTTCCTGTTTTCGCAACTTCCTCACTTCTTTTAAAAAGGCATTCTCAATTTGAAGAGAACGTACTTGCTTTTCTAATTCTTTGATTCGGTCAGTTTCCTCAGCCGAAAGGTTAGCAGGAACATTCTTTTTCATTTCTGATTTTTTAGTCAAGGTAGATGGATTTCCTTTCTGTTTAGAGAGTCCGTCAACACCATTTTCGCGAAATTTCTGCATCCATGAAGCCAGAAGGGGTCGCTTCATATTAGGCAAGAACTATTTTTTACAGCAAAAATAAGATCCAGCTAAACAATATGTTTAACTGGACCAGTCTTCGTTTTTCAGTTGAATTTATCTGCACCAACACTAAATGTCAAAGAGCCTTTTTCAGTTGAATTTATTTCCGCCAACACTAAATGTCGAAGAGCTTTTTCCCATCAGTCCTTATTGACAAAAAGCCGCTATTTGTGCTTAGTTATCGTCCTATGACAAATTTACCTTACTTATAGAACCATTATTTTAATATCACAAAAAGGGAAATTCCGAAGACATTAAATTTCTTTACAGATATGGTCAATTATTAACGTCATCTTTATATACTTTGTATACATATATATTTTTAAGTTCAACCAAC
>NZ_NGKU01000001.1:988519-993848 GCF_002140915.1 Candidatus Enterococcus testudinis | reverse complement strand
CATATATATTTTTAAGTTCAACCAACGCAACTGATATACCGATAATTGGTATTAAAAATAATATCTCTACTATTGGTTGAATTTATTCTAGCTTACAGAGCTCAAGTCTCATATAATTAACACTGTAATAGAAGATAATTCGCTTGTTTGAATAGCACTTAGTTGCAAGAAAATACTATATACACCTTGCTAATCTCGACCAAATAAGTCTCTAGAGTATACTTTTTCTTGAACATCAAATAATTCATTATCCATACGGTTTGTGATAATCACATCAGATACTTCTTTAAATTCTGAAAAATTCTTAATAACTTTCGAGTGATAAAATTCTGTAAAATCTAATGTGGGTTCATATACGACCACTTCGATACCTTTAGCTTTAATTCTTTTCATAACACCTTGTATAGAAGAATATCTAAAATTATCTGAGTTTGATTTCATAGTTAACCTATAAACCCCAACTATTTTTGGTTTCATTGCAATAATTTGGTCAGCTATAAAATCTTTTCTTGTCGTGTTGGAATCAACAATTGCACCAATGATATTGCTAGGTACATCCTTGTAATTTGCTCTAAGTTGCTTCGTATCTTTTGGTAAGCAGTATCCACCATATCCAAAGGATGGATTATTGTAATGGGTTCCAATACGAGGATCTAGCCCCACCCCATCAATTATTTGCTTAGCATTTAAACCTCGAGATTCAGCATAAGTATCAAGTTCGTTAAAATAAGCAACTCTTAAAGCAAGATAAGTATTTGAGAAAAGTTTAATGGCTTCCGCTTCAGTCGAGTTAGTTAGCAATACTGAAATATTCTCATCAACCGCACTATCCATAAATATTGAAGCAATCTCATTTCCCCTATTTGAAATTTCACCAACAACAATTCTTGAGGGATGTAAATTATCATACAAAGCTTTTCCTTCCCTTAAGAATTCTGGGGAGAATATAATATTATTGGTACTAAAACGTTTTTTTAATTCGTCTGTATATCCAACTGGGATAGTGGACTTAATAATAAAAGTTGCATCCGGACGTATTAATAATACTTTTTCAATCACATCTTCGACACTGGATGTATTAAAATAATTTTTTTCTTCATCATAATCAGTAGGTGTCGCCACTATTATATAATCAGAAAACTCAATTGTAAATTTAAAATCTGAAGTAAATTCTATACTTAAATCATTTCTATTTAAGAAACTTTGAACTTCTTTATCTTCGAGAGGAGAATGTTTCTCTCTCAGCTTTTCTATTTTTTCAGGAATGATATCATATGCTTTTACATCATATTTCTGACTCAATAAAAGTGCATTGGCTAAGCCAACATAACCCAGTCCTATTACGGCTATCTTCATTCTTATAGCTCCTTTTTTAATATTTATAATAATCTTTATACCATTTCACAAAGAGTCTTAAAGATTCATCTAATGATGTTTCAGGTTTAAAATTTAACTTTTCTTCAAGATCACTAATATCTGCATAAGTTTTCATAACATCACCCAATTGCATATCCATAAATATTTTATTCGCTTCAATTCCTATGTGTTTTTCCAATAATTCTACAAACCTCATTAAAGTTTCTGGGGTATTATTTCCAATATTATATATCTTATAAGGTGCCCAGCTTTCACTAATTTTACCATCTAGCTCATTCCACGCATTATCAGTAGTTGGTGGATTATTAATTAACCTGCTGATTGCAGTTACAACATCATCAACATAAGTAAAATCTCTTTTCATGTTTCCATGATTAAAAATTTTTATATCTCTGCCATTAAAAATGTCTTCTGTAAACGAAAAATAAGCCATATCTGGTCTACCGTATGGACCAACGACAGTAAAAAAACGTAAACCAGTTGTAGGGATATTATAGAGATTACTATACGAGTGAGCCATCAACTCATTTGACTTTTTAGTTGCTGCATACAAACTAACCGGATGGTCAACATTATCCTCTGTAGAATAAGGGATTTTTGAGTTCCCCCCATAAACTGAACTGGATGACGCATACAATAAATGATCAACAGGAAAATTTCTGCAAGCCTCCAGTACATTCAAAAAGCCTAATAGATTAGAATCTAAGTATGCATATGGGTTCGTAATAGAATATCTCACACCTGCCTGCGCTGCTAAATTAATTACTATATTGAATTTTTCATTTTTGAAAAGATTATCCAAACTATTCTTATCCGTAATATCCATTTTGATGAATTGGTAATTCTCAAATCTTTCTAATAGTTTTAACCTATCTTGCTTTAGTTTGACGTCATAATAACTATTTAAATTATCAATACCAATAATTTGAACATCGCTTTTTTCTTTATCAATAATTTTTTTTGTGAGATGATAGCCGATAAAACCTGCCCCACCAGTAATCAATATTTTCATCATATTCTCTCTCCAATCATTACGGGAATCTTACACACTCAAATCCACAGGCTTTAAAAACCACTATGCAAACTCTTGGGCTATCGCTTCAAGTATTTTCTCAGATGCTCTTCCATCTCCATATGGATTAGATGAACTTGCCATAATTTCGTATTGTTTTCGATTATTAATTAATTTACTAACCTGATTATACACATCTGATTCTCTTGTACCTATGAGTTTGAGCGTTCCAGCTTTAACACCCTCAGGACGTTCCGTTGTATCCCTAAGAACTAAGACGGGGATACCTAGAGAAGGGGCTTCTTCCTGAACCCCACCAGAATCCGAAAGAATTAAATAACTTCGACTAGCTAGGTTATGAAAATCAACAACATTTAGAGGTTCAATTAACTTAACTTGTTCTGAATTTATCAAAGTCTTTTTGACGAGTTTTCTAACCTCAGGATTTTTATGCATAGGAAATAATATCGATATATCATCATACTCCTCGACTAGTTTATTTATCGCACGAAAAACGTTTTCCATTGGTTTGCCAATATTTTCTCTGCGATGCATGGTCACCAGTATTATTTTCTTATCTCTCAATTCCTCTAAGAGTGGACTTGAATACTCATTATCGACTGTGTATTTCATAGCATCAATAGCTGTATTACCTGTAATATATATCTTCTCCTCAGGATGATTTTCCTTAATTAAATTTTCTTTACTTTGTTCAGTTGGAGCAAAATAAAGGTCTGATAAAACATCAGTTAGTTGTCGGTTCATTTCTTCTGGAAACGGTGAATATTTATTCCAAGTTCTCAGTCCTGCCTCTACATGACCGATCTTAATCTGATGATAATATCCTGCCAAAGATGCAGCAAAAGTAGTAGAAGTATCTCCATGGACCAGTATTATATCTGGTTTTGATTCTTCAATAGCGAAATTTAACTCTTTAAGTACTCTACTAGTAATATCCATGAGTGTCTGTCCATCTTTCATGATATTCAGATCATAGTCGGGCTTGATACCAAAGAACGTCAACACTTGATCAAGCATCTGTCTATGCTGAGCAGTAATTGTTACTATACTTTTAAACCGTTGATCCTTTTCAATACATCTTATTAATGGTGCCATCTTGATTGCTTCAGGACGAGTCCCAAAAATTGTCATAATTTTTATCATAATTGTCCTCCCATGATTCTAAACTTAATTCAGAATTTACCAAAATAACCTGTTAAAAAAGTTCTTACAATACTTGATAAATAAAATTTTAGGTACAAATAGACACTTATACCCCCTCAGTTTGATATAATGAAGTTGACTAGAAAAACTCCCACAAACTGTGATAGGAAGAGACAAATGTCGACTTAATTATATTCTGATTTAACTTAAAATGAAACTATACTTTTCCAACAATAAATTATTATTGCCCTCGTGTATCAATCATCTTCTATTCTTACCTGTTCTATAGTGCCTAAGCCCGATGATATATCTGATATTAATAATAAAAGATTGACTGTTGATGAACTTCCAAAAAATAGTTGAAACCGAAAAACTGGACAACAAAGAACTTATTAAAGAGCAGGAAGCTGAAACAGTCCACACTTTTTAAAACAGTATAATGTCGACAAAATTATAGAACAATCAAGCCAACTGATTGTTGTCCGCGTTGCCAAGTTCCTTCGGAGTATCTAAACCTCAATAACGGGTCCAGTCATGATGCATGTATTAATACAAGGTTTGCTCTACCCTAATCAATCATAAAAAATCACACTGAAGTGCCCATATTGTGATGAAAGGCTAAAATCATACAACGTAAACGAATTACTATTCACCAGTATAAGCGCAAGAAATGCTCAAATTATCAAAAGCTCCTAGAAGCCCTTTCAAAGAGAGAATGTAATACATACAAAAGTCACTTTTCAAAATGCATTATATTTATCAAGCTTTGAGCTGACACTGTCTGACCTTGAAAACACTCCAGATTATCTAATGCTTGAATCGTGCTTTTAAAACTAATTACAAGTCACTAGATAGTTTCAATTCAGAGGCAGGTCCGATAGCTAATGTCACGCTATTCACAACTTTCTTCAAAATTTCGCGATTACATTCGAAGCTTCATAAGAAAAGAACTCCAGTCAGTTTAATGAACATTGTTATGATATGCATCAGAGATGCGTCAAACTCTTACAAATGTCCGATCAGTTCAAAATCGATAAACAAGCAACCTGACCATTTATGTTATCGGATTGCCCTTAACAGAATAGGCGAATGGCACACTCTAGCATCCGAAAAAAAGATTAGATTGGATAGTCGAGGGTTAGTTTTGTCGTGCAATTCTTTTGTACAACTGAGCTCATTCACTCATAAAGCAAGCTATAGCTAGCTCTAGTTAATGATGCGGTTTTTTTATAGATTCTTTTGAGTTACCATTCTAAATTTAAATAGCTCATAATTCCAACTATCACATCCATAACAAAAATAATTATACCTTGATACAGCAATCTGATTACACTAGTTATTTTACTGCAATAACAGCCTATTACTTTATAAATATTTAAAACGTAATCTGGTCGAATATTCGAAAATTCTTATCAGCTAGCTGTAAGATTTCTTCAGATAATTCTACTGGTCTCCATAAGTAACGATCAATCATTATCTTAATATCGCTTTCGGTTACTTCGAAAAGTGATTTAGAAACTTCAGGATATCCAATTTGCGAATAGTATCTTAGTGTCTTTTCAGGATGCAGCGGGAAAGAAATAATTGGCTTTCCGTATGTGGCCCCAAAAATTCCAACATGTAACTTCGGAGTTACAATACTATCTACTCTTGATATAAGATTAATAAACTCAAAAGGATTCGAATAATCAAATACTCGACAATCAAAATTTCTAAATACTTCCTTTGCTCTTCTTAATAAATCTGTATTTCCTTCTACATCATTAGATATAATAA
>NZ_NGKU01000001.1:984976-987706 GCF_002140915.1 Candidatus Enterococcus testudinis | reverse complement strand
ATCTGAAGTTTCATTAATTATATTTTTTACACCATAAGACATCATATACTTTCTAGAAGTCTCATCCCTAACATTAATAATTTTGGCATGATTAAATATTTTAACTGCTAATTTTCTATTAAATCCTCGATTAATTGGACCCGCCCCAACTCCAGAAATTATAATATTTTTATTTTTTTTAACAAATTTTCTTCCAAAATTAAAATATTTCATATATCTTTTTACACTACCTCTGAAGCCTTCATCATGAGATTCACCAAAGTATCCCCCAGATATGTAAACTAATGATGATGCCTGACTAATAAACTCTTTATCAGCAACTTTATTGCTAACGTAAAGTTTAGAATGATCTGACATTTCAGTAAATCTAAATTCTACATTAGGAAATGTTTGATTTAAATAGCTATAAAACATATACGCAAAAATTGTATCTCCAAAATTAGATCCGTGTGTTGCACCACATAAAAGTACTTTTTTCAAACTAATCACTCTTTCTAATATTCTTTAAAATCTCTTTAAAGCCTTTTGTAGGCATATATATTATTTTATATATAATAAATATGATAACCATTGCAATTGCCCAACAAGCAATCAATAATATAAATGCTATAATATCGTTTATGTTAGATTTCTCTAACAAACCTTTAACAAATTCTAACGGAAAAATAAATACGTATGAGATGAACATTGTTGTCAACACTTGAACTCCACTTTTTATCATATGAATACCTAATAACTTAGATACACCGTAGAGATTAAGAAAATAGTTTAAAAATAGAGAGAGCGAAACCCCGATTGAAACACCATTTATACCACCATATATATAGCCAAGGTAAGCCAGCAATCCAGTAACTATTGCCTGTACTAAATGCAAAGAAGCTCTTTTATAAACAGCACCCTTAGATCGATATATCGGATCCGTTATTTTGTAACCTACCCTAAAAAAGAGTGATAACCCTAGTATTCTAAGCGGGTCTGAAACGGCACCCCAATTCCCCCCCAAAATAATGTATACAAATGTATCTGAAAAAATGAACAATGTCATTGCTACAGGAAAGTATAGTATACTCATTATATTTGTAAATGAACGCAGAATTCTAGCAAGTTCCTGATTATTATTTTGAATCTTGGACATTACGGGAAAATAAACTAAATCAACAACCTGTCCAATTAAATTGGCTGGTATTGTCATAAGTTGAAACGCCCTACTATATATTCCTAAAGAAGTTGTCCCCATCGTCTTAGATACAACGAGATAGTCTATCTGACCCGTTGTTACATTAAGAAATCTTGAAATTGAGTATCCAAAGCCGAAACGAGCCATTTGACGGAGATTGCCAATAAAAATTTTTAAATTTGATATTTGAAATACATCTTTTGTAAAAAATAAGACCAGCATTAAAGAAACTAAGTATCTTAATATGTTCGCAAAGACCAACGCCCATATGCCGTATCCATTCAAACCAAAAAAAACAGAAAATATTAAATAACAAAAATTCCCTAAGATTTCCTTAGTTGCAATTTTAGTAAACTCAAGTTCTTTTTGAAGCAGGGAATTAGGCACTACAGAAATACTGTTTATAAGAAAAGAAACGGAGGTGACCATAAGTACTTTTTCATTTTCTAATCCTACAATCGAAGAGATAGGATTAGCTAGTAGTAGCACTCCAATAAAAGAAATTAAGCCTAAGAATATTGAAATTCCATTTGCTGTACTTAAATCTTTTTTTGATATATTTGACTTTTGAATAATCGCTGGCCCTAATCCAAGTTGCCAAATTATATCCGCATAACTAGTAACAATTGCTACTGCAGCCATCTCACCAAATTGATTTGGTGTAAAAATCCTTGCCAATATTATTGTCGTTAACGTTTGAATTATGAATGATATTATCGTCGAAATTGAAGTTACCGTTAATCCTTTTTTTGCACTAATCGACATCTAAGCTTCCTACTTCCCACAAATATATTCACAAAAATCGACCCATTCTTTTTCAATTTTCGCTTTATCAAACCTTCCCTTCACCAATTGCGAATATGTTATCAGCTGATTACATATCTCCGGGTCAGAGAGAACTAATGTAAGCCTTTCTCGAAGACTTTCTGAATTGCCATTCTCGAATAATGCCCCCCATTGACCATTACTTGTTAACAGTCGAGGTCCACCCGGTGGACAGTCTGAAGAGACCGTTACATTACCTGCGCCCATAGCTTCAAGTAATATATTAGGAATACCTTCAACTCTGGAGGGCAAGACGAAAACTGCGGCTTTATTTATTTTTAAAACAATATCTGGGTCTCTTTCAAAAAAATAAATTTTTTTTGAAAACTGCTGATATCTTATTTTTAACTCATCGTTTCTATCTTCTCCATAAATATGAAGTTGATAATCCGGGAATAGATTTGTTAAGTTAAGAAAAGCATCACATAAAACATCTATTCCCTTCTCTAGTTCATTCAGTCGTGCTGCGGCAGAAATTATTATCTTATTTCTCTTTTCAAACCTTAATACTTCACTCTCATCAATTTTTTGTTGGAAGTACGGGTTAGGAATGACAGCAACCTTATCCTTTCTCAAGTTAAAATAGTCTCTAACCTGATCAAGTTGGAATACAACACCATCGGACAAACTATATGCAATTTTTGCTATAAATCTCCAATAAATACTTAAATCTTCTGGAGAACGCCTCTCTGAAGTAAGTACTTTTGTCTTCGTAAATAACGCCGATA
>NZ_NGKU01000001.1:983812-984876 GCF_002140915.1 Candidatus Enterococcus testudinis | reverse complement strand
TGCGGCTTTATTTATTTTTAAAACAATATCTGGGCTGTCTCTTATACACATCTAGATGTGTATAAGAGACAGGTGGACAGTCTGAAGAGACCGTTACATTACCTGCGCCCATAGCTTCAAGTAATATATCTGTCTCTTATACACATCTATTTATTTTTAAAACAATATCTGGGTCTCTTTCAAAAAAATAAATTTTTTTTGAAAACTGCTGATATCTTATTTTTAACTCATCGTTTCTATCTTCTCCATAAATATGAAGTTGATAATCCGGGAATAGATTTGTTAAGTTAAGAAAAGCATCACATAAAACATCTATTCCCTTCTCTAGTTCATTCAGTCGTGCTGCGGCAGAAATTATTATCTTATTTCTCTTTTCAAACCTTAATACTTCACTCTCATCAATTTTTTGTTGGAAGTACGGGTTAGGAATGACAGCAACCTTATCCTTTCTCAAGTTAAAATAGTCTCTAACCTGATCAAGTTGGAATACAACACCATCGGACAAACTATATGCAATTTTTGCTATAAATCTCCAATAAATACTTAAATCTTCTGGAGAACGCCTCTCTGAAGTAAGTACTTTTGTCTTCGTAAATAACGCCGATAAAACACAAATAATTGCGAACTCTGGACCGAAGCCGATTACACAATTGACATTTTGATTTCGTATATACTTTCTTATTTGCCACATCCGAAGCAGCTTCCCAAGTATTTTTCTATCTTGATATTTATTATCTAATATATTTAAAGATATAGAACTATCTAAATTTGCTACATCTCCTGAAAGATAGCTAATAACTGTAACTTCATTATTCACCGCCAATGCATTGGCAACAAACAAAAGAATCTTTTCAGCTCCACCACCATTTAAAGAGGGAGTAACCAACAAATATTTACTTCTCATACTATAAGTTCACCTTTCGTTTTTGTAAGCTTATATACTACTATCGTTATAACAATAAGAATAAAAAAAGATCTAAACATTTCAAAAAATGTAGCTCTTATTAGGTTAGTGTAGACAAAAAACATGGAGTAATAAATAGTATTAGATAAACCGACATCTT
>NZ_NGKU01000001.1:914696-979362 GCF_002140915.1 Candidatus Enterococcus testudinis | reverse complement strand
CTATAAACTCTGACACTTTTTCATTATATATTGTATTGTCTACTCTTACTCTCTTTAAAAACTCAGAAGTACCTCTCTTTAAAAACTCAGTGTTAATTTGTTCATATTTTTCATAGATAAAATCAGCCAACTTGTTTACATCCAATTCAAATAATTTCTGTGGTACTTGAATTCCGAAACTATATTGATAAGTCAACTCTGACATGCTTGTTCCTTCAAAAACTAACACCGGTTTAGAAAATATTGCACCATAATATAATTTATTAGACAACGCATAGTCTAATAGTGGTGTACCATACCCATAAAGATTAAAAATGATATCCGTATTATAGAAGAAATTAGCCGAATCTTCTGGTTGAAATTGAGAGATTAAAAAAACGTTATTTATAGAAAACCTTTCTACGTAACTCTTGAAGCGTTCTGCACCTTTACCAATTATATAAAATTCAAATCTCTCGTCATTCTTCAAACTATCTATTAAATTTATAATAGTCTCATCAAATCTAACTAACCCAATATACGAGATTCTTATTGTGTTATTTCTGTTTTGAGTTATAATTCTGGAAAAATCCACATCATTAAAATTATGAGTTACCGTATAATCAATTTTATTTGGTAAAAATGACTTATATGCATTGGAGGATATTACATTTAAACCACTATTACTTAACAATACCTTTTCAATTTCAAAGAATAATACGTTTCTTTCATACGTATAATCTCTGATATCTACTAAATATTGATGATTATATAAGCTCCTAAGAAGAAATGTCTGTAAAATTGCACCAATAGTCTGTAAAAATATCACTTTTTTATACTTGTTTTTTTTTAATTCTTTATTCACAAATCTACTAAACTTATAATATCCTAATAACTTTATTATCTTACTTGTTTTTTCTTCCATCGTATAATCAAATGGTTTCATGTTCCCATAACAACTTTTTTCCTTAATCGAATGGCGATTCCAATAAATAATGTCCACTTCAAGTCGCTTATTTTGACAAATATTCAAGTAATTTGATATATAAGGAGTCAAATATATATTATTCATTGAAACGATTAATACGTCACTCATTTATCCCACACCACGCGATTCACATAATCCGTATAACTCAAAATAATTCTCAAAACTTTTTCAGAAACATTAGGCATTGAATAATCATAAACTTTTCTCAAGGTATTTTTTTCTTGAGTTTCTAAAACTTCTAAACCTTGAAGAATTCTCATCTTTTCCAATCCGACCATCATCACGCTAGCTTCTTCAATCGCCTCAGGACGTTCATGGGCTTCACGAATGTTTAATGCTCTAAAATTAAGAATAGATGATTCTTCACTAATTGTTCCGCTATCACTTAATACAGCTTTGGCTTTCATTTGTAATTTGTTATAATCGTTAAAACCCATTGGTTTCATGGTTTTGATTAAACTATTGAACTCTATTCCTTTTTCTTCAATCATCTTCATTGTCCGAGGATGGGTGCTAATAATAATTGGCAAGTCGTAAGTTTCTGCGACTGTATTCAAGCTATCTACAAGATTCATAAATCTCAGTTCAGAGCTAATATTTTCTTCCCGATGGGCTGATACTAAGAAATATTTACCGGCGCTTAAACTAAGTTCATCAATAATGGTCGATTTTTCAATGTCTACCATTCTAGAATTTAAAACTTCAAACATTGGACTGCCAGTCTTAATAATACGATCAGCCGGAAGTCCTTCTCTTAAAAGATACTCCCGAGCAATATCACTATAAGTTAAATTAATGTCCGCAGTGTGATCCACAATTTTACGATTTGTTTCCTCAGGCACGCGTTGATCAAAGCATCGATTTCCCGCTTCCATATGAAAAATCGGAATATGTCTTCTTTTGGCAGCAATTGCACACAGACAACTGTTCGTATCCCCTAACACTAAAAATGCATCAGGTTTTACTTCTTCCAATATAGGATCAATCTTAATTAAAATATTCCCCACAGTTTCTATCGCAGTTCCTGTTGCTGCGTTTAGGAAATAATCAGGTTTCTTTAATTTAAAGTCCTCAAAGAAGACTTCATTGAGTTCATAATCATAGTTTTGACCAGTATGTACAAGTACATGGTCAATCGCTTCAGAACCCTCTAAACGATTAATAACAGCGGATAATCGAATGATTTCCGGTCGCGTACCTACCACTGTCATAACTTTTAATTTTTTCAAAATTTATACCTCCAAATAAAATGTGTCAGGATTTTGAGGATCAAACAATTCATTGACCCACATAATTGTAACCATATCACTTTTCCCTAAATTTTCAATATTATGCGTATATCCTACCGGTATATCTACGACTTCAAGTTTCTCTCCAGAAACAAAGTACTCTAGTACTTCCTCTGTGTAGATATTTCTAAAACGGATGATACCTTTGCCACTAACAACAAGAAACTTTTCGTTTTTTGTATGATGCCAATGATTACCTTTCGTTATTCCAGGCTTTGAAATATTTACAGAAACTTGCCCGCGATCTTCTGTGCGTATAAATTCTGTAAAAGAACCCCTGTCATCAATATTCATTTTCAA
The DNA here is from genome assembly GCF_002140915.1 of Candidatus Enterococcus testudinis. Lineage (GTDB taxonomy): Bacteria > Bacillota > Bacilli > Lactobacillales > Enterococcaceae > Enterococcus_D > Enterococcus_D testudinis. Next base: position 976,806 of record NZ_NGKU01000001.1, on the reverse strand, counting down.
TGGGTACGAAAAATTATCTTCAGGTAAAAAGCTTAAATAAGTACTATACAAATTTTTTTCTAAACGATTTTTCAAATTTGGAATATCAAGTTTAGTTCTGCTCTCTTTAAAAGAAACAATAAGATCTCGCAATGCTCCTACAGTAATTTTATCGATCTGATTTACAATACAAAATTGATCACTTTTTGTTGGTTTTCCAATTAAACATTGGATTAATTCATTTACAACATCATCTATATAGCATAATTCAATCTGTGCATTTTCATCATTTACAGTTATTTCTTCATTTCTTGCTACTTTATAACAGAACGTAGCTACAACTGTATTATAATTGGGTCTTGACCATTTTCCATATAAATTTGAAAAGCGATAAATATAGACTTTCGCACCTGTCTCTTTTTGATACTCAAAAAGAAGTTCTTCACCGGCTTGTTTACTTTTGCCATATGAATTATCTAATGCTGCTTGGATTGATGAAGAGATCATGACTGGACAAGTATTATTATACTCTTTTAGCTTAGATAACAGCTCAGATGTAAAGCCATAATTTCCTTTCATGAAATCTTTTTCATCTTTTGGGCGATTCACGCCTGCTAGATGGAAGACAAAATCAGCTTTTAAACAATATTCATCCAACATATATTTTGGTGTATCAATATCATATTCCAAAATATCTTCATATCCTTGATTTTTTAATTCTGATATTAAGTTTTTCCCAACAAATCCATTAGCGCCGGTCACTAGAATATTCATTTTCGATTCCACACTTCCAATTCTTCTTGAACATAGTCTAGGGCTAAAAGCTTTTCTTTAATTTGTTCAACTGATAATCTTTGCGTGTTATCAGAGTTATACTCGCCTTCTTTTGTTAATTGTTCACTACCTTCAACAAAATATTTATCATAGTTCAAGTCGCGTGTATCAGCCGGTACACGATAAAAATCACCCATATCCTTAGCAACATGATACTCTTCTTTTGTTAATAGTGTTTCATATCTTTTCTCACCATGTCTAGTGCCAATAACATGAATTTCATTTTTGGCATCGAACAGTTCCTTCACTGCTTGGGCTAAATCACCTACTGTAGAAGCGGGTGATTTTTGAACCATAATATCTCCTGCTTTAGCATTTTGAAAAGCAAATATAACTAGTTCTACAGCTTCTTCTAGACTCATTAAAAATCTTGTCATTCCTGGATCAGTAACTGTTAATGGTTTGCCTGTCTTGATTTGTTCGATAAATAACGGAATGACTGATCCTCTTGAAGCCATCACATTACCGTATCTAGTTCCACAAATCATGGTATTTTCATCGGAAACTGTTTTTGCCTTCGCAACAAAAACTTTTTCCATCATCGCTTTTGAAATACCCATTGCGTTAATAGGGTATGCAGCTTTGTCAGTTGAAAGACAAATCACCTTCTTCACACCCATCTCAACTGCAGCGGTAACCACATTATCAGTTCCTAGAACATTTGTTTTAACAGCTTCCATTGGAAAGAACTCACATGAAGGAACTTGCTTTAAAGCTGCAGCATGGAAAATGTAATCAACCCCATACATGGCATTCTTCACACTGTTAATATCTCTAACGTCTCCAATGTAAAACTTCAACTTATCATTGTTGTATTTCTTTCGCATATCATCTTGTTTTTTTTCATCACGTGAAAAAATTCGTATTTCTTTAATATTAGAATCAAGAAATCTATTCATTACAGCATTTCCAAAAGAACCCGTTCCACCTGTTATCAGTAAAGTTTTGTTTTCAAACATGTTTAATCCTCCAATAGATTAGAAAGCATCTTCCGATACTTTTCAATTTGATTACTTCTTGTATATATTGGTTTAATTTTCTCCTTCATATTATAGCTCATAGTCTCTAATTTTTTAGGTTCATTCAAAACTTCTAAAAGATGTTCAACAATTTTCTCAGATTCACCGTTTTCAACAGAGAGCCCTGCGTAGTTATCAGAGATTTCTTTGTAGATATCAGATTCTCTATTCATAATAGCAATTACCGGCTTTCCTGCCTGATAATAACTATAAGTCTTGCTTGGTACGGCTAATCCTGATAAGTCACTTTCAAGAGAAACAATAAAATAATCTGTAATCGATAATGCATTATTGAATTCATTTTCTCTTAAATATTCAAATAAATAACAATTAGATAGACTGTTTTTTTCTATCACATTTCTAATTTGACCTCTTTTATTACCATGTCCAGCAAAAAGAAAAGCTATTCTATCTCTGTCTCTTATACACATCTAGAATATTCAAATAAATAACAATTAGATAGACTGTTTTTTTCTATCACATTTCTAATTTGACCTCTTTTATTACCATGTCCAGCAAAAAGAAAAGCTATTCTATCTTTGGGAATTTTTTTATTTGCAATTGTTTGTAAAATTGTATCTATGTCCTGAGCTGTTCCCATGTTTCCAAAATAAGAAACAATTAAATCATATTCTTTCCTTATTTGATTAAATTCATGTGAAAGACTACTGCATATATGTTCGTCTTCTGTTGCCCAATTTGCAATAACTTCTACTTTATTTTCAGAGATCTGTCTTTCGGAAACAATAAATTTCTTCATCTCATTTGATAGAGCTACAACTTTGTCAACTCGTCTAAATAATTGTTTATTTATAATTTGCATGATTTTCGATATCGAACTATTTTTACTTATTGTTTTTGTTTTCTCAGCAATTTCAGGATAAAGATCATATGCAATGAATACTATTTTACAATCAAATATAATCTTTGCAACTATAGAAACAATTGGTAAAATAGGAGGATTTGAATATACGACAATAACTTTATAGCTTCTACATTTGTACAGATTCATCATCATCACAAAGGTAAAAGAAAAATAATTGATTAACCGACTAAAAAAATTTTTTCTACCTAACTGTATGTATTTTTTCCTAATGATATTTATTCCATTAAATATCTCTTTTTTAGCTACTTCTTCTCCTTGATTTACATATTCTTTAGGAAATCCACAGAGAACATCAACAGTCATTTTTTTTTTTCTCAAACCCAACGCTGTTTGATATGGTAAGAGCGCAGAAGAAACATACTCTGGGTAAAAAAATTGACACATAAACAATATGTCTCTCTTCATTTCTCACTCTCCTCAATACTTTTAGCAAAATTTCGTTCTTGATAGTCAAATCTAATCCCATTATACTCCGTATCAGGATAACCTAAAGTTGACTTATCATAATAGAGATCACCAAATATTTTATTAAGTATACTAAAAAGGTTGGAAGACCACTTAATTAACATATCCATGCCATGCACCATCACAACTTTTTTACCATTTGATAATCTGATTTCCTTTACTAAGTCAGAGGTATTTACCAAATATCTATTTTGCGGATGGAATGTTCCATGAAGTTGGTAATCCAAAATCAACTTGATAAAACAGCATAAATTATTGATATATAACATACTTCTTTTATTATTTATTTTTGGGAAAATTGGAAGTCTTTTTGCAAGTTTAGATAATTTACTATAATTTCCTACTGAATTTGGCCCATAAATCATAGGGGGGCGTAGTATCGCTACCTTGAAATGTTCATTTTCTAATTTTAAAATTTCATTTTCCGCCTCATATTTTGATTTACCATAGGCAGTCTTAGGATTTATATTGGTTTTGGAGGACACTTTGCCTTTCTCCATTCCAAATACTGACATCGTACTAAGAAAAATAAATTGTTCGACTCTGTATTCTCTAGCTTTGTTTGCAATCTCAACTGCTAAGTCTCTATTCACTTTAAAATATAAATCATCATTCTTTTCTTTTACATGAACTATCGCAGCCAAATGAATTATTGCATCAAATTCTGAAAAATCTAAAGACCTCCATGAATTACCTTTGACACTAATTGTATCAAACTGATATTCATCTTTGAAATCAGACATCCATTTTACCAACGAGGTACCAATATAACTGTTTTCGCCAGTAATCAATATTCTTCTCACAAATTGCCCTCCTTCTTAGAAGGATTTCTGCTTCCTTCAACAACGCCATCACTCTTAAATACAGATATGATTGTCCCTATAAAGCATTTTATATCCATTAATAAAGTTAGATTATTTGTATAAATCCCATCTAATTTAGCTTTTGATTCAATTGCTAATTCATCACGTCCACTAATTTGGGCCAAGCCAGATAGTCCTGGACGTATATCATTTGCCTTATATTTATCTCTTTCCTCAATCAAATCATATTGGTTCCACAGTGCAGGACGTGGTCCAATTACTGACATGTCACCTTTAAGTATATTACATAGTTGTGGTAATTCATCCAAACTTGTTTTTCTCAAAATTTTACCAACTTTTGTAATAAAGAAATCAGGATCTTCTAATAAATGTGTCGGCATTTCTTTTGGTGTTTCAACTTTCATTGTTCTGAATTTGTAAATATAAAAGTGTGATTTATATTTACCTACTCGCTTTTGCTTAAAGATAATTGGTCCTCTTGAATCAAGTTTAATAGCCAAGCAAATTATCAAAAATACAGGTGAAAGTATGATTACCCCTGCTAAGGCCATAAAAAAATCGATTACCCGTTTCAAACCTTCTTTATACATCCATATACACTCCTATTTATTTGAAGCATTAGCAAATGAAACAACTGCTTTTGCTAATTGTTTTTCATCTCTAGGTAAATTTTCAACAACTTCCATTACTTCATTGATGGCATAACCTTTGATATTTCCAACAAAAATTTTCTCAAATACTGCCTCATCATTGCGCTCTTTGTCCAGAAGTAACTCTTCATATAACTTTTCGCCTGGGCGTATGCCCGTTTCAACGATTTCAATTTCATCTTCACTATAGCCGCTTAAACGAATCATATTTTTGGCTAGATCGACAATCTTGACAGGTTCGCTCATATCTAAAATAAAGATTTCGCCCCCTTTTGCCAATGCGCCTGATTGAATAACCAATCGACTAGCTTCTGGTATCGTCATAAAGTATCTGGTCATGCGGAAATCCGTCACCGTGATTGGCCCGCCTTTGGCAATTTGTTCTCTAAAGACCGGAATGACACTACCACGAGATCCCAACACATTACCGAATCGCACAGCAGAGAATTTTGTACAGCCATCTTCATTTAATCCTGTAACAATCATCTCAGCAATTCGTTTAGTGGCACCCATGACATTAGGAGGATTATTCGCTTTGTCAGTAGATACCATTACAAAATTTTTCACTTGTGCTGATTTAGCTGCTTCTGCAACATTTTTTGATCCGAAAATATTATTTTTTACAGCTTCTCTTGGATTATATTCCATCAACGGTACATGTTTATGGGCCGCAGCATGATAGACGATATCAGGACGATAAGTAGTCATAATTTCAAAAATTTTGTCACGATCTTGAACATCCGCAATAACAGGAACAATTTCCGTTGTACTTAACTTAAATTTATTTCTTAGTTCCCGGTCAATAAGATAAATGGAATTTTCTCCATGCCCTACTAAAATTAATCTGCGCGGATTAAATTCAATCACTTGTCGACATATTTCAGAACCAATCGATCCACCTGCTCCTGTAACAAGAATAGTTTTATCAGTGATTTGATCTTTAATCGAATCAATATCCAATTGAACTTCATCTCTACCTAGCAAATCAACGACATCTATCTTTTTTAACCGAGACATACTTATCTTGCCAGAAGCCATCTCTTCCATCGATGGCATCGTATTGACTTTAACATGCAAAGGTTCAATTGCTTCGAAGATTTCTCTTAGTTTTTTTCTAGAAAGAGAAGGAATGGCAATCGTAATCATTTTTATATCATATTTTTCAATCAGTTCTGGTAGTTGACTGATATTACCAAATACTTTCTTACCCGATAGATATGTATTCTTTTTGTTGGGATCATCATCCACGAAGCCTATCACATTTATTTCACTAGCCGTTTTTGATCCTAAAAAGCTATTATAAAGGATTCTGCCCCCTTCACCAGCGCCAACAATCAAAGTATTTTTGATATGCTCGCTAGTTACATAGCGACTGTTCTTTTTTTCGACATAAAGGCGCCAGATTAAACGGCTAGAAATAATGAAGAATATGGATAAGAAATAGGTGAAAATCGTCATGCGCAAACTATAATTTTCTCTACTAAAAAAGAATGCTACGATACTCAAAATTGAACTGAGCGTTAATGCCATAAAGATGGCAATCATCTCACTCAAATTCGTATAGCGGTTGATTCTGGAAAATACACGGAAAATAAAGCCGAAAAACAAATAAAAAATGATAGATAAGATAATGGATAGTCGCATAAAGTTCAATGGTATAGCTACAAATGGTTTCATAAAATAAAATGAAGCCATATTGGCTATTACGATCAGCAAACTATCAATCAAAATCAGTGTAGCTACTTTTTTTCGTCTTGTTAAATCAAACAACCCAAAAGCCCCCTAAAATATACCAAACTTTTTCTTTTTTACTTCTGTGTACTCTGGATACGAAATTTGATCTCCATTCAACAAATCCTTCGCAACTTGTTGCATGTTTGTCACTTTATCTTCACCAAAGTCTTTTTGAATCTGTTCGTACGCTTCTTTCATATAAAAAGTACGTTTTTTTACTCCATGTGCATCGGAAGCCATCAATTGAACCAAATTGTGTTCAACCATGACCTTTGCCGTTTTTTGAATATCTTTGCCAAACGTCCCCACGTAACTTGGCGCTGTCAATTGGGCCAAACACCCCATTTCTAAAAATGGAATCAAATGATTGGGATCCTTTCTGAAATGGGCATTCCTTTCAGGATGCACAATAACTGGTGTAATTCCTAAACTTTTCAACTCAAAGAATGTGCGTTCTGCATAGGTAGGCACTTCCATGGTAGGAAATTCTATCAAAATATACGTATCATCCAAATCTGTAAAGAGAATGTCATCGCTACGTATATCCTCAATCAAACCTCCTGTAATTCGAACTTCTTGACCTTCCAAGACAGTCAGTGGTAAATTGCGCTGATCTAACTCTGATTGTAAAGAAGAAACAAGAGAAATGACGGACGATTTTGGATTGCTATACTTCCCGTTATTGTGATGAGGCGTACATAAAATATGGGTAATTCCTTGACTGATGGCTTTCTCAGCCATTGCGATACTTGCAGCTAAATCTTCTGCCCCGTCATCGATACCAGGAAGTATATGACAATGTAAATCAATCATTTCTCTCGTCTCCAATCAGTTAATTTCCGTAATAATAATAATAACCAGAATCTTTGCTGTGCTCTGCCCCATTATATACAACACCTAAGACGCGTGCTTGCACCATATTGAGAAGATCTTTGGCTTTGCTTAAAGACTCTTTTCTCGATACATTTTCTCTTACCACAACAATCGTACCGTCGGCTTTTGATGCCATAATCTGTGCATCCGTTACAGCCACAACTGGTGGCATGTCGAAGATGACAACATCATATAAATTCTTCGCTTCTTCAATTACTTGATTCATTCTGGTTGATCCTAGTAATTCAGAAGGATTTGGTGGTTTTGGACCGCTTGTCAATACAGATAAGTTATCAACAACTGTTTTTTGTGCTGCTTCTAATACGCTAGTTGAGGTACTTAGTACGGTGCTTAATCCGGCCGTATTATTCAAATTGAACGTTTTGTAAACAGTAGGTTTCCGCATATCCGCATCCACCAGCAATACCCGTTGACCAGATGTTGCAAAAACAACTGCGAGATTGGCTGAGGTCGTTGACTTGCCTTCTCCCGGACCTGATGAAGTGATAACAATTGTCTGGATGCGACGATCAGCGGAAGAAGCAAATTGAATATTGGTTCGGATGGTACGATATTGTTCTGAGATTGGTGAAGAAGGATCGATTAATGTAATTAAACTAACCGCATGGGTTTGTGTTCCTTTTCTTTCCTGTTGTTTTGCCATTTGTTCTTTCCTCCTAAACCCTAGAACGACTTCGTCTAGATTCAGCTGACTTGTCATTTGTTGGCTTTTTGATTAGTGGTGTTGCTGGTTTTTTCTGGATGGTGGCATTTAGTTCTTTCTGTGTCATTTGAGGAACAGTTCCAAGAACAGTGAAGCCTAAATTATCTGTAACGAACTTATCATCTTTGACTGTTCGATCTAATAATTCTAATAAGAATGCCAATCCAATACCAACCATCACACCCAATACCAAGCCGATAGCCAAGTTTAATTGATTATTTGGGGATACAGGTGATGAACTTGCGACTGCACTGGACACAATCGAGATTTTATCCACACTCATAACATCTTTGGCATTTTCTTGAAAAACCAACGCGGTTGTGTTGGCAATTTGCTGTGCTCTAACTGCATTGTCACTTGTTGCTTGGATTGAGAACATTTGTGAGTTTTGTGATTGATTAACTGTAATTGCGTCACTGATTTGGCCAGCAGTCATTTTGACATCATTTTCGTTCTCTAAGCGATCTTTGACTTCGTTGATCACTAAGTCACTGACAATCATATCTTTATACGTATTGATCATTTGCAAATTTGTATTGACATCATTGGCATTCGTCGTTTCTGATTGGGGTAAAGTCACAATCAACTGCGCTTGCGATCGATACGTAGGGGTGATCACAAAGAATGTAAAGATCCCTGCAAGCGCCAAACCGGCAAATAGTGAAATAAAGATTGTTGCTAAGTGTTTCCGTAGTATTTCAAATATTTCTTTTAAGCTAATCGTCTCTTCCATTTTTTCTCCACTTTCTTACTCGTTGTCGATGTTCAGTTGCGCTTTTAATTCTGTTTGAACACGCGTTAATTCATCCTCACTGACTCGTTGGTATGAGATTCCGTCTTGCATGAATCCTTCACCTTTTAATTGATCTTGTTCAACTGTGTTGAAAGCATCGCGATAGTTTAATGCGATTGTACGCATGTCATCAAAGCTCATATCTGTTTTCATATTGCTCTCAACTGCTGTTAAGATACCTTGGTATTTGCTCACACCATCAAAGCTTAGCACTTTGCGGGCAACGCCTTCCACAATTTTTCGTTGTCTTTCCTGACGACCATAATCGCCATTTGGATCCTCATGACGCATTCTAGAATAAGCTAAGGCCTGGTCACCATCAAGGGTGATTTTGCCGATCGTAAAATCATAGCCATTCTGCGTGAAAGTTAAATCATTATTTACTTCAATGCCGCCAACAGCATCGACTAATTCTTTCAATCCTGCCATATTGATGGAAATATAATGATCGATTGGAATATCCAAGTAATTTTCAACGGTATTCATTGACATCGCAGGTCCACCGAATGCATAGGCATGATTGATTTTGTCTTTGGTTCCATAGCCTACAATATCCACGTATGTGTCGCGGGCAATACTAACGATAGTCGTTTGTTTGTCTTCTGGGCTCACCGTTGCCACCATCATAGTATCTGAGCGACCTTGATCTACACGGCCTAAGTCTCCTGTATCGATCCCCATCAACAACACTGAAAATGATTCATCTTTCGACAAATCTACTTTTGTTTCTCGTTTGGTTTCATCTTGATCCCGTTCCACCGATTCATACGTCTTTTGTATCGAGCCTGAAAGATCCATATACAATTTCGCTCCTACACCGACGATACCGATCACCACGACTGCCACGATTCCAAAAATAATCAAAAAAATCTTTTTTCCTTTAGACATGTTTTTTCCTCCAGTAAATACGTATCATCTAATAGCCTGAATCAGTATCTGTTTCTGTATCTGTCCAGCTGCTTTCATCTTGAGCAGTCGTATCGATGACATTATCTGAATATGTTTCTGTCGTAGTAGTGGTCGTGCCATAGTACCCGTATCCCATTTGGGTTGAAATCGAGTCAGCAAGTTTTGCATACTTCTCTTTCAACTCTTCATTACGGACTTGGCTGATACTGTCAACCACTGAAAGGTATTTGTCTAGCGTAACTTCACTGGTGACCACGTCATCTTTCAGCATGCTTTTGAAGCTTTCGTCTAGTTTGGCAATACGGTCCAATTGCGCATCTGCATAACCAAGGTATTCTTTGACTAAGTCTTTCCAGGCACTGTCATCGAAGAAATTCAAGTTCTCTCTGACGTTGCCGACATCGGTATCTTTCAAGTCTGCTATGATGATGACATCATTCTCGGCTTTCTGCCAATTGGAGACACCTTTTGTGAACAATGCGTCGGTGCCAGTCTGGATCTTGATTTTGGCTTCTGCGTCTTTTAGTTCATCATCCAACGCTGCTTTTTGCGCTTGGATCTCTTTGGAATCACTTGGCAACGCATCTTCCTCGATACCATAGTCATCTGCGGAAACTTTGACTGAAGCCAATTTTGCAACTAGCTTCGTTACATCCTCTTGGCTCACGTCTTTCTGCAAGATTGTTCGGTCATCACTATTGTAGAGTTTGCCAATCTCTTCTTCTATCGATGCCAAACTGTCTTTCTCAGCTGAAATGGCTGTCTTTGCGTAGGCCACTCGCTGTTCATATTGCTTTTGATTGTTCTGTCTGTACCCTAATAAACAGATAGCTATCGCGCCAATAGCAACGAACAGAACGGCCAAAGTCTTAATTAAAGGCTTTCCCATGAACACACTCCCTAATTCAATTGTGCTGAAACAAAAAATTTGCCTGTATTCTCTTAGAAATAAATAAGGCAATTCTAACTAATTATAAAAGAAAAGTGCCTCTAAGAAAAGGTAATTTGTGATATTTCTATTAAAATCGCATGTTAAATGAATAAACGGCAGCTGTAGGATTCAGACACTGTTATTATTTAAGCGTAGGAACTGGATGGATAATGATCTTAAGCGCAAATAGTTGTTTCAAAATATTTTTTTATCCATTCAAATCAAATAAATTCTTTGTATTATTTTTTTACAGCAAGTAAAGTGTATGGTTTTCACGCCTAAAAGTCAATTACATTTGTTATTTGAAATCAATAAAATAATCCCGCGCTATTTTTTTATCCTTCGAAGAATTCAAGCGCAAGAACATCTTAACGCCATTCCTTCCCCTTTTGCATAACTTTTATTTCTGTGATGATAAAATAAAAAATATATGCGCAATAAAATATTTCGAGAGTATAATTTTAGTTATTGAAATTATTTTCCAACTATAACATAGTGAATATTAAAATGTTCTGCGCTATAAGTCAATTGTTTTTTGGTTGACATCGTACAGAAATAAATGTCAATTCCCACCTTTGTACATTCTTTTCCTCATTTTTGTATCCGCTCTCACGGCTGCTATGCTTATACATTTAACCATCAATATGTTTTTCCACATATTTGCAGATGACTATGAAATTGTTCCGACATGGCTTATATCCCCTTCTTGCTTGTTGATCCCTCTTGCCTCACAGGACCATTGGAACAGTGGAGAGTTGGTCTTTGATGTTGGCTTTCTCGGCTCTTTTTTCACAAAACTTCATTTTTTTCCTCATCCGAGGAAATTGGTGATTTGTTTTTACATGATTATTTTCATTAATATAGGTATATAGATGAATAGTTAGTAGAAACCACTTGTGTCGATCGAGAAAGGAGCAGCATCTTGAAAACCATTCAGACCCACTTTGTCACCAATGCCGCTACCTTGCGCTGGTTGCGTATCTTAGCCGCTTTCGAAGAAAATCCTGTCTGCTCCACGAAATCTCTGGCGCACGTCTCTAACAGTACGTCACGTACGATCGTGACAGATATCAATGATCTGAAGGCACACTTTGATGATGCTGTTTCGATTGAATCGTCTCATCGCGGCTACGTCTTTGACATTCTCCATCCGCAACAATATTTAACAGCCAAACGCGCACTGATCGCCGACGAATTGCTCTTCCATATAATAGAAAGTATTTTTCAAAATGATTTGCGCAGTTCGTTGGAGTGGGCGGAAGCCTATCATATTTCAGAAAGTACTGTCTTGCGCTATTTGAAGAAAATCCATCCTGTCTTGCGGATGTATCAATTGAAGATGCAGTATTCTCCTGTGAGCTTGGTGGGCAAAGAAAGTCATATTCGCAAGTTTTTTCATGATTTTTATTATGAATCGGAGATTACTGCCCACACGATTTTTCCGCCGATCGCTGTTCACGACGTGACACTGACCCTTTTTGCTGATTGCCAACAGTATTTGAATCAATCCTGTTCATTTGGTGAATTTAACTACTACCTGTACATCACGTTGGAGCGCTTCTGTAGTGGTCATCAGGTTGAACAAGCACCGAAGTTGGCTGCATTAGTCACGAAGCAATCTGATTTCATTGCCTTTGCCCAAATCAACCAGATTATTGACCAACATTATCAAGAAGTGTTGCCTGAGGATGAATTGGTTCATCTGTTTGTTTTGGTCTTTGGCCGACGGTCGATCAATGATCTGAGGGGTGAGAAGAATTTTTGCCGCAAATACAACCAATATCCGAAAATCAAGCCGTTGGTCCATGACTTGGTGGAGACGTTTCTTACTGACACGAGAAATGCCGGTCGCGAGCGGATCTTGCTTGAGTCTTTCTTTACGGTTGTTTATATGAAGCAATTGATGACGCCTTTGCTCAATCACAACACGCCCGAAGTCAATACATTCGTGAAAGAATCCTTCCCCGATGAGTGGCGTCGTGTGCAAGCATTCTTTCGCGCAAAGAGTGAATATGCGTATATGTGGGATGCCAAAAGCTTGACCCATATCATGTCCAGCTTGACCTTGTATGCTTGTTCGATCCAATCTCTGTATTGGCAAAGTCACAAGAATGTCGTCTTTCTCTTTGAGGGCTCTCACTTTGTCTGTCAATTTCTGAAGAGTTCTGCTACCCGCTATATTCGCAGATCCCGTCAATTTTTCTTTCCTGATTCAAATGAATTGTCTCCTGAGTATTTCCAACGCAATCAAATTGACTTGATCGTGACCAACTACGCTGAATATGCAGCAGAGTATGGGTCGATCGAATGTCTGCTATTTCGCCCGTATCCTGACAAACAGGACTGGGAGTCTTTAGAACAAAAACTAGATCCGCTATTGGCTGAACCGAGTTGATGCGGATTTTTTTCGTAAAAAAAAGACCTTTGCGAAAAGGTCTTCTACTCTTTACTCTAATATTGTCACTTTGACTTGACGACGGCCCCATCTAAGACATTCTGGTTCATTATCAAAATGGACATCAATGATGTTTCCTTTGATTGCTCCGCCTGTATCAAGTGCCAATGCAACACCGTAGCCTTCAACATTGACGAGTGTGCCTAACGGGATCACGCTTGGATCAACGGCGACGGCCATTGGGTTATTCCGCAAGTCTGTGCCGCTGGCTGTGAAATAGCTGGCACCGGCTTCGGCATAAGAATAAGCCGTTGATTCCATCATCATGGTCTTGCCGCTGGTTGACCCTGAGTTGCTGGTATCATTGCTGCTACTGCTGGATGAATCGTTGGTACTCGTTGATGTGTTGCTGCTTGAATTGCTTGATGATGAACTGCTGCTTGATGACGATGCGCTGTCAGAAGCTGAACTGCTGGCACCTGTTTCTTTGGCTGCGGCTTGGCTTTGGGCCTCTGCTTCTGCTTTGGCTGCGGCGGCAGCTTCATCTTTGGCTCGTTGTTCTGCTTCTTTGGCCGCTTTTTCTTCTGCGGCTTTTTCAGCAGCTAAACGAGATTCTTCGGCTTCTTTGCTGGATGCGATTTTGGCCAAGGTTGATTCGTTGTCTTTCAATTGTGTTTGCAAATTGCTGATCTTGCTGTCTAATGCTTTGGCTTGTTCTTCCAAAGATTGTTGATCAGCAGTCAAGCTGGTTTGGGTTGCTTCGGCTTTGTCTTGCAATGTTTCAAGTTTTTCCTTCTCGCTAGTCAAAGAATCGATTTTCTCTTTTTCAAGATTTTGAAGCATTGTCATCGCATAGGCTCGATTGATGAAATCTTGGATATTTGCTGATTCGAGTAAGACGGTCCAGTCACGTGTTGCACCCCCGTTGACTTGGATATCTTTCATTCGTTCAGCGACGACTGCTTCACGCTTTTCAATTGTATCTTGCGCGGTGGCGATGTCTGCTTTCGTTTGTTCCAGCGTCTCTTCGTTTTCTGCGATTTGCGCTTTCAGAGATTCTACTTCACTGTAAGTATTATTGACATCAGTTAAAGCGATTTGTACTTCGGCACTGATTGCTTGGCTTTGTTGCAAGACACTACTTTCTTGTTCTTGCAATGATTCAAGCGATTCAGCCTGCGCAAAAATCGGAGCAACGGTTCCAGCTGCCACGATGGCAACGAGCATTGTTCTTATTTTTTTGGCTTTCAAAAAATTCCCTCACTTTTCACTTTGGTTTCCAACGCTTCTATTATACAAATTAAGCAAGGGAGTTTTGTTGCAGAGATTTTACAATTTATTACAAATCATGCGTAGAAAGGGCAAAAATGTAAAATTTTTATAAAAACTGGGGATAAAGCTGAACCTCATCGCTCTCATTTGGACTGCCACATTGTAACATGAATGTAACAATCTGCTTATTTCTTGCGTAATTCCTCTATAAAACTTTTCAATTCTTGTAGGTTTGTAATATTGTCTACTTTGAGTCGTTGGAAGTTTTTTAGGAGTCTTCTTTGTTGGAAATTGAGTTTTGGTAAGGATTCTTTCAGCTCTCGCCATTCAACAGGCACTTTCTGCAGGCGTTCTTGCCAGGTTTGCCGTTTGTCGGCAATGGCTTCGATATAGTGGTCCGCTGAGGCTTTTTGGTGTTCGAGTTCTTGTTCGAGTCGTTTGACCGCCCGTTGGAAGCCGGCCATATTCGCCAGCGTTACCCCCAAATCAAAGGACAGGATCATCAATAGGGCAACTGGCAGCAGAAAGCCGATGGTGGCAGACAGGCAAGTTGCGAACGACAACAGCCACGGATGCACCACTCGCACAATCACCACACAACAAGCGCCCCAAAAGACCGAGATTGGTAGTGCCACGCGCCCATTGATATTGAGCCAAACGTCCTGATAGTCCCACCATGATGCATGGAACCATTTTTCCAATAGAAAACTAGTCACATATTCTAAGAGCGTCACTAATAAAGCGGCTGCGAGGAACAATGTACCTGTTGACCCATGGATTGGCTTGAGCAAATACACGACACCGAGGATCCCGAAGCCATAGATCGGCGTGATAGGACCGATCAAAAACCCACGGTACACAAAATGACCGGCATTGAAGGAGCAGTAAATGGTCTCCCAGAGCCAGCCGATAAAGCTGTACATAAAGAATAGTAAGACGATCACATTGAAGGTTGTCATTGTTTCCTCCTGTATAGATAGTTATCTGTGCTGTCACAGATGGATATAGGATAAGTATACCTCTTCCGCCCACTATTCTATAGTGGAATCTGACAGCCGTTGACGCAAAAAAGGCATGCCCAGATATTCTGGCGCTGCCTTTTTTGTGCGAATCGCTGGTATATTCGTTTCTTCAGATCAAAGACCGTTATCTGGCCACGATCAATCGCTGACCGACCAGGATCATCGAACTGTTCAGATTGTTCCATGACATCAATTGATTGACTGACACACCATTTGTCTGGGCAATCTGCCACAAGGTGTCGCCTGATTTGACGGTATGGGTTTTGCTACTGGTATTGCTAGCTGATACAGACTGCAAGTAAGCCCCGCTGACCCAGCCATTGTTGATGCGGTACCATGTATTATTGCCATTGACACTGGTGCCGGTTTTGCTGGCGGTTGCTTGAATCGTCGCTTGTCGTGCCAAAGATCCTGTGATCCGTGCGGATGTTGAGGCATCTGCCCGAACATTCAATGCCGCTGTCGTACGGAATTGCTGATTGATGGCTGTTTCTTGATTGTTGGTATTATTGTTCACACTCGTTACATAGGCTGCACTGACCCAACCGCGGCCGTTGATACGGTACCACGTCGTGTTGCCATTGACACTGGTGCCGGTTTTGCTGGCCACTGCCTGGAATGTCGCGTTGTTGGCAAGTGTGCCGGTGATGCTGGCACTTGTTGACGCATCGCGGCGGATATTTAAAGCAGCAGTCGTCCGGAATTGTTGATTGATGGCTGTTTCTTGGGTATTGTTGCTGCCAGGATTGCTGCCGCCACTTGTGCCGCTGTCATATTGCGTCAAATTGTAGGTCTCGATCAGATTGATCAACTTGCTCGCATAGGTGGTATCTGTGGCATAGCGCCCTTGCAACCAGTGAGCCGCATCGCGATAGGAGTTGGTATTCGAGCGCCACGCACCTGAGTAGAAGAAAACGCCTGGTGTAAAGGAGGTCGTCCGCAATACATGGGCATTGTCCGCAAAGGATTCCTGCAATGAGGGATATTTGCGGAAACGGGCAACGACTTCGTACAAATTGCCTTTGCCGTCATCTTCTAATGTCTTCATTTCGACAAATTGCCCATTGTAGCTGCCTTTGATTCCGAACATGTTGTTCGCTTGGCGTGTCAAAAGGGATTGACCCCATCCCGACTCAAGAATTGCTTGCGCAATCATGATCGATGCATATAAATCATTGGCACCGGCTACTTGTTGCGCCATTGGTCCCACCTGTTGAATAAAGGCTTGCGGATTGGCGGAACGTGCATTTGTCAAATCTTCATAAGGCAATACCTGTCCTTCGTCAACGATCGCCGGCTGCGCTTCACCCTGGGATGGATCCTCTTCCACTAATTGTGGGAAGTCTTCTGGTGTAATGTCAGATTCTGCCACAGCTGTATCTTCTGTAGACGACTGATCATCCACCACAGTGAGTTCTTCTTGCCCATCTTCCCTCACTGTGTCTGAAGGCATTTCTTCAGGGTGACTTTGCACTGTTTCTTCCGTTTGCAGATCATGCTGGTCTTCAGTGTTATCTACCACATGAACGCGATGTGTCTCTTCCGTGTCATCATTGGCCAAAACCGTCAGTGGCATCATCGGCATGGTGGACGCACAAATCGTCGTCAATGCGATTCCTTTTTTGCATAACGCATTGCTTTGCTGACGCTTGAGTCGTCTTCTAATTGTTTTTCTGCTCTCCATTTTTTGCTCCTTATTTGTATGTTTTGACTTGAAAAAAAACGATAACCTATTTGCCCGTTATCGTTTTTTTATGGTTCTAGTTGACCCGAACTGCAAAACTTGGTGCCCAACTGCTGTTTGAGCCGACTGAGATTGTTTTGCCTGGTCTTGGGGCATGAATGTATTGTCCACCGCCTAGTGCGATTGCTACATGGTGGGTACTCCCGGCACTTCCCCAGAATAAGAGATCGCCTGCTTGGGCTTCACTTACAGCAATCACTGTTCCTGCAGATTCTTGCGGTACTGTCCATCCGCCGATATCACGACCTGTCACTTGCAGGTAGACATAGCGGGTAAATCCAGAACAATCGAAGACATCCGGTCCTTTCCCACCCCATACATAAGGCTTGCCGATATGGTTATAGGCTTCGGCAACGATTGCTGAGCCATTCGATGCCGGTGCAGGTGCCGGCGTAGGTTTTGGCGCTGGCACTGGTGTTTGCTCTACTGGTGCTGGCGTTGGAATAGACGGCGTTGATGGCGTAGACGGCGCTTCTTCGACAGGGACAGTAACAGCCGGTGTGTCGACTGGTGTCAAAGGTTGCTCTGCTTCAGGCGTTGCTGCAGGTACGTCGCTGACTGTTTCAGTTGCATCTTCCGCTGTGTTTGCTTCAGCTTCCGCTTCATTGTCAGGGACAGCCACAACGATCGCTTCTTGGGCTGCGCGTTCTGCTTCGATTTGCGCTTGCATTGCTGCGGCCCGCGCTGCTTCTTCGCGGATGCGTGCTTGTTCCGCTTCGTAAGCATCTTTCTCGGCTTTCAATTGCTGTTTCTCATCTTCTTTTGATGATTCTTGATACGCTAAGGTGCTGACTTCCACATTCAAGTCGGCTTGTTTGCTTTCAAGTTCACCTTTTTGCGCTTCTAAACGGCTTTGTGTGTCATGCAGATCTTGCATTTTCTCTTGTGATTCGACGCGTTTGCTGGCAAGCGCTTCTTGATCGGTCTTTTGCTGTGTGATCATCTGATTGTTCGCCCGTATAATCGTGGTCATGGCATGGAGCCGTCCGACAAAATCACTGATAGAATCTGCTTCTAATACAACATGCATCAGTTGATCGCTTTTGCCATTGACTTGTGTTTCCCTTGCTTGTTCTTCAATATTGGCTGCGCGTTTATCGATCCTGGTCTGCAATTGCTCGATGTCTTCTTCAAGCTGATCGATGACTGCATACAAGTTATCTTGCGCTTGCAATAACGCCTGCGCTTCTTGATTGATCGAGCCGATTTCCTGATTCAAATGGCTGATCCGTTGCTGAACCGCTTGACGCTGCGAGCGCAATTGATTGATCTCGTTATTTTTATGTTGAATCATTTGATCATAATCAGTCGCTGATACCTGTGCAGGCACTGCAAAAAGCGAGATCGTCAAACCACACAAACAGAATGAAGTGATAAGTTTTCTTTTCATTTTTCCTCCTTTAATTCAAATAAAACCTTTTTTTTAAATGAATTTGACATTTATAAGTTTACCATAGATTTTCTCCAAACCCAATCGTCTCTGATTAACAATTTGATTACATCGGCATTTTATCGTTATTTTAAATCGACCATAGGTTTTTCTTAGGGGAACATTCATCTTGGTTCCTTGTTTTATCAACCTTTGATCACTGCCTTGTCTTTTCACCCGGTTGTCTAGCCAATAAATAATTTGCGTTCTAGATTTCATCAAGATGACAAAACCAATCGCAAAAGAAGCCGGCAAGATCTGTCAGAGACAGCGCTTGTCGGCTTTGGGTTCATTTAGCGATACGGCAGCAAGCGCCGCATCATGAGGATTTGGTTATCGATGGTGGTTGGACTGAGATGACCAGTCAGTGCGAGGATGCCGAGTCCTTCAATCACGAACATATAATTTTCGGCAATCACTTCTAAATCTTCATCTCGCAATACACCTTGTGCAACGCCTACTTGGAAAATCTCGTGGATCGTCCGTTTGGTTTCTGTCAGTTGGGCTTCTTGCAACGAACGCGAGGCAGCTGTTTTGTGGGTATAGTAGTATTCATACATCGCCCGCAGCATACTGTCGGCTATACTGTGCAGCAAGCGTCCGCGATGATCCGCGAAATATTTGTCCAAAATCGTGTCGAAAGGCACTTGGTCCGTGATCATTTCACGCACATCATCAAACTTGCGTTGCGACCGCTGCTCTATCACCGCCAAGAAAATTTCATCAACGGATTGAAAATAGAGGTAAATACCACCGCGACTAATGCCGCATTCCTCGATAATGTCTTTCATAGTGGCATCGATCAAGCCTTTCTTACTAAAGACGATCTTGGCACTTTCGATGATAGCCTCGCGCTTTTGTTGTTTCTTATCTTTGGGTTTCGATCGTTCGGCATGTGTCATCCACTGATGTCTCCTTTCGCGACTTTATTAATGACACGTGTGTCATTCTGTTGTATAATCAGTTTACTACTAAATGACACGCATGTCATTTTTATAAAAGGAGTGTTCCTATGAATACAAAAAGCAAAACCTACCGTTTGGTGATTCGTGCCATTCTCACTGCAATTATTATTTTACAAACCATGGTGCCTTTCCTCGGCTATATTCCCATAGGCATTACTAGTTTGACCATTATCCATGTCACGGTCATCGTTGCGGCCATTGTGCTAGGGACAAAAGACGGCATGTTCATCGGCTTGATTTGGGGCTTGTTCACGATTTTTAGAGCCTTTACTTCGCCTACGACGCCTTTGGATATCGCTGTTTTCACCAATCCAATCATTTCTGTCGTGCCTCGTGTCTTAGTGGGATTGGTCGCTGGTCTGCTCTTTACTCTTATCTATAAGAAAACCAAGAAAGTTGTCGCTGCATCTATTGTAGCTGCCATCTTCGGCACGATCACCAATACAGTGCTGGTCTTGTCGCTAATGGGACTTTTGTACACTGGGTTAGTAGCCACTACCTATGGTGTCGATACCTCGGCGCTATTTGTGACATTAGGCGGGATTGCCTTGACAAATGGTGTTTCTGAAGTCATTACTGCAGCCATCTTGACACCTATTTTGGTCAAAGCATTGTTTGCAGCTACGAGCTTGCGACCAGATAATCGCTGATACGTCTATCCTATCATTTTTCTAGGTGAAAAGGTACCTTGACTAGCTTGATTCTTTTTATAGCGACCCGTCTGTGGACTGGGTCGTTTTTTGCATCTATCATTCTTGTCACATGATATAGATATGCATGGTAAATCTGATTGGATGTGGTATCATTATTTTATAATCTTAAGAATATTTTTTTGTGTTTTCAATTTGATGCATATAGGAGGTTGTTTGTTGGCGATCACATTGAAGAATGTACGGTATATGCGGATCACTCACATTCTGGTTTTGTCTTTCGCGGTGTATTTAGCGGTAGACGATCGATTTTATCAAGGTATTGCGTTGGGCATGATTAGCACTTTATTCAATTCAATGTATCCACCTGATTACGGTGGCATCCAATTGCTTAGCGGAAAGACAACCTATACGGTGTTTTTCAACGATGGCAGTCTCTTCATTGAATTTCTGTGTGAACTTGTTGCTATAGCAATCAGCGTTGCCGTTTGGCTGTTTCTATTAGGATAGCAGCAATGGTCAACCTTGTTCATCTCGTTTGTTGAAGCCATACATTTTGGGAGGATTCCATGAAACTACTCTTACGCAACATACTTACTGCCTTGTTCTTTATCACTCTCTATTACGGTGTCGAAGTCCTGATGGGGTCTTATTCAATTGACGCATTACCAATCATCCAGATGGTCAATCAATTTATGATTGTACTGGCTATATTCTTTGCGATTGATTTATTGATCAAGTGTTATCATAATCAGCGTAACAAAAAGACAGATCACTGATTCCGTATATCATGCACGAATAAAGGAGTGTGTTAGATGGCGAAAGACCCTTGGTACAAACAGAAGAAAGTCTATATCCCTATTACAATCGTCCTTGGTGTCCTCGGGATTGCACCGAGTCTTGTTTCTCTATTCGGTGTGTCGATCGATGATGAGTTGAATCCAGACTACTACACGGATCCTGATCAAGAACTATTTCGCAAAAAAAAATAAGCTTTACGCTTATTTTTTTTGCTTATGGTGCGTCAAGATAGAACAGAATATCGTGTTTGCCTTCTTGTTGGGTACCGTTGTACACTTCTGTATCCAGTCCGCCGATGCGAAAGCCTGCCTTTAGATAGAACAAACATGCCGATAGATTGTTGTTTTGACCAATCGTGTAGATTCCTCGATGCCCTTGATTCTGCGCCCATTTGGCTGCTGCTTCGATCAAGCGATGGGCAACCCCTTGTTGCCGATAGGCTTGATTGACTTTCAGATCATACAAATAGTCATAGCGAAAAAAACCTTTTTGGACAACCGCCAATCCGATACACGTGTCCTGATCATAGGCACCGAAGAAGACGGTGTTGTCTTTCATTTGCTGAAAGTCATACTTCTCATCAGGAAAACACATCTGACTGATTGTCTCAGCGGGAAAGGTCTCAATCTGATGGCGCCAAGTTTGATCAGTGTATAATGGGATCATTTTGCCCCACAACTTGAAGGGTTCGTTTTTGATGCGGATGTCTCTTTGATTGGCTTCTGTGATTTGTTTGATTTGGAGCAAGGGTCACCTCTTATTCATCTTCAAAGAAAAGTAGCAGTTACTAAAATTGCTGCATTCGCGTCTATCAGCCCTATTTTCTTACAACCCTAGATGTTCTTCCCGACTGCGCAGGAAGTCCTCCATTGCAGTGGCCAAATCGATGGATTCTGCCTCGGCGATACTGGCTAACCACCAGATGGTTTCGCCCATTTTGTAGGCCAAACTGGTTTCTGTTTGACTGGTAGGCCAACTTTCTTCTTTGTCCATCACAAGTCGACCCACAAGTGCCGCATCCGTCAGAAAAGCCAATGCATCTTGTTCGACTGACCATGGTTGGCCATTTTGTTTTATTTCTAGTGCGTGATAACGCTCGCGGATTGCTTGGGCACGCGCATTGAATGTATTGATGTCCATCATGATTCCTCTTTTCTTAGCTATTGATTTTTCTCGACTATTAGAAAAAGGTTGTGATCAATGCGATGATCGCTAAGCCACCTTGGGTCAGGATGATTTTCTTGTCGCTGGTCCAACTGCCATAGGCTGCCACAAGGATAATGCCTATCAGTAAAAGACGGGCGATCTCTAACGTGGCTTGAGCAAAGGTCACACTGTAAATCAGTCCGATGCCGATCAAGCCGTTATAGACACCTTGGTTTTTGAATAAGGTTTGCACCACGGGCTGTGTCTGATCGCTTTCTTTTAGATGAAACACCCTAGCCGTGCTGTCTGATTTGGTCATAATGGTCTCTAAATACCAAATATAGAAAAACTCGAAGGCGACTAAAATAATCAATACGATACTAAGTAAGCGCATCTTCATTCTCCTTTATGGGTCACTGTGATTTCTGTCGGTTTGGCTGCAAATTCTGGCATGTTCTTGAATAGATGTTGCAATTCCGGTGTTTGATTATGGGCTTCGATTGCTGCTTGGTCCGCCCATTTTTCTACCATGACGAAGCGATTGGCTTCTTCGATGGACTCATAGAGATGGTAGCCATGACAACCAGCTTCGGCTCTGGCAGAGGCCAGTAATGGTTGGACCGCCTCCATAAAGGCTGCCCGTTGGTCCTCTTTGATATAAAAAACGGCATTGATGATTTCCATGATAGTTGCCTCCGATGTGTTTTTTTTATAAAAATGTCGTGATTTGTGCTGCATCTAATCGAACAGATTCATACCCTAGTTCTTTGGCTTTCCCTACAGACAGTATCATTACTGGGACATACCGTTCTTTGTCTAACCCAAATGCTTCAGCCAATTGATCTGCTTCGAAGCCGCCGATCGGATTGGTTTCGTAGCCATGGGCACGCGCCACCAACATGAATTGCATCGCAGCTAAGCTGGCATCGATTTTCACAACATCGTTCATTTGTGCTTTGGTTAGCTGTTGATAATGCGGAATGATTGCTGCTAATTGCTGATCTCTGACTTCGGCGGGCATTTTGCCTGCTGCTACAGCTTTGTCATAGATTTCTTCCCCTAATTCATGGCATTGCAGATCGCCAAAGATCAAGACCATTGCCGATGACGTGTCGTTTTGACGCACGTTGAAGCGGATCAATGGTTTCAATTTGGCTTTTTGTTCATCGCTTTCGACAACGACAAAGCGCCATGGCTGCATGTTGACAGATGAAGGTGCTGTGGTTGATTCTTGGATCATGGTCAACATTTCTTCATGTGGGATTTTGTAGTTTTCGTCGTATACGCGAACGGATTTCCGTCCAAAAATGAGGTCTGCGAAGTTGTTATTGCTATATTCTGTCATAGATAATGTCCTTCTTTCATTGAATGAGTTTGGTTAGTAACGAAACCAATTGCGTTGCTTCTGCTGTGGTCAAATGGATGCCTAAGCTTGCTTGGTCTTGGTCATGTTTGTCGGCACAAGAAGCCAAATCTTGGCGCGCTTTTTCTGTCAATTCGACAAATATTTCGCGGTTATTGTCTTTGTTGCGGGTACGGTTCACAAATCCTTTGTCTTCTAGAATCTTCAAGTGCCGCGTCACCGCTGCGCTATCGATCAGTAGTTCTGTTTGCAGCTGATTCTGGGTGCAGCGTGTCTGGGTTTGCAAAATATGTAAGAGTTGATAGCGGGTCAAACTAAAGCCAGTTTCTCTCTCAAAGGCGGCTGTCAGTTCTTGGTTGGCTATCTTCAATTTATACAAAATATTGCTTAAAGTAGACAACTCCATCTGGGATGCTCCTTCCATTATTGACTCGTCAACAGTTGACTCGTCAATAATAAACCTTTCAGGAACATTTGTAAAGAGGTTGCATTCAATTTTTGGAACAAAACAAAGCTGCCGCAACGATTCACGTTGAGACAGCTTTGTTTTAGCTACTGTTGTTCGATCAGCTTGTAGCTTATTTCAGTTGGAATGCTTTTTTTAGACCCATGACGATAAGTGTGGAAATCGCTGCGGCAACAAAGATGATGCCCCATGTCCCCGATTGGATCGGCATGGTCCCTAAGATGTCATTCATAAATGGCACGTAGACAGCTGACAATTGTAAGCCAACTGACAATAGCATCGCACCGACTAAGACTTTGTTTTTCAAGAATGACTTGTCTAAGCCAAAGCCACTGCTCTTACGGACATTGAAGATATGCATCAATTGGGCCACCGCCATAAAGGTGAATGTCGCTGTTTGCGCATATTGCAATTCATGGTTGGTGTGCATCAAATAACTGAAGAACCCGAAGGCTACCAAACCAATCACGACACCACTAAGGATGATTCGACCTAAGAAACGCTTATTGACCAGACTGTCTTCTTTTGAACGTGGTTGACGTTTCATAATATCATCTTCCGCTGGCTCAAATGCCAATGCCATAGCTGGTGCGATATCGATCACCAAGTTCAAGAACAAGATATGCAAGGGTTGGATCGGGATCGGCATCAAGAAGATGACACTGAGGAATATAGTGACGATCTCTACCATATTACAAGAGAACAAGAAAGAGACATATTTTTTGATATTGTCAAAAATGATCCGGCCTTCTTTGATGGCATCGACGATTGTGCCGAAGCGGTCATCCGTTAGGATCATATCTGAGGATTCTTTGGCAACTTCTGTACCACGGATGCCCATAGCGATCCCAATATCAGCGCCGTTCAATGCCGGCGCATCATTGACACCGTCACCGGTCATGGAGACGATGTCTCCTTCTTCCCTTAATGCTTCCACCAGTTGTAATTTATTTTCAGGGGATACGCGGGCAAAGACTGCCACTTCTTCAATGCGCTCGTTGAAGCCTTCTTGACCGACAGCATCATCGATTTCTTTCCCGGTCATTGTTTTGTCATAGTCTTTCAACCCGATCTCTTTGGCAATCATCGAAGCGGTTTGCGGATGGTCACCGGTGATCATCTTGACCCGAATACCGGCTTCTTGTGCGACTTTGACGGCTTCCTTGACATCCGTTCTTGGCGGATCAACGATACCTGCAAACCCTTGGATCTCGATGTCTTGCAATGCTTCCCGTAAATCGGCTTCTTCCGTACCACCTTGGTAGTCATTGATACGGCCGACGGCAATCACCCGTTGGCCATGGCTGGCTAAAGTACTATTATAAGATGCCAACTGCTCAGCGGTCTGTTCATCTGGACTGGCCAAATCGATCAAGACATCTGGTGCGCCTTTGATGATCAGCGTGCGGCTGTCTCCTTCGTAGACGGTCACCATAAATTTATTATCGGAATCGAAAGGCATTTCGGCAATTTTTTTCAAGCCTTCTGCTTCCGCACTTTGGCGATCAATGCCTTCTTTTTTGCCTAAAACGACAAAGGCACCATCGGTTGGATCGCCTAAGATCTCAAATTGCCCCTCATTTTCTCGAAGAGATGCCGTGGTACACCATGCACCATTGCGGATCATCTCATGGAGGGCTGATTCTTCTTTGACGTTGATTTCATTTTCATCGGTATCGTAAAACTTGCCCGTTGGTTCATAGCCATTTCCTGAAACCTTATAAGTAGCACCATCGGCTAAAATCAGCTCGGCAACTGTCATTTGGTTTTCGGTCAATGTACCTGTTTTGTCACTGGCAATGATACTAGTTGCCCCTAGTGTTTCAACAGCGGATAAAGATTTGACTAACGCTTTGTGTTCCGCCATGATCCGCATACCGCGGGACAATGTGATGGTCGAGACGGCGGGCATCGCTTCAGGAATTGCGGCAACTGCGAGAATGATCGAGATATGGATCATTTCTACAAAGGGCTGATCCGTCAACACACCAGCGATCAAGACAGCTAGTGCCGCAAACAGTGCCGCGATAATAATGGCTTTGCCTAGTTTGTCTAATTCAATATCCAACGGTGTGCGGCGCTTCTTGTCGCCAGTCAGCATATCACTGATTTTGCCGACTTCTGTTTCCATCGCTGTTTCAGTGACGACGGCATAGGCGTTCCCCCGGGTGGCTGCCGTTCCGGCATACACCACATTGCGGCGGTCGCCTAATGGTATATCCTCGTCGTAGGTTTCATTGGCGTCTTTGTCAACTGCTTCTGATTCGCCCGTCAATGCAGATTCAATAGAAGCGAAATTGCTGCTTTCTAATAATCTGGCATCCGCAGCAATCGCATCGCCTTCTTCTAAGACCAAAATATCGCCAGGAACGATTTGGGCCGATTCGATCTCGGTCACTTCTCCATCACGAATCACTTTTGCGGTAGTGTAAATCATGTCTTGCAAGGAGTCGATCGACTTTTGTGCCCGCAATTCTGTGATAAAACCAGTCATCACGGCAATCACGACGGCGATCAGTACGGCAACTCCTTCAATTGTTTCCCCCATCGCAAAAGAGAGTAACGCGGCTGCGATCAACAAGTAAACAATCAAGTTGTTGACATTGTCCCACAGCAATGCCCATACACTATGGGACTCTTGTTGCTGGATCGTGTTTTCTCCATATTTTTCTAATCGTTGGCTGGCTGTTTTGCTGCTTAAGCCTTGTTGACGGTCACTTTCAAAGTGCTGTAACGTGTCTTCGGTCGTTTGCTGGTAAAATTTCTCCATCAAATTCCTCCTTTTATTTTTTGGCATGGTTTATCTGAACCGATCGATCGTTGATTTTAGGCACAACAAATAATGGCTTCAAGTAAAGTGACGGACTTGTGCTTGGAGTCATAACAGTCATACGGGCATCCTCATCTACAACAGGAACAACACATATCTGTTCCACTAAACCAACGAGATCAGCTTGTGAAAAAACCATTTGGCTTATATTTAACCTAACATGGATCAAGGGGACGGGTAAATAATTTTGCTTCACAAATCAAGTTAAAAAACAGGTGTTTGGCTAACGAGCGATACTCTCTTTCTAAAAAGCAAGCGCATTCAATTCAATGCCATCATCTGCCACCTATCCTCTATCGTACCTAAGATTTCTTGTTTTATCAGGCATCTTGTGATTTACAAGATTACATCTGTCAGAATCGTTGACTTCACCGACGAATCAATGAAGTTACCTTTAGTATAGCAGATAAAAAACGTCAAAAATATTTTCTTTCTTTGACTTTTTTGAAGGGTATTTGTGCATTTGGCCGTCAATACTTTGACTATATGCAAAAAAACAACGTATCCATTTAAGAATACGTTGTTTCTACTTTGGTTCTATGTGCGGGTGAAGAACGCACTGCGTTTTGGCAACAACAACACGACAGCAGCAACAACGGCCATCGACAAGAAGCGATCCAGATAATCTGTTCCCACTTGAACCAAAATCACGCTAATAGTTTGGTTCAAACCTAATCCGTGCAGCACTTGTACGATCATACT
Source organism: Candidatus Enterococcus testudinis (assembly GCF_002140915.1). GTDB lineage: Bacteria > Bacillota > Bacilli > Lactobacillales > Enterococcaceae > Enterococcus_D > Enterococcus_D testudinis. Next base: position 949,400 of record NZ_NGKU01000001.1, on the reverse strand, counting down.
TGAGCCGGAAGAGGTGATCCCGCCAAATAGCCGAACAGTAATCACCGAAGCCACCAAGGTACCAGGCAGCGAGAGCAGCAATGCCAATCCTGGTAATTTCCACGAGCCTTTTTTGATCAATTTGCCTTTTAATAATAACCCTGCCATCACTCCGGTCACGATTTGGACTGGTGAATAATAGAGAGAAAAAATATCCGTTGTGACACCACTTAGGACCCCACTGCCTAGTCCCGTTAGCAGGCCGATGATTGGTCCACCTAAAGCACCGGCAAAAATCGTGCCGATGCTATCCAGATAGATTGGCAACCTTAGCCAGAGGGCAATAGTTCCCCCTAAGAAATTGATTGCGATCGATAGGGCCATTAAGGTTAGTATCCGTACGTTGAAGGGTGTGTTGCGTTTGTTTTGTTTCATCATTGATCATCCCATCTGAAGTTTTTCTAGATCTGTTTCGATCGTTTCTTTTTGTGCATTTAAGAGAACGGTCAAAAACTTCTTGAAAAACTGACGCGCATCAACGTCAGTCATGATGGTGCTATTGGCAGCATTTTGCCAAAAATCATAGCGATCTACCACTGTTTGCCCACGACTGATTCCTTGGGTTTCAACGGCTGTATAGCTGGTGAACCCTTGACAAAGGTCATCATCGATAAAATAGGCGATGGGCAAAGGATCGTTGATGACACAACCCAAGATTCGTTCCTGTTGCCAATGAAAATCAACATAAAATCGCGTGATGTCCCTTAGAAAGCCGCCTGTATCAGGATCCATTTGACAACAATACTCGATCATCGTAGGGGTTAAGACGATTTCCCTCGTCACGTCCAGTCCTACCATTTCGATCTGCTTGCCTAGTTTGTCAAAAACGAAGGCAGCTGCATCCGGATCACACCAATAATTATATTCAGCAACTGGCGAGCAGTTGCCGTGACTTTTATAGGTGCCGCCCATGCTGACGAAGCGGTCCATGTGTTGTCCCATGTCAGGATTTATTTGCAGCGCTAAGGCAATATTGGTCAACGGTCCCAAGGCAATCACGGATACGTCGTTTTTTTGGGCAAAAGTGTGTGCCAAAAACGTTGCCGCATCTTGGGCTTCACTGGTTTTGTTGCTGGTGATTTGAATGTTCGTTTCGCCTAAGCCATCCATGCCGTGGGTATCTTGGGCACTGATAAATGGTTGCTTCAAGGGTTGTTTCGCCCCTTGATAAATCGGAATATCCAAGCGATCCAAACGTTCCAGACATTTGATAACATTTTGGGTACCGATGTCTACCGGGGCATTGCCGCAGACAGTCGTGATGGCCACGACTTCGATCTCTGGCGCTTTGATCGCCAACAGTAATGCCAGCGTATCATCAATACCAGGATCACAATCGATCATTACTTTCCGCATTATTTCCAACCTCCAATCTTTGAGAGATACTTAGTTTTTTTACCTGGGAAGTTTTCGAACCAGTCCAAGACAATGTCTTGATTTAAATGCACGTTGATAGTATATCATTTTCGGAGGTGAAAAAGTGGCTTGTTTTTATTTTGACTCTTTACATAGAAAAAAACGCCTCATCAATCAAGACGTTTTCATTTGACATCATCTATGAAAATAAATGTACATACCTTACAGCTCTTCCGTTTCAATGTAACAATAAATCTTCAACTGTGGGATCGCTGCCCGTATGGCGGATTCGATGTCATCGATCAACTCATGGGGTTCTGCTGGTGCTTCTAATTGAACAATGACATCGGCGACGATCAGTAATTCATCGGTACTTAAGTGCAACGTCCGCAGGTCATTGACTTTGATGATCTCTGGGCGTGCGAAGCATGTGTTGATTTTGGCTAAATCTTGTTGCGACGCACTTTCCCCCATCAATAAACTATAAAACTCTCTTGCCAAAAAGACGGCAGCCAGCAACAATAGGATCCCGCCCAGAATGCCGCCAATGGAATCAAAGATAGCATTGTCCGTTACTGCCGTTAGCAAGATGCCGGCTAATGCAATGACAACACTGGCTAACGCAAACAGATTTTCAGTGAAGCCCAGCAGTAGATCTGCGTCACGACTATCTGTCAAAAAGCGCAACAATGGCAAACGTTGCGTGTTTTCGCTTTTGATTTCTTGATAGCCGCTTTGCACGGCGGTCACTTCAATGTACAAGCTGATAAATAAGATGGCGACGACAAACTGGATGTGTTCAACTTCATGACTGGGATCCAACAAATCGCGACCTGCTTCGATGACTGCCAGCAAGCCACCGCCAAAGAACGCGGTCATCGCTACCACTGTGCTGAAGAAATAGGTGGCGCGGCCTTCACCGAATTGATGCAATTCACTGCGGCCTTTTTGAGCACGTTTTTCACCGATCACCAACAACCCTTGGTTGAGGCAATCAATCATACTATGGATACTTTCATTCATTAGTACGGCACTACCGCTGAATAGAAAGCCGATCACTTTGATGATACAGCCTAGCAGATGCGTCAGAAAGACGATACTGCGGGCTTGTTGCGTTTGTTGTTCTTCCATTAGGAAACTTCCTCTCGACACTTTTTTGCTTCGATAACTAAAGCATGCCACCGCACATTTGTTTGCGGTACTATGGTGCATGTATTTTGCCCGCTCAACATAACAAAACGGCTGTTTTTCATCGGAAATACCTTTGACCCTCTTATCTTCTGACTGTTTTGTCCGATAATCTATATACCAACTAATCAACGCCGGGGCGTAAAGAGTGTTCAGATAAGTGGTTTCATTTATCCGATTTCTGACCATTGTTCTGGTTTCGTCAAACCATTTTCATTCACTGATTTGGTTTATAATAGGCCTATTATGTCATACTGTATTTTTTTAAGGAGTTGATAACTATACTTGGATTGCACTTGCACACACGCGTAAAAAAAGACCTGCTGTTACTTTTGAATAATCACCACGACTTTGTCCCAACACAACTTTTGGTTGCGCAGATTGGTTATGCAAATCAATATGTTGTCAAGAAAGCACTGAATGAACTTTTTGAAGAGATTCGCGATACCTTTGATCCCAATGAGTTGTCATTAAAGATCAATAAGCATCGCGGGGTTCATTTGTATAGCCGTGACGGTAATCTCTACGATGCACTCAATATGATTATATCAAAAGATATGGGTTATTTGATTCTGATCACCATGTTGCACAAAAGAAACGTCCCGACTAGTGAACTTTGCGACAGCCTATTTATCAGTGAATCCTCATTGCGCAGACGGATCAAAGAAATCAACCAGCAAATGTCATTTTATGATTTGCGGATCACCTTTTCAAAAACGATCCGGTTGCAGGGCCCAGAGCATCAAATCAGAATATTGGCCTTTAGTTTGATTTTTTATATTCATCGATCATTAGCTGGTTTGCCCTTCTCAGTGGAGATGGAGAAGTACCATACTTTGGCACAACAGGTAAGTCAGCAGCTGCATTTACAGACCAACAGCCATCAGCAAACGATTTTGTCCATGCTGCTATTTGTGTCCGATCCTGCGATATGCGCTGGCGTACATGTCGTCTTGCCGGTGCAGCAGCAACTGTATTACCAAGACTTGATGATTCCTGACAAGCCGACCTTTTTAGAGCATTGGCAGCTTGATGATTGGTCCTTTTTATTTGTGGCCGTTCTATCTGCCGATTGGGTTGGCTTCGACCTTGATTTGGACTTGCCAAAGACCATCAACGGGGTGAATACTTCTGCGAGTCAAGACTGGCTCCATTCATTTGAAACGGTTTTTGGGGACATCGAAACGGATAGGAACCGCGGGATTGCTCAAATCAATAGACAATTATTGGCAAATCTTTTTTTTCGTTTAGATGATGCGTTATTTGACTTGTTTCACTTCTATGATTCTCAAAATATCCAACAATTGTATCCCGCATATACCAAAACATTTGACGGTGCTTGGACATCTTTTGTGGCCCAACATCCTGAATTTGATACGCGTTATGCACGACAAACGAATTTGTTCCTTTGTGTCTATCTCTTTCCAATCCAAAAGGTTTTACCGGAAATTCGTGTCTACAATCACTCTCACCTCACTGTTACGACGAATCATTATGTAGAAGAGCGAATCAAAGGTCGTTTCTTTGATCGGTGTAAGATCCGTTTCACCCAACGTATAGAAGAAGCGGATTTGATCATTGGTACCCACAAAATTAACGCAAGCACCAATCACCAGCAGCGAATAGTGATGATTGACACTGCGCTTTCTGCCTGTGATCTTTCTCGAATCGAACAAGCGATTGAGGGATTGATCTACGCAAAAGTGGAATGAAGCAGTCTGCTTTGCAAGTTTGCTGTATAAGTGAGTGAAATAAAAGATCGTCTTGGGTAATCGAAGGCGACCTGTTTTATATGATGAATCCGGTCATTTAGACTGTTTTGTAACTGGTGGTGTCGGGGGGTGCATGTTTTGTAACATCTGAGTGATTGCTTGAAATTCTTGGAGTGATTGTTGAAATAAATCAACTTCTTGGGCCACTTCTAATTGATTTAAAAGATTTACTTCTAATAACCGAGTATTTTTAATATCTAGTTCAAGATTCAAAACATAATTTAACACTCGATTATAAACACTTGCCGATAATTCGTTAATGATTCCCGCATATGATCTTCCGAGGCTTGATCTATGACTTCTTTTACGGTGCCACCATTCTTTACTGACTCACTTCGTTTTGCCTATTGTGCGCCTAAACCTCCTATGATATCAAACTGCGACTATTTCTTGTTGTACCTAATTTATCATCGTGAATCACAAATCCCAAGTAATCTTCCTTATTAAAAAAATTCAAAGCGCCGCAACAGGCTGTTATAGCCTGTCGCGACGCTTTGTTTAATAGTTGTAATCCGTATCTGAATCTGTCGTCTCAGTATCCCAGCCTTGGTCGGTGCCGGTATCTGTTGTCTCTGTTTCTGACAACTGACCCAGTGCTTGCAGCATATCGTTGCGAATGGCCGTGTAGGAATAGTCTTGAATATAAACCACAGATTGGCCGTCATAAGATGTGCCATCGTACCATTCAAAGGTGTGTTTTTCGATATCGAATCCAGACAACATATTGCCAGCCAACGACACCAAATCTTCAAATTTGAAGTTGGTATTGACATCTTCGCTGACTGAATCAAGGATCTGTTGGTATTTGGTAACATTATTGATTTTCAGCGCTTGGCTGATCGCCGCTTCGATCACTTCTTGTTGACGATTGCCCCGATCAACATCGGTATCCATTTTACGGATTCTGGCAAAAATCAAGGCTTGTTCCCCATTTAGCAACTGGCGTCCTTCAGGAATCAACGTTTCTCCTGTATTGTCAGATGTATATTTTTTGTTAATGTCATAAGGCACATCAACGGTTACGCCGCCAATGGCATCAATGATTTTTTCGAAACTGGTGAAGTTGATATTGACGTAATAATTGATCGGTAATTGCAAATAATTTTGGACGGTTTCAATCGTAGCATCTTCTTCACCAATCGCAAATGCGCTGTTGATTTTGGCAGTGCTGACGATTGTACCATTCCCGGTACCGTCATAAATACTGGTCCAGACATCGCGGGGAATACTGACCATATCGATTTTCTTGTTTTCACCATCATAGACCATGTAGATCAAGCTATCCGCGCGCGTGCTGTCTAAATGTTCTGTCTTCTCACGCTCCGCGTCATTGTCGACACCCATCAGCAAAATACCGAACTTGCCATCGACATCGGATGCTTGCAGACTTTTGTCTTCACTTTCCTTATTCGATGTGATCACTGCAGATTCTTTGTACATTTTGTCTACAGAATTTTTGGCTGCATAATAAGTATAGCCTGCAAATAAAAAGACTCCTGCTAACGCAAAAAGTAGGACGCCAATAATAATGCGTCTTTTGTCTCGCTTTTTAGTTGCTCGCTTTCGGCTGTATTTCGTCTTTCTATCCATAGTGCCTCCTTCAAATCTCCTCAATTGCTCTCCACGATTGTACCAGAAAATTTTGCAAACGCCTATTTTTTTAAGAAGTTTTATCATTTTAACGATGTATTTTTGAAATGGGTGTAATAAATAACGAACCTTATCCTTCGCATGCTGGTTTTTCTTTCTCTTATACAAGCAGCATACGTGTATTGTTGATGGAAAGCGAGGTGAAAAATGCTTTCACTACAGTTTTTAGATTTGTTGGTTTTGCTATTTCTTGCTATCATCAAAGTACCTTTGTTTCAACTACAATTGTTTTAGAATGATAAGGAGAGAAATTGCATGTTTGTTTTGACCAAAAGAGGGTTGCAGCATCTTGCGGCCCCTTACATGACTGCAGGTACCGCCATGGCTTATGGTAAGTGGCAGTCCTTCAATGCACCATCAAGCCGTTGTTTGCTTCTATTGGATGATCAGTGCTTGCAGATTTTGTCATTGAATCTTTTTTGTACAAAAGTACTGTATGCGCAATCGATCCAGCTGACAGCATTAGAAGAAGTTCGCTTCAAGCGCCATCTATCGGTGGCTACTTTACATTTTACCCATGGGAATCAAGGCTATCGCTTCCAATTACCTTTGACCATTTTGACGTTAGGCAACTGGCAATCTGTGTTTTTCTCCCGTTGCGACGGATTATTGGGTTGAAATGTACCAATTGGTTCACTGAAGCGCTTGCTTTTGCCAGACTTGTTTTCGCCTTGTTTGGACTATGGTAAGATAGCACTAACGGGATGAAAGATGGTGTGTGATGCACTTGTTTATAGATTTATTATCACAGGTTATATAGGAGGCTTTTATGCTAGGTTTATTACGTTATGCCAAGGATTATCGCAAACAGATCATCCTCGGCCCATTTTTTAAGTTTTTAGAAGCTGTTTTCGAGCTGGTTTTGCCGCTGCAGATGGCAACGCTCGTCGATCAAGGCTTACGGCAGAACAATTGGTCCAAAGTCGTGGAGATGACGCTTTGGATGATCGCGATGTCAGTGATTGGTATGATTTGTGCAGTGATTTGTCAGTATTATGCCTCGGTGGCCTCTCAAGGCTTTGGTACCGAATTGCGGAATCGCCTAATGGCCAAAATCAACAGTTTGTCTCACAATGAATTGAACTTATTTGGTACAGATACACTGATCACGCGAATGACCAATGACATCAATCAAATGCAGATTGCCTTGGCGATGTTGATTCGTTTGGTGGTTCGGGCACCTTTCCTGAGTATCGGTTCTGTGGTGATGGCCTTTGTGATTGACTGGCAAGCGGGCCTGACTTTCTTATTGGTGTTGCCAATATTTTGTATTGTACTGTTTTGGATCATCTCAAAGACAGTCCCTTTGTACCAAAAAGTCCAAGTCCGCTTGGATCAATTGAATGAACTGGTTAGCCAAAACCTCAGCGGGATCCGTGTGATTCGTGCGTTTGCCCGTACAAAAACGGAAACCAAGCGCTTTGATGAAGCGACGGATGATCTGGGGGATATTTATTTACGGGTCACCAATTTGTCCGCCCTTTTGACACCAGCGACGACGTTTATTATGAATATCGCGATTATTGGTTTGTTTTATATCGGTGGCTTTAAAGTCAATGTTGGCCACTTGCAGCAAGGACAGGTGTTGGCCTTAGTCAATTATATGAACCAAATGCTGCTGGCATTGATCGTGGTGTCGAATCTAGTCATCATCTTTACCCGGGCGGCGGCTTCTGCTTCTCGGATCAACGAGGTATTGGCTGCTGAACCATCGATCAATGATCAACTTTCTGAAGTTTTTCTGGATCAACCAAAGAACAATGTTGGCGGGATTCGCTTCGAACATGTTGATTTTCGTTTCTCGGCAGACTATGGATTGGCGCTTCAAAACATTGACTTCCAAGTCGCACCTGGTTCGACATTGGGGATCACAGGCCCGACAGGTAGTGGGAAATCGGCATTGACCCAATTGATTCCCCGCTTTTATGATGTGGCTGCAGGCAAAGTTATCGTCGATGGACAAGATGTTCGGAAATGGCCGTTGCAGCAATTACGCCAAAAAATTGCGATGGTGCCGCAAACTGCTGTCCTCTTTACAGGAACGATTCGTGAGAATTTGCAATGGGGCAAACCTGATGCTACCGATGAAGACTGTTGGCGGGCGTTAACGATCGCTCAAAGTCGTGACTTTGTGGAAGCATTACCGAAGCAATTGGATACGCCGATTTTTGAAGGGGGCAAGAACTTCTCCGGTGGTCAAAAACAACGATTAACGATTGCCAGAGCATTGATCGCCAGACCAGATATCTTGATTCTTGATGATTCTTTGAGTGCATTGGATTATCAAACAGATCTTGATTTGCGGATGGCGTTGAAAGAACACTTGCGGGGCACTGTGATCATTATTTCCCAACGGGTCCGCTCAATCCAAGATGCGCAGCAGATTCTTGTTTTGGACCAAGGCAAACTTGTCGGCAAAGGCACTCATGATGCCTTGTTGGCTGAATCAAAAGCCTACCAAGAAATCGTGGCATCTCAGGCAGAGGAGGAAGACAAATGAAAAAGAAATCTATCGATTGGTCGGCTTTTGGCCGCTACCTTCCTTACTTAGGTGCCTACCACAAAGAAACATGGGCTGCTGTGATCCTCGGCATCGCCGCTGGTGTCTCAAGTGTCTACATGACTTATTTGATCGGTCAGGGGGTGGATCAGCTGCTTGGTGCGGATCAAGTCCAATTTAGCGATCTTTACCGTATTCTGATGCTATTTGGCGGCGTCATGCTGGTGACCGTCGTCAGTCAATGGTTGATTCAGCGCTTGGGCAATCGTGTCGCCTATCTTTCAGTCGCCGATTTGCGCAAACAAGGCTTTGCCCATCTGAACACATTGCCTTTGCGCTATTACGATCAAAATTCTCATGGCAATATCGTCAGTCGTTTTACCAATGATATGGACAACATTTCAATTGCTGTCTCGGCTGTCTTCAACCAACTCTTTTCCGGCATATCGGTAGTCTTGATTGCCTTGATCGTGATGTTCCAGATGAGTGTTCCTTTGACATTGGTGGTCTTGGTCTCGACCCCAATCATTTTCTTGGTCAATTGGGTAGTGACAAAAACGTCGCAATCCCATTTTGCAAGACAACAAGAAATCGTCGGTGAGATTTCGGGCTTTGTAACAGAAATGATTGGCAATCAAAAAATCGTCAAAGCCTTCGACCGAGAAACCATCAACCAAACCCAGTTTGAAACCATCAATCAGGACTTGAATGTGCGGGGGCAAAAAGCCCAGTTTTCTTCCTCATTGACCAATCCCCTTTCACGTTTTGTTGACCATTTGGCTTACTTATCTGTGGGCTTTGTCGGTGGCTGGTTGTTCTTTTCAGGCACAGGTTCTGTCACGATTGGTGTCATCTCAAGCTTTACGATTTATTCGACCCAATTTTCGAAACCATTTATTGAATTGTCTGGTATTACCACCCAAATCCAAACAGCACTGGCTGGGCTGTCTCGGACCTTTGACTTATTGGATCAAGAACCAGAAACCGCAGACGATCAAGCATCTCAAGCCATAGATACAATCAAGGGTCAAATTGATTTTGAAGATGTCGCATTCGCCTATGATCCAGATCAAACATTGATTGAGGGCTTTACTTTCACTGCCCAGCCAGGAGAAACCGTCGCAATCGTCGGGAAAACCGGTGCAGGGAAATCGACGTTGGTCAATTTATTGATGCGATTCTATGATGTTGATGAAGGGTCGATCCGTATTGACGGTGTAGATATTCGTCAGGTAAAACGAGAAGACTTGCGCCAAAGTTTTGGTATGGTGCTGCAAGACACTTGGCTCTTTGATGCCTCATTACGAGAAAACCTGCAATACGGCAATGGCGATGCCACAGATGAGGAAATCTATGATGCGCTGAAAAGTGCCTATATGTATGAATATGTCATGCGTCTGCCTGACAAATTGGATACACCGATCGGTCACCAAGGGATCAAGATATCTGACGGTCAACGGCAATTATTGACGATTGCTCGAACGATGATCTCTAATCCACCGATGCTGATTCTAGATGAAGCCACCAGTTCTGTTGATACATTGACAGAGAAAAAAATCCAAGATGCCTTCTTGCGAATGATGCAAGGCAAAACCAGCTTTGTTATTGCCCATCGCCTATCCACGATTCGGGCAGCTGACAAGATTTTGGTCATGGATGCTGGACAAATCGTCGAACAAGGCACGCATGATGCGTTATTGGCATTAAAGGGTTATTACTATCGCTTGTATCACGCACAATTTCAACACTAAAAAAATCACTTTCCGCAAGCAGCGGAGAGTGATTTTTTTGTCAGCAGGCGCAGGATATTTTTAATCTCTTGCTTCCTCTGGTAAAGTGGAAGCAGAGGGACTTGCTGCTATCGTTTCCCAATACTGATCGCCCCACTGGCAAATCTGCTCGACAATCGGTCGTAAAGATAAACCGATATCAGTCAAACGATAGTCGACTTTTGGCGGAACGACCGGGTAGACGTGTCGGGTGATAATCTGATCTCGTTCAAGTTCTCTTAACTGGCGAATGATCATACGCTGGTTGATCGCCGGCAACAAACGATGGATCTCGCTCAAACGCAAAACAGGTTGCTGCAGCAACGCCCAAATCAAGGCAATCTTATATTTACCGCCAATCACATACATGGCGAGATCTTTGGTATGAACAAATTCTTTCTCGTTATAATGATACAATCCTTCTCACCTCTCCTATCTATATGATTGATGTTTCTTCAATGATAGGTACTATATCATGTTTTGTCGATAGTGACAAAATCGTCAGTATTGAATCACCCGTCACAACCGTTATACTGAATACAAGTAAACTACTATTTGAAAGAAGGGTATTCTATGATGAAAAGCAAAGCAGCCGTAGCTTTTGAAGCGGGCAAACCACTAGAAATCGTTGAAATTGATGTTGAAGATCCAAAAGCCACCGAAGTGATGGTCAAAATTTTGTATACCTCCGTCTGCCACACCGATGCCTTTACTCTTTCTGGGGATGATCCAGAAGGTGTTTTCCCAGCTGTATTGGGCCACGAAGGTGCTGGGGTTGTGGTCAAAGTTGGTTCTGATGTCACATCAGTGGCCGTTGGCGATCACGTGATTCCTTTGTACACGGCAGAATGCGGCAAGTGCAAGTTCTGTTTATCAGGCAAAACCAATCTTTGTTCTGCTGTACGAGAAACACAAGGTAAGGGATTGATGCCCGATGGTACGACGCGGTTTTCTTATCAAGGAAAGCCAATCTATCATTATATGGGGACGAGTACGTTCAGTGAATATACTGTCGTCAATGAAATCAATCTCGTGAAAATCGATGAATCAGCACCGTTAGACAAAGTCGCACTTTTCGGCTGCGGTGTCACGACTGGTTTAGGTGCGGTCAAGAATACAGCCAACGTTGAGGCTGGTTCGACCAATGCAGTCTTTGGTTTAGGTGCCATTGGGTTAGCCGTGATCCAAGGCTTGAAAAAAGCCGGAGCTTCACGAATCATCGCTGTGGATACCAATCCTGATAAATGGCCGTTGGCCCAAAAAATGGGGGCGACTGCATTTGTCAATCCGAAAGACCATGACCAGCCGATCCAAGAAGTGTTGGTTGAGATGACTGATGGTGGTGTGGATTACAGCTTTGAATGTATCGGCAATGTCGATGTGATGCGTGCTGCTTTAGAAGCTTGCCACAAAGGCTGGGGAGAAAGTATTATCATTGGTGTTGCTGGTGCCGGCAAAGAAATTGCGACCCGCCCCTTCCAACTAGTGACAGGTCGTGTCTGGAAAGGCTCTGCCTTTGGCGGGGTCAAAGGTCGTTCACAATTGCCTGGCATGGTACAAGATTATATGGCTGGCGAGATCGATTTAGATTCCTTTATTACCCATCATCTTGATTTTGAGGACATCAACACCTCTTTTGATTTACTGCATGCCGGTGAATCGATTCGGACGATCCTCACTTATGGAGGTGACAATGCATGAACCTGACTGTGCTTGAAGAACATAAAAGTCATGGCGGTAGGCAGATCAAGTATCGCCACTATGCTGAAACCTTGCAGTCTGAGGCAACATTCAGCGTGTTTTTACCCGATACAGCCGCAGCTGACGCCCCAACGCCCTTGGTTTGGTGGTTGGCTGGATTGACATGTACTGATGACAACTTCAGCCAAAAAGGTGCCTTCCAGAAATACGCTGTCGAACAACATATCGCTTTCGTGATGCCGGATACGTCTCCTCGAGGAACAGATGTAGCTGATAGTGAAGATTGGGATTTGGGGCAAGGTGCGGGCTTTTATTTGAATGCCACCCATGCGCCTTGGCAAACACATTACCGTATGTATGACTATTTGACCAATGAACTACCGGCCATTGTCCATCCGTTGATTCCGCATTTTTCTGGTCAAGAAAGTATCATGGGCCACTCGATGGGGGGGCACGGTGCACTGATTCTCGGCTTGAAGAATCCCAAGCGATTCCAAGCCATTTCAGCCTTTGCGCCAATCACTCACCCTTCAGCTGTACCTTGGGGGCAAAAGGCCTTTACTGCTTATCTAGGCGCTAACCAAGAGGACTGGCAGGCATGGGATGCCACTTCATTGATTGCCCATTCAGATGGCCCACCACCGATATTGATCACGCAAGGAACTGCGGATGATTTCTATGAAACACAATTGGTTGAAACAGACTTTTTGGCAGCTGCCAATGAAGCGGGTGCCTCGGTATCGTATGAGACTGCTTCTGGGTATGACCATAGTTATTTCACGATTGCGACGTTTATTGAGAGGCATATTGCATTTCATCAGCAATATTTCGCTTGAAAATCGCAAAACAGCCTTCCTAAGACACTGGAAGGCTGTTTTGTTTATTCATTGATTATTGATTCAATACATCTGCATATGCTGGTTTGCGATCAAACTCTTTCTTTGCGAATGGGCATAAGGGAATGATTTTTTTCCCTTCCGTTCGCGCTTTCTCTACGCCCTTGGCGACAAGTTTTTCGGCCAATCCTTGACCGCGATAGCTTGGATCGACAAAGGTATGGTCTATGATCATCCGCTGTGTTCCTGCATCAGACCAGGTCATTTCACCAATTTCTTTGTCGCCGTCTTTTAACACAAAACGATTTTTTTCTTCGATGATGTTCATTCTGCTTGCTCCTTTTTAATGAATTTTAATGCGCCGCTGGGACAGGTGTTGATGACTTGAGCAACTTGTGGGGCTTCGCCGTTGTCCGGTATGACCCATGGTCTACGACCTACCTCAAATACAGCCGCATTCCCTTTCACACAATTGCCGCTATGGATACAAAGTTCCTTATTGTAATAAACATCGATTGTTTCTCCAATATATTTCCGGTATCCACCTGCCAATAATGTATCTTCTGTGACGGGGGTACCTGCTAATAAATGTCCGTCCATCTTCTCCACTCCTTTATTGTTCAAACCTGAACATACGTTACATCTATCATACCGCTTTATGGACAAAAGAACAAAGAAGACCTAGGATGGATGAACTGGTCTCGATCTAATATCTAGAATAGGCTGACAGAAAGTTAAGACCTATTTCGTCCTGACATGTTCTTTATTTTTGGATGCCTGAACTGTTGTATAGACCAGCATTTACTGTACAAATATGGATTCTTTTCTCATTGTTAAAAACGGCAAACGATCTCTGCAAACAAAACAAAGGTTGGCCCATTCGATTTTGTCGTTGACATCTATCACATGGTATTGGTATTTATCATCATTGGCATCTACTTCTCGGATGATTTTATGGTTACTACGGTACCTAAATCATGTGGCTCACCATCGGGTAATTTTTTGTTTCTAAACAGTACACGCACGTTTTCTAACTGTTCGACAGAAATATCATACCCTTGATCATTCGGAGATATGGTAATGGCCCCAGCATAATGCCCGTGCTTGTCATACACTTCTTCGGTCACTTGTTTCGTAATTTCAAATGCATGAACAAGTAGGTCTTTGGCATAATTATAGGATGCCGTGCTTTGCGTCAATCCTTCGATAATCAGAACATTTTGTTTTGCAAATAAAGGCATATGAAAGTAATCATATTGATTTCGGACCCACTTAGGCCCAGAAATCACCTGATTATCAAGAAAATTGGTCCAGGTTCCTTCTGGCAAATAGAATGGTGTATCTCCTTCTTCATTGAAAATAGGTGCAACTAAGAGGTTCTCACCAAACATATACTGTTTATCGATCATATACGTTGTATAATCTTCGGGATATTCTAACATGATTGGACGCATCAATGGTATACCACTTTTTGACGTTTCTACAGCTTGGCGATAAATATAAGGCATCAAGCCATTTTTTAGTTTGGAAAACGTTTGACTGACTAACGCTGCTTCCTCACCAAATCGCCAAGGAACACGGTATTCAACATTGCCATGGTAACGACTGTGGGTAGACAATAAACCAAATTGGGTCCATCGTTTGTATAAATCCGGAGAAGCGCTCTCTTCAAAACCGCCTATATCATGGCTCCAATAGCCAAAGCCCGATAAAACAAAAGACAATCCGCCCCTTAAAGACTCAGCCATTGAAGGATATTCTGATAAATTATCTCCGCCCCAATGAACAGGGAATTTTTGCGAGCCAACACTAGCTGCCCGTGCAAAGACAACAGCATCATTTGGCCGTAATTCTTGTAACACCTCAAACACCAGCTCATTATATAGATAGGCGTAGTAGTTATGCATCTTCTCTGGATCTGATCCGTCATAATAAACAGCATCGGTAGGTATCCGCTCACCAAAATCTGTTTTGAATGAATCTACACCCAATTCTATCAATTCAACTAGTTTTCCTTTATACCATGCCCTTGCTTCTGGATTTGTAAAGTCTATGATGCCTTGTCCAGCTTGCCAAAGATCCCACTGCCATACTTCTTGGTGTTTGTCTTTGATGAAGTAGCCTTTTTCTTTACATTCTTGAAAAACAGAAGCTTTTTGTCCTATATAAGGGTTTATCCATAGACAAACCTTTTTTCCTTTTTCATGAATTTTGTCGATCAATCTTTTCGGATCTGGAAATAACGCTTTGTTCCACTCAAAACCACACCATTCAAATTCTTTCATCCAAAAACAATCAAAATGAAATACATCAAATGGAATATCTCGCGCTTGCATTTCTTCTATAAAAGATAGCACTGTTTCTTCACTATAGTCCGTGGTAAATGAGGTGGACAACCACAACCCGAAAGACCACGCAGGTGGTAAAGCTGGTTTCCCAGTTAAGTCCGTATATTTGTTTAATATGCTTTTCATATCAGGTCCATAGATAACATAATAATTTAAACGATCTCCCTCAACACTAAATTGTGTACGAGAGACATTTTCAGAGCCTATTTCAAACGAAACTTTTTCGGAATGATCTACAAATACTCCGTACCCATGATTTGTTAAATAAAATGGAATATTTTTATACGCTTGCTCACTCCCAGTTCCTCCGTCTTGATTCCATATATCAACGGACTGGCCATTCTTGATAAAAGGTGTAAATCGTTCTCCTAAACCATAGACAAATTCATACGGATCCAGCGTTAATTGCTCTCTCATATAATGCTTGCCATTTAGATCTGTTATCAGCGCTTGACCTTTTGGCAATGATGACGTTAAAAGATTTCCTTCCCCATAAAAGTCAATCTGAAAAAGATCGTTCATACTCATTCTTGCCTCTAAATCTCCTGCTCTGAAGCAATACGTATCCTCGTCTTTCATATATACTTCCTGGTCTACTTCACTTGATGCAACAAAAAAATGTGGTCCTTTATTTTCTCTGTCGTGATGGACAATCTCAACATGTATCACATCATTTCTTGGTGAATCAAACGTGATTGTTGATAAACCAATATTTAATGTGTCGCCTCTTCTGTGAATGTTCTTGTAAGGTGCATATACTTTCAATTGTTCATCTTTTACAGTCGCGTCATAGATATTTTGTGGATGTTGAATATCATATCCTTCTTTTGCTAGCCAATAGCCATTTGTAAACTTCATTTTTTTCCTCCTACTTCACAGCACCGTCAGAAATGCCTTTTACTACGTATTTTTGTAATATAATAAATAAGATGATAATTGGTAGAACAACGATGACCAAAGCGGCCAAAGCTAAATGCCATTGCTTGTTGAACTCTCCAAAGAAATAAAACATTTTGAGGGGAATGGTATACATGCCTTCTTTGTTTACGCTTAAAGAAGGAAGTAGATAATCATTCCAAAACCAAAGTGCATTCAACACAATGACTGTCACTGTCGTTGGTGAGAGCAAAGGAAAGATGACTTTCCAATAAATCTGAAACGTATTCGCCCCGTCGATTACTGCTGCTTCATCTAATGACTTTGGAATTCCTCTTAATGCACCATAATAAAGAAATGTGGACATACTTGTCGCTAATCCTAAATACATGATCATCAATCCTGGTCTGTTCAGCATACTTACCTTACCAAACAACGATATCAAAGGAATCATTATTCCTTGAAAGGGTATCAAGAGACCGATAGCGATAATGAAATAAATAAAACTACTGATTCGACTAGTATTTCTTGAAAGTGCATAAGCTGCCATTGATGAAACAAATACAATGAGTATCAAGGATCCTATTGTTATGATCAATGAGTTTGCAGCACTTCTTACAAAGTCTAACTTATCTAGCGCTTCACCATAATTCACAAATGAGAGTTGCTTAGGTAAAGTCAATGTATTTTGAAAAATTTCTGCTTTTGACTTAAACGAGTTAATAAATATAAGAAAGAAAGGATAAAACCAGAGAAGTGCAATAAGTATGCCGGACAAAATAATGATACATTTTTTTCTGTTTTTTCTTTTTCTATTCACGCCTGTTCTCTTTTGAACTGCTGCATGTTTGGGTTCAATCGTTTGATTCGTCATGCACTGATCTCCTTTCTCCTGGTCATAGATATCTGAACAATGGAAATAATGACAATAATCACTAAGAAAATAACAGCCTTCGATTGAGCATAGCCCATCTTACGCATAGAAAATGCCTCGTTATATATATTCATCGCAGCCATTTGTGTTGAATTATACGGTCCCCCTTGCGTTAAGGCTAAATTCTGATCATAAATTTTGAAGGCATTTGAGAGCGTTAAAAACAATGTGACTGTGAATGCAGGCATCAACATAGGTAGTTTGATGCGAAAGAAAATTTGAAATGGGTTGGCACCGTCCATATCCGCAGCTTCAAGTATTTCTTCTGGAATATTGTTCAGAAAAGAAATATAAATCAGCATCATATACCCGCTCATTTGCCAAACAAATAATATAACCAATCCCCAGAATCCAGTCTCTGGCGTATTTAACCAGCCTTCGAAAAATGTCAACCCTGTCACTTCCGCAATACTTTCGAATGCTTTATTAAAAATAAATTGCCAGATAAAACCCAAAATGATTCCGCCAATTAAATTGGGCATAAAGAAAATAGTTCGAAACAACGTTGTCCACTTACCTAGTTTTTGTGTCACTAATGTCGCAAGTAACAAGGCAATGATATTGATCAATAAGACACTATAAATTGAAAATTTAGCAGTAAACAGCAAACTGTCTATGAATGCTTTATCTTTAAACGCCCGCAAATAATTTTCTAATCCGATAAAAGAGCCAACCGTATTGCCATTCCAATCAGTTAAAGAATAATAGCCACCTGTAATTAATGGTATAAACAATACAACGATCAAGCCAATCAATGCAGGTGTTAATAATAACCAAAATGATTTTGAACGATTTGTTAACATGTGCATCCCCCTCATGTTTTTTTCTGAAGAATATGGCTAGAGAAGTTGTTCTTTATACTTATCTAGCCACATACCATTATTTTCGTTCTTCTGCCCAGCTCGTCTTTAACACATCTGTAAAGTCAGACCATGAAAGTTGATTTGCTGCATAGGCTTGAAGATTTACGCCGAACACATTTTGACCATATCCATCTGGATAAGAATTGTGTACCCAAGGAACTGTGCGACCATCACTGAGATACGTATAAATTTCTTTTGAAAGTGGATCCGTTATTGCATCACTTGAGAAATTCGTATAGGCCGGTATAAATTCGAAGTCGTTGATGATTGCATCCATCGCCTCTTCATCTGTATACATCCAAGTTAAAAATTCGATCGATGCATCAATAACCTCTTGATCCTTGTCTTTGTTTACACCCCAAAACCAAGCCGGACCAGCAACGATTTTGCTTTCCCCTTCTGACTCAACTGTCATAGGAACAATCGATAGCTTCTCTTTAGAAAAAGATTCATCTAAACTATTCAAAGTCGGTACAATCCAATTTCCCTGATGAATGATTGCCACTTTACCACCTGCAAATAGTTCCTCAACAGATGTACTATAGTCCATTGATTCTAAGGGCTGAGCGTTATATTTGATGGCTAAATCAAGGTAGTTTTTCATCGTTTCTGCATAAGTCAATTTTAATTCTGTTGCTTCATATGTCTCACCTAAACTGTCATTAAATTCAGGTGCAAAAAAATTCGAACTAAATTGACTGTCTACCCATGTTTCACCACCACTAAACCCAAATACACCCGATAATCCTAATTCTTCTTTCTTTTGATCTAGTGCCTCAACGGCAGTCTTTAGACCCTCATAAGTATCCAAAGTAGAACTATCTATATTTGCTTCTTCAAATATGTCTTTATTGATCAACCATCCATAGCCTTCAATATTCATCGGTACCCCATAGTGAATATCATTCAATGTGGCCCCTTCAAGGGTACCTTCTATCGCATTTTTCGCTAGATCCGTATCACTTAGATCATATAATTTATGTTCCCATGTTTGCGTATCCGCTAGTCCGCCGAGCATAAAGATATCTGGCTCATCTCCTGAAGAAAATTTGGATTGCATAGCAGCAGTCGCATCCGTCCCACCACCGACAGTAGTCATGTTAATTTTGATATCAGGATGACTTTCTTCAAAGCTTTTCACAAGATTATCCATTTGCTCTGCAGTTTCGGTTTTTATATTGAATACTTCCAATGTCAAACCTCCATCACCAGATGCATCATTCTCGTTGTTCCCACAACCACTCATTAGTCCCAAAGACATACACAAAACTATTGATCTAAACACCATTTTCGTTTTCATCATTTTCCTCCTTTGGTTTATACTACAAATAGATTATATTGATATTTAATACCAAATGTAATCGCTATTTTAATCATAATACCTTATTATATTGATATGAGAGAGGAAGATTCGTGTGCAAAAAAAATATATTTTCACCCCAAATCCAAATGAAAACGATATTGATACCACTTTGAAAGAGATAACTGAACATGGCGATAGTCTATTTCCCATCGCTGTTCATTTCACCAATCATCAAAGTGGTCAAAAAAATATGATACATAAGCATTGGCATCGAGAACTAGAAATTTTGTACATTTGTCGAGGGCGTATGATTGTCAATATAGAAGAGACATCTTTCAAAGTAAAAGCCGGAGATATCCTATACATTCCATCGAATCTACTTCATGAAGCAATGCATGATCAAGAAAGTCCGTGTGCTTTTTTTGCGATTGTATTTGATAAATCATTTATTGAAAGCCGTGTAACTGATCATATTCAACAATCTTATTTTGACCCGCTCTTTCAAAATATCAATCAACCTGCCATGTATTTTCATGAAAAGAACGCATTTTATCAAGATATTCAAGGAAGCGTGATCAAAATCATTGATTTGTTTGCCCTTAAAGCGCCTTTATACGAGCTTTCCTTAAAATCAAATCTCTATATTTTCTTTCAAGCAGTTTTATCAAATACGTCTCAAATAAGCGGGAATAAAAATATTCAAGATAGCAAAAGCTATCTAAACTCCTATAAATGCAAAAAGACGCTATTGTATATAGAAGAAAACTATAAAAGTCATATTACACTTGAGGAAATAAGTATGCATATAGGTTATAGTAAAGAGCATTTTTGCCGATTCTTTAAAAAGAATTTCCGGGTTTCATTTTTTACATACTTAAATCAGATGCGGATCAAAAAAGCTGAATATCTCTTATTGAATACGCATTTAAAGATTATTGATATCGCTCTTGAAACGGGATTTGACGATGCGAATTATTTCACAATTGTCTTTAAAAAAGAGACCAGTCTGACCCCTTCGGACTATCGAAAGAGACCTAGTAATGTTACTAGTTTGTAAATCAACGCAAGAAATAAAAAAGAAAAACAAGCACCAAAAGCTTTGCCTTTGATCTTGTCTTTCTTTTTTTTACTTCATTCAACCAACTTTTACTCAATCACTTTAAAATGAATCATCTGAGACACATAATCCCCTGCCAAATGCGGATCGATATAGATCCCCATTTGCATCAATTCATCGCCACCAATCACCCCATAGTCAGACTCATATTGCTTTTCAGCAGCCAATCCTTGCAGCTTCAACGTGACAAATGGTGCCGAGGCTTCAGCCAATACACGGAAATAAAACACTAAGGCTTCTGATTGGTCTTTGGAGATGTACATCCACGCCGTATCATTGCCGTCAAAAGGACTGAGCAAACGCACAAATGTACCGAATTGCAGTAATCTGCGGTGTTTTTTGTAGAAACTGATTTGCTCTGTAATCACTGCTTTTTCCTCTGTTGACAATTGTGTCAAGTCTAATTCGTAGCCCAATAATCCAGACATCGCCACATGGCCTCTAATCGAAAGATCGGTATTGCGGTGGGTTTGATGGTTGGGCACTGCCGATACATGAGAACCCATGGTCGATGGTGGATAAACCAAACTAGTACCATACTGGATCTTCAACCGTGCAATCGCATCGGTATTGTCGCTGGTCCAGATTTGCGGCATATAGTATAAGAACCCTGCATCGAAACGTCCTCCCCCGCCAGAGCAGCCTTCAAATAAAATATGTGGGTAAGTAGTGGTCAGTGTTTCCAAAAAGTCGTATAGCCCTAACATATAGCGATGGGCGACTTCTCCCTGCTGTGCTGGCGCCAATAACAGCGAATAGACATCAGACATATTGCGGTTCATATCCCATTTGATGTAATCGATTGGCACACGATCGAATAGGTCCTGTAATTGACGATAGATATGATCGCGGACATCTTGTCGTGAAAAATCTAGCACGTATTGACTGCGGCTCAATGACGGTTGTCGATTTGGTACTTCTAAGCGCCACTCTGGATGGGCACGGTATAAATCACTGTCGCCTGACATCATTTCTGGTTCAAGCCACAAGCCGAATTGCATGCCTTTGTCTTTGACCTTGTTGGCAAATCCGGCAAGACCAGAAGCCAATTTTCCTTCATTTTCCACCCAATCGCCAAGAGAAGTCCGATCGTCTTCTCGCTTGCCAAACCAGCCATCATCAAGGACAAATAATTCGATGCCTAAGTCTTTGGCTTCTGAAACTAGCTGCTCCAATTTGTCTTCATTGAAATCAAAGTAAGTGGCTTCCCAATTGTTGATCAAGATTGGCCGTTCCTGATTTTTGTAAGTACCACGAATCAGATGCTGATCATAAAAATTGTGATAGACATGCGAGAGTTGATTCAATCCTTGGTCACTATAAGCAATCACAACTTCAGGTGCTTGAAAGACTTCCCCATGATTGAGTTGCCAATTGAAATGGTAACTATTGATCCCCATCACGACTCTGGTCTGCTGGTAGGGATCGCGCTGGATGATCGTTTCGTGACTGCCGCTGTACAAGAGGCTGAAGCCAAAGCATTCTCCTTGGTTTTCCGTTGTTTGCGGGTCAGCCACAATACTAAATGGATTTTGCTGATGACTACTAGCGCCTCGCTTGCTGTCTAACCGTTTGGTGCCAATCTGGATAGGTTCACGGGTGATTTGCCGTTCTCTAGCCCATGCACCGTGGAGATGGATCAAGTCTAACGGACGATTGGGAAAATCCAATGACTGGCTGGCAAATTGTTCGATGCTTACTTGCGCTTCATGATGGTTGATCAATTGGCTGGAGCGCACGATGGCCGCAGTATCTGCAAAAATCGAGTAAAACAATTTCAACTCTACTTTAGCCGTTTCATCCACCAATGATAGACACAATGTTTCAATCGCTTCTGCCTCACCATGGGTTTGCGGCAGACCAGCTATGGACGGCTTTCCTTGCATAATTTGATGCTCTTGATATACAAAATGTGTGACATGGCTGCCATCGTTATGTCGAATATCATAAGCTGCTTCACGAAAGTCGCCAAAACCATTGCCCGGAAATTCCATCATCAACGTGTCTAACGAGAATAAGCGATCCGTACTATCAGGCGGATTGGGTGAAAATGATCGGTCTACGCGTGGATAACGATAGCCTCCTGAATAGTCCGCCAATTGTTTGCCATAATAGATATGGGCAAGGTTGCCGCCATCTTCGATCTGCATCACATAGCTGATCTGTCCATTACTTAAATGAAAGGTACCTTTTGTTTGATCAAATGTAATCATCGTTTTCCCTCTTTTATTGATTATTGTTTATTTCACCGAACCCAGCATGCCTTGAACAAATTGTTTTTGCAAGACGAAGAAAATAATGGCTGTCGGCAATGTGGCAATCACGATACCGCACATCATCATGCCATAGTCAGGTGTATAAGAAGCACCCATAGCTGACAACACCAATGGTACCGTCCGCTTATCTGGCGATTGTAATGCCACCAATGGCCATAAATAATTGTTCCAGCTGTTCATAAAGGTGATGATGGCAGCTGCTGCATAGGTGTTTTTGGCTGTTGGCATATAGACTCTCAAGAAAATATTCAGCTCATTCAACCCATCGATTCTCGCTGCTTCCACCAATTCTTTAGGAAATGCTTTGATATTCTGACGGAAGAAGAAAATCAAGAATGCTGTACAAACAGAAGGCAAGATCACGACTGCAAACGTATTGATGCCGATCGGTGTCCCACTTAATTTGCTGAACATGCGATACAAAGGAATCATCAATGCGGCGAATGGCACCATCATAGATAGTAATAAAATATTGAAGATTCGATCTTTGGTCTTGGTGCGATAGATCTCAAACCCATAGCCTGCCATCGAAGAAAACAAGAGCGCAAAGACCGTTGTGATCACCGCAATCACGGCTGAGTTGCCTAAAGCACGAGTAAAGTTCAAATCTGATGCAAAGAGATTTTGGAAGTTGATCACCAATTGGTCACCAATCATTATTTTCCCAGCAACAATATCAAATGTTTGGTTGGTCATCCCTAAGATCATCCAAACAAAAGGAAAAATCGAAATGAAGGCCAAAATAGCCAAAAAGAGATATTTAAGTGTCAGCGATAAAGTTTTCAATTTTCTTTCCCTCCTATTTTGGTTTGAATGATAGACAAGATAACAATCGCAATCACGATCACAAAGGAAACTGCTGCGGCATAACCAAAGTTAGGTGTAAATTTATAGCTCAAGTTATAGATATATTGAGACAATGTCGTTGTCGCATTTGCTGGACCGCCGCCTGTGATGTTTTGGACTTCATCAAATAATTGCAATGTACCAATCGTTGATGTGATCGTTGTGAAAAGAATAATTGGTCGCAAATTGGGAATCGTGATTTTGAAAAACTGATCCCACTTTGTTGCGCCGTCGATTTCTGCTGCTTCATAAATACTAGGTTCAATATTTTGCATGCCGGAAATGAAGAAAATCATATTGTAGCCGGTCCAACGCCATGTGATGGCGAAAATGATCAAGACTTTGGCCCAAAAAGGATCGGTCAACCATTGGATCGGTGCGTCGATGACATTGATCTGGGTCAAGAAATTATTCACCAAACCATTAGCCGAGAACAAACTTTTCATGATCAAAGAATACGAAACCAAAGATGTGATACAAGGCAAGAACAATGCCGTTCTGAACAAGCCTTTGAATTTTAGCTTTTTGTCGTTCAATATGTTCGATACGACCAATGCCAAAAACAGCATGATCGGTACTTGGACCAATAAGTATAGGAAGGTATTGCCAAAGGCCTTTTTGAAGGTTGAGTCGCTCATCATACGTTGATAATTTCCCAAACCATTAAAGGTCATCGCTGTTGGCGTACCTGATTGGAACGATGTAAATAATGCTGAGATCATCGGGATAAAGACCAATGCTGTGATCAAAATCACTGGTAATGTGATAAATGCATTGCCATTGGCAAACCAATTTTTTGATTTATTTTTCATTGTGATTCCTCCTTAACACAGAAACTCGCGATTTCTCACGAGTTTCTGCAAAGTTGTTCGATTAGTTTGCAATCTGTGCTTCGACTTGTGATTGTGCATCTTCTAATACTTTGTCAATATCTTCGCCATTAATGACCCGTTGCAAGCTTTCTGTCAACACAGATTCGATTGCATAGGTATGGTTGCCATAATTTACAGCAGGAATTTCTTGTGACCATTGTGAGAAATCTTGGAAGACTTTTTGACCGCCGTAGAAATCTAATCCTGATGTATATTCTTCTGTTTCTTCTGCTGCATTCATTGTAGAGACTAAGCCGATTTCTGTCGCCAATGTCCCCATCAATTCTTTGTTAGTGGCAAATGTATTCGATAAGAAGTCTTTGGCATTGTCTTCTCCGTCAACACCTTTGATCACATACCAACCAGCACCACCGATACTTGATGCATTGACTGAATTGCTGTCGCCGGCAATTGATGGAATCGGTGCAATCGCCCAGTTGCCACTTTGGTCTTCGGCACCTTGGATCGTGCTTGAATACCATGCGCCAGTTGGTGCGGATGCCGTGTTGCCTGATTGCACTGCATTCACGCCGCCGTCCCAATCAGACACTTGCTCAACCAAACCTTCATTCAACAATGTCGCTAAAACGTTCAGACCAGCTTTGAAGGATTCATTGTCTTTGATGGTCACAGTCGTACCATCTTCACCGGTATACCACTCACCAGCTGATTGCATGATAATGCGGGCCAAACCTAAATCACTTGGGTCTAATGACATCATTGGGTGCCCTGTTTTTTCTTTGACATCTTTGGCGATTTGGATGAAATCATCCCATGTGATGTCTTCAAGATCTGCTGCTTCATAGCCTGCATCTGCTAAGTAATCCGTGCGATAGAATAACCCGGCAACGCCACTGTCAAATGGTACACCATAAATGACATCGTCCACTTTGTTGACTGCAAATTTGTAACTTGAGAAATCATCTTCATTGACGATGTCCGTTAAATCACTGAACGCATCTGGATACGATGACAGATACCCTTGGATCCGATAGTCTTCAATCAAGACGATATTCGGTAAGCCATCGGTATTGCCTGAAGCCAAACTAGTATTTAATTTTTGAACGATATCATCTTGAGACATCGTTACCACTTCCACATCGACATCTTGGTTCTCGTAGACTTTCTTCGCTTCATTGACTGCCTTGATATTAAAGGTTTCGTCCCACGCCCAGACGGTGATTTTATCTGAACCACTATCTGAATCCCCGGAGCTGGATGAACTGCTGCCACAAGCTGCCAATGTCAAAAGCGCTGCCGCCGTTACAATAGAAGTTATCAATTTTTTCATTTCTATCCCTCTTTCCTTATTTATTACATGCTCACTATACATCGAATCTGCAACCGCATTCAATAACCTTGAAAGAGCTTACTAAAATTGTCCAAAAAAAGAAAAAATTTACCAATGGCTATCTTTTTTGAAAGCGTTTATATTAGAATAGAGGAATAGGGGGGAATACAATGGATATTCTACATACTGTCTTATTGGTGGATGATGAGGCAACGATTCGTGATGGCTTAAAACATATGATCCGTTGGGAGCAGGCGGGTTTTCGCTTGTTGGGTGAAGCGTCAAATGGGCAAGAAGCTTTGCACAAAATCAAACAATTACGGCCAAATATCGTCATTACTGATTTGAAAATGCCACAAATGGATGGCATTCAATTAACGAATATTATTCAACAACAATATCCAGACATTCATTTTTTGGTATTGAGCAGCTACGATGACTTTGATTACGTCAGTCAGTCTTTCAAAAATGGGGCACTTGATTATTTATTGAAACCGACGTTAACGCCGACATCCTTGCTGGCAGCTTTACATAAACTATCAAAAAAAATCAGTCATCGGCAAGGAACGATCTCTGAAGAAGCGCATATACAAGAAACGTTAAACCGCTATTTAGCCGGTTACGAAGAACATCTCGCAACGATCGACGCCTATTTTGCACGTAATACACGTACACACCGGTTTTGTCTGTTGTATACAAATTTACGTTACTTTCATACCAATCAACAACTCTTCCAAGCGCTTAAAGAATTTACAGAAGACGATGATGCATTGACAGCCTTGCCTTTTCGAACCAGTAACCATGATGCAGGTCTCTTGATCGCTTTTCCGGTGGACCACCTTTTTTTGCCTCAACTAAGAGCCTGTATCACCACTTTGACCTATACTGAAGCTGAGGCTTTTTTTTCTTTGAGTCGCGCCTTTCAAGACATCGAGCAGTTGCGTGAACGCTTCTTACAGTTGAAAGAAAAAAGCCGCGGCCAACATTTCTTTTATAAGCGGCAACGGTTGGTTTTGGAACCAGAATTGTTCCCTTATATTGCCAGTGAGCGCTTTGACACCAAGAAGTTCTTGCGGGCGTTATTAGATAACAATTTTTTGTTAGGCATCACTCGTATCGAAGACTATTTCAACGAAATGATTTTATCCAATGTCGATCCAGTCTTCTTGAAACAACAAGCCGGTAGTATTTTCTATACCTTATTGTCCCGTCTAGAAGAAGAATTCCCGACTGAGCCTGCCTTCAGTCAGATCAAACATACTTTCTTACGAGACGTTGCTGCTGTGCGTTACTTAGAAGACTTCTCGGATCTGCTCTTAGGGACGATCGAGGCTATTCGGCAACAACTGACACCTTTGGCACCGATGGATGAAGATGATTTGCTCGTCGCGATCCAACGCTTTATCCAAGACAATTATACAAAAAGCTTGTCACTTTCTGAATTGGCAGACACCTTCCATTTCAGCTATACCTATTTGTCAGCCTTTCTTTCAGCCAAATTGAAAATGAGCTTTTCTGACTATTTAAAGAATATTCGCCTAGAGAAAGCCAAGGAACTCTTGGTACAATCTGATTTTAATTTATCTGAGATCAGTGAAGCAGTGGGCTATTCTGATATCAGCTATTTTTCGAGAATCTTTAAGAAAGAATTCCAAGTGACTCCCTCTAAATACCGGCGGATGAATCAATTATGAAATGGACCAATTGGATCAAAAAAAATGAGCTGTTTAGTCGGATTTTTCTTTTTGTTGTGGTGGGCGTCATCAGTGTCTGTTTATTGACGGTGCTGGTGATTTACAGTCGCTCAAAAGATGCCTATGTTGCTTCCTATCAAAGTTCTAATACATTGCTTCTGGAAAAGATCCAAGAAGATTACGAACGCTTGAATGACAATATCAACCGTATCTTTGAGATCGTCGACGAGAGCAAAGCCGTCGAGAATTACCTGAAAGGAGAGCTGAATCAAGGCCGAACGATTTTGGAATTGAATGAGCAACTGCAAGATACCCGTTCACTCTTTCAAGATATTCCCTCAAATTTGGTTTTGATTGGTGTCAACGGCCGGACATTTTTCCAAAATGATGCGGTACGAAATCAATCAGTGGATGCCTTTTTGTCCAGCAGCTTTGCGCAAGAAATCAATGACAATCCAGCCATTAGTCAGTATTATTTTCTCGATCAAGGAATGAGTACATCAACGGCAGAGTATCCCGGCTTGATGTACGTTAGAAAGTTGATCAAGAATGATACGATTTTTGGGTATGCGTTGATTTTCCTTAAGGAAGTTGATTTTGCATCGATTTATCAGCAATTGCTGGATACCAGTCTGCATTCGATCTATATCGTCAATAGTGACAACGAGATCTTGTCCACGTCAAAAAAGAACTATCTTGGCGAAGCGTTCAATCAATCTTTGGTGGCTGAAAAACCTGCCATCAGTGTCAATCAATTGTCCTTATATTCCTATCAATTTACCTTATATGACGTATTGGACGAGAGTCATTTGGTCCGGAATATGCGGTTGATCCAACCGGCTGTTTTGATTTCGTTGTTTAGTATTTTACTCTTCAGTTTATTTGCCTTTTGGTTTATTCGCAAGATCACCCATCCGATTTACCAATTGATCGATAAAATCCCGGCGGTCACGCAAGGTGATTTCAGTGAACAAGTCACCCTTTCTGGAACTTATGAAACCCGTGAATTGGGACGAGCCTATAATTTGATGCTAGAAGACCTTGCGTCTTATGTCGATCATTTAATGGTCACAGAAGCCGAAAAACGCAAATTTGAGATTCGCTCGCTGCAAATGCAGATACAACCCCATTTTGTCTATAACACATTGACCGCCATCAAGTTCTTGATTTGGCAAAACGAACAAGAAAAGGCCACGCAAGCCATCGATAGCTTTGTCCAATTGCTGCGCCATACCTTCAAACGAGAAGAAATCGTGCCTTTCAACGATGAATTGGCGATTGTGGCAGAATACTTTATATTGATGAATGTCCGGTATGGTGAACGGATCCAGTCTTCCATTTTCTCTGATGAAGGCACCGAGGAAATCTTGGTCCCGAAAATGATTTTGCAACCGATTATCGAAAATGCCTATCTCCACGCCTTTCCAGCCGAAGATACGGGATATATCCAGATTTTCTCTCGTATCACCAAAGCCGGATTGGTCATTGAGATCATCGATAACGGTGTGGGCTTTACCGAAGCGGATACACAGCACAAACAGCATCAGTTCGATCATTACTCTGGCATTGGACTGGATAATATTGATCAACGGATCAAATTATTATACGGACCTAGCTTTGGGCTGACCGTTCATTCTTCTTTGAATGAAGGCACGACAGTTGTTCTGCTGCTGCCAATCACACGGATGACGGATTCTGAAAGTTTTGATAAGAAAAAAGCTGAATAACAGATAAAACTCCCTCTACGAATCTTGTAGAGAGAGTTTTTCCACTATTTTATATTCAAAGTTCATTACATGACAGTTTTTCACCATTGCTTGCTATAACTTGCTTATACCAATAGAATGATTTCTTTCTCCCACGTTCCAATGTTCCTCGACCTTCATTATCACGATCAACATAAATGTACCCATAACGTTTCTTCATTTCACCGGTTCCCGCTGAAACTAAATCGATACATCCCCATGAAGTGTAACCAAGCAGCACAACACCATCTTCATCGATAGCGTCTTTCATTGCTTTGATATGGGCTCTTAAATAAGCAATACGATAATCGTCGTTCACGATTCCATTTTCATCTGGTATATCCACAGCACCTAATCCGTTCTCAACGATAAACAGCGGCTTTTGGTACCGATCATACAAATCATTCATCGTGATTCTTAAACCCAATGGATCGATTTGCCATCCCCATTCAGATGATTCTAAATATGGATTTTTGATGGTTGGGAAAAGATTCCCCTCTGTTTTTTGTACATTTGAATCTTCAGAAGCAGCAACACGTGACGCATAGTAAGAAAAGGAAATGAAATCCACAGTGTGGGCCTTTATAATTTCAAGATCTTCTTTTGTTTGTTCAATCTTGATTCCTTTTTTTGCGAGCATCTTCCTTGCATAGGGCGGATACACCCCTCTCGATTGAACATCAATAAAAAAGTAGTTGCCTCGATCGCTTTGCTTGCTTTCCCATACATCTTTAGGGTTACAACTATATGGATAATAACTAGCTGCTGCCAGCATACAGCCTACTTGGTTTTGTGGATCAATCTCATGGGCAATTTTAGTAGCAATAGCGCTAGCGACTAATTCGTGATGCGCAGCTTGATACTTGATTTGTTCTTCATTTTCCCCATGTTCAAACGTTAAACCAGCGCCTAAAAATGGTGCATGTAAAATCATATTGATTTCATTAAAGGTCAACCAATATTTCACTAGCCCCTGGTAACGTGTAAATAAAGTCCGACACAGTTTTTCATAAAACCCAATCATTTTTCGATTGCGCCATCCCCCATACTCTTTGATTAAGTGAATTGGACAGTCAAAGTGTGTAATGGTCACAAGGGGTTCAATATTAAATTTATGACATTCTTGAAAAATATCTTGATAAAATTGTAGGCCTTCTTCATTTGGCACTTCTTCATCGCCGTTTGGGAAAATCCGTGACCAAGCAATTGAGAGCCTATATGTCTTAAATCCCATCTCAGCAAAGAGTGCGATATCTTCTTTGAAATGCGTATACATATCTATTGCATCCTTAGCTGGATAAAAATACTCGTCATCAAAGTTCAGCATTTTTCTTTTGCCCGTAATCACCGCCCTCCGGTCAGGTCCCGTCGGAATGACATCGACGTTAGCAAGTCCTCGGCCCCCTTGATTATATCCACCTTCACATTGATTGGCAGCTGTCGCGCCGCCCCATAAAAAATTATCCGGAAATCCCACTGTCTACACTCCTTTTTTATTAACCAATGATTTTTATGATTTGTTCACCGTTTACGATTGGTCCCTCATTGGCAATTAAAATATCACCAACTTCTGCACTATTCGTAATGACGATTGGTGTGATGACTTGATACCCTTGCTCTTGAATAAATTGCCGATCAAATGTGATCAACCGCTCTCCTGTATGGACTTCTTGTCCTTTTACAACATGATACTGATAACCTTCACCATTTAACTTCACTGTGTCGATGCCAACATGAATCAATAATTCAATACCATCTTTACTGGTCAACCCAATTGCATGTTTTGTATCGAAGATTGCTGTCACGATTCCATCAAATGGCGCAAATACATGCTCTTCTGTTGGCTCAATGGCAATACCGTGACCCAAAATTTCTTCAGAGAACATCCCATCATTTACTTTTTTCAAACTTTTCAACTCTCCTGTTAAAGGTGCTTTGATTTCTGCACTGCTGAAATTATGTGCTAATTTATCTTCAGTTACAGCACTTTCTTCTATGGTTGACGTTGCAGGGTCTTTGTATAAAACAAGCGTCACAACAAACGTGATCACAATACTAATTGCTGCCCCTATACCCGCGTTGATCAAATGAGAAAGTGTGTCATCTCCAATATAACTTGGTAAAGTTAACAAACCAGGCGATCCGCCTGAAAAGTTTTTAACACGCATGATTCCCATAAACAAACCACCGAAACCGCCACCGATCATTGCAGCGTATAGAGGGGTCTTGAATCGCAGGTTAACCCCATATAACGCAGGTTCAGTGATACCAAACAAACCTGTTAATCCAGCTGAAAAAGCCAATTGTTTGATAGTCGAATCCTTGGATTTAATTCCAACACCTATCGCAGCCGCACCTTGACTCACATTAGAAGCAAGCATGCCGGGATAGATCACTGTATCATATCCTGTTGTCATACGATTGTTGATGCCGATTGGTACCAAACCATAATGGGTACCTGTTGCAACAAATAAAGGTGTAAATGCACCTATCAACAATGGAACGATCCATGGGCTGACTGTTTCCAATGCTTTGATCCCAGTAGAGATCGTTTCACTGATGATATAGCCTAGAGGCCCTAAAGCAACAAGCGCTACTGCACCAACTACGAAAATCGTCAGCAACGGTTTGCTAAAGAATTTGATTGCCTTCGGTGAAATACGATCAGCGACTGGTTCCACATATGACATGAACCAAACACTTAAAATGATTGGAATAACTGAAGAAGAATACGTTACTGGTGAAATTGGCAAACCAAATAAAAAGATGCCTTCACCACTCTCTTTTACAGCAGTGACCATTGCAACAAAGTTCGGATGCAGTAAAATTCCTCCCAACATCATTGCTAGGTACATATTTGTTTTGAATTTCTGTGCGGACGAAGCAGCAAGTAAAATGGGTAAGAAATAAAATGCAGCATCTGCCATAAAGTTCAAAATCTGATAACTTTGACTCTCTGCCGTTAATACATTAAATACGACAAGCAAAGATAAGACAGCCTTTAACATTCCTGCTGCCGTTATCGCAGGTAAAATTGGTGTAAAGATACCAGTGATCGTATCTATGATTTTGGCCACTCTACCACGATCATCCTCTTCTGATGGCTGTTCATTTGTTAAATTGGTTTGGTTGGTGATTTCCTTATACACATTTCCAACATCACTGCCGATAATAATTTGATATTGTCCACCTTTGTTAACAACCCCCATAATACCAGGTGTACTTTTCAAGATTTCTTCAGAGGTTTTTTGATCATCCTTCAAATTAAACCGTAATCTCGTTGCGCAATGTGTCAATCCTTGTATATTTTCTTCTCCTCCCACTTGATTGATAATCGTTTGGGCCAAATCTTTGTAATTCATTTCTTCTTCCTCCTATTGTTCAAATTATCTGTATAAACATAAAAAAATACCTAAACAAACCCCTATCGGCATTTGTTTAGGTATAGCCTGGCAAGCCAGTAACAATCCTATTCACTAGTTATTCGTTTGATATGAATCGTTAGATAGATCAATTCATCTTCTTCTAATGGTCGACCAAATTCTTTGTTGATATATGCGCTGATTTTTAAAGCACAAGCATATTCTTTCATATATCTTTCTTTTAACATGAAAATAAAACTGCTTGTTCCCGCATCATCCAGTTTTGTCCCACTGAAAAGCCGTTGAACAAAAAACTTAAGATGTGTCACAAATCGCTCATAATTCAATGAATATTCATCAAGTTCCATTGAGAAATGGTATTTCACAATATTCAATACATGTTGAATAATCTTAGCCATTTCAGAGACTTGACTGACTTGTGCCATATCTAGTTCTGCATTTACGATATGCAATGCAATGAATCCGGCTTCATCTTCCGGTAATTCAATGTGTAAACGATGATTAATGATCGATAACGCTTCTTTTCCGATCAGGAATTCATGATTATAAAATCGTTTGATCTCCCATAAGAGCGCGTTTTTGATTTCCATTCCATTCTGATAGCGCTCGATAGCATAGTTGATATGGTCGGTCAACGTCAGAAATAAGTTTTCACTCAATTTTTTCCCTAAAGAAACTTTGGCGAAACTAATGATTTCATTCGCAACTTGAATGTGTTCGATCGGTATTGACGAAAGTAACTGCGTTAGTTTTGTGACATTCCATTCTTGTG
This sequence comes from Candidatus Enterococcus testudinis, assembly GCF_002140915.1. Lineage (GTDB taxonomy): Bacteria > Bacillota > Bacilli > Lactobacillales > Enterococcaceae > Enterococcus_D > Enterococcus_D testudinis. The sequence continues at coordinate 916,269 of NZ_NGKU01000001.1, read as the reverse complement.
TACTGAGATACACTTTTTCGATTTTGGCCTCATCGATCGTATCCCCAGGTTTTTTCTTAAAACCTAGCCCTTTGCCCATGACAACCAATTCTTGATGGTCATCATTCTCAGAGATCACAATGTTGTTATTGATCACTTTTGTTACATTCATACTTACAATCCTATTCTTTTTTTTAGATTTATACACAAAAAATAGGTATAGCCCACATAAAGCGGTAACAATCCTCAGAGCAAGTGTAGCATGTGTGTTCATACCCGTCAATAAAACATTTCTATTAAAGTAAAAAAACATCATCATGTCTATGACAACAATGTCATCCCATGATGATGTTTCGAATCAACTTTATTCGTACTATAATGTTATTTTCAATGAATTACATACGGTTTTCATGATCTGCTGTTTTCACTAAGTTGGCACCAACCATGCCACCAAGTGAAGTTAAAGCAAGACCTAATACCATAGCTACAAAGCCCCAAATAGATGCTTGTGCTGTTGTGTCGCTGGCTTCATCAGCCGTTTGACGAGCATCTTCGATTGCTTGATCAATTTCTTGTTTTGCATCTTCAAGATTTTGTTGCGCTGTTTCGATTTGTTGTTGTGCTTCATCTGATGCTTTTTGCAAGCCATCTACGATATTTTTTGTCGCTTCATCTGCTTCTTGTTGGCTCAAATCAGTATTTTGGGCCACTGCATTTGAAATGGCTTCTTCATCAACAGAATCACCAATCGTTGTTGCGCGATCTTGTAATTTTGTGCCTAAATCTTCAATAATTTGATCCGCATTTTCTGGATTCGTTGCAATTTCCTTCCCAGCTTCTGTGATCTCATCTGTTGCATCTGACAATTGATTTTGTAAGTAATCTGGTTGCAATTCAGCTACATCCGTATCTTCTAAGACATCATTGACATTGGCTTGCAACTCATCCGTGTTGATATCCCCCATATTGCCAGTGATTTCATCAAACGCTTTTGAAGCGACATCTGCGGTACCGCTGGCCACGTTTTCCACTGTGCTGCCAACTGCTGAACCGATGTTTCCAAGTAATGAACCAACCAATGAGAATGCCCCAACCGCTAAGTAAGACAACATAACTACCATCACGATCATACTGGTTGCCCATGTTAAGAACCCATGCACCAAGCCGATCCGTCTTGCTGAAACACCTGACACAAAGCCGGCACCAAACAATGCCAATACGAAGGTCACAATCGTCCAAATGATCAATCCAGTACCGACGCCATCCAATGGGTCATTTGACGTTGGTTCAACCATCCCAAAGCCAATTGCGGAACCAATCAACGACAATGTCATAAAGAGTGCAATAAATGTAACAACCCCTGCAAAAATTGATCCCCAAGACAAATTATAGCCTGCCTCACGCTCATCTGCGCCTAAATAATTTCTAAATCCTCTTTTCATTTTTCCTTCCTCCTGTTTCTTTATGATACCCACAGTTTAACAACAGGATGTTTTTTTATCAATTAACTTGCTTATAACTATGTTTTTGTAAGTGTTTTTAAATGTAAGCATATTATTATGATTTTTCGGCGATTTATGCTCATATCACTTGA
>NZ_NGKU01000001.1:908666-914596 GCF_002140915.1 Candidatus Enterococcus testudinis | reverse complement strand
CACTTGAATTCTATCAAAAAAAAACCTTTTTATTTTCTGCAAGTAAATTTACTTATATTCTTCAAATGTGTTTTTTCTTTCGTCAAATGATGTTTTCGAATAACACTTTATGCACGACTTTTTTCATTTTTATTTTAGTCATGTCCATCAAAAAAAGACTAGAGAGAACCCCACGCATTTCCGCAGTATTCTCACTAGTCTTTTTTGATTCAACCATTCCTGTTTGTACTTTTCAATGATTGAACAAGTAAATTATGATGTGAAACCAGCCTGCCTTTTCCAACAGACGTAAATACTTTCAGTCAATCTTATAGCGCATGACTGTTCAAAGAACTGAAGATACGCACCAAGCAATGCTTTGACTTCCCAACCAAAACATGCTGGACGTTTCTGCGTTCCCTTCGAATAGATTGACTTACGTCTATTTTACAGCGAAAATAGACATGTATATGAAATGGACTATTTTTCCGTCCACATAAAACTGGTCATTATGGAGGTTTTTACTTGGAAGCCAATCAACTACTCAAGCAGCTGCGTTTGGAACGCAACCTTTCGCAACGCAAATTAGCATCTGGCATCTCAGAGCGCAGTACCTTAGCGACCTTTGAACAAAAAGGACATCGAATCGCATTCGATACTTTACAGGCTTATTTAGAACGGATGAATGTTACTTTGGAAGAATTTGATTACCAACTCCATGCGCACGACCTTTCCGATAAAATCAAATTGTCGCGACAAATGATGCAAGCGCATTACCAACATGACACGACGACAGTTGCTGCACTGATTGAAACAGCGAAAGCAGCCTACGAAACCACCAATGATTTTATGTACTATATTTTATACAGCCAACATCTCCTACTGATGAAAAACGAAACACCTCGTCATGATTCACCGGAAAGTCAAGCGATTGAAACAACAGTCAAAGGCTATCTGGATCGCATCGATACCTGGGGAAAATTTGAATTGACGACCTTCACCAATTTATTGTTTCTATTTTCAGATGACTATATATTGAATCAACTCGAACAGTTGAACAAGAAACAGATGTTTCAAAATACACTAAACAGCCAATATCAAATCTATACGAAATTGCTGACGAACGCCGCCTATTTGTTTATCGACCGCAAAAATCACAACGGATTGGCGCAGATCCTGCACTTTCTTTCTGCCGATTTGCCGCCTGACAACGATCGGATCCGTATTTTGATCCGTTATTTCGAAGGCGTATTGTCCATATTTGAAGGCGAGACAGCAGTTGGAAAGGAAACAATCGAACAAGCATTAGCTGTTTTACGGTTTATCAGACAAGACAATCTCGCTAATCAACTAGCCGATATGGCTGAATCCGTCATCCACTGATTCTCATACCAAGACAAGCAAAAACCACCGAAAAAATTTCGATGGTTTTTGTGGATGTTGGTTCATTCGTTGTGTGTTTAACTAAATCGTCGGATCAGTCGTTTATACGGTACGGCGCGGCCAACGATATAAATCATGGCTGTTTGGATTGGGAACATGATCAATGCTTTGAGCAAGCGCACAGACCAAATCGCCCAACTTGTTAAGGGGATATTCAGCATCATTGATAACCAGATTGGCGTCAAGATCAGTGTGATCAACACTGTATTCAACAAAACTACCAATGCGGCTCTTTTTAAAGTGACTTCTTTACGGTAGAAAAAGAACCCGTAAATCAATCCACCTACAAAGGCATTGATCGTAAAGCCGAAAAAGTATGCTGATTTTGGCAATAACACCATTCCTGCGATATCCGCCAGCGAGGAGCCGATAGCTGTCCAAAATGGACCGAATAACATCCCCATGATCATTTGGGGAACAAAGGAAAAAGTGATTTTTATATAGGCTGTTTCAAAGCCTAAGATTTGCGACAAGACCACCATTAAGGCAATCAAAAGTCCCATGATCGCGATCATGTGTGCATCGACTTTTCTTTTCATAACGAGCATCTCCTTTTAGAGCTGCTACAAGTTCATGCAGCGAATGCGAAAATAAAACCGCGGACACCAGTCCTTCGTCCGAAAGGCAACATCCCATCCTTTCAGCACTTAACGCTTTATTTCCTACTCTGATTTTTTATTAGGTATTGCTACCCAGACACACTATAGCACAGATTTGAAACCTGCGACAATGTTTACTCTTATTTTTTCTGAACATTTTCTTTCATTGTTCGGGTTACAAAAAAACACCATTCTCAACGCATCTGATAGCCGTTGAGAATGGTGTTTTTTTGTAAGATCAGCCAATCAAGTTGTCGTTGATCAAGACTGATTTAATCTCTCTTAATTGATGGTCGATTTCGACTTGCTCAATGGTCATGCTAGTAGTGACTTCTTTCATCGCATGCATTTCTTCATTTAACTCATTGACGTTTATCACTAATTTATTCAATGCTTCAATAATCAATTGATTGCTATCCATGGTGAGAAACTCCTTTATTCAATCCGCTTTATTTTGATTCTTTGACTTGTTGTTCTAAAACACCAGCGCTATCGACAACGCGTTTTGTTTTGTAGAATAATTTGTATAAAACAATAACGACGACTGGAATCAATCCGCAAATGATATAGATTTGTGAGTAGTCCAGAAGTCCGTGCAGACTGCCAAGTGCATAAGGGCCAACCCCTAAACCTAAGTCTAAGCCGATAAAGTATGTGGATAACGCAACACCGATCCGATGTGCATCGACTTCTTTCAGGCAGACTGCTTGGCCATTCGACATAAAGGTACCATAGCCTAAACCGACAAAACAGCCAGCAATCAATAACATTGCGCTATTGCCCGTGATACTAAGCAAGAATAATCCTAATGTCAAAAAGATGAAACTTGGATACATGACGGCATCCGCGCCATGACGGTCAAACAATTTCCCAGTTGCTGGCCGGGTAAAGGTAACAGACAACGCATAAACCACAAAGAAAAAGGCGCCGGCCGTTTCTAAACCAAGATCGCTGGCATAGATCGATAAGAAACTTAGTACACTTGAATAGGCGAAACCGATCAAGAAACCAACCGCCGATATAAAGAGAACTTTCGTTTCTACAAATGATTTGAGTGACCATTTTCTTAATTCTGCTTCGTGTTCAGGTGTCAATTTGATATTTTCAACTGGAAAAGCGAAGCAAGCAATAGCTGTGGCAATCGACAAAATCGTTGCCAGCCAGATAATAAATTGGAAACCCAAAGTGGGCAATAATAGCATCCCAATAAATGGTCCGACAGCCGCTGCCAAGCTTGTACTCAAGCCATAGTAATTGATGCCTTCGCCATGTTTAGAAGCTGGAATGTACGCTGTAACGATGGCATTGGCGGCAGTTGAAACCGTCCCATAGGCAAATCCGTTCAAAAAGCGCACGCCTTCTAAAATAAAGATATTTGAAGAAATCAAATACGCTGCTGTTGTAATGACATAAAATATAATCCCCCAACGCAAAATTGCTTTGCGTCCTACCAATTCCAAAATTTTCCCAATATATAATCGCGCTATCAATGTCCCAATAATATAGATGCCGGCTGCCAATCCCGCTTGTGCAGTCGTTGCCCCCAATTCCTGCGTGGCGAATTTTGCCGTGATGACGACAAAACAATAATACACAAGAAACACAATAAAATTGATCAATGTAATCGTAATAAATCCTTTGTTAAATAATTTTTCGTCCTGACTTTCTTGCATGTGATGCTTTCTCCTCCTTTGATTTTGCCCCGCACCCAGTAAAAATCGATCCCTCCTATTTTCCTTTGGAATGATTTAACTATACTGAAAATGAAATTTTCTGAAAATCGCATTTGTTGCTGAAAAAGCACAATAACAGAAAACATTAACATTTGTTATTGCTTTTTTATCTGAAATGTCTTTTAATAAAGCAAGAATATTAGAACTTTCAGATTATTTTCAGAAAAATAATGGTTGGATTCATTAAAGTGAAGGAGCAATTTGGGTGGATAAACAGATATTAAGTGACTATCTAAAGAAAAAAGCAATTCCTGTAGTCATCAGAAAGAAAAAAAGCTATTTGACATATGAAGGCATTCCGGACCGCTATGTCTATATTTTGAAACAAGGAATCATTAAGACCAGTGTGGTGACTCGTGAAGGACGGGAGTTCAATTTGCGCTATCTGAATGATTTTGAGATTGTTTCCCTTTTCAAAGACGAATATTCCCAAGAAGTCGAAGCCCCTTTTAATGTACGGGTCGAATCGGAAGAAGCCGAATTGTACAAAATCGTGCGTGATCAGTTTTGGACAGACGTCAACCATGATCGGCAGCTCCAAGATTACGTCAAAGAATATTACCGTAAAAACTTAATGGATACGATGAAAAAAATGCAGCAAATGCTGATGAACGGCAAGTATGGTGCTGTTTGCACGCAAATCAATGAGCTCTATGAAACATTCGGGATCCAAACGGCTGACGGTGTCTTGATTGATTTCGAAGTCACCAATGAAGAAATAGCCCGCTTTTGCGGCATCACCTCTGCCAGCAGTGTCAACCGCATGATGCAACGCCTGCGAGAAGACGGTGCCTTGCAAAGTGTTGAGCGCAAACTGTTGGTGAAGAATATTGAGATGATTCGGGAGAATATTATTTATTGAAGATGTTCATTGATCAACCTATTTCCACAAAAAATAAAGCAAGTCTGGATTTTGCGACAATAAACGTTCAATTATTCTGAGACAGTTTCTTTTTTAAAGAAGAGATTCTTTTCACAAATTGACTCTTGCCACAATTCTTCGTATATGTATGAACAATATTATACTTTTTACATGTATCTTTTGTTAGATACATTGCTTCATGGCTAATTGCCTCTGTATATACAACAACAATATCCGCTGACTTTATTTTAGCAACCATTGTTGGTCTTTGCTCGTATCCGGTTAATCCTGTAAATTTTCCTGACCTTTTTTCGACTTCTTCTTTGAGATAATCAATCAAAGACTGATTCCCGCCAACCGTCAGAATGTTTAATCCTTCAAAGATTGGTAAGAAAGCTCTCCCTGTCTTCTTCTGGGATATTCTTTTACTCGGTACTTTGTGGCTTTGTTCTTCCATAATAGGGATAGGTTCTACTTTATGTTTCCACAGCACACACCCTAACATCACATCATTGGGATGACACACATAGTCAATGATGTCTCCCTCTTTCAAGTGAAAATGATCAATGTCGTTGTCTTTTAAAAGAATAGTTGTTGGAAAATCTTCTTGCGCCCTCGATAGTTCGATATAAAGTCTTTTGAGATCTGGATGTTCTTTGATGACAATACCGGTAATCTCTTCTCGTTGTTCAATTGGTTGCTTCGGATTTTTTTTGAGCAATCGATAGTTAAAATAGTCTTTATTTTTAATCGTTTTATGGTACGTTGCTTCCACTAAATCTCCATCATGAAAATCCATTTGCCGGCAGATGGTCTCTGGAACATATAATCCTTTTTTTGTGTGAACAGTTCCTCCTCGAAGTGTCCTGTGAAATAATCCATGGACCACATCTCCATCATCTAATATTTTTTCTTCAAATCGCTCTATTTTCTTCTTTATGATTGATTGTTCATTTTTAGATGGCTTTGTTTGTTCAATCTTTTTCGCGGGTATTGCTTCATTCTGCCCTTCTTTCTTTGTAACGCTTTCATTAAAGACACCATTGCCTACTGCTTTTAAGATATTTACCTGACTTTCAAGAACTTCTGAAACATGTGAAAGGTTTTTCGAATCAAGATTCTTCAAGACCTCTATCATTTCTTCTTTTATTAATGCTATCATTGATTCTTTTCTCACGCTTTCTCCTCCAATCACTCCGCAACTTGTTTATTCTTACAATCTACTCAATTAATAAATGTTAAAAAAAGTCATAAAACCTTAAAAAAAACTTTTAAAACACTTTATTTTAATTATATTTTACCGTATCCTACTAT
>NZ_NGKU01000001.1:898251-908547 GCF_002140915.1 Candidatus Enterococcus testudinis | reverse complement strand
ATATTTTACCGTATCCTACTATTTTTACAAGCAGCAAAAAACAATATACAAAAATATCCCAAAGAACAAGTTGTATTGTCCTCTGAGATACCTTTCAAACTTTAAGGTGAAGTGCTAGATAAACACCACAGTTTCCGTCACTTCAATTGCTGGGTCCAATGATTGGATCACTGGACAATTTGCTGCGATCAGTTTTAAGCAGCGGATGGCTTTTTCTTGATCTGCTTCAGCGACTTTGGCGCTGAAATTGATTTGGATTGCGCTGACTGGTTCGGCTTTTTTGTCTGGGTTGCGGTCATAGCTGACTTCGATTTTGCTGATGTTTGCGTCTACTTTGGAGTTTTCCAAAACTGAGCGATAGACATATCCGCCACATGCGGCGACGGCGCTAACCAGCATTTGTACTGGAGAATAACCTTGTTCTCTGGCTAAGATCCAATCACCATTCGGTGTCTGCATCTCAAATTTATCACTTCCATTGCTGCCTTCATAAATCGTTAATGTTTCGACTGTCATTGTTGTTCTCTCCTTACATAGTGACCCGCTGTGATTTCGATCCATTCGAAATGCGGGGTCAGCTGAATGATTTGATTGATTTCTGGTTGGGCCATCGCAGCCCGTGCCAAGACCGGATCGGCGATTGGCGCCGCGGCCAATAGTTTCTTGGTATATGGATGTTGCGGATCCGCAAACAACTGCTGCGTAGGTGCCAATTCTACCAACTTCCCTTGGTACATGACTGCTGTACGGTCACTGATATGACGAATCACAGACAGGTCATGGGAAATAAAGAGATAGGATAAAGAAAACTCTTTTTGCAAGTGCAGCAATAGTTGAATGATTTGCGCTTGGATCGACACATCTAATGCAGAGGTCGGTTCATCACACAACACAAAAGCTGGGCGATTGACGACTGCTCGGGCAATGCCGATCCGTTGCCGCTGTCCACCACTAAAACTCTTTGGCAGCTTATAGACATCTTCGCCGGTAATGCCTACAATGGACAAAATCTCTTTGGCCTTCGCTGCAGCCGCTTCTTTGCTGTCGTTCAATAAAGGTTCCATGACCAGTTCCAAAGCAGTCATGCGCGGATTCAACGAAGAGTACGGATCTTGAAAAATAACCTGCATTTGCTGATAGGCGGCTTTTTTGTCGCTTTCAGACAATGTTGCAAGTGCTTGTCCTTCGTAAAAGACTTCCCCTGATGTCAGCTGTTCCAAATTGAGGATACTGCGACCCAATGTGGTCTTGCCACTACCAGACTCGCCTACCAAGCCCAATGTTTCACCTCGATGAATCGTCAATGATACATCTTCTACAGCCCGTACTTCATTGACGATGCCCCGCCAATTCTTGCTGCGAAATGTTTTGCTGGCATGTTCTACCCGAATCAATTCTTCCATGCTGCGTCCTCCTGACTCGTCCACACCCGATGTGTTGTACTTATTTCTTGCTGATGTAAGCTGTCCGGTAAGTCTTCATGGTAATCAAAGACTTTCAATTCTGCATGCTTGTCTCCCAAATGGGCTGCTTGCAGTAATTGTTTGGTATAGGGATGCACTGCATGATAAAAAATATCTTCCGTCGTCCCTTCTTCTACCACGCGCCCTTGATACATAACTTTGATATAATCGCACATGCCCGCAACAACACCAAAGTCGTGGGTCACCAAGACAACTGACAATGCATTCTCTCTTTGCAATGATTTGATCAGTTGCAAAATTTGGGCTTGGATCGTCACGTCCAATGCAGTGGTCGGCTCATCCGCAATCAACAATTCTGGTTGCGCCAACAAAGCCATCGCGATCATCACCCGCTGCCGCATCCCGCCTGACAATTCGTGAGGATATTGCTTCATCCGTTGCGCTGGATCAGGGATTCCAACCTTCGTCAATTCTTGGATGGCGACTGCTTGGGCTGCTTTTTTGCTGAGTGATTGATTGCGGCGAATGACTTCTACTAAATGATAGCCGATGGTTCTAAGGGGATTCAGTGAAGTCATTGGGTCTTGGAAAATCATCGCAATCGGTAGTTTACGTCGATTGGAAACTGGCTGACCGTTGAAGATGTATGTATCAAAGTGATCACTGACATATTCCGGCAGAATGTCCATCACGCTTTTCATGGTCATACTTTTGCCACTGCCAGATTCACCAACGATCCCAACGACTTGCCCTTTTGGAATCGATAAATCGACATCTTTGACTAACTTTTTTTCGCCATGCTTATTCTTGAAGGTGACCTGCAAGCCTTTGATGGTCAATAATTCTTTTGTCATGGTCACACCTCTCTTTGGAGCACATGTTTGATCATGTCTCCGATATTATTGAAGGAATAAATCGTAAAAATCACGAATAGGCCCGGTAAGATGGCCATATAAGGTGCCCGTTGCAAACTGTTTTGGGCGTTTTGCAGCAAACTGCCCCATGAAGCCATTGGTTGTTGGATTCCTAAACCGAGGAAGCTCAATGCCGATTCAGTCATAATGGCACTGGAAATACTCGCCGATGCCGCCACGATCAACGTTGGTAAGACAGCTGGAAATACATGTTTAAAGATAATATTGATGGATGAACGACCGATAAATCGACCGTAGGCAACATATTCTCTTTCTTTGGCAGCTAATGTTTCCCCACGAATCAATCGAGCGATACTCATCCATGAGAACCCGCCGATCACGATGATGATGGTGGTCAATCCAGGCCGTAAAAAGACACTCAGCACGATCACCAGCACCAACCAAGGAATCGACGAAAGCACGTCAACGATGCGCATCAATATACTATCCAACCACCCGCCAAAATAGCCTGCGGTCAATCCAACCAACGTGCCGATCAACGTGGCTGTGATCATCGCCAAGACGCCAACCAGCAGTGACACACGGCCGCCGTAAACAACACGAATAAAGTAATCGCGACCAACTTCATCTGTCCCAAACAGGTGGGTCCAGCTAGGCGGTTGCGACATATTGCTGACATCTGTTGCATTCGGATCGATGGGAATCAATGGTGCCACCAATGACAAGAGGATCAGCAGTGTCAAGAAGATGACAGAGAAGGTATAGACAGGTGATGAAAGAATCGTTTTCCTGATTGCTTTGGTTCGTTTCATGACTTGCTTCCCCCTTTGCGTATCCGCGGATCAACCACAGAATACAGTACATCTGCCAACAGATTCCCCATAATAACGAGGGTTGCTGATAGCAGCATGATTGCCATGATCACTGGATAATCTAAGCTTTTGGTGGCACTCATCAAGTACGGACCGACACCTGGCCAGCCATAGATGGTCTCAGTGATGATTGCCCCGGTAACCAACATCGGCAGTGCCAAACCGATTTGCGTCACAACAGGAATCAAAATATTGCGGCTGATATGACGACTGAAGATTTGCCATTTGCTGGCATGAAATGCTTGCTGGACTGTGACATAATCTTCTGAGACTTGTTGAGTCGCAGAGGCCCGAATGTATCTAGTCAAGTCAGGGAAAAAGGCCACTGTCAGGGTAATATACGGCAAAATAAAATGTTGGATGAAATCGCCAAAATCCCCCTCTTTCCCCACCGTATGCATGCCAATGATCGGGAACATATTCAATAAATAGCCAAAGACGTAGATCAAAATCATAGCAAACCAAAAGGTAGGGACCGCAATCCCTAGAGACGCAACTGCATCAATGATACGGTCCCACATCTTGCCTTTGTTGGCAGCTGCCAGCAAACCTAAGACAATCGCTAAGACCAGCGCAGTGACATAGGCGGGCAGGACCAAGCGGATCGTATTGGGAATTCGGGTCGCTAATTCTGAAGATATACTGTTTTGAGAAACCAAAGAAAAACCGAGATTTCCGGTCAAAATATTTTTGATCCACAAAAAGTATTGGATCAAAAAGGGTTGATCCAATCCATAACGTTGGCGCAGCAAATCAACTTGTTCTTGGGTCATGTTCGGCGTTGTGATAGAGTCGATCACATCATAAGGTGCAATATGTATCAAAGAAAAAACAATAAATGAAATCACGAATAGCAGCGGAATAGCCTGCAACATTCGTTTGGCAATATATTGGAACATGTCTGACCTACTTTCTTGTTCATCAAAAAAGGCTGTGATAAACACGCTTTATCACAGCCAATGGACTACTTGATTGTCAATTTAGACATATCTTCGAAGGTGTAGATTGGAATCAATGATGCATCTTCTACATTTCCGATTCGGTTATTGACCGCTAAAATTTTCTTGTTGTCAACGATTGGGTAGATGATTGCTTCGTCTGCAATCGTTTGTTGTAATTCATCATACAAGTCAGCACGTTTGTCTGCGTCTAACTCAACGGCTGCTTCCGCAAACAAGCTATCGATCGCGTCGATTTTGGCTTGGAAGTAATTTGACCCACCGCCAGTTGTAAATAAACGAGCATAAAGATCAGGATCATTACCCATGATGTACCCGCCAAGGAATAAGTTATACTTGGTGGAGTCTGCTTTTTTCAACTCAGTGAAGATCGCCGTACCATCGCCACCTTCAAGAGTGACTGTGATTCCTGCTTGTTGCAATTGTTGTTGGATCAAAGTAGCTTGAATCGTTTGTGCAGGATCTGTTGAAGTGAAAGCGATATTCAATGTCAAATCAGACACGCCAGCTTCTTGTAATAATTCTTTGGCTTTATCGACATTGGTTTCGTATGTTTCAACATCGTCTGTAACATATGGATTTTGTGGCGGCAAGAATGAATAAGGTGTGTCATAATATTCATCACTTAGGTATGCCCCTTGATTCAATTCATCTTTGTTCAAGGCATATAAAACGGCTTGACGGACTTTGACGTCTTTCAATTCATCTGTATTGGTGTTCAAGCCTAGATAGCCGATCCGGTTTTCAGTATATGGATAGACGGTGATTTGAGAATCATCCAAATCATCAATATCTGAAGGCAAGACAACCGCTGCATCAACTTCGCCTTTTTGCAAAGCAACTTTTGCTGTATCCGTACTTTCAATGATACGCAATGTCACATTTTTGATTGAAGGCGTGCCTTCAAAGTAGTTTTCATTGGCTTCAAAGGTAAAGTATTCACCGCGCTTGTATTCTTTTAATTTGTAAGGGCCTGTGCCTACTGGTGATTCTGGTAATTCAGCAACAGAAAAATCTGTCACATCTTTGTAAATGTGTTCTGGAATAATGTATGTTTCAGTTGCGATATTGCTGACAGCTGATGCACTAGGTGAAGGCAAGACAAATTTCACCGTATAGTCATCGACTTTTTCGATTGAGATCGGTTGATCACCGACCCATAATGAATCGGCATTGCCATTTTCTTTTTTGACTTTTTGTTCATAGGTGAACACTACGTCATCGGCTGTGAAGTCTTCGCCGTCAGACCATTTGACATCTTGTCGTAATTTGACAGTCACGGATAATCCGTCCTCTGCCGCTTCCACTGATTCAGCCAGAACATTTTTGGTTGTGCCATCGGCTTCCACTGCCACTAATGGTGAATAGATCATGTTGGTGACGGTCAAGCCCCAACGGTCACTGGTGTTGATTGGATTTGTTGATGACGGATCTCCACTGATTGCATACGTAAATGTTGAATCATCCGCTGCTGCCGTAGTGGAGCTGTTTGTTGTTTCATCTGTACTATTTGAAGAACCGCAAGCTGCCAGAGCGAATCCCAACCCGATCACAGAAATACTTGCTAAACCTTTTTTCCAATTTATCATATTTATCCTACTTCCTATTCCCATACAGGTATACTAGATTTTTTTGTTACTTCGTCAATAATTGCTTTGACTTCATCCGTCTGATAATACGCAACAACGGTTTGATACACTTCATTGTCTGTTTCATCTGCCCTAGCCGCTATCACATTGTAATAAGGCGTTGATGAGTCTGCGACTGGTTCTAAATAAATAGCATCCTCCGTCGGGATCAACCCAGCATCAACGGCCATGCCATTGTTGATCAATGATATATCGACATCCGTCAATGCCCGCGCGGTTTGATTCGAATCAAGCAATTCAAACTTCAATTGTTTCGGATTGTCTGTGACATCACTGGTTGTTGGCAACAACCCTTTGTCTTCATCTAATGTGATCAATCCTGCTGTTTGCAACAATAACAATGCGCGGCTTTCGTTAGAGACATCATTTGGCAAAGCCACAGTGGCACCATCTGCCAATTCACTGATATCAGTGATTTTCTCAGAATAGATCCCTAAAGGATTCAGCGTCGTATAAGCAATCGTCGTATTCGAATAGCCGCTTTCTTCGTTGACATTGTCCATAAAAATCTCCGTTAGTGCAGCATGCAAATCAATGGAACCATCTTCTAACGCAACGATGGGCTGACGATAATCCGTGAATTTGACCAATTGCAGATCAATATTTTCTTTTTCTTTCAATTCTTCCTGGACATGTTCCCATGCCTCATTTTGCTCTCCAACAACGCCTAATTTGACGACAGTTGTTTCCTCCGCTGCGTTCGTATTGCCGCAAGCAGCGAGCGCCCCTATTGTCAATAAACCAACCAAGCCTAATGACAAGCGGACCAAATGTTTTTTCATCTTCCTTTTATCCCCTTTTGTTCCCTCCTCAAGTCAGTCGATCCTTTGTATGCAGGCAATCAATAGCAACTAGACCAATTGGCTAGCTTGAAACTATTTTTTTCACGCTATCTTCATACTACCTGTCTGAAGCAAGCGCTGCAAACAAAAACATCGGAATGACTATTCATATGTAGTGTAACTTTATCCTATACATCTCAAACTGTCAATAAAATCACTTCATATAAATCGTCCTTTTTTATCTGTTGTTTCGACTGCTTTTACAAGGGTTATTGAAATACTTGTAACGCTTGTTCCAAATCATTGATCAAGTCTTGCTGACTTTCGATTCCAATCGAAAGTCGCAACAAATCCGGTGTCAGACCATAAGATTCCCGTAATTCTTTCGGGATATCTGCATGGGTCTGCGTGGTTGGATACGTGATCAGACTTTCCACACCTCCTAAACTTTCAGCAAATGTAAATACCGTTAATGCCTGCAAAAAGGCACTGATTTTCGCCGCATCTTTGACACGGATACTGATCATGGCACCAGCTTCCGGATACAGAACATCCTTCACTAAAGGATGTTCTTTCAAATAAGAAACAACGTGTTTGGCATTGGCTTCTTGTTTCTCCAAGCGCAGCGGCAATGTCTTCAAGCTGCGGATAAACAGCCACGTATCGAAACTACTCAATGTTGGGCCAGACGTATTGGCAAGAAAATAAAGCCTTTCCCCTAATGCAGCGTCTTTGGCTACGACAACGCCAGCCAAAATATCATTATGCCCAGACAAGAATTTGGTTCCGGAATGGATCACGATATCGGCCCCTTCTTCTAAAGGCAACTGCCGCAATGGCGTCAAAAATGTGTTGTCAACAATCAGGAGTGCTTCATATTGATGAGCGATTTTTGCTGTTTCTGCAATATCCGTGATGGTCATCAGTGGATTGGTAGGTGTTTCAAGGAACACTGCAGTCAACCCGGGGGCAGCCTTTTCTGCCAGTTCTTCAATGGAACTGAAGGTATCAAAGGTCGCAATCTGACGCTTCTCCAATTCATCAAAGTAGCGGAAGCTGCCACCATAGAGATCCCGTGAAACCAGAAAGCGACTGCCGCTTGGAAATAAATCGAAAATCAACGCAATGGCACTCATACCAGAACTGGTGACAACCGCTTTGGCTCCATTTTCCAACTGAGCGAGACCTGCTTCCAAAATATCTCGGGTAGGATTCTTAGTCCTTGTATAGTCATAGCCAGTACTTTGCCCTAATTCAGGATGGGCAAAAGTAGTGGATAGATAGATGGGCGCGCTGATGGCACCTGTTTGTTTGTCTGAACGATTGCCTAATTGTGCGAGAAATGTTGCCGTATCAATTGTCATGTGTATCCTCCTCAAAATGCTGTTGTGCTTTATACGTGTTGATTGCTTCAATCAATCGGTCCAATGCAGTTTCAATGATTGTCGGCGTTGTCGCAAGATTCAGACGAATGAACCCGTCATAGTCTTGCGAAAACCATGCCCCATAATCAACGGCCAATCCAGCGCTGTCTTGAACGACTGTTTTTAAGTTTGGCACTTCTAAACTGGACAAGTCGATCCACAGCAGATAGGTTCCCTCTAAAGGCGCAATGCGGGCTTCTGGTACTTCCAGCTGCAAGCGCTGTGCGATATAATCAGCATTCTCTTGAATGACTGTTAGAACCTCTGCCAGCCACTGATCGCCGTGTTGGTAGGCTGCTTTGGCTGCAGTCAGACCGAAGATGTTGACTTCTGTTTGTTTGTATTGCGATGCCCATGCATCGTATCTGTCTCTCAATTCCTCACTAGGCAACCACACATGGGACAAAAGCAATCCCGCCAAGTTAAAGGTCTTTGATGGTGAATTGACGATGATCAGATCTTGAAAGCCAATTGACTCTGCCACAGTGACAGCTGATACGAATTGGTTTCCCGGCAAGATCAAATCAGCATGGATCTCATCCGCAATCACCAACACGTGGTACTTTTGACAAATCGCCAACAAACGCTGGACCTCGTCGAAACGCCAAACCCGTCCTGCAGGATTATGGGGCGAACAAAAGAGAAATAGTTTCACTGCTTCTGTTTGGATTTTGCGTTCAAAAGCAGCAAAATCGATGCGATACGTATCGTCAATTTTTTGCAAAGGTGCCTCAATGATTCTTCTTTTGGTATCTTTGATACTATCGAAAAAGGGATAATAGACTGGTGGTTGGATCAAAATCGCATCGCCGACTTTTGTGAAACAATGAAGCAAATCATACAACGATTGCACCACCCCTGTGGAAAACCTAAGCCATGTTTCATCGACTTGTGTTTGCCAATGACGCGCTTGCCACCCTTGATAGGCAGCCGCATAATCTGCAGGTACAATGCTGTAGCCAAAAGCCCCTTGCTCCACTCGACGGTGTAAGGCTTCTGTTGCTGCTTCGGGTACGGCGAAGTCCATATCGGCCACCCACAACGGCAACAAATCTTTTCCCCCGAAGCGTTGATCTACCAGATCCCATTTCAGAGAATCGGTCTGCGTGCGGTCTTTTGCGCACGCTGCGATAAATGTGTCAGTCGTCATTGATACTGTCTCTCCCTTCCAACTCGCTGCCGATCCGGTACCCTTCTTTGGTCGGCTGGATCGTTAGATCATATGGTGTACGCTGATAGGTTTCATTGATCCAATTGCTGAAGAACAATGATGCATGTCCTCGCCAGCGATTGGTGA
The DNA here is from genome assembly GCF_002140915.1 of Candidatus Enterococcus testudinis. Lineage (GTDB taxonomy): Bacteria > Bacillota > Bacilli > Lactobacillales > Enterococcaceae > Enterococcus_D > Enterococcus_D testudinis. The sequence goes on along the minus strand of NZ_NGKU01000001.1, from coordinate 899,265 downwards.
TTTTGCTCCCTAAGCGATGATCCGCAAAATAATTTTCTGGCAACGATGTATCCAAACCCCGTTCCATATCCCGCAAATATTCTTCATTCAATGTGGAGGTATGGTATTCAAAATGGCCCAGCAAAAAGACATTTTTGTGGTCGTGGGAGGCAAAAATCGTTGGGCCTGTATCTCGTCCTGCAGCCAACACTTCAAGCGGAGCTTGCTTCAACTGTGTCTCATCAATCCCTGTATACCGAGAATGCGGTGTGTAAAAAACATCATCAAACCCGCGGACCAAAGGATGAAAATGAGTCACTTCTTGTTCAAAGACCCCAAATAATTTTTTGGGATAACGGACTTTATCAACCCCATAATGATAATAAAGACCCGCTTGCGCCCCCCAGCAGATATGCAACACAGAAGTACAATTGGTCTGACTCCACTGCATGATTTCTTGAAGCTCTTGCCAATAATCAATGTCTTCAAAAGGCATTTTCTCTACTGGCGCGCCAGTAATGATCAAGCCATCAAAGCGTTGGGGTTGGATTACGGAAAACTCTTTATAAAATTTCTCCATATGATTCAACGATGTGTTCTTACTTTCGTGGTATGCCATTTTCAACAATGTGACCTCGATTTGCAAAGGACTTTGAGACAATAGTCGCAACAACTGATTTTCTGTAGCAATTTTTTGGGGCATCAAGTTGACGATAGCGATTTTCAACGGGCGAATTTCTTGCTGCACCGCTTTATGTTGAAGCAAAGCAAAGACATTTTCTTTTTGCAGCAAGGCAGCTGCAGGCAATTCTTTGGGAATAATGATTGGCATTTCTTTCTCTCCTTTTGATATGATGGTTCATTGCTTGTGGGGGAGATATTCTGTTTACTATCGCTTACACGGCGGTGACTACCCTGTCATGCTCCGCAAGTCAATCGTAGTGATTCGGAACGAAGGGGACTACCCTCCCTACGGTCAGCCAGTACTGTTCATCATCTACTCTGCCTTGCTCCGCAAGTCAATCGTAGTGATTC
>NZ_NGKU01000001.1:602798-897955 GCF_002140915.1 Candidatus Enterococcus testudinis | reverse complement strand
AGTACTGTTCATCATCTACTCTGCCTTGCTCCGCAAGTCAATCGTAGTGATTCACAGCAAAAAAGCCGCCCCTTTTGCCTTACAGCAAAAGGGACGACTGATGCGCGTTACCACCCTCATTCGTGTTATTCTCACAAATAACACCTCAACAGTACACTATGATACTTGGCGCGGTAACGGGCGCATCACGTTTGTTTGGCGTGAACCAAATAAAAACTCGGAGTTCATCTTCACAGATTGCCGCATGTCTCCTTTCTCACCAACCGGAGTCTCTGTATCTTTGATCATCTGCTACTCTTCTCGTCAACGTTCATCAAATTCTATACGTAATTTTCAAAAATTATAATTGTTTTTTCATCTACTGTCAACGAGAACTTTTGCCTTTTTTTTACTTTTGCAAATAAAGGTACTGTTGACCCATTTTTTGATAAATTGTCGCAAGATCGGTTTTACTGACCGAACGATCTTTGTGGCCGTAAGGGTCATTGACATACATCGTATCCCCTTCGATCCCTGTGATGACTACACTATGGATCAAAGTGGTGACGTAGATTTGACCATTTCTGGTTTCCCAAGTAAAGAAATCGTTATTAGTGGGCACTTGCAATTCCAATGTTGCAATCATCCAAATCGGGGTCCCGGTTTCTAAAACGGTGATGATCTCATCAAAACTTTTGTCTCTTCCGCTGATGATTTGCATCCCTTCTGGAACGACTTGCGCTGCGACCTCTGCGATCGGCTCTACATCCACACCCATGGCCGCATCTCCTCCATAAATATTGCCGACAAATCCTTCCCGAGGATCTCCGCGATAAGTGGCATCTTCATGGACGGGAACATAATGAATACGCTCAGCTAATGCATTTTTATTGGTTTCAACACCATAATAATTCAAAAGCATGGACAAAGCTGTCACTTCGCAACCATTGCCCAAGGCAACCTCATCGAATTGACTTTCCAAAGGAACATCGATACGTATCGATGCTTCTTGGACATCTTCGGAGTTGGAAAGACTACTGTCAGAAGTACTCTGTTGTGTCAATAACTGATTGTTTCGGGTAGTAAAGGGTGATTGACCTTTGCGGCCATCGAAAAACAGCACAAAGAGGACGACACTGATTGTGAAAAATAGTATGATGGCTTTTACTGGCTTTTTTCTCATTTGTTCTCCTCCTTTCAACCATTATAACGGAAATACGTAAATCCTATATTGGAATGGCATATTTTTTAAAGTACATTTCACAAAAAAAAAACGCTGGATCCAGCCCAGCGCTTTTTTTGATTTTATTACGATACGATACTTTTTTGTTTCTTCAAAAACCGTTGCTTGGCTTGTGTGAAAGCCTTGATTTCGAATTGTTTGCTTAACGCACCCGCAACAAAATACGCTAAATTGAAGTCAATCAGGCTATGGATCAAACCGCCGATGCCCATCAACACAAAAAGGAAATAATAGAAGTCCCCATCAAAAGCGGTGCCAGGTACATTGCCCGTAAAGTAAAACAGTGCTACCACGCCCATCTCAATCACAGAATGAATCAACCCAATCAGCAAATTGAACAATTGTAAACGACCGTTCAGCAGCGTAGGCTTTCCATTTTTCAATAAAAGATTGGGCTGTTTTTGCAGATAGACTGCCCCAATCACAGCAAAAATCACATGTGACAAAGCCCGTAAGGCAATAATTGGTGGTAATGACAAAAAGAACCCAAATGTAGTCCCTAGTGCCACCGCAATCGCCATTGCTGGTGAGAAAAACATAGCAACAAAGACTGGCACGTGACTAGCTAAAGTAAAGGAAGCTGGCCCGATAACGATTTTCGGCATCACCATCGGAATCACGATCCCCATTCCAATCAACAATGCAGCAATCGTCAAATGACGAATAGAATGATTTTTCATTTTTTACTCCTCCAAAGTGTCTTGACACGTTTAATGAGCTTATTCTACCTGTCTTTCGTTTAGGTGTCAAGACATATCAAAGATACACAAGACTCTCCTAAAGGTATCTGTATTTATTGCACAAAAAAGAGGGATACGATTTCGTTATCCCTCTTTTTCTTACGCTTTAGATGCTGATATTTTATTTCCGCGCCAACATCTCATTACTCAAGCGTGCAAACTCCACCAAAGACAGCGTTTCTCCCCGACGTTTCGGATCGATTTCACTGGCTTCAAGACTGGCTTGCAGCCATGCCTTGGTTGCGTCGTCTTTGCCATACGTGTTTTGCAAGTTGTTCCACAATGTTTTGCGTCGCAATTGAAAGGCTGACTTGGTCAATTTGAAAAATTCCTTTTCGTCTGTCACAGCTACTGCAGGTGTTTCCCGTCTGGTTAATTTCAAGATTGCTGAATCAACATTGGGTTGCGGCACGAAGACGGTCTTCGGTACGATGAAGGCCAATTTGGCTTCCATGTAGTATTGGACCGCAATCGACAATGAGCCATAGGCTTTGGTGCCGGGTTGCGCGGAGATGCGATCAGCAACTTCTTTTTGCATCATGACCACCATTTCTTGTACCGGTACATTTGATTCCAAAAAGTGCATCATGATAGGGGTTGTGATGTAATAGGGCAGATTCGCCACGACTTTCAACGGTAGTTCTTGGTCAAAAGCAGTTTGGATGGTGGTCGCTAGGTCCGCTTGTAAGACATCTTGATGAATGACTTTGACATTGGGATAAGGACGCATCGTGTCTGCCAAGACAGGGATCAAGCGATCGTCGATCTCAAAGGCAACGACTTGTTTGGCATGTTTGGCCAATTGTTCCGTCAATGCACCGATCCCGGGTCCTACTTCAATGACATTGGTTTCTTCGTTCACGCCTGCTGTTTCAACGATTTTGCGTAAAATATTCGGCTCTGTCAAAAAGTTCTGCCCTAAGCTTTTTTTAAAGGTAAATCCATGTTTTGCTAATATTTCCTTGGTTCTCGAGGGGGTAGCAATATCTCGTTCTTCCATTATTGTTCATCCTCCACTATCTTCATCGCAGCCGCAAATTCGGCTTCTGTGATTCGAAACATCGCCAGCCTTTTTTCTAATTGTTTGCCATTGGTGTACCCGATTCGCAAAATATCACCTAATCGTTCACGTTTTTCTTTCGCACCGGCACCTGCAATCAGGCCAAATGCCAGCAACAGTTGACGATCGATCGACGGTCCTTCAGAAGCTTCTGCTGCTGTCATTGGCGTCACGACTTTTTGCAGTGCTTCTTTCAAGGCTTGATGACTTGCATGTTCTACACCTAGACTGCCTTTGCCTTTGGGGGCTGCTTGACTGCGGGGCAAAAAGGCATGTTTGGCATCAGGTACAGCTTCCATGATGATTTTGCGAATTTTCTCGCCAGAAAAATCTGGATCTGTAAACACGATCACACCGCGGGTTTCTTGAGCCAGTTCGATCTGGTCCAAAATTCCTTCATCGATTGCTGAGCCGATGGTTTCGATGGTATCCACATCAAACACTTCTTGCAGTCGGCGCGTGTCGTCTTTGCCTTCGACGACTATGATTTCTTCGATCCGCGGCTTACTTGCCATCGATCCGAAACAGCTGATGGGCATTTTCTCTGGTATAATCAGCGACTTGTTCTGGGTTTTCTTCCCGCAACGCAGCGATCTGGTCCACCACATAATGGGTGTAGCCTGGTTCGTTGCGCTTGCCGCGATAAGGGACAGGTGCTAAATATGGTGCATCTGTTTCTACCAACAAACGATCTTGGGGAACGATTTTCGCAGCTGCTTGTACTTCTAAAGCTTTCTTAAAAGTGACCACTCCGCTAAACGAAAGATGCATCCCTAGGTCAAGAAATTTCTTGGCCCATTCGTCGTCTCCGCTGAAACTATGCATGATACCACCGACGTCTTGTACTTTTTCATCTTTCAAAATCGCATAGGTATCTTCGATGGCGTCACGGGTATGGATGCTGATAGGTAATTTCCGCTCTCTAGCAATGGCGATTTGCCGGCGAAAAACCCGTTCTTGGACATCTTTCGGATCTTCCATCCAATGATAGTCCAAACCAATTTCTCCTAATGCAACCACTTTGGGCAAGCTTAGCCGTTCTTCTAAAAACTGTTCTACCGCCGCCGTATAAGATCCTGCTTCAGTGGGGTGCCAACCAATAATACTATAAATGAATGGATACTCCTGACTGAGTGCCAGCGATTTTTCAACCGTAGGCTGGTCAAATCCGACGACCGCCATTTCAGTCACGCCAAGTTCATGGGCTCTGGCAATCGTTTCTGGAATATCATCATTGAATTGTTCTGCATTTAAATGGGTATGTGTATCGAAAATCATGTTACGCCTCCTTAATTCTCCTATACTCTAGCATATTTTTCCATTTTAAGAAACGAATCACGGTTGCTTTTTTCACTGTCCTTAGAAAATTTTCAGCAAGGTACAAAAAATCGGCCTCAAGGTGGAGGTCGTTGGTCAACAATTCTTCTATACTAAACACAATACTTACACTTGGAGGTGTTATTATGGAAAAACCAAACGTTGTTGGTAGCCGCTTTTCGAATGATTCAGTCATCCATACAAAAGCCAATATGAAGAAACGGTATCAATATTATCGTCAACAAAATGCCCATCAGCAATTTGACCAAGACTTTAAACGGACATTTCAACAGGATTTCCCCAACTTTGCGACTTGGCTGAAACTGCAGCAGCAAGTGCCTCAAGTTGGTCAAACCAATACGCTGTCTCATTGGCTGATGATTGGCTGTTTTGCTTTGATGACTGCGGCGACATTTACGCATCAGCTCTTATTCTTGTTTGTTTTATTGATGGTCGCAGCTTTGGTCAAAGGACCAGGGATGATTTTATGGGGGATGATCTATTCCTTTCTAGTCAGCTTGTTTCCACCTTTGGGGTTATTGCTCTCGGGTCTCTTCTTTCTATTAACGATCCGACAATTGACCAAAAACATGACCTTTGTTTTATCCGCTATGTATTTCTATACGTTCCCATTCTTGGTAACAGCATTGCATACATTTACCACTTGGAACGATCAATGGTTATTCTATGGCGGAATCGGTGTCGCATTGATCAGCGGTCATATGATTTTAAAACAAAACTACGCCTTTGCTTCTAGTCGGGGTGTTGCTTGGGCACTGATGACCGTCCCTTATGACTGTATCATGGCGTTGGTACCCAAAAAACACAAAAGCCGCTTCTTTCGATCATCCAAATTTAAATAACAGTCATCTCTTACCGAAGCGCCTATATAATTGGCGGCTTTCGGTTTTTTTGTGCTTGTTGCAAGTCCTGCTTGCAGATTCGATTATTTGGATTTAAGCGCATTGTTCGATTGCTTTTTGTGGTACAATCTACTATGCTAGAAAAGAGAAAAATCAAAAAAAGGAGCCTCGCCATGTTGACCTTGATCATTATTGCATTCCTCATCATAGGCGTGCTGCTATACTCCTTTATCATCGAACCCCATAGGTTGAAACAGCGCCATTACTTGATCAAAAAAGACAAGCAGACTGTGCTTGATATTTCCAAAGCCTATGATATGTATCAAGAAGAAGATACGATCGTGATCGCCCATATCAGTGACTTGCATTTCTCTCATTGGTTCAAGCCAAGGCGAATGAATCGGATCATTCGCTCGACGATCGAACACAAACCTGATCTCATTGTCATCACAGGGGATTTGATCGATAACTACAAAAAATGGCCGCATCGTTCCACCAATCGCTTGGTGGAAAAACTCAAAAAATTACAGGCACCGATGGGCAAACTGGCTATTCTGGGCAACCATGATCATTTGCACGATGGCCATTACTTCGTCGCTGAAGTTTTTCGAAATGCCGGGTTCACTTTGCTGGACAATGAATCCGTCTTCGGTTCTGATGAAAAAACGTCCATGTCCATTACTGGCATCGATATTGAGAGTCCTCGCGTGAACTATTCCTATGAATCTACATTGGCAGAATGGCAGATTCTGCTATTGCATGAGCCTGATTATGTCTCACGGGTCACCAATCTCCATAGTTATGATTTGATTTTGTCTGGCCATAGTCATGGCGGTCAGATTCGTTTGCCTTTTTACTACGCAAAAACCAAAGGTGCCCTCAAATATACCGACGGTCTTTATCTATTCGGCGAAGACACTTTATTGAGTGTCACAAGTGGTGTGGGGACGACAAAGATTCCCGCACGTTTAGGTGTTCCACCAGAAATGATTTATTATCATTTGCCACCGCAAAAAGAACCAACCCCAAAAAATACGCAAACGCAGCACGTGCAATGATACCTGGTTGGTATCGCAGCACGTGCTGTTTTTTTATGGAACGATTGCGCTTTATTCTTGTGCCAATCCTGCATAAATCGTCTCTAAATTCCATTGCATCATCCGATAGTAGCTATCTCCTTCTTCCCCGGGTTCAGCAATCGAATCGGTAAAGACGGTGTCAAAGATCGGTATGCCAGAATCGCGGGCGACACTTTGCATGGGTCTTGTATTGACACTGCTTTCGACAAATAAGGACGCCACTTCAGACGTTTGCAGTTGATCGACCAAATCTTTGATTTGAGCGGGTGTGCCCTCTTCTTCCGTATTGATTTCCCAGATGTACGCTGAAGGGACACCATAGGCTTTAGAAAAGTATTTAAAGGCGCCTTCACTGGTAACGATCAATTTCTTTTCATCTGGAATGGAATCAAAATTGGCTTTGGCTTTCTCATCAAGTGCCGTTAAATCAGCCAAATAATTGGTTAGGTTTTCTTCATAATACGCTTGATTTTCTGGATCTTTTTCACTCAATCGCTTGGCAATATTTTGTGCATAAATCATCCCGTTTTCTAAATTCAACCACGCATGAGGATCGGCTTTAGTATGATCTTCATCATCTGAAAGGTACAATACATCCACGCCATCACTGACTGCATAATAGTCTTGATCGGCTACTTTATTGGCATTGTCCATCAATTTAGTGAACCAGCCATTGCCGCCAGTTTCCAAGTTCAGTCCATTATAGAAGAGCACGTCTGCATCTGTGGCCAACCGTACATCTTCTGCTAAAGGTTCGTACTCATGAGGGTCTCGTCCTACTGGTACGATACTGTGAAGATCGATTTTGTCGCCAGCAATATTTTTGGTGATATCAGCAATGATCGAATTGGTAACAACAACGGACAACTTGCCCTCGGTTTGACTTGCTGGACTGTTTTGCTGTGCCAAAAAGACACCGCCAACAATAGCAACTGTCGCCAAAGCCGCAGTCACGGACCAGCGTTTCACTGTACTTGTTTTTTGTTTTGGTGAAAATAGGAAACCAAGAACAAAGAAGGCCCCTGCTGTGAGGACAATACTTGAACCCGCAGCGATATTAAAGGTGTAGCCGATAAACAAGCCGACGAATGAAGCCAAACCACCTAATACGCCCGCAATCACCATCATTTTTTTCAACTCTTTGGTAAACAGATAGGCAGTTGCTGCTGGTGTCACCAACAAGGCAACGATCAAAATCGTTCCCACACTTTGCATCGCTGTTACAGCAACCAACGTTAATAGAAACATCAGCAAGTAATGGTATCGCTGTACTTTCATGCCAAAGGCTTTGGCCATCATTGGATCAAATGAAGTAATCAATAATGGCCGGAAGAATACAACGATCACAGCAATCACCACCAACGCAATCACGATGGTCAACCACTTGTCACTATCTTGCACGGCCAGAACATTCCCAAATAGAATATGAAATAGGTCCGTGGAGCTATTGGCCACACCGATCAAAATAACGCCTAGTGCTAAAAACGAACTGAAGGTGATCCCAATCGCGGTATCGCTTTTGATCAAACTATTATTTGAAATATAGGTAATGATCACGGATGCCAATAAGCCGAATAGGATGGCCCCCACAAAAAAGTGGATTCCAAAAATATATGACAATGCGACACCAGGCAAGACAGCATGGGATATGGCATCCCCCATCAAGGACATGCCCCGTAAAATGATAAAGCAGCCAATCACCCCTGCCACAATCCCAATCGCTACGGCTGTAATCAAAGCATTTTGCAAGAAGTGATACGTACCTAAACTCGTAAAGAATGTTGTGATCATCTTACAATCCCCCTTTCACAATGATTGCATCACCAAATGTTGCTTTGAGATTGGCATCTGTGAATACGTTACCTACCGAACCATAGGCAACCAGCCGTTGATTCAGCATCACCAATGCGTCAAAGTATTCAGTGATTTTTCCTAAATCGTGATGGACAATGAAAATCGTTTTGCCTTCATCACGGAGTTGTCTGAGTAAAGTGACAATGATCGCTTCGCTTGCGGCATCGATCCCGGCAAATGGTTCATCTAAGAAAATGAAATCTGCATGTTGCACCAATGTTCGTGCAATCAAGACCCGCTGGAATTGTCCTCCCGACAATTCGCCGATTTGACGATCACCAAAATCCTTCATCTCCACTGCAGCCAATGCGGCATCCACTTGCTGCCATTCTTTCGGACGAATGCGCTGCAGCAGCCGCATACTAGGATAAAGACCAAGGGAAACTACTTCTTTGACCGTAATCGGAAAGGTATAATCGATGGCCGCCTTTTGTTCGACATAGGCAATTCTTTTTTGAAATGTGCCCAATGCTTGACCGTCGGCTGTGACAGATCCAGACGCTGGTATCACTTGCAATGCTGCTTTGATAAATGTTGATTTCCCTGCACCATTTGGTCCGACAATCCCGACGATAGCGGGGTTTTCTGTGACAAAAGAAACATCCTCCACTGCGTGATGAACCCCATCATAGGTGGCCGTTATATTTGAAAAAGTAATCATATTCTCACTCCATTTCTATAGTTAAGGTTTATTTATTTTAATTTTTAGGCTTACCTAACTTATTTCCATTATACAAAACTGAACTGTTTTTGCAAGTAGGTTTTACTCATTCATTGAGTGAAACTAAAAAATTTCTCATTTTCATGTGATTTATTGAACAAAAACTAAAAATAACCGTCGTAATATGTTACCCTATTCTTTGGAAAAAAGTTTTAGGAGGAATAGAAATGAAGAAATTGGGCAAAACTTTGGCAGTATTAAGTACATTGGCGCTATTAAGCGCTTGTGGTGCTGATTCACAAACAAGTACTAGTGCAAGCAGCACGACTGCCAGCAGTGAAGAAACAGATGCGAATTCAGCTGCATCTGGGCAAGAATACACGGATCCTAGCACGTTGGCAGACAGCTATGATGTCGTGATCGTTGGTGCTGGTGGTGCTGGGATGGCGGCAGCGATTCAAGCAAAAGATGCCGGTGCCAATCCAGTCATTTTAGAAAAAATGCCAATCGCTGGAGGCAATACATTGAAATCTTCAGCCGGCATGAACGCATCAGAAACCAAATTCCAAGAAGCTGAAGGCATTGAAGACTCGAACGATTTGTTTTATGAAGAAACATTAGCTGGTGGCAAAGGCACCAACGACAAAGAATTGTTGCGTTATTTCGTGGATCATTCAGCCGAAGCCATCGATTGGTTGGACTCAATGGGCATCACTTTGGATAACCTTACCGTAACAGGCGGTATGAGCGAAAAAAGAACCCACCGACCAACAGATGGTTCGGCTGTGGGTGAATATCTAGTGGATGGCTTGATGCGCAATATCCATGATATGGAGATTCCAATTTTCGTGAATGCCGATGTGAAAGCAATCAATGAAACCGACGGTCAAGTCAATGGCGTAACGGTCAACGTCGAAGGCAGCGAAAAAACGATCGATGCCAAAGCTGTTGTTGTGACAACAGGCGGATTTGGTGCCAATATGGAGATGATCGAGGAATACAATCCCGCATTAGAAGGCTATGTAACAACAAACCAAGAAGGTTCTACTGGTGACGGAATCAAAATGATCGAAGCATTGGGTGGTCAAACCGTTGATTTGGACAAAATCCAAATCCACCCTACTGTTGATCAATCCAAATCATTGTTGATCACAGAAGCCGTTCGTGGAGAAGGAGCAATTCTTGTCAATGACGAGGGGGAACGTTTCTACAATGAAATGGATACCCGTGATAACGTGTCCGCTGCCATCATCGCATTACCTGAAAAATCAGCTACGTTGATTTTGGATGCCGGTGTGAAAGAGCGAGTTACAGCAATTGACTTTTATGAATCTCAAGGTCTAGTCAAATCCGCGGACACCATTGAAGGATTAGCGAAAGAATTGTCGATGCCAGAAGAGGCCTTAGCAGAAACAGTTGCGACTTGGAATGACAGTGTATCTGCTGGCAAGGATGCTGCTTTCGGTAGAGAAACTGGTATGGACCATGATCTTTCAACGGGTCCTTACTATGCAATCTCGATTGCCCCTGGGATCCACCATACAATGGGCGGTGTCAAAATCAACACCAATACAGAAGTCATCTCGACAGATGACAAAACGATCCCTGGCTTATTTGCAGCGGGTGAAGTGACTGGCGGCTTGCACGGCGACAATCGAATCGGCGGAAATGCAGTCGCTGATATCATTATCTTCGGTCGTCAAGCAGGAAACAAATCTGCAGCGTACGCGTCTGGACAAGAGTAAAAAAACAAAGACAGATACATTTCCGATCAATCAGAAATGTATCTGTCTTTTCATCTATTTGATTGGCATTTCGATGTCAAACTTTAGGAAACCACATTTCGCGGTGCATCATCAATGAACGCTACTAGATTGCCAACTGCGATTTCCATCAAGCGTTGACGGGTTTCAACTGGCGCCCATGCGATATGAGGTGTTAGGTAACAATTCGGTGCTTGCAGTAATGGATTGTCCGCTGCAATCGGTTCTGTCGATACCACATCCGCTGCCAATGCGGCGATTTTGCCTTCGGACAGCGCTTGGGCAACAGCTGATTCATCCAACAATCCTCCACGGGCTGTGTTGATCAAAATCGCTGTGTCTTTCATCTGTGCCAAAGCCGCATGATCGATCATTCCTTCTGTTTCAGGAAATTGAGGGACATGCAAGCTCATCACATCAGCTGTTTGATAAAGGGTTGCTAACGATACTTGCTTCGCCCACTCTGCTTGAGGTGCTTTGACCCGATGATTATAGTAAATGACCTCCATTTGGAAGGCATGGGCGATGGCCGCAACAGCTTGAGCAATTGCGCCATAACCAATCAAGCCCAATGTTTTGCCCGCCAACTCTGTCAAAGGCGTTTGCCAATAAGAAAAGTCCTTGCTGTTTTGCCAATCTCCTTGATGAACGGATTGGTTATGACGACCTACTTGATTGGTGACTTCCAGCAGCAATGCAAAGGTCGCTTGCGCCACAGCATGGGTACTGTAACTCGGAATATTGGTCACAATGATGCCTTGTTCTTTGGCTGCTGTGAGATCAACCACATTGTAGCCAGTCGCCAACACCCCTATATAACGCAGTTGTGGACAGGCTTCAAGTACTTCTTTGGTCAACGGGGTTTTATTGGTGAATATCGCCGTCGCTTCACCGATTCGTGTAATGATTTCGTCTTGATCTGTATAAGAGGTCCGATCATAGACCCTCAATTCACCTAATGCTTCCATTTTATGCCAATCCAGATCCCCTGGATTAAGGGCATAGCCATCTAAAACAACGATTTTCATTTGATTGCTCCTTTCGCTTTTGCAAAATACACAGGAATCCCCAATGCAGTGACACCCATCCCGATGATGGCCAGACCCGGTGCCGTGATCAGTGTCATCACTAAGATAAAGCAACCGCCCAACACAGCAATCAGCGGTGTGATTGGGTAAAGTGGGACACGATATGGGCGATGCATGCGGGGCGCACGTTTGCGCAACAATATCACGCCTATAAACAATAATACACTAAAGAACCACATCACGAAAACCAGCATATCTGTCAATAGATCAAAGGTACCAAGAAAAATCATGATACACGCAATACTGACTTGCAAGATAGCTGCCGCATAAGGCGCATTGGTCCTTTTACTGAGTTTGGCAAAGGTCTGACTAAAAGGGATCTCATTGGCCAAAGCCATCGCATACGGTACCCGCAAACCAGTCATGGTATAGCCGTTTAAGGCGCCATAGACGGAAATCAAAATACCGATAGTGACCAATTTCCCGCCAAAGGCCCCGAATAGAGCCATCGCTGTTTCTGAAGCACTATTCAAGTTCCCTGCAATGTGATCGATTGGCAATGTTTTTAGAAATGCAACATTGATCAAAACATAGACCAGCGTCACAAAACTCAAACCAAAAATAATTGCTTTGGGCAAATCTTTTTCCGGCTGTTTCATCTCTCCAGCTACATTTCCCACACCTAACCAGCCGTCATAGGCAAAGAGTGTCGCCAACAACGCACTGCTGATACCTGCCAAAACCGAATCTGGATTGTTCGAAGAAAAATCGACTAATGATACCTCGACCTGACCTGGCATGATCAAACCAGCCACAATGATCAATGCGATAGGAATCAATTTGATCGCCAATGTAAAAGACTGCACCCTCGCAGCGACTTTGGTCCCTAACAGATTAATTCCTGTCACACTGATAGCTGTCACAATCGATAATGGTATCAAATAATGGCTTGATAAATGAAATAAATTGATACATTGGGTGGCAAAAATAATACTCAAAGCTGCCACATTCGCAGGAAAATAAATAATACTTTGTGCCCAGCCTAATAAAAATGAGGGTAACTTGCCATAAATTTTTTCGATGTAGCGAATAGGTCCGCCAGTTTCTGGAATCGCTGTCGCCAACTCAGCTACAGTCAAACCGCCGCAAATCGTTAAGAATCCCGCCAACAACCACACCAATAAGGTCAAGCCCGTAGATTGCGTTTGCTGCACAACTGCCGCAGCTTTGAAGAAGACGCCAGCACCGATCACCGTACCCATTACGGTCGATAATGCACCGAAAAAGCTGATTTCTTTTTTTAATTGACTTTTCACACCTTCACTTCCTTCACGTTGAATTAGTCAAAGTATAGCGGATAGCTGCTGGCTTGACTAGCACTTTTTGCCAAATAAAAAAAGCAAATGCTTTCATCTGATAAGCACTTGCTACAGTCGATTACTCTTGATTTGATAGTATTTCTAGGGGAACTTGTTCGGTTTTGCTGACCCGCTGCAAGAAGGGCAATGTCAGCAATAACAGCATTGGAAATACGATTGCAGCTAAGATCCCCAACTGTAGACCCGCCCCTGACCACTCGACTACATTGCCGACAACAGCTGGGCCCAATGAACAACCCAAATCCCCCGCTAAAGCCAAATAAGCAAACAACGCTGTTCCGCCATTGCGGATATATTGCGCGGAAAAACTGAAGATCCCAGGCCATAATATACCTACTGCAAAGCCACTCAAACCACAGCCTAAGAATCCGATCAATGGCATTTTCGCTAAGCCGATCATGCCATAAGCAATCAAGCAAAGGCCTAAGCTAAAGAGCATAAATCGTTTGAGGTCGATGCGTTCGCCAAAACGCCCATAGAGCAAGCGAGATGCGCCCATCATAAGGGCAAAGACCAATGGACCAGATAAATCCCCCACCGTTTTTGAAACCCCTAATCCTTGTTCAGCAAATGTCGAGGCCCATTGACTGACGGCTTGCTCAGAAGCCCCCGCACAAACCATCATCACCAACAGCAGCCAAAAGGTTTTTAATTTGAACAATCCTTTGGTGGATAAGCCTTGCTCTCCTTCGGCAACGATTGGCGCCAAAGGCACCTTCAGAAAAACAAATAGATTGGCGATTGGCAATAAAGACCAGAGCAGAGCCAACAATTGCCAACGATCGATACCAAATACAGCGAAGAATAGCGTTGAGACCAGAACGACCCCGACATAGCCCCAACAATAGAATGAGTGCAGCAGACTCATGGCTTTTTCTTTATGAGCTGTTGGACTGGCTTCCACGATAGGACTCACCAATACTTCCAATAATCCCCCGCCAATTGCGTATAGTATGACTGCTGCCAGCAGACCAGTAAAAGGCGTCGGGAAAAGAGCTGGAAAAAGTGCCAGACCGATCAATCCAGCCGCAGCAAAGCCATGGGCCGCGACGATCGACGGGCGATAGCCAATCCGATCGACAAAAAAGATGGCCGCAAAATCTACCACTAATTGCGTTAAGAAATTGATACTCACCAAAAGCGTGATTTGCGTTATGGGCAATTGATACTGTGATTGAAAAGTGAGAAAAAGCAATGGTGCAAAATTGTTGATGATGGCTTGAACAATATACCCAACAAAGCAAGCCGTTAACGTTGCTTGAAAATGTTTCATTTTGTTCCTCCTTTATGAAGCCAATTATACCGAATGTTCATTTGTTTCCGCCATGGAATAAATGCGCTTTTTGGCTAGAATATCTTTAGGTATTTGTTAAATGGCTGGGATATTGGATCAAAAAAATGCAAAAAAAAAAATGACGATTGATCATCCATACGTCATTCTTTTAATATCTGATGCTATTTTTTGATAAGTTGCATCTTCACTCAAGCAGCAGGTGCATGTGCAGCTAGGAATTTCATCGTTGCTTCAAATATCGGTCCGATAAAGACGATACACAACAACGTACCTAAGCCCACACTTGCACCCAAGGCAAACCCGATCAAAACCATTGCTGCATCTAACCCAATGCGGATCGTTTTTTGAGTCAATTTTGTTCGTTTATAGATCAATGCAGTCAGTGCTTCTAACGCAGCTGATCCTTTATTGGATGAGACATAGATCCCTGCACCGATACCAAATAAAATCGGTGCGGCAATAATAGCCAACCAAGAATAAAATGGCAGATGAACCGAAACTTTGTCCAGCATCGGTTCAAAAATCCCAATCAATAAGCCCAGACCGACCCCATTGATGATACTGCCGATGCCAAGTTCCTCACGACCCAGCAAAGCCACGATCAACAAGACCACACAATTGAAACAAAGACTGGCGATCCAAAACGGCAGTTCGACAAAATTCAAAATACCTAAAAGGAAGGTACTGATTGTATCATATCCCTGATGGGCAGTGATCAATAAAGAAACAGCCAACGCAATCAAGCCAGTTCCTAAAAATACTTGTCCAATTTTTTTTGATTCTTTCACGACATCACTCTCTTTTCCTTCATTAATCATTGAATACGCTCTATTTAGTTTACCTTGAAAGCGGTCAAATTACTATCATTTATAGAAGATTTGTCGTGTTTTTTACAGATATTGTGCAATTAATCAAGGGATTCATACTGCTGGCTATATCTATCACGAAATTCTTTGGGGGTCAGCCCCGTTAGTTTCTTGAACATCTTCGAAAAGTAATTGGTGTTATTATAGCCAATCGAATCCCCAACTTCACTGACTGTCTGCGTGGTCTGCAACAGCAGTTTTTGGGCGTGTTTGATACGCATGCGGTTGACATATTGATTGAAGCTCATCTCGGTTTCTTTTTTGAAGAGTTGGCCCAAATAAACCACACTGACATGGAGATCTTCGGCAGCGGCTTTGACAGTCAAATCATGAGTGAACCCTTCTTCGATCAACTGGATCGTTTTTTGAACGATTTCTGAATAGCGTTTTTGGCTGGGCTGACTTTTGACCAACCGCAAGATATCGTCGAACAATTCCCGCAAATCTGCCAAGGATTGCGCTTCTTTGATTTTGTGCAAAATCACCTCATGGTTCTCGTCTGATAAGGCGGGCAATTGACGATACATATCATTGAATAAGAGAAAGGCCGTATAACGGACATGTTCCGGATCGGCTTGCGCTTGGGTCAATGTATCGAAAATATCGTCGAGTTCAGCCTGAACCGTTTTGCGATCACCAATGGTTAAGGCTTTATTGAAAGAAAGCAATGGCTGCTCTTCATTGCGTTCAAGGATCGACACTGGAATGATCGGTTCTGCCATGAATAAGTCAGGATAAAAGTTTTGCAGTGATTGCACTTGTTTGATCTTTTCGTAGGCGTGATAGACATCCTCCCAAGCAGCAGCCGTTTCACTGACGATCACTTGCCACGATCCCTGAATATCTTCGATGACTTGATTTAGCTGATCAATGACCTTTTGCCGCTCCCCCACAGCAATCACGGTCAGTTGCCCTTCTTCGATTTTGCCCGGCAATCTAAAGGGCTGCTTTTGTTTTTGGTACAGTTGATGGATTGCTGCAAGTTGCTTTGAGTCCCCCATAAACTGCAAAACGGTGTAAGGAGGTGCCACCGACACTTGTTGCACAGCCAATAAATGCTGATACTCAGATTCGTTTAATTCATCGTTAAGCCATAGCAATAAGCTTGATTCTTGGTACAGTTCTTTTTCTAGCGCCAGGTGCTCTTGTTGTGCCAATTCTTCGGCGATAGCGATCACACTTTTGCGCAATTCTTGCTTGTTGACCGGCTTGACCAAATAATTGCGCACACCAAGTGCCATACCTTGCTTTACATAGTTGAATTCTTGATAACCAGACAGTATGATCGAAAAGAAATGGTTGCCGGTGATTTGCGCCTGTTGGATCATCTCAATGCCATTCATCTCAGGCATTTGGATATCGGTGATCAATAAATCGACCGTATGATCGGTTAAATAGTCCAATGCTTCGGAAGCATTCTTGGCTGTATAAACCACTTCAAAGCCTAGTTCTTCCCAAGGCAAAATCATTTTCAGTCCTTGAAGGATCATATATTCATCATCCACGAACATTGCTTTATACACCATGCGTCATTCCCTTCTTGATGCCTGCTTCGGGCAAATAGATCATAATTATAAATCCTGCATCCTTTTGCGCAGTGATTTCTATGCGATACCCGTTGCCAAACATGCCCCGCAAGCGTTCATGGACGTTTTTGATGCCAATCGATGTTTGTTTCTCGATTTCTGCTATTTGCAACGTTTCATTGATTGCCATTACTTGTTCTTTGGTTGCCCCTTTACCATTGTCCTTGATTTGGATCACGATTTGCGCATCCTTTTTGTAAGCTTTGATACTGATCGCATTGTCATTGCGCTGATAATCGATCCCGTGGACAAAATAATTCTCCACTAGCGGTTGCAAGGTGAATTTGGGCAAGTACAATTGTGACAATTCCGGATCGACAGTGACGTGATAGGCAATCTTATCAGGGTAGCGCATTTGATATAAGTAGACATATTTTTCACAAAAGGCCACTTCTTCAGCAAGGGTTTTGACCTTTTCTTGGGTCGTATTGTTGCGTAATAATGCTGAGAAGGCATAAACGACGTCTGCGAGTTCTTCTTGATTGCGACTTAATGCATACATCCGAATATACTCCAATGTGTTATAAAGAAAATGAGGATTGATTTGTGCTTGCAATGCCCGCATATCCGCATCCCGCTGCTTGATCTCCAACGTGTAAATATCCTCAATATAATCGTTGATACTCACGGTCATTTGATTGATCGCTTCAGCAATCTCTTTCAATTCTTGCTGGACCTGATCGGTATCGATCTGGATTTTGAAATTTCCTTGGCTAACAGCGGTAGTCGCTGCCACGATGGTTTTGACCTGCGATGTGTAGCGCTTGAAAGTCCGCTGCAAGACCCATAGCAGCAAACCGATGATTGCTGCTCCGATAGCAAAAATGAACAAAGACTTCTGGATGATTTCCTGCCAAATCACTTTTTTCGACAGCAGCACCAAGGAGATTTCCCCACTGACGGTGGTTTGCTGCTGCACATAGTAGTCCTTTTGCAACAGATGGGCATTTTCTCCAGCCATGGCTGTATCAATCATTTGCACTTCACTTGATGATAAGCCAGTTGCACTTTGAAACAGTCGTTGTCCATTGGTGCTATACAAAAAACTATCGATACCATGAACCTCATTATCTGCAGCTTGATTGGCCATGACCGTGTCTGCTTGGAAGACAACGTAGACTTGCCCTAATGGTTGGGCATAATTGCTGGGTTGTGATATCGGACGGGCAAAATACAACCGATTCTTTAGATCCAGCTTAGTCCCGCGTTGTTTTTCACCATACGGTGCTCGGGGTGAGGCAACCAACAAATCGTCACTTTCATCTAATTGGATAATGATTTCTTCGATATCAGAATGTTCCCGCAGCAAACGATACAAAATATTCGGCAGATAGACGCTTTGCCCGGTTTGACGAAAAATCTCGTTGCTGTATGAAAAATATTCAGGCAATGACAACTGCAAATAGTTGCGCAATGATTCAAATGCCGTATCTGAATTGGTAAATTCGCCGAGAACCGTTGAAACGACAGTATTTCGTTCTTTGACATACGTATCTAACTGCATACTGCTGTTTTCCGCTAAGCGATTGCTGGTATGAAAACGCTCAAGTCCTGTGTACGCGCTTAATGCAAGCATGATCACGATCGACAGGATGATCAAGAGAAAACTATACAGTTGCATCAATTGATTGATCAAGAAATCATGTTTGAAAAAATTGACTCTTCTTTTACGCATCCGTCAAATCACGCTCGATCAATGTCCGTTCTTGTTTCACTGCGCCATGGACCCACAGCATCAGCAGACTAAAGCTGCCAAAAAGCAGCAAGCCTTTCATCGTCCAGGTGATCACAGCAATCCCTGCTAAGCCGAAAATCAGTTTGAGAAACGTTCCCATGCGCAAAAATAAGCAAATAAATGATAATTTCAAATTGTTTGCAAATGATATCTCATAACAGGCATCAAAGGTGACGGACAGTAAATACAGCAAGCCGCACAAGCCAATGATCACGATCAAAATAAAAGAGATCACCAACCATAGCAAGCCTTGAAATTGCGTGGCCAAATACAAGTTATATCCCAGAAAAGCAGTGACTGCGAAAAAGAGATAGAATTGTTTGTTTCCTCGCCAAAAACCATCCTTCCAGATGTCCCATCCTTTACGAAATGTTTGTTCTTCATACGCCAAACCAGACGCTTCGATTAAGCTGCTTATGGTGTAAAAGGCTGGACCAACACCGAAAATGATGCCGCCTGCCAGTGTATAAGCGACAAAAAGCAAGTTTAATTTTACAAGGCCCCAAATCATGCGAAAGCCTTTGACCAATCCTCCAGTTGCTGTTTCTTCCATTCACTTTTCCTCCCTTATTTATCCGACAAACAGAATGTAGCATGTTTTTCTATCTGAACTCAAGTTGGCTGAGAATCTTTTAATCAACCTATGTACAATTGTTATTCTTGTTTCCAATAAATATAGTCATCGTTATTTATAGTGGTATTTTTCAGAAACTATCAAGAAAAAAATGGTCAAAGAGGATTGCTTGAACCTATCGTTCTGGGCAATCACTCTTTGACCTGTCGTTCAATCAAGGATCAAAACTCTTGGTTATTCTTGACTCGCACGATACTCGTCAAATTGTTTTTGCATTTCATCACGGACTGTATCCCAACCTGCTGTTTTCAATTCTTCCACAAGTTTCGGTACATTTTCTTCAGGATCGATCGTACCAGTGGTCAAACTTGATTTGTAACGGTTCATCACGTTGGCGATATTGGTGATCTCCGTTTTGACATTGTCGGTTTTGAAGTTGAATCCTAAGATTGGTGACGCTTCGGCATTGGCGATATTTTCATCCCGCTCAGCGATCATTTCATCTGTGATCGATTCTTGTGTGTAAAGAATCATGTTGTTCCCAGTGTTCCAAGCAGACATCCGGGTATTTGGCAGATAGCCGTCTAACAAACGAATTTTGTTGTCTTGTCCTTCTACTTTTTCCCATGCATCGCCTTCAACACCCCAAACCAAACCGTTCAACAATTCAGCGTCGCTGTTCAATAGACCTAAAAATTCAACGGCTTTTTCTTTGTTTTTGGACACATTGGCTACGACAAAGTTGGCCATTTGTGTTTGTCCTGTAGATTTCAATTGTTTGGTGATTGGTTGAGAAACCAATTCTTGGCCAGCGGCATTGGTTAAGATCGTATCACCATAATCCATTGGTCCTTGGGTTTCTTCACGCATGAACCATGTATTGCCTTCCAATGGATAACCGGTTGTGTTGGTTGCGGCATCCGTTGGGATCAAGCCTTCGTTGTACCATTTGTGCATCAACTTCAAGTTGGCCATTTGCTCTTCGTCTTCATATTGATTGATGATTTCTGTAGATTCTCCATCTAACTTGATGGCAAAGGGATATTCTTTGCCGATCACGTAGTCATAATCACCGGAGATGTTGTAGGATTGTCCAATCGCAAATGCTGCGATATTTGGCTCATTTTCATGGAATGTTTTTAGGGCTGCTTCTGCATCTTGATACGTTTCGATGCCACTGATATCAATATCGTATTTGTCTAGGTACTGTTTGTTGAAAGTCAGTACTTGTTGTGCATAAATATTGCCGTTGACAGGGAAGGCATATAATTTGCCATCGATTGTATTGCCTTTGATATAAGACTCATCCAACATGTCATAGGCTTCTTTGGCATATTCAGGTGCCAGTTCAGTCAAATCTGCATAAGCGCCTTTTTGCGCATTGGCCACGTAATTCGATGCCAATGAGATATCATAATTTTCGCCAGAAGAGATAATGGTGCTCATCTTTTGATCCCAATCGCCCCAACCGATATATTGCAAATCGATTCTAGCATTGATTTTTTCTTCGATCCGCTTGTTGGCAATCTCCATCAACTCATCAAAGTTATCTGGTTTGTCCCCTACTTGATACATCAATAATGTTGTGACACCATCGGCATCCGTACTTGAATCAGACGTGTCTCCGCTGGTGCCGCATGCTGCCATCCCCAAAGCTGTCGCTGCAGCCATGCCGGCAAATGCTGTTTTCTTCCACAATTTCATTTTTGTTCCTCCCTCTACTTCTATTATTCTTTCACGCCGCCGATTGTCAAGCCACCTACGAAATAACGTTGGAAAAATGGATAGGTGACGGCAATTGGCAACGTTGCAACTACGACAATGGCCATGCGTGCTGTTTCGCTTGGCAAAGCGGCCAATCCCCCTTGGATCTGTGCAGCCATGCCTGAACTTTTGGCTAAGTAGTCCAAGTTGTTTTGAATCCGCATCAAAAGTGCTTGTAACGGCACTAAAGAATCTTTTTGGATATATAGCAATGCATTGAACCAATCATTCCAGTAGCCTAGCGCCGCAAACAAACTGATTGTGGCAATCCCTGGTACTGCTAATGGCAAAACGATCGACAGGAAGATTCTCATCTCACTGGCGCCATCGATTCGCGCCGATTCAATGATACTGTCTGGTACAGTTTTCTTAAAGAAGGTCCGCATCACCAAGATGTTGAATGGTCCTAAAGCCATTGGCAAGATCAATGCCCAAATGGTGTCTTTCAATTGCAGTAAATTGACCATCACCAAGTAATTGGCCACCATTCCTGGCGCAAACAACATGGTGAACAAAGCAAAGATCGTAAAGAAACGGCGGAATGGAAAGTTGGAACGAGAAATCACGTAAGCATATAACGAAGTCATCGTTGCATTGATGAACGTCCCGAAGACCGTAATGAAAATCGATACTCCAAATGCTTGGAAAATCTTTCCGCTCATGCGTCCGCTAAAGAGATAGCTAAACGCTGCAAATGAAAATTCTTGAGGCCAAAACCGATAGCCGTTTTCAGCCAGTGAGGTTTCACTTGTCAGGGAAATCGCGATGACAAAGATAAATGGAATGACACATGAGATGGCAAACAACGCAATCACAATGTTGAAAATTAAATTGACTGTTGGATTAAAGGAGCGAATCTCCACTTTCTTGACTTTTTTCTTCATTTGATTCACCCTCCTAGAATAGTGCTGAATCTGGTTCTAATTTACGAACAACCAAATTTGCAAAAAGTAGTAATAATGCACCGACAACTGATTGATATAAGCCGGCTGCAGCAGTCATTCCGAAGTCACCAGTAGCTGTCAATCCGTTGTAGATATATGTGTCCAATACCGTTGTTACTTGATATAACGCCCCCGAATTTCTTGGTACTTGATAGAATAATCCGAAATCGGCTCTGAAAATCCCGCCAATATTTAAAATCAATAGCACCGAAACCATTGGTAACAATTGCGGCAAGGTCACATTTCTGATTTGCTGCCATTTATTGGCTCCATCGACCATAGCTGCTTCATAATAGGATTGATCGATCCCTACTACCGATGCATAGTAGATAATACTGTTGTAACCTAAACTTTTCCAAACATTCATGAAGACAAAGATAAATGGCCACCATTTTGGATCTGCATACCAATTGATACTTTGTCCACCCATGTTGTTGATCCATTGATTGACGATTCCTTTATCAGGACTCAAAAAGGCATAGACAAAATAGGAAATAACCACCCATGAGAGAAAATATGGCAATAGAGACATCGTGTGATACACTTTGACTAATTTTTTGTTTCTTAACTCACTCATAATAATGGCAAACGCAATGGCAAAAAATAAGTTAAATGCCAGAAAGACAATATTATATAGCAATGTATTCTTCGTGATCAGCCACGCATCATTGGAGGCAAATAAAAATTTAAAGTTGTCAAACCCTACCCAAGGGCTTTCTTTTAAACTGGCAAAAAAGCCATCTGGTGAAATATGGAAGTCTTTAAAGGCCACCACATTTGCTAATACTGGTATGTAGAAAAAAAAGACAAACCAGATAGCGCCTGGCAAAGCCATCAAAATCAGTGCTTTATACTGCCAGACATTTTTCAAAAAACCCTTCTTCTTCACGTTTCATCATCTCCTTCTGGTATAAGAATAACGCTTTCATCAATGGAAATGAATGAACAAACTAAAGGTAAAATGCAACAAATTAAAGGTGTTTTTGTACAAAAAAAAGCGCTCACGTATCTTTAATGGATACGTAAGCGTTTTAACACTTCAGCGATTATGCGTCAAAGCCATTCTCGCGAATCACCTCTTTGAACCAATAGCCGGAGCGTTTTATCGTACGCTTTTGGGTATCTAGATCGATCGAAATAAAGCCATAACGATTTTTGAAGGCATTTAACCAAGACCAATTGTCAGTCGCCGCCCACATATGGTATCCCAAACAATGAGCCCCTTCTTGAATGGCTTGATGGACATAGGCCAAATGGTCCTTCACAAATTGGATGCGATACGCGTCTTCGATCACTCCCTCTTCATTTTTGAACCGCTCTTCATCTTCTACCCCCATGCCATTTTCAGAGATAAAGCAGGGGATGTTGTTATAGTTGTCACGAAGATTGATCAAGGTGTCATAAATGCCTTTTTCGTAGATTTCCCAGCCACGATATGGATTGATTTTTTTGTCTGGCCAATCATATGCATCGAAGTAATCTTCCGGCATTGGCTGCATCGCCTGTTTAGGCGAGTGTTTCTGCTGCACCCGTCGCGGTTGGTAATAGTTGACCCCCAGAAGATCGACAGTGTTGTTGCGAATCACCGCCAAGTCTTCTGCTGTTGTGACTGGACGGATCCCTAGGTCATCGACGATCTCTACTAGTTCCTTGGGAAATGTCCCTTTAACAGCCGGATCCAAAAAGGATCGATTGAAGAACGCATCGGCAATGACTGCTGCGGATTGGTCTGCAGGATTTTGCGGATCTTTTGGATAGGTCGGTGTCAGGTTTAAAATGATACCGATCGTCCCCTTACACCCAGATCGACGAAATTTCTGAATCGCCAAAGCGCTGGCTAAGGCTTCATGATAGCCCACTTGAACGGCTTGCGCCAAATCTACCACAGCCGGATAATGTTGCTGATACAAGTAGCCCATTTCTACGGGGACGATGGGTTCATTTTGGGTGAACCAATGGTTGACCTTGTCACCAAATAAATCGAAACAGACTTGCGCATATTCAGCAAAGGCTGTGACGGTCTCTCGGTTAAGCCATCCCCCTTCATTTTGCAGTGCCATCGGCATATCAAAATGATACAGATTGACAAACGGTTCGATCCCTCGAGCCAGCATCTCGTCAAAGTAACGATGATAGAATGCCACCGC
The DNA here is from genome assembly GCF_002140915.1 of Candidatus Enterococcus testudinis. GTDB lineage: Bacteria > Bacillota > Bacilli > Lactobacillales > Enterococcaceae > Enterococcus_D > Enterococcus_D testudinis. The sequence continues at coordinate 874,079 of NZ_NGKU01000001.1, read as the reverse complement.
TGCTTGATCGACAGCCCCGCGGCCCTCTGGCATCAAACGGCTCCATTGGATCGATGTCCGAAACGAATTGAACCCGATTTCTTCCATGCTATTTAAGTCTTCTTGAAAATGCGTGATCACTTGGGTTGTACGATTAGGTCCTTGTCCTTGAAAAAACTTCTCTGGATTGGTTTGATACCAATGATCCCAGATGGAAGCACCTTTGCTGTCATTGGGTAAACGACCTTCTGTTTGCGGTCCGCTGGCAGCGGCGCCCCACCAAAAATCCTTTGGAAATTGATGCTTCATTTTTCAGACATCCTCTCTTGTGCCAGCAACAAGCACCCTGTGATACCACTTTGATTCGGTAATGCCCAAGCAGATATATAGTCCTCAACGGGAGGTGTGTCCATGTAGCCAGCCATTTGTTCGACAAAAGCGGCTTGGATTTTGGCCAGTAAATGAGGCTGATTCATGACACCGCCACCTAAGATCAGTTTCTCAGGTGCCAACGTCAATGTGATATTGACCAGCGCTTGACCAATATAATACGCTTGCAGATCCCAAATAGCATGTGTGTCAGGCAAATCTTGTCCTTTGATGCCCGTCCGACCTTCCAACGAAGGCCCTGCGGCAAGACCTTCTAAACAATCGTGATGGTAAGGACACGTACCTGCATAGGTGTCATCTGGATGCCGTTTGACAAAGGTGTGGCCAATTTCTGGATGGCCGATCCCTTGAAAAAGTGCCCCGTCTCGAACGACCCCAGCACCAATACCAGTACCAACTGTCATATAGACGCAACTGTCTTTGCCTTGAGCTGCGCCTAAACGCAACTCGCCGTAAGCAGCTGCATTGACATCTGTTGTCCAGATGAGCTCAGTGTCAGGCCACTGCGCTTTCAAGGTTCCAACAACATCGAACTGTTGCCAGCCCGCTTTCGGTGTGGCCAAAATATGGCCATAGGTCGACTGTTGCGGATCAATACCGATTGGACCGAAAGAGCCCACGCCTACAGCTGCTAATGGATAGGGCGCAAAAAAGTCAAAGATTGCTGCCAGTGTGTCCGCCGGCGTTGTTGTGGGAATCGCCGTCTGTTCGACGATCGCCAATGATTCATCAGCGACGGCACAAATCATTTTTGTGCCGCCTGCTTCAATCCCGCCAATATACATAACGTTACATCTCCTTTAACCCAATCGTGCGAATTTCATAAGGCTTGATTGCTGGGGTCAGCCTTCCTTCCATTGGTTCTTCCAATAAATTCAGCAATTCTGCTGTTGTGTGATCTTTGGTTACGGCAAAGACAGTTTCTTGGTCTGCTAAATTGTAGCCCCGTAAAACGATCTTGTCTTGATAACGGCTGCGTTTCAAGGCGGTGATTGCCATCGTTTCTCCTTGGGCTTGGATATATTGTGCCCTTGGCGCCAATGTTCCTGCTTGTCGATGCATTTGTGCGGTCGTCCATGGTATTTGAGCAGCTTGGGCTTGCTTGTAGGTTTCGTATCTTTCCTCCGGTGCGCCATGGAAAGCTACCCCATACTCAAAGGTATGCTCTCCAAGACATTGGGCTTCAGGTGTTGGGAAATACCCCCAATCCCCTAATTCACCAGTGCAGCGCAACAAGGTCAAGCAAATCGTATCATCCACGATCTCATATTCATTCAACCCGAAGTTTGAAACGGTCACACCTTTATGACTATCGTGCAAATTGGCAAAAGCGTGCTGATGTTGCGGGTTGGTTGGATTTTCCCAGTGAGTAGATACTTGGTTTGGTCGTTTGACCACCTCATAAATACTATCTGCTTCATGGAAATCAACATGGATACCAGTTGGGAATAAAGCCCGCAGACGATGGTCTTTGCTTTGATTATTGACAGTCGTTTTAAAAGCTACTCGCTGGCTATCTCGTTCCAAACGAACCTGTGTCGTCATCGTGAATGGGACCAATTCTTGATTGCGTTTGGCCTTACGGAAACGAAAATCAACGACTGCTTTTTGTTCTTCAGCAAGTTGCTCGTCAGCGGCAGAAGGAATCATCAGCGTTTGACTGATTTCAACAACACCCACCAAGTCCGTGTTTTCAATGACCTTGATTTGATGCGGGAAAGTCGTGGAGAGAATCGCCTGATCCCCTTCAGGTTGTTTGAAGATATATTCATTGGCAATATCGCCAACATTTTCAAAGACCAGCAGATTTTCGAAGGTATCGCCAGTCTGTTGATTTGTCACAGCTAAACTGCCGTTATCCGCGATATCGATCGTTAAATGTGCATTGACCAATTGGCGCCCATCTTCTTTGACGATTGCATCCTTTGTTTCAACAGCGACATCAGCTTCTACCAATGCGAAGGTTTCCCATGAAAATTCCGCCATCTCTTCTACTGCGACTTGGACGGTCACGAACCGTTTCATGAATGGGATTCTAAAGGCATCTTTTGGCAATTCATAATCGAAAAGCACTTCTTCTTCACTGATCGTCGCAGCCACTGGCTGGCCCTTTGCATCAATGACTTGATAGTGACCTTTCGGGGCGTCTTTCAGTTCATGATAGAGTTTGCTTGGCAAACCTTCTCTAAATGTCTTGCGGGCCAATTCGACCGTGACCGAAACCAAACCTGAACGAGGGGTACCGGCTGTATTGAACACGATGAATGGTCGGCTGCCTTCCGGAAAGTCTGTCGTATCAATTGCCGCGGTCAAATGGCGCAGCGCTTCTTCAGCAACGTACTTGCCGATTTCATTGGCTTTTTCAAAACGTGGCATCATCTCTCTATGCACTTCATCGACGGAACAGCCGCAAATGCTGTCATGGGGATGATTTTGCATCAAGGTTTTCCACCCATGATCCAGCACATCATGAGGATACGCTTTGGTTAGGTCATAGGCCATTGTTGCTAACGGTTCCGCGACATTTTCCAATTGACGTGAGACACGGGTATTCCATTGCTTCAAATAGACACGAGCCGAAGCGGTGTTGGCCAATGTATACCAGCCGTCGGTTTCTTGGCTGGTCAATTCACCGGTGATCGTACCTAGATCACTAGGCAAATCTTCTTTGACTGCCGCCAAATATTCTGTAAAGCTGGCATGTTTGAATTCATATTCTGGATATAATTCATTGGCTAAGCGTATCGCCGCGGTAATATCTTTTTGGACTGGTTGATGATCGACACCATTCATCATCAAATAGTGGTTGGTGGCACCAAATTTTTCGACATCTGCTAATTTTTGGTCCCAGAAAGCTTTTGCTGCGGTTCTTTCAGCTGGGATCTCGTTGCCATTTGAATACCAGTTGGCAAATAACAAACCAAAGATTTGACTGCCGTCTGGACCTTCCCAATGCATTTCAGAGTATTGCGAAATAAATTGGTCATCTGGCAGCACTTCATTGTCAAAGCCGATTGGTTTGACACCCCGCCCAAATGCAGTACTTTCTAAATTGGCTTGCAACATCATTTGCGGTGTTTGCCCCATATTGCCGAAGGTATCGGGGAAATACCCCAACATGACTGGTGTGCCCCATTTTTTGCTTTCGGCCATACCAATCAGCATATTGCGGGTATTGGATTCAGCGCTGATCAAGAAATCATCTTGCAAGATATAAAAAGGGCCAATTTGCAGTTTTCCATCTTGAATTGCTTTTTGGACAGCTGCTCGTTTTTCTGGACGGACTTCCAAATAGTCATCTAAAATAATCGTTTGGCCATCTAAATGGAAACTATGGAATGCTGGATCTGTTTCGATCAATGCCAATAGGTCATCCATTAATTCTACTAAACGCATATGGTGTTGTTCATACGGCATGTACCATTCACGATCCCAATGGCTATGGGAAATGATATATACTTGTTTTTTCATCATTTATACTCCTTGCATTGCTTTATTTTTCTACCCGAATATCGAAATAGTCCATGACCAATTCACAAAACATCATATTGGCCCAAGAGAACCATTCCCTTGTGTATTGGTTAGGATCATCCACATCAAAGCCTTCATGCATCAGATTGGTCCCCGCATCAGTGGCAACCAATTGATCGAGGATGCGTTTTTTCTCCGACTTATCAGCTGTAGTCATGCCTTCCATCGCCATTGCGATTGGCCATACATAATTCTCTGGTGTATGAGAACTGCCAACTCCTTTGGCATACTTGCCTTCATAGAAGTATGGGTTTTCTAGACTTAACAGCGTCTTTCGTGTTGCTACATACATCGGATCGTCGATCGTGCCATAACCAAGATAAGGTCCAGCAATCAAATTGGGCACATTGCTGTCATCCATGATCGATGCATGGCCAAAGCCATCCACTTCATAGGCATAAATTGTTTCCCCTGCTTGATTGGTGGTCGATCCATAATGATCGATCCCCGTTTGAATCTCAGCTTGTAATGTTTTGGCTTGTGAGACAATCGCATCATCCGTCAGTACATGTGAGAAAATCTCTTGGATATAGCCTAAGATCACAACGGCAAACATATTGGAAGGCACCAAATAACCATACTTGCAGGCATCATCACTTGGGCGGAAGCCTGACCAAGTCATGCCTGTCGGTTTGACTGGTGTGCCTTTGCCATCATGCGTTAAGGTATCTTCTTTGCGCCAAGTATCACGCGCAAAGAGATACGGCGACGTCTCGTGGTCTTGCTCCGTTTGAAAGACTGTCAGTATGTTCTTGATACCGCTGACAAAATCGTCATTGAACTGATCTGTACGACCAGTATTTTTATACAGCAGGTAAGCAAGCTGTACAGGATAGCACAAGGAATCGATTTCATATTTGCGTTCCCAGATCCAATCATTCATTTCCGTGTGGTCATCTTGATGACCGGCGCCGTTGGCTGTTTCATTGAAGGCATTGGCGTAAGGGTCGATGTTGATGTAGAAAAACTGTTTCTTGACCAAGCCGCTGATCATCGCTGCCAAGTCTTCATCTTCTTTGGCAATCACCAGATAAGGCCGTACTTGGGCGGTTGAATCCCGCAGCCACATCGCCGGAATGTCTCCCGTTAATAAAAATGTTGTGCCGTCCTCATGACGTTTGACCGTCGTCAACAGCGTATTGGCGAAAGCCGCATTGAAGTTTTTTGCCCAATCTGCGTGTTCCTCTCCGCATTTCTCAGTAATCGTTTCCATAAATGTTGCCACAGAATTTGGTATTTGTTTGTAGACCATGAAGTCACCTTCCTAAATTTGATATATCATTTCACGAGTTCAGTATAACCATGTTTATCCGGGATGTCTAGCTAAAAATTAGAAAAATTAAAGGGTTTTCATTTTCATCTGTCTGTGCTATTCTATGAATATGATATATCAAAAAGGAGCCTATCTATGAAAGAGCCTTTATATAAACAAATTTATGATGCATTGCATGATGCGATTCAAACTGGCGAATTGGCACCTGGCAGTCGTGTGCCGACGGAAAAAGAATTGTCTGCGCAATATCAAGTCAGCCGCATTACCTCAAAACGCGCACTGACTGAACTAGAGCAGAATCATTTGATCTATCGTGTTCAAGGTAGCGGCAGCTTTGTCAGCCAACAAAACACACGCAAGGCAACTGAGAAGATTCTGTTTGTTTTGCCCTTTGCCAATGACCTATCTTTAGGGAACTTTACGGAAGGGATTTATCCAGTCATGCAAGAATTCGGCTACGAATTGTTGATGACTCCCGCCGATTATTTAGAAAAAACAACGCCACAAGATTTGATGCAAGCGTTTGATGGAATGATTTACTATGCCAGCAACACTAGTTCCTACTATGATTTGTTGTTTGCTTGCCAACAACATGATTTTCCAGTCGTCACACTGGATAAACAGCTCCACGACTTCCCTTTTCCGGCGATACTGCCAGATAACTTCGAAGGAGGACATTTGGCGGCCTCACATTTATTGGCCCTAGGTCATCAACGCATCGCTTATATTTTTGGTGACCGCCACCATCCCCAGTCCGTACGGAAACGGTATTTAGGCTATGTCGATGCATTGCAGCAATCCGCACCATTCTTGACCAAACTTGATGATGATCATGCGGTATTGAAGGAGGCTTTGTCCTACATCCGTGACCATCACATCACTGCAGCCGTTTGCGAAAATGATTTGGTCGCCATTGAATTGATGCGGCAATTGCGCCAAAATCAGCAAGATGTACCGGCGGATGTTTCGCTGATTGGCTTCGATAATATACAAGCTGCAGCGCTGGTCGATCCTGCTCTCACGACGATTGGACAAAACTTTGCGGAAATGGGGCGCTTGGCTGGTTTGAAAGTCATCACGCTGATCCAGCAAAGTGCGTCTGCCGCACCGGAACACACACACGTTTCAACAGAACCGACTGCCCAGCGCGTAGCGGTATCTTTGATCATAAGAGAATCAACCAAACCAAAGGAGTGACTAAAGTGAACGTTTCAATGATCGATACAAGACATGGCACTGACAATCAATATAGTTTTTCTCATGGCAATTGCTTGCCTTATACAGGCGTGCCTTTTGGGATGAATTTCTTTGCCCCACAAACCAGTAACCAGCGAGGCAGTTGGTGGTTTCACCCTGAAGACCGGACTTTCCAAGGGTTTCGTATCACCCATCAGCCAAGCCCTTGGATGGGTGACTTTAGCCATATGACGTTGCTGCCATTGAATGGCGCCGTCAGCGAACCTAGTCTGTTCCATGCCCAAAGTTCGTACCGTCCAGAAGAAAGCACCTTTAACCCCGCTTGCTTAACTATCAAAACCCAGCGCTATCAATCAACGGGCACTTTGGTACCTAGTATGTACGGCGGTATCTTAGCAATTGACAATTGTGGCAAAAATCCCGGATTAGGCTTATCATTCCCAGGAGAATATACTGTCAAACAATTGGATGACCACACAATAGCCGCCACTTTGATTCTTTTTTCTGGCTGTGAAGATGATCGATTTACCTTCCATTTTGTGTGCCGGTTTGCCAGCCCAATCGTTGCTTTAGAAGGCGACCTCACCGGCAAAGAAGGATTTGTGATCCTCCGATTTACGGATACTTCGCAAGAAAATATTCACTTTGCTACTTCATTTTTGAGCGCTGAACAAGCCTTGTTGAATCTGCAACGAGAAATGGATTGGACATTGGCTGACTTTAAAGCTTCCGCAACCAAACAATGGAACGATTACTTGTCACGCATCGAATTGACCCACCACGATCAAGGGCAAGTCAGCACGTTTTATCATAACTTCTATCGTCTGTTCTTGTTTCCGCAAACATTTTATGAAATTGACGAAGACGGACGCAAAATGCATTGGGATACATTGGCAAAAACCAGCAAACCGGGACCACTGTATACCAACAATGGCTTTTGGGATACTTACAAAACAGTGTATCCAATGTTCTCATTGATTGCTGTTGAACAATTAGAAGATATGTTGGAAGGTTTTTTGACTAGTTATCGTGAAAGCGGCTTTCTGCCTAAATGGTTGTCGCCAGATGAACGGGGATTAATGCCGGGCACCTTGATTGACGCAGTCATCGCCGATGCCGCTGTCAAAGGTATCCGCCCTGATTTGATGCCTGAATTACTAACAGCTATGAAAAAAGCTGCTACCCAGCAAAGCGATAACAGCAATTATGGCCGCCAAGGCACCCTTGATTATTTAACATATGGCTATGTCCCTCTTGATTATCACGAGTCCGTCAACCATACATTGGATTATTGTTATAGTGACTTTTGTATCAGCCAAGTAGCCAAGCAACTGGCTGATCCTGAAACAGCCCATTACCAAGCGCAAAGCCTCAATTATCAACATATTTTTGACCCAGAAACCGGCTTTATGCGGGCCAAAGACAAAGATGGACACTTCCGTCCAGACTTTAACGATCATCGTTGGGGCAAAGATTATGCAGAAGGTAGTGCTTGGCAGAGCAGTTTTGCTGTCTATCATGACTTTGACGGTTTGATCAACGCCCATGGCGGTACCGACCGTTTCGAAGAAAAATTGATCGATTTATGCAACCAAGATCCTTTATATACAACGGAAGGATACGGCTTTGAGATTCATGAAATGAGTGAAATGGCTGCCATTGACTTTGGTCAATTGGCGATCTCCAACCAGCCAAGTTTCCACTATCCGTATCTCTTTAGTTATATTGGCAAGCCTGAAATGGCGCAGCCGCTGATCAAACAATTGCTGACACAATGTTTCAATGACGGCGCCAAAGGTTTCCCCGGTGATGAGGATAACGGCAGCATGGCCGGCTGGTATCTCTTCAATGCATTAGGCTTTTATCCTGTCACACCAGGCACAGGCGAGTATGTGATTGGGATGCCTTTGTTTGATCAGGCAAGGATCCACTTATCTTCAGGCGAAACGCTAACGATCACCAGCACGCCAAATAAACCGCAGCAATTATTTGTCGATGCTGTCACGTTGAATAATGCCTCTGTCGAAAAAATGTTCTTTACCCATCAAGAGTTGATGGCTGGCGGAACCATTGATTTCAAACTAGGTATTGTCCCCCGCAGCCGAAAATGGGCAGCGGATGCGTATCCATTTAGTTTAAGCAAAAAACAATAGCATAGAAAGAAACAGCAGAATCCTATGGAAGGCTTCTGCTGTTTCTTTTACTGTTGCAAATCCAAAAGCAATTCAATTGTGCGCAACACGCCATTTTCATCATTTGAGGTAGTGATAAATTGTGCTGCCTCCTTGACTTGATCAAAGGCATTCCGCATGGCAAAACTGTATTTACCTGCAGCCATCAACTCAAGGTCGTTCAGTCCATCACCAAAAACCATGGTTTCTTCGGGCGTGACATGCAAGATATCCTGTAAACGAGCCACCGTAGTGCCTTTATGGACCCCTTGATTGGTGATATCGATCCAAGCTGCTTCTGATGCAACGATATAGGCTTGACCTTTGAAGCTGTCTAACTGGCTGACATGCTCGAAACAACGCAATTTCGGATCATAAACGGTGATTTTTACAAAGTCTTCTTTGATGTCTCCATAGGAAGAGAGCGTATCCAATACGCGATAAGAACCGCGGACTTTTGTGGCATCTTCATCGTTGACTGAGGTATGAATGTACGCAGCCGTCGGCGTACAAGCAATGATGACATGGTCGTTGGCGATTTGCTCCAGCGTATCAATCATCGCTAACCCCAATTGATTCGGCAGTAATGATTCATAGATATAGTCTCCTTGGTGCTTGATCCGTGTCGCACTATCCCCCAAAATCCATACATCTGCTGCAGCTTCTTGAAATAATTCTTCTACCCGCTCACATTGTTTGCCGGTACAAGCTGCAAAAGAAACACCGGCATCCTTCATTTTTTGACTGACTTTTTGATAATAATCGTAATCAAAGCTGTTTGCACTATTCAAAAATGTCCCATCTAAGTCTGTAATCACTAATTTTATCATCTTATCCCTCTTTCAACACCATTTAATTAACGACCTTTATTAAGTATACTTTTTTCTTGTGTATAGGTCAAGAAGGCTTTTCATGTTTCTTTACATTGGCAACAACCCTCGTTATACTGAATAAAATCACTTCTTTAAGGAGCACTAAATAGAATGGCTTCCAATAATCATCTTGTACGATCACAAAATAAACAATTGGTCTTAAAACAGCTCTTTCAACATGAGTCGCTTTTTGCTGCGGACATTGTTAAAGCAACTGGCATTAGTATGGTGACTGTCAATTCTTTGATTAGAGAATTACTTGCAGAAGACACCATTATCAAAGGCCCTTTGCAGCAAAAAAATATGGGGCGGCCGGCGGTCACTTATCAACTAAATGTCTTAAAACAACAACCACTTCTCCTCTGTCTGATCGACATTGAAGGGGAATTGTTCTTGCATACGCTTTTGGTCGATATAAAAGGTCGTATTTTAGGTGAAAATCAACGCATTGCGCCTCGTACACCTGCTGATTTCCAAAAAGCCGTGACACAACAATTGCACAATTATCCACAAGCAACCCAAATCGCACTATGTATTCCAGGAAAGATCAACCAAGGCATTGTCACTTCCAGTTGGTATGAAGTGTTTGATCTTTGGCCCCTCAATGAATTGATGGCTGCCATCACAACGTTGCCCTTTTATTGTCAAAATGACGCCCACTTGCTGACTATTGGTGCTTGTATCCATCAAGGGTTGTCATTGAGACAAACAATTGTCGGCATCTATAATCCAGAACAAAGTATGCCCGGGATTACTTTATTGGTGAACGAAACACTGCTGGAAGGACAACGATCGTTAGCTGGAGAAGCAAAGTTTCTGCCTGGTTATCTCGACCAAGGAGTCCCGAAAACACGAACAACGCTTGTCAATCGACTCGCGGAGGTTATCCCGTTTTATAATGCAGCATTCGCGCCCCATTGCTTGATTGTGGCGAGCACTTTTCCGATTGAATCTTCATTAAGGCTAGCATTAGCCCAACAGCCCATATTACAGAAACAACCCAATCAACCAGCTATTTATTTCGTAAACGATCTAAAACAAGCGTTGATTTTTGGTCTGCACTGGCTCATCTTTCATAATACGCCTTATTCACTTGCTTAATGACAGATAGGCTGCACTCACTTATAGATAAAGGAGATGTTTTTTTGCACATTGTGATTATCGGGGCGGGTCCTCGGGGCTTGTCTTTATGCGAGCGCCTGATTGCCCATGGAAAAAAAGAGCAGCTGTCAACTGCCATTACATTGATTGATCCCTACCTTCCCGGCGCTGTATGGCGGACCGAGCAAAACCAAGACTTGCTGATCAATTCTGTTACCAGTCAGGTCACCCTTTTTACTGATGATACCTTGACCAGCGGCGGACCTGTGGTGAAAGGCCCGACCCTATATGAGTGGGCAGCTACTCATGGCAAGGCATTTGCCCAACAGCACGCCCCTTGGTTGTCAGCATTCTTTGACCAGATCGATTCGAATGGCCATTGTCCGCGTGCCGTATACGGATTGTATCAGCAATGGTTTTATCAAGAGTTACGACTACATTGTCCGGCTTCCATCTCTTTGACTTATCTTCCAGCCGAAGTTCTCTCTATAACCAAAGAATCAGACCGTTTTTGCGTGAAAACAGCCGCGAAATCTTTGATTGCTGATCAAGTCATTTTGGCGACTGGCCACGGTGCTGCTCGCTTATCACAAGAAGAGGCAGCATTGGCTGCATTTGCCCAACAAAAACAGCTATTTTATGCACCGCCAGCCAATGCAGCAGATGTTGATTTCACCGACATCCAAGCCAAGAAACCTGTGATTCTCCGCGGATTGGGCTTGGCCTTCTTTGACTATGTGACTTTGCTGACAAAAGGTCGAGGCGGCCGCTTTATTGAAGAAAATGGGCAATTGTCCTATCAGCCTTCTGGACAAGAACCGCTGATCATCGCTGGTTCTCATCGCGGGGTACCCTATCACCCTCGGGGGAAAAATCAAAAACAGCCAACGCAGCAGCGGCAACCCGCGTTTTTGACAGCCAAGCGTTTGTCTGCGTGGCGTCAAGAAAAGCAAGTCGACGCTGACATCGTCTTTTATTTTTTGGCGAAAGAAGTTGAATTGGTCTACTATCAGCAATATCTGGTATCCATGAAGCGATCAAATGCAGATGTCACAGCCTTCACCGAGGCCTTCATCTGCCAAGAGGGACAATTGTCTGTGGTCCATGATTTTGCTATCCCCTCGGCTGCTGTGTGGGATTGGTCTTTCTTCGAACAGCCCTTTCGCAAAAAGCCAGCTGAACAATCGCCTCAGGAATTTTTGCTGCACTACCTAAAGTGGGACCTAAAAGAAGCATCCCTAGGTAATTTGACTGGTCCTGTTAGCAGCGGGTTAGAAGTATTGAAAGATCTGCGTGAACCCTTGCGGCTGATTTTGGCCGAGGGCTTGCTCTCCACCAAAGCATTGAAAGAAACATTTTGGCACTCATTTGTACCCTTGAACAGCTTTTTGTCGATTGGTCCGCCATTACAGCGCACACGAGAACTGGTTGCCTTGATGGAAGCTGGTATCGTTACGCTTTTAGGGCCAGAAATGGTCGTGGAAACAACCGAAGTTTTCTTGACCTATGCCAAACAATCTCCTGACCATACCTTTCAAGCCACGCAAATGATGGAAGCCAGAATTCCGACAACAGCTGTTGAAGCAACGGCTAATCCGTTGATCCGCAATCTATTGACGCAAGGGTTGATTCATCCAGCGATTTTGCCTATCCCAGATCAAACTGATTTCTCTACTGGTGCGATCGCCATTGACCCCGCGACCAATCTTTGTTTGGATAAACAAAACCGGCCGCAATCAGGTCTTTATTGCTTTGGGATTCCAACCGAAGGCATCCATTGGTTGACAGCTGGAACTGCCCAACCTGGAACGGATGCTTGGAACTTGCGGCAAGCCGATCAACTGGCTGCCCATATCTATGCACATAGGCTGTCAAAATAAGCTGCTGATTCTTTTGCAAGAAAATTGCGTAAGCTTTTGAAAACCGATACAATAAAAGAAAAGGCTATAAGGAGGTTGTTCCATGACCGCTGAATTACAAAAAATCAATGCCTTGATTGCTGAAGTTGAAAAGGTGATTTTGGGCAAACACGACGTGATCCAGATGACCGTTGCCGCATTATTGGCAGGCGGACACGTTTTATTTGAAGATATTCCCGGTGTCGGTAAAACGATGCTGGTCAAGTCATTGGCCAAAGCGATCCAAAGTGATTACAAACGGGTCCAATTTACCCCAGATCTATTACCCAACGATATTTTGGGGGTGTCTATTTTCAATGCCCAAAGTCAGCAATTTGAATTTCGACCAGGACCGATTTTCACTTCTGTTTTGCTTGCAGATGAAATCAATCGAACGACACCTAGAACCCAAGCCTCCCTGTTAGAAGCCATGTCAGAAAATCACGTCACCATCGACAATCAAACGTATCCGCTTAGTCCGCATTTCTTTGTTTTAGCAACCCAAAATCCCAACGAATATGAAGGAACCTATCCTTTACCAGAAGCCCAATTGGACCGTTTTTTGTTCCGTTTGCATATCGGTTATCCTGATTTTCAAGATGAATTGGCCCTCTTGACTGGGCAGCGTCAACAAAGTTTGGATCAGATCCAAACGATTTTGCAGGCGGAAGAATTAACGACACTCAAAGCAATGGTAGATGATGTCTATGTCGATGACCAAGTGGCGCGCTATGCCCTGCAATTGGTGCAAGCCAGCCGCCAACATCATGGTATTGAACTGGGCATTAGTCCACGGGGCGGGATCGCCTTCTTGAAAGGCGCCAAAGCCTTGGCACTCACTGAGGGACGGACCTATGTAACGCCACAAGATCTGCAACGGATATTGCCCGCTGTATTTGGTCATCGATTGTTAGTCAAAGGCGGCATCCATGCCAATGCCGAAACAATGGCCGAGCTCATGAAGCAAATGATTCAACGGGTACCCGTTCCTACGAGGAAATGATTATGCATAGACATTTAGCAAGTCGCCTGATTCGTCTCTTTGTGTCTGTTCTCGCCTATTTGGTGTTATTGGCCTATTGCTTCATCTTCAACAACGATGCAGGCTGGAGCTTATGGTTTTTGCTGACACTGATTTTACTCTTTGATCTGTTGAGTCTGATCCCTTCTTTGAAGAAAGTCCATGTCGCCAGTGAGGAATCTTTGCACAGTGAAGAAGGAACAACCATTACGTTACCAATTGAGATATTTTGCTACCGGCCCTTGTTTTTTCCCTTTGTCGAACTTTCATTGTCTTTCGATAGCGGATTCCACCAACAAAGCTTATCTTTTTATCGAGGTGCGGCCATTCGCACGCAAGTCCAGTGGCTCCCACCGAAAAGAGGAATCTACGAGTCTTTCTCAGCTACGTTGCGTAGTCGTGATCTATTTGGTCTCCTTGAAAAAAAACGTCGACTTACCATCCAACAGTCCTTGCTGGTCTTGCCTGCGTATCGGACAGAGGCGACCGCATTGCTGCCTTTGATCACGGAACAAGCGCAACGCTACACCTATGGAGAACCCACATTTTCAATCAAGCAATTTCGTGCTTACCGACCAGGTGACTCATTGAAACAGATCGATTGGAAACTCTCCGGCAAACAGCAAGAGCTGGTGTATCGTGAACATGAAAACCAGCAAACACAGCCGCTGGCTTTGGTATTTTGGGGCGAAACAGATGAAGCATTTGAACCGACGTTGGCGCTCTTTTATTCGTTGCAGCAGCTTATCCAAAAGCACCATGCTGTCCAAACGCTTTTGTTTGGCGCAGCGATCGATTCTCCCTATCACACAGATGCTGCGGCTTACGCGCAGATCACACCTTTTGATCAGTTGCCCGCTGGCATTCCACTTCTTACTGGCAGACATGTGCTCGTGATTGCGCCAGCTATGACGGATCAAGTCCAAGCCTACATGGCTCAATTGCAGCAGCACAATAGTTGCCAACTTTTGTCTTACGCGGATTTGCTTGGTTTTATCGCAGAGGAGGACGGCCAATGAAAGATGATTTGATCAAAAAATGGCTGCTGGGTATCCTGACTTTTGTCAGCTTGACATTGATGATTCTGCCCTTTGTTGCGGTCTATGATTTAGGCAATGAATCAACATTGCTGCTTTATACTGCTTTTGTTTGTCTTGTATTGGTGTTACTGCCGAAAGTCCGCTATAGTCTGCCGCTTTTATTGATTGCTTGGTTTGTTGTGTTGTATCGGATTTTCCCATATGGTACACGCTTTTCATTTGAGTGGTTGGCGCGCTTTGGCGATGACTTTATGCGGGCTGTCAGGGAAATCATTGTCGGGGATGTTGGCTATATCACCGAACTTGCTGCCGTCACATTGATCGTGACTTGGGTCTTGTTTTTAGCGATTTTGCCGATTGTATTCCGTTGGTTCTTTTTCACCTATGCCATGATGCTGACTTATTTACTGACTGTCGTGATTTTCAATCGCTTTGATTTGACTTGGCATATCGTCGGGATCCTGATCTGCGGCATCGTCTCAGCTCTCATTGAACAAGTAGAGGAATGGCAAAAACGTAAAGCTGGCGAATGGGCATTGGTCTTTCTGGTGTTTGCAGCTTTCACGTTTGTAGCGGTCTATTTGCCTAGAACTGCTGTGAGGGATCAATTGGTCAGTCAATCAACCATGATTCGTACGAATTTGAATCAACTTGGGTTTTATCGATTCATCGAAGAACACGGTACCCCCTCAGGTTCCCGCACAGGATTCAGTGAGAACGATCGCCAGTTGGGCGGTCCTTTATTAGACGACACGACGATTCTATTTGAAGCACAACAAAAGACGCGTCATTATTGGCGCGTTGAAAGCAAAGACTTTTATTCGGGCAAAGGATGGATCAATACGATCCGGGAAGAAGATTTCCGAACCGACCCAATCTCACTAACCGTCGCCGATGAACAATACCGACAACCTTATACGGAGACTGAAGAGATCAGCATTGATTTCATGAACCATGGTGATTATGTGCCATTGCCTTATGGGCGCAGCCAGCTGAACTTGGCCACCGGTGCACAAGGATTACAAGTAGACGATTCGATTCGCAGAGTTGATTTGCTTGCACCTGAAAGCCTGACACAAGTATCGATCACGTGGGATCAGCCAGACTATGCGGCCGAAAACTTGCAGACGATCACGTTGCAGCAACCAGATACGACTGTCAACTATATCCAGCTGCCGGATACACTGCCCGATAGGATTCCGGCATTGGCAGAGGAGATCACGGCCGAATCCACTACGCTCTTTGACCAAGTGACAGCGATTGAAAGTTACTTAAAAAACACGATCAATTTTCGCTATTCAAAAACGGATGCTGTTTATCCTGAAGAGGAGCAAGATTATGTCGATCAGTTTCTGTTTGAAAGTCAAGTCGGCTATTGTGACAACTTTTCTAGTGCCATGGTGGTTTTACTGAGAACCTTGGATATCCCTGCACGTTGGGCCAAAGGCTTTGCACCTGGTGATGCTGTTAGCGCTGAAGGAACAACGACCTATACGGTACGCAACCAGAATGCCCATTCATGGGTGGAAGTGTTTTTTGAGGGATACGGTTGGATCCCTTTCGAACCAACACCTAGTTTCCAGAACCCAGATCGTCCAGTCCTGCAGACCGATACCACAACGGATGAAACAACACCAAGTGAAAGCACTGCTCAGACCAGCGAAAGCAGTGTTAGCAGCAGCACAGCCGAAACCTCGAGCAGCAGCAGTACCGCTGCGACGGAAGCAACGGATGACCCTTGGTTGTCGGCTGAATGGATACGGCTTTTGTGCAATGGTCTGATGTGGCTCGCTGCGCTGCTTGTGGCCGGTTTGTTCTATATGTATCGTCATAAACTCTTTCGCATACGGATCTGGCTGATTTGTCGCTTGTCCAAAGCACCACTCACACAAGCCTATCCCCTTTTATTAAAACAAACGACCCGGATCCTGTATCGCCACGATGCCGAAACCTTGCCGGATTATGCCCAGCGACTAGAAAAGATGTATCCATTGTTCCACGGCAGCTTCATCCAACTGACCGCTGCCTACGAAGCCTATCTCTATGGCGGAAGCCAAGACCAAGGCTATCAGCAATTGATTTTGCACACCGCAGAGCAAATCGGTCAGTTGAAGCAGGTCAAATGACAAAAAACCTATTTAGGACCATATTTCCATGGTTCCTAAATAGGTTTATTTTTATGTCTACTTTATATTTGATATTTGAAAAGATAGTCCTTATTTCTGACGTTTTTGTACAGCGATGATGATCAATTTGGTGATTTCCATCAATAAGACTGCACCTGCTGCCATTGCCATTGAAAGACCGACATGGCTGAATGTAAAGGTTGTTGGAATCGCAAATACTTCACGAATTCCTGGTACCAATGTAATACTGTATAATCCTCCACAAACCACGATGGCCAACCACACCATTTTATTGGCGAATAAACCAGCTTGCCATGCTGTTTCCGTATTAGAACGCGCAGGCAATGTTTGCAGTGTCCGGCTCCAGATCAATGTTGAGAAGGCCATCGCTACCCCTAGTTCAGGGGATTGGTTCATCCCTAACCATTGCGCCAAGATCACGACTGCAGCAATCAAGATTCCGCGATACGTAACGGAAATCAACGTTTTTCCAGTAAAAATACCGGCATTTGGATCACGAGGTGCTCGATCCATAATGGTCGGCTCCGCTTTCTCCATGCCTAACGCAATGGCTGGCAGTGAATCATTGACCAAGTTGATGAACAGCAATTGCAGCGCAGTGAAGGGATTGTCCCATCCCATGACTAAAGCAAAGACAATGGCGATGATTGCACCTAAGTTTCCGGCAAACAAATACGAAATCGCCTTTTTGATATTATCAAAGACATTGCGTCCTACTTCTACGGCCCGAATGATCGACGCAAAGTTATCATCTGTCAAGACCATTGCTGCCGCATCTTTCGCAACATCCGTTCCAGTTCCCATAGCAATCCCGATGTCAGCCTGTTTCAACGCGGGGGCATCATTGACCCCATCACCCGTCATGGCAGAAATTTTGCCTTTGTCTTGCCATGCGCGAACGATTCGAATTTTGTTTTCTGGAGAAACACGGGCGTAGACGGTTATTTTTTCTAATTGATCAGCTAGTTCTTGTTCAGAGAGATTATCCAATTCTGTTCCTGTTAAAGCCAAATCACCTGCAGCAGCAATCCCGATTTCTTGGGCGATCGCTACAGCTGTTGTTTTGTGGTCTCCCGTGATCATCACTGTTTTGATTCCTGCAGCTTTGGCATCGGCTACCGCTTGTTTGACTTCTTTACGCGGCGGATCGATCATCGCCATTAAGCCGACCAAAATCAATTCTTCTTCATCTGCCAACGTCAACTCACGATCTGTTGCGTCTGTTAAAGGACGGTAGGCAAAAGCGAGAACTCGTAACGCTCTTTTTGAGAACTCTTCGTTTTGATGTAGCAATTGTTGTTTGATGTCTTCTGTCAATGGTACGACTTGATCGTCGATCAGCACTTTGGTACTGCGGCCAAAGACGATATCTGGACCGCCTTTGGTCAATAGCAATGACTCCCCATCGATTTCATGAAGTGTGGACATCAACTTACGGTCTGAATCAAAAGGCAATTCTTGTATTCGCGGATACTGTTGGCGAATCGCGCGATAAGGTTGTTGCAAGGTTTCGCTATAATCAAGAAAGGCAATCTCTGTTGGATCTCCTAATTTGGTGCCATCTTCACTGATTGCCGCATCATTGGCTAAGACACTGATGTCGATCAAACGTTTTTCCGGCAACGTCCAATTTGCCGGGTCATCAGAAAATGTGCCTGTTTGGCCATTTGGCAAGTAATAATCAACAACAGTCATTTTGTTCTGTGTCAAAGTCCCAGTTTTGTCTGTACAAACAATACTTGTTGAACCCAATGTTTCAACGGCTGGTAATTTACGAATGATGGCATGTTGCTTGGCCATTTGTTTCGTACCAATCGACAAAACGATCGTTACGATCGATTGCAGTGCCTCTGGAATAGCGGCTACCGCAACTGCCACCGCAAACATAAAGGCATTGACCAAGTCTTGCGTCATATCACCGGTACCATCACCTAAGAACAAACGGGCAACTTGAACACCAAGAATAATCAGCGATAGGACCAAAATTGCTAAACTCAATTTCTTACTAAAGGAATCCAGCCCTCGTTGCAACGGCGTCTTGTGTTCCACTGTGTTTTCCAACAAACCAGCAACCTGACCAATCTCGGTCACGTTACCGGTAGCCGTCACAATAAAGCGACCACGCCCGTAAGTCACGATCGTACCACTAAAGACCATATTGTCGCGATCGCCAATCGGCGCTGTCCGATCAATGATCCCGAGTTCTTTTTCAGCCGGTGTCGACTCACCTGTCAACATCCCTTCATCGACTTTCAAAGAGCCTTCTTCGATCAAACGACCATCGGCTGGCACATAATCGCCGGCTTCTAAAATCACGATATCGCCAACAACCAATTCTTTCGCTAAAACACTTTGTTCTTTGCCATCGCGAATCACAGTTGCATCGGGTGCGGATAAACTCTTTAATGCATCCAGTGAGCCCTCCGCTTTCTTGGTTTGAACAACGCTGACAACGGAATTTAACAGCAATACTGCGAAAATAACGATGGATTCAACATGTGCCCCCATGATCATTTGAATGATTGCTACGATCAGCAGCACGATCACCATCGCATCTTTGAAGGTCTCCAAAAATAAAGCCAAGCTAGATTTTTTCGGTGCTTCCTTCAGTTGATTCAAGCCGTTTTCTAAACGTTTGGTGACTTCCTCTTGCGTCAACCCTTCCGGTCGGCTCTGGACCTCTTCCATAATTTCTGACATTTCCTTTTGATACATTTCTTTTGCCAATGTGTTTGCCCCTTTATCTGTATTTTTACCCGCTTAGGTCTCTTTCGGAAAAAAAGAGACCTAAGACAAGCATGCACTTGTCTTAGGTCTCACCGTTTAAAATAATACCAGAAAGCTGCCACCAGCTTACTTACTGTTGATATTACCGCGGCTTGCGCCACCAGTTACTCCCCTAAGGAATATTGATAATGTACATTTATCATAACGGAAAAATTCTGACTTGGCAAGGCTAAATTCTTACCTGAAATCATTTTTTGAAAATATTCTCTTTGGAAAGTCGCCTTTTTTTCTGCTACACTAAGATTACACAAAGATTTTTTCCTTTAGGAGGTAAGCTTATGGACATCTTCAATCAATTGATCAACCACACATCCGTCAGACATTTCAAACCCGAACCCTTGTCAGACAAATGCAAAGCAGAACTGGTCAAAGTCGCACAAAGTGGTGCCAGTTCAAATTTCGTACAAGCTTACTCAATCATCGAAATCAAAGATCCGCAAAAGTTAGCCGCGATTGAGCACATTGCAGGTGCGCCCAACTATATTACCCAAACAGGCGTCTTTTACTTGTTTGTGGCAGACTTATATAAGCATCAACAACTGCTGGAACAAGCGGACTTATCCAATCATGCATTGACTACGATGGAGCCCTTTATCGTATCGGTCGTTGATACGACCATTGCGGCCCAAAACATGGTCGCTTATGCGGAAACCCAAGGCTTGGGCATCTGCTATATCGGTGGTATCCGCAACGACTTGCCGGCTATCGCCCAATTGGTGGGTTTGCCGAAACTGACATTCCCCCTCTTTGGCTTAACGATCGGTTATCCTGAAAGCCGCAATGAAGTCAAAGCGCGCTTGCCTCAAGCAGCCATTTTGAGCACAGATCACTATCAGCCATTGACCAAGCAAATCGTCGATCAATACAATCAAACAACCGCTGCATACTACGCCCACCGTGGTAGTAACCAGCAAGAAACCAATTGGCAAACCAAAATGACCGAGTTTTTCCGTGAACCTCGCCGCCCAGATGTTGCCGACTTCATGAAAAGCCAAGGCTTTACTGGTGATTTCCCCGATTAGACAACATAACCGCTCCTTTCATCCACTTGTTGAAAGGAGCGGTCTATTTAGGTTCACTTTGATGCCGGCTATCTAGAAATAGCCAAATCTTGATAAAACTGTGCAACCAACAAGCCCAACGCTTGATCTAAAGCAGCCGCATCATCAGTCGAAGTTCGTTGCAAATGCTGTATTGGCTGGGCTTCTAAATCAAGCAAGTAATAAGGAATTGCTGCGTCAGCTTCCCGTCGCACCTTGATCA
This sequence comes from Candidatus Enterococcus testudinis, assembly GCF_002140915.1. Taxonomy (GTDB): domain Bacteria; phylum Bacillota; class Bacilli; order Lactobacillales; family Enterococcaceae; genus Enterococcus_D; species Enterococcus_D testudinis. The sequence goes on along the minus strand of NZ_NGKU01000001.1, from coordinate 853,409 downwards.
ACGGCTGATACACTGACTCTCCGCAAGGACCCGTCTTGGAAAAAGCCAATTGGCATACCCCTTCGCTTTCTTGACGTATCTGATAATAACCGCTATTACCCGCTGTTTTTTTGCCTTCAAGTTGCTTCTTCAAATTTTCTATCTCACGCCACTGCATGACTTCACATCCTCTGACTGTCGCTTACTATTTTGAACCTAGTGTATCATAAGACAATTGTCTATAGGCTGAAAATAAAAACAGTACTTCAAATTTTTTTGCTTAGACGCAGATTTCTCTCTTTACAAAAAGAACAAACGTTCGTATACTTTCAGTAAGGAGTGATTGCTATGACCGCTGCACAAATCGCTTATGCAACGCAAGAAACCTATGCTTTAGAGAAGCATTATTATGAATTGGTCACATTACCGACACCCGTTCACTTTTTATTCGATAGCTTTGCCCGCACAATGGAACAGACTGGCAAAAATTATATTCTGATTCCCGCTGCATATTCTGTATTGCATCGGCCCTTGTTTTTTGTTTTCCGTATTGAAGAAGGCGAAGTACCGGTTTATCATTATCAGCATGTGATGGCCAATCGGAAAATCGTCCGGCGCTATGATCCCAACCGAGAGTATTGGCCGGATGGTCGGTGATTGCCACCCGTTGTTTTTGTCCGCCTGATGGCTTGTTGGCAATTTTTTTAAGGAAAACAAATAGAGGAATGCAAATCAAACAAAAAAAGTCATAAATAAAGATTCATATTTTTTCATTGATTGGCATCCTCCGTACATGTATAAGTCAATACTTCCTGACCAATACGTATCTGACAATCGATGACGGGGTTAGATCCATCAATGTCATCGGCAGGAATATAGAAACCGGCGGTCCATTCATTGAAACCTGCTTGCACCCCACGCTGCTTGACAGTTTCCTCAACAGCGTCGATTTCTTTCTTGTTGACACGCACCGTCAAGTCAGAGGGCACGCTTGCTATCTCTTCGGGAACAAATAAGGTGATCATATAGAAGTAGGTGTCTGTTTCTGCTACGTCAAATACCAAGTCTGGTTTGGTGACTACGGTTTGCACGATCCCGTTCTCTAGCGTCTCACTGGTACTATTCTCTTCTGTGACATCTTTGGTGAATGATGTATCCCCAATCAGAGTTACTGTATCTGTGACATAGATCGTTTGATCAGCAACTGTTCCCATGGCTACAATAGGCGCTTCTTCCAAAGACTGGATACCGCTATCATAAAGCAGGTCAGGTAATTGCGTGTAGATTTTATTGGCATTGGCTAGTGGCGTGACGGATAAAGGAGGATCATCGCGTTCTGAAACGGCAGTTTTTCGCCAAGGATGATTGCTTTCGGTGAGATGATAAAAAACGCCTATGCATATACCACAAAGTAGAATGAAAAAGAATACTTTATTTTTCCGCATAATGCCCTCCCTTTGTTCTATAGTGTCTATCCAGTAAATTGATTGATATAGCGTAGTGATTAACTCATAATATACAATTGATCACTATCATATATACATTATTCTATCAGCGGAAAACAAAAATTCCAACAAAATATTCAAATGAACATTATTTTTTTAACTAAAAAGAACATTTTTGATAAAAAAATACAAAGAGTCCCATTTTTGCATAGCAAAAATGAGACTCTTTGTATTTGGTCTTCTTTCATTCAATGGATGTATGTCGAACCATCACCAACTAAATGGATTTCTTCAAAATTCTCATGTCTCTTCCAAATTGGTCAGGTGCTTGATCTATCTGCTGATAGCCGGATTTTTCATACAATCCTTGGTGTTGGGTCGCGATGTATACTTTTTCGAATCCATTTTTTGCCAATTGTTCTTCTGCGATCCGCACCAATTGTTGACTGATATGTTTGCCTCGATATGTTGGATCAACGTAGACGATGGCGATATACGGTGTATATGGAACATTGTCGATGATATCCTTTTCGACGAAAGAACAAAACCCGACAATCTTCCCATTATCTACGGCTGCTACAACACCTTCCCATGACAAAAATTCATGATTTCTCATTTTTTTTGCTAAAAAATGGGCCGCTTTCCAATCTGCCTTATCTATTTCTTCAGCCGCAGACAGCCATTGGTCGTCCTGTATTTGCAATACTTGATAGTCCATACGATTACCTCCATTATCGCTTTATTCACCTAGATTGTTATCAACAGCTTACCATTTATGTATGGGGAAACGAACTGAAATGCTGTTTTGTTTTCACAACTATCGCTACTATCAATACTACCACTACTATCACTACTATCGATTCTTTCCATTTATTTTTCCCCCCACCTATGTCCCCTCTAACCAAAGAGCATCAACAGCAAAAAAGGTATCGCAAATACGAATAGATACCAGACATACGCTTCTTTAGCCCCAGTATCTGATTGCGCATTGGCTCTCATTCGATCGCCACTGACCAGCGTACCAGACAAAATCAAGCCAAGTATCAGTGCCCCACTCCCGACATAGGTCATCCATTGATTCATATGGAGCGATTTGAAAAGTAAACCAATTATGGTTGCAAGTGCAAATATACTTACATAATATTTCATTTCAATTCCCATTCCTTTCTATCTCAAACAACTATTGCCAACAATTATACCGATAGATGATAGTGGAACATAGAGGGAACTAATATGATATAGCTACACCATGCGACGAATAAACAAAAAAAACTGCGTGAATCCAGCAAGCTATCGATAAGACAGCTTTTCTGGATCACACACAGTTTGATTGATCAATTTAAATGGTCGAAGGCATTTATTTCGCCAAACGGTAGATTGCATCTGCATAGATGACAGCTGCATTGAATAAATCGTCTAAGCTCATGAATTCGTTGGCTTGGTGCATGGTGTCCACATAACCTGGGAACATTGCGCCGTAAGCTACACCGCGTTTCAATAAACGGCCATACGTTCCGCCGCCAATGATTTGTTCGAAGCCTTTTTCGCCAGTATGTTCTTCATAGACAGCCAATAGTGTTTCCACCAATGGATCATCTGCCGGTACATAGTGAGGTTCCATATTGCGTTCATTGCGGGTCACTGTTGCACCTTCCATGCCAACAGTTTTTTCGATCCCGATTTCTAAACCTTCAGCAGTCACACCTTTAGGGTAACGGAAGTTTAGCGCGATAAAGTTATCCGCTTGTGTACCTGCTTGATTGGCTTTGAAAGCAAATAGGCCAGCATTCATTGTTAATTTGCCCATTTTTTCATCTTCATATGCCACACCTAATTTTTCACCATAGAAATCTTCATGGACATAAGCTGCTGCGGTATGGATGAATTGTTTCGCTCCGCCGCCAAACGCGTAATTATCAAGAAAGACGGCTAAGAAAGTCCCAGCATTGATCCCTGATTGTGGGCTTGCGCCATGGGCACCTTTACCAACAAGTTCAATCTTCACTTGTTCGTTTTCTGTTTCGATCGTCCCAGTAACAGGTTGTGCTTCCACATAATCAAAGAAGGCTTTTTCCAATGCCAATGCTGCATCTGTTGAAGGTGCAATAAAGGTTGCAGTTGCTGTACCTGGTACCATGTTTTCTCTTAAGCCAGCTGTAAATTGTTGTAATTGATAGTCACCTTCGTTATTGCCTTGGAAGTGCAGGCCTAATGTGACATTCCCTTTTTCGCCATTGATGATTGGGAAATTGGCATCTGGTGAGAAACCAAAATCAGGTTTTTCTTCATGTTCAAAGTAGTAATCCATATCTGCCCAGCCGCTTTCTTCATCAGAACCGACAACGAAACGGATTTTTTTGGACAATGGCAAACCTAATTCTTTGATGATCTTCATGCCGTAATAAGCAGCCATTGAAGGGCCTTTGTCATCAGATGAGCCGCGGGCATAGATTTTGTTATCATTGATCACTGGATCATATGGATCAGTTGACCAACCGTCTCCAGCAGGTACAACATCCATGTGGCCGAAGATCCCTAAAGTTTCGTCCCCTTCGCCAAATTCGATGTGACCAGCATAATTGTCCACGTTTTTGACTGTGAAGCCATCGCGTTCACCATACGCTAGCATATGCAGCAAAGCATCGCGAGGTCCAGGTCCGAAAGGCGCGTCGGCAGTGACTTTGTCATCTTCCCGTTCACTTTTCACTTTTAATAGATCGATCAAGTCGTTCAGCAAATCATCTTTGCGGGCTTCGACTTCTTTTTTCCAATCGATTGTCATTTGATTCCCTCCATTTCTTTTCTCGCCTTTTATGATAACACTCTTAAGCCAAAAATGGAAAAAAATTTGGTCATCTTAGTCGGTCTTTTTTGGATTAATCGGTATAATAGAATCAATCACCTACCGATGCCGATCTTGGCATGAAAGGAGTCAAGCAATGGAACGATTAAACGAAACAGTATTAAAAGAGGTCATCCGCCAACGACCAGCAAAAAGCCATAAGGGTACCTTTGGCCGGGCGGTCCTCATTGGTGGCAATCAGCAGTTTGGCGGTGCGATCCTGATGGCGGCTCAAGCATGTGTCTATGGTGGTACTGGCCTCACTACGGTGATTTCTGACCCGGTCAACCGCTCGGCATTGCATGCCAGATTACCAGAAGCGATGTTTGTCGATTGGCACCGCTCAGACTGGATCGATTCCGTCACAGAATCTGCCGACGTCCTCTTGATTGGTCCTGGACTTGGAGAAAGCAAAGATAACTTTGATTTGCTGCAACGCATCGTTACCAATCAAAAAGAACACCAGTGGTTGGTGATCGACGGATCCGCCATTACATTGACAGCCAAATACCCAGTGACATTTCCGTATCCTGACCAAGTCGTTTTTACCCCACATCAAATGGAATGGCAACGACTGAGCGGATTAACAATCGCGGAACAAACCACCGCCCACAATCAACAAGCCCAAGAAAAACTGGGCAGCCTGGTTGTGCTAAAAAGTCACCGGACGCAAGTCTATGGCAAACAGATCGTCGAAAACTCGCTAGGCACACCGGCCATGGCGACTGGCGGCATGGGGGATACATTGGCGGGGATCATCACCAGTTTTTTGGCCCAATTCAAAGGCTCTGAAGCAGCCGTTCACGGGGCCGTCTTTCTCCACAGTTTGATTGGTGAAGATTTAGCAAAGGACCAATATGTTGTCTTGCCGACCCAAATCAGCGAAGCATTGCCCCGTTATATGAAACAATATAGCCAGCAGTAACCACAATCTTAGACAGCCAAGGAAGCTTAACGACACTTCCTTGGCTGTCTATTTGTGATAAATATATATATTTCCTAAGATCCACCCGCTAACACCGAGAACTAGCAGATAGACCGGACCAAACAGGACCAGTATAAAGGTGAAACAGGCAGTCCACAAAAGATATGCGATGACTTTTTTTGGCTGACGACCGAATAGATAGAAACTCACCCACAATTTTGGGAAAGTCTCAGCATTATGCCCACCTGCCAGCGTCTGATAAAACAACACGAACATACATAATACAAAGACCACCAGTAAAGTGGCAGAAAGCAACTGAAAGAATGATTGCTGGATACGACCAAGAATCAAAGAATCAAGGAGGATCAACCCCATTGCACCACTGAAAAACCAATCTGATTTTCGCTTACGCAACTGGTGAAACCGTTGACGAAACAGCTGTCCACTCGTGGCTTCTTGCTGCGGATCCTTCCGCAGCAAGTCCAAGACTTCAATCAAGGCCCTTGTCGCAGCAACGCTCGTTACAAGAGGGACCGTATACAACAGCCACCACCCCTGCAAGACAACCAGTTGTGGTAGCCATTGGATCCCCTGCAGCAATCCTTGGTTGAGGCGTTGCGGTGCTGTCCGTAATTTCATCCTTTTGACCCTCCTGTTAAATCCATTCCTTCAATAAAGTAGCGTTGGGCAATAAAGAACAATACGATCGTGGGCAACAAGACCAATGTGGCACCTGCCATCAAATAATTCCATTGCGTCGTCGATTGATTCTGAAACACTTGCAAACCAATCTGCAATGTATACTGCTCTTGATTTTGGATATAAAGTAGTGGGCCCAAAAAATCATTCCATGCGCCATTAAAGGCGTTGATGGCAATCGTGATCAACGCTGGTTTGGTCAAAGGAATCATTAGCCGACTCCAAATGTATAAATGGTTTGCCCCATCCATTTTGGCAGCTTCGATCAACTCATTATTGACAGACAGATAAAATTGCCGCATCAAAAAAATATTAAAGGCACTGCCAAAGAAGGACGGTACGATCAATGGCAGATAGGTTCCGACCCAACCGATTTTTGAAAATAGTACGTATTGCGGAATCATCGTCACAAAACCTGGAATCATCATGGTAGACAAAACCAAGGCGAACATCAAATTTTTGGCTGGGAATGTTAACTTAGCGAAGCCATATGCAATAAATGAATTAGACAATACATTGCCGATCACTACCAAGATGGTAATAAACAATGTGTTTTTGGCATACTGCCAGAACGGAAAGGCATTGATTGTTTCCCAATAGTTGGCGATATTGATTTCTTCTGGAAAAAATGTGGGCGGATAGCGAACGATCTCTTCCATCGGCTTCAAAGAAGTAAAAACCATCCAGAGCAATGGAATCAATAAGACGATCCCGATCAGGCTCATCACCAGATAGCTGAGGATTTTTTTGAAACGGACTTGGCTTGATTGACTGGTTTGACGCATCTGCATTAGTTTTCACCCCCGGTATAATGAACCCAACGAGGAGCCAGCTTCAAATTGACAAAGGTCAATACCATGACGATCAAGAATAGAATCATCGACATGGCCATTGCATACCCCATATCGAAGGCAACAAAGGCTTTATTCCACATATGCAAATTGTAAAATAGCAGTGAATTGGCTGGTCCCCCTGTCCCGTTCTTCGTCATGACATAGGCTTCTTGGAAGATTTGGAACGAGCCGATAGTTGACGTGATCACATCATAGAAAATAATCGGTGTGATCAACGGTACAGTAATATGTCTAAATTTCGACCAAACGCCGGCACCATCGATCTCCGCTGACTCATATAATGCAGGGGAAATATTTTGCAATGTCGCCAAGTAGAGCAGCATCGCCCCACCTGAACTCCAGATTTTCATTAAAATCAAAGCTGGTTTTGTCCATTCCGGATCGAAGAGCCACGCCGGACCTTTGATATTGAACCAACTCAAAAAGGTATTGATTAGCCCTGCTGACGGCGACAACAGTTGCATCCACAAGACATAGACTGCCACGCCAGATAAAATTGCCGGCAAATAAAAGGTGGTTCGGAAGAAACTGATCCCGCGTATTTTTTGATTCAACAAAGTGGCCAAAAAGACGCTAAACATAGTCGTCAATGGCACATTGAATAATACAAAATACGCCGTATTATATAATGATTTCCAAAATAAGGTATCTTGTGTGAACATTCTCGTAAAATTGCGGAATCCTATAAAATTCATTTTCGAGGTCAAATTATAATCAGTAAAACTGCCGATGAAAGAAAACACCATCGGTCCTAGCATAAATACAACAAAGCCAATCAGAAATGGGGCAATGAAAAAGTAGCCCCAAAGCGCTTCTTGTCGTTTGCTTTTCGACATTTTGTTTGCCATTGCTCCTGCTCCATTCCATAAACCAATCAACCAATAGACATCAAGAAAGAAAAGGAAGCACCTGCTCTATTCATCAACAAGGATGCTTCCTCTCAGATCATTTGACAGATAGTAAAATTGGTATTTATTTATTTTGTTCTACTAGATCTTCAACGGCTTTTTGGGCATCCGCCAAACCATCAGCTGCTGATTTATTTCCCAGCAGGATCTGGTCGATCTGCTCATTGACCAAACTATTGTAGTCAGGAGCCGTCAATGGCACAGGGGTGATCACTGTGTTGGCAAAGTTTTCATCGGCCATTTGATAGATCATTTGCCCTTTCTCATCTAGATTGTCGTTGTTGACCAAGTTTTCGTTGGCGGTTTTATTGGCCATGATGTCAAAACTTTTTTCACCGAATTTTTCTTGCACTTCTGGTGTCGACAAGTATTTGATAAATGCATAGGACGCTTCAGGATTCTTAGCGCCTTGCGGTACTTCTAAGACAAATCCGCCACCCCATGACCAGTGACCTGAACCAGTTTCTTTTTCGGGGATTTGGATTACCCCAAAGTCAAAATCTTCCGGTGCATTTTCCATTAAACTAGAATAGTAATTGATATTTTGGGCCCGCATTGCAACCAAACCAGAGATGAATGGATCAGCTACCCCAGAACCAAATTCAGCTTCTAAACGATTGATCGTATCTTGACCATAATATTCTTGCCATTCTAGGATCCAGTCTAACGCCTCCACCTTATTGTCAGTATCGATGGTGACATTTTCTTGATCATCAAACCAGCTCACACCATCATCGGCATTCAGTGCCCAGACATCCGCACCTAGATTCCATAATGGATAGAATCCGATCCGTTCGAAATCATCGCCGCTTTTAACGTCTAATTGATGGGCAACCGTTTCCAATTCATCCCACGTTTGCGGCAAATCCTCTTCCCCGATACCCGCTTCTTCAAAAATTTGCTTATTATAAAAAATCACTTGCGTATCCGTATTGAAAGGTACAGCATACGGTTTGTCCTCATATTCCACGGTTTCCCATAGTTGCGGATAAAATTCATCTGAAAAACCGTCTTCCACATATTCACTCAAATCAGTTGCTTGCTGAGCTTCAGCGCGCTGTGCCACAGAATTGATATCCTGCACGATCACATCCGGCGGATTCCCCGCGGTGATCGCTGACAATGATTTCGTCCAGATATCTCCCCATGGCTGGTAACTGTACTTAACCTCGATCTCATCTTGTGAAGCATTGAAATCAGCAATGATTTCTTCAATCACTTCTTGTCGTGCCCCCGAACCCCAAAATGACCAAAAATCTAATGTTGTTTTGCCATCGGGCGACTCGTTATCCGATGAATCTGTATTACTGCTGCCACACCCTGCTGCCAGTAAACCCACTGAGAAAAGCAGTGTCCCCATATAAAAAATTTTTTTCATTTTATTCCAACCCACTCTCCTATTTTTTTTACTGTTACAAGTAGAAGCTACCATGGGAAAATTGAATCAGCAAATATAATGACTCCATTTTCACTAAAAAAAACTATCGTTGTTCAAACGTGTAATCGAAAGAGCGTTTTCTTTGATTTGGCACGCTTTTTCCCTCATCATAGAGCATAGAGAACAGCGAATGAATTCGGAAAGGAAAGATGACGAATGCTAGTTATTATTGATATGCAAAATCAAATTTTAGATCCAACAAATGATGCCTATGTACCTGAAAGTCACGAACTGGTGACGCGCATTGCCCAGCGGCTAAAAAGCGCCCGCGAAAACCAAGAATATATTCTGCATACACGAGATATTCCCATTGATCTCAAAGATACGCCCGAAGAAGAGAGCATCTCATTACAAATCATCCCTGAACTAGCGCCTCTCGAAAATGAAAAAGTTGTCAAAAAGTATTATTACAGTATTCCCCCTGAAGTATTGATCGATATCAAAGAAACTATATTTCATGACAAAGAAGAAAAACATATCGAGATCACAGGTGTTGAGACCAATATTTGTGTCCTCTCCAATACCATCGAGATTCAGAGTGCCTTCCCAGACGCCAATTTTATGATCCAAAAAGAATTGGTTGCAGGAAAAAGCCATGAATCAGAAGGCCTTGATATTTTGACAGACTTCAATGTGAAAATCGTTGGCGCAGACGAAAAACAGGAACTGCGTAATGACAGTTCCTGTTAAATAATAAACGCATATTATAGTGGCGGATCAAGCACTTCCGCTGGTATTTCGATGCGTACAGCATTTTCTGTTTGGCAATTTGGACAAGTAAACGTCCCTTCAATGGCTTCAGTAACAGGACCGTATGCATAGTGGATAGCAATTTCATCTTCTTGCAGTTCATTGCCTTCTAATGGCGGAACTGTTTGTAATTGACCATCAAGATCTTCCTGTAAATGAATCATCATTTTCCCTTCAAAATTTTGATTACAATGTGTACAAGAAGCTTCTCCGCGAATCGTTAAATCCATGATTACTCCTCCTTCAATAGGTCCAATCAACGTTTGATTCCGTTTATGTTAACGAACAGGCTACGTTTCTATACTGTCATGAATGGGGCATTTTCGCAAATTATTTGTTCTCGTGTGCCCAAAATCAGCTATAAGACGCCTTTTTTTTCCGTTTGAGCATTATCTTTGTCAAAACACCAAAATCACTGCAAAATAAAAGTATAATCGATTTTTGGAAAAACAGTCTCAATGTAATGTTCCCTTAGTCCCCTTGTTTGTCGGTTCGTCAGAAATCAAAAGGAGGAAAAAAAATGCATGCAGTAACTTGGCAAGGAAATCAAAAAATGGAGGTTCGCCGCGTGGATGATCCAATCATCCAAGAACCCACCGATGCCATCATCCGTATCACCGCAACCGCTATTTGCGGTTCGGATCTACACCTGTACCACCATGGTGGCCCTGTGCTTGAAGAAGGATATGTTGTTGGCCATGAACCGATGGGCATCGTTGAAGAAGTCGGGAGTCAAGTCCACAACCTAAAGAAAGGCGATCGGGTAGTCATTCCTTTTAATATCGGGTGTGGGCACTGTCATTTTTGTCAGAATGAGATGGAAAGTCAGTGTGACAATTCTTCCACAGAATCCCTTTATGGCGGCTTGTTTGGCTTTGGTAAGCTAAATGGCAATCATTGGGGCGGTCAAGCTGAATTCCTGCGGGTTCCATTTGCTGACTTCACATCGTTTATCGTACCTGAATCGTCGATCCCTGATGAGAAAGTCTTGTTCTTATCAGATATTTTGCCTACTGCTTATTGGAGTGTCCAAAATGCAGGTGTCAAAAAAGATGATACCGTGATTATCTTAGGCTCTGGCCCAGTTGGTCTTTTTGCCCAAAAATTCGCTGTCATGGCTGGTGCCAAACGAGTTATCGCTGTCGACCCTGTGGCCCATCGCTTGGATAAAGCCCACAGCTATAATCAAGTAGAAACCTTCCAATTAGATGATTTGGCAACGAGCGGTGACGATTTGTATGAACTGACCAAAGGCGGCGCCGATGTGATCATCGATTGTGTCGGTATGGATGGTTTAGAGCCTGTGAAAGAAAAAGCCAAAAACTTGGTCAGTTTACAAAGCGGCACCATCTCCCCCATCCAAATGGCGGCCAAAGCAGTTAAAAAATTCGGTACAGTGCAGATCACTGGGGTCTACATGACACCAGCATCTTCTTATCCATTGCAAGAATTCTTTATGCGCAATGTAGATGTAAAACATGGACAAGCCCCTGTGATCCATTTAATGCCGAAAATTTATGAGATGATTGCCAACGATGAGATCGATCCAACGCAAATCATCACTCATACGATGGCGCTAGCTGACGCAACGAAAGCCTATGAGATTTTTGATCAAAAAGCAGACAACAACATCAAAGTCGTTTTGAAACCTTAACGTTTAGAAGGATCGGTGATGGAACGTGCCAAAAATCAAGCGGAATGAGCATCAATTCGATCCCGGGAAAGAAGAGGATATCATTATCAAAGGTGGCCGCTTTCGTATTTATTTCGAAAATCGCTACATGTTGATTTCTCTGACAAACGATATCTTAACAGGATTGTTCTATATCTTCGGCAGTATTGTCTCGTTGACACCACTGCCTGCAATTTATGGCACGGTTGCATATCTGATTGGCGGTATCTTCTTAACGATTCGTCCGTTGATCAAGATCGTCCGCCACGTCTTTATTTACAATGAACGCAATCAAGATGGCGACAAGCAAAAAGATGTGACCATCAGTGATGATGGAGGGTAATCCTTCTACTTATTGATTCAAGACAGAAAGGAGAATACCATGCTAAAAACATTTGATTGCATTGCATTAGCAATCTTGATCATCGGCGGCATCAACTGGCTGCTGGTTGGCTTATTTGAGTTTGACTTAGTGGCTACGATCACCGGCAGTCAAACCTCGATCGTAGCAAAAGTGATTTATGTGCTCGTTGGGATTAGCGCCTTATACTGTCTCAAACTTTTCCCGGGTATTGCGCAACAACAAACCCTCGATTAAACATAAGATGAAGCCTGTATCGATTTGATGCAGGCTTTTTTTGTACATAATGATTGAAAAAAAACTTTGATTGTACTACGCTTGAATAAATAGGCTGACTATATTCAATAAAACGCCGCAAAGGATGTGCAGGATGGACAAACATAACTCCTCGTTCAATCGAGATAGAATCATCATAAGACGACTTATTCTATTTCTGGTAGTCATTCTTCTCATTGTAATCGCTGGTGGGTGGATTTTCTTGAACAATTTGACGATTGCTGAAAACTGGTTTGGTTTATCAGAATATGACGTCGTTGAGAACAGACACCAATGGTTGCGGTTGATTCCCTATATATTGATATCAGGCATCATTGTATGGCTGATTGTCAGTCTTATGTTCGGTCTCAAAAAACAAAAGAAGTCAATTATTTACTGGCTAACCACTATGGTTTTGCTCCCATTGATTGCGGTTTTTGTGGGGATTGTCAGCACATGGCTGCCAGTGGATCGTCACTTGTTTCGTGAAGCCGATAGTGCCGAAAACATTATGGCTGCACTTCCCAATCAAGCGTCATTCAAAGGGAAAGACATTCAATTGATCAGTTATAGCTTCCATGTTCGCAATGTTCCGCTAAAGAGCGGCATCTACGCAGTAGCCCGTATCATCAACCCAAACACCAATCTGCAAGATGAATATTGGTATTACCCCACCAACCTATTGAGCAAATGGAAAAAAGAAGCAGACACGATCACGCTTGCGCAAGACGAGACGATTGACTATGACGCGATTGATTGGGGGATCATCCCCACCATCATCAAAGACGCAGAAAAACGCGCAGCACAACTGGATCATTATCTCCCCGGTGTCAGTATCGTTATTTTGAATGGCAGTCAAGGTGAATGGACATGGACGGTTGGTGTCAATGGTATTCGGGATCGAACGGAAATCAATTATGTATATGCGTTGAATGGTGATTATTTGTCTGAATGGAAATAAAAAAAGACACGCTTTACGAGATCCATTTTCAGATGGTTTCTGTAAAGTGTGCCTATTTTTTGAGCCAATTCATTTATAACAATTGAAAGCCATTATAAATATTGATCAACAATACAAGAAAAATAACGAACTGAAAAACGACAGTCACTCTTTCAGGAGAAAGCAATTGGCTAGCCTTGGCACCTAAAAGACCACCTATAATGGCTGCTGGAATGATAAACCCAAGCATCGATAAATCGAATTGGTTAAAGCCTGTTCCTATAGCCATTGATCCTATTTTTGCCAATTGCGAAAAGAAAATGGTACAAATCGAATAGACCGTTGCTTCTTTGATCGGTATGCCAAAAAGAAGCATCAACAAAGAAACATTGATTGGGCCGCCACCGATCCCTAATAAACTGGCTAAAAAACCAAGAATCAAGCCACATAACAGATACCATAATACATGTTTTAAATGAAACCCTCGCCACTGATACCTTGTATAAAAGAATGCAAAAAGCAACATGACAATGGTCAAGATGATTTGGATCATTTGAACCATATCATCATTTTTAAAAACATTCAGCAAGAAATCAAATACTGTATTTCCGATGAAACCACCAACGATTGCCCCAATCGAAACCCCCATAACGACTTGCCACTCTAATTTTTGACCAGACTTTAATTGTCTAACTGTAGAAACGAGGGACATCGTTAACACAGCTGTTGCTGAGTAAAAAGAAATGGCAGCAACTGAATGGGCGCCAACCAAGTCTAAAACGGGTTTGATCAAAACCCCGCCACCCATTCCGGATACAGTGCCCAGTGTATTGGCTATGATAATCACGATAAAATAGATGAAACCTGTCATATCTTTCCCCCACTCAAAATTAAACACTACCTAGTCTATTTTTACGTATCTAATTGATTAAAACAAGCTTTTTCTCTTCGAAAAAATAAGGTCAGGTAAATAGAAACTCATTAAGTCCTACTCATTTTCTCCCCTGACAAGCCTTCTGCTCCAGCCAATCGATCACAGCAAACAAGCCATAGCCTATCAGGGCGATCATCACGATCCCCACCATCATTTGGCGATAATCCATTTTGGCCCAGGCACTTAAAATCAGATAGCCAACACCATAGACAGTATTATAGTTTTCAGCAAAAAACAGTGAAGCCAAAGAAATACCAATACTGACTCGCAAACTGGCAAATAACGCCGGCAGTAATGCGGGCCAAATCACATAATATAGGCGATGCCGCCATTTGGCAGTATAATTGCTCAATACTTCTTCATAGATTACCGGAATCTCATTGACTGCATCGCGAATCGAAACAATCACTTGGATGACGATCACAGAAAAAATCAACAGCACTTTTGATTGATTGCCCAAACCAAAGAAAAGCATAAAGATCGGCAGAAAAGCCACTTTAGGAATGGGGTACAAAAAATAAAGCAGCGGACCAAACAATCTCCCGCCAATAGACGAGCGTCCCAAATAGATGCCCAGTGGAATCCCAACCATCAGTGCCAGCAATAAGGCAGTTAAGACACGGAATAAACTCGCACCGGCATGCAGAAAGATGACCTCCCGCAAGGCCCAGAAACGCGCTGCCGTTTCCCACGGGTTTGGCAAGGAACGATTATTCGTCAGCCAACTCAGCCCCCACCAACAGCATACAAAACTGAGTAAGCCCCACAAAAATTTCCGTCCTGTGGTCATTGGGCACCTCCTCTTAGCCTTTGCTTCAACATAAGAGCGAACCGATCAAATGCAGGCGTATCTCGACGCTGTTTGGAAAAATCCAAAGGACTGTCAATGACCTCCACTCCCTTACTTGTCATCAACAAAATCGTTTGACCCAAGCAAGCCGCTTCTTCCGCATCATGGGTCACAAAGATCAAGCCGTTTTGATTGTGTTGATGCGCTTGATAAATCAAATCTTGCGCCTGTTCTTTGGTTTCTTGATCCAGTGAAGAAGTCGGCTCATCCAATAAAAGAAAATCAGGCGCTGTGATCAATCCTCTTGCCATCGCCACCCGCTGTTTCTGACCACCGCTCAATTGGCGGGGATAGTGATTTTTGACCGACGTAAGTGACAATGTGGATAAACACTCCATCACCCTTTTTTGACGCTGTGCTTTGTTGACTTTTTGGATTTTTAATGGCATTTCTACTGCTTGATACACCGTTTGCCATGGGAACAAGCGGTACTCTTGAAACACCAACTCAATCACCGATGGTGCAGTATAGCGGATCGTACCTGCTTGCGGCAGCTGATTGCCTTTGATCAAAGTGAGCAACGTACTTTTGCCGATGCCAGATTTGCCCAACAAAGCATAAGAACGTCCTTGTTCAAATACGAGCGATAGATCCTTGAAAATAAGCGTTGAATGATAAGAAAAAGTGACAGAATCAAATATAACAGCCACAAAAAGCCTTCTTTCTATTAAAAATTATTTGTGTTACATTTCACATTTCGTGCTATACTATGTTTTGTTTCAAGAACAAGAAAGGAAGGATTTGTATGTTTCGGACTCTCGTATTTCACGAAATACGCCCTGAACAAGAGCTGCTTGACCAAACAAGACCGATCTTAGTCGCAGACGGTTATCAAGATGCGATGCCATTGCCCTTATTCAATAGTACAACTCATTTTAAACAACAATTGGCCTTTTTGAAAGCAGAAAATTATCACACCCTGACTCTGGCTGAAGTGAAAGGGTATCTTTTGGCTCAACAACCGTTGCCTGAAAAATCAGTGTTACTGACCTTCGATGATTGCTACCAATCATTGAAAGAGTATGCCTATCCACTTTTAAAAGAATTCGGCTTCAAAGCCAGTGTGTTTGTCGTCACAGGTTGGCTGTTCGATACGCTCTATTCCTATGATCCCAATCATTCGCGGACTTTAAGTGCATCTGAATTATTGACAATGACAGATGTTTTTGAATATGCCAATCATACCCACCATTTTCATGAACGAAAAGGGTCCAAAGGTCGTTCGATGTGGGAAACAGCCGCTGATTTTGCTGCTGATCTGCGTCTTTGCAATCAATTCGTTGCCATCAAAGACGTCTTCGCCTATCCCTTTGGTTTCTACGACGAGGCAACTATGGCTACGCTAACTGATGGTGGCTTCAAATTGGCTTTTACCACAAAACCTGGGGTCAATACGACAAATACTGCACCACTAGAATTGCATCGAGATGTGATTCCTTTCAATATGCCCATCACGGCATTTAAAGAGTTATTTACGAAATGAGGAGAAAAAAATGAAAAAATGGTTTTTAATGAGTTTGTTGACTTTCGCTGCCTTGGGGATGACGGCTTGCGGGAACAATGGGGAAACTAGCACTTCATCTAGCACTGATTCAACTACAACAGCGGCCGTGACTGATGAACCCTTGACGATTGGTATCTTGCCAGCGGAGTCCGCGATTCCGATTATTTTGGCACAAGAAGAAGGCTATTTTTCAGACCAAGGATTGAATGTTGCAATCAAATCTTTTACTTCCCCGAATGACCGCAATGTGGCGATTCAAGCAGGAGAATTACAAGGAACTATCAGCGATGTCATGACTGAAGCAACGTTCAAACAAAACGGTATCGATATGACCGTTACTTCTGATATTCTGGAAGATTTCAAAATTTTGGCTTCACCCAATTCAGGAATCACCGACATCAGTGGCTTAGCCGATAAAAAAGTAACATTGGTTCCGAACTTTATCCTAGAATATATCATGGATCAATTTGCGGAGGAAGAAAATTTCTCTTATGAAATCGTAGATATCGCTTCATTTTCCGCACGGTCAGAAGCGTTATTGAGTGATCAAGTCGACGGCGCTGTTTATACAGAACCGCAAGCGAGTATGCTGGCAGCACAAGGGGCAATCGTCTTAGGCAGTTCAAAAGAAGCGGGTATCAAAGGTGGGACGTTACAATTTATGACGGATATCGTCAATGATCGCCCCCAAGATATCCAAGCATTTTATACTGCTTACAACCAAGCAATCGACTATATGAATGACCATAGTGCCAAAGACTATGCCGATATCCTTGCTGATTATCAATTCCCTGATGCCATGAGCACCTATCTGGATAGTCAAACGGATACCTATCCTTATGCCCAAGCAGTACCCCAAGATCAATTCGCGGATATCATCGCTTGGACCAAAGACAAAGGTCAAATCGATCAAAGTTATACCTACGATGAATTGGTCAACGTTGACTTTCTGACAGATAAATAAAAAAGCCGCTGCAACCAACGACTTTTTAGTGTAAGACAAAGGACGATACCACGTGCTTTGTCTTTTTTGATGCGAAAGAATGGATCATCACATAACTTTTTGTTTGAACTTCGGACACTTAAATCACCTTATAGCTCATCTAACAGGTTCTCCATATCCATTTGAGAAATACCTACTTCATCATTTTCTTTAGCATACTAAAGCACCATTTCTTTTTCATCATCCGGAATACGAAATGTGATGATAGATTGCACCATCATTCATTCCTTCGTTCTTTTGACTATACTATCATTGTACTAAACTGAAAAATAATTGCCACTGTCAATAACCAATAGAATTCCCTTGAATCACCCTACACATCTTAGTAATACTCGATTTCTACTCAGCCAACGATGCTGTATGTTCGCTGCTTTCTTCTTGCAGCTGGCGTTCACTGATTTTGAAGAAAGGATAATAAATAGCGACACTGATGCCTAAAGAAACCACACTCCAAATCACAGCTGGCAGATTGCCGCCAGTTGCTAAGTAGGTATTGATGATTGGCGGGGTCGTCCAAGGTGGATTGAACATGATTCGTCCAATGATATTGGTGACAGACAGCAGATATGTGCCGGTACATAAAACCAGTGGCGTCAAAATGAATGGAATCATCATGATTGGATTCATCACAATTGGAAAGCCAAAAATAATCGGTTCATTGATACAGAATATCGCTGAGGGCAATGCCATTTTTCCTAGAGAGCGGTACGCTTTTTTCTTAGAAAACAACATATTTATGATCAAGCCCATCGTCGACCCAGTTCCGCCATAACACAAAAACATGATATAAAAGCCGCCGGCGAAGATATTCGGCAACGGTTCTCCTGCGGTATAGGCTTCGGTATTTGCCGCTAACAAAGCCAAGAAAATAGGATCACCAATACTGCCCATCACATTACTGCCATGAATCCCCAAACACCATAACAATAAAATCAAGAACGTATACAGCAGCATACCGGGCAATGTATTCAAGCCGACAGCCAGCGGTGAAAATAACAATTGGACAAATTGGTTGACATGAAAGGCAAATAAAACCCGGATCACCCAAGCACCGGTAATAATCACAGCCCCTGGAATCAATGTCTCGAAGCTTTTGGCAACAGCTGGCGGGACCCCCGCTGGCATCCGAATCACCAAGCGATGTTTGAGAAAAAAGCGATGAATCAAGACAGTCAAAATAGCAGTTACGATGCCAGTGAATAAACCCGTAGCACCTAATGAAGAGACATCAAGCCCCCAGTCATCTCCCGCCTGCAAAAGCAAAAATGCACACACCGCCAAAACGATTGAACCAATCGTATCGATTTCATAGGACAACGCTAAATAATACGCGATCCCAATACAAGCGACCAAGCCCAAAATGCCAAACGTAAAATTGCTGACGGCACCTAATTTGAGCCCAAAGTCCCCAATAAAATCATTCCAGCCACTAAAGGGTAAATTGGCTAAGATCAAAAACAAACTGCCAATGATCGTCAAAGGCATGGTGACAGCAACCCCATTTCGCACTGCCATCAAAAACCGATTTTCACTGATTGCCAATAATTTAGGCGCAACCCGCTCTTGAAATACTTGCATCATTTGATTCATCCTCTAAAACCTCCCAACAATTGTTTGTCACAAACCCCTTTCTAATAGCGTAGCCTAAAATTGGATTTCTAGCATGTCTAAAGCCTTCTAATTAGCGATTTTCTTTCTCAATCCGCTGTGCAGGTATTTTCTTACTCCCTCCTTTGATAACAATCAAGTTGCGTTCTTTGGACCAAGCGATCGCCCCTGACAGCAAAAAGAAACTAATGATCGTGCCTTCACGAATCACAAGAGGCAACGCTAAGCCAGTTGCTACAATAAAAGCCAAAGCGATACAGACGAAATCGATCCCATAACGCAATTGTTTGAAGGACCAACGACTTTTTTGCGCGATTAACTGACAAAAATGTTCAATCGGAAATTTGAGTAAATGCAAGCGCAGCACTTGTCCTGTGCCAATCCCAGATATCGTTGTGCCTAAAACAAAACAGAGCAAACGCAGACTGTAACTGGTCAATTGAACTGGTGCAAATAGCGTATAAACAAAGCCATTGATCAAATAACCAAAAAACAGTAAAGAGCTGCCCATCACCAGATATTCTTGTCGCTTCACTCGGGCATTCACCTGATTGCCTTCTATGATCCAGCACAGCAACAAAAACAATAGATTGATGATTGTTGTGACTGTCCCGGCTTTGATGATAAATGCTGAAGCCAGTGTCACATTTAAAGCGTTGAAACTACTGACACCTACACCGGCCTTAATGGTCATACTGATGCCTAATGCGCTCAAACTATAAAACAAAAGCGATGCGGCTAGTTTTTTGGTATTCATTGTCTTTCCTTCTTTCTTTTTCTGCCCTTATTATGTGGTATACTACATCATAAACGATAGGAGAAATCTCCTATTTAGGAGGATAAAATGGATAAGAGACCTTACAATGACCACATCGATCTCCAACAATTCGACTATTTGCCCCTCGCATCAGAAGTATTGGCAAAAAGCGACTATCTCACTTTCGACAACAATGAAACGATCCAGCAAGATGCTGTACCAATGACTTATTTCTATCTCTTGCTTTCTGGCAAAGCCAAAATCATCAAGGATCAGGCCAATGGAAAACGTGCACTGCTCCATTTTTTGCAGCCCGGTGATTCGATTGGAGATTTGACACTTGTTGGGGCTGAGATACAACCAAAGACAGTCATTGCCCTAGGCAAAACCAGCTGCATCGGTATCCCGATACAATTGGCCAAACAACAATTGATGCAAGATCCTTACTTTGTTCAAGCATTAGCCAAAGAAATCGGAGAAAAACTATTGCTGCGAATGGACAGCTATATGCTGCAGCAAACATATCCATTAGACTTGCGCCTCGCCATGTTGCTTATGGAAACATCCGTCGAGGATCATTATCAAGAAAAAATAACCGAAACAGCCGAATTTTTAGGCGTCAGTTACCGGCACCTAACGTTCACACTGAAACGGTTCAAAGAACAAGGATTGATTCAAAAGCAGAATCAAGGCTATCGTATCAATCATGAGGCACTAAATAACTATATAGATCAAAAACACAGAGGTGCATCAGACTAAACGTCTGATGCACCTCTGTGTTTTTATAAAGATTCACACTATTCACTTGCTAATGGCCAATAGTCGATAGAGCAGTCTGTGAAACCCGTCAGACCCATAGCTGATTGCCGTTTTTTGGGATATATTCTTGAAGTCAAACATGCAGTCCCATGATTTAAAAAGATTTCAATGGAGGAATGATCTACAAATATATGCAGATGTTTCAATTCATCGATTTTTACCCTGCGGTGCTTGCGTCCATATCCGGAAGGACCATGAGACATGGTCAACGTCGTACCATCATAATCGAGCAAAGTATCTTCTAATAGTTCAATCTGCCATCTCGGTTCATTCTGATTGATCGTTATAATCATTTCATAGGCAGACGTTGGTGTCTGAAATGATTGCTCACACGCTGGTGACTGGATCTGTTTGTGTTGTTGTTTTCCACGTAAACGTTGCAATTCGGCAATAGGTTGTTGAAGAAGTTTGCCTTCGCAGATCTGTAATTCTCGTGGTAGCGTTGCAGCATGTTGCCAACCACGGGCAACAGTTGGATTGCTATATTCTGGCAATGTATCACCTAGTCCCATCCATCCCCATAAAATCCGACGTTCTTGTTCATCTGAAAACGTTTGGGGCGCATAAAAATCAAATCCATGATCCAATTCTCTAAAGGGACTACTTTCATGAAAAGTGAAGGTTTCCCAATTCACTTGACCTATGATATACCCTGAATGAAATCTATTTTGGAATGATTCCCTTTGATTAGGTATTCCTTGTGGCGAAAATAACAGCACATCTTGTCCGTCAATTTGAAAATAATCAGGACATTCCCACATATAACCAAAGTCATCCATTCCACCAAAAAATATCCCGCGATAATGCCAATCAGACAAATTGGTAGAATCATAAATCAGAATTTTCCCTTCATTATTTACAGTCCGTGCACCTAAGATCATGTAATACGTATCTCCGCGTTTAAATACTTTGGGATCGCGAATATGATCCGTAAACCCGGAGGGATAAGCTGCATGAGGAATCACGACTTCTTGTTTGTTTATAGAAAAACCATCGTTGCTCACTACATGCACCGTATTTTGTTCTCTTCCACTGTAGGTATAATCATGATCACCAGGCTGTTTGACATTTCCAGTATAGAAAAAATGAATTTGATCATTCTCAACAAAAGCTGACCCTGAGTATACACCATCGCGATCATACGCATGGTTTGGTGAAAGAAACACGGGTTCCTCTTTGAATGAAACAAAATCCGTCGATGTCTTGTGACCCCAGTGCGGTGCAAGTCCACCAGCAGCTTCTTGCGGCACATATTGGTGATAAAAATGGATCGTCCCGTTGAACTGACACAATCCATTGGGGTCATTCATCCATCCAGTTTCAGGCATAAGATGATACGCCAAGCGCCAAGGATCTTGAGCGATTTTTTTCTTTAGATTCGTTTGTTTTTGGTTCAACGTTTGCCAATATTCTTTGTTCAGCATAGTGAACCTCCTTACTACTAGATTGGTTTAATGATTGATTTCTTTGATGATTCGTCCGCGTTGTACTTGTACACAAACAAACCCAACCGCAAAAGCCACAATGATGACTGCGATATACTTCAACATCGCTGACAAATCACCCGTATATAAAAGTAACCCGGGAATAAACGTAATGCCCATACCAGTTGCAGCCAATTGGAACAGGTAGGTGACAAAGCCGCCAACAGCACCGCCAATCACCCCAGAAATAAAAATACGCATAGATCTAAGATTGACACCAAAAAGCAAAGGTTCAGTAATGCCAAACAGTGTTGGAATTGCCGCGCTGATTGCATTCGACCGTTTGATTTGATCACGGTACAAGAAAGCTGCTGCGATTGCTGCACCAAATTGTCCTGCCATACTCGCTGTACCCAAGACTTGCAACACATTTTCACCAGTCGTATTCAACAAGCCCAATTCGACGATACTCAATGAATGGTGCAATCCAGTGATCACGATCAGCTGTTGCAGCCCACCATATAAAATATACCCGATACCAAAAGGCGCCTGAACCACACTTACGATACTATTGATAACCGCTTTTTCAGCAACTTGCAATATCGGTCCTAACGCGAATAGAACCAACACCAATGTCACAACTATTGTGAGAAAAGGCGTCACGATCAAGTCCATGATTTGTGGAACAAATCTTCGAAACCACCGTTCTAGTGTTGATACCAGCCAGCCGACAATAATTGCGGGGAAAATCGATCCTTGATAACCTGAAATAGACAAGCCAAACAAATGCAGCGGACTAGCATCCCCACTTGCAACCGCCCAAGCATTAGGCAATTGCGGCGAAACCATCATCAATCCAACAACAATACCGATGATCGGATTACCCCCAAATTTTTTGGTCGCACTATAAGCAATCAATACTGGTAAAAAGGCAAATGCTGTATCCGTTAACATTTCGAACATCGCATACCAATCCGCACTGAAAGAGACACCCAGTTCAACCAACAAGCCACGGATACCCATCAGCAAACCCGTTGTTACCAACGCGGGAATCAAGGGAACCAGCACATCAGATAGTGTACGAATGACCTTCTGAGTTGGGGACAAATTGGCGTAAACATCCTTTTTGAATGTTTGCTGCCCCTCCATTTCTGTCAGACCCATTTCTTTTGCGAAAGCCGCATAAACTTGGTTGACCTTACCGGTCCCAAAAATAAACTGATGTTGTCCAGTATGAAAGAAATACCCTTTACTCCCGGAGACACTTTCTGCTTTTTCTTTGTCCACTCGTTGATCATCCTTCAGAATTAACCGTAGACGAGTTGCACAATGCTCATAATTTTTTACATTTTCAGGACCACCTACTGCCGCCAATACATCCTTGATTATTTGCTCTTCATTCATTTTTTGCCACTCCTGACTGTATATATTCTTTTATGGAACCGGTTCTACATTTGTAGATTAACAGAAACCGTTTGCAATATCAAGAATAAAATAAAAAAAATAGTGCCACGGCACTATTTTCATATACGACATATCAGGACAAACAGTTAGTCTTCCAATCTAATCGTAGACTGTTTAATCACTAAATGATTGGGCAGTTCAATCACCTCTGGTATCGATTCTCCATGAATGATCTGCTGGATAGCTTGGACTGCATCTACACCGATTTGCTCATAAGGATAGGCTGCAGTGGTGATCGTTGGATAGACATAATCTGTCGAATCATACCCGCCAAACCCATTCAGAGAAAAATCAAGAGGTACATTTTGGCCCAATTCATGCGCCGCCTTTAAAACAGCAATGGCAATATTATCCGTGGCACAAGCCACATAGGTCGCCTGTCGCTCAGGCAGAAACTGTAATGCTTTTTGATAGGTTTCTCGACGTGAAAAAGAAGTCTCCTCAAAAGACAATGTCGTACCAGCTGTCTGATTGACAGTATCAGCAAATCCTTGTTTTCTTAAACGCCCCACCGCTTCATCTTTTTCGCTGACCCCCACAAATAAAAAGTGCCGGTGACCATTGGTTAATGCGTAATCAGCCATAGCTTCCCCAGCCTGATAGTCTTGATGAACGATTGCGTGCACACCTGATAATCGTTGACCGATTAAAATCACTGGCATTGGAATCGTTGGCAAGACCGCTTGTAACTGCGGCGTCATTTCTCGCGCAAAGATGATCATCCCTGCTACTTTTTGTTTGACCAAGGTTTGGATATTTTCCAATTCTCTTGTTTCACTTTGATCAGAATTCGTGATCAGTAATTGGTAGCCATTTTGACGAGCCGTTCGATCGATTCCTTTCAGCACATCATTGGCAGAAGGGGAGTTCAGACGAGGAATCATGACCCCTAACAGTTTTGAATCTTGTGCCTTAAGTGAACGCGCCAATGTATTGGGACGATACCCAGTTTCGGCGATGATTTGATCAATTTTTTTGCGCTTTTCTTCACTGATATAGCCATTGTTCAAATAGCGAGAAACGGTGCTTTTTGCGACGCCGGCTTTTTCTGCGATATCTTTAATGGTCGTCATACGCTGCCACCTTTTTTCTTTCTA
The DNA here is from genome assembly GCF_002140915.1 of Candidatus Enterococcus testudinis. Taxonomy (GTDB): domain Bacteria; phylum Bacillota; class Bacilli; order Lactobacillales; family Enterococcaceae; genus Enterococcus_D; species Enterococcus_D testudinis. The sequence goes on along the minus strand of NZ_NGKU01000001.1, from coordinate 828,881 downwards.
TTATACCATCTTACGTGAGAATAGCGCTAAAAAAACCAAAAAGGACTGACCAAACCTTAAGTTTTGGTCAGTCCCTTCATCAGCAATCAGACATTCAAAATCCACATAAAGCCGATAAATACAAAGAATAAAATATACATGATTGGCGATACTTCTTTGCCTCTCTTGGCTGCGATCATTGTGATTGGATAGAAAATAAATCCTAATGCGATCCCATCTGAGATACTATAAGTCAATGGCATACCTAATAAAATCAAGAAAGATGGAATGGCAATCTCCATTTCATGCCAGTTGATTTCTTTTAAGGATTGGGCCATCAAAACACCTACCACGATCAACGCTGGTGCTGTCACTTGTGATGTTACGACAGATAGTAATGGAGAAAAGAATAGCCCAAACAAGAAAAAGATCCCAGTTGTGACAGCTGTTAATCCAGAACGGCCGCCCACGGCGATGCCTGCTGAAGACTCAACATATGCACCTACTGGTGATGTCCCTAAAAGCGAACCTGCCAACATCGCTGTCGAATCAGAAGCGAGTGCCTTTCCAACGCGAGGCATTTTATTGTCTTTCATAAAGCCGGCTTGATTGGCCAAACCAACCAATGTACCAGCTGTATCAAAGAAAGTCACCAACAAGAAGGTCAAGACAACGACCCACATTTGCAGGGAATTGATATCTCCTACATGGTGAAGGGCAACTAAGAAGGTGGAAGACATGCTTGGTGCAGCAGAAACAATACTGGTTGGCGCTTGGATCAATCCAGTCAACAAGCCTAGAATCGTGGTTGCAGCCATCCCGATAAAAATGCCGCCCGGTACACGACGAACCATTAATACCGCCGTGACAACTAACCCAAAAATCGTCAACCAGGTTGTGCCAACGCTCAAAGAACCTAAAGCGACCAGCGTTGAATCATCTGATACAATAATACCCCCCTCACTCAAACCTAAAAAGGCAATGAACAGACCGATCCCACCGGAAATTGCATATTTCAAATCAGAAGGAATCGCATCGATAATCAATTCTCTTAATTTAAAAATAGTGATCACAATAAAAATCAGTGACGCCACAAAAACGCCCGCCAAAGCCGTTTGCCATGGCACCCCCATCCCGATACATACGGAATAAGAAAAGAAAGCATTGATCCCTAAGGCTGGTGCAGTGGCGATTGGATATTTGGCCAATACCCCCATCAAGATACAGCCCAAGGCACTCGCGAGTGCTGTGGCAGTGAAGACCGCGCCTTCATCCATACCTGAAGCGCCTAAAACAGTTGGATTTACGAATAAAATATAAGCCATAGAGATAAATGTTGTAAAACCAGCCAAAATCTCCCGTTTGACCGTCGTTTGCAAGGCATCAAGCCCAAAAAAGGAATTGATTTGATTTTTCATTTTGTACTCCCCCGTTAATCAAGCAGATGTGAAATAATACACTTGATGTAAATAATGAAAACAACGAAATCAATGATAAACCAAGTTACACAGCAAGTAAATAACATTCGACTGAAAATTCAAATTAAAACGCTTTTTTTGACAATCTCCCACCATCACTCGACATATAAGTGATCATCTTCCAATAAATGAATCAGTTGTTCTTTAGTGGTCCGCTTGACGGATAGCGGTGGCAATGCCTCCAGTCCAAAATATCCACTTTGAATCGTTTCGCTATTTGCCGCAAATTCCCCAGAAAGCACATCACAGGCAAACACCAATTTATAATACTGGAACAATTGAGGGATATCCTCACGTAAATTGGTATCAAAGATTGCCCGCAGTGGTCCTACTGCAACAGTCAGTCCCGTTTCTTCCAGCACTTCTTTTTGAATATTTTCTTTTGGTGTCAAGCCGACCTCTGCATATCCTCCGGGCAGCGACCATTCTTTCGTATGACTATCTTGTACCAAGAGTACTTGGTTCCCTTTACGAATCAAGGCTCGGACATCCACTTTAGGGGTCGGATAGCCATCATGTTGATCAAGGTATACCTTTAACGTCGCTATATCTTCATCTACTGCTTGACTTAACAATGTCAGCGCAAGTTCTTTTAATTCTTGGAACCGTTCCATATCATAAACATCTTTACCATAAAACAAGCCGGCTTCTGCAATCGAGAGAAGTCGTTGGTACTGCTTCAATTGATTCACGATTGATTGCCCCCCTTTCTATATCTTTTATCTTAGCTTAGAACAGTAAAATATGCCAACTAGATAAACAAAACGCGTTGTCAAAGTGGAGGAGAGTCCTCTTTGACAACGCGCTATTTTCCTTTTTCACTCATTTTATACGTGTGGTTATTTATGTTTGGGAATCACAAAAAGGATCGACCCAATGGCTAACACACAAAACAATACATTGACCAAAAGACCCACTGTTGCTCCTGTTGTAATTGATACAGATTGACTCAATCCATTATAGACACTCGCTGAAATAGCAATGCCCATGGCACCGCCTAATGAGCTGGCCATTTTGTAAATACCCGAAGGGACGCCAGCAGAAATACCCAAATCGGTTTGAACATCTGGCGCCATATTCAATAATGATTGCGCAAATAGCCAATAACTCAATACACTTAAAACGATGCCGATCAATAACCGGTTATTCCCACGATAAGAACCTTCTTCAATTGTAATAGAACGCTTCATTTATTTTACCCTCACTTTTATACTTGCATGAAAAACCAAAGCATATGCCCCCGATCTTTCAATCATCGCTTTGATCATTGCTTACATATCGCCTTTTATCTTGCTTAAGGCATTGATTTTTTTCCTATTGGTTCAAATAAGATACAACGACACTTGCCATTGCTTTGGCCGCAACCAACAGACAATCTTCATCAATCGTGAATTTTGGATTATGATGTGGCTAAACAGGCGTCCCTGGCGTATGTGCACCTACAAAAAAGAAACAACTAGGCCGTTCCAAAGTATAATACGAAAAATCTTCCGAAGCAGTTTGCGGACCACATTCTTCAACAGCTGCCACTTCTGGAATCACTGCTTTTTCAACTGCATCAGAGACCAATTTTGACATTTGGGGATTATTCATACAAACGGGATAATCATTTTGATAATCAAGTTCGTAAGAAATCCCAAAGGCTTCACAAGTACCGGCTAAAATGCGGCGAAATTCTTTTTCGACGATTGGGCGCAAAGATTCATCCATAATTCGTACATCACCAGCTAACGCAACGGTTTCTTTAATGACATTCGCAGAACCTTTGCCGTCGAATGAACCAATTGTGACCGTAGCAGAGTCAAAGGGGCTGATCCGCCGACTAATAATGGTTTGGACACTTGAAACGAATTGTGCTGCTGCCACAATTGCATCATTAGCATCTTGTGGTGCTGACCCATGTCCCCCTTTGCCGGTCATTTTCACTTTGAAGGTAGCGCGCCCTGTATGGACTGCACCAGGATGCACAAAGACTTTACCGACATCCATTGTACTCATGACATGAATGCCAAAGACATTGTCGATCCCGTCTAAACAACCGGCTTCGATCATCCCTTTAGAACCGCCAGGTGCCACTTCTTCTGCAGGTTGGTGGATGACTCGGATCATTCCTGGGAGTTGGTCTTTCACTTGAATCAATGTATCGGCCAAAATCATCATATAAGCGGTATGGCCATCATGACCGCAGGCATGCATGACACCGGGTACCTGAGAAGCAAATGGAACAGCTGTTTCTTCTTGGATCGGTAGTGCATCAAAGTCGGCACGAATCGCTATATGCTTGCCAGGTTTACCGCCTTTGATATCCACCACAATCCCATTACCACCGCCGACCTTGGTCTTGACAGTACAGTCTTTGCCTTCATAAAAAGCGGCAATTTTCTTTGCCGTTTCTGTTTCATGGAAAGACAATTCAGGATGTTGATGAAAATCTCTTCTTAATGCGATCATCTCTTCTTTGCGCTCACTTACTAATTGAAATATGTCTTGTAATACTGATTTCATCTCAATTCCTCCTTATGGATATATTGTAGTATTTTCCACACCATCAACAATCCCTTTCATTTCCAATTCAGAAACTATCCTTCACGCAATGTCCTTTCAGGAAAAATTTATATGCATAAAAGAACGATATCTTCTTATCAATCCATCCGGTGTATACTTGAGTAAAGAAATGAGGGATCCCTATGGAGAATCACAGCGCGAGTCAAATCAGCTATTTTCGTGTCTCGACACCACTACAATATTATGTAGATCACCTGACGCTGCTGCTGGTTTTGAAAGGTCAAATGACGGTAGAACATGATGAACATCTGCAACAATTAGGCACACATACCCTTTATTGTCTGAATGGTCATCAATTCGCCACGTTTTCGCCCACCGACGAGCAAGAATCCGTCGTATTGGCCTTAGAAATCGATTCACTTTTCTTTGCGGATCAATTCCCCGCTTTCTTTACTGTGCACTTCCACATTCCTTCCGCTGGCGCTGCTGCGACTACCAACGGTGAACTCTTGCAAGCAATCGCTGAGCTGGCTTTAAATGAGTTCAATCGACGAGATGAGCAAAAAATATATCGTATGATGAAATTGGAAGCCATCATTTTTTTATTGGCCCAACGTTATCAATCTGAGCGTCATCATCCTATTCAAATCAGCAGTTTTCGTCAGTTACCAGATATACTGCATTACATCGATGCACATGTCCATGAAGGGGTTAAAGTCAAACATATCGCTGAACATTTTTGCTTATCAGAATCAGCTTTATCAAAACTATTCAAAAAAGAAACGGGTGAACAACTCTCCCATTACATCAAAAAAATCCAGATTCATAAAAGTTTACCAACCCTTCAACATTCAAAGAAAAGTGTCGAGCAGATTGCCCTTGAAGCTGGTTTTGCGAGTGTCAAAGTATACCGTGATCAATTCAAATCATTTATGCACACAACACCCACCGCCTATCGGCACGCACAACCGCATATGATAGACGACAACACTTTGCCTAGAAATACGCTTCAGTCTGATCTATCAAACAAAGAGATATTGCATTTACTCTATCAAGCTGTCCAACAACAGCCAACGGAACGGCCACTTCTGATTGACAGACGCAGTCGCCACTTGTTGATTGATGCCTGTGACTTTATGAGTTTTGACGGTGATCCAAACTTTGTTTTTCTTGATAAACACAGTGAAAAGTCGTCCATCGAATCTTCTCACCACTATATTCAAGAGAAGATTCATTGGCTGCGGAAAGTGTGTCATGATTTGGCCTTTCATAAACCATTGTATATATTAAATTGGAATACACTGACTGGCGCAACCGTTGATTACAATGGGTTATTTTTCCGTGGGGCGATTATAGTCCAAGAACTATTGGGCTTGTCTCAACAGATACAAGGATATGGATTTTGGCTCAACAATGCGATACATGAGCAATATACCTTTGACCGACCAGGACTGCATGCTTATAGCACAGGTTTGGATCTATATCACTTTCAAAACAAAAAAAGACCGGCATTCTTTTGCTTGTCTTTGATTCGCCGATTACGTGGTCAAGTGATTGCCCAAGGTGACGAGTATCTATTGACCAAAGATGAACAAACCTATCAATTGCTGCTTTGGAATACGAACTTTTTTGATCCCCACTTGTCGTCAAAAGAAGCATTTCTTGAAAGCCAAGCGTTAGCTATTTCTCTCGATGTACGGGCGTTGCCTGCTGGCAGATATCAAATCAAACAGTTAGATCTTGACCGTAATTACGGCGCAGTCTTCTATGTGTACGCGCAATTTCAATCAGCTGGTCAGTTGGACCGCGAAACTGAAGCCTATATCCAACAGAAAACCATGATGAAATTGCAGGTATTTGATCTCATGATCACAGATCGATTCCGCCATTTCTCAACCATTGACACAAATGGCGTACAGTTATTGACGTTTACCTCTCTATAAAAAAAAGCTGCCAGTTCCCCACTGACAGCTTTTTTTGCTATTCTATTTCCTCTTTTTCTTTAAAATGGATCATACTTTGTTCCATTTGTTTCAAAGACCAGTCCATAATAAAAATCAAGACCATTGCCAGCACACTCCCAATCAATGCACCTGAAAAGCGCAAAGGGATCAATTGCAGCGGGGTAAAACTGCTGCCGATCGTCATCAATAGCAAGACTTGCGGATTGGTAAAAAAATTGGCTACCGTATAATTGATTGGCATATATACTTCTGTCAGTATATTCAAAATGATTAAAACCACAGCCAAGGCTGGCAAAGATAAATGCAATGACATCAACAAAAAGCCAAGCAATAAGCCAACGATCCCGCCAAGCACACGACCAATCGTCCGATTTTTGATTTTTTCCATATGTTCACCGGCTAATACTGCGGCAGCTGATATCAAGATCCAATAGCCATTGCTATCCCTCAGCAAATAGGCAATATACGTTGCAATAAATAAGATCATAGAAAAATGCAGTGCTTTAAGTACCATTTCAGGTTGTTGGTACAAAGCCAAATAATATTTGTCTTTCATTGCCAATTGTTGAAATCTTGTTGCTTTCCTATGTAGCGGCAATCCTTCCGCCACTGATATCAGCAGTCCTGAAAAAATCGACCCAGCCAAACCATAGAGCAGATAAGAACTTTGATGAAGAATATCCGAAACCGCCACAGCATGGAAATTAAAGCCAGTCGCATACAGCATCAAAACAAAGAAATAATCTGGTTTCGGAATCCGATAAACCTTTGAAAATAGAAATGCCGAGAACGATAAACACCCAATCATAAAAGGTGCGCTCCAAGGGACCAATGAAGTCAAAGCGCCAAGTATAAATGCCAATAACAACGCACCGCCATGAAGCAAAATCGCTTTGAGATTATACATAAATGATACATGTTGAAACGCCAAATAGGAAAAAGCCCCCATCGCACCGACTGAACTGATCAGCGGATCATTGAGTAAAATGCCTAACATCAACGGAACACCCATCGCTAAGCCGGAACCTAAAGGTCGTAATAGCGTCTGTTTTTCTCTCATAGAAGACCTCCTCTCTTCTTGCTCACCACTATGTAATAAAAAACAAATGTCCCTTAATTAGTATACGGACCGAAAATAGAATTGGCAAATTTATTTTCAGAATATAGGGCTTTCACCAATCAGAATCTTGTGAAGACTAGCTGATTTCCAGTTATTTCCATTGGTTCTTCACGCGTTGAAAGAGTTGACTGAATCCACAAAAACACGCAGCCCAGATAATGGTCTGCGTGTTTTTGCAAGATGATTTCATCCTTATTTTTTGATTGGTTCAGTTCATTTGTCCGCTGAAAAATCGCCCTTCGCCATCGCATGGTCTGTGCAGTAGCGTCCGGCTTGTTTATTCTCCCGCAGTGTTGCTAATTTCTCTTGAATCATCCCTAAAATGACGGATAGATTCTCTTCATTTTCAACAAAATCTAATTGATCCCCGTCGATTTGCATTTTAGGACAGACATCAAAGGCTTCATACCACGCATCATAGCGTTGGTTCAATTCCTTATAATAATCATACAACGTTGGATCATTGGCAACTTGTTCATAGGAACGTCCCCGTTTACTGATCCGTTCGATCATTGTATCCAGCGAAACCTTGATATGCACCATCAGATCCGGATGTTTTTCCGGTGCCGATTCTTCTAGTTCTTTCAGCATAGTATTCAATAAGTTATCATATTGTTCAACTTCTAATGGGGCAATTCTACCTAAATCAGCATTCAAATGGAACATCAAACTATCTTCGTAGATCGAGCGATCAATCACATTGTCGTCATTGGATAGTGCTTCTCGCATACCTAGAAAACTCTTATTCAGGAAGAAGATTTGTAATAAAAACGCATACCGCTCTGGGTTTGAATAAAACAAGGGCAATACGTCATTATCTTCCACATTCTCATAAAAAGGCTTAGAAGCCATCTCCTTTGATAAGAAATCAGTTAAACTACTCTTTCCTGCACCTATCGTACCAGCAATCAATAACACACGCATCCATCCTTTGTCCATATTCACTTATCTCGGTTGATTTCGGTCAATCCTTCTAAACTACACATGCTATTTTACACGTTCTAAAGAAAAAGTAAACACTACATATAGTAAGTAAAAAGGATGTTTGCGATACCCAACGCAATATATTGTATTTAATGAAGAAAGAATCTCGCAAATCACGAAGTATAAACACAAAAGATAGTCAAAGAATCAGATTCTATTGTTATTGGTGTTGGCTCATCGCACATATGAATAAAATTTCAGTTGTATTATTCGTGTTTTTATATTTAATTTTCACAGAAATAATATTAAAAAATTTAACTATTCTATATCTAGCGACTGTTTGATTTTATCTAAGTCTTCTTGCTCTACAAAGAAAACAACTTCTCCGGTCTCCATATCGACATTGGCTTTGACTTCTACGCCTCGGGGGAAAAATTTTGTGGCATCTGTTTCGATTTTCAGCCGCATCGTCCCATCTTTGAATCCAGCGCCATATGTCATTGTTCTAAATGTTTTTTTCATTCTATTCACTTGTCCTTTCAATAGATCATCCGCAGTACACCCATAAACTGTACTTAATTTCAAGATATTGATGATGTCAGGGGTCGTTTTGCCCGTTTCCCAATTCGAGATCGATGTTCTGGTCACCAGCATTTTTTGGGCAATGACTTCTTGACTCCATTTATTGGCTTGGCGATACGCTTTCAAGTTTTCTCCAATTGTCATGATTCTCTGTTCCTCCTTGGCCTTTACAATAGCGCAACTGACAAAGCTTGTCTGTTCAAACATGTAGACATCCCCTGATTGTCAAAGGGTTTTGACAGTGTATTCAGCTTTTTTTAGCACCAAAGACACCTTTGGTCCATGCCGACAACGCTTTGAATTGTTGCAACTGCTTGCGGGCTCGTTTGATTCGGCGGTAGCGTTTTGGTTGTTTCAGATAAAACTGTTGATGCCGATTTTCTGCGGGCCAAAAAGGCTTCGCTGGAAGAATCTCAGTCACGATTGGTTGTAGATACTTCATTGTTTCTTGCAGTTGATTTTTCGAGGCCTGTGCTACTTGCACCTGCTTTTTGGTCGTTGTAAAAATAATCGGGCGATAATGCGCGCCACGATCTTGAAATTGCCCAAAGGCATCTGTGGGATCTGTCACCCCCCAATAAATGGTCAACAATTCCTGATAGGTGATGATCGCAGGATCAAAGATAATCTCCACCGCCTCCACATGACCCGTATGCCCTGTCAGCACTTGATCATACGTCGGATGTGCCAACTGACCACCGGTATAACCCGATAAAACCGATAAGATCCCCGGGTGATTTTCAAACGGTTCCACCATACACCAAAAACAGCCACCAGCAAAAATCGCTGTTTCTGTATCTGCAGCTTGCATGCTGCGTTGTGGTGTCTTAGTAAATGATGGCGTAGCTATCGATGTTGTTTCGGTCAATGCTTGATAGAAGTCCATGACATCTGGTGAAAGATTATCCCGCAAAGCCAACGGCCGCAACACCGCTTCAAGCTGTGCCAAGCCTTGGGACTGATTGTTTTCGAGTGCATTTTTCGCTATGATCAACTGCGATCTTTCCCATTGGCGGGTCCCTTCAGCCAAAATCAAATTATATAAAGCAGCCAACACCTCTTGATTTGCTTCCATTTATCCACCTCATTTTAGCCAATCGATTTTCTTCTTCAACAAAACTCTATCATATACCTGCTTGATCACCAATTGAAGTGCCCAAAAAAAGCAGAAATTGCTTCTGCCTTTGTCTTGATTTTATGAGAGATTGTCATGATTATTCTGCTTCTGGTTTTTGCAATGTCATGATTACTGGCCCGTCTTTTGTGATTGCAATCGAATGCTCGTATTGGGCACAGTAGCTGCCATCGATCGTTCGTGCGGTCCAGCCATTGTCGTCCATTTTCATCCGCCACGTCCCCGTCGTGATCATGGGCTCAATCGTGATCGTCATCCCTTCCCGTAAACGCAGTCCTTTGCCTGGTAAGCCAAAATGTGGGAAGAAAGGTTCTTCATGGATCGTAGGTCCAATACCATGGGCGATAAAATCCCGAACGACGCCGAACCCTCTTGCTTCGGCATAACTTTGGATAGCATGACCAATATCACCAACGCGATTGCCTACTTGTGCTTGTTCGATGCCTAAACGTAAGGCTTCTTTGGTCACTGCCATCAATTCTTGGTGTTGTGGCGAAATCTCACCGACAGCATATGTCCAGCAACTGTCAGAAATCGCCCCATGATAATCAACACAAAAATCAACTTTCACCACATCGCCATTTTTTAATCGATTATTCGAAGGGAAACCATGACAAATTTCTTCATTGACGCTGATACATGTCGCATATTCATAGCCTTCAAAACCAATCTGCGCGGCAGTTGCATCCGCTGCCTCTATTTCTTGCTGCACAAATGCATTGATTTGATTGGTGGTGATACCCGCTTGGATAAAAGTCCGTAATTTCTCATGGATATGTGCTAAAATACGGCCTGATATCTTCATTTGTTCGATTTCTCTTGGTGATTTTAAGGTAATCATCATTTGCACCACTTTCTCTATGACTTAATAGTCAACTTCATCTAAAAAAAGACCATGGGCAGGCACTGTTTCGCCAGCCGCTTGTCGCACTTTTTCAGTCAACACGTGTTGAATGATCCCCTCATCCAATTCACCAGACCCAATTGCCAATAATGTGCCGGTAATGATTCGAACCATTTTATGCAAAAAACCATTGCCTTTGAAGGTAAAATGGATCATCTGTCCTTCTTGCGTGATCGTGAGTGATTCAATCGTTCTCGTCGTTGATTTCTTTGATTTTTTCAATGCTGAAAAACCAATAAAATCATGGGTACCGATCAATTGATCCGCCGCTGTTTGCATTTTTTCTAAATCAAGGGTTTGAGGATAATGGAAACTGCGACTGCGCTCAAAGACCGTTGGAATCAGATCATTCCAAACATAATAACTATATTGTTTGCCTTTTGCATGATAACGGGCATGAAAGCGATCGGGTACCTCTTCGATTTGATTGACTACGATATCTTGCGGCAAATAACGGTTGAAAAACTGCTGCATCTCAGCCAATGGCATGTCATGAGTCGTCTTGAAATTGGCTACTTGACCACGGGCATGCGTCCCGGCATCGGTTCTGCCAGATCCTACGATCTCAATGTCTTCGCTTGTCAGTAATTTGATGACCCCTTCGACTTTCTCTTGGATCGTTTTGTCATTGTCGCCCAAACGCTGCCAGCCTAAATAGCGCTTGCCGTCGTATTCAATCGTTAGTTTGATATTGCGCATCTTTGATTTGCTCCTTTTCATTCAAAACTTCTGTTCACACGAGTCCTTTTTCATCATAAGGCATTATCTTATGGTTGTAAACGCCATTGCTTATCTTAATAGTTGAATAGATTCCTCTTCTCTTCTATTGACAATCCACTAAAAAAGGTAGATTATATACCCCATACGGGTATATAAAAAGGAGGAAATGTTATGTCTCACACCAATGATCATCGACAAGATGCATTGATCAAACGTTTGAACCGTATTGAAGGGCAGATCAAAGGTATCAAAAAAATGGTCTTAGATGAAAAAGAAACAGCCGAAATCATGATTCAATTGAATGCTTCTCGCGCTGCTTTGCAAAAAATCAGTCAAATCCTTTTAGAAGCACAAGCCGATCACTCCTTGATGCATGTCAATGAAGGAAAAGATTTAGAGAAAGAAATGAGCACCTTGCGTCGCGTGATCACGCAGTATAATAAATTAAATTAAGGAGAAGACTTTATGACACACAATCAAGATACAATCCCAACGCAAAGCCTCGATCATCAGCTGTTGAAAATGGCCTTTCCTGCAATGGTCGAAAATATATTAGAAACTTCTGTGGGATTTATCGATGCCTTATTGATTGCGCAAATCGGCATCATAGCCGTTGCTGGAATTGGTGTGGCCAATGCGTTGATCAATGTTTATCTAGCTGTATTCATTGCGTTGGCTGTAGGTACTTCTTCGCTGATTGCGCGACGAATCGGGGCAAATGCGATTGAAAAAGCCAGAGAAGTTGCCAAGCAGTCCTTCGTTTTGACCCTTATTGTTGGGTTATTGTTTGGGTTCATCAGCATATTCTTCGCCGCTCCATTCCTCCGGTTGATGGGGGCTGATCAAGCAACACTTGCCGCAGCATTGCCTTTTTATCGAATGGTTGGGGGCACGGCAATATTGATTGGCACAATGACTACTTTTGGCAGTATGCTTCGCGCAACTGGGGACACCAAGTCTCCTATGTATGTTGGATTGATCACGAATGTTCTCAATATTGGATTGGATGTTGTTTTGATTTTCGGTTGGGGACCCTTTCCAGCTTTAGGTGTCATCGGTACCGCTATCGGAACCATTATTGCCCGTTTAGTAGGATCGTTTTTACTCTATCGTAAAGTCCAACAATCAGAGATTGCTTTTTCATTACGTGGGATAATGGATTTGCGCAAGTATACGTCCCTCGTTCGGTTGACAATCCCAGCTGCTTTGGAGCGATTGGCGATGCGTATGGGGCAAGTGCTATATTTTGGTTTAATTGTTGCCCTTGGCACCAAAACCTACGCAGCACATTCTATTGCCGGAAGCATTGAGAGTTTTGTTTACATGCCTGCTTATGGCATTGCAACCGCTACAGCAACTATGATTGGGATGAGTATTGGAAAAAAAAATTACGCAGAAACGAAAAAAATTGCCTTTATTGCGTGCAAATATGCCATACTGATTTTGACCACATTAGGAATTGTTTTATTCGTTGGTGCACCCACGTTTGCCTCTTGGTTCACCACTGACCAAACAGTAATATCTCAAGTCGTTACTGCATTGCACATCGATGCCTTTAATCAACCTGGGTTAGCTATCAGCTTGATTCTGACCGCCGCGTTGCAGGGTCTTGGCGATACAAAAACCCCTCTTTACAGTACCTTATTTGGTATGTGGGGTATTCGTGTGATTGGCGTATTCATACTGGGTTTGTCTTTCCAATGGGGAATTGCCGGGGTATGGCTAGCGATTGGGCTGGACTTGTATGCACGTAGTTGTTTTTTGGGTTGGCGGTTCAAATCAACTTTGCAGAAACGATCGTCTGTATCTTAAAAAAATGACCAATTTGATTGCTGAAAGCAAAACAATTGGTCATTTTTAATCCCTGTACATCATTAAAATACAACTATTGGTGTTCCTTCCGATACATCAATCCCAACCCTTTCAAAAAGTTGCGGGCGTATTTATCGCCGCAAGGTTTGAAGTTCCGGTGGCCTTCTTTTCGCAATATGGCGCCTAATTCGCCTTTCGTCGGATAAATCTCGGCTTCTGCAAAAATCGCCAGCATATCTTCACTTGTTAAAAACAAAGCGATTTTGACTTTCTTCAACAAAATATTGTTGATGTGCTTAATGTCTTTGCTTTTTTGTTGCGGGATGTCTTTTTGTTCTTTTTGCGGGCCACGTTTTAACGTAATATAGCCATTCAAAAATGCATCCAAAACTTGGTTGTTGATGGCTTTCAAGTAGACATTCTCTTTGTCATCTTCTGTTTGTGCGGCATGGTTTCTTGTCAGCATCTCCCGCATTTCTTCTTTTGTCACAGGATGGCCGCCTAATTCAAAGGCTTTGACCATATCTGAATCTTTGATATCGACAGCGTATCTTAAGCGCAGCAATCTGTCGTTATTATTCATATTCGTTTCCTCCTCAATCTTCTTCTCTCTATTGTAATCTAGAATGGCCTGTAATCAAAGGGCTACTTAAATGGCTACTTAAATGGCTATTTATGGTATGGCGCATTGGTATTGATACGATATGCACGATAGATTTGTTCCACTAAGATTAATTTCATCAATTGATGCGGGAACGTCATTTTGCCAAACGAGATTTGGGCATCGCTACGTTGCATCACAGCCTCACTCAATCCCAATGAACCGCCGATCACAAAAACCAATTGACTCTTGCCTTGGATGCCTAATTGATCGATTTGTTTGGCGAAGGCTTCGCTTGTTGGATTCTGACCTTCAATGGCTAAGGCATACACATATTCGCCGTCTTTGATTTTGGCCAAAATGCGCTGTCCTTCTTTTTCTTTGATTTGACTCATTTGCGCATCGCTCAAGTTTTCTGGTGCTTTTTCATCAGGTACTTCAACAAAGGTCAATTTGGCATAGACACTGATTCTTTTGGCGTATTCATTGATTCCCTGAACGAGGTATTTCTCCTTTAATTTTCCGACAGTCACAATTTTGATATTCATAGAACGTTCCTTTCTGAAATCTGTATCAAATGATGCAGATATTTTTTCATTAATCGATGAAATAAAAATCGAATGTTCATCATTTAAAATAAATTCTATCCCAACTTCTTCATATTTTTTTCAAAGTCTCCTAGTAGACTTAAGCCAGATAGAAAGAATATACTAATTATAACGAAATAATTAGTAAGGGGGAAATTAAAATGGCACGAAAAGATGTCACACCAGAAAAGAAACCGTCTTCTGGTTTACTCAAAAAATTAGGTATTGGTATTTTAGGTGGTGTTGTCGGTGGTCTCTTGACTTTTGGCGGCTTGTACTTGGCTATGGGCTCTTCACTGACCGGTTCTAACACAACGACCACAACGACAGGGGTTCAAAATTCAAGCGGAGAAACAACCGTCTCTAACGTAAAACTAGATGTCACGAGCGACGTCACAGAAGCTGTTGAAAAAGTGCAAGGCGCAGTTGTTTCGATCATCAATCTACAACAAAGTCAAACCAGTGATTTTGGCAGCATTTTCGGCCAACAAAGCGGCCAAGATGGTCAAACAGATGAAAATACCAGCGATGACAGCACATTAGAAGCTGCATCTGAAGGTAGTGGTGTTATCTATAAAGTCGATGGTGATACCGCATATGTCGTCACCAACAACCACGTCGTTGAAGGCCAGTCAGGTTTGGAAGTTGTCCTCTCTGATGGTTCTAAAGTAACTGGTGAATTGGTTGGTACCGATGCGTATACTGACTTAGCCGTCATTAAAATTGCCTCGGATAAGGTCGAAACAGTCGCGACTTTTGGTGATTCAAGTGCCCTAAAAGTGGGTGAACCAGCAATCGCCATCGGTTCTCCTTTAGGTTCTGATTATGCCAACTCAGTAACACAAGGGATCATTTCATCATTGAATCGTCAAGTGACCAGCCAAAATGATTCTGGTGAAACAGTCAGCATCAATGCAATCCAAACAGATGCAGCCATTAATCCAGGGAACTCTGGTGGGCCACTGATCAATGTCGATGGCCAAGTCGTGGGCATCAACTCAAGCAAAATTGCCAGCACATCTGAATCTACTTCTAGTGTCAGCGTTGAAGGAATGGGCTTTGCGATTCCAAGTAACGATGTTGTTGACATCATCAACCAATTAGAATCTGATGGTAAAGTGGTTCGCCCAGCATTAGGTATCCGGACGATTGATTTAAGTTCAATCACCTCACAACAACAAGAACAAATCTTGAAAGTCCCTACATCTGTGACTGCAGGTGTCGTAGTTTACTCGGTCAACAATGCTACACCTGCTGAACAAGCTGGATTGCAACAATATGATGTCATCACCAAAGTAGATGATACTGATATCAGTTCAACAACTGATTTACAATCTGCACTGTACAAACACAAAGTCGGTGATACGATTACCTTGACCTACTATCGTGGGGAAGAAGAGAAAACAGCAACAGTAGAATTATCCGTTGATACATCTATCAATGATACAACTGATAGCAGCAACTAGACATCGAAAAAACGCTCAACCACAAAAACAGGAAGTGGTTGAGCGTTTTTTTAGGCTTTTCCAGTGGGAAAGGCACTGCCGACAACTGCGTCTTGCGGCAATTCCAAAATTCCTTTTTTCATTGGTGCATTCGGCAACTGTAACTCTTTGGCTGAACAGACCATGCCATAACTGTCGATCCCTCGTAATGTACCTGGCCAAATCAACAGACCGTCAGGCATCATCGCGCCTGGCTTGGCAACAACAACTTTCAAGCCTTTACGGATATTGGCCGCACCGCAAACGATTTGTAACGTTTCTTCATCACCTACATCGATTTGGGTCACAGATAAGTGATCGCTATCTGGGTGTTCTTCACAAGATTGAACATACCCAACGACGATTTTTGGTGCATGGTCGCTTGTTAAGCGTTCCGAAAAACCCGCAGCAGCAATCAATTCATTCAATTGGTCCAGCTGCGCATCCGACAATGCCACTTGGCCTCTGCCATCAATGGTCATCACATCTGAAATCGCAAAAAAGTTCCAACCAACGATCGTTCCTTCTTCATTTTTGATTTGGGCAACTTGATCCACGCGCGTTACTGTTTGGTCTAAGCCTTTGTCGTTTTCAGTGATCACCATTAAGGTATCACTCACATATTCTTTATTGTATGCAAAAATCACGTCATTTCCTCCTTCAATCATTCCGCCCATAATCTTAACAAATTTTTGGGGATTCGTCATTGTATTTCGATCAATCTCTTGGATTTGTCACAAAAAACCAAAAAGCTGCTGACACACGCCATAAGTGGATTGTGCCCAGCAGCTTTTTATTTTTACTGTTCTAGATTATTTATGCATCTTGCGGTGAAACGATCAACACGTCACAACGGGCTTCTCTGATCACAAAACTAGCGACACTGCCCATCATAAAACGTTCAACCGCGTTCAAGCCGGATTGACCGACCATGATCAAATCAATATTATATTCATCCGGTAATTGTGTTGCCAATGCATCTTTGATTGAGCCATAGGCAATCACCCCTTCAACTAGGGCAAAGTCTACTGATTTTGCATAGGCTTTGCATTCGTCGATCATTTTTTGTGCGGTATCTTTTTCTTGTTCAAGAATGGAGCTATCTAATGGTGCATAGCCCATCATTGTCGGCATTTGTTGATCAATGATCGTTGCCGCATAGACTTTCCCTTGATTGCGTCGCGCAACTTCCACGGCTTTTTTGAAAGCGTCTTTGGCTTGCTCAGAACCGTCGATTCCGACTAATATATTTTGATATCTTTGTGCATCCATTTGAATATCCTCCGTTCTTTATTGAACACTTGTTAAGAAAGCTTCAATTTCTTCCTTTGTTTTGCGGTCTTTGTTCACCAATCGACCACGCTCTTTGCCATCTTCGATCACCACTAAACTTGGAATGCCAAATATCGACCACTCAACAGCTACATCCATAAATTTGTCACGGTCGACTTCAATGAATTGGTAATTTGGAAAATCCGCTTCGATCTCAGGTAATTGCGGTTTGATATATCGGCAATCCCCACACCAATCAGCGGTAAAAAAGAAGACATTTTTTCCTTTTTCTACATACGTTGCTAACTCTTCTATATTTTTTGGAATAATCACACGCTCACCACTTTCTCTTTATACATAAAGTATACACCTTTCTGGCTGGGAAAACCAAACACTAGGTATAAACAAAAAAGCACTTCATAATGAAGTACTTTCGTCTAACAGATGTTTACAATTATTTTCCAGCTATGATCGTATCGACAGTTGATTTATCCAAAGCCTTTAACACTTGGATTACCATTTCACGGGCTGCTTCATAATCTGCAATACTAAATAATGTTTGATGAGTATGAATGTAACGTCCTGGTACACCTATCACTGAGCTTGGGATTCCTTCGTTAGACATGTGGGCTGCACCAGCATCCGTACCGCCTTTTGAAACAAAATATTGGTAAGGAATGTGGTGTGTTTCGGCTGTATCTAACAAGAACTCTTTCATTGCAGGGAGCATGATCAAACCTGGATCAAAAATACGCAGCAACGTACCTTCGCCCAAATGACCAAAGGTGCCATTTTTTGTCACTGTATCATCAGCAGGCGAACAGTCGACCGCAAAAAATAGATCCGGCTTGAATTTGGTCACTGAAGGACGAGAACCCCGCAGACCTACTTCTTCTTGCACATTGGCACCGGCAATCAAGGTATGACCCAATTGTTCCTGTTGCAATGCCTCTAACGCATCCAATACAACAGTACAACCATAACGGTTATCCCAAGCTTTTGAAATGATATGTTTGCCATTTGCCGTTTTGATCGTTTCCACTTGAGGTACAACTGTATCTCCAGGACGGACACCAAAGCTTTCGGCTTCTTCTTTGGATTCAAAACCAGCATCAAACAGAATATCTGTTACTTCCACAGATTTCTGGCCACCAGTCCCCCGTAACAAATGAGGAGGTACAGAAGATGATACACATGGATAGTCCCCTTTTGCTGTTTTTAGCGTAAACCGTTGGGCGGACACAACGTATGGATTCCAGCCCCCGAGTGGTGTTACTTTAAAGAGACCGCGCTCAGTCACAGTTGTCACTAAGAAACCCACTTCATCCATGTGCGCAGCTAACATGATTCGGGGTGCCTCTTCATCTTGATGATGTCGAATCCCAAAAATACCGCCTAATCCATCTTGCTGCACCTCATCTACAAGTGGTGTCATCGCTTTACGCATATAGGCACGGACGTCTTGCTCAAATCCGCTCGTTCCTTGGAGTTCTGTCAATTCTTTGATTCGTTGAAATGTTTTATCTTCCATGTTTGATTGCTTGTCAAAAAACAAGCCTAGCCCCCTCTTTTACTATTCATTTTAAGATTTGTTATTGGTTTATTATAACGCAATTTCAGCATTCTGGTTATTTTTCTTATAGAAAAAAACTAAACTATGTTACACTTATGATAATTAACTTCTGATTTCACTCTAGCGACACCATGTGTGAAAAATCGAATGAAGGAGGACAAGCACATGCACAATCATCGCTCGATGCATTATTTTAAAAACGGCCTGACTGTCGGCTTAGGATTAGGTTTTGCCGGAGGAATCTTTTCCACTATTTGGTTAAAAAACAAGCAGAATCTCCATGCGGATGATGTTCTGGAAACGATCAAAGCAGCTTTTGTCAAAGAGGGACCGATTGAAGGCTCTTGGATCAACTTTGAAAAGCAACCGCTGCGTAAATTTGCTGTAACTTCCCAAGGGTATACTGGCGGCATCACCCGGACCGAAGACGGACAGCTAGTCTCTTATGAATTTCTAGCAGACGCGCGCACTGGTACTGTATTAGATATTCAACGCAGCATTGTTGAGTAAGCCATTATATATTTCCCTGCCGGTTTCTTTTGAAGCCGGTTTTTTTGTGCAATAAAAGTGGAATAGCTAAGACAAGCACTTCTTCCATCGGCCATGATGTTTTGTGCCGATAAGCAGTCGCGCCACTTTCAAACAAACAATACAGACGATCATCTTCCACCACGATTTGTTCAAGATAAGGCGGACATTTGATGCGAAGCGAAACAGTTTTCCTGCTGAATCTCTCGGTATCCTTTGGAAAGACCCAAACCTCACTAGACCTAGGACCATAGGACCGCACCATAAATAGCCACTCTTGGTATATCGCGATGCTTTGGACTTTTGTGGTGGTCGCGAACAAGCGACGCGGAGAAATCTGTCCCTTTTGGCCATAGACTGCTTCCTCTTTGGCTTTCGCCAATGAGTAATAAGCCAAGTGCCCTACTTTCTTCAAAGAAAAAGAGCCAGCTATAAGTTCCTGATGATGACAGGTCAAGTACGATGCCCGCTCGATCGCCACTACATCTATCGAGTATTGGAAATGGATCGGCACACCAGTTTCTGCTGAGTCATCGGCTAGTATGGCAGCTAACGAGAGCGCACCTACCCGGCCATTGCCTTGACCAGTGATCGTCACCCAAAGCAACGCTTCAGATGAATCGTAGGCCAAACCGCCAACATGGGGACGCTTGGGCAAGATGACCTGCTTATGCAGCTGTCCCGATGTTCGGTCATAGACCATGATCTGCGAATGATGTTGGTGATCAGCGCAGTACATCGACACAAACAACCATTCTTTAGAAAGTGCCAAACCTTGCGGCGTCATTTGGTGGCAATCCGTCCGTTGATTGTTATCATATGTACTTGCCAGCATCCCTGACGCCAGCCCATCAAGCCTTACGATTGGCTCTTTAGCCGCTAATGCAGCTGTCCATGCCTGCTGAATCAACGGATACCGCTTGAGTTGCGCCAACATCAAGGTTTGTTCTTGTTTGTTTCTTTTGAGTGTGCGCCACAACAAAAAGAGACAAACCAAGAACAAACTGATCAATACACCGTATGTTCTGTTCATCTCTTTCTCCCCTTCATCGATCCTTTTCAACGATCCTAATCAGTTACACCACTTGCACATCCACATCGATATTGCCTCGAGTTGCACGAGAATACGGACAAAAGTCGTGAGCTTCTTCTGCAATTTTTTCTGCTTCTTCTTTCTCGATCCCTGGCAATGACACTTCCAAAATCACACCGATTTGGTAGCTGCCATCATCATGGTGGTACAATGAAACCCGTGCTTTGACTTCCGATTCAGATTCAATAGCATGTTCTTTCAACATATGCTGTACAGCGCCATTAAAACAAGACGCATAGCCCGCTGCAAATAACTGTTCCGGGTTGGTGCCTTCACTATGAATACCTGGTTTGTCGATTTTCATATGCATACTGCCATTAGGAGCCTCTACTTCGCCAACCCGTCCACCACGATTGATCATTGCTGTTTCATATTGTTTTTTCATTGATACGCTTCCTCTCTTTTTTTAGTCTCTATTTAGTGTACCGAGTAATTTGCATTCTGACAAAAGGATTGCACTTTTATCAAAAAAAAAGACAGGTCTTGACGAATCCGTCAATCCCTGTCTTTGTATCCATAGTTTCCTATGTGTGATCAATAAATGTATACAATAGCTGAATAATTAGGCTTTAGAGCGTCCTAAGAAAAATGACACTACAGCAACCACGATAACCGCACCAATGATTGAAGGAACTAATGCCATTCCAGCTAATGATGGTCCCCAAGAACCTAATAGTCCTTGACCAATTGCAGCGCCGACTAAACCAGCAACAATGTTCGCGATCCAGCCCATTGATCCACCTTTATTTGTAATTGCACCGGCGATCAAACCGATAATAGCTCCTACGATTAATGTCCATAACCAACCCATGTTTTTCTCCTTCTTTCTGTTTGATATTTATTACACTGTTTATGTTACGCTTCTTTGTTAAATTAGACAAAAGATTTGCTCTCAATCGCAAAAAAAAGTTGAGAAACCTTGTTATATTAAGGATTTTAGTAAGTGGACATTTACATAAAAACCACTCTTAACGCGTTGTTTTAAGATAAGCCGCCAAAATGAAATCGTTTTACTTTGTGTTTTCCCCTTTTTCCGCTACACTAAGAAAGAACAACAGGTGTTTCATTTCATCAAATAAGAAATTTTATCACCTATCTATACTTTCCTTTCACCGCTATATTCTTATGACAGTTGTTACATTCACATACCCACGTTTCAGTTATGGTTGAAGTTGAGGGTTTATTTGAACATTCAAAACAAAATATAAGGGAGCGAAATATCATGAATAAGAAGTTAGGGATGACAATTATAAGCATGGCAGCTTTACTCTTAGTAGCAGGTTGCGGCAATGGTGATAGTTCTGATGCCAAAGAAATCCGAATGTTTGTCTCAGGTGACACAAGTGAAGGCGGTGCCTACACCAAAATGGCTGAGAAGTACAAAGAGGAAACTGGCGTAACCGTTGAAGTGACAGATGTGCCCTACGATGATTTATTAACGAAAATCACGAAAGCTGTACAGGCGGATGATGCGCCTGAAGTTGTCCGTGTGTCAACCGTCTTGCCAGATTGGAATGAATACTTGATGGATTTGACGGCAGTTGCGGATGATGCCAATACATTAGAATCTATGACCATCAAAAATGAAGAAGATGTGGTGAAAGCCTTACCATCAGATGTAACCGCTACCGGTTTATTTTTGAATACCGATTTGTTTGATGAAGCTGGTGTAGCCTATCCACAATCCGAAGACGATATTTGGACATGGGATGAATTTCTTGATGCCATAAATGAAGTTGTTGAAAAGACCGATGCCAAATATGGTATGGTCATGGATGCATCTGACCATCGACTGCGGGCCTTTACGTATCAATATGGCGGACAAGATTTCTTCCTAGATGATAGTGGCGATTCTTATACAACAGATGATGCGACAAAAGAAGCGTTGCAAAAATTTATTGACTTGAACAACGATGGTGTGATGCCTAAGTCTGTTTGGACCTCAGGAGAAGATGCCTCGGCGATGTTCAAAAGCGGTCGTGTCCCAGCCTACTTCTCCGGCAGTTGGCAAATCGTCGATTTTTCTAATAATATCAGCAATTTCAAATGGCAGTCTGTTTACGCCCCTGCGCAAGAAACCCGCGCATTGAATATGGGTGGCAACTTTATTACTGGTTTCAGCAACAGTAAGAATAGTGAAGAAGGACAAAAGTTCATTGAGTGGCTATACGAAGAAGAAAACTACAAACAACTCTGTACCTATGCTGGTTA
The DNA here is from genome assembly GCF_002140915.1 of Candidatus Enterococcus testudinis. Taxonomy (GTDB): domain Bacteria; phylum Bacillota; class Bacilli; order Lactobacillales; family Enterococcaceae; genus Enterococcus_D; species Enterococcus_D testudinis. The sequence continues at coordinate 806,409 of NZ_NGKU01000001.1, read as the reverse complement.
TTTGCCAGCTGTCGAAGACATGACGATCGAGTATGAACAAGGCCAAGATGCCTACGAAATCTATAACCAAGAAATTGCCGCAGCGGCACAACCAATCAGCGGTAAACAAACCAATGATCAAGTCACCATGAGTATGAAGGGCTATACAGGTTTGACAGGTGCCTATAAAGAAGCCATCGTGCAAGTCTTGAATGATGAAATTTCGTTGGACGACGCCATTGAGAAAACAATCCAAGATTACAATGACGGTTTTCTAAAAAAATAAGCAAAATAAGCCGATGAAAGAACCTGAACAAGTGTCAGATGCGATTCACTCATCTTTTGCAGTGATCGTCCTAACACTTATTCGGTTCTTTTCCATAGGCGACATGCTATGAAGGGTTGGAGGGGATTATCATGCATACGTTACATAAACACAAATGGCCATTGCTATTCACTGGTGTGAGCATTATTTTATTCGTGCTGTTCTTTTTGATTCCAGCCATTTTAGGTTTGTATTACTCGTTAACAGACTACAAAGGGTTTGCTGAAGCAAACTTTATTGGTTTAGCAAACTATCAAGAATTATTTCGCGATGATAGTTTTTATAAAGCCTTGTTTCGTACATTTCGCTACGTGATTATATTGGTCCCAAGTATTTATGTGATTTCATTAGCCATCGCACTTTTATTGAATAGTGACTTAGCTAAAGGACGTTTCCTCGCCAAAATCATTTTCTTTCTGCCTTGGACGATTTCAGGTATTATTGCTGGGGTCATCTGGAAATGGTTATTCGGCGAAAACTTCGGCTTCATCAACTTTCTGTTAGAACAAAGCGGTCAACAAACCATTCCTTGGTTTACTGATTCCAATGCTGCCTTTTCCGTAATCATTTTGGCAGCCATTTGGGGTGGGACAGCCTTCAATATATTGCAATTTACCGCAGCATTAAAAAATATCCCCCGTTCCTTATATGAAGCAGCCGAAATCGATGGTGCGAGTTTTTGGAATAAATTGCGCTTTATTACGATTCCAATGCTGAAGCCAACCTCATTTATGGTGATTTTATTGGCATCCATTGGTTCCATGAAAGAGTTTGCGTTGGTCCAGTCTTTAACGAATGGTGGTCCTGGGACTGACAATATGTTTATCGTGCAGTATATCTATACCACCGGCTTTGACAAGATGCGTGTCGGCTACGCCAGTGCTGCATCTATGGTCCTCTTTGTCATTTTGTTGCTATTAGGCTTGGTACAAATGAAATTAGGAGGGGGTAAAAATGATGTCTAAACAAAATACCCTTAAAAAAGCACCGGCGAAAAAGTCAGCGATGTTCTTTCTGACGCTGGCGTTAGTCATCACTTCCTTGTTGTATGTATTCCCGCTCCTTTGGTTTTTACTCAGCGCATTCAAACCTGGTACCGAATTGTTTGCTTATCCATTAAACGTATTTCCAGAAAATCCAACAGTACAAAACTTTATTGACGCGTGGACAACCCTCGACTTCTTTCGTTATTTTAGCAATACTCTGATTTCAGCAGTTACGACAACTGTGTTAACCATATTAGCCAGTGCTGCCTGCGGCTATGCTTTCGCCAAATATGATGCCAAGTGGCTTCGTTTTTTCTTTATTTGTATTATCGCGACGACTATGCTGCCAACAGAAGTGATTATGAATCCCACATTTTCAGTGATTCGCGCGCTTGGTTTGTATGATAACTTACTGGGCATTATCATTCCTTCGATCAATACCGCAACTGGCATCTTTATGTTTCGGACATTCTTTGTTTCAGTGCCGAATGACTTGATTGAATCTGCTCGGATAGACGGCGCTTCAGATGGCACGATTTTTTTGAAAATCATGTTGCCCATCGCCAGTCCTATTATTATGACTTTAGGTATATTTTCTTTCCAATGGCGCTGGAATGATTATATTTGGCCATTGATCGTCTTGAATGATCCAAAGAAATATACGTTGCAAGTGGCGATTCGCAGTTTAGTTGGTGCAGAAAATATCAACTGGACGATTTTGATTGCAGCTTCCGTCATTTCGATCTTGCCGTTACTCTTGGTATTTTTGGCCTTTCAACGTTGGATTCTTGATAGTAATTTAGATAGTGGCATAAAATAAACGAAAACAACGTCACGCAAAGAGTGACGTTGTTTTCGTTTATTTTGAAAAATCTTTTCGAGACAGATAAACCGCAGTTAATATCCCCACCAGTATCGCCAAGCCAAAGACCAAAATCGTGCCTATCGTATTGTCTTTTCCTGGCAATCCCCCAGTATTGATGCCCCATAAACCAGCGATCAATGACGGGATAGCCACTACGAGTGCTGCTGAGTCCAAATATTTCATCAAATGGTTTAGATTATTATCCATCATATCTGAGAATAATCCGCCGATCGTTTCCAAAAGATCACGATAAATAGTGACCATTTTATTGGCAAATTTTTGACGTAATTTGATATCGTATACCAAAGGCTCATTATCCAAACGGTCAAGAAATGATTTATGCTCCATCAAGCGATCAACTGTATGATTTTGGTCCCTCAGCGTATGATCCAAATAGACCATATCCCGCTCAGTATCTGCAAGATTGAATAGTTCATTGTTTTCAGTCGTTTTACGCGCAGCTTCATCCAATTCGTCGATTCGGCGCTTCATATGTTGCAATCCTTTGATAAAGTGTGTGTAAATCATCAATGTTGCATAAGCGATGACGTCTTCAAAATGATCAATATCTTGTTCATGCTTCTCAATCAACCGCTCAATCAAATTGGAACGATCAGATGCATAAGTAATCATTAAGTCGTCTGCATAAATGAAGGTGATTGGTTCTAAGCGATCTTCAATACGCTCATTTGTCACTTCAGATAAGTCAATCAATGTATACAGCATTGGATGAGTCAGTTTGGTATTGCGTAGATGTTCTAAACGCGACACTTCTTCAGGTTCATTCGATCCGATAAAAATATCTTCAGGTAATTGATACCGATCCAACAATTCTCTTTGCTCATTCGGATCACTACCAGTGATCACAAGCCAATTGTAATCATCTTTTGTTGACTCAGTCACTTTCTTTTCCTCAATTTTATAATATCGAAACATTTTTCTCGCTCCTTTTTCCTTAAATACACTTCTATATCAACTATCTTACGGTTTTTCACATTTGTCAAAATAAATGTATTATGTTCATAAACTGAGCAAAAAAAAGCAAAAATAGAGCCTTTTAATGGACGATAATTTGATATCGTGAGAAACTTAATTTGGGCCAAATAAACTATTTCAAGGAGGAATTGTGTATGTTTCGTCATCAAAAAGAATTACAGTTTGAAGCTAACCCCGATAAGCCAAATCCGTTAATTGCGAAATACCTTCAAGAATTAATTGGTGGACAGTACGGAGAAATGAGTGTAGCCATGCAGTATTTGTTCCAAGGTTGGAGTTGTCGTGGCGAAGAAAAATATAAAGATATGCTGATGGATATTGCCACTGAAGAACTGGGACACGTTGAGATGTTGGCGACAATGGTTGCACGCTTACTGGATGATGCACCTGTAGAAGACCAAGAAGCTGCGATGAAAAAAGATCCTACGATTGGTGCAATCATTTCGGGTATGAATCCGCAGCAAGCCATCGTTGCTGGTTTAGGACCTCGTCCGGCAGACAGCATGGGTAATCCTTGGTCTGGCGGTTACATCATTGCCAGTGGAAATTTATTAGCTGACTTCCGCGCGAACTTAAATGCTGAATCTCAAGGACGTTTGCAAGTGGCAAGAATATATGAAATGATCGATGATCGCGGTGTGAAAGATTTATTGTCTGTTTTATTAGCCCGTGATAGTTATCATCAAAATCTTTGGGCAGCTGCTGTCAAAGAATTGGAAGAAAAAGAAGGATCCATTTTGGTACCTAGTACATTTGATCGCAAAAATGAACGCTTAGACATCGCCTATGATTTCTATAATTTCTCTGAAGGAGATCAAAGTAAAGATGGCCTATGGGCTTCTGGAAAAGCACTAGATGGTGAAGGTGAATACCAATGGTTGGATGAACCGAAAGTCGAAGGCAAAGCCCCGGATTTAAAACCTGTCACACCGAAAATGTACGGTACACCCCCTGTTAAATAGTCAGTAAGAGAATAGACAGAATAAGATGTATGACATGCCGATCAACAGTTTGGTCCTGGCATCTTCTACTATTTTTCTGTCTATTCTTTTTTGTCTGCTTGAGCAAAGTAATTTACATAAACGCAAAAAACATTGTAGAGTAATAATCATAATAAAAAAGGAGGAGTTATTTTATGAAAGCACCATTATTGACTTTGAATGACGGTCATTTACGTCCCGCTATCGGAATGGGGACATTTCAAATCCGCGGCGGTGAAGGATTGAATCAACTCCACGCAGCGATTGCGGATGGTTACCGTTTGTTTGACTCTTCAACCAATTACGACAATGAAGGCATCGTCGGCAAAGCGATTCAGCGTTCTGGCATCCCTCGCTCAGAATTCTTTATCTCTTCAAAACTTCCAGGAAAATATCATGACTATGAAGAAGCTTTATCAAGCATCCAAGAGTCCCTTGCACGAATGGAGCTTGATTATTTTGATGCTTTTTTGATCCACTGGCCCCTACCAAAGCGTGGCAAATATGTTGATGCTTGGAAAGCGCTAGTCACTGCACAAAAATTAGGCTTGATTCGCACAATTGGTGTGTCTAACTTTGAACCGGAACATTTAGACACGATCATAGACGCAACTGGGGTGACCCCTGCGTTGAATCAAATCGAGATCCATCCTTATTGGGTCCAAGAACGCATGGTTGCTGAAAATGAAAAACGCGGGATCCAAACGGAGGCTTGGAGTCCATTAGGCCGCGGGAGTGATGCAATCAAAGAACCTGTCATTCAGGCATTGGCTGAAAAGTATCAAAAGTCTGCAGGACAAATCATTTTACGTTGGCATATTGATCGTGGTATTTTGCCATTGCCAAAATCACGGAATTTGGCGCACCAACGGGAAAACCTGGCGATTTTTGATTTCTCATTGACCTCTGACGAAGTGAAGCAAATCAATGGGCTGAATAAAGAAGATGGTCGTATCGATGGCCAAGATCCGAATGAATATGAGGAATTTGAATAGATTATTTCGATTGGCGGCTTATCGCACTTTTAGACAAGAGTGCTTAAGTCGCTTCTTTTCCCATCCCTCTCGATATCTCTTATAATAGAAGTAACAATTCTTGAGGAGGAGATATGGATGAAATGGCGTGGGGGTAGACAAAGTGCCAATATCGATGATCGAACGGGGCGTTCATCTGGTTCTGGCGGGAAATTGGTTGCTGGCGGAGGAATTGGAACAGTGATCATCGCCGTACTATTTTTTCTTTTGAGCGGCGGTGACATTGGTTCCTTACCGGATGTACTTGGCGGCAGCAATCAAGCTGCAAATTACCAAACGGAAAATGTAGCCACAGATGCTTACACTGAAGAAAAAGAATTTTCCGCCGTCGTTTTTGGTCATTTAGAAGATTATTGGCAAGACGTGTTCCAAGAGCGACAAGAAGCTTATCAGGATCCAACGTTGGTTTTATTTACCGATAGTGTGCAATCTGCCTGCGGCTATGCAACCTCACAAGTGGGGCCCTTTTATTGTCCGGCAGATGAACATGTGTATCTTGACTTAAGTTTTGCCAATGAATTGGCGAGTAAATATGGCGCCAGTGGTGATTTCGCCATGGCCTATGTGATTGCCCATGAAGTGGGACATCATGTACAAAATGAATTGGGGATCACCCAGCAGCTAGAGAAAATTCGTCAACAAGTGTCTGATACTGAATATAATGAATACAGCGTCCGTCTTGAATTACAAGCTGACTATCTGGCAGGTACCTTTGCTAAATATCTAGCGGGCGAAACGTATCAAGGCCAACCCATTCTAGAAGCTGGTGATATTGAGGAAGCCATCACTGCTGCCAATGCGATCGGTGATGATACACTTCAAAAAGAATATCAAGGCTATGTCGTCCCTGATAGTTTTACCCATGGTACCTCGGCACAGCGGGTTGCATGGTTCAACCGCGGGTATCAATATGGCGATCTCAGTCATGGTGATACCTTCAAAGAAAATAATTTAGACTTGACTAATCAATAAAACAAAGACAGCTGCATGCATTTACCCAATCCTTTGGATAAATGAACTGCAGCTATCTTTATTCTTTCTTAATCTTTGTTCCATAAATCGTGGCTGCTTCGTCATACTTTTTTCACATTTGCGGTCTATTATATACATATACCAACAAACAACCCTAACACTTTTTCATTTTTACTCCTTGCCTGTCAGTCCCCGCTGACAGGCCCTTTTTTTTTACAAGTATTGCTGCATATATTTTCTACTCGTCTATAGTGTACGTTTCTTTGTGGACATATCCATTGATACAAATGATCTTTATTTCTTCATATTTTTACTATATCTTTGCCCATCTTTTTTCACATCTGCAGGCTATTATATACATATACCAACAAACAAACCCTAACACTTTTTCATTTTTACTCCTACCCCGTCAGTCCCCGCTGGCGGGGCTCCTTTTTGTTCATTGAGACTTCGGATTTCGTATAGTTCCTACTCAGGTAGAAATCGTTTTTCTCAATCCATACCATCGATGCATTGTTTCTTTATTTCTTCATATTTTTACTATATCTTTACCCATCTTTTTTCACATCTGCAGGCTATTATATACATATACCAACAAACAAACCCTAACACTTTTTCATTTTTACTCCTACCCCGCCAGTCCCCGCTGGCGGGGCTCCTTTTTGCAAAAAAAAGAAGCATCCTATACGAGGACACTTCTTTTATTAAAACGGATTATAAAAACGGCCGCCATTGACAAAGAAAAGACTGATACCAATCAGTACAATGCAGCCAGTCAACAGGATCGCAACAAAATCTTTTGCTTGTAACGGACGCGCTTTGAGCCATGTCCGTTTTTTGTGTTTCCCAAAACGGCGTAGTTCCATTGCTGCAGAGATATGATCGATCCGTTCTAAACTAGAAAAAATCAGCGGGATCGCAATTGCCAGATTTCCAGTGATTCGCTGTTTCAACGGTGCTTTTTTGGACAGCTCGACGCCTCTTGCTTGCTGTGCTTTGGCAATGGTACGAAAATCGTCTTGGATATCTGGAATATATCGCAGCGCTAATGCGACTGCATAAGCAATCTTGTAAGAAATTCCGATTCGATTGATACTGGCAGCCAATTCACTAGGATTCGTCGTAAAAAGGAATATCAAGCCTGGTGGAATGGTCACGATATATTTGATCAGTAGATTACATTCATAAAAGAGTTGTTCTTGCGTGATCGTATAACGACCGATTCCCTCCACCAATACATGTCTAGTCCCATAAATCGTTACACCATATTCCGGTGCAAACAGATACACAGCCACCAAATTCAAGACAGAGAAAAACACAATAAACTTAAGCACCAATGCGACATCACGATAACGAATGCCTGAAGCAGCGAAAAGATAGATGGATAATCCTCCCAATGCCAACAAAAAACGCGTATCATACGTCACCATTCCAATGACTGAGATCAGCAAAAAACAGATCAGTTTGGTCGTGCCGCTTAGCCGATGCAGCCATGTATCCCTAGCGACATACCCGATAAGATTATTTTCCATGACGCACCCCTTCACTCGCAATAAAGGCCGTGGTAAAGGCTGTTGGATGCGGGAGTTGATTGACTTTCGCCAGCATATAAAGACTGGTTTCTTGCAGATTTGCCACTTGCGTAATCGACGAGTCACCCAATACCTCAGCTGGGGTAGCATCAGCCAAGACTTTGCCATTGGCCAAAACGATCGTCCGTTGGGTATATTCCAACATTAAGTGCATGTCATGAGTGATCATGATGATCGTTAATCCTAATGCATTCAAAGACTGAATAAAGGTCATCATATCATGATAGTGCCGATAATCTTGCCCCGCAGTCGGCTCATCCAGCAAAATCAATTCTGGTTCTAGGACAAGAATCGCTGCAATCGCGGCCCGCCGCTTTTGCCCGTAGCTGAGGGCCGATAACGGCCAAGAACGATAGGGATACAACCCACAAATACGTAATGTCTCGTGGACTTTGTTTCGAATAACTGCTTCTTCTATGGATCGATTGCGCAGTCCTGAAGCCACTTCATCAAACAAGAAATTTTTTGACAACATTTGATTGCTGTTTTGCAAGACATAGCCGATTTTTTCGGCCCGTTCTTTGATTGAATCACCGGCCATGTCCTTTCCTTGCCAGGATAATTTCCCTGAGCTAGGAGTCAAAAAGCCAGTGATCAAGTGTGACAGGGTGGATTTACCAGCGCCATTGTGTCCGACTAAGCTGATCATTTCTCCTCGATGGATCGTAAAGTCGAGATGCGACAAGATCGGCTTGCCTGCTTCATACGCAAATGAAACATTGGCTGCTTGTAGCAGGGGCTCAGACAGTTTCTTTCCCTCAGAAGCTGGATAAAGAGCTTGAAATTGGCTGAGGGCTGTTTTGATTTCCGGCGAACTGAAGTGCGTGATCATTGTTAGATTTTGTGCTGGCAGCGGCAGGCCGATTTTTTTGCATGCCTTTATATAAAGGGGTTCACGAATGCCTACCTCTTGTAATAAACTACTCCGCAAGAGAGCATCCGGGGTAGTATCTGCCGCGATCATCCCTTCATCCATAACGATGATTCGATCGATAGGTGCCGCCAAGACTTCTTCTAATCGATGTTCGATGATAATCGCTGTAAACCCTTGTTCTTTATGCAATTGATCAATCATCTCAATAGCTGCGACACTGGTTTTGGGATCCAAATTAGCTAATGGTTCATCGAAAAGCAAAATAGGGGTTTCGTCGATCAAGACGCCCGCCATTGATACCCGCTGTTTTTGACCGCCGGATAAATCTTGTGGCCGTTTGTGTAGCTGATCGATCAAATCTGTTTTTTGCGCCCATGTTTGCAAAGCCTCTTCCATCACTGATTGACTTTTCTGCTCATTTTCTAATGAAAAAACTATATCTTCCGCCACTGTCAATCCAACAAATTGGCTATCGGTATCCTGCAACACCGTGCCCACTTGTAAAGACAAATCGTAAATCGACGCATGGCCAAAATGAGCTGAACCAATTTGCAAAGACCCTGTTGCTTTGCCCGGATCGTTTTGCGGAATCAAGCCATTCAAACATTTGCCCAATGTACTTTTTCCTGAACCGCTGGGTCCAATGATCAATATTTTTTCTCCAGCATAAATCGTTAGATCTATATGCTTCAAAGTTGGCTCAGATTGGGCATCGTATTGAAATGAAAAATCGTTGAATTGAATGATTTTTTGTTTCATTTTTTATTCTTCACACATTTCTATAAATTAAGATTCCTTACTTAAGCTGCCTTTTTTGGTTTTGGTTTGGGCGTAGGCTTTTAGCAGGATCACTCCGATTATCCCAGTTACAATGGCATTGGTCAATCCCGCAATGATCCCTTGGGTAAATACTTTGTTGGCTGCTTCAGCATAGATCAAAATATCACCGACGGGAGCGATGATCACCCAGACGATCAAATTGGCAATCGTTTCGCCAATCAGAAATGTTTTGATCTCTTTTGACCCAAAAATACCTGCTTGGATCGGAATCCAGCGTGTCAACAGACCGAAGAAAACGCCTAAGATACCTGAGGCGATGATCCAAGACCACCAAGCACCATAGGTCGTCAAATCACCTAATGCGTGGCCGATAAAACCAGCGAGTCCAGCAACGATTGGCCCATACACCACGCCTAGCAAAGCCAAAAATGGATAGGCTGTTGCAATATCTGTGTTAGGGAATCCTGTAGGAATCGTGACAAAACGCTTCAGAATAAAGAAAACTGCTGCACCAATACCGATTGCGACGATGTGCTTAACTGTAAATTGTGATTTTTTCATATTGCTCATTTCTCCTTTTTGATTGTGATTTTCCACTCAGTTCCAGTGCCTATGTTGAATGTTTCTGCAAATGACGCCAAGTTCAAGCCAAGACCAACGTGTAATAATGAATTGATATAAAGGACAGGTGCCAAAGGACTGACTTGCGCAAAAGACCGACCAAATGCGACTGTTTCTTGATAATAGATGGTTTCGTGATGGGTGATGGTCACTTCTAATCGATCACCATAAGCGACGTGCCATGCATGAAAAAAGGAAGAAGGAATATTCGTCCATAAAGACCCAAAGCGGATATCTAAGATATCGATGGTACCGTGAATGCTTGTTTCATATTGTATCGGTTTTTCAATTGAGAACGTAGTGATCGATGCTGGATCTGCTGGGCTGCCAATCGATGCAAACGCCGCTTGACCACTTGCAAGCCAAGCACCATTATAGACATAGACATCTCGACCATGAAAGGTATGGCTTTCAGATGAACCCGCTAAGCGCTCAGTCTCTTCATCGATGACCCGCAACGCTTCAATACCGAGATATGCCGCTGCGTGTGTCAATGTTCCATTATCTGGTGTGATGATCACCTGCCCCGTCTGCAACTTAGCCACTACACTGCAGCGCTGGGAACCGACACCGGGATCAACAACGGAAACAAATACTGTACCTGCTGGCCAATACGCCACACTTTGCCATAAACGATAACTGGCATCATAGATTTGGTACGGTGTGATCTCATGGGTCAAGTCATTGATGATAAGTCCAGGATCCACTTGATAAGCCACACCATACATCGCATTGACCGCCCCATCTTGTAAGCCAAAATCTGTTTGCAATACTAATTTATGCACATAGAACCTCCTCACACTTCGATTCAAACAAATGTGTATCCGCGGGATTTCCCAATCATTCTGAAAAAAAAAAAAAACACCCCTAGCTTTCACTAAGGGCATTTACCTGCGGTACCACCTTACATTGCAGAATCATATAGATCCTGCCTCAATCAGTACCCGATCATTGACGGAGACTGCTGCTTGTTAACGGGGCTGCCGTATTTTCCTCATTTCAGTCAGAAAATCCGCTCCAAAGTCATGTTCAAATCATTCATTGCCGTTCCTTCTCACCTGCCGGAACTCTCTGAGAGACAACTACCTTGATTTTACTTTCTTTTTCATCGCGTTTACATTTTGTTTCATTAAAATTACCAAAGTGTTTCTCATTTGTCAATCATTATTTTCTATTGTTTGCAGTTGCGTTTTCTTCTTGCATTTCCCTTCCAAAAGAGGTATCGTTTTGATAGGCGGAAGTGGCGGAATGGCAGACGCGCACGCTTCAGGCGCGTGTGAGATTATCTCGTGTGGGTTCAACTCCCATCTTCCGCATCTTACCCACCATTGGATTGGTGGGCTTTTTTTATGTCAAACCCCCTTTTATCGAATGGTAAAAGGGGGTTTTTGTTGATGCTGTCTACTCACTGACGGATGCGGTTCTGAAAAAGAAATACGCACCGTAAGCTGGATATTGGATATCTTTGATTTTTGATTTGATCAAGTAATTAGAAGCGCTTTGATACAAAGGGACTTGTGCTGCATCTTGCGTCAATAAAATATCTTCAGCTGCTTTGTAGTCTTCAAATACTTTATCAGGATCATTGGCATCGACTGTGCGGGCATTTTCGGTCAGCGTTGTATAAGCCTCACTATCGTAGCCGCCGTAATTGTAAGAAGAACCATTCTTGTACAAGTTAAAATATGAATCCAAGTCACTGCTACCGGCAATCCAACCAGATACAGATAGTTCATAATCTCCATCTGAGCGGGATTGATTCAAGTTGGTACGTGGCTGTTTGTTGATCGTGATCGTCAGCCCGGGCAGATTTTCTTGTAATTGGCTCTGCAAGTATTCACCAATCTTTTGTCCATTGTCATCATCCGTCACCAATAACTTCAGCGCTATCTGATCGCCAATCTCAGACTGGGCTTTATCCCATTCCTCTTGCGCCGCTGTCGAATCAAATTGATTGTACTCGCCACTATACGCACGGAAATCTTCATTTGTATTTGGGTTTGCATACAAGCCGCTTGGAATCAGCCCATTCAATGGTTTCGCACCATCATTCAAAACATCGTTCGCCAAGCTGTCTTTATCGATTGCCAACGAAATCGCTTTACGGACATGCACATTGGCTAGTGCTTCATTGGCTTGCTTATTGAAATCAAGGAAGTAGTTGGCGATATCATTGTGGGTCACCAACTGGTCATTGTCTTGGTATTGTTGCACATATAAACCGCTGATTTTTTGGATATCCAATTCATCACTTTCGAATAATTGAATACCGGTATTTTCCTCTTTGATCGTTGATCCGTTGATCTCATCTAATTTGACAACATCTTTGTCATAGTAATCATCATTTTTGATCATGGTCCATTCGGCCCCTGTTTGTTGCCAATCGGTCAGCGCGAACGGTCCTGAATAAAGCAAATCGTCACTCGTTTTGGCATAGTTATCGCCTTCTTCTTCCACAAAGGCTTGATTTTGCGGTGCCAACCAGCCAATAGATACAACCGATAGGAAGGAAGCTTGCGGTTGGTCCAGTTGTACAACAAATGTTTGATCGTCTGGCGTTTCTAAGCCAATCGTATCGATTGATGCATTGCCTTCACGAATGTCTTTGCTGTTAACTACATTATCCAACAAATATGCATTCGGGCCCATCGTGGCAGGATCTACTAATTTTTTCCAGGCATAAGCAAAATCTGCAGAAGTGATTTTCTCTCCATTACTCCATTTGGCATCTTCACGAATCGTGAACGTATAGGTTTTGCCATCTTCACTGATATCTACACCTTCAGCCAAACCTGGTACCGGTTGACTGTCTTCATCAAAGCGGTACAACCCTTCGAACAAATGTTGAATGACAGTAAATGTCACCTTATCCGTGGTTTGAGTTGTATCTAATGTCGTCAATTCTGCGGGCAAACTCACAGAAATCGTTTGTGCTGCAGCTGTAGCATCTCCCGCTGCAGATGATTCATTCGTAGTCCCAGTTGTCGAACAACCTGCCAAAGTTAGTGTGATCAAGCCTGTTGATACCAATAATCCTTTTTTCCAATTCATTTTTCCAGTTCCTCCTCAAATCTTTCCAATTTGTTGAATAGCTATCTCATGAAAAGTCAATGATTGAAGCGCCGATAAAAAAAATCCCCATCCCTTTGCTCATCAAAAACTGACAAACAAAGGGACGAGAATTTCGTGTTACCACCCTTCTTCGTGTTATTTCATATAACACCTCAACGGTACGTACGCATACCCGGCAGGATAACGGCTGCTTGCCGTTTGACCGGCGTGAACCAGTCAAATCACTCAGAGCTCATCTTCACATCTTTGCCCATTCCCCTTTCTCACCATCCGGGGTCTCTTGCAACAGGCGCCAAAGCTACTCTTCTCTTCAACGTGCAGGATCTTCAATTTCTTGTTCATTTCATGATTGCTTTAAAGTATACTATTGCACGCAAATGATGTCAATGTGATTTGAGAAAATTCTGATAGTTCGGTCATTGATCTTCTTTCTTGCATTATCGGCAGCGATTGCATAGGATAGATGAAAGAGACTTGATAGATACCTATTTGAGGAGGTTTTTTGATGAAATTAGCGGAAGCATTGTTACTGCGGCGTGATTTAGAAAATCGTTTACACATTTTACGTACCGAAATCACTGGCAGCGTCTTAGTCCAAGAGGGTGACACATTGGATCGAAGTGTATCCGATTTATTGGCTGACTATCAACAAGGGAGTCAACAATTAGATGAGATTGCCCGCCAGATCAATCATACCAATGCCCATACAACGATAGTGGAGAGCAGCCTGTTGGTAGTGGATGCCCTCTCCCAACGAGAACGCTTGCGCCAAAGCCATGCATTGTATACACAAATGCTAGATGCCGCCAAAGCCGGTCCACGAATGGGACGTAATGAGATTCGCTATGTCAGGACCATTGATACCAAAGAAATCACCAAATTACTGAACCAAACAGCACAACAATTGCGAGAGATCGACGGGCAAATCCAACAGACCAATTGGTTGACAGATCTATCACAATAAACAGCTTGGGTGGGATGTCAAAGGCGAGCACACAGCAGGTACAGGCTTATATGTACACCATGGACGTCTGGCAGGGGCGATTTGTCAGCAATGACTGCTTAGCCATTACAAGTGTATCCATTATTGATTATTGTTAAACGACCACGTGCTGATTTGACGGTTGGGAATCCTCTTTATCTTGATTGATCAAGATGAAGAGGTGTTTTTTTGTAAAAAATCCTCTCTAAATCCCATTACAACTCATGGGGGGTTAGAGAGGATATCTGAATTATTGATTCACTCGTTGGGCAAAAAAGTCATGCCCTTTGTCACTATCCGCAAAGTCATCCATCAGCTGCTGCAGTTTGCTGGCTGTTTCATTTGCGCCAAATAAAGGACTGCCAGGTTCCAGCATGATGCCGTTGGCTAAAGGTCCAATCACCAGAGGGGTAAAGCCGAAGTCTTCAATGATGCGGGCGACTTTTTCCACCGCTTCTGGCTGGTCGCCGGCGACAGCGATTGCTTTTCTTTCAGTATCTATACTATAAGAAGACACCGCTTGTATATCATGGTACCCCATATGATTGAAGGCTTTGACCACTTGACTGTCTGAGAAATACGCTTGGACCCGCTCTGAAGAAGTAGCGTCAATGGTTGAAAAAACTTTGTCTTTACCGTCCACTTCCCACCAATAGTTCATCGCATCGATAATGATTTTGCCTTTCAAAGCAATGGGGGGTAATTCTTGGTATTTGCTTAATGGAATCGCTAAAACGATGATGTCTGTTTCTGCAATCATTTCCTCAGCTGACAACGGTTTGGCGCCGGGTGCCAAAATTGACACGGGCAAGGCCAATTGTTCTGCAGGTTTTCGGCTGGCAATCAGCACTTCGTAGCCTGACTGGGCACCGATATTGGCCAAAGCTAAGCCCAATTTGCCAGCACCCAGTATACCGATCGTTTGCTTAGCCATGTTGACCACCAACTTGTAATAATTCTTTCACACGAGGAATGACTTTGGTACCATACAATTCAATCGTCCGGAAGCGGTCTTTTTGTAATTGTCCACCGGTCCCGTAAACCAAATCAAAGCGCTCTACACCAACTTGCGGCATCATCCGAGCAATTTTTTGGGCAACAGTTTCTGGGCTGCCGACATAATAGGAACCATGTTCGACTTCAAAATCAAAACGTTCTTTGCTCATCGCTGGCCAACCACGGTCCAAGCCAATTTTATCCATACTCTTCTTGATATAATGCCAACCGATCTCGTAAGCTTCTTCATCGGTATCAGCAATCACCCCATGAGAATGCATGCCCACAGGTAAAATCGGTTGCCCCAACTGTTGCGCTGCTTTTTTGTACAAATCGACATACGGCGCAAAACGGGCAGGTTCGCCACCAATAATCGCCAACATCACTGGAAATCCATAACGGACCGCACGGATGATCGATTCTGGTGTCCCACCAACGCCCACATAGGTATCTAACTGATGACCTTCAATTTTTGGAAAGACTTCTGCTTGCTGCAACGATTGCGTCAACTTCCCTTCCCAAGTCAAAGGCGTACCCTTTCTTAGTTCACTGAACAGCGCGGTTTTCTCTTCAAATAGCGCTTCATAATCCTGCAAGTCATAACCGAATAATGGGAACGACTCTGTAAAAGAACCTCGCCCTAACATGATTTGTGCACGGCCATTGGACAGAGCGTCCACCGTCGCAAACCTTTCATAGACTCTGACTGGATCATCTGAACTTAGCACGGTTACACCCGTACCTAGTTTGATGCGCTTCGTAACCATCGCTAACGCAGCCAAGACTGTGTCTGGGCTGGAGATAGAATACTCTTCTCGATGATGTTCGCCCAAAGCGATGACATCGATACCAGATGCATCCGCCAATTGTCCTTCTGCCACGATATTGCGTAAAGATGCCGCATAACTTAGTCTTTGGCCTGTCGTATCATCGAAAGCCAAATCACCAAATGTATCTAGTCCAAATTCTACTGCCTTGCTGTTGATCGTCATATTGATTTCCTCATTTCTCAATTCTTCTCTATCCTTACTATAGCAATAAATGTATGTGCGGGCGAATAATATGCTTACTTTTTGTAAGAATGAAGAAAGCAAAAAAAACTCCCCTTCTTTAAAAGGGAAGTTTTGCTATGGATTCGTAGAAAGAAAAATATCCTTACGGGCAAGGTTTAACAAGCATTCTTCCAGATACGCTGCATCATGTTCTGGATAAATTGGCTGCGTGAGGGCGACTGCTTGGACCTCTATTTCTGACGGCAGATTTTTGCCCCGATAACTGGGATCATGCCATTCAGGTGCCGGTCGATAGCCTCGTCTCTCCATTTCCGCCATGATCAATTCATGGTATTGATAAAGTTTATAAGGTGGATGGGTAAACACATAATCCACTGTCGCATGTTTCTTGCCCCAACCGGCACCTCGCAAAGCAGCTGCTTCACGGTGTTGCCCTAATAATTGTTGGCGAGGCAAAGAGCCAATCAAAGCTTCATGCCATAAACGCATCCTTCAATCTCCTTTCGTCCTAGTCCTTCGGGTGGCTTATTGATTGTCGATGACGATTTTGCCTACTGCATGGTGGGTCTCGCTGAGGGCATGCGCATCATAAATGCCTTGTGCCGTTAATGGGAATGTTGCACCAATCACACTTTTGACATCGCCTGCTTCAATCAGAGCGGCAATTTCTTTCAATTGTTCGCCATTGGTTCTCAACCAAATCGCTTTGGCCATGATTTCTTTTTCTTTGCCAGCTTCTTCATCTTCAACACTGAGAATCGTAATCAGACGACCTTTGGGTTTCAACACGGTATAGCTTTTGCGCTGTACGTCTCCTCCCATGGTATCAAAGACTAAATCGATCGCTGACAATGTCGTTTCGAAATCAGTGGTATGATAATCAATGACTTCATCAGCCCCTAAAGAACGCAATAGTTCATGGTTGCGTGGACTTGCAGTGGTGATGACATATGCGCCCGCTGCTTTGGCCATCTGGATAGCATAGGTTCCCACACCACCAGCACCTGCATGGATCAAGACTTTCTCACCAGCTTCTAAATGACCGTGTTCGAACAATGCTTGATAAGCAGTCAAGCCTGCTAACGGTACCGCTGCAGCTTCTGCAAATGTTTGATTTTCTGGTTTGAAAGCGGCCAATGTTGCATCCACGATCGCATAATCAGCATAGGTACCAAATGGTGTCGTATCCGGGCGCGCATAAACGGCATCCCCAACTTTGAAAGTTGTCACAGCTGATCCGATTTCAACCACTTCTCCAGCAACGTCCCAGCCAAGAATAATTGGGAATTGCCATGGAAACATTTGTTTCAAATAACCTTCTCGCAACTTCCAGTCGATGGGATTAATCGATGTTGCCGCTGTTTTGACCAAGATTTGATCAGCCTCTAACGCGGGCAGTGTTACGTTTGCTTCTACTAATTCTTCTTTGCCACCATAGGCATTGATAACGATTGCTCTTGTGTTCATTGATTGTTCCACTCCTTATTCACTGACAAAAATAAACTAGATCTATATTCATTCTTGTCTTTGTACCATAAGGGTAGTGATAAAGAAACATTTTGACAAACGATTTGATTGAGGATGAGAGAATATTTGCTGTTTTTTAACAAAACTACTAGTTAATTTTGCTATTGATTTTCACATTGATTTTTTTGTTGCCTTTTCAATCTAAATCAGCTAATCTACTCAAGAAATAAAAAAAACAATTGAAAGAGGGAATTGAAGCATTGAAAAGGTTGTGGGTATTTTTTGGCGGAATCGTTGGTGTTTTGTCGTTATTGTTGATTGCAACGACAGTCCTTTCGAAGGAATCAGGTGCGGTGTCTTCTACTGATCCTAATTCGCTGATCATTTATAATTGGGGAGAATATATCGATCCTGATTTGATAGAGAAATTTGAAGCTGAGAGTGGTTACTCGGTGATCTATAATACATTTGATTCAAATGAAGCAATGGAAACGAAAGTCAAACAAGGCGGAACGCGCTACGATTTGATTTTCCCAAGTGAATCGATCATTCCAAAAATGATTGAAGAAGGACTATTGTTGCCTTTGGATCATAGCAAATTGACAGGTACAGAAGATTTGTCTGCTTTTTTGATGGATCAAGCCTTTGATCCTGACAATACCTATTCTATCCCGTATTTTTGGGGTACGATCGGCATCATGGTCAATACGGATGAAATTGATCCTACGTTGATCAAGGGCTGGTCAGATTTATGGAATCCAGCTTTCAAAAATGATATTTTGATGGTCGATGGCGCCAGAGAAACACTGGGCTTGGCATTGCAAGTATTGGGTGATTCTCAAAATGAACAAGATCCTGCCGCATTGGCAGCAGCTGTTGAGAAATTGGCGGATCTGCGGCCGAATGTCAAAGCCGTTCTAACCGATGAAATCAAAACATTGATGATCAACAACGACGCTCCTATCGGCATTGGCTACTCAGGCGATGCGGCTTATGTCATGGCTGAAAATCCAGCCGTTCGTTACGTAGTACCAAACGATGGCGGTGCCATTTGGACTGATAATTTTGCGATTCCAAAAACAGCTGGCAACCAAGCTGGGGCGTATGCCTTCATCAACTTTATGCTGCGACCAGAAAATGCCGCGCAAAATGCTGAATATGTCGGCTATGCTACGCCTAGTGAAGCAGCCAAAGCCATGCTGCCGCGTGCGTTGACTCAAGACAAAGCCTTTTATCCTGATCCTAGTGCAATGGATCTCATGGAACATTATGAATATTTAGGAAAAGATACCGTAGAACGCTACAATGATTTTTTCTTAGAATGGAAGTTGGGATTATAAATGGCGCTATTATTGACGTCTAATTTTATTTTTGATACCGAGAGCCAGACGACTTTTTCTGGCTACTTGTTGATTGAGGGTCATCGAATCATTGACCGTGGACAAAGGGATCAATTGCCACAAACACTGCCTCATGATACAGAAATCATTGATCTAAACGATCAAATGGTTATTCCTGGTCTGATTGATGCCCATGTGCACTTCTATTTATCGGCGCTTCTTCATCAAGGAGCCTTGACCCATATCACTGGTTTGACAGAAGAAGCGGTTGCCTGCCAGGTGCCGTTGATTCCTGTCAAACATGGCTGGAAAATTGGGATTGGCTGGTTCAGCAGTGATTTTGGTCAACAAGTTTATCCAACAAAAGCCAGCATCGATCATTACTGTTCAGATATCCCCGTCATGTTGATTGCCGGCGATGCCCACAGTATTTGGTTAAATAGTCGCGCTATCGAGGTCCTTGGGATCACACCGGATCGTTTGCCCCAAGGGATCAGCGGCGAAGCATTGATGGAAAACAATCGTTTAACGGGATGTTTTTTAGAAGCAATCGCCATTCATTACTTAGCGGAGGTCTTGCATGTCTTTCAACTTGAAAGTCCAGCTGCGTTTCTTGCCTATATGCAGCAACTCAATCAATATGGCATCACAACGATTGGAGACGTCGCATTGACTGGGGAAAGCTGGGATGATCTAGTCTACCCAGCTTTATACAACAAAACGGAATCAGCGGCCACTGTGCGGACAGTCTTCTACCCTGCGATGCGGGAAGATACCCGTTTGCTAGAAGAATGCTACCAACGTTTCCGTTCTGAAAAAGTACAAATGGGCGGTGTCAAACAATTCTTTGATGGTGTGACCAGTACCCATACGGCTTTTTTGAAAGAGCGTTATGAAACACCTTATTTTGATGGCGATGTTGGCATGCCATTGATTGATGTTGAACGCATGCGGCAGTTGATCTTGACTGCCAATCAACAGGATTGGCCGATGCGGATCCATACGATCGGTGACCGCGCCATCCAGCAAGCACTGCGCTATTACCAAGAAAGTGCTGCCCTTTATCCACTATCTGCTGGCAAATACAATACTTTAGAACATTTAGAAGTGATGGATGCAGCCGATTTGCCTTTAGTCGAACAAGAACAATTGGTTCTGTCTGTTCAACCTAGCCATTTGCTAGTCGGTTGGGAAACCCTAGATGAAGAAGTCGGTGAAAAACGGGCACAACAAATGTTTCCCTTTCGCTCTTTCTTGCAGCAAGGGGCAACGCTCGCATTCGGTACAGATACACCAGTGGTCATTGATGTCACTCCATTGGATTCTATCTATTATGCTGTGGCCCGCAGCGAAAAAAATGGCCAGCCAGCCGGCGGGTTGATGCCGACAGAAAAGATTTCCATTGCTGATGCATTATATGCCCATACCGCAGGTGCTGCCAAAGCGTTGAGCCGTCAAGATATTGGTGGTCTTGAGGTAGGTCAATTGGCGGATATTTGTATTTTGTCTGAGAATATTTTGTCCTTGTCTCCCGAAGAATTGCTAGAGGTGAAAGTAGCAGCAACCATTTTTGATGGTCAATTTGTGGTTAGGAATACGTAGCCTGTATTGATAGAACAAAAAGGAGCCTAAAAGGCTCCTTTTTGTATAGTGTTATTTTGTTTCATTCTTTGCTAGCCCATTTTGCTCGATCACTTGCTGATACCAAGCGAAACTATCTTTTTTCTTACGAGCCAAAGTGCCGGTACCATCATCATATTTATCTACAAAGATGATGCCATAACGTTTTTTCATTTCACCGGTCGATGCACTGACGATGTCAACCGCACTCCAAATCGTATAACCAATCAAATCAACACCGTCTTCAATGGCTTTATCCATTTCTGCAATATGTTTTTGTAAATAATCGATGCGGTATTGATCATGGATCTGACCGTCTGCCGCAACTTCTTCTGAGACACCAATCCCATTTTCAACGATCATCAATGGCAATTGATAGCGGTCGTAAATGTCATTCAAGGCGATACGCAAACCTACTGGATCAATCATGGCATTCCACTCGGTCTGCTCTAAATAAGGATTATTGACGCCTGAACCGCCAATCATGCTATGGCCATTCTTGGTAACATTCTCATCTGCAGAGACACAAAGGGTCAAGTAATAACTAAAGGTGTAATAATCGACCGTTCCTTTGGCAAGAATGTCTTGATCCTCTGGCGCAAATGCGATAGAGAAACCATTATCTGCAAAGTATTTTTTGGCGTAATACGGATATTTACCCGTCACTTGAACATCTCCGCAAAATTTAGAATGCATATTTTCTTCTTGTTTTGCCAACAAGACATCATTAGGATGGCAGGTATATGGATAGCGCGGCATATATGAAATCATACAGCCCACTTGTAATGCTGGAAACTGTTCGTGGGCATAAGCTACGACTTTGGCACTGGCGACAAATTGGTGATGCAATGCTTGGTAGCGCAATTGCATATTGTCTGGTTGATCAATAAAAGACGACGCGCCGACTTGCAAACCAAGTGACAAAAAATTACCGATCGATAAAGTCGCAGTATTGATTTCATTGAAGGTGATCCAGTATTTGACTTTCTCATGATATCTATCAAATAAGACTGTCGCATAACGGGTATAAAAGTCAATGACTTCGCGGCTGCCCCAACCATTGTAGACTTCACTCAAGTGCGCTGGCACATCAAAATGGGCAATGGTAACGATCGGCTCGATGCCATACTTGCGACAAGCATCGAATACGCGGTCATAAAAGGCCAGGCCTGCGTCATTTGGAGTTTCATCATTGCCATTTGGGAAAATTCGCGTCCAGTTGATCGACATCCGAAATGCTTTGAAACCTGCCTCAGCAAACAGAGCGATATCTTCTTCATAATGATGATAAAAATCAGTTGCTTCATGACTTGGGTATAAACGGTCCTCTTCGATTGTTGGCGTGATCTGACGAGAGGTTGTGAGGCTGCCGCCACTAATCAAATCAGCACATGCCAATCCTTTGCCTCCCTCATTATAGCCGCCTTCATATTGATTGGCAGCAGAAGCGCCGCCCCATAAAAATCCTTTTGGAAAACTCATCTTGATTTTGTCCTTCCTTTCTCATCGATGTGCTTAAAACACAGCAAGCAAGTGGTCCCCTGCTTGGATCTCTTGATGTGCAGCCAATGGTACGACATCCAAAAAGTTCATCGTATTCGTGACAGTGATCATGACTGTATCTTCATAACCAGCTGCGGCAATTTTAGCAGAATCAAAATGCAGCAATGCTTGACCTGTTGTAAAGGTATCTCCATCATTGACTTGTCGACTAAAGCCATCGCCTTGCATATTGACTGTATCGATACCAATATGGATCAATAATTCAATCCCATCATTACTCGTAATACCAATTGCATGGTTCCCTGGAAATACAGCAGAAACTTTTCCAGAAAAAGGGGCAGCAATCGTGTCGTCTTGCGGTTTTACTGCAACACCTTTCCCTAAAGCCAACGAAGCGAAGGCTTGATCATTGGTTTCAGCCAAAGGAATGGCCACACCTTGCAATGGAGAGAATACGATTTTTTCAACGGCCGCTTGTTGACCCGCTTCTGCATCTTCAGCAGATGTATCGCTTTGAGCTGTTGTTGTTTCTGGAACAATAGCAACGTTATTGTTAGGAAAATCACTGTCTTTGACCACGAACCATGTATACGCAAAGGCAATCGCAAACGTGATCAGCGAACCGATAGTTGCATGCAAGACATTGCTGTAAGAAGGCAGTGCGACAAAGGAAGCAATGACCACTGGGGTATTGATTTTCATCAATCCAAAATACAGGCCACCAACAGCACCACCTAGAATCATACCGACGATTGGTTTTTTCAAGCGTAGTGTTACCCCGTATAAGGCAGGCTCAGAAACACCCATCAATGCAGTGATCGCTGATGAAAAGCTGACTTGTTTGAATTCTGGATCTTTGGCTTTGATTCCCGCTGCTAAACAGATTGCTGCTTCAGCTGCTAATCCTAACAACATTCCTGGAACGATCAAATCATCGTAGCCGTAGGTAGCAAGTGAGGTCAAAAGAATCGGTGTCAGCGTGGTATGCATGCCTGTCATTACCAATAATTGCGCAAAAGCACCCATGAACAAGACAGCCAATGGACCAAAATTATTCGTCAAGAAATTTAGGAATTGTGAGACATAATTCCCAATCGTTACACCTAAAGGTCCAATAAGCAATAATGCAAATGGCGTGATCACGATAATCGCAATCAAAGGACGTAAGATAAATTTGACGCTGTTCGGCAAAATCCGATCTGCAAAACGGTAGACATACGACATCAACCAGACTGTCAACAAGACAGGTAAAACAGATGCATTATAACTGACATTTGGCACAGTTAGGCCAAACAAAGTGATGCCGCCTTCTTGACTCAATAAGGCTGTCAAACCGGGCATTACGAAAATTCCACCGACATAACTACCTAAGAAAGGATCGATTTTCAAACGCTTGGCTACAGAATTCCCTAAATAAACAGGAATAAAGAAGAACGCTGCTTGAGATACTTGATATAAGACAAGATACGTATCATCCGTTGCTGCCAAAATGCCTGATAATTCTAATAAAGATAACACAACTTGCAACATCCCGCCTGCTGCGATAATCGCGATCATTGGTGTGAAACAACCTGCAATAAAGTCCAATAAGCGAGAAACGACTGAATTGCTGTTTGATGATGTATCCGTAGTAGATTCTGTATTTGGCAGTTGCGCATAGACACTAGAGACATCTGGTCCAATAATCACTTGATATTGGCCATTGCCTTGTACTAACCCAGTCACACCTTTTAACTGTTTGATGCCTTCGCTGTCGGCTTTCTTATCATCAGCTAAAGTAAATCGTAACCGTGTCGCACAATGGGTCACATGCTGAATATTTTTACCACCACCGACTTTTTCATAAATATCATTGGCTAATTGTTTATAATCCATGATTTTTCTCCTTCTCTCCTTGCTCCGTCAATTTCTGGATATGGAGGGATAAATAAATTTCTTCGTTTTCTGAAATAGTAATATCATAGGTATTTTTGATATAGATCTTGATTTTGGACACACAATGAAAAGCTTGCGGATACATCTTCTCGATTTGTTGATATAAAGAAGATTCTTCATATCCAGGCATTGTATGGTTGATCACATTTTGCGCAAAATAATGCAAATGGGTCACAAACCGAGAATAGTGAAAACTATTTTCGTCAAAATTTTGCTTATATTCATATTTAACGATCGTCAGTACATCTTCGATAAACTTGGCGATTCGATTGGTGACAGTCATGTCTTTCTTTTGTGACTGTACATTAACGAAATGCAGAGCAATCGATATCGCTTCTTCTGTCGGTACATCGATGGCCAATTCTTGTTCCAATAATTGCACAGCATAGACACCAATCGCATATTCATCCGGATAAAAGCGTCTTACGTCCCATTGCAGCGGACTATGAAAAGTCATGTGCTGCTTGATCCGATGTACCGTGAAATCGATATGGTCCAATAACGTCAAATAAATATAATCACTGATCGCTAACTGATAATTCTGTTTTGCATAGGCCACGATTTTTGCCACGATCGCCACATAACGGGGATCACATTTCCCTAATTGATAGCTGAAATGCTCCAACATCGCATGGGTATCAAGCACAAAGATTTTTTCAAAGTCTTGCTCTTCCACATCATCTCCTACTTTTTTATTGAAGCTGATGCCTGTCGAAAAGCCGATGATTTCGTTGCTGCCTTTTTTCAATAAGACAACATTGTTGTTTAGAAATTTTTTGATTTTCATGGTTTCCTCCAAAATTGACGCATAAAAAAACCCCATACTCCGCCCTTGGCAGAATATGAGGTTTGCCTGCTTAGCCAGTAACACGCCTCTTGGTTACAGCACATCTGTAACCGTTCTCTTATTTACATGGCTATAATAGCACTTCAAAAAATACTTGTCAATGACATTTTATGTCTGTTGTCAATGATGATCAAAAGAAGTGCTGGCATTGATTTTTTTGTAAAACGACATCCATTTGCTGATCCAACTCAGTCATTTTCTTTATCGGCTTCAACTTGATACAATGGCCATCTTTGACGACTGCTCGCGGTTGCGCCAGTGCACGCAACTCTTCATGAGGATCCTCTTCCAGCAAAATAAAATTGGCCCTTTTGCCTATTTCAATCGTGCCTACCTCATGGTCAATACCTAGAATTTCTGCATTGCCTTTTGTTGCACGCTGCAGCATTTCTGCAGCTGAAAGACCTGTTGCACCCGCAGTGATTGCCAATTCTCTCCAAAAATCGTAATGCGTGACAAAGGTCATGGACGCATCGTTACCGACACCACAGAGGATGCCCTGTGCGATAGCCTGTTGGACACCAATCAACATGTTGGCATAGACCATACGGGCATTTTCGACTGTGACATGGCTCATCCCCAAAGTCGTCTCATCTAACATTGCAAATGGTGCAGCTGCCTGAAAGGTTGGTATAAGCACTGAATAACCGCGCAATGCACGAGGATTTTGTTTGAATAAAGATATGATTTCATCGTCCATCGGGGCCCCATGCTCAATTGTATCGACGCCGCCTTTTAACGCAATCCGCATGCCTTCAGTACTTTG
This sequence comes from Candidatus Enterococcus testudinis, assembly GCF_002140915.1. Lineage (GTDB taxonomy): Bacteria > Bacillota > Bacilli > Lactobacillales > Enterococcaceae > Enterococcus_D > Enterococcus_D testudinis. Next base: position 780,864 of record NZ_NGKU01000001.1, on the reverse strand, counting down.
CACATGAGCTGCCACCATCACCTGATTCTTATGAGCCTCTTCGCAGATTGCGGCAACTTCTGGTTCAGTTAACTGTAACGCACCTGCTTCACCAATCCGTCTTGCATCCGTCACACCGCCTGTGACACAAATTTTGATCCAATCCACACCTTGACGCATATTTTTACGGACATTTTTTCTTCCTTCCCATGGCGAATCCGTTTCAAGTGCCAAGTAAGGTGCACCATGGCCCCCGGTTGTACTCAAGAAGAAACCAGAAGTCAACAAGTCCGGACCGGTCCCTTTTGTTGCCGAAAAGTCATCTCGCAGGCGCACATCTTGATAGAAAAATTCCCCTACGCTGCGAATCGTTGTCACACCAGCATGTAATTCGATCAACGCATGTTTCTTCATGATGCGGCGAAGCACTGCCAATCCCGCACCTGTTTTTAGCAGACGATAGGCGGCGTTGATCACATTGGTCGAATAGTGGCGCTTACTCGGACGTCCCGATGCAAATAGGTGGGCATGGGCGTTGATCAAGCCAGGCACCATATAGGCTTGCTTCCCGTCGATGATGACATAGCCTGCGTTTTCAGCTGGCGCTTCTCCTGTGATGTCTTCTATTCGGCCCTCATGATCAACAAGTATCGTCCTTATTTCCCATTTGTTTCTTTCCTCATCGAATATTCGACAGTTGATCCATGCCTTTTTGGTCAAAAAATCGCTCCTTTATCTAAAGCCTATGATGGTATTGATAGTAGCAAAAAAGAGAACTAGCGCCAAGGGAACATCCGAGATTCAACTAATTGGTGTGTCCTTCAAAGAAAACTCCTTGACGATTCGCGTATTGATTTCCCGCAGCAGCCGATTCCAATCATTGGCATCTGGTATCGTTTGAAACAGCAGGGCTCGTTGATTTTTCAATAAATCATTCATATATTCACTGTAATTTGTCACAACCAAATCGATTTGATGCCGATCGATATAGGCTTGATCCAACGCAATGGCATTGGGAAAATACACATTTTGAAACCGACCCAAATACTTGATTGCTGTCGCTTGAATATTTTGACAAACAATTGCATTGCCTTCCAAAAGAAACGCAATCCGTTGAAACTGTCCCCAATGTATTTCTTTCAGCGCATCCATATATAAAACCATCAATACCGTACAGTTTTCAGCTGACGTTTTACCGCCAGTGATCGATGCCCCATACCTGTCAAAAAAAGCCAAATATTGAGCAAATTGAGCAGGAAATTTCGCCGCTACCGTTTCATGGACATCACGAATCGTTTGATTGGCTGCCGGGGTTAGTGACTCACGAATAAATAACATCGTGAAAAATGACCGAATAAACATTTGATCCCGTTGTTTATTGGGACTTTGCGTTTCTACTTCTGACAAGAAACGATCAGCCGCGGTCGTAATCGATTCAGTGGGTTGATTCTCAGCAACAAAAAGCGCTTCTCCTGCTTCATCCGTTAATGAACGCCGGCTCATCAATAAAATATACAAAAACAATATTTCAGTTTCAGGCAACACTGTCTCAAATTTTTCTTCTATCAACGGATTGATTTTTTGAAAAGAGCGAAATGAATCTTGGGTAGTCATACGCTGCAAATAGCTACTGGTCAGATTGATTTTACAACCGTTCAAATAACGTTCAAGTGTAATATAGACTGTATACGTAAAATCCCCTAATGAAATATTGGGATAGGTTGAAAAGAAATGTTCTTTCTTCAAATCAAACGCCAATTGCTGCACCGCCAAGGATGGCTGGATCGTATGTGGGGTGATCTCAGATTCATAATAAAAATCATGAAAAAAACAACGAATCGCTGCCTCATCCCCTATCAAATCAACCGGATTAACAGTCAGTGCAATGCCATAGGGTGATAATTCCTTTTGTACATGCTTGAAGTATCGAATCAAACTGCTTTCTGAGATATGCAGTTGTTCAGCCCATTCCCCGAGACTCTTGATTTCATGATAAAAAATCCCTTCCAAAACTTTGAAAAGCGGCTCATCTGCCAGCAGTGTCCGCTTTTGATCAATATAGTCTAAGTGAGATTGTTTTGTCGTCATGTATCCGACAGACGTCGCTTCGATCAACAACTTGTCTGCAAATACTTCTCTGATTGCCGTAATATCAGCAACGATTGTCCGAGTCGTACTTGAAGTAAGCTGTGCCAACTCCTTGGTCGAACGATTGGCAGAGCGCTCAAACGCATTCAAAATTTTTAACCACCGAATCGTTTCTTTGTTCGTCATAAACCTCAATTGAAAGTCTTTCATTTCTGTCACTCTTTTCCTACTTCTTGCTTCAACTTTCCTGCATTTCATCTACTTTAAAAGAGATATCCTCTCTTTATTATACGCGTTTTTGGCTGTTATCCAGTATAAAAGAGCTTTTGTGTGCTTCATCTTGTCTGAACTTTAACATATTTAGATAAAAATAACGCTTTATTTTAAATATTTATAAATCACTCTTGAATGTAAGCGTTAAATTTGTTATTATCATATCAGACAAGGAGGTGCTTACTATATGTATGCGATTAAAATCTTCCATGGTTATCTCACCCCGCAAGGTAAACGGACCCGCGATAAATCTATTGCTTTAACCTATAAGCGCAAAGAAGAAGCTGAACGTTTTGCTGATAAAATTGGCGGGAGAGTGAAAAAAATTGGATAACCAAATAGAGTAAAAAAGGGAGCCAACCAATCGTGTTGACTGCCTTTTTTGTTTTTTATTTTTCTTTATTTTATATCGAAGATAACATATACAAAAAACTCATCATCCGAGCAAGTCTCTGGTAAAACATTACACTTCCTCGCTATACTGAAACAAATACTTCCCCAATCTATTAAAGAAAAGGAGTGAAGGTTCAATGTGTGGCAGATATCTTTTTGATCCCACAACCGGTGAATTGGCAACCTATTATCAAGAAGCCGCAGCCAAAGCCCGAAAAAGACAGCAAGTGATTGCGGTAAATGATGTGTATCCTTCTGATCATGTGGTGACATTAGGTGCCAATCGGCAACAAGCCATCGTAAGTGGTGTAACAAAATGGGGATTCACGGGGTTTAAGAAAGGGCATTTGATGATCAACGCCCGGGCCGAAACTGTCGAAACCAAAAAGACCTTTCAGGCGCATTTCCAGCAGTCCCGCTGCGTGTTTCCTATGTCAGGATTCTATGAATGGAACCATGACAAACAAAAATTTTACTTTTCCCGCGACACTGTCCTATATGTTGCTGGCTTTTATCGCATGTTGCAAGCTGGTGATCAGTTGGAAACTGAATCGATTATTTTAACGACAGAACCAAACGCTTCTGTCGCACCGATCCATGATCGGATGCCAGTATTGATTGATCCTCAAGATGTGCCCGCTTGGATCAACGATCTTTCCTTTGCTCAGCAGATGCTCCAAGCAGATATGCCGTCACTGCATGTGGCTAAAGGCTAAAGCCTTGATAATGATCCACACGGCAGTCAGCTTTTTGGGCTGATTGCTGTTTTTTTTTATACTCAATCACTCTGTCAGCGGATCATACAATGAAGGTTTGACCCGTCATAATGCCAAACACTGATTTTTCATACGCCGCAAATACAGGTGCATCCCCAACTGGAATAAATCCTCTAAAAGAAGAGGCATAGCTCTCCCATGAACCGACAAGTGCATTGGGACTGACCACATTGATGCGTAGACCCCCACCAATTTCATAGGCAGCCGCAGCAACAAAGGCTTCCAACGCGCCATTGACCAATGCAGATGACGTCCCTTGAGGGATAAACTCACGATTGAGAATACCTGATGTCAATGTGATACTGCCCCCTTTATTCAACGCATGCTGGCCAATTAACACCAGATTGACCTGTCCTTGTAATTTTGATTCTATCGACTGTTGAATATCTGCTGGTTCGAGAGCTGAGAAGGGTTTAAAAACTGTGCTGCCAGCTGCCGAAACAATTGCATCAATCGGCCCCACTGCAGCGAACAGTGCTTTGACACTTTCACTATCATCAATCGCAACGTGATAATCGCCAGCCTGACGACTCGCCGTGATCAACTCGATTTCCGGGATTTTACTAAACCCTTCGTATAATATTTTCCCTAACGTACCTGTATGACCTATCAATAAACATCTCATCGCTTTGCCTCTTTTCCTTTTCTACATACTGCCGCTTTCTTTGTCCATCATCTAATCAAAAGACCTGATGCTTACGATTGTATAAGAAGTCTGCTGGATTCTCAAAGATTTTCACTTTTGCCTTTATTGGTCTTTCCCTATTGATGATAGGCAGTCTCGTGATTCGAATCGCTGATCACGAAAACAATTGACATTTGCATTTTTCTGCTCTAAGATACTAGTAATTTCATAAAGATGCAGTGAAAAGAAGAGTACGATCAATTTTTTCTTGATAGAGAATTCGTGGTTGGTGGAAACGAATAAGAAGAATGATCCGAACATGGTCTTTGAGCATTTACGGACGAATAATCCGTAACGGAGAAAGCCCGTTAACGCAATGCAGTTTGTTCAAACGAACTGACCAAGTTTTTTTGTGCAAGCAAAAAATAAACCTAAGGTGGTACCACGAGATGATCGTCCTTTCAAAGCTTTGACTTTGAAAGGACTTTTTTGTCTTCTCTGCCCAAGGTCATTCATATGCGTTTGTTCCACTCACTGCATCACCCCACACAGAAAGCAGGAAAATACATGGTAAAAATCGTTGATTCAGTTACAGCCCTTATTGGAGAAACACCCATCGTCAAACTAAACAAATTGGTTCCAGAAGGTGCCGCAGATGTCTATGTCAAATTAGAATTCTTCAACCCAGCTGGTTCTGTCAAAGATCGGATTGCTTTGGCTATGATCGAAGCAGCTGAACAAAGCGGTCAACTAAAACCTGGCGGCACGATCGTTGAACCAACGTCTGGCAATACAGGTGTCGGCTTGGCTTTTGCCGGCGCTGCCAAAGGATACAAAGTGGTGATTGTCTTGCCAGAATCCTTCTCCATCGAACGACGCAAATTGATCCAAGCATACGGCGCCGAGTTGGTCTTGACCCCCGCCGGTGAAGGCATGAAAGGTGCGATTCAAAAAGCAACCGCATTGGCGGAAAGCAATGGTTGGTTCTTGCCGCTTCAATTCAACAATCAAGCCAATCCAAACGTCCATTACAACACAACCGGACCAGAAATTGCTGAAGCCTTTGGGCAAACCGGCATTGATGCCTTCGTTTCTGGTGTCGGTACTGGTGGTACGATCACTGGCGCAGGTCATTATTTAAAAGAGCACTATCCGGATCTAAAAATCATTGCCGTTGAAGCGGCGGAATCACCGGTTCTATCTGGAGGACAGCACAGTCCTCACAAAATCCAAGGGATCTCGGCAGGTTTCGTACCTGAAGTGTTGGATACCACAGCTTATCAAGACATCATCCAAGTGACTAGTGATGATGCCATCACCACCGCACGGGCCGCTGGCAGCCAAGAAGGCTTACTCGTAGGCATTTCGGCGGGTGCCGCAATCAAAGCCGCGATTGATACTGCCAAAGACCTAGGATCTGGCAAAAAAGTGTTGGCGATCATTCCAGATAACGGTGAACGCTATTTATCCACAGCTTTATATGCGTTTGAGGAAGCGTAAAAAAGAATTTTGAGGGGGATGCAGCAATGAATATCCAACAAATGCGGGTCGTTCAGTCGATTGCGGATCACGGCAGTTTTCGTGAAGCAGCCAAGCGCCTCTTTCTTTCTCAACCCAGCCTTTCTCAAAGCATCAAAGAATTAGAAGCAGAGTTAGGGGTGCAGCTGTTCGAACGAACCAATCAAGGTGCCCGATTGACTGCGGAAGGATCAGAATTTTTGGACCATGCTCAGCATATTCTCAACCAAGTCGAGCTGCTTGAAACACGGTTTTCGAGTAAAGAAGCCCACAATCTGGAATTTTCGATTGCCAGTCAGCATTACGATTTCACAGCAGTGATCGTGCGTGAATTATTGGCGGAATTTCCAGAATGCCGTCAATTCCGATTATTTGAAACAACCACACTGAAAGTCATCAATGATGTCGAGCAGCATCGCAGTGAATTTGGCATTTTGTATCTGAATGATGAAAATCGTGCAGGCATGCTCCGCTTGCTTCAAGGGGCGCATTTGCACTTCGAACAAATCGGGACATTTCGTCCCCATGTCTTTGTTCGCCAAGGTCACCCCCTCACGCAAAAAGCCGCTGTCACGTTGGCGGATTTGGCCGCTTTTTCGCAAGCACGCTTCTTGCAAGAAGACAGCCGCTTTTCCTTTTTTTCAGAAGATCTGGTTGATTATGCTGCCAGCAAACAAGTCGTCCATGTCAGCGATCGCGGCACGATCATCGGCTTGTTGCAGCAAACCGATCTTTATGGGACTGGCTCAGGCATTGTTAAAGAACCAGAAAAGCAAGGCCTCGTTTTCATCCCCCTTTTACACGAACCAGAGGGAGAAATCATCCTCATTAAAAAGAAAAATCGCCAGATATCTCCGATTGGCGACAGTTTCTTGCAGAAATTACGGCATCATATTGCTTCATTTCAATCAAGTGTATAAGCGAAGGCTTCCTTTCCCTACTCCCCATAGATGATCAGGCAACCCTTCGCATTATATTGAAAAACCTTGCGCGTCCGTTGAATTGGCGGACACGCAAGGCTTTTTTATCATCTTTTATAGTTGTTCAGCTTGCATTTTGTACATTTGCTGGTAAATCCCCGTCGTTTGGACCAGACTGCTATGGTTGCCTCGTTCAACGATTTTCCCTTGATCTAGGACCAAAATTTGATTGGCTTCTTTGATCGTTGATAAGCGGTGCGCAATCATAAATGTCGTGCGCCCCTTTTGCAGTACCGTCATCGCTTTTTGGATGATCGACTCAGTTTCAGTATCGACGTGACTGGTGGCTTCGTCCAAAATCAAGATTTTCGGATCAAACACAAGGGCACGAGCAAAACTGATCAATTGTCGTTCACCACTGGAGAAGGCATTGCCTTTTTCTACTACTGGATGATGAATACCTTCTGGATAACGAGCCAACAAATAGTCCGCCCCGACTTGTTTCAGCGCATCAATGATCATCTCCTCGCTGATTGCGGGATCGTTCATACCAATATTGCTGGCAATCGTCCCTGTAAACAAGTAAGGATCTTGCATCACAATTGCCATAGATTGACGCAAGCTATGACGATCGAAATCATCGATGGCTTGACCATCCACATAAATATGTCCTTCTTGCGGATCATAGAAACGAAACAACAAATTCAAGATACTCGATTTCCCGCTGCCCGTATGCCCTACAAGTGCCACCGTTTCACCGGCTTGAGCCTGGAAATTGATATCATGTAAAATCATTTGCTGCGGATCATAGCCGAAAGTGACACCCTCAAAAATCACTGTTCCTTCTTTAATATCCATTTGGGCAGTTTGTTGCGCCTCCACTGGCTGATCCGCAAATTCAAAGACCCGTTGACCAGCGGCTAAGGATTGCTGCACATTGGTGATCGTTTGGACCAGTCCTTCGATTGGGTCGTATAAACGATTGATGTAATCAATAAAGGCATATAGCAATCCAGCTGAAATCGCCAAGCGGTCATTTAGAAAGAATGAAGCCAATGTCGTAATCAAAATCAAAATCGTGGAGTTTCTTAGTAAATTGCCTAAGCCCCAAGCAATACTCGAATCAAGCAACAAGTACTTTCGTCCTGTTTGAAACCATTTATCAACGGTTTCATTGAATTCTTTTTGCAACTGTTTCTCGCGTTGAAAGGCCTGGATGATAGCCATCCCTTGGACAAATTCATTCAATTGACCACTGATTTGTGAAATATATTCCCGCATCGCCAAATTATAACGAGACGCATACTTGGTGTAGATATGCTGCCACACGCCTAAAATCGGAATCAGCACCAGCATAGCTGTGCCTAATGTCGGATTCAGTAAGGTCAATGCGATAAAAGCACCTACGATTTGCATGATATTGCTGAGCAAATTGCTGATCACCACCACATAAAAGTTGGACCGCAACACTTCAGTATCATTGGTGATCCGAGCGACAACTTTTCCAGCTGGGATTTGGTCAAAATAAGAAACGGGCAACTGGTGCATGTGTTGGAACAATTGATCCCGCATCTTCTTGACGATGCTATTGGACATTTTTCTCAATTGCAGCAAACTAACATATCTGAACAATGAACCGATCAAGTTGACCAGCAAATAGCCGCCAAGCAATTGGATCAAGCGCATGGTTTTCAAAGTTGCTGTTTCAGAAGCGGGTGTCATCACTTGATCAATCAATTGTTTGGCGATCAGCGGTGAGGTTAATTCCAATGCAGCCGCCAGCAATAATAAGCTGGCACCTAGCATAAATCGTTTTTTGTAAAAGCGTAAATAAGACAGCAGACGCTTAATCGTTGAGAACATCTGTATCGTCCTCCTTTAACTGTTGATGATAATACTGGTCTTGGTACCAGCCTGGTGTCTTGATCAATGACTGGTGGGTACCTCTTTGGCGAATCTCACCGTCATCCAAGACAATGATTTGATCAGCATCTGTGATGGCCGATAGCCGATGTGTCACAATGATCGATGTTGGCGCATGTTGCATCTGTTTCAAGTTGGTGATGATTGCTTGTTCGGTTTTGGCATCCACTGCGGACAACGCGTCGTCTAACAGTAGAACTTCACTTTGCCGCAGAAAGGCCCGTGCCAATGACAATCGCTGCTTCTGACCGCCGGATAACGACACGCCTTTTTCACCGACGACCGTTTCCAATCCTTCCGGCATGCGCTTGATATCTTCTGAGAAACAAGCAGCATCTAACGCTGACCAAATGGCTGCATCACTGGCATCAGGTTGACCAAACAAGAGATTTTCTTTGATCGTCCTTGAGAACAAAGTATGTTCTTGCGGCACTTCCGCAAATTGACTGCGCAAAGCCTCCGTATGAAAGTGAGTCAACGCTTGTCCATTGATGTACGGCATCTGATTCGAATAAGGATACCGATGACCAAATTGACGGAGTAATGAGGTTTTGCCGCTTCCTGTTTTACCGACGATCCCCAATACTTCTCCTTTTTGAATCGTTAAATCAAGACCTGCCAAGACTTCCCGTTTTGTGTCAGGATATTTGAAATGATAATCTGACAGCTTGATTGTCTCAACACTAGCCAAATCAGCTGTTCCGGCGGGTTCCAACAGATCCTCTGTTTGCAAGACTTCATTGATTCGGCGCCATGAAGCTGCCCCTTGCTGCATCACATTGACTAGATCGCCGGCCGAGATCATAGGCCAAACCACCATGGTCAAATAGACTTGGAAAGAAACCATCGCCCCAATCGTGATTTGCTGATTGGCAACCAGCTGGGCACCGATACCAAAGCTCAAAACGAAACTAATCGCCAGAATAATCGTGATCAATGGACCAAAGCGGGAATCGATTTCTGAAACAATATTATTTTTCTCGCGTGTTTCCGCTGTTTTTGCTTCGAACTTTTTGGTGGTTTCCGCCTCTAAGCCATACGCCCGCACTACGCGAATCCCGTCGATGATCTCCAAAACTTCACTGTTCATTTCCGACACAGAGTTTTGTGCTTCGGTAAAAGATTTATCGACCTGTGATCCCCATTTGAAAATGTAATACGCCAAAATCGGCATTGGAATCAAGGCAATCAGTGTCAACTGCCAAGAAACAGTCACCGCCATCATAGCCACGATAAAACTCAAATACAAACTCGTATTCAAAAAAACCATTAAGCCATAACCTACAGTCATCCCCATCACTTGCACATCATCACTGGAGCGGGTCATCAAATCACCCGTACGAAACCGTTGATAAAACGGTGCCCCCATTTTCAGAAAATGACCCATCAATTGTTGGCGCAATTGCCGCTGCAGATCATAAGAACCAATAAATAAGTTAAAGGTCCAGACAAATTCTGCTACATAACCTAGCAAAATCGCCCCCGCAAACAAACTGCTGTAACGAATCAAATCTGTCTGTGAGAAATCGTCTTGCAAAAGCGCATCGATAAATAATCTCAAAATATAAATTGGCGCCACATACATGGCACTAGCAATGATCATGAATCCAAAGACCACCGCATAGCGGCCTTTATGTTCTTTAAAATACGTCGTTAATTGTTTTAATACATACTTCATTTTTATCCCTCTCAATCTAAAAAAGTACACAAAAAAGCTCTGTCCCTTCGGAAAAGGGACAGAGCGAAAACGTCAAAAAGACATTATCTGTACACTAATGGTTACCGAGTAAGGGATTTACTTTATTCAATTTGGCGATTTGTTGTTTTGTTGAATTTTGCATCGTAATCCCTCCTTCGTTTTTATTTAATAATTACACTTTACAGATAAGTTTCTCAGATTGCAACCATTTTCATTAATTTTTTTTAAAAAAGATTGACTTTTTAAAAATCTATTTGTCGATATTGTATTTTTTAACGTATGTTTTTTATGAAAATCAATATCCTGATAAAGCCTTTTAAATGACCCTTTCCAAGCAAAAAAACCACCATGATCCTTTCTTCAAAAACAGAGTCGAAGGGATCAGGTGATTTTTTTGAGAAAATTATTCAGTCACAGAAGCCAATCGATAAGATACCGTTCTGCCAAAAGGAAACACTTGCACATTTTGCAGACGATCTGATTTCAAATAAGCAACTGCTCCTTGATAAAGTGGCAAAACAGCTGTATCTTCAGCGACCAATTGTTTTTCCAACTCTTTCAATTTGGTCCAACGTGCGGCAGGATCATTTGCGAGTGTGGTACGGGCATCTTCCAGACCTTGGTCATAACTTTCGTTGGCATAGCCTGATGTATTCAATCCACCCGTTGAGTCATAGAATTCCAAGAAGTTGATTGGGTCTGCATAATCTGGTGTCCATGTACCAAATACCAAGTCAAATTCACCCTTTGATTGCAGATCAAGACGATTTTGCAATGGTACTGATTTGGCATCGATCGTCAATCCTGGCAAATTGGTTTCTAATTGGCCTTGAACAAATTCAATTGTTTTCTTCGCTGCTGCTGTATCGGCGGAAAGTAATTCCAACGTGATGTTATCTTGCCCCAATTCAGTTTTGGCTTCTTCCCATAATGCTTGGGCTGCATCCAGATCAAATGGCAATAGATCGCCATTTTCTTCACGGAAATCTTCTCCAGTATCAGGATCTTTGGCAAAGTTGCTTGGTACAAATCCATTTAATGCCGTCGAACCATCACCAAGAATGTTCTCCGCGAATGCCTCTTTATCGATGGCTTGTAAAATGGCTTGCCGTACTTTGACATTTCCCGTCACACTTCTCTTTTGATTGGCACTCAAGTAGCCAACCAAAGCTTTCGGTACATAATTGGCATTGTCAGAGTCTTGATACTGTTGGGCGTAAGTATCTGTCAATGTGGTGTAATCCAATTCTCCTGTTTCAAATAGGCTGACACCAGTCGCCGTTTCTTTGACGACTTGTACGTCGATCTCAGTCAATTGAACATTGTCTGCATCCCAATAATCCGGATTTTTGGTCAATGTCCAAGATTCATTGGTGCCTTCCCATCCAGAAATCAAGAATGGTCCGTTGCCTACAAAGTTGTCTGCAGACAAGCCGTAGTCTTTGCCTTTTTCTTCAGCAAAGGCCTGATTTTTCGGCATAAATGGCGTACCGACCAATATTTGATTCAAATAAGTGATTGGACTTTCTAAAGTCAATTCCAACGTTTGATCATCGATGGCTTTCACACCTAAATCAGTTGCATCTGCCTCGCCTTGTCTGACTTTGCTGCCATTTTTCAAGACATCCATTTGGTTGCTGCTGCTAGATCCATTGGCAGGGTCAGCAACATATTGAAATGCATAGACAAAATCACCAGCCTTGACGGCATCTCCATTGCTCCATTTGGCATCCCTTAATGTAAAGGTGTAAACCAAGCCATCTTCGGAAACCTCTGGGTCTGATGCAGCGATCGCCAGCTCCGGATCACCATTTGCATCCAGTCGATAGAGTCCTTCTGTCACTTGGCCGATCATGTCCGAACTATTGACATCGGTATACTGCCCGCTATCTAACGTGGATAACTCTCCAGCAGTTGACACTTGGATCACTTGATCAGCATTTGCTGCTGAACCACTCGTTGCCGTACTTGTCTCATTGCTGCCACCACACGCACTCAATACCAACAATGCGAACGCAGCAATCCCAAACATTCTTTTTTTCATTTTTATCCCCCTTAGATTTTATAAATCGTTGACCACATAACGAAAAGCTGCCATTTCTTGAGACAGTGCATCATAGGCAAAATCAGGATGCCATTGCACCCCCATTATCCGCCGTTCTGCTGCTTCAAGTCCCTCAATGATACCATCAGGGCTCCAAGCCGTCTTACACAGTCCCTGAGCCAGTTTGTCCACTGCTTGATGATGAAAGGAATTGACATGGGTCTTGCGCCCATAAATCGCGGATAGTCGGCTCTCATCCAATGTTTCTATAACATGTGTCGGCACTTCTTTAGGTATAGGTGCTTGCATGTGAACAATATCGCTGTGGTTGCTAATATCTTGTAACAGCGTCCCGCCTAGAGCCACGTTGATCAATTGCATTCCTCGGCAAACCGCAAAAATAGGTTTCTTCTGCAACAGTGCCTCATCGATCAAGGCCAATTCAAACTCATCTCGCTGCAAATAACTGGATAGATTGATCGTCTTTTCTTGACCATAAAACTTAGGTGAGACATCTTGACCACCCGCTAAGACCAATTTATCGATTTGTGCGATATACTCCTTGGCTGTTGCACTATCGCCGATGGGCAAAATCAATGGCAACCCACCAGCTTGTTGAACCGCCCGGACATAGCCTAGCGGCGTATAACTGATTGGTAAATGGTGTAATGTTTCTCCTGCATCTGCTACTTCATTGGCAGCAATGCCAATCGTAGGTCGTTTCATAACTGCCACATCCTTTTTTATCCATCCTATAGCCAGATATGTATTGCATCTAGTTTATCTTATTTGAGTACTTTTGTGAAATAAGTTTTTCACTTTCGCGATAATTAATTACAATCGCCACCAAATGATATCCGAATGTACATTAGCAGCATCACTAAAAAAATGTGTACACAACCCGTAAAATCAGATATAATTCCTTTTAAACAAAACAATATGAAGAATATTGACAAAAAAGAGGTAAATAATGAGAATTCATAAAACAATCATGTATACGCCAGTTCTGTTCGTTGGTCTAAGTTGCTGGGTATTGCGTCCTATGCCCGTACATGCAGACGGCCAGGTCGAAGGAGTCATACAGTCTTGGGTCCCCCGGGAACTCAGTGCTATTCAAAAACAACTGCCAACCGATTTTTATACCATTCATTGGGGTGATACGTTAGATTTGATTTGTACAGCAGCGAAAATCCCGATGGATATCGTAATCCACTGGAATCAAATCGTCAACCAAGATCTGATTTTAGCCGGCGAAATACTCGTTTTAACAGACCCCGCGACTATTGATCCAGATAATCGAGAAAGATATGCCTCCTCAAATGGCCCGGCAGAATCGACGACGCTCGCTCCCAAATCAAGCGCGATCAATCGTTTCGAAAAACGGCAATAACCGCATAAACGAAAAAACGTTAAAATCTGACGCATTGGGGCGCACAGACAGTAACGTTTTTTTCTAGACGAATCGATTGTCTTTCAAAAATTCCAACACTTGATTTCTGAAAGGGTCGTGTTCTTGATTTTGTTTTTTGTTCACAGCCTCTTGCTGGCTCCGGTTTTCTGATAGATTCATTATGACTGGTTCAGGTCGTTCCAACAGCTGAAAACTGTCTGCAATCACTTCTGCGCCACAAAATCGCTGACCATCTTCTGTCTGATGCGGACAACTATGTAAATGCCCTGTGACTTTGATCGTTGCATCGATTTGGGTATATTGCTTGAACGTTTCTGCTGGTTTGCCATAGATCACACATTCAAATGATTCTGCTTCAGCTGCCGATTGCCAATTGCTTTTGACCATTAATATGAAACGAATCCCTGTTGCGTCTTGATTGGTCACTGATGTCATTTCAGCGATTTTCCCGACCAAGATCACTTGGTTTGCTGCCACGTTAAATCCCTCGCTCTTGTTTGATAAATTGCTTATTTGCGTATTAGCTCTAGTCTATCATATTCTTCATTTGTTGCAATCGCCAAGAATCATTTCTGCGGCTTGGCACAATGAGTTACATGAAACTTAAGAAATTATCCCGCTTCTGACGTTTCCTCCGCTTCTTCTTTCTCAAATGTCCAAGTCAATCCTTGATCCTCTGAGATAAAAATACCTTTGACGTTGCCGCCTTTATAATCCCCCAATGAACCTTGGTTGACTTTTACCTTTAACGCGCCATCTTCTTCGTATGGCGCTTCAGCGACAACAAAGACTTTTTTCAAATCATCTGGCATAGTAAAAGATGATTGCAACCACGTATTGCCGCCATCTGTTGTCACATAAAGATTTGGCTCAGAAGGTGTCACACCGCCTAAACTCATGAAGCCTAACGTTTCATTTAGATAGCAGGCATCTGTCAACAAGCTGCTGACCCCTTCGACGACTTGATGTTCAGTCCATGTTTTGCCCCCGTCTGTCGTGATATAAGAAAGATAGCCTTCCAGACTCATCACTCTGCCTCCAGACAAAAAGATATAACCAAATCCATCGTCCCCGAATGCCACTTTGCGGTAACGGATCGCTGCCGCGTCTTTTTCCAAAACAACATCATGCCAGCTGCTTCCTTGGTCATCGGTATACGTATAATAGACCGTTTCTCTCGCACTGTCATCAGTGGCATAAGCGGTTCGGATAAAGCCGGTTTGATCAGGTGTCAACACATAACTTTGGTCAATCAACGACTGTTTGTCGCCACTATACTCCCCACCAAAAAAATCTGACAATGCATACGGAAGAATCACTTGATTTTTCCAGCCATCATAGGTCAATTTGAGTTGATCTTTGCCAACTTCTGTTTTGTAGTCAATTGTTTGATTGCTGTTCTCATCAACTGTTATTTGATTGTTATCTTCTGTGATGAGACTTGCATCTCCTGTCGCGACTTTTGTGATTGCCGTATCGCCCTGACTGGTTGTATCGATTGTTACTTGCCAACAAATGTCTCGGACAGAACCATCATCAGCGACCTTCCCCCAGTATGCAACCATTTGATCCCGATTGATCGTTTCAGGCCACACAGTAAATGTAACGGTCAAGACCCCCTCTTCATAGGCTGCCCCCGTGACACTATATGATTCGATTCGTACATCATCTGTCACTTTTTCAGATGAGAAATAACGCATCAAGTCATAAAACAAATTGGCCCCTTCCATACTAGGCTCATAAGAATACTCACTTTCAAAGGGTAAAAATTGGTTGAAATAATCCACATTTTGTTCTTTGATCGTCGTTTGACTTGTTTGACTGGTCGCAGTCGCTTCCGTATGATCTCCGACAAATCGACCGAGGGAAAAGCCAAGTACGAACCATACCACTAAACCGATCACCACCAATGTCAAAGCGATGGCCAATGCGATGCGGATCACCACTGTTTTTCTTTCTTTCATGAAACATCCACCTTCTGTTTTCAATAAAAATAGTATAAAACAGCGTGACCTTTCTCATAATACTTCTCTTGATAGATTAAGAAAACTAAACAAATCATGCAAAAAAGGGCAGCATCGGCTGCCCTTTTTCTCACTTTTTTATTCGGCTGTTTTCGTCACATGCTTTGTGCCATTGAAGATGTCGTGATCCAATTCTTTTTCATCGTGGGCAATAATCAGCGCGACGGTCACATCAGGATCCACATTCAACAACGTACGAAACATCCCAGAAAACCAATCAATACCTGCCAACAAGGCAATACTTTCAGTGGGCAGTCCTAACATTGGCATCACAGTCGCCAGTGTGACTAACCCGCCGCCAGGAACAACAATCGTCCCCATACACGCCAGCGTAGACAAGAGGACGATCTGAACCAGGTCTCCTGTCCCCAACTCAATCGAATAATATTGGGCAAATGTCATGACAGAGAGGGATAAGAACATTGCTAACCCATTGCTGTTCAAACTCATTCCGAGAGGCAAAACCAATTTGGCGATTCGGTCGCTGATGCCTAATTTTTCCCGACTGTCTTCAATCAAAATCGGCAATGACACGGCAGAGGAGGTGGTGGTAAAGGATACGACGGACATCCGCCACATATTTTTCATCAAACGCCATAAATTGACTTTGCAATAGCAGGCAGTAACCACGAGCCATGCTGCCAGAAATAACAGTGAGGCACTGCCTAATGTCAGCAAGAAACGAATCAATGTCCCAAGAACTTGAACACCGGACTCTCCTACGACCGAAGCAATCAGGCAGAATATACCAATTGGTGCGGCTTTCATGATCAGAGTGACCATTTTCAGAATGACATTGTTGAAAGCAATGATCCACTCGAGAATAACGTGGTTGTTCTTCTCATCCTTGATCAAACTAAGTGCGAGACCAAACAGCAGTGAAAAAACAATGACTTGAATCATGTTTCCCTGTGACATCGCTTCTATAATGTTGCTGGGAATAAAATTCAGCAAGACATCTTCTAACCTTGTACTGCCAATCGAAATGGCTTCTGTGGCTGCGGATGTATGTTCAATGCCCGCACCTGGCTGAAAGAGAAATCCAAATACAATCCCCACAACAGCTGCTAGAATAGTCGAACCAACAAACCAAAGAAAGACTTTGATCCCAATCTTGCCTAATTCTTTCGCCTCTAATCCACCCACGGCTTCAATAACAGCCCCCATGATCAAGACGACCACTGACATTTGTATAAGACGCAAGAACAATTCACCGATGATTTTCAGATCGCTGACTGCACCTTGAAATACAAAACCGCAGAGAATACCTAGAATAGTGGCGATCATGATCTGGTTAGTCAGACTGAGTTTGATGGCAGTTTTCATTTGCAGCGCCTCACTTTTTTAGTTGACTTTTTTCTTTGCATTGACTGTTAAGAATAAGATTGATCCGATGGCCAATAAAATAATTGCGATATAAAAGCCCATGACCTTCGATCCCGTGGCATCAGAAATCGAGCCTGTCAATGTCGGCGCAATGACTGAAGACATCATACCGAAAAAGTTGAAGACCCCCAAAGTTGTACCTACACCAACACTTGGTGCATTTTCACCCAACCAAGAAATAATGATTGGTTCAACTGCCAATTTTCCTAAGAAGCCATACATGATCAACGCAATCATTAAGAACGTTGCATTCGATGCTTGCACAGTGACCAAGAGCATCAACGCGGCCAAGAGTTCCAACACAACGATAAACGTTACTTTTTTATGCATATATTTATCTGCCAGTCGGCTAAACAGCAATGCACCAGGAATCGAAGCGAAGGCCACCAATGATGAAGAAAACCCAATCGCTACACCTTGAAACCCGCGCTCTGTGCCTAAGAAGTTCGGCAGCCATGTCACGGTCATGTAATACGCATAGCACGTCGCAAAATACAACACATAGGTAAAGAGCATTTTTAATGAGAACAACGTTGATAAAGACACATTCTCTTTCGGCTTTTCCCCGATTTCTTCTTCTGCACGTGCTTCATTTACTTGAAACGCAACATCATCTTTATTGCTGCGGATCACTAGGGCAAAAGCAACGGTCATACAGATGATCAAGAATGTCGAAAGATACATCATCGTTTGCCATGGCAAGTTCATTTGAATGACTAAAAAACTAGACAAAATCATCCCAAATCCTGACCCTACCGCAGAACCGCTGTTAACGATCGCCGTTGAAAAACTTTTCTTGTCCTTCGGAATATTTTGCGACGTTAAGGAATAGGCTGAGCCATAGAAAGAACCGCACCCTATCCCTGCTAGAAAACTACCGGTATAAATCATGGTGATCGACGCTGCTTGCGAAATCAAGAAAGCAGCAATCGCAAAGACGATAAATCCTGGGATCAAGACTTTTTTCTTCCCAATTTTATCCACCAAAAATCCTGCCGGAATCTGCATGATCACATATCCTAGGAAATAGAAGCTGGCAATCGACCCTAATGCTGTGTCCGAGATATTGCCCCCAAGAGAATCATTGATTTGCGGATAGATTGGGGATAATGCCGAACGATAGATCCAAATCGTGACCCACCCTGAACATAAAAGAATAATGATTTGTTTCCAATAAGCAAAACCACCGCGTTCTTTATTGATTTCCATTTTTTTCCCTCCAACATATACGCCTATAAGTTTGTGCACCAAACATTTAGTAAGCGCTTCAATATACTGTTATTTTACATTTTAGACGAAAATAATTCATTGTCATTTTTCACAAAGGACAAATTATCCTTGTGCATAAGTGCCAAACTATATGTTATTTTGATAAAAGCGCAATGCCGCCGGTACAGCTTGCCCTGATTGAATCGGTGCTTGATGATACAACAAGGCACCTTCTAGCGCTGCTAAAACATGCAGTATATTTTCTTTGCGGCTGCTATACCCCATATTGCCGATCCGCCATATTTTGCCTTTTAAATCACCGAACGAACTTGCAATCTCCACGCCAAAATCGTCAAGCAGCATGTTCCGAACCGCTTCTCCATCAATACCTTCTGGGATAAAGACTGGTGTGACAGTGGGCATCTTCGTATCCGCTGCACCATACAAGTTCAAGCCCATGGCTTTGAGCCCTGCAATCAATGCCCCTTCGTTCCTAGCGTGGCGGTGATAGACCTCAGACAAGCCCTCTTGCAATAAAACTCTCAACCCTTCATGCAAGGCATAGATCATACTCGTTGCTTCTGTATGATGATTGATGCGTTCTTGGTTCCAATAGCGCTGCAACTGACTGAGATCCAAATAGTTGCTGGCAATGTGCCGCTCATTGCGGTCTGTTTTGCTTAAGCCTAGCTCTTTTTGGTAACGAGCGTCCAACACGTCTTCCACTCGATCATTATACGTCACCAAAGCGAGGCCTGATGGCACACTCAAACATTTTTGGGTCCCAGCGATGGCAATATCGACACACCACTCATCCACTGCTAAAGGCACACCGCCATACGTCGCCACCATATCGACCACAAAAAATATGTTGTTGGCGCGACAGTATTGACCGATTTCAGCCAATGGCTGCATTTGCCCGTTCGCCGTTTCTCCATGGACCATCGCTACGATTTTGGGATTGAATGCGTCAATTTCCGCAATCACGGCATCTGGCGCAAAAGGCGCTGTCCACTCTTTTTCAAGATAGCGGACTTCCGCTCGTGCCCGTTCGCAAATTTCCCCCAATAAATACGCAAAGCGCCCATAGGCTGGGATCAGAACCTTATCGCCTGGTTCAATCAATGCAATCAAAGCCGCTTCTAATCCTGATCTGGAGGTACCATCAATGGCAAATGCTTCTTTGTTGGTTGTGCCAAAAGGTTGCTTGATCATTTCTTTGACTTCATCCATGATCGTTAAAAACGCTGGATCAAATTGACCCAATATGCGCCGCGTCATTGCTTGCAACACGGCTGGATGTGCTTCTACGGGACCAGGAGTCATGATGGTTCTTTGGGGTATTGCTAATTCATTAAACATCGTTTCGCCTCATTTCAATTTAAATTTTGTGTCTAGCCGCAACTTGTCAACGCTTCCACGGATGTTGTACAATTGGGCTAACAATAAGCTATTTTTTGTTCAATCTGTTCAATATACTAAAGGGAGATTTTTAATGAAAACACTCACTGATGTACTTGCTGTCCCACGCTTCTCCGATTTAACACTATTAACACCTGCCAATACAGCGCAACGGGTCGTTGATAGTATTGAAATCACCGAAACACCAGATATTGCCCATTATATTCCTGAAGATACGTTTATTTTGACTACCGCCATGGTCTATCAACACAAACAGCAAGACCTTTGTGGATTGATCGATACGCTGATAGCCAAAAATGCGGCCGGACTTGGGATCAAAATCGGCCGATTTCTGAACGACATCGATCCGGAAGTCATCGCCTATGCTGCCGCACGGAAATTTCCATTGATCGAGGTACCTGCGACAATGCCATTGGGTCGCTTGATGCATCAATTGCTGAACTTGATTTGGCATACCAAAACAGAACAATTAAGTTATGCCCTCGATATCCAAAAACGATTTTCCGCTTCACTCATGAAAGATGTGAGTATTGCTCGTTTTATTGCAGATTTTGGGCAAATGGTCAATACACCGATCATTCTATTGAATCCATTCAAAAAAGTCATCGCCCATTCAAAGCATTTCACTCGTATGTCGAAACCAGCAGAATACTATGTCCATCAACTGACGCAGACCAAAGGTGTCTTCAGCGGTGAAAAAAGCGGCGTGATCCCCATCACCGATCTGCAGGAAAAAACGTCTCAGATTTCTTATTATGCGATCGAAACATCGACATACTTTCCTTATTATTTGGTGATATTGAATCCCGAAGCCATTCCTTATCCAGTATCAGAATTTGCCCTTGAACAAGCTGCATTGGTCTTGTCTTTCATGTTGTATAAAAACCAAAAAATCCAAGAATCGCTAGAAGACATCAAAAGTGATTTTTGGACCAGAATGATCGAATACCAGCAATCCACCAAGCAGCAGCCCAAAGAATGGTTAGAACTTGGTAAAGGGCACGGACTTGTCAAAGCGCGCCATTATCGAGTGATTTACGGGGTGTGTCAACCTAGGCGGCATACCCAAGAAAAACTCAAATACCAACAAGAGGAAAGTGCCTTGGCTTACACTTGGTTTAGCGCACAACTTCCCCACCGAATCAAAGATGTTTGCCTTTTCCACATCAAGGATACCAACCATTTTGCGATTTTGACGCAACATAAATGTGATGGACTGGCAGACTACTTGATTGAAACAGCCAATGCTTTAGCTGAATGCTTGCCTTTTGATATGACCTTTGGTGTTGGCAGCGTTTATGAAAGTATTGACGACATCGCCAGCTCCTTCATTGAAGCAAAATCAGCCTACGAAGAACGCAAAGGACAGCTGCATACTTCTCCAGTCTCCTTTTATCATCAAAAAGGGATGCGCAGTTTATTCGAAAAAATGAGTCCAGAAGATATTCACTATTTTTGTCGTACGATTCTCAATGAATTGGCCTTCCCAACTGAAGACAATTTGATTGAATTAAGAAAAACATTGGCTTGCTATCTCGATTTTCAATGTGAGATCACTCGCACAGCCAAAGCACTCTTTGTCCACCGCAATACGATCAAATACCGGATCGAACAGTGCCAAAAATTATTAGGCAAGAATGTTCATGATCCGGCAGTCAGTCTTGATTTACGTTTGGCATTGACGTTATCCGAAGAAGGTTACGCCTGAGTTGCTGCAATCATCAGCCAGCAATCCGCGTACCTGCCTGGCCAAGCAACGCTTGGTCAGCTTCTTCTAAGGAGCAGATGATAGCCGTTTTGCCTTGTTTTGCAAAAGCAATCGCCGCTTCCATCTTAGGTCCCATACTACCTTCAGCAAAATGGCCTGCATCATAATAGCCTTGTGCTTCATCGACAGAAAGCCCAGTCAATTTCTGCTGTTGGGGAGTGCCGTAATGAATGTAGACATTGCTTACATCCGTCAGCATCATAAAGACATCGGCATCGACTTGTTCAGCCAACTTTTTGCCTGTCCGATCTTTATCGATGACCGCCTCGATTCCATGTAAGCCATGTTGTTGTTTGACAACTGGAATCCCCCCGCCACCACCGGCAATCACAATGGTATTTTGATTCAGCAAATGGACCATTGCTTCCACACCATGGATCGTTAATGGTTGTGGTGATGGTACGACTCTGCGATAGCCGCGTCCTGCATCTTCTTCCATCACCCACTGCTTTTCTTTGGCCATCGTCTCGGCTTCTTCTGCGGTATAAAACAACCCAATCGGCTTGGTTGGTTTTTGAAATGCTGGATCATCAGGACTGACTTCCACTTGTGTCAGCAAGGTCACCACATTACTCGTCAATGCTTCTTGTTCAATTTTATTCTTGATACTTTGCTCCATCAGATAGCCAATAAAGCCTTGGGTTTCAGCATTGCAGACATCCAAAGGAAAAGGCGGAACGACCGCTTTGGCTTCTTCATTTTGCCGCAAAATATTTCCTACCTGAGGCCCATTCCCGTGGGTGACCACGATTTGATGATCCAACTGCTCAATTTTGGCGATTTGATCTGCACTTAATTGGATATTCGCCAATTGTGTTTCTACTGTTGCTTCTTGATTCGGTTTTAAAATTGCATTGCCCCCTAAGGCGATCACAACTCGCTTTGCCATAATATATCCCTCACTTTTCATTGATTGTCCTGCAACAAACTTCGGATAAACCCAGCCAAAAAATCAACCCCCGAGGTATGTCCGATTGCAAGGATCGTTTGGATCACGTTCTTTGCGGTCTGCTGATCCCGACACCAGCCGATGTTTGTGTAAGTCTGACTAAAATTGCCAGCAATCGCTTGTAGTAAATAATGCCGACTGACATCCGTGGTCAAATCATCTACGGTGATCAATGTGTGCTTCAAATAGGTAAGTAAACGCTGATTTTGCTGATTGGTGAAACAGCATGCCAATAAATACCCCACCAACATATCATCTCCCGTCGGTGTCAAGCCGACACCTCGGCCAATCAGATAGTCGATTGCTTGTTGCTGTGCGCAGAATGAGTCATCGCGCAGGGCATCGATTGCTTGATAATACGTATGCTGACTAATGAATACTTGCTGTAAAGCTTCTTGAAAGCCCGTTTCTTGTGTTACTTGTTTGATTACTGAAAATAGATGCTCTCGTTCAAAGTCGCCTCCATTGGTAGACCAAGTCGTTTCATAGCTATTGGCGTGTTGGAAAGAAAGTGCTGCTTGCGGAAAATACAGGACCCGTTGTTGGATCATAATTGACGTATCGATCGTCAACTGTGCTGTCAGCTGTTCATAGTCTCTCTGAGAAACAGTGATGCCATGGGGTACTTTGGCATCTTGATAGGTCACCATGACCAATTCCTTGTTGCGCTGCGCTTGCAGATTCAGACTCTTTTTGAACATGCTATGCACGCGCCAGTGCCCATTGACATAGGGCTGCGCAAATAACTGCTGATCGATACTTTTTGCCTGCAGCATTTTCTTTCCTCCTTAGTAAGGCTTTCTTGGCTATTCTTCAGAAAAACCTAATTTTTTTGCATAGGCTAAGACAGCCTTCTCAAAACAGCCGATCGGTGGGGTTACCGTTCCCGCACCAATTTGACCTCTTCCAGCTTGCTTATTGGCAATGCCTGTGTTGATGACTGGCAAGATGCCTGTTTCAACCACTTTGCGGGCGTCGATGCCTAAGCAGATACCTTGGAAGTCCCATGTTGGTACTGGGAAATTAGGATTTGTATCAATACAGATCTCCATCATGTCATTGCTGGTTTTCAACGCATCATGAAACCCGCCTGATCCGACAAAGCGTGTTACAGCTGGTGCTGCAATCATAGCCATGCCGCCGACACCAAAGGTTTCTGTGATCGCACTATCTCCCATATCAGGCGAAGCATCTGCTTCACTAAAACCTGAAAAGTACAGCCCTTTTGGCGTATTCACAGGACCCGTGAACCATTCATCCCCCATACCAGCAATCCTAATGCCAAACTCATGACCATTGCGGCACATCGCGGTGACGACCGTTCCAGCTTCAATACTGCGGGCACCATCTAATACGGCTTTTGCCGATGCCATCATGATATTCAAGAAAAACTGATCCGTATCAGCCAAAAATTGGATGACTGCCAATTTTTCTTCATCAAACCCTTCCAACGCTACGATTGACGGCGCAACTTCTTTCAAGAAGGCCAAGGATGCTGCAATATTGCGTTGATGAAATTCATCTCCCATAGCAATTGCCTTGGCAACCAATACATTGACATTCATGCCTTCGGATTTGGTTTTTAAAGCGGCACTTAATACAGGTGCTAACGTGTTTTTCATCCAATGCAAGCGATCGATGACTTCTTGTGAATAGGCGCCAAACCTTAATACAGCACCAATCCCTTCATTCATCGTACAATAAGCACGGTTGCCACCTGTGGTATTTTCTACTACCAAGACTGGCATATGGGCAGAAGTGATCCCTCCCATAGGCCCTACCGCGTTCACATGATGACAAGGAACCAACGTCACTTCGCCATTTTCTAACAAGTGACGAACGTCGGCTTCTGTTTCGCCCCATCCTTCAAACAAAGCCGCACCTACACAGGCACCTTGGATTGGATCGATCAATTGGTCATAACGGATCGGCGGTCCCGCGTGCAGCAAGACTTTTCCTTCTGCCAGTTCTGGAATGACGCTGACCGCAGGCACGACATCCACTAAGAATGGCGATCCTGCAACGATTTTTGCGATAACTGCTTGATTTGCTTCTTCAATTGTTTGATACAAACGAATTCCTCCTACTCTTTTAATGACACTTGATTCAAGAAACGCAACGCTTTTTGCAACGTTACATTGCCCCCTGCGATAGGTTGCCAATCATACTGGATGACTGTCCCATGGTGCGCACGAATGGCTTCACCAAAACTGCGCAGTCCTACATTGATAAAGGTGTCATTGTGCAATAGCGCCATTATTTGTGCTGAAGGTTGCCGCAATGCGTGATGATCATTTTCTGTTTTCAATAAATTTCTAGTGATTGGTGACAATGGATGCCCCAGTAAATCCAAGGCTTTTTTAACAGCTTGGGCATTGCTTTGACACAAGATGGCACCAGCCTCTTCCAAGATCGTTGCTTGTGCTTTGGCATCTTGCGGATCCAAGTCAGTACCTACGATAGTCGCGATAATTGCCAACTCTCGTCCTGAGGATTGTGCTTGTGCTTTCAAGTCTTTGATCGTAGGTGCCAGTTCACCGGCCATATCTTGATGAGCGCCATAGCCTAGTACGATATCCAACAAAATGATTGCGGTCTTAGGATCGGCCCCAGCTTGACGCAGCATTTCTTTGCGCTTGGTTAGATCGATCATTGGGTGGGGTTTTCCCTGTGTATAGATGTCATCGCCTAAATCAATGATTTCATGCCCATCCGCTTTCAAGATAAATCCATCTTTATGGCCATCTGCTGCCGACAAACCTAAACCGGCTTCAATCAACATCGCTGCTTCATAAGCCAAGGTGCCACCAGAATAAAAGCCTTTGATCTGCTGTTGTTCTGCTGAAAAAGTAACTGTATTTCCCACATTGTCATCTTCTGTCAACTGGACTTTTTCATGACGCAGCAATTGAACTGCTAATTGGGCAGCCTCTTCTAATGTGTAAGCCCGATATAGGTTTTCTTCGTGATCAGTTGGCGCTTCCCCTAAGAAAATCGTGACTGCCGGTTTGCTGCCGTTTCTCAGCAATGCCAACACTTGATCACGTACGATAGGCGCCGGTGGTTTTGAGATGACAACGATCACTTCGGTATCTGGATCATTTTCCAAAGCTACGATACTGTCTTTCATCGTGATGCCGCCAACGGCTTCATGTAAATCACGACCGCCAGTACCAATGGCTTGCGTGACACCTTCCCCTAATTTATGGATGATCGTGGTCACTTCTTGGATGCCTGTACCTGATGCACCAACTACGCCGATTTTTCCTTTGCGGATCGCATTGGTAAACGCTACTGGAATCCCATTGATGATGCCAGTACCGCAATCAGGTCCCATTAACAATACGCCTTCTTGATGCGCCAATTGTTTCAGGCGCACTTCATCTGCCAACGCAACATTGTCACTAAAACAAAAGACATGTTTGCCAGCAGTCAATGCTGTCTCAATTTCATTCGCTGCCATGGTTCCAGGTACTGAAAGAACCACAACACCCGCATCTTCTCCAGCTGATAGTGCTTTTTCCCAAGTTTTGACGCTTTCAAGACCTTCTTCTTTACTGGTTTTGTTCTGGTCATTCAAAAAGCGGTCGATTTCAGTCATCACCGTGTCAACGATCGAATCGTCTTCAATATCTAGAACCAGTACCATATCATTTGAGGTAGCTGCCGTCATCTCTTCTGTATAGAGGCCGCCCGTTTTAAAAATATCTTTATTTGCTGGTGTTCCCATCATCACGGATGCATTATTGACTCCTTCAATCGTCAATAATTGGTTGGTCAGCAACATCAGAACGATTGAATCTTGATAATTATTTTTTTGAATCACTGTGTGTAACATGGGTTTCCTCACTTTCCTGATCCTGTTTGGGCAAATGCATCAGCCCTGGAGTATTGATTGAAATGAATCGTATCGCTTTGTAAATAGGCATAGATATTTTTTTCGATTGGAATCCCTTCAGTCATATACTTGTCATAATGCAGCTGATTGATTTCGCCAGGGTAATAGACTTGTTCAAAACCATCTGCTGGCGGCGTTTCGTGTAATTCTTGAACCATTGTATCGACGGATGCTTTAAAATTGTCCAGATCCGTGAATCGTTGCGGGTCAATCAACAAAATAAATTGTCCTAGATCTCTTCCTTTGGTCAAATCTTGGTACATCGAAGACACATGTTTACCGAAAGGCAAGCCCAACAACATACCAGACAAGATATCGACCATCATCATCAAGCCGAAGCCTTTCGGCCCTGAAATCGGCAGCAAACCATGGACATGATGAGGATTGGTAGTAGGGTGCCCGTCAGCGTCTACGGCCCAAGTATCAGGAATCTCTTTGTTTTTTGAGCGGGCATCCAATATTTTGCCCCACGCTTGGACAGTCGTTGCCATATCAAAAACGACTGGTTCACCGTCTTTGCGTGGCGCAGCAAAGGCAATTGGGTTGGTGCCGAAGTAATTCTCTTTGCCGCCAAAAGGGACAACCATTGAATCAGATTGACACATGGACAAAGCAATCAAATCTTCTTGTGCTGCTTTCTTTACATAGTAAGACAGCGCTCCGCTATGACTGGTTTGACTGACCCCGACAGCCGCGATCCCCGATTTTTTGGCCATCGCAATCGCATATTTTGTCGCTTCCAACACAACTACCTGTCCAGGTCCATTTTGACCATGGACGATGCCGCTGCTTGGTCCAGTCTCTTCAAATGTAATTTCTGGTTGTGTATTCATTCCGCCCTTGGCAATACGTTCCGCATAATAATCAACGCGGACAGCCCCATGGGAATGAATGCCGCTAGCATCAGCAAAAACCAAATGCTCGGCAACGATTTTGGCTTGTTGGTCAGTGAGACCTGCTGCTGCTAATTTCTGTTGAATCAACTGTTCCAGCTCTTGCGGCCGAACAATCACCGTATCTGCCATACTGTTCTACTCCCTCTCAAATTTCTGGATCGCGGTTGCAATCTTTCGAATAAATATAAGACAACGGCTCATCCCGGCCAACGCCATAAGCAGCTTGCTGCACATAGGCACTCATGAAGATATAGTCACCTTTTTCAACTGGAAACCATTGATTGTCCAAGTTATACATGCCTTTACCTGAAAGCAGATATGCACCATGTTCTTGGTAATGGGTCTCGATGTATCCGTGGCTGGCACCCGGTTCAAAGGATAAAATATGCATGTTCATATCAAAACCAAGGTCTTTAGGTAAAAAGTCCCATAACAACACATCTTCCATTCCCTCGTATTGAATCGGTGTTAAGTCAGACACATGGCCGGTGACTTTGTATGCTTCATGTCCTTCGATAGGCTGATAACGTTTTTTGTACAGAAAGACTTCTGTTGCCTCATCTTGTAGATTTTTCATATACATTTTTTCACCAGCGGGTAAATACATATAACCGCCAGTCTGCAAATCATGGGTCTCATGTCCGTCCCCCACAGATAGATGTCCATCGATCACATAGAGAAATGTTTCAATCCCAGGTCCGCCAAATCCTACTGTATTGGCGCCATCCTTCTTGAATGAAATCAAATAATCGACAAAGCTGGCACCTAATTTTTGCGAGCCCAGAATCGAGCAGTCACATTGGTCAAATCCGGGAATCACATTGTTGACCAACCCATCATGAGGCAAAATCGCATAATTGTTTTTTTTGATAATGGCTCTAGATTGGAGAAGTCCTTCTAGATAGCCGGTATTGTTATTTTTATAGCCCATTTACTTTCCTGCTTTCTGATTGTTTATTCTTGATATGCTAATTCATACAGTGCTGCTGCCAAGACTTCGACACCCGCAGTTAAATCATCGATATGGGTAGCTTCTGCTGGATTATGGCTGATGCCGTCAATACTTGGGACGAACAACATGGCAGTTGGGAAATGTGGCGCAATGATTTGTGAGTCATGGCCCGCACCGCTATGCATGACTTTATAATTCTTCCCTGAAGCTTTGACTGCTTTTTCAATAATCGTCACAATATTTTCGTCCATTGGTACTGGACGCTCATCCATCCAAAGATCCATTTCAACTGTTAGTCCATGGGCTTCAGCAATCTCTTTGATCAGCGATTCCGCTTCAGCTGTAAAAGAATCTAACACTTGTCCATCGGTGTGGCGACAATCCATCGTGAACAAAACTTCCCCCGGCACAACGTTGACCGTATTTGGTTTTGGTTCCACCTTGCCAAAAGTGACCACTAAGGGATCGCCTAATGCCAATCCACGATCAATGACTGTTTTGCATATATCCGCGAACCCATATACAGCATCGTGTCGATACCCCATCGGTGTCGTGCCTGCATGGTTGGCTTGGCCTTTCAACACAAAAGTGTAACGTTTTTGACCAGCAATATTGTTGACAACGCCAATCTGCAATTGCTCTTTTTCCAACACGCTGCCTTGTTCGATATGGATTTCGACAAAAGCCTTAATATCTTTGCGTACAGCTTCTTTCGCATCACGAAAATCGAACCCTTGACGGTGCATTTCTTCTACGAAGGGACGGCCTTCAAAATCAGCAATGTCTTGCACATCCTCAGCTTGCACATCCTCAGCCTGCGCTTCACCCACGAAGTTCTTGCTGCCCCAAAAAACAGTTGGAAAACGACTGCCCTCTTCTTCTGCCATCGAAATCACTTCTAATGAGCGCAAAGGTTGGCCATAAGTTTCTTTCAAATATTTGATTGCCAACACCGCAGCCGCTACACCAAATTGCCCATCTAAGGTTCCTCCATTAACGACTGTATCGATATGGGAACCTGACAAAATGGTTTCATCAGGATACTTGCTGCCCGTTAAGCGTCCAAATAAATTCCCGACTGCATCAAAGTGAGTAGCCAAACCATTGTCTTGTAATTGTTTCTCAACGTATAATTGCGCTTCTTTCCATGAATCTGTATACAATAACCGGGTCATACCGCCTGTGGGATCAGCCCCTATATTTGATAATGCATCGATCATTGCGGCAGTTTCTTTCTTTAAACTCATTTGGTGTGCCTCCTTTAATTGATACCTTTATTGTACGCATAAGAATAAACGCTTTCATTGTGCAATAGTGCTAAATATATCGTATTTTTTGTCCATTACGTTGTTAAATAAACCCCTTACACTGTCTATACTATAGGAAGCAACGTAAGAAATGAAAGTAGGAACCGATATGAATGAGAAAATAATCGAACAAACAACAACGGAGACGTTTGTTTATGGTCATAGTGCACAGCTTCCTTTGAAAGCCACCCTTTATCGTCCCGAAAAAGTGCGGGGCACACTCTTATATTTTCACGGTGGTGGGTTTCTCTATGGCCATCGCAATGATTTGCCGGCAGCCTATCGCCAAGCACTGCTTGAGGCTGGCTATAGCTTATTTACCTTTGATTACCCCCTGGCGCCTGAGGTTCCATTGGTGGATATCTATCAGTCCGCACAGGCTGCCATTCAGTGGTTTTTGCAAGACGGATGGCACTACAGTGGGCTTGGAAAAAAAGACTACATTTTATTTGGTCGCTCAGCGGGGGGTTATTTGGTTTCATTGTTATCAGCAGCTTTTCCACACGTATCACAAATTGGCTTGATTCGTTTTTATGGCTATCAAGAAGTCTTGAGTTCAACTTTTTTAGCACCTTCTGCTCATTATCAACGATTGCCAAAAGTTGCTCCGATCGAGGCCCAACAAATAATCGAGGCAGCCCCCATCACTGAAGGGTCTTTGGCCGCCCGTTTTCCTCTTTATCTATCCGCACGTCAGTTTGGCAATTGGCATACGTATTTGGGCAAACGCGCTGAGTTGCAGCTTTTAGATCAGCAGTTGCAGAAGGTCAATGACATGCCACCAACTTTTATGGCCCATTGCACCGACGATCCCGACGTGCCTTTCCAAACTTCAACAGCATTTGCTGCACGGCTGGATCAGGTAGAAACAGAATGGCTGTCGGACGCGCAACATGACTTTGACCGACAAGCAAATCCGTTAGCCGATGCTTGTTATCAAAAATTGATTTCATGGCTCAACCGACTTACATAAGCATGTTCCCTGCTATCAGCTCCTTTCTTCATACCTGATAATTGGCATTCTTCTGGACACTTTTTCCTCAAATAAGTGTTATAATGAATAGGCAATTTTGATAAAAGGAATGATTGAATGGCTTTTGTAGGAATAGTATGTTTGATCCTGATCACCACTACTTTGTTTGCGCAAATCGCTAAACGATTGGGGGTTCCAGCCGTAATCGGTCAGTTGTTGGCAGGGATTCTTCTGGGCACAGGCGGATTGAATTGGGTGCATCCAGATATACTGGTGACCGATTTTTCTGAGATTGGTGTCATTTTGCTGATGTTTTTGGCTGGAATGGAAAGTGATGTCTCTTTACTGAAACGGTATGTCAAACCGGGGATGTATGTGGCAGTTTTGGGGATTATGCTGCCTTTGGGTCTGAGTTGGCTCGCAGGTTGGCACATCACTGGATCCCATGCAGAGAGTTTCTTTTTTGGGATCGTGTTGGCTGCGACTTCGGTGAGTATCTCAGTGGAAGTGCTGAAGGAATTAGGTGTTGTCAGTACCAAAGAAGGTTCCACGATTTTGGGGGCATCCGTTGTAGATGATATTTTGGTGGTATTGGTGCTGAGTTTAAGTCTTTCTTTTCTGGGGGCAAGCACTGAGAGTTCTTCATTGCCGCTCACGATCCTCGAGGAGCTATTATACTTTGGACTGATCTTTTTGATTGTTAAATGGTTGGCTCCATTGCTGTTCTCATTTGCAGAAAAATTATCCACCACTGCTGCCGTGATCATCGCTTCATTGGTGCTTTGTTTCTCAATGGCGTATCTAGCCGATATTGTCGGATTATCCTCAGTGATTGGTGCTTTCTTTGCCGGAATTGCTGTGGGTCAAACCAAAGTTAAACAAGAAGTGTTGGTCAATATTGAAGCCATCGGTTATGCGCTATTTATTCCCGTCTTCTTTGTTAGTGT
Organism: Candidatus Enterococcus testudinis; assembly: GCF_002140915.1. Lineage (GTDB taxonomy): Bacteria > Bacillota > Bacilli > Lactobacillales > Enterococcaceae > Enterococcus_D > Enterococcus_D testudinis. Next base: position 749,484 of record NZ_NGKU01000001.1, on the reverse strand, counting down.
AGGTTTATCCGTGGATCTGTCTAGTCTCCTTACACAATCAGGTTTTGTTCTGCTCTTTACTGTGATTGCGATTGGCACTAAATTATTGGGCGGTTTTGTCGGCGGAAAATTGGCTTCCTTTTCCAATCCAAGTGCATGGATGGTAGGCGCCGGGATGATTTCTCGAGGGGAAATGGCCTTGATTATTTTGCAGATTGGCCAACAAAATCAATTGATCAATGACGCGTATTATTCACCATTGGTTGTTGTTGTTTTGTTAAGTACCTTGCTCTCTCCGCTGATTTTGAAGTATTTTACGAGGAGAATGTATCCATGAATAACACCCCCAAAAGGCAGCGAATGATAGCTGCCTTTTGGGGGTGTTTTGGTGCTATACTTCCTCAATCACGATCGACACATCCGTCGGTCGATTTTTTTTACCCAAATAAAGAATGACCAATCCTAAAAATGACAACCCTGTGGCAATGGACAATAATGTTGTCAGATTGGTATGTGCTAAAATCAATCCACTCAGTATGCTCCCAATACCGCTGCCGATTCCCAAATAACAAACGCCCACAGCGGCTTGCGCTTTGACAGAATACTGCGGTGGTAAAATCGTACGTATGAACTGGACATTTCCCGCCCAGAATAAACCATTACCTAGCATTTGAAAGGCTTGCGCTATATTTAATAAGACCAATGACGGTGCCAACATGATCAACAAAATACGTAACCCAGCAAAAAAGAAAGAAAAAAGCATCAATCGATAAATGCCTAATTTATTCGTAAGTTTTGTGAACAAGATGGCCGCTGGAATTTCGCTGGCAGCGAGAATAAACGTGCCCACACCGTATGAACGGCTGCTACCGCCTACCGCGCGATAGACATCGATCAGAAAACTAGACGCCATTTCTTTCCCAATAAAGGAAACAATGATCGCCACCAAGAAAAATTTGAAAATAGGATACGCTTTTATCAACTGGCCAAACGACATCATCTTCTCTGCATATTCATCTTTGCTCTCCACCCCTTTGATCGAGTCAATCATCAATACCGCCGCCAATAAAGGAATAAACAACAAAAACTGTGTAATCAAAATCGTGTGCGGCTGCACAAGGAAACCGACACAGACTGCACTGACCGCATAGCTTAACGAACCGACACCGCGGGAAACTGGATAATTGATCTGTTTGCCCTGAAAGAAGTAGAGCGTCGACATCGCATCAATAAAGGAAACCATCCCGAAAGTAAAAATCCCATAGAAAATAAATAAAAACAACGTACCCAAAAAACCTGGTTGCAGCAATTGCAGCCCTGTTACAGCCATGCTGACCATAATCATTCCCGCTATCAAATGGTTAAATGAAATCTTTGCGCCAAAGCGATCCATCAATTGAGCGAACAACGGTTGAAAAAAAACACTGAACAATGCACGAATACTTAAAAATACCCCTATTTGTGCATGATCAAACCCTTGTTTTTGTAAAACGGGCACCATATAGCCAATAAAGCATGCCGCCACCGCGTAGTAACTTCCTTGCAACAACACGTAATGATAATGTAGTCTTTTGTCCATCTCTCTTCCTCATTTACCTTTATTTTCGCTCTTACTCCTTTTACCCTTAGAACTGATGCGCTTACATCTTTATCGTTGTGTGAAAGTAAGAGAATTATACACAATAATAAAGACATTGACTATCTAAATATGGTGACTAATTACTATTTATTTTTCATATCTAACGAGAATTGATTCCAATTGATCGATAGACCATCAGTGGCGCTACTTCGTTGACTTACACCAAAAAGACCTGTTGCATCTTCCACAACAGGTCTTCTACGTTTCTTCTACATCAATGACTGATACAGTTCAATGATCTCTTCCAACGACGTATCCCGCGGATTGCCGGGGGTACAAACATCTTTCAATGCGTCTTGGGCAATCGCTGGAATATCTTCTGCTTTCACACCTAGCTCAGATATCGTAGCAGGAATGCCCACATCTTTGCTTAGCTGATCGATTGCATCACAGGCTGCCTTTCGTACATCTTCTATTGACAATGATGCTGCATGGTCAATACCTAACGCGATAGCGATCTCGCGATATTTTTCTCCAGTAAAGTCTTTATTGTATTTCATCACAGTTGGCAGCAAGGAGGCACACGCCACGCCATGAGGAATGTTGTACCAAGCCGATAATGGGTGCGCCATTCCATGGACTAAGCCTAATCCAACATTTGAAAAGCCCATGCCGGCAATGTATTGGCCTAATGCCATATCTTCTCGACCCACTTGGTCCCCGTTGACGGAGTTTCGCAAGGAGCGGCCAATGATTTCGATCGCCTTTAGATGCAGCATGTCCGACATTTCCCACGCACCTTTTGTGATCAACCCTTCGATTGCATGGGTCATGGCATCCATCCCTGTTGCAGCAGCTAACGCTTTGGGCATACCCATCATCAAATCACTATCGACAAAGGCGACGATGGGAATATCATGGGGATCAACACAGACGAATTTGCGGTGGTTTTCTTCATCTGTAATGACATAGTTGATCGTCACTTCTGCTGCTGTACCTGATGTCGTAGGAATCGCAAAAATCGGCAATGATGGTTGCTCGGTAGCTGCAACGCCTTCAAGACTAATGACATCGGCAAAGGCTGGGTTAGTGATGATGATGCCAATCGCTTTAGCGGTATCAATAGGGGATCCGCCGCCGATTGCAATGATACAATCAGCCTGTACCTCTTGTACAAATGCAACACCATCTTTCACATTCTGGATCGTTGGATTTGGCACAATGCCATCATACAAGGCATAGTCAATGTGGGCATGATCCAAGAAATCAGTCACTTTGGTTGCCACCTTGAATTGCACCAAATCTTTATCCGTGATGACGGCTGCTTTCTTGAATCCTCTTGACTGAAATTCTGGAACGATTGCTTCGATTGCCCCTTTGCCAAAATACGATGTTTCATTTAAAACCATTCTATTGACCATGTTATAGCCTCCTATTGTTTGTTTTTTCACAAGTATATTGAATAGAAAAGGGATACCCTTTTCTATGATTGTCTTGTTGTATCAAATACTTAGATATCCTAATCGTGGCACGACACCAAAGGCATCTGCCAATTGTTGCAGCTGCACATCTGATATCGTTTGCAGAATTGGACCTTGCGCTTTGACATACGTGTACACTTCCGCTGCTTTCTCGGCCGTTTCGATCAAACCGAACACTTCATCCATGTCGTTGCCCGCGCCATAAATACCATGTTGAGGCCAAAGAACCAAACGGGTTTCTTTCATTTTAGCGGCTGTCGCTTCACCGATGTCATTGGTGCCAGGGACCATCCAAGGAATGATCGAAACACCTTCTGGAAAAACAACCAAACATTCCGTACACATTTGCCATAACGTCCGCGTGAAGCTGCGCTCTTCCAATGGATGGGTAAAACTCATCGCTAACAGATGAGAGGCATGATTGTGCATCACGATCCGATGATCCGGGTCAACAGATAGTCGTGCGATATGACTCATAAAATGGCTAGGTAATTCACTCGTTGGTACAGCACCATTTTCTAAGCCCCACAGCAAATCCAATGTCCGTCCGTCCTCTTTGACACGAATGACCCCCAGATTTTCAGTTGGATGTGCAGCGACATTTTTGAAGTATTTGCCAGAGCCTGTCACAATAAAATACTTTCCTGCCAAAGCGCCGGCGTCAAAGATCATAGGAATCTCCCGCAAGACAACCGTCGGATCTAGAAAAGGCAGTATTTCCTCTTCTTCCAGCAAATAGGAAATATTGCCGCCATTGCGTTCATCCCACCCTAATCGATAAAGATTCGCTGTTGTATCCATCATTTCTTGAACAAAATTTGCTTGTAACATATCGATTTTTTTCATGCTTCTCCTACTTTCTCTCTTGTAAGACCGTTTCTTCATATTCTTTGACGGTGGTCAACCAATCTAAGCCCACAGGAACCCCTTGACTTTCGCAATAGTAATTCCAGACATCTGCAAATGGATAATCTTTTAATTCTTCTGTCAAGGCCAATCTTGTCGTGAAATCGCCTGACAGCTCGATTTCCTTCAATTCATCACTTGGTTCAAGCATCGCTTTCAACAACGCTTTTTGGGTGTTGCGGGTACCAATGACCCATGCTGCGACACGATTGATCGTGGCATCAAAGAAATCTAATCCAATATGCGTTTTGGCCAATAAATCGTTACGAACCAGCTCACGGCCAATTTCTTGCAGCTCATCATCCATGATCACCACATGGTCACTATCCCAACGGACCGGACGACTGACGTGCAACAAAATGCCTTTACTGAATAGTGCCAATGAAGACAATTTATTTGAAATCACCTCTGTGGGATGGAAATGTCCGGCATCTAAACAGATCAATTTATCTCGGGTTAGACCATAACCCATATAAAATTCATGGGACCCCACTGTATAGGCTTCTGCACCTAAACCAAATAACTTACTTTCAACAGCATCGAGGGTATATTCTGCTGGAAGTTCTTCTGCAAAAATTTCATCTAACGCCGTCATCAAACGTTCTCTCGGCGTGAAGCGATCGATTGGATTGTCTTTATAGCCATCTGGAACCCAAAAATTATTGACACAAACTTGCCCCGTTTCTTGTCCCATATAAGCGGCTATCTTGCGGGCCCGCTTGCCATGTTCGATCCAAAATTGACGGACCGATGCATCCGGAGAAGCCAATGTAAAGCCATCTTTAAACATTGGATGAGAGAAGAATGTCGGGTTGAAATCCAGCCCAAGTCCTTGCTCCTTCGCCCACGAAACCCATTTTTCAAAATGCTTGGGTTCCAATTGATCCAAATCAACGTCTTCTTCTGTATCGAGATAGATTGCATGGAGGTTTAATTTGTGTTTGCCGGGAATCATGGCATAAGCAGCTTCTAAATCTTGGCGTAATTCAGCTGGTGTCGTGGCCGCACCAGGATAATTTCCAGTGACTGAGATACCGCCAGACAGTTCCTCGTCACTCAAAAAACCTTTCACATCATCCCCTTGCCAGACATGCATGGATATTTTCACTTCATTTAATTTCTTTAATACTGCCTCAGTATCTACACCTAACTTGGCGTATTTGGCTTTGGCTTCGTCATATCGTTGTTGGATGTTTGTCATGGTGTCGCGCTCCTTTAAGAAAGAATTGGTACTCCGTCATTATCGTGGGATCAATGGGTTCTGGTTGGTAAACGGTACAAGGAAATGATGCTTTAATGGCCATCCGTGCTTCTTCCAGTGTGTCAAATAGGCCAACTGTCATCATTTGCAGGACAAGATTACCGATTGCTGTGGCTTCACTTGGACCGGCTTCGATGGTACATTGGGCAACATTGGCTGTCAGCTGATTCAAGAACGCATTGTTAGACCCACCGCCTACGATATGAAGGGTCTGCAACTTGTTTGCAGTCCCCGTCAGCGCTGCAAGCTTTTGCAACTCATCACCATAACAAAGCGCCAAATTATCATAGACACATCGTGCAATCTCCCCAGGTGTTTCTGGCACTTTCTGCTTGGTTTCACGGCAATACTCTTGCAACGCTGCAATCATATTGTCCGGATTCAAAAAGCGAGGATCATTGACATCGATAAACTGCTGAAATCCAGGTTCTGTCTCCGCCATTGCGGCTAATTCGGGAAAAGAATAGCGGTTCTCTTGTTGTCGAGCCACTTCTTGGATCAGCCACATGCCCATAATATTTTTGAGGAACCGAATGGTGTTATGCGCGCCCCATTCATTGGTGTAATTTTCATCAAATGCTGCTGCAGAAATGGTCGGGACTGTCGTTTCAATGCCCAGCAAAGACCACGTGCCGCTGCTGATATAGCCCCAATCCGTGCCGTTGCCGGGTGTGCCAAGAATGGCCGATGCTGTATCATGACTAGCGATTGTAATAAATGTTGTATCAGGCAAATCATACGTTGGGAAATGTGCCTGATTTAAAGCACCTAAGACGGTACCGGCGTCAACCAAAGGCGCAAACAACGCTTCATTCACACCAATCGCCGCCAACAAATCCGGATCCCACGTTTGGGTAGTGGCATTCAACAATTGCATCGTAGAGGCATTGGTCTTTTCCGTGACCATGTTGCCAGTAAACACATAACCTAGATAATCAGGGATCAGCAGGAGCTTATCCGCTGCTGCCAACAGTTGTTTCTCTTCAACATATAACTGAAAAATCGTATTGAAAGGCTGCAACTGGATGCCTGTTTTTTCATACAATGTTTGCAGTGAATAGGTTTGCCCGAAGCGCTCGATGACCTGATTGGTGCGTTTGTCACGATAGGCCACTGGGTCGCCTAACCGGGTTCCATTTTCGTCCACCAAGCAATAATCTACGGCCCAGGTATCGATGCCGACGTGACAAGTATCAATGCCTGCCTGTTTGACTTTCACTAGACCTAACAGTATTTCTTTGATCAGATAATCGATCTGCCAACGGTCAAAGCCATTCTGATGGCGAAAACGATTCTTAAAACGATGGATCTCTGTTAATGATAATCGTTGGTTGTTCCATTGACTCATCATCAAGCGACCGCTTGACGCCCCAATATCAATGGCGATAAATGTATCCATGTGCCTCCACCTTTCATTATTTTGCTTAACACTAAAACGATTACAATCGCTTCATTTATTCTTGATAAGCCAATTTTAGCTTGACAAAAAGGGATTTACATCACACAATTTTGATAAAGTCTTATACTATTTTGGCGAAAGGAGAATCAAATGGATTATTGGGAAAAAGCGAATCATTCTTGGTCAACAGATTCATTGCGGTATATCAATACTTCTACAAAAAAAGAGCGAGAACTTTTTTACTATATTCAAGAGATTGGGTATTTTAAAGCGTCTAAACCATATTTTACCGAACGGGAAAACTTACCTTCTTATCTAATCAAATTCACGCTTTCAGGAAAAGGTGAATTGTTTTATCAAGGCAAGCGCACCATAATCGAAGCTGGCGATGTTTTTTTTATAGATTGCAAAGAATATCAGCACTACAAAACGATCAGCCATGAACCATGGGAAATGGATTGGATCCATATTTATGGCAGCAATAGCCGCGCATTTTATGAGGAGTTTATCAAAAATGGCAGCAATACCTTTCGGACAACACAAAAAGGATTGGTACAAAACCCAATCCATCTGATAATTCAAGATTTACTGATGCTGCAACAAGAGCCGAATGCAAAAACGGCGTTTCAAAGTTCTATTTTTATCCATCAATTGTTGAATGAGCTTTTGCTGCAAAAATACCGGCAAGACTTTTCTTCTACGGATATTCCTGATTATGTTTTGGCGATGCGGGCATTGATCGACGATGAATTCCGTCAGCCAATCACGTTGGAACGATTAGAAGAAACGTTCCATCGCAATAAGTATCAGTTGGTCAAAGCGTTTTCAAAATATATCGGTGCACCGCCGATCGATTATCAGATCAGCAAGCGTATTTCATATGCCAAAGATCTGCTGCGCTATTCAAAAATGTCGATTAAAGAAATCTCGATGGCGATCGGTATCGATAATACCGCTTATTTCAGTCGTTTGTTTAAAAGTAAAGTCGGGCTTTCCCCCAGTGATTATCGGCAGACGGAGAATGGGCGGTAAAAACAACTTGATCGCAAAAGACAGCTGCAGAAATCGTCATTTTCTGCAGCTGTTGCCAGTTTCATTATTTCACTGTTTTCTCTAAACTCTTCAAGTTATCTTCCATAATAGATAGATATGTGACACCATTGTCGATATCGGATTGTGTGATACCTTCGATTGGGCTCAATACTTCAGTTGAAACACCTGTTTCGTCTGCCAATGCTTCGGCCACTTTAGAAGAAGCTGTTTCTTCAAAATAAATGATCGATAAGTTGTTGTCTTCAACGAATGTTTTTAATTCAGCCAATCGTGCAGCACTTGGTTCTTCTTCAGGAGAAATTCCTGAAATGGCTTCTTGGGTCAAGTCATACTCTTTCGCTAAGTAGCCAAAAGCAGCATGTTGGGTAACGAATGACCGTTGTGTTGCATCTTTGAAGGCATCTTGGTATTCTTGGTCCAAATCTGCCAATTTAGCAATATAGGCATCCGCATTTTTTTCAAATGTTTCTGCTTTATCTGGAAATTTATCTTCTAAACCTGCTGCGATCGTTTCAACTTCTTGTTCAGCCAAAACAGGATCTAACCAAACATGGGGATCAAGTTCGCCAGCTTCTTCACTATTGGCATCACTTTCAGCTAATGTGATACCTTCAGCTGCTTGGATCACTTTTGTCTTATCTGTATCTACTGTATCTAATCCGTTGGCTGCCCATTTTTCTAACGCATCGCTATTGTATACAAACACATCGGCATCACTGATTTTTGTCATATCTTGCGCACTTGGTTCGTATTCATGAGGTTCGTTTCCAGCAGGGATCAATAATTTAACGTCCCCTTCGTCACCTACGACCGCTTTGGTAAATTCATACATGGGATAGAACGTTGTCACGACATCGATGCCGTCATCACTTGTCGTGCTGTCAGATGATGAAGCTGTATCATGTGTGCCGCAAGCAGCAAATAAGCTAGTTGAAAATAAAAGCAGTGCAACAGATGTAAATTTTTTCATTGGTTTGTTCCTTCAATCTATATAATTTTTTTAATAAACTGTCGGTAAGATCGGCAGATTAATATATGAAATAATCCTCTGCACCAGATTGCTTGATCTCGATCACCAATTTATGCGGCAAGCAAATACTTGTTTGTCCATTCTTTGCGATCCAGCCGGTTTTAACGGCAATCTGATCGGGGCTATTGTCCTCTTTGACACGGATGCGACCATTGTCGATCTCAATGATGTTGTATTGGCCTTCCGCGGGATAATAGGTTTTTTCTAATGATGCTTGTTTGTCTAAATCAAAACGATCGACTTCTTTTCCATTGATGCGGATAATCGCATAACGAGCGCCAGTTTGACTTTGTGCGTGGGATTGAAATAAGATGATCGGCAAAAATGAGCCTATGATCAACACCAAGATGATCAGATAATCATACGGCTTCAGCAAACGGAAGAATCCTTGAAGTGTCTGTTTCATACAACACGCCTTTGCCTCTTCACGTTAAGAGGCCTCCGATGAAAGGCGGTCCTCAAAGAAAGCCATTAAATCGATTGCTTCTTCTTCTGTGAATACTTCATGTTCCCATTGATCTAGAATGCGCTCTTGCAGGGTCAAATCCATTTCCCAAAAGTGATCGATTTTTTTGAAATGCTTGGGATCAAATTGTTTAAAAACAGGATATATCGTCAAAAATGCCGCAAAATCAAGGTCCCAATCTTCGGTATAATCTTTCACATATCCTTCAGATAACGCAGCTTCAGTCGGCTCGCCGTTTTCTTGGATCAAGCCAGCTTCGTAAAAATGGCGATAGATTTCTTCCTTCGTAATGGCTGGATTAAACTTCTTACTATGGTAATAGGCTTCTTCGATAAGTGATGGATAGATGATTTGCATGTTCATCCTGCTTTCTCTAATTGATCAACCGTATTGGTTATTTCGTTGTAATGGGATGTTGCGCTTTGTACTCTTTTAATGACACGTGATGGCTGCGTTTGTACGTACCTGTTGTACCATCAAATGAAATTGCTGGTCCCGCTACTTTGTAATGGGTCCGACGTTTATTTTTCTTTGCTTTTGACGTTTTTCTTGCTGGAACTGCCATTTGTTTTCCTACTTTCTATAGGTGCTGTTGTTTAATTGCTTTTCTTTTTGTTGCGTTTGAAATCATGAATGATTTTCAGTGCCCGTTTTCTGGTTTTGATATTGGGGCTTTTTAGCCGCCGATAAGCACTAGACAAGTCTGTTTTTTCCATGAGGTGTCCTCCCTATCGAATGATGATTACCAGCTGGCTTTTTTGACGCCAGGAATTTGGCCTAGATGTGCATGTTTGCGGAAGTTGACCCGCGACATGCCAAATTTGTTCATGTATCCTCGTGGACGACCGTCGATCATATCCCGTTTTTTCAATCGATTTGGATTTGAATCTTTCGGCAGTTTGGCTAAACCGGCATAATCTTTTGCGGCATTTAGTGCCATCCGTTGTTCACGATACTGTTCAACAAGTTGAACTTGTTTGTTATATTTTGCGATTTTAGATTTCTTCGCCATGTATCATAATCCTCTCTATTTTTTGATTTCTCGAAAAATTGCTTTCCGTCTTAGTTTAGGGGAATATTTTTTTAGTTCCAATCGTTCTGGTGTGTTTCGTTGATTTTTACTTGTCAAATACAATCTTTCCCCAGTTTCAACACACTCTAAAATAATATTATTTCGCATATACATGCTCCTTCCACGGACTGTTACACACTAAAAAATGCAAACTGTAACAATTACGTTTTGAATCATAGCATATTTTTTTTCTTTGCACAAGCATTAAATTTATTTTTTTGTTATTTAACACGTGACGTTATTTTCATATGAACGATTGGTCTTTTGTTTGATCCACCTTTAGCGCTAGACACAAAAAGCATCTATCCCGCTATGGACAGATGCTTTCTTCCTATAGATCATCAAAACTTTCCTTACTAAACCGTTTCGTGGGTATTCAGCCACTCACTGACGGCATTGATCCGGGCGATTCGCAAATGGGGCAACCCGTTTCGCGATAATCCGTGAGACGATTGGGGAAATAACATTAGTTTGGTATCGACCCCATGGCGTTTCAATGCCATATAAAATTGTTGCCCTTGTTCCTGTGGACAACGCAAGTCATTTTCTCCATGTAATACCAAAGTGGGCGTTTTGACTTGATCCGCATAAGCAATGGGGGACAAGGCCCATAATGCAGCAGATTCATCCAATTCCCGCAACAATTGGTACTTCACAAAGAATGGGCCAATATCACTGGTACCATAAAAACTGAGCCAATTTGAAATAGAACGCTGGGTCACTGCCGAAGCAAATCGGTCAGTATGTCCGACGATCCAATTGGTCATAAAGCCGCCATAACTACCACCGACGACATGGACTTTTTTGGGATCGATTTCTGGATGATCTACCAAAACAGCATCTACACCTAGCATGAGATCTTCAAAATCTTTCTTGCCATATTCACCCAAGATTGCTTTGACGAAGTCTTGGCCATATCCTTGGCCGCCTCTTGGATTCAGCATGATCACCCCATAACCATTTGCCGCATGGACTTGCATTTCATGGAAGAAGGTTTCGCCGTAGCACACTTGCGGACCGCCATGGATATACAAGATTGCCGGATGATGTGCAACTGGGTCAATCGGTGGCACATACCAGCCTTGAATCTGCCATTCGTCAGCGCCTTGATAATCAAACGCTTCAGGTTGACTGATCATCTGTGTTGCAACTGTCTCTTTGTTAGGATCATAAATTGAATTGATCGTGCCATTTTCCAAATCAATGACACCCATTCGACTTGGGATCACCGGTGTCGAATAAGAAACGGTCACTCTGCCCGCTACAGGTTGAGACGTATCTACAATATCTAACGGTAGATCCACCAACCGTTCCCATTGACCTGTGACTGTCCCTTGATATAAGGTCAACTTGCCTGACTCAGTTACCGGTGCGAGAAAGGTCTGATCATCCAACCAATAAAACTTTGGTCCTTTATTTTTTTGTTGAAAGTCACTGATAATCGCGTTACCAAAGGCTTTGTCTAAACCTTTAGATAGATTGACCGCAGTCTTCTTGGTGAGATCAATCAGATACACATCGTCTAATGTGACAAAACCATAGGTCAAGTCATTGCCTAATACCAGCAATTGATCACCCCGCAGCGCCGCAAAAGAATAGGTGCCATTCGGCAAATAATCTGCCATACTCGTTACAGATTGGGTAGCTGTTGTGACCTGATAAATCATCGAACCGTAGCGCCACTCATCCTCAGGTGCATACTCGCCACTAATATACAGAAACGCCCCTTCCTCTGACACTGCAGCGAGTTGAAAGGGATCTTTTTGTGTATAAATCAATTCGGGTGTTTTTTTATTGATAGCGATCCGATAAACAGCGCTTTTGGTTTCATTCAAAAAGCCAACACCGTCAGTTAAATAATCAACTTTATTGGTTGATTTGACTTCTGGAAAAAGCGCTGCTTTTTCTTTGGACGCTTCCGTTTCTTTGCCTTCTGTGGCTTTGTTTTTTGCAGAAGATGTTTGTTGATAGTAGATGGCCGATGAATCACTTAACCAAAAATAGTGCTGTACCCCTTTTTCACTAACGACTGCTTGCGCTTTCCCACCTGAGAGCGGCATGATCCATAGAGTGGTGGTCTCACTAGATGCATCTTTCGATACGAAACTCAGCCATTCTTGATTTGGTGATACTTGCAAATGGTCATGTTGATGTCCTTGTGTACCCCATTGACGCAATTGATTGGTTCGGGTGTTGATACTAAGAATAGCGCTTTGATACTGATTCGTTTCCTCATCAATCGTTGTCTCAATAAAAAAAACATCCTCGTCAACAACGACCGGTTGTGCCACACTTTTCAAATCAAATAGTGATGCGTTTGTTATTTTCTGCATAGATACCCTCCATAAGTTCGTCTATTTTTCTTATCTTTCATTATAGCAAATCTACTGCTGTCCGCGATGCTCAATCTGCTGCTTTTTCATCAGTAGCGGAAGCCGCGTAAATTGCCCACCTCTTCAAAACCCGCCATTGTTCCTCTATCTGTTAGCAGGTCTTGTCCATTTTGTTTCAGCGTGAGCTGAAATGTGGTACTGGCGCTTTCTCTAATGATTCGCCCCATTGCACCTCTCGATGGCGCTTGCAGCGGGTGCCCCTCCATCGTTTCAATGATGATCGCTAATTGCAGATCCTTTTGTCGAAGCAACACAGTTAATCTATCTTCTTCTCTCACAATGTCAGTTATCTTCCCACCATAGTACGTGGCAAATCGATACTCTTTATCCCCTATTTGTAAGATACAAATCAACCCTAAAAAAGTGCTGCCTAAAAAAGGAATATCTGCAGCTGAAAAAAAGAATCGTGCATCAGCGTTGTCAAATAGGTTACTCTGCACCCAAATATAGGCAGCGGGAAATGAAGTCCCCCAATCCTTTTCGATATAACCTTTACCACCCTCGAGAGCTAAGACTTCCCCATTCCAAGATAAAGTGCCTGACAAGGTATGTCCCATGCTTAAAATACCATGGTAACATTCCATAAAGGACAAATATGAAAATGGCCCCATGACACTCGGGGCATAGGTGGAATGTTTGATAGGCGTTAAATGATCGTATGTTAGACTACCTTCTATCGAGAGTTCAGCACTGTGTAAGGCAATCTTTATTCCCCGCAAACTGAACAGATTATCCCCAATCGTGACTTGCTGCGCAACCTCATCCACCTTCATTTCTTCAGCTGGAAAGTGAAAATAATGGGCGGTGTCTTGGCTGATCACTTGAATAAAGGCGTGCTTTTCACCTTTATCATCAATCGAGATGCCTGGGATAAAAGCATATACTTGCGAGCCGATTTGATGTTTAAAATACCATCCTTCGAAAAAACCTCGAGACCGCTTGTTGACATGAAAAAATCGATTGGTTGTTATCATCCTTTTCTCCCTCCCTATATATATCTTTAGTCTATCACAATAAAAAAAATAAGCTTTTCAAGCGCATTCGATTTCTGAAATAGCTATTGGTGAATCGCTATTTCAAATCAATCCTTGCATTGAAAAGCTTTTGATTTCTTTTGTATGATTTAAGAGAAGTTTTTATATTTCAAGTAGGTCGTGCGAATATTCTCCTGATAGGTATCATAGTTTTCTCTGAAAAAAACGGCATAGATCATGTCAAAAATAAATTGAAAAATAAGTTGAATCGTATAATTGGCAATATTATTTTTACTTTCTTGAATGGGACCCGAAAATAATATACATTCATTTTTGCTTGAAGGTATATGCTCTGAAGAAGACTTGATGAAAATAATTTTGGTCTTATTCCCTCTGAGTGTTTTACGCAATTCTTGATATTTTATCATCGGCGAACTTGTGACGAAAATAGCAACATCTTGATGATTTGTCACTTGTGCAACAGCAATTTTTTGATACTCACTACTTGGAACAATCACTTTCGCACCACATTTTTCCATTCGATACTTAAATATTTCTGCCGCAGCTAATTGCTCTTCATCAATAAATATAATGATATTAAGAGCTACCTGAATATCTTTAATCACCGAATTTAAATCTTGAAAATTCATGAATTTTGATGCCATATGTGCGGATTGGGTATAAATTTCAGTCAAATTCGAGCATATTGTATAAATATTATCGTTTTCTCTAAAAGGTATCTTTAAAGATTTATTATACGTGCCATAAATAGCGGTTGTATCAATAGAAAGCACATAAATTTTTAGATCGTTTAAACCCGAAAAATTTAATTTTTTACAAAACCGATAAAGAGTAGATTTTGAAACAAATGCTTGAGCACAAATCTCATCGATTGATAATTGCGTGAACAGCATTGGATCTTCTTCTATAAATTCAACTAGATTCTTTTCAGTTTCCGACAAATTCTCCGTGTTAAATAACTTTTTAAAAAAATCCATAATATTTTCTCCTGCTAAAAACTAAATCTCTTCTATGACATTATTGAAGTCATTATACTAATTACATAATTACATATCAGTCGGTATGTATCTTATTTAAATAGAAATTCATCAATGCACCTATCATATTCGCATCATTTCTATATTTACAAGGTACGATTACTGGGTGAACCATATGAAATGGGTTACTGTTGATTAACCTTTTAACTTCCAATCTTACTATTTCAATAAAAATATCTCTTTCGCTGATGCCCCCGCCTATTGCAAATACTTCCGGATCAAAAATATATTGTAAATTCACAATTTGTTGCGCAATTCCTTTACAAAATTGGTGAAGCAAGACGCGCATCTCTTGATTTCCTGATTCAATTTGGTCAAAAATAATTTCTCCTGTTAGACTCCCTGACGCCATATCCATTTCAATCTCAATCAAGCGTATCAATGACAATACACTCCCTATATGCCCAAAATAAGGATATGCAAAATTTGCATCATCTTGTTTGATAAAACTAAATTCTCCAGCTATTCCTGAACTTCCCCTATGCAGTGTAGAATTTAAAATAATTCCCCCACCAACACCCGTTCCAAATACCAATACAACACCGTGCTGAATCCCTTTCAAAGCCCCCGCCCATGATTCCGCCAACGCTGCGCATTTCCCATCATTTTCAACTGCGACTGGTAGCTTTGTAAACGTTCTGAAAAGAGATACCATATTTGTTTCATTTAAAAATGTCAATACACCTGCTGAAGACGCATATCCATTGAAAACATCAATTTTTCCAGGCATACTCACTGCAATACCGTTCACCTGTCCATCAAACAAATGATAGATTTCTTTGATAGCTTCAACGAATGCTGTTTTACTCTCCAACGGTGTTCGTTTTTTTTCTTTCAATAAAATTTCTCGATTCCCTGTTATCAAACTATATTTTATATAGCTACCACCTATGTCATATATAAGGTACTTCATTACAATTCCAACTTTCGCTTTTTCATTCTACCCTAGCATGTGATTTCTACTAGGGTAGATGGATTCATTATTTACTAATCACTTTATATGTTATTTTACAAACATCCATTCATTAAATGGTGATAAACACAATCATGCCGCTTCCGTTATCTGACTTTCATTTGCAGCAACATCTGCCGCTTTTTCTTCGAGTAAAGCTAATTTATCAGCTTTTATAAAAAATGGTAAATACAGAAGCGCATTAATCAAGATTGTAAATAAAGCGAGTAAGACACCTTTGATTCCTACTGTCAAAATAGGGCCAATAAAAGCTGGTGTGATCCAAGGTAATGATATAGAAGGGTTCAATGTATCATATATCCCTATATTGTATCCTATGAACCCAATCATACCATTAATTAGTGCAGTACCCACCATTGGGATAAAGAATAATGGATTTAACATGAGCGGTAAACCAAAAACCAGTGGTTCATTAATATTGAAAATTGCTGGTCCAAAACTTAATTTTCCAAGTGATTTGTAGCGATTAGATTTTGAAATAAACGGAATCAGTAAAGCGATTCCTAGTGTATTTCCTGCTCCCCCAAGCGAGAAAAAAGCTAATGTTGCCGAAAACGCTAAATAGGGCATTGGCTCACCTGCCATAAATGCTGTTAGATTTGCTACACCTGTGGACATTAAGACGGGTAAATAAATACTAGTAACCGTATTGGGATGAATACCAAAAAACCAAAATAGGGAAACGATTGTCATAAATGTGATTGCAGAAATTGGTGAAGCACCCAAATTCATGATTGGTGCACCAATCACACCATTGATAAATCCAAAATAATCCTCCCACTGGGTAAAACTAAACCCAACTCTTGAAAAGAAGACCAAAACAAATATGATAATGGCTATAAACGTAGGGGAAAGTGATTGTGAGACCATCGGAGGTACTGAGTCAGGTAGCTTAACCACAAGCCCTTTTTTATCAAGTGCACTGTACAAACTCGAAACCAAAATAGCAACAATCATTCCTCCAAAGATTCCATTACTACCAATATAATCAAAATTCAATCCAGCGACTTCACCACCTTCATATGGAATCACTTGTGGCATTAAAATGAAGAACGAAGCCAGCGAAAGGATACCACCAGTAATAGGGCTTGTATTGCGTTCATTTGAATTGTGGTAACCTATCATAAATGTCATATACAAAGCTGTTATTTCCATAGTCACTTTAATCGTAGCACGCATATGAACATCTATTCCCGATGAAGCGAGCCATGTCGTCCAAGATTCAACAGGTAAATTAACTAGAATTGCAATTAAACTAACACCAAGCGTTAACGGCATTGTAGACATTGCGCCATACTGTATTGCACGAATAACTTTATTCTGACTGATTTTCCCCATGACAGGCATAATTTGTTCATTTAAAACTGTATTAAATTGCCCCATAATAAACCTCCAATTATTTTTTTGACTACGATCATCTTTATCCGGATAAGGCGAAAATGTAATCGCTATCAATATCATATAAACGATTGTTTCAAGCAACATTTGATCAAAAAAAAAGAAACAAAATATCCACTATATTGCTCTAAATAGCTAACCAAAAGAAATTTTTGTTTCAAAAGAATATATTAAATGAACCTATACGAAAAATGATATTCCTGCTCACTACATGTGTTTTATTGAAATGAATTCCATTTTTTTAGCGTTTTATTTCACATGACACCTAAACAAAACCCATTCAATATGCCTAAATCATGCATACCAAATGGGTTGATTATTTATTCTGTTATTTGATGCCACGTTGATACGATCCATTATAGGCAGTAAACGTGGAATCATGTAACGCAACCGCTGCTTCCGCCAGCCAATTGACATTGTTGATCATAGCCCTGCCTTGTAAGATCAAATCTGCTTCTCCCATCTGCAAGATATGTTCACATAATGTCGGGTTGTCCAGTAGTCCAACCGTTGCAATAGGAATATTGACCGCTTGTTTCATTGCAGCAGCAAAGGGTACTTGATAGCCATCATAAATCGGAATCGTCGGTTTCTTATCCAGTAAGCCTCCAGTTGAGATATCTAAACAATCAATGCCATCTGCTTCTAACCATTGACCGATCTGCTGCCATTCCGCGATCGAATTCTGACGCTTTTCATCTTCGAAGTCTGTTAAAGACAGACGCATCCATAGCGAGCCCTTGAACACTGCGCGAACAGCTATCACAATTTCTTTGACAAAACGATAGCGGTTTTCTAACGAACCGCCATATTGATCTTTTCGTTGATTCACCAACGGCGACAGAAATTGACTCAGTAAATAACCATGGGCGCCATGTAATTCGATCATGTCTACCCCAGCTTCATCTGCACGTTGACACGCGTCAATAAATGCCTGTTTGATCTTGTTAATGTCTGACAACGTCATTTCATGAGGGACGGGATAGCTTTCATTAAAGGCTTCTGCAGAAGGCCCAAGCGGTCGCTGTGCATCCATAGCTTTGCGCCCAGCATGGCTGATTTGGATACCAACCTTTGTACCAAAGCCATGCAATAGTGAGACTAATTCTGCTAATCCCTCTTTTTGCATGTCGTTCCATAACCCTAGATCTTGATTGGTGATTCGGCCATCAGGATCAACAGCCGTTGCTTCGATAATCACTAAACCAACTTTACTTAACGCTCTCGCTCCATAATGAGCATGATGAAACGGTGTGACGATCCCGTCTTCTTTTTTGACTTCATACATACACATTGGTGACAATACCACATGATTGTCTAAAGACAAATGAGGTATTTGAATGGGAGATAATAACTTTGACATATTTCTCACTCCTTCTTTAGATAGTATCAAATAAAAAAAACAAGCATCTAAAGGCTTGTTTCACTGCTCAAATATTTGAATGACGCTTTCTGGAGAAACAAAATATCCCTCTCTCTATATTTATTATACTATACCCATAGCAAAAAAAACAGACTGGTAATTTGGCTTGATTCTCGTATAATAAACCATACTTTCATAAAAGGGATGTGGGCGCATGGACCAAAGAGCCAAAGAACAAACACACTTGTCGATCGTTTATCAGCAATTACTTGCCCGGAAAAGTCAATTGGATCTATTCTTGGCAGAAAAGAAAGCCGCGCATTTACAAGATTTGCGACAAGTTGGTTCAGATGTTCGATTGAATTTTGACAGTATCACTGATAGCTTAGACACCTATGCCGCAATCGAAAGTAAAAAACGTGAAATAGATCAAATGAATTTGTCTTTAGCAGCTGCAGAAAAAGAATTAGCGTCGGTAGAAAGATTATTGAAAAGTCCCTATTTTGGAAAATTGACGATGCGCTTCACAGATGAAGCCGAAGCTGAGGATTTTTATTTTGGAATCAACGGCTTTACAAACACAGAAAAAAAGGGCGTGATTTATGATTGGCGCTCACCTGTAGCGGCTGTTTTCTATGAAAATAGCCTCGGACCTAGCGCCTACATGGTCAATGATCAACAGATTGACGTGTACGTTCGTGATCGCTGGCAGTTTATGATCGATCATGATCAGTTATTACAGTTATTTGATACCTCTATTGCGATTCAAGATGATATTCTCTTAACCGCATTGTCCACAGACCATACCCAAGAAATGAAAGATATTACTGCTTCGATCCAACAAGAACAAAATGAAATCATTCGTGACACGAAACACCAAAATATCCTTGTCCACGGTGTTGCAGGAAGTGGGAAAACCTCCGTAGCTATGCAACGCGTTGCTTTCCTACTCTACCATTACCGCCAACACTTAACAGCAGATAACGTCCTGATTCTATCACCTAACACGGGATTTACACAGTATATTTCTCAGGTACTGCCATCTTTAGGCGAAAAGAATCCACGCACAATGACGCTGAATCAATTGATAGGGCAACTATCTGATTGGTCTATCCAAAATGAAGCACAATTTTTTTCAACTTTAGTAAAGGCACCATCAAAGGAACAACAAGTACTTCGTCAGCACGCATGTGTTTCTTTTTTGAAACAACAAGCTGCGGCATCTACTGTCAAAATGAACAATTCTTTTTTGCCCATACGCTATAAAAAGAAAATTATTTTTTCTGCCGCTGTATTGCAAGACCTCTATCAAGCAACGCCAGAAACATATACTATGCAGGAACGGTTGCAAGCGGTCAAACAGCAACTGATTCTTCTATGGCAGCAACGTCTAGAAACAAATGCTAAGAATAGTACGATTCAAGATCAAGTCCGGACATTAACAGAAGAAGAACAACAACAAAAGTTAGGCGGATTGATTCAAGATGAACAGCCAGATACGATTCGACATGCCGCATCTATGTTATTGAAGAGAAAGTATCGAAAAGTTGATCAAGCGATTGAACAATTACATTGGGTCGATCAAGAAACGTTGGCTGAAGACCTATATTTACAATACAGCAAGAAACCTCTTACGCATACAACCCCAAATGATATCGATCATCACATATTCTATATGACCGTTCGACATTTGTTTATTCAAAAAATAGCAGTGCCTAAACTAACCTATCTGTTTATTGATGAAGTGCAGGATTATACACCGGCCCAAATCGACTTTTTACTTTTATTGTTTCCATTTGCCGCATTTACTTTTGTCGGTGATGAAAACCAAGCGATATTCCCAGCATCGATCACGTTTAATGAACTAACCATGATTTTTCAACAAGCAAATTTACCCATCCATAGGTATGACATGCTGACAAGTTACCGTTCAAGTGGTGCGATCACAGCGCTCTTTGCTAGATTACAGACCAAAAGCAAACATCTGAAAATTGCTGCCGTGCGACCAATAGGCAAAAGCATATCTTATATCGACAATTTAGCTGATTCACAGCTTATAAAATGGATAAAAAATAATGTTCTTCCTCTTACGATTCTGACTAAGTCTGAAGCTGACGCTATCCGATTACAGAAAGAATTCAGTGATGAATCTACAGCATCAAAGATGACGATCTTACCAATTTATTTGGCAAAAGGCCGCGAGTTTCAACATGTGCTGCTGTATAACGTCAATGATCAAAACTATCATGGTCCATTAGACAAACGACTGCTGTACACCGCAATCTCCCGCGCAACAGAAACATTGATCATCACGTCCAATAGTGCCATAAGTGCTCTCATATAAAGAAAAAAACCTCAACGTAAAGTTGAGGTTTTTGTATATGTTGTTTAACGATGGATATAAGTGTATCCTGAAGCACTCAATGTTGCTGTATTTGGACCAGTTGGTGATGAGAAGCCCATACCGCCTTGAGAGATTGTAATTGTGTTGTTAGAAGCATTGTAAGATTCAACATAAGCAACGTGACCATAAGTACCATCAGCAGTCCAAACACCACCAACAGATTGACCAGCTGCAAAAACTACGACAGAACCAGCTGCAGGCGTACCATTTACAGTATATCCTTCAGCAGCTGCTGAAGCACCCCATTGTGCGCCGTTACCCCAGTAAGTGCCAACCCATGACGCCCGGTTTTTCACATACCAAGTGCATTGTCCAACTGCATACATATTACCTGAACTAGAATGATCGATACCGCCACCTGTTGATGTGCTGCCAGTAGAAGCAGAACTATCGTTTGATGAACTGTTGCTTGAATCATTGCTCGTTGAAGAACCAGCATTTGATGAACTAGTGTTTGATGAAGAACTGCTTGTTTCACTTGAAGCAGTATTACTTGAAGCACTGCTGCTTGAAGATGTATTGCTTGAAGCAGTTTCAGTCACAGTTGCTGCTGCAGTTGCTTCGCTGGCTGCTTGTGCTTGCGCTTCTTTCAATGCTTGTGCTTGTGCTTCTTCTTCAGCTTTTGCTTTCGCTGCTGCTTCTTGTTGTTCTTTCAAGATACGCGCTTTTTCAGCTTCCGCTTCTTCTTTTTTCTTCTTCAATGCATCTTTGTCTTTTTCAGCTGTTGCTTGTTCAGCAGCCAAATCCGCTTTTAATACATTCAAGTCTGCTTGTTTCGCAGCAATTGCATTTTTTTGTTCAGTTAATTCTGCTTGATTCGCAGCAACTTCTTGAATTTTGGCTTCGTTCTCTTTGACTTTATCTTCAACGTCTTGTTGGTCTTGTTTTTGTTGTTCAACAAGATCATTGTTGGCATTGACGATTGTTGTCATTGCTTGTACACGGCCGATAACATCTGTTAATGAATCAGCTTCTAGTACAGCATCGATGAAGTTTGTGCTTTGTCCATTGACTTGCACGTCACGTGCTTGTTTTTGGATGGCTTCTTCACGTTTAGCGATACGTAATTTAAGGGTTGCGATTTTGTCTTGCAACTTCTCTGTTTCTTGACCTAATTCAACTTGTTTGGCTTCTAAAGCAGTGACTTTAGCGCCCACAGTTTCAATTTCTGCTTCTAGAGAATCGATCTGTGATTGTGCGTCAGCTTGTTGACCTTTTAAAGAATCAATCTTTTGGTCTTGCTGTTCGATTTGATCATCAATGGTATCTGCTAATGCTAAGCTAGGTGCTGCAACGGCTGTAAGTGTCAATGAACACACCATTAATGCTGATAACAAACTTTTCTTCACTCGTTTTTCCTCCGACTGGCTCTTTGATTGACAGATGATCTGTCTTTATAAAAACTTAATCTTATCTAAGAAAGTTTAACATTCGTTTTTAACGACAAATGAATTCTACCACAAGCATATGACACACAGATAAAGGAAATGTTACAAAATTATTTCAATCCGACGATAAAAATTGTACAATAAAAAAAACATTCTTAAAACATTGTTAAATCAACGATTCATAAGAAGTAAATTTTCTTTCTTCATTATTTTACACAAAAAGAATTTTCGTAAAAATTGTTTTTTTATTTCAATAAAACCTTCTATATCATGGTCCACTTAGCACACGCTTGATATTCATGACATTATTTTAATCTCTATATCGGCTGCCTGTTCATAGCATCATAATCCTATTGTGTGACTTTTCATCATACAATTTCTATAATAAATAAAAAACAAAAGGAGGATATAATGTTCAAAAAAAATAAACCTTTCAAAATGATTATGGTTTTCGTGCTGATAATCACGATTATCGCTAGTATCGCTTTCTACACGCATCAATCCGCTAAGTCAAATGAGATGCTTGTAAATGAGGAAAAAAACGAATTTTGGCTTTTAAGTGATATTCATTTTTTATCGGCATCGTTGCATGATAATGGCGAAGCGTTTCAACAGTTTGCCGAAGGTGCAGCGGGCAAGGAAATGCATTATCAGTCTGAAGCTATCACTGCATTTGTTGAAGAAGCGCTGACAAGCAAACCGACAGGGATTATTCTCACTGGTGATATGACTTTAAACGGCGAGAAAGCCAGTGCAGAAGAACTCAGTACATTACTTACTCCCTTACAAGAGGCAGGCATCATGGTTTTCGCTATTCCAGGGAATCATGAGATTCACAACGGTTGGGCACGGACGTTTGCCGAAGACAAAGAATATTACGCGGACCAACTGAGTACAGAAGATTTCAAAAGCATATTTGCGGAAGGTTTTGATAATGCCAATAGTCTAGACAAATCTTCCTTGAGTTACAGCATCAATCTCAATGACACCTACCGATTGTTTTTGTTGGATTCATGTATCTATGAAAACGACGTGAATTGGAATGATCCGACTACAAATGGTGAATTAAAAGAAAGCACCTTGGCATGGTTGCAGACACAGTTAGAAGATACAAAGGAAAATGGGCAGACACCATTGGTCTTTTTACATCACAATCTTTATACCCACAATGAATTACTCACGGAGGGCTATGTATTGGATAACGCGGACGAAGCATTGTTCCTATTCAATGCCTTCGATGTACCTGCGGTTTTTTCTGGCCATATTCATATCCAAGACATTGAAGAGAAAGAAGATGCTTTGGCCGAAATCGTCACAGGTTCATATAGTACAGAAAATTTGGGTTATGGTGTATTGACCCTCACCAAAGAGCAAATCGACTATCAAACACGGACAATCGATTTGAACGCTTGGGCAGAAGCGACAGGGCAAACCGATACACACTTACTCGATTATACAGCCTATCAATCGACTGTTTTTTCCAAAAGCACTGCGCAAATGGTTCGAAAGCAGCTTAGTTCTGTCACAGAGTTGACCGAAAAACAGATCAGCAATGTGTGTGCCTTTATCGATGATTTAAACAACGCACTATTCAAAGGAGAAGATCAATATACAAAAGAGCAGGTCGCAGCAATCAAAGCTTCAGAGAACTATCAACTTCTCGCCACCTATTCTTATTTCCTTAAGCAGTACACCGACTCGTTATTGACTGACCAAACACCCGACCAATCATTCACACGCTCCATTCTTTCTGACTAATTCAATCAAAACGTCCATGAAATGAACGATAGCCCTCACATGTTTGCCATGTGAGGGCTATCTGACGAGTCAATATTTATTCGTTGAAAGTCGCAGCATACTATTACTACTATTAATTATTTCTCATTTAAACGATACAATCCCTAACCTCTATTGTATCCTTGTAACTCTGAAGTTACGCCAGGTTTGAATAAATTTCTTCAAAACAAGTAACGTGTGGTACAAAAATATTTGTCGCGTATATGTATTATAACACAAATCACAAAATAAAGCATCTTCTATTCTGATGAAAGACATTCAGAAACAATCAGCTTTCTAATTCTGTATAACGGACAACTGTCTTAAAGTTAATCATCGCTTTCGAAGGACTTTCGATAATTCTAATGACTGCTGTATTCTCCAACATATTTTCAATCAGCCCAATATGCAGCTGTTCTCTAAAAGAGAACTGAATTTTTTGTCCAATCGAAAATTCTCCGCCAGATTGCGAAGGTTGCGGTGCTTTGAATCCGTAAGTATTCGCCATTTTTATACTCCTTAACTAAAAAAAGAGAAGATCGTTTCCGACCTTCTCTTAAAGTTTCATTTACGCTTTAACGATGTTAGTTGCTTGTAAGCCGCGTTGGCCTTCTTCAACGTCGAAAGTCACTGCTTGACCTTCTTCTAAAGTTTTGAAACCTTCGCCTTGGATAGCTGAAAAGTGAGCAAATACATCATTGCCGTCTTCACCTGTAATAAATCCAAAACCTTTATCTGCATTAAACCATTTTACTGTACCGTTATTCATAAACGTATACCTCCATATTACACATCGACTGTGTTTATTTTTGTAATAGAAAATGATGTGTAATTGAAGTGTGTATCAAATAAAAGATAAACAAGTATTAACATATCAGAACTTTACTTAACTATCATAGCACGCCTACGAATAAATAGCAATGGTCTTTTTTAGATTATTGTTGTTGTAAGGAAAACTTATGAATTAAAGTTCAGATCCATTCGAAGCAATCACTTTTTGGTACCAATCAAATGACGCTTTTTTGATCCGTTTCTTCGTTCCATTTCCTGTATCATCTTGATCTACATAGATAAATCCATAACGTTTGGACATTTGCGAAGTCGACGCACTGACAATATCAATACACCCCCATGCAGTGTAGCCAAAGACATCGACACCATCATGCAACGCTTCATTGATTTGTGCGATATGTTGGCGCAAATAGTCAATCCGATACGTGTCATTGATTGTCCCATCTACTTCTACGGTATCTTCTGCCCCTAGTCCATTTTCCGCGACGAACAACGGTTTTTGGTAGCGATCATATAACTGATTCAATGCAGTACGTAGTCCTTTAGGATCGATTTGCCAGCCCCACTTGCTACTTGGTAAATAAGGATTTTTGATACCACCAGTAATCAAATTGCCGACAGCACTTTCTAATCGTTCAGGGTGGGCACTCACTGCACTGGACATATAATAACTAAAGGAGATAAAGTCTACAGGGTTCTCTTTGATGACGGCTAAATCCCCTTCTTCAATCACTAATTCCACTGATTTTTCTTCGAACATGCGTTTTGCATATGCTGGATAATAGCCTCTGGCTTGTACATCACTAAAGAATAGCGAGGTGCGCTGCTGTTCAACAGTTTTTTGGATATCGTCTGGATCACAACTATAGGGTGTCAATAATTGATAACTGATCATACAGCCTACTTGGGCTTGTGGAATCACACGATGGATATAGGCAGTGACGCGTGCACTTGCGACAAATTGATGATGTGCACCTTGATATTTGTCTTGCTCAATATGCGGATGCCCTTCTTCAATGATTCCGACACTGACATACGGGTGATGCTTGACACAATTGATTTCATTGAATGTCACCCAATAGTTGACTTTATCTTGGTAGCGGTCAACCACCGTTTCGGCAAATCGAACATAAAAATCAATCACTTGGCGGTTTGGCCAGCCGCCATACTGTGTCACTAAATAAAGTGGCATTTCGTAATGAGAAAGCGAGACTAGTGGCTCAATGCCGTATTTTAAGCATTCATCAAATACGGCATCATAGAAA
This sequence comes from Candidatus Enterococcus testudinis, assembly GCF_002140915.1. Lineage (GTDB taxonomy): Bacteria > Bacillota > Bacilli > Lactobacillales > Enterococcaceae > Enterococcus_D > Enterococcus_D testudinis. Next base: position 723,474 of record NZ_NGKU01000001.1, on the reverse strand, counting down.
GCTAATCCTGCTTCATTCGGTTCAAGTTCATCGCCTTTTGGAAAAATACGCGTCCATGCAATCGACATCCGATAGGTTTTAAAGCCCATTTCAGCAAATAGTCGAATATCCTCTTTGAAGTGGTGATAGAAATCAACACCATGCCGCTTAGGATAATAGTTCGTGCTGTTTGGATCTTGAGCTTCTTCGACTTGCTTGTGGGTCATCATATGCCACTGATTTGTCCAGCGTTCTTTGGGCATATCCTCATCGAAAAGATAGACATCCGATACGGATAGACCTTTTCCGTCAATAGAGGATCCGCCTTCCAATTGATTTGCTGCCGTGGCACCGCCCCATAAGAAATCTTTCGGAAAGTAACTTTTCATGTTATTCATCCTCCTTGATATATCTTTGATAATTCAAATCATCGCCATTTGATTCGATTACTTGCTGATAATAATCGAAGCTGGCCTTTTTATGTCGTGATAAATCGCCGCTGCCATCATTTTGTTTATCGACATAAATGAACCCATAGCGTTTTTCCATTTCTCCGGTTCCGGCAGATACGATATCGATGGGGCCCCACCACGTATACCCAATGATTGTTGCACCATCTTTGATTGACTCGGCCATAGCCTCTACGTGATCCTTTAAATAGGCCATCCGCTCTTGATCAATGATTCGTCCATCTGCTTGGACTATATCTTTCAGCCCAATACCATTTTCAACAATGAACAATGGTTTTTGATAGCGATCTGTCAACTCACTGCAAACATACCGTAACGCTAGTGGATCAATTGGCCAGCCCCAAGCTGTTTCTTTCAGATATGGATTTTTTTTGCCCAATAGACCGCCAGTATTCCCTAAGATTTTCATACCAGCCTCGTGCAAAGAACTACGATAAAAACTAAATCCAAGGTAGTCGCAAACACCAGCTTTGATCAATGCCAAATCTTCATCTGTTATATCTAGCGATAATTGATTGTCTTTCACAATACGGCCAAAATACTCAGGATACGCACCGCGTAACTGTACATCACTATAAAATAATGACCTTCTGCGTAATTGATAAGATTCAAAAACATCTTGCGGATTACATGTTGCAGGATATATTGGGCTTAAAGAGAGCATACAGCCGATCTGGTTGCTTGGATCTGTCCTTTTTCCATTCAACACTGCTTTGGCACTAGCGACAAACATGTTGTGGCTGGCCTGATACAATGCTTGCAATTTCTCTGCTTCATTGTCAAAAGCAAAGACATCAATGCCCGCTGCCAGCAAAGGAATAGTATGCGTATGATTAATTTCATTAAACGTCATCCAGTACCTCACTTTGCCTTTGAATCGTTCAAAAACGACTTTTGTGTAGCGATCAAAGAAGTCGATCAAGGCACGATTTTGCCATCCGCCATAGGTTTTAACAAGATGTAACGGTGTTTCAAAATGAGCCAATGTTACTACTGGTTCAATCCCTTTTGCAAGCAATGCATCAAAAAGATCATCATAAAACTGTAACCCCGCTTCATTCGGTTCACGCTCATCTCCATTTGGGAAAATACGACTCCACGCAATCGATGTTCGTAAGCATTTCAAACCCATTTCTGCAAATAGCGCAATATCTTCAGGGTAGCGATGATAAAAATCAATCGCATCATGACTTGGATAAAATGCCGATGCATCCATATTTAAAGATACGTTTCCGATTCTTTTTTCTCCGACAGGCAAGATGTCGGCCACACTCAATCCTTTGCCACCTTCCAAATAAGCCCCTTCTGCTTGATTGGCTGCTATTGCGCCGCCCCATAGGAATTCTTTTGGAAATACACTCATGAAATCGCTCCTTTTAGTAGGTCGTTCGTGACAAATGCTGTTACTTCTTTGTGATTTTGATCTTCAACAGCCACTGACGGTTCTTTTACATTGCTAGTAAAGACAAGCATTGTAGTAGGATCATAATTTTTTTCCAAAATAGCAGATAAATCAAATGTACCTATAGTTTGGCCTTTGACCACTTGATCACCTTGTTTGACAATGATTTCAAAGATTCCTTTTGGCAAATCCACAGTGTCTAATCCGATATGAACCAATACTTCGGTACCTGCCGCTGACTGGATACCAAATGCATGACCCGTTGGAAAAACCGTCATCACTTCACCCGTGATTGGTGCATAGATCGTACCGGTAGTTGGATATACCGCTAAACCGTCACCCATCGCTCTTGAAGAAAAAACTTCATCTTTTACATCATCCAACGTAATCACCTCGCCATTTACTGGCGTCACGACTTGCAGTGCATCGCCTTCTTCAACAATTGATTGCTCAGGTGATTCATCAAAACCAATGATATAGGTTAGAATGGCTGTTCCAAAAAATGCTGCTGCAATACCGATCACATAATAAACAAATGTATCACCAAAGAATGCCGGCAAGGTCGTTAAAGCCGGAAAAACATAGACGATCGCTTTAGTCTGCATTATTCCCATAAAACCACCAGCAACCGCTCCTACGATTACTTGTGCAATCAACGGTTTCTTTAATTTTACTGATAATCCATATACAATAGGTTCAGTAATTCCACCAAGTAATGCTGGCAATAATGAAGATAAGGCTAAACTCTTTGTATCTTTTCTTCTAGATCGTAAAAAGACGCCTAACGCGACACCTGCGCTGGCAAACGTTGCTGCTGCAATCATAGGGCGCAACGTATCATAGCCGTATGTAGCCAAATTATTGACCATAATCGGCACCACACCCCAATGAATACCAATCATGACTAAGAAGGTCCAACCTCCGCCAATCAAAACACCTGCCAATAACCCGCTCTTGTCACTTATAAAATTCATCACACTGCCTAGTCCATCACCTAGCATGACGCCGACCGGACCAATAATCAGAACAGTTAAAGGAACCATGATCAGCAATGCAACTAAGGATAAAGCAAAGATTTCAATACTTTTCGGTATAACGCGTTTCAACAACTTTTCAAGTTGACTATAGATATAAATCGAAACAATTGCCGGAATAACTGTACCTGAATACCCCATCAATACTGCCGGGACACCAAAGAAATCAACTGTCACACCATTTTCTGTAACCATTGCTGTAAAATTTGGTTCCAGCAAAGCTGCTACGATCGCCAATGAGATAAACATATTTGCTTTAAAAATTCGCGCTGCACTAATTGCTAAAAATAAAGGCAGAAAATAAAACACACTGTTACCGGCTGCTGCCAAAATTTTATATGTGCTCCCTTCAGCATCCATCAAATGGTAGGTTGTAAAAACGACCAATAATGCCTTCAACATACCTGCACCAGCTAGTGCAACAATAATTGGATTGAAGATTGCGGATAAGACATTGAAGAAGCGGATAAATAAATTGCCTTGATTCTCTGTTTCTTCAGCTGTGCTTTCACTTTCCAATGCATGTTGTATCGAATAGTTTTTCATGATCGTTTGAAAGACGTCCGCCACATGATTGCCAATAACAACTTGGAATTGGCCATTGCCTTCTATAACAGACAACACGCCATCTAATTGCTGAATCGACTCTTTGTGTTGTCTCGCCACATCCACATCCTTTAACTTGAATCTCAATCTAGTGATGCAGTGATATAAATTGACTATATTTTGCTCTCCGCCAACCTGTGCTATAATTTCATCAGCAAGTTTTGTATAATCTTTTGCCAAATGACTCACTCCCATTTTCCAATTTATAAAGCGCTTTATGGACACAATATAGCAGATATTTCGCCTGCAGATCAGAAAGTTCGCGATTTGGAAACTGCTTTCAAGAAAGGACTCTATTATGGGACTACTAATCATTCGATTATTGAATTTATTGAATAATGCACCCGCAAACTCTACAAACTATTTTATAGGCTTAACGATGATCAATCACTATGAAGCAATCAAAAAAATGAGTATTGGAGAATTTGCTGAGCTTTGTCACGTATCAAAATCAACTGTGTCAAAGTTTGCAAGGACGCTCGGTTTTGATGACTACAGTGATTTGAAAGACAACGCTGCATTTATTGAAAATCGTTTCAATAATCCTTTAAATTATCGTTCAAATATTTTATTTGCTATGGAACAAGATGGGATCGACCCTTATTTTGACGCAGTAATCAAAGATATGCAGTATCTGAAGGAACATTTAGATATGCCTGCTATCACAAGGTTTGCACAGGCAATCTATGACCATAAGAAAGTATTTGCCTTTGGCATTTTGTTCTCTGAATCCGCAGCAATCGATTTTCAATTTAAATTAGCGTACAATGGTAAATTTATCCGTACATTCCAAGACGATATCGTCCAAGAAGAGTTGATAAAGTCTGCAGATGAACAGGACCTCTTTATTATCTTCACGAATTCTGGGGATTATCTTACCAAACAGCAGATACGCAATGGGACCCCGAGAAAAGATTTCTTTACACGAACAAAAGCAAAAGTGATGGTTATTACCTCTAACCCAGAGATTTCAGATTTTTCTTTCGTCAAGGAAGCGATTATTTTTCCGCATCAAACAAGCTATCAAACACATGCGTATATGTATCAGATGATCACTGATTTAATCGTATCGAGATTTAAGACAATCAACGAAAAAAAATAAGCCTATCCAACGGCTTATTTTTTTAATATCAAATGATATTTATTAAATTTCTCCTCATTTATGTTTTTTGTTTCACAAACTTACCATGGGTATGGTATACTTATTTTGTTTTTAAGAAACCTATGGGATTATAAAGGAGAAGGAATCATGAAAAAAACAAAAATTACTTTACTTGCTGCAACATTACTTATGGGAGGATCATTATTAGCTGCATGTAGTTCTGATAGCGATACAAGCGCTAGCTCAAGTTCAGAAACAGCTGCATCTACTGCAACAACTGAATCAACTGATGATGTTGTTTCTACAGCTTCAATTAGTGACCAAACTTCAGTGATCGAAACAGCGTTAAGTGCTGACGGTAACTGGATCGTTGCTGTAACTGACGATATGACTTTCGATGCTGACGTAACTGTTGATGGCGAATTCCACGATAAAGGCGATGACGCTAGCGACATCTACCGTAAATTTGCTTTATACTCACAAGACGAAGACCGTAATGTTACAGCAGAATACACTGTAACTGTGCCAAAATTAGTTGTAAACTCTGAAAACTTCAACATCGTTCACGGTGTCATCAAAGGCGATATTGAAGTAAATGCAAACGGCTTTGTATTGAATGGTGCGAAAGTTGAAGGAAACGTAACCTTCACTTCTCAAGAATTCCAAGATTCAGCAACACTTGACGAAGACGGCGCTTCTGTAACTGGCGATGTAACAGTTAGCGAATAATCATTTTTATGTGAAATCCATTTTCACATAAGGGAGATAGCAAGGACGTTTTTGCGTCACTTGCTATCTTTTTTTGTTTTTTTATCATAAATCGCATCCGTTTACATCACTAACATTGTGTAAGTAAGAACAAGCAATATAAAAAAAGAACTTGCAGATGCAAGTTCTCTTTTTATATTATTCTTCAATCGATGCCCATTTGTAATCATATTGTGCGCCGGCACCATGAGATACGACACCTTTAACTTTCGGTGCACGTAGATGTGCTTCCACATTTTGATAAACAGGTGTTACGCCTTGTTGATCCATGATCACTTTTTCAGCATCTAACAGATTTTGCCAACGTGCTTCTGGATCAGCGGCATTTGTTGTTGCTGATTCCTTCACAGCTGCATCATATTCTTCATTGCTCCATTGCCCACGGTTATAAGAATTCCCAGTGACAAATAGGTCAGTAAAGCTACTTGCATCTGCATAGTCAGCACCCCATCCGCCCATGACAACATCAAAATCGCCTGTATTAGAACGATCTAAACGAACTGAGAATGGTACTGGACTTAACGAAATCGTCACGCCTTCTAGTGTATCTTGTACTGCACTTTGGATATACTCAATTACTTTCTTTGTAGAGTCCGTATCAGAGGCTAAGATTTCAAAATCTAGGGAGTCAATGCCCAATTCTGATTTCGCAGTTTCCCAATACTCTTTGGCTTTGTCTTGATTGTATTCAATCACACTTCCAGCTTCATCGACAAAGTCTGTATTATCAGTTGGACTAAATGTCATCCCTGATGGAACCAGTCCTGTTGAGGCAAGCGATCCATCACCTAAAATAGAAGTCACCAATGCATCGCGATCGATGGCATAAGAGATTGCTTTACGTAGATTTTCATTACGGAAAGGAGAATCCTCATCGATTTGGTTATACTCTAAGTATGAAGTCCGTGCCAATGGTTCAGATACAAACGCTTCATCGTTCGCCATTTGCTGTGCCAACTCACCTGTCAAAATCACGTCATCTGCTTGACCATCTTGGAATAAATTCAATGAAGTAGCAGATTCTTTGACTACACTGACATTGATTGTATCAAGTTTGACACTGTCTTTGTCCCAATATTGATCATTTTTTTCGTAAACCCATTCTGTATCCGTACCTGGTCCATCAAAACCACTCAAGACAAAAGGGCCGTTATAAACAGAATTGTCGCTTGTTTGTGCATATTGATCGCCATTTTCTTCCACCACTGCTTGACTTTGTGGGAAGAAAGATGGGAATGCCAACAAATAAGGGAAATACGGTGTTGCAGTGTTTAGTGTAATTTCTAATTCATAGTCACTCACTGCCTTGATGCCTAATTCTGATGCATCTGCATCTCCAGCGGTAATGGATTCAGCATTTGCCACTGGTGCAAATAAATACGCATACTCTGATCCTGTCTCAGCACTTACTGTGCGTTGCCAACCATAGACATAATCTGCAGCGGTCACAGGCTCACCATTCGACCATTTTGCATCTTCTCTTAATTTTAGTGTATACGTTAGCCCATCATCACTGACTTCAGCCAATTCTGAAGCGCCCGCAGGTTCAGGTTTACTGTCTGCATCTAATCGATAAAGTCCTTCATAGACATTGTTTAGCGCACTAAAACTAATCGTATCTGTTGCTAAAGATAAATCCGCACTCGGCATTTCTTGTTGCACCACAACATTAAACACCTGCTCTGCTGCTGCAGTTCCACTATCCGATGTATTGCTTTCACCAGTACTAGATGTACCTCCAGTCGAACAACCAGCTAATACGATGCCACATAATGCGACAATCCCATATCCCCACTTTTTCTTCATCCTACCTACCCCTTGCTGTTTTCCCAATTTTCAGAATTATTATAAAACTCTGAATGTAAATAAGATTTTAATAAATATTAATTATAAAAGCAAGCTTTTTTCTCACTTAATTTTTATTAAATTGCTATAAATTTTTTATCCATGTTATTTAAAAGTCGAATATAAGAAAAAAACATAGAGAAAAAGATATTCTCCATGTTTTTTTAACCAGTATATTTTTTATAGCATTTTATAACTTTCTTGGGCACGCTTTCCTTCTCGCACTGCTGAAATGATCGTCGGAACTGCACCGATTGCAGTAAATAAATACACCATGGCAAGATTCCCATAATATTGACTTGCTTCTAAATAGCCTTCTCTAATCAAATCAGGTAGAATCCGAAAGGCATAAAACAGATCCACATCTGTATAGTAATTGGCGACACTGATCGACCAATCGATCCGATTGCCGACATAAACCATGACTATCATAATCACGGAACTAATGATAATTCCCTTGGTACTTAACTTTTTTCCGAGCAGTTCATAGCCTTTGATTGCGCAAATAGCCATCACAATACCAGAAATAGCAGCCACGTACCCAAATTGGCCTAATAAAATAATTGCACCTGCACCAATCAACGAACCCAAAAAGGCACCTACTGTTCCGGATAAAACATTTTCTTTTACATTCCCTTGTTCTCTAGCATGGATATTAACCGCTTCTTGTTGTTTTTTAAAACAATCATCACACAGTATCGCTGGTGCACCGCTGACCGAATAAAGTGAGACGGTTGGGTCGCTCTTGCCGCATAAGGCGCACGCATCTTGATAACCCAGTTGTTGTAAAAATGATGTAATTGTTTGCAATGACGGTCCGACTTTCTCAGCTGTCTTGGCGACGGTCATGCCCCCACGTAATGTATAAACAACTTGGTAACCTTGAATCACACAATCGATAATGTCTTTTGATTCTTTCACCACTCGCTTGACTTCATCTTGTTGTGGTAATTCACCCGCTTTATTTAAAGAAAAATTGACCGCAAACGAATAACTGTTATTATTTGCACGAGTCAAGTACACATGGTATCCTTCGTATTCCCCATAAATGACACCATTGTTTCCATCCACAGACATCCCTAAAGGTTCGGCAAACTTGTGTAAGGTTTTCTCCTCTTTTTTGTTCATTTTGTCCCCTCTTTCTACGCCTTACATTTATACCTAAAAATGGTATAGCTAAAAGTTTAAAGAGAGGATAAATTTATGTCAATTAATTGGATTTTATCTCTGAGTTTTATTGATTTGTATATCTATTTTACTCAATTGCTCTGCATTATTCTTTCATTCTTTCATATAAATAAAAGATGTTCAGTAGCCGTTTCTCACTACTGAACATCTTTTTTATTTCACTCTTAATGCGAAGCTCGCTGTTCCAAATCCAGATTTGGCTTCTGTCACTGTGTAGCCAGTGCTTGGTGCATGGATATAACTTGAATTGCTTGTTGCAATCGCTACATGATAGGTGTTGCCCTTTTCACCCCAGAAGAGTAGATCCCCTGCTTGAGCTTGGGAAACAGGAATGATCGTACCGGCACTTTCTTGTGGAACAGTCCAATCACCGATATTCTTACCAGTTACTTGTAAGAAAACATACCGTGTAAAACCAGAACAATCAAATACATCTGGCCCTTTGCCGCCCCATTGATACGGCGTACCTATGTATTTGCGGGCTTCAGCAACAATAGCTGCACCATTTACACTGGTTGATACATTGGTGTTATATGAATTGCTTCCGCTATTCGATGAACTGCTGACTTCTTTGACATAAGCCGCTGTCACCCAACCGCCGGTAGACAATTTGTACCAAGTTGCAGTACCACTGACTGTTGTACCTTGTTTCTGCGCCACTGCTTTGACTGTTGCATTGCTGCTTAGACTCGACACCACACGCGCGGAAGTCGAAGCATCGGCACGCACATTGACGCCCGTTGTCGTTTGCAAGTTTTTGCTGATTGCTTGCTCTTTCGCTGTACTGGTGTTGTTATTCGTTGATGTACTCCCAGATGAACTGCCAGTATTTGATTGGTTGTTATTTGAACTTGTCGATACCGCAGTTGTATACGCTGCTGTGATCCAACCGCCTGTGGAAAGTTTATACCACGTATTCGTTCCCGCAACAGTCGAACCGCTTTTTTGGGCAACGACTTTGACAGTTGTACTATTACTTAAGCTGCCCACCACACTACCGCTAGTAGAAGCTGACGAACGCACATTTAACGCACTGGTTGTTTTGACATTTTTGCTGATTGCTGTTTCAGTTGTACTCGTGTTGTTCGACGTCGAACTATTGTTTGAAGATGAACTGCTGACTTCTTGAACATACGCACTTGTGATCCACCCACCAGATGATAGCTTATACCATTTGGTATTGCCATTGACGGACGTTCCAGTTTTCTGCGCAACAACGTTCACCGTTGCATTCGCACTTAATCCGCGCACTACGCTTGATGATGTTTGCGCATTACTTCGCACATTCAACGCCGTTGTCGTTTTGACACTTTTTGCTACCGCAGTTTCCGTTCCTGTCGCTGTATTCGTATTAGACGTTGACGAAGAAGAACTTGATGAACTCTTTACATAAGCACCTGAAATCCATCCACCAGTAGAAAGCTTATACCACGTCGTGTTGCCATTGACGGATGTTCCACTTTGCTTGGCCACGGCTTTGACCGTTGTATTTGCTGCTACACCATCAACGATGGACGCACTTGTTGATGCAGATGCACGTACATTCAATGATGCAGTTGTCTTAAATTGCTGATTGATCGTTGTCGCACTAGATGATTTCGACAATGTGGCTGTTGTATTCGATGCACTGCTTGTTGATTCTGTTGCATGTACCAAAGAGGTAAAGACACCTGAGGTCGATGCAAGTGCAGCTGTGATCCCTAATCCTTTTTGAACAAAAAGAGATCGTTTATGTTTGATTGAACGCTTGCGCATAACTTTACGAGATTCCAATTAAACACCCCCTGAAACCCCATTCTAACAAATAATCAAAATGAATGATATTGTTTTCAACTTGTATTTTTTTACTACACGTTTAATAAAACGTATTATTTTATCATTTTTGTTATTATTATTCCCGATTCTTAATTTTTTTTATCAAAAAATCTCTATCAATTCACTAATTCAACTTTTTATATATATCTAAAATCAACATTCTCCGTTATTTTTAAACTGTGAAAAACATTGAAATTTTTTTTGATATTTTTATCTATTAAACATAGGATAATTTTTCAAATAAACCCGCGAAAAAAACAGCCGCGCCTCCAATTGACACAGCTGTTTCTATTTAACGTGGCACGCCTTCACTGATTTGATAGGAACGAATGACTTCTCGATCGTCAAAATGGTTGATTTGTTGGCCGATCGTCTGAGTTGTTTCATGCCCTTTTCCTGCAACAAGTACAATATCGCCAGGTCTCGCTAAATTTAACGCATGAAAAATTGCTGCCTGACGATCAAGGACAATGTCATAATTGGTTTTATCTGTTTGCGCAATCATATCTTCTGTAATGCGTACTGGATCTTCTGATCGCGGATTGTCCATCGTAAAAATGGCTTGATCCGCATATCGTAAAGCCACATCGGCCATCAACGGACGCTTGGTTTTGTCACGATCTCCACCGCAACCTACGACACAATAGATTTTTTGCTGGGCAATCGCCTGAATTGTTTGCAGTACTTTTTCTAACCCATCAGGTGTATGGGCATAATCGACGATAGCGGTGACTTGTTTCCTATTTTTTACTGTCTGAAAACGACCACTGATCGGTTTGAGTGCTGGAATCAATGGAATCAGTGTTTCTATATCATAACCTAAACCAATCATGGCGCCGATGGCTGCCAAAAGATTGGCTACGTTAAATTCTCCAATTAGTGCGGTCGATACCTGATACGATTGATCAAGGTACATCAATGTAAACTGAGTCTGATTGCTGGCGATTTCGCAATCAACTGCCTGCAACATACCCTCTCCATGGCAGCCATATGTCAAAATATTGGCACTGGTAAGCTGGCACAACCGTTGTCCATAAGGATCATCCCAATTGATCACCGCATATTTATTCTCAGTCGCAGCCAGATTCCCCAATTGAGAAAACAGTAAGCTTTTCGCTTGGAAGTAATTTTCCATTGAACCGTGATAATCTAGATGGTCTTGCGTTAAATTCGTAAAAACCGCGACATCAAAGTCTATCCCCCAAGTACGACCACCATATAAGCCATGAGAAGAGACTTCTAATGCAGCTATATTCACTTCAGCAGCAACCATCTCTGCAAGCAGTTCCTGCATGCATAAACTGTCCGGTGTCGTATTGACGGTCTTTCTCGTCTGGTCTGCAATTCGATTATGGATCGTGCCTATTACACCAGGGGTACCGCCTAAACTTTCAACCAACTGGCCGATCAATTGAGTCACGGTTGTTTTGCCGTTCGTCCCTGTGACACCAATCACTTGCATCGCTTGGCTTGGCTGACCATAAAATATTGCCGATATTTGGGCCAAAGCCCTTGTTGTGTCGGGAACGATTATATATGGAATCGAAGAATCTTGTGGTACTTCTTCCACGACAGCGACGACTGCTCCGTTTTTCATAGCTTCTGCTATCTTTGTGTGTCCATCACAGTTCGCTCCTTTGATTGCAATGAACATACCATTTTGTGCAACGATTCGACTATCTTTCATGAGGTGTTGAATCTCTAATTTTTTTACTTTTTCTTCAATTGGTGCCATCAAAAAACAATGTTTGATCAACGTTCTGACATCCATCATCTATCACTTCCCATATCAACTTTTGACGTTATTTTGTTCTTCTTAATGATGATTATACCATCTGAAACTTAATGGCAACTTAAATAATATAAAATATTTCACAATCATTTTTCAATTAATGATGGTTAATTCAAGGTTTCGATCAAAATCGTTTGCAAGTTTGTGAAATTATGCTATAGTAATTGTAAGAAAGAGGTGACCGTGTATGAAAACCAAGACAAAAGAAAAAGTCTACGCTGAACGTCAACATGACTATAAAAAGAAAAAAGAAGAAATTTTCAAAAAAGCCTTAGATTCCGTACCGACCACAGACGAGAAGAAACAAAAAGCCCCAAAAAAAGAAGCGTAATGTGTGATTACGTTTCTTTTTTTGGGGCTTTTTTGCTTCACGAAAAATTTCTGAGCGTCTATTTTTTCACAGATATTCTTGCCATTTGCCTATTGCTAAAAACACTACAGACGATTCGTTGATGAATCATCTTTTCAAGACAAATCTGCGCCATTTGTTGCAATTACTTTTTGATACCAATAGAAAGAATCTTTTCTCAACCTTTCTAACGTCCCCTCGCCATCATCATCTAGATCCACATAGATAAAGCCGTAACGTTTAGACATTTCACTCGTGCTGGCACTAACCAAGTCAATACATCCCCATGGTGTATAACCCATGATTTCAACACCTTCTTCGATTGCTAAAGCAATTTGTTCTATATGTGATCGTAAATAATCAATACGATAGAAATCGTGTATTTTCTGATCATCCGTTACTACGTCTTCCGCACCTAACCCATTCTCTACTATGAAAAGAGGCACGTTATATCGTTGATACATTTTTTTCATTGTCGTTCTTAAGCCGATTGGATCGATTTGCCAACCCCAATCACTTGCCTGCAAATACGGATTGACCTTCGACCCAAACAAATTTCCGTTTGTTTCTTCCTGTTGGGATTCACCAACGACCATTGACATATAATAGCTAAAGGAGAGAAAGTCAACAGTTCCCTGTTTTAAGATGTCTTTGTCTTGTGGCTCAAATTTAATTTCAATCGCATGTTCTGCAAAAAACTTCTGCATGTATGAAGGATATTCTCCGCGTATCTGAACATCTGTATAAAAAAAATTCATTTCATCTGCATTGACCGACGCCAAAACATCTTTCGGGTTACACGTTTCTGGGTAAGCTTCCATTCGTGCTAGCATACACCCAATTTGTGCATTTGGTATGATTTCATGACATTTTTGTACAACCAATGCACTTGCAACAAATTGATGATGCCCCGCTTGATATTGTGCTTCAAGCATATGCTCAATCCCATCTGCTAAGATACCGCCACTGAGATACCCCGTCATCCCAATAATATTGATTTCATTGAACGTTAGCCAATACTTGACTTTGTCTTTGTAACGTTCGAATAATGTTTCTGCATAATGAACAAAGTAATCAATTGTATCTCGGGAAAGCCACCCATTCTTTTTTAAAGCCAATTGCAATGGAAACTCATAATGTGAAATAGTCACTAATGGTTCTATTCCATATTTTAAACACGTATCAAAGACCCGATCATAAAAGGCCAATCCAGCTTCATTGGGTTGCACGTCATCACCATTCGGAAATATTCGTGGCCAAGAAATCGATAAACGAAATGTTTTAAAGCCCATTTCAGCCATTAACGCAATATCTTCCTCATATCGATGATAAAAGTCGATTCCATGACGTTTAGGATAATGCCCTGATTGGTCTTCCATTGCTTGCAACACCCTGTCTTTGGTCATTTTATCTCCTAAAGACATAGTCTTTCTTGCGTCTTTTCCCATATAAAGTGCTGTATCTGCCGTCGACCATCCTTTACCATCTTCTAGATACGCCCCTTCTAATTGATTTGCTGCAGTTGCACCGCCCCATAGAAAGTGGTCTGGAAATGTTTGAGCCATACATATGATCCTCCTTTTTTATTCTGGTACGACACCGAAAGCCTCTTCTTGTTCAGCCAAAGCCTCTTTGGCTATCAATTGTTTTTCATATGCTTTAAAGAATGGATAGTAAATCAATCCAGCAGGTATCAACATGAGGTAATCCCAAATCGCATTCTGCCATTTCAATGTACTAAGATAGCTAGCCATCCCCATCGGTAATAATGCAGAAATTGAAATCCACCCAGGTGTCAAAAAACCAAATTGATAGCCAAGTAATGTCAATAACATCACGACTGGAATATTTAATACATATGGAATACACAGGATTGGGTTATACATAATCGGCATACCGAAAGTTAATGGTTCATTGATATTGAACCAACCTGGAACAGCTGCTATTTTTGAGATAGCACTGATTTGTTTCGACTTAGACTTTAATCCCAGCAAAGCAATTGGTAACGTATTTCCTGTACCACCTGCTATAGCCATTGCACCAAACAATGCGACTGGATAAAAAACTAAAGGTTCCCCAGCAGCAGCGGCTGCTCCATTTGCAGTGGCTGCTTGAATACCAAGTGGCATGATAATTGGAACCAGAATCATCGTTCCATGAATACCAAAACACCATAATAATGCAGCAAACACACACATAATAAACATGCCTACAGTTGATGATAATGCAGATAAAGGTACGCCTAGTAATGCCATAAACCCAGAAGCAATCGTATACTCACCATTGGTAAATAGATCCACTCCAGCACTGCAGGCTAGAAAGAGTACGGTGCTGATCGCTAATGGTACGATAGACGCAAACCCATCTTGTAAAAATGGCGGCACGACGTCCGGCATCTTTATCTTTATATTATGATCCGCACAATATTTTTCAATTTGAACGGAAATAAATACCACAACGAAACCAATAAACATCCCTGTCGAGCCCAAGTAACTCATATCTATACTTGTCGTGCCTGTTTCACTAATCATAATTGGACCTGCCACTAAGAAAAAGCAAATCAACGCATCGACGGCATTCATAATTGGTGATTTCATTTTTAAATTTTTGGCATAATTAAATGAGAAAAGAATCACCACCCATACAGACAGTAAATCCATTGTAAATTTGTAAGGCAAATAAATAATTTCATATAACTGACTCTCAGCAGCGATCACATTAAACATGGTAGGGCCCAAAACGGATACAGTAATCTGAGAAATTGCGCCAACCATAATGATGCCCATCAGTGACATCATACAGGCTTGTAATGCAGCTAAAAATTTATTACTGCCTAATTTTTGACCAAAGTCTTGTAATTTGATCATAACAGGACTATCAAATAGTTTTTCCATCGTTTTCACTCCTTCAAATTGGCTATGTCATTGTTGTTTATTTTTCAGCATATAACTTTTGGGCAAGCTTCATAATATTTGGGCAATTGGCCATCGCATAATCAAAAGACGGAATTGCAGCAGTCGGTAACGCAGTATTTTCAATAATCTCTTTCATACGATAAGAAACTTGCGGGCCAACCATCACAATATCATAGTGCTGAAAAACATCCTGATATTCTGAGAGCCCTACTGCTTTAATATCCAACGCTAACCCATTTTCTTGCCAATACTTGCTCATTTTTTGCATCAAAATACTGGTTGACATACCTCCTGCACAAACAAGCAATACTTTCATTTTTTCCATCTTAACGCGCCTCCTTTTTGTCTTTATACAGCCTAATAATTTCTTTGATCAATTCATTGGCTAACATACTTGTCATAAAATGATCCTGAGAATGAATCAATAAAATATTGATTTCTTGTTTGACCCCCTTTGCTTCTGAAAATAGTAATTCCGTTTGTGCTTGATGTGCCTTCTTAATCGCATGATCTGAATCGACAAGTAACTGATCACATAATGTAAACTCACCATTCCTCGCTGCCTCTAACGCCTGAAATGCAAAGGAGCGACCGTCACCTGAATTGGCAATCAAATTCATCGCCGCTGTTTCTGTACTCACAACTTCTGCCATAATTACCCTTCTTTCCCTTTTACTTTTACAAAATCAAAATTATCACATATCCAAAATGAATCAAGCGCTTACATTTTTTTGAAATAATTTTTTTATACACTAATTCTGCCAGAACCACGTTTATTTCTTTCGATTTTTCCTTTTTGATTGTTTTAGACAGCTTCAATCAAGTTAGTGTATAAAAACGAGCCGATCATTTTAGTTAGCGTATACTCCAAGGTAAAGATTGTATATGAATCATGATTTTCGATAGAAAAAGGACGAGTTGCAGCAGACTTTTTTTCCAAATATAATACAGCTATGAAACTAAAAAGAGTATTACCCATAGAAGAAAATGAGTTTTATAATTATCTTGAATCAGAATTATTAAACGATAGTTCTCACACAAATACCTCTGTAAATAAAATCGAGAAAGGGATGACATACAGTAAGATTGAACCAAAAACACATTTACAGATAAACGTGCTTGTCAAAGACTATCAAAGAGGTCATGTGTATGAAGTTGCAATTGATTCACTCTACGAGAAATTAACCATTAAGTATCAAACAAAACCCACTAAAGAAGGGCTGCAAATTGTGTTTGAACAGCACATAGCTAGTTTTCAGGAATCAAAACAAAACCGGTGGTTAAAATGGTTCAGTGAGGGCGTTTATTTGGGGAGAATGTCTGATACGCTATTTGATATTCAGAAAAAAATTGAAAAAAGTAGAGTCATTTCATCTTAAATTGGTGAGTCTCTATATGAAAGCATCCATTTGAAAGCGTTTATAATGAGGTGAATTATGAGTAAAATGAAATTGATGATTTTCGAGTATATTCAAAATCAGCTGTTAACAAATCCAAAACATCTGGAGGGTATGACCACGAAAACAATCGCAGAATCAATGGGCTTACAGCGTTCAAATGTGAGCAGCCTATTGAATAAACTTGTGGCCGAAAATAAACTAAAAAAATCAGCTACTCGACCCGTCCTTTATACATTGGCTGATTCAACGGACCAAAAGAACGACTTTGATACAATGATTGGTGCCAAACAAAGCCTAAAGAATGCCATTCAACTCGCAAAGGCTGCTGTTCTCTATCCTCAAAACAGTCTGAATATACTAATACATGCTCAACCAGGATGCGGAACAAGTTTTTTTGTTGAAACATTGGTCGATTTCGCACGTCATCGTCATATCATTCAACCTGAAGCGCCGTTCATAAAAATCAATTGCCGAAATTATTCAAAAGATCCTCATATACTCGATGAAAAATTATTTGGCCCGCAAAATGATTTTCAAAATAGCGCCTTTGATCATGCTTGGACAGGAATTTTGCTCATTGAATCATATGATTCTTTAACTGCAAAACAACAAGCAAAGATTTTAGAATTTTTGAATCATCATATTGATCTATTTAAGGAGAATAAAAATCATGATACGCCCAATCATATCATGGTTATCCTTTCCTCCTCACCCACAAAAGATTTACCTATCAATCAAACGATTCCATTTATCATAGAACTACCAGAACTTGAAAAGCGTACTTTTAGAGAACGTTTTGACTTTATCAATCACTTCTTTTCTCGTGAGGCCGCACATTCAAAACGCACGATTACTGTTTCTGCAGAAGTGATACGCGCTTTGCTGCTTTCTTCATTGACCTATCATATTAAAGAATTAAAAATGCTGATTACTCAGGCCTGTGCCAACGGATATGTTCGTGTGATCAATGATGAAGAAAAAGATATTGATATAACCATTTCAGATTTTAAACCAATCATCAGACATAACTTACTGAAAGAAAAAGAAAATACACTGATTTTTGAGGAACTTTTCGGCAATTCGGAAACCATTATCTACGATCGTGATATTGGCTATCTCAAAGAGTTTGGCAAAAGTGAACGTCTTTATCTTTATGAAGAAATCGGGCGCCACTATCGCTCCCTTTCAGAACATGGTATCACGGATATAAATATTAGCAGTATTATGAACAAATATATCCAAAACCTCTTCAATCAATATAGTTATTACAATATGTTTGATGAGCAATATAATAGCATTCAACTAGCAAAAATAGTTGATCCACGTGTGATTCAACTCGTCAACAGCTGGTTAGATACATGCAGCAAAGCGTTGAAAAGAGAATTTAAACCTAGCGTATTTTATGGCCTATGTTTGCATATCAATTCATTACTAACACTCACTACTAAAAGGCATATGATTCCTACAAATGAAACAAGCAACCTCATTCAAACTTATCCCGAAGAATACGCCTTTAGTGTACAATTGGCTTCAAACTTAAACAGGCAATTACAACTGGACTTGCCAACAGAAGAAATCATCTTGATTTTACTCTTTTTGATTGATCAAAATGAACAACAGGTTTCCGGACATCCAGTCATCCTCTATATTTTACATGGATCAAATATAGCCAAATCACTGGCCGAAACAACCAATCTGTTGACCCAAACAAATAATATATACAGTTATGACATGACACTTGACTGTAAACCGCAACAAGCCATGACTGACATCAAAGAATTGGTTGAACGAATTGACCAAGGGCAGGGTGTCATAGTCATTTACGATATGGGTTCAATTAAAACCATTGTAGAAGCGATCGCAGAAGAACTGAATTGTAAGATACGTTTGATTTATATGCCTATCACACTGATTGGTATTGAAGCTGCCCGTAAAAGCGCCATGGAGACTGATATTGATTATGTTTACCACAGTGTCAGCATGAGTATGAATGACTTATTACAAAAAACCGAAAAAGGCGCAGATTTGATTATCACCTTATGTCATACCGGTGAGGGTGGGGCCGAGCAACTAAAACATTATATTCAACGCTACTCAAAATTAGGCATGAAAATAAAAGCGTTAGCTATTTCTTCCAGAAATGAATTGATCAAAGAAGTCGCCTCTTTAAAAAAAGTCTATAAGATCCATGCTTTTGTTGGTACATTTGATCCAAACTTATTTGGTATTCCCTTTATTTCTATCGGCAAAGTTTTTGAAAACACCAAAGAAAATTTAGATCGCCTATTAATGTTCGAGCCGCTCAAAACACAATTCTTTGATTATACAGAGGTCTATCAGTATCTGACTGAATCGTTTAAATATACTGATGTTGACAAACTGAAAATGCTTCTTCCCGAGGTCATTGATGAGATCTCTTTGCATTATGATCTTTCCCTCGATCAAACGATTGGCCTTTTTATGCACATCGCCTGTCTAGTGGAGCGATTATTAGAAGGAAACGGTCGTAATATGAGCATAGATAATCAAGCAATATTGAAAACATTTAAAACTGATCGAGTCATTTTAAGTAAAATACTAAAAAAAATAGAACGTAGTTTTGCTATCATTGTTAACGATGCTGAAATATCAACCATTATATTAATCATCAAAAAACTTTAGACACAGTATACAACACTACATTTCGTATGCGAAAATAAGTTCCCACAATATATTGTGGATAAACCTGTTGAAACTGTGCATAACTAAAACCCAAACATACATCTAGCAAATAGACGTGTGTTTGGGCTATTTCGTAGGTGTCACTCAATTGAGCGATAGAGTGTCACATTATCAGGTATTGGTTGAAATCCATTTTTTGCATAGAATTCCACTGCCGGCATATTAGTTTCCGTATCTAAAAGAATTGTAGGAATTGCTTTTTGACGCAAGTCTTCTTCAATCATTTTTATAAAGCTTGATCCAGTGCCTTTCCCTTGATGTTCAGGAGCAATTAGCAAGGTGTCGATCACATATTCTGTCCCTTGATACCATGGTTTAACAAAGCCTATCGCGTAGCCGACCAATTCATTTGTGTCTTCTTTGATTAAGCTATAACCAAGAAATGTATTCATCTGTATCAGTGCAGTGAGATAGTCGCTGATTTGTGTATCAGTCAATATATCATTCCATGGTTCCGCAGAAAAAACAGCGATGTATAAAGAGACTGTTTTTTCAAAATGTTCCTTTGTCCATGGTGTCATGTGGATGTTGGGCATGATTTGACTCCTTTTTTTGACTGTCATCTATTCTTTTGGCATAGCCATTTCCACTGGCTATATATCGCCTAGTAGCATTGATTTTCATTTTCTCTTGAATTTCTTTTTCTAAATCAACATCCAATAGTTCTGCTAAACCGAACAAGTAAATAGCAACATCTGCCAATTCTTGCCCAACTGGTTCCATTTTCCGATAGGCATCGAAAGCTTCAGCTACTTCTCCATACAATGCCAAGAACTCTTTTTCAATGTTGGTGGTATTGAACTGATGATCAATTTTATTTTGTAGTATGGCTTTTTGATAGTCACTAATATGCATGATGGCTCCTTTTTGACTGATTATAGCATAAACGCAAACTTCTTAAGCATTGTATTCAAAATAATAGCAGGTATACGAAAAAAGAAAGCATCTCTGCTTTCTTTTTTGCCCTATTTCTTCCCTTGCCCTTGCCGTTTCGGACTGACTCACACACCAGAGCCATAGCCCATAATTGTTTTGTCTGCAGGTACAAAGGTCGTCACGATCGTTACAGCATTGATCATCCAATAAAAAAGCATATAGAACGGAGCAAAACGGAAATATTTCATTTTCTTTCTGCCATCATCCACTAGCAAACTCGTCAGCAGTTGAATCGATCCGGCAATCATTTCAAAACAGACAATATAGAAAGGCCATCGTAAACATATGATAAATCCTTTCGGTATTTACTTGAGTAATAAAATAAACCAACCAAAACACAAACAAAAAAGAGGATATCCAGAAAAAGAAGGACCAGATAATACTGAGGCTTTGGTCGATAGACATAAAGGTCCGCCCGATGTTCTCAAAAAGATGTGGCAAGACCTTTTTGAAGTTGGTTAACCAAACTTCTGTCCTGCCTTTTGCCCACCGTTTTCTTTGGCTATACAGCATTCTAAGGGATTCAGGGACCTCCATGAAGAACATGATTTGAGGGGCAAACAAAGACAACCATCCTTGAAATTGATGGTCCCATGCAATACTGATATCTTCAGTCGCTCGATTCTGACGAAATAATCCAACATCCAAAAGTGCGTCTCTGCGATACATCGTGTTGGCGCCGCTGTATGCATAGATCACACCCAGCACCGCTTGTTGGGTTCTTTTGATAATGCCTACGATGCTAGAGAATTCAACCGTTTGTGATTTGCCAATGATCGTTGTGCGATTTTGGACATCCATATTGGCAGTAATGGCGGAGATGTTGATGGCGTCTTGACGAATAAAGTAATTCACGTATTTCCATAAAGCATCAGGTTCGGGAACCGTATCGGCATCATTGCTGAGAATCAGTTCCCCTTTCGCAAATCCAATGCCCATATTGAAGGCATGGGCTTTTCCTTGGTTCTTTTCAATACGCAATACCCGTAAATTCGGATACTGCTCCATCAGTCGGTTCAGTATAACAGGTGTTTGATCAGTAGACCCATCGTCTGTAACCAGCACTTCGTAACGACGATAATTCATTTTTTGCATCAAGTAATAGATGGTATCTTCAATCACGATTTCCTCATTATGAGCTGGCACCATAATCGTAATCATCGGCTCAATTTCTTCAGGTATCGGGATCCAATCCAACTGGCGATAACGGAATAAAAACGTATGACACATCACACCAATAAACCAAGTAAAGCCGCCCAAAATCGGATAGGTAAATAGAATCATCATCAATATATACAACAGTACATCCAACCATTGACGACCGGTGTCAATCAAAGAAAACATCTTTACACCCCATTTCGTTGAAACAATGCTTGAATCTCAGTTTCCGAAATGTTTTGTTCAGGTTTTACAACATAGTATCTAATGTTTTGACGATCTGCTTGGCCGCCAAAACGCGCACTGTAAAAATCAGCAAATACCAAAATGCTAGACGTTCTTCAAAATAAATGCGAAAATCCAACCAATCGGCTGTGGTAGGAAAAAATACCGGTATCGACAGCCATAAGAACGGGATGAAAATAAATAGCCACGCAGCGATGACCGCAATTGTCTGTCGTATCTTTACCATATGATTGCCGGGCTCAAAATAGGCATCAGTGACCAACTGTTTACTGACTTCTTCTCGGGTAATTCTTTTCATGATTCTCCCTCCAATACTGATTCCAAACATCTCGCTTTTTTTACCATGACAATTTGTTTCTTTTTCATGACATAATCAAAGATAGATGAACAGCAATTGGTGTTGAGATTCAGATAAAAACCAATTATTTCGATTTCTTCCCAAGATTCAGCGCGTTGACCAATGTATGAAATTGTCCCTTGAATGACATCACTTGGTCAAAAATGTCCTCGCCATCATTCAGCATTTTGACAGTGACCCACCCTAATGCTTCAGTGATGCCTGTGGCAACTGTCGCATTTACCGCTGCTCCAGCAACCGTGCCAACAGCAGGAATAAATTTCAACACATTTCCCACAACACTTCGACCAAATGTGACGACCACTAATTCTTTAGACAGACTTTTGGTCAAACCTTCTGACCATGTACGACCAAACAAACGATACAAACGTGCCATCATCGTCATTTGCACAGGTACCAACAAAAACGCATCAGAAAATGGGATCGGTGAACAGCCGATAATGGCCGCGGTTAGAGAGGCGGCATGGATTATCCGATGGGCCTTTTTTTGTGTCA
Organism: Candidatus Enterococcus testudinis; assembly: GCF_002140915.1. Classification (GTDB taxonomy): domain Bacteria; phylum Bacillota; class Bacilli; order Lactobacillales; family Enterococcaceae; genus Enterococcus_D; species Enterococcus_D testudinis. The sequence goes on along the minus strand of NZ_NGKU01000001.1, from coordinate 700,895 downwards.
CTTCATCGACACCCAATAAAAACTCATCAAATACCTTATCGGATTGTGCTTTCCCTTTAGCCAGTACTTTTTCTGCTTGTACCCTCGAACTACTATAACTTTTGCGAATGATGTTTGCTGTCGCTTTAGGCATTTTTTCAAGAACTGTATTGAAGAAAGACTTGAATTCTGCTTCTTCTTCAGTCTGGATCTGATTTGTTTCAGTTAAATCTGTAGTTTGAGTACTGTGTGTGACATTCTCAGGTTCTTGTTTATGTTTTTTTCTAAATCGTTTCACAAAAAGACCTCCTGTTTTCATTTGTGTATTATTTTGCGCAATTTGTACCCCTATTTTATCTTAGGTTGCTTTTGAAATCTAAAGATAAAGCTTGAATAATCAGACGAGTAATACACATATTCAGAAAAACTTAACTAAACATATATCTTATATAAAAACTTAGGTAACAAAAATCCAATCATCTGTTCAATTGGACAGAGATATCTGTATATCAATGGCAACTGTAAATCAAAAAAAGAATACGAAAAACTCCCCTTACTCAACACTGTGTAAAGGGAGGTTTTGCTCATTGACTGGATAAGCTGACACTATAGCTCGGTTTTAAATGACTATACTCATGGTGTTGAACGTATCCCTCATTTTCTAATCTACCAATCAAAATGCTAGGCAAAATTTCTAACTCTTCAGCAAACTTAAGTATAACGGTCTCTGTAAACACACCAGATGCGATAAATTTATCATATTTTTCTCTAGGTATAAAAAAATTTTGCGCAAATAAATCTGCTTCTTTTTCTTTTTTCTTGTATCGTTCGATATCGTGGTAGTCCGTATAAAAGTCTTTATTGTAGATATGACCTAGCTCATGTATTAAAGAAAACCAGAATATATCTGCTTTCTTATTCCGATCCGTAATCAGTAATAATACACTACCATTTTTAAATTTTTTCGTCGCACCATTCAGATTAGCATTCTGAAGTTTAGGCAATCCTACCAAAACAATGCCACATTCTAAAAGTATTTGCTTTAAGTGGGGAAAAAATTTTTCTGGCGATTCTGTCGTCATTTTTCTGATTTCTGGCAAACAGTTCTCCAATTTCTGCTTGTCATATTTCCTATCAGTTCCATTTCGAGCAACATCAATTGCTAACTCCAACATGACATTAGAATTGACAATCGATTTTTCATCAAACTCCCTTGTATTTCTATAGCTGACAGCATTATTGAATTCGTATAACATGGATAAGTTAGATAAATTCAATAATTTTCTTAGCTCTTTTATCTTTTCATTGATTGAATATCTTCTTTTTTCTACTAAGTTATGTGTTTTAAAATAAGAAAAATCAATTAACTCACATGCACGTTTTTCATCTTCGTCTTGCATGTCCTCAATTTCTATAAGTTTTGCATCGTATGTAGCTTGCAAATTCAACCACGTTTTAATAGAAACGCCTGTTGTTTTTGCCAATTTATTTGCCACATCAGTGCTAATCCTTTCTTCTCCGTTGATAATCTTACTCAATGTCTTGCTGGATGTTCCTAGTCGTTCAGCAAACTCATTCTGAGTGATATTCAATTCGTCGACTATTTCTTCAACATAGGAACCTGGATGAAAAGCAATTAACTGTTTATAGCTAATTTCATTACTCATAATGTTTACTGACCTCCTCTATTTGAATAATTTCAATGGATGATGAATCAGAAAAAAGACGTTCATTCAGTTGCTCATCAAAAGCAACAATCAATCTATAGGAACATTTTCTTCCATCAATATCCATCGCATATAATCCTTTTTTATGTCCTTTTAGGTGATGAAATCTATACGTTGGGAAATTTAAAACTGATTCAAGATTTTCAGCCGCTTCAATAAAAGTAATCATTTTGATTAACTTTTCTGCAACTTTACTGGGAAAATCTTTTTTTGCTTGTCTCAAATCGGTGCATTGTCTATTAACTTTATTGTTTTTGTACTCAATATACATGCCTGCCTCCCAGATATAAATTACCTATAAGGTAATTTAACTATAAGGGAATTTCTGTCACCTGTCAAGATGTCAGCATACAGTTGAATAAGTCTTTATATACTTTCGGAATACTCCTGCTTCAAAAGTTACTAGATAAACAAAGCTTGATTGGTTGAAATATCGTATCCCGTCTTTTATGTAATCAAAATAAAAGCCCTATAATCAAAAAAAGAACCCCTATACAAAGGGGTTCTTAGTGTTTCGTTACATCATGCCGCCCATGCCCATGGATGGGTCCATAGCTGGGGCTGCTGGTGCAGCGGATTCTGGTTTGTCTGCAACAACTGCTTCAGTTGTTAACAATAATGCAGCAACAGAAGCGGCATTTTGCAATGCTGAACGGGTTACTTTCGTTGGGTCAACGATTCCTGCTTCAAGCATGTTTACCCATTCGCCTGTTGCAGCATTGAAACCAACACCTAAATCAGCATGTTTTAATTTGTCGATGATGACTGAACCTTCGTAGCCAGCATTTTCAGCAATTTGGCGTACTGGTTCTTCTAACGCACGCAAGACGATTTTCACGCCTGTTGCAGCATCGCCATCAGTTTCGATTGCTGCGACTTTGTTGATGACATTGACTAAGGCAGTTCCCCCACCTGAAACCATACCTTCTTCAACAGCGGCACGGGTTGCGTTCAATGCATCTTCAATACGTAGTTTTAATTCTTTTAATTCTGTTTCAGTTGGTGCACCAACTTTGATCACTGCAACACCGCCAGCCAATTTAGCTAAGCGTTCTTGTAATTTTTCACGATCAAAATCAGAAGTTGTGTCTGCGATTTGGTTTTTGATCAATTGCACACGTGCATCGATTCCGCCTTTATCGCCAGCGCCTTCTACGATTGTTGTGTTGTCTTTATCAACAACGACTTTACTTGCTTGACCCAAGTTATCGATAGTCGCATCTTTTAATTCAAGACCTAGGTCTTCAGTGATCACAGTACCACCAGTTAAAATAGCGATATCTTCTAGCATTGCTTTACGACGGTCACCAAAGCCTGGTGCTTTGACTGCTACGACGTTGAATGTACCACGGATTTTGTTCAAGACAAGTGTTGGCAATGCTTCGCCATCTACATCATCAGCGATGATCAATAATGGTTTTGATTGTTGTAAGATTTGTTCTAACAATGGCAAGATATCTTGAATGTTAGAGATTTTTTTGTCAGTGATCAAAATGTATGGATTTTCTAAAGCAGCTTCCATTTTGTCGTTATCAGTGACCATGTATTGTGATAAATAGCCACGATCAAATTGCATACCTTCAACGACATCTAATTCAGTTTCGATCCCTTTTGATTCTTCAATGGTGATGACACCGTCATTACCGACTTTTTCCATTGCATCCGCAATGTATTGGCCGACTTTTTCACTGCCAGATGAAACGGCACCGACTTGTGCAATCGCTTCTTTTGAATCAACGATTGATGAAATGCTGTGTAATTCTTCAACTGCCACTTTTGTTGCCAATTCGATTCCGCGGCGGATACCTAATGGGTTCGCACCTGCAGTCACGTTTTTCAATCCTTCACGAACGATTGCTTGCGTTAATAATGTTGCGGTAGTTGTACCGTCACCTGCGATATCATTGGTTTTAGATGCAACCTCAGCGACTAATTTTGCACCCATGTTTTCGAAATGATCTTCTAGTTCGATTTCTTTGGCAATCGTTACGCCATCATTTGTGATCAATGGTGAGCCGTAAGATTTTTCTAAAACAACGTTACGTCCTTTTGGTCCTAAGGTTACTTTCACTGTATCTGCTAATTTGTCTACTCCACGCAGCATTGCTGCACGTGCATCTTCTGCAAATTTAATCTCTTTTGCCATAATTGATTCACCTCAAAGTTTTTTATTTTTTATTCTACGACTGCGATAATATCTTTAGCAGCCACGATCAAATATTCTGTTCCTTCGAATTTCACTTCTGTGCCAGCGTATTTTTCGAACATGACTTGTTCGCCTACGTTGACAGCAACAGGAGCTTGTTCACCGTTTTCAAGTGTGCGGCCTTCGCCAACTGCGATCACGGTACCTGTTTGTGGTTTTTCTTTTGCTGCTGAAGCAAGCACGATTCCGCCTACAGTTTTTTCTTCTTCTTTTGCGACTTCGATAATCACACGATCACCTAATGGTCTTAACACGATAAATCCCTCCAATAAGTTATAATCAATTTTCATTAGCACTCTCATCTATCGAGTGCTAACTCACAGTTTTAATATTACTCATTTTCACTTGCTTTTGCAAGCCTTTTGATTAACTTTTTTGGTTTGTTTTAAGACATTGATCCTTTGTTTCTGACGCTTGTCTAGTTTATAATAGAGCGAAAGGAGCGTGATTCTTACATTATGTCATTATCAAAATATTCATTTGCAACCATTCTTACGTATGGGATCGTATTTTTCTTGCCAAGTGCCTTCGTAAGTGCGGGATTGGCTGTGCCCGCCACAACGATTGGCTATCTTGTAGGTGCAATCATTATGTTTGTACTCTATTTCTTTCAAAAAGAGCCCTTATCCTTCGAACATCATCGCAGTAAATCTTCTGCCATTTTGATTTATGGGTTATCTGGGATTATTTTGGCGATCTTATTGCAAAATGTAGCCGTCTTTCTTGAATCTCTGATGGGTGAAGTCACTCCATCAGAAAATACTGCAAATATCATCCAGATCATTGTGCACCAACCATTGTTTGCCTTGGCCGCTATGGTCGGAGGACCAATTATGGAAGAGTTTGTCTTTCGTCGCGCACTCGTTGGCATCATTGGTAAATATACCAATGTCTGGATTGGCGTAGGGATCAGTGCGGTGGCTTTTGCATTTGCCCATAATGACGGTCATCTGCTAGTGTATCTTTTTCTCGGCTTGTTCTTCTCAGGTTTGTATGCCTATACTGGCAGCATTTGGACGTCGATGATCACCCACGTAGGAATGAACAGCTTAGTCGTTGTGATTCAGCTATTGGTATATAAAGGGTATATCCAACTGCCTTAAATTAGAATGAGCGTTGCGCAAAAATTTGCGCAACGCTCACTCTATGTTTGATTACAGTGTTTCTCCATTACTCGCAATTACCTTCTGATACCAATCAAATGAATCTTTTTTGCTGCGGGCAAGTGTGCCGTTGCCTTCATTGTCTTTATCTACATAGATCACACCATAACGTTTCTTCATCTCTCCAGTTCCTGCTGATACCAAATCGATGATTCCCCAAGGCGTATACCCTAAAAGATCGACACCATCATATACAACTGCTTCTTTCATCATTTCGATATGGGCTTTCAAATAATCGATACGATATTGATCATGGATACGCCCTTCTTCTATTTGGTCAACAGCGCCGAAGCCATTCTCTACGATAAACAAAGGCAATTCATAGCGCTCATTGAACCAATTCATTGCATAGCGCAAGCCGATTGAATCGATTTGCCAGCCCCATTCTGATGCCTTCACATGAGGATTGGTCACCAAATCTTGACTTTCATCGTAATCATAGGTTGGATCATCCGCTTTGCCTTTTACTGCAAAAGACATATAGTAGCTAAAGCCAATATAATCTACGCAACCTTCTTTTAACACTTGTTTGTCCTCTTCAGTGATATCAAGGTCAAATTGTTTTCTTTCAAAGTAACGCAACAAATATCTAGGGTAATGTCCCCGGACATGCACATCTGAAAACCAATATCGTCTTTGCATCGCCACAGTTGCGGCCATCATATCTTTGGGATCACATGAATAAGGATAGATTGGACACATAGCAATCATTGAGCCTATCTGAAAATCTGGATTGATTTGATGGCCCTTTTTAACAGCTTTTGCGCTGGCAACCAACTCGTAATGCGCGGCTTGATACATCACTTCTTCTCGGTCCTCATCTTCTGAAAAAAGCAGACCCGAGTTGGTAAACGGTGCGAAATCTTCTTTATAGTTTGCTTGGTTGTTGATTTCGTTGAATGTCATCCAATATTTGACTTTATCTTTATACCGTTTGAAACAAACTTCGGCAAACTGGACAAATAAATCGATCAATGCACGATTGCGCCAACCACCGTATACGGTCACAAGATGATAAGGCATTTCAAAATGGGACAATGTGATCACCGGCTCTATGCCATATTTTAAACATTCATCAAACAAATCATCATAAAATTGCAGCCCGGCTTCATTCGGTGTAGCTTCATCTCCTTTAGGAAAAATCCTTGTCCAAGCAATCGATGTTCTAAAACACTTTAGCCCAAGTTCCGCAAACAGTTTGATATCTTCTGGGTAGCGATGATAGAAATCAATTGCTTCATGATTGGGATAAATATTGCCTTCTTTGATGCCCTCTGTGATTTGACGTGGAATACCATTAGCGCCTACAGTCATGACGTCGGCAACACTGACACCTTTGCCCCCTTCTTGATAACCACCTTCTAATTGGTGCGCAGCAACAGCACCACCCCACAAAAAGTTTTCTCGCAATTTATTCATATCTCACACGCCTGCTTTCTTATTTATTTCACTGTTTCTGTTTCTTGCTTGTAGTTCAAGCTATCTACTTTACGAATAAACGGATAATAGATAAAGAAGCCAATCGCTAAGACAACAAATTGTAAAATAGCTGTTCTAACACCGCCGACTAAAAAGCCTGAGATGATTGGTGGCGTTGTCCAAGGCACTTGCACGGCTGTAAAGAGAGGGACCAATCCGGTATATAGTGAGAAATACGTCACGATACCAGAAACCACCGGTGTCAAAATAAACGGAATCGCCATAATCGGGTTCATCACGATCGGTGTAGCAAAGATAATCGGTTCATTGATGTTAAAGAACGCTGGAATCATAGATAAGCGGCCCAACTGTTTGAACTGAGCAGATCTTGCAAAAGCCATCATATACAAAACGATTCCAATCGTCATCCCAGCCCCAGTAACCGTCATGAATTGATCCAAAAATTGTTGCGTGACAATGTGTCCGCCATTTGCCAATGTTAGTTCTTTTCCTGATTCCAATATGGCTGTATTGGCTAAAGAATTGGCTTGCAAGATTGGCCCCATGATACCGCCAACGATGGTGGACCCATGTACCCCAAAGAACCACAGAAACGGTACTAAGAAACCTAACATCAATGCGCCACCCAATGAGTCAGTTACGCCTTGCATAGGACTTTGAATCACTTTGTAGATCCATTCGACAACAGTCGTATTAAATACTTTATCAAAGAATATATACACAACTAAAGCCACTGTCGTTAACACGGCTGCTGGAATAAGTGCTGTAAATGAATTCGCTACGTTTGTCGGAACTTGTTCAGGTAATTTGATTCGAATATCTCTTTTCAGGAACCATGTATAGCCCCATCCGACAAATAAACCAACTAAGATGGCACTGATCATTCCTTGACCGCCAGTCCAAGTTTTATCAATAATATTGCCAATCGTTACGCCAGAATCGGCATCTGTCACACTAGATTCCATTGTTAATAAGAAAATAACCAACCCAATCATTCCTGCAGGAAGACCTTCGAATCCTTCTGCTTTCACATAAGAATACGCAATACCCATTACCGCAAAGAATGCCATAATCGCAAATGAAGCACCATACGCTTGATTAAAATATTCCCCTAACCCACTACTGGTTACCCAATCAGCAATCGATTGAACAGGAAAGTTTGCCAATAATAAGAAAATAGACCCTACAATAGAAAACGGCATCGTATACAGCATCCCATTTCGTAATGCAGTAATCGCTTTGGTATTTACAAATTTTAAGACGGGAGGCAATACTTTATCATTGATCCATTCATTCATCAAAATCACTCCTATAAAATTAATCTCGAACGACCGGCCGGTGAATTCGCTTACATATATAGCATAGCTTATCGATAGCTAGGATGGTAGCTATCCTTCTCTCTTAGAAACAAATTCCAACAAAAAAAACAGCCGAAGCTGCTTTTTTGTATAAGTTATTGATCCTGTATCGATCGATGCGCTTGATGGGCTAACAACTCAATCAATGCAATGACCGGCACTTGCGTTGTTAGATTCAAATACTCTTCCTCCGCCCCATTCACGACTGGCATATAGTAAGACAAATTGTAATCAGCCATTTGCGCAATCGTTGACTTTTCATCATTGGTAATACTCAATAGTTTCGCACCGTACCGCTTGAAGTCTTCTGCTTGCTTGATCATTTGGGTGGTTTCTCCTGATACAGACAAGATGATGGCTAAGGTATTTTCCATCCCTCTAGGGGATACTGGTAAAAAAGGGTCAACGATGCTGTAGGCATTGATGCCTACATTCGCAAAATAACGACTACCATAAGTCCCCAATATGCCGCTAGTGCCAATACCAGAAAAAGCGACATGTCGCGCTGCAACAATCAATTTCACAGCGGGTTCAACAAACTCCCGGTAATTGACATTGTTTACTTTTTTCAAGAACAAATCTACTTGAATCGTAGCATCATAAAATAATTCAAAAGCGTTTGTTTCTTGCTCTTTCTTTTGCCGAATTGCATATTTGAGTTCAGAATATCCAGCATAGCCTAATTTATTGATGCATCTTAAGATGGTCGAAGTAGATACATGACACATTTGCGACAACCCGCGAATCGTTAAATGATCGATTTCATCGAAATGCTGCACGATATAATTATAAACATTGATTTCTAATTCATTTAATGTTTTGATTTTTTCTGCATCAAACATCCGTTTTCCTCCAATATGGATGGCATCAATAACAGTTAAACACCAAACAAAGCAGTGGCTTTATCCGGATCTGTGTCATAGACCTCAAAGCTTTCACCCACGCCTAGATCATGTTCTTTCATCGTGTTGACCATGGTTAAATGCGCCAATTCTTTCAAATTATTTTCTTTACTTAAATGGCCAAGATAGACCCGTTTGGTGTTATCCGTCAATATATCGGTCATCACTAGCGCACCATCTTCATTCGATAAATGACCACGGTCGCCTAAGATCCGCTGTTTCAAACTCCATGGATAGGCACCCATCCGCAGCATTTCAAGATCATGATTGCTTTCGACTAAGTAGGCATCTGCACCTTTGATGATCCCTCGCACATGATCGCTGCAATAGCCGGTATCTGTCAACATCACAAATGATTTGCCATCTTTATAAAACCGATAAAACTGCGGTGCAGCGGCATCATGGGAAACACCAAAACTCTCAATGTCAATATCCCCCATCGTTAAGACTTTGCCCATTTCAAAGATATGCTTTTGCTCAACAGCGACATTGCCAATCATTGGATCCATCGCTTGCCATGTTTTGGTATTGGCATAGACATCCAAGTTATACTTCCGTGCCAACACACCTACACCGTGAATATGATCCCGGTGTTCATGGGTCACAAGAATCGCATCCAAATCTTCTGGTTTACGCCCAACTTCACCTAATAATGAAGTGATTTTTTTGCCGCTCAATCCTGCATCAACCAGTATGCGCTTTTTACCAGTTTCGATATAAAGCGAATTTCCTGAACTGCCGCTGGCGAGAATACTAACTTGAAAGGCATTTTCTTCCTTCATCATGGTTTACTTTACTTCCTCTCTGCTTGTTTCAACGTGTTCCATTATACCTATTTCTTTATGGATTTTCTACTTTTTGTACTGCATTATTTGTAATGATTCGATTACTAAAGGCATTGACGGTTTCGATTTGGATCGTATCATCGTTGTCTGATTTGAATGCTACAAACCATGCTGGGATATAAACATTTTTATCTCGGACTTTCAAGATCATCGTATACGCCAATTCTGTCCACAATATCGTTGAATGACTGGGCAGTTTATTGTTTAAATAGAGCGTATTAACGGCTTCTTTCTCTGAATAGACCGTCATCTTCTCCCTTAAAGGCGTGATTGATGAAATATGGGTTTGGTTATACTTGGTGATCTGCAACAAATCATCCGTTTGTTCCAACGTCATGTCGATTCGACTAGAACTATCATTAAATGGGATGCCTTCATAGGATTGCGTGGCAACAACAGTTGGGTGTGTGCTATCGATCAAAGACAAATTCTCGATATATTGATATTCATCCCCATATAGTACCTGGTCTTCTCGCTTTAAATAGCCATTCACCGTTTCTTCTGCTTGCGCATCGTCGCTGATATAAAAACCGCCTGAAGCCACATGAGTCAGTTGTTGCCCTTTGACCGTTGACTCACCTGTCAGTTTATTCTCTGATTGCGCTGCTTTCAATGCCGCAGTCATATCTGTCTGTTCTCCGCTAAGATAATATCCGCTTAACGTTTCATCCGATAACTCCCCTGAAAAACGAATATCTTCGGTATCTAATCGCTGTTCAATCGGGATCGTCTGATTCGATTGGGATACATTGCGCTGTTCACTGCGGGCTTCACTGTAGATATTGAAAAGAAACACATTCAACCCTAAAAAGGCGAGGAAAAAAATCCATTCGATTCGTTTGAAATCCAACTAATTCTCCTCCTTTTCTGCCAATTTATCCAGCAAACTATCATAACTGATCCATTGTGCATCATAATTGATATACCATGCAGGGGTCAAATTGACCAGTGGTGCGTCTTTGATTTCTCCCCATTGGTAACCGACAATGATTTGCGCTAACTGATCATTCTCTGCACCAGCAGCCAATAGGTTCTCTTTGACTGTCAAGCTTGATGGTAATTCTACTTCAGTATCTGAAGGAATAGGTACTTGGATGGCATTTAAACTAGCAGAAATCGACATTTCGCGACTACCAGTTTGGCCACTGTCAGAAAATGCAACATTGATTACACCTTGAGAGCCGCTGCTGAATACAGGATAGCCTTCAACAAAGACACGATATTCTAAGTGTTTATCCAGTTGATCAAAGTAGCGAATCGTACCAAAATTATTGCCTAATCGGGTGATATAATCGGCACTAAGCATGGCTAGATCTGCTTCTTCAGATTCTGCGATCGTCGTTTCAAATTTGACAAGCTGTTGGTCTTGCATGACCGTCATATTCTGACCGCCTTCATAGTAATACGTGTCAACACTATCGTCATTGATTTTGACATCTTTCGGATAATTGAAAAAGGCTTCGCGGAAAAGACTTTGAGATTGCGTGGAAGAATAGTAACTATATTTCTTCAGCTTGATGGTATCTTGCGTATAAAACTGATTGCTGTCTTGTATTTCATCTTGCTGCATTGCTGTCCATTCTCGAGGATTATCCGCCAATAGACTTTTCACTTCAGATTTATCCCAATCAATCGTACCTTCAATGATCCGCATTTTATCCAAATCAATAAATTGAATCGCATCTGAATCTAAATCAAAGTGAATACGTGTGAAGGGCAGATCACTGCCATCCTCTTTGTTCTGAAATGATATGTCCATCTCGAAAGTTTCCGCATAATCATTTAAATAAAACGAGGTGTAATAATTCAACGAAATACCTTGTGACAAAGTAACAGCTTTCGTAAAATCCGCTTCATCATCATAGGTATTGACCACTAGATCACTGATTGTTCCTTGATCGATTTCTCCTTGGATCTCACGAATCAACGTCTCAGAATTGGTCTCTTTGATAACGTCATCGTCTTGCCAAGTAAGATATAGCGGTAAAAATAAATCACTTTTTTGTTTGTACGTTTGAACAGACGGATTGACAGTGGTGTCCGGATCGTCACTAACACTGCTATTGCCGGTTGGATTGAGCCAAATCATATAAGAAAAATAAAAGCTCAACGCGATCATTAAAATCAAACCCAAGCGCATGACTTTTTCCGAAATTCTCATACCCACCAATCCTCCTCATACGGTTCATATGGCAACATAATATAGAAGGTTGAACCGCGATGTTCTCGACTTTCAGCCCAAATGGCACCACCGTGGGATTTGATCACTTCTCGAGAAATCGCCAAGCCCAATCCTGTTCCACCCTGTTGCCGTGCACGTGCCTTATCCACACGATAGAAACGATCGAAGATTTTTGTGAGGTCTTTTTTCGGAATCCCCAGACCTTGGTCATTGATACTCAACACGATATTGTTATGGGTCTCCATCAATTTCACGGTGATGATTCCGCCATCTGGTGAATACTTGATGGCGTTATTCATGATATTATCGATTACTTGGATCATTTTGTCGGTATCCACTTCAACCCACAGTTCTCGCTTCGTGAACTCCCGGCGAATCAAGTATTTTTTGCTTTCATTGGTCACCATCATATCAAAACGATCCAGCACGAAATTGACCAGTTCATTAAAATTAACATACTCCGATTGCAATTGAGCGTTGCCGCTATCCATTCTTGAAAGACTCAACAGATCATTGATCATTCGAATCATCCGGTCGGTCTCATCCAAGGTAACTTTCAAAAAGTTGGGTGCAATCTCTGGATCTTTCCAGGCACCTTCGCTTAATGCCTCAATATAGCTACGCATACTCGTCAAAGGCGTCCGCAGTTCATGAGATACGTTTGAAACAAACTCGCGGCGTTCTTGTTCATTTTGTTCTTGTTCTGTTACATCATGCATCACGGCAACCAAACCTGATATGAAGCCGGATTCTCGTCGAATCATTGAAAAATCGATCCGCAATATCAGATTGGATCCATTGGCATCAGTGCTTGGTCGTTCAATCAGCATCTCTTCAGGACTTTCCAATAATTTACGCAATGTATATTCTTCATCAATTTGCAGCAAAGACAAAATCGATTGGCCTACTGCTTCTTCTGTCGTGACATTCAACAACGACATGGCCATTTCATTGATGGTTATCACTTTGCCTCGTCGGTCGGTCGCCACGACGCCATCGGTCATATGGGATAGCACACTATCTAGCCGATTCCGTTCCGATTCCATGGCCTCTTGGGTTTCTTCAATACGTTCGCCCAATTGGTTGAAGGTTTCTGCCAGTTGTCCTAGTTCATCTTTTCCGTGAACAGCAACTTTCCGACTATAGTCTCCTTTGGCGATCCGAATCGCTTGTTCCCGCATTTCACCGATTGGTTGCGTGATCGATCGGGATACCAATAAGGCGACAACGATCGAAATAACTGCGGCAATCAATGATGCCGTCACAAAAATCAAGGCCGTTGTACTGACTTCACTGTATTTTGATTCTAAATTGCTGCGCAAATACAACGTCCCTAAAACCGCGTCACCTGTCGGAGATTGGATGGATTGGACGATGTTGAATACCCGTTGCCCGCTTGATTCATCGTATAACACTTCACTGCGGTTCGTATCGTAATCTCGGTAATCATTTTTTTCGCCCACTGAACCTCGGTCATTGATATTCGTGGTGGCCCGAATAATACCTTGTTCATCAACCACCCGCATTTCCAAGATCTCTGATGAATTTGTACTGGTCAAGATTCGATTCAAAGACGTATTCATTGAATCCCAATCCAAACCATTTTCTGAGTCCATTCGGCTCAATTCTGACCCTAATGTAACCACCAGTGTGCTTGCCCTTGCCTCCATGTCGCGTTTGAAGGCATCGACTGTGGTTTTTTCCAATTCACGAATAAAATACGCCCCGATAATCTGGATCGCAATCAATAGGATCAAGATAAATGTCAGGGCGATTTTGAAGTTCACTGATTGAAAAAAGCGAACTTTATTTTTCATCTCTTATTCCTGTTCTGGATTTCGCAAATAATAGCCTACTCCGCGACGAGTCACTAGGTAATTTGGATGACTTGGACTATCTTCGATTTTTTCACGCAAGCGGCGCACGGTAACATCGACTGTTCGGACATCGCCGAAATAGTCATAGCCCCATACAGTTTGTAATAAATGTTCCCGGGTCATTACTTGACCAAGATGTTTGGCTAGATAATGCATCAACTCAAATTCACGATGGGTCAATTCAATGGCCCCACCATTTTTGGTCACCATATAAGCTTCTGGATGAATCGTTAAATCACCGATAGTCAATTCTGCATTCGGCGCATCTTCGGCTTCTTTTGCTGATGAAGAACCACGACGCAAATTGGCTTTCACGCGCGCGACCAATTCCCGATTCGAGAATGGTTTTGTCACATAGTCATCGGCCCCTAATTCAAGACCTAACACTTTATCGATTTCAGAATCTTTGGCTGTAACCATAATGATTGGCATATCGTGGGTTTTGCGCACTTCTCTTGCCACTTCTAACCCGTCCATTTTTGGCAGCATCAAATCTAAAATGATTAAATCTGGATCGACTTCTGCGACTTGTTCTAATGCTTCTTCGCCATCATACGCTGTATATACTTCATATCCCTCTTTGGTTAAATTAAACTTGACGATATCTGAGATTGGTTTCTCATCGTCTACGACTAGGATCTTTTTCAAAAAATGTCACCTCAATTTTTTTTGGTTTCTTACCTATTATACATGATTTGTCTGTGCTTTTCATCTTTCCCAAAATCTAACAACTGTTTCTTAAGAAAACTAAAAAAAGAGAAAGACTGAATGTCCTCCTCTTCCCAACTATCAATCTTCCAATAACTGAATGCCTATACCTAGCAATCCCGGTCCGGTATGCACCACTAAGGCTGGTGAGATTTGCCCAAACAAAATTTCTTTGACCTTAGGAAACTCGGCTTCTAGCCGGGCTTTCATTTCTTTGGCTTCTTGCAGCGCATCCCCTTGGGCAACAGCCAAGCGGACATGTGGATGGTCGCCAACAAACTGTTTGATTAATTCTACTGTTTTGTCCAAACTCTTCTTTCGGCCACGAGATTTGGCTACTGTATGGTAAATACCTTCTTCATTACAAGAAATGATCGGATTCAACTTTAACGCATTTCCTACAATCGATGCGACCAAACCAATCCGGCCACCTTTTTGCAAGTATTCCAGTGTCGCAACATTGAACAAGACTCTATTCTTTGGTACTTCGTTGGTGAGTTGGGCTTGCAATTGTTCCCAATCTGTTCCATCGTTTAACAATTCAGCTGCCCGAATCGCTTGCAAACCAGCTCCAATACCGATATTTTTGGTATCTAATACAAACACTTCTAAGTCTGTGCGTTGCTCTCCAAGAAGGCGAACCACATTAAAGGTCCCGCTTAATCCACTTGAAATCGTCACTGCACATACTTTTTCAAAACCATCTGCTTTGATTTGGTCAAAAATCTTACCAATCGCTTCACCATCAGGCAAAGAGGTACTTGGGATTTCTTGTGGTAAACGCGCATAGATTTCTTCTGCGGTGATATCGATTTTATCCGTATAGGTGCGGTCTTTGTAAATAATTTGCAATGGCAACATATACATTCCATACTGTTCCATGATTTCTGCGGGTACATCTGTTCCTGAGTCTACTAATAGGGCAACTTTGTCTTTATTCATGAGCGTCTCCTTTATGGGTTTCTAAATAGATTTGTTCTAAGGCAATCATTTTTTCTGCCAGTAGTTTATTTGCAAAAGATCGTGTCGCGCCTTTGATAGCGATCAATTCGACAGCAATCGGCTGTGTTTCTCTTTGTTCAGGCGCACCTGCCGCTTCTTGTCCAACGATGCGAATGGCCTTCTCCTGTTCTTCACAAAACAAATTATACGCATTGCGAATACCGACTACTTTGCCTTGGAATATAATCCCAGTCTTGATTTCTGGTATGGTTAAGACTTGCTTCAACATCGTGATCGCAATCAAAAAAGCCAGATGTTTTTGATTATAGCGTTTTTTTTCAGGTGCGGGGATCATGCCTTTTTTGACATAGTTATTGACCATTGACGAGGTCAATAAAGGATGCTTTTCAACCTGGATGACAGGTGATAAATATTGATCAATCAATGTAATCACTTGATCCATATATAGCTCCAGTGTTGGCAGTTCGTCCCAGCGTGGGAGGTGGAATGTTGCAATTGATTCTCCCCAATTTTTGATTTCCAATTCTACATTTTTCATTGGTTCCTCCATTTAAACAATAGCGCTTAAAATCATCATAAACAAATCATCTAGTTTCGATAACTAGATATAGTTTAGCATGAAACAGACGTTTTTTAAAGAAAATCTGTGCATTTAAGCTTTTTTTAATAGAAATGAAATATGTTTAATCAATTTTGTCGGCTTTTTCTGTGAGGTTGATTATAGAAATTTTTTTAATAGAACGATTGATTTTTTAGAAACAGAGTGCTAAGATAGTTAAGTAATTTTGTTATGGGCCGTTAGCTCAGTTGGTAGAGCAGCTGACTCTTAATCAGCGGGTCGCGGGTTCGAGCCCCTCACGGCCCATTGGGTGCCAAACCCACGAGACTAGTACACTCTTGGCGCTTTCGAGCGTTTCGAAAAGAGTGTGCGTAGTCTCATTTTTTTTGTCAGTTTTCTCTTCTCTTTACATATCGATAAAAGCAGATATAATTGAATCTATGGAAAATATAGATATTTTTAAAGCGCTAGCGAATGAACACCGCCTGCAAATTCTCTATTGGTTGAAGAATCCAACAGACTATTTTGTACATGAAACAAATGTCGATATGAACGAAGTCGGTGTCTGTGTGGGCGAAATCCAAGGGAAACTTGGCTTGACACAATCTACCACCTCCCATTACTTGTCCATATTACAAAAAGCCAATTTATTAACAGCAACAAGAATTGGTAAATGGACGTATTACCGACGGAATGAAACAACGCTTAGTGAACTAAGTGCCTTCATCCATTCAGAGTTGTGATTGTCGAATGCTGGGCTTCTCCCACATTCGACACGATCACTTACTTGGAATGTTTTTTTAACTATATATATCGATAAAATTAGATATGTAGTTTTGATTATCTTTGTTTATTCGCTTTTTTTTATGCTTATTACTTTCTATTCCATGAACTTGACGACCCTAATCTATAAAAAGGAGCTCAAACAAATGACCAAAGAACTAACCGATTCAATTACCTTAAGGCATGGCGCTGTATTAAACAATCGAGTTGTTATGTCCCCTATGCAAACCCATTCGGGTTTACGTAATGGATTTGCTTCTGAAGATACGATTGCTTATTATGCTGCACGCGCGCAAGCAGCGGGCATGCTGATCACAGAATTTCATTACGTGAGCCAAAATGGCGGTCCAGCCTACGTACCCGGCTATCCTGAACAACTTGCTGCTTATTCTGATGAACATATTGATGGCTTGAGTAAAGTGGCCCATGCGTTGAAAAAGGAGGGCAATAAAGCCATTTTGCAGATCCACCATGGTGGCAGAGCGGCGATTGGCCAAGCGGTCAGCGGCCAAGATGTGGTTGCACCAAGTGCACTGGATTTTCCTTTCTTAGATTATCCTGTTCGGGCCCTCACAGATGCGGAAATCAGAAGCATTATCACAGATTTTGGGCAGGCAACGAGGCGGGCGATTGCTGCGGGTTTTGACGGTGTTGAAATTCATGGTGCCAATCATTATTTGCTGCAGCAATTCTTCTCAAAATGGTCCAATCAACGAACCGATGATTGGGGTGGTGATTTGAAAAAACGCATGGCCTTTCCATTGGCAGTTGTAAAAGAAGTCAAACGGGTGATTGCTGAAGAACAAGCTGCGCATTTCATTGTTGGCTATCGTATCAGTCCTGATGAGATTCACGGAGACAATGTCGGCTATACTTATAAAGAATCCACGCAATTGATTGCTGAAATCGTCAAACATGAATTGGACTATATCCATCTTTCTTTATGGGGTGGGTATGCATCGAGTCCAAATGGTGTCGACAGATCCTATGCATCGTTATTCAATGACGTGTTAGATGAACAAACCAAATTGATCATCGTTGGTGGCGTATTTGATGCGCACAGCGCACAAGACGCGGTTGCCCAACACACTGATTTGATTGCCGTGGGGCGTGGCACCCTTGTTGATCCTCAGTTTGCAAAAAAGATTGCTGCAGGCCAAGGGGAACAGATTTTACATGACGTTTCACCAGAAACCATGGATTATGTCAAATGGACACCGGGATTGAAAGAAGCTTTTACGCGAGAGGATGCATTAGGGTTACCTCCACTACCAGGTGGAGAAACGATTCGGGCCCTGCATACCGGTCGATTTGATATGTATCGTAAAATGTAAACTTTCAGCTACACAAAAACAAGCAGACCGCCAACACTTGAATAGTGGCAGCCTGCTTGTTTATTTGTCTATTTTTTTGTGATACTATTTGTTGATTTTACGATAATTTTCGTCGAAATAACGGCCTTCTCTAATGTCACTCGGCATTCCATCATACGGTTCTTCACTGATTACATCTTCGTTATCGATACCTGCATCGCCCATATAAGTGATGGCCGCGAATTCAGGAACCACTAATTTAGGATACGTGTCATACGTTTCTCGTGCAGCTTCCATTTCGGCAATATGTTCATTTTGGAAGGTCACTGTGATTTCTGGATGTTCTTCTACCCATTTTGGAAAGAAAATCGTACCATGTAGTTTCTTTTCATTGGGCATAAAATCCAATGCGACATCTGTACCGGTTGGCTCTGTCCAGGTGATTTTGAAGACGCCATCTGTTAGTTTCACCATATCAACCTCCTGGTCTTTGACCCAACGGCCTTTGACCATACCGCCATGGATACGGTAATCAACAGTATGGTCATTTTTTGCATACCATTCATATTCCCAACCGTTATCATAGGTATAAATAAAATGTGTGCCAATAAAATCTTCTAATTCTTTGAATTGTTTCATGCCGAAGCATCTCCTTTAAATTAACATGTAATAATTTACATGTTTTTGTTTACTTGATTATGGTAGAATGATTGTACGCATTTGTCAAGGAGGAAATATCATGGCTCGTAAAAATACATTACGCTATATATTATTAGGCTTATTAAGCAAAAAAAAGATGTCTGGTTACGATCTGCGTCAATCATTCCAAAATGAGATCGGTGAATTCTGGCAAGCACAACATAGTCAGATCTACCCAGAACTAGCAAAGATGGAAGCCAGTGGACTAATCACCCACGCCATTAAAATTTCAGGCGAAAAACTTGAAAAAAAAATCTATCAATTGACCTCTGAAGGTACGTCCGTCTTACAAGAATGGATTCATACAGCTACAGATGAACTGCCCGTCAACCGAGATGAATTTGTTTTAAAGTTATTTTTCATCAGTGATATCCACGATCCAGCCTTAATTGAGATCGTTCAACAACAGTATGACTTGCATGAAGCCAAACGCCATCATCTGGTCGCCCGAGAACGGGCCTTATTCCCGACACAAGCTGCGCAAGAAGCAAATTACGGTCATTATTTGATCCTTGCCCATGCCATCAATCGCGAAACAGAATATACGAACTGGTTGCAAGATGTGCTGGGGAAGATAACTGATTAGAAGGCGCTTGCTTTTATAAGAGAACGAAAAACGACGAACCGCTAAAAAACAGCGGTTCGTCGTTTTGACCTTATTCCCATTGCAAATCCAAATGTTCCAACATCTCTTGATACGCTGTCGCGATACGTTGCTGTGTTTCTTCATCTACCGTGTCTACAGATTTTCCGTCTGGCAAATAATCCTCTGCCAAGACGACTTGGAAATCATAGGCTTGCATTGTCCCAAATTCCCAATCATCATATGTCCGTCCTTCAATTGGTATCTTTGAGACCCATGTAGGGTGCAACGTGATATTACTCAAAAAAGTCCGCTCCCCCTCTTTAGTGACTTCAACTTCGGGGATGACACCTCGTTCTGTCCAATAATTTCCATCTAACGTTTCATACCGTTGATTCGATAGTAGATTGCCCATTGAATAAATGATAAATTTTGCTTCTCCGTCTTTATCAATGATTTCAGTTGGTTGTGCCACATGTGGATGTCCACCAAACACAATATCGGCACCAAAATCTACCATTTTGCGATAAATCGTTTGTTGCTCCTCTGAAGGTTGTTGTGCATATTCTACACCAGCTTGCGGCATGACGATCGTTATATCTGCTATTTGTTCAGCTTCTTTGATATCTGCTTCTACTTGATCCATGGAGAGATCATTCAAATACTGCGCTTGCTCCTCTTGGCTTAGATTATTTTCAAGTCCATTAAAGCCGTAGGCATATGCCAACATCGCAACTCTTATGCCTTTCACTTCCTTCACCAAGATGCCCGAGTCGTCTACATTGACCCCTATTGTATCTAAGCCAATTTCTCGAAACGCCTTCGCCGTTGATTGTAAGCCTTCAATGCCTGTGTCTAGAATATGATTATGTCCCAAATCAATGACATCGAAACCCGCATCTTTGATGCTATCCACCACATTTGGTGGTGCATTGAATAGAGGGAAACCACCAAGTTCCACCTCTGGATTGATTGTACCTTCGAAATCACCGAGAGCAAGATCAGCACCTGAGATGAGGGGTTTGATTTCTGAATAGTCATTGTCAAAATCGTATTGTTCACCGTCGTAAGCACTCATATATAACGGACGATGATACAGCATATCCCCACTTGCTGTAATCGTGATCGTCTGACTTTCAGGTGCTTTTGAGTGACTGGTTTCATCAATTTCTTTTGATGTAGTCAGCTGTGTTTCTTCTGATAGTTCTTTTGTCATCGGATGATTGCCAATCATCCCACCAAAATAAATACCTGCGATGACGACACATAGACCGACCAACACAAGTGCGTTGCGCCTGATTTTCTTTCTTTTCTGTAATCTTCGTTCTACTCTCATCTTGCCAGCTCCTTTGTTAAAACGTTTACTTTTGCATTTTCAAAAAATCGATATCTCTAATTCCATATTTACTATTCATATAAAAAATTATACTAAAGATGCCATCACTTTAATAGTAGTGATATGGTGGCAATAAAAAAAGAGCAGATATACAGCTATCCACTCTTTAGCAATTATTTTACTTTTTCCTACTTATTTTATAAGTTCCTATGATGGCTTTTGCGGTTTATCCCCCACAGGACAAGCACAATGACAATCCGAGCAACTGTCCTTTTTCCACATCTTATAAACGACCCTTGAAGCATAGCCAAATATCATTCCGCCAATAATCACCGTTGCTGTCATTTTGTCATCCCCCTATCACTTGAATCGGACCTTGCATTTTCCGACTAGGTTTCTTCACTAACGCGAAAATCATCAAGCAAAGTACCAGAAAAGCTATACATGTGACGATCGTTAGGTGTCCACCTTCAAAGATGACATGTCCTAACTGATATACAATGAAACTGGCACAATAAGCCAATCCGCATTGATAGCCAATCGCCAGCCATGTCCATTTACTATCGCCCATCTCACGATGGATCGCACCGATAGCCGCAAAACATGGGGCACATAACAAATTGAATATCAAAAATGAATACGCAGCTACTGCTGTATAATCATTTCTCAACAGTTGCCAAATTTCATTGCCGCTTTCTGAGACAGCGCCTGTTTGACCGTACAAAATACCAAATGTACCAATCACATTTTCTTTGGCGACCAACCCGGTGATCGTCGCCACTGTTCCTCGCCAAGTCCCCCAACCCAACGGTGCGAACAATGGTGCTGCTGCTCGTCCAGCGAATGCCAGAATACTCTGTTCTTCTGCAACTCTCGTCAATGTGAAATCATAACTGGAAGCAAACCAAATCACGATACAGGCAACAAAGATGATCGTGCCGGCTTTTTTGACAAAGGCAATCCCGCGGTCACACGCGCTTTTTAAAACGGAAGTCAGTTGAGGCATGTGATATGCTGGTAATTCCATAATAAAAGGGGCTGGATCTCCTGCAAATAAGGCGGTCTTTTTCAAGACGATTCCTGATAAAATGATTGCCCCCATACCAATAAAATAAGCTGACGGCGCCACCCACGTACGTCCAGGAAAAAATGCGCCAGAAATCAACGCAATGATCGGCAACTTGGCAGAGCAAGGCATAAAGGTGGTAACCATGACAGTCAGGCGACGGTCTTTTTGATTTTCAATCGTCCGACTTGCCATAACACCGGGTACCCCGCAACCTGTGGCAATCAGCATGGGAATAAATGACTTGCCTGACAAGCCGAATTTTCGGAACAAACGATCCATTACAAATGCAATACGCGCCATATACCCGCAATCTTCTAGGATTGCCAAACAAAAGAACAAGACAAATATCTGAGGTAAGAACCCTAATACTGCACCGACACCGGCAACGATACCGTCTTGAATCATAGCTTGCAGCCATTGTGCCACATGCCATTGCTGCATCGCTCGATCTAATATATCCGGAATCCAAGAACCGAATAAGACATCATTGACCCAGTCAGTCCCTAGCGTGCCAACTGTTTGAATCGACAAATAATAAATCAGCCACATGAAGAAAGCAAATAAAGGCAATGCCAATACACGATGGGTCAACACATGATCGATTTTGTCGCTGATAGATAGACGCTGATCTGCTTCTCTAATGACAGCCAAAGACAACAATCCTTCAATAAAAGCATATCGTTCATTGACCAAGATTGCATCACTGCTCTCTTTAAAGATCATTTCGGCGATTGCGATCGTTTCAGCAACTTCTTTTTTCTGTGTATCTGAAAGTTGCAGCATCTCTGCAATCAAGGTATCTTTTTCAAATAATTTAATGGCCAACCAGCGTCTTTTCTCTTCTGATAATTCTGTCGGCAAAACGCGGCCGATTTCTGACAAGGCCGACTCTAAACGAGAATCATATCTCACTACGTCTGAGTGTTGTTTGGCAGATTGTTTGGCTGCATTGATCATTTTGTCGATGCCTTGCTGTTTCAATGCACTGATTTTCACCACAGGTACACCTAATCCGTAGGATAGCTTGTCTGTATTCAGTTGAATGCCTTTTTTCTTCAGTAAGTCACTCATATTGATGGCTACTACAAGCGGTAATCCCATTTCCAGCAGTTGCAGTGTCAGATATAAATTCCGCTCCAAATTGGTTCCATCGACGATATTCAAGACCGTATCGATAGCCGCTTCCTGCAAATAGTTTCGGGAAATCACTTCTTCTGGTGTATAGGGTGACAGCGAATAGATACCAGGCAGATCCTGAATCACGATGTGTTTGTCTTTCTTGTATTTGCCTGACTTGCGCTCAACGGTTACCCCCGGCCAATTTCCGACTGTTTGCTTGGCACCTGTCAATTGGTTGAAGGTACTTGTTTTTCCACTGTTGGGATTGCCAACGAGTGCAAATTGAACCTTCATCTCTCAGGCCCTCCCTTTTCAACAAGAACATGCGCTGCTTCTTCTTTGCGCAGAGATAGCGCGTAGCCTCTGACCTGAATCTCGATTGGATCGCCCAAAGGTGCCAACTTTACGATCTTGACTGCGACATTTTTCGTCAATCCCATATCCATCAAACGGCGACGCAAGGCACCCATGGCGGCAATTTTGGCAACTCTGACTTCTTCACCGATTTGCAGTTGATCCAATGAAGTGATTTGCTTGTGTTGTGTGACAAGTACGACGTCAATTTTCTGCATCACAGATTCATCTAATGCAATGCGGTGATCTTGGCACAAGAGAATCCCGCCTTGGCGATTCTTTTCTACAATCAACACATCTGTGCCAATGCGTAAGCCCAGATTATTCAAATGAGTAGCTACTTGTTTCGTCGTATCGATTGCTTCGATACAATAGGTATAAGAGACTTGTGTTTGCGCCATTTTCATGTAAATTCGCTCCTTCGCGAGAGTCATTGTGTGAAAACACACAGGTTAATTGAGAATGATTATCACTATAATAGGGGGGTTTTTTAATAAAGTCAATATAATATGAACGATAAATTGATATTCACTTCACAATCAAATTTTTTTTTAATCATTTTGATTGCATATCTTCTGCTAGCCAACGTGATAAATGCCGATTCGACACTATATATGCCCTTATATAATTTGTATAAAAAACATAACAACACTATAAATAGTGTATTCGATTTTCACAAGCACAATATATAGTGTTTTTGGATTGACTTTCTCCGAGACTTATTTATACTAGGTTTATAAAGAAATTCACTCGGAGGTCAAACTTATGAATATTAAATTATTTTCTAAAAACAACTGTATGCAATGTAAAATGGCAAAACGCTTTTTAAGCGAAAATCAAATTGCTTTTGAAGAAGTCAATATCGATAATGAACCAGAAGCATTGGAATTTTTGAAAGAACAAGGTTTCCAAAGCGTACCTGTCATCACATCTGACGCCCAAACAATCATCGGTTTCCGTCCAGATCAATTACGTCAATTGGCGAGCTAAGAATTTTCTCAATTCGCTGTTTTTTGAGGGATTTGTCAGTCGTAAGACCGCAAATCCTTTTTTATACGTACAAAATAAGAAAAGAGGTTAGCCCGTTATGAGCTTGAAAGAAATCAAAGACGTTAGCTATTTCAAACTAAACAATGAAATCAATCGTCCCGTCGATGGTCAAATCCCATTGAATAAAGACAAAGACGCATTGGCTGCATTTTTCAAAGAAAATGTTGAACCCAACACACTGACTTTTGCGACAGCAATGGACAAAATCAACTACTTGATCGAAAATGATTATTTAGAAGAAGCGTTCATTCGTAAATACGATCCTGCCTTTATTGAAAAACTGTATCAATTCCTAGATGAGCAACACTTCACCTTCAAATCATTTATGGCTGCCTATAAGTTTTATTCGCAATATGCCTTGAAAACCAACGACGGTACTGCTTATTTAGAACGTTATGAAGACCGTGTCGCATTCAACGCCCTTTATTTTGCTGATGGCAACGAAGAATTGGCACTCAATTTGGCTGATGAAATGATTTATCAACGCTATCAACCAGCAACACCTTCATTCTTGAATGCTGGCCGTAAGCGTCGTGGTGAATTGGTTTCTTGTTTCTTGATCCAAATCACGGATGACATGAATGCCATCGGCCGCGGTATCAATTCGGCATTGCAATTGTCTCGTATCGGCGGCGGCGTTGGGATCACCTTGTCCAACTTACGTGAAGCTGGTGCACCCATCAAAGGCTATGAAGGTGCCGCCAGCGGTGTGATGCCAGTCATGAAATTGTTTGAAGACAGCTTTAGTTATTCTAACCAATTAGGCCAACGTCAAGGCGCTGGTGTCGTTTACTTGAACGTCTTCCATCCTGATATCATCAGTTTCCTATCTGCAAAAAAAGAAAATGCCGATGAAAAAATTCGGGTGAAAACATTATCTCTTGGTGTGATCGTTCCGGATAAATTTTATGAATTGACACGTCAAAATCAAGATATGTATTTATTCAGTCCCTACAGCGTCGAGAAAGAATACGGCGTACCGTTTTCTTATGTTGATATCACGAAAGAATATGACAACCTTGTTGCCAATCCACGGATCCGCAAAACCAAAATTCGTGCCCGGGATCTAGAAAACGAGATTTCTAAATTGCAACAAGAATCAGGTTACCCTTATATCATCAATATTGATACAGCCAACCGTTCAAACCCGATCGATGGCAAAATCATCATGAGCAACTTGTGTTCTGAGATTCTGCAAGTACAAGCACCTTCTGAGATCAATGGCAAACAAGAATATGAAGTCCTTGGTACAGATATTAGCTGTAATTTAGGCTCTACCAATATCGTCAATCTGATGGATAGCCCTGATTTTGGTCGTTCTGTCAAAGCCATGACGCGGGCGCTGACCTTTGTAACGGATGCTTCTGATATTGATGTTGTTCCTTCTATTCAAAACGGCAATGCATTGAACCATACGATTGGTTTGGGGGCGATGGGCCTACACACCTATTTTGCCAAAAACCAAATGCAATACGGTTCTCCTGAATCGATTGAATTTACGGATCTATACTTTATGCTTCTAAATTATTGGACTTTGGTTGAAAGCAATGCCATCGCCACTGAAAAAGGCGAAGTCTTCCATAACTTTGAAAAATCAGCATATGCAGATGGCAGTTACTTCACGAAATATATCGAAGGGTCTTATCAACCAACTTCTGATAAAGTCAAAGCACTCTTTGAAGGCATCTTCTTACCTACTGGTGAAGATTGGGCAACGTTGGCACAAACCGTCAAAGAAACGGGCTTGTATCATCAAAATCGCTTAGCTGTCGCGCCAAATGGTTCTATTTCATATATCAATGACACAAGTGCAAGTATCCATCCAATCACCCGAATGATCGAAGAACGCCAAGAAAAGAAAATCGGCAAAATCTACTACCCTGCGCCTTACTTAAGCAATGATACGATTGGGTATTACCAATCTGCTTATGATATGGATATGCGCAAAGTGATCGATGTCTATGCCACTGCGCAAAAACATGTCGATCAAGGAATGAGCATGACCTTGTTTATGCGTTCAGATATTCCAGAAGGCTTGTATGAATGGAAAGAAACCACAAAACAAACAACCCGAGATTTGAACATTTTACGTCACTATGCCTTCCATAAAGGCATCAAATCGATTTATTATGTCCGGACCTTTACCGACGATGCAGAAGAAATCGGCAGCAACCAATGCGAAAGCTGTGTCATTTGATCGTCTTATAAGCATCACGTTTATCAGCCAGCCGCTTAGTTACCCATGCGGCTGGCCCTATGCTTACAATCAGTACTGGAGGAAATGATTATGGAGACTTATTATGAAGCAATCAACTGGAATGAGATCGAAGACATTATCGATAAATCCACTTGGGAAAAATTAACCGAGCAATTTTGGTTAGATACGCGGATTCCTTTATCGAATGATTTAGACGATTGGCGCACGCTGTCTGATTTAGAAAAAACCACTGTCGGCTATGTATTTGGCGGACTGACATTACTAGATACGGTTCAGTCTGAAAGCGGCATGGATCAATTACGCAAAGATGTCCGTACCCCCCATGAAGAGGCTGTTTTGAACAATATCCAATTCATGGAGTCTGTGCATGCCAAAAGTTATTCATCGATTTTCAGCACATTGAATACAAAAGCAGAGATCGCTGATATTTTTGAATGGACCAATACAAATCCATTCCTACAAAAAAAAGCTGAGCGGATCAATGAAATTTATAAAACCGGCACACCATTAGAGAAAAAAATTGCCAGTGTTTTCCTAGAAACGTTCTTGTTCTATTCAGGTTTTTATACACCTTTATACTACTTAGGTAACAATAAATTAGCCAATGTAGCGGAAATCATCAAACTGATCATTCGTGACGAATCTGTACATGGTACATACATTGGTTACAAATTCCAACTTGGCTTCAATGAACTGCCAGAAGCTGAGCAACAATCGTTGAAAGACTGGATGTATGACTTGCTTTATGAATTATACGAGAACGAAGAACGCTATACCGAAGAATTGTATGATGAAATCGGTTGGACGGAAGAAGTAAAAACCTTCTTGCGCTACAATGCCAATAAAGCATTGATGAACTTGGGTCAAGACCCATTGTTCCCAGATACTGCCAACGACGTGAACCCTATCGTAATGAACGGGATTTCAACTGGGACAAGCAACCATGATTTCTTCTCTCAAGTTGGGAATGGCTACTTATTAGGTTCAGTAGAAGCCATGAAAGACGATGATTATTTGATTGGGTTAGACTAATCACTCCACAACGTAAAGCGCCCGAGATCATTCTTACATTGATCTCGGGCGCTTCTTAATTTATTGTTGTTGATAAAAGCGATCGTTTCTGCTAAACAAGCATTCGCCTCTTTCGTACTGTAATCAAATTGATATTCGTGGGTCACCGTATGCGCATCATTTTGATAGAAGCGGCTAGTCACAGGAATCGACAATGCAGTCAATTGGTCTGCAAAAGCGCTCTCCTGTTCTTGAAAAGAATACGCATTGCCATCGGTTAGATAACTCGGTGGAAATGCTTCTGTCAGCTTATCGATCAATGAGATTTTTTGCAGTTCATCACTCTCTTGCCACGCTTTACGTCCGAGCAAAGACCAAGCGACAGTGTGAACAAAAAATTTCATAAAGGCATCGTCTGATGAAATAGAGGTGATTTGCTTTAGTTCTAATGGCCCACAGTATGAAATAAATCCTTTGATGTTATCTGTTGCGATGTCTTTTTTTACATGCATTTCAGTGGCATACGCTGCATTGGTTTGTAACGCGACATATTGACCGGCAATTTGCCCACCAGCTGAATCCCCTCCGAAAAACAAGTGAGTAAAATCAAATTGCGGATAGTTCTCTGCGGAAGCAAGCAGGGATTGGACTGCTTGTTGTATTTGCAAAACCTGTCCCGGATACTGCAGGTCTGGTGCAGCTTCATAATTCAAAGCAATCACCGCAACTTGTGTTTTGTCTGCGATATAAGTTGCAAATTCTTTGACACCAGCTTTATCGCCGCCGACATAACCGCCCCCATGTACCCAAAACAACACAGGAACTGGTGCATCAGCTTGCTGTGGATAATACAAATCAAAGGTACTTTTTTGATAATCTGACGGATAACTTAGATCTGTTTTTACCGTCACATTTTTCAGACTTTCTTGATAAGCTGTTGGATCTTTTATCGTTACTTCTTGATTAAACATCTGGCCTATCAAAAAGGCTCCTGGGCGTGGTGACAATTGAAATGCCAGAAAAATACTCGCTACGATCAAGACGATTCCGCCAGCAAACCACAGCATAACCCGAACCAGTTTTTTCAATCAAACACACTCCTCTTTCAGTCTTCGTCCTTTTATTAAACCATGCTTATTTACTGAATACAAATGATGGCATAAAAATAGGCAAATATCCACCATTGAACTAATGGATACTTGCAAAATAGTAGTGACATACATCTTTTCTTCATTCAAAATTTGGAACAAATTTTTTACCAAGACCTTTCGAAATTTCGAAAATCAATTCTATTGAAGGATTCATTTCTCCTGTTTCGATTCTAGATATTGTAGATTGTGGTTTACCTATAATTTTAGCCAATTCACTTTGCGTTAGACCAGCATTTTTTCTTAATTCGGTCATTTGGAGCGCAAAGTCTAAGCGCTCATTTTCCAGATCAACCATTTCTTTGAATTTAGAATCTCTTTTCGATTCTTCGTCTATAAATTTCTTAACTTTACTCATGATGATCATCCTTATCTTCATATATTGTTATGCTGTATGATATTTTTTAATCAACTTAGTACCACACTCTTGAATGTAGGGATAAACTATTTATCGCCTTCAGTATTATTTCTTATCTGTTTTGCTTTTATGATTTCTTTTTTTGGTGTTTGATTCGTTTTCTTTTTGAATCCGTGGGTAATATAGTACCTGTTCTCTTTTATTTGAAAATATATTCCTCTTAAAAAGGTTTCATTTGTTCTGGTCCTAATTTCATATAAATTAGTTTCAAGCTTTTTCACCCACTGTTGCCTTCTTGCCGTTTGCAAACCAACATCTTCAATTTTTTAATCATTGTAACAAGTTTTGCTTTATCCATCTTGTTTAATGACAGCAAAAACTGATCAAACTCTTTTCCCCAATCAAAATCAGGCTTATCCAAACTATACACCTCCTAGCTATATTATCAACTGACATTTCTCTTATTTTAATATATAAATTCATGATTCACTATAAACATACAAAAAAGAGTACCCGCAGGCACCCTTTTTTCTTATATATTCTTATAAAGGCAGCATCATGAATAATCCTGCAGCTATTGCGGCACCGATAAATGGTCCGACGATTGGTACGATTGCGTAACCCCAATCAGAAGTGCCTTTGTTTTTGATTGGCAAAATTTGATGGGCGATCCGAGGTCCTAAGTCACGGGCTGGATTGATTGCATAGCCTGTTGGTCCGCCTAATGAAAGACCAATTGCTAAGATCAAGATCCCAACGACGATAGGATTCAAGCCATCGGTAAAGGTATTGGCACCAAATGCTAATAAACCAAAGACCAAAACGAATGTACCGATAATTTCTGTCATTGTGTTCGACACTAAGTTGCGGACAGCTGGTCCAGTAGCAAATGTTCCTAAAATAGCACCTTGATCTTCTGTTTCATCCCATAATGGCAAGTAGTTCAACCATACAAGAATCGCACCTACGATCCCACCTGCAACTTGTGCCAACATAAACGGTACAGCTAACGACCATTCAAAGTTGCCGGTCATGGCCATGCCCAAGGTAACAGCCGGGTTCAAATGCGCAGGTCCCATGAATCCTGATGCATAGACAGCGATTGTCACGGCAGTGGCCCAGCCCATGGCGATCACGATCCAGCCGGAGGCCTCAGCCTTACTTTTTTTCAAATTGACTGCTGCACAAACGCCGTCACCAAGCAATACCAAGATTGCGGTACCCAAAAACTCACTGAATATCTGTGTTGCATCGCTCATGTTATTTTCCTCCTTTTAAAGCTGTTAGATCCGACTCAGCAATGATTTGATCCATTTCATCAACATAGTATGCTTTTTCTTCTTCGCTCCAACCAAAGTAGTCCGCCATTGCAGCAACTACACCAGCTTTGACCGCATCCAACGTATCTCGCATGAACAAAATATGGTTTGTCCGGCGCAATAAGTAATCCACTGGCGTCAAGACCAATTCTTCATGCAGTGCATAGTTCAACGCAGTGCTTTCTTTTTCGTCTAACCCATCAAATGTTGTTTTATAAGTCAATACTTTAGGCAGATTCGATCCGTAAAGATTGGCTAGATACGCAGCTGCGGCTTCATCAAAACCGGCAGCTTGTGCTTTGGCCGCTAATCGTTCTAGTTCTTCTTCCACACGGGTTGCATCAATCTCGCCACCTGATACAGGATAGCTAGTAGAATCCACTAATTCAAAAGAAGCACCTAGTTCTTCCAACAATCCATTGATCCGTTTGACTGCTCCTTCTGCCATCAAGCGATAATCGGTGATTTTCCCTCCAGCTAAAGTCAACAGCCCATCTTGTGACCGTTCTAAGCTACTGCCACGGGATACTTGCGAAGGATCTACTTTATTGGCTTCGATACGTTTCTCTGCATCTTTAACGGCTTTCTCCACTTGTGGTTTTTGTTGATCGTCTTCTAGATACAATTTAACACTATCTACGATTTGGTCGAAGCTTTCTTTGGTCAACTCACTCTTTGAGCCACCATTATAATCTGACCCGCCATTGGCTGTGATCAATGGTCGTAAACCTGCCCAGCTTGCTTCAATGTCATCGATCGTCACTGCGGCTTCTGGGAAGCGTTCATTAACGATTGCCAATAAATAATCCACATCCTCTTGTGTCACAGTTGGGTGTGCAAAATCTCCGGTGTAATCGGTATCTGTCGTACCAAAGTAGGTTTTGTTTTCTCTTGGCACGACAAAGACCATCCGCCCATCATTTTTTCCAGTATCAAAATAAGTCGGTTGCGGTACTTTTAATTTTTCACGATCCACAACTAAATGGACACCCTTGGTTGGGCGCATTTGTGGTGGTAAATTGTCATTACTATCCAATTGCCGAACAATATCCGACCAAGGGCCAGTTGTGTTGATGACGACTTTCGCATGGACCTCAAAGACTTCTTTCGTCAATTGATCTTCGACTTTTACGCCATTGATCATGCCTTGTTCATCATGAAGAACGCCTACGACTTTGGCTTTGCTGATCATGGCGCCACCATCGGCTTGTGCGCGTTTGATATTTTCAATGACCAAACGCGCATCATTATTGCGAAAATCCAGATACACACCACCGCCAACTAGGTTTTCAGCTTGTAGTTGTGGTTCTCTTTCTAACACTTCTTCTTTGGTCAAAGTATAGTTCTCGTATTTAGATCCAGTCACATTTGCTAAGCGATCATAGAGATCCATTGCGACTTTCACAGAAAACATCGAGAATGTAGCCCCAGGTTCATCATAAATCGGTAAGAGCATTGGATCTGGTTTTGGGATATGCGGCGCAATTTGCTGCACGATCGCCCGTTCTCTGACCGTATCAGCAACCACTTCAACATCAAATGTTTTTAGATAACGAATGCCGCCGTGGACCAATTTGGTTGAGCGAGACGATGTACCTTCGGCGAAATCTTGCATTTCTAGCAAGATCGTCTTCATGCCAGCAGCAGCGGTTTGCACCGCTACCCCAGCACCTGTGATTCCACCACCGATCACCAACACATCATAAGTGGTCTCTTTGGCTTCTTTGATTGCTTGTTGACGTTCTTTGTATGAAAAAGTCATGGCTTACTCGCCTTCTTTCTTCCCTTTGAATTTGAAGGCTTGTGTAGCAGCTACTGCTTGCTTCCATCCTTCATATAGATTTTCACGTTCTTCGCCATCCATTTCTGGTGTAAAGGTTTGTCCTTCTTCAGACATCGCCTTCAACTCATCTAAGTCTTTCCAGAAACCAACTGCTAAACCTGCCAGATATGCTGCACCCAATGCTGTTGTTTCAAGATTTGCTGCTCGTTGCACATCAATATCCAAAATATCAGCTTGGAATTGCATCAGTAGATCATTTTTCGCTGCACCACCATCGACTTTCAGTAATGGAATGTCAATACCGGAATCTTTTTTCATTGTGTCGATTACGTCTTTTGATTGATACGCAACAGCTTGGAGTGTTGCTCGGACAAAGTCTTCTTTAGTGGTACCACGTGTCAATCCAAAGACTGCGCCGCGGGCATCTGAATCCCAATATGGCGCACCCAAACCTGTAAAGGCTGGCACAACATACACTTCATTGTCGCCTTTGGCTTTGGCAGCCAATTCTTCTGATTGCGGAGAAGTCTCGATCATCTTCAGTCCGTCACGCAACCATTGGATGGCAGAACCTGCCACAAAGATACTTCCTTCCAACGCGTAGTAAACTTTGCCGTTGATGCCATAACCAATTGTCGTTAACAAATCATTGTCAGACAGTTGCGGCTCTTCTCCGGTATTCATGACAATAAACGCACCTGTACCGTACGTATTTTTGATCATCCCTTTTTCGAAGGCCATTTGTCCGAATAAAGCAGCTTGTTGGTCCCCCGCCATACCAGCAATTGGTACTTCACTGCCATAGAAGTGATAACTGCGGGTATGTCCATACACTTCTGAATTGCTTTTGACTTCTGGCAACATCGAACTTGGAATATTCAAGATATCCAAGATTTCTTGATCCCATTCTAACTTGTGAATGTTGTACAACATCGTCCGACTCGCATTGGAATAATCGGTCACATGTACTTGGCCGTCTGTGAGTTTCCAGACTAACCATGAATCGATCGTACCAAATAGTAAATCGCCATTGTCAGCTTTTTCTTGCGCACCTTCTACATTGTCTAACAACCAGCGGATCTTCGTTGCTGAGAAGTACGCATCGATCACTAAGCCGGTTTTTTCATGGATCATGTCTTTATGGCCGTCTTCTTTTAATTGATCAGCGATTGGTGATGATTGACGAGATTGCCATACGATGGCATTGGCGATTGGTTGTCCGGTGTTTTTGTCCCATACCACAGTGGTTTCACGCTGGTTGGTGATCCCAATACTGGCAATTGCTTCTGGACGGATACCTGATTCAATAAAGGCGCCTGCGATCACGGATTGCACGGAGTTCCAAATTTCGTTGGCATTGTGCTCTACCCAACCAGATTTAGGAAAATATTGTGGAAATTCTTTTTGAGAGCTGCCCACATTTTTCCCATTGCGGTCAAAGATGATTGCTCTTGAACTTGTTGTCCCTTGATCGATTGCCATTACATAATTTTTTTCTACCATTTTATTCGCTCCCTTAAATTTAATACGTTAATGATAACGTTTTCTTTCTTGCCTTTACTATAACGGAATTTCACCGTTATAACTCGTCAACTTTTTTTTAAATTTAAAAGAAATTGACGAAATCTAAGATTCAAAGCGTTCTCGAATGATTTTTTTGATTTCCCCAATATCATAATTCGTCCCCAATTCGCTGATGCGATAGGTGGGCGTCTGGGTTTGTAAAGGATAATTCGCCAAAATCAAATCATACTCTTTTTCAGCACTATATATTTCAACAACAACGCCGTTGAGATTTTTCAAATAGAGCAACCACATATAATAGACGGCTTCTTTGAAAAGCTCATCCATTTTCAATGCGATCCCCACTCGAAATTCGCGATTGATTTGATAATCGATAATTGTGATAACACTCAGATATTTGATCATGGTCATCACCAGCAAGCTGTTGCTCTCCTTCTGCTGAATCTGCATTTCTTCCGTTGCGAGAGTCAACAGTTTCTCACTGATCTGCTGAATATTACGACTTGATAGCTTGGCTTCAAGTTGCCAAATATTGCCTCGATCAAAGACTTCCACATCCCCTTGAAAAAAATAAATGCGGCTATGAATCTGAGATAAGTGAAAGTAACAGGCAGCCTCTATTTCTCGAGGTACAGGTTTTGGCCGATACAAGTGCAGGATGTTCTCTAAAATCACCGTATCAGTCAGTGCGGTGGGTGTAAACCGCGAACGTTGTAGCATATAACTACGAAAGTCGTGCTCAGAGAAAATGGAAAAGGACAAAAGAAACACAAAATGAAGCATCGCCTCCTCTTCTCGGACTTCAAATGCGTAGTGCCCAAAACTACGAAAAACCAATTCACGTAATTGTTGATAGAGGGGATCTTTCACATAGGGCGTCATTTGGGTCCGTAACTGCTGATAAGATTGTCCAGCTACTTTCAAACGCGCTTTCATGATGTGCAGCCACAACGATAAGCGCTGTTGTGCTTCTTCGGTAAAAGAATAGCGCAGCCCTCTACTGATCAATCCGATATACTTGTCATCGATTGCCAACGGCTGGTTGTTAAAAGAAGCCACATGCCAAAACAATTCAAAATAGAAATACCGAATCTGCGGTTCTTCTCCGGTGATTTTCCCCTGCCAAATCTCCAACCCAAATTCTGCCAGCAAGACATTCAGTTCCTTGATTTTGCGAAACAAGGATGATTCACTGACCGCCAGTTTCTGAGACAAAGGAACCATGGCAGTCTCTTGGTGTTCTAACAAATGGGTCAATATCTGGTATTTGATTGCTTCTTGATAAAAATCGCCCTCAATTTGACTCAACGAAAACGAGGGTGTCATTTCATAAACGAGATAGTTTCCTTCATAGCTCAAACGACAGTGACCTTGATATTTTTTTAACACAAGCATCAATTCTTCCGCATACTTTTCTAATGAAGGTTTACTGATTTTTAGATATTCCGCCATTTCATGGGCCGGTAATTTGCCACCTGCTAGTAATAATTTTTTTAGTAACTGCAATTGTTTGGCTTCTTTTTTTTCTAACAGCTGATCAAGTCTCATCGGCATCACGTCCTACAGGCCAACGAAACGTCTCATCCGTTGCGGGTGAAAATTTAGGTTGGAAGAAAAAATCTTTCTGGGCCAGCTCAGCCATGGTGGCTTTTTTTTCGATGGCAAATGCCAATAAATTGATCTTTTCTAGTATATTGGCTTTTGATAACAATTGCGCACCTAACACACGACCACTTTGGGCTTCGATGGTGAGTTTACCATGGATCGTGGTTGACTCAAAGACAGATACACGCGCCTCAAAATCATGGCAGACGATGTCTTGCTCATAAAAAAAGCGATCTGATTCAGTTAAACCCGTACTGGCTAAATACCAGTCGAATAGCTGTGTGCCAACGGTACGCAGCCCGCCTCTGAAGGGAACTTTTTTTTCTGCTAAGTTTCGTGCAGCCGCAGCACCCGATCGAATCGCATTGTTGACGAGCGGCATATAACTCGTATCATTTGTCACACCGTTGGGGATTTGGATCAAATCTCCCACAGCAAATACATCTCGATAAGAAGTCTCCAAATACTGATCTGTCCAAATCGTTTGATCACTATGCCGTCGAAATGCGGCAAATGCTGGTTGAATACTAGGATGAACATTGACTGTTGTTAACACCAAATCACTTTCGATCACATGTTTGGCTGTTTCAACTTGGAAACCAGTGTCTGTATCGGTCACGGCCAATGTGGGCTCTGACCAATAAAAGGTCAAGTTTTTTTTATCAGTCAGATCATCTAAGAACGGCTGCAAGAAAGTCTGATCAAAATACTTAAACAACGGGTAGTCCATGGATTCGATCACAGACACGCTTTTACCAATGCCTACCATTGTGTTAGCAGCCTCCATACCCGCTTGTCCAGCCCCCACGATGCTGACAGTCCGGGCTTGGGACAGTGCCTCGACAAACCGTTGTGCTGCCGCATATTCTTTGTAAGTAAGCAGTGATTCTTCTGGTTGTGGCAAAATAGTAGAATCTTGACTAGATCCTGCTGCTAAGACCAAGCGATCATAGTTGATCTTTCGTTGATCGGTTTGGAGCAAGTGTTCTTCTGGAATAATGTCATGAACGGTTTCATTCAACGAGACAGTGATGCCTTCTGCGGTTAATTGATCCACAGTACAGAAAAAAGCATCCGCCAATGAAGCAATGCGTCCTTCAATATAAAGCAGCATGCCGCTGGGAATAAATCCAATCTGGGCTTTTTTTTCAATCAATAGGATTTCGGCTTTGGGATATAACCGACGGGCTTCTCGTGCACAACTGATTCCGCCGAAGGAGCCTCCTATAATCACAATCTTCATCTCGATCACCTCTTACTATAAGCTTAAATGAAACGCTCTCATTTGACGAGCATAACGCAACAGATTCTGTTGATTTTCTCCAGCACACTGATATACAACTTTATATGCTACACTATACAAAAAGGGGGTCTTGCATGTTGCTCTTTTACCAAATCGCTTTAGGTTTCCTATTCAGCAGTCTGGTGGCTTGTACCGCATGGTTTCTCCAGTGGCTGACACTTTCCGGTATGATTGCAGCAATCCTTTCTGGGACACTGATCATTACGATTGGGCCATGGTACAGTATTTTTCTTATTGGCTTCTTTTTTGCGAGTTCTGGGGCAATCAGTCTCGGCAAGCGACACAAGCAGCATGCCGTCGAGGACCGTGTCAATAAAGGGCAGCGACGGGATATGGTGCAAGTTTTTGCCAATATTTTCCCTAGTTTGATTGCGCTGGTTTTATATCGCCTACTGCAAGAAGATGTTTATTTATTGGCCTTTGTGGCTGGAATTGCTAGTTGTACGGCGGATACTTGGGGATCGGATCTTGGTGTCCTCAGTCGCAGACCGCCTAGACACCTACTGACAGAAAAAAAAATGGCACCCGGTCTATCCGGCGGTGTGAGCTTTCTTGGTACCGTGGCTTCTTTTGCAGGAAGCATGGCCATTGTTGCTTTGTACGCTGCCAGTTTATGGCTCAGCGGTCGATCACTCCCTCTTCCACAACTGATGCAACTTGCTGCGCTGGGCTTTTTAGGTAGTTTGATAGACAGTTTCTTAGGAGCGACGATTCAAGTACGTTATCAATGTCGCGTCTGTGGTCAGTTGACCGAGAAACGATTACACCATTATCAAGCAACCGCCCGAGTCAGCGGTTGGCCATTTGTCACCAATGAAGGGGTCAATTTCTTGACGACTCTTTTGCTTGTTTTCATCGCTTTCTTGCAATTTAGATAAAAAATGACACCGGCCTGTAATAGTCGGTGTCATTTTTTTGTTTCTATACAATATCTACCAAACGTAGCTTGGTAATATTTTTGTATACCGATAACTCTTCAATCACTTCCGAAAAATGCAACCCTCGAGGCAGATCAATCGTGTAGATGTTTGTATAGATCCGATAATCTTCCATAAATTTCACATCAAAATTGACATCCTCGATATTGATGTTTTTCTCCTGAAAGTATTCCGTCAAAAATTCTTTGGTTTCTGCCCGATGAAAATATTGGATCTCCAATTTTTTGGCTGTAGGCACTTTGATGATTCGTTTAACGATTGTCAACGCAAAGAAAATGCCAATAAAACTACTGATGGCGATTGGATAAAACCCCATGCCGATGGCAATACCAAGGCCAGCAATGGTCCACAGTGAAGCAGCCGTTGTCAAGCCAGTCACCGAGCGTTTGGTGACGATGATTGTGCCTGCGCCTAAGAAACCGACGCCGCTGACTACTTGGGCAATCAAGCGCGCTTCATCTGAACGTATGACGCCAGCCAAGTTAGGATGATTTAATGCATCCCGCATCGCCCCGCTAGCAATCTCCACTTGGATCAATGCGATCACGCATGCCCCCATACAGACCAATATATGGGTTCTCAAGCCAGCCGGTCGGCTTTTATATTGTCTTTCATACCCGATTGCACCGCCCATGACCATAGCCAGCAACAAACGCAAAGCGATTTCAGGTATCGTCAAATGCATATCCACCATGCATATCACTCCCCTTTTTTATCACTATAGCATGCTTCAAATAAAAAGAAAAACCAGACTATCCTCAGTCTGGTTTACAATCGATTATAATTTGCTGGCAGCTGCCTCATCGATAATTACAACAACATCGTTGTGATTTTGCAATACAGAAGCTGGCAATTCATTGGTGATTGGTCCTTCGATCATTTTTTGAATGGCACCTGCTTTGACTTCGCCAAAAGCCATCAAAATGATTTTTTTGCTGCGCATGATTGAACCAATACCCATGGATATCGCTGTGGTCGGTACATCTTCTACTTTATCGAAATAACGTTTGTTGGCATTGATCGTTGATTCAGTCAAATCGACAACTGAAGTGGTACCTTCAAAAGAAGCACCCGGTTCATTAAAGCCAATATGCCCATTTTGACCAATCCCTAGAATTTGGATATCAACAGGATGAGATGCAATCACATCATCATAACGTTGGCATTCTTCTTTCAAGTCACTCGCTTTGCCGTTGGGTACAAAGGTCTCTGCAAATGGTTTTTTGTCAAACAAATGAACATCCATAAAATGGCGATAACTTTGATCATCACTGCCGCCTAAGCCAACATATTCATCCAAGTTCACTGATGTCATGTGTGAAAAATCAATATCACTTGCTGTCATTTCAGCATAAAGCGTTTCTGGGGTACTACCAGTTGCTAAACCTAATACTTTCGCACCTTTTTCCATGCCTTCTTGAATCAACTCAAAAGCTTTCTTTCCGCCTTGGACAGCATCTTTTACGCGAATAATTTCCATAGTCAAGCGCTCCGTTCTTTTTTGGTATAGTCCAATAATACCACGAAATGTTTTTTTTGACAAGAATTAGTCTAGACCAGATGAAACAAAACAAAAAAAGACAAAATCGCCGCAGCAGATTTTGTCTTTTGATCATCAGAACTTTTGCTTACCAGTTGGTATACACATCAATCCCGCTATGGCCGACACCTGTATCGTAGACTTTATAGGCGCCTAAAGAAGATTGACCTGTTGACCCTTTGGCTTGATTGTCGCTTGCTACCACAATATAACCATCCGCATCACGAATCGTCCCATCAGATGCAACATGGCGTCCTGGAATAGTCAATCCGCCCCCTGGCAAGACTTTTTGTGAATAATATGATTCTCTGACACCATTATAGTAATTGATGCCATCTACTGGATTCAACACCCCTGAACCTGCACTTGGCGTGCTAGTTTGTGCTTGGCTGCTTGCAGCAGAAGCTGCGGTTGTGCTTTCAGCAACTGTTTGGTTCTCTGAATTGCTTGTGTCTGCTGAATTGCTCGTTTCTTTACGCTCAACTGTTTGACTATCACTGAAAATCAGTAAAGTTTCACCATCAAAAATCAAATTAGGGTCTTCGATTGAATCATTCAATGCCATAATGTCATCAATCGTGGTTTCGTAACTTGCTGCCAAGCTAGATAACGTATCACCTGGTTCAACAACGTGGGTTTGTTCGTCCGCTAAGGCAACTGAACCGCCTGCGAATAAACCGAATCCTGCAACAAGTGTAAATGCAAATTTTTTCAAATGAAAAAACCTCTCTTTTGTTTATTTGTCCCTCTGTCGGGCACAATTAACAGAATAACATTACAATGTTGCACGGGTATTTCATTTCGATTGAAGAATATCACAATTCTTCGACAGAAAATGACAGCCATTTTGTTCATAAAAGTAGAACTTACATTTTTGTTATCTGATTCGATGCTTTTTTTTAGACAGTTTATGCTATATTAATCCCAGAAAAGAAAGGAACGATAGACATGAAAAAGATACTTATTGCACTTGGTATTTTGATTATTGCTGCGGGAGGCTACTTTGGTCACACCTACTATGCAGACAACTATCAAACCGTCACGGCCTATGCTTTAACACCAGCCAAAGTACCAGTGGAACACCAAACAGTTGATCAATCAGGCAAGGAAATCGAAGGGTATACCTCTTATGATTACACGTTTGAATTTGTCAAAAAAAATGGTGAAAAAGAAATGATGACTTATGAACTTTCAGGTGAACACGTCACCCCTTATGCACCAAACACATTGATCAAAGCAGAAATCAGCAAGACAAGAATCGTGTCTGGTCCCAATGAAATCAAACAATCTGAAGTACCAGCCTCGATTTTGGCAGAACTGGAATAATGTATGCCACACATTTGTTACAGGCATTTAAATAAATCTTTACTTTTTTTAAGGTTTATTTAGCGTCCTCACGCTATATTTATTGCATACCAAAGATAGTTTTCTTCCTCTTACCAGTCTCCGCCCGACTGGTATTTTTTTTTGCCAAAAATTACCTTATATCAGTAAGCAAAAAACGAAGTTGATCAAACTTGTTGATCGACTTCGTTTTTGATTAATTTGTTTCGTCAAAGGCTGTATCTAAATCTTCGATCATCGACGAACTAACCAAGTAAACTGATTCGTTGCCTTTTACTTGGATATAGGTGGTTGTATCTTCTTCATCGTTACTTCCCGCATAAAAGACAAAGGTTGTTTCTTTATCGTCATCGTCTGTGTAAGTCAACGTATAGGTTTTACGTGAATCTTTCGTTAAACCATATGTCTTTAATTCATCCTCAGTGGGTTGCGCGGTTTGTGTACTATAGATCATCGATGAGGCAATTGCTGTCATTGCATCTTCAAAGGGTGATGTGGTTTCTTCTGTGCTGGATTCAGTACTTTCTTCGATATCACTTTCCTCTGTCGATTCAGATTCTTCTGTAGCTGAAGCAGCCGTGTCAGGTGTCAAACTGATTGTTTCATCATCTAGTGAGCGAGTCAGCGTCACTGTATTATCTGTTGTCAAACCTGGGAGAGAAGGAATCTCGACCAACTCGTTTAAATCAAACACCAAATTGGTCACGACAGATGCATCAAGAACATAGATA
Source organism: Candidatus Enterococcus testudinis (assembly GCF_002140915.1). Taxonomy (GTDB): domain Bacteria; phylum Bacillota; class Bacilli; order Lactobacillales; family Enterococcaceae; genus Enterococcus_D; species Enterococcus_D testudinis. The sequence continues at coordinate 659,858 of NZ_NGKU01000001.1, read as the reverse complement.
GTCTCACTAGTGTCTGTTTTCCCATAGTAATAGGCATCACTCGAGAAAGAATCGCCTATCAGAATATCCGTTGTCTCGCCGTCACTAGATGTGATCGATAACGTATAAGCTGGATCATCCAGACCATAGTCAGACAAATCATCTGTATCCCCCGTTAATTCTCTGGAGGCCGCCAATTGTGCAAAGGACGCTGCTACCGATTGCAACGTGGTTTGGTTGATTTGCAACGCATCGTCCTCATGATACGTCCAAACCGTATCCGCGAAGTCAAAAGCAAGTGTCTCGGTCCCATTCGTGTAGCTCAATGCGGACAACGTCTCTTCATTTGTCACATAGATCACTGCCGCTTCTTCAGCAGCAGTTTCGGCAGCAGTCGTTTGTGTATTATAGGCTTTGAGGCCCCAATAAGCCGCAATCAAAAGCAGGAAAACACCGCCCAGCAGTACATAAGTTTTCTTCATAGCAAGTCCCTCCTACGCTCTTCTGCGACGGAACCAAATCACAAACCCTGTGACCAATACCGCTAGCGGAATGATCAGGATAAACAGCACACTATAACCGCCTGGATTGGTCACGGTGTTCATATTTGAAGAAAGTGTTTTGGCTTCGATCGAGATATTTTCAACATCATCAAAGTTAGCAGTGATCATGTTCATGAAGACGGTATTGTTTTCCAATGTTGAAAACGCACTGGTCACATCTTCTGCAACTAAGTTGGTAGAGCTTAAAATAGTCAATTTGCCTTCAACAGCCGCGGATTCCTCATCTGTATCAGATGCTTGTGTGTCACTGCTGGTTGTTTCACTATCAGATGTGTTCTCGTCATCCTCGTCAGTGTTGATGGTTTGCGTCACGACCGCACCTAAGGTATAGGTTCCTTGCGTTTGTTCATCATCCGTCACATTATAGCCATTTTCACTCGTTTGTAATAGTGGTGTGACAGTTGCATTCTCAATCGTAGGATCCTCTTGTGTGAAGCCTTTGGTATTGATCAGCAAAACGGTTTGACTGGAAAGATTATCCAAATAAACATCGGTTCCTGTCATGTTTGGAATCAAGTAGTAGCTCTGTCCTTGATACGAGCGTTCAGCATCTGCAATATAGCCAGACGTTTCTGCTAATCCATAAGCTTTCATAAAAGCGGACAAATTCGGTGTATCCGCATCTTCAGCGCTCAAGACTACCATCACTTTGCCACCAGCGGCAATGTATGTTTCAAGATTGGTGATTTCATCTTCTGTAAAGTCCGTCGTTGGTCCGTAGATCAACAACAAATCCATATCATTTGGCATTTCTGCCGTTGTTACTGTATTTAATTCAGCAGTTGTATAATTTGCCTTATCAAATAAGGTAGTGATACTACTGACAAGGGTTTCTTCTCCATGGCCGGCAGATAGATAAATTGTATGCTCATTTTGTTTGGTCAATCGATTGACCGCACTTGTCAATTGACCATCGCCATCAAATGTAGTGACCGTGTTATAAGAACTATCATAGCCAGTAGACACGATACTGCTGAAAGAAATGACCTCATAGTCTTCTGTGCTTTCATTTTCGACAACGACACTATTTTCTTCGGCACTATAATCAGTCAAAACAGAAGGATGCAATACTGGATCAATCCATTCAATCGACAGATGACTACTAGTAGCAGCATATTTTTCTAGAAATGATTTTATAGCAGTATCGGTAGTGGTTTGATCGGCAAATACCTTCAATACTATCGTATCGTCTAACCCATCTAATAAATCTTTCGATGTTTGCGACACTTCCGTCACTTGTTCTTCACTTAAATCAATGGTATTGATTGTCTGCGGCAATTGTCCAACGATCAAATTTACCACCACCACAATCGCCAAAACCAATAGTGTGACGCCACTGCGAGAAGCGCCTTGACGTGCATTGGTGGTTTGTAAAGATTGATGCATGCTTGACCAAGATGAAGTTGGCCGTGTCTTCAATCTGTTGCTGATTTTTTTTAATGTATCCTTCATTTGTCAGTCCTCCTAGCTCCAGCGTCTTTTTTGCATCACTTGCAACGTTAAAAAATTGAACACAACGATCAGCGAGAGCAAAAGAACCAAGCTAGATAATGTGAGTACATAACTGTCAGAAATATTGCTGAGTATCGAAGGAATATCAAAGTCAGCAAGTTTCGTAGGCAACAAACGTTCAAACCAAGTCGATTTCAACCAATAAGAGAGGAGTAATCCCACCGTACCAACAAGACCGACTGTCAAAGTTATCGCCATCGTCTGCATATAGGCATGCAAAATCAAGCATACGATCACCAATATGACCAGTAACATCACGACATTTGCTCCTGCCCCTGAAGGCAGCAATGACACCAAGTGGCTCCAGAAATAAATCAGCAATAAGGCTGCCATCGTGCCAATTGCTGCAATGATTTGGCTTTCTGTCAACGCTGAAATAAACATCCCAACGGCGATATAGACACAGCCAATCAAGAAAAAAACGAAGATGGCGATATAGTCGATTTTCAGATGCGCATCTCCTTGCAGCTTGATGATCAAGGGACATAGACAAAAGACCAAACAAGCCATTGCTAAGATGCTGATCATCGCCAAATATTTCCCAATCACTACTGCGCTCAGCTTCAACGGCGAAGTCAAAAGCAGTTGGTCGGTTTTGCTTTTGCGTTCTTCCGATAATGACCGCATCGTCAAAATCGGCACAGCCAGAATCATCATCAAAAGACCTGAACTCAATGCATAAGCAAAGAAATTATAGCCGTAGTTTAAGTTATACGTGACAAAATAAACACCCACAAAGCCAATCAAAAATGCAAGAAAAAAACTGCCGACCATATTTTGAAAGTAGGCACGGTATTCACGTTTATATACTGCAATCATTGTAGTTCCTCCTTCTCTTGCGGCGTTTCCTCATCTAGCTGCGGTTGATTCATCAAATCTAAAAAGACGGATTCAAGACTGCTGCTGACGGCATTCATTTGCAAGATCGCCAAATCTGCTTGGGCAAAAGCTTTGAACAGCGCACGACGAAAGTCGGCAGTATATTCGCTTTCAATCATGACCCGACAGAATCCATCTTCTTGAAGTGCCAATTGATAGGTATCAATTGCAGGCATTTCCGCCAAAACAGCTGCTGTTTGCGCTTCTGTGCCCTCAATGATCAATTCTACTGTTTGAGAAGATGCCACACGGGCCATCATTTGCATCGTTGATTCACTGGCAATCAATTTGCCTTTTTGGATAATCAAAATATGATCACAGACCTCTTGCACTTCTGCTAAAATATGGGAGCTCAAAATAACGGTATGCTCTTTAGCCAGATCGCGAATCAATTGGCGGATCTCAATGATTTGTTGCGGATCTAACCCTACAGTTGGTTCATCTAAAATGATGATTGCTGGCCAACCAACCAATGCTTGCGCTAAGCCAACCCGTTGCCGATAGCCTTTTGAAAGATTTCGAATCAAACGGTGACGTACCTCTTGCAATTTGACACGATCTAATAGCTCTTCCATATGTTTTTTTTGGCGTTCTTTTGCAATTTGTTTGATTTGCATCACAAAAGAAAGGTATTCTTCCACAGTCATTTCCGTGTAGAGTGGCGGAATTTCTGGTAAATACCCAATCCGTTTTTTGGTTTCCTCTGGTTCTAGCAACACATCTTTTCCTTCCACTAGCACAGTGCCCGATGTTGCCCCGATATAACCGGTAATAATGTTCATCGTTGTACTTTTCCCAGCACCATTCGCCCCCAATAACCCATACACTTTTCCCTTTTCTATGGTAAAGTTCAGGTGATCCAAGGCGACATGATTGCCATACTGTTTGACCAGATCTTTGACTTCGATCAATTTGCTCACTCCGTTTCTATCGAAAAAATACACAGTTTATCATTACAATAATAATGGCAAATATGAAGATAAACGTTGTGATTTAGGGTACCAAGCGAAGCTTAAATGAAGTTTAAAGTAACATTGATCTGTTTTAGTACAGCAAAAAAACACCGTTAGATTGGTTATCTCTAACGGTGTTTTCCTTCTGGCTATCGCTTAGTAAAGTTCCAAATATTGTTCTCTTTCCCACTCAGATACAGTTTGTCTGAATGATGCCCACTCTAAACGTTTTGCTTCAACGAAGTTGGCATAAATATGTTTGCCTAACGCATCGATCATCACTGGATCTTTGCGTAATTCTTTGATAGCATTGTGGATCGTTGATGGCAAATCATCAATTTGCGCTTCCGCACGTTCTTCTTCGTTCATAATATAGATATTGCGGTCAACAGCTGGTGGTGGCGTCAATTCACGTTTGATCCCATCAAGGCCTGCTTGCAGCAATACGGCCATTGCCAAGTATGGGTTTGCTGATGGATCAACTGACCGTAATTCTAACCGTGTTGATAAGCCACGAGATTCAGGTACCCGAATCAATGGTGAACGGTTGCGTCCTGACCAAGCCACATAGACCGGTGCTTCATATCCAGGAACCAGACGTTTGTAAGAGTTGACGGTTGGGTTGCAGACAGCTGTGTATGCGCGGGCATGTTCAATCAAACCTGCCAAGAAATGATACGCTGTTTCGCTTAATTGCATTGGACCTTCCTCATCAAAGAAGACATTTTCATTGCCTTTGAATAAAGACATGTTGCAGTGCATACCTGATCCATTGATACCAAATAATGGTTTTGGCATAAATGTCGCATGTAGACCATGTTTGCGGGCAATCGTTTTTACTACTAATTTAAATGTTTGGATATTGTCGCAAGCTTCCACTGCATCGGCATATTTAAAGTCGATTTCATGTTGTCCTGGGGCTACTTCATGGTGAGACGCTTCTACTTCAAAGCCCAGACTTTCTAATTCTAGAACAATATCACGACGGCAGTTTTCACCTAAGTCAGTAGGGGCAAAATCGAAATAGCCACCTTTATCATTCAGCTCAGTTGTGATTTCACCTTTTTCATCTAATTTAAACAAGAAGAATTCAGGTTCTGGTCCAAGGTTGAAAGAAGTGAATCCCAAAGATTCCATATCTGATAACGCACGTTTCAAGTTGCCGCGAGGATCTCCGGCAAACGGTGTACCATCTGGATTATAGATATCACAAATCAAACGCGCTACTTTTCCGTGCTCACTTTCCCATGGGAAAACCATCCAAGTAGATAGATCTGGATACAAGTACATATCACTTTCTTCGATCCGTACAAACCCTTCGATTGACGAACCATCAAACATCATTTTGTTTTCAAGCACTTTATCTAATTGGCTTACTGGTACTTCTACGTTTTTGTTGCTTCCTAAAATATCGGTAAACATCAAACGTAAGAAACGCACGTTTTCATCTTTCACGATTTGTTTGATATCTTCGGCAGTTCTTTCAATTTTTGGCATAGTATCCCTTCCTTTTTCCCATTCTTGATTTTATTTTTTTCAACATCGATCTACATACGCGGACCTTTTTGTTGGTAGGGCTGTTGTTGATGCAAACCACCTTGTGCCAGCAATTCGTCATAGAAAATGCGGCGAACATCTTCATCAGTTAGTGGCGGTTTGTTCTTTGCTTCTTTTTCTTTGGCAACTTTCATTTCATACACACGCTTGATACCAGCCATGTTCAATCCATCAGAAAGATAGTCTTTGATTTCCAATAAGGTATCAATATCATTCAATGAATACATACGGCGATTGCCATCGCTTCGTTCTGGATGAATCAATTCTTGTTCTTCATAATAGCGAATTTGTCGCGCGGTTAAATCAGTCAACTTCATGACAGTTCCGATTGGAAAGACAGACATCGACCGCCGCAATTCTTTTTCCCGCATAGCTTGGCTCCTTTCAGGTACAAATGGTGTTGCTTGACTTCATGGAAACTATACCAATTCTCAAAACGTCTGTCAACCCCTCATGTGAGGAAAAGTGACATAGAAATAAATTATTTTTTCAGAATATTCAATAAAAGCCTTTTCATTGTCAATTTGGGTACAAAAAAAGCCATGCATTTGATGCATAGCTCTTAAGCGTGTCTGTCACTGTTCGTCTTTTTCCATCCGACGAATCGGAGAAGAATCTGCCAAAGCAAACCCTTTGATGTGGTATGTTCGACTTTCTTCATCAAACGTATTCGTCAATACCAATGATTCTCTTTTGAGTCGATTCAACGCTTTGCCCTCATTTGCCTGCAAGACCAAATGATAGGGTTGCAACAACTGCATCAACTCCATCTTTATGGCCTGACTCAAGCGTTCTTTGCCTTTGGTACTTTTTGCAGAAATCAACACATGTGGGAACAGCGTTGGGACGAATTGATCTTCATCGATTTGATCGGCTTTATTGTAGACAGTCAAAACCGGCATATTCGTAAGTGCCAGTTCCTCCATCAAACGCAGCACCGTTTGTTCTTGCTGGATCCGTTCTGGTGAACTCGCATCCACGACATGCAGCAAGAAATCCATATTACGGCTTTCTTCCAATGTGGAATGAAAGGCATCAATCAATTGTGTCGGTAAATCTTGTATAAACCCAACGGTATCGGTCATGGTCACTTCCAAGCCTTCTGGCAAGCGCCAGCGTTTGGTCAAAGGGTCCAATGTGGCAAACAACTGATCTTGTTCATACGTATCTGCACTGGTCAACATGTTTAAAATCGTTGACTTGCCAGCATTTGTGTAACCAATCAATCCAATTTGAAAGATCTGACTATCCTTGCGCTTTTGTCTTGTACGGTCGCGATGGGCTGCGACTTCTTTCAAGTCTCGTTTAATATTGGTGATTCGATTGCGTATGTGTCGACGATCAGTTTCTAACTTGGTTTCCCCAGGTCCTCGGGTCCCAATCCCACCACCTAGCCGAGACATATTTTTCCCTTGTCCGATCAATCGTGGCAGCAGGTAGTTCAGTTGCGCCAACTCGACTTGCATTTTCCCTTCGCTGGAGCGTGCACGCATCGCAAAAATATCTAAAATCAACTGTACACGATCAATGACCGGGACAGCTAAGGCATCTCCTAAAATTTGGCTCTGACGTGGTGTCAGTTCATGATTGAAGATCACCAACTCCGCTTCATGAGCTTCTGCCAATTGTTGTAATTCAGTTACTTTTCCTTTGCCGATAACCGTTTGGCGATCCGGTTGCGGCCGTTTTTGGACCATGGAGAAAACAACTTCCCCATTGGCTGTCTTGGTCAGATTCTTCAACTCTTTCATTGAGGATTCAAACTGCTGATAGTTTTTTTCGGTTTCTACACCAACTAAAATCACACGTTCACTCATTGCTTCTCCTCCAACCATTGATCGATTTCTACCATGATTTGTTTCTGCGGATTAGGTTCTTGTACTAAATCTACCCAACGCGGGGTCAGACGATTGGAAAACCAAGTCAATTGACGCTTTGCATAGCGTCGCGAATTTTGCTTGATTTGTTCGATCGTTTCTTCTAAAGACTGGCGCCCTTCGATATATGGCAGAAATTCTTTATAACCGATCCCCTTGGCAGCTTGTGTATCAGGATCACGCAGCACGTTTTTTGCTTCCTCAAGCAAACCCATATCCATCATTTGATCGACCCGTTGATTGATGCGTTGATACAGCAGACCGCGATCAGTGGTTAAGCCAATCATAAAATAATCATACAAGGCCGCTGGCACCTCTTTTGGGGTTATGATACTCTGTCCAGTAGTTTCAAAGACTTCCAATGCCCGAATCACTTTTCGCACATTATTATAATGGATTTTTGCTGCTGCAGCTGGATCGATTTGCTGCAGTTTTTGCCACAATGCTTCTTTTCCTAGTTCCTCAGCTTGTGCTTGATAATCATTACGCAGGGTGTCGTCAACTTCTTCCGCAGCCCCCAATCGATAGTCGTACAGCAAGGCTTGGATGTATAATCCTGTACCACCTACAATGATCGGCAAATGCCCCCTACCTGTGATTTCAGCGATTTTTTCCCGAGCCATTTCTTGGAACATGGCCACTGAGTATTGTTCCGTCATTTCACGAATATCGATCAAATGATGCGGTGCTGCAGCCAGCTCTTCCTTTGTGGCTTTGGCGGTGCCGATATCTAACTGGCGATAAATTTGCATGGAATCACCACTGATGATTTCACCATGATAGTGTTTGGCTAGTTCAAGACTGAGGGCTGTCTTGCCGACAGCAGTTGGGCCGACGATCACGAGTACTTTCTTCATTGGTTTTGCTCCTCGCGAAAGGCTTGCAGTACGCTTCCGGCTTTCTCTGGAAAGTCAGTAATGATGCCGGTCACACCCAATTGCAAACAATCCAGCATGATCGCCTCTTCATTAATAGTCCAAGGGCGTAGGGAGATTGGAAATGCTGCCGCTGTCTCGGTATTGGCTTCAATCCAGCCATACGCTGGGTGCAATCCTTCAATATAAGGTCTGCTTAGTGCCAAGGCAGGCTTATCTGCGGCTTTGCCCATAATAAAATTCAGTTTTGCCTCAGGATCAATCGTATGGATTCGGTCCAATGAATCAATATTGAAGGAACAATACCAATGAACAAAGGGCCATGCTTGACTGTGCAGTAACGCTGCCGTCTTCTCCTCGATCCCTGGGTAATCATAATGATCGGTTTTCAGCTCAATAGTCAAGATCCCTCGATAGTTTCTTGCGGCTAAAAGAGCGAGTACCTCTTTTAGTGTGGGTACCTTTGCCGCTTTGTATTCGTCAGAAAACCAGCTGCCGGCATTCAATTCCTTTAGTTGCGGAACTGTCAAATCACAAATACGGCCTTTGCCATTTGTTGTGCGATCCACGGTTTCGTCATGCATCACGATCAGTTGTTCATCTTTTGAAAGATGGACATCCAATTCAATAATATCTGCTTTGACACGGACAGCTTCGGCAAAAGCAGGCAATGTATTTTCCGGTCGATTGCCGCTGCTCCCACGATGTGCCACGATTTGTACCATACACGTTTCACTCCATTCTTTGTTCTTATTCTAACACGGAACGTCTCAGAACCAAATATCTCTATTGCTTTTGCGCCTGTACAAGCAAAGAACCCTAATGCCACACTGATCGACATTAGGGTCTTCACGAACTGTTTGTATGCTCAAAGGCTTTTGGAAAAATAAGTCAATGGTTCGCTTGTCATATTTTTGATTTGGCTTTTGCGCTCATTGACCATTTCCACTAACGTATCCAAGAAATTCTCCATGATCACACGACCACCTTTGTACGTATAGCCACCGATTTTCACGGTTTCATCTGGCGACAAAATCACACGGCGTGTGCCAATTTTTTTGAAAAATTCTTCCAGAAAATAATTGGGTAAATAAAAGCTGTTTTGCGCTGCAAACGATTGTAGATAAGCAAAATCATCAATGGTGATATAACAATCATCGAATGCATCAAAACTGACATATGCATCCATCAATATCACCCGTTTTTGCAAAATCTCACTGATTTTTTGATTCAATAAAACAAGTGTTTCGATCTCTTTGACCTTATGTTCTAATAAACGCCGTTTTTTTTCTTTGCGTTCTTCATACCTTATCCGTAAGTTAAAACTGATGATTACTAAGAGAGCGCCTACTAAGACGCCGATAAATCCTGAAATTGCTACTGCCATTCTATTCGACCCTTCCTCTGCTTTTGTTTATTGTACCATAGTTAAAAGAAGCACTAAAAAGATAACGAACTTTTTATTTGACCTTTCTTGACCTAATAGGTATACTATCTCTTAGATATTGCGAAAACTTTATGCTAAACTATATCTATATCGATTTTTAGGAGGACGACGAAAATGAATTTAATTCCTACAGTCATTGAACAATCATCTCGTGGTGAAAGAGCGTACGATATCTATTCTCGTCTATTGAAAGACCGTATCATTATGTTGAGCGGCCAAGTCACTGACGATTTAGCAAACTCGATCATTGCCCAACTACTCTTCTTGGATGCCCAAGATTCTGAGAAAGATATCTATTTGTACATCAATTCTCCTGGCGGGAGCGTAACAGCTGGATTGGCGATTTTTGATACGATGAACTTTATCAAAGCAGATGTCCAAACCATTGTAATGGGGATGGCCGCTTCTATGGGTTCATTCTTATTGACTGCCGGTGAAAAAGGCAAACGTTTTGCCTTGCCAAACGCAGAAATCATGATCCATCAACCTTTAGGGGGCGCACAAGGACAAGCAACTGAAATTGAAATTGCTGCGAAACATATCCTATTGACCCGCGAACGGTTAAACAAAATCTTATCTGAGCGTACTGGTCAACCAATCGAAGTCATTGAAAAAGACACTGACCGTGATAATTTCATGACCGCACAAGAAGCCAAAGATTATGGTTTGATTGATGAAATCATGGAATCAAATAAATTAAAATAAACTGATGTCCTGTCCAGTTATTTGAAGAGTCATCAGCTGCAAGAGACCGTTGTCCATATTTGGGGCAACGGTCTTTTGTCATTTACTATCTATCTCCCAACGCTGCCCACGAAGAGGATTTTCCAATTACACTCCCTCGCCATAAAGACCTGTTTGATATTGAACGCCTAAGTCCACGTAATGCGCAATATTGGCTTTATTCTTGGCAATCTCAGCTTCAGTCAGCGGTCTGATAACTTTTGCCGGTCGGCCAAATGCCAGCACATTGGGTGGGATGATCGTTCCTTGCGTGACCAAAGAGCCCGCTCCAATCAAACTATTTTCACCAATAACAGCATGATTCAAGATGATTGAACTCATGCCGATCAATGCCCCTCTTTCGATCGTGCAGCCATGGAGCATGCATTGATGTCCCACCGTCACATCATCGCCAATGATCGTTGGTGCATCATGATCCACATGGATGATCGTTCCATCTTGAACATTGCTGCGATCGCCAATGGTGATCCAATTGGCATCGGCTCGAATCACAGCTTGAAACCAGACTGTACTTTCTGCACCTAAAGTGACATCTCCAACGATCGTGGCATTATTGGCGATAAAATTTGGTTTACTATTCGTTTGTTTAACGGTTTGACGCTTTGTCTCTTTCTCCATTCATAACACCTCTTCTAAATGAATCGAACATGCGATTTCTTATACTATAACATGATGAGAATAAAAAAGAGCGCCTCTCGGCACTCTTCTATTCTGCTTCTTCTGAAAATTGACTCTGATAAAGTTGGCTATAAAAACCGCCGGCTGCCAAGAGCGTCTCGTGGTTGCCTTTTTCAATGATTGACCCTTGGTCCATCACCAATATCAAATCGGCTTCCCGGATGGTCGATAGACGGTGGGCAATCACAAAGCTGGTACGCCCTTCCATCACTTTATCCATTGCCTTTTGAATCAACGCTTCCAGACGAGTATCCACAGAACTAGTGGCTTCATCAAGAATCAAGATTTTCGGATCTGAAATCACTGCCCGCGCAATCGTAAGCAATTGCTTTTGTCCCAAGGAAACATTGTCCCCTTCTGAATTGATGAACATCTCATATCCATCAGGCATCGTACGAATAAAGTGATCCACATTGGCTGTTTTGGCAGCATCTACAACCTCATAATCGGTTGCATCCAATTTACCAAAGCGGATATTGTCGCCAATCGTGCCTTCATACAACCACGCATCCTGCAAGACCATCCCGAAGAGTGAGCGGACATCATGGCGTGCCATCTGCTTTGTATCGATCCCATCGATTTTGATTGCTCCTTCATTGACATCATAAAAGCGCATCAGCAAATTGATCAAGGTTGTTTTCCCAGCCCCAGTTGGTCCGACAATTGCGACAGTTTGACCGGCTTTGACTTCAAAATTTAAGTCTTTGATCAATGGTTTCTTCGGATCATACGCAAATCCAACATGCTCAAAGGTTACATTGCCATTGACGGTCGCAGGTAAAGGTATATCCGTCTCATTGACTGGTTCTTCTGCTTCATCCAAAATCTCAAACACACGGGTTGCCGCAGCAGAAGCACTCTGCAAGACAGAGGACAATTGGGTGATATTTCCCATAGGCTGACTGACTTGCCAAATGTATTGAATGAAGGCTTGCAATTGCCCCACCACAATGACGCCGCTGATGACATAGAAACTCCCCATGACTGCCATCGCAATATAAGTAAAGTAAGCCGTCATTTGCACAAGTGGCATCATCAATCCGGAAACAAAGGCTGAACGAAAACCGTAGTAACGTAACTGATGATTGACATTTTTGAAACCTTCCAAGGTTTGTTTTTCCCGACCATATACTTTCAACACACTGAAGCCAGTCATGTTTTCTTGGACATAGCCGTTCATATCCCCCAAAGCATTCTGCATGCCTTGAAAATCTTTTTGTGATGTTTTGACGATCGTTCTGGATATAATCAGCGCCAAAGGAATCATGATCAATGAGATCAATGCCATCATTGAATTGATATAAAACATCATTGATACCGCCATAATGATACTTAAAAAAGCATTGACGATCCCGATCATCGCTTGTTGCATCGCGCCACTGACTGCATCCACATCATTGGTGACACGAGAAAGAATATTTCCTTGTTGATTTTTGTCAAAATAAGAAACAGGCAAGCGATTGATTTTTTCATCAATGTCTTGGCGCAGATCTTTCATGGCAGATTGCACCACATTGGTGATCAACAAGCCAGACATTAGCTGCGACACACAATACCCTAAACCCACAACCCCGATCCATATCAGACAGACAATAATGTAGTCAAAATTGACCCCTTGTCCTGCCGTAATGTTGCGGCTGATTTCCGTGGTTGGCAAACCAGAGACATACGGCATCGCCGCATTAAAGCCAACTGTCGCCACTGTAAAAATCAGTACAAGCGCAAAGGTCGCTTTATAGGGCTTTAAATAGTGCCACAAACGTTTTAGTGAAGAGAATGCTTTCATATCGCCAACTCCTCCTCTGATAACTGTGATGCCGCAATATCGTAATACACGGAACAATTTTGCAGTAATTCTTTATGGGTACCCATTCCAACTACATCGCCTTCATTCAAAACAATGATTTTGTCCGCATGCATGATCGTACCCACCCGTTGTGCAACGATCAAGACCGTTGACTCCGTGGTTTCTTTCTTCAATCGTGCCCGTAATTTGGCATCGGTTTGATAATCCAATGCCGAAAAGCTGTCATCAAAAATATAGACATCTGGTCGGCGGATCACCGCACGGGCAATCGCTAAACGTTGTTTTTGTCCGCCAGAGAAATTCGATCCCCCTTCTGCAAGCGCAGCATTGAAACCATCAGGGGTTTTGGCAATGAAATCAGTCGCTTGGGCAATGTCAGCTGCCCGTTCCAAATCAGCTTGTGTCGCATCTTCTTTGCCGTACCGCAGGTTATCTGCAATCGTGCCGGTAAAGAGCAGTGCTTTTTGCGGGATAAAGCCGATTTTGTCTCTTAACGCAGACAATGAATAGTCCCGAACATCGACACCATCTACGAGGACTTGTCCTTGACTGACATCATAAAAACGTGGAATCAATTGGATCAATGTTGACTTTCCGGACCCAGTACTGCCGATGAAAGCCACCGTTTCCCCCGGCGATGCTGTAAAACTGACATCACGGATCACTGGGCTTTGCGCGTGACCAGGATAAGCAAAGGTCACGTTTTTAAACTCAAGAAAACCTTTTGTTTTCGTTTCCGTTACCGGTTGTGCCGGTTCTTTGATTTCAGAAGTCGCATCTAGCGCTTCTTGGATCCGTCGTGCAGAAACAGCTGCCCGCGGATACATCGTAAAGACCGTCGCGAACAACATAAATGAGAACAACGCATGGAATATATATTCGATAAAGGCAATCAAATCACCGACTTGCAATTGTCCTTGATCGATTTGAATACTTCCGGTCCAAATAATCAAGATCATCACGATATTGAATAAGAAGAAAAAGCCCGGTTGTGCAGTTGCCATCAAGCGAAATAAACTGCGAGAGCTTGATGCATAGGCTTGATTGACTTTGCTGAAACGAGATTCCTCAAATTTCTCATTGACGAATGCCCGAATCACGCGTAACCCCGAAAGATTTTCCCGTAAAATACCGTTGATTTTGTCTAAATTGGCTTGTTGTTTTGTTGATAAAGGTTCTGACAGTTTCGCAATCGCCACCACAGCAATCAATAGGATCGGCAACGCCCCTAATACATAAAGACCCAACTGGGTACTTGTCCGCATCACCATATACAAACTGACCACAAACATCATCGGGGTCATCAGACCCGTACGCAAAATACTTTGCATAAACAACATGATTTGATAGGCATCATTGGTCACACGGGTGATCAATGATGAAACACCGATTTTTTCATACTCTGTATGGGAATAACCTTGAACTTTCTCAAAAAGATCATCCCGAATGTCTGCGACGATATTTGTCGTAATTCTTGAAGTAAAGTAGCCAAGCATGATATTCATGGCAATCCCAATCAAAGTGATCACCACCATCGCTGCCCCCATCTTCCAAATGTAGTCGCGATCACCATTCGCCATCCCGACATCGATCATCCGCGCCAACAATGTGGGCAAACCCAACTCAATCAAAATAAATCCGAACACACAGATGAAATTTAGAACCAAAAGTTTCTTATTTCTCATCGTGTAATGCCACATTAATTTCAAATAATTCCCTCCTTTTTTTATCCATTGATTTTACTATAGCATAGGAATATTTCGAATGTAACGGGATTTGTTGCAAAAAGGAGCAACTTCTCATTAAAGGTCTTTCATTTTGTTTCAGTAAGCCTTTTCATGGTGAGCTGATTCTATACTTATTCCTTTTTCTATGCTACACTAGGGATACTTGTAGTGGAACGATTACAAACCCGGTGAATTTATGCGACAACATTCGGAAAGCAAAGACGAGGCTTTCTCTTTTTTCTCACAGTCAATGTCTGAAAAAAGCATGCAGCAGCTCTATGAGCTTTCATTAGGTCACTTTCTTTGGACCTCGATTTTGTGATGCCGCGAATACATCAAGCAAATAAACTACTGCCTAGACGCAGATAAAGGAGAAAAACTATGATTTACAAAATTTATTACCAAGAAACAAAAGACCGCAACCCCAAGAGAGAACAAACACAATCTTTATACATCGAAGCCGATGATGCAGTGATTGCACGTCGCCAAGTTGAACAAAATACCCCATACAACATCGAATTCGTTCAAGAATTGGATGAAAAACATTTGGCTTACGAAAAAGAAAACGCTGATTTTACATTAGCGGAGTTTTAAGATGAAAGTCTCTCTTAAAAACAACGAAACCGGCGTATTTGGTGTCGGTGGACTAGGTGAAATCGGGAAAAACTGTTATGGGGTTCAATTTCAAGACGAAATCATTTTAATTGATGCGGGAATCAAGTTCCCCGAAGATGAATTGCTTGGAATCGACTATGTTATTTCTGATTATAGCTATATTGTCCAAAACTTGCCGAAAGTCAAAGGCTTGATCGTTACCCATGGTCATGAAGACCATATCGGCGGGATCCCTTATTTACTGCGAGAAGCCAATATTCCCATCTATGCTGGACCATTGGCCTTGGCCTTGATCACCAATAAGCTGGATGAACACGGCCTGTTGCGGGATGCTGAATTGCACGAAATCAACGAAGATACGATTATTCGTTTCCGCAAAACATCGATTAGTTTTTTCCGTACGACCCACAGCATCCCTGATGCGTTAGGCGTTGTCGTGAAAACACCTTCTGGGAACATCGTTGCAACTGGTGACTTCAAGTTTGATTTTACACCAGTTGGCGAACCAGCAAATCTGCATAAAATGGCAAAAATCGGCGAAGAAGGCGTTCTCTGCTTGCTTTCAGATAGTACCAATGCAGAAATCCCAACTTTTACCAAATCAGAGAAAACGATTGGTAGTTCGATATTGAAGATTTTCGAAAAAATCGACGGTCGAATCATTTTTGCCAGCTTTGCGTCAAACATTTTCCGTCTGCAACAAGCTGCGGATGCCGCCGTTGCAACGGGGCGCAAAATAGCTGTTTTTGGCCGCAGTATGGAAAATGCGATCGTTAATGGTCAACGATTGGGTTATATCAAAGTACCGGATGGCACATTTGTTGAATCCCATGAGATCAATCGGTTACCTGCGAATGAAACCATGATTTTATGTACCGGATCACAAGGCGAACCAATGGCTGCATTGAGTCGTATCGCCAACGGGACTCACCGTCAGATTCAGGTCCATCCTGATGATACAGTGATTTTTTCTAGTTCGCCGATTCCAGGAAACACCACGAGCGTCAATCAATTGATCAACTTATTGCTTGAAGCTGGTGCCAATGTGATCCACGGCAAACTGAACAATATCCATACCTCTGGTCACGGTGGCCAAGAAGAACAAAAATTGATGCTGCGTTTAATGAAACCTAAATTCTTTATGCCAGTCCACGGTGAATTCCGGATGCTGAACATCCATACCCAACTTGCTCAAGACGTCGGTGTACCAAAAGAAAATTGCTTCATTATGGAAAACGGCGATATGCTGGCATTAACTGCCGACAGCGCTCGACCAGCCGGTCATTTCAATGCCAGCGACGTCTATGTAGACGGCAGCGGTATCGGAGATATTGGCAATGTCGTGTTACGGGACCGTCGTATTTTGTCTGAAGAAGGATTGGTCTTAGCGGTTGCCACAGTCGATATCGCCAAAAAAGATGTCATGGCTGGCCCAGATATCCTCTCTCGCGGATTCGTTTATATGCGGGAATCGGGTGAAATGATCAATGAAGCCCAACAAATCCTGTTCCGCGCTTTAAGAGAAGTCTTGAATCAACCAGATCCAACCGAACACAAATTGCGTGAAGCCATGTCGGCTGCACTGCAACCCTTCTTGTTTGAGAAAACGGAACGTCATCCAATGATCTTATCGATGATCATGTCACCGGATGATTTGAAAGCTTAACAAAAACCCACTTGCCATAAGCAGCAAGTGGGTTTTTTTGTCTGTCAAACATTTAAGAATATGCTTGGTGAATTTCTTTGATTTTTATTGTTTTTACCTCATATGGTTTCAATACGAGTTCGATCGGTGTGTTTTTTTCTGCTTCTATGGGCTCTTCCATCATACTTGTTTCTTGCCAAACGACCTGCCTTTCACCTGTATAGGTCAATACGCACGTACGATCCGCGCCTATATGATCATAACATCTAATGATCCATCCTTCTCCATTTTCCGCTTGCTTGATTGTGTCAACGACGAGACCTTCTTCGGCCTTCAGTTCAAAGGGAATC
Source organism: Candidatus Enterococcus testudinis (assembly GCF_002140915.1). GTDB lineage: Bacteria > Bacillota > Bacilli > Lactobacillales > Enterococcaceae > Enterococcus_D > Enterococcus_D testudinis. Next base: position 642,650 of record NZ_NGKU01000001.1, on the reverse strand, counting down.
AAATCAGTATCAGCATTCATCAACGTTAATGGTGCGTTGATCTCCCACGCTTCTTCTACGACTTTTCCCGTTACAAAATCCCCTTTATGCGGAAATAAACTATAGGTGAAACGATGTTTGCCTAGGTCTGCATGAGGATCTGGATAGATTGCACCTTTTAACAACGAAAGACGCATTTGATTTTCTTTGATGTCGTATCCATACTTACAATCATTCATTAATGCGACTCCATAATTGGTTTGTGAAAGATCCGCCCACTGGTGCCCGACAGTTTCAAACTTTGCTGTATCCCAACTCGTATTCCAGTGTGTTGGTCGTTTGACATTTCCATGTTGAATGTCATACGTGGCTTCTGTTGCACGAATATTGACATCAAATTTCACTTTTAATAACTGTTGCCTTTCTTGCCAATCAACTTCCGTTACAAAATCAATCCGTTTCGTGTGTTGATACAACAAGATGTCTTGTTGTATTGTAGACTGACCGAATGTTGCTTGTACGGTGAAAATCGCAAAGATAGGATTATTTTCTTTCAATTGCCAAGTTGATCCTGTGATCTCGGTCATCTTTTCTTGATAAAACAAATCAATATCCCATGCATCAAAATTAATTGGTTTATCTTCAAACAATTGGAAAACATTGCCTTTTCCTAACAATACTTCTTTTTTATTTTCTTTATCGAAAACACGCGTCAACTGACCTGCTTGGTTCCATTCTAAATAGTAATATGTTGTTTCGGCTTTATTATTTTGCAATAAAACTGTCTGTTCACTTGATAGTTTACATTCGTTACCTGCAAAAGAGACAGCATCCAAAGCATCTATTCGATGCACACTATAACAATCCTCGCCCAATTGAACACTGTGCTTGGGTCTAGGTGCTAAAGTAGTTGTTTTGACTAGACTATGTCTTGACCAACCAGCTGTATTCACGAGCGTTAATGGCTGATGCTTTGCTTGCAAATTTTCTTTTAATTCAGCGATTGTTTCCATACATGTTTCAGCATCTTTACGATAGTCACGATAGACTTCAGCAATGGATGAACCTGGAATAATATCATGGAATTGATTCTTCAAAACATTTTTCCATATTTTTTCAAATATTTCATTTGGATAACTGCTTCTTTTAGTCAGTGTTTGGCAGCTATACAATGCTTCAAGTTCTCGCAATTGAATTTCAAAATAGCGATTCATCATTTTGATATATGCTTGAGATGTATAGGTCCCACGATGATATTCTAAATACAATTCGCCATCCCACTTAGGTAAATAAGCTGCTTGTTCATTAACTGTTTCATGCAATTGGTCGAAGTAAACATCCGCTCTGCCAGTATTGATTTGTGGTAAGCCGGGGATCTTTGCCATCTGTCTTCTATTTTCCAACATTTCTCTAGTCACACCACCACCGCCATCTCCGTGTCCATAAGACAACAATAGCTGCTGATTCAAGGCTTTGTTTTGGTATCCACGGTATATACCCAGCACCGTTTCAGGTGTCAACGTACCATTGTAAGTATAGAACCAGTTAGATTTTTCGGTCCAACTTCTTCCTCCCGGAACAGGTGTAGTAATAAAATGGGTCAATATTTCTGAACCATCCATCCCTTTCCACAAAAAGGTATCGTTAGGCATTCGATTGTATTGATTCCAGCTGATTTTTGTTGTCATAAATGTCTTGATGCCGCTTTTTTTAAGGATCTGAGGTAACGCCCATGAATAACCAAAGACGTCAGGTAACCATAAATAGGAACTTTCATGCCCAAACTCTTCCTTGATAAATTTCTTGCCATATAAAATTTGCCGAACCAAAGACTCGCCACTTGGAATGTTACAATCCGCTTCGACCCACATGGCCCCTTCAACTTCCCAACGACCTTCCATTGCTCTTTCCTTGATTTGACGATAGATGTCAGGAGCGTCCTCTTTTATGAATTGATATAATTGCGGCTGAGATTGTAAAAAGACATATTCTGGATATTCTTTCATCAATTTCAAGACTGTCGAAAAACTGCGTATTACTTTTTCTCTGGTATGTTTCAGTCTCCAGAGCCAAGCCAGATCAATATGGGTATGGCCTACCGCTGTTACGGTGACAAGTTCATTTTTTGGTAATTTTTCAAGTTGTACACCCAAGTATTGATTGGCGCACACAATACTTTCATAAAAGGACTCATCGCCTTTCACGCGCCAATCAACCAGCTGCCAAGCTTCCGTCAGAAGCCTCAAAAGACGGTATTTATAGGCATGATCTTCAGTCAATTGACTTACTGTTTCGAGAATCATCTGAGACATAGCATAAAATGCATTTGCATCTGAATCTAATTTCCCTATAAAGGCTTGATTGAATGTGTGTGTTAGTTGACGTTTCTCACCCCCACCTTCTAAACCAGACCATAACTTAAGATTCAAAGTAAGTGTCTTGCCAATTTCCGATGGTTGAAAGATATATTCTTGGTGATTCGAATCAATTCCTTGAACGGGTACACCATCAACATATAATAGTGCCTCGAAACCTGAGTTACCACCACCGCCAGTTTTTCCGAAATCGAAATAGCAGATATTATCGCTGTTAGAAACATCAACTGTTGCCTGCAGCCATAAATAACGATCGCGACCTTTCCAACTATCGCCCAACCGAAAAAACTGTGTATCAACAAAAGATTGGGGCGGATCTGTTTCTTCTTTCGACATATCTTCTTGTATCTGCCATATATCGAGATCTCGTTTATTTCGAAATCGTAATGTTGCTAATTCATGGATACGACGTTGGAGCTTTTCTTCTTGTAAAAACATATTCATTGAATGTTCTCCTTTATGGGATTTTCTCAGCATAGTTACGCGCGTTTTGTCGCAATTATGCTGCAATCACTCCGTCATGAACCGTTCATATTGTTGGCGGCGAATCTCTAATAAGCGTTGCGCTCCAACACGGTCAAGTTGTTGGACATAGTCATCCCAATCATTATCCAAGTCCCACTCTCCTGTCACAAATTTCACCCGTGACTGTTCGACATATGTTGAAATATCTGTCGAAATCGTCGCCATTTCTGCGGCTTCTGCCTCCGTCGCCATAAAATTAGGCAGCATGTATTTCGGCATATATTCATCTTTTACGTCATCATAAACAGCTGGTTCTTTGCCAAAAGCAATATCGCGTATCTCTTGATCCAATTCTGCATATGGGAAATAGCCGCCATACACATTATCAACCCATTGGAACGCGCCTAATTGTGGCCCATTCTTATAATTCAGAATGTCTTCGACATAGACCATATTGCCCTCTTCATCCACTTCATACGTGACGCCTTCTTCACCTAGATAGGCAAAAATTTGCCCCTCAGGACTATAGAAATAATCCACCCATTCTAATAATAATGCAGGGTCCGGTGCATCTTTCGTAATAATGAAGGACGCGCTTCCCGCAACTGGCGGCTCTGTAAACAATGTCTTATCTCCGTAGGGGCCTTCGATCACATTAATAGGCGTGTACGTTTCTGGACCAAAAGGACCAATATAATCAGGATCGACCCATTGGAACAAACCAACTTTATCTTGCGCCGCATCTGCACGCCATTTATCATCGTCCACACCAGCAAAAGATTGTTTTGCTACTAAGCCATCAGCATATAGCTCTCGTAAATACAGCCAGACTTCTTTCATCCGTTCATGATTGATCGTTAATTGCAGCTCATCATTGTCATCAACAAACAGCATATTTCCCATAGCTTGACGGCCACCTGTGCCTAGTCCATATGAGGCCATGATCATTTTTTCTAGTCCGCTGGCTATCTGTCCGCTTGGCATATAATATCCTTCTCGATCATCATCGCTGGCAACAAACGCAGCCAACACAGATTTTAATTCATCTGTGGTTCTTGGGACATCTAATGACAGTTCATCCAGCCAATTTTGATTGATATATAAGCGAACTGTTCTCCCGCCACTCATCGGATCCAATGACATATAAGGCAAGGAATAGATGTGTCCATCCGGTGCTGTGAGTGTTTTCTTGACCACAGGATGTTCATCAAATATTTTCTGCAGATTCGGGGCATGTTCAGCAATCAAATCTTCTAAAGGGATGAACAGCCCTTGCTGCCCATATTTCACAATCTCATCCGTGCTCCATCCGGTTTGATAAAAAGCGTCTGGAAGCTCTCCTGAAAGAATCAAATTTTTCTTTTCACCAAATTCTTTCACTTCATCCCACTCAACTTTAACACCTGACATCTTCTCGTATTCTTGCCACATCCATAAGTCTTCACTTTTTGGTCGAACATCTGTAAAATCACTTCTCATTAAACGAATCGTTTTCGTTTGATTCTCTTCTGCATCTGCTTCAGGGGTATCCTCAGAGGAAGATTGACAAGCCGTAAAGAACAATAAGAATGGGAATAAACATAATAAGTATTTCTTTTTCATCGTTTCAACTCCTTTTATGCCACGTGCAACGAGCAACTGTTTCAAAAAAAGACACCGTTCATTTTGACAAACTTCTTTAAAAACAAACGACTAATACAATAAGCAGGTAATCCAATCCCTAAACATATCCCTAGTAATGGATAGGAACGATACACAAAACCAACCATACCGATCATCATCAAGCTGGCAACAGTTTGAAGCGGACAAATAAAGATAAACGCCAGCGGTTGGATGATCATTTTTGATTTAGATAATGTGAAATACGCATGAACTGGAAAGAAAACAATTGAAAGCAGCAAGAATAAGAACAAATTGCTTCGCACCGCAAACTCGAATGGAAATGGCGGCGAAGCATACGTACCCATCAGGGTGTATAAAAACAAGATCGTTCCAATGAGTAGAAACGAGATACAGGATACATTTTTATACCTTGGTTTGTTGACTCGATAATAGGTTTTATAAACCTGTGATACAGTTGTTTCGTCATGTTCTAAAATCAGTTTGCGCAAGCAGTCATAAACCGTAACTGTCGCAGGAATCAAACTAAAGAATAAGCCCCCAAATAAGGTGTAACGTAACCACAACATATTTATACAAATCAAATAATATATCCATTCGCATAATGCAAAGAACCTATTTGTCATCTACTACTCCTTTCAACGTACTAGACATTTACCCTTTGATCGAACCAACTAAAATTCCTTTTTCGAAGTACTTAGCCACTACTGGATAGAATAGTAGAACTGGTAAACTAGATACGATCACCACACTATATTTTAATGTCATTTTCAACATCAACAATTCTGATTCTGCACTACCAGCAATGATTTGATTCATATCTTGTCCAAATTGACCCTGTACCAAAATTTCTCTTAGTATAATTTGCAATGGATACTTCGCACGGTCTTGTAAATAGATTAAAGCATCAAAGTATGCATTCCATCTACCAACACCATAAAACATCGCCATCACAGCGATAATCGGCGTTGCTAAAGGCAAAACTACTTTCCAAAGCAGCCACAAATCATTCGCTCCGTCAATATAAGCGCTTTCAATCAAGTCATTAGGAATATTCTGACTAAAGTATGTGCGCATCAAAATCATGTTATAGACACCTAGCGCCCCCGGCAATATCATGACCCAAATGGTGTTCACGATACCCAATTGTTGATTGACTAAATAAGTTGGAATCAATCCGCCACTAAAGAACATCGTCACCGTGAAGAATAAGGTGATGAACTTCTTCCCCCTCAATCCAGGGCGTGATAAGGGATAAGCGGCCACAGTCGTAACAGTCAAATTAATGATTGTGCCTAAACCTGTATAAATCACTGCATTTTTGAATCCTGTCCATATGTCGGTACTCTTCAGTACTTCTTTATATCCTTCTACATTAAATCCTCTTGGATACAACAACAGCGGGACTTCATATATTCGTGTTGGATCACTGAAAGAAGCATTGACGACAAATACAAGAGGATACAAAATAATCAAAGAAATCATTATCACTATAGTAATATTCAAGATATCAAATAGTTTGTCGGCTTTTGATGTTGCTTGTTTCATCTCTTCTCCTCCTACCACAAACTAGATTCACTGGTCTTTTGGGCAATTTTATTCACCGTAAATAGTACAATAAAATTAATCACATTGTTAAACAAACCAACAGCCGCGGAAAAACTATACTCACCATTAATAATCCCCATTTTGTAGGTATAGGTTGAAAGTACTTCCGATGTCGCAAGGTTGGCAGCATTTTGTAAAAGAAACGTTTTCTCGAAGCCTACAGAAAGAATACTGCCAGTGGCTAAAATCGTGGAGATAACAATGGTGGGCATAATTGAAGGAATCGTAATATTGCGTATACATTGAAATCTAGATGCGCCATCCAAGTAAGCGGCTTCATATTGATCTGGAGAAATGCCTGACATCGCAGCTGTATAAATCAATGTTCCCCAACCTACTCCTTGCCATACACCAGACCAGACATAAATATGCGGAAACCATTTTGGACTGCCTAAAAAGTCGATAGATTGAAAGCCCAGTGTATTCAACAACGTATTGACCATTCCATCTTGTGTTGAAAAGAAGAATTGGACCATCCCGATCACAACCACAACAGAAATAAAATTGGGAATATAAGAGATTGTTTGTACACTGCTTTTAAACCATTTCCGATTCAATTCATTAAAAAGCAATGCCAGGATGATTGGTAACGGAACACCTACCAACAAACTATACAGACTCAACCGCAATGTATTCACAATAATGTCTACAAAGAAATAGGAGGCAAAGAAACGTTCAAAATGTTTAATCCCTGCCCAAGGACTACCCAAAATACCGAATGCTGGTGAATAATCTTTGAATGCAATGACGACACCATACATTGGCCAATAATTCCAAATCAGCACAAAAATAATTGGGATAATCAACATGACATATAACCACTTATGTTTTTTGATATCCCTCAATAAAATAGAAAAATAGGGTTTCGTATCTTTGCTTTTGGGTGGTCGTATTTGCTTATTTTTGTTTAAAGCTTGTGTCCTCAACTAAATATCCCCTCCTTGTTCATGTTGATGATTTAACCCTTCACATGGTGTCTTTTCGTTACATTCCTTTGTATAAAAACAGGTCCATTCAAAATGCAAGGCATGACCGATTTTCTGTGCCACATCGACACTAGGTCGACGCTTGCCTCGTTCGATCATATTATAATAAGAACGTTCAATATCAGCCTTATTCGCAGCTTGCTCTTGTGTATACCCCCTCTCTTCTCTTATTTTTATTAACCATTCCCTCATGATTTTACTCCCTTCTACAAAGTAACGATACGACACAATATTAATTATAGGTAACCAATCGTTACTTGTCAACGTGAATAAAGTAACAAAAAGCAACCAGCGTTCAGCTTTTTTTCTTCGTAACGCTATGTTACTATCACGATGAAAGCAGGTGTCATTATGTTTCCTCATGTCATTAAAGAATTACGCTTAAAAAATAATTTTACTCAGCAAGAAATAGCCCATCAGATCGGTATCACACGGCCCGCATACACAGCATACGAATTGGGTAAACGAGAGCCGGATTTCCGCACGCTGCAAGCATTAGCTGATTTGTTTGGTGTGACTACGGACTTTCTTCTAGGAAGAACATCGCAAATAACCTATTCATCTGATTATCAACGTACGCTTGTGGATGCTGCACATGATTCATCTCTAGATGAAGATGATCTGAAAGAAATATTGTCATTTATCGCCTACATCAAAAGCAAAGCAATCAAAAAAAAGACCATCGACTAGATGGTCTTTTGGGCTTTTGATATCGATTGTACGCAAAAGCAGTGCTAAACAAGTCTTATGCTTTGTTTACGTTTACTGCTTGAGGTCCGCGGTCTGAATCTTCAACGTCGAAAGTCACTGCTTGACCTTCTTCTAATGTTTTGAATCCTTCACCTTGGATAGCTGAGAAATGTACAAATACATCTGTACCGTCTTCGCGAGAGATAAAACCAAACCCTTTTTCAGCATTAAACCATTTTACTGTACCTTGTTCCATTAAAAAAACCTCCTCGTGCATCAGCACTTAATTGTGTGTAACGTTGCTTTTGTGCGATAGAGGTGTCCCTTACGTTTCAACATCTATACTGCAAACAAAATTACAATAATATTTTACACTTGAAGATATTTTTTTGCAAGACAGAAGATTAATTCTTTCTCGCTGATTTTTAATCATTTTTAGATATTTCATGATTTTTTAAAGCAACGCTGCCGTATGACAAGTCGTTTGCCATATTTGCCGATCACCAAGAGCCAAAGAAACAATACAACACATAGAACAGCCAGAAAGCCGCGAGGTGTGGGATAAGCAATGGTCATCTGATTCATTCCTGCATTTTCTATCACTATAGGGGCACCGATGGTTGTTAATTGTAATGACTCACCTTCGAGAGGTGCACCATTCAAATGTACGATTGTCCGATCATAAATGATCAAAGGCAGTTGTCTTTGTCGTCCCTCTTGCCCCTGCCAACGCAAGATCAGCTGATTGCCTTGCACTACTTTGTCAAAATCTGCATTTGGGAGAATCATTTGTTCTGTATAGGCTTCATACTTATTGGCATCATCTTCCCTATAAATCGGCACATAATCCGGCGTCCCTTTTTGAAGCAGCAGCAAAGCCGCTTGTTTGTCAGTGGAATGGAAGGCTTCTTTGGTGCGTTGGATGTCTTCTGAAAAATGGGTTGTATGTTTTCTTGTTTGAAAAGGCGCTTCTGATTGGTGCCAACGTAAATTTGCTTCCGTATTCATCAGCAAACACTGCCCCACCGCACAAACGATCACCAAGAGATGCCAATATCGGTGCGTAACCTTTTCCTGCCAGCGCTTCGCTAAATAAACCATCATCAACGTCGTCGCCGGGATAAAGAAACGAAACGGAAACTGGATCAGCTCGGCGAGGAAGAAATGATTCTCAACCAAGAATCGCCAAGGTACAATGTTGGTACTGAGCAACACAAAAAACGAAAACGGCAGAAACAACATGCGCCTATCAAAGGATAACCGTCGAAAAGACAGCACCCCTTCTCCAATCATAAAGAATACCCCGGCAATCAAAATCGTTGGTGTCATTATCCAGTAGGTACTATTGTAGGTGATTGTACTACGATACATATTGCGATTGATGAAGGGCGGCAACAATGTATTTCCTTGATAAATCAGCAGCATAGTCAGCCAAATATTTGCAGTCAAAAATAGAAATACAACGATCGATTGTACAATCTTCCAGCACAAGGACCAGTCCACTCGCTTCTTTTGCCAAAGAATCCCAATCAATCCGAATGCATAAATCAGACCCACAAACAAAGCAGTCATCAGATGGACTTGAACAGCTAAAGCCACACTGATCCCCACTTTGAAAGGGTCAAACTTTTTTGTCTGCATCCATTGCATATATGGAATCAAGCAAAGGGGCAAGATCGCTGCACCCCAACTAGAAAATCCCTGTCGCATCATCCAGTATTGAATCGCATAGGTCGTCAGATAGACCACACTGAACAAACATGACGTTGCTGGTCGTATCCTGCAAGCACAAAGTAGTCCATACATTGAATAGCCTGCCAGAACATACAACAAAAAATTGGCACTGACTTGATAGAAGAACCAATTGGGACTCAGCACAACCAACCCACCATGGAGATACGCGATGATTGGGCCATAGAGTGCATTGACGATCCGCCCACTCTGCTGAAAACCGTAAAAACTGACAAAGTATTGCATATTCCCTTCCTTGATTTGCATCGCTGTATCATAAAAACGATTAAAGTGAAACAATGAATCCGATGAAATCACTAAGCTGCCTAAGACGATCTGCGGCAAAACCAAAACTACTGCGCACCCTAACAAGGCCAATACATAGCCGATATTCTGACTTTTTTTCCAAAACTGCATCCATTATCCTACTTTCTACATCCCATAAGATAATTTATACAATAGCATATTTTTGTCTAAATAAAAGAATTATTTTATATAAAAAGATTATTTTAGACAAAATTATAAAACAACCCTACTTACTCCTCCCATAACCCTTCTTCCTGTCTCTTATACACATCTAGATGTGTATAAGAGACAGTACTTACTCCTCCCATAACCCTTCTTCTCGCAAACTCACGTATGCATTGTCGCCTATAATCAAGTGATCGAGTAAATCAATGCCCATGATCTCACCACACTTCATCAAGCGTCGTGTAAAGGCCAAATCGGCCTCGCTGGGTTGCGGACTACCACTGGGATGGTTATGGACCGCAATCACCCGGGCGGCGCTGCAACGAACTGCACCATGAAAAATTTCTCGCGGATGTGCAATCGATTGATTCAGCGAGCCAATAAACAAGGTCTTTTTCTGAATGATCTCATTCTTGGTGTTGAGGTACAAACAAAGTAAGTGTTCTTGCCGATAGTCTTTCAGTTCTTGCATCATATGTTTCGCAATATCCATACTGGAATTGACTTTGCCATATTTCGGTTGTCCGGCTCGCTGGATCCGACCGCCCAATTCGATCATCGCTTTGATCTCAATTGCTTTGATCTGTCCAACACCGCGAATTTCCTGCAGCTCGTCCAGTGTGACTTGCTTGAGTTCATAAATATTCTCAAAACGGTTCAAAATAACCCCTGCCAATTCCAAGACATTCAACGGATGTGCACCGGTACGCAATACGATCGCCAATAATTCTTGATTTGATAATGCATCCACCCCATAATGCAGCATCCGTTCGCGAGGAAACGAGCTTTGGGGAATAATTGTTTTCGTCATCAAAAAAACTCCTTTGCCATATTCTATAATAGAAATACGCAAAAGAGTTTCAGTTGATTGGATGTATCCATTATTTATATTGTGTAGGCTTCTGAAAGAAACGCTGGCACATCTGTCAAAGCAGGCAAGATAGCCAATACTTTCTCTTCAATGATCGTTGTTGGGGCAATCAAATCAGGTATCATGATGACAGAGATCCCTGCACTATGGGCTGCATGAATGCCATTGGCGGAATCTTCTAAAATAACCAAGGAGGCTTTCGGAACGCCAAGGATCTGTTGGGCTTTCTCAAAGATTTCCGGATCTGGCTTCGCTTTAGCCACATCATCAAAACAGACGATTTCAGGAAATGCTGCCGTTAAATCAGCCGCTGCCAACAAGGTATCAATGACAGCCCGTTGATTGCTTGACGCTAAGATACGTGGAATCTGCTGCTCATCTAAGAAGCGTAATAGCGTGTGCACGCCGGGTTTGAGTTCGGCAGCGCCTTGTTGGAACAAGGTCACTGTTCGATCAAATGCGGCTTGGATAAAACACGCCACTGTATCATGACCGAAATCAGGATCAAATCGTTCATGATAGGCCGCCCATACTTCTTCGTCTGAGACACCAACATACGCCAAATATAATTCTTTGCTGTAGGGAATACCCATCTCATCGGCAACCTCTTGTGTGGCCTGATAATACAACAACTCTGTATCGAACAACAAACCATCCATATCGAAAATCACACCTTGCAACTTAGCCATTGTTTCCTCCTAATGATCGTAATAATTCTCGTACTTCTGAAACAAAATATAATGAACCTGTGACTAGCAGTAAATCATCGCTGGTCATTTTTTCTAATAACTCTGCCAACCCAAACTGCCAGAGTGAGACGGTTGAAATTCTTTTCGGATCGATATCCTGATAGCCCGCAGCTAAGTTAACAGCTTTAGGAAAATCAAAGGTCGTCATATAAATCTCAGCTTGGGGAATCTGCAGCAGTTGATCTAACATATCGGAAATATTTTTGGTTTCTAGTGCCGAAAAAAGAATATGGATACGATACGCACTGAATTCTTCCTTCATTGTGTCCACTAGACGTGTCATGGCATGGGTATTATGCGCACCGTCCAATATCACCAATGGTTCTTGGCTCAACCTCTCCATTCGCGCTGGCCAATGGGCATTTTTTACGCCATTGCGGACATTTTTGGTTGTGAAAGGCAACTGTTGCAGCTCACAATATAATGCATACAATTGGATAGCCACACCGGCATTTTCTGGTTGATGGCGGCCAAGCATAGGGGTCACTAAGCTTTTGATTTTGCCCTGTACATTGTCAAAATCGAAGACCTCGCCCCACGTAGCATCGGGATGACGGTAATTGACGTTGTAGTCTTCACCCAAATGATAGGTTGCAGCAGCATTTTCTTTGGCTTTGGCATCGATCACTGATAGCGCCGGCTCAGAGATATTGCCTGTAACCAATGGGATACCCGGCTTGATGATCCCCGCTTTATGGGCAGCAATCGCTTCGACCGTATCCCCAAGGACATCCATATGATCCATGCCAATCGTGGTGATTGCTGTCAGGATTGGTGCGATGACGTTGGTACTATCCAACAAACCGCCAAGGCCTACTTCGATCAAGGCAACATCGACTGTCTGCTCAGCAAAATAGCCTAATGCCATGGCCGTAATGATTTCAAATTGTGTGATGCCCGTCACGTCTTCTTCTTGGTCCATTTGTGCTACCAATGGTTGCAGGCGCGCGACCCACCCAACCAAATCCTCATCGGAAATAAACTGCCCATTGATTTCAATCCGCTCATTAAAGGACTCGATATGGGGGGAAGTAAATGTCCCCACCCGCAAACCGCTCTCTTCTAATAAACTACGCAAATAACTGACGGTCGATCCTTTGCCATTGGTCCCGGCGATATGGATCATGGTTACTTCTTTTTCTGGATTGCCTAATCGCTTCAATAACGCCTCGACACGGCGTAATCCGGGTCTAACGCCAAACGTTAAACGACCATGGATCCATGCAATTGCTTCTTCGCTTGTCATCTCGTTCACCTCGCTTTTATTTTAACAAAAAAAACGCTGCTTTCCTAATTTCTATTCCCTCAAGACGCCCCTTTACAGAAAAAAAGGAACAGCTATCTTACTAGCTGCTCCCTGATAGATCTTATTGAATCGTCCGTAATTGATCGATTCGCTCTTGTACTTGTTGTTTCTTTTCAAGATAGTCGGCTTCTTTGCTGCGTTCTTGAGCCACCACTTCTTCAGGGGCATTGGCCACGAAACGCTCATTCGATAGTTTGCCTTGAACACGTTTGACTTCTTGATTGTATTTATCCAATTCTTTTTCCAATCGACTGATTTCTTCTTCGATATTGATCAATCCTGCTAGAGGCAAGTAAATCGTCGCACCGGTCAAAATAGCGGACATCGCAAGTTCTGGTGCATCTAGATCATTGGAAATCACCAATTCTTCAGGATTGCAGAAACGTTCGATATAATTTTTGTTGTTGATCAAGAATTCTTCCACTGTTTGATCATTGGTTTGGATCAAGAGTGTGATTGGTTTTGACAATGGTGTATTGACCTCAGCACGAATATTGCGGACTGATCGGATCAATTCTTTCAAGACTTCCATACCTTGTGCTGCTTTGTCATCTGACCATTCTGGTGTAACGACTGGGTATTGTGCGACAACCAATGATTCACCGGTATGTGGCAATTTACTCCAAATTTCTTCGGTCACAAATGGCATGATTGGGTGCAGCAGGCGTAAGATGTGATCAAGCACATGAACCAAAATACTCTTGTTGACATGTTTGGCAGCTTCATTGTCCCCATACAACGTTTCTTTGGACATTTCGATATACCAGTCACAGAAATCATCCCAGATAAAGTTGTACAATTGGCGGCCCGCTTCACCAAATTCAAAGCGTTCAAAAAGATCAGTGACTTTCTCGATTGTTTCATTTAGTCGCGTCAAGATCCACCGATCAGCGACTGATTTTTCACCAGAAAAATCAATGTCTTCCACATTCATGCCTTCAACGTTCATCAAGACAAAGCGTGATGCATTCCAGATTTTGTTGATAAAGTTCCACGCTGCATCCATTTTTTCATAGCTGAAGCGAACATCTTGTCCTGGTGCTGAACCATTTGATAGGAACCAACGCAATGCATCCGCACCGTATTTCTCGATAACTTCCATCGGATCGATGCCATTGCCCAATGATTTACTCATTTTGCGGCCTTGTTCATCGCGAATCAAGCCATGGATCAAGACATTCTCGAAGGGACGTTTACCAGTAAATTCTAAGCTTTGGAAAATCATTCGGCTAACCCAAAAGAAGATAATATCATAGCCGGTGACCAACGTATTGGTTGGGAAGTAGCGTTGATAATCTTCGTTTTGTTCATCCGGCCAACCCATGGTTGAAAACGGCCATAAAGCTGAACTAAACCAAGTATCCAAGACATCTGGATCTTGTTGCCAATTCTCTGCATCTGCCGGCGCCTCTAAGCCAACGTACATTTCACCAGTTTCTTTATGGTACCACGCTGGGATTTGATGACCCCACCAAAGCTGACGAGAGATTACCCAATCATGGACGTTGTCCATCCAACGCAAGAAGGTCTGATTGAACCGTGGCGGATAAAATGCCACTGCATCGTCTGTTGCTTGATTGTCAATTGCTTGTTGGGCAAGTGGTGCCATTTTTACAAACCATTGTGTGGATAATCTCGGCTCCACAACAACTCCCGTACGTTCAGAGTGCCCTACACTATGGACCATTTTTTCGATTTTGATCAACCGGCCAAGTTCATCCAAGTCTTTGACGATTTGTTTCCTAGCGGCAAAACGGTCCATCCCAGCATAAGCGCCAGCCAAATCATTCATTGAGCCATCTTCATTCATGACATTGACACGAGGCAAGTCATGGCGATTACCGACCTCAAAGTCATTTGGATCATGGGCAGGTGTGATTTTCACAACACCTGTTCCGAATTCTTGGTCAACATACGTATCAGCAATGATGGGAATTTCTTTGTTGACCAATGGCAAGATCACCATTTTGCCAATCAAATCTTGATAACGTTCATCATCTGGATGCACAGCGACCGCGGTATCGCCAAGCATTGTTTCTGGACGTGTCGTTGCGATTTCTACGACGCCGCTGCCGTCTGCCAACTCATAGGACATATGATAAAAAGCACCTTCAATGTCCTTATGGATCACTTCAATATCTGACAATGCAGTACGTGCTTGTGGATCCCAGTTGATGATATATTCTCCACGGTAAATCAAGCCTTTTTCATATAATGTCACAAAGACTTTACGAACGG
The DNA here is from genome assembly GCF_002140915.1 of Candidatus Enterococcus testudinis. Lineage (GTDB taxonomy): Bacteria > Bacillota > Bacilli > Lactobacillales > Enterococcaceae > Enterococcus_D > Enterococcus_D testudinis. Next base: position 627,561 of record NZ_NGKU01000001.1, on the reverse strand, counting down.
CATCTGATAGTCCATCGTCTAATGTAAATCGTTCGCGACTATAATCCAATGACAAGCCCATTTTGGCCCATTGTTCACGAATGTGACCGGCATATTCTTCTTTCCAATCCCATACTTGCTCAATGAATGTTTCGCGGCCAAGATCGTAGCGAGAGATACCTTGTTCACGTAGTTTCTCCTCGACTTTGGCTTGCGTAGCGATCCCTGCATGGTCCATACCCGGCAACCATAATGTATCGTAGCCTTGCATCCGTTTTTGGCGAATGATGATATCTTGCAATGTGGTATCCCACGCATGGCCTAAATGTAATTTCCCTGTTACGTTTGGCGGTGGGATCACGATTGAATAGGGCTTGGCTTCTTTATTTCCGCTTGGTTTGAAACGATCATGGTCGAGCCAGTTTTGGTAGCGTCCGGCTTCAACTTCTTGGGGATTGTATTTTGTGGATAATTCCTCTGTCATGTGGTCTCCTCCTATGTGGATCAATTATTGTGTCAGATGAGCGCTAATCAAAGGGCAGAAAATGTGCAGTGGATGCCGAAGACAACAAAAAGCGCCTTAAATGCCGAGGCATTTAGGGCGCTGATACGCGGTACCACCTAAATTGTAGATTTCTCTACCACTTTGACGTGAGTTAACGGTCACGATGCGTTTGTCCTTGGATCAGCATGGATCCTCGAATCAAAGACCTTCAAGCTACCTTCTTTGCTTCTGGGAAAGTCTTGCACCGACCGACTTTTCTCTATACACCAGGTGAACAAATACTCCTCTTGAACATTGTCTTGCTGTTTTCATTCTTGTTTCATCTTGCTATATTCTACAATGAAGTCGATCGAAAGTCAATTAGAGGTTTGCTTTAGCAGCGTCGATGGCTGCTTGATAATCAGGCTCTTGGGCAATTTCTGGTACGATTTCAACATGACGCATGACACCATCTGCATCCAATACAAAAATCGCCCGTGCAAAATGGCCAAATTCTGGAATCATGATTTGGTAAGCTTCTCCGAAGGTATTTGCTGGATCATGCAAAACGATCATGTCCACACCTTCTTTGCCGCACCATTGTTCTTGTTCTTCTTTGGTATTGTTTGAGATCGTTACGAAATGAATCTCGTCTAATTGACTAGCCTCTTGATTAAAGCGCTTGGTTTGCAATGCACACACTCGTGTATCGATATCGGGCACAACGCTGATGATCGTTGGCTTGCCCAAAAAATCAGCCAGAGTGTACTCAGTGTCATCCAAACTCTTCAAACGAAAATCATGGGCAATATCTCCAACCCTTGGTTGATCTCCAGGCATTTCATAGACGGTTCCTTTACGTGTAACTTGCATATCATCTCTCCTATTGCGTTTTCTCCCAGTATAAGGAAGAATCACAGAAAACGAAAAGAATTTGCTCAAACCCTCGTTTTTTGTGAATAAGTCGTATCAAAAAAGATCAAGGTTTGCAATTCGGTCGTTAAATCGATATATTGAATATTCACGGCTTTAGGTACCACTACTGGATCAGGCGCAAAATTCAAGATTGCTGTGATGCCGGCATCAACGATGACATCCACCGCACTTTGGGCATAGCGGCTAGGTACCGTAGAAATCGCCACTGTGATTCCTTCCTCTTTGACGACTTCAGCCAATTGATCCATCCCATACACATAATGGTCACCAACCGTTTGCCCCACCAATTGCGGGTCATTGTCAAAAACCGCTGTCACCGACAGGTTTTCATTGCGACGAAAATTGTTATTGGCCAATGCTTTGCCTAAATTACCAAAACCGATCAAGGCAATTTTCTTTTCTTCATTGGTTTCCAGTATATGGCTCAACACCTCGATCAAATACGGCACATCATAGCCGTATCCACTACGTCCTAATTCACCTAAATGCGAAAAATCACGACGGATCGTTGCAGAAGGGACCTGTGTAATTTCGGCAAATTCTTTTGATTTGATCCGTTGGACACCTGTAGCATCCAGAATTTTTAAGTGTCTTAAATAGACTGGCAGCCGTTTGGCAGTTGCTTTTGGAAGTTTCTTTTCTTTTAAGCTTTCCATCGTTCTACCTCCCTTGTTAAAATGTTCACATATCGAGTGTAGCACGTTGAATTTTGAATAGCAAGAAATTATTCACAAACTTTTGCAACGAAAAGCCTGCATGTCTTAGAAACGGCATACAGGCTTACTTCATACGTATTCTTTTATTTTGCAAGATTTACAAAAGGTCAGCAAATGCTTCATCTATTGCTTGTTTTGCTGTGATTTGCTCAATTTTCAATCCAGCCATTGCGCGACTGATCATGCCGTCAATATCCAAGCGTTCTTCGTATAAATGGACTTTTTCCAATTTTGGCCGTGTTTTTGGTTGAGGCGGCGCAAAGATCGTGCAACAATCTTCAAAGGGTTGAATCGCCAATTCAAAGGTATCGATTTCTTGAGCAACCTCAATGATTTCTAATTTGTCCATCGTTGCCACAGGCCTGATGATCGGTGTAGTGGTCACTTCATTGATTGCCACCATTGACTGCAAAGTTTGTGAAGCCACTTGTCCTAATGATTCCCCATTCAAAATCACCAACCCATGTCGCTGTTCGCGAATCGCATCAGTCAAACGCAACATCATGCGACGGGTCAATGTCATCCAATACCCTTGCGGCACCCGATTTTTGATTTCTTCTTGCACCTCTGTAAAGGGCACTTCAATAAACTGGATACTACCGACATACGGTACTAGTTTTTCGGTCAAATCTTTGGCTTTTTGCAAAGCTTGTTCACTGGTGTAAGGCGGACTTGCAAAGTGGACAGCTTCAATCTCGACACCGCGCTTCATCGCATAGTAGCCGGCAACTGGCGAGTCGATTCCACCAGACAACATCAGCATTCCTTTGCCACTGGTCCCAACTGGCAAACCGCCAGCACCTTGAATCGTTTCATAAGACAAATAGGCACCGTCCATCCGAATTTCGACCCGCAAATTGATATCCGGTTTCTTCATTTGTACACGAATATCTGGAAAAATATCAAAGACAGCATTGCCCAATGTCAAATTCAGCTCATTGCTGTCTTGAACAAACGAGTGGTCGCTGCGTTTGGCAGTGATTTTGAAAGTTTCCGTTCCTGTATAGATTTCTTTCATCAAGGTTTGCACAGATGTTTTTAACACCTCAATGTCTTTCTCCACGCGAATACTTGGCGAGAAATTTTGAATACCGAAGACTTTTTGCAGTCTTGGTATGATGTGTTTGCCATCTGCACCGTTCAACAACAAGTGCATCCGGTCTCTTTCTGCATGGATCTTCACATCTGGAAAATCTGCTAAAGTCCGTTTCACATTTTCAGCCAACTGCATGATAAAGCTGCGCCGATTTTTCCCTTTTGTTGATAGTTCGCCATAACGAACCATGATTTCTGTATAGTTCACGATTAAACTCCTTTAGTTATCGAATGATCTTTTGTTTTGTTTCGGATAATTAGTTGATTTTGGAAAACTTCTGATAAAGCTGATGAAAAACGATCAAGAATTGTTCAACTTCGGCCATTGTATTGCTTTCATCCAAACTGATGCGGACAGCAGATGTGGCCAAATCATTGGGAACTTGCATTGCATGCAAGGTGCTGCTGGCCATTTTCTTACGAGAAGAACACGCGCTGGTGGTAGAAATATAGATTTGTTTCTCCTCAAAGGCATGAACCAATACTTCTCCTCTGATGCCTTTTAATGAAAAGCACAGGATATGAGGCGCGAAGCCGTCAGAGCCAGAAAATACTGTCACTTTCTCGTAACTGGCCAAAGCTTCCAATAAGTATTGCTTCAATAACTGAACATGTTTGGGTCTTTCGGCTTTTTGTTCTGCAGCAAGACGCAAAGCTTTGGCCATCGCTGCGATTGCAGGAACATTTTCAGTGCCACTGCGTTGGTTGCTTTCTTGACCGCCACCTGTCAGTAGCGGCGCTAATTTGCGGCCTTTTTTCCAATAGATAAAGCCCACACCCCGGGGACCATGAAACTTATGGGCTGAAAACGTCGCAAAGTCTACACGTGTTGGCATCCATTCCTCTTGGGGAACCTTGGTGATTGCTTGAACGGCATCTACATGAAAATGAATCGTTGGATACTCTTCCAGAACAGCTGCGATCGCTTTGATGGGTTGGATGCTGCCTATTTCATTGTTGACTGCCATGACGGAGACGAGAATCGTTTCTTTGCGGATCAGAGCCGAGAGTGCGTCGACATCGACAAATCCTTGACCATCGACTGGTGCCACGCTGACCTCAAAACCTAATTCAGACAATTGTGCTGCGGTTTCACTAACAGCAGGATGTTCGATACTGGAAATAATCAAATGATTGCCATAGGCTTTCTTGGCGAGTGCCGTTCCTTTGAGTACCCAGTTGTCGCCTTCCGTGCCGCCGCTTGTAAAAGCAATCTCAGTAGGTTGAACAGATAACGTATCCGCAATTTGTTGACGTGATTGCTGTAACAGTCGATTGGATTGATTGCCTAGGTCATGCAAACTGGATGGATTGCCGATGATTCGTTGACTCACTTGTGTATATGTATGTAAAGCTTGGGGATAGATGGCTGTTGTGGCGCTATTGTCGAAATAAATCAATGGTAGGACCCTTTCTCTAAAAAATTCTTTCCCATTATAACTGGTGCAGCTAACACTTTCAAGGCTTGTTCCACAATGTAGTGATTTTATAAAGAATTGTATGGTTGTCTATCAAGTGTTGTTCAGCTGATTCATCGCAGAAAGAAAGCCAGCCGTCGTGCACTGGCTGGCTTTGGGATTAGACTAAATCGCGGTTATTGAAATAGAAATTTTCGATGCGTTTGAAGGCACCTGGTTCGACACGTTCTAAAGCAGTGCCGATTTCATCTAAGGCGTCTTGATAGCGATATTCTTTGCTGAAAAGATACAATGATTTATCGATCGCCGCTTTGATGTCTGGATGAGAATGACGATAGCGATTTGCGTATTGCATCATTTGCTCAGTCAATGCTGCTGCATCTACTAAATCATGGGTTTGTTCATCTAATAGGTCCAAATCATCTTCACAAACTGAAACCAATTTGTTGATGTCTTGCATGTTGATTCGGATCTTGTTCAACTCTTTGCCAAGATCTTCCACACGATCAGTAGCCACGAAGAAGAACTCAAGATACTCTCCTGGTAAACCTGGCAATCGTTGTTTTTCAACAAATCGTTTCAAGTTGCGCAAACGGAATTCGAAGGCTTCCACTTTTTCGTGGGCCACTTTTTCACCACGACGCAATTCTGCCAATGACTCATCGATTTCCACTTGTTGGCTTTCAACATCATCAAGGATTTTGTAAGCATCTTTGTAGTAGCTTTGCACTTCTGAGTAAGAAATTTCATGGTTTTCAAGTTGTGGCAAATACTCATTGTTGCGACGTGCCAGTTCATCGACTTCTGTTTGGAAGCCGCGGACACGACCTAATTCATTATGATTCAATGTATAACTTTGTGCGGTATGGTCTAATTCGATCAATAACTGACGGTTGTTCTTTGTCGCATGTTCAATGTAATCAACGATGACTTGACGATTTTTCATCACATATTTCTTGGCATTGATTTCTCGTTCCATGACAGTGTATAAGCCATCAATATCACTTGCTGTATCACGATTCGCCACTTCAACTGTCGCAACTTCTGTTTTGGCAAGATCGTTAGTAGAATTTTCGACCCGTTTCTTGACGCGGTTGATTTCTTCTTGGAAGTTTTGTTCAGGGAAAACATATTTTTGATCAAGCAGTTTTTGATAACCATCTTGGATTTCTTTCAATTGGTCTGGGAAAGTTCGGTTCAATTCTTCGTAAGCAGCTGGGATGCGTTTCATCAAGTCTTCGACTTCGTACGTATGTTGCTCCGCTTGTTCTAAGACTTCACGGGCTTCCACCGGATCACCAGAAGTATTCAATGTCACAAATTGTGTGAATTCAATTTCGATATTTTTGATTTGTTTTTGTAGTTCATTGTACGCAGGTCCGAATTCTTCCCCTTGTTCACGAAGGTTCTTTTTCAATTCTTCATAGACGTCTAATGCTTTTTGGACTTCTAATGAATTGCGTTCTTCACTTTCACGCAATTCTTTCAAGCCAGCACGGATCTCTTCGACTTGGCTCTCCATGTCATTCATGGTCGCTTCCGCTTGTTCGATGGCCCCTTTGGCTTTAAAGAAGCGAATGCGTTCATTCAATTCTTCCACTTCGAAAATTTGACTTTCTAATTCTGCAAAAGATTTTGTAGAAATATCTGTCCATTGTTGGTTCCATTCCCGGAACGTATTTTGACTTTGACCGACAAGGTGCATTCTTTTGACTTCGTCGACCTCTTCTATGACTGGCAAGTCAAAAAGATTCTCTTTACGTTTTTCCAAGGCATTCAGCTTTTCTTGGTTTTTCTTTCGCATAAAATAGCCAATTGCATATAAAATCGCTGCAATGACGATAATCGCAATGACAATGCCGAAGATGATATTAGTTCCCATGTTGTGGTTCCTCCAATTTTCAAATATACATGTTGCCTCTGAAATCTGCCCACAAGCAGATTGATTTTGGTTTCGGGGCTTTTTTCACAAAAGGACAGAAGTCCCCTTTATAAAAAAGCATCTACGCTAGATTATAGCATAAAGAAAAAAATCAAGCATTAGATTGAGGCAAAAAAGATTGACTTTTTTGGCATCTGATATTTTATAGGAATGTTTTTCGTAAAATTCGGAAGCAAATATTGCGAAATAACAGCTGATAAACGGTTTTTTATGCAATTTATCATCTTTTTTCAAGAAACAGCTTGATTTATCAAAAGCGAAACTGTACTCTAGTAAAAAGCTTGAACAGGAGTATGTCATATGAAAGTAGCCAAATTTGGAGGCAGTTCTCTCGCCTCAGCTGAACAAGTGCAAAAAGTAGTGGATATTATAAAAGAAGATACGCAACGACGTTTTGTCGTGGTCTCTGCACCAGGCAAGCGCAACAACGCAGACAAAAAAGTGACCGACTTGCTTCTCGCCGTTTGTGCAGCCCGTTGTGCCAATGAACCGATCGAAGCATTGCTTGCTGAAATCTATGGCCGTTATGAAGCCATTGCGGCACCATTTAAGATTGCCGCTGATCACTTAGCATCTATTCATACCTCTTTACAACAGTTTGTCACATTACCTTACGAAAACAATCCTCATTTCTACGATACTGTCTTGGCCAGCGGTGAGGACAACAATGCCAAATTGATTGCCGGCATCTTGCAAAGTGCTGGTCTGCCTGCCCGCTATATGAATCCACGGGAGTTAGGGATGACTGTGACGGATGAACCGCAGAATGCCCGTATTCTGCATGCCTCTTATGAGAAAATCAACGCTTGGCATGATAGCCAAGCTATTCTGGTGATTCCCGGCTTCTTTGGTTATACCGAAGCGGGTGATATCTGTACATTTTCTCGCGGCGGTTCTGACATTTCTGGCGCTATCGTTGCAGCTGGCTTGCAAGTCGATCTCTATGAGAACTTTACTGATGTGGATGGCATTTTTTCCGCACATCCAGGTTATGTCCATCGCCCGGAGTCAATCAAAGAAGTGACGTATCGCGAAATGCGGGAATTGTCATATGCTGGTTTTACTGTCTTGCACGACGAGGCTCTGATGCCTTCTTACCATGCCAAAATCCCTGTCGTGATCAAAAATACCAACAACCCTAGTCACCCGGGAACACTGATCACCAATCATCGGGATAATCTAGAACAACCTGTGATTGGCGTCGCCAGTGATGAAGGGTTTTGTATGATCTATATCCGCAAATATCTGATGAACCGCGAAGTCGGCTTTACCTTGCGGGTACTTGAAATCTTCCGTGACTTGGATTTGAATTATGAACACATGCCTTCAGGAATCGACGATATTTCGATCATCATGCGTTCCAATCAATTAACAGCTGAGTTAGAAGAAACACTGTTAAGAAAGATCGCTTATGAGATTGATCCAGATGAATTACGAATTACCCATGACCTCTCTATGGTCGTAGTAGTTGGTGAAGGCATGCGGCAGCGTGTCGGGATCACCGCGGACAGCACCGCTGCCCTCGCCCGCAAAAACATCAACTTAGAAATGATCAACCAAGGTTCCTCGGAAGTCAGCATTATGTTCGGTATCCACAAAGAACAAGAAAAAGCGGCTGTTCGAACCTTGTATTACACCTTTTTCGACTAAGCCGAAAGGAAACGACCGTCAACAATGCGCAGAAATGCAGCGCTGTGGACGGTCGTTTGTTTTATTGGTTGTCTTTGATTTGATTTTGTTTGGTTTTGATTTGACGGTTGATTTCTTCTTTGATTTTGCTTTCTGGAGCAAAACGTTCTGACCAGTCATCAGGCTTCATCACCTTATGGGTTTCCGGGTGGTAATGCGGTTGCCCATCAGGAAACAGTTTCCCCATGTTGGCTTGATGGACGATCGCCAATAATGGATCTGGATCAATCCCCATAAGGGAGAACGAACCATAGGTAAAGTACAGCAAATCACATAGCGCATCCACTTGCTCTACAAAAGAATCTTCCGTTGGCTGCGCTTTAGCGGCAAGCTTCTGCGCCGCTTGATCAATTGCCTGATGCAACTGCGCAAGCCCTACTGAGAATTTCTCTTGATCATTATTGCTGGCGGCATAAATCAATTCAACGATCTCTTCAATTTTGAAACCACCCCGAAAAACTGCTTTTTCATAAGAAAACGGTTGGGGGATCGGTGGACAAGTTGGATCAAAGGTGCGGTGAAACTCTTCTGTCATCTCAAATGGACGCATCTATCTTCCTCTTTTCTGGTGTCACATGACTGGTTTATTGTTTCGGGTTCGCCTCGATAATACCATAATGGATCAACGCTTGTTGAATCCCATCCTCATCATTGGAGGCTGTGACATAATCAGCACTTTCTTTGGTCACGTCTTGTCCGTTCCCCATCGCCACACCAATACCGACGCCTTTTAACATATCGACATCATTGAAATGGTCGCCAAACGCCATCGCTTCTTCGATCGCAATGCCTTCATAGGCAAGGAACTCTTTGATGCCTCTTAATTTTGACCCTCTTTTGGGCACGATATCCACTGAATAGGCATTGGAGCGCTTGAAATCGCATTGCGGCAATTTATTCATCAATTTTTCCTTTTCTGACTCTGGACTCAACATGATACATTGATAAATCGGTTCTCGCAAAATATCTAATGACTCATATCTCTTGGCATTGCGATTGGGACTAAAACGCTGCAACATTTTCTTCAAAAAGCCGACTGGAAATTTCTTCGGTACAAACCGCAGATACCGCTGCATCACCGGCGATTGACTTAAACGGATCGTCAAACTGCCCGCGACTTGGGTCTCACCGCCAAACATCACTTGACGATAATTTTCATCTGCATAGTCAACAATGGTTTCTAGCGTTGGCTTTGAAAATGGCTTGGCATAGATCAAGCTTTCATTTGTATAAACGAATTGCCCATTATAGGTAATAAACATATCCAACGGTAGATAATCGATGACTTTGTCCAATTCGACAGGACCACGTCCTGTCGCAACCCCACATAAGACCCCTTTTTCTTGGGCTTGTTGGATGGCTGCCCGGGTACTAGATAAGGCTTTGCCGTTATTGGCAATCAATGTACCATCGATATCAAAAAAAATTGCTTTAATCATAGGACTCCTCAAAATAATGCTAATTGGTTGGGATTCAATGCTTCATACGTCAATTGCAGCTTGCTGATCATCTCTCGCGCATTATCCGCTGCATCTCGGCCAGCATTGTTATTAAAAATCACCGCTGTTTCTTTTGTATTGGCAGAAACAGATTGTATGGCGGTGGACAATTCATTGATTTCTTTCTCATTGTAACGATACAATGTGCGCACTTGTTTCGCATCTGGACCGGTGGCTGTCCATCCGCTATCATTGCGGCCATGAAAGCGGCACAAAGTAAAGGATGGATTCGTGACTGTCGGATCCAGCGGAATCGTTGTGGACAGTTTTTTCGGCTGATCCACGACAACCAAAGAGAACTGACGCTGTTTCATAAAGTCGATCATGGATGGATAGACATCCGGTTGATACCAGCTATGATCCCGCAATTCAATCGCCAACGGATAATCAGCGAACCATATTCTCACTTGATCCAAATACGCCACATGTTGTTTGGTACATTTGAACTGATTTGGAAATTGCGCCAACAGACAAAACAACTTCCCAGCCTCCACCATTGGTGCAATCGCTTCTTTGAAGCGTGTCAATGATTCTTCTACTGTCATCCCTTCTGGTACATCCCCTTGGGTCGTGATACTTTGATGCACTTTCAGGACGAAGCGAAAGTTATCTGGTACTTGTGTTAGCCAATTGCGCACATCTTTTTCTTTAGGCAAAAAATGATAGGTCGTATCCAACTCCACAACGGGAAAATAGCGGGCATATTCAAATAATTTTGAACTTTTTCTATCTACTAGACGACCATGTTCACTAAATGTTGTGCAGCCGATGCGAATCATTTTTGACACCTCACTTGTCTTCTCATTTCAATAGTATACAATAGTTTAGAGTGAAGCGTAAATAATTAATGCAGGTGATGAATAAATGAAGCGAATTCTCGTGTTACATACTGGCGGAACGATTGCTATGAAAGAAGATACATTAACTGGTGGTGTCAGCCCAGACGTCAGCAATCCACTGATGGACGCACCGATCCACATTGAAGAAGATGTGGAATTGATCGTAGAAGATATTTTTAATTTGCCTAGTCCCCATATGACACCAAATGAAATGCTGCAATTAAAAGAACGGATCCAACTGGCACACATCGGTGGTGTGGAGGGTGTCGTTATTACCCACGGCACCGATACGTTAGAAGAAACTGCCTTTTTCCTAGATACCACGATTGGCGGCCAATTGCCCATAGTGGTGACCGGCGCGATGCGTTCCAGCAATGAGATCGGTAGTGATGGCCTGTATAATTTTGAAAGTGCCATTCGGGTTGCGAAATGCCCTGATGCCGTCAACAAAGGTGTGCTTGTGGTCATGAACGATGAGATCCATTCAGCCCGCTATGTGACCAAAACCCATACGACAAATATCGCTACCTTCCGTACACCGACATTGGGTCCCATCGGTTTGGTGACGAAACATCGCATCATCTTTATGCAAGAATTATTGAACAGCCGTCAACTAGACGTTGATTCTGTGGACGGTCTATTCCCTATCGTGAAAGCCTATGCAGGTATGACTGGTGAACTCTTTAACGCATTGGCTGATTCTCAAATCGATGGCCTAGTGATCGAAGCCCTCGGTGCTGGCAATTTGCCGCCACAAACAATCGACCCTTTAAAGAAACTGATTGCTCGAAATATTCCCGTCGTATTGGTATCTCGCTGCTTCAATGGCATCGCGGAACCCGTCTATGATTACCCGGGGGGCGGTATCGAACTGCAGCAGTTGGGGATTATTTTTTGCAACAGCATCAATAGCCAAAAAGCCCGCATCAAATTATTGATCGCCAAAAACCGCGGACTCCCTTTACCAGAATTGACTGCATTTATGGAAAACTAATGAGAAAACAAACGTCCTCACGCTAAAAAAAGCAGTCAGGACGTTTATTTTATACCGTGATCCAGCTAAAGACAGCTTCACAATAGGTGATATCAGCAATTTTGATTTCATGCAGTGTTTGCAAAGGCAGCGTGTCTCCAGTTGCCAAAGTTTGTGCTTCATTGATTTGGACATGGCTATCGATCAAATTGCCATAGGCGACTTCTCGATCAAATCGAATCGTGACTTCTTTTACTTGGTGGCTTGTCAAAAAGTCGTAGCCCAGTACATCTAACAGCCAATTAAAATACATCGCATTATTGACATGCTGATTGCTGTCAATATCATAAAACCGTACACGATAGGGCAAAGATTGGCCATTGGTGATGGGATCGATTTTCGGATAGCGTTTGATACGCTTGATTTTTTCGCTGCCAAAAGGTGCCACGATCTCATCAGGTACACTGCTGACCTTCCGGGTTTCTGGATTCATCAAGGCAAACACAGCTTCGATTTTGACCAGTTCATTTCCTTGCTCATCTAACAACCAGAAGTAACGGTAGCAAAAGAACTTATTGTATTCCTTCGCTTGGGTTGCCACTTGGATCTGCTCTCCGACTTTTGGCAGCCTGGTCACCAAGATATGGTAGCTGGTAATGATCCACGTCAACCCATAACCTGCAATCACATCCGGACCGCGGTCTAATTGCGCACTTTGCTCCTCAGACGTTTTGATTGCTACACCCAACATAGCTGGAAAGGTCATCGTTTGATTGATATCACACTCATAATACGCAACTTCATGCGTCGTTTGGTACTTTGTTGCCATTAAAAAACTGCCTCCTAAAAACGGTTCAAGCTGTTATCGACACTTGCTCCGCAGCTTTCGCCAAATTGATTTAAATGAACCAATAAATACTATCACTGATACCCAGATTGACATTCTTGCCTGTCGACTGAAAGTCAGTCATTGTGGCCCATCCTTTACTCAGTCAAGTGGGCAATCAAATAATCCTGTTCTTCTTTTCGTAGACCTAGCCCCACTTCAATGTACTGATCCACTGAGCCATATTGCTTCTTGATCGTTGCGATACTCTCCGCAAGGAAACTTTCTTCCGCACGCATCAAAACCGAAATCGCATTGAGGATATCAGCCTCTAAATGTTTCGTCATAGGTTCAAATTTCGCCTTCAACATGGGGCCCAAATAGCGATTGGTCGCCAAATAGTCCTCTTTGATCGTATCCGGATCGACACCTAAAACATGCAGCAGTAAGAAAGCCCCAAAACCGGTCCGGTCTTTGCCCGCAGTACAATGAAATAGTGTTGCCCCAGAGCCATTGGCATTGTCTATCACATGATCAAAAAATTGGCGATATTGCTTACGGGCGTGTGGGCTTTCAACAAAGTGACGATACACTTTTTTCATCTGTTCCTCGGCATCTTCCCCGTCATCAAGACGCTGTTTCAAGCTTTCAGGGGATAATGAAACCATCGTTTCATCTTCTTCAAAAATTGGCAAAAACACTTCTTTCGCGCCTTTGATTGGTCGATCAGGTTGTGCTTGGCTTTCAGCTAGCGAACGAAAATCGACCACTTGATTGACGCCATAATCTGCCAATTTTTCTTGGTCTGCACTTGTGAGCGCATCGATAGCAGCGCTGCGAATCAGTTTTCTATCCTTGATTACACTGCCATACTTAGTCTGATAGCCGCCCAGTTCTCTGACATTTGCCGCCTGTTCTAGTTCGATCAATTGTGACATATTCAAAACCTCCCGAATGTTTATACTTAAAAGTATAGCAGAAAGAATGTCAGAGGGGGAAGAAACGTTTGGTTTTCTCCAATACAGCGCAAAACTGCACAAAAAAAAGACCACACGTAGTCTTTCTTTCGGACTAAGATCCTCTTTTGATTTGGTTTATTCTGCGTCGATGACAGCCGCTGTATCGTCTAATACAGAGCGATCCAATTCATTGATGCGACTACTTGTCACCACACCAGCCACCATACTGTCGCTAACGTTTACCAAGGTACGAGCCATATCGATCAAGGGTTCCACAGAGATCACCAATCCAACAATGGCGATGGGCAGATTCATCGAGCCTAAGACAATCAATGAAGCAAAGGTTGCCCCGCCGCCGACACCAGCAACACCAAAGGAACTGATCGTTACCACAGCCACCAACAGCAAAATAAATTGCCAGTCAAAGACATTGATTCCTACAGTTGGTGCCACGATCGTTGCCAACATAGCTGGATAAACCCCGGCACAACCATTTTGACCAATCGACAAGCCAAAGCTGCCTGAAAAGTTGGCGGTTGCTTCATCGACACCCAATGCTTTTGTTTGGGTTTCGATATTTAAGGGTAATGCCCCAGCACTAGAACGAGAGGTGAAGGCAAAACTCAATACTGGAAAAGCTTTTTTGAAATAGGTTACTGGATTGACTCTTACTGCAATCAACAGCAGTGAGTGAACCAAAAGGACCAAAATCAAGGCTGCATATGAAGCCAAGATAAATTTACCCAAATTTAAGATAGCAGCAAAATCACTTGATGCCAACACATTCGTCATCAACGCTAAAACGCCGTAGGGAGTCAAGCGCAAGACCAACGTCACGATGCGCATCACGATTTTGTATAAGCTATTCATTAAATTGGCAAAGGTTTCTGCTTCTTTCGGCGATTTGCGTTTGACACCTAAAAAGGCGATCCCCACAAAAGCAGAGAAAATCACCACACCGATCGTACTGGTTGATCGAGTGCCAGCAAAGTCAGCAAAGACATTGCTTGGGATAAAAGACACGATTTGTTGCGGAATCGACAAGTCTTGCACTTGTGTCGAACGTTCTGCAAGTTCTGCAATGCGGGCTGTTTCCGTCGCACCTTCTGTGAAACTTGCACCGTCTAAACCAAAGACCATGACCATAGAAATACCGATCAAAGCAGCAATTGCTGTCGTTCCCAGCAATGTCGCCAATACAGTAAAACTGATTTTCTTGATTTTTTCGCTTTCTTTCATTTTGGTAAATGCCCCAACGATAGAAACGAAAATCAATGGCATGATCAACATTTGCAGCAAAGCCACATAGCCGCTGCCGACCATTGTGATCCACTCCAGTGATTGGGTTACCACATCAGAGCCAGTGCCAAAAATCAATTGCAAGATACCACCAAAGACGATACCGACAAACAAAGCGCCAAATACCCGGGTTGAAAATTTCACGTGGCGCTTTTGCAACAAGTAGAACCCATAAATAAGGGCAGCAAAAATAAGTACAACAATTACAGTTAACAGATTTGTCATTTGAATCCTCCTTAAATAAAATAAGATGACAAAGTCTGTCAAAGGAAGTAAAGGTTCCCAGTGACCATTCTTCAACAGTTCACTCTAATGAGACGTGTGACATCATTAGTGACCTTTCTATTCTAAAGAAGATTTGGAAATCTTACAATAAATAAGTTTGCTGAATGGGGATATTCTCAGAAAAAAGCGCCCACAATCTAAAGCAAATCACAAAAATGTTATTTTATTCAATCAGCAGGTTGCTGCTGTTCCTGCTCAAACTGTTCTTCCACTTTCGCTATTTCTGCCAATAAACGTGTTTCACTTGGGAGAATCGTTTCATACTTGCTCGCCACAATCGTTTGATTCGTCTGTGGCAAAGCAAATTTGACCAATGTATCATTCTTCTGGGTACATAACAAAATCCCGATCGTTGGTTGTTCATCCGCTAATTTCTCTATACGGTCATAATAATTGACATACATCTGAAGCTGTCCCAAATCACCATGGGTCAACTTCCGGGTTTTGATTTCAACGATCACATGAGCCCGCAATAAGCGATTATAGAAGACCAAATCGATAAAGAACGCCTCATCTTCCAACATAATCCTTTTTTGACGCGCCACAAAGGAAAAGCCATTGCCTAGTTCAAGCATAAATGCTTCTAAATGATTGATCAATGCGGATTCTAGTTGGCTTTCATGATAGGCAGGTTGATCAGACAGCCCTAAAAATTCTAGCACCATAGGGTCTTTGATGATTTCTCGCGGATCCTCCGGCAAACGTTGCTTTCGCGCAACTTGCAATACGGATGCCTTATCCGTGGACATCAGCAACCGCTCATACAATAGAGAATTGATTTGCCGCTCCAGCTCTCGACCCGTCCAATGATTATGCACAGCTTCTAAAGCATAATATTCTCGCTTATCTGGATCATCGATTCTGATAAGCAGACGGTATTGCAGCCAGTTCAATTCGGAACGCAGTGCGTTCCGAATTGGATAGGTGAGGTAAAATTGTCTGGCTAACCGCAAGCTTCTTTCTGAAAAACCTCCCCCATATTTACTGTGCAAGACATCACCTAAATTTTTTAAAAGGCTTATCCCATACGCAGCCCGTTCCTGATTGTCTTGTTCTTCAACAACGATTCTTTGGCCAATCTGCCAATACATCAAGACTCTTTGAAAATCGATACTGCGCATCGCTTGCGCTTTTGACGTGGTGATAATCTGTTGGATGTCACTCAAAATAGCTGAATCAACTGCTTCTACTTCATTATCAGTCATGCGTTTCCTCTCCTGTCACCTCACCTAAGATTGGCTTGATCCTAAAATAGATGTCGCCTGATAAGGTACAAAAAAAGATACGCAGTCTTATGCTGACTATTTTTTTGATTGGATGAATATGCCTATTTCAGATACTGCGCGCATTTTCATCGTTTCAGATCGTGCATATCAAAAAAAGCTTTGATCAATCAGCATCGATCAAAGCTTTTTCCATTTCTACGCCAATGCACCCATTGGATCCCAAGGAGCCAACACTTTTGGTTCAGCTTCAAAAGCTGCTAGTTGTTCTGGTGATAAGAACTCTTTGCGGACAACGATTTGGTAGGTGTATTCATCCATCCATTCATCACTCATAACGAAGAATCCATCTGTACCGACTTTTTCTCCCCAGCTATTTTCGACTTTCCATTTGGTTGATTCACCATCGATGATATCCACCCCAGTTAAGACCATGGCATGAGTCATCAAACTTTCACCAAAATCCAATCGTTCTGCTTTTGTCATCGTAAAGTCAACATCGAATAAGTCATTCATATCATAGGCATCCAATGACATGATACCGGAATCTCTCGTGGATGATTGACCGACATCACAACCAAACCATACAGATTCTCCTTGTTCAAGTTGTGCGATCGCCAATTTTTTGAAAGTCGGCATATCAACATTCAGGTATTTGACTTCCTTTCCGCCTACGACATTGCCTAACATGTCAACTGTATAAGATTTGTCATACGGTTTGTCTGCCGTTGGGGCATTGATAATACTTACATAATCATTCAAATCCACACCTACATATTTGTCATAAAAACTTTGCGGTGTTAAATCGCGGTCGATGTGATACACCTTGTCTTCATCGCGGTATTCAAAATCAAATGTTTCCGGTGGGGTGCCTAAAGATGTTGCTAAGAAATTGTACACGTCTTGCAACATTGCTTCTTTCGCAGCTTGAATGTCTGTATCCGTTTCACCAGCTTCAACCAATTTCCGTAAAGCAACAGCATCCTTACGTAGTTTTTTGTTCAAGTAATTGTTTAGATCACGAGAATTTGATGAGTTGCTGCTTTCAGGCATCACAGATTTTGGTACGACACCATATTTTTGGAAGATCGATACGATCATATCCCATTGACCACCATCTTGTTGTGGTGTTTGCAATAAGAAAGCAACTTTGCGGCTTGTCACAGGTTCTGACGCTGTCGCCAAAATATTTTCATAGAAATAATTGGCTTTTTCATATTTGTCCCAAAAGAAGGTATGGTTTTGAGACAATTCAAACTCTTTTAATTTAAAATTGTTCAACATTTTATGACGGAAGGTATTCAAGGCCGCAAACATCCAGCAACGGCCAGATTGTTTTTGGTTCGATACTTTACCTGTAGTCACATCAACAGAAAATACTGGTACATTGACGATTTTGGCACTGATGTTTTCTGCAGAAGCGGTGATGCCGTTTTTGACTACACCACGTTGCAGGGCGTTTTGTTTATTGTTTTCTAGATAAGCTGCTGCAAACTCAGCTGTTGTTTGTTTAGAAATTTCTGACATATTTCTTCATCCCTTCACATTTCGTTCCTTCCATTCTACGCCTCTCACAAAAAAATGACAACCGCCCAATTGAAGAAACCTTGATTTTCTCAACCGAACAGTTGTCATAATTATTCAGGCTTTACATAAAAATCAGCCATGCGAGTAGGCCTGGCAGTACAAAAGATAGCCCATGTTCAAAACGGCCATATATCTTGTGAATCGGCTTACTGGCCAAAAGAATCGTCAATAGCACGCTACCTAACATCAAGGTCACAAACCCTAGGAGCGATAGATTCAAATCCATAATATTCAATGCCCGCAACCCTTTAATAAAGATGCCTTGCAATAAATAAACTAGTAATGTGTTTTTTCCCCACTTGGTGAAAAACATTGTTTCCCGCGGAACGATCCGCATAAAACCGACGATACCCATCAGCCCAATCAAGAAAAAGACCCCTCTTAATGGTCCGCCAAACAAAGGATAGCTCAAATAATCTTCATAAGGTTTTGAGCCAAAGACCATATACTTGTTCATCCCATGAAAGACAGCAATAAAGCCATAAATAATCGGCAAAAAGCTGACACTCAGCCAACGCAACCTCGATGTTTGCAAAAATGCCATGTCATTTTTAGGAAAGTAAAAGCCAATAATAAAGAAAGGCAAAAAGACAAAGGTACGTTGCAACGTCAAAATTTGATTTAAGAAGGGCAAATAACCAGCGCCAAGACTTAAGGCAATACTAAGGATGATCGCCTGTTTAGGCGTCAGTCGTTGAAAGACGAATAAGGACAATTGCCAAAAAAACATACTAAGCAAAAACCACAAGGCCCATTGGGGATTCAACAGCTGAATCTTGGGCGTCTCCCGCAACCCAATCAGCCAATAATAGACGATATAAAAAATTTGGAAAAAAAGGTACGGCAACAAGAATTTTTGTATCAATACCGCAACTTTTGACCCTTTCGTCAAAGGCTTCGCAAAATAACCAGATAAAAAAACAAACGCCGGCATATGAAACGTAAAAATAAAATAGTATAAATCATGATAAAATTTGTGATCGCCAATAAAAGATTGTAATAAGTGGCTAAACACCACCAAGATCATCAATAAAAATTTGGCATTGTCAAAGTAAGCCGTTCTTTGCGATTGGCTCATAATAGTTCCTCCTCATTTGATGCTTACCTTTAGATTACGGGAAATGTCCTTTAAACAGGTAACAAATCCATGTAATTTTTACAACAATCATGACAGGTTTCTTACAGGTGCTTGCTTTTTTGTATTATTTGTATTAATGTTAGTAATACAAAGGAGTGGATAGCATGATTTTTACCATTGAAACGCAGAGTGACAGACCCATTTATCAACAACTCCGTGCACAAATCATTGTAGCCATCGCCAAAGGTGAACTGATGCCCGGTGAGCTACTGCCTTCTGTTCGTCAACTAGCTAGTGAAATCGGCATCAATACGATGACTATCTCCAAAGCCTATAACTCATTGAAGGAAGAAGGTCTTTTGATCACAGATCGGCGCAAAGGAACCATCGTGGCAACACCCCAGCTCTTAACTGAAAAAGAGTCTACCCAATACTTGCAGGATTTAGAAGTCCAGTTAGCCGCCGCCTTGGTACATGGCAAAACAAAAGCCACACTTGAACAAGAATTTCATCAAGTGCTTGCACAATTTACGGAAGGATGTGACATAAAATGAATCTCATTTTTTTCTTCATCGCATTGTCTTTCTGCGGTATCTTCTGGTTTGGTTTGCGACTACCCAGCAAACCCCACAAATATGTACTATTGGAAAACACATTGGCGCCTCAGCATATCGACGATCTTGCTGTACAAACAATTGTCACTAGTTATCGCCGCCGCCTCATTCAACTGATTGCTTTATTTAGTGTAGCAAGTCTTGTTTTTTTGTTCAATCTATCTGACTCGATCATGTTTATGTTGTTCTTTTTACATCTTTTTTCTCTGATTGGTTGCGGTCAACTTTTGCTGATTCATTATATCGGGAAGATGCGCCAATTGATTGTCGACAAAGCGTGGCTCTTACCCATTGATGCGATAAGGATCGATACCAAGATCATTCAAGAAAAAAACCGTAAGATGTTGCCGCTGATCAGCTTTATTCCGGCTTTTCTGCTCTTACTTCTTGGTAGTTACTTCAGTTTTGAAAGCACCGATAAGGGCCTATCGATTGTGGTGATAGGTATCAATCTTTTGATGATGCTCCTCTTTATCGGGTTGTGGTGGACGATTCGAAACCTACCTGTACGCGGGATGTCTGGTGATTCTCGTATTGATCAACAAATCAATGATGCGACTAAATATTATTGGTCATTAACGCTGATTATTCTAGCGACAGGTTTGCTCATACTGACATTTGTTCCATTACTTTCGGCGAATGCTCATAGTCTTTGGGGCCTTTTGATTAGCAGTGTATTCGTTCTTTTGACCATCGGCATGATCATTGTGCCCTTTATACTGCTTATGCGTCTGCGTAATAAACAAGAGCAGCTTTTGGGTCAAGCCAAGCAGCCAAGATATAACGGCGAAGACGTCTATTGGCGTTACGGGGTCTATATCAATCCAAATGACACCAGATTGTTCGTCCCCGATCGTATAGGTATGAATATCGGTATCAATTTAGGCAAACGCAGCGGTCAAGTACTCTCGATTGCCACTTTGCTCCTCCTAATTGGTGCCCTGTTGTTTGCAGTCGTCCCTTTGTATCAATTGGACTTCACCCCTGATGCATTGCAAGGGCAAATTATTGATGAACAAGTAATATTTACCGCCCCTTTGACAGCCAAAACAACGGTCTCTGTTGATTCGATTGAAGAAACCACATTGGTCGATACGATCCCCACACCAATCGTCAAAAAAATCGGCACCGCGACCGAAGATTACGCTACTGGGTCATTCACGGTCAACGGCGAAAACGCACATCTCTATGTTGATCTGCAAGCACCAAAATTTCTTAGAATCGAAACAAAAGACAAGATCATCTATTATACAAACAAAGACCCTAAAAAAACGATTGCGCTTTATCAGCAATTGGTCGCGCTAGACTAACTGCGCATTGCACAAAAAAATCACTGACTAACGGTAGAAGCAACCGAAGTCAGTGATTTTTTCATTTTTTTATTCTGAGCAAAAAATAAGGTACTTAACTCCGGCAGTAGGACTCGAACCTACGACATCATGATTAACAGTCATGCGCTACTACCAACTGAGCTATGCCGGAATAATCTATAAGTACTATACCAAATAGTCTGATAATTTAGCAAGTCTATTTTTTATTTTTTGCTCATTTTTTTTACGTACTTGATTACGAATGAAACAAAGAATATTTCCCCTCATTACAAGTCAAAATCTGTTTGACAAAGCTGGCACTTTACGGTATGCTATATCTTGTGTTAAATAACATGCCGCTTTAGCTCAGTTGGTAGAGCGCATCCATGGTAAGGATGAGGTCGACGGTTCGAGCCCGTCAAGTGGCTTTGGTAGGACAACGTTTTGGACGTTGTCTTTTTTTGTTGTCATTTAGTAAAGCATTTTTTAGTGGGTCGAATTGTCCGATTTACTCTTTTTTGGAAAGTAACTCAATCAACTCTTTTTGTTGTTTGATAACTGTAACAAGCTGCTCATTCATTTCAATTTGACGCGCACGTTTACCTGATGTCAACTTCAACTGTACGTAATCATTCATTTTGATCCACTGGAACAAAGCCAATCCATGGGCTGCAAAAAGGACAAACACAGCAGCTGTTACGCAAACCATCAGCCCGTTTTTCAACATGAAAATCTGGTCCCAACTTTGACGTAAAACAGAAGGAATTCCAGCAATTTCATTTGTTTTTTGGATGATCGTTCGTATTTGTTCAAACAAAGAAGCGAAATCAGCTATCAGCCGATCCACTGAAAAAGAACTATTTAAAAATACATTTGTAAACTCAGTCTGTAAATGTAGCACTTCCTGCACACTTAATTGATTGACACGCTGGACAACAGTGTTATAGGTTTGATACACCTCTACCCCCATCTTCACCATAATCACAACAGCGGACACTACCAAAAACAAATAACCGCCAATCAGCATCTTTTCGCTGACATACCACCGATCAATACGCTTGAGCTTTACTAAAAAATAGCCAATGAGACACAAGCCGGTAACAATGATTAACCCTTCAAGCGCAATTAATCCCCCAATTTCGATGCCCATATGTACAAAATACTCTTTCAACGTTTGAAACATATCACTTGCTGAAAAGAGCATTAGAACAGACCGTATATTGATGTCAAAATAATTATTCACTATCCCGTTGATCCAGCCTTGCTGATGCTGAAAGATAAACAATAAGACAATTAAAAATATCAGACTGCTTATATAGACCATGGACCGAAAAAATTTTACGTTACCACCTTGATTTATCATCTGGCTCACCTCAGTCTCTATATTCCTTTGAAAAGCCTGGATAATGCTATTACGGAAAAGTATACCATATCCTCTTGATTTCCCCAGTATTAGGAGAACCCGAGGAAAGATAAATGACTCCAGAAAAAATTACAAAACGAACATAGATTACAAGAAAAAGTGTTGTATCACTTGAGAAAGAATACTATATACTTTACTTTACTCCTGAATTGTATGGTGTTACATTCGCTCCTCGTACATATCTATAATAAACCAAAAACAATCAAACAGATAAAGAGGTATACTTTATCTGTTTGATTGTTTTATTTACGTATATTGTACAGTCTGACACTTATTTCACAACCAACACGCTACACTTCGAATGATTGACTACATAATCAGTCGTTGTCCCGACAACTGCGCGCGTTAGAGTACCCTTGCCCGTAGCTCCAATTACGATCAGATCGATGGGATATACCTCTGTTGCCGCATGGATAATGAAACGTTTGGGATCCCCCACTTCAACAATGACCGCCACATCTTCCACACCTTGTTTGTTGGCATCATAGATTTTTTTTAACATCTCTGTTTCTACTTTGGTCTTTTCTTGGTCAAAAACCTTGGCAAACGCATAAGCACTTGTTGACAATTCAGCATTGTTGATCACTGAGAGGATGAATAATTTGGCTTTACTGGTGCGACAAATTGCAATTGCTTCTTGGAACGCTTTTTCCGCCTGCTCTGACCCATCAAGTGCAACGAGAACATTTTGACAATTCGATAACATCATAATCCCCTCCCTCACCTTCATTTTAACAGGAAACGGCGGCTATCTCCATATTTTTGTAACTGTTTTCATTTTAACGTTTTTAAATCAAAAGCTTTTGTTAATTTTTGTGAATGACCTTACATAATAAATCGAATTGGACTATGGTTAATTAAAAAGATTTGAGGTTTTAGCCATGCGTTCTTTCTTACAAGCACTTTCCACACTTTTGCTCTATTTAGTTCTCTTTCTTGTAATCCTGGCTGCTATTGCTTGGCTTCTTTTGAAATTTTAAACTTATGCAAGAATAAACCAATTATTTGGGTTTGTTTATCCACCGTGCTACACTATGGATATCAACTTATTAAAAGGAAGTATAGTGCTTCCTAATCATCCGGAGGTCTTTCTAATGGAACTTGAGATTACACCAGAAGCGGCGGCGCGCTTTCCTGAGAACTATCAGCTCTACATTATCACAAGCAATGACGGATCGAATCAATTTTCTTCGGCTGCTGGTTGCTGCATGATTGGTGAGCGCTTTTTGATCACGCCTATTACGGAACCTTTGCCTCGATACAGCGAAGTCGTAACAAGCAATCGCTTTACCTTTTTCACATCGACCTATGATCAAATGTTTCTGACCGGTCATCTGATTTTGACTGTGCACCCATCCTCTGGCACACTGATATTGAAAAATGAAGGCGGCTATCTCGACAACAATCTAATGCTCGAAAAAGAACCGCAAATCCATCCTACTGCATAAAAAACAAAAAACGGGCCAATCCTTATCAGAAGGAAGTGCCCGTTTTTTTATTGCAGTATAGGTAACAAATCCTTTGGTTGTTCAACAATTACTTGCGCTCCGGCAGCCATCAATTCACTTTGGTCACCAAATCCGTATAAGACCCCGATTCCAACCAATTGGTTCTCTTTGGCTCCTTCCATATCATGAGAGCGATCTCCGACCATAATGGTATGCTGATGCTCCGCGGGTACGATCTCTGATAGAGCATAGGCAATCACTGCCCCTTTAGATCCTCTTTTATTTTCCAGATCCGCGCCAAAAATCCCTTTGAAATAACGGGTATAATCCAAATAGCTCAAAATGTCTTTTGCAAAAACTTCCGGTTTCGAAGTAGCGATATAGAGCGCATGATTTTTTGAAAGAGTAGCTAAGACTTCAGCAATCCCTTCATATGGTGTCACTTGAAACATCCCGCTTTGACGATAGTGTTCGCGATAAAATGCAACAGCCTCTTTTGCTTTCTCTTCTGAAAAGCCAATGTTAAGAAACGAATCGATCAATGGCGGTCCGACAAACGATCGCAATTGTTCTAAGTCCAGTGGATCATGCGCCATTTGTTGCAACGCATATTGAATAGAAGCAAATATTCCCTCACTTGAATCAATAATTGTGCCGTCTAAATCAAATAATATCGTTGTCAACTCTACAACTCCTCTCTACAACTCCTCTTTTCTTCTATTATAAAGAAAAAGAAGCCGAAAAATCAACAAAAAGAAGGAACGAACCAATCGGTTCATTCCCTCATACTTTTTTATACAAAAAAAGATAGCCTCAGCTATCTAAAAGACTCCGGCAGTAGGACTCGAACCTACGACATCATGATTAACAGTCATGCGCTACTACCAACTGAGCTATGCCGGAATAAAAAAAGAAACGCGTGGCGACGTCCTACTCTCACAAAGGGAAACCCTTCACTACAATCGGCGCTAAGAAGCTTAACTTCTGTGTTCGGCATGGTTACAGGTGTATCCTTCTTGCTATCGCCACCACACTATTCAATTGAGTAAGTGTTGCTCACTCAAAACTGGATTGAAGAATCAAAACTCTTCCGAGTTTCACGTTAATCTTGGTTAAGTCCTCGATCGATTAGTATCAGTCC
>NZ_NGKU01000001.1:560966-601570 GCF_002140915.1 Candidatus Enterococcus testudinis | reverse complement strand
CACTCACGCGGCGTTGCTCGGTCAGACTTTCGTCCATTGCCGAAGATTCCCTACTGCTGCCTCCCGTAGGAGTCTGGGCCGTGTCTCAGTCCCAGTGTGGCCGATCACCCTCTCAGGTCGGCTATGCATCGTTGCCTTGGTGAGCCGTTACCTCACCAACTAGCTAATGCACCGCGGGTCCATCCATCAGTGACGCAAAAGCGCCTTTCAACTTTCTTCCATGCGGAAAATAGTGTTATACGGTATTAGCACCTGTTTCCAAGTGTTATCCCCTTCTGATGGGCAGGTTACCCACGTGTTACTCACCCGTTCGCCACTCTTTTTCTTTCGGTGGAGCAAGCTCCGGTGAAAGAAAAAGCGTTCGACTTGCATGTATTAGGCACGCCGCCAGCGTTCGTCCTGAGCCAGGATCAAACTCTCATAATGATTTGTTTGAACGATCCAAAGGATCGTTAAGCTCATAAATTAAAACTTTTGCTAGCTATTGCTTGCATGTATTTGCTTCATAAAATGAAGCGTCCTACACATTGGTTCGTTTGCTTGCTTTGTTCAGTTTTCAAAGGTCTACGTTGCTGTGTTAGCAACTTTTATATCATATCAGAGTGACAAGTGATTGTCAACACTTTTTATAAAAGTTTTTTTCGCTTGTTGTTTTTCAACAACGTTGCGGCTACCTTAGCAACTTAATCATCATAACAAATGATTTGTTATTTGTCAACAACTTTTTTTAATTAATTTGTTGTCATATCAACAACGCTTAATCATTTTAATTTTGCGACTCAGTTATAATATCATCTGTTTTACATTTGGTCAAGCACTTTTTCAAACTTTTTTGAAAGTTATGTTTTGACCTGTTGGCGTTTTGCCAACGTTGATAAATTTACCATGCTTCTGACGTTCGGTCAAGGAAATTTTTCAATTTTTTTACGAAAATCGTTTCCATAAAAAAAGACCGCTCTCGCAGTCTATTAGTTGCTATTTTGTTTCCGCTAGATACAACGATCAAAAGAACGGTACTCCTTCAATATCATAATCTTCAATGATTCTACGGAAGATGTTTGGTTCCTCCCACGCATAGCCCTTTGGCAATTGTTGGGTTTGTTCTGCTTCTTGTGTTTCAAAAACAAATAAAGGAATGTTTTGTGTATCAATATTACCATTGGTCAATTCAACCAATTCAATCGCAGTCACATCTAAGTGGATCTGCTCCTTAAATAATTGTAGGATCGTAGCCAAGCCGGTTTTATCCTCTGAAAAATCTGTTGACGCTAGTTCTGCATTGCCTTCATTCATATGCATCAAAAATCGTTTCGAACCATTTGCTAAGTGCATCATAACTGTACCTGCTACTTTTTTGGATCCCAAAATACCCACCTCAGTTATTCATTTGTTTGCAAGGTAATTTTAGCACATTTTCAGAAAATGTGCACGATTATCTGTTGTTGGTTTCTTTTTCTAACATTTCTTTCGCTTCACTTGTCCATAGAGGTAAATTCTCTTCTATTGTACGAAACCCGATCCGCTTATTCTTATTGGTAAAGTATCGTTTTCTTTTAAAGGGTGATTGCACAAATGAGGATTCCAACGTGCGTCGCGACAGACTGATTTTTTGGCTATATTCATCGATATCAATGATTTGCACACGAATCTTCTGACCAATCTGCAACACTTCATGAATACTTTTCGTAAAACCAGATTGGATCTCTGATACATGGATCAACCCTTGCGTTTCTTTATCTAAAGAAACAAAGGCACCATATGGTTGAATGCCAGTTACTGTTCCTTCTATAATGTTTCCAATTTGATAGGTCATCGTCATTCCTCGCTTTTCCTCTTTTATTATACTTGAACAAGTGGTAGATTTGAAGTATCAGAACCAATCTTACAGATTATTGGAGGGATATTGATGATCGATTTTGATAAAGTCCACCCCCGCATCGACACGAATAGTGTGAAATGGGATGCAATTAAAGAAATGTATCGTCGTGAGAACTTGTTGCCTTTATGGGTAGCTGATATGGACTTCCTTGCGCCAGAACCCGTTACGAAAGCATTGCAGCAAGCTGTTGCCCAAGGAATCTATGGGTACAGTATTTTCCCCGACTCGCTCTATCACGCGATTATCGATTGGCAGCGAACCCGTCATGACTATACAATAGAAAAACAGGACATTCTATTCAACAGCGGTGTCGTACCGAGTTTGGCGTTGGCTTTACAGAGTTATACCCAAGAAAATGATGCTGTATTGATCCACGATCCGGTTTATCATCCCTTTGCTGATGTGATCAATCGCAATAAGCGTCAACTGATCCGAGAACCTTTACTTGAACGAAATGGCCATTTTGAAATTGATTTTGCTTCTATGGAACAAACGATTATTGATCATCATGTCAAACTGTTCATCCTTTGCAACCCACACAATCCCGGTGGACGTGTCTGGACAAAGGAAGAATTGAGAACGATCGGGACATTATGTCAAAAGCATCACGTCATAGTAGTCAGTGATGAAATTCATCAGGATATCGTGTTTGCGCCTCATACTTTTACTTCTTTTCAGACTGTTGATCCAAGTTTTGCGGCGTTTTCGATTGTCTTGTCTTCCGCAACCAAAACATTTAATTTAGCAGGAATCAAAAATTCCATGATATTTATCAAAGATCCTCAATTAAGAAAACAGTTTATAGAAGCACAAGAGATAAACGTACAAGGCGAAATCAACACGTTCGGTGCGGTAGCGACAGAAGCTGCTTATCGTGATGGCACACCTTGGCTAGAAGAACTGTTGCTATATCTTTCAGGTAACGCGGACTTCATTCGCGATTTCTTGCAACAAGAACTACCAAAAGTTCGCTTTCAGATGCCAGAAGGCACCTATTTGATGTGGCTTGATTTTTCAGCTTATGGATTATCAGACAATCAATTGCAGCGGATTTTGATCAAAGAAGCCAACGTTGTCTTGAACCAAGGAACCATCTTCGGTCCTCATGGCACACAACATATGCGTTTGAACTTCGCTTGCTCTCGGACCATTCTTACCCAAGCCTTGCAACAAATCGCCAAGGCATTTCAGGCAATCGATAACCAATAAAAAAATACCCAATTGTCAGGCATTGATCACGCCAAACAATTGGGTATTTCTTTTATTATTCGCTGATTTCGATTGTTTCTATCACGACATCATGTACTGGACGGTCTTGCGGTCCACGTTGTACGCCGGCAATCTCATCTACGACTGCCAATCCTTCAACAACATGACCAAACACAGTATGACGGAAATCTAACCATGGTGTTCCACCTGCTTTATAGGCTTCGATCACTTCGGCTGGATACCCCGCACCTTCTAATTGTCCTAGCATATTGCTTGGTACATTTTGATTGTTAACAATGAAAAATTGACTGCCATTTGTATTCGGACCAGCATTGGCCATTGATAAAGCACCACGCAAGTTAAACAACTCTTTTGAAAATTCATCTTCAAAGCTGCCGCCATAGATACTCTCGCCACCCATACCAGTACCGGTTGGATCGCCACCTTGAATCATGAAATCAGGAATGACACGGTGGAAAATAATCCCATCGTAATACCCTTTTTTCGCCAATTCGACAAAGTTTTTCACTGTTTTAGGGGCCAATTCTGGGAACAATTGAACAACGATATCCCCACGATTTGTTTTGATGACTGCTTGATGACCAGTTTGGTTTGCTAATGCTAACTGTGGAAATTCAGACACAACTAACTCCTCCTTCTCTATCATAAATCCATGATAGCAGAAAATTGAAAAAATGCTAGTTTCAATAATCTTTGCTATAATGAAATTATTCAATGAAATATCGCAAATTTCCAGCTATATACGCGTAGAAAAGAGGAATCACATGGATATTTTTGACATCACGATCATTGGTGCTGGTCCTGCCGGCATGTTCGCAGCCTTCTATGCCGGTATGCGTAACGCAAAAACCAAATTGATCGATAGTTTGCCGCAATTAGGGGGCCAATTGGCTACATTGTACCCTGAAAAATATATATACGATATTCCAGGTTATCCGAAAATCAAAGCCGGTGACTTGGTCCAAAATCTAGAAAAACAGCTGACCACCTTCAATCACCAGTACTGTTTAGAAGAGACTGTTTTGCATATTGAAAAATATGACGACTATCTTGAGATCACGACCGACAAAACGACCCATTATTCAAAGGCCGTGATTCTTGCTTTAGGCAACGGTTCTTTCCAACCAAGAAAATTGACTTTACCAGATGTAGATTGTTTTGAAGGATATGGATTGGATTACTTTGTGACTGATTTGATGAAATATGCAGGGCGCAAAGTTGCCATCGCCGGCGGTGGTGACTCAGCAATTGATTGGGCTTTAATGTTAGAACCTATCGCCAGCGAAGTCTTTCTGATTCATCGTCGTCCTGAATTCCGGGCACATGAACATAGTGTCAACAGACTGAAAGCTTCCTCAGTCAATGTCTTAACACCCTATGTGATCGAAGCAGTCCAAGGAGACCAACGATTGAACGGACTTTCGCTGCAGCAAGTCAAAGGGGACGAAACTGTTTCATTAAACTTAGACGCACTGATTGTGAACTACGGCTTCTCCTCTACTTTGAATATTAAAGATTGGGGACTAAAAAGCAGTCGCCAAGGTGTCTTTGTCGGTTCCGATATGCGCACATCGATTCCTGGTGTTTATGGTTGCGGCGATGTCGTTCTCTATGACGGCAAAGTCGATCTAATCGCAACTGGTTTTGGTGAAGCACCCACTGCTGTCAACAATGCATTACACTTTATAGATCCTAAGACACGTACGCAACCTGCACATAGCACAAGCCTTTTTAAGGAGTGAAGGGATGAATGACAGTCAACTTTGATTTATACGTGCAACCTGTCGGTGACGACGAACTTCAATTGCAAATGATCCATTATTTACAGCAATTTGGCGAGGATGATACAGCGCAACACAATATTGACGTGGCCGAAGCCGCAAAAACATTGGCCCTACGGTTTCATGTTGATGCCCAAAAAGCTTATACTGCTGGTCTGCTCCATGATATTAGCGTGGTGATTCCCAATCATCAGCGCATCGCTTTCCAACAAGCTATGAATGAACCTGTGTTGGGCGCTGAAGAACAAGCGCCCTTCTTACTGCACCAACAACAGTCTGCCATATTGGCTAAGAAAGTCTTTCATGTGACAGATCCAGAGATTCTTTCCGCAATTGCATGCCACACTACATTGAAAGCAGATTTCAGCCCATTAGATATTGTCGTTTTTTTGGCGGATAAAATCAAATGGGATCGCGAGGATCAGGCACCATTTTTTCCAGAGTTACTTGATGCATTATCTGTTTCTCTTGAAGCATCTGCAAAAGTTTATCTTGACTGGCTATTCAAAGGCGACATCATTGTCCCCCACCCCTGGGCAGTCGCTGCTTCTTCACAATTGGACAATATGTTCACAAAATAACCTATCACATCGGAGGGAAGAATATGGTATTAGAGAATAAAACATTAGAAGATAAGGCGCGGGAATTACTAGCGGATCGTGGTGTTTCCATGCAAGACATTGGTGAGTTGGTGATGTTTTTACAAAAAGACTACATCGCTGATATCACTTTGGCTATGTGCATTGACAGTGTCAATGCGGTCCTAAGCAAACGAGAAGTCCACAACACGATTTTGACAGGGATTCAATTGGATATCTTAGCTGAAGAAAACCAGCTGCTGCATCCGTTGCAAGAAATCGTTAAAGACGATGAAGGTCTATATGGTATCGATGAAATTTTGGCTTTATCCATCGTCAATGTCTATGGCTCGATTGGTTTTACCAATTATGGCTATATCGACAAAGTCAAACCCGGCATCTTAAAAGAGTTGAATCGTCATGACGGCCCGCGGGTCCATACCTTCTTAGATGATATCGTAGGTGCGATCGCCGCATCGGCAGCCAGCCGCTTGGCCCATCAACATCCAAGCAAGTCACATTATATTACGCAATAAAACCAAAAAACACTTCAGCCCAGACATCGTCCGCTGAAGTGTTTTTTTGATTATCATATGACCTGTGTTAGACGGTGCGCTTTTTCAAACTTCTCTTACCCCAAAAATAGAAAGCAAAGAAAAAGAGTTCAATCAAAACAAAAAATAAAATAAAACAATGCATGAAAAAGCTTTCTGGTAAGACATTGATGATTGGATCCGTTCTAGGATCAAACAACCAGTCATCATTGCTGAAAAAGATCTCGTGAAACGTCACAAAAAATCGATCAAAGCCAATCGCCATCAAAAAGCCGAAAAAGACAGGAATTACCATGCCCCATTGGAAGGGGCGAATGAACCGCCATTGTTGTCCTTTTTTCCAGAAACGCAGTTTCAGCCATATACTCGGCACGAGCGTGAGGATCATAACAGCATAGTTCAACAAAAACAGCTTCTTGACATCATAAAAATGGCCAGCACCGGTAGCTGACATCGGAAAATCTGGCAATGCCAACGTTTGATTGAAGGGATTGTTCAGAAAGTCTAATAATAGCCCATAGTTTTTGTGTAAAACATCCTGAGAAACAGTGGTTGCATCTAAAATATTTAAATAATGCACGTCAAACCAGTAAAGTGGGCGAAAATTGATCGTGATGGTAATCGCCAAACTGATCAAAAAGAGAAACAAACAGAGATACGCGAGACGTTCGAGCCAAATTTGTTTTTTCATTGATCAAAATCCCATTCATCAAGGGAATCCACCACGTAGGTGGGTGCTACTGGCAGCATTGGAACAGCTGCTTTGGGGGTAAAGCCAGAGAGGACCAATAATGAATCAATGCCATTGCGGATACCGGAACAAATATCCGTATCATAATTGTCTCCAACCATAATAACGTCAGCTTTATTCAACCCAATCCTTTCAACCGCTTTGTCCATAATAATGGCTTCCGGTTTGCCAATAAAAATTGGCGGTGTTTGTGTGGCTGTCTCAACCATCGCAATCAATGAACCCGCTCCAGGCAGCAATCCACGTTCGGTAGGAATGTTTTTATCCGGATTGGTGCCGATAAACGTCGCCCCCTTTTGGATCGCCAATGTTACTAGGACAAATTTTTCATAAGTGACCTCGTTGTCTAAGCCAACAACAACATAATCAGGATTGGTTTCTTCCCATTCAAATCCTGCCGCCAAAATCAAATCGATCAATCCCGCTTCACCAATGACAAATACTTTCTTGCCCTTCGCATCGTCTTTCATAAAGTCGATTGTCGCCAGACTCGCAGTATAAATTGTTTCTGGACCAACATGGATATTAAATTCTGTTGCCAATCGATCAGCAACAACTGCTGGTGTCCGTGTCGTATTATTGGTCACAAACAAAAAAGGCAATCCTTTGCTTTGCAAAGACTCCACAAAGCGTTTTCCTGCCGGGATCAGTTCTTTGCCTAAATAGATCGTGCCATCTAAATCAATCAAATATCCTTTATAACTCATATTATTCTTCCCTTTGTCGAATCGTAAATTCTTTTTTGTTGCTCTTTTTGACTGTGGTTGTTTCAGTTGTTTTCGGTTTATTTTCTTTTGGTTTACGATTTTTGATTGTTGGTTTCGCTTTTTTATTTGGCACTGTTTCTCTTTTTTCTTCGATGTGTGCCGCTTGCGTTTGTGTCTTTTGGGCAGCTGGTTTTTTCTTGCGACGGCGGGTTGTAGTCTTTTCTTTCTTGCCACCCATTCGTTGGATCACAAAGTAGGCGCAGCCGAAGTTGCAATATTCATAGAGATAGTCTTCCAGCATATCGATCCGTTGATCTGGCAATGCTTTGCGATTGTCTAAATCAAAGAAGCCTTTTAGGCGCAATTGCTCATATCCCCAGTCACCAACGATATAATCATAGCGTGCCAACACTTCACTAAACCGCTCCCCCAGTTTTTCAGCATTGAAGCCATCGCGATAGTTGACGATCACTTTATACTGTCGAGTCCCGACCATGATTTCATCTTCTGTCAACAAAGTAACCAGCTCGCCTTTTTTGGGCTGCTTTTCTGGCTCTTCTATAATTTCTTCGAGTACAGATGTGATTTCATCTGTGATTGTTTGTTTTTCGGTCATCTTTTCACCACCTATTGCTTATTATACCTTGTTTTATCTTTCAATGATAGTCGTGGATTTGCAGAGAAATACCAAAGGTACTCGCTTTCACTGCAGTGGATACTTTTGTCCCAAATAGCGCCCGACAACGGTACGAATAAATGCCGGAAACAAAAATTCAACAGTCCCTGCAATCTCGATCGTCGGAAAGAAAGGGATGAAGAGATAGTGATCCACAAGCGTGACCGTATATGCTTGCTCTGAAACAATTGGCTGATGCTGCCAGAGGACTTGGTGATTGATTCCATCATATTGGATCCCTTGATAGACGATCTCTCCGAAGATTTGGCCTCTAAATCCCATACCGACAATTGGAAACCGTCGCAAAAAGGCTCGATTCTTTTCCATCTCCAAAACCATCCTAATCAGATTGTCCCCCGTCAAGGTCACTTTGATCAAGTGCATCGGATGCGGCAGGATCGTATGAAGTTGATCTTGGTCCAAGACACCTGCTGGCAAATCACCTAAAAACAAACCTGTGTTCAACACCGCAGCTTCGGTTTCCCCTTCAGCGCATAAAGCCAACAACGCCTCGTGAATCAATGAATGCTGGCTAGGTGATACAGTCAATGTATGGGGCAGTCTGGCTACTTGGTTGGCTTTTAACAAGCGATGACCAATCGATAAATAGCCATTGATTTCTTCTTCATCTTGCGGAAAAGCCATCAAATCAGTGGTGGGTATCACTCGCGCCGATTTCCCTTCGATTTTGTGGTCATCCGTCAACAACACTTCGACTTCGCCAATATACAGGCCAAACTTTCCTGCAGCTGCGATCTGTACTCCGTTGACCGTTTCGCCATGGGTAAACAAATGGTGGGTATGTGAGCCCAAGATGACATCCAACTGGGGAAAGTGGGCCGCTATGTCACGATCTGCATTGATCCCTAGGTGGCTCATCAAGACCAGTACATCGACTTTTGGTCGTAAATGGGCAATCAATGAAGGCAAAATCTCCATTGGTTCACGGATATCCCAGCCATTAGGGGCATAGGTCAAAGGAAAAGGTGCTGTCAAACCTAGCAAACCAATTTTGGTCCCCATTTTGCTTTCAACGATGTGATGATCTTGCGCCCATCGGGGTGGCTGCAAATCTTTTTTATCAAACAAATTGCCCAATACGACTGGAAATTCAGCCAAATCATACAGGTGCTGCAAGTCTTCTTTCGGATTACCGACGCCTTCATTGTTGCCGATAGTGACTGCATCGTAATGCCCTTGGTTCATCAAGTCAACATTGGCTTGCCCATTGGTGGCTTCTGTCAGCGGATGCCAGCGATCAACGAAATCTCCTAAGTCTACAGTAACAACTGATTCATCAACGGAGACCGCTTCTCTTTGCCGTTGATCCAAGTATCGTCTAATTTTGGGCCAATGTTCTAGATGTGAATGGATGTCATTGGTATGAATAATCGTGATTTTTTCCATAAGCCGCCTCTTTCCAGCCGTTCTGATCCATCAAGAACAGCTTTTGTAACAGTTATCTGTCACAAGTTTACTACAAAACAACCATAAATTCTCTGAATGATGATTGATATATCCTTTGATCATCACCACAGTCACTTATACCGCTTACAATAAAAACTGAATGAATGACCTACCCAGCTGTGCTATAATAGACCTTTGTTTACTTATTTGATGGGGAAAGGGTGAACCGATTGACGATTTTCGGCTTAAGATTTGGCCTGCGTAATGTAAAAACGGGTATCAGTGTCTTTATTTGTATTTTGATCAGCTTCCTCTTACAACGAGAAACATATGTTGTCTCAACGATTACTGCAGTCTTCACCCTGCGTGAAGATCATCAAAACACCTTAAAATACGGCAAGCATCGAATCGCTGGCAATACCTTTGGTGCGTTAGCTTCCGTAATCTGTATCGCTATCTTTAAGTATTTTGGTTTCACCCCTATCGTTCAAATCATTGCTATCCCATTGGTCATCATGTGTATGATTGCACTATTGGTCAAATTCGATTACAACGAAGGCACTGTTGGTGCTTGTGCGACACTGTTGACGATTTTGTTTATGGTGCCGCATACGGAATCCTATGGATATGCCTTTAATCGGGTTATTGATAGTTTTATCGGTATGGGTGTGGCGATTTTGGTGAATCGGTTTTTGCCGGTATATCAACGAAATACAACGGATAACAAATAGAAGTACGATCAAACTGCAACCCCTTGATCGTACTTCTTTTATTTATTTTCAGGAACCATTTCAAGCGTCCAAGTAAACGTTGAAGAATAATGTGCAGCTTGCGGATTGCTCCCTTTTGGAATAGATCATTCAATGCAATGATCCGCTGATGACCTGTTCATATTCCGCTATGTTGAAAACAGGCACACTCACTCACTTCATCTGATACACATTAAAATTAAAGTTTTTCACTCAAAAACATTATCCCCCAAGGCGGTTGATGGTTCTTTTTATATCCTGCAAGTTCTCTATAATAAGAGTTTTTGTCCATTTGGATCATTTGAATAAAGTCTTCTTCTCCGTGATTGGCGATACACTCATCGACTTCATCGAAGGACAAAAATTCACATATTATTTGCAGTTGCGCATCGATAGCCAACAATTGTGAGAACGTATAAAAAAGCTGCTCATTATTTGACATATATAGCACTTCAAATTGGTGACATAGATCTTGATAAAAGCTATATATTTTTGGATATACAGTTTGGCAATTTGCCTGATAGACCATGGTGTCAAAATAACTTAAATACTGTTTTGGAGAATCGATTTGATCTAATTGCATATTTATTTATCCTTTCGAGCGTTTCGACTTTTATGTTTAGAATATCTATTTTCGATTTAATAATTACCTGGAACTGAACTTAATTCCCATTCAAAGGTTGTCGTATAATGATCTGCTTCAACTGCGGCAGTTGCAGGAACAGTTAAGCCTACACTTTCGTTTAATGTGTCAGGATCTCCGAAACGGTAAATCCAAGTGCCTTCTCCTTGATTCTCGTCCGCCAATAGTAAAGTTCGCTTATGTCCTGGAATTAGTTCGAAAGAGTCAGGTACCTGTATGGATGGGGGATTATTCCAATGACTAGACACTAATTCTTGGTTGGCTAAGTGAATACGCGCACCGATAAGTTCAAACCCATTTTGAGTTTTGAATTGCTCTTTTTGGGTCACAGCAAGTTGCCAGCCATGTCGTAAGTGTGGTATTCGGCGATCACTGATTTGGATATAATTTGGTCTTTCTTCAATTTCATTGATTGACCCATCTGCATTCAATAGGCGTTGTGGCTTTGCATAATAAGTACGCTCTTTTGCCGAAATGGCTTGCTGGCCAAAGTTAAATGAGGACACAAAATCTATGCTTAACGTATCTTGATGAGGGGGTAAATCTGGTTTGTTTTCTGGATTGACTTCAACGTCAGGATCGAGTGGATCAACCGGTGCAACTGGATTTTTTCCATAGACATAGATTACCTCAATTGGATCTGTTTCAAAGAAGCCTTTCGCATTTACAGGCGTCTCAAACAAATAATAGTTCGGTATCTCTTTGGCAGCTGTCTCATAACTATCTCCAATCACGCCTGTAATCACTTCTGGTGATACAATGTTCCCCCCTTCTTTATCTACATGTCGGACATGGACTTCACCAAATTGAACTTCTTCATATACAGCACGGACTTCTGTACGTTCAGATCCCATAGTAAAAGTTGTTGTCTCGGCAGATTTGTCTGCTATTCTTGAGCCCCTTCCTGAAATGATTTCCCAATGAACAAACCTATACCCTTCGTTTGGATTTGCCGCGATTGTTGTTGTAGATCCTTGTCGGATGGGGCCTAATCGCGGCGTTGGATTTCCACCTTGGCTAGGATTAGGCGCTATTGAAAGGGTATATAAAGGACGCGGCGGCGCATTACCGTTAAATGCGCTTATACCGATACTTTGTTTTGAACTAGGATTACCTAATCCCGAATTAGCATACACCACTTCAAAATCATCTGGCGTTGTGATAGCTGAAACAATATTTCTTGCTTGAGGTCCATTAAGTTGCAAATCTACAAAATCCCATAAATCTCTATTTATGAGTGCTTGACTACCTGTTATATTTACATATGCATTACCCGGCATTTTTATAGTAGTATCAAAAATCCCAGTGGCACGGTTATCTGAATTACTGATTTCTATACATCCATTAGGACTGACTTCAATGTAACTTTGGGAATTGTTTAAGGTGCTTCCTCTTTCTATGGAAAGGTTTTGAAGAGATGCTCCTGTTTCTATCACAGCCTGATTCGTAATCAATACCCGACCACTACCACTTTGAATAATCGCAGGATTCATTCGAGTAGGGGGTCTCAAATGGCCGATAAGTCTTGCGCTATTGTCAGGAACACTACTCAACACTAAATCAGCTGCTCCTGTCACGCTTAGCACATTACTCTCGTAAAATAAATTCAGATGATGTCTGTCAAATTCAATTCTTATACTTTGATCACGCACATTAAGTGTATCAGGTCCATCAGTAATAGCGCTTGTTAGATTAATAATCGACGTAGCATCACTATTCCAAGCAGCAAGGAATTGTGGCCAATTATCTACATTACTTATTGAACGATCATGGGGATCTCTAGTCTCTTCTAAGATACGTTCATTTTCAATATCAAGCAAATCTTGCGAAATATCCAAATTACTCTCTATGGCATAAACGAAGTCCATGTTTCCTTCATGTTGTGCTTCTTTCACGCTTCTCTCATCAACTTCTGCTATATTTTCGCTCTCTTTAAACAAAATAGAACGATTCTGTTCAACTTCCAAGTAAAAGAAGTCCGCATCATGACCAATAGTAACGAAGTACTGTCCAGCTGCTTCAAAAAAAACTGGCAGTTCGAAGGCTGTTCGCTTACCTTGTGTGCGCAGTGTCCAATACTCTCCATGTGCGTGCTGAAAGGTTTCACCTTTTGAAAAATACGAAGTGTATACTTGTCCACTTGCAGGAATGCGAACTAACACTTCATCCACGGCTAACTTACTCGTAAACTGTAATAAAACAAGTTGATTGATCGTTGTTTGATAGGTTTTATTTACAAAAGAAAATGCTTGGATTTCTTCCGTGGGGGTAGTGTCAGATGTTGCAGCCATAGGTTTAACAAAATAATCCGGCTGATGTACACGTAGTTTTTCAATCGTTGCTTCGTCAACAACTTGGCTTGCTTCCACAGAATTTAAACCAAAAGTAGTGATCAATGATGACATTATGGTAAAGATGAGTCCCCACACTGCTATCTTTTTATATACGTTCATCTCGTACTCATTCCTTAACTTGTTTTTCTTGTCTATTCTTGATAAGCAAGTACACAGAAAGAAGCATTAAGAGCGTAAACAAAATGATCGACCCGACCATCCACCAATTCAAACTAGAATCAATCGTTACATCTTGCCGATTCAATCCACGGGCTTCATCCGCTTCGATCGTGAATGTTTGTTCCCACGACCATTCTTCCTCACCAGAAGTTGCATTAAGTGTCAAAAGGTAGTCTCCACTTTGAAAACGATCGCCTTCCAATGAAATGGGGAAACGAAAATGGGAGTTCGGAGCCATTTGCATCTGTTCCGCACTTGCTGCATATAAAATCTCTGTATCCCCAACTTTTTGTATAGTAGCATCTACAGCCAATCGATTCACAAAGGTTGGTGTATAGTTTTGAATCGTTGCACTGATGACGTTTCGGTAGTTCAATTGATCTGCAAAGACGTCCAGAAGTTCAAGATCTGGCTGAATCGAATCTCGGGAATTGCTGACAACTACACCTATGACATAGGCAAATTCATTGTTGATAGCAACCCCTTCAACATCTTTCACCTCGTCTTCTGCTTCTTCTTTCACTTCAGCAATACGCAAGCCACCGGCTAAAAATCCTTCAAATGACGCTTCAGGCATATGTATAGGTACTTCAATCTCTTTGGTTTCATTTCCGGCTAATGTAATGACTTCGGATGTTTCAATCAAGGTATCCAATGCATAAGTTAATTTAGTATCTGGTTCTTCTGCATCCTTACCATATTCCACCACACCATGCACATTGGTATAAGCCGTATGGGGTGTAACTTGCACCTGGATTGGTTCACTACTTGCATTTTGGATAGTCAATTGCAACATGTCACTTTCACCGGCAGGCATATTCAAATCAAAATAACTCAGCGACCCTTCTACTTGATGATCTGAAAACACTGGTGTTACATAAAAATCCAATCCACTCTCTTCCGCCAAACCAACTTTTGGCTGCATGATAAAGAGCACCATAGCAATAGCAAAAACCATTTTGGTGACAATACTCAATTTATTTATAGATAGATGTCTTTTTAACAAATCTAATCCCCTTTCTTAAAAAACAGCGCTACACACACATGTAACGCTGTTGAAAAGTCCTCTTACTCGCCTTGCATTTGCTTTAAGCGTCAGCACCAGGTGTTGATGTCAATTCCCAACTCAACGTTGACGTATACGTTGCCGCATCTTTTGCAGTTGAACCGGGTACAAACAAACGAATTGCATGGTTTTCTACGACTTCTTTCTCTGCATCCGCAAATTGTTGATTCAAATCACGTTGATTTCCCCAGACTATAGAAGATGATCCTGCACCTTGGCCTCTGTCGGCCGTCATTACAGATACCGCACCTACATTAGGTATCAATTTCAAGCCATTTTGGTGACCTGCCGGGGTATTGTCCGGATTATTGGTCACATGACTTACACGGCCCTCCACAAATTCTATCTCTGCACCGGTTAACACGCCGTTATGTGTGCCTGAAGTAAAATCAGATAGACTTACTTGCAGATTCCAACCTCCGTTCGTTCCACGGACATCCTGTACTTGCGCAAATGACACATAAGGTACTTTGTTTTCGTCTCCGGTCGTGCCTTCAAGTTGCTGCATTTCAGCTACCATACTATAGTATTGCAACTGATTTGAGATAACTTGCGAACCAAAATTCATAGTCACGGCTTTCACAATTGACAAAGGTCCTGTCATATTAGGATCTTCTGGTTGAATATCTACTTCTGGAGCATCAGGATCTACAACCGGCGGTAAAACCTCTACTTCTTCATCCTCGCCTCCACCTGGTGCAAATTGAACATTTCCTTCCGTATCAACGTTATGAACTACTTCTGCTGATACAATTTTACTTCCGCCGGCTAAAATCGATGATGTGAGTGCGGTCACTGTTGCTAATTTAATAAGTTTCAAGTTCTTTCCTGCTTTCGTATAATTTAATTTTTTTAAATGTTTAAATCGCACTACACAGAGTGCGATGATCGCGATACCGAAATTCCTCAAGTACCTATTTGTGATGCTATTGGTTTGTGGCAAATTGATAAAGGGATTATTCACATCTTCAACCGGTGGTTTCCCGATGCTTTCAGATGGTGTCGGATCAGGCGCCCCGATTGGATCATAGTGACCAGTAAACCCGATGCTACCCCTTGTTGCCGTACTTCGTCTTTCTGTCCCTGTCAATTCCTTGGAAGTAGCCATAAACATTGTCAAAGCGACCATAAAACAGAGCCATATCTTGTGCTTTGTCTTCATTCCATCCTCCTTGCGATAACAAAAAGTTCGTAAAAAGGCACTTTATGTAGCTAATCTATTTATCTAACATGATGTCGTTTCCTTCATCATCCATTTTTCCAGAATACTTTTGTTGCTTTACTTCGTCGAAGATCTTCGCGAATGGATACAAATGAGTAC
Organism: Candidatus Enterococcus testudinis; assembly: GCF_002140915.1. Classification (GTDB taxonomy): domain Bacteria; phylum Bacillota; class Bacilli; order Lactobacillales; family Enterococcaceae; genus Enterococcus_D; species Enterococcus_D testudinis. Next base: position 585,715 of record NZ_NGKU01000001.1, on the reverse strand, counting down.
CCCTTACTGAAAACTATCATAGCATCTGAAAACACAAAAAAACTTGTCAGTTATTTCTACCCTACTAGAAATAATGACAAGATTTTTTGTTCTGAAAGATTATCTATTGTTCTGTTATCTGGATTGCTTCACCTAGCTGCGGATTGATTTTTTGAATTACCCGCATCCAATCAAATCTATCGGGAATCGCTTTTAGCAAAAGATAGTCTGTTACCAAAATGAAGTCCGTTAGATACTCGCTGTAATTGGTTACCACCAAATCAATCTGCTGCAATGCCAAATAACCGGTTGTCACTTCATTGATTCGTGGAAAATATACTTGCATGTCATTTCCGACGTACCGCAAAAAACGCGCGCGAATCGATTGGCATATTTGCAAGTTTCCTTCAAGCACCACAGCAATACGCTGAATAGGTCGATCATAATACTCTCTGATTGCCTCTTGATACAGCGTCAAGGAAGCGCTGATATCCTCCAGATACAATGGACTGTATCCAAGAATGTTTTGCTGCTGATTCAAAAAAGACAAATTTTGTTTGAACTGAGGACTTTCTTGCGCCAACTCTCTGATTTCTGCTTGCACACCATTTAAAGCAGGTGCAGTTTCATCAGCAATTTTTTTTGCAACAAAAAACGAATGAATCAGACATTCAATGTCTTGCGTTTGTTTGAAACTGGATGACCATGTTGCTGTATAAGCCTGACTGATCTGCCTAAATTCCGGCCAAAATGAGTAAGTTTCGATAAAATCCTTCTCCAGCAATGGTTCAGTCAAAGTTCTCTTCGTGACCGTCAGCAGATAAAGCCAAATAAATTCTTTTTCAGGAATTTCAACACCGTACTCTTCAATGATTCTTTCCTTCAAAAGATTGTAATAGGTAAATCCGGAAATATTTCTAATAAGATACGCAAACCGATCCGGAACAGTGACATAATTCTTCTCCCGACACCTTTCAATAATAATGAACAGGGCATAAAAAAAATCAGTTGGCGGAATATCACTATTCCTTATTTTGGCTGGCGAAACATCCATATCGACCATCACCATATCCACCAATTCCTTCGGTGGAAGCAGTGTATGGGGTGTGACATCTGCCTCATAATAAAAATCTTGGAAAAATTTGCGAATATTGGTCTCATTCCCTTTCATGTTGACAGGGCTATAACCAATAGTCAATCCGTAGTTCTTTAGTATCGGTGCCACTCCTTGCAAGTATCTGCGTAACGTACTTTCCGATACATGCAAGCGATAAGCCCATTCTTCAATCGGATGTAACTCTCCATGAAAAATTCCTTCCATCAATTGATATAATCCTTCTTCTGACACTAACTGGCGCTTTTTTTCCAAATAATCCATTGGCGCCTTCTCTGTAAAATAATAGCCATAAGCAACCTGCGTCAACTGTATACTATCTCCAAAATGTTCTTTGATCCCCTTGATATCCGAACTGATCGTTCGCTGGGTCACATGTAATTTTGCTGCAAAAGCCGTCAATGAGCACGTACGCTCACGTTCAAAATCATTTAAAAGTTGAAACCATCGGACAGTTGTTTTGTTTAAGATAAAATTGATTTGCAGTTCTCTCATAGGCGCCTCCATTCACATTTACCCCAGAATAACCGAAACTAGTTTTTTGGACAAATAAAAAACCTAGGATTAACCCTAGGTTTGATGATCGTTTAAAATTGGGTAAAAAAAATCAGACACATGAAGGACCCTGCTTAGTGCTGCTTCCTTCCGGATCTGACACGCTTCACAAGACCTTCATTGTCCTAGCCTTTCGGCAGTATTTAGTATAACGTACTTTATCATCAATTGCCAGTCTTTTTTTGTTTTTTCTTTTCTCTCAAGCTACGGAAAAAATCAGTCAGCATTTGTCCACATGCTGCTTCCAAAATGCCGCCTTCTACATAAGACCAATGGTTAAATCGTTCATCGGTCAACAGATTCATCAATGTCCCAGCGGTTCCACCTTTCGGATCATAGGCGCCAAAATAGACTTCTTCAACTCGTGACAATAACATCGCCCCGCTGCACATTGGACAAGGTTCCAGCGTGACAAATAATTGTGCCCCCTCTAAGCGCCAACTCCCAACGGTTCGGCAAGCCTCTTGGATTGCGAACATTTCCGCATGGGCCGCCGCTTGTTGCTGCTGTTCTCTTAAGTTATGTCCGCGACCAATGATTTCTCCTTCCAATACAACGACTGCACCGATTGGTACCTCAGCGATCAAGGCCGCCTTATCCGCTTCTTTCATGGCTTCGCGCATAAAGTATTCTTTTTGTTCGTTGGTCAATCTACTGACTTTTTCCATCCTTGACGTTCACTCCTGCATATTTACTGAATACGTTTATTATAGCGGACTCTACAGCCAAAGACGAGAAAAACCCGCAACAATGTCGCTCGTTGCGGGTCTAGTCATCGATTGGATCAAAAAACAGAATCAATAAAACTGGTTAATTTGTCTTTGACATGTTCCGTTGAATCTTTGATGTTGTCGCCATAAACAGACACTTTGTCACGCCCATTTTTGACTTTTTTCATGACGCCCAATAAAGAATCTAGTTCATTGTCAGACAAACCGTCCACGACATCCAATAACTTTTCGTTGCCGTTGAATTTGTCATCAACAAACTTCTTCACCTTATGGCGATTGCAAGCGAAGCGTACTTTATTGAATACTTTGTCTGAAACAACGACTGCAGTGGTGATGCCAGCAATCGCTGCAATACTTAATCCAATCGTTACTTTTGATGATGTTTTCATATCGATCAGCTCCTTTGATTTGCTACTTCCATGATAGCACGGTGCGCCGAATATGAATACTATTTCGTTCAGTCCACTTGAAATCTTAAGCCTTTCGGAAAGAAATTCTTTACGATTCCTTGTACCTGTTTACCGATACCTACTGGCACTGCATCCACTTGCAAAATAACCCACCCGGTATTGCCAGGTACTGTGACTGTTTGCCCCGTAACATATTGTTTCCATTGATCGATCGTGATCGACACAGTCGGTCCTTGACTGCCAGCAAGAAATGCCATTGCCACAGCATAACTCGGCTCGATACGGTTTTTCTTTAGCGTACCAATATGCAAGCCCGGACGCAGGACTTTCAAACCTTTCAATGACGGCATGTCTTTAGGCACCAACCATAATTGTTCCCCAAAGACCTGCAGGACACCTTCATTGGCGGCCAAAAATGGAAATAATTCTTGCACATTCTGCCACAACTTCATCGTTGCTTGATCTACTTTACTTTGTCCGCTTTTGGTCTTTTGTTTCTTTGTCTTCACAGGTTTGGCTTCAGCTTGATACTGTAATTTCGCCGCAAAATGACCTTCGCCTTGATTCAAGTGAGGCCACAAGCGAATCGTCTTCTCAATGTCCGGTACATGCCCCCAATTAGGACGACCATGGGCTACGTTGTCCATGTCGATGGATTGGATCGCAAACGGATATGTTTCAACAAGCCAACTGATCATTGCTTCATTTTCTTCTGGCGCAAAGGTGCACGTGGAGTAAATCAACTGTCCACCAGGTTTCAGCATCTTCACTGCTTCTATCAGAATCTCTTGTTGGCGCATGGCGCATTGTTGCGGTGCATCACTGTGCCACTCCGCAACAGCCACTGGATCCTTACGAAACATGCCTTCGCCAGAACAAGGAGCATCGACAACGATTTTATCAAAGAAAGCCGGAAAATGACGACTCAACTCTTGGGGGCTATGGTTGGTCACCACCACATTCGAGAAACCCCAGCGTTCCACATTTTCCGCCAATATTTTTGCCCGTTTTGGAAAAATCTCATTGCTGACCAATAACCCTTCACCATTCAACTGACTCGCCAACTGTGTCGATTTCCCCCCAGGCGCTGCGCAAAGATCCAGCACCCGCTCGCCTGGTTGAGCCTGCGCAATCGCTGCAACAATCATGGCACTTGGTTCTTGACTGTAGACATAACCCGCTTGATGCAGCAACGACTTCCCTTTGACTGCGCCAATATAGGCATTTTCGGCATAAGGAGCGTTGGCCCGGTCTGGTCCGTACTTTTCAAGCATCGCCTCTGCATCTGGCTTAGCGGTATTTAAGCGAAAGCCTTTCACAGGCTGTCCATCGACCAATGCAGCAAAAAAAGCGGCGGATTCTTCCCCTAATAAATGTTGGTATTTTTCAATAAAAGATGTTGGTAAGTCCATACATGTTCCCCCTCAGCTTTTTTATCATAGCGACTGAAAGACAATTATGCAAGAACTACTCCTTTGATGAACAAAAAAAAACACAACCTATCACATAAGTTGTGTCCTAATGATTATTGCTTGCCCATGATGTTCAACCTGAAATTTATTTGAATATCGCTTTTTTGATCGTCCGTTCAATAAATGGTTGAGAAATATAATCATCCCAGAATTGAATCAGCGGACCCACTAAAAAGGCACTGATAAATGTCCCAACACCAATCGGACCGCCCGTAAATAACCCTAACAAGGCAAAAGCAACGTCTTGGATCACCCGTACCACACGATAATTGGCTTTGGTTTGATCGACGATCGTTGGCGCAATCGCATCATAAGGCGCACTCCCCAATTTTGCGGACATATAAAAGGACGCACCAAAAGTGAAAAATAAGATACCAATCACTAGAAAGATGCCTTGTTGAATCCAGTTATTTGGACCAACCTGAAATGTATCAAAGACCATCGTATAAAAATCAATAAAGAATCCTGTCAGAACCATATTGATCACGGTCCCGATGCCAATATGACGCCGCCCAAAAATAAAAATCAAGATCAACACGACAATATTGATCATCAATTGATAGATACCCAAAGATAGACCCAATAATCCTCCCACACCAATATTTGCTGCAGTATAGGGATCGAGTCCCACACCGCCTACACGTAAAAGTGCTGCCCCTAACCCTAAGATTGCTACACCAATCAATGCGTAAAGGGAACGCAACCACGTTTCTTTTTTCATTCAACCGCCGCCTTCTCTTTTCTTTTTAGTATAACGATAAACAATGGAATTGGGAATTTGAATGCTTGATCTAGGCACACAATCAAAATCAGCTAAATACATGAAAGCTGTTTCCTTATCTAGGCTATTATGTGCTATGCTTAGGCAACACAAAAGCATTGACATCAATCTTGAGAGGAAGATTCCCTTGAAATTATCCCCCATGAAACCTGAACAGTACCAACATTACCTATCTCACGCCATCAAAGAATATGCCAAAGACAAAGTCACGGCGGGAACTTGGTCACAAGATGAAGCCATCGCTTTATCTACGGAAAGTTTCACTCGTCTGTTGCCACAAGGACCAGACACCAAAGACAATTATTTGTTTTCTATCCTGCCTGATGAACACGCTGAGCCGATCGGTACACTTTGGCTCAACGTCGCGCAGGAAAAAGCCTTCATCTACGATTTTGAAATCGATGAAAGCTATCGTGGCCAAGGCTATGGCAAACAATCCTTACAGGCAGCCGAGCAATGGGCGCTGCAAAACCACCTAACGGAAATCGGTTTGCATGTTTTTGCCCACAATCAGTCTGCTCATCACCTGTATAAGAAAATGGGCTACGTGGAGACCGATATTTCTATGGTTCGGCATTTACCTGCGGACGATCCAATGAAGGATGTTGATCCCGTTACTAGCACCGGCTTAGATCAACAGCTTCAGCACTTGATTGCACAAAGAGAAACCGCCCGGAGCACCCAAGACACCGAGCTGCTGCAGCAGTGTTTGCATGGGCTTAAAGCATTGCAGAAAGAAGCACCAAATAACGCCATGATTCATTATCAAATCGGTATTTGTTTTGACAACCTTGGATTTACGTATGATGCGATTCCATGCTATAAACTAGCAATGACATTAGGCTTGCCCAATCATGACCTGCGCCGCTGCTTCCTCGGTCTGGGCAGTTCTTACCGCGTAACAGGACAATATGCAGAATCATTGGCAACGCTAGAAAAAGGGACAAATCAATTTCCCGACTATAAGCCGTTGCAGTTGTTTTATGCGTTGGCATTATTTAACACCCAACAATTTGACCAAGCGTTGGCACAGACTTTCACCACATTATTGCCCGACAATCAGGACCCAGATATTCAGTATTTTGCCAAAGGATTGCAGTTTTATGCGAGCCACTTGGATGAACAATGGTCGCCTGATAGGTACGATGAAAAATAGCCTTTTGACACAACAAGGATGTCCATATCGATCCAAACAAAAAGATGTGCGTTGGCACATCTTTTTGTTTGATTCAATTATTCTATACCACTCAAACCTATTGTTTAATCACCCATCACAATATCTCGAAACCCATCTTTCAACGCTGCATTTTCGGTTTCAGAAAAATACAAATAATTCTGTTCATTGCCTTGGTTTTGACTCGTGACCAATACCATTGGTTCCCCCTGATGAATCGTAAAGAAGTAGACATGTTTTTCTAAATAATCTTGCGTCTCAGCATCAGAATAGACAGCGACCAACGTATACTCTGCCTCTGATTCACCAGTTTCTGACCATGCAATATCGATTGGTGTGCCATCGATCACCGCCTGCCATTTATCTGACCCACTTAGCACGCCATCAGGCAAAGCCAACCCGTATAAATCAACAGTATTTCCTGGGCTATACGCTTGATAACGTTGCTCCATCTCCGTGCCCCAATCCTCCATGAAATCGGCCAATTGATCGGCCTTTGTTTCATTCCAACGTGTCGTTTGCTCTTCAGTTTCTGTGCTTGACGTTTGCGTTGTTTGCGTTGCATCCGCTGTACTGGCTGTGGTGCTCATTTCCGTCGATGATTGGCTAGCCATCGTGGAGGAAACAGAGGATTCACTACTCGTTTGGCTACTGGTACTAGATGAATTGGTTGTACTACCTCCACAGGCAGCCAATAACAATAGCGTTGGCAACATCCACAAAGCTGTAATTTTTTTCATCTTTTCCACCTCGTCTTTTTTTACTATATCACTATTATACGGTATCGAATGGGATCGAACAAATCATACCATTTACGCTTTGTTTGACCCAACTGACTAAATGTGCAATAATAGCTTCATTATAAAAAAACGTCACCACCGGGTGATCCAAGTATGTAGCCAACTCTTTAGGTCTTGTAGAGTGGTTAGATGCTTTTTTTTATGTATAAGGAGGAATGTCAGATGACATGGTTCTATTTAGTATTGGGTGGTTTATTCGAAGTAGTATGGGCAAGTACGATGAAATTGAGTAATGGTTTTACACATCTTTGGTACAGTCTTGCCACAGTGATTGGTATGGTCTTTAGTTTTGGGTTCTTGGCATTAGCGGTCAAACAACTGCCATTGAGTATCGCTTATCCAGTCTGGACGGGCATCGGTGCAGTCGGTTCGATTATCGTTGGGGTGATTTTGTTCAAAGATCAATTGTCACTTTTGACCTGGTTTTTCGTGGTGTTATTGATTGTGGGGATTCTTGGTATTAAGTTTACGAGTGGACATTGAAATAAAATAGATTATGAAGCAAAAAAACGAACCTGAAAAGCGTTCGTTTTTTTCGCATACGTTTCGTCTACTCTGATAACAACCAATCCACTATATAAACAATTGGAATTCCATCCACTTGAGTGACTTCACTGTATCTGCCAGTGATGACTATTTTTTGATAATTGTCTTTGATATGCAGCAGGTTGTCGGTTTCGTGAGAATTATCCGGCAATTGATAGGCCACTTGGATATACAATGTTTCGTCCAATCTTCTGGCAACAAAATCAATTTCTTTATGATTGATTTTGCCTATATCGACTGTATAGCCTCTGCGCAACAATTCCATAAAGACAATATTTTCTAATCTATTGCTGTAATTACCATCTTTCTTGCCAACCGCATGCCTTCTCAAACCCGCATCAACAATAAAGTACTTCCCATTTGTTCTTAAAAATTCGCGACCTCGAATGTCGTATTGACGGACTCGATAAAACAAAAAACCACTTTCCAGCAATGCTAAATAACGATTGACTGTATGATTGGATGTGTCGATGCCTTCACTTCTAAGTGTATGGGCAATTTTTGATGTATTGACCAATTGACCAACATTATCTGCTAAAAATCGAACGATTGATTTCAATATTTCAGCGTCTTTGATACCCGCTCTCAAAGCGACATCATTCAAAATAATTGTGTCAAAGATGCCTGATAGAATCGTATCTTTAATCGACTGATCAGCAATCACGACACTCGGAAAACCACCAAACATCTCATATTCTTGATAGGCAGAATCCACATGACGCGTATCTTTGTCGATTTGTTTAACAGTCAGAAATTCTTGGAAAGACAAGGGATAAATAGGAATCTCGATATACCGCCCACTCAAAAGGGTGGCTAATTCTCCTGATAACATATTGGCATTTGAACCAGTGATCACAATATCACTATTATAACTCACCCGCACCCCATTGATGACCCTTTGCCAACCTTGAACTGCCTGTATTTCGTCTAACAAAAGATAAAACTTCTTTTGGTCTTTTGGTAATAATGCAGCCAACTTTGCATGGAGTTTTTCTTCAGTATTAATCATTTGATAGTCGAAACTCTCGAAATTCATATAAATAATATGATCATCCGGAACGCCTGATTCAATCAAGTAATCTTTATACAGTTGTAGTAACACAGACTTTCCAGCGCGTCGCACGCCTGTAATCACTTTGATAAAATCGCTATCCTTAAACTGAATCAATTGTGAAAGATATGCAGGTCTTGAAAACATGGAATCTCCACCTCAACTTCCAATTTTGATATATTTTACCATTATTTGAAGTTAACTTCAAATTTTCCGGAATTCCAAGTTTTTTTGAAGTTAACTTCAAATTTAACAAAAAAATATCTCCCCTATTTCAAACCTCGACTCTGATCGACGGGATACTTTCTATTGTTCTTGATCAGTTTTTCTTGAATGATCGTATCGATATCCAGCTTTAGATTATCCGCCAACATGTAACTATAAATCAGCACATCCGCGATTTCTTCTTTTAAGTGTTCAAAATCTGCCAAAGCTTCTTCTGATGTTTTCCATTGAAAAATTTCCAGCAACTCTGCGGCTTCGATTGAAATCGACAAAGCCAAGTCTTTTTCATTATGAAACTGACGCCAATTACGGTCATCTCTAAATTGATTGATACGGTCCATTGAAGTTTGTTTGTTTTCCATGTGTGATACGCTCCTTTTGCTGGCTGAATGCCTCTCTCACACCATACCTCATTTTCTACAAAAAGTCCTCACCTTACTTACATCACCTAACAACCAAGTGACAAAAATGAAACGACTGCTCCCTAGCAGAGTATGCTATATTTTACACAGTACATTTATTTTGTTCATAAAAGTCAGAAACATAATCATAGGATATATCCCCTACCCAAGACCGATTACAGCTTTCATCCAAATCGGTAGACTAATTAGTAGACAACATACAGAAAGGATGAGTAGGATCGAACACAAAGATGCACGTGGATTGACGACAGCAGAAGTAAAAGCGCGTGTGCAACGCGGGGCCGTCAACAAAACAAAAAAAGACCATTCAAATGGTTATCCAAAAATTATATTCACCAATATATTCACTTTTTTCAATTTGATCAATACACTGCTGTTTTTCCTCGTCTGCTTAACAGGGGCCTACCAAAACGGGTTGTTTGTTTTTGTGGTTTTCAGCAATGTCATCATCAACCTATTTCAAGAAATCCGCGCAAAACGAACCCTTGATAAAATGGCTTTGTTAAAAGTAGCCAAAGTCGATGTCTATCGCGACGGTGTTTTGGCAAACTTGCCGATTGAAAAGCTGGTTTTAGACGATCAAATCGTATTGAAAAGCGGAGATCAAGTACCGACAGATGCCAAAATCATCGAAGGTACGCTGGAAGTCAATGAATCGCTGTTGACGGGTGAAGTAGATAGTATTTATAAACAAACAGCAGATTCCTTGTTCTCTGGTAGTTTCATCACATCAGGGGAAGCCGTCTGCCAAGTGACCCATGTCGGCGCAGACAATTATATCGAAAAAATCAACAAAGAGGCCAAATCCAGCAAGCGCCAGACGTACTTGATCCAAGGCAGCTTAAACAAAATCATCCGTTGGATCAGTTTGATACTGGTACCGCTATGCAGCCTTTTGTTCGTGAAACAATATCTATTCTCACAGGCGTCCTTCAATACCGCAATTTTGCGGACCGTGGCCGCAGCGGTGGGCATGTTTCCCGAAGGCCTCTTCCTATTGACCAGTGTGACCCTCACAATCAGTGCAGTCTACTTGGCCAGACGTCGTGTATTGGTACAAGAATTGAACTGTATCGATACTTTGGCACGGGTCGATGTGATTTGTTTGGACAAAACCGGCACGATCACAGAAGGAAAAATGACCGTGGAAAAGGTGATCCCTCTCGCTGCCGAAACAGACCTGACCGAGATCACAGGCAATCTGCTGGCCCACCTGCCGGATCAAAACCCAACAGCATTAGCCTTAAAGGAACATTTTGCGCCTGTATCCACCTTTACGATGACGCATGTGACCCCTTTTTCATCTGACCGTAAATTTAGTTGCGTCACGTTTGCTGAAAGGGGCACATACTTCATTGGAGCCGCGTCCATGCTGCTATCTGATGCCTATCAGTCAGTGTTGGACCAAGAACATGCCTTTGCCAGTGCAGGTCATCGCGTAATCTTACTGGCCCATAGCAAACAAGCCTACGAAACGGAAAAGACGTTGACAGACATTACGCCCTTAGGCTTCTTCCTATTGTCAGACACGATTCGGTCAGATGCCGAAACAACTTTGGACTACTTCCGGTCCCAAGGCATTCAATGTAAAGTCATTTCAGGTGATGATCCTGTCACTGTCAGCCAGATCGCGCAAAAAGTCAATTTACCAGGAGCTTCAGCGTATATCGATGTCTCCTCATTGACTGACGCTGAATTGAAGGAAGCTGTTGGCACGTACCAAATTTTCGGTCGTGTCACACCGCAACAAAAGAAAGCCATGGTGCTTTATCTCAAAGAACTTGGCCATACGGTTGCTATGACCGGCGATGGCGTCAATGACGTCCTTGCTTTGAAAGCATCTGATTGCTCGATTGCAATGGCTTCAGGTGTAGATGCTGCCCGACAAGTATCGAATTTGGTGTTACTGGACAATCAATTTGCAGCACTGCCTTCCGTCATGGATGAAGGCCGACGGGTCATCAACAATATCACCCGCTCTGGTTCATTGGTGTTGGTCCAAGTGTTGTTCTCGATCATCATCACGATCGGTACATTGCTGTCAGGCACAACGTATCCTTTTGAACCAATACAATTAACCATGATCAATGCCTGCTTTGTCGGCATTCCTACATTCTTCTTGAACTTTGAACCTGATTTCAAGCGGATCAAAGGGGATTTCATGACAACGATTTTCCAAAACGCCTTTCCAACGGCGCTCACGATTTCGATTGGCACCTTGTTGATCATTAATGTGGGATACTGGTTCAATAGCAGCACACAAGCCCTATCGATCATGAGTATTATTTTTACAGCTTGGAACTATCGGCTGCTGCAAAGAAAAGTCTATCCGCCAATCAACCACTATCGGACGACGATTTTCTTTTGTACACAATTTTTCTACTTTGTCGCCTTGATTATTGGCCAAAACCTATTCAATCTAGGCAACACCACCTATATCAATATGATTTTACTGATTGCCCTCTTGAATTATGCTACCTATATGCACCGTTTTATTGAAAAATGGATGAAACAGCTGCATCGCCGCTACACCAAGAAGCGTGCCTTGCAAAAAGCATCATAAATCAGTTACTCGAAAAAAAATAGCCCAACATACCATTCTTCACTGGCATGTTGGGCTGTATTGCGTGTGTATCAACAATTATGAGCGACTAACACTTCTTCAATACCTTTTGCTACATCTTCATAACCCAGATAGGTCAAAATCGATCGCTCTTTTTCGACATCACTGATCGTAAATTGGTCTTTCTTTTCGATCACTTTACTAAAAATATTGCCGCAAATCTTTTCATACATATAGTTGGGATCATCCGTGTATTCAAACAGTTGTGCCAACAATTTAGGTCCATACGTATAATCCTTGCGAATCGCCACCAACAAAATCAATGCATTCAATAAAATGTGAGAGAAATCGCTGTGGATCGGCGACTCTTTGATAAATGTATGGATCCGGCGATTCAATCGATTCAAATTTCCATAGATATAGTCATTCGAAAAGGCAAACATACAACTGCCAAAAATTGAAATCTCAAATTTTCCCCACGTATCAATACTGTTTAAATAGTCGGTGATGTAGTCGATGCCAGACTGACTCCCCGCCAAGGTATGATGCTTCATATAATTGTATTCTATCGTAAACTGTTCTATTTTGATTTGAAAAAAGACATCTTCGGTCTCCGCATACTGCTCGGATAACTGCTGCAACAACGCCTGATACTTCACCTCATTGGGATGCATTAGCGCTTGTCTAAATAGACGGTCGTAGACTTTTTTGCTATCCATGCTAGGCATATCCAAACGATTGAGATATTCTTCATAGGTCACATTCAATTTAGAGAGAATCTGAGTCAGTTTTTCCGAAGACATGGATGTGCCTCTTAGTTCAAATTTGTTCAGCGTTTCTCGGCTCATGATTCCTTCAGCCAATCGAGCAATCGTGAAGCCCCGCTCTTCACGTAACACCTTGATTACTTCATTACTTTTCATGTTGCTACTCCTTTTATTTAAGGTACATTTCGTCACATTTCAAACCAAGTATACCTTAAGTTATGTATCCTTGGTATAGAAACAATAGCGCTTGCTGGGGAGTAAAAACGATCAGTGTTATTTCATCGGGGAATTTGTAACAATGGAATGTCTGTCGAAGAGGCGTCTTTGACAATTTCATTTGGTATCAAAACACGATTCGTCTGATTCTGAGTTCTATATGAAAATAATTTACTGTTATAAATTAGCTGACATATTCCAGAAAACTTACCCACACAGTTGTTTTATTGTTTGCAAAATCATCTATACCAAAAAAGCTGCACCCTTTTATTACAGGATAAAGGAAGCAGCTTTTTTGTGTGATGTCATGTCATTAGATCAAGCGAACATTTTCTTAGCTGCCCGCGCCAACGTCTTCAAATCTTTGTCATATCGTGGTGTTGGTACCAAGCGTGACATGGGGATACCCGCAAAATGAAATGCGGCGATTTCTCCTGAGCGAACAGCACTTTGTTCTGTGAAAATCATTTGATACGGTTGTTCAACAAACTCACCGGTAAATGCCAAGTTGGTTGCATGAGCTGGGATCACTTTTGGCCGATCACTTTTGGCGCGATTGTTAAATAAGGCTGAAGCATAAGGCATATACACAGGGATATTGTTGATAACACTCTCCATGATCAGCGCTTCCTTCTCACGGATATTCCCTGGTCCTGGATCCACTTTTGATAACTGACCAATCAACTCTTGAACCATTTCTTTCCCATTCATTTCTATATACGCTTTATTGACAAACTCGCCAATCCGTCGCGGATATAAGAAGTAGCCCCAAATCACGGTTTCATTTGGTTTTTGACTGGTAAAATGCGGTTGATGATGAACCACGATCGACATGTTGACGTCTTTTTGATTCAAAGCTGTGATAGGTGTAGTTGAAATAAACGAGTTCAACGCATTGCCTGGTTCTTGAGTGGTAATGCGTGTGATTTCATTCAGCAGCAAATGATCTTTGGTCGTCAACGTAAAACTGACCCACTCACTGGCATCACGATCAGCAAAGAATTTGTCTGGATTACCAACGTTGTAAAAACGTTCAGCAGCCTTTTTCCACAAGCTTGACGCTGCACCATAATCCATGTTTTCAGCCGCTGGTGTGTCGAAATCTCCCAATGTTGCTGAATCTGTGATGGATCCATTGGTAAAGATGACCGCCGTATCTTCGTCTACTGAAACAAATTCATCCGTATTGGTCTTTACATTGCGCATGTGCAAACCAGTGACCGTGATTTCATCTTGCATCGCAGTTTCTTTAAATGCCCAATCCGTCACCAATCGATCCAACACGATGTGACAACCTTGCTCTTTCAAATAATTGATCAACGGCAGCATAATACTTTCATATTGATTGTAGCGGGTCCGATTGACACCGACTAAATGTTCGATTTGGGTAAATTCATAGACCATTTGATGCATGTACCGACGCAATTCTTGCGCTGAACTACGGGTCCGAAATGCAAAGGTCGTTTCCCACATAAACCAAAAGTTTGATTCAAAGAATGCCGGATCTTCCTTGAAATATTCAGCAATTGTCACATTGTCGAGTTTTTCTTCCTCTGAATCTGGCATCATGATCATCTGTGTCAACAGCATGCGGCTTTTGTTATTCAGCCCTAAATGACCGCCATCAATAATCCCTTTCCCACCTTCCAACAACCGTGCTTTATCAAACGTCCGATGCTTGGCATCGAAATCGCGGGTGTCCTCGGCAGCCGTCATGTTGGGTTCAGTCGCAGAGGGAATCCGATCCAACAAGTCCATCAAATCAACATAGGTGCGATAATTTAACATCCGGCCACCGCGGGCCACATAACCTTTTTGATTCTCCATTGGGTGATGTTTATTCCAGTATTCATCTGCGACATCTTCAGTTGGTGCCCCATCATTTGATCCATGGTCATCGAGTGAATAAAAAGTGATTTGGTCGCCTTGCCAATGGCCTTCTTGAATCAGGTAAACAGCTGCTGCCATATTGGATAATCCTGCACCGATCATGATTGCTTTTTTCTTTTGCATTGTGCTTCCTCCTAATCGTTCGTCCACTACTTCTGGCTAGTTCAATGTTGAATCATATTCATCATATAACCAAGCATCATCCTCAAAAAAACCGGTCTTCTTCGCCAAATATCCAGCACCTGCCGCAACGATACCTAAGCCGATACCCAGTAAGATCATTTTTTTCTTCATGTGATTTCGCTCCTTCGTGTTTAGATGTTTTGTTCAACTTACGGATTCATCGTAGTCCTTAGGGTGAAATACTTCAAATGATAACCTTTGTGATTTTTTGAGAATTGGACAGTTGGGGGGATTTGTCAAAAAGAATGGGGAAAGCGATGACTATCACTTCCCCCATTCTTTTTTAGATATTTAATATATACTATCAGATTTCTCAATCAAATAACTAAAAGCATCTTTCAATTGTGATAAATTATTCCTAGATGCTTCTTCCGTCTTCGCATTGACAGAGTAATAGATTTTAAACTTGGGTTCAGTCCCTGAAGGCCTTAGACAAATCCATGATCCATCAGTAAATCGATATTTCAAAACATTAGATTTCGGTAAGCTCAGTGGTGTGATCAAACCTGAAGAATCACAACTTTCTGAAACAAGATAGTCTTCTTTCGATAATAACTGAAATGAACCTAATTTTTCAAAAGGATGAGTCCGAAAAAATTCAAGTTGTTGATTCATTGCCTTCAGTCCATCTTTCCCGGTAAACGAAACCGTTTCTAAATATTCTTGATAATAGCCAAATTCTTCCGCTATCCTATCCAAACGATCAATTAAATCTTGATTATTCAACTTGCAATCTAATGCAATTTCAGCAAGCAGTACGGCAGATTGAATCGCATCTTTATCTCTCACAAATGGTGCAATCAAGTAGCCATAGCTCTCTTCGTATCCTAGTAGGAACTCTTTATCCTGTTTCTCTTCGGATTGTTGGATTTGTTCACCAATAAATTTAAATCCTGTCAGAGTATTTCTGGTTTCTATTCCATATTGATTCGCAATTTTCTCCCCTAAATCAGAAGTAACAATTGTTTTAGCAATAAAATAGTCAGTCAGTGAATGTCCCTGACGTTGCTTTTCTTTAATGAGATAATCGAGCAATAAAACACCTATCTGGTTACCATTCAATAAATTAGGTTTTCCTTCTCTCATCACCACTGCACCTAGTCTATCTGCATCAGGATCCGTCGCAAATATAATTTTCCCTTCATAACTATTCGCAGCTTTTATTGCCAATTCAAAAGCATTTGGATCTTCTGGATTTGGTGAAAGAACAGTCGAGAAATTAGGATCAGGTACTGACTGTTCTGCAACAACATGTACCTGAGAAAAACCTACGTGCTCAAGGGCTTTTTGCATCAATTGGTTTCCAGCACCATGCAAGGGCGTATACACAATAGATAATCCCCCGCCAGATTGTTTAACTTGTTGTTTATTTTGGATGACTTCTGTTATGTTTCTTAGGTACTGTTCATCCATTTCTTCCCCAACATATTGAATTTGTTTTGACAATAGATAATTTGGCAGCGAGTCGGTTTGGATAGCTAATTCATTGGTCATGGTTGCTAAAATAGCTGCTAGTCTGTCTGCCGTTTCTAACGTGATTTGTCCCCCATCTGCTCCGTATACTTTAAATCCATTATATTCCTTGGGATTATGGCTTGCCGTAATCATAACCCCTGCAAACGCCTGAAATAATCGCACCATAAATGACAATTCTGGTGTTGGTCGCAATTGATCAGACAAAAAAACTTTGATATCATAACTAGCCAAAACACATGCTGTCCACTCAGCAAACTCTTTCGAAAAATGACGATTATCGTAAGATATAACAACACCTTTCTCTTTTCCATTTGATTCAATAACATATTTTGCTAGTCCAAGTGCAACACGTTTGATCGTATACTCATTGATTCGATTGGTGCCAACACCTAGCTCTCCTCGCATACCACCGGTTCCAAAAGACAAGTATCCATCAAAATGCTCTTCTTTGTCTTTATCATTCACTAAGGATGCGAGCTGTTCTTTGTATCTAGCAGCCAATGTTTGATTTAATTGCCACTCTTCAAATTTATCTTTCCACATCATAATTATTCCTCATCAAGTTGGCGTAGGATTTCTTTAATTGATAGGGTGCACCCTGCCATAGACGTGTCAGCTACCCCGTAGTACATGGTCAGTTTATCCCCTTCAACAATACCGCCGCAACCAAACACAACATCACCAAAAAAACCATTTTTTTCATACAGTGCATCTGGCTCCATAATTGGTTTCTTACTTCGCTTCAAAACGATTGTGGGATCAGCTAAGTCTAACAAAGCTGCCCCCATACAGTAGCGATGTTCCGGAGTCGCACCATGATAAATAACCAACCAACCTTGTGCTGTTTTAATTGGTACAAGACCTCCTCCAATCCGTCCGTTTTCCCAACTTTGTTCCCTAATACCTAATAGGTGCTGGTGGTTACCCCAGCTTTGCAAATCTGGGGAAGAAGCAATCCAAATATCATAGTTTCCAATACTTTTCAATGATGGCCTGTGTAATGCATAATAATTTCCATTGATTTTTTCTGGGAAAATCAATACATCTTTGTTTTCAGGTGCAAAGATATTCCCTAAGTCTTCATAGGTTTTAAAGTCTTTGGTCATCACCAATGAGTCACAGACACCTACAGGAGATACAGAACTAAAATTGATATAATAATTGTCTTCGATTTTTGTACAGCGTGCATCCTCGATACCATAGGTCTGATAGTTATTAAAAGGATAAAGGAAAGCTTCATCGTCAATTGTAAAATGATGCCCATCTTTACTTCGTGCAATCCGGATATAAGATAATGAGGTTAGATAAACAAAACTATCGAGCTTGTCTTTTTTACGAATCATTCTAGGATCTTCAAAATCGTAGGCATGATCATTTATATCAAATGAAATAATATCCATAGTCTTTGTCAACGTATTATATACAGGCGCTTTAATGATAGAAGGATCTTCTGAAATAGGTCGCTCTGCAACGCGTAACAACAAAATCACCTCATCATTGTATTCAGCTACACCCCCATTAAATGCTCCAATGACCTCATACCCTTCATGTAACGGCATTACATCCGTTGGTGTAATTAATGGGTTTTCTTCAAAACGTTCAATTTTCATATAGGTATCCTCTATCTAAACGGGTTTTCTATTTTTATTTTTTGTGCACCAGCGTCACTGATACCTGCAAAAAGCATTGCCTCATCATCTTTGATCTCTATACCTCCACTAAAAACAACGTCATAAAGATCTTCTCTTTTAGCGGGACCTTCAGCAAAATCTTTTCTTTCGGCAATAATTTTTGGTGATCTAATTTCAAATGATGGCACTTTTAGTTCAAATGTCAGCGCATAATAATGGCGGTTACCAAAATCATCAAACTTTGCGGCATGACCCAAAACAAACACTTTATCATCTATGCAATGGATCTCATTTGCACCACCCCATTCTTCATCTGAAAACTGATTTTCCAGTAGCGGTGCATGATCTATCGCTTTAATTGTTAATTGTCCTAAATGATCAACTATGCAAGCACCCATTTTACCTCGACCGCCCTTGTCTCCTTGTGGACGTGTTAAAACAAGAATTTGACCATTATTTAATTGCTTTATACGCAAATCTTTCATTCCCCAAGGTCCAGTGAATACTTTTTCCACTTCACTAATTGTGATTAACCGATAAAAAACTGTCCGCCAGTGGGCTTTGCTCTCTTCAAAATGGACTTCGACTCCACCTATAATCAATTGATTATCTATGAAAGTGACAAAGGGATCTTGTAATGGTAAACAAATTGCATCTGGCACCATCACCCAAATATTTTCTTTCTCTTCTTCAAAAAAACCAATCACCGACTGTTCATCATGGCGAGATTCGATCCGACCAGCAAGAAGTTCGTGATCATTGAATGTGAATGATGCGGTTATATTGTAGACATCTTTGTCTCCCACACCTATGAAGGTAAGTTTTTTTGGAGTAAATCGATTAGAATGGATTCGATGTTTTTCTAATAGTTCGTTTATTTGAATCATTTTGTGCTCCTTTTTTCAATTTGATTATACTGGATGGCCTATTTCATTTTCTTGTTGAAGATTGTCGATCTCCTCGGCAAAGAAACAGGCAACTTCCGTGTTATTACAATTCCTTAACAGTGGTTTATTTTGACTACAGGTTTCTTTCGCATAAATACAGCGAGGATGAAAAATACAGCCTTTGGGCAGTTGCTTGATATTGGGAATATCGACCCCTTTCAGCGGTAATGCTGGCATTTGCTGATGACCAATGTTGATTCCTTTTGGCACTGCTGCTATCAAGGCTCTGAAGTATGGATGCAATGGATTACTTGTTGCTTCGGTTATATCTGCTAATTCAACAATCTCACCTAAGTACATAACAATTAACTTACCATCATCCGAAATATACCTTGCTGTAGCTAAGTCATGAGTAATATATACAAAAGAAATACCGTATTTTTCATTCATTTTTCGTAGAAGTTTCAACAAAGAAATTCTTAAGGATACATCTACCATAGAAACCGGCTCATCAGCGACGATAATTTCCGGTTTTACCGAAATCGCTCGGGCAATCAAGATTCGTTGTCTTTGTCCCCCACTTAATTGATGTGGATATTTGTCTATAAAATGTGACGTAGGCGTTAAACCGACGTCCTCAAGTAATGCTGAAACTGTTTTGCGTGCTTCTTGTTCACTTTTAACGATTTTGTGCGCGACGATTGGCGCTTTTAAAGATTGATAAATTGTCTTGTAAGGATTGAGTGCGGCAAAGGAGTCTTGTTGTACCATCTGAACTTTCAAGCGATATTCACGATATTCTTTTTTGTTCATCTCACGAATGTTTTTGCCACGATAGCTGACGGTCCCACTAGTAGGCTGATGGATATCAACGATTACCTTTCCTAAGGTCGTTTTACCGCAACCGCTCTCCCCAACGACTGCCACACTTTCTCCTTCTTTAATCGTCAAATTGATTCCCCTCAAAATCATTTCTCCATGATTTGAAAAGGACTTATATAATTGGCTGATTTCGAGCAAATTATTCATCATGACTCACCCCTCGCATTTCATTTGCATGGGCACATCGAGCAAAGTGATTATTTGATACCGAGAATAATTGATTGCATTGACTTGATAGTCCTTCACAATTGATTTTTCTGGCCAATGAACACCGTGATTTAAACCGGCAAGTGCCATCAGCTTCTAACATATTGAAAGTAGCACCTCTAATTGATTGTCTAGTTTCGATTGAGTCTTCTAAGTTGGGAATTGCCTCTAATAAAGCTTGCGTATAGGGATGCCCTGGGTACTGTGCAACTTCACCAACTGGACCGATTTCAACAATTTGTCCTGCATACATGACTGCGATTCGATCCACCATAGAACTAACGATGGAGATATCGTGTGTGAGGAAAATAATGGTAATTCCTTTTTCGCGATTGATTTTTCTTAATATTTCTAAGATGTACCATTGTGTAATTACATCTAGTGCTGTCGTCGGTTCATCAAGAATGATGACCTTTGGATCTAGTAATAAGCTTAGTGCAATCAAAACACGTTGCTTCATTCCCCCGCTTAACTCAAATGGATACATTTTCAAAACACTTTTGTCCAACCTTACATATTCAATCAATTCCGTAATATGAGCCAGCAGTTGATCTTTTTGCCATTCCTTAACATGGGCTGCATAGGTTTCAATAAAATGTTCTTCGACTGTGATAATCGGATTTAATGCACTTTGTGCTGCCTGAAAAACTGTAGCCACTTCTTGCCAACGATAGGCCATTTCGTCTTTTAGACTTAATGTTAGTAAATCCACTTGCTTTTTTTCACCATCAATATAACAAACTTCGCCATCAATAATTTCTCCTGGTGTATCAATCAAGTTTAATATTGCGAAAGCCAACGTTGATTTCCCACTACCACTTTCCCCGATAATACCTAAAATCTCGCCACGTTCAATGGCTATAGAAACATCTTCTATTGCTTTTAATGGTCGTAATTCTTTTCCTTTTTTCAAATTAAAGCATACGGTCATATGATTGGCTTCGATAATTTTATCCATTCATTTCACTCCTGATCCTAGGGTTGAATGCATCTTCCAAACCTTTGGCAAACATGAAGCATGACGATTGAAAGATAACTATTCCGACAATAGGCGTCAGCAAATAGATCCATGCAGAGGAACCAAACATCGCGCCTGTCTTTGTCATCGCTAGATTCAACATGATTCCCCAGTGCTCACCTTTAAATGGTGCTAAACCAAGCAGCATCAGACCAACTGAAGCAAGTACAGATGCACGCATGATCAACACAAAATTGATGACAATGAAAGGAACAATACTCGGGAAAATATCTTGAAAAACAATATATTTATTACTCATCCCCAACATTTGACTAGCTAATATATAATCACTGTTTCTCAATGTCATGACTTGACTTCGAATACTTCTTGCCAATCCAGCCCAATTCCAAATAGCCAGTAAAAACCCGAAGGCCAAAACATTTCCAGCACTAATAACTAATGACAATGCCATCAATACTGGGAAAGAAGGAATCGTTAACACTACATTTGTGATTAACATTAAAATTTTGTCGACAATACCGCCAATATAGCCTGAGAAAATACCTACAAGTACGCCAATCAAAATAGAGAAGAATCCAGCACAGGCAGCAATCATAATGACATCTTTGGTTCCTAAAATGAATTGATAAAGAGTATCCCTTCCAGTGAAATCTGTCCCTAACCAATGATTCCATGAAGGACCTTGCAAGCGATTGGCATAATCTGCTGGGAGATCTCCGATCAACCATTCTCCGAACACAGCAAATCCGATCAATACTAGGAGGACATAAAAACCGAAGGCCGCTTGTCTATTGGCTAAAATAACTCTAATAAAACGCTTCAGCTCATCCAACATTATTTCCCCCTTCTTAATCTAGGATCCAAAATCCCATACAGACTATCCACAATAAAATTCGCACCCACAACAGTTACAATAATCATAAAGAACATACCTTGCATCAGCGGGATATCTCTCACTGCTATGGCTGTATTAAGGTAATAGCCAAGACCAGGATAAGAAAAAATATTTTCAATCAATGGTGCTCCGCCAAGAAGCATGCCAAATGTTGTTCCTAGTGTCGTAATCATCGGCAATCTGGCGTTTTTACCTACATATTTTCCGCGAATAACTTTATCGCTTAAACCACGAGCTCTTGCATACTTAATATATTCTTGATGCATAACGTTCATTGCACTTCCACGCATATTTAAAATCCAGTTTGCTAAATATACAATGAAAATCGCAGCAATTGGTAATATCCCATGAATAACAACACTCCAGATAAATGGTCCATTGAAACCAACCACAACGCGTGAAGCATAAGCTCCCCGACTAGGTAACCATGTCAATTGAACAGCGAAAATCGATACTAGGAAAAAACCGATAACGTAATCTGGAAAAGAGCCAATCATCGAAGTCAGCATTTCCGTCACCGCATTGATTTTTTTGTTTTTCGACCATGCAACAAATAACCCTATTTGAGTACCCGCAAGATAGGATAAAACAGTAGCAGTTCCAGCTGAAAAGAGGGTCCACGGTAATGCACTTAAAACAATATCCAATACAGGTGTTCGAAAACGTATAGACGTGCCCAAATCTCCACGAATCAGATGTGCGATAAAATGCCCAATTTGTTGGACAAGCGGTTGTGATGGATCATAGTTCAACATAGCAACCGCACGATTGATTGCATCAGCTTCGGAAATGCCTAGGGAACTTCGAAGCTCATTCGCCAAAATCATTACAGGGTCACCTGGCATGATTTTAATGATTAAAAATGTCATAAAGACGCCTGCCGCAATCGTAATAAAGACATTTGCTAGCTTTTTTTTCATGGTTTCATCCTTTCAATTTAAATTGCGGAATGAATGTCTCGTGTTCTATATTAATGAAACTAGGTAACTACTGTTCCGTCACCTAGTTTCACTAGTTAGTGGCTATTCAACAGTTGTTGTCATACTTTCTTTCATCGTTTCTTCAGAAATCAAAGAAGAAAACATTGTCTCACCCACACCTATAAACCTAGGATCTTGAATCAATGCATGAGGCTCTATATCAAAATTGATGGCTTCATTTAAAACACGGACAGGAAATCCTTTTTCTAAATATGGTATAAAGAGAATATTGTGATCAGTGACAGTCATCAACTCTTTCGTTACCTCAATAAATGTTTCCTCTTTACTATCAAAGAGTTTGTTCGTCAAACCAATCACGTCAATCTGTCCACCAGCATGATCTTCTAAGAAAAGTTGACCTGTTTCTTCTGTTGTTAAACCAAACAACCAGCTTCGACCTTTATATAATTGCTCATAGGTTCCATATGGATTTGCATACAGCATATTAGACGGCGGTGCGAATTCAATCGCTACCGTATGTTCCCCATTTCTAAGATATGCATCATAAGAAGCGCCTTCCATTGGTAAAAATGTAACGTCAAAACCAAAATTATTGAGTTCATTGACTATTGCTTCACCTGGTAGCAAAGCTGAGCCCCATCCATTATTGCAAGAAAAATCGAAAGCCACTTTATTGCCTTGTGCATCTATCCATGACCCATTTTCTTTTTTCCAGTCAGCAGCTAATAACACTTCTTCTGCTTTATCCACATTGTATGTCCTAGCATCTAGCGTTTGTACCGCCCAGTCTTCCAGACCAAAAACTTTCTGTAATGATACTGGCAATCCTGAGCTGCTGTTCTCACTCTCCATACTTCCTACTTCTGCCAATGGTAAAATTTCATCTGGATTTACTAAATAAGCAATCGCTTCTCTAAAAGCTCTTTCTTCAGCAAACTTCTGCGTGATATTAAATACCACAGACATTTGAGAATACTCCGGCAAATAAAACTCTTGGAAGAAAGGCAACTTGGTTTCAACTTGTTTAATTAAATCTTCTGTCATTCCACCACTATGCATATCTAAAGTACCATCAATCATGCTATTAGCAGCAACTTCTGGGGTGACTGCACGAATAATCGTCAATTCATCAATTCCTGTATCAGTATAAAAATGATCATTTCGTGTAAGTACTGCTTCACTGGTGGATAAATTACTGATAGCAAATGCTCCAGAACCAACCATATCAGTAATTTCAGGCATGTGTTCCTCTAATTCTTCGTTGATTTTTTGCAATTTTTCATTGCCCGCTTCGGAATACCAAAATGTATTGGTTTCGTCATGCCACTCTCGCTCATTATCCGCAACCTCTTGATATCGTTCAGCAAAAGCACCATAGGCATCTGTTTTTGCTGAAATTTTGACATCTACCAATAAGTTCATCATTAATTCACTTTCATTTTTAAAGTGAAAGATTAATGTATCATCTGAAATTGGTTCAATGTCTTCTAAGAATTCCCATAATTGCTTTTTCCCAATCCACATTTGATAGCTAGTTAAGACATCGTCTACGGTTAACTCAGTGCCGTCATTCCATTTGAGACCTTTTTTTAATTGAACAGTGATTCGATTACCATCTATTTGATAGTTATCGGCTAAGCGTGGTTTAAAATTTTCACCATCCGTTCCAACAGGTGTGAAAGAAAATAATGGCTCTTGTAGATATGGTTCAGCACCCCCACCTATATATCCACCTATATACGGATTTCCGTGGGCTGTTGGCGGCACAACATAGTCTCCATTAATGACTAATTTCCCTGTCTCTAAAACTTCGGCAGCCTCTTCACTTTCTCCACAAGCACTTAATAAAATAACGAATAAAAATGACATGCAAGCTATTAGTTTTTTCATGCTTCAAATCCCCCTTTTTTATAAAAAGCATTTTACATCTCTATTTAATTAAAAATATTTAATTCACTAGATATATAAACCG
>NZ_NGKU01000001.1:543591-560866 GCF_002140915.1 Candidatus Enterococcus testudinis | reverse complement strand
TATTTAATTAAAAATATTTAATTCACTAGATATATAAACCGCTTTCTTGACAAAAATTATAAATTACAGAAAAAGGAAACACAATAATTACTTTTTATTTTGTAATTACATGCTATACTAAAATAACTACATGCGTTGGAGGTAACTTTTTTATGACTAAAGTGACGATGCAACTCATTGCCGATTCTCTTGGCATATCTAAAAATTCCGTGTCCCAAGCTTTGAGAAACAAGTCTGGTGTAAGTCAAAAAACAAAAGATTTAGTTTGCAAAAAAGCAGAAGAATTAGGTTACAAATATAAAAAAAGTAATGCAAAAGTCATGCATCACTCTTTCTTATTGATTGCAACTGAATTCGCTTTTTCTCAGACCAGTTTTTTCGGTGAGATCGTTAAAAGTATTTTTATCGAAGCACAATCTTCAAATCACCAAGTGTCAACTTATACCATTACTGATCGAGATATTCGGCTATTTTCTTTACCAAAAAATTTGGAAAACTACGATGGGATCATTGTCCTCTCACATAGTGATGATTGTTACTTAGAGAAATTGATTCATTCAGGTATTCCCACTATTCTTGTTGACCACCATGGACCGACATTAATGACAGATTCTGTTCTAACAAATAACAGGGATGGTGCCTATGATGCAGTTTCTTTATTATTAGAAAACCATCATGAACAAATTGGTTTTATCGGTGATATTCGCTTTTCGCCAAGCTACTATGAACGTTTTATTGGCTATCAACGAGCACTGTCAGATCACGGAATCCCCTTTGATTCTTTGATTGAAATTACGGAGATAGAAGAATCACAAGGTGCACTATTCAATAAATTAAAACAGATTCCAGAGATGCCTGAAGCATGGTTTTGTGTCAACTCTGGTTTGGCATTTATGGTAAACAGTTTTTTACAGTCTGCCGGTTACACAATTCCTGAAGACATAAGTTTACTGTGTTTTGATGATACTGAATTTACCAGAACTGCTATATCGCCAATCACAAACGTTGCGACTGATTTGCATTATATGGGAAGTTTAGCCGTCAGAACGTTAATTAAAAGAATTGAAGAAAGTCATTCACCATTTATTCAACAAAAAATCTTGCCTCAGTTGACAATTCGCGGATCTGTTCTAAGGATTGATGCGTAAAACTCCATAATGATACATTTTTAAGATTTAAGAAATTAAGTGATGCGTGTTTCGTATATAAAAATAGAAACTACTCCTCACATGGAAATTAATAATATCGCGATAATTAATATAATTAAAATATATAAAAGAATGATTTATAAAAATTGGATACTGATACATTAAAAACAATGAAAAGCCTAAGACAAGAAGTATAATTGTACTATCTTATCCCAAGCTTCCTTTCTTTAATACTTTTTCTTACTTTATTTTTCCGTTCTCCTCAGCCTAAAACCTCCTACTCTCCCTTCCCTTTATTATAAATGTCAAAAGCTACCGCCAATAACAACACCGCACCCTTGATGGCTTGCTGCCAATCAACACCGATGCCCATGAGCGACATTCCATTATTCAAGATGCCCATCACCAACCCACCAATGATCGCACCCAAGACTGTGCCGATTCCGCCATAAGCTGATGCACCACCAATGTAGCACGCAGCAATCGCATCTAGCTCAAAACCATTGCCTGCTGTTGCCGTCGCAGCATTTAATCTAGCGGAGAATATCAGTCCCGCAATCGCAGATAAAACACCCATATTTACAAACATGATAAACTTGATTTTTCTTGTATCGATACCGGATAAGGCTGCGGCCTTTTCGTTGCCGCCGGTAGCATAGATGTGACGACCAACTGTGGTTCTATTTGCCATAAAGTGATAGAGGATGACAAGGACACCTAAGATAAGCAATACATTTGGAAAGCCTTCATAACTAGCCAGAATATACGTAAACCAAGAGATCGTCAGCATAACCAACCCAAGCTTCATCCCAAAAATAGGCGTAGATTCTATTGGAAAGCCATAACTGATTTTCTTCTTACGATTCTTCATCATAAACAACGTAAATAGCAATATACAAATCAGACCAATCATCAGTGTCGATAATTTTAAATCGGATACTACTGTGAATGGCGGAATAAAACCAGAACTGAGCATTTGAAATTGAGCTGGAAAAGGAGACAATGATTTACCGTCCAAAATCACAATCGTCAACCCGCGAAAGATCAACATCCCCGCCAATGTCGCAATAAAAGCAGGCACTTTCACGTATGCAATCCAAAACCCCTGAAAGGCGCCAATTGCCGCACCTACTAGCAAACACAGGATAATGGCGAATGGCGTCGGCAAGCCCATATTGATGGTAAAAATTGCAGATAGCGCACCTGTAAAGGCTACCACCGAACCGACGGATAGATCAATATCTCCTAGAATGACCAATAACACCATTCCGATGGCCAATATGAGAATATAGCTATTCTGCAAGATGATATTCGTGATATTCAATGGCTTTAATAAGACACCGTTACTCAAAATCTGAAAAGCAATCATAATGATAATCAGGAAAAAATACATGCTATACTTCTGAAAGGCTTTTTTGATAACCGCAGACACATTTTCTGTTGCTATGCTATTTTTGATTTGATATTCTTTCTTCTCCAACCTTAGACACCTACCTTATTCGTCATATTTTCCATCAACGTTTCTTGTGTTGCTTCTCCACGTAGAGTTTCGCTCGTGATCCGTCCCTCGTTCATCGTATAGATACGATCACACATACCCAGAATCTCTGGCAATTCAGAGGAGATAATACATACAGCCTTCCCCGCTCTCGCCATTTCTTGAATGATCAAATAAATGTCATATTTTGCCCCAACATCGATTCCTCGAGTTGGTTCGTCCAAAAACAAAACATCGGGTTGAGACAACAACCATTTGGCAAGGACGACTTTTTGTTGATTGCCGCCACTCAGGCTTTCAACCTCTTGAAATACATCGCGGCTTTTGATACGCATTTTGTCTTTATACAATTCGGCCTGCTTGATTTCTTCATTTTCGTCAATCACAGTCCCTCTCGAACAGTTCTTCAAACTCGCTAGGGACATATTTTCGGTGATCGATTCAATCAATACCAATCCATTCCCTTTTCGATCTTCGGTAGCATAAGCAATCCCTTCATCGATTGCTTTTTTCACATTCGATAAATGGATTTCTTGCCCTGCTTTAATTAATTGTCCTGTAATTTTTGTGCCATAACTTTTCCCAAAAATACTTCGAGCAAGCTCTGTTCGACCTGAACCCATTAAACCTGCGATACCAACAATTTCTCCACGTCTGATTGTGAGATTGATATCATCAAGTATTTTGCGGTCTGTATGTGTTGGATGAAATACATGCCAATTTCTGACTTCAAAATAGGGTTCGCCAATATTCGGAACATATTCAGGGTATCGATGATCCAAGCTTCTACCAACCATCCCTTTGATGATGCGGGTCTCACTCAACTCTCCGTTTTTGGCATACAATGTTTCAATCGTTTTGCCATCTCGGATAATCGTGACCGCATCAGACACAGCCATCACTTCATTTAATTTGTGAGAAATAATAATACAGGTGATGCCTTGTTTTTTAAATTCAAGCAATAATTGCAATAAGTTTTCGCTATCACTCTCATTGAGGGCTGCGGTAGGCTCATCTAAAATCAATATCTTTACATTCTTGGTAATCGCTTTAGCGATCTCCACAAGTTGTTGCTTGCCTACCCCGATATTTGTAATCAATGTACTGGGTTGTTCATCTAAGCCGACCTTCTCTAACAAGGTGTCTGTTTGTTTGATCGTTTCATCAATATCAATCACACCGTACGTACCAATTTCATTCCCCAAAAAAATATTTTCGGCAATCGATAGTTGCGGAACCAATGCTAATTCTTGATGAATGATGACGATGCCTAATTTTTCGCTTTCTTTGATGCCTTTAAACTGACATACTTGATCTTCAAAAACAATGTCTCCTTCATAATCCCCAGTTGGATAAACGCCACTCAGGACTTTCATCAAGGTTGATTTTCCTGCGCCATTTTCACCGCATAGCGCATGGATCTCCCCACGTTTCACGCGCAAATTCACATAATTTAACGCCTTAATACCAGAAAAAACTTTCGTGATGTTTCTCATTTCAAGGATACATTCTGACATGCTTTTCCTCCTATCCAATCTCAACTGACATGCCTTTGTTGGTCAATCACTCAATATCTGATGCAGCCAAATACCCACTATCGATCAATATTTCTTGATAATTTTGTATATCGACGGCGATTGGAATCAATAAGTTTGTCGGAACGACTTTGACATTGTTGTCATATGTTTCATGATCATTGACAGTCACTTCTTCCCCTTTTAACATTTGATCCACCATCTGTGCGGTAACATCTGCTAATTGCTGCGTATCTTTGAATACCGTCATGGATTGTCCACCTTCAATGATTGATTTTACAGAGGCCGTTTCAGCATCCTGCCCCGTGATCACAGGCATCGGTCGGTCGTTAGACCCATAGCCGACACTTCTCAAGGAAGATACGATACCCATCGCCACAGCATCATTGGGTGCCAATACAGCGTCTACTTGATCTTCTGTATAATTTCCACTGAGCAAATTATCCATCCGTGCTTGCGCCGTTGCGCCATCCCAGTTTTGAATTGCAATGCGGCTAAATTCCGTTTGACCGCTTTTGACAATAAGGGTTCCTGCATCAATATAAGGCTGTAACACCGATAACGCACCGTTATAGAAGAAACGGGCGTTGTTGTCATCGGGTGCCCCGCCAAACAGTTCAATATTGAATGGTCCTGCTTGATGATCTAATTCTAACGAATCAACTATATAATTCCCTTGCAAAACGCCCACACCGAAGTTATCAAATGTTGCATAATAATCGATGCCCTCTGCATTCATGATCAATCGATCGTAGGCGATGACTGGGATATCTTGACCTTTGGCTTTTTCCACCACATCTGTCAAAGCTTCGCCATCAATTGAAGCAATAACGATCACGTCAACGCCTTTGGTGATCATGTTTTCAATCTGTGATACTTGAGTAGGCACTTGGTCTTGTGCATATTGGATATCCGTCTGGTAGCCAAGTTCTTTGAATGTCTCTACCATATAGTCTCCATCTTTTTCCCAACGCTCTAATGCTTTTGAAGGCATCGCGATACCAATCGTCTTTTCTGCTTCACCGCTAGCTCCGCATGCTGTCAGAAACAGCAGTGCGCATACCATCCAAAGTCCTATCAGCCATTTACAGTTCATCGTTCTTTGTCCATTGCGTGTTTTCATATAGGTCGTTTCCCCTTTTCTTCCTTTTTTCTAATTGCTTTTCACATGTTGGTACCTCATTACGACAAGCGCATACAGGATTCTTGCCTGCTGCCACTAACGATATCGAATAGAAACCACCGGCTTACCATCTTCATGACCTAGGAATGAAGTGTCTCCACCATTTGCCCTCATGAAGGCTCACTACGACTTGATTATATGGTCAACTATGACTGCCTACTCTCGCATGAAGCCTTTCATAAGTGCATATCCGCTATTTCTTGCGTACCTTCTGCGCAGAAAGGAACGCAAGAAAAAAGGCATCAGACAAGATTGTCCAATGCCTTTGACATAGCAAAATAAGCGTCTAGCATCCCGTGAAATTTTCCAAATAAAATACCGATTTCACTATGCTGCTACTAGAAATCACAGGTATTTTTAGGTACAATAAACACGTTGATGCCTTGGCGTCAACTATGGCAACTTGATTGGTCAACCGTGTTAAGGGCATGACTGATCAGGGCCTCGTAACAGTATTGCCGTACTGTGATGAGGTGCCTATTTTTTTTGGTTTCTATTCGGTATTAGTGTAGCGGATTTTGGAAGGGGTTGCAAGCGAACAAGGGTGGAAATCTATATAAATTCTTCAAATAAAGGGTTGCACCTAATGAATTTAGATAAAAAAGCTATCATTTGTGCGATATAATCGATTATGACAGTAAAGTTTAATGACGGTGGTGATTCCTTGAAAAAAGGTGGTGCTTATGAACATACGCACAGAATCTTATGAAAGGAGAAGCCTTTTGTCCGCATACGAAACGATTCAGACCATCCTCGGCTTTGGTATGTTTACCGTTGCTTTGATCAGTCTGACCGTAAAGTTGCTTAAAAACGACAAAAATAAGCCGTCACTTTAGCAGAGATCGACTTATTTTTTAGTTAATATCTCTTGTCACCGTTCTTTAAGCGGTGCTGTCATAAGGGGCGTTGTTAGCGCAACTCCCCCTTTACAAATTCATTATATCATCAACCTCCTGAAAAAACTACATAAACACCGATTCTAGGAAACCAGTCTTTTTTTGAGCCGTATGCGGTGGAGTCAGTTCGTATACGTCCGATTTACGCATTCATTTTCTTTTTTTCTTTTTTTCTTTTGAAGGAAATTCCGTTGTTGAGACATTCGTGTTACATGGTTTTAGCAAAAAAAAACAAATTGACCATAGTCCGTATAATCAAATTATAAAGAAACTATTCTTAATCAGATCACAAGTACATAAATATTGTTACTCGGTTAAAAAAGGAGACGATACAAATGTTAAAAACCTATCCGGCCATCTTCCACATTGAGGAAGACGGCTATTCAGTTACCTTCCCAGAATTTAACGGTGGGACACAAGGTGATTCGTTAGACGAAGCGATGGTAGAAGCGAAAGATTGTTTATCTAGCATGATTGCTTATTATATAGATAAACAATTGACATTACCTGAGCCCTCCGATATTCGATCGATTATTTTGGAAGATACTGCTGATTTTATGACCTTGATCCAAGCAGATCCTAGGCCTTATATTCATGGAAACAAAACGATTCGTAAAAACGTAACGATACCTGAATGGTTAGCAAAGAAAGCGGAGAAAGAGCAAATCAATTTTTCTGAGACGTTGACAGAGGCGTTGTATAAGAAGTTTGGATGAGTATAACCAAATCCCCACAAAAAGTGATAGTTCAGGTCACTTTTTGTGGGGATTTTCACACATTATTTCTTCAATCAGTACTTGTTTCTAAACTCCGTTTGCATATCTTTCAACCAAGGCATACTCGACATAATCTAAAATACTTGCATGAAATTCTTTACTCGATATCCCCACAGAATCTAAATATTGTTGGTTATTCTTTAGTGCTTTAGCAAATAATTTCTTATCTGTTTTATTCAATGGAATCTGATAAAGCAGATTCGCTAAAGACAAATAAACCGCTAATAATCCCTCACTAATTCAAATTATACCCATGTTTTCTAGTATCCAATACACGCTTCCAATAGGACTCTCTCTGATTGATCACGTCATCAGCAACCGTACTTCTAAACATTTCAATCAATGTAAATGTGAAATATTGTTCAAAATGGTATTGTCCCTTTTCTTCTAGTAAATTTTTAAGTGCAACATCTCCACCGTGATAACTCGATATATAAGATGCCCACCTTTGCCAAATCATCTCATTCCCATCAGCTTTACCTATATAAAGCTTGCCGTTACTCTTATCCGTTAAAGCATAGATTCCTTTAACAGATGCTAATGCGGTTTTCCATGAAGGGGATTCAACAGCATAAAGACCTTTCAGCTCACGGAAAGTTAAGCTCACATTATCATACCCTTCGAATTCTAGTCCCTCATAAACATCAGGTAGAATTTCGGCCACAATCATTTCCTGAATCATAGTTTCTGGTTTAAATTTAGTTCCTTGATAACCTCTTTTTTTCTTATAGTCAACAACAACTCTTCCCGAAAAACACTTATACTTTTCCACTTCTTTCACTTCATAAATAATTCCCTGAGAATTCGCGTACTCTCCGATAATTTCAAATATACCCGCGAACAACCATTGATGTTTACTATTTGGCATCATGACAAAATGTCCGACATAATCTCTATCCTTGGAAAAATGCGCTTTTTTATCATAATGACCTTTTTTCCAACTCACATATTCTACAAATCTTTGTTTATTCGTATAAAATAAAAAAATCGGATCCTCAATTTGATTGCTCTTATTTAACTTGAAGTTTATATTTTTTAAATTCTCTTCTGATAAGTTAAAGATATCATTTAGTTTAATATCCAAATCTTCCACCCACTACTGAATAAATTTCATATTAAAAATATATAAATAATTATAAACATTCATAGTAGTTTTAACAAGCAACCATCTTTATATGCCACTTCGAAGATGACGATAATTTTCTCTCAGTAAAATAGAAGTACCCCTTCAAATTCACATTGACACAAGCCACCATAAACGATAGCATAAAAATGAAACCGTGTGCAAAATCAAATATAAGGGTGTGTCCTCGTTGAATATGATCAAAACTGCACTGCATCACAGCGGCAATTGGCTAAAGAATGTTTATTCCGGACAAGATATTGCTTATCCGTTTATCCTCGCACTTGTGTTACCCGTGATTCTCGATCAATTTTTTCTTGTGAGTTTTAATTTTGTCAATACAGCGATGATCAGCTCCGCTGGTACAGAAGCAGTTAGTGCGGTCAGTATGGTTGGCAGCTTGCATTTCTTTTTGGTCAACACGTTTACTGCAGTGGGATTGGGTGGAACGGTCTTGATGGCACAATATTTCGGCAAAAAGGAGCACAAACAACTCAGCAAAGTATGCAGTGGCACAGTCTACGGTGCCGTCTTTGTGGCTTGTTCAGTCAGTATTTTGATTGCTGTTTTTCACCAAGGTATCTTGCAGTTGCTATTCGGACAAGCAGAACCGCTGGTTTTGGAGAATGCCAAGATTTATTTGTTGGGGTTATTGGCCTCATATCCATTGCAAGCAGTAGTAGAAGGAACAAATGGTAGTTTGAGAGGGATTGGCCGCACGAAGTCCTCATTAAAATTGTCGTTGCTGATGAATTTTGTCTATATTGTCTTCAATATTCTTTTTTTACATGTGCTGGGGTTGGGGATGATTGGTTTGATCAGTTCTCTCTTGATTTCACGGCTGATTGGGATGCTGTTTGCAGTTTACACCTTGCGCATCAATCGCGGTCTCTTTTTATTAAAGAAAGATGACTTTCTGCACATTCGTCTGCAAGTAATTAGCAAAGTCTTGAAAATCAGTATTCCCTTTGCTGCAGAATCATTGTTTTTCAACGGTGGAAAAATCATCATCCAAACAATGATCGTTAGTTTTGGAACCAATGTGATTGCAACCAACGCGATTGCTTCGTCATGGATTCAAATTTCTGAAATCATTCCGAGTGCATTGGCCACTTCTCTTGTACCGATTGTTGGACAAAGCATTGGACGGGACAATATTGCAGACGCCAAGAAGTTTACGAAAGCCTTAGTATTGACCGGAATGGTGGCATTTCTGGTCGTCGATTTGAGTCTGCTGCCTTTCTTTTCATTTGGGATGCGCCTGTTCAATCCGCCGGCAGTGATTGTTCCAGCGATTTATAGGCTTTATTTGATTGCCATCGTGATGCACTTTCTAACTTGGAGCATTGGCTTCATTTTGCCTGCTGCACTGCGTGCTGCCGGAGATGCCAACTTCACGACCATCGCCTCGCTACTTTCGATGTGGATTTTCCGAATTGGTATGGGATACTTGGCAGGCATCGTTTTGGGTTATGGATTGACAGGAATTTATGTCGTGATGACCATTGAATGGGGCGTTCGGGGTCTGATTTTCTTGCTGCGATTTAGAGGGAATAAGTGGTATCAACATACGTTGACGTAAGAGGTAATTGTTTGTTTTTACACAAAAAAGCTAAAACCATCTTTTGGATGATTTTAGCTTTTTTGATCCTCTGATTTAACCCAAACTTTTATAAACGCTCTCTCTTATCCATATATAATCGAATCCATCCCAAGCAACCAACGACAAAACAGGCCAAAATCAACCAAAATCCAGAATCGATTGCAATCCTACCATTGGCGAAGAAAGATTGTGTACCGATAATCGTATCACGTATATATAAGAACAGGCCCACAGCGCCGAATCCAGTCAAGATACTTAAAGAAGCATATCTCTCTTTTGGGGACTCATTGAATGCGAACAAACTATCCGTGATGATTTGATAACCAAAAATGGTCATACTCGTAAGCCCCACAACAAAGAAAACGAGCTGATTATTCCCGCCAAAGTAATTGGGTGTCAGAAACAACAATAAACCACCAACAGTCAATCCTAATTCATAACTTCTACTTTTCAATTTTAGTTGCCGTTCATCATATGTCTTTTTTCCAAGCCGAACCCCGCGTGTCAACCAAAGCACCAACGCCAGAATGAGATAAAAGACAATGAGAAAGATCAGGCCAACATACCACTTGCCTAACCAAGCAAACACGACTAAATTCCCGACTGTCCAGATCAATAGCAAGATTTTTTGTATGATATCAGAACGAAAAAATTTCATTTAGCTTTCCCCCCGGTCAATTTGAACACATCCTCAACTGGCATTCGGAAGTAATAGGCAATACGCAATGCTAGTTCTAAGGATGGGTTGTATTTATTGGTCTCAATTGCATTGATCGTCTGCCTAGAAACGCCCACGATTTCTGCCAATTCACCTTGCGACAAGCCGATATTTTCACGGATAGTTCTCACGCGATTGACTACAGACATCTCTTCACTCCTGTCAAGTTTCCTTTACATGTAATATAGCATACACTTGGACAGGTGTAAAGGTTCCTTTACATTTAAAATCCTTTTTTTCACTGAACCGTATACGAGGGTTGTTCAATTTTACAGGAAATAAACACAAGAAGAACTACGACACGTCGCTGAGAAAACAAAAAACGTGTTACGAAAGCCGTCGCTCTCCTAACACGTTTTTATAATTTTCATCAATCTATGTGCTTAATCCTCAACTACTTTTTATACCCTTGCATGAGATCCGGTTTCATATCCAACATCGAGTAACCTTTCACATCATAGCGATTGCGACTATAAGAATAATCGATTGGACGGCCAGATTCCAAATAAATGATCTGCTCCAATTCCAATACTGGATCGTCCTCTTTACAGTCCAGGTATCTTTGATCATATTGATCACTTTTGGCTGCTTGAAACGTTCGATACGCCCCAGCAAACCGATAACCCAAATCTTGAAGAATGTACTCATAAACCGAGTCTTCTAGAATGTCCTTCGTTAACCCACTGACCAAGTCAACTGGCATAAAGGAGTGCTCAAGTATATAGGGATTGTCTTCAAGAATACGCAGTCGAATCACATGATAGACGGGTTGCTCAGCTGTCACTTGCAACATCTCTTGGATCCGCTCATCTGGGAAGCAAACCTCAAAGGTGATGACTTGACTCGTCAAGCGCCGTTTTTCTTGCTTCATTTGGTAACTTAATCCTTTGTATTCAGTAACGGATGACGTATCCTTGCCTGCAAAGGAATGATTCAATACTTTGGTGCCAGAACCTCGTTTTGTCAGCAACAAGCCTTCCATAATCAGGATATTGACTGCATTCTTGATCGTCATGCGGCTTACGCCAAACTCTTCGACCAATTCTGTTTGATATGGCAGAAAACTATCTTTGGGATACGTCCCATCTTTGATTCTCTTACGCAATTCATCTGCAATCTCCAAATACTTCGGCATCTTTGCCACCTCCAAAACGACATCCTATTTTTTTATAAAAGAACCGGCCATCGAACATGTGCATCACCCGCATATACTGATCTTGTTACGCCATACGGTGCGCTGTTACATGGTTGTTCGCGGCCGGTAGTGATGGATTGATTTCTTTTCTTTTCTTATCTTACGCGTAAATTACGCGTTTTTTTCACGACGGGTTTCTTGGATTTGCGCCATTTTCACAAATGGTAAGTAAATCACAACCGACAAAATCAAGTTGACTGCTGCCAAAATTCCGCCAGCAATACTTTGTGTAGATAAAATACCGCCGATGATCGGTGGTGTCGTCCATGGTGCAATCACGGTAGCCGCAGGCACAAGCCCGGTGGACGTTGCGAAATACGCTGTAGTGACCAGAACCAATGGTGTCAACACGTATGGAATGAACAAAATCGGGTTCAAGACAACTGGCAGACCAAACATCACTGGCTCATTGATCATAAAGATGCCTGGAGCGACTGATAATTTTGCGACAGTCATATAAGCTTTATGGTGACGTGCAACTAAGAAAATCGCAATCAGCAAGCCCAATGTTGCCCCAGTACCACCGATGTTGACGAAAGAATCAAAGAACGGTTTGTTGACGATATACGGCAAATCTGTGCCCGCTTGTAATGCTTTCGCGTTGGCTTCGATTGCTGGTACGTTGATTGTTTGCATAAATGGATCGATGATATTTGCACCATGCAAACCAAAGAACCATAAGAAAGCGGAGATAAAACCTAGCAATAGTGCAGCTGGATAGGAATTCGCCAAGCCCATGAATGGTTGTTGTACCAACTCGTAGAATGACAGAACGATACTTGTCACACCGAATGCTTGGAAAATTGCAGTAACCAAAGCAAAAATCGAAATAGTGATCATTGCGGGGAACAAAGCCGCAAATGAACGAGAAACTGCAGGTGGCACCCCATCAGGCATATTGATAACCAAACGTGGATTGCCAGCCAAACGACGGAAGATCTCAGTTGAAATAATTGCAACGATCAATGCCAAGAATAATCCTTGAGAACCCAATCCGGCAGCTGTCAATAATCCATCAGGACCTGTAGCCATTGCGCCTAAAGCAAAGAAACTTGCTACAGAGATCGCACCAGCACCTAAAGCATCTTGATTGTAGCTCTTAGCTAAATTATACGATACCGTGAAAGCGATTAAAAGTCCTAGTATAGAAAAAGTACCTGCTGATAAGTTGTTCCCAAACGCTTGCCACGTCCCCTCACCGAAAATCCCATTCATAAAATCAATATATGCAGGAATCGGCAAATTGTTGATCAATACCCCAAATGAACCTAAGATCATCAACGGCATTGTGACAATAAACCCATCCCGAATGGCAACTAAATGTCTTTGAGAGCCAATTCTAGAAGCAATCGGAATAAAATGCTTCTCCATAAATCCAATAAATTTATCCATTGTTTTTTCCCCTTTCAAACCCTTACAAAATATTGAAACCGATTT
This sequence comes from Candidatus Enterococcus testudinis, assembly GCF_002140915.1. Lineage (GTDB taxonomy): Bacteria > Bacillota > Bacilli > Lactobacillales > Enterococcaceae > Enterococcus_D > Enterococcus_D testudinis. The sequence goes on along the minus strand of NZ_NGKU01000001.1, from coordinate 547,754 downwards.
CTAGTAAAGAATAGCACGGTAACGTTTTCATGTCTAGTCTTTTCTTTAAGCAAACCAATCTTTTTTACAACCTAGATTAACATTTGTACCAACTATACTTTTATAGTTAGGTTCGATCTATCCAAAAAACCAATATACTAGGCTATAATAACCATAAAGAAACAAGCTGCTGATTGTCGAACGGGCGATTTTCAGCTATACTTCTTGGGAGGTGATAAGATGCCAAAATATCAAGAAATTGCCACTATCCTACGTACACGCATCAATAATCAAACCTATCCACCCGGCAGTTTGTTGCCGAACCAGGTAGACTTAGTCACAGAATTTGGCGTCAGTAGAATGACAATAAAAAAAGCCGTCGGCCTTTTGGCGATGGAAGGACTTGTCTATTCCCAAAGAGGTGCCGGCACAAAAATATTGAATCATCCCTTCTTAAAGAAAGATACGACCGCTTTAACTGTTTACGAAGGATTATCGACAGAAATGCGTAAAGCTGGCCGCAAGTTGACCAGTAAAGTCATTGATTTTCAAGTTGAATTTCCCGACCAAACCACACAAGAAAAGTTGATGCTCACAGAAAGTCAGCCCGTCTACAAGATCGTCCGCTTACGGATTCTAGAGGACCAGCCATTTATTCTGGAGCATACCATGATGCCCGTCCATCTGGTGCCCAACCTCAATCGACATCATTTAGAGCAGTCAATTTATCAATACGTAAAAGAAGAGTTAGGCATTCAGTTTGCTGGTGCTTATCGAACAATCGTTGCAGACAAGAGTGCTGCTTACGACCAACAGTATTTGAACTGCTTGTCTGATGACCCGGTTTTGGAAATCGAACAAATCGTTTATCAGAAGAACGGCGCACCAATTGAGTATTCACGCAGTCGCAATCGGTATGATATGCGGGCTTATTCTTATTTAGATGTGCAACAGTAAAGAGTTTGTATTATGGGATAGAAAATGAAAAACTAGCAGACCGGTTTTGGTTTGCTATTTTTTTTGTGGTTATTTTACGTGTGGGTGGATAGCATTTATAAATAAATAGGTCTGTAACTCAAAATCTAATATGATTTTTGCCAATCTGATCCTTTACCGGTTCTCGGTTCAACACCCTGTCAATACTAGCAGCCGTTTCCTCAGGATGACTAATTGGAAAATAATGACCATAGGGTACTGTCTCTTTTACAGACAAATATTCCGGCCGGTTATACTGCTTATCCCCAGAACCCCAAATAGTTGAAAATGACTGCTGTAGTGTTTTTCGAAAGTTCATTTTATTTAAATACCTATTGATTGTCATATTCGTCCGTAAGATTCTAGGTGATTTTGTGCTACGTTTTAACTTCAAAAAATAAGACGCTGAAGAATGATCGTCTGTTGGAAAAAGGCCTTGTTTACTAAAATAAGCGGCAATTTGGTGCATACTTGCACTTTTTAACAAACCTTTTGTCAACCAAATCGGGGGTGTCAGTCGTGCTTTACCCACTGGTGGCTGCAACAGCAGTAAGTTCTGATGATCTGAAAAAAGCTGCTTTTCGGATGCTTGTAACAGAAGTGCTGCACCAAATGAGTGCCCAATGAAAGTTGCCTGCCCTTTCGTGACTTGTTGAATGCGTTCAATCGTTTGAATATACGGGTTGAGTAGTTGATCATCTGGTTGGAAGGGTGAACGGCCAAAGCCCGGTAAATCGACTATCCAAATGGGTCGATTATTTGTTTCATGCAATGCTATTCCCAAAGCAAACAAGTCTGCCCCCTCACTGAATAAGCCATGGATCAATACGATGGGGTCTCCTTCTCCTTGTAATTGATACACGCAAGCAAAACCGATAATGGTTCTCGTATATGGCGTAATTTCTTGGTTCCCAAAGGTCAATCTATGGTCTACATCCGCCACCACAAATGGCAACGACGGCGGAGCAAAGAGCTGCTCAATGACGGTAGGCGAGAAATCAGTTTTCACTTGCTGATTGTCAAAGTGTCGATCTGTGATAAAATGCAAACTTTCTTTGGCTACACCAGTGTAACGACTCCCACCTAGAGTCATGATCGTTTTTAGAAAAGAGATTGGTACAACGATTTTCGGTTCTGTCATGTGCATCGCAGCAGTCACCACCCGCATCATTTCTGGCAGTGATCTATCATCAGGCGGATTTTGAACCAATGTATAGGTTGCCATTGATTGATTTTGGTGAAAGAGTGCTTCAATCACAAATGCCGCAAAGACATCATTGTGAATGACTGGCAAACGGTATGTCTTGCCACCGGGAATAACCGGCAAATACCCGCCTCGGATAATTTTTATAAATAAGCCAAATCCTGTAAGCTGCGCTGTATCACCAGTTTGCCTGTTGCCGATTACAGTGGGCGGATTGATAACCGTTAGGGGAAAATTTTCTTGTAAGGCAATTTGCCGCATATAAATATCCGCTTGAAATTTCATCTGTTCATAAAAGGAATCACCCATCAATAAGGGGTGCATGTGCGTAAAGACATCATGGTCTTCCCAGACAGATACCTCATTTGTAAATGGACTCATATATCCAACAATGTGAATAAACTGTTTCAGTCCCGTTCTACGCTGGATTTCCCCAGCAAAAGTAGCCACATGCTTGGCACCTTGTAAGAAAGATTGTTGCGCTTCTTCTTTCGATAGTGTGATATCCATCGGCCCACCGCAGTGAATCAGTGCATCGCAGGATAAGGCGATGTCTTTCTCCTCATCCGTCAATCCTAGACTTGGCTGGGTAATATCACCCTGGACCAATTGAATCATCCCACGATTGCATGCCTTCAAACTGGCTGCTTTTTCTTTTTGTCTCACCAATAGAACCATCTCAACATCTTGCAGTGCAAGCTGTCTTACGATTTCACTACCAATAAACCCAGTTGCGCCGATTATCAATACCTTCATATGCCACCCCTCCTTAGTACTGAATAGTACTAATCTAATATATAAAAAAACTGATAGCATATTGGTCAAATATAGTTATTTCTTTGACCTATACTATCAGAGAATGCGTACATTCTTATTGTACGTTAACGACTGACTACCTAAGCAGTGTAAACAACTGCTTGGCTGTTGTTATGATGATTTGATTGTCTTTTTTGACCTCCGCCAGAAATAAAGCACCTTCTAGGTTGGTGATAAACAGATTGGCTACTTCATTTGGATCAAGCGTTGTCGAAAACTCGTTTTTTTCAATCCCTTCTTGAATCAATTGCCCACAGATTGTCGTGAGTTGTGCAAAAAATGCCGTGATTTTTTCTTTGACTTTGGTTTCTTCATTTGGTGCTTGAATCGATAATGTGATGAACGGACACCCACCCTGATATCCTCTTGATTCGATACCGGTTGCAAGGGAAGATAGAAATAAGATGATTCTCTCTTCTACTGTTAACTTGACACGAGAAAGAGCTGATTCTAACTCCATCCGATATGTTTCCATCCAATGATCAATTACCGCCAATAGCAACTCATCTTTATTTGCAAAGTGGTAATAGACATTTGATTTAGAGACCTTACTCGCACGGACGATTTCATCCATGCTGGTATAGACAAACCCTTGTTCAAAAAATAATTGCGACGCCACGTCAATCACATGCTGTTTGTTTGCTGTTTTATTAATTGTCATACTAGTACTATATAGTACTAGTATAGAAAAAGCAAGGAGCTGTTTTTGCAAGGGTTTGATTGGTGGAGTGTTTAAGTTAGAGAAGTCTTTATATACACTTATAAGGTATTTATTTAGATGAATGCAAAAAACCAAAACAGATTTATTAGACATCTGTTTTGGTTTCATTTATATTTTTTCATCAGTTCTTATTGATCAAGTGCAAATAAAAAAGCTATAGCCCTTACACATCAAGGTTTCTAGCTTCAAAACAGGTGTTACCCCACAGACCCTCCCAGCAGAAAGTTAGCTTTTTATGAAGGTTATAAAGGACTCTAAACGCTGATATAACAGTATTCTATTTTTCTTGTGAATACTGTTTTATTCCGTTAATTTTTGCCAATTATAGTTAATTTTGAATTATTTTAATTGAAAACACAAAGATAATTTTGTGATTTTGGCAAGAAAAATATTATAGCAAGCTGGAACAAATACACATAAATTTCTTTCACTTCAAGATTTAATATTTAAATAGTTTATACCTTTCTC
>NZ_NGKU01000001.1:541753-542965 GCF_002140915.1 Candidatus Enterococcus testudinis | reverse complement strand
ATTGTTAATAGATGAGATTGATGCTACATTATATCCAGCAGCTCAAAATAAACTGATAAATATTATTTATAAAAAATCTATAGAGTATGGCTTTCAGGTTTTCTGTACTACACATTCAAGATGTGTATAAGAGACAGTCTATAGAGTATGGCTTTCAGGTTTTCTGTACTACACATTCACTTTCATTGATTGAAAATGTCATGAAAACTAAACTAACGCTTCGATCAACTGACAATAAAATAAATATTTTCAATCTAAGTGCTGATGCACTTCCACTTAAGATTGACACTGTTAATAATATTAGTAAACTTAAAAATGAATTTTTTGTGTTGCCCGAACCTGTCTCTTATACACATCTAGATGTGTATAAGAGACAGATTTAAATAGTTTATACCTTTCTCAGTAACAAATTTAAGAATGTTCTCTCCATTATCATTTTTGTAAACAGTGCTAATATTTTTTTCTGATCTTGTCCGTTTTTATACATTCTAAATTTAAAATAGGCATTGGTTTCCCTCCGTTGATATTTCTTATTATGTAGGCTTTAATAAATCACCCAAACAAAAAAACAACTCAATATATTCGTACAAGACTTCATTAATCCGTGTATAATGTAGATAGATAATTATTGTTGGTGAAATGGAGTTGTATCAAATGGCAAAAGCAAAATGGAAAAATCCTCAAAAAAGTTATATATCAAAAATGAGTATCTCAGATTTCAGACTAATAGATAATATAGATTTTGTACCAGGGAAAAATCTTAACTTATTAGTTGGGAAAAATGGAACTGCGAAATCAACGATATTAGGTATGATTGCTCAAGGTTTTTCGTTTAATCCCAATGCTATAATTGGTGTTACCAAAAGTCAGTTTGATACAATTAATAAAAAGGACACCTTAACTACTGATGAAGAATCCAAAAAAAAAAAATTCATTAATCTTTTAACATATTCAGGAAAAAATTTTGAGTCTAAGGTAAACGAGCATTTCAAACTGTCTAAATCGGATGTCACAAAAAAAGAGCATGCTATTATATCTCTGCAAGACTCTAAAAATAAAACTATTCAATTCAAAATAGGTAGCAATAATTACAATGACAGAGTAAATCCTAGATTAGTTACTAGAAGAATTGATGATATTAATGATACAGAAAAAGAGAAAGATACATCTTCTTCAAATATCATTTTTCCAGTTATATATCTTGGTTTAAAT
>NZ_NGKU01000001.1:365524-535263 GCF_002140915.1 Candidatus Enterococcus testudinis | reverse complement strand
GAGCTAAAGCCTATGTTGTGTTATAGACTTTAGCTTATATTATTCAAAAAATAATTACTCTCTTATTGAATAGAGTTATTAGATTTATTTCTCAAAAAATAAATCTAGCAGGAGACAACAAATATGAATATACAAAGAACCAAAGCAATTGCTCTGTTTAGTAGCTCTACAACATTTAGTGTTGGTGAGCTCATTTCTTTTAACTAAAAAGCGCATGAAATGAACGGTTTTTCGTCATTTCATACGCTTTTTGGTTAGGGACTTATGTCACAACCCCTTTAAATTTATTACCCCACTGACCCTTCCATTTAACGATTTTCTATCTTAATACGCACAAATGCTGTTATATCAACAAAAAAACTCTAAAAGTTATCTTCTAAAATCCATATATTCACAACTATTTTTACAAATAGATAGTTTTTAGATAGCTTTTTTAGCTGGGGGCAATCAATTGTTTTATAAATCTTTTAGTTAACGGATCGTAATAATTGACTTTAATTAACTTAACTCCGTTATCATTGCAAATTTTTTCTTTCTTCTTATCGTTGGCACGTTGAATATTGAAACTACTTTCACCACCAAAGAAGTTTACAGGCTCAAAATGCTGCTTTCCTTGATATTCAAAACCTAATTTTAATCTAGGAATATAGACATCGATTTCTAAGTACGATAGCCATTCCGACCTATAGTGGAAAATAACTTCTTCTTCTGGAAATATTTCTTTGATAAGTGTATACATTTTAGTTTCGCTTATCCATTTCTCCCCGATTTTATGGTATCCATAATTTTCCCTAACTTCATTTTCTACTTCTCTCAAGCCCTCATTATCACACCATGGATTTATTCCTTTCTCGTAAGCTCTGCTATATACGTACCACCCATAATCTTGTAAAAATCTAGAACCATACATTCGGTTACAAAAACTTCTAATAGATGAACTACCATTGCAAGTAAAACAAAGATTTTTTTTGAATTTCCCGTCAAAAAAATTCTCTTTTCTATCAGATATTTCATAATCTTTACACACAAAATCAGGGAAATTTAGTCTCATATTATCAAATAATCTCATGCTTTCCATAACGGCATTTTTTTGGCAATCACAAAAATAATATGCTGAAGTATCTTTTTTATCCATAAAAACAAAAAAACAAGCCCACCAATCGTAGAAAACATATTTCATGGGAAGATTATCCTCAATTGTAAAATCCGACGACGGTAAGAAAGCATAGTTATTTCTTACATAAGATTCCAACTCTCTAAAATATATTTTATATCTAAAAGGGATCTCTTTTCCAAATATTGTAATTCTGACATCTTTCCATTTTACTAACGTATCATATAACATTTCTATTTCTTGATAGTTTTTCCAAAAATCATCGAAATCAATTATCTCGAAATAGATATATTTTCCTAGTTGTTCTTGAAAATTCGGCATCATTCTAAAAGTCTGTTCTATTTTATTAAAATGCCTGCTTTTTCTTTTTTTTACACTCATAGAAATTAAAGTCATAATTAACTCCGTTTTTTTGACTAGACTTTTTACACTAATTCACTTAAACAAATCCCAAAAACTAAATGTAGTTTTCTTATAAATTTTGTTCTTTACCGATTTGGTAGGTGATTTAACAAACCCCATCCCTTTTTTGCCGTACAATGGATTGACAGACTTTTTCACTGCTCTTTTTGCTTTCCCTGTAGTCCTTGCGGAAATTGATTTCTTTATGCTTGGTTTTCTCATGCCAATCTTCATAAAAATCCCTCCTTGTACTTCTTTACTTTCTCAATTACATAATACATCTTTACACATACGAAATTCAAACTTTATTTGCAACAAAAAAAGGCACCCAGCCGATAAGCTAGGTGCCTTGTATTTATCCTCCTATTCCGCCAAGCGCTTGTTTGCTGGCTCTAGATATATTCCTATTCAATTTATTCAGTTCACTTGGGTTATTCGCATCGACATGGCCAAAGTGATTATGTTGCTCAACGGTGATATTGCCTTTGTATTTTCCACTAATTCCCTCACGTTTCTCAGCATCTGATAGTGGCGTAACAGTTGTCTTACCGTTTTTGTTCGTAAGCAATTCTGGTCCAGCTTCACCAACGATCGCTTGGCCATTTAATACATGACCGCCTTTCGCTAGATAAGGTAATTCTCCAATACTGAAGGTTTTACCACCAACACCAGGTACCCATTTAGGAACCTTGATTTTATTCAGCCCTCGAATAAATCCGTTGATCAGTCCGATCATGTTGTTTAGTGGCATTTTCGCAATCGCAACAATTCCATCGAAGATACCACCAAAAATGTTTACAACGCCATTCCAAGCTTTTCCCCAATCCCCTGTGAAAACTCCAGTGATAAAATCAATAAAACCAGTGAATATGCGTTTCCCAGCTTCGAATACGTTGGAAATATTTGTCCAAATCCCTTCGAATACTCCACTAATGTATCCCCCAATAAATTTGAATACCTCAACTGCGACATCCGATATACCTTGAAACGCTGCGTTCACACCGTTCCTAAACCATTCTACGTTGTTATAAGCATGAACCAAGCCTGTTATAAGCAAGGCAATACCAGCGACAACTAATGTAAAAGCTCCGCCAGAAAGGCTCAACATTTCAGCACCTTTCATCCATACGCCAAAGAATCCACTAGCCGCTGAAGCTATTTTCGTGATAGATCCAGCGATAGTTCCAAAGGCAATCAATGTAGGACCAACAACTGCAGCTATACCCGCAATAGTCATAATAGTTTTCTTTGTATCTTCATCTAAACCTCTAAACCATTGTGCTGCTTCTTTGACTGCATCTGCCACCCTACTAATTGTTGGTGCCAGCTCCTCACCGACATCTTTAGCCGCCATCATCAACTCATTCATGGCTGATTGATACGTGACAGATTTTTCCACACCGTCAGACAATTCTTTTGCTGCACCGTTTGCGTTTTCGTAAGCTTCCTTGTTAGCTTCAAGCGCTCCATTAGCTTGACCCATTGCCTCTACAACTTTTATGCCAGCGTCTTCACCTTGAGAGCCAAATAGTGCAGCGATCGCTGTAGCTTTTTCTTGGTCGCTGTTTAGATTACTGATTTCACCAGCTAATAGTTGGAACGCATCTTTTGAAGAAAGATTTCCGTCTTGAATCTGTTTATACAGATTAACAAAATTACCACCAAGACTTTCAACTGCTGTCTGTACATCTCCACCAACTAATCGATTGCCAAACTCTTTTACTAGGTCATTCACCTTATCAAGGTTGTATGCGCCCGAATCTAGTCCTGTTTCTAAGATTGCAAACATGTCTTCTGCTGAATACCCAGCATCTTTGAAGTTAGTCGCATACTCGGCCAGATTATCTCCTAGTTCATCAGTCTTATCCAGACCATTCTGTCCAGCTTTTGCGATTAAATCAATTGCTTCTTCGCTTGATAAACCAAATTGCTCCATTAAACCATTCACACCACGCATAGTTTCAGTCATATCGGAATCTAAGGTTGTTTGAATAGCCAAAAACTTCTTGGTCATATCAGTGATAGTCTCAGCGCTCGCATTGCGTAAATCTGGAAACTGATTCGCCAATTCCATTACTGCTGTTTTTGATTCGTCAATGCTTGTAACCATGCCAGAAGTAAAAACATCTTCAATCGATTGGTTCAAGCTTTCCGCTTCTTTCTTTGTTAGACCAAAAGCCGCTTGTACTTGGGATTGTGCGGTAGATAGATCGCTATACATTTTTGCGCCAGCCGTTGCGATACCTACAACTGGTGCAGTAAATGCAGCGCTCAATCCTTTGCCGGCGGTTTTTATTTTCTCGCCAGCTTTTTCAATTTTTTCTAGTTTCTCGGCAGTCGTTAATGCCTTATCTCCTTGCGCATCCAATGCATCATTAGTGCTTTCTAATGCCTTACGAAGATTATTTTCGCTAGTTTCAGACTTTAATAACATCTCGTATAACTTTCTAGTCTTTTCCGAATTCTCGCCTGTTTCCTCAGCGGCTTTTTTGTACTCTTCTCGCAAACCTTCCGTTTTAGCAGTTGAAATATCGAGTTGTTTTTCAAGTTTTTGTTTAGCTGCTGCTAACTTTTCGGTAGCACTCGCATTCTTGTCCATAGCAGATACTTGATTTTGATATTCAAGTTTTGCCAGCTTCATATCATTATTGATCTCTTTGATCGTCTTTGAATAAGCAACTTCACCATTCATCCTAAAATTGAGGACTACATCAGATTCTTTAGTATTTTTTGCCATGGTTCAAATTCATCTCCTGTCTCCTAATCAGAACAAAATCATTTTGCTTTACTTTCATTTCCTGTATTAGTTTATCGTATTTATCTGCATCAACTTTTATACTTATTTGAAGCTCACTGATTAAAAATTTACAAATTTCCATCCTTTTAGAAAGCAATGAACAATAGCTATTAATATACTTTCGATTAGAAATTTTGTTTTTCTGAATCAATCTTATCTCTCGTTCGATTGGTTTTAATTTCCGAAGCAACTCTTTATAATTTAAAATTGAATCAAAAGAGTTTCCCAAGTCTGTTTTTAATGTGTGTTGATACCAAATGTTATCCGCCTTATCCCGCAAATATTCTAATCTATCCATTTTTTTCCCCCGATCATTCTCTTTTTGATAGAAAGTTCATAAATTCATCCATATCAGGATCGCCTTGTCTTCCACGGTCGTTTTCAATTACCAATCTAAGCAATTCTTTAACTGCGGCAGTATATCTATTGATCATCGTGTTATATGTCTTGACTGAAGCCGATTCTTTGTAAAATTCTTGGCTGCCATTCTTGAAAAGTTCAATAGACCCATTTTTATTGATATCTTCTTCAAGTTCTGACAAAGTAACATTCATAAATGAAACTCGCTCAATCAAACCTTTGACTACTTCAGCGCTACTACTGGGTACTCCGTCCATCAATGTTGTTAGTCTTTCTTTCTCAGCCGCTATTCTTGCTTCTTTCTTTTTCAATGTTTGCCCCCCTCCCGTGTATGGTCCTGTGTGTTTTTCGGAGTTCCATCCCCGATTCCTAACCAATTTATTTTTTATAAAAATAACGGGGGGGATAAATCAATCCCACACCGTTAATCATTTAATTTATTTTTTAATTTCAAATTTATTATTTGGCATGCCATTCAGTCTAATGATTTCATCTAAGTAGTTACTCACTAATCGTTTAACATTATGGAAATAAGAACCCAAGGCTGAGGAGTAACCATATCCTCCTTTATAGTATTCTCGTTGAACTCTCTCCAATATGTTTTTGTTCTTAATGCCCAACACATCTATAAGTTGTTTCATTGAGCTGTTATGCGATTTGATTAACTGACCACTTAATTGAAGCAGTCTAGTGGTTTCTGTTCCCAATAAAACAGTTACTTCAGCGAATCCCTTATTGTCAAATAGTTCTTTTGTTTCAGATAACAGCGCTGCTTCTTTTCGGTTTGTTTCATTTCTCAACTGATTGATATAATTCAGATAGATACTATCGGCAATCTCTGCACGCTCTTGATACGCCTCGGCAATAACCTTCTCAAGATCTTCAATATCCTTATTCGCTTCTTTGTTAGCCTTGAATGTTTCTAGACTATACTTACCTTTTGCTGAAGCATTCTTCTCTCTCTTTTCAACCAGACTATCTAACTCTTTCTCCAACTCATTGATATTGATATCGATCTCTTTTAATTCTTTTACCTCTGGTGTGGTTACTGTGTACTCTACTGTCATGCTTGATTCGCTCCTTTGATTTTTTCTTTGAGTTTACTTACAACTGTTTTCTTAGGTTCTTTGATTTGTGTTACTCGTTCTTTCTTATATTGAGCCAACAACTCTCTGCGGCGCTCGATGGCAATTTCATTTGTACTGTCTTCCTCGATCAACTTATTTAATTCGAATAACGATAGCTTTTTAATTTCATCTGGGTTTTCTTCCAGCTCTTGCTTCATTTGTTGTTCTTCAAGGTATTTCTCCCATTCTCTATAGCTAAAGAAATCATCTTCTGTTTTCATTTGCCAACTCCTCTACTTTCTTACGAGTACCAGGATCTAACCCGTTTGTATTCTTTGCTACCAAGGTGAGCATTGCTTTGCGTTTAAACTCAGCGGTACAAATGCCTTTAAGCAAAACCAACTTCTTCTTATCAGATAACAGTCCATCCCGATCCTCATTTAGAGCATTCTCCACTTGTTCAGGACTTAACCCTGTGACTTCACACAAATGCTTCTGTTTGATTTTGCGTGTCTTCATAATCTCTACAATAGTCATTTACACTTTCCTTTCTGCTTAATCAGTCAAACCATATATCAATAAATTTTATATACTCGTCTCGAGGTTCCATTTTCTTTAATCGAAGGTACATCTTTAGCTGGCGACCCTGTGTAGAGTCCTGTTTGAATCTTTTCGCTTTGGACCTATCTTGCGTGAAGATATAAGAATCTGGATCCGCACGCTTTCCCTCGATAATTTGATAATCCTTCAAATAAATAGTCCCAACGCCTAGAATGTATTCCTCAAGTTCGTCAGCATCAATTTCAATAAACTCTTTTCTCAACCGATTGAGAATAGCCTGTAATTTCGCCTCTGACTTGCTCCTGATTTTTCGATATTCAAGAACAGATATTCCTCTTCGGTCAGCCAATACCTTATCTGTTATAGGTATATAAGTTCGATAACCGTTATGCATATAACTAAAGTTGGCACCTTGTTCAGTTTCGTAATACTTCTCAGAAAGAATTAAAACATCTTCTTTTGGCAGCTCTTTTAAAGCAGTAAATAGCAAACGAGCATATCCTGCTGTATTCCCTTCTTTTAAATGATTTCTATTTACCACAAAGGCCTTCCATTGAGTGAGTATCCATTTTGGGCGAATGTCATAATCATAAACCACTATCCAAACACCTCCGCCATTAGTGCAATATTCGAAAACAAATCGTCTGTTAATTCAACCTTTTCTTGCGGAACTTCCCATTCATATCTGAACGCCATAGCTGTTTCTATCTCGTATATTTCATCGAGTGCTTTCTGTTTCAAAGATAGGCTTTCAACCCCTTTTAAAAGGCTCTCACGTTCAGTTACAGGCAATTCATCTAAGAAGTGCATAAAATGCTTGTGCCTAAATTTCCACCGCTCTATCCGCTTGTCAATGAGCATACACGCTTCTACGTTATCTGCTACTAAATAATCAATCTTGGGAGCTTTTGCATGGATAGCAATTTCATCATAGGCAATTCCTGTGCATAGGCTTTGACAATAAAGTTCTTGCCTGATTAATCGTTTTTCTTGTTCCAGCTTTCTGATATAAGCCTCTATGTTCAAATAGCGGTTTAAATTGTATTCACTATCCATGCTTCCCTCCTAAAAAACAGTATTCTATTATGTTGCGGTTTTGATCGTTGGTCTAGCTTGGGATTGTCATCATCTAGGACGGCTTTTTCAGCAACCGCAGTATAAAGTTTTCAAAGGACAACTAATAATAAAAAACGGACACGAGACGTCTGCCATATTACTGGCTTTTTTCGTCTCATATCCGTTGGTTCTTCCTAATCAGACATTATTATTTAGTTGTCTTTATTATACCATATTTGAGCGATAAAATCTTTATAAAACGTTGATATATCAGCTTTTAACACACTTTTTCATTCTAATTTATTTGTTGTTTTCGTCTCATATCTGACTACTTGACCATCTTTTACGATCAGGATAACTTCGCCATATTCTGGTAGTGTAAGTTCTACCGTTTTCGTTGGTTTGTTAACGTATACTTTGTCTGTGTTCATCGTTCCATCTCCTTAGTTAGCAATTTTTATTGTTTCTTGCCAGTTTTTTAGATCTGCTTGTTCGATATTCGTGATTGTTTGTTCCATACTCTTAAATTGGTTTCTAAACGCTTTAAGGCCAATAGTCCGTTCAGCTTCATTAGTAGCAATGAACATGCCGCCTTCATATCCTCTGACAGAAACAATAGGCACTCCTTTTGCTCGCAGCATTTGAATAACTGCTTTTACGTCTCGTTCGTCCAGATCAATAATAGAGCATATATCAGGCACTTTAATTTTCCTTTCAAACCCTCTCGGAATTAATTCAAGTACCGATTGTTCAATAATCGTAAGTTCTTCCATTACATGCCTCCGCTCATTTTTTATTTTTCCTCAAACATTGGATAGTCATTTGGATAGAGATTATGACTTTTGAAATCCAAATCATTTCTTGTGGCCAGCTTGATAATATAACCAGTTTTTTTAAACGGTGAGTGTGGGTTAGTGCAATGCGCCACCCTCATTCCATCTTTCTTTCCGTGAAAATGCCATTTCGAACAATACGGACACCAAACTGCATATTGTGATCCTGTATCATAAGCGATTAAAATTGGGTATTTTCTTTCATTTTTATTGGTTTTCAGTGTTTTCACTCCTATCTTCTTTGCGTGTGTATTCCTTAGATAAATATAGCCGAACCGTCCGAACCGTTAGTACAAAACCCTGATTTATCAACATTTCCACTGCTGTTTATTATCGAACCACTAAGTACCTAAACCGAACCATACCGAACCATTAAGTACCTATTCATTTGTTCGAAAATTCTGGTTCGGGTTGGTTCGATTTTTTTTTTGGTTGGTTCGACTTCAGAACACTGCTATACCAACGTTTTCCAAAACAGGTTCGGATGGTTCGGTATTTTTCACTTCTTCCAGACACACACTCAGTCTTCGATCGAAATATATTGCTTCAAAAACAAATGAATGTAACGTTTCATTCGCTGATTTTCTACTCTTGGGTTCTTTTTATAAATCCCTATTTTTTCAAGTTGCTTAGTAAACTTCGGTTGAGATAGTTCTTTGAGGTTTTCCCTGAAACAAAAATTTCTATATTCTTCGTATATCATTTTAGAAGAATCTCCCTCACTTGATTCCATGTCAACCTCGCACACTTCTTCAATGAACCTCATGATATGATTCGATTCTTTCAACCATTTATCTTTCGCTTGATTCATCTTGTCTGATACAGTCAGTTCTTTGCGGTCTAGCGCTTCTTTAAACATACTTATGCAATAGGTGGCGAATAGTGGAATCTCTTTCTCAATGGCCTTCAAGTCGTGCTTAGTTTTAAAGCTTTCGTCTATCACGCAATCAAAAGGAACTACATATAAGCGCCTCTCAAAGCCGTGTGTGAAGTCATTAAACGCTGGCAACTCATTGGCTGAAAATATCAACTTCGCAAAATTCACAAACATAAAGTGATCTTTTCCTTTAAACTCAGCAGATAAACGATCCCCACCAGTTAGGGCTTTGAGTAATCCTGTTGACTTGAGAAACTCGGAATCAACATCCGCAAATAGATTGGCTTCTTTCTGAAATAGGTTGGCACCAGCAAAACGATTCTGTTTGTTCCCTAATTCTTGAAGCGTCATATTGCTGGTATTGTCCTTTCCGATGACTTTTGTTAGAAAATCTAAGAAAGTGGATTTACCATTCTCGCCGCTCCCTTGCAAAATCGTTATGGTTTGAAAAGGTGCATAACTTCGATAGAAACAGTATCCTATGATTTCCATTAAATGCTGTGCGCTTTTTTCATCACCAGTCAAATCTCGCAGCCATTCGATTGCCTTCTCTGGCTTCAAATTTGATTTCGGATCTACAACATAATCATGACTTTGAAGAATATAGTCTTTAGTATCGTGCGGTTTCAATTCGGCAGTTTTAATGTTGTAAGTTCCATTTTTAAAATTGGCCAGATACGGCTTGCTATTGTTAAAGGGATTTTCTTTCATAGTCGGGTCAAAAATCTTAATCATGATAAACTTTTTTGTTTCGCCTAGTTTTTGCTGGCTCCACTTATTGAAAGATTCCAATTTGTCAGTGATATAACCGTCTAAAAAGTCGCTTAAACTATCAATTCGCCATGATCCTGTTTTTTTATCAAACCTCGCACCGTAGAGCAAACCATTTGTTCGGATCATTGGTATCTCGTTCATAATTTCATAACCTAACTTAGAAGCATTTACTTTAGTGTTTCCTTTTTCATCTGTGTAAATCCAATAAGGCAGTTTCTTTTCTTCGCCAATCTTCTTTTTTTGTAATTCTTGTAACTCAATAATTTCACTCAATTGGCTCCCAACTCCTTTTTCGCTATCGAATAGAATGTTTCCTCCACTTCTTTTTCGGATAGTGGTTCTGTAAAATATTGATTGGCGACTTTAACTAATTCGAATACTGCCTTTACATCTACTGCTCTTGCCAACAACCCCCCTGTGATTTGTGCAATGCGATTATTGCGATTTCCCTCTTCACATCCGCACACAATGCTTTCGAAAAGTTCAGTAGTTGTATTCCTATATCTTGACCCGCCTTTTTTGAATTGGCTTGTGTTTTTGTACAATTTTCTTGAAGTTACGCCTCCTGTGTCTTGCTTGTAGTCTTTCAGCCAACGTTTTGCGGCATCTAAGCCATCAGATATAGGAAATAATTTTTCTCCGCCATGGACAATAATTTGTTCTTGCTTAGAATATTGTGTCAACACTGGTAGTAACTGTATTTGCGACCAAGTGAGGTTTGATTGATCCGCATTGTGGATAATGCCATCCAGTATTTTATTTGAAAAAAAGTAAATCAGTAGCTTGTACTCTTGTTCATTCACTGGTTTATCCAGTGGAATTACTAACCGATAGCGTACGCCTTTTAACCCATGACTAACACTTGGATAAAGAACATAAGCAAACTTGGCTAGTTTTTGTTTGATGGCAGCTATCAAATCAATTTCAGATACGGTCACATCATCTAAATCTAAAATTAGGCAATCTCGATTGATTAAATTTTCATTTTTTCGTATCAAGGCCTTCATTTCACCAGCTATGAACCCATCAATTACAATCGTTTTTAATTTCTTCTGTTCTTCAGGATTATCAGAAACATTAACTTTAATCGGTGTATATTCTGAAAAGAATTGAATAATGCTTTTATCAATTGGTGGTTCCATGATGGATGGTCGGACTTTTCCTATATAAATCATTGCGTCACTTCCCCATATAGTTCTTTTAACAACGCATCCCTTACAAAAACTTGCCCTTTGCCTTTGTTGTGGTAAAAGACCCAAATATTGTAAAGCTTAGCACTAGCGCAAGCATGGTCCATATTTTTTTTATATTTATCAATTAGCGCTTGTTTTAAATCATGGACTTCTTTATCAAGTAATTTTTTTTCGGCGTTTTCTGCTAAAATATATAAAACTTGCTGAAGGTTATCGCAACTTTTTCCAAACCACACACGTCCTTTTTGCGTGTTCACTTCTTCAATAGCTTGCTGAATATCTTCCAAACTAAAAGAATCTAATGTTTTAAGTACATCCGATTTTAAATTATCCATTATTCCATGCCTCCAAATTTGTTTTTATAATCGTATTCATCAAATTCGATTACAAGTGCTGCAACGATCGGTAGCGCAATGAGTGCCTTCACCATCGAAGGAAGTGCTGACACAGTGACACATAGCGCAATGATTAATTTTAATTTTCTGTTCATTTTTCTTTATCTCCAATCCAATTATTGATATAATAGAGAAAAGAAATAATAGGGAATATCCTATCGTGTAGCCATTTGCTGAACTCGCCAAAGTTCTTTACAGCAAAGGCTTTTTTCCTTTTCTCCATCCATAGTTTTTTACTCCACTTCTTTTAAACTTGGAAACTGACTTTCTAGCCATGGGATCATGACCGCTAAATTTTTTCTTGCTTGTTCTTCGGTTAAATTAGCTATTTGATTTTGAAGAACAATTAGATCAGCGTAAAGTCGTGCATTCTCTTTTTCAGCTTCTTTACACTCTTTCAAAATACTTTCTGCTTCTTCTACAATTTCACGTACAGAAAAATTCTTGTACTTCTTAGGTATCCAAACTAATTTCAGCATTTCTATCCTCCTTTAAAAATCCTATTGCGACTACCATTTGACTAACCTACCTTCTTTTTGCCCCCAGCAACTAATTAAATTTCAAATTGTGCCATCCATTCATCTACTCTTTTTCGATTGCAACGCTTCGTCTGATTAATGGTAGAAACTGGAAAATCCAATTCTTTAATAAATTTAGATAAGTTGGATCGTGATACTTGTAAATAATCACAAGTCGTCTCCAAGTCCATCCACTCACCATAATTCCGTTTCTCAACTTCACGCTGCATTGTTTCCGCCCATACACGACTAGCAACTTCCGTTAGTTGTTGCTCGATAGTCGGGCTTAAATCTACTTCTAGCTTCATTAACATTTACTCCTTCTTTTGAACATTTAGTTTACACATATAATTTTATATTGTAAACTATACATACATAGTAAAACAGAAACGAATACCTGTCAACTATATATTCTATTTTTAGAAAAAAACTGCAATGTAGACATTCAGAAAGGGGAAAATAATGCTCTATTTCAAACTAGATAAAATAATGGATAAAAGAAAATTAAGTATTAATAAAGTTTCTTCAGAAACGAAAATTTCCAGACCAGCTCTTACCGCTATGTATAATAATGAATCTAGAGGTGTACAGTTTGAAACTCTTGAGAAACTGATGGAATATTTCAAAGTACCTTTAGAAGAGTTAATAGGCGACAAAATTAATAAAAATTTGTTTATATTTAAAACTATCACTTCAAAGGAAAACTTAGTCAAAGCAGAAAATGGGGAGCTCGAATCTAGAGATGATGGTTTTGTCGAGGTGAAGCCTTCTCAAACTTTGCCCTACGATGCAGTTTTGATGGAAAATGAAAAAATAGGGGATAAGTTTAGCTTCGTTGTGTACCCAATTGATAATTTAGGACAATCTTCTCCCCTGCTTTTTAAACAGGAGAAAAGAATAACAACTTTATTGATTGCATTTTATAGAGCTGATGAGAATGGGAAAAAAGTTGAAATTAGCGACATAAATACTTTCCTAGGTAATCTGAATACAGAAGCTGCAATCACTTTAGCGCAAAATATATTCAATTCTTGGTTCTCAATATACAGACTATTGAAAAAGGAATCTGAAATTGCATTCTCAGATTTTTTACTTTTCGATATTGGGCTCATGGGAAGAAAAACTAGGATTCCTTTAATTGCTAAAGTTGAAAAGAAAAACAAAGGATTCGGTATATTATTGAATTTTGATACTTTTAAAAAAGAATCTAAAATTCAAGGAAACGATAAATATTCTTCTTCATTAGAATTCAAAGAGATACCAGGCGACATGCAAATACCAAAAATAGAAAACTAACCTCCACCACTTGCCCCCAGCAGTACCAGGAGGGAATAATATTGGCAAAATTTGAACAATACAAAGATAAAAACAATAAAAGAAAATGGTTATTCAGTGGATATGTTGCTACTGATCCTATTACAGAAAAAAAGATTGTCACCACTCGTAAGGGTTTTGACACCAAAGCAGAAGCAAGTCTTGAGTTTGATAAATTGAAAGCAAGCATTCTAAAAGGTTCTAAAAAGAAACGTACAATCACATTCCAAGAGCTGTATGACGATTGGTTGGAACAACACCGAAAAAGCGTTAAATCTTCTACAGTCGCCACCAATAGACGGTTTATTGAAGGTCATGTATTGCCAAAATTCGGCAAGTTAACACTAGACCAAATAACCGTTTCTTTTTGTCAAAAATGTGTGAACGAATGGCACGACAAATACAAGCAATATCACTATATAAGACGTGCTACTGCTCAGGTCATGAATTATGGCGTATCCATGGAATTAATGGAAAGTAACCCCATGAAAAAGACGATTCTTCCACGCAAAAAAGAAGAGGAAAAGAAACCTAACTTTTATAGTAAAGATGAATTACACGAGTTTATGACATTCGTTAAAACACTTGATAACTATAAATACTATGCGTTCTTCCGTTTGCTTGCTATTACTGGCATGCGTAAATCAGAAGCGTTAGGGCTGTATATTAAAGACTTGAACATATTCAACAAAACACTAACAATCGGTAAAACAATAGCCATTGATGAATACGATCAAGTTGTTTTACAGACCCCCAAAACAAAAAATTCATACCGCACCATCAGCTTAGATGATGAAACGATACGAATTTTACAAAAATGGTTCAGTATTCAAAAAGAAGATTATTTTAAACTTGGGTTTAATACTTCAAAGGCAAAGCAGCTCATGTTTAGTAATATGAGTAATGATTTATATTATCCGCAAGTGGTAAACGATTGGCTTGATTGGATTTATGACAAAGCAGAAAAAGAAGGCTTAACTCTAAAAAGAATAAGTCCTCATGGTTTCCGCCATACTGCTTGTTCGCTTATGTTTGAATCTGGCGCAACGATTAATGAGGTTCAGAAGCGCTTAGGTCATAAGGATGTAAAAGCCACAATGAATATTTACGCTCATGTTTCACCACAACAAGCAGAAAACACCAGTCAGAAGTTAGCAAACTATTTAGGTTTCTGACAAATAGATAGTTTTTCGGATAGTATTTATGAGATTGAAGGCAAATAAAAAGCCAAGAACGCTATAATATCAACGTTCTTAGCCTATAGTTAGGTTTTAACCTACACTGCCTTCCATCTCATAACTAATCAACCGATTCAACTCAACCGCATATTCCATCGGCAGTTCTTTCGTAAATGGTTCGACGAAGCCCATGACGATCATTTCGGTTGCTTCTCCTTCTGTTAAGCCGCGGCTCATCAGATAGTAGAGTTGTTCTTCTGAGATTTTGGAGACTTTGGCTTCGTGTTCTAAGGACACTTGGCTGTTGTGGATTTCATTAAATGGAATCGTATCGGATTTCGATAGGTCATCCATGATGATGGTGTCACATTCGATATGCGAGATGGAGCCTGCGCTCTTCTTGCCGAAGGTGACTTGTCCGCGATAGTTCACTGCGCCGCCGTCTTTTGAAATTGATTTTGAGACGATCGAGCTAGATGTATTGGGTGCGTTGTGGATCATTTTGGCACCGGTATCTTGGACTTGGTTGGCGCCTGCAAAGGCGATTGACAACATCGTGCCGCGGGCACCTTTGCCGTCTAAGTAGACACTTGGGTATTTCATAGTGGTTTTGGCACCTAGGTTGCCATCGATCCATTCTACGGTTGCGCCTTCTAATGCTTTCGCGCGTTTGGTGACAAGGTTGTAGACATTGTCTGACCAGTTTTGGATCGTGGTGTAGCGGCAGTAGGCATCTTTCAAGGTAAAGATTTCTACGATGGCCGCATGTAGACTATTGGTTGAATACGTTGGAGCGGTACAGCCTTCCACATAATGGACGCTGGCGCCTTCGTCTACAACGATCAAGGTCCGCTCGAATTGACCTGTGTTTTCGGCATTGATCCGGAAATAGGTTTGCAATGGCACATCGACCCGTACACCTTTTGGTACATAGATAAAGGTACCGCCAGACCATACGGCTGAGTTCAACGCTGCCAATTTATTATCGGTTGGCGGCACAAGTTTAGAAAAGTATTGTTTGAAGATTTCAGGATATTCTTTCAATGCGGAATCCGTATCGGTAAAGATGATACCCAATTTCTCAAACTCTTCTTTCATGTTGTGATAAACCACCTCTGATTCGTATTGCGCAGAAGCACCGGCTAGATAAGCACGCTCAGCTTCAGGAATCCCGATCCGTTCGAAGGTTTCTTTGATTTTATCTGGTACGTCATCCCAATCCCGGGCGGGACGATCACTTGATTTTTGGTAGTATTTGATGGCATCGAAGTCGATGTCAGATAGATCTGGTCCCCAGTTTTGCATGGGCATCTTGTTGAATGCTTCTAATGATTTCAAACGGAAATCCAGCATCCATTCAGGTTCTTCTTTGACCCGTGAGATTTCACGAACGATGTCTTCAGTCAAGCCTTTCCCAGTACTAAATACTGGTTGTACGTCATCGTGGAAGCCAAATTTATATTCTTCTAATTCAGGTACACCCATGATTCTCACTCCTTTGATTTGTGACTAGGTGATTATTTGTCTATTGGTCTAGTGATTGGCTCGTGTCATTGGTGTCATTGGGATGGTGCAGTTGACCGGCAGTTGCTTGGCCTTGGTCATCTTTGATGGCTTTTTCCAATGCTTTCCATGCCAAGGTCGCACATTTGATTCGTGCAGGAAATTTGGCTACGCCGCCTAACATGGATGCATCGCCGAGGCGGTCGCTTGTTGCGACTTCTTGCCCTTGCACCAGTGCAGAGAACAGTTGTGACAACTCTCCGGCTTCGGTCAGTGTCTTGCCAATGACCGCATCACCCATCATGGATGCACTGGCCGTGCTGATGGAGCAGCCTTCACCTGTGAAGGCGAGATCTTTGATGGTTTCTCCTTCAACCGCCAGCTCCAAATGGATCACGTCGCCGCAGGTTGGGTTGTTCAATTCGACTTTATACGTAGATGCTCCTAGCGTTCCTCGATGATGGGGATGACTGGAATGATCTAGAATGACTTGTCGATATAAATTATCTAATCGTGTCAGTGCCATGTTGAAAAAACTCCTTCGTTAGCTTGATGGCGTCAACCAAGCGATCGGCGTCCTCTCTTGTATTATACAGGTAAAAGCTCGCCCGTGCAGTCGCCGGCACTTGCAAGTACTGCAAGAGGGGCTGCGCACAGTGGTGCCCCGCTCTTACGGCGATGCCTTCCATGTCTAAAGCAGTTGCGACATCATGGGGATGGATGCCGTCGATATTGAAGGCAATCACACCCGTACGTTTGGCGGCTTCTTGTGGACCGTAAATCGTCAATCCATCAATGGCTTGCAATTTGGGCAACGCATAAGAAACAATATCCGCTTCGTGCTGATGGATCTCATCTAAGCCGATTTCTTGCAAATAATCCACCGCAGCACCTAAACCAATCGCGCCGGCGATATTCGGTGTGCCTGCTTCAAATTTCCAAGGCAACTCTTTCCATGTGCTTTCTTGCAAGTGGACAAAATCAATCATTTCGCCACCAAACTCGACAGGCTCCATCTTTTCAAGCCATGTCCGTTTGCCGTATAAGACACCGGTCCCGGTCGGCCCACACATTTTGTGTCCAGAAAAGGCATAGAAATCGCAATCCAATGCTTGGACATCAACAGACATATGCGGCACCGCTTGGGCACCATCCACTACCATCACTGCTTGGTTGGCATGTGCCAAAGCGGTTAGTTCAGCGATTGGGTTGATCACACCTAAGACATTCGACACGTGGGCAATCGAAACAATCGCTGTTTTTTCGGTGATTTGTTTTTTGGCATCTGCCATATCCAATGTACCTTCTGGCGTCAATTGAATATATTTTAAAGTCGCCTGTTTGCGTTTGGCCAATTGTTGCCAGGGGATGATGTTAGAGTGATGTTCCATATAGGAAATCACGATTTCATCGCCTTCATGCACAAATTGATCCCCGAAACTACGGGCGATCCAATTCAAACCGGTAGTTGTTCCTCTCGTAAAAAGGACTTCTGCCGTTTTTTTGGCGTGGATAAATTGGCGGACTTTTTCTCTGGCTGCTTCATAAGACTGTGTGGCCCGTTCTGCTAAGGTATGCACCCCGCGGTGGACATTGGCATTGTCTTGATGATAATAAGCGGCCACTGCGTCTAAAACGACCTCTGGTTTTTGTGTGGTTGCCGCATTGTCTAGATAAACCAACGGTTCATCGTTGACGATTTGATCCAAGATGGGAAACGCGTGTTTCACTTTATGGCTATCGATCATGCAAGCAACTTCCCTTCAATAACGTCCACCAATTCTTGTTGGACTTCTTTGACTGGAATGGCTGTCAAAACAGACCCTAGGAAACCGCGGATCACCAAACGTTCCGCATCTTCTTTACGCAAGCCACGGCTCATCAAATAGTACATTTCTTCTGGGTCGACCCGGCCAACACTGGCAGCATGACCAGCTGTGACTTCATGCTCATCGATCAAAAGAATCGGATTGGCATCGCCGCGGGCTTGGTCAGACAGCATCAAGACACGACTTTCTTGTTGTGCATCGGCACCTTTCGCCCCTTTTAGGATGTGGCCGATTCCGTTGAAGGTCAAGACTCCTCGTTCACGAATGACCCCATGTTGCAAGATATGCCCGATAGAATGCGGTGCTTTATTGGTCACACGGGTATCGATTCCTTGGGTTTGACGGCCAGCACTGATGGCCACGGCTTTAACTTCAGAGTGGGCGCCTTCGCCGACTAGATCAGAATCAAAGTCTGCTACGACATCGCCATCATTCATCACGCCAATCGCCCAATCTACCATCGCATCCCGTAAGACATAGCCACGACGATTCATGTAGGTGGTGATATTGACACCTAATTGATCGATCGCTGAAAACTTGACTTTCGCCCCTGCTTTAGCGATGACTTCTACAACGATATTGCCTGATATTTTTTTGGCTTGATCGCCCTTGGTTTGGAAACGTTCCAAGTAGCTGAACTCGCTATGCTCATCAGCGACAATCAAAACATGTTTGAAGAAATGCGCTTGGCTGTTGCCATTATGATAGAAAATAGCCTCCAATGGTTCTTCAATGACCACATTCTTCGGTACATAGAGGAACAATCCGCTGTTCATAAAAGCAGCATGAGCGGCCGTCATTTTGTCTTCGTCGACTGCGACGGCTTTCGACATATAGTATTGGTTGACCAATTCAGGTACTTCTTGCATCGCAGTAAATAAATCGGTGAAGATGACCCCTTGATCTGCCAAATGCTGCGGCAATTGTTCAAACACCGTTGTTTGATCGTACTGAACGACCGTTGGATGGCTGTTCATTGCATCAAAGGCGGGCACAGCATTTAACGCTTCTGCTGCTTCGCCTGCAAGTGTTGCTTCATCGATATTAAATAATGGCCAACGTTCATAACGGACGCGCTCGATTTTTGGAAATGGCAGCTCATCGACTTTTGCCAATGCTGCTTGACGCATCTCCAACATCCATTCTGGTTCTTCTTTCAATGCAGAAAAAACGTTGACTTGTTCAAGATAATCATGTAATTTTGCCATTTACCTTGCCCCCTTACGCTTCTTCTTCTTTGTAGTCGATCCCTAGTTCTTTACTGATTCCTGCATAGCCTTCTGCTTCTAAACGTTTCGCTAAATCAGCAGAACCTGTCATCACAACACGGCCTTCCATCATGATATGCACCACATCAGGGGTGATATAATTCAACAAACGTTGGTAATGGGTAATGATCAACGCACCAAAACCTTCGCCGCGCATTTCATTGACCCCTTTCGCCACAACTTTCAAGGCATCGATATCTAATCCCGAATCGATCTCATCCAAAATGGCAAAAGTTGGTTCTAACATCAACAATTGCAAAATTTCATTCCGTTTCTTTTCACCGCCAGAGAAGCCTTCGTTCAAATAGCGTTCTGCCATTTCTTCCGGCATGTTCAAGAGATCCATTTTTTGGTCTAATTTTTTCAAGAAATCCATGACAGATATTTTGTCATCTTCCTCACGTTTGGCATTGATGGCTGCCCGCATGAATTCAGCATTGGTGATACCTGGAATTTCACTTGGATATTGCATCGCTAAGAATAAGCCAAGACGTGCCCGTTCATCTACTTCCATCTCAAGCACATTTTCACCGTCGAATAAAATTTCGCCTTCGGTTACTTCATAGTTGGGGTTTCCCATGATGGCAGCAGATAAAGTAGATTTCCCTGTTCCATTTGGTCCCATGATGGCATGGATTTCTCCGGTTTTCAGTACTAAGTCAACGCCTTTTAAAATCTTTTTGTCTTCGATTTGAACATGTAGATTTTTGATTTCTAAAACTGACATTCTATTCCCTCCATTATCTTTTCTTTCTCACTATTCTAGACTAGTTGAGAATGAACTTCAAACGCTATTCTCGTCTTTGATCAATTTATTCTAATCCTTACATTAGAATTATTATAAACTATTGCCCATAAATTTGAAAGCCTCGGATTTGATCCCACAGATCCACAAATAAATAAAAAAACATGCGTGATATAGAAAATTTTCTATATCACGCATGTTTTTTGCGTATTTCTTAAAAGGCTGTTTCGACACCTGTCACCATGTGATAGAGGGTGTCCATAAGTTGGGCGTCAGATTTGCGGCCACGGTTGGATAGTAAAATCACACTTGATTGATTGTCTTTACTAAACAAACCATATGACTCAAATCCCCCTTTGCCGCCATGGGCACGGATATAATTTCCTTTGTCATAGAAGCCTGCAGCATACGTACTGCCAGAAACGGGGGTCCATAATTGTGTCAACTGCTCCTTGTTCAGTAGTTTTTCATGGAGCAAACAATCGAAATAATGGTATAGATCCCCCACAGACATATAGACATTGCCCGTACCAATCTCTGAAGCAAGCGTTGCGTAACTCAGGGTATTTTCCTGCGCATAAGGATCCGCTTCACCCTCTGTTTTATAATTGGCTGTGGGTAGCTTTTCTTGCAGATACGTTGTGAAGAGTTGTGTTTGGCTGAATCCTTGCTGCTGGATAAAGTAATCCGAAAACAAGGAGGCATAGCTCTGACCCGTGACTTTGGTCAAGATGCCTGCCAAAAGATTGTAATTGATGGGGCTATAATGAAAAACCCCTTGGCTTTGGTCCATTGCGGTATGGGCCACATCCCAGGTCAGGACATCCGTTTCTGTGCTAAGATCGCTAGGATTCTCAGTCAATTTCAATCCTGAAGCCATTTGCAGCATCTGTTGCAGCGTAATATTGTCGGCATTGGGTATATCAGGATAATACTTCGCCAATGTGTCAGACAAGGCTAATTGTCCTGCTGCCGCAGCGCGCATGACCAATACACCGGTCATGCCTTTTTGGATAGAACCGATATTGAATAAGGTGTCTGGTTGATTGCGCACATCTTTTTCTTTGTTTGCATAGCCATAGCCTTTATGAAGAATGATCTGCCCCGCTTTGACGATCAACGCACTTCCAATAAAGCCACTGTCTTGTAATACCTGATCTAAGTCCTCCCCTTCATCGGTGACGGTGGTTTGGTTGCTTGTCAAATAACGATCCTCTGCAGCCGAATGATTGCTTTTTTCGACCGTACTTTCGGTGGTGCTTTCATTGGCTTCTTCGCTGGTGCTTTGACGGATGCTTTCAGTCGTGGGTTGTGCCTCGCTTGGTGTACTTGCCGACATGTTGCTGACTTTCGACGCAAGGCTGGGCACTAAAAATAAGTATACCAGCATCGCCACGCCGCCGATGATCACTGTGATATCAAGTACGATCAAGCATTTTGATAGGCGTGATGGTTGTTTCCTGTGCTTAGCCATTGGTACGCAACTGCCTCCGTTCCCTAGACCTGGCTGTTTATTCTAGCGGGTCTTGTTCTTGCCATTCTTTGGATAAGAACTGATTATTGATTTTATAGCTGGGTGCCTGACGCGGCGCTTCAAGAAATGTCTTGATTTGCGCATCAGCAGTGAGCCATCCTTGCCACCCCAAATGGATCGTATCTTCCATAAAATAATCAACATTCCCTTGATCAGACAAATCATCGATCGATGTGAATCCTTGACTCTCCAATTGGTGGCGAATTTTTTGGGCAAACCCACTTAAGACGGATTGAGGCAATCCGGTGTAGTCCATCCATTTTTGATTGATTGGCGGGATGATAAATAAGACATCTACCTTATTTTCAGCAAAAGCATTCAGAACCAATTGAAAATCACTATATTCTGGTCCATAGCGATACTCCCACTCGGCTTGTGAGCCTGCCATCTTGCCGATTTTATTTTTGAGGTGCGCATTATAAAAGCTGTTTTTGATACCAAATGTATTGTTATTTGTTTCTTGTTGTCCTTGTTCATTGGCTAGTGCATACAATTGGTCCCTATCATCCTTGTCAGGCAACAGAGTAGCGGCTTGATCAATCTTGCCTTGCAAATTGTGCTGCAACCCAATCCCACTGAACAAATCGTCTTCTCTTGTCAACAACAGCAGTTGCAGCTTCATCTGGGTCACTTGCCAAGCGGTTGGCAAATGCCCGACTCGCACTTCTTTGAGGGCGGATGCGGTCAAGTTGTCTTCTGCTACTTTACTAAAGGATAGCAAACGATTGGCATAATATACGTCCGTGTCCGATACATGCGTCATCGCAATCAACCAATCGTACACCTGTTGTTCTGAGTAATGGTGGTTAAAATAGGACTCTTTGATGCCTTTGGGCACGAACCATTGCGGCGATACAATGAAGACCGCTTTTTTTCCAGTCAACTCTTTGGCCATTGACCGAATGATGCTATATTGCGTCAAGGACTGGGTCCCTGCTGCACCCAGCAGAAACGGCGTGTAGCCGCGGTTGTATTTTTGTGCCAAGACAGAGGGATGAAAGGAACTGATTCGGTTCAATTCTGATGAGCCGAAAAAAGGCACATATTGCCCAGATGCTATGGCTTCATTTTTGATCGTGTCTCCTTGAAAAACCGCATCGGTCATGGCTGTCGATGCATGAGCCAGTGTTGCAGGGTTATGGCTGTTGATCTTCCAGGGCCCAAGAAACAGTCCTGCCAAAAGCACCAGTGCACAAATAAGGGGACCGAAAATAATACCTAATCGCTGTTTGATCATATGGTTTCTAACGCAGCTACTTTCGCCATGATTTTCGCTGGCGTGGCCCATTCTGTACGCTCAAATTCTGAAACAGGGAATTGAATCCCCAACTGCCCTTCTAATTCTACGAGTAATTGCACTGCGCCTAGAGAATCCAATAACCCTTCCTCAAATAAGTCGATCTCGGTATTTTCTCTTACTTCATCACTACCTGTGATATCTGCTAAAATTGCGGCAACTGCTTCATTTGTATGCATATTTGTATGCTCCTTTTAGTTATATTATTTACACCCTAGTTGTGCCAAGATCCCTGAGAAAATCAAGAAACTGAAACAAACGGCATGAAAAGTAATCCCTATCCCAAGGGCCTTGGTCCATCGATTAGATGGAAGCGGTTGGGAACGTTTCTTTTTCCAGCGCAGCCACGCATCATTGATACAAATCAAACTTGCGTGATACGCGCCATATAATAAGTAATACCATGTCAGCCCATGCCAGACACCCATCAAGAGGAAGAGGGCAAAATAGCCGACATTTGAGGCGAGGATGCGGCTTTTGAAGACTTTCTTTTTGAGCAAAGTGAACATCAATCGCATATATACATAATCTCTAAACCAAAACGATAGACTCATATGCCATCGATTCCAAAATTCTTTGATATTTGGAGATAGGAACGGTTTATTGAAGTTAGCCGGTGTGTCATACCCCATAAAATTGCTTATGGAAATGGCAAATAGGCTGTACCCGGCAAAGTCAAAGAACAAGTATAAACTGTAAACATACATATACCCCAACATGCCCCAGGATAAGAAGCCATGGTCAAGGGCCTCGCGGGTAACGACCGGCAGCAATACTTGTCCGAAAAAGTATCCCAAAATGAATTTATACAATAAACCGAGCATCAGTTTGCTGACACCTTTTTCTAAATAAACCAGATAGTCTTCTTTAGATGGCGGATGCAGCAAGTCTTTTTCAAATCGACGATACCGGTCAATCGGTCCTGACGAAATCGTAGGAAAGAATAGTAAAAATTGGATATACCGCCAAGGATGATAGGTTTTGACCATCCCGTCACGCATCTCCATGATCAGCTGAACGGACTTGAATGTCAGATAGGAAATCCCTAAAAAATTCATGATCGACCCATGCCCGGTCATGAACGGTGTGACTTTCACGAACGTAAGGGGCAGGATGGCTAGACAAACAGCTGCATAGAAAAGACCACTGCTGTTTTTTTGTTGTCTTAATTTGTGGTACCCATAGACCAAAAGCGTTTGAAAGAGGACATAGCCAATCAAAGCCACGCCTTGTTGCCATAATGCACCGCCAAAACTCACATACAATACAGCACAGGTCACAAGGATTTGATACCATTGCCATCGTACGCCTTTAACAAGCAAGAGGACAACCATAGGGATCATTGCCACTAACAACCATAAAAAATACCCCGGATTTGCATATGGAATCATATGGGGAATCATCATGATGGGTTCACCTCATGAATCAACGTTTTGCGATCGATTTTGCCATTAGCTGTTTGCGGCAATCGTGGGACATAAACCATTTTTTGCGGAATCATGTAAGCCATCAATGTTTGACCAATCGATGCTTTGACGGCTTTGGTCAATTGGTATTCTTTCTCGAAGGTGTGGTCTGCCGGTACAACATAGGCAATCAATTGCTCGACTTTGTTTTCTCGATACTTTGGTACGACAACTGCTTCTTTGACCCAGGGGCTTTCACACAAATGGTGATCAATCTCTTCTAATTCCATCCGATAGCCATGGAACTTGATTTGAAAATCTAAGCGTCCTTCGTAAAGCAACAGGCCCTCTTCCGTCAGCTGACCACGATCGCCTGTGCGATAGGCCGGTTGCCCATCGATCGTAACGAATGCTGCAGCTGTCTTCTCGGGATTGTTTAGGTACCCTTTGGATACACTCGGTCCGCTGATCACGATTTCTCCCAGCTGCCCTGCGTGTAACAGCTGCCCATCCTCCATGATCGACACGACAGTATCTTCTTTGATATAACCGATTGGTACACGCGAATAGTCCGCTAAGATCTGCTCGGTGATTTCGACCTGAGAAATAGCTACGGTTGCTTCAGTCGGGCCATAGGTATTAAATATTTTGGCTTGCGGGAATCGCGTCAATAATGCGTGTGCTGTTTTTTTAGGTAGTTCTTCCCCGCAAAATAAGAAATGGGTCATTCCCGGCAAATGAGATTGATCGAAGTTCGGTTCCATTAAACAGATATTCACAAATGATGGCGTAGAGACCCACACATTGATGGGCAATGTTGGTAACACTTGAAACAACTGCTTGAAATTATTGACGACTGCTTTCGTTAGTGGAACCAAACAGCCACCTGAAGTCAGCGCAGGATACAGATCCATTACCGAAAGATCAAAAGAATAAGGGGCTTGAGCCAAGTAGGCCATACCCGTTTGCAAATCAAAATCTGACAGCGTCCAATTCACAAAACTCAACAGATTGCTATGGCTGATCTGCACCCCTTTGGGTACCCCAGTCGTTCCTGAGGTAAAGATAATATAATACGTGTCATCCTCTGATCGCGGGACATTTTGCCAACGTTGGGATGGTCCCTGATAGATGGCGTGCAATTGCTCTAAGTCGACTTGCTTCACATCGACTGTTGGACCTTGCCAGTCACCGATCGTCACCATCATTTCAGGTTGCGCAACAGACAGAATCAACTCAATTCGTTCTTGCGGTGTGGTGGTTTCGATTGGAATATATGCCCTGCCGGATTTAGATGCCGCCAAAAAAGCCACCAACATATCAAATTCCAATTCACCAAAGACAACGATGGGGCTGTTGGTTGTCAGGTTTTCCTCAAAATAATGAGCCAACTGGTTGGCACGATGCACCAATTGATGATACGTATACACCCGCTCTGATTCTCGGTAGACTTCTCTGTCAGGCGCATTAGCAGCCCACGTATCAATGGCTTCGATTATTGCATTCACTTTCATCGTGCTTCCTCCTAAAATTCATTGTAGATAAAGGTACCACCTTGTACATTTTTGTAATGGTACAGATAGATCAGTAAGAGGAAAATACAAAAGTAAAAAAGTGTCTTTGCGATAAAGAGACTGATACCCTTTACTCGGCTATCTTTTGTGCGTGATTTCACCAAACTCCTCCTTTTTGCTACATTCATTTTAGAGGGAAGGAATAAATTAAATAGCGCCAAAAGATAAACAATTGTTAAACTGGTTATAAACTTTTTATTTCAAATATTAGCTTTTTTTTAACCTGCTTACATTTTTGTAATCTAACATTTCCGTGATTCGATTGCGCTTTTTTTCGCATAAAAAAAAGACCATTTGTCACAAAACAGTCGTTTGTTTTGTGACAAAAATCGTCTCTCTTTACTTGATCGATATTATGCTTGAAAGCGATAGCCTGCGCCCCAAACAGTTTGGATATATTTAGGGTTGGTTGGATCTTCCTCCACCCGTTCGCGTAATCGATTGATATGCACGGCAACGGTGCGGATATTGCCTAACGCATCCATCCCCCAAATTTTTTCATATAATTGTTCTTTGCTAAACACAATTTCTGGATGTTCCATCAAGAAGAGCAGCAATTCGTATTCTCGATGCTTACATTCAACCTCGATGTTGTCGACAAATACACGATGGGTTTGTGAGTTAATGCGAATATTGCCTAAAGCAATTTCCCCTTCGATTTTTGGTTCAGTCATCATCGTACCCTTGATTCGTTTGTATTGGGCAATATTGGCTTTGGCCCGCGCCACCAACTCCGTCGGAGAAAACGGCTTAGAGATATAGTCATCTGCACCTATCCCCAATCCCCGCAGTTTTTCGAGCTCTTCAGACTTTGCTGTGACCATAATGATCGGGATATCGACTTTTTGTCGAATCCTTCGGCAAATCTCATACCCGTCCATTCCCGGTAACATGACATCTAACAAAATCAGCTGATAGGTTTGCGAGAGGGCCTCTTGGTACCCTTCGAGCCCATTGTTTGCAATATAGACTTGGTAGCCTTCCATTTCCAAGAAATCTTTTTCGATCATTGAAATATCTTGATCATCCTCGATAATCAGTACGTTGGTACACATCCTATTGGTCGCCTCCTTCGATTGGCAAGACGATAACGATTGCCAAACCGCCATCTGCTTGATTGTGGGCACAAATACTGCCATTGAATCCTTCAATGATTTTTTTGGAAATGGCAAGTCCTAGACCATTCCCTTTGCTTGGATTTGAGCGGGCATGGTCGTCCCGGTAAAATAGTTCAAATAAGTTCTCTAAATTTTCTGGTGCGACACCAGGCCCATTATCCACGATTGATAAGATCAAATACCTTTTTTCCATCCGATAACTGACAGTGACTCGTTTATCCTTATGCGGTACATACTTGCGGGCATTTTCAAAAATATTCGTCAACACGGTTCTGAATTGTACAGAATCAACAGCGAGCAGCACATCGATATCTGGTACAGACAAGGAGATGGTTAAGCCCTTTTCAGCATATTCCGCTGCAATTTGTGTCACATAATCATCAATCAACTTCTTATTGCTGGTTTTTACGATATTAAAAGGAAATTCATTGGTATCCAGCTTTGAGAATAAAAAGAGTTGCTCAATGATTTGATTGAGATCGGCAATTTTTTTCTTGATGATCTCATAATATTTGGCCTTCATTTCTGGTGTATTGGCAATTTCCAACTCCAGTCCTTCAACATAGGCTTTGATCGAGGTGAGTGGCGTGCGTAAATCATGAGATATTCCAGCAATCAATTCACGGCGGCTGCCCTCTAATTTTTTTTGCGTATCCATCATTTGTTTCAACTGACTCGCCATCCCGTTAAAGTCCCTGGCAACAGACAGAAATTCATCTTCTTCTCTATAAAATATCCGATAACGCAAGTTCCCCTCGCGAATTTCTTCAAAGCCTACTGTCAGCAAGGTCAACGGTTGCGTGATACTTTTCAACATGTAGCGGGTTAAATATCGGCTCGTCAATATAATGACGCCTATGACACCAATCACTATCGCACCTATGATCCATGTTAACGTTGCTTGATAGTCACGATCCCACAATGGATCCTTATAGTATAAGTCATTATAATAATTTGAATTGACCAAAATCACTTTATACTGATTGACATAAAAGCTTTTCAAAAAAGTTTCGTCTTTCAAGTAACTGTGTTCGCCCGGTTCTCTCAACGCGACATCTTTCATCTTTTTGTCTTTTACCACACCTGCAGAAGCAACCAATTCATCGCCATCATAGACGAATAAGGCAATATCATCACTCAAACTTGTTCTTTTGAAATGGCGCACATCATGTTTGATCATTTTGTCGGTTCCCTCATCACCAGACCATTTTCTGATAAGACTTTCGACCGTCGCGTATTGGACACGAAACTCTGTGTTCTTGGCCATCGCACCTTCATCAACGCCCCAGTAATAATGCCAAACCAGAAAGAAAGTCAAAGAGGATACCACGATGCTCAAGATCACAGGCACGATGATCATTAAGATATGTGAGATGTATAACCGTTGCTTAATCGTCATGTATTGGCCTCTTTTCCTTTGCTCTTTCGGTCGTTACCGATGATTTTAACTACATGGGGTCAGAGCGTTATCTCCCTTTAACTGCTGATGAAATAAAAAGTGAATGCATACACCATTTATACTAACAAAAATAAATAAACAAAGAGTAAACAATTTCTAAAATATCCATAAAAAAAGACGATCCAATCGAATCATCTTTTTTGTTGCCATTCTTCCCGCAACACCCCGTATTTTATCGAATCATAATACTGTCCTTGCCAAAACCGGACTTTCCGAATCTGCGCTTCTTTGGTCATGCCGAGCTTTTCACCAAGCTTCATCATCCGATGATTTCCCGACCATGTGGTGTAGCCAATTCGTTGAATATTGGGGGTACGTTGAAATAAATAGCTGACCCATTGTTTGATTGCTTGACTGCCTACCCCTTGATTCCAAAGCTGCGGGTCGTAGATGGCAATCCCAAATTCCAACCACTGGCGAAGATCATTATCTTCCCAATACGCCGTCACGATACCAACCAAACGATTGTCTGCATAGATGGCATTGCGCAATGGATTGTCAATACAACTCTTGCCGAACCCGGTTCGAAAGTCTTCCCATGTCAAAACTGGATCTTGAAAATATGGGCCATCCCACTTCATCCATTCTAAATCAGCTAGTGGGCCATAACTCACCGCCCAAAGCTCAGGGAGATTGCCTTCTGTGATTGGTCTTAAAACGATTTCAGTCATTGTGCACCTCCAAAAAAAGCCGCCTGAATTGGCGGCTCGCTTTTTCATATTGTACTTGATGCTTCGTTTGGTTTCAATCGATACAACTTAAATACATGACATTCGTTTCTCGTTGTTCACTTTAAATTGTCCTCATATATCTTATCCCATAAAAGCCTATTGTCCAGTTTTTCAAAGTAAAAGACTAATTACTTTTTGGCCGTCCTGTTTGATAGAGGTTCAAATAAATCAAACCAGTCAATAAGATCGGTGAAATCAGAAGACCGATTTGTGGTTTGATAAAAATCAGAACCACTAGAACAGCAAATAGAACGAAATTGATCAAACTGAAATACCATTTCCTGACTAGATAATAAAATGACATCATCAATACAGCTTTCACTTGCGCTTGAGGATTCCTCACTTGAAAATACCAACTATAGGTACTTAAGCCAATTGATAAGAAAGCTAAAACCAAAAAGAAAGGGTAAGTCCAATGGCCATTAGAAATATAACTGAATGCACGCATATCAACAATAGCGATCATTGTTCCGGACCAACCAATCAGCCAATACAAAAAGCCTTTTATACCAAATGATTTCATGGAACGAAAATAAGTTTTGACAGGTGCAATGTCTTTTTCTCTGATCCATTGATCAATAAACGCAATCAAGCTAATCATGGCTGAGCCTAACCACAAACTTGACACGGCAAACCAAAAGATATTTCCTGGATTGATAGCCAAAAAGAGCGCCACTACCGAAAGTGGGAAAATAGCTACCCAAAAACAAAGATTGGCAATCAATCCCGTATACAATATTTGGAATACCTTCATATAGATATTGTTATCAAATGTTGGTTTTGTAAACATCCGCTTTCACCTCAGTTTTTCATACCAGAAGTTGCAATACCTTCAACAAAATACTTTTGCATAGCCAAAAATACTATCCCTACAGGTAGAATTGATACCACAGATGCTGCCATAATCAATGCATATTCAGCATCGTATAAACCAACAAACATTTTCAATCCCAACTGAATCGTTTTGTTTTCAGTTGAAGACAAATAGATGAATGGTCCCATATAGTCATTCCACGTATTTACAAATGTGATGATTGTTAAACTCGCCAAAGCTGGTTTAGTAAGAGGTAATATGATTTTCCGATAAATTCCCCATTCGCTCAATCCATCGATTCGCGCGCTTTCACACAAAGAATCCGGTATGCTGCTGTAATACTGCTTTAATAAAAATACTCCAAAAGCACTAAACGCTTGCAACAAAACTAATGACCATAATGTGTCTGTCAGTCCAAATTGCCTCATCATAATAAACTGAGGAATCATATAAGACTGCCACGGTATAGCAATCGTACCAATATACGTCAAGAATAATAGATCCCGACCTTTAAAATTCATTTTTGAAAATCCATATGCTGCAAAACTTGATGTAAACAATTGAATCAAGGTAATGACGATACTTAAGAATGCAGTATTCTTAAAAAATGTCAGCAATGGAATTCTATCCCAAATCACTTGATAATTTTCAGGATGCCACGTTTTGGGAATCCATTGGATTGGTACACTAAATACATCATTATTTGTTTTGAACGACGCTGAAAGCATCCATATAAAAGGGACCAATGTCACTAATGCTAAAATCGATAACACGATGATCAACACTATACTGCTAAGTGTCACTTTTTCTTTGGCATTCTTTTTGATTTTTGTTTCTTCCTTAGTAAGTGCATTTTCCATTATAGTCCCTCCTTACACTCTTTCTTGTCGTTGATTCCATTTAAATTGGATTACTGTAATACCCAAAACAATAATAAATAAAATCATCGCTATCGCTGAGGCATATCCAAAGTTAAACTTTACAAATGCTTCGTTATAAATGTTATAAACAAGAACATTCGTTGCACGTCCCGGTCCCCCAGCAGTCATCACTTGAACCAAATCAAATATTTTAAAACAATTGATGACTAACATGATTGATACAAAGAATGTCGTCGGCCGTAATGATGGCAAAGTGACGTTAAGAAATTGCTTCCATTTATTTGCCCCATCCATTGAAGCTGCTTCATATAATTCTTTAGGTACACTCTGCAAACCAGCCAAATATAAAATCATATAATAGCCCATTCCACGCCATACACTAACGATAACGATTGCGGTCAGTGCCCAATCTGAACTAGATGTCCAACCTGGAGGATTTTCTATAAATATTTTTAAAAATTGATTGATTGGTCCCATTGTTGGATGAAACAGCATATTCCATACTACCGCGATTGCAACCAACGAAGTAACATAAGGAAAGAAAAATGCAGTTCTGAAAAATTTGATGCCGCGGATTTTCTTATTCAATAGAATTGCTAACCCAAGTGAACAGACCAAAGTCAAAGGTACAACACCTATTGTGTATAGAAAGGTATTTTTCAATGAAATCCAAAAAGTCTCATCGCCTACCATTTTTGTAAAGTTCTTAAAGCCAACAAATTCAGGTGCACTAAATGAATCCCATTCCATAAAGGCTAAAATCAAAGAAAAAACAACTGGGATCAATGTGAACAAAAAGAAACCAATAAAGTTTGGTGCAATAAATGACCATGCGGTCCAAGTATTTTTACGCCGTAAACGACTTGCTGTTTTTGTTTTTGAGGTAATTTCCATATTTGCTCCCTACTGTATGACCAGCAGGTGCCCCCTTTCATTTCTACCAGAGAAGAGGCGAATAGCACGCTCTCTTCTCTAGAAAAAGTTATTCGATTTCAGACTTTACACGTTTTTCCATATTTGCAATACCTTCTTTAGGTGTTTCGTCACCAACCATAATCAAATCATGCTCTTCTTGTAACACTTTATCAATCGCTGGCCCATTTTCATCCACTGGAAATTCAATTGCAACTTTTTCAGGATTAAAGGCTTTTTTTGACACTTCATCAGCAGGCATCCCTTCACGTGAGAAGTATAATTCATCGATTGCATCGGTTTTATAAGAAGGTACAACTCCGACTTCCGCTAATACTTTTGCGCCTTCTTCTCCAGAACAAAAGTCTAAGAATTTTTGAGCAGCTTCTTGATTTTTAGAGTTTTTGTTGATTGCATAGGCAGTAGGTGAACCAAATGTCGTCACATCACCTTTTTCATTTTGTGGTATTTCAGCAATTCCCCACTCAACATCAGTTTTACCATCGTCGATATTTGTCATTAGAGCACCCATGTACCAAGTACCCATATACATCATAGCTGCTTTGCTATTTTCAAATTGTGATTGATACGTTACCTTCGTTGATTTTGCAGTACCAAAATCCATTTGTGATTGGCTGTCTTGCATTCTTAAAGCACGATCATAATAACTTTCTAAATAATCGTAAGACGGATCAACAAGATTTGCATCATTTTGAGCAGCAGCAATGGCTTGGGTCGTTGAGCGCCATGTATGTTGGTATGCCCCATATACTTGGTCATCAGGATTAGATAATTTTTTGGCTAATTCTTCGTATTCATCCCAAGTAATATTGGTAGGATAATCTAATCCCGCATCGTCAAACATTTTTTTGTTATAATATAGAACCCAAAAATCTGTCCGATAGGGTTGTGCATATGTTTTGCCATCTACATCATACATTTCGTAACTTGCTTGTGCTGGATCTGTATCAATTGATGATATGTGATCAGTTAAATCAACCAATTGATCACGCAATGCATAGTTAGAATATGACAATAAATTCTTCATGGTTAAAATATCTGTGGTATCACCGGAGGAAAGCATGGTCGTAAGTTTTGTATCGTAATCATCAGAAGCAATATCAACCGGCTCCACAGTAATCCCAGGGTTTGCATCTTCAAAAGCACGAAAAAGTTTTTCAAACTCAGGTGTCGTATCATAATTCCATGTTGTGACTGTCAACTTGATATCGCCGTCTGCCGATGAATCGTTATCCGAGGATGAATCTCCACCACAAGCTGCTAAAGTTGCGACTGCACCAAACATTGCGACTGCCATAAATCCTTTTTTCCACAATTTCATTTTAATTCCTCCATTATATAAATTTTTTGGGGATATCCCATTGAATTACCAATACATATACCAAGATTGTGTTAGGCGTGTTAGCGCTTCTAGGTAAAAATAATCTCCCCAGATCATGCACTCATCCACACCTTTGTTTGTATTTTTGTCATAGACGCCATGCAATAAGAGCCCGTTAGATTGTGGCGTATGTTTAGTTGTATAGTTTTCTGCTAATACTGCCATCATTTCTAGTGCAACGCTTTGATATAATTGGCTTTTTTCATCTGTGAGTGGCAAGTGTTTTGCTAATTCCAATAATCCGCAAGCGGCGATTGCAGCCGATGAACTATCTCTTTCCTCATTACTTCCGTCGTTAAAAATCAGATCCCAATAACAGACTTTATCTTCTGGTAAATTTGCAATGAAATAATCCGCTACTTGTTTTGCAGTTTCTAAAAAGCTGTAATCTCCAGTATAGAGATAACTGAGAGTAAAGCCATAAATTCCCCACGCTTGACCACGTGCCCAACAGGATTCATCGGAAAAGCCTTGTTGTGTTTTTCCATATAGCGGTTCACCAGTTTCTGTATCAAAATAATAGGTATGAAATGTTGTCGCATTGTCCCTCACAATATATGTTTGTGTTTGTTTCGCATGAGCGTAAGCCGCTTCTCTATATTTAGGATCTCCCGTTTCTCTGGATGCAAAATAAAGCAACGGCAAATTCATTAAGCAGTCGATGATCATCCGTCCTCTTTGTTCCGGATCATTCAGATCACCCCAAGCTTGAATGATTCTTGCCTTTGGTGAATATCGTTCCATCAACAAATCAGCAGCTTCTAAAGCCATATCTCTTGATGATTCACGACCATTGATCTGATAATCAGCCAATGCTGATAAAATGTAGAGAAAACCAATGTCATGCGTTTCTAATGCTATCTGATGATCTAATCGATGTTGAAAGGCTCCTATCTGATGGTCGATGACATGATCAAAGTCATCCCCTTGACTCAATTCTTTGCATAAAAACAACATGCCGCTCCAAAAACTAGCCGTCCAATCTGTATTTTCCTCAGGTTGATATACTTGATCAACACTTGCAGCTGTCGGAACCAAATCCGTGAAAGAATTTAAATTTCTTTCTACCTTTTCTAATACAAACGCTACTTCTTCTTGTAACCACTCTTTCGTTATTCTTTCACTTGTTGCCTTGCTCATCTTCATCTTTTCCTCCCGCCAAAGCAACGACGATTTTCGTTTCAGACTGCTTGATCGTCAATTGCCCACTGCTTTGTTTTATTTCTACTGATTGTGCGTTCTCATGAGGTAGCAAACCAGTAACAACTGATACCAATAAATAATTTCCACTAGCTTTCTTTACCTTCAAATGAGGGAGTAACGTTGCTGGGAAAAACAGATTCGTATTTGGTTCTGTCCTAACTACGCTACTTTCTTCAAAACCAAAGATAGATTCTATTTTCGAGTAGCCTATAGCATTTGTAACAGAGGCTGTACCCTTGCGTTGTACCACATCACTATTTTTTTGTGGCGTGGAGAAACCACCCTCATACAAATATAAAGAACGCGCTGACTGCACTTCATGAATTCTCACATGGCAACCTTCCAGAGGAATGATCGTGGATTTGATATGAACATCTGACCAAGGAGACCATTCGT
The DNA here is from genome assembly GCF_002140915.1 of Candidatus Enterococcus testudinis. GTDB lineage: Bacteria > Bacillota > Bacilli > Lactobacillales > Enterococcaceae > Enterococcus_D > Enterococcus_D testudinis. Next base: position 500,752 of record NZ_NGKU01000001.1, on the reverse strand, counting down.
GAACAATACGATCAGGCTTTATATCAAAGAAATTCCCCAATTCTTTTGTTCGGAAATAATGATCATCTTCTGACAAAGCTAAGCAATTATCAAAATTACCTTCGTAATACCAATAATTACTTTTTGGTACGCTATTGCCAAAAATGGAAGAATAGACAAATTTACTGTACTTACTATTTGCATGACTCTGATTATTGATGAATTGACCTGCTGGAAACATTAGTGCATGGGTCAAATCCGAACTATATTGATAATAATTTCTACTAATTGGATGGGGATACTTTTTCGCTTTCACTTGCAATGGTTGTGATTTCGCTTGCCAATATGGATGCTCTTTCGATACCGCTAATAAAAGAAATGTTTTAAATGCCCAATAAGGAGATCCTGGAGCGTTATAGCCTTCAGCAAAGACCAAATTTTGATAATAGTACCCCACAGACAGTAAACCCTCTGGTGTAAAAATATCTTGTTGCATCCAATGATGCAGATGGCGACTAATGATTCCTTTGATTTCGCCCCAAGGTAACGCTTCCACACCTGCGAATACCAAAGCACTGAAAAACGAAACCTGTGCGAAGCGATAAGATAAGCTTCTACCGAAAGGAACTGCTGCTCCTGTTGCAGAAAACCAGTATTTAAAAGTTTGGGCAAACTGAATCGCACGTTCCTTAAAACGTTGACCACGCGCTTCATCTTCTGGCACTAATTTGTAATAAAGCAAACTATAGTAGTGTATGGCAAAGGATACATAATAATCTATCTGTGTTGGCACACCATCAAAATACCAGCCATCCCCCAAATAAAAAGTTTCAATCATCGCAAAATCTTTATCAATCTGTTCTTGAGAGTAGGACATGTCACATTTCTTCATTGCAGAATTGACTAATATACGAAAAAAATGCCAATTGTTCGCAGGTATCTCGTGATCATTCGCTTGAATCAGCCAAGCATGTACATTTTTTTGCTGCTCTTGACTCAGCTTCATCCACGTCTTTTCCTTGTTTAATAAGAACAATGTACTTAATGAGGCCATTTCGACGATTCGCTGATCAGAATCTTGGACTATTCCCCAATAGTTTGGATCATTAGGATCCGTACCAGCTATGATTCCCTCCATATACTTTGCTAAGAACGGACTATCATTTTGCGTAAGAAATGGACCTAATCCCCAAAGAGGCCTTAAAAAAGCTTCCATATTTTGAATTTTTTTGTCATATACACTTCCGTGGGTTCCTAAATCTAATCCTCCCGCAGTTTCTGAATGAAAATATGGATGTAAAACATCCAACATGTCATTAAACCCTTCCGCTACTTCTTCATATTGTTCAAATGGATTACCCTTAATTCTTTTATTGATCATCGTCCAGTATTCCTTTCTATCAACGTTCCTTTAATAAATCCATAGTATTCTCCATAAACAGTGACTTCATCATTAAGATACAGCGTTGTTTCTTGTTGATTAAATATTTGGTATTTCGCCGAATCTGTTTGTAGAACAAAGCGATCTCCTTTCCGGATTTCTTCACTTTGACTATCCGTATCAGTAATTTTTCCAGTCATTTGAATCCATTCATTTAAAGGAACTTCCCCATCTTGATACGCACGGTCAGGATATATTGTCGCTGCTGTTTTCAATTTCGTTGTTGCCTCTAGAGAAAATTCTCTCACCTGTGTTTCTTCATTTTGGATACCGCATCCACTCAGTATAAGTATCGCCACAAATAAAAATAACAATTTATACATTTTCAAAATGAATCACCCCACAAATTAAAACGCTTTCTTCAAAAATCATCATACTTAATTTTAGGAAAAAAATCAATACTTTTCCTAAAATTAAGTAAAATTTTTCTTCGGACGCGATTTAACTATTGGTTTTTTTAGTAAAAAGAAATATACTAGAGAGATGTGTATAAGAGACAGATTTAACTATTGGTTTTTTTAGTAAAAAGAAATATACTAGAGTTATTAAGTTATTTAGAAGGAGGTATTTGTTTGGCCACGATTACTGATATAGCATCCATTGCTGAAGTTTCAATCTCCACTGTTTCGAGAGTCTTAAATTATGATCCTAGCCTTTCTGTGACTGAGGAAACCAAGCGCAAGATATTCGAAGCTGCTGAGAAGTTGAATTATACCAAGTACAAAACCAAACAAAAGCAGAAAGTCATTGCGCCAATCAAACAGCAAAAAAAAGAAATCTCGATTGGGATCGTTCAATGGCGTATCGATGACGAGGAACTAGAAGATATTTATTACATGTCAATTCGCATGGGTGTGGAAAAGCGTGCAGCTGAATTAGGCTGCGACTTATTGAAAATTTCTCAACTAGATCCTAATGTGATTCAAGGGTTAGATGGATTATTAGCGATTGGAAAATTCACACAAGAAAAAGTTGCCGAACTCCATTCATTACATCCTAATCTTTGTGTGATTGGCAGTAACTTTCCTTTAGATGATTATGATTCTGTCAATACTGATTTTGCCCAAGCGACAGAATTAGCTTTAAACCACTTAATTGACTTAGGGCATCAAAAAATTGCCTTTATCGGCGCCGAAGAAAGTCAAAATATGTACGGCTATCGACGTTACAAAACACCAACAGTCAATACATATTTAGATATGATGAAACATTACGATCTGTATGACGATTCTTATTTTATTGTAAAAGAAAATAGTGCACTTGATGTGAAAACTGGTGAAGAGTTGGCATTACAAGCCTTGGACGCGTGGAAAGAATCCCTGCCTACCGCAATCCTTGCCGCAAATGATGCTTTTGCGATTGGGATCATTCACACGTTGACCGCAAAAGGAATTGCTGTACCAGAAGAGATCAGTGTGATGGGCATCAATGATATTTCTGTTTCTCGCTATGTTTCTCCACCTCTCTCCTCTGTCCGTGCGTTTACAGAAGAGATGGGCGAAACTGGAATTGAATTACTTTATAATCGCATCTCTAATCCTAGTGTTGCCCGTCGGATCTTTTTGAGTACCTACTTGATTGTCCGCGAATCTACTGGAGAACCGCGGAAAACCTAGAAATATAAACACAAAGCAACCTGTTCCTCTCCGTTTGCCTCTTTGGCACGAGAGAGAAGCAGGTTGCTTTGTATTTACTCTGTACTATCGCTTATTCCAAGAAACAACCGTTTTAATTTGATCGTCATTCCCATGCTGACTAACTACTTGAATGACATAAGCTATATGTTCAACGCCATAATGATTCTTATATGCAACAGACTGAACAGAAATTATGCCTGTAGAAAAATGCAAATGACAAACATTTTCCTCATGAATCAACCGAACAGACTGTCCTGAGACGAGCGGCTCAATTTCCGTAATGAATTGTTCCTTGACCACGTTATCCGACTGTTGAAATCGAAACTGATCAACAATGGTCATTTTATGTTCTTCTATATCAAAGGAACGAATATATGAGCTTAGATTTGCCTGCGGATAAAAATCGGTTAACCACAGAACAAAACGGCTATTTGTCACCTCTTTGACAAGGGCACGCTCTCCATATTCCTGTTGTGTGACACCATTGATCACTGGAATTGAGTGGCTACCAGCGGAAGGTACAAAAAACTGATATCTGTGCGCCTCGTCAAAATATTCTTTTGTGTATTCACCTGCACCTAAATCACTTAAAAATAAGGTGCCATCAAGTCCCAAAATAAAATGACCAACATCTAAATGATTATGACTTTCTTGATTGTGTCCACCCTTCGCAGCAAAGAATACATTTGATTTTTTGACAATCAGCCATTGCGCTGATTCATAGTAATGAAAAACATCGGCTGTAGCTTTTTTGACAATAGCGTCGTCATACCATATCAAATTCCGATACATTTGAGCGAATCGATAACAATGATCACTTTCTAAAGAACTGACACCACCAGCTAACTGTGGTACAGGAACGTGAAATTGTTGATGACAATAACTGACCAATCCACTCGATAATGAGCTGACTGCATAGTCAGAGAAAGGTACATACTTATCCAAATCAATCATCGTGTAGTACGGAAACGCCGCGATTGCTTTCACTTTTGGAAGTTCTAAATATCGCTGGTCTCCTAGCACTGCACTCAGTTTTTCAGCATAATAAATAAAGTAACCAAACCCATAATTCCAGTAGCCAACTCCCTCAACACACGCACCATCTTCGCCAAAACCATTCAGATAACTAGCCATTGACCGATCCAATCTACTGATGATTGCTGACAATCGTGCGCTATCATCAACCACATCTATAGCTGTCATTCCTATACACCCACCTATTACTGCTGACCAATTATTTTCTTTATCTTCCCATTCCCTGTTCTTACCTTCAAACGGACGTAAGATACGATACTCGATTTCCTCCAATATCCTACATTTAATTATCGGGTCAAGCCTATCACCAATCAATGTCAATAGTTCACTCAACGCCTGTCCGGTTTCAGCTGCAAACAAATCGATGGTTGTTTTGGCTTCATGGCTATAACATCCTTCTGATACTGGGAGATGTGCCGGTAAACTCCAGGTATACTCATTACATATTTCCCATAATAATTGCATAAGTAAAGTTTTCGTTTCTTCCTTTTTTTCGAGGTAATAGCCTAGACCCAACGCCACTAATTGTCTACGACGCTCAAAGTAAGCCTTCTCAAAGGTCAACCGCTCACCCGTTTCTAAAAAAGTAATGTATCCTGTATAAGGCAAATTTGGAATCACACCTTCAGAAACATATTTATTAGCTGCTTCGATTACTTCATTTTCTAATGATTTCACACTCATTCTTTTACGATTATTCCTCATAATAGCCAAATACCTCCACTTGCGTTAGCGCAGGGAATGGTGATGGATCATCTGATTGAATCAATTCACACAGCGTGATACAGGTTGTTTCTCTCTTTTCAAAATCAAATGATTGTCCAATATCCGTCTTTTTAGTTTCAAAAGTCTCACTACTGCCGTCAGAAAAGACTGCTGTTACTTTTTTCCAATAATTGTCGTGAGGAAAATCAGCTCTTAATGTCAGACGAACACGATCAACTTGAACCTCTTTTCCAAATTCAATCGTCAAAGCAGCATCTGCCTGCTGGTTGATTCCCCATGAACCGTAAGGATAGTTTCCGTGTGAGCGATTGGCAAAAATACCATCAATTGCATTACAGGCAAAGAAGGTCGCATCCTCTCTTGTTTCTACATTAGCTCGAGCATGAGGGTAAGCACCACTATCATTTTTCTGATCATGGGGGTTAAGAGCAATATTACGATAGGCACGAACTTCTGCCAAGGTAGCTACCCGTGCTTGCAAATAATGACAGTTACCTGCAAAACGAAACTTTGGTGCCGCTTCAAGAGCATTTTGCGTACGTTTTACTACATACCGCCACTCTTTCTCTTTTATATAAATCATTGTTGAATCCAACGTCTCGTCAAGTTTTACAACCAGGAAAGTATCCGCCCTATCTAATGTCACCTTGATTTCATCACCCTCTTCATAAAGATAATTCTGTAACGCAAGCTGAACAAAATCTTCTCCCGAAGCACTAATCTCTTGCTGCTTTGTATCATGAGAAAACTGACCTTCTTTTATTCTCCCCTTTTTATCTAGTATTGCCATGGTTATTCTTATCATAGATAAAACTCCTCTCTTATCATCTCTATTATAATCAACTGAGAAAAAAAGAAAACGCTTTTCTGTATTTTTTTACCTTTTTTTACTTAAAAAAGTATAAAATGATGAAAGCTTTATTTTATTTTTTTACTAAACAAAATAAAATAACAATTTTTCTGTTTATACTGCAAATACTTTTCTCATCTCTTCTAATTTTAGATACTACAACACGTTGGATATCTACCGCCTACACTGTGGTTCCTCAAACAAAAAAATAGAATCGAGTCATTTCGGATAGAAAAACTACTTCTCTACGAAATGACTCGATTCTCTTGAACGTAACTACTACTTTTTTTTGAATAAACGCTGTAAAAAACTAGTTTTTTCTACTTCTGTCGAAACATCTTCTTGGATACCCCCGGCTTTTTTAATCACTTGTTGAAAAGCCGGATTCTCTTGAAGCAGTAAACTGTTCAACTCAAGAATACCTTGCAGACTGCCATACATCCGCCGAATTTCTCCCTCTGATGCATCAAAAAAGCGGTCTCCATCTTCTTCAATTTTTTTAAGTGCTTGAATCAACCGATGAAGCGTTCCTTGTTGCTCACCTAATGTTGATGCCAATTCTTCAACTACTATTCCTTCGGTTTCTTGTTTCGGTACTAAGTCTGTAACCACAGCCAAGCTATCCAAATAATCTTTTAAATCATAAATAAAAGTTTGGGCTTGTTCATTTTTCATGAGCTGGCTATGACTTAACTCCAATTGTAACGCTTCCATTTGTGCTTGCTGCGCTTTTAGCGTTACAACTAATGCTTCTACTGACATTTAAGTCACCTCCTATATCCATTGTTACGTTTTTCTTTTGATTCGTCAAGAAAACGTTGAAAAAAGAACCAGCCCTTTGGCAGCTAAGATACCGCGGGGCTGGGTCTATTTCATTTGCTTAGCCGTTGTAGGCATCCACAATGATTTGTTTCAATTCAGAGATCAATGGTTCTTTAGGATTTGCTGTTGTACATTGGTCTTCGTATGCCAATTCAGCCATGCGATCAACCGTTGTATCTAATGTTTCTTGTGTCACACCTTGTGCTTTCAAGTTCATGTCGATACCAACAGATTTTCCTAATTCATAAACTGCTGTAGCCAACGCATCTACCAATTCAGCAGTCGTTTCTCCTTTAAGGCCTAAGAATTTCGCAATGTCTGCGTAATCTGTATCGGCACGGAAGAAATCATATTTCGGGAACATCGCATGTTTTTGCGGATCTTTGGCATTGTAACGGATGATATGCGGCAATAGAATCGCGTTTGTACGTCCGTGAGGAATACCATACTCTCCACCGATTTTGTGGGCTACAGAGTGACAAATACCTAAGAATGCATTGGCGAAGGCCATACCTGCCATTGTTGATGCATTATGCATTTTTTCACGAGATTCCATGTCTGGTGTCTTCACTGATTTTTCTAGGTATTCAAAGACCAATTTGATGGCTTGTAAGCTTAAGCCGCGGGTGTAATCAGATGCCATGACTGACACATAAGATTCAATCGCGTGTGTTAATACGTCCATACCTGTATCTGCAGTAACAGAAGCAGGAACTGACATCACGAATTGTGGATCAACGATCGCTACATCTGGTGTCAACGCATAGTCAGCCAATGGGTATTTCACATGCGTTTCGCTGTCTGTGATTACGGCAAATGGTGTCACCTCAGAACCTGTACCAGACGTTGTTGGGATACATACGAATTGTGTTTTTTCTGGTTTATCAATTTTGTATGTCCGTTTACGGATATCCAAGAATTTTTGTTTTGCGCCGAAGAATGATGTGTCTGGGTGCTCATAGAACATCCACATGCCTTTCGCTGCATCCATTGCTGAACCGCCGCCTAATGCAATCACTGTATCTGGTTTGAAATCAACCATCATTTTTGTTCCGGCATAAACGGTATTTGTTGATGGGTTTGGTTCTACATCTGAGAAGACTTCGATTTTCACATCGTTTTTACGACGGGCAAGGACTTCGCGCACGGTATCACAGTAGCCAAATTGAACCATACCTGGATCACAAACGATCATCACACGCTCAACGTTTTCCATTTTTTCAAGGTACATCAATGAATTTTTTTCAAAGAAAATTTTTGGTGGCAATTTGAACCATTGCATATTATTTCTCCGTTTCGCTACAGTTTTTACGTTGATCAAGTTTACAGCTGATACGTTGCGTGAAACAGAGTTCTTTCCGTAAGAACCGCAACCCAATGTCAATGAAGGAATCATTTCGTTGTAAATATTTCCGATTCCGCCTTCTGCTGAAGGTGTGTTGACTAAGATACGGCAGGCTTTCATGCGTAGACCAAAGGCCAATTGCAAGTCTTCGTTTTCAGTATGGATAACGGCTGTATGGCCCAATCCGCCTAAATCAAGCATTGCTTCACATTTTTGGAAAGCATCTTCTGTATTGTTGGCTTTGATCATTGCCAATACTGGAGACAATTTTTCACGAGATAATGGATAATCTGCACCGACACCCTCTAATTCTGCAATCAATAATTTCGTGCCTTCAGGAACTTTAATACCTGCTAATTTCGCGATATCCATTGCTGAATGACCTACGATTGCTGGGTTAACTGCATATTTGCCTTCATTCATGACCGCATCTTCAAGTTTTTGCAATTCTTTTGGTTTCACCACATAGACTTGATGTGCTTCGAATTCTGCTTTGACTGCTGCATAAACTTCTTTGTCGACGATCACTGCTTGTTCAGAAGCACAGATCATACCGTTGTCAAACGTTTTTGAAACGATCAAATCGTTGACCGCACGCTTTACTTTGGCTGTTTTTTCGATATAAGATGGTACGTTACCTGGTCCCACACCTAAGGCTGGTTTTCCAGTTGAATATGCTGCTTTGACCATGCCAGCACCACCAGTTGCTAATACGATCGCAATACCAGGATGGTTCATCAAAAGACCCGTTGCTTCAATAGATGGATGTTCGATCCATTGCACACAGTTTTCTGGTGCGCCTGCGGCAATCGCTGCATCACGGACGATACGTGCGGCTTCTGCTGAACATTTTTGTGCAGATGGATGGAAAGCAAATACGATTGGGTTACGCGTTTTCAATGCGATCATCGCTTTGAAGATCGTTGTTGACGTTGGGTTGGTTGTTGGTGTCACACCACAGACAACGCCCACTGGTTCTGCAATTTCAATCAGACCTTTTTGTTTGTCTTCATTGATTACGCCCACTGTTTTATCATGTTTGATGCTGTTCCAAATATATTCTGATGCATACATGTTTTTGATTGCTTTATCTTCATAAATACCACGGCCAGTTTCTTCGACTGCCATTTTCGCAAGAGGCATATGTTTGTCTAGTGCTGCCATTGCCATTTCATGCACAATGTGGTCAACTTTTTCTTGATCAAAGTTTTCCATTTCTTTTAATGCAATATTTGCTTTGGTTGCTAAATCGTCGATCATTCCTTGTACATCGATGGTTACTTCTTTTTCCAATGTCTTAGCCATTGTTGTTCCTCCTAGTTCTTAAACAAGTTTTTGTTTGTTAAGTACTTCACATATAGAATGATACAACATCTCTTTTTATTTGTAAATAGTTTTTTGTGATTTTTTTCACAGTTTTTGATATTTATTTAAATCAAGCGTTTTCATTCATTATTGTGTTGTTTTGATTGCTTCCAGTTATAGGTTTTAGTTATTATATTACATGTGTTTTTGTGAGCATGATTTCCAACGGACAACTTTATTTACATTCAATCATCAGAATATATCCTCTGACAGTACGTGCCACTCATATAATCTACTGCTATTTGTACAAAACTGCCCTTTTTGCACATAATCTACTGCTTTTAGCACTGGCAAAGAGGCATTGGTTTCGTTTAGTGCATTCAATGGAATAAATGAAGCCCCTAGGGAATCCTGTCCTTCAAAATCAACGGCTGTTTCGCAAATTTCTCCCAAAAGTTCTTCTATTTTGTAAAACACACATATATGATTATTCTCTGTTGTATCTTGATAGGTCCACGGATACAAAAAATTGACTACACCTAATTGGCTCCATTGCTTTACATGCGCGCCGGTTTCCTCTAAAATTTCCCGACAAAGGGCTTCTTCTAGCAACTCATCTGTTTCCAAACTGCCGCCAGGCAAATCGTATCGATATTGATAAGGACCAGCCTTCTTTTTGATAACCAATAATGCTTCATTTTTGACCATGATGCCATAGACACCAAATGCTGTGTGTTGCATTGTCACATTCCCCTTTCAGTGCCGTTGGCTTCATCATTTGTCTTGCACGCAATAGACTGCTGAATTTTTACTTTCTACATTCTACTTATACCGGCGCTTTGATTCTTGCTTCTTAAGCATCCAACCATTCTTGCGTGATGGGTTCGATCACTGTAGTTTGATTAGGTCCGGGGGTCGCCATAAAGATACTTGGGGCTTGTCTTTCAGTGGCTACACTAAAGGTAAATTCTACATTTGTTGCTACGCCCCACGCCCCTTGATTGTTCATTGCAATCAACGAAAAAGCGCCTGCTTTGCCCAAACGATTCCGTAACTGCTGATCAAAGCCATACACTGCTCGGTCACATGCGGCTTGGGGCGTGTGTCCATCCCCCATCAAGCGAACGATTTCATAGGATAAACATCCTTTCATCAAATCTTCGCCTAAGCCTGTTGCTGCTGCGCCGCCAATCGCACTATCTGCATAAAATCCTGAACCTGACAACGGCGAATCACCTACGCGACCAGATTTTTTCATAAACAATCCTGAACTAGATGTGCCAACAGCCATGCTTTGTTTTTGGTCCAGTGCGACAGCACAGACTGTATCATGTCCATCATAAGGATTCAACTTTTTGTCCGCAATCTCTGCCAAACGTTTTTCCCATATTTTTTTCGCCCGCGGCGTCAACATATTCTTACGTTCAAATCCTTCAAGTACGGCGTATTCAGTTGCCCCTTGCCCGACGCGAAAGCTATTGAAGGTGTCCAAGCTTAATTTTCGTGCCACGGCGATTGGATTTGCGATATCTGTTATGCCTGCCACAGCACCTATTTGGAATGTATCGCCATCCATAAACGCTGCGTCTAATTCTACGATACCTCTTTCATTGGGCAGACCGCCAAACCCTACAGATTTATAATACGGATAATCTTCTACTTTTCTGATCGCAGTTTCCACGGCATCTTTGCAGTCACCATTCCCTGCTAATATGTCTTTAGCTGCGATGACGCCATCGTGTGCCATACGCCAGGTTGCTATTGTTCCCCACATAGGTACGTTCCTCCATCATTTGATTATTTCATTGCTTGTATGATCGTTTCATCCTCGATTAAAGCCGCTATCGCTTGCATATAGATGGCAAGGTTCTGTTTTAAATCATCGACAGCCATATATTCATCTTCACGATGTGCAATCCCCTTTTGTCCCGGAAAAGATGGACCAAATGCAACAATATTGGACACTTTACGCGCGTAAGTTGCCCCAGTTGTCGTGACTGGTGGGCTATACGTTCCTGTCATTTGGGCATACACCTCTGACAAAAGCGTAACGCCAAGGCTGTGCTTATCACGGCAAATACTAGGCAAACGTCTCGTTACATGGATAGACGCATTTGAGGGTAGCGCGTTCTCCATGCAGGTCAGTACTTCTTCTTCTTTTGTATTGACTGGATACCTCACACTGATTGCCAAAGACAAACCGGTAGGTGTTTTTTGCAAAATGACAGGCGTCATCAGCAATTGATCTGTGGTTTCAGTGCATTGATTCAGCCCAAACCCTGCCCCAGTGTGCTGCTCATGGAGCTTCTCTACGATCCAAGCAAATGCTGCCTGTCCTTTTGCAGACAATGCCTCTTGCTGCTGAAGTTGAATGGCCAGTTGCGTAATCGCGTTCTTTCCCAGCTCTGGGGCATTGCTTGGTGCGCGCTTGCCATATCCTGTCATCTTCTCACCTGACAAGGTCGTCGATACGCAATCGGGTACATAGGCTGTGGACTGCTCTCCTTCAAAAGTCCCTAGCATGTGCAGGTCTTGTTCTGTCAATGAGAATGCAAGAAGAACGTGCACGATGCCTCGTTCTCCATACACCACTGGATACTTACAATCAGGCGTAAAGCCAAAGACTGGTGCTGGTTCTGCTGCAAGATAAGCTGGTATATCTGACATCCCACTTTCTTCATCAGAGCCAAAGACGATACGGATCGTGTTTTTTGGTTCGATCCCAGCATCTTTCAGCAACTTCAATCCATAGAGACAACTCATGATTGGTCCTTTATTGTCCAAAATCCCTCTACCATAGAATCGACCCGCTTTTTCTGTCAAATCAAAGGGCGAAACCGACCAGCCAGCGCCAGCCGCAACCACATCTACATGACCAAAGATGCCGATGTAGTCAGTGGATGATTGGCCCCATTCTACATAACCGATTTTCCCATCGATCATTTTGGTTTTAAAACCGTACATCGTTCCAAATGCCAAAGCTTGTTTCAAAGCGTTCAACGGGCCTTCTCCATAGGGTGCTTCCGCTGTCGCTGTTCCTTTCACACTTGCGATCTGCATCATTTGCTGCAAGTCCTTTAAGAAGTCTGGCCAATGATTGGTAATGCTTTGTTTGAATGAATTCATTCTTTTCTCCTTTTAACGTTGGCGACTAGTTATTTGTTTGAAGGTATACTTATCACCACGATAATACGATGTTTCGTACATGATCGGGCGGCCGTCCGGCGTATAGGTGATTGCTTTCAAGAAGAGCACGGGTTCATCCGCCGCAATAGACAATAATTTGGCGATCGTTGCTGGACATTTGATTGCTTCGATTTCTTGCTGGGCATAGCCGATCGCACCGACTTTTTCGATTTCATCATACAAAGAGCCCGAGAAATCGATCAGGTTCTTATCATCGGACAATCGTGTACGAGGAATATAGATATTTTCTAATGTCATAGGTTCATGTGCTAAAGAACGCAAACGGACCAAATGAATCATTTCTTTGAGATCGCTTTTCAAAAAAATCTGACTGATTTGACTTGGTACATCTGTCAGCACGTCTATCTTCAAGATGTCTGTTTGTGCTGTTTTCCCTTCAACACGGGCCCGTTCAGTAAAACTTTGTAAGCCATTTGCACCGCTTTGAATCTTTGCGTGCTGCATGACATAATTGCCCTTACCTGGATACTTCACAATCTTTTGTTGTTGGATCAATCCATCAATCGCTTTTCTAATGGTCAGTCGGCTACATTGGAACATCTCTGCCAATGCATAATCTGATGGTAGTTTTCGATTTGGTAAAAACGTGCCATTGGCTATTTGTTCGAGAATCTGTGTCTGTACATCTTGATACTTCATTTTATTCATTGCCGTCTCCTTTCTTATCTACAGAAAATATCAATCAATAGACCGCACCTCTAGTATATACCAAATGGTATATACTAGTCTAATTTTTTCGAAAAAAAAAGGAATGCGTGATGCATTCCAGTTTCTTTATTCTTTTGTTTCATCGTTCACATCGATGACTTCTTCAGTCACATCTGCTGGTTCGATGTCAGTAACAGTTGAAGTTGTTGTGTTTGGTGTCACTGTACGGATCGCTGAACGGTCAAATTCTAAGAAGATGCCTTCGCAATCAATGATCACTGTACTTTTTTCAGTGTTGATTTCAGAAATCACACCATGAAGTCCGCCGATCGTCACAACGTTATCGCCAGCTTTCATGTTTTCAAGTAAGTTTTTGCGTTCTTGTTGTTGCTTTTTTTGTGAACGGCTCATGAAGAACCACATTGCAACTAACGCCACCAACATAAAGAGCATTGGTAAAGATTGTGCCATTTTTTTCACCTCGATTATTATTCTTTCCTATAAATACTTTATCAGAATATGCTTGATATTCCTACCTATTTGGCGATAAAGTTTAGAAATTCTTCGCGTTTTCTTTATTGAATCCATACTCTTCGATGAAGTGTTGACGGAATTCTAACAAGTTATCATCCATAATGGCTTGACGCACTTGTTTCATCAGGTTCAATAAGAAGTAAACATTGTGATACGACGTTAAACGCATGCCAAAGGTCTCGTCACATTTGATCAAATGACGGATGTAGGCACGAGAGTAATTCTTGCATGTATAACAATCACAGTTCTCATCAATTGGACGGAAATCCCGAGCAAATTGCGCATTTTTTACGACCAAGCGTCCCTTAGATGTCATACATGTGCCATTACGTGCAATACGAGTCGGCAAGACACAATCAAACATGTCGACACCGCGAATCACACCGTCGATCAATGAGTCTGCAGCACCAACGCCCATTAAATAGCGTGGTTTATTTTCTGGAATCCATGGTGTGGTGAATTCTAAGACACGGTTCATCTCAGATTTTGGCTCACCAACAGATAGGCCACCGATTGAATATCCAGGAAAATCCATACTGATCAAGTCTTGGGCGCTTTGTTTGCGCAAGTCTTCAAAACCTGCACCTTGGATGATTCCAAAGAGTCCTTGACGGTCTGGATTGGCATGAGCTTCTAGTCCTCTTGCTGCCCAGCGAGAGGTTCGTTCCACAGATTTTTTGACATAGTCATAACTCTCATCGAATGGCGGACATTCATCGAAACTCATCATGATATCAGAGCCTAATTTGTTCTGGATATCGATGGCTTTTTCTGGTGAAAGGAACATTTTTGATCCATTCAAGTGATTCTTGAAGTGGACCCCTTCTTCAACGATATTTCGCATGTCTGCCAAAGAAAAAACTTGGAAACCGCCCGAGTCGGTCAAGATTGGTTGATCCCAATTCATAAATTTGTGTAAACCGCCTGCTTCTGCAACGATGTCTTCTCCAGGGCGTAACCATAAATGATAGGTATTACTCAAAATGACACCGGCACCCATTTCTTTCAATTCTTCTGGTGCCAAGGTTTTAACAGTCGCTAACGTTCCTACCGGCATAAACATTGGTGTTGGGAATGTGCCATGGGGGGTGACCAATTCTCCTAAACGTGCACCTGTGTGTTTTTCTTTTTTGATTAGACGATAACGAATGGCTGGTTCTGTCATTCATTTCCCTACTTTCTTTATATACTCAAGTTACTGTGCAACGCTATCTATGATAAGCGCTATGCAGTCAATTTGCAAGGAAGTTTGAGGATTCTATCCTTATTTTCTCCGATATATGCGAATCATTCACTTCTTTTTTTTGAAGATTCAATGAATGTTTGCTATCATGTTATTTATATTGAAAGGAGGTTTTTTTATGAAAACGATTGGTGAACTAAAACGTGAAGCGAAACAAATGCTGAGTGGCCGTTGGAAAGATAGTGTACTGATGTGTCTGGTGCCAACTTTGATTGCCATTGCTATTACGGCTGTATTGTTCGTGGTGGCTTTCTTGCCTGTCATGCACTTATTGCAAAGCAACGGACCAATGGATCAAACGGCACTTGATCAGGTTAGTTCTTCGGGCAACGGTGGGGGCGGATTGATCAACGGTTTGTTTGCAGCACTGTTTGGCGCGGGGATCTCTTGGACATTCTTGGATATCCTTCGAGGGAAAAGGACTGAAATCAAGCCATTTTCAGATGTTTTCCGTGGATTCCAAGGGACTGTTGTATTAGGTATTATTGTAATATTCATTTTAACAACGATTTTTACAACACTATGGACACTCTTGTTTATCATCCCGGGCATCGTCAAAGCCTATGCGTATTCGCAAGCTTACTTTGTTTATTATGATACCTATGAGCAAACTGGTATGCGTCCTGATTTTCTTAGCTGTATCACAGGCAGCCGTCATTTGATGAAGGGCTATAAAGGAAAATTATTCTTACTTGATCTAAGTTTTATCGGCTGGCATATCTTAGCTATTATGACTGCTGGGATTGGCTACTTATGGTTGACGCCTTATATCAGTGCAACGAAAGCTGCTTTTTATGAAAACTTGCCGAAACAAACATTTGCTTAAAGACCGTGTCTGCGGTCTTTTTTTTTGAGCAGTTATTTTGCAAACGGTTTCTATCCGTGGTATATTATGAGTGTAAGGAAGGTAGCAACTCTGATGGTGGTTACGTAATAAACGCAAACTCAATCTACAAAAAGTTGTTGAATGTACAAGTTTCACCTAATATCAAACGTGTAAAGTAACAAGAAGAACCACGTAACAAAGATCGAACATTTCCATATCGAAACATGATACGTCTCATTTTGTATCAGATTACACGAAACATGTGTAAGTTTGTAAATGAAAACAAATTTTCGAACCATTGCTTTGCATGCTATACCAAAAGCGACCACCACTTATATCTTCCTCAAGTATGAAGCTGGGCGACAAAAAAGCAGTTCTAAAGTTGAGAAATCATCAACTTATGAACCGCAATTGTCGCTCAGTTTTTTTGTTTACTTCAAGAACATGGCATCACCGAAGCTAAAGAAGCGGTAGCGTTCATCGATGGCATGTTGGTACGCTGACAAGGTGAGATCACGACCAGCAAAGGCACTGACCAGCATCACCAATGTTGATTTAGGCAAATGGAAATTGGTTGAAAAAGCTTGTACGACTTTGAATGTGTATCCTGGTGTGATAAAGATACTTGTCCAGCCGCTATCAGCTTTGATCTCCCCATCAAATTTACTGCCAATCGTTTCTAACGTTCGAATCGAGGTTGTCCCGACAGCAACGATCTTGCCGTCATTGGCACGGACATCATTTAATTGCGCAGCAGCGTCTTCCGTCAATCGATAAAATTCGCTATGCATTTCATGATCTGCAATATTATCAACACTGACAGGTCTGAACGTGCCCAACCCTACATGTAATGTTAAATATACCAGTTTAACACCTTTGGCTTCGATCTGCGCCAACAATTCAGGCGTAAAGTGCAAGCCAGCTGTCGGTGCCGCAGCGGATCCATTTTCTTTGGCATACACCGTTTGGTAACGATCTGGGTCTTCCAATCGTTCTTTGATGTAAGGTGGCAATGGCATTTCGCCTAGCGATTCCAAAATTTCTAAGAAAATCCCATCGTAACTAAAACGGATGATCCGTCCGCCATGATCTAGTTCTTCCTCAACCACTGCTTCAAGACGGCCATCTCCAAAGGTGATTTTCGTGCCGACTTTGGCTCTTTTGGCTGGTTTGATCAATGTTTCCCAACTATCGCCTTCAATATTGTTCAATAATAGGATTTCTAAATGGGCGCCTGTTTCTTGCTTTTCGCCATAAATGCGGGCTGGCAGCACGCGTGTATCGTTCATGACCAATGCATCCCCCGCGTTCAATTCATCAATAATATTATAGAAATGCTTGTCTTCAAAACCACCTGTTTCGCGGTCTACTACCAATAAACGTGAACTTGAACGGTCACTTAGGGGTGTTTGGGCAATCAATTCTTCTGGTAAATCAAAGTCAAAATCTTCTGTTGTTAACATATCGTTCCTCTCTTCCTTTCATCTGCCCATCTATTTTAGCATGTTTTCTCTTGAAAATAAAAAAAGAGTTCTTATTTTGACAATTCTAAAAAATAACAGGTCCTGATAAATGGTGATGACATTTATGCGAGAACATGTAATGTCTGAATGGATGCGCTATTATATTTCCCATTGTTTATACATTTATGAATATTTCGGGCAGATAATTTGAATAACACATGACTTTTCGGCATACTTAGGACAGATTATAAGTCAAAATAATTGACTTAAATAAACGTAGAAGGTGAAATCATGATTGAGTTTCAGCAAGTATCCAAAATTTATAAAGGCGGCAAAGTCGCTGTTGAAGATGTAAATCTATCTTTTGACAAAGGAGAATTCATTTGTTTTATCGGTACAAGTGGTAGTGGAAAAACCACCTGTATGCGGATGATCAACCGAATGACTGACCCTTCAAAAGGGAAGATTCTGATCAATGGAAAAAGTGTTACCGATATCAACCCCGTTGAATTGCGTCGTAAAATCGGGTATGTCATTCAAAGTATCGGCTTAATGCCTCATATGACGATTCGTGAGAATATCACATTGGTCCAAAAACTATTAAAGGTCAGCCAAGAAGAACGGAACAAAACCGCAGAGAAAATGATCGATTTAGTTGAACTGCCCCGAGAAATGCTGGATCGTTATCCAAATGAATTATCTGGTGGACAACAGCAACGGATCGGTGTTGTTCGTGCCTTGGCAGCCGATCAAGATGTCATTCTAATGGATGAACCATTCGGCGCATTGGATCCAATCACCCGAGACTCTCTGCAAGATTTGGTCAAAGATTTGCAAGAACGCTTAGGTAAAACAGTGGTATTCGTGACCCATGATATGGATGAAGCGTTGAAGTTAGCTAGCAGAATCGTGATCATGAGTGAAGGAAAAGTCATTCAATTTGATACCCCCGCCAATATTTTGCAAAATCCAGCAACACCATTTGTCGAAGAATTGATTGGTGAAGACCGCTTATTACAAGCCAAACCAGACACAACACCAGTGAAAGATGTCATGTTGAATACCCCAATTGCGATTACTCCTGAAAAATCATTGCAAGAAGCAATTCGCTTGATGCGTGAAAAACGGGTCGATACATTGCTGGTCACAGACAACAGCAATGTCTTAAAGGGCTACATCGATGTTGAATCCATCGACCGCAATCGCGGAAAAGTCACAAGTGTTGGTGATATCTTGAATAAGGATGTCTTTTTTGTGCGGGAAACAGCTTTGTTGCGCGATACATTGCAACGCATCTTGAAACGCGGCTTAAAATATGTACCAGTTGTTGATGCAGACAAACATCTTGTTGGGATTTTGACCCGCGCGTCGTTAGTGGACATTGTTTATGATGTCATTTGGGGTGATGAGCCTTCTATTACAGACGCCATCGAATCAGTAAAACCCGCTGAAACAGAGGAGGTCTAGTTCATGCAAAGCTTTATCGATCAATATGGCGGACAAATCGTCAGCAAAAGTATTGAACATTTATATATCTCATTTGCTGCACTGCTCCTTGGTATCATCGTGGCTGTCCCTGTCGGCGTGATTTTGACTCGTTTTCCAAAGGCGGCGTCTATCGTGATTGGCATCACCAGTGCGTTACAGACAGTCCCTTCGTTGGCTTTGTTGGCATTGATGATTCCTATACTCGGTGTCGGAAAAGTGCCAGCGATTGCTGCCCTCTTCATCTATTCATTGCTGCCGATTTTGCGGAACACGTATATCGGTATGAAAAAAGTAGATTGGAATTACCGCGATGTCGCGAAAGGCATGGGCATGACGAATGTCCAATCGATCATTAGTGTCGAATTGCCGCTAGCGATCCCAACGATCATGGCAGGGATTCGCTTATCTGCTGTCTATGTATTGGCATGGGCAACATTGGCTTCATACATTGGGGCCGGTGGTTTAGGCGACTTGATTTTTAGCGGGTTGAATAACTATCAACCACCATTGATTTTTGCCGGCACGATTCCAGTAACGATTTTTGCCTTATTGGCTGACTGGTTACTTGGTTTACTCGAAAACAAATTAACACCAGATGCGTTAAGGGGGGATGCTTAATGAAAATCAAAGCAAAATTAGCCCTGCTTTTCTCTATGGGTATCATGTTGTTATCTGGTTGTTCTTTCCCAGGACTGGCATCGACATCGACAGATGATACGATTGCCATCACAGGTGGAATTACCTCAGAAGCGCAAATTTTAGGTGCTATCGTAGCAGGTATGGTGGAACATTATACCGATAAAAATACAACAGTGATCAATAATTTAGCGACAACAACTATCAATCACCAAGCAATGATGAATGGAGATGCGTCCATTTCATCTGCTCGTTATACCGGAACAGATTTAACGACCACATTAGGTTTAGAACCAGAATCAGATCCAGATGCCGCTTTTGACAAAGTGAAATCTGAATTTGAAAAACGCTATGACCAAACATGGTTTCCTTCTTACGGTTTCGACAATACGTATGTATTCTTGGTCCGAAAAGATACAGCTGAAGAATATGGCTTAGAAAAAGTCAGCGATTTGAAAGACGTGGCTGATCAGTTGGTGGCTGGTGTCGATACAGCTTGGATCACTCGTGTCGGTGACGGGTACGATGGATTCCAAGAGGCATATGGTTTTTCATTTCAAAATATTTTGCCGATGCAAATTGGCTTGGTCTATGATGCTGTGGACAATGGCAAAATGGACATTGTTCTAGGGTACTCCACCGATGGGCGGATCGGCAGTTATGATTTGGTGATGTTAGAAGATGACCTGAACTTCTTCCCACCCTATGATGCAGCGCCAGTTGTTGACAATAAGTTGTTGGAAGAAACACCTGAAGTTGGCGACGCATTGGATAAATTAGCCGGTACGATCGATACAGAAAAAATGCAAGAATTGAACTACCAAGTCGACAATGATTTATTGGAACCGACAGTGGTTGCAGAACGTTTCTTAGAAGAAAACAATTATTTTGAAGGAGAGTGATCCCATGGCTGATATGAATTTACTACAACAATTTCTGTTTTATTTCCAAGAAAATGGCGGCTATGTCTTCACGCAATTTCTTCGTCATTTCTTGATTTCTATCTACGGTGTTCTGTTTGCCTCGATTGCAGGTATTCCAATTGGCATTTTGATTTCTAAAAAAATGCGTTTGGCAGATTGGGTGATTCGCATTGCGAACATCATCCAAACGATTCCTTCTTTAGCGATGATCTCTATTTTGATGATTGGTATGGGCTTAGGTGTCAACGTAGTGATTTTAACGATTTTCCTTTATTCTTTATTGCCTATCATCAAAAATACG
This sequence comes from Candidatus Enterococcus testudinis, assembly GCF_002140915.1. Lineage (GTDB taxonomy): Bacteria > Bacillota > Bacilli > Lactobacillales > Enterococcaceae > Enterococcus_D > Enterococcus_D testudinis. The sequence goes on along the minus strand of NZ_NGKU01000001.1, from coordinate 480,343 downwards.
TATACAGGTATGCGTCAAGTTGACCGTAATACATTAGATGTCGGTAAAGGAATGGGTATGACAAGTTGGCAACGGCTTTATATGATTGAATTACCATTGTCCGTGTCAGTCATCATGGCTGGTATTCGTAATGCACTGGTTGTAGCGATCGGTATTACAGCTATCGGTGCCTTTGTCGGCGCAGGTGGTCTTGGCGATATTATCATTCGGGGAACCAATGCCACAGATGGCGCATCTATTATTTTGGCTGGCGCATTGCCTACCGCTTTGATGGCGATCATTACTGATTTAGGCTTGAGTTTCATCGAACGCCGCTTAGATCCAGCAAGTCGGACATCAAGATAAAAATAGCATCTTCTATTAGATAGTAAAAAACACTTCTCTGTTGAATCGCGTACATGCCTTGCAAAGCTACAGGACACTGCTCATTCTCTTGAGAAGTGTTTTTTTATGTGCATCTTGTTTGATGTGTGCTGGCGATTGATTGAACTTTTAGATGTCTATTTTTTGAGCCAACGCTTCGGTCATGGTTCTTGAAAAATGAATGCCTTCATTCGTTGCTCGAACATTTAACCAATGCGGAATTTTGATTGTCTTTTTATCAAGTTTCACATCTTTTAATAGTCGTTCAGTTCCACAGAATCAACGTCGCAAACTCTTCCTCAGAATCAATAGAAAGATCCTTGATGTCAAATTGTCTTTCGTAAACTTCCTATGCGAACCCTTTCCACCTTTTACTTCTACAAAGCCAGCTTCTTTGAGCAACTTTTCTGCTTCTCTGATTGTCATGGGCATTGCGAACTACCTCCTGACAAACACAGCACAACACGTACAGGGCGTACAAAAGTGTTTTCTTTTTTATTTCTCCAATTCCTCCATAAATCAAGGGATTCTTAAAACACTTTGTGGCTGGTTGAAAAATTTATTAGTGAATGATGCAAGAAAAAAGACAAGAAATCTCTCGATTTCTTGTCTTTTTTCTGCGTATTCGCTATTTCTCCATCCCAAACACTTGCACTTCATAGATCCGTGCTGCTGAATCTGCGCCTTGTGTCGGCTTATCGATGCTGAGTTTGACATAGCGCACTTCTTTTGCAGCAAAAGTATTGTTTGTATCTGCTGCTTCGTTGGTCAATGTCCGAGACACTGCTTCGAAGTCTTTGCCATCTTCACTGACCAAAATCGTGTAGGCGCGACTATTCATATCCGGACTTTCTCCGCCAGCTTCTGCGTGGGCGATATGCACTTCACTGACTATCTGCAAAGCACCTAGATCGATGGTCAGTTCATGCGGCCCATTGCCTGTTGCACACCATTTCGTGCTGGTATCTCCATCCACCGCAAATTCAGGGGCTTCTGCATCATTGACAAAAGAACTTGCACTCACGTCGACACCTTCAGATAAAAGTGTCAGCTCTTTTGGTGCGTCCTCACGAATCGTGATCAAATCAGTCATTTCGATTGGTGTTTCTCCAGAGTCATTTTTGGCGATCAATGTGACAGTATATGTGCCCGCTTGATCAAACGTGACTTGCGGATTCTCATCACTACTTGTTTCAATATTCCCGCCTTCAAAGGTCCAGCTGACTTCATCTGTATTGCTGCATGACGTATTTGCAAATGAAATCGTTTCCCCCGGTGCAGCCAATGTTTTGGATGCTGTGAAGGATGCTTTTGGTACTTGATTGTCTGGCCACGTAATCTCCACCGTCTCGCTCAATGCACCTCTGTTGCCATATTGATCCACAGGTAATACGGCAAAAGACGTCGTATCTGTATTTTGTCGGTCCAACGCATTCAAGTAGAAATTCTCTGAAGGTGTCGCACCCAAGAATGAACGGCTGTCGTCCTCATTGATTTGATATAACTCGTAAAAGCTGACATCCTCTGTCGTTGCTTCCCACGTAAAGCGAACACCGGCATAGTTGCCTTCTTCTTCATCAAATAAAACATCCTCAACTTGCAGATCATCGACACCCATTTGACTGGATTCATGATCGCCGATGGTCAATTGTCCTACACTCATTTCATACACATCATTCGTTGCCTTGCTGCTTATCGCTAAACCGATATCCGTCAATGTTTGTTCTGCAAATTCTTTCACATCGTAAGTAACTGTGGTCCAATCCGTACCTACTTCTTGGTCACCGGCAACGATTTCTTGACTACCATCTTCAAATGTCAATACCACTGATAAATTCGTTTGATCGGTTGCTTTGGCTGTAGTGGTGATTTTGGTCGCTGCTTCCAGCTGGACTTGCATATGATACAGAGCCATTTGACTTGTCGCCCCTTCAGTCATTTGGCCTCTAAGTTTCAATGCATTCCCACCATTGTAAGCATCCGCATAATTCACAGATACAGCCAATTGGTTGTTCTCTTCATGGTCGAAAACCCATCGATAGGTTGGCAAGATGTCTTGCAAGCTGCGGTTATTCCAATTGCGGCTCGATACTTTCTCACCGTCGATAAAGTAATTATATCCATTCCCAAGATTGAAATTGGTCACAAAAGGCAATGAAGTGATGGCCGTTTGTTCTAAGGCATAAGTTGAAATTCCTGGCCATTCTGTGCCTTCGGGTAATTGACTTTCCCGCGGATCCCCTGCTGTATTGACCCAAAACGCATGTTCTTTTGCTTGGAAATCATCCGGTGTACTTGATGAAGTATAGGTCCAACTTGGCACGTACAAGCCCAATGATGTATAAGGAATTCCTTGATCATCTGTAAACAGATCCCAACGTACAGGGGTAGAATAGCCATTTTCCTGAACATCGATCCCAGCCAATAAATTGTATGGATCATAGCCGATTTCTTTTGCCTTTTCATTTGATGCCTTCAATAATTCTTGGTCTGCCAGACGGTCCGTCGTCCACCAGAAATTCAAGAACATACTATCTGATAAAGGCTCCATGTCCGCATTGACCAAATAATCTTTATTCTCATCTGTTAACGCATTCTGCCAATCCATCTTGCCATCAGTCGTCATGGAGTCATACCACATAATATCCAAACTGTCTTGGGCTTGTTCCTTGAACTGTGCAATCAATTCTTGCATCGCTTTGGCATGTGTTTCATTTAAGCCACCTTCAGCGGATGCCTCTTCTGTCGCACGACCATCAGCTGCTTCATCAAAACTCGTCACCACAGTATCAGTCTCTTGATTGAAAAACCAGCCATCGAATCCATAAGCCTCAGCGACTTCAATCAACTTATCCACGATAGGGAAATTTCCTTGATCATCTTTTTCTAAGAAGGTATCTAACCATTCCAACTTACCACCATGGGCTGTTTGTGGGAAAAAGACGGTACCCAATACCGGCACGCCATTCTTGTGGGCCGCATCTGTTACATCTGGACTTGGCGGTACGATAATCCCTTCTCCGGAAGAACCACCCCAATAAACCAATTGATCAATATATTGCCAATAGGAAAAGACATTGGCATCAAAGGTATTGATCCCCCGCGGAGAGTTGCCGCTGGTACTGCTGTTCATAATCGATAATGCCACGACTTTGGTTTCTGCATGCTGTGTATCATTCATTTGCGGCAAGCTGTCTTTAGCCACACGTTCAGCTAAAGACACCACACTGGTATTGAATGACGCATCTGGATCATCTGCGAATGACCAGGCCAATAAATCTTCAGGAAACCAGTAGGACGATTCTGGTTGATTGTCCATCGCCTTTTCTATGGTACTTTTTGCGGTTTCCTTGTAATCGACCTCTGTTGTTTCTGCTGCTCCTTGATTGCAGCCCGCTAATTGCACAGAAGCTGCCAAGAATAGCAACGCTACCCCTACTTTTTTTACGCTACTTGTCACACTTTTTCCTCCTTATATTCTATTCAATCGCTTGTTATTCAAAACAGCGAAGTGATACCAATCTACAACGTTCCGGGGGAGTTCTCACATCTAAGATAACGCTTCCAAACGAGAATATATAGGAACAAATTAAAGAAATCATGCAACAAATCCAAGACATTTTCTGGCATATTATTTTAAACCATGTTTTTTATAATAAAAAAACAAGAAGCAGGCTGATGCCGCTTCTTGTTTCCACATACTAATTTTTTGATTGCTTTATCACTTCACTAACGCTAGGGGCAACCAAACCCTCATTTCCCCTTCTCCACGGTTCCCCCATAGATGATAGGGAATCAATTGCCAATTTTTGGGCACATAAGGTTCGTTCATTGGGAGATATAATGCTTCTTGTGTCCATTTTTGACTCTCGAAACCGTCAAAGTTGATTACCAACGTCGGTGACCACAATTTTTGACTTTCTGATAGTCGAAACGCGACTGTATCGATAGGCAATCGACATTGTGATATACCTTTTCCGTTATCTGCTTCTTCTAAACAATACACAAACGGTCCTCGTTGAACCGCCACTTGATTGATATCTTGATTGATCAATGGATTGGCTCGCAACATCTGAATAGGCTGTTGGAATATAATTTTAGCATGAATCAATGTATTGGCTGCAAAAACAAGGGTTTCATCTGTTTCTTGCCACGCTTGCTCACATTCAATTTGAAAAGACTGTAACCATTTGGGTTTATAGATGACGATTTTCTGTGCAACCCCAGTATAACGAATCGTCATCTGATTCTCGAAAGGAAAGTTGCCGATTTGTTCAATGACAAATTGATCTGCTTGCACCAATCGACTCGCAGCAAAGAGATTGATATACAGGGTGTCATTTTCTTGTGTGTAAACAAATCGCTGCAATGCACTGATCAAGCGTGCAAAATTTGGTGGACAGCAAGCACAACCCAACCAATCAGGGCGTTGCGTCTTCACATGACCTTTACCCGGATTATGATGACAACTATCTGGCATCACTTCCAGAGGATTCACATAAAAAAACTGTTTGCCGTCAATCGACGCCCCCGATAATACACTATTATACAATGCGCGGGTCAATGTATCCAAATATTGATGCTGCTGTGTTAATTTAAACATTTCAAATGAAAATTGCACCAATGCGATTGACGCACATGTTTCGCAATACATTGTATCATTCGGCAAATCAAATGCACCAATAAACGCCTCGCCATGAACAGTTCCTCCAACACCACCTGTTACATACATTTTTTTGTAAGCAATATCTTGCCAAATTGCTACGCAAGCTTCAATTAATGCAGGATCCTTTGTATGCTGGGCAACTTTTGCCATGCCACTAGCCATATAGAGCATGCGGACTGCATGACCTTTGGCTTCACGTTGATTTTTAGGCTGATCGTATGCTTGCAAATAGGTTAAATCAATGCTTGGTTCCTCAGTAGATAAACCAAGCGCACGGTTCTCAGCAATTTCTTGTGTATAAAAATCTGGATTCTCTCCTCTAACGGCTAAGAAAAAATCTGCTAATGCTACATACTTCTCATTGTTTGTATGTTCAAATAATCGCACAAGCGCCAGCTCAATTTCTTGATGCCCATCTGCTCCTTGGATTTGATTGGCTTCTCGTCCAAAATAGTGCATGATGTTTTGGACATTTTTTTCAGCAATATCCAGAAGCTCTTTCTTGCCTGTAGCCAAGTCATAGGCTATTGCAGCTTCAACCAAATGTCCGGCACAATACAATTCATGGCTAAAATATAGTTGCCGATATTTCAGCTCCGGTCTAGTCAATTGAAAGAATGTATTCAAATAGCCATCCTCTTCTTGAGCCGCTCCCAATAAAGCAACCACTTCATCTACAATCACGACCAAAGACGGGTCTTTTTGATTGATCAAACTATAGGCAGCTGATTCGATCCATTTATAGACATCGCTATCTTGGAAAAACCAACCAAAATGATTCCCTTCCTTTTGCTTTGCTGCAATCCGAAAATTTTCTAAAGCATGGCTCTTACCAGCCGGCAAAGACGCATCTTCTCTTTCAGCTTGCACATCCACATCAAGTGCATCATTCAGTACTTGATATTGATATGGAATCGTTTCTTCTCTCACAATTTTTTGATAATGTTGCCAAAATGGATCCTTTAAAGATACTGCATGTAAGTCGAATTCTTTCATGATTCACCTTCTTCAATCTCCTGTTTTTTATAAACATTTATGCTCGAATTCTAGACGGTAGCAAGCTTTTCATGAATGCCTTGAATCTTTTTCCCAATAAATGAATATCCTTGTGCATCGATACCTGATAAACAAAGCTGTTTCATACCATCGTTTTCCTCAAAATAGGCGACAAATGCTTGTTCCTTCCACAAGTAGCCTTCATCACTTTTTTTCACATGCTCAATTGTTTGCTGCTGCGAACATGTAATGTCTGATGTTGCAGTAAACTGAACAATCTCCCATTCACCCAATATCTCTTCTTCTGTCGGCTCATCAATCGTCTCTTGTTGATAAGTCATTGCGGAAACCACTGGCCAGCCATTTTCCAACCAATAGAGCTTACGCACATTCAAATAAAAGTCCTCGCTGAATGGTTTCCTGCGGGCGTGATGGATAAGGAAACTATGTTGATCAGAAGATCGAAAAATCGAATTATGTCCTGGGGCATAAACGGCAGGTGTATGAGAAAACTGATAACTCCCCAAAAGCTTCGTGCCTATTTCTGCAGGATCGACTTCTTGATTCATCATCTCCTGACCACGCCAATCCAGGTACGGGCCAGTGATCTCTTTGGCGCGAGCGACACGCATATGATAAGAATCATGCAAAGAATCAAATGAAACAAATAGATAGTACATATCTGTTTGCGGATGATAATGGATAAATGCCCCTTCTATTGCCGTATCCACAGAAGCTGGACGATACGCTATCCGCTGACCGTAACCATCCTTCGTTAATTTCCCTGTTTGCTTATCGATAGGCGCGAGATAAATTCCACCAAAAAATGAGCCATACACCAACCATTGCCCTTGATCACGATCCGTTACGATATTCGCATCGATAGCATTATGACCAGCTAGCGTTGGAGAGGTCTTCACGATTTCCCCTTGATCGACCCAAGGACCTAAAGGATGTGGCGCAGTGGCTAACCCAATAAAAGAAGTGGTGCTGCCAAAAGTCGATGCCGAATAATACATACGAAAGGTCTGCTGATAGTTGATGACTTCAGGTGCCCATAATCCTTGCGCTTGACTCCAATCAACTGCTTGTGTCGGCATTTCAGACAAAGCCGTTTTTTCAAATTGCCAATGAACCAAATCTGTTGAACTGCGAATAGGAATCCCTGCTGTCGCTGGTTGCTGCGTATCTGTTGAGAACAGATAATAGATTCCTTCATGTTCGATGATCGTTGGGTCATGGACACCATTTATTCCATCCATTCGTTTTTCTCCTTCTATTAAGAACCGTTCAACTCAAAAGGAAAAGCGGACTGCGACCCGAATCAAGATCAAAGAATCCTCTTATGGATGCTTGGTGCTTGTTTCTTATTATACGCAGTCCGCTTCTTTATTTACCAATTGCCCACCGGACAATTCTTATGGGCTAGATTTGCTCTGAATTTGTAAAAGCAGCCACACTTGCTACAGGTATGATTGATACGCAAGGGACAGTCTTCGCAAATACTGATACGGCTAGTCGCTACCTCAGGCAGGGCTAAATCGATTTCCATTTCTAATTGTTCGGCAATCAATTGCTCAATGTTGTCACTGGCTGCCGCCGCCTCGTCCTTAATGTCACATCCTTTACAAGTCATCTCATACGGACAATGAGATCGTTAACACACTCATTGGTGGTACTGTTACTGATAATTGCTCTTCAGCGACTTGAAAATCTTCAAACGTTTGAATTGTGACAGTATCGGGATGATCAAAGTCGTTATGGGCATTCATCACATCTCCCACGATATAGCGGGCTTCTTTGACTTCTTTGATCGCTGATTCTAATGAGAACGACAATGACTCTGTTGCTGTGACATCAAAATTGCAGATGGATAGATGGACAGTATCCTCTTTTTTGGAAATCGTATAGGTGATGTGTTCGCTTTGTTCTCCATAACTATCAATTGTTTCGGCATCTTGATGGACTTTGTAAAGATCGAAGACATGATAACTTGGTGTCTTTACCATTTGTTCACCATCTGTCAGGATCATTGCTTGCAATACGTTGACCGTTTGCGCGATATTTGCCATATGGACCCGGTCTGCATGTTTATGAAAAATATTCAGTGTGATTGCTGCAACCATCGCATCACGAATCGTATTTTGCTGATATAAGAAACCAGGATTGGTGCCAGGTTCTGCACTAAACCAAGTACCCCATTCATCCACGATGATTCCGACACGTTTTTCAGGGTCATATTGATCCATGATCGCACTATGCCGGGTAATCAATTCATCCATGAATGCGGCTTTCTCACAGGTGACAAACCATTCAGCTTCATCAAAGGCTAACGAACTGCCTTTTGTTTCCCACCCTTGCGGATGAACATAATAGTGCAAACTCAGACCATCCATTAGCCAATGGGCATTTTTCATTAAGGTTTCAGTCCAATGATAGTCATCTACATTCGCACCACCAGCAACTTTGTAGATTTTTTGATCACCATATTGCCGGACATAGGTTTGATAACGACGGTACAAATCTGCATAATATTCTGGCCGCATGTTTCCGCCACAACCCCAGTTTTCATTCCCAACACCAAAGAATTTCATTGGCCAAGAAGAATCGTGCCCATTTTCTCTTCTAAGATCAGCCATAGGTGAGATTCCATCCATCGTGATGTATTCGACCCATTCTGACATTTCTTGCACAGTGCCACTGCCGACATTGCCGTTGACATACGCATCACAATCAAGTTGTTTGACCAACTCAAAAAACTCATGGGTACCAAAATGATTGTTTTCTGTCACACCGCCCCAATGGGTATTGACCATGGTCTTGCGTGCTTCTTTAGGTCCAAGGCCGTCTTTCCAGTGATACTCATCTGCAAAACAGCCCCCTGGCCAGCGCAGAACGGGGATTTGGATGTTTCTTAAGGCTTCAACAACATCGATCCGCATACCATTTTTGTTCGGTATCGGAGAATCTTCACCTACATACAAACCTTCATAGATACATCTGCCCAGATGCTCGGCAAAGTGTCCATAAATATATTTACTGATCGTTGTTCCTGATTTTGTGTTTGCGATTTTGATTGTCATTTAATCACCTTTTCCTCAGATTTAGTATTTGCTACAGGTTCTCCAAAAACGGGGAAACCTGCTTCATCCCAAGTAAAAACTTGGGCAATCGCATGTCTATTCGGATTCGCCAAAGGATCACCGGACTGGTTTTTCTCTGGTCGAGAATGATAAATCAAGATATCTTCCCCTTGTTTGTTTGTTGTGAAAGAATTATGGCCTGGTCCATATTGTGCATTCTTTTCAGATGTTTTAAAAACGGGCTCTACACTTTTATGCCAAGAAAAACCATTTAATAAATCAGCATCTGCATCCGCCCAAAGCAGGCCCATTGCATAATTTTCATCTGTTGCACTACCCGAATAGGTAATAAAAACTTTATTATTTCGAATAATCACTGCGGGACCTTCGTTGACCATAAAGCCAATTTGTTCCCATGGGTATTCCGGAATAGATAACAATGTCTGCTTCCCTTTCAATGTCCAAGGGTTTGCCATTTCCGAAATGTACAAGTTTGAATTTCCAGGTATTCGCGGATCTTGTTGCGCCCAAACATAATATAATGTTTTTCTAAGTTCAAAAACGGTTGCATCTAAACTAAAACTTTCAAACTGAGTGATAACTTGACCCTTTTCAACCCATGTACCCTCAAATGGGTCAACATGATTATTCTCAATCACGAACATCCGATGATGATAAAATTGATTTCTATCCTCAGCATGATCACTAGCAGCAAAATAGATATACCAGCTATCATGGATGAAATGTATTTCAGGAGCCCAAATCAATTGGCTTAACGGTCCTTCATCATGGGCAATCCATACAATTTTCTTTTCCCCATTCTCTAATTCATTTAGAGATTTTGCTCTACGTATTTCTATTGCCTGATAACCGGGTACAGAGCCTGTAAAGTAATAAAATCCATCTGTATGTAGATAAACCCACGGATCTGCTCGTGTAAATACGATTGGATTTTGTAATTGTTCTGTTTCTATACTTGTTTTCGACATGTATCATCCCTCATTCTTCGCAATAAATAATGGAATACCTGACTCTGAGGTTCCCGTAAAAGTCATGACTTGTTTTTGTTGATTCTCATCCCAACAAGAGATAAATTTCCCTGTATAAACGACACCCGACAGCTCCACTTCAGCATCATATTTGCTGTTTTCGTTGGCAATTGACCATGTCCCAGTAAGATTGCCAGTGATTTGACCATTTTTCAATACATTGATAGTCTGCGGTACGCTCGTTTCATCAGAAATCAATTTATTAAAGACCACAGCATCATATTCCCCAACGACTTGAGCAGACGTATAATCATCAATCAGTTCTCCCGCGTAGCGTAACGGAGCAACGACTGGCCAGCCGGCTTCAGTGAAAAACATTTGATGGACACGGACAGAGTGATACTCCCCACTTTCTGGAAATCTTGTATGGAATATCAAATAGTATTGATTCGTTTCTTCATCAAAGTATGTCGAATTATGTCCCGGAGAAATATATCCTGCTCCTTCTTCTGCTGTACCTGTGTATACAAAGTTTCCAATGATTTTTTGACCAAAATTTTGAATACTGCCATCATCGAAGAATGAACCATATTTCCCTTTGACATTACTCATGATATTGCCTTCACTATCTTCGTACGGACCATCTGGGTTCAAGGAACGTGCGACCCGAATATTGTATCCGCCGTCGGCATCTAATCCACCAAATGATGTAAATAAGTAATAATAACCAGTTTGTTCATTGTATTGGATGTAAGGTGCCTCAATCCTGCTATGGTTTCCTCCTAATAAATGCGTCCCATAGGTATCTCTATTTTTGGGTAATCCAGTTTCATCATCCATCTCCATGATATAAATCCCCCCTGAATAAGATCCATATACCATCCAGAGCTTGTCATCATTGTCATAAAATACATGGGGATCAATTGCATTAGGATGAACTGCAGCGTTATATTCTTCTCCGAACTGAGGCGAAGATCCTGAATAAAGAAACGATTCGACTTTTTCATATGGACCATCTATATTATCTGATACAGCTACTCCTAAAACAGATAATGGTGAGGACCCTTCACATAAACAATAATATAAATAAAATTTGCCGTTTTTTAATTGTTGGATATCACTTGCCCAAAGCGTATCGGTTTGAGCATAAGAAAATTCCTCTGTTAACTCTTTACGGATATCCTCGAAAAGCTGATCGTCAGACACTGAATTTGAGATTTGTTGCCAGTTCATCAGGTCTTTTGATTGTGCAAATTGCATATGTGACCCGATAATGTAAAACATATCATCACTCTTGATGATTGATGGATCATGTACACTTACATTTTCAAAGTTCGGTGACTCTAAATTTTGTTCGACTGATGTAGACTTGCAACTAACCAATAACACCATTAGCGGCAAGGAAGAAAGGAGTAATTTTTTGATCATATTTTCAATAATCCTTTCTTTTGGTAACCATTATCTATACATCTGAATGCGCAATACAAAAACAAGGATATTGCTACGAAGAAAAACCAATGGTATGCCAAACTAATAATCATGAAAGACAGGATAAGCAAAACACAAATGAAAGATTCACTAAGCAAAACGATGGGACTGGTTAGTGCAAAGACTGTTTTCTTCCTCCAATCCGCTTGGCTTCGTCCTTCGATAAGAATAATATTCAATAAAACGATAAAAACATATGCAAGTAAGAGGAGCAGTGGCCATTGAAAGACTGCCCTTATTATTTGATTTTGCTGGATCATTATTAGCTCCAAATAAATAGCAGCAATCGTAATTGGAAATAGTAAGACGCGCCATTTGAACCTCTTCATCGTTTGAACATAATACTGGAAAAACAACTTGAGAACGCTGCTATATGCGTAATATCCTGTAAATAAATCAGCCTTTTCGTATAGTTTGATCACAGCTGCTGTACTGGGTACAAAACCGATAACAAACAAGCCAATCATCAAACCAACTAACCATAGTATGTTTAGTTCTATCAACAGAACCAATACATTCACCCATTTCATTGCCTTTTCAAACATATACTCACCCTTTCATTCCTGAAAGTGCTACAGACTCAATGATTTGTTTTTGGAAGATAATAAAAACAATCAAAACTGGAAGTAAAGAAATCACGGAAGCTGCCATAATCAAAGGATAATCCGTTTGAATCGCATATGCTGCATTTAAGTTTGCAATAACTACTTGTAACGTTTGCTTCTCAGGGCTGTTCAAATAAATCAGTGGCGCTAAATAATCATTCCATGCACCCATAAACCAAAGTATGAACTGAGCAGCTACCGCTGGACGAATGAGTGGAAAGATTAATTGAAAGAAGGTCTGAAGATAACCAGCACCATCTATCTTGGCAGCTTCGACGATTGAGTCTGGAATATTTGACAAATACTGTCTCAAAAAGAAAATCATGGTAATATTTCCAAACATACCCGGGACAATCAAAGGAAGTAAGGTATCAACCCAACCAATCTTAGAAAACAACATGAATTGTGGAATCATTACTGCTGGATAAGGAATCATCAAAGCAGCTAAAAGAATCAGGAACAGCAAGTTCTTATGTGGCATTCTCAATTTTGCAAATGAAAATGCAGCTAAACTAGATGTGAATGTGCCTACGATCGTCACTGAGAGTGACACAATCACCGTATTTTTTATACCTGAAAATAAAGTATCTAATTCTACTAATCTTTTATACGCATCGAATTGAATTGGATCTGGAATCCATTGAGGGGGTAATTGAAACACACCCGCCTTGTCTTTAAATGACGTTGAGATCATCCACAACAACGGACCAACCATGATAATTGCTCCTAGGGATAGAATCAAAATGATCAGTACATGACTTACTTTTATTTTTTTCATCTTTTCCCCTCCTAATCCAATGTGTAACTTGAACGATTGTTCATATAAAACTGAAACGCTGTAATGGCAAAGACTAAAATCGCCAAAATCAATGCCATACTGCTGGCATAACCCATTTGCCAATTTTTAAAAGCTTTTTGCCATATATACCAAACTACAGTGGCACTACTATACTGCGGCCCACCGGTTGGTGTCATAATATTGATTTCAGTAAAGATTTGAGAACCACCAATGATATTGGTAACGACTAAAAAGAATGTAACCGGCTTGACCATAGGCCATGTGATATTTCTAAACTTTTGAAATGAAGAAGCACCATCTAGTTCTGCCGCTTCATAAAATGTTTTAGGGACACTTTGAATAGCAGCTAAATAGAGAAGCATCGAATAGCCTAATCCTTTCCAAACAGTCATGATAATAATAGCTGGCTTTACTGTAGCAGGGTTTTGAAGCCAGTTTGGGCCATCGATACCAAATATATCTAATACTTGGTTAACCAGACCAAAGTCTCCATTATAAGCCCATTGCCATAAAATAGAGATCGCTGCCAAAGAAGAAATAACTGGAATATAATATATCGTCCGAAAAATAGTTGTGCCTTTGATTCCGCGGCTTAATGCTGACGCCAACATGAATGATAAAAGCAGACCTATTGGAATGCCTAACATTAAAAAGACTGTATTAAACATAGTTTTGTAGAAATACTCATCTTTAAATAACTTCTGAAAATTGTCAAAACCCACAAAATTCATTTGTCCCAATCCATTCCAATCAGTAAAGGCTGCATACCCTGAATAGATCAACGGAATCAAAGAAAATAAAATAAATCCAATTACTGGAAATAATACGAATAAGAATGCCACTTGATGTTCTTTGGCATAAAGACTGCTTTTCTTTTTACTTTGTTTTATTCCTACTTTTTGTTCCATTGGACGTCCCTCCATAAAAATCTTTGGGGCCACAATATTTGTGACCCCTATAAACTATTTTGCTGTTTCTTGTTGCTGTATTGCTGCATCTAACTTATCTTGCATCTTCGGTTGAACTTCTTTTACATAATCAGCAGCTGTTTGGTCACCATCTAGAACAGGTTGGATATTAATAAAGAATTCATCATACCATTCAGCGTTATAAGTTGTTGCAGCAGGCATCGCCCGTCCATAATCTTGTACAATATCAAGAAATTCTTGTTTGTTGTTTGGAACACTTTCTGTATCTGATGCCCATTCTTCAGCCATATCAATCAAGTTAGGAATTTGAATTTGAGCATCTACTAATTGTTGCTGACCTTCTTCAGAAGCACTTAAGTATTCCACAAGTTTCACAGCTTCATCTGGATATTCCGTCTTACTTGCTACACCAATACCTAGCGAACCGACATAAGTTGCAGTTTCTCCTGTAGAACCTGCGGGCCAAGGCATTAAGTCATACTCGAAGTCTAAACCAGCATACGTACTCATATCCCAAGGTCCAACTGGGAAGAAGGCAATCTCTCCATTCATCCATCGCTGATAGGTGTCTAGTGTTTGCGCATCTGAAATGGAAGGTGTCAATTCATGAACGTTTTGTAAGTCAGCAAACCATTGTAGCGCTTCAGCAAATTCAGGTGTGTCAACAGTAACAGTATCTTTATCTTCATTGATCCAATCAGCCCCGTTGCTCCATGCAAAAGCTTGTAAACTCCAGTTTACATTAAATCCTGTCGCCCATTGATCAACTTTCCCATCTCCATCTGAGTCTTTCGTCAATTGTTTGGATACTTCAACAAATTCATCCCAAGTGTATGGCGTATCTGTATCAGGTAAATCAATACCAGCTTCTTCAAACAATGCTTTGTTGTATCCTAAGGCAAAAGGACCCACATCTTTTGGTAAGCCATATAAAGCACCAGTACCCACTTTTTCGCCGTCATAGCGATAACTATTGACACCGTATGCCCAGATATTAGAAAGGTCGAAATCTGAGTTCTCGATTTCATCGGTGATGTCGAGCAGAACACCATTATCTACGTAAGCCATTAAATTTCCTTGTTCAATATAAAAGACATCAGGCATATTTCCACCAGAAATAGCTGCTTGAAGCTTTGTTGCATATTGGTCGGCATCTGTCGCGATAATTTTAACGCTTACATCATTTTCTTCTTCAAATTGTTTGATTGCAGTTTCATATGCTTTTTTTTCATCTTCTCCGCCACGAAACATAAACGTAATTTCTTTACTATCGCTTCCACTACTGCCGCTTTCGTTATTGCTACTGCCGCAAGCACCCAGTACCAAACCACATAAACCTAATAATGCACCTGAAACAATCGTTTTTTTGATATTCATCTTTTACATCCTCTCAGATTCTTAATTAGTAAAGTTTTATAACCCTGATTTCTACTCTCCAAAATCTAGAAAAAAATAAATTTAATGATAACTGACAACATAAAACCTTCCTTTTACCATTTACCAAAACAAATTCATCAAAAATGTGTTTGCAAACACTTTCAATTTACAACTAAAGAATATCGCATTATGTAATCGCTGTCAACAATATTTTAATTAATATATACGAAATAATATCTATATTAATTAATAATAATATTAACTACAGACAAATAAAACAATGCTATTTACACATATTAGCAAATATGTTAACATTCAAGTGAATATAACTGACTATTGGAGGTGCTAGAATGCAATTAGAAATCAATCAAGAAGCATTGCCGGTTTATGAAGCCCTTGCCAGCAATGTTCGGATCAAAATTATTCAATTATTAGCAAAGAACAAAATGAATGTGAAAGAAATCGCTCAAGCGTTAGGATTAAGCAGTGCGATTATTACAATGCATATCAAAAAACTAGAAGAAGCCAAAATTATTAAAACGGAACGCATTGGACAAAGAAAAATTTCCAGTTTGAGAGTTGATCACATCGATATCAACTTTCCAGAGAAAATATTCAATGCCTTTGATACAAAAGAAACGGTGATTCCAATTGGTCATTATACAAATTATGCGGTCGAACCCACATGCGGTTTAGCCACCTTGGCTGGTTTTGTTGGACCGGTCGATGAGCCGAAATACTTTATGGATCCCAACAGAATGGACGCGCGGATTTTGTGGTTTACAAAAGGCTTCGTTGAGTACCAATCCCCTAATTTCTTGGCACAAGAAGAAAAACTAGAAATGATGGAGATTTCCATGGAGATTTCATCTGAATTTCCTTTTTCCAACAATAATTGGCCGTCAGATATCACCTTTAGTCTGAACGGGGTGGAATTAGGTACATGGACAAGCCCTGGCGATTTTGCGGATATTCGTGGCAAATATACACCTGATTGGTATCCAGATAATTTGAATCAATATGGTCTGCTAAAAACGATTCGGATCATGGATCACGGCACTTATATGGAAGGAGAACCACTTTCCGAAGTGACCATCAAAGATATCCCGGCATATGAGGACACATGGCATTTAAAATTAGAAGTCAAAGAAACAGCTGAGCACATTGGTGGTTGTACCCTCTTTGGCAAAGGATTCGGAAATTATGATCAGGATATCAAATTAAAGATGTTTTATAGTTGAGGCAAAAAGAAGCCAGGAGTGATCAGCGCATGTCGCTGCCCACTCCTGGCTTCTTCTATTGTACTTTTTCTAACCCTATTTCTTCAAATGATAACTATACGTGCTCACAATAATATTTTCTCTCCATGACAATCTGAAGCGCAGCCGCAGACTGGTTTGGTTATGCAAAATATTTTGCCAACGATGTTTTGGCACAAATTGCGGGATAATGACCGTTGTTGTGTAGTTATGCTTCGCCGCGTTACGGCTTACCAAGTCTACATAACGGATGATTGGATTTTCAATCGAACGATAAGAGGAATGGACGATTGAAAAACGCACATCAGGAAAGTTCTGCTTGAACTCTTGTTGGATTTCTTTTTCTTTCTTCATGTCTTCATCCAAGGAAACATGCATCGCAACAACATAATCCCCAATCGATTGGGCATAGTTCAAAGCCCCCACGTTGACACGTGTCACATTGCCTACCAATACGATTACAGTATTTCCTTCATAAGCATGTAATTTACCTTCTTTTTCCAGACGCAATTGTTCTGCCACATTCTTATAATGGTCATGGATTTTGTAAAAGACATACAACAAGATTGGCATGATAATAAAGAATGGCCAAATATCATTCAAACGATAGACGAACAAGATCCCGATGATTGCATAAGAAATCAAGGCGCCGATAATATTCGCCAATGATTTGAAAAACCAACCTTTGCCTTCTTTCTTCCACTTCACGACCATACCGGTTTGTGATAAAGCAAAAGGAATGAACACACCGATTGAATATAACGGAATCAAGCGCTCTGTTGACCCTTGGAAAATAAACAACAACACGATTGATCCGGCTGCCAAGGTAATGATCCCATTGGAATAGCCTAAGCGATCACCGCGGTCTTGGTACATATGCGGCATATATTTATCTTTCGCCAAGTTAAAGGCAAGCACCGGAAAAGCAGAAAAACCAGTATTCGCCGCAACAGCTAGAATCAACGCCGTGGCAAACTGCAAAACATAATACATGATGCCATGCCCAAAGACAGCTGCCCCGATTTGAGACAAGACGGTGACTTCCGTTTGCGGAACGATACCATACCAGTAGTTGATAAACGTGATCCCAACAAAGAAGAAACCTAAAATTGCAGCCATGATCGTTAACGTAGCTGCGGCATTTTTAGCCCGTGGTTTCTTGAAGAACGGTACAGCATTACTAATTGCTTCAACCCCCGTCAGCGATGAGGAACCGGAAGAAAAGGCCCGCAAAATCAACGCAACGGACACGCCAGGAACGACTGCTCCAGGCAATGCAGTGGCATTCAAAGGTTGTACCCCCGTGATGATATTGAATAGTCCTACAACAATCAAAATCGTGATGACCGCTATAAAGGTGTAGACCGGAATCATCAAGAATGACGCTGACTCTCTCAGCCCCCGTAGATTCATCATCATGATCAAGAGAACGATCACGATCGAGATTCCTACTTGATGACCATAGAGTGCCGGTACTGCAGATGTGATGGCTTCCGCACCCGCTGATACTGACACCGCAACTGTCAACATATAGTCGATCAATAACGATCCACCAGCAATCAGCCCAGCATTTTTGCCCAAGTTTTCACTACTGACGACATAGGCACCACCCCCATGGGGATAAGCATGAATGATTTGGCGATAAGATAAGGTCAATGAAATCAATAAAATAATCACAAATGCTGCGATAGGCAATGAATACCAAATTGCTGCTGCCGATAACGCGATCAATACCACCACGATCTGCTCAGTACCGTACGCAATGGAAGACAGCGCGTCGGAAGATAACAACGCAAGGGCAGCTGTTCTCGTCAATTTCTGATCATCATTTTCAGCAGATTTCAAAGGACGTCCGACCAACAAACGTTTTAAATAGTCCACTTCTTTTTACACTCCTTTTTCATGAAAAATATAAGTTTATAATGCCATAAAAACTGTAACAAATATTGAATTATCAAGATTGTATGCTACGCCTGAATACAGAAAAAGTCAATGAAAATCACATGAAAAATGCACGCAGAAATGCTTTTCTTTTTGTTAGAATCTCGCTGTTGATTGTAAAAAAAGCAGATAGAACAAAAGGCTCTATCTGCTTTACATGTTAATGGAAAAAATGACTTTCTTTTGAGACATCACTCAATTTCTTGGACTTCTCACTAATATATGGATAGGCGATTGTGCCTACAATCCCAAAGAATAGGAAAATACAAACCAAGATGATCACAGGTGCTGTCACGTTTGGCCAATAAATCCCGCCTGCTGACTCACGCAACAAGTTCACCGCATGGGTAAAAGGCAATAAAGGATTGATCATTTGGAAGAACTTCCCTGACACTTGGATTGGATAATTCCCACCACCGCCGGAAATCGATAGGACCAAAATGATAATAGCGATCCCTTTACCTAAGTTGCCAAAGAGTCCGGCTAAGACATACACAATCATCATAAAGGCCAATCCTACCAGTAATGCAAAGAATACGCTATAGACCGGGTTACGTACATCTACCCCTAATAGGAACATATTTCCTAAGGTAACAATCAAACTTTGGGCAATTGCCATCGTTAAGAAGGTCAACATTCTAGCCACAAAGGTTTCACGTTTGGTAAAACGCTGTTTGTCTTTCTTGTCTAAATGATACTCTGTTGTAGCGACACTTGACAACAATAATGCCCCTACCCACAGACACAATGCAGTATAAAATGGCGTACTAGCTGACCCATTATTGGCGATTGGATAGATTTCATTGGTTTCCAGATCAACGGGTTGTTTAAAGAATTCCGCTTCTTCTGTCGCATCAAGTTTCAATAATTTGATGATTTCCCCCAAATCGACTTCACTTTCGCCTTTGCGGATGGCATCGGCTGCTTTATGGATGCCAGACTTGATATTTGGCCAATCATTGTTGATCAAATCGACCGCTGCATCCAACGCTTTTTCGACTTCAGGTAATTTCTCGTCCACCATATCCATTGTAGATGTGATTTCTGCTTTGACGGTTGGCCAATCGTTTTGCAAAAAGTCGACGGCGATGCCTAACTTGTCTTCCACGATTGGAAGTTCGTTGTTATACAGATCTGCCCCTTTATTGATGGCTGCCACGATTTCATCCATATGGCCATTGAGCATCGTATCGGCATCGTGTAATTCTTGCTTGATTGCTGGCAGTTCTTTTTGATACTTCTCTAAAATCGATACCGCATTGCTGACAACATCTTTGGTTGAGGACAATAAAGTATCGAAATCGATGTCTTGCGCTTTTTGCAGCACATCTTCTGCCGTTGTGATGGTGGTAATCAGTTTGGTCAAGACATCATCGATCGTGTTTGTAATTGAAGCGACATCGATACCATTCAATAAATTGCTGATATCCTGTGCAGCTGCATTGATTTGACTGAGGTAAGCGGTGATATCGTCGATAGAGCCTGTTTGAACCAATTGATCCAGACTGCTCAAGCGATTGTTTAATACCCCTAACAAGTTTTTGGCATTACCCAATTGATCAATAATCGTTTGCAAGTCAGTGTTGTTTCCTGCTTCTTGGATTTTATTCATGAATGTAATCAATGAATCCAATGCTGTTTGCTGTTGCTGAATATTTTGTTGAAAATCTGAAATAACGGCGCTGATCGCTGTCCGTTCGTCATCTGTTAATTCATTATCTGCTAACGCTTGATTGATCGTATTGGTCAAACTTGCTGTCGTGGTTGCGACTTGGCTAATGGCATCGATCGTCACTTCAACACTGCTGGAGATACTTGGTAAAGCATCTTGCAATTGTTCGGCACCATCTTTGGTGGCTGAGGCAAAGTCTGCTGCTTGATTGCCCAGATCTTCAATCTCAGGTAACGCCGCTTGTACTTGCTCAATGATTTGCAGTCCTTGTTTGGCTGTATCGATTCCGTCTGTCATCGTGCTGGCAATATCATCAAAATCATCATCGATCATGCTTAATTGCTTGCCGGCATTTTGGATTTCGGGAATTTTTTCTTGCAAGGTCAAAATAATACTGGCTTCTTTTTTCAATGTTGGCATTTTGTCATTTAAAGCAATGAGTTTCTCGCCCATCGCATCGACTTCAGGAATATAGTCAGTAAATTCTTCTGCTTTGGCGATTTTGTCTTTGATTTCAGGAAACTTATCATGCAAGGAGACGATCTCTTTGGTATAGCTATCAATGGTATCTAAATTTTCATCGGTATCTAAGATCATGCTTTTGACTTTATTGATACTCAATAAATTGGCATCAATATCATACCCAATCTCATTAAAGACCTTTAATAAGGTCGAACTGGCTGTTTCAATAAAGTCTTGGGAGATTTCTTCTTGCAGACTGCTGGCGCCCTTAGAGGTGATTTTGGGGGCAATCGCATTGATTTTCTCGTTGCTGTAATAGTCGATCGTCGGTTTTTCGATCGTTCCACTGGTGAAACTGATCAAATCTTCTGAGAAGTCTTCTGGCAAATAGATGCCCGCATAGTACTCGCCAGATTTGACGCCTTCTACCAATTCGTCTTTCGAATCCACAAAGCGCCAACCTAATTGCGTATTGTCATGCAGCGTATCTATGACTTGATCGCCTATTTCGATTTGTGTGCCTTCAAATTCAGCACCGCTATCTGCACTATAGACTGCGATCGGCAGCTCACTGGTGTTGCCGTATGGATCCCAAAGTGCTTTGATATTGAACCACGCGTACAGCGAGGGTAAAATCATCAATGCGATGATCAAAAACGCTGCGATTGGATTGGTAAAGATACGTTTCCAATCTAACTTATATAAATAAAATACATTCTTTAATTTATTCATTTTTTCCTTCCCTCACTATTCTTCATCGAAGGATAATTTACCACGTTTTTGCCTTCACGCCAATGACTACGTTCCCCTAGCAGAATGCAATGTGACAAAAGACGCTTTTTGTCAGAATGAAACCCTTTACTTTTTGATTTCAATCTGATAACCATTACCTTTTCTTTAACTTTATCATGAAGAACAACGTCTAGCCAAACTATGTGAGTTGATCCGTTTGCAGCAACTCATAGACAAATCGCAATGAATCTGTCTCGGCAAACAAGTTCAGCTGTGCTTTATCGGCTTTTGTATAGGTTTGCGGGAAACTTTGATCGGGAATCAAGACGACCTGGATGCCGGCTCTTGTTGCAGCCAAGGCCCCTAACAAAGAATCTTCCATAACTAATGCTTGGTCCGCGATTTTGCCGGCTTTGTCCAATGTCAATAGATAAGGAGCTGGATCGGGTTTATGGGCGGCGACATCATCACCAAAGGTCATATAATCAAATACATCTAGCAAATCAAAGTGAGGCAACAATTTTGCGGCCCGTTCTTTCATCGTTGAAGTCGCTAGTGCCAGTTTAAACCCTTTTTCTCGTGCCAAGTCTATTGTCTCTTTGGCGTAGGGTTTCATTTGCAAAGTACCATTTGTCATTTGGGTTTCAATGAAGCCTTCTCTTTCAGCACGTAAGGTTTGAACATGATCATGTCCGCCAACGACTTGCGCAAGTTGATCTGCCGTCTGTTTCCAGCTCTGTCCTCGCCAGCCACTAATATCTTCAGCTGTTAAAGGAATCTGGTGTTCTTCAAATAATGCCAACCAACCGTCGAAATAAATTTTTTCTGTATCTAGTAGTAATCCATCTAAATCAAAAATCAACAATTCTTTCATAGACTCTCCTTTGGTTAATCAACCTTTACGACATCTCACGATTTTTTGCTGCTGCGGCATGGACGGCTTTCATCACTGCTGCACGAAAGCCATTTTCTTCTAGGGTTTGGACGGCTTGGATCGTTGTGCCTCCCGGAGAGGTCACTTGGTCTTTCAAGACACCAGGATGTTCATTGGTATCTAGGACCATTTTTGCTGCGCCTAATACGGCTTGCGCTGCAAACTCATAGGCCATCGCTCTTGGCATCCCTTCTGCCACAGCACCATCCGCCAGTGCTTCAATAAATATATACGTATACGCAGGTGAGGAGCCACTGACGCCGATGACAGCATCGATCATCGTTTCTGGTACAACAGCGGCTTTGCCCATACTTTCAAAGAGTTGCTGCACACGCGCGGTATCTTCTTTTGTCGCAAGATCATTCGGACTGATAGATGACATTCCTGCACCAACAAAAGCTGGCGTATTCGGCATTACCCGTACGATTTTTTGCGCACCTAGCGCTTCGGTCATTTGTTCGATGGTTACACCTGCTGCAATGGATACGATCAACTGATTTGCTGATAGTAATGGCTTGATTTGCGGCAATATACTTGCAAATACATAAGGTTTCACAGCCAAAACCAAGATCTCCCCGTGCTTCACGGCATCTGCTAGCGTGGTGGTGCCTTCCACACCTGTGTCTTCAACCAACCGCTGTAACGTCGGTTCGTAGCGATGATTATACACAAGAATCTCATTTGCTGGATATAACTCAGATTTGATCAGGCCTTTGATAATGGCTTTTGCCATATTTCCGGCCCCGATAAAGGCGATTTTTTTCATTTCTTCACACTCCAATTCATTTTTTATTGTACCTATTTTTACCAAAAAAGCCTAATCAGAGACTAGGCTTCAAATTCAATCATGTACGGATGCAAGGCCGTATTATAAATGCCTTCAGTATATTCTACCACTTCGCCTTGCATATCGTATGAGCAACGAATGCGCTTGAGGGCAGATACTTCTGGGGTAATCATAAACTTCTGCTGTTCCGTCGATAAAGTAATACCTACGAATGTATCTTCAAACCGATCAATGACCATCCGATGCTCATCCAATAAGCGATAAAGGGATTTTTCTTCCAGTTCATCAATCGATGAGCCTTTTAGTTGGATTGGCAAATGGTATTCATAATAAATAAAAGGTTGATGATCAAAATAATACAAACGCTTCAGGCGCATCACTTCTTTGCCCATCAATCGATAGGCAGGATGCTCAGGTGCCAAAGCCACCCGTGTAAATTCCAGGTTTTTTTTGGTATATTCTTTGCCGGTCCGTTCCAATAACTGACTGAAGGTCGTCCCTTTGGACAAACGATTATACGGACGATTGCTTAGTACCGTTGTTCCCCGCCCGCTGCGCTTTTCGACATACTCATCCGCGGCCAATAGCTCGATTGCTTTTCGGACAGTGATTTTACTGACATTGAAGGTCGCTTCCAGCTCAGTTTCTGTCGGTAAAAATGAACCGATGGGATACTTGCCTGACAATATATCTTCTTTGATTTTATCCGCGACGTCACGATATAAAATGTGTTTGCGTTTCATGGCTGCTCGTGCCTTTCTTTGTGCAATTTAGTTGGAGCTATTCTTCAAACGGCGGAATTTCTTCCGCTTGTGGCTCAATCAAAACTTTCCGTGGTTTGCTGCCTTCAGAAGGACCCACCACTCCTTGGGCCTCTAACTCATCCACCAAACGAGCTGCTCGGTTATAGCCGACACGGAAACGCCGTTGCAATAGCGAAACACTTGCTGTTTGCATATCGATCACTAATGCTTTGGCTTCTTCAAACAATTCATCTTGCGGCTGACCACTACTGCTGCTGGTGGTTTCTTCTTCGGTGACCATCATTTTTTCTTCGTAGTTGGCTTCTTGCTGATCTGTTACGAAGGAAACGATCCGTTCCACTTCATGATCGGAAATAAAGGCACCTTGCACGCGAATCGGTTTGTTCTCACCCATCGGCAAGTAAAGCATATCCCCACGACCCAACAGTTTTTCAGCACCATTGCTATCAATGATCGTACGAGAATCGACACCACTGGAAACGGCAAAGGCCATTCTTGACGGCACGTTGGCTTTGATGATTCCCGTGATGACATCAACACTTGGTCGTTGGGTGGCCAAAATCATGTGGATCCCCGCTGCTCGAGCCATTTGCGCCAAACGAATGATTGCATCTTCAACTTCATTGCTCGCCACCATCATCAAATCTGCTAATTCATCGACAATCACAACGATGAAGGGTAAAATCGGGCGGTTTTCACCGTCTTCTAAATTTTTATTGATGACCAATTCATTATAACCAGTAATATTCCTTACACCGGTTGCAGCGAATTTTTCGTAGCGCTCTTCCATTTCTTTGACCACTTTTTGTAAAGCTTGCGCCGCTTTCCGAGGATTGGTCACGACTGGTGTCAATAAATGCGGAATGCCATTATAGACATTCAATTCCACCATCTTCGGATCAATCATCATCAATTTGACTTCGTGGGGTTTGGCCCGCATCAGGATGCTTGTAATAATGCCGTTGATAGCAACAGATTTCCCACTACCCGTAGAACCGGCAATCAGCAAATGGGGCATTTTGGTTAAATCAGCTGTTTGGACCCTTCCAGAAATATCTCGTCCTAATGGTACTTCTAGTAATTGATCTGGATGATCTGGTTGCGCATCGATCACTTCTCGGAAAGAAACCATACTAATGGCACTATTTGGCACTTCGATCCCAATCAATGACTTGCCCGGGATTGGCGCTTCCATCCGTACATCTTTGGCTGCTAAGGCTAAGGCGATATCATCCGTCAGTCCGACGATTTTGCTGACTTTGACACCGACTGCTGGCTGCACTTCAAACTTGGTCACGGCTGGTCCAAGGCTTGCTTTGACCACCTTGGCATCCACACCAAAACTTTGGAAGGTCGTTTCTAGAACGCCAATATTTTTTTCGATTTTTTTGTACTCACTGCTTTGATCCGTTGCTGGAATTGAATCAAGCAATTCTGCAGACGGCAATTCATAATCCCGATTCTCTGCTTCTTCTGAAATCTCAAATTCAAGCACTTCGCCATCATCATCTAAGATTTCCCCATCTTCATTGACCCGCTTGCTTGGTTTTGCTGCAGATGCTGCGGGATGCGGTGCTTCGGCAGTGGTTACGGCAGAAGCAGGAATCTCTTGAAAATGATCGATTGGCACAAAACTTAATTGTTCTGGTTCGAAGGTTTCTGCGGTTTGGGCTTGTTCTTGTTTTGCCAACCTTTCCCCTTCAGTCATTGGCCGAACTTGATTTTTTTCTTTGATTTCGGCTAAGACTGCTGCCCGTTCTGCCTCTTTTTTGGCTTGTTTTTCCGCGGCTTTCTCTGCTTTGCGGGCTTCTTTTTCGGCTTGTTTTTCAGGAGAACCTTCTAAGAAGCGTTGCAATCGATCGCCAATTGCTTGCAAGTGGTCCAGTAATTCATGACTGTGCATATTGCTAAACAAAAATCCGCCGACAAGTATCAACAAAACCGCAACAATATAACTGCCGATTTGCGACACCAAGAAGTAGCTGCCATTATACAAAAGCGCGCCTGTCATCCCTCCACCGACATTTTGACTAACTTGACTGCGGCGTATGTCACTAAGCAATGTCGTCCACGTCGTTTGCAATACATTGGTTTGTTCACTGATGACATTGCCAAAAAGATGGGCATGCAAAATGATCAATAGACCAAAATAAATCAAAAGGCAGCCAATGATCCGACGTACCTGCTGAAAACGGGCTTCTGTTGTTTTGATGGCTAACCAAACACCATAGGCCGCCAAAGCTATACAAAGAACACGGTAGGTATTACCACCTACGATACGAAAGCCATTGGCAATCAATGTCCCCAAAAATCCTAAATGGAAAAAGCCGAATATCGAAAATAAGATAAACACTAAACCGATACCGACGAGTAATAGTTTTTCTTGTTGTTTTTGCTGTTTCTTTGTTTTGCGTTTCTTCGCGCGTTTCTTTTGCGCCATGTTTATCCCTCTTTTCATCTTTTCCTATTATAACGAAAAAAGAAGGCGAACAAAAGTTTTCCTATCAGAATTTTTAAAAACACACACAAATTTGTTAAAAAAAAAGCATATCCAGTCGTACACCAACCGTGTACATTCTGAATATGCAGCAGTATTTCGATTAAGATTTTGGTGTAAATATTTGCGGCATTGACCGATATAAAAATACGAGAACAACAGCTGTTACAATTGCTGTTGCCGCACCACTCGCACTATTCATCACCAATGAAAACACCCATGGCTTCAAATTCCAAAGGGCATAGGCACCCCAAAATATCCAGCCAGCCACAAAATGCCAGAAATAGCGTGCAGCTGCTCCTACAAACGCTGCCGTTATGAGAGATCGGATCGCCTTCTTTTCAGCATTTGCATGGATAGCTGAATAAATCTTTTGAGAATAAAGCCCTGCAAATCCCGCAAAAGTAAAAGCAAACGGATATTCAATCATTACTTGAAGCACACTCAAATACCATACTTGACCCAATGGAAAATGGAGTAACCCCCACACCAATCCAGCCATCAAGCCTGGACGCCAGCCTCTGCGAATCGCAAAAACGGTCAATGGAATTTGTCCCAACGAAACAGAGAAACTGCTCCCAATATTGGTTGGTATGAAAGAAAGTATCATCGCCAATGCTGCAATAATCGTTCCCTCAACCCAGATGTTTGTCTTGCTGCTCATAAAAAAACTCCTCCTTTAGAACCATCACAATTCACAAAGGAGAAGTATTGCATACTTCAACTCGTCACAATTCCTACGCTCGAATGATCGAAACAGGTACGAAGGGTTTAGAGTAAACTCATTCTCAGCCTTTTGGGCTCCCCTTTGTGATCAGATTCTATTTTTTGTACTTTTTGTACCTATTTAGAATACCATATTTATACAAAATGGGAAGCTTTTGAATACTATCTAAAAAAATTAGCAGAAAGTTGGTTTAACGTTAACTAAAGAGGAAGCTTAATTAAACGCATGTCTAGACAAAGACCATTTCGAACTTTGTCATGCAGGGCAACTGCCGCAGCGATAATAGAGGCCCCTGCGAGAACTACATACTAGCAATAAAAAAACCAGTCCAAATTCCTTAGAATCAAGGATTAGGACTGGTACATATGATAGAATAGAACATGACAGTAAAGTTTAATGACGGTGGCTATCCATTGAAAGTGAGGTGGTGCGTATGCGCGTACTTCCGAAAACTTATGAAAGGAAACGCCTTTTGTCTGCATACGAGACAATTCAGACGATCATAGGCTTTGGTATGTTTACCATTGCGTTGATCAGTCTGGTTGCCAAGTTGCTGAAAAACGACAAAAAGAAATAGCCGTCACTTTAGCCGGAGACTAGCTATTTCTTTTTGAAATATTTAGATTAATGGTCACCGTTCTTTAAACGGTGCTGTTGGGGAGTTGTTCGCGCAACTCCTCTTACATATGCATTATACCATGGCATCGTTGAAAAAACTACATAAAACGCCGAAACTGGAAAGCGGGTCTTTCCTTTTTTAATGCCTGTTTAGCAGTTGCTGCCCACATTTAACCTAGTTGTTCATTATGACTTATTTTGGTGTGACATCTTCGCCAAACCATTTTTCTGAAATCTCAGCAAATGTGCCATTTTCTTGTAAAGTTTTCAAGCCTTCATTTATTTTGTCTGCCAATCCTTGGTCGTCTTTACGCACGCCGACAGCAAAGTCTTCTGCTTCAAATGGGCTTTCGATTTCATTGTAATCATCTTTTTTGTCCGTTTGTGTTAAATAGTATTCTGCATAGACACGATCGATCAGCAAGCCATCAATACGGCCATTTTCCAAATCTATAAAGGCTTCATTGAAACTCGCATATAAGGTTGCATCGTTGTCTGCCACGATATCTTTTAGGACCTCGGGTTGATTGTTGAAGGTATCATAGCCAGAAGATCCTTCTTGTGCACCTAAAACTTTGTCTTTCATCTGATCAAATGATGTAATATCACTTGATTTTGCTGTAACTAAGACTTGTTTGTTCTCCATGTACGTATCAGAGAATAACACTTTTTTGACCCGGGCATCGGTTTTTGTATAGCCATTCCAGATCATATCAATCGTCCCATTGTCTAGTTCGGTTTCTTTCATTGACCAGTCGATTGCTTGGAAGGTCACTTTGGTTCCAGTTAAATCAAAAACAGCTTTTGCCAAATCGACGTCAAAGCCCACAATCTCTCCTTGATCATCTTGGAAACCCATTGGAACAAATGTATCATCCAAGCCCACGATGACTTCGTCTTTATCGGCGGCACTTTCTGTTGCGTCATTGCTGTTCCCACACGCTGCAAAAAGCAATACGCTGGCAGCTGCTGTTAAAGATAGTACTAGTTTTTTCATTTTTTTCTCCCCCTTATTTTCCTGTTACTTCTAATAATTGGTCGCCAATGTTCTTGGCAAAAACCAAATCATGGGTCACCACGATCTGGGACACGCCTTCTTCTTTTAGATCAAGGATCAAACGCTCAACTTGTTGCCGCAAACCTGGATCTAAGGCACTAGTTGGCTCATCATAAGCCAATACTTTAGGGTTCATCGCCATCGCTCGAGCGATCGCTACCCGTTGTCTTTGTCCGCCAGACAATTGGAAAGGATATTGATTCAGCAATTCCCCTAACCCCAGTTGTTGTGCCAATGCTTCTGCTTTAGCTGTATAGGTTGCCTTGTCTTGTTTCAGCACCATTTTTGGCGCCAAGGTGATATTATCAAAGACGGATAAGTGGGGAAATAATTGGAAATCTTGAAATACAACGCCCACCACTTGTTCTTGTTCTTTGGTATCCGTTGGATCAAAGGCTTGTCCGTCTAACAAAAATGTGCCTTCATCCACAGTCTCTAAACCTGCCAGTGTCCGTAACAATGTTGTCTTTCCACCGCCAGAAGGTCCGACGACAGCCAAAATACTGCCATCTTCAATCGTTAAATCTAAACCATCGATTACTTTTTTGCTGCCAAATGATTTTGATATTTTTTTTAGTTGTAGCATGTGTTTCCTCCTAACGATAATAATCAAGCTTGGTTTCAAGTTGTTTTAATAATAAGGTGAAAATCCCTGTCAATAAGAGATAGATCAACGCCACGCCTAGCAGCGGCAGTAACGTACTGTCTCGCTCCATTGCGATCTTTCCTATGCGCATCACGTCCGATAGACCTAGAATGTAGACAAGAGAGGTATCTTTCACTAGATTGATGACTTCATTGCCGACAGAAGGCAACGTGATTTTGACTACTTGCGGGATAATGATTGTTCGAATCGTTTGGATAGGATTCAAACGCAGTACTTTCGCGGCTTCATATTGGCCTTCTGGAATCGACTGAATCCCGCCGCGGAAGATTTCCGCAAAGTACGCAGCGTAATTGATGACAAAGGCAATCAAAGCTGCATCGAAGCGATCGAACACAATATTTAGAATCGGCAATCCATAAAAAACAAAGATCAATTGCAATAATAGCGGTGTTCCTCGCATCAGCCATACATAGACTTGCACGATAAATTTCAAGACTTTCAAGCGACTAGCCAATACAAATGCCAGCAAGATCCCCAATGGAATCGATCCTAGCAAAGTCAGTGCGAATAACTTGATCGTGATCCCTGCACCAGATAACAATTGCGGCATCACATTGATTAAATAATCAAACATACATATTTCCTCCTCGGTTAAATGAATAAACATAAAAAGCGCGTACTCCAGCTCATGCCAGAGGACGCGCTACACGTGGTTCCACCTCAATTTGCCTTTCCTTCTCAGAAAAAGCCTCAAGCAGTCTGATGATTTTCTTCCAATTGCATTGGTCCCGATTTTGGCTATAAAAAAACGTCCTCTAGCCATTACAGCTAAAGGACGTTATCAACGCGGTTCCACCTTTGTTTATCAGTGCTTCACAGCAAACTGATCTTAGAAAGTCATCTATCAATGACTGCAGCGCTAACGGGCATACCCGGCCTTTCCTACGCATTCTTCGGAAAAACGACTCCAAGATGTGTTTCACAACCCTGCGCTATCTCTTTGCACCAACCAGAGACTCTCTTTGAACAACAAGTTTTGCTACTCTTCTTTTCGATGTCTATATCATTAAGTTGAGTCTTACTTTACGCGCTCTTTGGAAAATTGTCAAACATTTTTTCTGAAAAATATTAAAATAATTGATTTATTATTCAATGAACGCGGTAGTTTTCTTACCCAAAGTACGCCTCTGCTAATTTTTGTCCTTGTTCGATTTTAGCCCATTGCTGTTCAACAGACAATTCATTGCCGCAATCACATGAAGCAAATCCGCACTGGTGAGACAAGTACAAACGATTTTTTGGCAAAATTTCACTGGCTTTGTCTAATAATGCCAATACCCGAGCTTCGTCATCTAAAGTTGACGTTTTGCTAGATAACAAACCTAATACAACTTCAACATTTGGGCGATCTTTTAAGGCTTCTAGTGCGCTAATGTCCCCTGCGCGATCATCATCCCATTCTAAGAAGAAACGATCATAATGTTGGTCTTTCAAAAATTTCTCAGCAATTGCTTTGTAGGTACCGCTGGCCGCTGAACGACTTTGGTAATTCCCACGACAGTTATGCGTCCAAACTTTCAACCCTAATTCATGGGCAAAGTCCGCTACTTCATTATTGATGGCCACAAATTCATCAGCCAAGGATTCCAAGCCATCGTTGCCTTCAGCAAAGAAACTCTTATCGTTGTCATCAGCAAATAATTCCCATAAACAATCATCAAACTGTACGATCTCGCCGCCAGCTTCTTTGTACTCTTGCAAGAATTCTTTATAGGCATTGATCAAGCCCGCCCGTAGGTCTTCTTTTGTTGCATAGACTTGTCCTTCTCCGACTAAGTCGTTGAAGAAAGTCAACTCGGTAAAGGCGTGGGCAGCACCCCAAACAGTGATTTTGACCGGCTCATCACCAGCTAGAGTTTTGGTTTCTTTGAACAGGTTCAAATAATGATGATTTTTGCCTGACAAAGGTTTCGTGATGCGAATGCCGATATCTTTGCGGGTTTCAAAATCACCGCCATCTAAATCTTCAAAGGCATAGCCGCGATCAGCGATATAACGTTCTACCCCGTCTAATCCCCAAAGGAAATCCAAATGCCACATAGAACGGCCATGTTCGCCATCTGTAATCACGGTCAATCCATGTTCTTTTTGGGCAGCGATGATCTGTTCAATCGCTTTGCGTTCTGTTTCTTGGTAGCCAGGAAATGCATCATAGAACGGATATTGAATGTCATCCCGGTGTTCGATTTTGTTTTTATAGTCTAATAAATCTTGTGGACGTAATAAAGAGCCTACAAGTTGAAATTTGTCAGTTGCCATAATTTAGTGCCTCCCATTCGAAATTGTTAGATTTATTCTAGCAAACATCTTATACTATAGATAATACTTATAAACTTATATTTTCTATAGGTAGCACCTATAACAAAGGAGTCTATTATGCGTATCCAACAATTAGAGTATTTAGAAAAAATCGTCGAAACAGGCTCTTTCAATGAAGCGGCCAAACAATTGTTTATCAGCCAGCCCTCGTTGTCACAAGCCATGAAAGAACTAGAAAAAGAATATGATTTGCAGCTTTTTTATCGCAGCAAACTAGGGGTGACATTGACCGATGAGGGACGGGCTTTCATCAATTATGCCCGCAATATATTGGATCAAGTCAATTTATTAGACGAGCGCTTCCGCAAAGATACCGCTAGAAAGCATGTATTTAGTGTCTCAGCCCAACACTATGCCTTTGTGGTCCACGCCTTTGTGGAACTGGTCAAACGCATTGGGGAAGACGAATTTCAATTTACCTTGCGGGAAACGCAAACCCAGAATGTCCTAGATGATATTCAAACCTTCAAAAGTGAATTAGGGGTCATCTATCTGAACGACTTCAATAAAACAGTCCTGCAACGGCTGATCAGCGAAAAAGATCTCCAATTCGTTCCTTTGTTTGAAGCAAAGCCCCATGTGTTCATTGGCCGCAACAATCCATTGACCCAAAAATCCACCATTACCTTAGAGGATTTGGCGGATTATACGTATCTCTCTTATGAACAAGGAGAAACCAACTCTTTTTACTTTTCGGAAGAGATCCTGAGTACCTTACAACGAAAAAAACATATTCGTATCAGTGATCGTGCCACGATTTTTAATCTGATGGTCGGCTTGAATGGGTATACCATCAGTTCAGGAATCATCAGCAGCGAACTCAACGACGAAAAAATCGTCGCGATTCCATTGGCTGTCGAGGATTCGATGACATTAGGCTACTTGAAACATAAAAAAATGGAACTGAGCGAGATGGCACAAGAATATTTGACCTTACTCAAGCAGCATATCCGCAATTATGGCTTTACGATTTTTGATTGAATAGCACAAAATCAACCAAACAAGCATGGCATTCCTTCTACAGAATGACCATGCTTGTTTGATTGAAACATGCAGTTCATTATTTCATTTCTGACAATGGCTTCCAAGTCCATTCTTCAACTTCTGCAATATCATACCCATTTTCACGAATAAAATCATGGTGATATTGCACGGTGTCGGCCATTTTTTGTGCGAAGTCGGCCGCGTCTGCACCATAGACCCATTCCGCAGCGTCTTTTGCTAAATGGAAGCGATCCAATTCAGACAAGATACGCATATCAAATGGTGTTGTGATATCGCCATTTTCACGGTACCCATGGATATGGATCTTTTGATTGTCCCGTCCAAAGAAAATATCTCTGATCAAACCTTCATATCCGTGAAAGGCAAATAGAATGGGTTTGTCCTTCGTAAAGTACGCTTCGAATGCAGCATCACTCAAGCCGCGTTGATCTACTTCAGGGCGACGTAATTTTAGCAGATCCACAACATTGACAAAGCGAATCTTCATCTCAGGGAATGCCTCAACTAAGAGGGATACGGCGGCCAACGCTTCTAAGTTAGGTTCTGTGCCAGCCGCAGCAATCACGATATCCGGTTCTTCTTCCTGATTGGTAGAAGCCCAATCAATGATTTTCAATCCGTCTTTGGCCAACACTTCCGCTTCTTCTGCAGAATAAAATTGCGGACGCGGATGCTTAGACGAAACCACCAAATTGATTTGATTTTGCGTTTGCAATGTATTATCCATGACCGCCATCAAGCTGTTGGCATCTGCTGGCAAGTATACCCGCACAAATGCGGCTTTCTTTTCTGCAATATGGGTCATGATACCAGGATCTTGGTGGGTGTACCCATTATGGTCTTGCTGGAACACTGTAGAAGATGCAATCAGATTTAAAGACGGATAGGGATTGCGCCACTCTAGATCATTGGCCTTGCGCAGCCATTTAAAATGTTGTGTGATCATGGAATCAACTACCCGCAAGAAAGACTCATAGCTGGCAAAAAAGCCATGTCTGCCAGTCAGTACGTATCCTTCAAGGAAACCTTCTGCTTGGTGTTCCGACAACTGAGAATCGATGACTCGTCCGACTGAGGACAACCACTCATCATAATCTGGTTGTTTGGCTTCTAACCATTGACGATTCGTAACTTCGAACACATGATTCAAGCGATTCGACTTCGCTTCATCTGGCCCAAATATCCGGAAATTATCGGGATTGTTTGTAATGATATCTCGTGCGAATGCCCCAAAGACCATCATATCTTGGGCCGTGATTGCGCCTGGCGTTTCCACAGCGATCGCATGGGTTTGCCATTTTGGCATCTGCAATGGTTTCGGATCAATGCCGCCATTGGTGATTGGGTGAAGCGCCATGCGCTGCGTGCCTTGAGGAGCCAATGCTTGAATCTCAGCTTTGATCCTGCCTTGCTCGTCAAATAAGTCATCTGGCCCATAAGATTGCAGCCAATCGGTTAACGCAGCCACATGATCCATGTGATGGGCGTCGACTGGAATTGGTACTTGATGGGCTCTAAAACCGCCTTCGATTGGCTCACCATCCCAAACTTTTGGTCCAGTCCATCCTTTAGGCGTCCGTACGATCAATACAGGCCATTTCGGCATTTCTGCTTGATTCGCAGGATGTTTTCGCGCTGCTTGTTGAATGGCTTTGATGGATTCAATCGCCTTGTCCATTTGCTGCGCCATTTGCGGATGGATCACCTCAGGATCATCTCCTTCAACAAAGTGCGGTGTCCAGCCCATCCCTTCAAAGTATTTCTTTAAGTCTTGGTCACTCTTACGAGCCAAAATCGTTGGATTAGAAATTTTGGCTCCATTCAGATGTAAAATCGGCAGCACTGCCCCATCATTGACAGGATTGATAAAAGTATTGGAAAACCAACTACCCGCTAACGGTCCGGTTTCTGCTTCTCCATCCCCCACCACGACAGCGGCAATCACATCCGGATTGTCTAGTATCGCACCAACTCCATGAGAAATTGAGTAACCTAGTTCGCCACCTTCATGAATCGACCCTGGTGTTTCTGGTGCTGCATGGG
Source organism: Candidatus Enterococcus testudinis (assembly GCF_002140915.1). Classification (GTDB taxonomy): domain Bacteria; phylum Bacillota; class Bacilli; order Lactobacillales; family Enterococcaceae; genus Enterococcus_D; species Enterococcus_D testudinis. The sequence continues at coordinate 445,564 of NZ_NGKU01000001.1, read as the reverse complement.
AGGCAATTCCTCCGGGAAAAGAAAAGGTTTTGAACAAATGTTTCATGCCAGCTTCATCTTGCGTTGCTTGCGGATAAATGTCTGTATAGCTGCCATCTAGATAGGCATTCGACACCATTACTTGCCCACCATGACCTGGTCCTTCAATGTAAAACATACTCAAATCATATTTATTGATGACACGGTTCAAATGGGTATAAATAAAATTTTGTCCCGCAATCGTCCCCCAATGTCCAATCGGATGCACTTTCACATCATGTTCTTCAATCGGTCGACGCAGTAAAGGATTGTCTTTCAGATAAATTTGTCCAACCGACAGATAGTTGGCTGCACGCCACCACGCATTCATTTTAGAAAAATAATCTTTTGTCTCAAATTGATTCGTCATGTTGCTCCTCCTTTGTAGACCTTCTACTGTATAAGTAAAAGTCTATGCGCGACGAAAATAAAAGTCAATTTTGCTGATTGCTGTCTAGCCTATTAGAAATGAAAAACTGGCAAGAAATCTTGCCAGTCCGTAGATTATTTAATGGTCACATATTCCAATCCTACAAGCTTCGCCCATGTTTCGATTTGGTCGGACGTCAACACGAGTGATACAACGGTATGATGACCGCCACCTGTTTCGATCCATTGTTTGATTCCTTCATGGAAGTTTGGTCGTGGTGTCCACATGACACGGGCTACAGGTAATTTTGGTGCTTCTTCTTTAGGCTCAAAGGCATCCACTTCATTGATTAGCAACTTATAGTGGGTCCCAAAGTCTGCCATCGATACAACCACACCGGCACCACCTTGCCCGTCAAAGACCAGACGCGCTGGATCTTCGCGATCTCCCATTGACAATGGAGAAACGACGATTTTTGGTTTATTGACGGCCAAAACAGGATCGACTTCCATCATATGCGATTGCAAGATTGCTTCCTTGCCTTCTGTTAGTTCGTAGGTATAATCTTCCATAAATCCTGTGGCTTGATTGTGGGCCATGATTTTCAACAAGCGATCGATCGCAGCTGTTTTCCAGTCACCTTCTCCCGCAAAACCATATCCTTCTGCCATCAAACGTTGCACAGCTAAACCTGGCAATTGCTGCATGCCATAGAGATCTTCGAAGTTGGTTGTGAATGCGGTATACCCCCCAGCTTCTAAGAAACGACGCAAGCCAATCTCTTGTTTGGCTTGGACTTTGACATGGTCTTCCCATTTCTGATGGTCATACGCAACATAGTCGAAGTCGTATAGATCACGATATTCCGTGAATAGAGCAGTGACTTCTTCCTCCGTTACTGCATCAATATAGTGGACCAAATCTCCTATGCCAAAGTAATCGACAGTCCAGCCAAATTGGATTTGTGCTTCGACCTTATCCCCTTCAGTGACACCAACATTGCGCATGTTGTCACCAAAACGCGCAACTTTGATTTGAAAGCTTTCATTATAGGCAACGGCTGTATCCATCCAAGCAGCGATTTCCTTTTGGATGTGTTCATTTTTCCAATAACCAACAACGATCTTGTTTTGTTTTTTCAAACGGGCATTGATGAAGCCATACTCCCGATCACCATGAGCCGCTTGATTCAGATTCATAAAGTCCATGTCAATGGTTTCCCATGGAATACGTTCGTTGTATTGCGTCGCCAGATGAAGCAATGGTTTTTGCAATAATTTGGTGCCGCGAATCCACATCTTCGCAGGTGAAAATGTATGCATCCATGTGATCACACCAGCTACTTCATCTCGGTAATTGACTTCTTTCATGATTTTGGTGATAGTCTCCGGTGTCACGGCTAATTCTTGCAAGACGACTGGGTAAGGCAATGTATTGCTGTCATTCAAATGTTTGACCATTTCATCTGCGTGGGCTTTGACCTCACTTAACGCTTCTTCTCCATATAAATGTTGCGAGCCTACGACAAACCAAAATTCTTTTTTCCCGATTTCTAACATTGTTATGTGCTCCTTCTTACTTATTTTGCCCGTAATAGGCATTTTTTCCATGTTTTCTTAAATAGTGTTTATCCAAAATCCGCTGTGGCAACTCTGTAGCGTAACTATTCAGCTGTCTAGTAATGACGTTCATTTTGGCAACTTCTTCCAAGACAACCGCATTCATCACCGCGGATTTGGCATCTTTCCCCCATGTAAAGGGTCCATGGCCATGTAACAAGACCCCGGGAATCTCCAATGGTTTGATTCCACGTTCCTTGAATGTGCCTACAATGACATGACCAGTTTCCGCTTCGTACCCGTCATCAATTTCCTTTTGCGTCAAAAAGCGTGCACATGGTACTGCACCATAAAAGGTATCTGCATGGGTCGTACCCATCGCCGGCAAATCGATCCCCGATTGCGCCCAACTCGTGGCCCAAGTGGAATGGGTATGAACGATTCCGCCGATTTCTGGAAATGATTTGTATAAGACTGCATGCGTCGGTGTATCAGACGATGGGTTCATGTTCCCCTCAATAATATTGCCATCAAAGTCGCACACGACCATGTCACTGGCTTGCATGGTTTCATAGTCCACACCACTGGGTTTGATCACAAACAGACCACGTGCTCGATCCACTGCAGATACATTGCCCCATGTGTATTTGATCAACCCTTGTTTAGGCAAATCTAAGTTGGCTTGAAACACTTCTTCTTTTAACTGTTCTAGCACAGAAACCCCTTCTTTCTTTTAAATAAGATGATCGATTGCTGCTTGTTCGATTGGCAAGCCAGCTTGATAACGATCAACAAAAGTGCCAAATCCTTCAATATCTGCTGGCAATGGTGCCAATGTGGTACCAGCGTCATCTCGGAAAACGATTTCATCCAAGAACACATCAAGTGGCTGATCTGCATGACATCTGAGGTATTCAGCCAGAAGCGCAATACCCCACGCGCCACCCTCGCCAGCGGTCTCCATCACTGTAACAGGTGCTTCCATCACTGCAGCCAATAGGCGTTGTGCGACTTCAGGTGTTTTGAAAATCCCGCCGTGGCCTACGATTCGCTCAATCGCTACATCTTCAGCTTCGAGAATCTTCATACCGATTTTCATGGCCCCAAAGGCACTGTATAGATGCAGACGCATAAAGTTCGGTAATGTGAAGGCGCTCTCAGGAGACCGAACAAAAAGAGGCCGCCCTTCCGCGATTTTGGTAATGTTTTCCCCTGAATAATAGCCGTAAGAAAGCAATCCGCCGCAGGATGGATCCCCTTTCAATGCCTCGTTGAACAAAAGAGAAAATATGTCTTCAACAGAATAATCTATCCCGGCAGCAGCCGTAAATTCCTTGAACAAATTGACCCAAGCATTGATTTCAGAGGTACAGTTGTTCGTATGAACCATTGCGACCAAATCACCGGCTGGTGTTGTCACCGTATCGATTTCCGGATGCACCTGTTTTAACGGCTCTTCTAAAACGATCATCGCGAATGCCGAGGTACCAGCTGAAACATTGCCTGTCTTGGGTGCCACACTATTCGTCGCTACCATCCCAGTCCCTGCATCTCCTTCTGGCGGACATAGCGGAATACCTGCAGCCAAATCACCTGAAGGATCGAGTAATAAAGCACCCGCATCAGTTAAATGGCCCGCTATACTTCCAGCAACCAGTACTTGGGGCAAAATCTCTCTTACGTGCCAAGGCTGATCAAATGCCGCAATCTGAGTATCAAATTGTGCCAGTTTTGATTCATCAAAATCTTTTGTCCGGCTATCGATAGGAAACATCCCCGATGCATCTCCGATGCCAATCACTTTTTCACCGGTCAACTGCCAATGTACATACCCTGCCAAGGTGGTAAAGAAGGCAACGTCAGCTACATGGCTTTCTCGGTTCAAAACGGCTTGATACAGGTGTGCAATACTCCAACGCTGTGGAATCGTGTATTGAAACAATGCGGTCAATTGTTGCTCTGCTTCTTCTGTGATCGCATTGCGCCACGTCCGAAAAGGCACCAACAAGTGATCCTCTGCATCAAATGCCAAATACCCGTGCATCATTGCGGAAAAGCCAATCGTACCGATAGTGACCAAAGGAACCCCATAGGTTGATTGAACCGTCTCTTTTAATGCAAGATAGCTCGCTTGGATCCCTTGCCATACTGCCTCTATGCTGTACGTCCAAATCCCATCTGCCAGTTGGTTTTCCCACTCGAAACTACCAGAAGCGATCGTTTGAAATTGATCATCGATCAGAACTGCTTTGATGCGTGTCGATCCTAACTCGATCCCTAGTGACGTTCGTCCTTCTTTGATGGCTTGTTGCATGCGCTCTGTCATCAGAATTACACTCCTTTATATTTGGTTGCTGAATCACGGACAATCAAGTCCGGTTCAAAATAAAACGCGTCAGTATCCGCGGATTTCCCTGTAATGACCCATTGGGCCGCCAGTTCTCCCATCGCTTCTTTCGGGTGGGTCAATGTTGTGATTGCCGGTACAGATAGTGTACTTAATGGAGAATCATCATTGCCTATAATTGAGACATCTTCAGGTACTCGTTTCCCGGCAGCTGTCAATTCTTGAATCAAGCGTTGGGCAATCTCATCATTGTAGCAAACAACACCTGTCACTTGATTGTCAGCTTCCATCAATTGTGCTGTGGCTTGCTTGATCACATCTTCCTTTGTTTGTGTCGTATACGTCAGTACATCTTCGGCCGCAAAGGTACATTTGGCGTTGGTCAAGGCTTTGACGAATCCTTTTAGCCGATATTTCCCTTGCAGATCATCGATTTTGGTGATCATCATCAAGTGGGAGTGACCTTGCTGCAATAGCTGATCTGTCGCTAGGAAACCCGATTTTGTATCATTGACACAAATATGAGGCAGTTCCAGTTCTTCATAGTATGCATTGATCATCACGACTGGAATACCACTTTCCTTCAATGCTGCATAATACGCCAAGTTCGGATTATATTGATTGCTTTTTGTCGGCTCCACGATCAAACCATCTACACCTTGATCCATCATTTGCTGTAGACAGGCCCGCTCTTGCTCATGGTCATTATTGGTGGAACCCAGCAGTAACGAATAGCCTTGTTCTCTCAACGTTTGTTCAACACCCCGCATAATCGAGGGAAAAATGTAATCCGATAGATACGTCATCATGATGCCAATCGTTTTGCGACTCGGTTGATTGAGTGACGCAGGTTTGGATACGTAGGTCCCAGAGCCACGTTCCTTACGCAAGTATCCTTCATTGACCAACACAGCGATTGCTTGCCGTACTGTATGCCGACTAAATTGAAATTCTTCTTGTAATGTTGCCTCAGAAGGAATGGCATCTCCTTCTTGGTAGGTTCCCAACCGAATATGTTCCCGTAATATATCCGCAAGTTGTTCGTACTTATTCGCCATAATAATCACATCTTTCAAAAGTTGTCCGTACATCTACGATAACAAGAATGCGCTTTCTTGTCAATCATTATTTGCACAGAAAGGACACATTAAGATCAAAATAGGTGTCGTGATCGTTTGAGAACGTGCTATACTAAAATAAATCGTGTTCATCAAAGGAGGTCATTTGCCATTCATTCGTTTCAAGAAGTCAAACATCATTTTCCTGAAGCCACACTGCATGCCACTGTTGCCAACGATCAAACAATACTATCGATTCCTTTTGGACAACAATTCATCTGGCTGCCTAAGGAAACTTTAAGTAAAAAAGAATCATTATTGCTGCAATTACGCGATGGCGATTCCCAAAAAACGGTCGATCATCGTGCGCATCCTTGGTATGCGATTCTATTCGAACACCAGCCCATTCCAGATGTTGGCGCCTATCGTTTTTTGCACGTTCACTTCACAAAATCAATTGATGGTCTGCAATCAGAATGGTTGGCAGAGATCCGTCAGATGCTGCCATCTGTCGTTGACTTATTCTTTATATATGACAATCAAGCAGTCATCATTGAAGCCCATAACGGAGAAAATCTCCGCGTGGAAGATTTAGACGGATTATTTGTTGCATTAGATATGGATTTCGACTGTTATTCGCAGCTATTTGTTGGTCCTTTCCATCAATCGACACATGACTTCACCCTCTTATGGGAGGAAGAATCTCATTTTTACCAAGAAGTCTTACACACCCGCGGTCAGCAAAAAAGTATTGATCTACCCAAAGCACTGACCACCCTATTTATTTCCGGTGCCGCACCTTATCTTTCATTGCTCAGAACTCTCTATTTGGATTGGTTCGAAGAAGAGACTGAAACCATTATACGTTCTTTGTGGCATCATCAAGGAAATGCCAGTTCGACAGCCAAAGCTTTGTTCATGCATCGCAACTCGCTGCTATACAAAATCGATAAATTCCAAACTCTCACCAACTTGAATCTGAAAGGGATGGATGATCTGTTGCTTTGCTATTTTTTGTGTCAAACATTTTCTGCACATACAGACTAGACAATATGCACAAGAAAACGCTTTTTTTCTTGTGCATATTTACGTTGTCCAATAGAAGCGTTTTCATTTATGATAAGCATGTAAACTAAATCGAAAGAGGTAATCCGAATGGTAGAAATGGCCTTAAAAAGTATTCACAAAAAATATGACAACAATGATAATTATTCTGTAACAGATTTTAACTTAGATATCGCAGACCGCGAGTTTATTGTTTTTGTTGGTCCGTCCGGTTGTGGGAAATCAACTACATTGCGTATGATCGCCGGATTGGAAGATATTTCTGAAGGTGAATTGAGCATTGGCGGCAAAGTCATGAACGATGTTGCCCCTAAAGACCGTGATATCGCCATGGTATTCCAGAACTACGCTTTGTATCCACATATGACTGTATTCAATAATATGGCATTTGGATTGAAACTACGTAAATATGACAAGGAAGAAATCAAAAAGCGTGTTGAAAATGCTGCTGAGATCTTAGGTTTGACTGAATACTTAGAACGTAAACCAGCTGCTCTTTCAGGTGGACAACGGCAACGGGTAGCCTTAGGACGTGCGATCGTGCGTGATGCGAAAGTCTTCTTGATGGATGAGCCTTTATCCAACTTGGATGCGAAATTGCGTGTTGCGATGCGTGCAGAAATTGCGAAATTGCACCAACGCTTGGAAACAACAACCATCTACGTAACCCATGACCAAACAGAAGCGATGACCATGGCTGACCGAATCGTTATCATGAAAGACGGTTTCATTCAACAAATCGGTTCTCCAAAAGAAGTGTACAACACGCCGAAAAACATGTTTGTAGCCGGATTTATCGGATCACCAGCAATGAACTTCTTCAATGTTACGTTGAACAATGGTATGATCTCAGATGGCCAAAGTTTGAACTTACGTATCCCAGAAGGAAAAAACAAAGTGCTAGTTGAAAAAGGATATGAAGGCAAAGAGTTGGTCTTCGGTATCCGTCCAGAAGATATTCACAGCGAGCAAATCGCATTAGAAACATCTCCAGAAGCAACGGTTCGTGCTGAAGTGGTTGTATCAGAATTACTTGGTGCTGAAACAATGCTTTATACAAAAGTTGGTGCCACTGAATTTATTTCCAAAGTAGATGCCCGCGATTTCCATCGCCCAGGCGAAACAGTTGATTTGGCATTCAATATCAACAAAGCCCACTTCTTTGACAAAGATTCAGAAAATGTCATCACATTACCTTAATTTGTAGTTACCGTGCGCTGTTCTCGGATTTGCCCCCTAGGCAGTCGCATTTAACTAATATCCACTTTTATTCCTTATTTGTATCCCCCAAAAAGAGACAGTCAGATGGCTGTCTCTTTTTGGGTCTATCGTTTCAAATCTATCACGTTTATAAACCAAGTAATTACACCTCTTCAGCCAATAACCATTCAATTAGATTGACATGAGCGATTCCATCTAGATCGCTAGTGAAAGAATCCAGTGTTAAGACGAGCTTCTCGTAGTTGTCTGCAATCTCCTTTAAAGGTCGAAATTCTCGCGCACGTGTTTCGGGTGATGCGAGCAAGTAGCTTACCTGAATATATTTGCAATCGATCCTAGTTTCTAATTGACGTTTTGCAATAAAGTCGACCTCAAAGTGATTGGTTTTCCCGACAGACACGTCATATCCACGTGCCATCAACTCCAGTAAAACAATATTTTCCAATATAAGCTCGATATCTTCTTCATTTCTGCCAATGATTGCTTGTCTCAACCCGTGATCCACAACATAATACTTTTCTTGAGAAGCCAAGAATCGTTTTCCCTGTATATCATATCTTCTCAAGGGAATAATGGCATAAGCATCTGTTGCAAATCCTAAATAATTGAGAATTGTTGTCGGTGATACCTTCAACCCTTCATTCTTGAAATATTTGGTGACTGAGTGCGCTGAAAAGGTGCGCCCAATATTTCCTAAAACATAATTCAACAATCTTCTTAATATTTCAGGTTCTCTGATTGTTTCCCTTTCGATAATATCTTTTAACATAATCGAATTATAGACATCACTCAAATAATTCAGTCGATCACGATAATGAAAGTTTTGAAAAACTGGAAATGGCATGCCACCTTCAACTAAATAGGCCTGAAACAGCGCTTGATCATTCCTTGTATCTCCAATACTGCGTCGGCCTTCAACATACTCTGAAAATTTAAAAGGATATATATCAAATTGGACATAGCGCCCACTGATCAGTGTCGCTAATTCTCCAGACAATAATTTGGCATTTGAACCAGTAATATAGATATCCACTTGTTCTTTATGCGTTGCACGAAGGGAATTTATGACTTTTTCAAATTGATCGACTTCTTGGATTTCATCGAGAAATATATAAGCTTTGCCGTGCATGTTGGCTATTTTCTCTTCGATATAATCATTTAACGCATGATAGTCAAGATACTGTTCAAAAAATAATTCCTCAAAATTTATACGAATAAATTGTTCTTCCTTTATCCCCTTAACGCGCAAATAATCTTGAATCACCTCTAACATAATAGACTTACCAGATCGTCTGACACCTGTCATTACTTTGATCAGTTCTGTATCAATAAATGGAATAATCGCTGCTAAATAATTTTTTCTGGTTATCATATGACCACCTCTTATTTCCATTATACTGGAAACAGACCAATTTTTAAACAATTTCATCCAGTATAATGGAAACAATTAATATTTAACCTCATTCCTTCTATTGTACTGAAAAGTATTTCTACATCTGGACCAAAAAAAACCTCAAAATCACTGTTTTGAGGTTCTTTGACTTGCTTATTCCTTCTCCATCGCTGCTTTCAATGCTGCAGCCAACGGACTTTCTTGTGGTTCTTCTTGGTTGATTTTATTCATCAATCGACGCTCTTCATGTTTGGTCAATTTTTTGCTACGCTCTTTTTTGTCTGCCATTTTTTCTGTCGTGCCGTCAAATTTGCAGCGGAAGTAAGAGCCTTTTTGGCCATCAATGATTTCCATCTTCCGATGACATTGCGGACAGCGATGATTTGATACTTTCGGATCTTTCCGACGTCGGTATTTACAAGTACTGCTTGAACAAACATAGATTTTGCCATCTCGGGTACTCTTTTCCCGCAAAGGTTCACCACATTCTGGACATTTTTTCTGTGTTAATGAGAAGTCTTGATACTTGCTTTCGCTTTGCTTGATTTCTTTGACCAATTGTGTGGTATCTGCTTCGATTTGGGCAAGAAATGTTTGCGCCGAATAATTGCCTTTAGCAATAGATTCAAGTTCTTTCTCCCATTTTTCTGTCAGTTCTGGCGTTACCAATGAAGGATTGACCAAGACCAGCAATTGCTTGCCTTTCGGCGATACTTGCAAACCACTTGGCGTACGTTCCATCAATTCAGATTTGATCAGTTTTTCAATGATCTCGGCTCTTGTTGCTGGTGTACCTAGACTATGTTTTTCCATCTTGCCTAGCAGTGTACCTTCATTTAATGGTTTCGGTGGTGTTGTCAGTTCTTTTTGAATAGTAAACACGGGTTTGACGGTATGATCCTTTTGCCAAGCCATTGCTTGCGTTTCCTCATCACTGGTCGTTTTCCAGCCAGCTTCCAGAATCGTATTGTGGGTAAAGACAAACGTTTCTTGACCAAATGACACAGTCACTTTCTGTTGTTGTTTTTTATGGGGTTTGGCAAACAACATCAAGAAACGTGCTACGATCATCTGATAGATGCGCTGTTCGTCGTTGGATAGTTTTTCATAGCGGGCCCGTTGTTCGGTTGGCAACAATGCATGGTGGTCACTGACTTTTTTGTCATTGAAGACTGCTTGTTGTTGGACGATCGCCCCATTTTTAATATAGCTTTTGACTTCAGGCGCAAAATCAGCCACAGCTTGCAGACGTTCTTTCATGGTTGATTTCATATCATTGGTCAAATATTTAGAATCCGTCCGCGGATAGGTCACGATTTTGTGGACTTCATACAAACTTTGTACCAAGGACAAGGTCTTTTTCGCGGAAAAATCAAACCGCTGATTGGCTTCACGTTGAATTTCAGTTAAATCATAAGGCAATGGCGCTGATTCCGTTTTGATTTTTTCATCAATGGCAGTGACACGGCCATTGTGCTGGCTCATTGATTTGACTAACGCTTCGGCGTCGCTTCGTTCTTTCAATTGATATGGATTTTTCAATTGGAGTTTTGCTTTGGCCTCTCCAACCGTTAAATTGATCACATGGTAACTTTGCGGACGGAACCCTTCAATTTTTGTTTCTTGATCCCGCACCAAAGCTAAGGTCGGTGTTTGAACACGACCCGCACTTAAATTGTCTTGATATTTGACTGTCATTGCTCGTGTCACATTCAGACCCACCAACCAATCGGCTTTTGCTCGGGCAAGTGCTGAATGGTAGAGATTATCGTAGTTCTTAGCTGGTTGCAATTTGGCAAATCCGTCTTTGATGGCCTTCGGTGTTTGCGAAGAAATCCATAAACGTTTGACTGGCTTGTCAAAACGGACCCACTCAAGAATCCAGCGTGCCACCAACTCGCCTTCCCGTCCGGCATCTGTCGCAATCACAACTTCTGACACATCTTTACGTTGTGCCAGTTGTTTGATTGCTTTTAGTTGGTGTCCAGTTTTAGGCAATGGCTTGATACCGATATTTTTTGGAATCATTGGCAGCGTGTCCATTTGCCAAGTGGCCCAGTCCTTATTTAGATCTTCAGGCATTTTCAAGCCCAATAAATGACCAAGGGCCCAAGTGACAATTACCTTGGGTCCTTCGTAATAGTTTTTATGTTTTTGCTCACAGCCCAAAACTTTGCTGAGGTCTTTGGCAACGCTTGGCTTTTCCGCTAGAATTAGTTGTTTCATAAAAATCTTTCTCGCTTTCGTCGACGACTTGTTGATATTCTTTGAGTAGTGCTAACCCAATATATTGTTGAAGGTAATCGTCGCATTCTTCGCACCAGCGTTCATCTTCTTCATTCCAAAAAGCCGTCATAAAGTTTGATTTTGCATTTTTGTGAGAATAATCATTTCTGATTTCATGCCATTTACTTTCGTAAAATGACTTTGCTTCGCTAAAGGTCGCAAATGTGAACGATTCTTGAATATCTGACTGCCATCCCTCAAAAAACCACCACGGCTCATTGTCCCCATACATGACTACAACTTGATACATTCCATTGCTCCTCTCACGATTCCTTTCCCATAATAGTCACTTTTACCTAAACTTGCAAGGAATAAGTTTCAACAATTAAACACCTTTTAAAGAATTCATAAAATCATCGTTTTTTTGAATATGGTTTTATCCACTTAAGATTACAGCTATTTATTTCTATCTTTAGTCTAGCACAGAAGAAAACGAATGTGAATATAACAGAGATAGAATTAAAAAATACTGAAATTGATTTATTTTAAAAAGGAAAACTTTTTTTATATTTTCACGTATCCAACACAAAAAAAATGACCAGCAATGAATTTTTTGCTGGTCATTTCTATTATACGTATTGTAATTCTTTGGCTTCTTTGTAAGCTGCATCGATCAAGCCACCGCCCAAACATTCCATGTCATCATAAAAGACAACTGCTTGACCAGGAGTGATTGCCCGTACTGGTTCGTCAAACACCACTTCAGCACGGTCACCCTCTAACAGGTGAACCGTCACTGGTACGTCTTGTTGGCGATAGCGGAACTTCGCAGTACATTTGAATGTCGTCCCTCGATCAATACTGGTTGTAAAGTGGATTTGACTGGCTTCCAACCGATCCGCGTACAAAGCTGGATGATGAAATCCTTGACCAACATACAGTGTATTGGTCGCTAAATCTTTCCCAACCACAAACCAAGGTTCTTGGGTAGCACCGCCGCCACCAATACCAAGGCCTTGTCGTTGACCGATCGTATAATACATCAAGCCATCGTGTTGTCCTTTGATTTCACCGTCTAATGTCACCATATTGCCTTTTTTGGCTGGTAAATAGTTGCTTAGAAATTGCTTGAAATTCTTTTCGCCAATAAAACAGACACCCGTTGAATCTTTTTTCTTGGCAGTAGCCAATCCCGCACGTTCAGCGATAGCCCGTACGTCAGATTTTTCCATACCACCTAAAGGAAACAACGTTTTGCTCAGTTGTGCTTGTGACAATTGGCTTAAAAAATACGTTTGGTCTTTATTGTTATCCACGCCTCGCAGCATATGCGTCATGCCATTTTCATCTACAGTCACTTGGGCATAATGTCCGGTAGCCACATAGTCTGCACCAAGATCCATCGCGTAATCCAAAAAGGCTTTGAATTTGATTTCTTTGTTGCACATCACATCTGGGTTTGGGGTCCGTCCGGCACGATATTCTGCTAAGAAATATTCAAAGACACGATCCCAATATTCTTTTTCAAAATTGACAGAGTAATAAGGAATCCCAATTTGGGCCGCGACTTTCGCGACATCCTTATAATCTTCCGTTGCGGTACAAACACCATTTTCATCGGTATCATCCCAGTTTTTCATAAAGATCCCGACAACATCATACCCTTGTTCTTTCAGCAAAAGTGCTGTTACCGACGAGTCCACCCCGCCGCTCATTCCAACCACCACTCGGGTGTTTTCGTTAGACATGATTGAATCACCATCATTTCAATTATAGATTCTGAAATCATCTACGATTTGAAGGTCGCAACTTTTCAGTATCTTGCATTATACATCAAAATCTCAAAAAATTCACGAGAAGTTCGTTCATCTTGCTTATTCTTTAATGATTCTCTTACTGTATGGAAAAAAGCGTTTTCAAAAGTTATACTTATGCTAATACTTTTACATCAAATCGATAGGGAGGAAAGAAATGACCGAACAAAACAAGCATGGCTTCAGCGCTGGCAAATTAAAGGATTCAGGCGTACAAGCTTCTGGTATGAGAGATAAAATAAAATCAGAAGCACTTTCGCTAAATGATTGCCACAATACCAGTATTGCACATGATCGACGGCTCATCGAAGACAGTTTTGCAGATTTCACCAAACAAGCAATCGTAACCGAGAAAGAAATGAAGCAATCTTTTCAAAAAGTTGGCTGGGAATAATGTTCTGCCTATAGGATAGTTTCCACAACAAAAAACGACCAGTCCTGCGACTGGTCGTTTGGTTTGGTTCTATTATTGAACGCGTGGTTCGTTGTTTTCTTGAATCTTAGTCGTTGTTCTGTTGAAGGCACCTTTGGCTTTGCGTCCTTGTTTAGAAGCAAAGTCGCCAGTTGTTTCAGCAGCGCTGCTGACTTTATCTTGGACTGTTTCTGAATCTTTGATGAATTGTTCACGGGTTTTGACATCCGCTACATTCACATTGACTTCAATCACATCTAAGTTTGTCATTTTGTTGACTTGTGTAGATACAACATCTTTGATTTTGTCATAGATCGTTGTCATGTCGCTGCCATATTCAGCAATGATGTCTAAATCGACCGCAACTTGTTTTTTGCCGACTTCTACATTGATTCCTGAAGTGACATCGTCGGTATTCACTAATTTGCCAGCGATATTGGAGAAGAAGCCGCCGTCAACTGTTAATAGACCGTCTACAGATTCTAATGCAATGCCTACGATTTTTTGAATCACTTTATCTTCGTAAGTTAATTCTCCTTTAACACCTGTTGTTGTTGGTTTTGTTTGGTTTTCCATCGTACATTCCTCCTAATATCTTGTTTAAATTAATATAATATTACCAAATTTTAGCGTTGCGGTCTTTGAAATTGCTCAAAGAAACCGACTTCTTTTAGATAAAACCCCAAGTATGTGCCTAACGCAGTGAATATCAAAAGCAATAAGGTCTTCAAAAAGCCGATCGTGATCAATAGAATCGCTAGAATCAAACCCATCACTGCAAAAATAGTTGGAATTTTATAATGACTGAACCATTCATTCATTTCATTTTCCTCCTATACCACCCGTGGCTGTTGATGCGGTGTGGGTTTTATTTCGGCATCTTTCAATATGACCTCTGTTTGGACATTGCTTTCGATGCCGAAGAGTTGTTGTAAACTTGTGCTGATTTCTGTCACTAACCGTTCCTGTTTTTGTGGTATATCGGTGGTTTGTTTCATTTCACCATCCAATTTGACAGACACTTTGTTTTTCACGATGTTGATTTTTGCTGAAGGGTGATGAATAAAATCTGTTTCTTCAGCTTTTTGTACAATGAAGTGTTCCAAGGCTTTCTTTTGAATTTCCAATTGCCCATTTTTGTGCTTGATGATCAAGCGGTCTGAACGTTTTGGGAAAAAGAGGACCACGATGATCGCCAAGATCGTAAAACATGCAAATCCAGCTGACAACCAAAAGATGAACATATTCATGGAAGAGCCGATCCAAGGATATTCCGCGAGCGGTATCAGATAAAATGGCAATTGAACTGCTTGTTGCGTCGCAACCATGCCGAAGAAAAAGAGCAGTAACAATAATAACAATCCGATAATAAACATCACTTTAGAAATCTTACGCATTGGCTACCTCCTTTGCTACTTGATATTTAAAGCATACACATTTCTCAAAATATCATCAAATAATAACTCTTGAAATTGATTATTTTTTGAGAATCAGCTTTTTTCTGTAATAAAGCAAATCTTTTTCAACAGGCTTGCTGTCAAAGAGTTTGCTCTTTTTACAAATACGTCCAATAAGTACCAAAATTGCACAGTAGTTGTTATTCTCAGTGAGAAAGTTTCGCCAATGCTTCTTTTTTATGCTGATACAATCTCGTCAGTTCATTTTCTGAGATTGGTTGGCCAAACGGACGCGGTTGTGGCAGGAAGGCCAACTCAGGTGCATCGACCCCGACATTCAGATTCTCAGGGATCGGCACACTGTGATGATGAATATGGCCATGGAGGTTCCGACTGTTTTTGGTAATGCCTAGTAACATGGGATAATGGGTCATCAAAAATTGCTGATGATCGAACTTGATCAATGCCCCCACATCTTCAAAGGCAAATTTAGGGTTGCCTGCAGGTCTCGGATCGTTGTTCTTTAAATAACGAAAGAAGGAACGGGTATCATGATTGCCTTTGATGAATACAATCTTTCCTTGCAGCTGATTGAGCAATGCCAAGATTTCAGGAAAGCCTTTCTCATAAGACGGATGCATCGCAACATCTCCCAAATGATAGACTGTATCCTGTTCACCGACCACTTTATTCCAACTTGCTATCATCACTTGATGCATCTGCGCGACGCTGCTAAATGGCCGCGGCGCAAAATCATTGTCCCCTAGCAATGCTTCGTGAAAAAAATGCGTATCTGCTATAAAAAAGTTCATGCTTTTTCCTTTCCTATATGACGTCTAGCGGCTGTTTTTTCGTGGGCGGGGTAAACTGTGTGTCGATTTTCGCAAGCTCCTCTGGCGAAAACTGAATCTCTTTCGCTTCGATATTCTCGCTCATATGCTGTGCATCACTGGTTTGAGGAATCGCTATAATTTGCCCACTGCGGATCGTCCAAGCCAATAATAGTTGAAAAACAGATACTTCTTTTGCTTCTGCCAATTCTTTCAACAATGGATCATTGCGAAAATGATTGCCGCGACTATCTCCTTGCGCGATGGGAGAATAGGCAATCAGAGGGATTTTGGCTTCTTTGTGCCAAGGAATCAAGTCATATTCGATGCCGCGAGCACCTAGATTATATAACACTTGATTGGCGGCGCACTGTTCGCCATTTGGTACTTCCATCAACGCTTGCATATCGGCCACATCAAAATTTGACACGCCCCAATTGCGGATTTTCCCAGTAGATTTGGCTGTCTCCATTGCTGCAACAGTTTCTGCCAAAGGAACATCTCCCGGCCAATGCAACAAGTACAGATCCACATAATCGGTCCCTAATCGTGCCAATGTACGATCCAAGGCTTGCGGCAGCGCCGTTTTTGATGCATGCCATGGATAGACTTTTGAAATTAAGTACAAATTTTTACGGTCATAACCTGCAATGGCTTTGCCGACTAATGTCTCAGATGCGCCTTCACCGTACATTTCTGCAGTGTCTATGACAACTAACCCGCCGTCGATTCCCGCTCGCAACGCTTCAATCTCTGCTTGCTCCTTGACGGCTTCATCTCCCATATGCCATGTGCCCATGCCGATCGTTTCTTGTGTGATGCTTATTCTACCGTTGTTCATGACGTCATCCCTCTTTCTGATCAATTCTTGATGAAAAAGATGCTGAAAGTCCATTGCACCTTATTTGGTAGGGCTAGTATAAAAAGAAAAGTCAAAAAATACAAAAAAAGCGCATCGCGCCCATTCCGCAGAATGAAGAGAACGATGCACTTTCGCTGTATGTTTTACACTTTTTCAAATAACCCACGGCTAATAAAACCGTCCATCAAAAAGTAAAATTTATCTTGCAGCATTTTTTGTTTTGGATCTTTAAAAATATTGACAGCTTTCAAGCCATTGGCTGTGGTGATTGACATTTTGAATGTTTGAATGTCTTTGGCTACCGTGATTTTCAGTTTAAAACCTTCTTTGCTTTGGGGTGTTGCTTCTAATCCGCGGATCAATTGGAAATTTCCACCGTTTGTTTCAGTGAAGCCATTATCTCGTAACGTATAGCGTTTTGCTTCGGGTGCTAATCGATAAACCGTTTCAGCACCTAAGACGGTTCCCGTTGTTTCAAATGCCATTTTTCCACCTCATTTAACTCATTTCTTTTATTATAAATAGTTTTCAAAAAGAAAGCCAGTCGAACTCTTACTTTTTCGAGGCCAATACTGTTTTTGCCAATAGATCGGCAAATTGTCGGACTTCTACCATTGTGTTGCCTAACCCAAAACTAATCCGAACAGACTCCCGAATAGCCGGATGCGCTTTGCCAAGCATGGCTTCCAATACATGAGAAGGTTCAACATTGCCTGCCGTACAGGCACTCCCCGTTGAAATCGCGACACCTTTTAGGTCTAGCTTCATCAAAAGCAGGTCGCTGCTGACCCCAGGAAAGCGTAAATTGAGAATATGAGGCAGCTTACTATCAGGATCGCCATTTAATTGATATGTCACGCCATTTGCTTGCAGCGTGTCGAGCAATGCAATGGCAAAATGTTGATAGTGGGCAGTATTTTCTTGTTGTACCTGATCTGTCAACAAAGAAGCGGCTTTGGCCATCCCCATGATTCCTACCAGATTTTCTGTGCCAGCACGGCGTTTTTCTTCTTGTTCACCACCATGCATATACGATGGCAATGAAATGCCGTCACGCTTGTAAAGGAATCCCACACCTTTAGGTCCATTGATTTTGTGGGCAGAAATACTCAACAAATCAATGCCGTTTTCAACAATATTTAAGGGGATTTTCCCATACGCTTGTACCGCATCTGTATGAAATACAGCTGGATGTGCACGTAAGGCTTCTCCTATAGCTGCGATTGGCAAGATATTGCCGGTCTCATTGTTCGCGGTCATGATCGAAACGAGGATCGTATCAGGGCAAAGGGCTGCTTCTAGATCTGACACTGCCAATTGCCCTTTCTGGTCGACGGGCAAATAGGTCACTTCAAAGCCCAACGTTTCCAAATACTGCATGCTTTGGATAACAGCCGGGTGTTCGATCTGTGTTGTGATGATATGTTTGCCTTGGTCTTGCTTGCTGAGCGCCGTTCCAATGATTGCTGTATTGTCGCTTTCTGTTCCGCCACTATTAAAAATAATCTCATGTTCTTTGACACCTAACTGCTCTGCGATGATTTGTCGGGCAGTTTCTAATTTTGTGTGGGCATCCCGACCGTAATGATGGATACTGGATGGATTACCAAAAATCGTTGCCATCGTTTCACTCATCACTTGGATTACTTCAGGATGGATTGGCGTTGTTGCCGCGTGGTCTAAATACACCATTTTATTCACCTTTCCTTCATATGTGCCATTATAACAGAACTGACGCTTGCGTCTATTGGAAACCACTGCGCAAAAAATAGCTGCCCTTTGCGCACACAGTCAGGGCAGCTATCCGATATACTATGTTGGGCTACTCTTTGCCCGGTTCAGAAGCAATCACTGTGAGCTCTCCTACCAGTTCCCATTTCTTGATTGGGTTTGGCAAAATACAGCTGGTGCCCATTTTCAGCTCATAGGAATGGCCATCGATCACCAAATGACCATATCCCTGAATCACGGTCATCAATGTGTAATCAGATTGTTGCTGCAAACTTAACTTGCCACGCACTTCCCATTCATAGACATTAAAAAATGGTGTTTCCAGATACGTTACAACAGCCGAATTGCCTTGTTTGACTTCCTTGATGGATAGTTCAGGCGTTCGCGCTGGAACTGTTGTTACGTCAATAGATTGTTGGATGTGCAGCTCACGGGTCTGTCCTTGTGCATCTGTCCGATCATAATCATAAACACGATAAGTCGTATCGGAACTTTGTTGGGTCTCAAGAATCATGATTCCTTTGCCGATCGCATGGATCGTACCACTTGGTACATAGAAGAAATCGCCTTTTTTGACAGGCACTTTGGTTAAGAGGTCATCCCAACGACCATCCTTGATCATTTCAGCTAATTCTTCTTTGTTTTTGGCATGGTGGCCATAAATGATCTCGGCACCGGGTTCGGCATCGATAATATACCAGCATTCCGTTTTTCCTAATTCACCCTCGTGGGCTAATCCGTAAGTATCATCCGGATGCACTTGAACGGACAAATCATCCTCTGCATCCAATATTTTGATTAATAATGGAAACACGGCTTCATCTGAGTGGCCAAACAATTCTTGATGGTCACGCCATAAATCCACCAGTGTTTTCCCTTTGAACGGTCCGTTTTCAATGACACTGACACCGTGGGGATGCGCACTGATTGCCCAATCTTCGCCGATTTTGTCATTTGGCAAATCAAATCCGAAAACTGAATGCAGACGGCTGCCGCCCCAAATTTTTTCTTGAAAAACAGGTTTCATAAATAATGGTTCCATAATTGATCCCCTCTCTAATTGTTCGTGGATATTATAACATGAAACGGGTTACGTTTGAGATTCTTTTAGATAAGTTGTGACAATTTCATCGCGGTGTTTGATATACACTTCTCGATAATCCGCTGGATGCACGCGATTGGACAAAAAGATGAAGGCTTGCTGCTTTTTAAGGTCAACCAACAGAAATGTACCCGTGTAACCTGTATGAAATAGTTGCTGAGTTGGCCCCTTCAGATCCCATCCGTATGTGCGCAACCGCTCACCTTTTGTTTGCGGCTGTTTCAACGCATCCATGACACGCGTTGATAAAAAAGATTGTTGCTGTTCACTTGCAAATAATGCCTGCACAAAAATCGTCAAGTCATCAACCGTCGAGAACAATCCTGCATTGCCTGCATGAGGACCCAAGATCCGCGCCTTGGGATCGTGGGTGACACCCCTGAGTATCTGGCCATCTGCTTGTTTTTCCGTTGGAACGATTTTATGCATAGCAGCTTGCGAAAACGGCGGAAAGCCGCTGTGGGACATGCCCAACGGATCTAGCACTTGTTCGCAAAAAATCTCGGTCAATGGTTTTTGGTAGCGTTCTTCTAAGAGAAAGCCTAATAGGATAAAGCCTGTATCCGTATATTGAACCCGCCGACCAGCGGACCCATCACTGACAAGTGCCAGATAAGCAGCTGTCAATTCCTCCGCAGACAATTGATCCCGTTGAGGAATCCACGTATCGATAGCGGCCGTATGGGTCAATAGATGCTTGATTTTTACGCGAGGATCCTTGAAAGCTGGCAGCCACTTCTGCAATGGATCCTCCAAATCGATGTCTCCTTGGTCCCAACACTTCAAGATAACAGTGGTTGTACAAATAACTTTCGTTAATGATGCTATATCAAATACATGTGCTGCGGTCATAGTTTCTTTTGTTGGATAAATAGACGCATGACCAAGGGCGTAGGTCTCTTGAGACGCCTTTTTTATAAAACGAACCACCGCCCCGGGATAAACGTGGGGCATCTTTTCTTCTATTCGTGCCAATGTTTTTGCATACATACCTATTCCTTGCTTTCCTCTAAATTTTCCTTCTCTCATTCTAACCGGCTTTTTTCTATGCCACAACTAGACGAAAAAAAAGATACTGCCCGTGTTGGAGAGTATCTTTCGAATAATTATTTGCTATTACATGCAACAACTTCCTTTTGCACAATAAACCACCATTCAATCCCAATGGTATCGTAGGTCGTCAACAATTTGCGTTTCTTATCAATAAAGAATTCTTGGTTTTCGGCTGTTAAATGTGTTTCTAATGTATCAAGATCATCTTGACTGATCGAGATTTTCAGGAAGTCAAGGCCTAATACCTCGTGGGTCGGTAAATCGATCGTACCGCCCTCGGCTTGCGTCAATCCAACTTGAAAATCGCCATCATTCAAAAGAAAAGCTTGTTTTTCAGCTTCTTGTGTTTTCAATCCTAACACATTTTCTAAGAATGCTTGTGCTTTAGCCAAATCACTGACGTGCAAATACAATTTGCCAAAACGTACTGCTGCTGAAAGCGCTGCTGGCTTTTTGGGCGCTGCATTGATCAGATCCGCTTCATTGCTTGGAATCGTTTCGCTGTCTTGTGCGGTATAACGCACTTCGATCAGATTGCCTTCTGGATCAGCCAATGTGAAGCCTAATTGATTGTCTTCGAAGCGCATATCTTCAAATTTCAGTGCCCGTTGTTGGACATTTTCGGCAATTGTCGCAGCTTCTGCTAACGTCGCTACTTCCAAAACAATACGTTGCATTTTCTTGATTTCACCGGTATGGTCAGTTGCTCTTGGACTCTCTTCTAACCACAAGATCTCCTTGGCATCACCTTTGTATCCAAAGATTGCCAACTCATTTTCTTCTCTTTTTAATTCAAACCCTAATACATCTCGATAAAACACGATTGCTTGGTCGCGATCTTTGACACGTATCGCCACTGTCAATAGCCTGGTACTGCTCCCCAATAAGAAATCTGTCATTGTTTCTCCCCCTACTTGCATTTGTTCTCATTGTACTGATAAAAATCCATTCTAGCAAATGAAATCCATGTCAAAAATACATTTCTTTTTGCATGAAAAGAAAGAAAACTCCATAAATAACAAACAGAAAAGCGAATACCCATAATTTGACAGAAATATCACGCTTTATATAACATGATTTATTCATTTTCAAGCCATGACAGCCAATTGGTCAACACCGAAGATCTCTGTACCGTCATGGCTGATCTGGTCGGTGATGCAGACTGTAGAAACCCCTGCCAATAAAGCTTTTTGGGCACTTAGCACCTTTGGTAGCATCCCGCCGGTCACCACCCGATCTTCAATCAATGCAGCCATTTCAGAAAACGCGACTTTTCCTAACCATTCGTTGTCCTTCTTGATTCCCGGCACATCTGTTAAAAGAAATAACTTCTCCGCTTGTAAACTGGCCGCGACTTGACACGCAACTTCATCTGCGTTGATATTCAACCACTGACCAGCTTCTGTGATACCTAACGGCGCAATGATTGGAATATGCTGTTTTTGTGTCAGTAGTTGTAAGAATACGGTATTGATATGCGCGACTTGGCCGACAAAGCCCAACTGGTCTTCGTCGATGACCGCACCTGTAATCAATTGATCACACCCGGCATTTAAGCCGACTGCCTGCAAACCAGCTTTTTGAAAGCGCGTGGTGATCATTGGTTGAACTTGACCCAAAAGAACCATACGGGTCACCTCCAGCGTTTGCGGATCAGTGACCCGTAATCCGTCTTTGATGGTAACTGGCAACGCCATTTTCTCCATCATTTCTGAAATATAGTGACCACCGCCATGGACGATCACAACTTTCTTGCCAGCCGCTTGCCATTCATGAACAACTTGAAAAAATTCTGGTGTTAAGTTATCTGAAGCCACGCCGCCAATTTTGATTACGATCGTTTCCATAGACGATCCTCCTTTTCAATCTTCAAGTCAAGTATGGTAGAGGGCGTTGATTTTGACATAATCATAGGTCAAATCACAGCCCCAAGCCATGCCTTGCCCTGTTCCTTGTGCCATCGCAACTAGAATCTCGATTGCTGATCCTTCCAACTTCTCTTGCATACATTCTTCGTCAAAGAAGACGGGCTTTCCTGCTTCAAAAACAAGGATCCCGGCCAATGAGATCGATAGCGCATTTGGATCGATAGGTTGTCCGCTATAGCCTACCGCACACAATATTCGTCCCCAGTTAGGGTCTTTGCCAAACAAAGCAGTTTTGACCAAAGGTGAGCCAACGATGGTTTTGCTGATCATACGTGCCGCTTCATCAGATACAGCACCAGTGGTTTTGGCTTCAATCAATTTGGTGGCCCCTTCGCCATCTTGGGCGATTTCTTTGGCTAATGCTGTCAACACGGCTTGGAACATTTCTTTGAAAGCGTGATAGTCAGCGGTATCTTTTTGGATTTCTGGCTGTCCAGCTAAGCCATTGGCCAAAACCAGGACCATGTCATTGGTGGATGTGTCGCCGTCAACAGTGATTTGATTGAAGGTGACCTCTGTCAGTTCCCGCAAAAGCTGTTGCAGCAGGTCTGTTGCGATTGCCGCATCGGTGGTGACAAATGCCAACATCGTCGCCATATTCGGATGAATCATCCCTGAACCTTTGGCACAACCAGCCATCGTCACCGTTTTACCGCCTATTTGCGTTTGGATGACGATTTGTTTTTCAGTTAGATCTGTCGTCAGGATCGCTTTTTGGAACGCTTGAGGGTCACCTGTTTTTTGCAGCTGTGCAATCCCAGCCGTCACTTTCTCCATCGGCAATGGTCGACCAATGATTCCCGTAGAGGCAACAGCCATTTGGTCAGCGGCCACGCCAAGATGATCTGCTGCGGCAATCGCCATCTGCTGCGCGTCTGTGTACCCTTGCGCACCCGTACAGGCATTGGCGTTGCCGGCATTGACGATGACTCCTTGTAGTTGCCCTGAGGCCATTTTTTCTTTGGTGACTTGGATGGGTGCTGCTTGTACTTGGTTCGTGGTAAATACAGCCGCCGCATTGGCAGGCACTTCAGAGACGATCCACCCCAAATCAACTTTCGTTTTCTTCAATCCGCAATGGATCCCGTCTGCATAAAATCCTTTTGGCGACGCAATAGTTCCGGCTATGACTTCCATACTCTTTTCCTCCTGCTTATCCAACGATGATTCTTTGTTTTGCATTTGTTTTGTTTACGGGTAGATCGGTACTTGCAGCAACCCCGCTGTTTCTGGCAGACCAGCCCATACATTAAAATTTTGAATGGCTTGTCCTGCAGCCCCTTTGCCCAAATTGTCGATGACTGCTGCAACTGTCAAAATCTGTGTTTCTTGATTCATGGATAACCCAATGTCACAAAAATTGGTTGTAGTGACTTGCCGCAATGCTGGCATCTTCCCCAGCGGCTGCACGCGCACAAATGCGGCTTTTTCATAAGTCTCCAAAAATTGCTGATACAACATGGCTTCCGTAACGGTTTCTTTGATCGGTGCATATAAGGTCATGAAAATCCCTCGCTTCACCGGAATCAAACTGGTCGAGAAGTGAATATGCTGCAGGTCAGGATCCCATTGCTGCAATTGTTGCAGGATCTCTGGGATATGCTGATGCTGATTCACTTTGTACATCGTCATATTTTCTGATGCACTCACATAATGGCTGCTGTCCGTCAAAGACTTCCCTGCACCGGAAAGTCCAGATTTGCCATCAAAAATCATCGTACCAGCTAACCAACCTTGTTGGACAATCGGTGCTGATGCCAAAATAGCTGCCGTTGCATAACAGCCAGGATTGGCGATCAAATTCCCTTGGGCAGTATTGAATTCTGGCACCACGTATTCAGCTTGGGCCAACAACGCTGCTTCAGCTGGTTCTTTTTGATAATATCTCTGATAATCTGAAGGCTTTTTCAAACGCAGATCGCCAGATAAATCGATGATAGGAAACTTCTTTTCAACAAAGTCTGCGGCCAGCGTTTTACTAATGCCAGCAGGTGTCGCAAAGAAGACCAAGTCATTTTCTTGTTGAATCAATTGCGGATCATACGGCAAAATCTCTTGATCCAGAAAGCCATTTAAATGAGGATACACTTTTTCTGCATGTTCATGCATTGTATGACTATGGATCGTACCAATTGTCAACTTAGGATGCTGTTGGATCAAACGAATCAATTCAACCCCTGTATATCCAGTTACACCAACGATTGCTGCCTTCAAACCTTTCTGCCTCCTTGTAATAAATTACTTATGATTATAGGCAACGTCCAAAGAGATGTCAACGATTATTTATAAAAATATTCATAAAATTCAAACGAATATTCGTTTTTATCTTCGATTTTTGTTTTTTTATACATTTACAGACACGGATCAGCACTGCGCCAAAACGCGTCTCAAGATGGCGATACCAGCTGCGGTCTCTTCTTCTGTGATGGTCAAAGGAGGGAGTAGTCGTAACACACGACTGCCCGCTTTCAATGCCAATAACTGTTCCTCTCTTAGGTGACTCATCACTTGTTGTAAGGTGTCAGCATCCGCTAAAACGATCCCGATCATTAGGCCTCTTCCGCGAAGCGTTTCTACAGCTGGCAAATCTTTTAGTCCGTCCATCAGTTGCGCACTGCGTGCTTGGACGTTGTGTTGCAAAGGAGCCTCGGAGATTTGCTGACAAACTGCGGCGGCAGCTGCCATCGCCAGTTTATTGCCCCCAAATGTCGAACCATGACTTCCAGCACCAAATGCTGTTTGCAAAGCAGCTTTCCCTATCATCGCACCTACAGGGATGCCATTGCCTAATCCTTTGGCCAGGGTGAAAATATCCGGCTCGATCCCATAGTGCGCAAAAGCATAAAAGGTACCGGTGCGGCCCATCCCAGTTTGAATCTCATCGATGATCAGTAAGGTGCCAGTGTCTTTGCAATGGGCAGCTACGGCTTGGACCCATCCCTTCTCAGCTGGAATCACGCCGCCTTCCCCTTGGACCAACTCCAATATGACAGCAGCCGTATCTGCTGTAATGGCAGCCAATGCTGCTGCATCATTGAATGGCAGATAAGTGAATCCAGGGACCAGTGGACCAAACCCAGCATGGATCGATTCTTGTCCTGTCGCGGACATCGCACCAAATGTCCGCCCGTGGAAAGATTGCTGGAAACTGATGATTTGTGTCCGTCCCGTCGCTTTACGGGCCAATTTCAACGCCGCTTCATTTGCTTCTGCGCCACTATTGCAAAAATAAACCGCGTACTCTTCTGATGCAGGGATCTGCTGCACCAATTGGGTCGCCACGGTTTCTTGCAATTGACTGTTGTATAGATTGGGCATATGCCACAGGGTCTCTGCTTGTTTCAGCAAAGCCTCTTGGACAACTGGATGCCCATACCCAAGGTTGACTACACCAATCCCACTTGTAAAGTCGAGATATTGCTGTCCATGTTCATCTTTCACGTAACTCCCTTGTCCTTCAACAATCTCAAAGGGCAGTTTATTATAATTAGGAAATAAATGACTCATCATATCACGCTCTTTCATATTTTATGTATTAATATACATAAAAACACCCTAATTAGCAATATTTATTTAAATTATTGTCATTTTTATTCAAAAAAAAGACAGACAGTCGAAACTGTCTCTCTCCTATGTTTTTCAAAAAAGATTGTGCCCACCAAACATAAATCTTTCCCATAATTGGCACAATCTGTTTATTTCATATATATACTGCGTCGATGCCCTACTTCCATCGCTAAAACAATTAGCGCATGATCATCTATCATAACGATCACTCGATAATGACCGATTCGATAACGCCATTTCCCAGCATAATTGCCGACAAGTGCTTTGCCTATTTGTCTGGGATCATTCATACCTTCAACATTCTTTGCCAGCCACTTTAGAATCATCACTGCTTCAAACCGATCCAACTTTTTTAGCTGTTTATCAAATCTTGCAGTTGTTTCTATCGCATATCTAACCATTAATCAGATAGTCCATATTCATTTAATAACGCAGAAAGTGGCGTAGATTTCTTATCCTTTAAATAGGATTCATAGGCAATATCGCCAACTGATGCATCATAGGCATCTTCTAAAGATTCTAACGTCTTTGATTTCAATAAATCGGACAAGCTTTTGCCTTCGAAAGTTGCCATCTGGTCTAGAAATTTTTTTTCGTCCTCTGTAACACGCACTGTAATTGTCGCCATCTTTATCCACTCCCTCCGATACTTATATACATTATACCACGAACACAAAAGTGTTCATAGATATTTGTGTTCCCTCATACAAAGGTACCTCTCATTTGAATCCTTCACCTGTTCTTCTCAACAAAAAACCAGTTAGACGAAAATCTAACTGGTTTTTGCACGAATGCTTTATTTTATTGTTTCTATAGACGCTTATGCAGCATCTTCTGAAAACTGACTATTGTACAAGTCGGCATAGAATCCGTTTTGCGCCATCAATGATTCGTGGTTCCCTGTTTCGACGATTGATCCGTGGTTCATCACGATGATATTGTCGGCATCGCGAATCGTTGACAGACGGTGTGCTACTACAAAGCTGGTCCGGTTTTCTAATAAGCGACCCATTGCTTTTTGGATCAAAATTTCTGTCCGGGTATCCACACTTGATGTTGCTTCATCTAAGATCAAGACATCTGGATCGGCCAAGAACGCCCGTGCGATGGTGATCAATTGACGTTGTCCTTGAGAAATATTGCTGGCTTCTTCATTCAAGACTGTATCATAGCCTTCAGGTAATTTACGAACAAAATCATCGACGTGGGCCGCTTTCGCAGCAGCAATCACTTGTTCTTTGGTTGCTTGTTCATTGCCATAATGAATATTGTCATAGATCGATCCTGTAAATAACCAGGTATCTTGCAAGACCATCGAGATATTGCTGCGCAATTCATCCCGTGTCAAATCGCGGGTATCTTTGCCGTCATAGCGAATGCTCCCGCCACTGACATCATAGAACCGTTCTAGCAAATTGATCAGTGTGGTTTTACCCGCACCAGTTGGGCCAACGATGGCGACCATTTCTCCTGCTTTGACATCTAAATTAAAGTCAGTCATCAACAATTTGTCTGGGCTGTAACCGAATTGTACGTGATCGAAACGGACTTTATATTCCGTATCTTCGACAGGCAATCCAGAAGCTTCATCAGTCATTTCTTCTTCATCTAACACTTCAAAAACCCGTTCTGCTGAGGCAACTGTTGATTGGATCGTATTCAACAAACTGGCAATTTGCGTGATTGGTTGCGAGAATTGATTGGTATATTGCAAGAATGCTTGCACATCACCTAAAGTCATGTTCCCGTTGGCGACCTTGATCCCACCTAAGACTGCGACAAAAACATAGCCTAAGTTTTTGATAAAGTTCATCAATGGCATAATGATCGCTGAGATAAATTGGGCTTTCCAACCTGCAGTATACAAACGATCGTTTTCTTCTTCAAAGACGACTTGGTCAGCGGCTTCATGATTGAAGGTTTTGACTACTGTATGACCACCATACGTTTCTTCTACTTGGTCATTCAGTAAACCCAAGCTCTTTTGTTGGGCAGCAAAGAATTTTTGTGATTTTGGTGCCACGATCATCACGACCACTAAGCTTAATGGGACCGTTGCTAGTGCCACCAAAGTCAATTGCCAACTGATCGTTAACATCATCCACAAGACACCAATGAAGGTGACGACACTTGTAATAAATTGAGTCAGATTTTGTTGCAATGTGCTGGCAATGTTATCCATATCGTTGATTGCCCGAGACATGATATCCCCATTGGAATGGGTATCGTAATAAGAGATTGGCAACCGATTCATCTTTTCATCTAAATCACGGCGCAATTCATAGACGGTGCGTTGGGAAACGCGGGTCATAATGAACTGTTGCATAAAGTTGAAGACTGCGGAGATCACGTACATACCGATAGCAATCAAAATGATTTGCCCGACTTTGTCAAAATCGATTGGAAATTCAGTGACTGTTTGACCGGCTTGCATTTGTTGCGCACCGATCGTCACGCCTTTAAAGATCTCAGTAGTGGCTTCCCCTAAGATTTTTGGCGTTTGGATTTGGAAAATGACTGCTGCGATGGCTAAGACAAAGACAGCGATGATGGCCATCGACCGTTTCGACATGTAGCCAAAGAGCCGTTTGACTGTGCCCCAAAAGTTTTTGGCTTTTGGTCCTTTGGCGCCTATATTTCGGCCAGGTCCGCCACCCATTGGTCCACCACGATGGCTTTGGTTTGTGTTGGTTTTCTTTTCACTCATGCAAGATCCTCCTCTCTCAATTGTGAAGAAACGATTTCTTGGTAGGTTTCGTTTTCTGCTAATAATGTGTCGTGGTTGCCTTTACCCACCAATTGTCCTTCATCAAGAACAAGGATCGTATCGGCATCCATTACTGTGCTGACGCGTTGTGCGACAACGACCATGATACTATCTTGCATGTCCCGTTTTAAAGCGGCCCGCAGATTGGCATCGGTTTTGAAGTCTAGCGCTGAGAAAGAATCATCAAAGACATAAACATCGGCTTGTTTGACCAATGCACGTGCGATGGCTAACCGTTGGCGTTGACCACCGGAGAAATTGCCCCCGCCTTGTTCCACACGGCTTTCAAGCCCGTCTTCAAGTTCTGATACAAAGTCTTTGGCTTGCGCGATTTCCAAAGCTTTCCAAATATCTTCCTCTGTTGCATCGGGCTTTCCGTACAACATGTTTTCCCGAATCGTACCAGAGAAAAGTACTGCTTTTTGCGGCACGAAGCCTACGACTTCTCTTAAATTGTGTTGGGTCACCGC
Source organism: Candidatus Enterococcus testudinis (assembly GCF_002140915.1). Lineage (GTDB taxonomy): Bacteria > Bacillota > Bacilli > Lactobacillales > Enterococcaceae > Enterococcus_D > Enterococcus_D testudinis. The sequence continues at coordinate 416,374 of NZ_NGKU01000001.1, read as the reverse complement.
AGCAATATTTGTGTCATTGATACGGATTGATCCGGTTTCGACATCAAACAATCGCGGCAATAGATTGACCAATGTGGTTTTCCCAGAGCCTGTCCCACCGATGATTGCGACGAAGTCTCCAGATTCCGCCTCAAAATCAATTGCTTCAAGGGCTGACTTTTCGGCACCTGGATAGCGGTAGCTGACTTGATCAAAGCGCAAAGTTGCTTGGTTGCCTTTCAATGTCAATCTTTCTGGTGATTGAGGATCCAAGACTTCATCTTCTTCATTTAATACTTCATTGATCCGATCAGCAGAAGCTTGTGCTCTTGGTACCATAACAAAAATCATGGATAACATCATGAAACTGATCAGAATTTGGGCTGCATACGTCATGAAGGCAATCAAATTCCCTACTTCTAAGGTCATTTCAGCGATATAGTGACCGCCAAACCATGTAATGGCAATATTGGTTCCACTCATGATCAATGTCATCAATGGCATCATCAGTGCCACGATCGTATTCACTTTGATCGCTGTTTGGGTGTAGTCTTTGTTGGCATCGTCAAAGCGCTTGGCTTCATATTTCGTTTTGTCAAAAGCCCGGATGACACGTACACCGGTTAATCCTTCACGGAAAACCAAGTTCAAACGGTCGGTTTTCTTTTGCATGCTTTTGAATAGCGGTACGGCAAAATACATAATGCCGCCGACAAGAACCAGCATGATCGGAATAACGACTAAGAAGATCCGTGTCAGTTGTGCATCTTTTTGATACGCCAAGAAGCTGGCACCGATCAATGTGATAGGCGCATTGATCATCATCCGCAAGAACATTTGTGTCACCATTTGAATTTGGTTCACGTCATTGGTGGTCCGCGTGATCAAAGATGCGGTACCGAATTTATCAAATGCACGAGCTGAGAAATTTTCTACTTTTTGGTAAATATCAGAACGTAATTTTTGTCCTAATTTTTGAGACTCGCGGGTAGCAAAATAGGTATTTGCTAATGCTGCCAAGATACTGATCATTGAAAAACCAATCATATAAAATCCCGTTTTCCATATATAATCAATATCACCGGTTGCGACCCCATTGTTGATAATGTTTGATGTCAGTGTTGGCAAATACAGATCTGCCACTACCTGGATCACCATAAACACGACAGCCATCACGATAGATATGGTTGATACGCGTTTGATCAATTTAGTCATGTGTTTCCCCTCTTTCTTTCCTTGCGCCTTCTCGTAACCAGCGAATTTTGCTATTGAAATCTGACATCGCCAATGATGGGTCATAGCTAGGATCAGCTTGCACCTGCCGATATGCTTCGGTAATCGTCGAAAATACCGTATGCATCAATAATTGGATCAGCAGTTTCAATTCATGATCATCAGCGACCTTCAACAAATCTTTGTCGATCTCCGCGAAAAATTCTGCTTCCTCTTTTTCCCGGGTCGCTTTTCGTTCTTCATGATGCGCTTGGTGCATTTTTTTATGTATTTCCGGCATAACTTTATGGAAGGACCGATAATCCATGCTCAAAAACAAGTTGCGATAAAAATTGGCATTTTTGCCTTTTAATACTTCCTCGATCATCCGAGAAAAATACCATTCAAACCCCGCAAACAAATCACCATTTTCATGCTGGATCGATCGAATCAGATCTCTTTGACTATCACTTTTCAACGTGTGAAAGTAATAATAGTACAAGTCTTCTTTATTTTCGAAATACTGGTAAAAACTGCCTCGAGGGATTTCTGCATCCTTGATGATCGTTGCAATCGACGCATCCTTAAGTGGCAAACGAGAAAATTCTTTCTTGGCTGCGTTCATAATACGTTTTTGCTTTTCAGCTGGTAAATGAAAAAATGTTTCTGTTGGCAATCAAATGATCTCCTTTCAATTTAGTTGAATAAATCACATCGTTCAAATATGACACATCGTCATATGACACTGTGTCATTATACACCCTCTGATTAAGAATGCAAGTATTTAAATTTGAATTTTTTATGAAGTTCATTTAGATAGATTCTTTATTAACGTGGGATAATTGAAATGAAAAAGCGGTTTATTTTCAAACAACCAAAAAAGACTGCCCAAGTATCCCTACTTTGGCAGCCAAAAAATGTAGATTTATTCTATTAATAAATAACAATTATTTCTTTTTTCTTCGCCAAAAAATAAGGAGAACCAAGAGAATCAAAACCACACCAGCAATTAGTAATAGTGGGCTTTTGGTTTCGTTGGTTTTTGGCAGACTGCTGTTATCTTGTGCTGTTGCTTCAGCAGTTGATGCAGTCGTTCCCTCGCTGCTTACAACGGTTTCCGCTGTTTCAGCGGCTTGTTGGCTGTCACTCGTCGTTTCTGTCGCCACTGTTGGCAAGTACAACGATTCGTTGATCGCATGGATGATCCAAGCGATTCTGCCCGGGAACAACGTCTCATCACTTGATTGCGCTTCAACTGCATCCAAGTTTGTCAAAATCGATGTCAGCCATTCCTCAGAAACGGTTTGATTGACTGTCAGAAAAATACCGGTAGCTGGGTACAAGGTATTCAAATAATCTTGTAATTGATCCATGTCTGGGATCATCGCAGAAAAGGTGGCATAACTGCTAGGATCAAAGGCCAGTTGCGCTTCGATCGCTGACCATGACAGTGTTTGGTCAATCCACAACGCCCGCACGATTTTCCCAAAAAAACCTAAATCGAAGCCCATCGCATCACTTGAATAGCGCAATGCAAGCTGATTGGCTTGTGCCAACTGCTCATCTGATAACTGATCCAACTCGGCTTGTGTCAATGCGGTGATACGACCATCGGCAATCCCCGTCTGCAGCGATTGGCGCATGTCGCTTGGTTGTTCTTGTGTAGAAAATGTTTGGCTATTGGTTTCCTCACCTGTATCTGATTGAATCGTTGCAATCACTGCAGCGGCATCAATCGTTTCTGTCGCTTCTGTCGCTTCTGTCGTTTCCCCTGTGCTGTTAGTTGTTGCCTCGTCACTGGATGTATTGGTTTGATTCGTTGGTTCTGAAACGGATTCACTGGTCATTTGTACACTTGAATCACTACTCTGTGCTATAGCGGCACTAGTAGACTCTTCTGCCAAAGTCGTCAACGGTGATAAGAAAAGGATACAGCAACTCAGCCAAAATACTTTTTTCATTCTTCTTCTCCTCCAACAAGATCCCATATTTGTAACAAAACTGTAACATAACTCAAAATATTCAGCAATCGATTTACTTAAAACTTAAAAAATACCCCGCCTTTTTTAAAAGACGGGGATTGCTTATTTTGCATGAAGAACGGCTTCACCAGCTGATGTTTCACCAATTTTCACTACTTCTACAGTTGATACTGCATCCATATTGGTGATCATCACCAACATTTCAGTTGCTTTTTGTTGTTGGACCAGCTGTGCAAGATCAACTTGTGCGACTTGTGTTGCTGCCGTCACTTCTTGGCCTGCTTCCACCAAGATCTCGAAAGGTGCCCCTTTCAATTCGACTGTATCGACACCCATGTGCAACAAGACATCTAATCCAGCAGCTGTCTGGAATCCGATTGCATGTTTCGTCGGAAAGACCGTGGTAACTGTTCCGGATACCGGTGCATAGATAGCACCATCTTCTGGCAAAACAAAGTAGCCGTCACCCATCATTTTTTGACGGAAGACTGGATCGCTTGATTCCGTCAGTGCTTTGGTTTCACCCTTGGCAACAGCATAAAAAGTCGTTGTTGTCGCTTGCGCAGGTGTAGCTGTTGTTTTTTCTGGAGTTGCTTGCGGTGCTGTTGTTGTAGACGTTGTATCCAAACTTTGTACAGCCGCTAAGCGGTCTTTAGGAATACCAAAGAAATACGTAGCGACAAAGCCGCCTGCATAACCTGCCAGCAAGCCAAAGATGTAGCCTAACCAACGACCGTTGGCAATCAATGGAATCAATGCCATCCCTGAAGGACCGATCGCTGTCGCACCAATCGTCGATAGTGCACCAATCACGGCACCACCAATCCCGCCGCCAATACAAGCTGTGATAAAGGGGCGGCCCAGCGGTAACGTCACACCATAGATCAACGGCTCGCCGATCCCTAAGATACCGACTGGCAAAGCACCTTTGATCATTTCCGTTAATTCTTTGTCTTTGCGTAGACGCACCCACAAAGCCAATGCCGCACCGACTTGACCTGCACCCGCCATTGCAAGGATCGGCAATAATTGGGTGCTGCCAGTTGCTTCAATCATTTGAATATGGATGGGCGTTAAGATTTGATGCAGACCAAACATCACCATTGGTAAGAAGGCTGCCCCTAGTACAAAACCTGAAAAGGCACCGCCTACATTTAGGACCCAATTGATTGATCCTACCAAACTATCAGAAATGACACCGGCCAATGGCATAATCAAGAATATCTCTGCTAAACCGATAATCAACAAACACAACGTTGGGGTCACAATAATATCGATTGCTTCTGGAATCACTTTGTGCAATACAGCCTCTAATTTTGCCAATAACCATACGGCGAAAATCACGCCTAAGATACCACCTTGGTTGACGAGGAGTGCTTCACCTGTGAACAAGTTTTGGATCGGTGCCTCTGGATTCATACCAGAGAGTAAGATGACAGAACCGATCACCCCACCCAATGTTGGATTGGCTTTGAAGACTTGTGCCGCATTGACCCCTGTAAAAATCGCAAGGTATGTAAACATTCCATTCTTCAAAACATTGAGGATCATGACATAATAATTCCACGTATCACCGTCTAATCTGCCGGCAGTGATCATGTTGGTCATCACAGAAGCGATGCCCGCTACCAATCCCGCACCGACAAAAGCTGGAATCATCGGTACAAAAATATTAGAAATATCTTTCAACAAAGATTTGATTGGTGATTGCTTTTGCTTTGCTTTTTGAGCAGCTTTCATTTCGGCTGTTTTTGCACTGAGGGCATCTTTGCCAGATTGATTTGTTTGTGGAATCTCTTGTCCTAAGTCGACGCCTGCTTGTGCCACCATGGCATTGGCGACTTTGTTTACTTTCCCTGGTCCAATGATGACTTGCAGCTGTTCGTCATTGACGACACCCATGACACCTGGAATGTCTTTCAGTCCTTGTTGGTCCACTTGGTCGTGATCACGGACCGTCATGCGGACGCGGGTCATACAATGATTGACCGTTTCCACGTTCTCCATTCCACCAGAGGCTGCAAAAATCTTCGCTGCCAGTTCCTCCACTGTTACTGTATCTTTTGCCATTACCCTTCTCCTCCAATCGCTGTTTTCACAAAATCATTGCCCACTGTCAATTTGGTTTGGGCGTCTTCCTTGCTGCTATTGGTCAACAACATAACAATCGCTAGTTTGACGTTTTGCTCCGCAGCGTCAAAATAAGCAGCCGCTGTGTCATAGTCCGCTTCCGTGGCTTGCATAATGATACGTTTGGCACGTTCAACCAATTTATCATTGGTGGCTTTGACATCGACCATTAAGTTATTATACACCTTGCCAATGCCAACCATTGAGATTGTTGAGATCATATTCAAAATCAACTTTTGCGCTGTCCCTGACTTCAATCGAGTCGAGCCTGTCAGAAATTCCGGTCCGCAATCGACTTCGATTGGCAGACTGGCATGATCCGAAATTTCTGCCTGTTTATTGCAAGCAATCGTGGCTGTGGTCGCCCCTACTTGATTGGCATAATCTAATGCCCCAATCACATAAGGTGTCCGTCCGCTGGCGGCGATACCAACCACCATATCTTTATCTGATAAAGCTAAATCGACCAAATCTTGTTTGCCGAGGGTCATTGAATCTTCGGCACCTTCTACTGCAACGGTCATGGCTTTTTCGCCCCCTGCAATCAAGCCGACCACTAGTTCAGGTGCTACACCAAAGGTCGGCACACATTCTGCCGCATCTAAAACACCCAAGCGCCCGCTGGTACCTGCGCCCAAATAAATCAAACGGCCGCCTTTCTTTAATGAAGCAATCGTCGCTTCAATGACTTTCTCGATACTTGGCAATTCTTGTTCCACCGCTTCAGCAACTTTTTGATCTTCACGGTTCATCTTTTGACAAGCTTCTGCGATCGTCATCTCATCTAAATTGGTGGTTTCTGTGTTTCTTCTTTCTGTGGTCAAGTTATCTAAATTGATTTTACTCATTGGAATCATCTCTTTCTATTTTGAATCGCATTCCTGCGTGTATGTGTTGAATCAAGGGCAAATCTGCCGCAATCACTTGTGCTGCTACATTGACGCGGGGATCGGCTGGCAGAGCGTTTTTGCAGACTTGAATTTCCCCCATATACCGTTCATAGGCTTGATTGTCGATGGTCACCGCTCCAATCGGTCGTGGCATACGTGCTTCTGGTTTCACAAAAGAAACATCGCCAAATCGGGCATCTGCACTGCGCAAGACATCTCTGGCTTCATCTTGTCGATTTTGATGAAGGCCAATCACTGTATCTAAATAGGCGGAACCGACAGCTTTGACTCGCAACGTGATGAGGTTTTGTTGCATATAATCATTGAACTGCTGGATACTTTGACGGGTCAATCCGCCATCGCCTATATAAATGGCATCCACTGTGCCAGTTTCTTGCAAGGCCAATGCCGCAGCAAAGGGTGTCATGCCACGATGATCCTCTAATGTGGGCAATCCCGCATACATTGGGCCACGCAGGCGATCATCTCCTGGCACAAAGGCTTGAACGTAGAAGCCTTGCTCTTTCAACCAACGATTTTTGGCTTGGAGCCATTCCTCCGCCAATCCCGTCTCTGGACGGGGATAATAATTGTGCCACGCCTCTAATTGCGTAAAGTCAGCACCATATGTCTGAAGTTCTTGGACATCTTTTTCTGTCAATGTGCTAGCGTTCAATGCAATACGCATTTGTTTGGAAAACTGGGCGATCTGTTGATTGTCGATGGCGTAATCCATCCGTAAACCTGTGACCCCAAGATCGATCAATTCCTCCAATCGGTCGATTGAAAACCCTGCTTCTGTCAACGCATTGCCAGAAATATCAACCATTAAAGACAGTTGATGTCTTTTGGCAAACGCACCAATCACCCCTAAACGCTCCCGATAACGTGTACTGTCATCCTCAGGAATATGCATTGAGGTAAACATGCCGTCGAATGAAACAGCCAATTCTTCCATCTGTGCTAAATCAGATGGTGTTACGTCTTGATTCATAAATACCGAAAAGCCAAACATCTCTTCTCCTCCTTGACCAACACCCGCAAGTGATACCGTTTTCTACAAATGCATTATAACTGACTGCGCTTTCTAATGCAACTATATTTCATAATTTAATTTTAAGCAAAGAAATATCATTTCATATAATAAGAAATCTTTACACAACGAAACATTCTTATGCCGATAGTTTAACAGATGTGGTACACTTTATAAGGAATGAATAGTTGATATTCGAATTTTTTACATAGTAGGAGGAGTCACATCATCAATGATTACAATGGATGATATTATTCGCGAAGGCAATCCAACTTTACGCGAAGTAGCCAAAGAAGTACCTTTTCCATTAAGTGACGAAGATATCGCATTAGGAAAAGACATGATGACATTTTTAGAAAACAGCCAAGATCCCATCAAAGCAGAAGAGCTTGAACTACGCGGTGGCGTTGGATTGGCTGCCCCGCAATTAGATATTTCAAAACGTATCACAGCCGTTTTGGTCCCTAGCAGTGATCCTGAGAACCCTGAACCGGAGTTCAAAGATGTGCTGTACAACCCCAAGATCTTGAGTCATTCCGTCCAAGAAGCTTGTTTAGGCGAAGGGGAAGGCTGTTTATCCGTTGACCGAGAAGTACCTGGTTATGTCGTTCGCCATGCGCGAATCACGATCAGCTACTATGATATCAACGGCAAGAAACAAAAAGTCCGTTTGAAGAATTATCCAGCGATCGTTATCCAGCACGAAATCGATCACTTAAATGGCGTGATGTTCTACGACCATATCAATGAAAAAAATCCTTTCTCATTAAAAGAAGGTATCTTAGTCATCGATTGATTTTCGCACACAAAAAAGCCGCACCCTGAATGGTGGCGGCTTTTTTGTGTATGCAGTCATTCCAGATCCATTAGCATTGATTCATGTATACACTCAGTAAGGTGGCTGTCAGTCCATAGCTTTCAATTTGTTGTTTTGTTGTTTCTCCTAAAGCAATCAACTCGAGGGAAACATCCAGAAAATCTTTATAGACCGCATAAAACCGATCCACGATTGAAGGACTGGTTAAATACACGCCATGCAGGGCATTCAACTGTAACAACTTTCGTAATTCCTTTGCATTGGCTTCATTTGGCTGATTGTGATATGTGACGCAGCTGATGACGTGATGCGTGGTCAGCTGCTTTTCTAGTAGATCATCCGCTAGCTGGCTTTTTGCATAAAAAATCCGCTGAGGACGCCGCTGAAGTTTGTGCCATTCCTCAATCATTGCTGCTTTTGTGGGCGCTTGACTGACAAAGGAGACCGACTTCCCCCATGCAGCGACCTCTGCAGCTGTCTTGGCGCCGATTACAGCTATTTTGGCTTTCGGAGGACTATAGGGCAGAATCTGGCTGACCGGAATTTGACTGGTAAAGAACAGCCAGTCCGCTGATCGAATGGCTGTTTGTGCTTGCTGAGTCAAAGGCAAACGTACAATCTCAGCTAACGGCAAGTGCCATGTTTCCAAATCCACTGTCGAGAACAATACTTGTTCCTCTTTATATGCCATTGGGCGAGTCGATAAAATGATTTTCTTTAACATAATATGTGATACGCTTGGTCTGCTAATGCTTGCGGGTCTTTGCCTATCAAGCAGACACTTTCCCCTTTACTAGTACGGTCCGCAGCAAGATAAGCAAAAAAAGCCCACCCTTCCTTTCTTGGTTGCGCAAATGCCCCCAAAGGAATATCGCAGTTGCCATTTAATTGGCGTAAAAACCTGCGTTCTGCTTCAGCTGCCTGTGCCGTTGTAGGATCAGTAATCCGTGCCAATCGTTGGATCAGTTCAGTATCAGCTTGACGACATTCAACAGCCAATATGCCTTGTCCAACAGCTGGTACGCACTCTGCGGGTTGTAATATCTTGTAGGCTGGCAATTGATCAAAATAAGCCATTCTTTCAAGGCCGGCACAGGCCAAAACAGTGCCACTCATTTGCTGGTCATGCATTTTTTGGATCCGCGTCTCAATCTTTCCTCGTATCGGTACAAAGTTTAGATGCGGGTATGCTTCCGCTAATTGTTTTTCTCTGCGGACACTGCTTGTACCGATCACTTGGCTGGTTGCCAACGTGCCATTGGCTTCTTGGAAGATAACACAATCATAAGGATTGGCTCTAGGTGGTGTGGCAGCCAATATCAGTCCTTCCGGCAAATTGGCCGGCATATCTTTTAAACTATGGACAGCAAAATCGATCATTCCTTGCAGCAATTGATTCTCCACTTCTTTGACAAAGACGCCTTTTCCGCCAATGGCAGCCAACGAGGCATTTTGCATGCGATCACCTTTGGTCGATATACCTACGATTTCTATCGTGATGTCAGGATCCTGCTGCGTTAACGCATCAATCACGATCTGTGTTTGTTTCATTGCCAATGGACTTGTCCGAGTCCCAACTCTAAATGTTTTCATGACTATCCCTCAATACAGCTTTTTTTCTACTATTATAGAGGATGGATCAGCTTTCTCCAACTTTTCTACTGTGGGCGCTGTTTCTTTCATGCCTACTTTGAATGCCAAATAATACATGCCTGCCAATAGCAACCCCCCGCCGACAAAGTTGCCGATCCAAACAAAAAACAAATTTTCAAGATATTGGGTCCATGTGACCCCGCCGGCTAAGATACCCGCCATCACCAGAAACATATTCGCCACCACGTGTTGATAGCCTGCGATCACAAACGCCGCGACCGGCAGCAAGGTGCCAACGATTTTTCCGATGAAATCTTTCGCAGCCATATTCATATACACACCGGTGCAAACCAAGACATTGCAGGCGATTCCCGATAAGAAAGCTTCCATAGGGGTATCAATGACTCTCCCTTGTGCCACCGCAATCGTTCTCGCAGCAAAATCCCCTTGCAAGGCATGTGAAAAGTATCCAAAAAAGACAGCAACACCGACAGCACCGACAAAATTGGCGATCGTAACGACAAGCATATTTCGACACCACTGCAGTTTGCTGATTTCTTTGGCATATAAAGCCATGGTGACAGACAGCATATTGCCTGTAACGAGTTCTCCTCCAACCAGCAACAAACAAATCAACCCAATTGGGAAAACCAGGGCACCGATAAAGTTGACAAAGGTCCCCCATTCTTTAGGCATCGTACCCATCGTTCGAATCATCGCTACGCCAGCTAATCCAATAAATATACCGGCCATATTACCTAATACCGACATCGTCAGCAAGCTGTATCCAGCTTTGACTTTGCCTCGGTTAATGGCTTCATCAACTAACTCTTTTGGGGATAATGACATTGTTTAAACTCCTCATATAATTTTTTTGTGTCTTCTTCTAGATAAACAGCTTGCCACGCGTCAATATCTGATAACACCCGTTGATCGATTGCTGCAAATCGCAGATCTTTCTCAGGTCCTAGCTGCAACCACCACACGTCGGCACCTGTATCGATCCACTTCGTGATAATCGACGTGTCTGCTTGCTGCGTAGAAACCAAGACGATTTTGCACCCACGATTGGGCAGCTGATCAAACCAGCTGTCTTCGCTGTCTTTTGCTGCCGCCCCTACGATAACTAAAGCCGGGTTTGCCAGTTGTTCATCAGTGATTGCTTTAGGCAGTGCTTGCAGCGTGGTCGTACACCTTCGCTGTTTGCCCCATGTCCCCCACTCAATTACCGCCACAGGCGTTTCTTGCGCGAGCCCTTGTGCCAGCAACTTATGACTGAGTCGGCTGATTTGTTCCATGCCCATGTATAAGCAGAGCGTTTGTTGTTGTGCCTTGACCTGAAACGGCAGGATCGTCCCTTCATTTGTTTGACCAGAGAGGAAAGTTACACTTCTAGCGACGCCCCGTTCCGTCAAACTAAAATCACTATACGCTGCAGCACCGCTGGCAGAGGTGATGCCAGGAATGATTTCATAAGCAAAGCCATGTTCCTTCACGGCAGCCAGTTCCTCCGTCAGACGACCAAAAATCAGCGGATCACCACCCTTTAGTCGAACGACTTTTTTGTGGGATTGCCCAGATGCCACAATACACTGGTTGATTTTCGTTTGCGAGATTGTTTTCTGATACGGTGTTTTGCCTACATAGATCAGTTGACATGTTGGTGAACAATGGAACAGCAATAACGGCTGGACCAACCGATCATAAATAACGACATCTGCCTGTATTAGCCTCTGATAGGCTTTCATGGTCAATAGACCTGGATCCCCAGGACCTGCTCCGACAAAAGAAATCATCCTTCGACCTCAATATAGACATCATCATCAATAATGGTCACAGGATATATCCGCATATGACCTTCATCAGGCGGTTGAATATCCCCTGTCAGTAATGAAATTTTGTACTCTCGCATGGGCTCATACAGAAAATGATCAGAAACGATTCCTTCCAAAACAGGTCCGCCAGTCAATGGACAATGATCTTCGATGGCTGCAATACTGCCATCACTCAATAGAAATAAAGCGATTTTGTCCTCCCCTAGGATGATAGAACGTCCCACCTGAGGCAACAACTTGCTCTTTTGCGATGCTTTAATCTGCATCTTTAGACACCTGCCTTTACAAATTCTGGACGATCGATCGTATACATTTTTTCTCGCAGATCTACATTTTCTGTCGTCTTGCGCCACGTATCTTGTCGCCCTTTTGCAGCAGCCGCTGCACGTAATGCCTCATTCAATGCCTGTCTCTTTTCAGGATCAAGCAGCACTTTTTTGACATGTTCAAATCCCAAACGTTCCACCCATGGTGCGGTACGTTCTCCATAAATCCCAGTTTCGCGATAATATTGGAGCAGAGCACCACAAATATCGATGACTTCTGCTTCCGTCTGTACCGTTGTCAAAAGTTGGGCAGCGACTAGTTCTGTCCCTCCGTTGCCACCAATCAACACTTGAAAGCCATTTTCTACACCAATGATCCCGAAATCTTTCACCGCTGATTCCACACAACTGCGGGGACAGCCAGATACACCGACTTTAAATTTATGCGGCGTATCGATGTACTCAAAGGTTTCTTCTAATTTCACGCCCAAGGCCATCGTATCTTGTGTACCAAAGCGGCAAAAACGCTTGCCTACACAAGTTTTAACTGATCGAAAGGCTTTGGCATAGGCCTGGGCCGCTTCCATATCCAGCTCTTCCCAAATCAGCGGCAGGTCTTGTTTTTTCACGCCATATAGACCGATACGCTGTGAGCCTGTGACCTTAACGAGGGGTACTTGATATTTCTCAGCCACTTGGGCAAGTTTGATTAATTGTTGAGGCGTTGTCTGTCCCCCGCGCATCCGTGGTATGACTGAAAAAGTGCCATCTTTTTGAATATTGGCATGCATCCGTTCATTGACGACTCGGGAAGCTTTTTCATCCGCATGCTCTGCTGGCCAAGCAACGTTCAAGTAAAAATTGACTGCTGGACGACACTTGCCGCAGCCTTCACTGTTTTGCCAACCTAATGTTTGGAATACTTCTTTGGTCGAGAGTAATTTTTTGGCATATATTTGGGTCATAATCTGATCGCGGGACAGTTCTGTACAACCACAAATGCCTGAAGCGGTGGTTACACCTTCTCCTAACTCTGCAGTCAAGAGTGTCTGGACTTGCGGCTTGCATTTCCCGCAAGAAGTCCCCGCTTTGGTGACTTTGCCGACTTCGGCAACACTCGTCAAGCCTTGCTCTCTAATGGCTCTTAATACATCACCTTTCGCAACACCATTACAACCGCAAACCGTTTCTTCATCATCCCATGATAGGACATCGTCACCCATTCCAGCTTGTTCACCTATGGCTTGCAAGACAGCAATTGATTGCAGATCGGTGATCGGCTGTCCTTTTTTCATCATATTATAATAGCGACTGCCATCTTCCGTATCGCCATAGAGTACGATACCGGTGATTTTCCCTTCCTTCAAGAAAATCTTCTTGTACTTCTTGGCTGCACTATCATAGGCTTCGATACTTTCAAGTCCTTCTGTATGCAAAACATCTCCAGCTGAATAGAGATCGGCACCTGAGACTTTCAGGGATGTAAAGGTACTCGAACCCGTATATGGCTTGATGTCTGCTTGTTCTGTCAATACATTTGCCAACACTTTCCCTTGCTCAAAAAGCGGTGCCACTAATCCATAACAAGTGCCATTGTGCTCCACACATTCCCCTACCGCATAGATATCAGGTAAGGACGTATGCATGAAATCGTCCACAACAATACCGCGGGCAACTGTCAAGCCGATTTCTCTTGCCAATTCGACAGCTGGTCGAATACCGATGGACATCACCACCAAATCGGTGGCAATTTCGGTGCCATCGGCAAAGCGAAGCCCTTCAACACGTGTGTCACCGATGACTTCTGATGTACTATGTTCCATCAAGAATCGCAGGCCTTGTTCTTCTAGTTCTGCCTGTAAAAGTTTGCCCGCTTTCTCATCCAGTTGCGTTTCCATCAGCCATTTCGCCAAATGGACCACAGTCACTTCCATGCCTTGTTCTTGCAGCCCTTTCGCTGCTTCTAATCCTAATAAGCCTCCGCCGATGACCACTGCGCGGCGATATTTCGCAGCCGCTGCCATCATCGCTGCTGTATCATCAATCGTACGAAACGCCACGACACCTGCTTTATCTGCACCAGGAATTGGTAAAATAAATGGATGCGATCCCGTCGCCAAAATCAATCGATCATAGTCGATCTGCCGCCCATGTTCTGTCGTTACTCGTTTCTGTTGGGGATCAATACCCACCGCTGGATCATGATTGATCAAGTCAATCTTCTGTTCTTGATACCACTCGTATGGGTTCGTGACCATTTCATCAACTGTCATTTTATTTTGCAGGACATTTGATAGCATAATGCGATTGTAATTTGGATAATTTTCTTTGCCGATCACTGTGATCGAATAGCGTTCTGAATCTCTGGCGATGATTTCTTCCACCGTACGAATCCCAGCCATACCATTGCCGATAACGACTAAACGTTCTTTCATATTGACGCCTCTTTTCGTTTGTTATACATTTCACAATATCCCTTTTGCTTTCTTTCTACTATTAGGGGATTCCCTACTTTAACAATAAAGGGGATAAAAAAGGACAAACTATGCTGCGCAAAAATTTGCGGCACCAAAAAAGCCCAACCTATTGGAAATCGTTCGGACTTTTCAGTGGCGCTATCGATTTGTATGAGCAAACATTATTTGACTGCTGTCTTTTTTCGTCTATTTATTGAGAAAACCAGTCACGACTGACTCAATCTAGCATACATGATATTCCATCAACCGAGCGACGATAGCTGCTTTCAAGGCAGCAGAATTTTCTAGCGTAGGTAAAAAGTGCAGCTCTGGATGATCTGGCAACAACGTCTCTTTGATTTTATTCACCAAAAACCCATCGGAAAGAAACAATGGTTGGATCGTCACTGGTCCAGCGATTGTTGCCATCGCCGATATATAATTTGGTTCGCCGTGCAAAGCGCCCCACGCTACATTGGCTCCCGTGTGTTGCTGCAGCTCGCGAACCATCGCCTCCATTTGTTCAGCGGGTTCCGGATAACGGGTCGTACCGTGTACAACAATCAACATCGAGCGCTTGTCCTGCTTTTCTTGGCGGATTGCATCGGTCAAAAAAGCAACTACTGCTGGGGTGGTACCTAGTGTTTCCGCTACTTCAACGGTGACAGCATCGGGATCCGCCAATTCTTTTTGCCACTCTTGGATTCTATTTGGCAAATCTTCCCTAAAGTGCATGGCTGGAAACAGTAAGACAGGTACAAAAAGCAACCTCCGCATGCCTTTTTGATAGAGTGTTGTCATGGCCTCTTCGACGGTCTCTATTTCTCCTTCAAGCATGCCGATGGCGGAAGGTTGCCGTAACTCATGTTGGATCTCATTGATCAAAGAAATATTGCGCGTTGAAAAATGGGTCTTTCGCCCATGTAAAACAAAAATAACTCCTTTTTCCATTATCATTCCTCCATTCTTTCGTTTTAATTGCAATCAAAAATCGATCAAATGATGCTTTAATGCGTAGCGCAGCAAACCTGCATAGCTTTCTAATTGAAGCTTTTTACGAATATTGGCTTTATGCACTTCCACTGTCTTTACAGAAATAAACAAGCGTTCCGCGATTTCTTTGTTGTTATACCCTAACGCGATCAGCGGTAGGATTTCCTTTTCCCGTTTTGAGAGGGTTTCATACAATGTATCTTCTTTCGACAGCGTGATCTGTGCTAAGTCTGTTTCCGTATATCCATAAAAGTAGCGCTGGCCTTGATACACGTGATGGATCGCATGCAGCAAAATCTCTTCATGGGCACTCTTTAACAAAAAACCATCTGCTTTGGCAATCAACGCTTCACGAACAAAGGATTCTCCATCATGCATCGTCAAGATGATAACTTTCACATGGGGATACGCTTCTTTGATACGTTTCGTGGTCAAAAACCCATTTTCTCCTGGAGGCATACTGACATCCATCAAAACCACATCTACCGGACATCTTTCTACTGCCATATACACTTCATGTCCATCAGCCGCATCACCGATGACTTGCATATCTTCTTGTGTATTGATAAAGAAAGCCAATGCATTGCGGATCAAAACATGATCATCTGCAATCAAAATATTCACCTTGACGCCTCCTTGCAAGGAATAACAATACGGATTTGAGTCCCTTTGTTTGGCTGACTGCGAATCGTCAAGGTCCCAGAAAACCCTAATACACGTTCTTTCATATGCAGCAAGCCGAAACCATCTTTTTCTTGATCGGTTAAGAAACCAACACCACGATCCATGATCAAGCATTGAATATACGCTGGACTGAAGTCGAGTTGGATGGTCACTTCATTTTCTCCTGAATATTTCATTGCATTGTTGATACCTTCTTGAATGATCCGAAAAAGACCGATGCGAATCGTTTCTGGCAGCACCCCTTCTTTGCCGATCACTTGGAGATGGACATCAAATCCAGTCATTTCCTGCATGCGGGTGCTGAGCTGTTTTACAGCTGAGACGATACCAAATTGATCCAGTGCAGGCGGCCGCATATCACTTGCTAAGGTTTTGATTTCTTGCAGGACTTCTGCAAAATGACCATCGATCGCCGCCAAACGCAACGGCACTTCATCTTTGGGCAGCCACTTGATCATGCGTGCTTCTAACATCAAACTATAGACACTTTGGGCAATGCCGTCATGGAGTTCTTGGGCAATTTTTTTACGTTCATTCTCTCTGGCATTCGTTAAATAATCCAGCATACTATGGCTGTTTTTTGGCTTATGGTCTTTTGTGTGCACTTGGATCATATAGTGTTGCTGTTCGAGATGGACTTGTCCCCAAAATTCTTTCTCCTTACCATCTTCAGTCAAAAGAATAAAAGGAAACCCATTAGGATCAACACATTCTTCAACAGGACAGTTGCAGCATGCGGACTTGGTAGCATGCAAGATGCATCCATCACCTAAAGCAATCGCCAAAAGTTTTGACAAAGACAATTGGTACCTTCGCTGAAAGATTTTAGCGGATGTTGTTTCAAAAACAACCCGCTGTTGCTGATCAATAATCCAGATGTGTTGTCCACTTTCTCCGCAGGTGGCGGTTACATTTTTCATGGCATCTCCTATTCTAGCAATTTGCTCAAATCAATGGCGGCTTGTGTCAGGCGGGTGCGATCGTCAAAAGCAAAAACTGAATCATCTCGATACCCGCAAGCAAGCACGGCGATCACTTCATGCTCTTGGAGGACAGGCACAGCCAAAACAGTCGTTAGTCTTTCTAAACGGGCAATCGGATAGTCAGCGAATATCTGCGGGTGTTCCAAAATTGCTTTCGCTTCTTGCATTCTCGCCGTTTTCCACACCAGACCAGCAATGCCATGTCCCACGTGTAACCGGATTTTTCGGTAGGCATCACTTTTGTTACCAGCTACATAGAGCCAGCGTATTTCTTTTGCATCGTAAGCGGCAGAGGTGTTCAACGCAATGCCTAAGAAATCATAGGGCCATCCTTGTTGCTTTTCTTCGATCCATCCTTGTATCTCATTCATCTCGACTACTCCAATTCCCTAATTTTCATTCTTTGTCTTGTAATTTGTTCATAATCTCACTAATATAATACCAGAAGATCAAAGGAGGTCTACCCTAACGATGACATCTATCAAAAAAACTTTATCTCTACCTATGTTGGTCCTGATCATCACGACAACGATTTATTCATTTTCAAGTATGTTGACTGCCTTTTTTATGATGGGCACCAAATCATTGCCTTGGTTTTTGATTAGTGCACTTTTCTATTTCATTCCCTATGCATTGATCGTCGCGCAATATTCTAAGAAATATGCCAATCAGTCCGGCACGATCTACGATTGGTTGAAGGATTCTTTGAGTCCTAGAGCTGCTTTCATTACAGCGTTCCTTTGGTATTGCAGCTATTTTACTTGGATGGTTAGTTTGTTCATGAAATTATTGATTCCTTTATCGATTCTGTTATTTGGCCAAGATTTGACTGCCTCAATCACTTGGTTTGGTTTATCAGAAGGGTTTTGGTTAGCCATTTTCTCCATTATAGGTGTTCTTTTGCTGACTTGGATCATTACCAGTGGATTCCAAACGATTCTCTCCTTTTTGAAAATCAGCAGTGTCACTATGATTGGTTTAATCATCTTATCAATTTGTGGCAATGTATTATTGATTTTGAAACAGCCTGCTCTTTTTTTATTTCATTTACGCCAAAGTGCAGGAGCACCAAGTTTTTTTGAAGGTACGACCGATCAATTTTGGACCCAACTGCCCTTTTTTATCTTTTCAATCACCGCATTTGGCGGGTTAGATACAGTAGCTAGTTTGGTGGATCGCACCAAAAACAGCCGCAAACAATTCCCCAAAGGGATTTTACTCAGTGGTGGATTGATTGTCGGACTTTACTTTCTTGGAATCGTGCTATGGAGTGGCGCCAACGATTTGCAATTCTTGCGAACCACAGACCAAATGCATTTGGGTAATTTGATGTATGGATTGATGGGTGCATTGGCGCAGCAACTCGGTACCGCATTTGACCTATCCCCTGCCTATCAGGAACTATTGGTGCAGATATTCTTACGCTACACTGCGTTTACCTTGTTAACTGCCTATATAGGTCTACTCTCAAGTATTACCTACGGTCCGCTAAAAAGTTTAATCAAAGGGACACCGCAAGGATTATGGTCGACTAAAATCCTCCAGTTGAATAAGCATCACATGCCAGTCTTCGCCATCTGGCTACAATCTACTGCAATCATGTGTTGTATTTTATTTCTTAGTTTCAATACACCTTTTGTCGGTGATCTTTTCAACCAATTGACTTATATGACCAACGTATCAAGAGCGATTCCCTATTTTATCGTGGCGATAAGTTTCCCGTTTTTCTTACAGAAACAAATCGTTGCCAAAGAAGATCTATTTCTGCGAAATAATCATGTAAACCGCCTACTGGCTTTTAGTGTTTGTCTATCGATTTTCATCGCGATTGGTTTCCAAATTTATGAACCATTCAAATTAGGCAACTATCTCAATACGTTGACCCTCGTTCTCGGACCTATTTTGTTTGGGCTCTTCGCAAAGTTTGTCTATCAACGCTTTGAACGTAAACAATCCATTTAAAAAAACTTCTCGATAATCAACGATATCGTTGATCTATCGAGAAGTTTTTTCGTTAATTCCCTTTTGCCAAACTTTCTTGATGGTCCGCTTTGATTTTGGCTAACAATTCTGGCTGTTGGAACAAATCCAACGCAGTCAATGCCAACAATTCGGCAGCAATGGCAATTGATTGCAAGCCTTTGTCACTTTTGGCTGCTGCTTTGAATTCTTCAGAATGGCCGGCGATATAGTCATCTGAAATAGATACTGTCGGTTGAATGGTCGGGATGACTTGGCTGACATTTCCTACATCCGAGGAACCTAAACTGGTTTTGGCTTCCGTGTCGATTTCAGCTTCTGGCACCCCTGCTTCTGCTGCATGGGCAAAGAAAATTTCATCGAAGCTTGGTGTCACGATCACATCATCAACCGAATTTTGGAACAAACCAAAATCATAGGTTGTACCTGTTGCTAACGCCGCACCTTTGACAATGTTTTCCACTTTTTCGTAGACTTCATTTAACGTGGCACGGTTGCTAGCCCGCAAGTAAAAGCGACCTGCTGCATATTCAGGCACTACATTAGCTGCCACACCGCCATCAGTGATCACACCATGGATATTGACATCTTTGGGCAGGTGCAGACGCAAGCCGTTGATACCATTAAAGACTTGGATCAGTGCCTCTAATGCATTGATGCCTTTTTCTGGTGCAGCGGCAGCATGGGAAGCCTTCCCGTAAAATTTGATATCGACAGGATCATTGGCCAATGAAGCCGTTGTTTTGCCGTAGCGGTGAGCCGGATGCACACAGAGGGCTGCATCGACATCTTCAAAGAAACCTTCTCTCACGAAGCTGCCTTTCGCAGATCCATTCTCCCCACCTTCTTCGCCTGGCGTACCATAGACACGAATCTCGCCGCCAATCTCATCGACAAAGGTCTGTAACGCACTAGCCGCCAGTACCGAATAGGTGCCAAACAAGTTATGTCCACAGGCATGGCCAATGCCAGGCAAGGCATCAAACTCTGCTAAAAAGGCAATGACAGGACCAGGTTTGCCGCTTTGATAACGGGCATCAAAACCAGTACGATGTCCTGCAACATCTTTTTTGACGGTAAAGCCTTCTTTTTCTAATTGTCCAATCAACACATTAGATGAATAAAACTCATAATTGCTGACTTCTGGATGCGCATGGATATCCAATGCCAAGGCTTGATATTCTGGCAATCGTTCTTGGATAAATCCTTTAATGGTTGATTGTTTGGTGGTTGTAGCAACTGTCATAATCAAATCTCTCCTTTATATGTTCGTCTTCCTTATCTATCATCTTAACGTCATTGGTTTTATTTTGCACCAAAGGTTTCCCAAGCTGGAACACTTGAGCCTTTCGATGTTTCTTCGATCACTTTTTTGGTTTCATCTGTTTGATAAGCTGCAACGACTTTTTGGTAAACTTCATTGTCTTCATCTTCTTTACGGGCTGCAATGATGTTTACATAAGGACGGGCAGTTTCATCCACAGGTTCTAAGAAAATTGCATCTTCTGTTGGGACAAAACCTGCATCAACAGCCATGCCGCTATTGATGACAGAAATATCGACATCTGATAATGCCCGGGCGGTTTGTGCTGCATCTAATTCAGAAATATCTAGATTCAAGCTGTTTTCAGTAATATCTGCGACGGTCGGTGTTTGGCCAGCTGCTTCGTCCACTTTGATCAAACCAGCAGTTTGCAGCAGCAATAACGCACGGCCGCCATTTGTGACATCATTCGGAATCGCTACTTTTGCCCCTTCAGCCAAATCTTTCACATCGGTGATTGTATCGGAATAGATCCCTAACGGTGCATTGACGGTATTTCCGATCGACACCAAATCAGTCCCAAATTCTTCATTGTAGTTGTCTAAGAAAAATTGATGTTGGAATGCGTTGATGTCGATCGACCCATCCGCTAACGCTTGGTTCGGTTGATTGTAATCTGAAAACTGAACGTATTCTAGATTGATGCCTTCCTCTTTTAAGCGCTCTTTGACGCTATCCCAGACATCGGTATCGGCACCAATCAAGCCTAATTTCACGGTAACTTCTTCTTGTGAACTATCTGTTGACGCGCTGCTGCTGTTGCCACACCCGCTGAATAATAATAATGCTGCCCCTAATACCACTGATTGAATCAATTTTTTCATTTTTTCTTCCTCCATTGTTCCATTTGTTTTTTTAGTGTGAAACGCGTTTAACAAGTATGTTGCTGATAAATTGACTGACAAAAACCAGGACCAAAATGATCAATGTCGCCATAATCGTGACATCACTTTGGAATCGATTGTAGCCACGGGTGATGGCTAGATTCCCTAGACCGCCGGCACCGACAGCGCCAGCCATTGCAGTCAAACCGATGACATTGATGATCGTTAATGCAGAAACGCGGATGATCCCCGCCAATCCCTCCGGCAAGTAGACCCTGAAAATAATGCCGACCGGGCTTGTTCCCATCGCTTCAGCAGCTTCAACAACACCTGGATCTACTTCTAATAAAGCAATCTCGATTTGTCGTGCAAAGAAAGGGATGATTCCGGCTATCAATGGAACCAACGCGGCTGTCTCCCCAATCGTGGTACCGACGATCAGCCGAGTGAATGTCCCTAACAAAGCAAGCAAAATGATAAAAGGGATAGAACGAACAATATTGATGACCTTATCCAACAGTTCGAACAAACCCCGGCTCTCCAAGATCCCCCCTGGTCTGGTGACCACTAAGACGATACCTAATAAAATTCCTAAAATACCAGCTATCAGTGCCGTCCAAAAGGTCATGTACAACGTTTGGATCGTCGCTGTGACAAATTCATCTGATATCGCAACAACGTTAGGAAAATAACGTTCAAATAATGCCCCCATTTAAAACCCTCCTTCAATCACATTGTTCAATGGCTCTGCATGATTTTCTTTGATAATGTTTGTGTAGACGCCTTGTTCTTTCAAATAGGCAAGGGCCCGTTTTCGCTGCTGGTACTCGCCAGACAAACTAACGATCAAACTGCCGATGGGCACTTCTTGCAAAATCTCAACATTGCCATACAAAATATTGGTGGTGACTTTATAACGGCTGTATAACTGAGCAATGATTGGTTCGTTGGTTTGATCCCCCACATAGGAAAGTTCCACGAGCCATTCATTCGGTGCCAATGCAGAGAATTTGGTACTGCCTAAGATGGTTTCCAATGCTTGATCAATATGGGTCGCCGTCCGAATGAAATCTTTGGTCAATGGTTTTTCTGGTTTACTGAAAATCTGTACACTCGATCCTTGCTCGATCACTTCACCATCTTCCATGACTGCCACTTTGTTGCAGATTTCTTTGACCACTTGCATTTCGTGGGTAATGATCACGATCGTCAGGCCTAGTTGACGATTTAGTTTTTTGAGTAAGGCCAAAATCTGCAATGTAGTTTTTGGATCTAATGCACTGGTGGCTTCATCACAGAGCAGAATTTGCGGATCGTTGGCTAAGGCTCTCGCAATGGCGACCCGCTGTTTTTGCCCCCCAGACAATTGACTGGGAAACGCTTGGGCTTTTTCTTCCAATCCAACAAGTGCCAATAACTCAGTCACTTTTTGACGACGTTCCTGTTTGGATCTACCTGCATATTTCAGCGAGAAATCCACGTTGTCAAACACATTGCGACTGTCCATCAAGTTGAAGTGCTGAAAGATCATCCCGATCGTTTTCCTTTTTTCACGTAAAGCTTTGGCTGACAATGTCGTCAGGTCTGTACCGTCGACAATCACCTGTCCTTGCGTCGGCCGTTGTAAGAGGTTGATCACGCGAACCAATGTACTTTTCCCAGCCCCTGAATAACCGACGATGCCATAGACATCTCCTTTATCTACTTCTAGCGACACGTCTTTGACTGCTTGGATCGCAGGTTTTTTGGCTTGATTGAATGTGACTGATATATCCTTTAACGTAATCATCTGTTTCCTCCTTCTATTTTCCCGGTTATGCAAAAAGCATCCTCAAGCAAACCATTGATTGATTTGCTTGAGGACGCTTTTTGCGTGTTACCACCTCTGTTCAAACCTTGCTCACGCAAGATTCCTCTTCAAGTACATTCATACTCTAGCGAGGTAACGGTCGCTGCCGTCGCCGCCTTGCAGGTATCTGCTCGGGACGAATCACTCCTTGGCCATTTTCTATCCGTGTTTTTTTGCTTCTTTTCAGCTGCCGAAGCTCTCTGTCAAAAAAAACTGACGCATATACTTACCAATTCACTGTGCTTTTTGTTATTGATTTACTGATACTTTTTTGTACAAAAAAAGTCCTTTTACTAGCCGAAGCTAATAAAAGGACGAAGATTCGCGGTACCACCTTTTGTTTGGAAAGTTGCCTTTCCCTTGACCCAACATCTGTATTTACAGAGATTGGCGCTCACGCTATCGGTCGAGCTGTCCGTGATTGCCTACTTATCGACAATCAATCCTCCAAGGCCATTGTTCAACGCTTCTGACTTAACTCTTTCCACCAATCAGAGTCTCTCTTTGAAGTATCCACGGTTACTTTCCTTATCAACGGATCTGTTTATTCTTGTTGTCATGTACTTTACTGGAAAAATCATCACTTGTCAACAACAAAAATCATTTATTTTGTTTGAGATAACACCCGAGCATATCGATTTTGCCAGATGCCTTCATACCACTCAATGATTGCCGAAGCCGTTAACCCGTTGCTAGGATACGTGCTGGTGGCTTGTGTGTAGACTGTATTTTCAAAGCCCAATCCATGGGCAAACTTGATGGTACCGTCCATACAATATTCCGTTTGTGCACCAGCAAACTCTATGCGTTTGACCCCTAGATCATGCAATATCTCTGCGAAATCAGTCTGAAAAAAACTATTGGCATGAGTCTTACGTGTATAGATATCCGTTGGTTCATGGTGCAGCTGAGGATGCAGTTGCCATGCCGTGGTGCCGTAAACAAGCTCTTCATCTTCATGTTGCACAAAAATAATTGGTCGCGCAGCTGCACGATAACGGTCGATCCTTTGATTGACAAAGTCCAGTAATCTATCTAAATGATCAATGGTTGTTCCATTTTCATTGCAGACACCATTTTGCAGATCAATCACTACGAAGACGTCTTCCATTTATAGTCTCACCCCTAATTTTGATAAAGCATGCCTTGTTCTGCCAATAATGCTTTGGCTTTGGTCAAATCAGCCGGATCTTGGTAACGCAAGGTATGCAGATGGATCCCATTGGTCAAATCTGACAACAAGCGCGCCTCTGCATGCTGGCTCCTCGCCATAAAATCAGCCACATCTTGCGCCGTTTGAATCCGCAAACTGCCCGTCAATTCTCCATATATATCGTGTGCCACGATTACATCCAAGACTTCTAAATGACAGGCAACAAAAATGTTTAGCTCTGCTTCTGTTTGTTCAGGTGTATGCTGAACGGCAATTTTGGTGACGTTGCCTTCTGCTTCCATCAATGCTTGCAAACGATAGCCTCTTGCAGTTGCAACGATCTCTTCTCCGGCTGCCCGCATCAACGCAATATCACCGACAATGATTTGTCGACTGACACCTAGTTCTTTCGCCAATTTACTGGCACTGATTGCTTTGTCTGCCGCCTGCAAGGCAGCCAAAATTTGGGTGCGTCTAGTCGTACCATCCATTGATCATTCCTCCAGTCGTTGGTTTTGATACGTTTTTGAATGGTCCATGATCGACTGAAACGAAGCGACAATGGTCTCTTCAAAAGCTTTATTGGATACTGCTTGACGAATATTTTCGACTACTTTGGCTTCACGGTCTTCATCTAAGACTGGTGACTTAGTCGTTTTTTTGACTTGTGCGATCTCATTGACCGTCGTCATACGTTTTTCTAATAAATGAGTGATTTGCCAATCGATTTGATCGATTTCATCCCGTAAGCTTTGCAACGGATCCGCTGCTTCTGATTCATTCAAATCGATGGTCTTAATGACGCGAGCGGGGTTTCCGGCGATCACGACATTATCCGGAAATGACTTGGTCACAACGCTGCCAGCACCAACAACGACATTGTTGCCCAAACGGACACCTGGGACGATCGTTGCTGCCCCGCCAATCCAGACATTGTCGCCGATTACGATAGGTGCACCCAACTCTAATCCGCTATTGCGTTTGACGGGATGCAGTGGGTGGGTGGCGGTAAACAATCGAACATTCGGTGCAAACATACAATTGTCGCCGATGGTGATTGGACAAACATCTAACAAGATACAATCATAATTGGCATAAAAATTTTTTCCCACAGAAATATTATAGCCATAGTCAAAGCGCACATTTGGTTCAATATGAACACGACCGCTGACTGAACCAAATGTTTCTTTCAACAGCTGCTCTTTGATGGTTTCGTCGGTTTCTTGGTTGATCAAACGCATTTGTTCACGGGCGTATTTGCGGTCTGCAGTTAATTCTGGATCTGGTGCGAAATACAAGTCACCCGCAATCATTTTTTCTTTTTCAGTCCGTTCTGTCATTGAATTTTCCTCCGGTGTATGCCGCTTGTTTCGGTTTGTCTACGGCTGATTTTTTTTGTTAAATAAGGGCAAATACGTCTTCTCCTCGTGCCAATACCTGATCAGTTGCGATGCCAGCGATCGGGGTTTGATTGATCACCAGCACAGATGGTGTCTGCTGGTATTGGATCAGCCCGGCAAATGGATAGACTTGCAATGAAGTTCCCACGACTACCAATAATTCTGCCTGAGCCACAGCAGCAATAGCCGCTTCGATCTGGGCATCGGCAAACCCTTCTTCATAAAGTACGATATCTGGACGAATCTGTCCGCCACAGCCTGCATGAAGCCAATCGGTCAAATAAGTTTCCCAAGGGATATTTTCTCCGCATTTTCGGCAGTAACAGCGGTACAAGCTGCCATGAAAATCAATACAATGCTGACTGCCTGCTTTTTTGTGAAGGCCATCAATATTTTGCGAAACCGTCCAGACCGGCCGTGTTTCTTCCAGCGCTGCAATCTTTTGATGAATCACATTAGGCTGGGCATCCGGATGGTATAAGTGTTGAACAAAGCGATAAAATGTTTCTGGCTCATCGACCATACATGTATGGCTCAATAGGTATTCTGGTTGTTGAATTCCTTGGTAGACCCCTTGTAGTGAGCGATAATCAGGGATGCCTGAAGGTGTTGACACCCCTGCACCAGTCAAAAACGTACAACTCTTTGCTTCACGAATTCGTTTAGCCGCAGTGTGATTATCCATGGGTTCCCTTCTTTCTCCTAGTCGTTGAAATTGGTTCTATCTGTGTCCTAGTATACCATTTTGCATCGTATAATCACTAGCTTTCTCCAATTATCTGCAGATCATAAGCAGATGATTGTCGACGATACAATGCAAAAAAACACTTCAACAGTGGTATGGATCACCACTATTGAAGCGCAAATGAAGCGCATAAATTTTTAACAACGATCAGACTGTATCTACCGACCCTTCGCAGCTTCTTCCACGAGGGCAACTGTCAGTGCCACTAATTTTTGCAATTCGCCTATAGGCATTTTTTCTTTTGTTGTATGAATATCCTCATAGCCGCAGGCAAGCACCCCCATCTCAACGCCTAAACCGTTGAAGATATTGGCATCGCTGCCGCCGCCAGCTGCAAATGATTGATAGGTGCGGCCGATTTTGGCTGCAGCCGATGCGGCCATACGAACGACCTTGCTATCATCAGAAAGTTGAATACTCGAAAAGTTCACCTTCGCTTCAGCTTGCACCTTTCCACCCATACTTGATGCAGTTTCTTCCAGAATCGTCAACATCCTATCGACTTGCTGCGCCAGTTTTTCTTGATTGAAAGAACGGACTTCACCGATGATTTCTACACGGTCTGCTACGACATTTGTCGGACCGACAGCACTGAAAGTCCCGATATTGGCTGTGGTCTCAAAATCGATCCGCCCCAATTCCATTTGCGCTACTGCTTTAGCGGCAATCTCGATTGCAGATACACCTTTCTCTGGTGCGACACCCGCGTGGGCAGTGATGCCGTTGACTGTTGCTTTGATTTCGGCCGCACCTGGTGCAGCAGTCTTCATTCCGCCGACAGCACCACCCGTATCCAGTGCATAACCGACTTGTGCTTTGAGATGAGCCGGATCAATGGCTTTAGCACCCAGCAAACCGATTTCTTCTCCTACTGTAAAGATGATCTGCACATCGCCATGAGGCATCCCTTGTTCTTTGATGATCCGCAGCATTTCAAGAATCGCAGCAACCCCGGCTTTGTCATCTGCCCCTAAAATAGTTTCTCCTTTGGAAGAAATCACACCGTCGATACATTGCGGCTGAATATTTGTTCCTGGCCGCACCGTATCGATATGCGCATTCAGCAGCAAAGGTTCGGCGTCTGGAATGCTCCCTGACACAAAGGCAATCAAATTACCTGAACCTAATCCTGTGATGGATTGGCTGTCATCTTCAAACACATCAATGTTCATTTCTTTCAATGTGTCTAACAGATAATCAGCAACCTTTCTTTCTTGTCCTGATTCCGAATCGATTTGTACCAGCGTGCAAAATGTCGTGAGCAATCTTTCTTGATCCATATCAGTTCCTCCCTTGGTGTAGTCTGTCATTATTCAAACAAATAAGCGCATGGTCAACATCGCCAACGCTGCATTGATCAATGAAATCAAAAACATGTGGAGATTGTACTTTGTCGGTATATCCGCAGTCCCTAAGATGCGGCCTAGATATTGGACTTGGGAACCAATCAAATATATCGCCGGCAGCAAAATCGTTGCATGGATACCGGTCAGTTCTCCGGCGGCAATTAATCCGGCCGCAATGCCAACACCGCCCCCCATTGAGAGCCAAGCCCCCATCAAAACAGTCGCCGCCACGCCAGGCAACCCGAATATAACCATCACCGGACGGAAAAGATTACCAATCAAGACCAATGCCCCTGTCAACTCCAACACTTGAATCAACGCGAAAGCAAAAATAATATTGGGGATCGTCGAATGAACAGCGATTTGATAGCCATTACGCGCCCCTTCTACAAATGCATCAACAACTGAACCTTTTTTCACGGTCAAACCTCTCCTTCTGCTGGTGTTTTGCTGATTGGAAACTTTCTTAAGTAAAGGCGCATCAAGTTGGCGCCGACAAATTTATAGAAGAAAATCACCAATAATGGCACCAAGATCGGCACACCGCCTAAATATGGAAACAATGCAGCGCCGCTTCCTAGAAAATTGGTCAATGCTGCCCCTGCTGAAAATTGAAACGCACAAAAGATGACCTTTTCTTGCTCATTCAGCCGATCCGCATCGGCCATTTGTTTCATCATCGATGCGCCCGCATCGGCAGATTGCAAACTCGCCACCAATGTGATACCCGAAGAACCCGGAATGCCCAGCAAAGGACGTAAGAGGGGACTCAATAAGTGTTCTGCCGCATTCAACCCATCAAAATACTCAACGATTTTGATGATTTCCAGCGAGAACATGACTGCCGGAACTAAAGTCAATGCAAAGAGAAAGCCATCTCTCGCACCCGTCCCATTGATTCCTCTGAATGAACTTGCCAGTGTCCCTTCGCCCTCGCCAAGATCTCCCAGCACACCAAATTCACCGACAATGTTGTTAAAATCCAATGCTTGCAGCGGCCCTTCACTTGATGTGAAAATGCCTGAAAAGAAAAGAAATACAAAAATAAGTGCTACATATCCTGTCCATCGTACTTTTGTTTCCACTTGCGCCTCCTATAAAATAACCTATTTTTATTCATTTTACTTAAATTATATTACCATAAAAGACGATTATTTTGCATTTTATTTTTCAAAAATTTTATTTTTGTCGATTGGGGCGTCCATCTAGGAGTGCTCCCTTTTTCTTTTTGACGAATCCTTATGTGAATTGCGATGCAAGCGGAAACTTTCATGACTTTTTAGGCAAAACATGGTAAACTATTCACGAATTAAAGTGAGGTGAAATACATTGGTAGCATTTCTTATTTATTGGGCAATGATCATCATTAGTTTTGGTTGGTTAGCAGTCAGCTTATACTTCTCTATTTTCTATTTGGCACGCAAAGAAAATGGAAACTTATGGGCCTTTGGTTTATTAAATGTCATTACAGCTATTATTCAAGCCATCGTCCTTGTGGTCTATCGTACATGGGGCCAAGATTGGGGCGTCACACAATACTCAAGTTTGATTTACTTAGCACTTGGTTTATTGTTGGGACTCACTGTCATCCAAGCTGTTTTAGGCCGCGAACCAAAAGCCAAAGTCGCATAAGACACGATTTTGTTAGAAAAAGACGACCTTGCCTTTCGCTTTTCAGAAAGATAATGGTCGTTTTTTTGCTAAAAAGAATTGACATTCCTATGAATTTCTTCTAAACTCTGATAAGAATCAAATTAAATACGAGTATCCTTTAACATTTAGGTAGAGGTCGCGAGGTTCATTAATCCTGCTGAGTGAAGCAACACGGTAACAGCAGAGCTAGGGAACATCGCCGAAACAAAGTAGATTTTGCTTGAATCACTCTGTTGGGCCGCAAATGAACAATTTGCGGACTGTCTTAGCTTCGCTAAGTTGCGCTATGTTTTGTGAAAGGTTTGTCGACAAAGACCTGTCCACAGCCGTTTTCCAATCATGGAGTACGGCTGTTTTTTGTGCTTTTTCACCCGTGCCTGCCTGTTTTGCTCGTGAAAGGAAAGAGAAAAATGAAAAAACAATATTGGATTTGGGCATTATTTGCCCTCTGCTTGTCATTTGGTCAATGGGTCGCGCCTGTTGCAGCAGATGAACAAACGCCTCCTGACCAATTTCGGGTTGGGATGGAAGCTGGCTATGCGCCTTTCAACTGGACGCAAACAACAGATGCCAACGGTGCCGTACCGATTTCTGGAGAAGAAGGCTCAGCCTTCGCTGGTGGTTATGACGTACAAATCGCCAAGAAAATCGCTGAAGGTCTTGGCAAAGAATTGGTAATCGTAAAAACCCAATGGGATGGATTGGCCCCAGCCTTACAATCAGGCACGATCGATGCCGTGATTGCTGGGATGTCCCCTACCGCAGAACGACGGGAACAAATCGATTTTACCGATCCTTACTACGAATCAGACTTAGTGGTCGTGGTCCGTAAAGATGGTGACTATGCAAGTGCCAAACGTTTGGCTGACTTATCTGGTGCCAAAATCACAGCCCAATTGAATACCTTCCACTACACTGTGATCGATCAGATTCCTGACGTGAACAAAGAACAAGCCATGCGCGATTTTTCTTCGATGCGGGTGGCACTGGCCTCTGGTATCATCGACGGCTATGTCAGCGAACGACCTGAAGGTGTCACTGCAGTCGGGACCAATCCAGATCTAACGATGATTGAATTTGCAGAGGGTGAAGGTTTCGAAACCAACCCAGAAGACGTCCAAGTGGCAGTTGGGATGCGCAAAGGTGACAGTGATGTCGCTGCAATCAATCAAATTTTGGCAGGTATTTCTCAAGAAGAACGCACTGATTTAATGGATCAAGCCATTGTTCAACAACCCGCTGATGCCAGTGGTGAAACTGCCGAACAAGGATTGATCGCCGATTTCAAAAAAATCATTGATGACTATGGCCTGTTATTCTTGCGTGGTGCTGGTTTGACCCTATTCATTGCGATCGTCTCCACAGTAATCGGGTTGATGATTGGTTTATTGGTCGGTGTTTTCCGGACGTTGCCATTATCAGAAAATCCGATCAGCCGCTTCTTGCAGCGTATCGTCAATGGACTATTGACGATTTATATCGAAGTTTTCCGCGGCACACCGATGATGGTCCAAGCGATGGTTATCTTCTATGGAACAGCTTTGGCGTTCGGGGTGTCCATGAATCGTACGTTGGCAGCCTTGCTGATCGTATCGATCAATACCGGTGCCTATATGTCTGAAATCGTACGTGGCGGGATCTTCGCTGTTGATGATGGCCAATTTGAAGCAGCACAGGCCATTGGGATGACCCATTGGCAAACAATGATCAAAGTGGTCTTACCGCAAGTGATGCGCAATATCTTACCAGCGACCGGCAATGAGATCATTATCAATATCAAAGATACAGCCGTCTTGAGCGTCATTAGCGTGGCTGATTTGTTCTTCCAAGGAACATCCGCTGCAGGAACCAATTTCCAATACTTCCAAACATTTGCGATCATCGGTGTCATCTATCTCGTCTTAACAGTCACTGCTACCCAGATCTTGCGCTTTGTAGAACGTAAAATGGATGGCCCAAGCGCTTATGTGAAACTGGAAGATATCAACCCAAATGAATAAGGAGGAAGAACATGTCAGCAATCATTGAAATCAACCGTTTGAAAAAAAGTTTTGGCGACAACGAAGTCCTAAAAGATATTAGTTTGTCTGTCAATAAAGGTGAAGTCGTGACGATCATTGGTTCCTCCGGTTCCGGAAAATCAACGTTGCTTCGCTGTATCAATCTATTAGAAAAACCAACCAGTGGAGAAATCGTTTATCTTGGAGAAAATGTCTTAGAAAAAGGCTATAACCTGCCAAAATACCGCACCCATTTGGGGATGGTTTTCCAATCCTTCAACCTATTCAACAACATGAACGTACTGGAAAATTGCATCACCGGTCAAATCACTGTGCTCAAACGTGACCGCAAAGAAGCGGAAGCCATCGCCAAAGAAAACTTGGAGAAAGTGGGTATGGCACAATACAGCAATGCCAAACCTGCCCAATTGTCTGGCGGACAAAAACAGCGGGTAGCCATCGCCAGAGCATTATCAATGAATCCAGACGTCATGTTATTTGACGAACCAACGTCGGCGCTCGATCCGGAAATGGTCGGCGAAGTCTTAAAGACCATGAATACATTGGCGCATACAGGTTTGACTATGGTCATCGTGACCCACGAAATGGGCTTTGCCAAAGAAGTATCTGACCGTGTGATCTTCATGGACAAAGGGGTCATCGCAGAACAAGGTACACCTGAAGATATTTTCGTTCACCCACAAGAACAACGTACCAAAGAGTTCCTGTCACGGGTACTCAATTAAGAGCTTTGCTTACAACACGCACACCGCTTGAAGTGACTTGTGAATCAATTGAACAAGCGCAACAAGCGGTCGGTGCGTTTTTTTATTCGCAATATTTTCTAAAAGCATTGCTTTTTACGACATTGTTTGTTACTTTTTTTTAAAACTATGGAAGTATAGGAGTCTTTTATTTATGGAAAAGAAGTTACGTTTTAAAGATTATCTTTATGTTGGCTCAATGTTATTTGGGCTGTTTTTCGGTGCCGGAAATCTGATATTCCCTGTTCATATGGGGCAAGAAGCTGGCGCAAGTGTCGGCTTGGCCAATCTTGGTTTTTTGGCTACAGGGATCGGTTTACCCTTCTTAGGCGTTATCGCCATTGGTCTGTCACAAAGCAGCGGTGTCTTCGAATTGGCCTCACGGATCAATCGTCGCTATGCACTGATTTTTACTGTTTTGCTTTACTTAGTGATCGGCCCATTTTTCGCATTGCCACGCTTGGCAACGACCTCTTATGAAATTGGCTTGGCACCCCATGTGCCTACTAGCCTCAATACATTATTGCTGGCCTTGTTTTCTTGCCTATTCTTTGGTGCTGCATGGTGGTTTTCCCGTAAACCGAGCAAAATATTGGATTATGTCGGGAAATTTTTGAATCCATTGTTTTTGATCTTGCTAGGGGTATTGCTGCTCTTTGCTTTCTTAAATCCTATGGGGGCAACAGCTGAGATCGCAGTCCAAGCAAATTATCAAAGCGATGCTTTCTTTACTGGTTTTACCAATGGATACAACACCCTTGATGCCCTCGCTTCATTGGCCTTTGGTATCATTATCGTCTCAACGATTCGCAATATGGGGGTCGAAAAGCCGACGACTGTTGCAAAGGATACGATTTTATCCGGATCGATCAGTATCGTTTTAATGGGTATCATCTACACCTTGCTTTCATATATGGGGGCCATGAGCGTTGGACAATTCCCCATCAGTGAAAATGGCGGTGTCGCATTGGCGCAAATAGCCAATCATTATCTTGGTACTTTCGGCAGCCTATTATTGGCACTGATCGTCATCTTGGCTTGTTTAAAAACAGCGATTGGTTTGATCACCGCCTTCTCAGAAACATTTGCCGGTCTATTTCCACAGATGAGTTATGCGTTCTTTATTGGATTGACCAGTATCTTGCCAGCCGTTTTTGCCAATGTCGGGTTGACCAAGATCATTGAATTCTCGACACCTGTATTGATGTTTATTTATCCTTTGGCGATCACACTGATTCTTTTGGCGATCATCAGCCCTTTATTTGGTCATCGTGCCAGCGTGTATCGCATGACAACCTATTTCACATTGATCGCAGCCATCATCGATGGATTGAATGCCAGCCCGGCAATGCTTAAAGACACTACTTTCGTTCAAGCAATCTTGCAATGGGCAGCAAATTATTTGCCCTTTTTCCAAATTGGTATGGGTTGGGTCACACCCGCGATCATCGGATTTATCCTCGGTTTAGGGTGGACATGGTTTAGAAAAGACCCTGTCAAGTAAAAAAATAGCCGGAATATGCAAAAATATCCTACTTTTTCTTAAAAGGTAGGATACTTTTTTGCATAAAAGACTGACAGACAATAAAAAAAAAGATACAATAGAGCCACAAAGGAGGATACTTATGTTTTACGAAGAACTTATGATGGATCCGCAAACATTAATCAAATTTAAAATATTCCGGCGTATGCTGACTTTACAAAATCCTAGCCACCCGATTGCGCAATTGGCGAAGGAAATGGAGTTGAGCTACCAACAAGCTTTTATCGAGTTGACTGAGATCGACCAAGATCTGAACGAGTTAACTCCAGATCACATGTCGATACTCGGCCGCGGTGGCAAACTGCAGCCCCAGAATATCGCGGTAACGATCGACGAGTATCGCTTTTATCTATTAAATCAAAGCGTACCGTTCTTATACGTTCTTTATATGCTGAATGAAGAAGATCCTACGATCACTGATTTCTGCGAAAAATATGATGTCAGCCGTTCAACTGTTTCCCGAAAATTTGAAAAACTAAAAAATCATTTAAAACAATTCCAATTACGTTTTACATATACCGAATCAAACTTGGTCGGTGATGAACGCTTGGTACGTTTATCCTTGTTCAATATCATTTGGTTAGGTGTCAGAGGCATCGAATGGCCATTTGCATTGCCTGAAGAAGAAGCGGAAGCGTTGGTGGATGAATTTAGTGAATACTTCCCAATGACCCATTCATACATGGGTCGTTTAGAGTTGAAATATTTTGCTGCCTTGGTTTTATTACGGATCAAAAAAGAAAATTATGCGAAATATGATAAACGCTATAATTTCTTGATGAAAAATAACCGCTATTTAGATTTTGACCGTTTGAAAACCTTTATTGGTGATCGCTTTGCGTTGACAGATAAACAATTCAAAGGTGAATCTGGTTTTATTTATTTAATGGCGCAAATGTTTCCTTTTTATTTATCGACAGACGAGCCCGCTTTGCAACAAACACTGCAGTTCTTTGCCGATAAGAAAAACCCGATCTATCCTTTGGTCCTAGACTTATTAGCTGAGATGAAAGAAACAGTCTTTGCCTCACAACCAAGTCTTTTGGATGAACCATTGGTCATTGGTAATTTGATCAATGTGACGTTTGCCAACTATGTCTTCCGTCAACCGTTCCCAAATATCTATCGTTTATTGAACCCAACCATCAATCGTGGTGCCGCTGAAGCCCAACTGCAAACAAAAATTAGCAGCTTTTTGACAAGTTATCGCGAGGAAGCTGCCGTTGATTACTTAAATGATGAGAATCAAGAACAAATGGCCATCATGTATACTCATACCTTGCTGCCATTTTATGATCAAATTCGTTATGCCAATCGATTGCATGTAGGGGTGGCGTTAGAAGATAACTTTTTGCTGGTACAAGGCTTGTCGCAATTCTTGCATGACTTGACCTTTGTCGCCGCAGAACCTTATGACCAAAATCAACAAGCCAAATATGATGTCGTGATCAGCTCAAGTCAATTGTTGAAAAAACTGAACCCTGATACCGCAAGCTATTTGTGGGATTACGCTTCAGATGATCGTCAATATATTGATTTGTATCGTTCATTGAAGAATCACTTCGATGAGAAAAATCTGGCGTTGTAACAAAAACGTCACGGGTTCTTAAGAACTTCCGAAAGGTTTTGTCACAAAATATTCATATTTAAGCCGTATACTCTATGTATACCAACAAACAACCCTAACTAACACTTTTTCATTTTTAACTCCTTCCCACCGGCCACCCACCGGTGGGTGTTTTTTTGTCTTAATAGCGAATCAGCGGCCTTTGCAACAGCTATGCACCACTTTGCAACAAAACTGTGCTTGTAGGAAACAAGGATTTCCTTTACCATTTAAGAAACAACAACGGAGGTGTAACATGTTTTCTGACCGCTTGAAAGAATTACGTAAAAAGCAAGGGATTTCTCAAGCAGTACTTGCTGACTATCTGTCGATTTCCAGACAAGCCATCTCTCGCTACGAAAACGGCTCTGCCGAACCTGACTTAAAAAATGCGGTACGTATAGCAACCTACTTCCAAGTGTCCGTTGATGAGTTGCTAGGAACCGCGCAAGACATTGCTCCTGATCAAACGACGTTACATCGTATCTTTGTGATCAGTAAAATTACGGGGTCACTCTCTTCTTACTATAAATTTATATTATCGCCAGTTTTTTCCGCAAAAGCAGATGAACCTGCTGTTATGCTTATGGGTATAGATGCCCATAGCTTCTGGGGAGATCACCAAGTCCCTTTGGCGTTTTATCGCACCAAAGCGGCTGCCGAAAAAGAGATCAATGCCCTATATCAGGCCCTTGCCGATGCCCAACGGACGTATGACCTGCACTTTTATGTCTCTACTACGAAGAAAGGACGCTTTGGCATTCAAATGATCAAAGAATTGCCGTAAAAAATATATTCTTAAACACTTCCCAATCTTTTCTCCACAAAATATTCACATTTTCTAGGTATAGTATATGCATACCAACAAACAACCCTAACTAACACTTTTCATTTTTACTCCTAGCCTGTCAGCCACCCACTGACAGGCTCCTTTTTTGTCGTATACTTAAAAGAAAAAAGAGGTATTTCCATGACAACATCATCCCTGACCGTTGACCAGTACATCGACAACGCTCCCGCAGATCGACAAGAGATCCTAAAGACTGTCCGACAAACGATTCTTACCGCATTGCCCCAAGCCACAGAAAAAATCAGCTACCAAATGCCAACATACCATTACCATGAAAATATCGTTCATTTTGCCTATGCCAAACATCATTTGGGTTTCTATCCAGCACCTGAAGCCATTCAGCATTTTGCAAAAGAGTTAGCAGGATACAAAACCAGCAAAGGTGCGGTCCAGTTTCCCTTTGATCAGCCTATCCCTTATCAGTTGATTCAAGACATCACGGCGTGGCGTCTATCCAAGATTCTTTCTAAACATGCGAAGATATACCCAAAGAAGAACCTGTCATTCATCGACAGGTTCTTCTTTGGGTTGTGGCATACTTCTCTTGGCAGCAGGTTTGGTGTTCAATGTACTGACTTTCAAAATCTGACTTAATGGAATGATCCGCAGCTGTTGTCGATTGTTTTGTAATTTCAACACAACTTGTTCCTTCGCCACCGTTTTGCCTACGATCCAGCCGGTAACGGTTTCAAATTCCCCTAATTTATCCGCCTTGACTTGCAGCACCACCAGATACTTGGCCGTTGCAGCTTCTTGCAGCAAGCGCCGTACCTCTCGCATTTTCTCTGTTTGATTCTTTTTATCTGCATCATCACTGAAAAACGTATCCAGTAACGTGGTGGATGTCATCACAATGAGTTTACCTAATTTTCTGATAGGCGATGGTTTCTTTTCCATTGGACTGTCCTTTCTGCACGATACCGAGGCAAAACCCACACATACGTTCGCATTTTCTATCTTTATTTTACCAAATTTATGCAAAAAAACAAGAGTGAACATTGGTTACTTGTCTTCCTTGATTGCTGCGATCCAATAAGGCATACCGGTTTTGAGCAACCGATACGTTTCTTCAAAATCACCCGTATAATAGGGATCAGGAATCTCTGCATCTTCCTGGTCAGGAACAACACTTAGATACGTATGGATTTTGTCTTGATGGTCCTTGGGTGCCCGCTTTCGCAAATCGGCGACATTCTGATCATCCATGCCAATGATCCAATCGAAATCCTCAAAGTCTTTTGTTTGCACTTGCCGAGAGATAAGCCCTTTGCTGCTGATACCTTTTTGAGCCAGCAATTGTCGTGTACCGGCATGCGCTGGATTTCCAGCTTCCCACCCGCTTGTTGCCGCCGAGTCCACCTGCCATGCTAAACCTCGCGCGTTGATTTCCGCCCGAAATAGCGCTTCTGCCATCGGCGAACGACAAATATTCCCTAAACAAACGAAAAGTATTTTGGTCATATATCACTGCTCCTCTTGTTCATAAATTTGATAAGAAAAAAATTCAACATCTTTGGCTAAACGAAACAATTGGGTCGCGATTTCTAACGGCGACTCGGGAAAGTCGTTTCGCAGCCATGATTCTAAGATCCCACCGCAGCCATAAGAAAAAAACCGGCTGTAAAACTGAATGTCTTTGGTCGTCAGCTGTTGATCAATGTCTACACCTTGGAATAAACGCTGAAACAGCGGTTCTGTGATTGCAAAAAAACTATTCATCAAGATTTCCCGATCATAGATCACCGACTTCCGATAAAAATCAGCAGAATCTTTCATGGCCTTCAACATCCGTAATGCGGCTTCTTCCCAATTATCCAAAGAAATATCTTCTGCCGTCAAAAAAACCAACGCATCATGATGATAAATCCACTGGATCAGCGATTTTTTATCTGGAAAATGGTAATAAAAGGTTTGCCGGTTGATCGTGGCAGCTGCCGTAATTTCTTGTACGCTGATTTTGCTGATTTCTTTGGTTTGGCAAAGTTGCACCAATGATTGGCCAATACTGGCTTTGGTTTGATTACTTTCGCCCATCGTGCACCTCTTCTTGTGTCTGACTGTTTCTTCTATCATACCAAATTCTAGCCAGAAATAGAATGGAAGTAAATAACTACTTTCTATGCAAAAAGACAGACCCGAAAGTCTGCCTTTTGTCTATCCTTTGCGTATCAGGTAAATGATTCGCCGTCAACATAGGTCGTGTAGATATGTTCATCTTCCACCGGATCACCTTGGATGGCATGAATGATTTTCTCGGCAGCGACCATGCCCCAACGGTGTTTCGAGTAAGCAATCGTTGCCAAACGTGGTTGCACAAAGGCACCCAGTTCCGTATTATCAAATCCAATGATTCGGATGTCTTTGCCTATTTGATACTCTGTTTCTCGGACATATTTGTACACACCGATCGCCATTTCATCATTAAACGCAAAGATATCGATTGGCCCTTGTTGTGGCTGAGCCAATAAATCTTTGGCGGCTTGGTACCCTGAAGGTTCCGTAAAGTCACCCGGAATGACTTCGTAAGGGACGCCGAAACGCGTCAGTTCTTTGGTGCTGGCTTCTAGACGCTCATGACTGTCATACCCTGTTTCAGGACCAGCCAGCAAATAAACTTTTTCGCTTTGTCCAGCAATCAATCGATCGATTGCCAATGCTGCACCGCCTTTGTTGTCCAATAATACTTGATAGATATTCTCATGAGACAAGACCCGGTCCAAGACAACGATTTGATGGCCACGCTGTGCGTATTGCAAAATTTCGTCTTCTGGGAAAGTCCAATCCAATATAATCGCGCCATCAATCATCCGTTCTGGAATAAACAAATGTGATTTTTTGCCGCTGCACACAATCATTTCATAGCCGAACAGTTCCAAGCCTTTCTTGATACCATCTAGCAGTTCGCCATAGAAACTCCCGGCATAATCTGCCAAATAGACCCCAATAATATTGGTTTGTCGGCGTTTGAGTGAGCGAGCCGCCATGTTCGGAACATAATTCAATTCCTTCGCAATCGCTTGGATACGCGCACGGGTTTCCTCAGTTACTTTCGGGCTGCCATTTAATGCATATGATACAGTGGAAATGGAAACCCCCGCTTGCTGGGCAATATCTTTGATTCCTACCATGGCTTCTCCTTTCTAGCGATAAATATCGATTGTATTGTCGCTGTTATTCAATAATTGGCAGAAGGACTCTTTTTCAAAAGAAATCGCTCCTTGCCGATAACGATTGTCCGTAAAATCCAATGGCTGCGCTTGTCCGTTGATGACAACTTTCGCCTCGGGGGCTTCATGAAAAATCAAATGAACTGGGTAATCATATATCTGATAGGTCAATGACAATCCGTCAAGTTCTGACGGTAGCACTGGATCCAACTCGAGATGATCGACATACACACGAATCCCCAAGACTTGACTGATCAATTGGTTGAGATAGATACCAGGTCCGCTAGAGTAAATACGCCAGCCGCCTTTGACACCAACCGTTCCTTCTTTCAGTTTACCAAAATTCTCTTGTGCTTGGTACCTTGTTTTGAAGTCGCCGTCAGAACTGCTGAAGTAAGCATTGGCTTGACGCAGCTCAGCATTTTGCACCCGTTCTTTGATTTGGATTGGATTAATGACACCCAACGCATGCCAAGTTTCTTGTTTATTGCCTAGTTTAGCCATCGCTTCCGTAAAACGGATGTGGGCATGTACATATTGCAAGCCAATCTCACGGCCAAAGTTCGCGGCTTGTTCTGCCCGTTTGAAGTTTGTGCTGACACCGCCTTGATATTGCGCTGGGCGATTCATCAGACGGACACCATCTGGAAACTGCAGATGTTCTTTGATGATTGCCAAGTGGTGATCCGCTTCTTCTGGTGAGAGTAATTCCCCAATCATACTTTGCTGCATGGGCAGTAATCGGTATTGGATGCCGGTTTTTTTGTCCGTCGGATGAACCATCAATTCGACATGGTCTTCGTCTTCCATATAGACAAACCCTGGCAATGTCCCATCTGCCAACATATAGGTTTCAAAATCTTTTTGCACACCTGCTGCAAGTGTAGTCAAATGCGCGGCATATTCGGCATCATAAGCAGCCAACTGCTTTCCTAATTTTTTCAACACTTCATACGTCAACGCAACGGTCCAACTGCTGGCCATGTGTTTTTTCAACTTGCTGTTGTTCGGCTGCAAGGTATCATCCCAATCCCCATCGCCATAACAAGACAAATAGGTACCCGGTAAGAAGTTGGCTTCAATATAAGCAACTTCTTTTTTCAAATGATCGAACAAAGGCGCGGAGGCTGTTTTCTCAAAACTGTCTCGGTCGGTATAGGCAATTTGTTTTTCCAAAATAGTGTAATCTTTGGTTTTTTCCAAATAGTCACTAACGACCTTCATTGGCCAAACGATGACATCGCCATGACTCTCATCAGCTTTTTGCTTTTCATATCGGTCAAACATAAACCATTGCGGCCAGTTGCCATCATCTTCAAATTGATTTTCAAATAGATGCTCAATGATCGATGCAACCATTTCTGGACGATTAAAAGCCAAGAAGTATTCCGTCGGTCCCTGTGACACATCGCGGGTGCCCCACGCAGCGCCGCCATATTGCTCCAATCCATGGGGCGATAAATAATGAACCAGCATATTGTGGGTATACCACCGGGCCAATATATTGAATGATGCGACATCGGCGCTGTCATGGTGTAACTCAAATTGGTGCAGCAATGAATGGATAAAGTCCGTATACGCTTGATCTTCGGCTGCATACTCACTTACCTGCGTGTGAT
The DNA here is from genome assembly GCF_002140915.1 of Candidatus Enterococcus testudinis. Classification (GTDB taxonomy): domain Bacteria; phylum Bacillota; class Bacilli; order Lactobacillales; family Enterococcaceae; genus Enterococcus_D; species Enterococcus_D testudinis. The sequence continues at coordinate 375,698 of NZ_NGKU01000001.1, read as the reverse complement.
ATGGCGTGTTGTCTAATGTGCCTTGAATAACAAATGATACTTCCTGTTGATCATCAAAACGCAACACGGTCAGCGCAGCTTCCTCACTGATGGGGGTGACATTGAATAAGGTTTCATTTTCGACAGTAAAGGGTTGTTCAGCCGCTAGATAATAGGTTAACTCTGGGTATGCGTCATGGATTGGTGATGCTGCTGATCCTTTGATCGTCACGCATTGATCTGCAACCTCAAGGGCGACAGTCGGCGCACTATCATCGACACCCATCACAAATTGATTGCTGATCGCCCAAGTATACGATTGCTGCTGCTCGCTATGGATCGTTGTGGTGATCTGACGCCCTTCTAATTGCGTATAGGTGGTGACTTTGATCACGTCATCGGCTAATTTATAATACCAAGTTGCTGAATTTAAGCCCATCTCAAATGCTGAAGGCATGGTCAAGAGCCGCCATTGGTCGGCTTCTTTCAAGTAGATCCGCTGTCCTGACTGTTTGATCAGATTCAAGGCATTGCGGCTGTTGCTCAACAATTTGTTCATAGACGTATTGCCTAGTACGATCTGAGAATTAAAGATGCCGCTCATATAAACCGTCGTACTCATGATTGGCTGATCCACTGTCAGCGACTGCCCACTCAAAAGGATGTGCCCGTGACTGCGTTCCATATGGGCTTCTTTGTCCTTGAGGACCACATGATGATACGCATCAGTAAAGAAAGAATAGGTTTGCCCATCAACAGTTTCAATCGCTTGTCGCTGAGGAAAACGGGCTACGATCTCAGCTTCAGTCCATGTTTCTCCTACAACGACAGGTCCTAATTTTTTCGCTGGCATATTTTGTCCGCCAAGGTCTTCAAACACCAATTGATCATATTGTGTCTGTAATGCCGCCACCGAAAATTGGGGTCCAGTGACTGCTTCTGCTTGATTCTCTTTGACTGCGGCATAAAACACGATGTCCGTTGGTGTATCGCTTAGTTCTAGCCATTGGCTTTGCAGCGCAATATACGCGCACTCATATTGATAGACTTCATTTGGTAATCGCTCATGCTGCAATGCTTCGGGACTGTTGCTTGTTTTATAGCTTCGGCCAAAAAATTGATAGCCGTCCGTGGCATAGCCCTTTAGGGATTGGAAACTGCCTTGTTCCACCAATGGGAATTGCCCATTTTGTGGTTGGTTTTGACGGGAAGAAACTGTGATCCGCCCTTGACTTTCCGTTACATGATGATCGATATATTGCGAGACATAGGCTTCATTCGATTGAACGGCACCTTTAGCTGCATTGCCCAAATCTTGTCCGTAAACAACATCGGCTTTTCCACTTCCGCTTAATTGGACACGCCAAAACCAAACATTTTCTGCCAGTTGAAAATCAACTTGATAAGCCACCGATCGATACTGTCCAGACCATTGTACTTGATGTTCATTATACGCAAAGGTACTGCGGGCATTCGAACCGATCAATGGTGTAAACGATATTTCTCCCGCCTCTTCGATGCGCAGATACAGCTGATTCAAGCTGCCGTCTAATGGATTTCCATTAAGTTGGTTAATCATTAAATCATGGTTTTGGATCTCATATAAATCCCCCGTCGGTAAAAAGACGGCTGTCGTATCGGCATTGGCCACTTGTATTTTTTTCGTCATAAAAACCATCCTATCTTAAACTAATTGCAGTGTTGTCTCCTGCAGATCACGACTATTTGGTCCAACCATGATCTTGAATTGTCCAGTGTCACTCGCCAACTGTTGATTGCTGTGGACATAACGCAATTGGCTTTCATTGATGGCAAAGGTCACTTCTTTGGTTTCACCCGCAGCCACTGTTACTTGCTGGAAGTCCTTCAATTCTTTCACTGGCCGAACCACTTCCCCTACTACATCCCGTACATATAGTTGCACAGTTTCGGTGACTGAGTGATGACCGTCATTTTGGATCGTGACTGACACGTGCGCCGTTTGTTGTGCATCGATTTGTGTGGTATCGATCGTAAGGTTCGTGTAAGTGATGGGACTATAACTAAGACCAAACCCGAAAGGATATTTGGCATAATTAGATACATCCAAATATTTCGACACATATTTTTCGTCTGGCGCTTTTTCATAAGGTCGTCCCGTATTGTCAACATTGTAGTAAATCGGTACTTGTCCCACTGTTTCTGGGAAAGACATGCTCAAACGGCCGCTCGGGCTATCTTCTCCCCACAACAGCTCTGCCAATGCGCTGCCGCCTTCTGTACCAGGGAACCACGCTTCAAGGATTGCTTGGGCTTGATCGACTGCTTGCAAGTCCAATGGTCGTCCGTTGAACAAGGTTACGACAATATTTGGATTGTGCTCTTTCAACGTATCAAATAGCGTCCGTTGGGCTTCGGGGAGGCGAATATCACTGCGACTCGCCGCTTCTCCACTCATCCATTCTTGTTCTCCTAAGGCCAAGACAACTTTGTCCGCTTTTTGAACAAGCGCTACTGCTTCTGCAATCGCAGCTTCACTTGGCGCAAAATAATCAAATGCTTCAGTGCCATAGATGACTTCAGCACCAATTCCTTTGGCCCCTTCCACAAGATTGATGACTTCTTCTTGCTTGCCTTGCCATGACCAAGCACCCAGCAAATCTCTTGATTGCGCACCAGGACCGACGATGGCGACTGTTTCTTGTTTCTTGAATGGTAAAATGCCCTCATTCTTGAGGAGGACCATTGATTTCTTGGCAATATCTTTTGCGATCATGCGGTGATCCTCAGAAAGCACGACTGCTGCTTCAGCTGCTTCATCGGCACCACGGTATGGATTCTCAAAGAGCCCTAGATCATTTTTCAAGTTCAAAATACGCAGAACTGCTTCATCTAACAAGGCTTCATCAACAGTGCCTTCTTCAATCAGTTCTTGTAGATGATCGGTGTAGCAAGTGGTCATCATTTCGATATCGACGCCGGCTTTGATCGCCAATTCAGCAGCATGCTTTTCGTCTTGTGCTGCACCGTGGGCAATGATTTCGATAATTGCACCCCAGTCAGAGATCACCACGCCTTCAAAGCCAAATTCTTTGCGCAGCACATCTCTAAACAACCAACGATTGGCAGTGGCTGGAATGCCGTCCACTGTGTTGAAGGAAGTCATCACCAATTTCGCACCCGCATCCAACGCTGCTTTATAACCGGGTAAATAACTTTCCCGCAATTGACGTTCTGACATATTGACCGTATTGTAATCACGACCGCCGATGGCAGCGCCATAGGCAGCAAAGTGTTTGACACAAGCAGCGACCCGGTTGACATCATTGGTCAAGTCATCCCCCTGATACCCTTTAACGAAGGCTTCCGCAAATTTTCCATTCAAATAGGCATCTTCTCCGGTTGATTCCATGACACGGCCCCAACGCGGATCCCGCACCAAATCGACCATTGGTGAAAAGGTAACATGCAATCCTGATACTGCCGCTTCTTTGGCTGAAACTTCGGCCATTTGTTCCGCTGCTTTTAAATCCCATGAGCTGCCGAGGGCAAGAGGAATCGGGAAAATCGTCCGAAAGCCGTGGATGATATCTGCCATTAAAATCGTTGGAATCTGCAACCGATTGTTTTTGATGTAGTCCTTTTGCACCCGGATCGCTTCTTTGGCGCCAGAAACCCCTAAAGTAGTCCCTGCATTGTTGATATTTTCTTGGGTCAAGCCTAAGTCACTCATTGGGCCAGTTTTTTCTTCTGCTTTATCGGAATAAAAAGCAGCTGCCAATTGTAAAAGCTGATCAATTTTTTCTTCGATGGTCATTTCTGATAATAACGCGGTTAGTTGTTGTTTTTCCATTTTTCTCATTCACCCTTTTCTTCAAATCGTATGTCTGCTTCTAGCGGAAAGTGATCCGACGGAAAGCGCCGGTCACAGGCATCGGTGAGACATGCTGTTTTTATGACTGTAAATCCCTTAGTGTAGATATAATCAATTTCTTCTAATGCTGACCAAGGCATGTTGTATGCAAAATTTTGATAAGATCCTTTTGGTCCATAGTGAGGTTGCAGACCATTTTCTTTGGCATTGCTGAACATCGTTGCCAAGTAATCATGCACGCCTTCTGTTCTTTCGGCATTCAAATCTCCCATCAGCAAAACGGGATAGCTGGTGATTTTTTCTGCCAATTGGGTCACGATCACTTTCATTCCCTCAAAACGAGCGGTTTCTGAAATATTGTCCAAATGTGTCGAAATCACCAGAAAGGCGGGGCCTTCCTTCGGCTGCAAGATGGCCCAAACACAAAGTCTGCGATAGGCTGCCTCTGGATGAATACTCGGCTGATCTGGTGTCAATGACAACCAAAACGAACCTGAATCAATCAAAGCATAGACACTGGGTTTGTAATACAAGCCAATTCCCTCTCCTTGACCATCGCCATCTCGCTCAGCTGTGATGCTGTGGTATTGGGTCAACTTTTTTAGATCTTCGATTTGTGTGGGGCGGATTTCTTGGACTGCCATTAACGACCAGTCGTGATAATTGATCAAGTCTAATACTTTATCCGCTCGGTAACTCCACTGCCAGTCTTGGTCGTAGTCTGTATCGACACGGAGATTATACGTAGCTACTTTCATTGCACATTCATTCCTTTTGCTTATCTTTTGCCAATAATTTTGTGATTTTCTGCATTTCTCGACGGATCTGTTTGGCTTCACCGCCGCCATGGCCTTTGTTCAAATAAATCGTCAATTGCTTGGGCGAAAGAATTTTTTTATAGGAAACGAAGAAGTCCGTCATCGGGCAAACCGGGTCTTTGCTGCCCACCGATGTGAAGACGGGGCCAGTGATGTCCTGCGCCACATACTGCAAGTCATAATACGACATCACTTCTTGGATCTGCGGGGCCAATGCTGGATGCTGGATGCAATAATCTTGGATCACACCATAACTGCCGGTTTTCTGAGCCATACGGTGCAAAATATTGGAGTGGCTAGGTACATCTGCAAAGGTGGCAAAAATCGGGCATGCGGCCAATGCATTGACCCATAATGCGACCCCTCCGCCTTGCGATCCTCCCCGCAAGATGATCCGGTCTTGATCTATCTCGGATAATGCCTGCGCGACTTCTAACGTTCGTAAACTATCTGCGATCAATCGCTTCATATAAAAATCTTCTTGTTTCAAAATCCCTCTGCCAAAAGGCATCTCATGCTGCGTTGTTTCGTAAGGAACATTATCTTGTGTCTTGCCGCCTTGACCGCGATTGTCAATCACCAAACAGCCGCAACCAATCAATGGCCAATGGGCAAACTGAAATGGTTCTTGCAAGTGATTCATATATCCTAAAAATTCGATCACCAACGGACAGGGGTTCGTCACTTGAGGCAGTAATAAGAAACCATAGATTGTTTCATTTCCCAAACTTTGAAATGAGATCTGATAGCTATCAATATCCTTTAACAAGGGTACCAGCCGTTCTTTCTTCAATTGCAGCGGAATCGATTGACTCTCGGTACGCACTTGTTGCCAAAATTGCGTTCTTTTAGCGGTTGCCTTCGTCATAGCTTGGCTCCTTTGCTAGTACTTTATTGAAAAACATGATTTGCACATATGCCGATCCAGAAATACCTAAACAGATAAATAAAAATAGATTGATTTTGCTGCACAACACAAACAATGCGATCGGGATCACCAATAAGATAATGGCATTGGCCGTACTACTTAAGACCGCATAGGCTGTCTCTCTCAGCGTTTCTTTCACTGAATACTTGAACAAGCTATATAAGATGATAAATACAATCAAAAACAAGCCTGCCAAACTGACCAGTATCACTGATAAGACACCAAAGTAAGGCGTGATCATCATCAAACTATAAATGATCGCCATGACACTGAGCACATAACCGAACGCAATCCCTGTCAGTTGAAAACCGCGTCTAAGATTGCTGACAAACGCTTGTCGGTATCTTCGCCAGACCGGCAAATCTTTCTCTTCTATCAACTGCCCGATCGTTTGATAGAGGGCGATCAATGCAGGACCTGCAAACACGATTGTCATCGCAGGAAGCAGAAAAAGAAAACTCAGGATAATCATATCTGCCAGAAAAGCAAATACGCGATAGTACCAGCCTTCATAAGAAAATAGTTGTTTCATGATGTGCCTCCAATCGTAAGGATCGTTGCTGTTGTATCAACAAAAAACGGGAAGAGGAAAGGTCGGTTGTTGGCTTCGCTTTCCTCTTCCTTTCTATCGTTTTATTCTAGTTTTTCTCGGTTCTCAGCCATTTTTTCAGTTTTGATTTCTTTGATTGCATCCCAATTGTTGCTATCTAGGAAACTTTCAAAATCAGTCAAGGTTGTGTCAAAGGCCGCTTCGTCTTTTGAACGAATCAATGAAATAATGGTGCTGTTGGTTTTGGTCTTGATTGCGGTATTTGAACGCGCTTCCGCTGTTCCAGCATCAGGATCTGTATTTTCAATGACAAAGTGCGGATACAATTTGCCTTCGCCCCATTCTTGCATTTGTGTCAAAGCATTTTCTGTTTTGACTTTCAATGCATTGGCACGGTCATTGTTGAAGTAGTTGAAACGACTGATGCCATATTTTTTGTTGTAGGCTTCGTTGTCGCTTTGTTCCATTTCTTTCACTTCTGGCAAATAATCGATTTTGCCTTCGTCATTGTAGGCATACGTCACATCTTCCACACCAAATTTGGTCAAGATTTGTCCTGGTTCGTCAATCAAATAGGTAAATAGTTGTGTCACTTTTGCAGGATCGACAGCATCTTTGGTGATATAGTTGATCAACCAGCCTGAAATCCCTGTTTGGTTCAAAGTTGCTTCTTTGCCTGATGTGCTGGCAGGCGCATCAATGGCGATATAGCGTGTATCCGAATTGTTCATGAATTCAGTGAAGTTGCCGCCTTGGCCACTTGTACCTGCGACTAATATCGTTGCGTAGTCGCCTTTTTTGACTTTTTCGTCATAGGTTGGGCCATCGTCTGTGAAACTATCGTCACTGATATTGCCATCACGATACACTTCATTGAAAGCTTTTAACCAAGTGATATATTCATCATCTAAATTACGGTCATAGAAGTTGCCATCTTCATCTTCCAAAGGAACACCTAAGAAGTCTTGTAGTTTATCAGAGAACGGTCCTGCTGTTTCGCCAATCGTTGTAAAGCCCATTGGTGTCAAATCAGGATATTTGTCAGCAATCTCTTGCATCACTTTGACAAAGTTTTCTGGTGTTGAGACATCTGGTTTACCCAGTGCTTCATAAACATCTTCTCTGATCACAAAGTTATCATTGACTGGAATATTGCCGCTTTCATAGTCTGCTTCAGTATTGGAATAGTTCGGATAGCCATATGTTTTGCCGTTGTCTAATGAGAACCAATTAAAGGTATCTTCTGTTACAACATCCATTAAATAAGGATCATATTGTTCAGCTAAATCATTCAATGAATAGGCCCAGCTGTCCGCTTTGACTGCTGCTTGACTGGTTTTGTCCATCAAGGTTACGATGTCTGGCATATCACCACTTGAGATCAGCGCGTTCAGTTTGGAATCATCCCCAGAAATAAATTCAATATCAATATTTAAATCTTCTTTGATTTGTGCCGTCGTGACATCTTCACCAAAAGGCAAGGCTGTCCAATCTGAGTTGATGTACCATGTGATCTTGGTGGTTTCTTCTTTGGTATCCAATTTCCAAGCAGGAGTACTTTCATCTAACTCATACCGATCTTTGATTGAGAAATCTGAGCCACTTGCATCATCTGAGCTGCCGCCGCATGCTGCCAAGCTGAGTAATGCTGTTGTCGCCAATAAACCGCCTAATACTTTCTTCATGTTCTATCCCTCTTTCTATTCTTTTACTGCACCGGCCATCATTCCGCCGATAAAGTGTTTTTGAAGCAATGGATAAATAATTAAAATCGGCACTGTCGTGATCACGATCGTTGCCAATTGCACCCCACGGGTCGTTGCTTGGACGATAAAGTCCGTACTGCCGCTTTCTGTCATCGAACTTAGATTCGAACGTACGATGATTTCATAGATTTTCATCTGCAATGGATAGAGATATTCTTTGGTGATATATAACTTAGTAGTCATGAAGTCATTCCATTGCCCTACACCATTAAACAAGATAATCGTGGCCAAAGCCGGTTTCGTTAATGGCAAAAAGATTTTGTAAAAAATTTGAAATTCACTGGCACCATCGATCTTAGCCGACTCTTCTAGTGACGGCGGAATTTCTCGGAAAAAGTTCATCAAAATCACGACGTCATAATAACTGAATAATGCTGGGATGATGTAGACCCAGAAAGAATCCAATAAACCCAATGAGCGAATCAGCAAGTAGGTGGGAATCATCCCGCCACTGAAATACATCGTGATTACGCCTAATGTGGTATAAATATTTCGACCAATCAAACGAGACTTACTCAAGCCATAGGCCACCACCGCACAAAAGAGTGTGTGGGTCGATGCGCCAATCACAGTTTTTAAAACTGAGATCAAAAAAGCTCTCGGAATACTCGCATCTGACAAGACTTTATGATAGTTTTCCCACGTGAAGCCTTTGGGCCATAAAACCAAGCCATTTCCTGCTAATCCTGAACCAGAGGAAACCGACGAAACCAAGATATTCCATACTGGCACGATGATCAGCAATGAAAAGATGATCAAAATCATTGTATTGAAGAAATAGAACCAGCTGTTTTCTGTTTTTTTTCGTTTAATCATGTGCTTTCCTCCTATAAGATCACTGAGTTGCCGTTATTCAATTTCCGCGTCACCCGATCGGTGATTACCAGAAGGATCACTGAAATAATCGCTACCCCTAATCCGACTGCCGTTGCATAAGAGAAATCACCTTGGGTCAGACCCATTTTATAAACGAAAGAGTTGATGACTTCTGACTTGTTTTGGTTTTGTGAATTCATCAAAACCAATGTCTGATCTAAATTCGAGCCCAAGATACCACTAACATTCAAAATCAAATTCAATGAGATGATCGGTGTTAACAGCGGCAATGTGATCGAACGAATTTGACGCAACTTGCTGGCACCATCGATTCTAGCCGCCTCATAGAATGTAGGATCGATCCGCGACATACCCGCTAAGTAGAGAATAGTTCCCCAGCCCACTTCTTTCCATAAATCAGAGAGCACAGCGATCCACCAATATTTATCAGGATCCAATAAATGATTGACACCCTTGTCCATCAACCCAACCGCCATCAATACTTGATTGATAAACCCGTTTGTTGATAACCAAGAAATCATCATGCCCCCCAAAACGATCCAAGAAAAGAAATGGGGAATGTATGAAACCGTTTGAATAATTTTCTTCAAGCGACCATCCTGCATTTCAAAAATCATAATCGCCAAAATAATCGGAATCGCAAAACCCAATCCCAGTTTCAACATACTGATTGCCAATGTATTGCCCACGGCTTCCCAGAAAAAACTATCACTCATGATAATGCGGAAATTTTCTAAACCCACCCATGGTGCTGATGAAATCGTGTCAATCACTGTATAATTTTTGAACGCGATGATAATGCCATAAATTGGAATATAATTAAACACGATCATAAAGGCAACACCTGGAAAGACCATCCAGTGCAGCTGCCGCTGGCTATAAATCTTTTGCAATTTACTCATATCCGTAATCCCTTCCTTTTTTGCCCTTAGAAAAACTTTTTATGTTTGGTGAAACGTTTCTACAAACAGAGTATAAGTGGTGGCGAACGAAAATGCAAGCCTTTTCAATTAACTTTTTTCTACTTTTTCCGCTGATTACTTTTCAAGTGTTTTTTTTAGTTAAGTGATAAATTTCACAATTTAAAGACTGGTATATCAGCAATTATCGATCTTTACCTGTTCCTTCTTTCGTAAAAAATCTCGGAACACTTTATTTAGCACTGTTTTACTGGATACATGGAATTATCGAAACGAGAAGAAACGTTTCACTAAGAAAAAATAAAACAGCAACTTAACAAGCTTGCTGTCAAAATATCCTGTAATTTAAAATTTCTTTTTATCATTATTGATACCTTTGTTACCGATAGGATTCCAACTATTCCTATGCTTAATAGAGTTCGATTGGACAACCTATAAAAACTATTAAAAAAATCAAAAAAAATACATTTTTTTATATTTAATTACAAATAAAGGCCAAAATATTGTATAATCAACATAATAG
>NZ_NGKU01000001.1:188301-365424 GCF_002140915.1 Candidatus Enterococcus testudinis | reverse complement strand
GTATAATCAACATAATAGAATTGAATTTCAATATCATAAAGATCAAGAAAGAGAGACGATATGGATAATTTTTCAAGTATGAATGATATTTCCAAAAAGCTGGGTAATGTCATTAAAGATTCTAGAATTAAATTAAACATGTCTCAAAAAAATCTAGCGCGCGGCATTTGCTCTCAATCAATGATTAGTAGTATCGAGAATGGCCAGTATGCTGCTAATTCAATTTTGTTGGGTCAAATTTGTAAACGTCTTAATATCTCTATGGATCATATCTTACAGAGCTCTCACATAGATAACGATATAATTTCCAGATTTTTTTGCAGAGTCAAATCATATTGTGAAAGCCACAAATATGATTTGCTTTTAGATTATATTGCCGATTCTAAAATTATTGATATTTTAGATAACAATGAAGATTTACAACTCTATTATTATTATTTTGGGTGTGCCCTTTACCAAACCACTTCAGAACTTACAACAGCTAAAAGATATTTACAATTAGCATTAAGCTATTCAAAGACAAATCGTATAAAATTTGAATTTATGACTCCATTAGATATATCTGTTAAAAGTAGTTTAGGTATCGTACTTACTGATCTCAATATGTTTGAAACTGCTTCTGAGCATTTCGAAGATGTCCATCGAGCAATTAATCATTCACAAGTTTCAATTTATGAAGATAGTATAAACACTTTTTTTTATCAGTATGCTTTTTCTCTTGTAAAACAACAAAAAATCTCGAAAGCGATTAAATTACTGACTGAAGGAATCGACTATGCTGGAAGTCACCAATCCCATTATATGCTTTCAAATATGTTTTTCTTACTCGCAAAATGCCATGAAATGCAAAACAATGATGACCTTGCAAACACAGCTTTTCAATCGTATAAATTGATGAATAGTATCTTTCATGACAGTGTGTATACACGTTTCTAATTTAGATAACTAGTTTTAAAATAAGATGATTATTATTTTAGAATTCATTAAGCTTATTTTAATGCAACTTTTTCATTACAATTGTTCAACCACTGCGGCTAAATTTTCCAATTTATTTGCAAATGCATGTTTGGCTACTGGTTTCAATAATTTTATCGGTAGGTTCCGATTTGCTTTCACTGGTAAAAGTACTGTTTCTGATATTTCCAACAATCCATTCTCTTCTTCCAATTCAAACATAACCTGATAGTCAAGACGGTCTCCTTTGATGTTGTAAATAATTCTTTCGTCATTGCTTTCTATTGATATACTCTCTTTATTATTGAGTGCCTCGTGCACCCGACTAATATTTACTACATTTTGATCCTCTTCTACCAATGCAACCTCTGAGTCCCACTTTATAATATTTTTTGGATTTTCTAAAAATGCTACCACCTGTTCTTTTTTTTGAGAAATCATTACAATATTTGTAAATAATGGTTTATACATGTCTATTACCTCCTTCTTTTGATGAATAAAGCATACAAAAAAATCCATACGCTTCATAATCAGTATCCTAATATTTAAGAAATATATCTAAAAATTTTTTCGTTAAAAAGTTTTTCAAACATTTTACTTTCCTGAATACGCTCGCGTTGATTATTTTCTTGCTCAGCTTTCTCTGCAATCTTAGATGCTAGAAAAAATATATTCCCAAGCATATAGTGAGAATTATGCACTGTAATAAACTCAATCCCCTCCTCAATTGAAGTATATGCATCAACAAGCATATTCAGATTAAAATATGCAAAGGCTTTAAGATAGAATAATATGTTTAAATTCTCTTCGTAGTTTATAGCCTTCATTTTAAACATTACTTTATTTATATAATATAAAGTACTTTCCTTTTTACCTAATTGGGCATATACCGTTGCTATTCCCATTAAAGCCAATAGACTAAGTGAGTTAATACCTTTTTCTGACTCTGCCAAAGATAGATTGAAACTCCGAAGGCTCTCTTGACGATCTCGATCTAAATGAAATTGCGTACAAGCTAGGTAGTAATAATACGCTTGCATCTCCAACCTTGTTTCAATCGAATTAAGAACCGGTTTACTTTCTAAAAAAGTATTTAGCTCAGCATAATCATGCTTATTGCATAACTCTTCGCATTTTTCTTTGTTTTTTTCAACGGGACTTATCTCATAATGATTGTTTAGTATTAATTGATTCGCATTTAATCCAAGTCTAATACATAATTTCACTATAATTTGAACATTAGGTAGATATTTACCTAATTCAATTGACGAAAGCATTGCTTGTGAACAAATACCATCTGCAAGCTCATACTGAGAGAGTTTTTTTTCTTTACGTATTCTTCTGAGTTCTTTTCCGAATAATTGCCGTTCCATATATCATACCTCCTATATCAATAAATCATATACTAATTATCAAATGACGCATAACCAGTTTACTGATAATTGGCTGATCATCGTTCAAAATAACCCTTATTCACTGTTTACTATCTCCAAAAAGCTTATGAATGTCACCTGAATTTTCCTCAAAAAAAACACTCATCTCTGAGTGCTCATTTCTAACATCTGTTTGTTATGCTTCCGTATATGGATAACCAAAGTGATCGTAGGCCATTTGTGTTGCCACTCTTCCCCGAGGGGTGCGTTTGAGAAATCCTTTTTGGATCAAGAATGGCTCATACATATCTTCTACAGTTTCGGTTTCTTCACCAATGTTGACGGCGATCGTACTCAGTCCCACCGGACCGCCATGGTACAGTTCGATCATCGTGCGGATCAACTTTTGATCGACATAATCCAATCCAGCATGGTCCACTGCCAGCAATTGCAGCGCTTGATCTGCAATCATTCGATCAATCACTCCGTCCGCTTGTACTTGCGCGTAATCCCGCACACGTTTCAGCAGCCGATTGGCGATCCGCGGTGTTCCTCTGGAGCGGCGCGCAATCTCGATCGCCCCTTCTTCTACGATATCGGTTTGAAAGATCGACGCTGTGCGCTGCACGATTTCTTTCAAATCTGCTTCTTCATAATATTGCATATGGGAGATGATGCCAAAGCGATCCCGCAATGGTGCAGACAGCATTCCTGCTCGAGTAGTTGCCCCAACTAATGTAAATGGTGGCAATGGAAAGTGGACCGGATGCGCAGTTGTTCCTTGACCGACCATGATATCTACATAAAAGTCTTCCATCGCTGAATAAAGCATTTCCTCAGCCACACGCGGCAGGCGGTGGATCTCATCGATAAACAGTACGTCGCCAGGTTGTAATTCATTCAAGACGGCAATCAAATCGCCGGGTTTCTCAATCGCTGGTCCGCTGGTCGTCTTGATTTGGACAGCCATCTCATTGGCAATCACCATCGCCATCGTGGTTTTCCCTAAACCTGGTGGTCCATACAGCAATACGTGATCCAGCGCTTCTTCACGATTCTTGGCTGCTTGAATATAGATACTTAATTCTTGTTTGACTTTATTTTGTCCGATGTATTGGGCAAGGGATTGTGGACGCAGTGATTTTTCGATGATTTCTTCTTGTTCATTGGACTCTGGTGAAACGATCCGTTCCTCTGTCACGCTGATCCCTCCCTATTTTTTCATCATTAAACGAAGGGCTTCCCTTAAGTATTCATCGGTAGACTTCGTTGTATTGGTTGCCAATTGCTTCTCGACTTTTTTGATTTCTTTGTCACTATAACCTAGGGCTTTCAACGCTTCTAGCGCTTCTTCTAATGCGGTGGTTGCGACGGTCACCGGTAAAATAGCTGCTTCTCCTACAAGTTCTGCCAGCTTGCCTTTCAAGTCAAGGACCATTTGTTGGGCAGTTTTCTTGCCGACTCCGGGAAACTTGATCAAATAGGTGACATCTTCATTTTCAACTGCTGTGATCAAGCCAGCATGATCGTCGTTGGCCATGATCGCCAATGCGCTCTTTGGACCTATTCCAGATACGCTGATCAGTTTTAGGAATAACTGCTTGCCTTCAATCGTCGAAAAGCCGTAGAGACTGTGGGCGTCTTCTCGGATGACTTGGTGCAGGTAGATTTTGACTTCTTGGTTGAGTTTGCCGCTAAATGAATACGGATTGCCAAAAGCGATCTGATAGCCGATGCCATAGGACTCGACCACGATATACGCTGGGAAGATATCCGTTACTTTGCCTATAATATATTCGTACATGTGCTTTCCTTTCTGTACATACGTTCCCTTTATTGTAGCATAGACTGAGGGTCAAAAAAAGGACTGCCCACAAAGACAGTCCTAAAGCTGCATGTTCCATTGCTGTCAAAACAATGGTACATCCTGCTGATTTCTCAAGTGAATGTTGTTATTCGACGACTGATTTGAATTCGCCGTAGCCTTTTTCATCCATGTCGGCCAGCGGGATGAATGTGAGCGCTGCTGAATTGATGCAATAGCGCAAACCACCTTTGTCTTGCGGACCGTCTGAAAAGACATGACCCAAATGGGAATCCGCTTCTTTGCTGCGCACTTCTACGCGATGCATCCCGTGGGAGAAATCGGCTTTCTCTTGGATATCTTGACGACTGATTGGTTTGGAGAAAGACGGCCAGCCGCAGCCTGCATCAAATTTATCTGTTGATGCAAATAATGGCGCGCCGCTGACGATATCAACATAGATACCTTTTTCATAGAAGTCATCGTATTCCCCAGTAAATGGGCGTTCTGTCGCATTTTCTTGCGTGACAGCATACTCGATCGGTGAAAGAGTTTCTTTCAATGTTTCTTTATTTTCTTTTGTCATGATGTCACCTGCTTTCAAATTTTGACTCATCCTGTTGCATTTATTCTGCCTCTTTTTGGCAGGATTGTAAACTGACATGCTTAGGGCTTATCCGAAAATTCAGCCAGCAAACGGCCTACAGTATTGACTGGAAAACCAACGATTGTATAAAAATCGCCATGGATCGATTCGACGAATACTTTTGCTGCTCCTTGGATACCATAGGCACCTGCTTTGTCCGCATATTCTTCTAAATCAAGATACTGTTGGATCATTTCATCTGTCAAGGGACTGAAGCTGACTTCCGCAGAGACAACTGCTTGCCGCTGTTGCTCGCCTTTTTGCAAATAGACAGCTGTATGGACCCAGTGCTTTCTGCCGCTCATGCGTTGCAGCATGTGCTGCGCATCTTGTCGATCGAGTGGCTTCCCGAAAATCTCATCATCAATGGCCACCGTTGTGTCGCTGGCGATCACTAAATCATCGGGGTAGATTGCCGCCACGACAGCCGCTTTTTCAGCCGCCATGCGTTTGACATAGGGAATGGGTGATTCCCCTGCATGGACACGCTCATCAATGTCTGCTGGTTGGATCGTAAATGCAGGCACCAATTCCGCCAGTAGTGCTTTTCTTCTAGGTGATTGTGATGCCAGAATAATCATTCGATTGCACTCCTTGCGCCATGAGGATCTTGGATTCGTTTGAACATCCGCTCCATATCACTATTGGTGAAATGAATCAGTACCGGACGACCATGGGGGCAATTAAAGGGATTTTCACACTGCGCCAAATCAATCAGCAACCTGCGGGCTTGCGCTTCGTTCAAGTAATGATTGGCTTTGATCGATCGTTTGCAACTCATCATGATCGCCACCGCTTCTCGGAACTTTTTGACACTGACACTGCCAGTAGTCAAAAGCATATCGATCATTTCTCGTACGATCGATTCTTCTTCTCCACTTGGATACCACGTCGGATGTGCCCGTAAAATAAAACTATTGGCCCCAAATGGCGCTAAATGGATACCCACTTCTGCCAGCTGCGGACTTTTTTCTTGAATCTGTAAGGCATCACTATTGGGATAATCCAAGACGATCGGTACCAGCAAGTTTTGGAGATCATTGGTGACATCACCGATTTTTTCACGAAAATATTCATATTTGATCCGCTCTTGCGCGGCATGTTGATCGACGATATAGAGACCTTGTTCACTCTGCGCAAATAAATACGTACCGTGCATTTGACCAAAATAATCTAAACGAGGAAAGCGCTCCTTGGCCGGTGCCTCTTCTAATAGACGATCCACCGTCTTCAAGTAGTTTTTGTCCCCACCATGGATTTCTGGATGCAAGTGGCTGATTGCAGCCTTTTCAACGGAAGTGTCTGTGATTGGCACCGATTGCGACTCATCCCTTTGCTCGATGGCTGGTTCATCAGGAAAAGATTCCTCAATAAAAGCTGGTTTAATGGGCTTATTCGGTAAAGATGCTGCTACATTCGTAAAGTCGTCAGGACGTTGTCCATTGCGTTCCATACTGTTTTCAACATTACTTTCAGTATAGCGCGTTTCGTCTTCAGGAAGTTTTCCACCTTCCTCCACAGGTTTTTCCACAGACTTATCCACAGTCTGTTGATAAGTCTGATCGAGTTCGAATTTCCCCGTTTGCCGATTGAAGTACAACCCGGCATTTTCTTGGGGATTTTCTAGCGCTAACCCCATCTGCTCTGCTTTGGGCTGGTCTGTGACTTTCTTTTTGAAGCGCAGATTATCCGCTGCATTGGGGATCAAATTGATTTCCCGTAGCGCTTCGTTGATTGCTGCACTAATCAATTTGGTCAATTCCGCTTCTTTAGATAAACGCACTTCCTGTTTGGTTGGATGTACATTGACATCTACCAATAAGGGATCCATTTGGATCTCAAGAACAGCAATCGGAAAACGACCGATCATCAATTTGGAGCCATAGCCCGCCACAATCGCTTTGTTCAAGGCAAAGTTGCGGATATAACGGCCATTGATGATCGTGGATAGGTAATTCCGGCTGGCACGTGTCACCTCCGGCAATGAAACAAAACCGGTGACTTTGAAATCTAAATCAGCAGTATCGATGGCCACCATTTTTTTGGCGGTGTCGACGCCGTAAATACCAGCAATCGTCTGCTTTAAGATGCCATTTCCTGTGGTTCTCAGCATTGGATTGCCTTCATGGATCAGACGAAAAGCAATTTCTGGATGACTAAGGGCGATGCGGTTCACGATGTCGCCAATATTTGCCAATTCAGTCTGCAGCGTTTTGACATATTTCAAGCGAGCCGGTGTATTGAAAAACAAGTTTTCAACAGTGATTTTGGTTCCTTGCCGTAAATTGGCTGGTTTGTGTTCTTCTACAGTTCCGCCTTTTAACCGGACAAAGGTCCCTTGCTCAGCTTCTTTAACTGCCGTTTCGATACTCAAGACAGATACAGAGGCAATACTCGGTAAAGCTTCCCCGCGAAATCCCAGCGTTCGAATACGAAACAGGTCATCACGGTTATGGATCTTGCTGGTGGCATGCCGTTTGAAGGCTGTTAACACGTCTTCTTCAACAATACCTTCCCCATTATCGATGACTTGAATCTTCCGCAATCCAGCTTCTTCTATAAAAATATCGATTTGTGTGCTGCCAGCATCGACGGCATTTTCGACTAATTCTTTGACCACCGATGCAGGGCGTTCCACCACTTCACCGGCAGCGATTTGGTTGGCAAGACGTTCGGATAATTCTTGGATCTTTCCCATCTGCTGCCCTTCTTTCTAGATTCGTTTTTGCAATGCGTATAACGTATTCAAGGCATCCATCGGCGTCATTTCTAATAGATTCAACTTTTTCAATTGATCGATGACACCAATTTCTTCTGTCGAGATTTCACTAAATAAAGACAGTTGCTGATTTTCTTCGATCTGGGGTTTCGGTTGGACTGTTGGTTCATGTTCTTCCAAGGCTTTCAGGATCGTTGCCGCTCTTTGCAGCAGCGGACTTGGTAGACCAGCGATTTTGGCAACATGGATCCCATAACTTTTGTCTGCCGCGCCTTCCATCATTTTGTGTAAGAACACGACTTCTCCATCTTTTTCAACAGCGCCTACATGAATGTTGCGTAACTTAGTGAGTGATTCATCTAAGACGGTCAATTCATGGTAGTGGGTAGAAAACAAAGTCTTGGCACGAACTTCTTTGTGGATATACTCAATGATCGCTTGTGCCAAGGCCATGCCATCATATGTTGCGGTCCCTCTTCCTAATTCATCAAAGAGAATCAAACTATTCGGTGTCGCATGACGAAGGGCTTGATTGGCTTCCATCATTTCTACCATAAAGGTACTTTGACCCGCAATCAGATCGTCACTGGCTCCAATCCGAGTGAAGATCCGATCAAATATCGGCATTTCCGCAGATTGCGCTGGTACAAAGCAGCCGATTTGGGCCATGATCACCAATAATGCAAACTGACGCATATAAGTACTTTTACCAGACATATTAGGCCCGGTGATCAACAATATCTCCGTATCCTCATTCATCACGATACTATTGGGGATATATTCTTGGTGACCCAAGACTTTTTCTACCACCGGATGCCGACCTTCAATGATTGATACCGCACGTTTTGCGGCAATCGTTGGCCGAACATACTGATACCGCTCTGAGATCGTCGCAAAGCTTTGCAAGACATCTACAGCACTGACCGCTTTGGCTAACTTTTGTAGGCGGGCGATGCTTTTTTTGACCTCTTCTCGCACTTCTAAAAACAAGCGGTATTCTAAATCAACCGATTTTTCTTCGGCTTCTAAAATCAACGTTTCTAGCCGTTTCAATTCAGGCGATATAAACCGTTCCGCATTGGCTAAGGTTTGTTTGCGTTCATAGCGAGAGGTATCAAGATTGACCAAATTGGCTTTGGTGATCTCAATATAATAGCCGAATACGCGGTTGAAGCCGACTTTCAATGTTTTGACACCCGTCGCTTGCCGCTCTTGGGCTTCCAGTTCAGCTAGCCATTGTTTGCCATCACGCATGGCGGTCCGATATTCATCCAATTGGGGATGAAAACCATCTTTGATGATATTGCCTTCCGTGATCAGCAATGGTGCATCTTCATCGATCGCTGCCTCAATCAACGCAACCAGATCATCCATCGGGGTCAATTCTAATAATAGATCATTCCATTCCCCACGATTGATACCTTCTAATAGATTGGCAATCAATGGTACTTGCATCAAGGAAGATTTCAATTGCAGCAGGTCACGTCCATTGACATTGCCAAACGCCACTCGACCAACCAAACGCTCCATATCATAAACTTTCGTCAACGCGTCTTGCAGATCCCCTCGTTCAAAGAAACTATCTAATAAAGATTGAACCATTTCTTGGCGGGCAACGATTTTCTTCGGCTGGATCAGCGGACGATCCAACCATTGTTTCAATAGTCGTCCACCCATAGCTGTATTGGTTTCATCCAGCAGCCACAACAAGGTGCCTTGCTTCTTCCCTGTCCGAATCGATTGGCTCAGTTCTAAATTAAATTTAGAATAATGGTCCATTTTCAATGCGTGGTCGGGCTGATAAGCGACTGCTTGTTGAATATGAGCCAAACTACGCTTTTGCGTCACGGATAAATAGGTCAGTAGTCGTCCGGTGACTTCTTTTGCAGCAGAATCCGTCAATTGACTTGTGAGAAATTGAAATTCAGCATTGTCATCATTGGTTTCTTGTGTAGAAAAAACAACTGCTAATCGAGTCGCCAACAAGTTATGTAGCGTCTCTGGAATTTCACTGCACAAGACGACTTCCTTTGTTTGCAACGCAGCTGCTTCGTTCAAAACTGCCTCCTCATCTTCTAAGAGAGCAGCTTTCAACTCACCAGTACTTAAATCAACATAGGCAAAGCCATATTGTTGATTTATTTGGGCGACAGCTGTTAAAAAGTTGTTTTCTTTTGCTGCCAACCCCTTGGTGTCCATGACCGTTCCCGGCGTGATCAATTGGACGACTTCCCGTTTGACCATCCCTTTGGTGGTCTTCGGATCTTCTACTTGCTCGCAAATGGCTACTTTATAGCCTTGATTAATCAAGGTATCGATATAATTGCTGGCCGCATGATAGGGAACACCACACATTGGAATCGGATCATCCGCGTTCTTGTTGCGGCTGGTCAATGTCAGTTCTAAAATTTGGGCTGCTTTGATCGCATCTTCATTGAATAACTCATAGAAATCTCCTAAACGATAGAACAAAAAAGCATCTTGGTATTGTGCCTTGATGCTTAAATACTGTTCCATCATCGGAGTGTTTTTAGTCTTCTGAGGCATGTTGTTCCTCCTCCTGAATGGTCATATTCACTTGCTTTTGGATTTCAATGGTCACATAGTGTAACAGGTCGTCTGCTTCTTGTAAAGCCACCCGATAGGCAACCACGATCGGGTGAGCATCATATTCTTTTGTCAATGTTTCATAGGTAAGACGGGCAGCATGAGCGGCCTCGGGTTTTTCGTAATGCTCGTATTGGACCATCTCTTTTTGTGCCTGTTTGATTGCTTCTTCCAACGCTTGCAGCTTTGGGTTCTCCAAAGCACGCTGTTGGATTTCTTGAAAGTCTCGGACGACAGAATGATCCGCCAAAAGCTGTTTGAGTGTCGCTAATGCACTGGCGATTTTTGGTTCTTTCTCTAGTTGGTCCATAATATTACTCCGTAAATGGTCGATCTTCGCTGATTTGGATTGGTTTGATCGATTTGGCTTTTCCAGTTGTTTCATCGATCTCGATCAAGCATGCGGATAGAATACTGCGCCCTTTTTCTACCACTTCAAAGCGCTGCGGCAATGCGGTCAAGAACTTTTCGATGACAGCTTCTCTTTTCATGCCCAAAATGCCATCGTATGGTCCAGTCATGCCGACATCTGATAAATACGCTGTCCCTTGAGGCAGGATACGAGCATCATTGGTTTGGACATGGGTATGTGTACCGACAACAGCCGAGACCCGGCCATCTAAATACCACCCCATTGCTTGTTTTTCACTGGTGGTTTCACCGTGGAAATCAACAAAGATATAGGGTGTCCGCTTGCGTGCGATAGCCAACAATTCATCCATTTTCCGAAACGGATCATCTAAATCGACCATAAATGAGCGGGCTTGCATATTGATCACCGCCAACTCGATCGTATTGACTTTGACAAACACCATTCCCACACCCGGCGTACCTTCTGGAAAATTGGCAGGTCTGATCATTTTTTTGGCATCGCCAATAAAGTCAAAAATATCTCGATTGTCCCACGTATGGTTCCCCAACGTAACTACATCGATACCATCTTGTAAAAACTTCTTATAAATTTTCCCAGTAATCCCGCGACCAGCTGCCGCATTCTCACCATTGGCGATCGTCACTTGCGGACGATACGCTTTCTTTAGCTTAGGCAAATACTCTGTAATCGTTTCTCTACCCAATGATCCAACAACATCTCCAATAAATAATACCCGCACTCGATTTCCTCTTCTCTTTTCACTTCTTTTCTATTATAAGGGTTTTGATCCAGAAAAAAAAGGTGCATTCCTCGATCAACGCTTGCACCTTTTTGACAAAAACACTTCATTCTGGGACAAACCGCAAAAAAGACGCGTCCTTTTTTTAGGTACGCGTCGCTATTTTACGCATCAAGATTTATTTGGTGCCCACATACGCTACGATTGCCACGATCAAATCGCGTGCCGTTTCCATTGCTTCCACTGTGATGAATTCATACTGTCCATGGAAGTTTTCACCACCGGTAAATAAATTTGGCGTTGGAATGCCTTTATACGTGATTTTGGAACCATCTGTCCCACCACGGAAAGGTTCTTCGATCGGTGTGATCCCGATCGCTTTCATCCCTGCTCTGGCGGCATCGATACTGCGGGGATCTTCTTTGATCAAATCACCCATATTATAGTATTGATCATATAGCTTATAGGTGATGCGTTCTTGCCCATACTGGCGGTTCAAGTCATCGATGATCGCTACAATGGTTGCTTTGCGTTGTTCAAATTGCTGATGATCATGATCACGTATGATATAGGAAACTTCGGCTTGCCCGATATGACCACTCAAATTGTGCAGCAAATAAAAGCCTTGATATGCTTTCGTTTGCTCAGGCACTTCATCTGCTGGCAGCGCAGCATCGATTTGCCCAGCGATTCTCAAGGCATTGACCAAGCGGCCATACGCCGTACCCGGGTGAACACTGGTCCCATGGATCGTGATATCGATGCGCGCAGCATTAAAGGTCTCAAACTCCATGTGGCCAATCCGTCCACTATCCATCGTATACGCGAAAGCGACAGGAAAGTCTGCCGGATCAAATCGATCTGCCCCAAGACCAATCTCCTCGTCCGGACCAAAGGCCACCCAGACATCTCCTCGCTGCTGCGGATCTTGTTCTTGCAATACACGAAGCGCATCAATGATTTCAGCGATACCTGCTTTATCATCTGCACCCAACAAGGTAGTCCCATCAGTGGTGATCAGTGTTTGTCCAATATAATCAGTTAAATTAGGAAATTCAACTACCCGCATCATCAACTGTTGTTCACGATTAAGCAGAACATCTTTGCCATCATAGTTTTCGTGGATCTGGGGTTGGATGTTCTCGGCCGCAAAGTCAGCGGTATCGACATGGGCGATAAACCCAATTGCTTCTTTCTCAGGGTTACCCGGCAATCGGCCAATCACAAAGCTATTTTTTTCGTGATAGGCGACATCCGACAACCCCATCGCCACGAGTTGCTCTTTCAACAGCAGCGCAAGTTCGACTTGTCCGGGTGTTGTTGGAATCGTTTGGCTAGTTGCATCAGAGCGGGTGTTCATTTTGGCATAGGTCAAAAAATCGTTCAAAATCTGTTTCATTTAGACACTTCTTTCTTGTTTCAATCATTCTTTACAGTGTTCTTTCTGGTTAAAAAGACAACGGACGATGATCCGTTTCATGGATGATCTCGCGAAAATCAGCAAACCCCGCTGCCAGTCCCCTCAGCAAGATTTCTGCGGTGCCCATATTGGTAGCTAAGGGAATCTCATAGACATCCGACAAGCGAATCAAGGCAGTCACATCGGGTTCATGGGGTTGCGCTGCTAAAGGATCTCGCAAAAAAATCACGAGGTCCAGGTCATCTTGGGAAATCATCGCCCCAATTTGCTGGTCTCCTCCTAGCGGTCCTGAGTTGAAACGGTGTACCGGCAATTTGGTTGCTTCTTGAATTTTTTGTCCAGTCGTCCCCGTCGCGAACAATTCATGTTGCGCCAAAATCTCGCGATACGCGGTGACCAGTTTGACCATGACCTCTTTTTTCCGATCATGGGCAATCAATGCAATTTTCATCTTAGCATCCTCCTTTTTTTCTATTGTACCAATAATCTGGCGTGATTGTCGCAAAAACAACGGCTGTTTACTGGTTCTCTTTCTTGGCTGGGTATGCAAAAAAACATAGCAGCGCCCGCAAAAGCCCCACTATGTTCTCAATCAAATCAGTTTTAATTCTTTCAATGCCAACCAAATACCATCTTCATCATTGCTGGCAGTCACTAGATCTGCGGCTTCAAGACTCGCTGGCACAGCATTGCCCATTGCAACACCCACACCGGCCGCCGCCAACATTTCCCGGTCATTTTGACCATCGCCAAAACAGATAACATCTGCTTGCCGAATACCTAATTGTTCTGCAACGTATAAAATCGTAGCCGCTTTGGACCCTTCTTTTGGTACCACATCAACACTGTTTTCATGCCAACGGACAAACCGCAGTTTGCTGTATTTGTCGTCAAAATAATGCTCATATGCTTGGTCATAAAACGCCAAAGCTTGGTAAACTTCTTTTTCTTCTGGAAAATCCATATCCAACTCAGGCAATTGTGCACCAAAGGAATGCATCGCTGCTTCCATCTTTTCAATATTCAAAGAAGACGCACGTTTGGCCGTATCCATACCCACAAAGGCCGTATCGATCCCTAAATCATGGGCTTCAGCGACAAAGGCATGCAATTGTTCTTCATCCAACAAATTCTTATATACTTGCTGATGGGCCAAAAAGGCGGCCGCACCGTTACATAAGATATAGTTGTCAAAGGCCAAGGAGCGAATCACATCTTGGGCGTGAAAACGACTGCGCCCAGTCGCAACAGTCACAAAATGACCTGCATCACGTAAGGTTTGCAACGCCTCCACTGTACTGTCCAAAGGCTGTTTGTTCGAGTCAAGCAGTGTTCCGTCAATATCAAAGGCAAAGAATTTCCGATTCATAAAAGGTTAAGGCTCTCTTTCTATAAGAAGTATCCATTTTTTTAGACATATTTTAGATATATATCGTTGAACAATGGGTTCATTCAACATCAATCTTATTTATATTCTTACATAAAAGAGGCTTGTTTTCAATCTATGATTATTGAACTTCTTGCCACAACGTCGTGATATCCTCTTGCACATCTACTTTGGTGCCGCCAAAGTTTTCGTCAATATAGTCTTTCACTTCATCACTATGATAAAGATCAGCTAGTTTTTGCAAGGCAGGATCATCTGCATTCTCTTCAGTCGTCACCAGCACATTGATACTCGTTTTGGTGTTTTGATCGATCTCTTCTTTGTACAGGGAATCAGTCAAGACATTCAATCCCCCTTCAAAAGCAACCGTATTACTGATTAATGCCAAATCGACATCTTGCAAGATTCTTGGGCCTGTTGTGTCATCGATCAGTTTGAACGACAGATTTTTGGGATTGTCCACGATATCAGAGGGCGTGCCTGTCCCATTGTCAAAATCATCTGCTAGTGTGATCAATCCCGCGGCTTCTAACAACCGCAACCCTCGTGCCGTGTTTGCTGGGTTATCTGCTAAAGCGACCACTGCGCCATCAGGAACATCTGCAATAGCGTCGATCGAGTCCGAATAGATACCCATTGGCTCCATATAGGTCGTCGCAATTGGGACTAAGTCTTTATCACTATCACTATTGAAACTCAATAAATAACCTAACGATTGAAAGGCATTGACATCCACTTCTCCATCAACTGTTGCCGTGTTCAACTGCGGACCACTATCGATTTCTTTGACTTCGATCGACAACCCTGCCTCTTTCGTTTCATCCAATCCGGCAATATAGTTCCAGATTTCTGCATCACTGCCGACAGAACCAATGATCACTTTTTCCGGCTCATCGGACTCGCCACTGGCCGCAGTATCTGTTTGCTGTCCACAACCTGCAAATAATAAAGCTGAAAATAATAAACCTGCACCTACATATTTTTTCATTCTCATCCATCCTTCTTTTTGACTTACTTCAACCTTTAATAAACGTGGCTTAGTGCATTGTCATCCCACCGGTCACATTGATTGCTTGACCGGTCAAATAGGCCGCTAAAGAACTGGCCAAGAACAAGACAACATTCGCCACATCTTGTGGTGTTCCTGTGCGCCCCAAAGGAACTTGAGATGCATCTTCCGCTTCAATATCCGTCACTGAAAGACCACGCAATCGAGCCCCATCGACTCTTTCCCGCTGCTTCATTGTTGTTTCGATGATCCCCGGACATACAGCATTCACAAGAATACCATCTGAGGCAACTTCTAAGGCTAAATTCTTGGTTAAGCCTATGACCGCATGCTTCGAAGCGACATAGGCACTCATACCGCGGTACGGATTCTTCCCGGCTTGAGAGGCAATGACGATGACTCGCCCCAACGTTTGCTCTTGTTTCATCGCTGAGACGATTTTTCTTAATACCAGATAAGCGCCTCTTGTATTGATTGCAAAGACATAGTCGAAATCTTCTGTGCGACTTGTTAAAAAAGCATCCATGATCGATAACCCAGCAACATGCACCAAGACATCAGGAACCAACTGATGTCTTTTTAACGTATCGACCAAATGATCAATTGATGCTTCTTGGCTAATATCGACATGGATTTGATAGGCACCATCTTCTGCTTGATCCCAGTCATTGCCATACTGAATATCTGCATCAACGATGCGTGCCCCTTCAGACAAAAATGTCTGGCGAACAGCCGCACCGATTCCTTGGGCACCACCAATAATTAGGACGACTTTTTGTTGCAGCTCAGAAAAAACCATTGGTCACCTCTACACGACTTGACGTACAAATGCGTCGTCACTAATGCCTTGTTCCAACACCAATTTTGCCCATTCTTTAGCAGAAAATAAGGAATGATCCTTGTAGTTGCCGCAACTTTTGGCGTCGGTGCCTTGAACATCCGACCACTCGATGTCTTCGACAATTTGCGTCAAGGTAGCTTTCAAAGCTGTCGCTACTTCAGCTGCTTCATATTTGCCCCAAACAATCAAATGGAAACCAGTTCGACAACCGAAGGGCGATACATCGATAATACCGTCTAGCCGATCCCTTAGTAACGCCGCCAACAAATGTTCCAATGTATGGATTGCGCCAGTTGGGATTTCGGCTTTGTTTGGTTGCGCAAACCGCAGATCATAATTGGTGATCGTGTCCCCTTTTGGACCAGTTTCTGTTGTGATGACTCTGACGTATGGTGCGATTACTTTGTTGTGATCAAGGGTAAAGCTTTCTACTTCTGCCATATGCTATTCCTGCTTTCTATGATTGATTGCCCTCTTTACGGGTAGGTGTTCTTCCTCTAATCTACATGCCCACATTATCAAGCATCTGTGCGCTATGCTTTTCGAGGTAAAAAAAAATCCTTAAGAGAGTATTCTCCTAAGGATGTAATAACTTACATGGTACCACCTTTGTGCGCATTCTTCTTGCAAAGAATGCCTCTGCGCCAATACAGCTACTGCGATATTGGGATCCATGATAACGGGGACAGTCGTGCACCTCTAAAAAAAAATTCTCGAAGTACCCACTCAAAAGCCATTTTCAGATTCGTTTTCTTCCACCCATTTTCAGCTGACAGGGCTCTCTGTTAGGAATACCACACAATCTTACTTTCTTCATCAACGTGTTTGTTGCTTGATTTTTATCAAGGATAGCAGATAGACCAATGACTGTCAATCAGATTTTTTGCGAAAATCAGCGTTCCTTTTTTTCATGTTCTATATTGTGATTTCACGTCGAGCCAGCTGCCCAGTCCACAAGATCCGTATTTCCCGAATAAATATAACTGTACAGTCCGTTTTGGGCCATAAGCGCTTCATGGGTACCGTCTTCTACAATTTCTCCTTTATCCATGACGAGAATGCGATCGAAGTGCTGGATCGTGTTCAGTCGATGAGAAACGATTACACAGGGACAATCATATGTTTTCAAACGCTTCATGATATAGTTTTCAGAGATATTGTCTAAGGCACTGGTCGGTTCATCCATTAACAACAGCTGTGGCTGTTTGACCAATGCGCGAGCTATGGCAATCCGCTGCAGTTGCCCACCGGATAGATTCATACCGCCTTCGGATATCAATGTATCCAGTCCCATAGGCAAGAGGCGAGTCATCTCATCTACACGGGCATCGGTGATTGCCTGCAATAACACTTCTTGTGTAGAATCAGGCGTATTGATCAACACATTGGCTTTTAAACTGCGTTGGAAAATCGTCGGATTTTGATTGACGACACTGATCATCTGCCGTAAAGAAGCCTGTGGGATCGTTGTCATATCTTTGCCATTGAGTAAGACCTCACCTTCAGTCGGCAAGTACAGACCCGAAATGACTTTTAACAACGTCGTTTTTCCCGATCCGCTGGGGCCAACGATGGCGATTTTCTCCGTCTTATCGATTTTCAAATCAATATTTTTTAATACTGGTTCTTCAAACTTGCTAAAATAAAACGCTACTTGTTTTAACTCGATCGATTCATAGGTGTCTATATGTTGTGCCGTCGCTTCCGCTCGCCGATTCTTTTGATCCAATATTTCCGCCAACTTTCCGAAATAGGAACGTAAGATCAAAAACTGCGTTGCTGAATTCATCACAGTCACGATCGGCACCACGAATGACAAAGAAATGGCATTGAAACTGATCAGCTCACCCATCGTGAAAGTTCCCTCATTCACACCGAACAAACCAACACCCGTGATCAATAAAGGCAGCACAAATTGCATACTGCTGGGAATCGTACCGATCCAGCCGGAAACCCGGCTTTTTTTCTTTCTTAGTGCTTGTTGCCGCATAAAGGCCGTTTCCCAATCTTGATAAAACGCTTCTTCAGCACCGATCGATTTGATTGTTTCGATTCCTTCGAAAAGCTCAACCAACGTTTGATGCACTTGGCCGTTTAATTGGATGTCTAGATCCGTACTGGAACGATAAGCTTTAGAGTAAATATAGGTCGATCCAACAATAATCATGATGCCCGTCATACTAATCACCGTTAGCTCAATAGAATAACTGATCATCAATGAGAAATAAGCAATCACCAGCACCAGATCAATGATTGTTGTAAGTAGCTGGGTACTGAGAATTTGCTGGATATAGGTCGTTAAGTTGCCCCGGAAAATCAAATCTCCCGTGGAACGATTGACAAAAAAATTCAGTGGCAATGACAACATCTTCTTCATGAATACGACCATCAGCTTTTCTTCAAAGTGGAGTTGAAACTTTGTGATCACAGTATTTCTCATCCCTTGCAGTAAGTAATAACAGAAGAAAACAATACACACACTGACAATCATCGATTGTGGGGTAAAGTCTACAGCAATCGCCAAATAATTATCAACGGCCCGCTGCGTCATCACAGGGATCCCCACGCCTAAGAATTGGATCACAACCGTCAACAGCACCAAACCCATAATCAGAAATCTCTCTTTGTATAACGTCTTCCATAATGTATCGTGACTTTTCTCCGAACGAACAGGCCCTTCCTTGGTTTCATCTATTGCACTGATCAACAAAGCGACATCCGAAAAATGTGCGCTGAACGCTTGGAGCGAATAACTTTTTCTGCCCAGTGCAGGATCGACGATCGTTATCTTGTTTCCTACGATTTTTTCAAATACAACATAATGCCTATGCTCCCAAAATAACAAACAAGGTGCATTGTTTTCGCGAAAGAAGCCAACAGTATCTGTAATCTTTACACCCACTGTCTCAAACCCGAAATCAGAGAAAATCTCCTTCAAGTGATACATGGTATTTCCGCCTTTAGGTACCCCATAATGATCCCGGACATCGTTCAACTTTACGGGCACACCATAATAATTAAGGAGCATAGTGACCGCTGCGATGCCGCATTCACTATGCTCACTTTGCTCAATAAATGCTACTTTTGCCACACAGCCCACCTACTTTACATATTTTGTGATGCGAGATGCTTTTGTCAGTGTTTTCGGGGGAATTCTTTTGGCATGCAGCTGGCCATGACCGATCAATTGCTGCAGCTCTTCTTTGTGCAGCAACCTGTATTTTGGTGTCTTTTGCACGTTGCTTGTCTTCATTTTCCTAGTCCTTCCTTGAGTGGTTGTCCCTGGTTAAACCCATTTGGCGTATAGCGGGTCTGCTGATTGCCGCTGCCATAGGTCTGCTTTAATTCATGGGTCTCCAAAATGGCGCATTGGGATGCTTTAAGAACGGGTGTCTTTCTTCGTTTTGTCTTCATGCTTGTTTGTCCTTTCTATGATTGGATCCAGATGTTGCGTGGCCATAGAAACAGTGGGTCTGCTATCTAGCCCTGCCCCACGAATCTGCCGCAAAAGCTGTTCATCCAGTTCTTCAAATTTTTTGTTGATCGTCTGATTGGTGTGGGTCGCCTGAACTTTCTCGTTGATTGCTTTGTAGCGCTCCGGCTGAGTGCGTTTAAAGCGCTTTAACTCATCGGTTGTACAAATCATTTCCCCTGTTTGCTGCTTTATCTCATCGATCAACTGGAAATAAAGCAAACGTTGCATCTGATAGATTGGATGCATCGATCATCACCTTTTGTTATGACGTTGTGGGCGTTCCCCTGATTATCTGCCGTAGCAATAGCATCCTCCCAGCAGAAATAAATAGCCTAAGACATAAGTTTTTCGTAAAACATAATACCAAAAAAGACAATACCGCCTAAAAGGTTTAAAAAAGACCAGTAGTAAAGACTCGTTTTCTCTTTATTGATTCTATTAAAGAGTTTCGCATTTGAAATCAACCAGAAAAAAGAAAAACCGACGATTGATTCAATGACCGCTACCCAGCCACTGTCATAGATATATCTTAATATGAACCCTGCAATGAGCAGTGTCGTTTGTACGATAAGTATCAATAAAACCCGTTTGTTTTCTTGCGTGATTGTTAATTGTTTTTCCATGTTCGATCCCCTCCTGTTGATTTAGTTATTACATCAGTTGATCAACTATAAACAAAATAAACCAAATAATTACCGCCCCTAATATAGCGCCACAAAGAATACTCACCCACAAAGGCGTATTCTTAGCCTTAAACAACGATTCAATCTTACTCGCTATAAATGCAAAGGAACCTATTAGTATGGCATGACAAATGACCTCGACTTTGTCATTTAAAAAGTAATATTTGGCTGAAAATCCAACGATCAATGTCACTACTTGAATGGCAAGTATTACATAGGTGAGTGTGCTTATCTTTTCATTTTTAGACGTAACGATTTCTTGTCTCGTATACATGCTCCCTCCTTTTGTTCTGCAAATAGTTAGTATTTGCTCTTCAAGTGTATGGCATTCCTGCAACAAAATGTTCCTAATGCAGTAAATGGTTCGATTTTGGCACTAATTGGTCACTTTGTGCAGCTGACACGCAGATTTTTACGGCTAAGTTTTTAGTTTTTTCACTTTCCACTTAGATAAACCATTTATCACTAAAATAATCACAATTACATAATTAAAATTGAAATAGTCAGATTATTTGGTATAATTAATCGAAAAAGAGGTGGGAATGATGATTACGCCGACCAACATTTCCGTCAAATGATCCTCATCCATGACCAGTAAGTTGCTGCTAGTGTCCAACCAATCCTCGTTAGTGATAGGAGTCGCGCCGAATGAATATCTTTATCTTAGAAGACGTATTGCCGCAGCAAATTCGTTTGGAATCTGCGGTAAGACACATATTGATCCAGAAGAACTGGGTACCCAAAAAAATCATTATCGAGAGCAAACCGCTGCCTTTTATTGAAGAAGTCAGCCGCTCCGTCGGCAACAACTTATATTTCCTTGATATTGAATTGGGTGCGCAAGAAAAACGCGGTCTTGAAGTGGCACAAGAAGTCCGTCAATTGGATCCATTTGGCTTGATCGTTTTTGTCACCAGTCACACTGAATTTGCTCGTTTGACCTTTGAATACAAAGTATCTGCCTATGATTTTATTGACAAGACCCTCGCCAAAGACGCTTTCGAAACCAAAGTCGCCGCTTGTTTGCAGGCTCATTTCAAAGCAGCAGAAGCGTTCCATAAGGAAGATACCTTTATTTTTGACAATGCCCAAAGCTATTTTGTTGTTCCCTTTCGTGATATTTTATTTTTCGAGACCACCGAAATTTCACGAAAAATCCAACTTGTAGCAAAAAACCGCACCATTCTTTTTTCTGCCACTTTGGATGAATTAACGGCGCTGGATGACCGTCTCTTCAAATGCCATCGCTCCTATGTGATCAACGTGACGAATATCCTCTCCATCGACAAAAAACAAAAACTGATCCATTTCTCTGATGATCTGACATGTCTGATCGCGCGCCGCAAGATCGGCGAATTGACCCGTAGAATCCGTAACTATCATTTCGCATTTGAGAAAAGAGTGAGGTGATATGCAGTTCAGTCAAGGTGTATTGGATACAAAAAAAGCGTTAGACTCCACCAAAAGGTAAAGTCCAACGCTCGTTTTTGCTTGATTTAATCAATGATCAGCAGATGATTAATCCACATAAGTTGATTTAGAATTATTCAACCATGCATAGCCTAAGCCCATCACAAGTCCGCCACCGATGTAGTTACCGATAAATGCAAAGACCAAGTTATGGATCACACTGCCGACAGTCATACCAGCTAAGTGACCGCCTGAAGCCCAGAATGCCAATGTGAAGGCTGGGAAGTTTGCGATAACGTGTTCGAAGCCTAAGAAGGCAAAGATGAAAATAATGAAAATGATTGCTGCCACTTTACCAGCATCATCTTTCATCCGCATGCTGACTAAAACAGCTGTGTTCACGACAATATTGGCAAACATCGCTTCAACTAAAATTTGGATCGTTGATTTATCCAATTTTGCAGTGATCGATGTCAGCATGAAGTTATCTGCCGTCAATCCTTGGAAAGGACCTGTCAAAGCTACGATCGAACCGAAAATCACGCCGCCGATCAAATTAAATAGGACACAGGTAAACAAAATCTTCAATGCCAAAGGAATACTTAGACGTTTGCGGTATACCCCGACAGTCATATACAACATGTTCGATGTACCAAGTTCAGCGTTCATATACAAAATCATCACCAACGACCAGCTAAACATAAAGGCGTACAAAATTTTCCCAAGACCATGGATCATTGCTTCACCTTTCATGGCAATTGCAAAGGCGATTGCTGTACCTAAAGTCAAGAATAGACAAGCCATCATGGCACGGACAGCGTAACGCAAATAACTACTTTTGATCAAATCGATTTTCTTTTCAATAGAGGAATCGATTTTCTCAAATAACGGGGATACTGGATTCATTTTTCTGCTCCTTTTTTTGTTGATTATCTTTATTCGTTATAAATTGCACAATACTTCCATATTTTAATGACGAAACACTGATTTGTAAAGTGATAATTGAAAATATAAGGAATTTATGAAAAATTTCAATGATAGCTTTCATTTTCACGCACAAGAGTGAGCCTTGACTTATCGTGCAATATTTCGTATACTATTCTTTGTGTAAAATAATGCAGCAGAAGAATAATAGCTCGTCCCCAGTTCGTTGCCCACAGGGTTCAATTGTGTAACCACGGCTGCAAAGGTGAAGATTGAAGAACGAACTGTACGAATATGAATTGTTCAACGGATTATTTTACTCCAAACTAATTTATTGGAGGAACCAAATTATGTCACGTTATACTGGACCATCATGGAAAATTTCTCGTCGTTTAGGTATTTCATTATCAGAAACTGGAAAAGAATTGGCACGTCGCCCTTACGCTCCAGGTCAACACGGACCAAACAGCCGTGGAAAGAAATCTGAATACGGCATGCAATTAACTGAAAAACAAAAACTACGTCATATGTACGGCGTCAACGAACGTCAATTCCGTACGTTGTTCGTGAAAGCTAGCAAAATCAAAGAAGGCAAACACGGTGTTAACTTCATGATCTTACTAGAACAACGCTTAGATAACGTTGTTTACCGTCTAGGCTTAGCAACTACACGTCGTCAAGCACGCCAATTGGTCAACCATGGCCACGTATTGGTAGACGGCAAACGTGTTGATATCCCTTCATACCACGTTGAAGTGGGTCAAGTGATCAGCGTTCGCGAAAAATCACAAAACATTTCTACAATCAAAGAAGCTGTTGAAGCAACAGCTGGCCGTTCTTCATTCGTCAGCTTTGACAGCGAAAAATTAGAAGGTTCATTGACTCGTTTACCTGAGCGTGATGAATTGACTGCAGAAGTTGACGAAGCATTAGTCGTTGAATTCTACAACCAAGTACTTTAATTTTTCAACCAACACGATCCTTTATTGGATCGTGTTTTTTTGTGCAAAAAAAGAGAAGCTGATCGCTTCTCTTGATCGACTTATTCATATGATATTCACGACTGACTTGCCTTCTGTTTTCTTTTGACGGTAATTGAACATCAATAGTTCCCGTTGCCGTCTTTTGAAAATGATTTTGCGCAGATTGCGAGGCACGAATTTACGAATATCTTCTTCGTTGTAACCCACTTGCAATTTATTATTATCTATGATGATCGGCCGTTTTAACAAATTCGGATACGTTTCGATCAACGAGAGCAGTTCCTCAAGTTTCAATTCTTCTAAATCAATAGCTAATTTTTGATAAACCTTAGAACGCGTAGAAATAATATCTTCCGTTCCATTTTTTGTCAAAGAAAGAATTTGCATTAATTCCTCACTATTCAATGGATCGCTAAACATGTTTCTTTCTTCAAAAGGCAACTCATTTTCAGTCAGCCACGCCCGTGCTTTGCGGCATGAGGTACAGCTGGGTGTTGTATATAGTGAGATCATGTGATCATTCTTCCTTTCTTACTGATTTTGATTGGACCCTTGATTTGCAGATAGATCTTCCATTTGTTCAAAGGTGTCTTGAGTCACAACATCTGCGATACGGATATTGATTTCTTTGACTGTTAATGTTGTCAAACGACTGACTTCTTGCAGGACGATTTCTTGGACCTGGCCAAATAGTTGGGGGATATCTTTCCCATAGAGAACCACGACTTCCAAATCGATGGCGACTTCTTCTTTCCCAATCTCAACATTGATGCCAGAAGCTACTTGTTCCTGTTTTTCAAGCACTTCTGTTTCATCGCGGATGAATCGCCCATTCACGCTGATTAAACCGTCAACAGCCGCCAATGCAGTACCAATCATCGTTTCAATGACTTTTTCTTCAAAGGACAATGGACTTGTTGTTTCTTGCTGATTTTCTGTTTGTTGATCGTATGTCATTTTTCTCACTCCTTGATTTGACGAATAAAGAATACGCCAGCAGCAAATCGAACCTTTTACACAACCTTGTTTAATCAACCTTTTTTCTAGGAAAAATACCCTACCCCATAAGCATAGTTTTTTTTCGCTTTTTTTACAAAGAAAAACACTTGTTACCGAAAAAATATTCTCCAGTTGCACAAAATAGGGAGGTTAAAAAAACAACAGTGATTTGTTCACTGTTGTTTTTAAGGCTATTGATCGTTTACATTTGACCATTCTCTCTTAGTATCCTATTTTCGCGTATCAATCACTAGTGGTATATTTGTGATTTCTTTTACTTCATGATAAATCTGCACCTTGATTGTATCCCCTCTCAAAAGGGAAATCTTAACCGCTTTCCGGTCAACTGTCACTTGGATCAATCGTTCTTGATAGGTGATTTTAAAAGTATAGCTCTCCCATTTTTCCGGAATCGTCGGCGAAAGCATTAGCTCCTTGCCATCAGTTCTTACACCACCAAATCCATAAACTATATTCATCCATGCGGAAGCAATTGACGTTGTATGAAGTCCCTCTCTGGTATTACGATTAAAGTTATCTAGGTCCATTCTTGTCGCAAATTCAAAAAATTGATAGGCTTCTTGATCTTTTCCTAGCTCAGAGGCCAATATAGAATGGATTGAAGGAGAGAGAGACGATTCATGAATCGTTTTTGGTTCATAAAACTCGTAGTTTACTTGTTTTTCAGCAAGTCCAAAAGATTGGTTGTATAAAAACAAAAACATTAACACATCAGGCTGCTTAATCATGTTGTTCCGGTAGATACGGTCATAAGACCAGTGATCATATAATGGAAATTCATCAATTGGAATCGAATGAATGTCAAGTTGCGGCAACTTAAAAAATCCATCATGTTGCTCGATCAAACCATTCTCATCTTTGAGTACGACCATCTTCTCCGCACACACTTGCCAACTTTGATATTCCTTTTCTAAGAGTCCACACTTTTCCAAAGCAGAATGAAAGTTTGTTCTATCTATAGCTTTCATTTCTTCTAACACTTCTATTGTATACTCAAGGGTTCTCTTAGCCATATAGTTCGTATACGCATTGTGATTGACCATCATTTGAAATTCATCTGGTCCCATCACCCCAAAAAAACCAAATTCTCCATTTGCAGACCATGCACCACGAGAAACTAAAAATCTTGAAATTTCAATTAACACTTCAATTCCGTGGGAATACAAAAACTCTTTATCATGTGACACATTTACGTAATGCCAAATGCCATAAGCAACGCCTGTACTCGGTTGGAATTGTAAGCTAGCATGTTGCCACAAATCACATGCTTCGTGACCATTTAAAGTAGCAATTGGATAACAGGCACCTTCACAGTCTAGTTGTTTTGCTCGTTCTTTCGCCTGAGACAATGTATAGTATCGAAACTCAAGTAAATTTTTTGCTGCTGCTAAATTTGTTAAAAGATAGAAAGGTAAACAACAAGTTTCAGTATCCCAAAAAGCAAGTCCTCCGTATGCTTCGCCGGTTAATCCTTTCGCACCAATATTGTGATTAGGATCTTGTCCATGATAGGTTTGGTGTAATTGAAAGATACAATATCGTATACCTTGTTGGTTTCGCGTATCTCCCTCAATTTGAATATCTTCCTTACTCCATACGTTTTCCCAATATTTCCTATTTCTTTCAAAAACTATATTGAAGG
Organism: Candidatus Enterococcus testudinis; assembly: GCF_002140915.1. Lineage (GTDB taxonomy): Bacteria > Bacillota > Bacilli > Lactobacillales > Enterococcaceae > Enterococcus_D > Enterococcus_D testudinis. The sequence goes on along the minus strand of NZ_NGKU01000001.1, from coordinate 339,415 downwards.
ATACCTGTGATTTCAACGCTTGAGAACCTGTTTGATTTAGATTTTCTTCATTGATTCCTGTTTTGTTCACAATCATAGTTGCCTTACGCTCTACGCTAAATACTTCGCTCTCCTTAAGTTTAACGTTAAACTTAAGGCCGATAAATTTGTCCCTCTCCACAATTCGAGTGTCTAGGGACTTTGAAGCCACAATAGAAAAACCTGCATAAATTTTCTGTTTAGTAGTAATTGTTTCTGCAATCATTGTAGCACTATCATGATTGGCGCTTTTTACTTGCTCTTGCCAAAAATTTTGACCTTCGCCTTTGTGAAGCATGTTAAAATCTACACCCATTAGAATCGTTAGATTTGCTTCTCCTTCAAGAGCTTCTATCGAGATAGTTTGGTATCCTTGGGTCACTTCTTCCATGTTTAACATACGCTTAAAAATAAGTTTTACTTTTGTTTCTTTATTTGGTTTCCAATGAAAGCTGCGTATTAATATTCCAGTTCTTAAATCCAAATGTCGTTCAAAATTATCTATCTCCGCATTAGCAAGATCTAATGGAGTATTATCACACCAGATTCTAGTATACAACCAATCTACTGCGTTAACCATAAAATGACTTCTAGCAACAATCCCTTTGTATTTCACATGATTTTCTTTGGGACTGTTCTCATAAACCCCGTTGAAATAGCTTCCGATTAATGTTTCACCTGAATAACCTTCCTCAAAGTATCCTCGAATGCCCATATATTCATTTGCTAGCGAAAAAATAGATTCTGATACTTCGCTTCGACTCTTTTCAAAGCCCTTTTCCGAAACAATCCAGGGATTGACCATATAATACATATCTGCAATTTTCCCCATAGCACTAACCTTTCTAAAATGTTGTTTTTCTTACGATCAAAGTTCCATTCAATAAAGTAATTTGGTTTTCTTTCATGTGTTCATCAACAATATTAACTAACGTTTTCATTGCTATCTCGCCTTTTTTTGTTTGGTCTAACCTAATAGTTGTTAATGGTGGATCATTCAAGGCCGCATATCGAATATCATCAAAACTAATGATGGATAGTTTTCTTTCATAAAATGACTTTTCCTGTTTCAATTTGTGAATGAATTTTATTGCCAAATAATCGGCCGTTACAAGAATACCTTGGAAATCATCTAGATGATTCAGTATTTCTGATTGCTGCTCTTCTGTATATTCTAAATCTGTATCTGGTTTTATATGAAAGTCTTTAAGTGCATTATGATAACCAACATAGCGTTGTTGGATAACTGATGTTTTATTTTTGTCAAATTCATAAGAGTAAAAACCAATTTTGGTTAATCCTTTTTTTAGTAAATAAGTGGTGGCTTTGTAGCTTGCATCTTGATCATTTGTGTTAATAAAATAACTATTGGGATAATCTTCGATATGACTGTAGACTTCATCTTTCAAATGAGTATCAATGAAAATGATTGGTACTTGAATGATTTTATGAACTTCTTCAAATAGTTCCTGACTAAATCCAACAGCAATAAAACCATCGAATCGCCAATTCTTCTGGACTTCTTCTATATCTTCTGTTTTTGTGACACTATGAACTAAAGTAAAAAAATTATGTTCCTTTGCTACTCGTTGGATACCTTGCAGGATTTCATTCACAAAAGGATCCGCAAAGTCTAAATTCTTCTGATCTGAAAAATACAATAGTCCGATCAAACGTGAGGATGATTTCACTAGGGCTCGAGCATTCATATTTGGCGAGTAATTATATTTTTTTATAATTTCCTCGATCATATCGATTTTATCTTGGGACACGCGATGCGCTTTTTTATTAATAACATTTGAAACTGTTGTTACACTGACACCTGCTTCTTCAGCAATTTTTTTGATTGTGATTTTCATGCGCTTGGTCCTTTCGAACGTACTCATTTTCCCTTATTATACCGTATTCTATCTTTCCAGCAATTAGTTAGTCATTCTCTTGATAACACTTACGAATTCACATCCACTGGAAGGGGGATGTTTTGTTCATATCCTCATTCACTTTAATAGGTAATTTCTTCTAAATACTCTATGCTTTTATCCTTTCAGCCCTGCAATTGAAAAAAATTTTTTTCAACTTTAAGATAGATTTTTCTAAAGGTTAAATTATTGATTAATGATATGACAGAAAAACCGCCGAAAGTATAAAAATAAATCGATGTTAATAAACGTTCCGGACTACTCAAACTAAAATAGATGACAGCGATGTTAAAGGAAAGCAGAAAAAGTATTTGTTTTCCATTTTGGACAGCTATCAAAAAACAATTTTTCACGCTTCTTGCTATCGTATCTTCATATCGCCCTAAATAAGAGAATAGGAGCAGAAACAATAGTAAAAGCGCCAAGACAAATGGAAATAAGACACCTAATCCTATTGCCCTTATTTGCGCTGTCTGTTGTTCAAATAGATAGAAATCTATCAAAAAAAGAACAGTCATAAGGAGTATAACAAGCCAACTGATCGTGGCTTGAACAAAATTTTTTTTGAAGCAAGTAAAATAACTTCTTACAATCCCTTCATCATTGTCTTTCAAAATTTTTTGCCAGCTTGTATTCAAACTGACTAAAGATGCACCAATCGTGATAATAGGAATACTTGTAACCAAAAATAATATATTTAGCAAAAACAAATCCGTTGTTCTCCCAAGAATCTTGATTATTGGACTATTTAGATTCATTAATTCTTTCATTCTATCTCCTTCTATTTTCTTTCTGAAGAAAATTCATTTGATAAAGCTGAAGTAGTTGTTACTCCAGCTTTACCTATTTGCTAATTTAATGCTGCATTGTATCTATCAAAGGCCTCCTGTTGAATTTGCATAAATTCATCGATTCCCATTGCCTCAAGCTGTTTCAAATAGCCATCCCATTCTTCTTCCACACCACCTTCTACGATCCATTTAGCAGCTGTTTGAGAAGCATATGAACTAATATCCACGTACAATGCTGACAAACGCGTCAGCTCTTCTTGTGAATACATAACATTCGGAAATGCGGGCAAAGCGTATTCATTGATTTCACTATCCAGCGCCAATTTCAACCCGTCTCCTTGTGTTTCATCAATTGTTACTCGATCATTAAATCCTTCTTCCACATATTTAGGTCCAAAATCACGCAAAGAATTGATCCATGCCCACTCATCAGCAGAGGTGTCACCTTGAGGTGGCAACACAGTATATTGATCACCGTCTTTTTCAACGCCTATACCAAAAGATCCATAAAATGTCTGGATACTTGCATCATCAGTATAAAACTGGTCAGCCCACTTCAATAACTCAGCTGGATTTTCGCAGCTAGTCGTTACCATAAATTCGTTCCGACCATAATTGTAATGATCAGGATCAGAAATGACATAACGGTTGCCATCCGGTCCGACAAGGGGCGGCAAAGCCACGTATTCTTCAGCATGTAGTCCGAACGTAGCGTCTGCTGTCCATCCAGCAGCTACACCAACCAGAGAAACATCCTTGTTCATTCGTTTTGCATCACTCATAGAAGTATCAGCTGTAAACAATTCTGGGTCAATCAATCCTTTTTGATAAGCTTCACTCATCCACGCAATACCATCGCGATAGGACTCTTCGGTACGAAGATAAACGGGTTGCTCATCTTTCAAACTCATTTCATAGGTATTGTCTGCACCAAGACGATTATCAAATGGTAAAATAAAAGAAAAAGTTTCACTAAAATTCCCAACCCCATAAGGGATTTCATCATTCAAATTACCATTTCCATTAGCATCACCTTCATTAAATGCAACTAAAACATCTATAAATTCTTCATAAGTATCCGGCATATCTAGCCCAAGATTGTCTAACCAAGTCTGATTGATAAACATCTGGTTTGCTATCAATGGCCGCATTGGCAATTTTTTTGGCAAACTGTATATGTGTCCATCAGGTGAAGTAATCATAGCTTTGAGTTTGGGATCACTCTCCATGATTTTTGATAAATTCGGCATATTTTCTTCTATCAAATCTTCTAACGGAATAAAGACATCTTGATTTTGTGCAATTTCTGCATCTGTAAAGGTGATTGAGCCTAAAAAAGCATCCGGTAAATCGCCCCCGGCCATGAGCACAGATTTTCGATCTCCCCAATCAGCTGATAAGTGAATATCCCAATCGATTTGAATACCTGCGTTTTCCTCTGCCTCTTCTAGAAATCCTTTGGTAAAATCATCTCCCCAATCAGCCCAACGGACAGTCGAAATTTTGAAACTTGTATTATCACTTTCATTACTACTCTGGTCAGCATCTGGCTCTTCATTACCGCAAGCAGCTAATATTCCAAGTAACCCAACAGATAAAAGTAGTTTTGACCATTTTTTCTCTAACATTTTTATTCCCCCATTCATTCTTTTAAAGCGCCAATCATAACGCCTTGATTAAAGTATTTTTGTAACAGCGGATATAACATCATAATCGGTGCTGTTGACACAACAATTGCTGCATATTTCATCATATCAGCGGTTGCTCTTAACTCAGAAGCCAACTCTCCGGTTGCTTGTGTTTGCAGTAGTTGATTACTAATGAGTAATCTGCGGAGAATCAATTGCAATGGTTGGAGATTTTCATTTGTCAAATAAATCAACGCATTAAACCATGAATTCCAGATTCCTACTGCTGTCCATAAACCAATAACCGCCAATATCGCTTTGGACAGAGGTAAAACTATACTAATAAAATATCGAATCGTTCCGCATCCATCAATTTGAGCAGCTTCCCACAATCCTGCGGGAATACTATTATTAAAAAAAGTTCTAGCAACAATGATATTGTAGCTTGATACAGCAAATGGAATGACCATTACCCAAAAAGTATCCAAGAGACCTACATTTTTTATCGTTAAGTACGTAGGAATCAAACCACCAGAAACAAACATAGGAATAATGAATACGATCGCCACCCACTTTCGGCCGAACAAATCTTTTCTAGATAATGCATATCCTGCTGGGATATTCACCAATAACGCGACTAAAGTTCCAACAACGGTATACATGACAGTGTTCAAATAACTACGCCAAAAAAGTGATTGTTCGAACAATTTTACATATCCATCTAGTCGCCAATCATTAGGTAATAACCAAACTTGACCACTACCAACATCTGCTGGGTCACTAAATGACGCAATGATGACAAACCATAAAGGATAAATGATTAGGAGAATTAAAATGATTGCTACGCCATAGACAAAAAAATTAAAAACTTTTTCCGAACTATTCATATGTCTTCCTCTTTTTTTTGTTTTCATATTCCCCTCCTAAAATAAACCTGTTTTTGTGAGTCGACGGGACAATGAATTAACCATTATCAATATAATGACATTAACTACAGTATTAAATAGGCCAATAGCAGTAGAATAGCTGTATTGGAAATTAATCAACCCTACTTTGTAAACATAAGTAGATATAATTTCGCTTCCTGCTAAATTCAATGGATTTTGAAGCAAGAGTACTTTCTCAAACCCTACACTCAACAGTCCACCCGCGCGTAGAATAAGTAAAATCATTGCAGTTGGCAGAATCAGGGGTAAATCAATATGCCTAATTTTTTGTAGTTTAGAAGCACCATCCATCGTAGCCGCTTCGTAATAAGTTGGATCGATTGCTGAAAGTGCGGCCAAGAAGATAATACTGTCCCAACCGACGTGTTGCCAAACATCACTCCATACATATACACTTGCAAAGCTTGCAGGTTGCGATAGCAGAGCTGGTATATCAATGCCAAATAAACCCAGAAAATTTACAATCAATCCATTATTTGGTGAAAGAAATAAAATCAGCATGCCACACATAACCATAGTCGAAATAAAATGTGGTAGATATGTTGTAACTTGGAAAAACTTCTTGAATTTTTCTACTCGAATTTGATTACATAAAATTGCCAATGCTATGGGTAATGGAAATCCCACTACAATGCTGTAAATCGAAATTTTTAGTGTATTTCTAATTGTTACGCCAAACTGATATGAACTAAAAAACTGAGAAAAATGCTTAAATCCAACCCAAGGACTTCCAAATATCCCGGAAGAAGGTGTATAGTCTTTGAACGCAATCACTAATCCTGACATTGGTATATACGTAAATATCAGTAATAAGATAATCGCTGGTGCTAATAAAATATACAAAGAAAGACTGTTTTTTACTCTACTACTGTACAAACCTTTCGTGCTTTTCCCCACACTTGAATCCTCCCTTTTCACCAATCTGTTTGATTAAAACTGATTTCTATTACATTTGCCCTTCCATTCAAACTTTCAAATGAATGTCGCCTGAATCATCTGAGAAAATCTGGCACTAATAATTCCTATTAGCATATTAAAAGGTAAACATCATATAGCATTCAAAAGGCACCTCTTTCCTTAAACGGTTTAACGTTAAACCTAAAATTCACTTTCAGTTTAACGTTAAACTTTAAATATGTCAACGCTTTCATTAAATTAATTTATTTTCATTTTTCGCTTTCTAAAATTGGGTAAACTAAACAGATTCGTGTAACTTATCGTTATCTATTCTATTTAAATTCGATTTCTCATATTTACACACAAAAAAATAGCAGTGATTACTCACTGCTACATTTCACCTCAAATCCAAATCAACATACCCTCGATCCACTGACACCTCTTTATAAGCCGGGCGCATGATCTTTTGTGCATTCACCAACTCTTCGATCCGGTGCGCAGACCAGCCGACGATGCGGGCTACCGCAAACATTGGTGTGTAGAGTTCTTCGGGTAGATCAAGCATGTTATATACAAAGCCGCTGAAGAAATCAATGTTGGCACTCACGCCTTTATACATTTTCCGTTTTTCCTTGATGACTTCAGGAGCGATCCTTTCCACCATGGTGTAAAGTTGATATTCTTCCCACGCTTGGCTGCCTTTTTCTTTTGCCAATTTAGCCACATAGTTTTTAAAGATTGCTGCACGGGGATCATTGTCACTATATACCGCATGACCCATTCCGTAGATCAAGCCTTTTTGATCAAAGGCTTTTTTGTCCAAGACTTGTTCCAAATACCCCCGAACTGCTGCTTCATCAGTAGTATCTAACACGTGTTGTTTCAAGTCAGTCATCATCTCTGTCACTTTGATATTTGCCCCGCCGTGCTTTGGACCTTTTAATGAACCCAATGCTGCCGCGATTGTCGAATACGTATCGGTGCCACTGGATGTCACGACTCGGGTAGTAAAAGTGGAGTTATTCCCGCCACCATGTTCCATGTGCAACACCAATGCCATATCCAGCGTTTGGGCCTCTTGGAAACTATATTCTTTTGTTGGCCGTAGCATGGTCAAGATCGTTTCTGCAGTACTCAGATCTGCAGGTGGACGGTGAATGTACATGCTCTCGCCTTGACTATAGTGATTATAGGCATGATAGGCATAGATTGCCAGTAATGGAAAGACACTAATCAACATAAGACTTTGTTCCAACACATTTTCAATACTGATATCATCCGCTTTTGGATCATAACTTGCCAATGTCAGAATACTACGGGAAAGACTGTTCATAATATCTGAAGAAGAAGCTTTCATAATCACATCGCGGACAAAATTTGTCGGCAGCGTGCGTTTCTCTGCTAATAACAAACGAAACTCAGCTAATTCGCTTGCAGTTGGCAGTTCGCCAAATAGTAATAAATATGCAATTTCTTCAAAACCAAAACGGTCTTCATGGACAAACCCTGCCACCAATTCATTGATATCAATCCCGCGATAGCGCAATTCGCCGCATGCTGCAACTGGTTTTCCGTCGATAATTTTTTCGGGATAGATGGTTGAGATTGTCGTCAATCCAGCAACGACACCTGTCCCATTGACATCTCTTAGCCCTCGTTTGACATCATATTCTGTATAAAAATTCACATCGATTTGATTTGCATGCTGACATTGCGATGCAAGAAAGGACATCTTCTTACTCTTCTCTAATTTTTCCACAGCTATTTCTCCTCCAATCCAACTTGCTATATCCAACTGATTTGTTATTTAATCCTATAATCACGCACTTATATCAAGCTCACATTATTGTGCATGCTATTTTCCAAACTTTTACACATTATAGCACGATGATTTGAAAATGAAATATTTTTCATAATTTTAATTGATTTTTTAAATTATCATCGTATAATTATTCCTAATAAGTATCTATATTTCGTTATAAGGAGGATCTCTATGAAGTGGCAAACAAAAATTACGGTCAATCAATCTGAATACACGTACATTGACCTCGTGAAACTCGCTGCGCAATTTTCAGCTGACCTTCACCGCTTGCCGTACACCATCCGGGTATTACTTGAAAGTGTCGCACGTCATCAAGACGATGAAATTACCGAGGCGTATTTGCCTTATCTAGCCAATTGGTCCCCTGTTGCACCTGAAGGCGTAGTGCCTTTCAAGCCTGAACGGGTCGTATTGCAAGATTTTACTGGCGTACCAGCTGTGGTTGATTTGGCAGCAATGAGAGATGCCATCGTGTCTTTAGGCGGCGATGCAGCAGCCATCAATCCAGAAATCCCCGTGACGTTGGTTGTCGACCACTCCGTCCAAGTCGATTGCGCAGGTACCCCGCAAGCAGTGGCCTTCAATACGGAACGAGAATTTGAACGCAATCAAGAGCGCTATCAGTTCTTGAAGTGGGCGCAACAATCTTTTGCTAATTTTGAAGTCGTACCGCCAGAAACAGGCATCATTCATCAAGTAAATATTGAGTCTCTTTCAGATGTGATTTTACAGAAGCAAATTGGTGAGGATATCTATCTTTTTCCCGATACGCTCCAAGGAACCGATTCTCACACGACCATGATCAATGGTTTGGGTGTCCTAGGATGGGGTGTGGGCGGTATCGAAGCCGAAGCCGCTATTTTGGGGGAACCTTCTTTCTTTCCGACACCCGAAGTGATCGGCGTGCGCTTTGTTCATGAGATGCCGGCTGGCACAACTGCGACTGACTTGGCACTAAAAGTGACAGAAGTCTTGCGTTTGGAAAAAGTTGTCGGTAAATTCGTTGAGTATTTCGGCCCTGGTTATAGTCAATTGTCCCTTGCTGATCGGGCCACGTTGGCCAATATGGCGCCTGAATATGGTGCCACTTGCGGCTTTTGCCCAATTGATCAGGAAACACTAAATTATCTAGCAACTACTGGACGCCCTGCGGCATTGATCACATTGGTCGAAGCCTATGCAAAGGCCAATCATCTGTTTTATGATGCGCAGCAGTCTCCTGAATACAGCAAAGTAATCACCATTGACTTGGCGGAGATCCAACCTGCCCTTGCAGGACCAAAAAGACCGCAAGATCGCATCTTACTGCCAGCAGTCGGTACCGATTTTGACGACTCTGTAACAGCTGCAGTTGGACCGAAAGGATTTGGCTTAACAGCTGATGAATGGGATAAAGAAGCTCTGGTTCTCTGGCCAGATACAACGGAACGCTTAACGACTGGTGATCTGGTGTTGGCGGCGATTACCAGCTGCACCAATACCAGCAATCCTTTTGTCATGTTATCCGCGGGACTTTTAGCCAAAAACGCCGTAGAAAAAGGTTTAGTGGTCCCGAAATATGTCAAAACCTCATTGGCGCCCGGTTCACAGATTGTTACGACCTATTTGCAAAATAGTGGCCTGATGCCTTACCTGGAGAAGCTCGGCTTCTACTTGGTTGGGTATGGTTGTACAACTTGTATCGGCAATTCTGGACCGTTGGAAACACCGGTTGCTGAAGCCATCGAGGCAGAAAACTTACTGGTTGCATCTGTTTTGTCCGGCAACCGTAACTTTGAGGGACGGATCCATCCCCAGATCAAAGCCAACTACTTGGCTTCGCCACCTTTAGTTGTCGCTTATGCCATCGCCGGTACGATTCGTAAAGACTTGACGACGGAACCTTTAGCAATCGTTGATGGCGCCCCCGTTTATCTAGCGGATATTTGGCCGACAAATGAAGAAGTCAATGCCTATGTCCAAACATATGTGGGACCAGAAGCCTTCAGGGCTGCTTATGCCCATTTGTTCGATGCAAATGAACGTTGGAATGCGATTGATACTACAGCCAGCGCTGTCTATGACTGGCAAGAAGAATCGACGTATATTGCACACCCGCCCTACTTCCACACTTTGAGCAAAGAATTACCTCAGCAAGGGGCACTCAATGACTTGAAAGTATTGGCTAAACTAGGTGATTCAGTCACAACTGATCATATTTCACCTGCTGGCAGCATTGGTCTTGATTCTTCTGCTGGAAAATTTTTGACAGACCGCGGGGTTGCTTATCGAGAATTCAACTCATTTGGTTCCAGACGGGGCAATCATCATATTATGATGCGGGGCACATTCGGCAATATTCGCTTGCAAAATCAGCTGGTTCCTGGCAGCACAGGCAGCGTCACTCACTATTTCCCAACTGGGGAAACCTTATCGATCTTCGATGCCTCCATGCAGTACCAAGAAGCCGGAGACAGTTGTATTATCCTTGCCGGCAAAGACTACGGCATGGGTTCATCGAGAGACTGGGCCGCAAAAGGCACACAACTTTTGGGGATCAAAGTAGTATTAGCAGAAAGCTTCGAGCGAATCCATCGCAGCAATTTGGTGATGATGGGCGTGATTCCACTGGAATATGTATCTGGGCAAACTGCCGCCTCACTTGGCTTGGATGGAAGTGAATCCTTCTTTGTGGCTTTGCCCGAAGAACCACAAGTGGGGCAACGCATTGAGGTTACTGCCAAACGCAGTGACGGCACAGCGCTAACCTTCCCAACCCGTTTGCGCTTTGATGCCCCAGCAGATATCCGCTACTGGAAGAACCAAGGTATCCTACCTATGGTGATCCGCAAAAAAATCGCTGAAACAGGAGGAGCTCTACATGTCTAATCAACCACACACAACAACCACTATCCCTTACATCGCAGGGGATGGGATCGGGCCAGAAATTTGGCAAGCGGCGAGACCGGTGATTGACGCCGCTATCACCAAAGCGTACGGTCAATCAAAGCGGATTGACTGGGTTGAAGTTCTTGCCGGCGAAGCGGCCTATACACAAGCAGGTACGTGGTTGCCCGAAGCAACGATTGAGGCCATCAAGACCCACAAACTGGCTTTGAAGGGACCATTAACGACACCGATCGGCGAAGGGTTTCGCTCCCTGAACGTGACATTAAGACAAACACTAGATTTATATGCTTGTGTGCGCCCTGTTCGTTACTTCTCAGGGGTACCCTCCCCTTTAAAAGCACCTGAAAAAACCGATATGGTTATTTTTCGAGAAAACACGGAAGATGTTTATGCTGGCATCGAGTTTGCGGTAGATGATCCGCAGACAAAAACATTGGTCGAGCTATTGGCCAATCAATTTCAAGTGCACAACATCCGCTTTCCGGAAGATACTGCTTTAGGGATCAAACCGATCTCTATCTCAGGTAGCCAACGCTTGGTCAAAGCAGCCATCGATTATGCTTTGGCCCAAGGCCGACAAACCGTAACACTGGTGCATAAAGGCAACATCATGAAGTTTACTGAAGGGGGCTTCAAGAATTGGGGCTATCAGTTGGCAGAAAGTGCGTATGCAGATCAATGCTTTACCATGAATCAGTATGCACGTTTGCAGCAATCGGCTGGTGAAGCAGCTGCCCAAGCGGCCTTAACAAAAGCCAAGACGGCTGGCAAACTGATCATCAATGATGTGATTGCAGATAACTTTTTGCAGCAAATCTTGCTTTATCCTGAAAAATACGATGTCATCGCCACTTGTAATTTAAACGGCGACTACATCTCAGATGCCTTAGCGGCACAAGTCGGCGGTATCGGCATTGCCCCTGGTGCAAATATCAATTACAGCACAGGCGCAGCGATTTTCGAAGCCACTCACGGAACAGCGCCAGACATCGCAGGTCTAGGCAAAGCCAATCCTTGTTCTATGCTCTTATCAGCCGGAATGCTCTTGGAATACTTAGGTTGGCAAGAAGCAGCTGATTTGATCACAGGCGCCATCGAAGCAGCACTGACTGCGCAACAAGTAACGGCTGACTTTGCTGATTTGCTTCCTGAGGCTACCTGCTTATCTACACAAGCATTTGGTCAATGGTTAACGGACTCAATCTTAGATTAATAAACAAGCCTTGACCACGACGCATGACTATTCCGTGATCAAGGCTCTTTTTCAACTACAAAATATAAAAAAAGAGGCTTTACTTTTCGTTCACCCTGCTATATAATTTCGTTAACCAAATTAAACAAAAAAAGGTTAACGAAAGAAGAGGGATACCATGAAATTAACACTACGAGAACAAATCCAAGCAGCACTTTTTGCCATTATTATTGCCGGGCTCTCACAATTGACGATTCCTTTGGGTTTGATTCCCCTCACAGGACAAACATTTGCCGTTGGTTTGGCTGTTACTTTTCTAGGTATGCGTACGGGTACAATGGCTATTATCATCTATTTATTGTTAGGTTTGATTGGCTTGCCTGTATTTGCGGGATTCACCAGTGGTATCGGAATTTTACTTGGACCTACTGGCGGTTATCTCGTTGGGTTTATTTTTAATGGGTTGCTTACAGGCGCTATGATGTCCTACAAACCAACAAACTATTGGTGGGGAATCATCGCAAACATCGCGGGTGCGTTGGCTACTTTGGCTTTTGGTACATTGTGGTTGAAATGGAGTGCTGGAATGACTTGGTCAGCGGCTTTTAATGGCGGCTTTGTCTTGTTCATTCTGCCAGGCATCATCAAAGCCGTAGCAGCGGCAGTATTGGGGATTTTCTTACGCAAACGGTTAGGACGCAGATTGGCTTTGAACTAACCCATGTCAAATAACCAAAAAGCACGGCACTGCAGTCGTACTTTTTGGTTATTTATTTGTGTTCGCTCAAACATGTATTTTCTTCAGGCAGTGTCACCTTGTCAGTTCCTCTGCACGCTTTTCTTCGCTCGTTACTTCAACGTCCAACCACCATCGATCGGTACAATGGCCCCTTGCAGATAGCTTGCTTGCGGGCTGGCAAGAAAGAGTGTCAATGCAGCGACTTCTTCGGGTAATGCCCAGCGTTTGACAGGCGTCTCTTCTGCTACCCATCGCGCCATGGCCCCATCGCTGTCAAAGTCGGCTTGGTTCATCGGTGTTTTGATAGCTCCCGGTGCAATGGCTTTGACTGAGATACCTTGCCCTGCATGATCCAATGCCAATTGTTTAGTAAAGCCGACAATGGCATGTTTCGTCGCCGTATAGGCAATCCCGCCTCCACCAGCAACCATGCCGGCAATCGATGCCATGTTGATGATCGTCCCTTTTTCGGCAGCAAGCATTCCCGGTAAAATTGCTTTGGTCAGATAGAACATACTAGAAAGATTGGTGTTGATGATATCCAGCCACTGTGTAGTATCTGTCTCTAAAATCGTTTGATAGCTGTCTAGTTTGCCAGCGGTATTCAACAAAATGTCAATGCCGCCAAATTGCTCTTCACAAGCTGACACTGCTGCCGTACAATCCGTGTCTTGTGACACATCCCCCTTGTAACCGCAAAAAAGCGGCGCATTCATCAGAGCCGTTGGAAAAGGTTGGACATCGACACCAAACACCCGCGCCCCGTGCTGAAGAAATAACTGCGCTTGTGCAAGACCAATGCCTGAAGCAGCCCCAGTCACAAACACGCGGGTGTCCTCAGTGACCCATGTGTCCGTCATTCAACAATCTTCCAGTCATTAGCCAAAATGTCGCAAACAGTGGGTGCGAAACTTGAGAAACCTTCATCCGCAGTCTTGATCAAAAAATAAGGGGTCACAGGGCTGCCATCATACACTTCATCAGCAACCAACGTCACATATAATTCATAGCCGCCCCAACCTGCGCGAATAATTTTCGCACCAGCTTTTAGTTTTGGTAAAATTTCTTCAAATGTCATTTTCTTTCCTTCTTTCTATTTAATAGTCAATCAACGTGATACCTTGCTGCAGTTCTTCAATCAAGTGGGCTTGCTTATACGCCGCAAATGCGGCATCATGTTGGCGCAGCAAGCCTCTGATTTTTGTTGGCTGATACGCATCCGCCAACTGCTCTTCTTGCACGAAACGTCGCGTCATCCCCCATTCATAATAATAACCGAAAGGGCGACAATGATACAAAGTCCCTGCAATCAGTTTGGGCGCAAACCGACGATGCGTGTGTCCAAAAACGACATGCTTCACTTGGGGATATTCAGCGATTACCTGCCCGAAATTCGGTGAGCCCAAAAAAGCGTTCAAATGATTCCAGCGGGCATATTTTCCTGTATGATGAAGGATAAAATCCGGCTGCGGCACAAAATGTGTCGACAAGATCACTTGCTTGTCTGCTGGGATCGTTGCTAACACGCCTTGCAACCGCTGGTTAATGGCCTGGCTGATGGCAGGATCAGTACCCTGCCGCTGGATCATCCGATCATACCAAAATAGCCGTTTCAATCGCAGAATCTCTTTTTCACTCGTTATATCTGAATATTGATAATCATACCAGCCATTCACGCCTAATAACAGCTGCGTGTCAGAGAGGGGATATAGGCGGAAATTAAGAAAGGCTGGATCAGTAAAGGCCTCGATTTCCTCCTCTGTCAAATCGACCATCTCATGGTTGCCCCAGTGAAAGGTCACTGATAACCCTTGCGCTTGAAAAAAGTGAATGACAGCCATAGCTCGTTCTTTTTTGTTGGCGATGTCCCCAGCCAGATGCAAATGATGGACTTGCTGCTGTGTTAAATATTCGGTGATTTGTTGTAGATGCACATCTGATAAATGATTGATGTCCACGTGCAGGTCACTGATAATGGCTAATTTCCCCATGAAGCACCCCTCGCTGTGTGCTGTTCGATTCGCAGTAATTGCACGTCTTTCGTTGCTTGACCCGCTGTTTTCAGCTGCAGTCTGCCTTGTTCAGCAAGTGTTAACTGAATGGTCTTCGAATAAGTCTGATTCATTTCATCCGTTGTCCAGACTACACCAATCGACGTCTGACACTTGACTGTATAAGGTGACTTGTCGGATAACGGATAAGTGTCCGGTGCAACGATCAAGCGCAGATCCACATCCACCGATGCCGTCGTTGTCGCTGGAAAAGGATCCCAACCTTCTTCTCCTGCAAAATACAAGCGATCCGTTGCTTGCATCACCGCCTTGATTTTTTCACCAGCCTGTTGTGCTATCAAGATCTCCATAGGTTCACTCCCTTACATCACACGCTTGGTCCATTCTTCTTTGGTCATGCCCCGCATCACTTCATCTATTAATTGTCCCCGTAATAGCCGAGCAGACGGAATCGTGGCTTCAACTTTCATACCGATCTTTTCCATGACCCGACCTGACTGTGGGTTTCGGGCATCATGCAACGCATAGATCCGAACCAAGTCCAGTGTTTCAAATCCAAGATGCAGCAATGCCATAGCGGCTTCTGGCATCAGTCCTTGTCCCCAAAACATACGGCTGAGGGTATAACCGATCTCCGCAGTTTCTTTTGCCGATTCTACCCGCAAATCAATGGTACCGATCATTTGTCCGGATGTCTTATCTTGAATGGCAAATTTCCCTAATGGATCAGCCATAAAGTAAGTGGCAATACTGACCATCGTATCCTCGATGGATTGATGCTGCGGAAAAACAAATTTTGTCGTTTCCGCATCGCTTGCATAGGCATACATATCTGTTGCATCTGCCAGTGTCACTGGTCGCAACAGCAAACGGGGGGTGTCGATTATTTGATGCTTGGCCAACAACAGCTGATGCCGTTCATTGTTTTCCATACCTTTCCCTACTTTCTTTGATGATTTGTTTGCAGAAATCCTGTACCTTACACAATTTGTACTTGTGCTATAATAGTAATAAAGAAAACGCTTGAGGAGGCTATTTATGGCTGATGAACTAGAAAAACGCCTTGATACAGGGATGTATGGCACCCCTCGAATCAATCCCGATGAACAGCGCAAATACTTAGGTACATTTCGCGAACGTTGTTATCTTAGTATGACAGTAGCAGAAATGAAGAAGAAGGACAACCAAGAAATACTTATTTCTGCATTGCCCAACTATCCACAGCAATTGGTCTTGCTGAATGGCAAATTGCCCGAATCGATCCAAACAGCTTATCTCGCACTGCTGACGAAACATCAAATGGATTTTCGCGTGGTCTCTGATGCCCAAGATGCTGCGCCTGATAGCATTGGTTTGTTGATTGCAGCCAAAGAGGCGGTCAATGAAGCAGAGATCGATATCGAAAAAAAATATCCGAAAGCACCTGTTGCAGAGACCAAAGACACACCAAAAAAATCATTTTGGCACAATATTTTTCATTAGGAGGATACACAATGTCTACGACTGAACCTACCTTTTCCGAATTGAAACAAGAATTATTGAACGTGTTGGATCGTCATATCGATTTGCTGAAGACGGTGCCGTCAATCGAAATCGATCATTTAGACGGCGTGCTTTTCATGATGCGCAGTCTCGGTTTTATGTTGGATCGGGCACCCAAAGTATTGGCATTAGATGATCTGACTGAGATGCATTTCATGATGTTTCAATATTACAGCCTGCTCTCGGAATTAAAATACAATCTAGTATTGAATTTCCCTTATGCCTCTTTAGAAGGTGTTCCTCTATTAACGATCATGGAGGGGTTCCCAACGACCTACGAAGCAGCCATGAAACAATGGTGGGAAGACAGAACCGGGCTGGCTGTTGAAGAAACAAAGCAAACAATTGAGATTGCTGCTTTTCAGTAACCTCACACCATAGGCAATTTTCTATGCCTAATAGCTGAAAACGACCCACTGATCAAGCAACCATTGCCAGATCAGCGGGTCTTTTGTCATGGTTCCTATTTTGATGAAACAAATACTTCTGGGAACAATAAGCGTAAGACTGACATCGTCAGGCGTTGGCCAGCACCGCTATAAGGATAGACGTGCATGTGCATCGCAGGATTGAAATTGGCTTCAATGATTCCATATGCCCCTTCACTATCAGCAGGCTTTGTCTTATCAGGAATAATCAAATCAATACCGCAAATCGCTGCCCCTAATGCTTCGACCGCTGCTGCTGCAATGGCTTTATAATCCTCATTGAAATCATCTGTGACATCGATTGAATCACCGCCAGTACTGATGTTTGAATTTTCTCGCAAGTAGACGATTTGTCCTTCTGCTGGGATCGAAGCAATCGTATAGCCTTGTTCTTTGAGCATCAATTGTTCCAGATTGCCTAATTGGATCCATTCCAACGGCGACCGGTGATGAGACCCTCGCAAAGGATCCAGATTTTTTTCGTTGACCAATTCTTCAATCGTTTGTCGTCCATTCCCGACAACATTGGCGGGGATCCGCAATAAGATGGCATCCACACGACCATCAATGACGAAGAAGCGGTATTCCGTTCCTGCCAAGAAAGATTCCACGAGGATCGATTGATCTTCCGCAAAAGCAATCGCTACAGCCTCTTGGTAGTCAGCCAAAGATGCCCCCTCTTTAAAAATAGAGATACCCAAGCCATAATTGGTAGTTTTGGGTTTCACAACAAAGCCGCTTTTGGCAATGTGGGGGTAATAATCGATTGCATCAGCAGTCGTTGCAAATTCAGCGCCGCTGGGCACATGAAAGCCGTGATCAGCCAATACTTTCTTGGTCACTGTCTTATTGGCCATGATCAAAGGCACGACATATTGATCCTTGCTTGTCATATTG
The DNA here is from genome assembly GCF_002140915.1 of Candidatus Enterococcus testudinis. GTDB lineage: Bacteria > Bacillota > Bacilli > Lactobacillales > Enterococcaceae > Enterococcus_D > Enterococcus_D testudinis. Next base: position 321,694 of record NZ_NGKU01000001.1, on the reverse strand, counting down.
GCATTCTTGACATACTCTACATGGTCCCCTACTTGCAAGCGCAAGAATTGATCTGATTCATCTAACACTTCTACTTTGATTCCTTTTTGAATGGCATCAAACATCAAAATCTGCGTCGACAATTCCAGTCCGCGAAACCCGGCTAATTGATAGGGTCTGGCCCAAGCAGCGTGGTGGTAAGCCAACCCTAGGTCTTTAGCGACCGCAGCTTGATTTTCTGCTTGGCTTGCTTGAAAGAGTTTGCCGGCAAATGTCATTGCCGGATCAGCCAACATATCGGCTAATTGGGCCAAATAAGGGACCTCCGGCAATTGTAATTCAGCGGCAAAACGATGCAGCTCATCCACCAAATCGTTGGCTTCTTGAAGATAGGCGGTTTGAGCCAAAGGATGTTCTAATGCCACTTCGTCATTCAGTCGATCGCCTGTCTTGACCCAATCGTCTAGATCTGTGCCTTCTTCTTTGGTACTTAAAAATAACAAAAAGAAATGCAAGAACGCTACTTGTTCTTTTGAAATACCATATTCCGCATACGGATCAATGTCGATATTGCGCATTTCAATGTAGCGGATCCCGGCTTCAGCTAGATCTGCTACACGACGGCCGCCACGTAAACGAACAGGGGCATAAAATTCTTTCTCCTCAGAAAGTTTGCCAGTTTCCACAAGATGGGCAATATCCCCAAGATAATCCTGTAACGAGGCATAAGAAACTGTCACATCAGGATGATTGGTGTAGCCATAGCGGCTATTCCTGATACTGCGTACAGGTTCGGAAGGCCGTTGGTCATCTGTGAAATAATTGGCTTCTGAAACAGGTGTTGCACCAAAGAAATAGGTCAAAAACCAACGATAATGCAAATAATTGCGGGTCACTTTCAAGTATAACTCTGTCTTGAATCCTTGATAGTCGATCCCTTGCTCACTTTCTTCATACAACCGCTGAATAAAACTATCCGCAAATTCAAAATTAAAATGGATACCACTGACCATTTGCTTACGTTTGCCATAAGTCTTTGCCAAATAACGGCGATATAACACATCCTCAAATTGATCCAGTTTGGCAATCACGATCGCCGATTCTTCTTTAGGCAAAGCTGGCGGCATGCTTAATGGCCACAGCATTTCTTCCGGCGCCATTGAACGATAGGCCACATCATGGATCGCACTCAAATAGCGAAACAACTCATCCACAGAATCAGCGACCGGTGTGATCAATTCCAATTGGTTTTCAGCAAAATCGGTTTGGATATAAGGATGAAAACTGCGATTCCCTAATGATGCAGGATGATCGGTCCCTGCGAAATCTCCGCTTAACGTGACCCGTTGCGCCTCACGTTCGATTCCATAACGTCCCTTTAATAAATAGGGAAAAAGTGCTTTTTGCTTTAACATTGTTTTTATCTTCATTTGGTTACCCTCTAAATTCTCTGACTTGTTTTTTATTTTTTTCATATTCTCTTTTTCATTATAGACAAAAAATGCGAGAAGTGAACAAAATCGGCTCTTTTTTTACATTAAGTGCTGTCTCTTATACACATCTAGATGTGTATAAGAGACTTCTCTTTTTCATTATAGACAAAAAATGCGAGAAGTGAACAAAATCGGCTCTTTTTTTACATTAAGTGTTAACAAAATTACCAAGATTTCATAAAATACTTGAATAAATTTGATATTTACCTACAAAATAAAGTATACTGATTATATAACAGTAAATTATTATGTCTATATTACTCTTTTTGAAAGGAAGAATAGTGAATGAAACCACTTAACCTTACCAAACGCGAACGCCAAATCATGAATATTTTCTGGAATGCAGATAAACCTTTGTCTGCAAATGACATTGCTGTCCAACAGCAAGATCTAAGCAAGAATACGATTCAAGCTGTGGTACGCAAATTAAAAAACCATGATTTATTGAAAGTAGCCGATATCGGATACAGCGGTACCGTCTTGACGCGCCTGTATGCGCCAAACGTGACGCAAGAAGATTTTCTTGCTGCTGAATTATCTGAACAGTCGTTACTGAACTTGATCACCAACTTTATCGAGACCAATAAAGAGATCGATACATTGAACGAATTAGAAAAATTGATCAAAGACCGTCAAGGAGAACTAACAAAGTAATCGACTGGCCCTTGTCGCACTTGCAATCCACGTCTATCAAAGACCGCTTCCCGAAATACTCGGTCTGCATACACTTGCTTGTAAGGCATCTTTTATCTTCGCTGCACCAAACAATTTGTTGTCTGCAGTAGCGATGCGCTATTCTTCAATCAACCGTCACTGGTTTAAAGCAACAAATGAGAGCCATGTATTGGGAATTTCCCGACACACGGCTCTTTTTTAGTCCTTGATCAACCCTTTAAACAGCCCAACAACAAACTCATTCGGATCAAATGGTTCTAGGTCATCTATTCCTTCTCCTAGTCCAACCAATTTGACTGGCAAACGCAACTCGTTGCGGATCGCTAACACGATCCCACCTTTAGCCGTACCATCTAGCTTCGTTAAGACAAGACCGGAGACATCGGTTGTTTCTTTGAATTGTTTGGCTTGGTTCATGGCATTTTGGCCTGTTGTTGCATCCAATACCAACAAGACTTCGTGGGGTGCACTTGGATCGACCCGTTGAATGATTCGTTTGATTTTTTCCAATTCATTCATCAAATTGACTTTGTTTTGCAAGCGGCCAGCTGTATCTACCAGCAAAACATCTGCATCTTCGGCTTTGGCACGTTCCATCGCATCAAATACAACTGCAGCGGGATCACCGCCGGCATTGCCTCGTACCACTTCCACGCCAGCTCGTTCGCCCCAGACGACCAACTGATCAATGGCACCGGCCCGAAATGTATCGGCTGCAGCCAATAAGACTTTCTTGCCTTCTGCTTTGAATTGGTGGGCCAATTTGCCGATGCTTGTGGTTTTACCCACACCATTGACACCTACAAACAAGATCACCGTCAGATTCGGTTGCATATTCAATGTATTGACTTCATCGATACCCGCTTCTCCATATAGATCCACTAGTTTTTCAATGATCACATTTTGCACATCTGCAGTTTTTTTGACATTGCGCAATTTCACTTCTTGTCTTAATGCATCAGCGATTTTCATCGCTGCATCAAACCCAACATCAGCGCCGATCAATGTCTCTTCCACTTCTTCAAAGAAATCTTCATCTACTGTTCGGAAATTCGCAAATAATTCATTCATTCGTTGTCCAAAGGTTTTGCGAGATTTGCTCAACCCTTTGGTGTATTTGTCTTGCACAGTTTCTTTTGCTGTGTCCGTTGCAGTTGCTTCAGCACTTGGCACAGACGGCTGGGTCTTGACGAATGTAGTGCTGTCTGTGTCTGTCGGCGTCATAGATGCTTGTTTGGTTGTTCCATCCTCTGCGGGCTCTTGCGGCTCTATTGGTTCTTGGGTCGGTACAACAGTAGCATGAGTCTCGACATCGGACAAATCTGCGGCGGCATCATTGGCTTTGTGCACAGGTTCAGTTGAAGAGCCTTCGTTATCGGACGTTGCGGGGGTATCTACTGTTTCTGACGTTTCTGTTGTTTCTGTTGTTTCCGTCGTTTCTCCAATCAACGCTTTTTTGATTTTGTCAAAAAATCCCATATCAAGCACCTCCTGTTAGGACATATTTTTCAATCACTTTGGCTACGCCATCAGCTTCATTTGAATCAGTGACTACATCGGCGGCTTCTTTGATCATTGGCACTGCATTTTCCATCGCCACACCAATGCCTGCGTAACGAATCATTGGCAAATCATTTTCTTCGTCGCCGATCGCCATCACTTCAGATTGGTCAATTCCTAAGTCTTGGGCCAATAAACTGATGCCATAGGCTTTGGTGATCCCTTTCGGCATAAATTCCAACAAATTGTTGCGGCTTTTGATGATCTCAAACTTTTCACTGACTTCCGCTGGGATCTCTGGGATTTTGGGATCCAAAACCTCTTGGTGATAAGCAATCACAGCTTTATTATATAACTTCGTCTCATCTAATGCATCAATGGCAAATGGTCGGCAATCCAGTAATGGATTCAATGAACCATAGATCGACAAATGATCAGCCGAAGTCGGCAAAGTTAAGACGATTTCTTCTGATACGATGTCTAAAGGCATGTTCAACCCTTCAGCCACGGCAATCAATTCATGGACATCAGCCAACTGCAGCGCTGCTTTTTCGATGATTTCGCCAGTTTCGTTTTTTTGCACTAAACCGCCATTGAAGGTGATACTATAATCCCCTGCATCTTTAAGGGACAGTTCATCCAAATAAGGTCTGATGGCCCGCAATGGACGACCGGTACAAATGACGACTTTAACACCTTGGGCTTTTGCTTGGGCCAATGCTTGTTTGTTGCGGCTCGTCACTTCTTTTTTGCTATTCAATAATGTTCCATCTAGATCAATGGCAATCAATTTAATCATTGTTTTTACTCCTCTACTCTTGCACGGCTGCGAAACTCCCGCCTTCTCGGACCTCTTCTAAACGTACTGAGACGGTTTTGGACACGCCGGATTCTTGCATGGTCACGCCATATAGAACATCGGCTGCTTCCATGGTGCCTTTACGGTGGGTCACAACGATAAATTGGGTATCGTTTTGGAATGCGCTGAGGTAATGGCCAAATCTAGAGACATTGGCTTCATCCAAAGCTGCTTCTACTTCATCCAGCACACAAAATGGCACAGGGCGTACTTGAATAATCGAAAACAATAGCGCAATGGCTGTCAACGCCCGTTCTCCACCAGAAAGCAGACTTAAATTCTGCAATTTTTTGCCTGGCGGTTGTGCTTCGATCTCGATACCGGTATTCAACAGATCAGTTGGATCCGTCAACACGAGTTCTGCATGACCGCCTCCGAACATGTTCGGAAAGACTTGTTTGAATTGCAAACGGATAGCATCAAACACTTCGCCGAATCGCGTCTTGACTTCCTCATCCATTTCGGACATGGTATCAAAAAGCTGTGCCTTGGCCGTCAATAAGTCATCCCGCTGTCCTGTCAGGAACAGGTGCCGTTGATTGACTTGTTCAAATTGCTCGATGGCATTCAAGTTGACCGGTCCAATCTCATCGATGGCCGTTTTTAATGTCTGGATTTCTTCTTTTGCTGCCACAGCATCTGTGATCGCATTGAAATCTTGCGCAGCTTTTTCATAGGTCATATTGTATTCTTCTTGCAGATATAACAGACGATTGTCCATGACCAATTCACTACGATTTTTTTCGATTTCAACTGCTGTTTTTTGCGACAACTGCTCTTTTTGTTCTAGATTGGCACTGCTCAATGCTTCATCCAACGATCCGATTTTCAATTGGACCGCTTGCCGTTTGGTACGGATATCCGTCAATTCTGCCGTCAAAGAATCTTTTGCTGCTGCATATTCTTTGATTTGTTGCACAAGGGCTTCTTCGGAGAATTCATGGTGACTGACATTGCTGGAAAGTGCTTGTATCTGGCGGGTCAAGACGCCTTGACGCTCTTCATTTTCTGCAACAGCTTGTGCGTTGGTAGCGATTTTTTGCTGCAAGTGCGCTGTTTGTTCTTTTTGAACAGCAAAATCTGCTTGCAATCGCGCCAGTGATTCTGCCACTTGCTGTCGTTTTTCTTCAATTAAATCTTCTTCGACATTCATTTGACGAATGTCTTGGTCGATTTTGGTTAATTGAGCAGCAATCCGTTGCTGTTGTTCTTCTAAATCTTGTTTCTTTTCGGCATATTCTTCAAAGAAGGCTTGTACTTCCCGATGCTCGAAGGCAAACACTTGCTGTTCTTTTCGCAGACGGTCAAGTTCTTGCTGCAGATGATCCAAGCGATTTTGTAATTCGTGTTCTGTCATCCGATCTTGCTCACCTTGCGTGCGCAACGTATCTAAAGCAGCACGGGCTTCTTTCGCAGCCGCTTCAAACTGCTGCACCTGTTTTTCGGTGGTTTGCAGCCGCTCATCTAATTGCGTCGCTTGTGCAGTCAGCTGTTGTAATTCATTGCTTTGCGTGAATAGGCTGCCCGCATTCTTTTTGGTCGCTCCACCTGTCATGGAACCCCCAGCATTCATGACGTCTCCTTCTAAAGAGACGACCCGATAACTGTAATTCAAGGCTCTAGCCAGCGCATTGGCGCTTTGCAGATCTTCAGCAATCAAGATACTGCCTAAAAGATTGTCAGTGATCGTCCGAATCGATTCAGGGGAATCCACCAGTTCACTGGCAACACCGATAAACCCATTGACTTGTTGTGCTTGATGGCGGGCATATTCAGGTAAATGACGGGCTTTAATGGTTGTCAATGGTAAAAAGGTGGCACGACCGCCACGATTGTCCTTCAGATAGGTAATTGCATTGCGGGCATCTCGTTCGTTCTCCACGATCACATGTTGTGCTGAAGCACCCAATGCTGTTTCGATTGCAACCGTGTAGGCTTGCGGGACCTCGATCAACTCTGCTACAGCCCCTACGATACCTTGCAAGTGCTGTTTGTTTTTTAGGACCAGCCGGACACCTTGATAAAAGCCGCTGTAATTCTCTTGGATATCTTGCAAACTCCGCTGTTTCGCTCGGACTTGCTGGACTTGATTCATCAGCGCATACATTTTTTTCTGCGCTTCTTCAAAACGTGTTTGATTGTGTTGGGCCTTTTCTTGTACTTGAATATATTGATTGCGCTGCGCTTCTAAAGTTGTTTTGGCCGTTGTTAACTGTTCGGTCACTAGCGCGGCTTCTGTTTCTTTCGCTTGCAGCGTTGTATTCATTTGCGTTTGTCTTGTCAGAGCGGATTGGTTTTTGGCTGTTTCTTGCTGGTATTGACGCTCCAGATATTTCAATTCATTGCCAACTGTAGCCTGTTCTTGCATTGTCTCTACATACTGACTGCGCAACTCTTCAATGATTTCTTTGGCAGAGCGTTGGTACTTCTCTTGTTCTTTACGCGCTGCTGTAATTTGGGCTTCCACTTCTTGGATGCTGCGGTTCTTTTGTGAAAGTGCAGCAATCAAGTCGCTTTTTTCCTCATTTAAAAGATTGCCTCTTTCAATGACTTCCTCTAAATTCTCTTGGTATTCTTCTGTACTTTTTTGGGTATGCTTTGAGCGCTCATTCAACAGTTCTTTTTGGCCTTCTGCTTGTGTTAAGCCTTCTGTGGCAGCCAGGAGTTTTTGATTGATTTCCTCAAGGGTCTCATCAAAGGTGCTGCGCTGTTGACGCAGATCATGTAATGAAAGTTCCCCTTGATTGATGCGGGCGGCAATGTGCTCAAGCCGTTGATTACAAGCTGCTAACTCTGTTTTGGCCAATTCCCAAGTTGCTTTTGCCTCAGCAATCTCCATGGCCGTATATGCCACATCGATAGTGGTCAATTGTTCTTTTAAAGCCAAGAATTTTTTGGCCGCTTCACTTTGCGCCGATAACGGCAGCAGCTGATCTTCCAATTCATAAATGATATCTTGCAGACGGCTCAGATTATCCTCTGTTTCAAATAATTTCTGTTCCGCCTTTTTCTTGCGTTGTTTGTATTTCAACACACCAGCCGCTTCCTCGAAAATCCCACGGCGGTCTTCTGGTTTGCTGCTGAATATCGCTTCTACTTTTCCTTGAGAGATAATAGAAAATGATTCTTTTCCTAATCCAGAATCCATAAACAATTCTTGAATATCTTTCAAACGACAAGATTGTTTGTTCAAAAAGAAGTCACTTTCGCCCGTTCTTCTTAAACGTCTGGATACACTGATTTCATTGTAATCTAAAGGCAAGTAATGATCGCTATTGTCTAATACGATCGTCACTTCCGCTATATTTAGCGCCTTACGGGAGTCGGAACCCGCGAAAATAACATCTGGCATTTTCCCGCCCCGCAGATTTTTGGCAGATTGTTCTCCTAAAACCCAACGAATTGCTTCGGTAATGTTGCTCTTGCCGCTGCCGTTTGGTCCGACAACAGCAGTCACTCGGTGTTCAAAATCGATGACTGTGCGGTCGGCAAAGGATTTAAAGCCGGCAATCTCTATTCGTTTTAAATACACTCCGCCATTCCTCTCTTATTGATCCAGTGATGCGAGCGCATTTGCTGCTGCATCTTGTTCTGATAATTTTTTTGATTTGCCTTGTCCTTTTCCGATCAAAGCATCGTCACAATAGACTTCTGTCCAAAAAATCCGTTCGTGCGCCGGACCAGCTTCTTTGATCAAACGATAGTTGATCGCTACATCGCCGCCTTTTTGCAGCACTTCTTGTAACCGTGTTTTGTGATCCATCTCATGGGAAAAAGCACCTGCTTTGACTTTCGGAAAGACAACTTGTTTCAAGAAGCCATCGACACTTTCAAGTCCTTGGTCTAAGTACAACGCCCCTAAGAAAGCCTCAAATAGATCGCATAACAAAGAAGGACGTTTGCGTCCGCCGGAATTTTCTTCCCCTTTGCCTAAACGAATCGATTCATCAAAGCGGCAATCTTTGGCAAACATCGACAAACTGTCTTCTCTGACGATCGCAGCTCTTAGCTTCGTTAACTTGCCTTCGGGCAGATCCGGTAATTCTCGATATAAATAGCGAGAAACGAGCAGTTCTAAAACTGCATCACCAAGGAATTCCAACCGTTCATTGTCTGACAAGTGTAAGTTGCGGTGCTCATTCACATAAGATGAATGGGTAAACGCCTGTTCTAATAAATCAACATCATGGAACACGATACCAAACTTTTCTTTCAGTTCTTTCGTTAGCTGTGTATTCATCTGCCACATTCCTTTATTCTTTAGTTGACACTTCCCTATTATACTGGTTTTTGCTGAATTATGAAATGTTTCGTCTAAAATCTTGTATTGGTTGTAAGAAAAATTTATGCAGCCCTACGGATAACCAATCAATCCAGTAAAAATAGCAAAAAAGACGTTCCCAAAGGAACGTCTTTTCATCAATGACTAACGAGATTCTGCAGTAAGAGAAACAGTTGCCCATGGGTTATGGTCAACATCGTATGCCCAGTCAAAATCTTTCACGCGGTCAGAAATAGGTAATACTTCATTACGGTAAAGTGTTGGGATAACGAATGCTTCGTCAAATGCATATTCTTGCCATGCATCAAATGCTTCTTTACGTTTTGTATCATCAAATGAATCTGTTGAATCGATTGCTTCTAACAATTTAGTGTTTTCATCTGAAGAGAAACGTGTATAGTTGTAAGCTGCAGTTGCACCATACAAACCTGAAGGTGATGGATCTGAACCAGTTCCCCAAGCGCCTTGGTAAACGTCGATTTCAGGATCATCATTTTCTAATTTGTCATAGAATGCTTGGAAGTCGATCAAACGGCCAGTTGTGTATTGTACATCTAGTCCGATTTCGTTCCATTGTTGGATGTAATAATCAGCTAATGGTTGAGCTGTTTCGCCACCTGACATTGAAGCAAAGTTGATGGTTAATTTTTCGCCATCTTTGTCTTCACGCATGCCGTCGCCATCCACATCTTCGTAACCAGCGTCATCAAGTAATTGATTTGCTTTGTCGATGTTGTAAGTATAACCTTCAACTTCAGTGTCATGCAATGTACCAAATACTGGTGGGATCAATGTTGTTGCATTTGTACGCAAACCATTGTAGAAACGGCTGCCGACAGCGTCGTTGTCTAACGCATATCCCATTGCTTGACGCAATGATTTGTCAGCCATTTTAGCATCTGGATTTGTTACAACTTTATTTGCTTCTGAATCCCATGTACCTAATTTGAAACCGATATAGGTATACGCTTGTTCTGGACGACCTAAGATTTGGTAGCCATCTGTGTCTTTATATGTTGGATAAGTATCCGTAGGCATTGATAGTGCGATGTCATATTGTTTCGCATTCAAACCTTCTACGATTGAAGCAGATGGTACTGCTTTGAATGATAATTTATCTAGTTTTGGTGCGCCACCGTAGTAGTATTCATTTGGTGTATACTCTACTGACTCACCAGCAACGATGTTAGACATCACATATGGACCAAATACAACTGGGGTTTTACGTACTGGATCACTTGATTCCATATCTTTGATGGCAATGCCGTCAAAGGTATGTTTCGGTAATGCAGAAGCCCATACACCGCCACCTGCTTGAAGCATACCTGGGTGTACTTGTTTGTATTCGATGGTTACGACTTTGTCGCTTTCTTTTGTGATCCCTGAAATGGTATCAGATTTGCCATCGTGGTAATCTTCCATTCCTACGATATTGGTAAAGTTGCTGTCATAACGTACGCCTGTGTAGTCTTTGTTTCCGATGACTTCGTATGAGAAAATCACGTCGTCTGCAGTCACATCTTCTCCATCAGACCATGTTAAGTTATCACGCAATGTGATTGTTGCTGTATTATTGTCTTGATCGATTTCTAAGTTTGCTGCCCCGCCATCCACGATTTTGAAATCTGCATCTGTTAAGAATAGACTTTCGTTACTTGGTGACATGAATTGTGCATCATACGCATCTTGATAGAATTCTGTTTGGAACAATCCTTGGAACTGTGTATCCATTACGACTGCTACGTCCAATGTACCGCCGTCCACTGCGTCTGCGTCGTTTGTCACTGAAGTCGGGAAGCTGCTTACATCTTCTGTTTCAGTAGCTGAATTGCTACCGTCAGATGAATCAGTTCCACCACCATTACTGCCACAAGCTGCCAATGCTAACACTGACAAAAGCGTGACCATACCAAAAATATTTTTCTTCATCCTGTATCCTCCTTAAATTATCCTAACCGCTGACGCGCATCTGCTGAACGCTTAAATGCTTGACCAACGTAATTTATACTCAACATCAAGACCAAAATCAGAATTGACGCGGGTAACCAAATCCATTGTCTATTGACCAGCACATCACCGCTGCTGGCGTATCCAATCAACGTACCTAAACTAGGTACATTGGTCGGTAGACCAAAACCTAAGAACGTTAGTGTCGTTTCAATACCGATATTGGCTGCAAAGTTCATTGTTAAGTTGGTGATGATCAATGAGCTCAAGTTCGGCATGATTTCGCGGAACATAATGACAAAGTCATTGGTTCCTAAGGTTTTCGACGCACTAACATAATCTCTACGGCCTTCTGACAAGGTCTTACTTCGGAAGAGCCGCGCTTTTCCGACCCAGTAAAAGGCACTCATGACCCATATAAAGGTCCAAACATCATAGCGAGGTACGATCGACACGATAACGATAATGATCAACATGATCGGCAAAATCATCACGAAATCGACGATTCGCATCAGAATATTATCGATCATTCCGCCATAGTAACCAGAAATGATCCCTAGGCCAACCCCAACGATCGATGTAATGATCGTAATGGAGAACCCAATCAATATCGAATTACGGGCACCAATCACTAACTGTCCCCAAACATCACGGCCACCTTCATCCGCCCCTAAAAGGTAGGTGCCGCCGTTTGGCGAAACAGCGCCAGGCACTGCATATTTATCAAGGATGCTGACACGCATCACTTGGGTTTGATCCATCATAGCCGAACCAATAAACACGAATAGTAAAACAGCGACTAAAAATACCAATGAGAAAATGGCAATTTTGTCTTTTAAAAATTCGCGAAAAATCATTTTTAATCCCATAGGCGGGATACTTTCTTGTTTTAAATCTTTTTCTTTCTTTTCAGACATGCTTATCCCCTCCTATTACTGGATTCTGATTCTTGGATCGACAATACTCATAATGATATCAGATAACAACGTACCGATCAGCGTAGCCAACCCTAAGATCAACGTCAACGATGTAATCACGGCGTAATCCCGCTGTACGATACTATCAATAAACAACTTACCTACACCTGGATAGGCGAAGATTTTTTCGATAACCACTGATCCAGCAATCAAGGAAGTAATCTCATACCCCATTTGTGAGGCAATCGGTAATGATGCATTCCGAAAGACGTGACGTGAGAAGACTTTATTTGTTGGTACGCCTTTTGAACGGGCTGTACGAACAAAATCAAGTGATTTCGAATCAATCACTTCACTACGCAAGTACTGGATCGTTACTGCCGTCCCCAATAATGCCGACGTAATGGAAGGCAAGATCAAATGATACAAGCGACTCCAAAACTCAGCCATGCCGCTGACACCTGGCACAACAGAACCGCTCGTTGGGAACCAACCTAGACGATAGCCAAAAATGAACAATGCCAACAAAGCAAAGATAAACAATGGAACAGCAAAACTAAAAAAGTTATAGATGACTACTACTTTATCGATGAATGAATCTTGGTAACGACCAGCCCACATACCTAAAGGAATTGCAATCAAGTATGTCAAAATAACTGTTAGTAATGATAACCATAATGTGTTTGTGATCCGGCCTGACAACAAGGTTGCGACAGGCAGCTTATAAATGAAGCTTTGTCCGAAGTCCCCTTGGACTGCATTGCCGATCCAGCGGAAATATTGGGTATACCACGGATCATTTAATCCGGCTGCTTCCCGCATTTTTTCAATTACGGCTGGATCTTGGTTTGGGTTGATCAACCCGGTAAACGGATCCCCTGGCATTGCTTGTGCAATCAAGAAAATCAAAATACTCAAAATAATGACTTGAGGGATCATCAACAACAAACGACGTAGAATTGTTTTCCACATTATTCAGCACCCCCATTTTTCAATGCGACTTGATGTGATGCGGTAATCGTCCGCAAATCATACACCCGGCCAGTTTCGTCATAATAATCTTTTTGATGCGTCACATAGTCTAATTCCACCCGACGGCGGTTGTCTTTGTGGGCTTCACGATTTTTTACGTCGATTTGAGGGATGGCTGATAACAACCGTTTGGTATAGATATGGCGTGGATCTTGATAAATATCTTCCCGGGTGCCGATTTCAACGAAGCGCCCTTTATACATGATGGCGATATTGTCACACATATGTTTCACGACACCTAAGTCATGAGAGATAAACAAGAAACTTAAGCCGAATTCTTGCTGGATTCGTTTCATGAAGTTCAATACTTGTGCTTGCACAGAAAGGTCCAAAGCAGATACAGGTTCATCCGCGATGATCAATTTAGGGTTTGTGGCAACTGCCCGAGCAACACCCAAACGTTGTCTTTGTCCACCAGAAAACTCATGGGGATATTTGTACAATGCATCTTCTGGCATCCCTACGATATCCAGCAGACTTTTCACACGTTGCTTTTCTTCTTGGTCACTAAGACGGTCGAAGTTCCGCAGCGGTTCAGCGATGATGTCAATCACCCGTTTTTTGGGGTTCAAACTAGACATTGAATCTTGGAAAATCATTTGGACGTCTTTGTTATAGTTCATTTTTTTGCGAACAGAACGTTTGGTCACGTCTTGCCCTTCATAAATGATGCCGCCGCTGGTCACTTTTTCTAGTCCAACAATGGCTTTACCGGTCGTTGATTTCCCTGAACCAGATTCACCAACTAACCCATAGGTCTTGCCTTTTTCGATCACAAAGTCGACACCGTCTACCGCGTAAACAAAGTCAGTCACACGGTTGAAAAACCCGCTGCGAATCGGATAGTGGACTTTCAGATCTTTGATTGTAATTAATTCTGTCATCTACACTTCTCCTTCTTCGTCTCTAAAATGGAAATGCTTGTAGCATGTACAGCGAACCAAATGGTCAGGCGCCACTTCATGCAATACTGGGTTTTCTTCGTGATCACTTTCAGGTATCCAAGGAATCCGCGCTGCAAAACGGCAGCCTGTCCGAGGCATATTTTTCAATGAAGGCACGACGCCTTCGATCACATGCAGTTCACTGTCTTGCGAATTTTCTTGTGGGATCGAGTTTAATAATGAACGTGTGTAAGGATGTTTTGGATTTGAAAATAGTTCTTCAGCAGTTGCAACTTCGACGAATTGTCCGCCGTACATAACAGCCACGCGATCAGCCATTTCGGCTACGACACCAAGGTCATGGGTGATTAAAATGATCCCCGTTTGCGTTTCTTCTTGCAGATCTTTCAATAAATCCAAAATTTGTGCTTGGATCGTCACGTCAAGAGCTGTTGTTGGCTCATCAGCGATGATGATTGGCGGTTTACATGCAATCGCAATAGCGATGATGACCCGTTGGCGCATCCCCCCTGATAATTCATGAGGATATTGACGCCCCACTCGTGGCGGATTAGGAATACCCACTTGTTCTAATAACTCTAATGCCCGTGCTTGACGTTGCTCAGCGGACATGTCTGTATGATAGGACAAACCTTCTTTGATTTGATCTTCAATACGCATCAATGGGTTCAATGCAGACAATGGATCTTGGAAAATCATACCAATATCATTGCCACGGATCTTGTTGTACAATGTTTCATTTAAATTTGATAAATTTAGATCTTTATATAAGATCTCACCAGTGATTTTGGTGTTGTTGTGATCATGCAAGCCCATGATCGTGGTCGCTAATGTACTTTTTCCGCAGCCGGATTCTCCAACGATCGCTAATATCTCATTGCGATCTAATGTGAAAGAAATGCCATCTACTGCATCATAGTAATCATCTTTAATACGGAAACCTGTATGAAGGTTTTGAACATCTAGTAACTGATTATCTCTGGACAATCGAATACCCCTCTCTACTTTCTAAGATGACGTGCAAGTGCTAATAAAAAACTAGGAATAAACGAATGAATTCCGAAAGCTTTCTTAACATTGTATAATATATTCTTAATAATTATATAGAAATGATTCTAATAATGCAAGCCCCACAAAAACAAAAACACTGAATTTTCAGAATACTTACAATAGACTTACATCATTGCCATGTCAGCTTTTTCCGCATGGTTGAAATGGCTTGCAAAAATCGATTAAAGGAACCCTTATTGAAGAACAGGATAAAGAAAGAGCCAAGTCATCTAGGACTTAGCTCTTTTACACTGTCTTAAGCAAGATGGCTTGAAATATAATCAACCGCTCCACCGACTGTTTCGATCTGCTCGGCATCTTCATCTGAAATCTCGGTACCAAATTCATCTTCTAGTTCTAGGACGAATTCCATCACACTGATCGAATCAGCGTTCAAGTCGTCTTTAATGCTCATTGTATCTGTCACGTTCTCGGCATCAATCTCAAAATGATTGGCGATCACGACTGCTACTTTCTTGAATACTTCATCTCGTGTCAACTGGCTTCACCTCCACGCGTTTGCACAAAACATAGAATGGCTAAGAAACATTGTACTGCTTTCACAGGTATTTGTCTAGGTTTTTTTGCATTTTTGTTACAACGATGTCATTCCGATTGCGAAACTTCCGTTGCGGTGGTTGTTTCATAATGCGCAACCAACTGAGCGACGACATCTGTTTCAAGCATCGTATGGATTTGTTTGATCGTGTAAGCAACTGCTTCTGGACCGGTAGAGCCATGGGTTTTGATGACTGGTGCTTTTAGGCCGAAAAGAACGGCGCCGCCATGTTTCGCGTAATCCATCTCATTTTTAACGTTTCGCAACGCATCTTTCAATAGCACTGCGCCTAGTTTCCCTTTGACACCAGCATCCATAATAGATGACTTCAGCAAGCCCATCAAATTCAACGCGGTGCCTTCAATTGATTTCAAGACAGCATTCCCAGTAAAGCCATCCGTCACCACAACATCTGCCGCCCCATTCAATAATTCTCTGGCTTCAACATTGCCAATAAAATGGATCGATGGCTCTGCAGATAACAATTCAAAGGCTTTCTTCGTCAATTCACTGCCTTTGGTTTCTTCGGTCCCATTGTTCAAAAGACCGACACGAGGTGTGTTGATTCCCCGGACTTTTTGGGCATAGAAAGTTCCCAATACGGCGTAATTGACCAAGTGTTCCGGTTTGTTGTCTGCATTGGCGCCTAAGTCTAACATATCAAACCCAGCATCTTTGCCAATCACAGGCATTGTAGACATCAAGCCTGGTCGGTCAATTCCTTTGATCCGTCCGACAATAAACAGCCCAGCTGCCAACAAAGCGCCGGTATTGCCGGCAGAAAAGATGGCGTCTGCACGACCTTCTTTGACCGCTTGTGCGGCTAACACCATGGAGGCAGTTTTCTTGCGGCGGATGGCCTTGACAGGTTCATCATCACTATTGATTTTTTCATCGGTATGAATAATTGTGATCTGACTTTCATCGGTCACATATTTTTTGATTTCATTTTCTTTTCCATATAATTGAAACGCAATATCTGGAAATTCTTTTTTTGCCAGCATGACACCTTCCACGATAGCTTTCGGGGCGTTGTCTCCACCCATTGCATCAACGGCAATTCGCATGTCGTTGCCACTCCCTTCATTTTCCTCATTAGTATAGCATAATTTCTCAATCAAAAAACTGTTTATCGGCTTTTTGGGCGGCCAAATATGCGGCCAACGGCTGATATTCTGGCAGTACTTCCCACTGTTGTTTTTGCCACAGCTCAGTTGCCTCCACTTGCGCTACTTCTAAAATATGGGCATCCGCCACCAAATCGGCTGCCGCAAACTCTGGCAATCCTGATTGTCGATTTCCGAAAACTTCTCCTGGTCCGCGCAAGGCCAAATCTTTTTCGCTGACAATAAAGCCATTGGTGGTTTCAGTCATAACGGTCATTCTCGCAACCCCTGTTTCATTCTTAGGGTTGGCAATCAAAATACAGTAAGACGCATCTGCACCACGCCCCACACGTCCTCTTAATTGATGTAATTGAGCCAACCCAAAGCGATCGGCATCAATGATCAGCATAACCGTTGCATTCGGCACGTTGACACCGACTTCGATGACTGTCGTTGAAACCAAGACCTGCAGTTTATTTTCTTTGAAAGAAGCCATGATTGCATCTTTTTCAGTGTTTTTCATTTTGCCATGCAGCATGCCGACTTGATAGGTCGGTGCAAAATAGCTTTGCAATTGTTCAAAGATTTCCGTCGCATTTTTGACATCCAACATTTCGGATTCTTCGATCAAAGGACAAATCACATACATTTGATGCCCCGCGGATAACTCTCTTTGCGCCCATTCCAAAATCGATTCGAACTGAGGCGGGCGCACCCACCGTGTTTCGACTGGAATCCGTCCGGCAGGCATTTCATCGATGATGGATACATCCATCTCGCCGTAAGCCGTGATCGCCAATGTCCGGGGAATGGGCGTAGCTGTCATAAATAAGACATCTGGTGCGTAGCCTTTCTCCCGTAAAACTTTGCGTTGATTGACACCAAAGCGGTGCTGCTCGTCTGTGATCACTAGGCCCAAATGGGCAAATTCTACCCCTTCTTGGATCAGCGCATGGGTACCGACGACAATATCGATTTCACCGGCCGCTAATGATGCGAGGATCGCGCGCCGTTCTTTGGTCTTGGTCGACCCTGTCAAAAGTGCCGTGCGAACCTCTAACGGATCAAACAGCTGATTCAAACTTTCCAGATGCTGCTGCGCCAAGATTTCGGTCGGTACCATCAATGCACCTTGAAAGCCCGCTGTCATCGTGGCATATAAAGCAATCGCTGCAACGACTGTTTTGCCACTCCCCACATCCCCTTGCAACAGGCGCTGCATATGCAGGGGGCTCTTTAAGTCATGACAGATTTCATTGGTGACCCGTTTCTGGGCATTCGTCAGTTCAAAGGGCAACTGGCGGGTAAAGCGTTTCAGCCGCTGCACATCATAATCGATCACCAGCCCATTTTTCGCATCCTTTTCCCTACGTTTCAATCCTTGTATTTGCATTTGAAACAAGAAAAACTCTTCGAAAATGACCCGGCGCTTCGCTTGATGACTCTCTTGGGGTTGTTTGGGAAAATGCATCGCAAACATCGCAGCCCCTCGATCCATTAAGCGGTATTTATCGATCAAACTTTGTGGTAAGATTTCTGGAATTTGATCGCCAAAATCAGTGAATGCCTGTTTGATTAGCTCGATCAAGACACTTTGTCGCACCGATTTGTTGACGTGATAGATTGGCGCAAACTCTTCACTGCTTTTGCTGCCAATGATTTTCATACCGGTCAGTGCTTTGCGTTTGGCATCCCATTTGCCGTATACAGCAATCTCTTCTGAGAGTTCGACTTTGTCTTTTAGATAGGGCTGATTGAAAAAGGAAACATTGAAGACATCATGGTCTTGCATCATGCGAAATTGCAATCGGCTTTTCTTATAGCCAAATCGATTGACCACCGGTGGCGAGACCACGATGCCTTTGATTGTCACTTTTTCTTGGTCTTGAATCTCTGCCAATTGCCGTTCTTGAATATCTTCATAGCGAAAAGGATAGTATTTCAATAGGTCTTCAATGGTCTCGATGCCCAGACCAGCAAAATCTTGGGCACGCTTTTCGCCGACACCTTTCAACACGGTCAGTGGTTGCTTCAACATACGAACCGCTCCTTTCCTTTATTTTTTCTCTTCATTTGCGCAATGCCTTCTATTATACGCTGTAACGAAAAAAGACGGAGCCAAAAATCGTTCTCCGACTTTTGCCCCCGCCTGCCAATGCTTATTATTCTGCTGAGAAGAGATACGGATACACTGGTTGATCGCCTTGGTGAATTTCTACTTCGATCTCTGGGTGTAACGCGATGATCGCTTCTTCGATTTTGTTGGCTTCTTTGGCTTTGCCTTCTTCACCAATCATAATCGTCACGATTTCTGTGTCTTCTGTGATCATTTTTTGCAATGTCGTCATAGAAGCAGAGAAACGATCTGGCACAGAGACAACGATTTTGCCATCCACCATACCTAGGAAGTCTCCTTCAGTGATCTCGATACCATCGATAGACGTGTTGCGTATCGCATGGGTCACAGAACCGCTTGCGACGCTTGCCAACACTTCAGTCATGGCTACTTTGTTTTCTTCAAGACTAGCTTGTTCATGGAAAGCCAGCATCGCAGTCATCCCTTGAGAAATGGTCCGTGTTTCAACGACTGCAACTGGTACTTCAGCTACTTCAGCTGCTTGTTGGGCAGCCATAAAGATATTCTTGTTGTTCGGCAATACGATGACTTGATCGGCATTGACTTCTTTAACGGCTGACAAAATGTCTTCCGTACTTGGATTCATTGTTTGGCCACCGCTGATCACATACGCTGCGCCTAGACTTGTAAACAATTGTTTCAAGCCTTCACCGGCTGCAATCGCAATGATCGCATAAGGTGTCCGCGGGCGTGGTGCAGGAGCGGCATCCTGTGCTTGGTGATCATGTTCAAGCAACGTTTCATGCTGCAAGCGCATATTATCGACTTTGATTTTGATCAATGAACCAAATTTTTGGCCATAGTTCATCACTTCACCGGGATGTTCTGTATGCACATGTACTTTGATGATTTCGTCGTCATTGACTACCAATAAAGAATCACCTAACTCATTCAAGTAGTTACGGAATGTGTCATAGTCGAAATCACTATCAACGGTTGGTCCTTCGCCGATTTTGACCATGATTTCTGTACAGTACCCAAAGGTGATATCTTCTGTGGCCATTTGACCTTGCACACTGCGATGATGCTCTGCATTGACCATTTCATCCATTGCAGCTGGTGTTGGTTCAAATACTTCATCCGCTTGATATTCGCCAGTCAAAGCATTTAGGAAACCTTCATAAATGAATAGCAATCCTTGTCCACCACTATCTACGACGCCGACTTCTTTCAAGACAGGCAATAAATCAGGTGTTTTCGCCAAAGAACGTTTGGCACCATGCACGACCGCTTTCATGACTTCGATACAGTCATCGCTGGTTTGGGCTTTCTTTTCACCGTATTCCGCAGCGATCCGCGCAACCGTCAAAATCGTGCCTTCGACTGGTTTCATCACTGCTTTATAAGCTGTTTCTACACCGTGAGTAAAGGCTTGTGCCAATTCTGGTGCAGTCAATGTATCGACAGTCGGAATAGCTTTAGAGAAGCCGCGGAATAGCTGTGACAAAATCACACCAGAATTCCCCCGCGCACCCATCAATAGGCCTTTGGATAATGTGGCTGCCAATTCACCGACTTTTTCTGATGTTGCATCAGATACTGCTTTGGCACCGCTTGTCATTGATAGATTCATATTGGTTCCTGTGTCGCCATCAGGAACAGGAAAAACATTTAATGAGTTGACAAACTCTGCATTTACTTGTAGACGAGACGCGCCTGCCTGCACCATTTCTTGAAACTGACTTGCGCTGATATTCGTTACCTTCACTTAGATAGTCCTCCTTAAAATCATCCGCCATGAACGGATCCCTTGCCTAATCTGGCAGTACGCGTACGCCTTGAACAAACACATTGACCGAATTAGCGGATACACCTAGCATAGTTTCTAAGTTGTATTTCACTTTTTCCTGCACATTGCGGGACACTTCGGAAATTTTGGTTCCATAGCTGACGATCGTGTATACATCTACTGCAATGCCGTTTTCTTCTTGACGGATCACGACACCACGGGCATAATTTTCTTTACGTAAAATTTCATTGATGTTATCTTTGATTTGTTTCTTACTCGCCATCCCAACTATACCGAACACATCCGTTGCTGCACCGCCTACTACAGTCGCGATGACGTCATTGCTGATTTCAATAATACCTGATGAGGTTTGAATTTTTACAGCCATTATATAGCCTCCTTAAAGGGGAAATTCCCATCTTTCTACTTTACATATTTTATCATAGCTGTACTGCAAATAAAAGGATGAGACATAGGAAAAGGGGCATCACAGCAGAACTTTATCTATTCTGACCTTGTTTAATTTACAATGTTTGCCGTGAAAAGTCAATGTTTCTTGGAAATTACACTTGCTTTTTTCAGCATTCTATGATAAATTCAGATGGTATGAGCTGAAATAGCGCTCCAACATCAAGGCAAAGGAGGAAATAACCACATGGCTAAAGTTTGTTACTTTACTGGACGTAAAACTACAAGTGGAAACAATCGTTCTCACGCAATGAATGCGACAAAACGTACTGTGAAACCTAACTTGCAAAAAGTTCGCGTTATGATTGACGGAAAACCTAAAAAAGTTTGGGTGTCAACTCGTGCTTTGAAATCTGGAAAAGTTGAGCGCGTGTAACCACACCTTTTCAGGCCGTTCTGAGGAACGGTCTTTTTTTGTGCCTTTTTTAGAGATTCTCTCCATTATTTTTTCTTTAAACTGGATAGGCGAATGTTTTTTTAATCTATTTACTTGTGGTAAACTAAGAAAAACTTCATAAGAATTAGGTGACGATTTGTGCAAACAATTAAAACTTTTGTAAAAGAAAACCGCCGTTACATGCTGGCTAGTTTTTTCCTGCCTGTATTGATCATGGCACTGATTTATTTAACGATTGGTATTTACCCCGGCAGCAGCCGTAGTGTCTTGGCCAGCGATGCCTTTTCTCAGTTTTCGAATTTTCATGCGAGTTTTCGCAATATGCTTTTGGGCAAACAAAGTATTTTTTATACATGGAATGCGTCATTAGGGCTGAATTATTTGGCGTTGATTTCCTATTATTTAGGGGGGATCTTCACACCGCTTGTCTTATTATTTCCGAATCAGTTGATGCCTGACGCCTTATACTTTCTAACATTGATCAAAATCGGCAGCGCTGGATTGGCCTTTTGGTTCTACGGCAGTCAGACCTTTAAGATCCAACGCTGGCAGCACGTGACGTTATCTGTCTGCTACGCCTTGATGTCTTTCATTACAGCCCACTCAGAGCTGATCATGTGGTTGGACGCAATGATTTACTTACCCCTCGTGATTCTAGGTATCGATCGATTGATCCAAAAACGCAAACCGATCCTGCTGTTTGTTAGTTATTTGCTGTTGTTTTTGTCCAGTTTTTATATGGGCTTTATGATTGGTGTGTTTTCTGTTCTCTATTGTTTCGTCCAATTAGGACGCAATTGGCAACAAGCCAAAGGCGCTGTGATTCCTTACAGTATCACCTCGCTGTTGGCAGGCGGTGCCTCTATGATCATCGTTTTGCCAGCAATCATGGATCTGCACTCGAATGGTGAAGCATTGACCACTGTCACGAAGTTCAAGACGGAAGCCACAGATATTTTAGATATTGTCATGAAGAATATGGTTGGCGTATATGATACGACTAAATACGGGTCGATTCCGTTTATCTATATCGGACTGGTGCCATTGCTGATGTGCATCTTGTATTTTGTCTCAAAAAAAGTCCCCCTCAAAGATAAATTGCTGTATGGTGGATTGTTTGGCCTATTGATTGCTAGTTTTTATATCGTTCCTTTGAATCTTTTTTGGCATGGCATGCATGCGCCAAATATGTTTCTATTCCGTTATGCCTACCTCTTTTCTTTCTTGGTGATCATGCTTGCCGGGTACGGCTGGGAACAGTTACAACAAAAAGACCGTGGTTTGTTTGTGATCATCGGTTTATCGACGATCGTTGTTTTTGCCCTTTCTTATGCACTCAAAGGAACGGACAGCTACGATTATGTCACCATCACTTCGTTTGCATTGACGATCGTTTTCTTGATTCTATATCTGCTTTGCATCAGCTTCGGTCAAGTAGGATTACTGTCCCAAAAAAGAGTCGCTATTTTGATGCTGGTATTCGTATGCGGCGAGATGGCGATCAACACAAGCGGCATGGTACGAGGTATCTTGGAGGATTGGAATTATGCGTCCCGCAGTTTATATACCGAGCCCTACAATGATATCAAGACACTAGTGACGCAAGCAGATGAAGACAGTGATACTTTCTTCCGTCTGGAAAATCTAGATCCGGTTTCTTCTAACGATGGCATCAATTATGGATACAGTGGCGTTAGCATGTTTTCCTCCATCAGAAACCGCAATTCTTCTAGTTATTTGGATCAGCTCGGTTTTCGTTCAAGAGGTACCAATCTAAACATCCGTTATTTGAACAATACATTGCTGATGGATGCTTTCACGGGCATCAAATACAATATAACCAAGCAGAATCTGACCAAGTATGGCTTTGAACGCGTGGGTGAATCAGGTACCTACAAATTGTACGAAAACAAAAACGCCTTGCCGTTAGCCTTCTTGGCAGATCCAACGATCAATCAGATCGAACAGCCGGCAAATGACAACCTCACCAGTCAAACCAATTTGATCAACGGGTTAGCCAACAGCAACTATACGTATTTTGCTTTTCAACCGATCACTGTGATCCATACAGAAAATACGGACATCTCAGATGATGGCATGTATACCAAGCTGACCGAACAAAACTTCAATGAAGCAAAGGAAGTGACTTGGCAAGTAGAAGTTCCTGCCCATTCGCAAGCATATCTCAGTTTGTATCCGGCCAACTTTGGCGAACTGGACAGCTCGTCAGCTACAGTCACGGTCAATGGTATCAAACGAGAAACACAAATCAGTATTAACGGCCAGTACTATGATCTAGGTTCTTTTGACGAAGCAACCACCGTTCAATTTACTGCTAGCTTCTATGGTACGGATGAGATTTCTTTCCAAAATCCACAAGTGGTGACCTTGGACACACAAGCCTACCAAGCGACCATCAATACCATCCAAGACAATGGCGTAGAGATGACCGTGGGCAATCGCAGCGCAGAAGCTGAGATCACCACAGAGACCGAACAGCAGTTGGTGACAACGATCCCTTATGACAAAGGCTGGTCTGCTACATTAGACGGTGAATCTGTACCGATCACCGCCTTTCAAGACGGATTTGTCAGCGTGACGATCCCTAGCGGCACCCACCAATTGACATTGACTTATTTGCCGCAAGGCTTCTTACTGGGCGTCCTCTTGTTCTTTAGCTGCATCGCTTTGTTCATCTTGTTTCTTTGGTGCTATCGAAACTATTTGTCACGGCGTGCACAGCGAATACTTTCACAGGATACACAACACATTGAAGAATAAAAAACCACGGGCATGATCAACACATGCCCGTGATTTTTTTATCTAAACATCAAGTATCGACCAGGATCCATGGCATTTTGTTTGACAATCTTGATTATTTTTTCCCAACTACTGACCAGATCGGGTTGCTTTAGGACCCGAAAAACCGCTAAACCTTGCTCAAACTTCTGCATGCCCTTCTCCGTATCTCCCAAAATATACCAATACCACCCTTGGTAACACAGCAAATTGGTACTATTCAACAAGTCCCCACGATCAAATAAGATGTCTTCCGCCAACACCAATGCTTCTTTTGCCCACTCCATATGACGGAAATTAATAAAAGTACAAAAGGTACTGAACAGCAAATCCAATTGCATGTCATGCATAACTGCTAACCCAGATTCTTTTTTCGTTCGAGAGATTGCTGTTTTCAACAGGCGATGGGCAGTGTCGACAGGAAACAAGAATTGGAAATATCGAAACAGCAACACTTCATAGACACCCCAATCATCAACAGTCAATAAATAGGAAACCAACGGTCGAGTCCGGAGCCGATAATCTTCAAAAAATAGCTCTGTCTGAAATTGTGTATGCCCTTCCTCTAGATTGATTTTGAAAATATGCTGCATAAAATCAGCGTATAACAGAATATAGGTATTGTCTTGTGTGGTCAAGATTTCTTCTTTAAGAGCTGTAATCTGCGCTAGACCATGTTGCAAGGTTTCACGGGTCGAGTAAGCATCTTTATTGATGGCTAATATTTGATTGAGTTGCGCAACGAATATGCTTGTAAGATAGATTGGTGTATGGAGCAAGTGTTCAAAATTGGCCATCCCGTGGTCCAAAGCCCGCAAATATAAAAACTCTTCGAATGAAACATTGATTTTTCCTAATAAATGTTCTAAACGATGCAGACCGATATTCGAGGCCCCAGTTTCAAATTTACTGATGAAAGAGCGACTATTGTGCTGATCAGCCAATTGGTTCAGAGTGATCCCCCGTGCTTGACGCAACTGTTTAAACAATTTTCCTTCCTCCATGTGCAACCCCTCTTCTAAAAAAATGATAAGTTGAATATTATTCCACTATAGTGGAATAATCCTTATTCCTAGTATAAAGGACTCTATACTAACTTTACAACCAATAGAAAGAGATGTGATGGATGCTATGCAAGTTTACCTACAAAACAAAGGATATCGCGCCCTCGTCAATGCGGCACTTCTAAGTGGAGTCGGCATGAGCTTATTCAATATCGTTTTTGTGATTTATGCCAGTACTTTGCCCTTTAATACCCTCGCTGTATCATTGGCTTCAATGGCAATGCTTGTGCCCAGCTTGTTACAAATCGTTACCGGTCATCTAGCTGATCGCACCCGCCATAAAGTACGCGGGATGCTGGTTAGCCGATTGCTTCAAGGACTATTGTTTTTACTCTTGGCTTGGCTGATCCAATTGCCTGCAAGCCTGTTCACATTTTTGATTCTCTTAGCGATCAATATCCTGTCGGATTGTCTTGGCGCTTATAGTGGCGGATTGCAATTACCATTTATCAGACAATTGGTGTCCGTAGAATC
Source organism: Candidatus Enterococcus testudinis (assembly GCF_002140915.1). Taxonomy (GTDB): domain Bacteria; phylum Bacillota; class Bacilli; order Lactobacillales; family Enterococcaceae; genus Enterococcus_D; species Enterococcus_D testudinis. The sequence continues at coordinate 296,322 of NZ_NGKU01000001.1, read as the reverse complement.
TTTAGATCAAGCAATGGGTTTTCAGATGGCCTGTCAAACAACTGTTCAGATTGTTTTCCAAGGTATCGGTGCTTGGGCGATTGTTTTGATGAATCACCAATTTGCTTTGTTCGGTATAATCAACGCCTTGACTTTTTTCTTCGCTGCTATTGTTATTTTTCGCCATCGAAGCTATTTTGCAGAACAGTCCAATCTACTATTAGATTCGCACAAACGCTTTTTGCCGAATACAGCTAAAGCATTTCGTTTGATAACAGCAGGCCCTTTCCTTAAACAAGTGCTATTATTCGCACTACTTGTCAATTCACTGGCAGCCAGTACGACTGGGTTAATGAACTTAGATTTATTGGATGCGGCGCACTTATGGTTTGCCTCTTACGGCAACACCGTAGCATTGACAGGTATCGCTACCTCAATCGGCATGATTGCTGGTTCTTTATTTACAAATGACTGGTTTAAGACCGTCGGATTGATCCAACTGATCGGCTATGCCACAATAACGATGGCTTTGGTTGCATTGAATTTCTTAATGATCGGCAATCGCTGGCTGTTGGTGGCCTCACTCTTCGTTGTAGGCTATCTGATTGGCAAAATCAATCCTCGCCTGTCCGTCTATATCATCAGAGAAATCGAAGCGGAACATCTTGCCCTCGTCAGTGGATTTATCTCAACGGTCATTATGTTAGGTGGACCAGTTGGTCAAGTCGTTTTCCTAGGTATTGCGAACCGTTCGTTGACCTTTTGGAGCTGGCTGTTGTATGTTGTTCTGGCCATGAGCGTGGGTGCTTTTGCCTTTTACACAGCCATTAAAACAAAAAAAACTGCAGATATATCAAAATCAGCTGTTTAACATGCAAAAAGCTGTAATGGGCAAATGACCCCATTGCAGCTTTTCGCTTTCTTTATTCATAGGAAACTTTCCACAAATATAATCCTTCTGGGTGGGCAGTAGGTCCCGCCGCATTGCGGTCTTTTTGTGCGATGATCCCAGGCAGGCTGTCGGCTGGCATGCGCCCATTACCGATTTTTAACAACGTACCCACTATGATACGAATCATCTTGTAAAGAAATCCGTCACCACGAAACGTAAATACCAATTCATCCCCAGCTGGATTGACGGCCATCGTTGCCTCATAAATCGTGCGGGTTTTGTCCTCCACAGCACTGCCGGTGGCACAGAAACTGGTAAAATCGTGGGTACCTAATAAATCTGGCAATGCCTGTTGGATTTTCTCTAAATCCAGTGGATAGGGAAAATAACTTGCATAGTGTCGTCGAAAAGGACTGCGGGGCTTGCCAATATCTACTCGAAATTGATACGTTTTTTCTGTTACCAGATAACGTGCGTGGAAGTAATCATCTACGATTTCAACATCTTTGACCGCAATATCTTCGGGTGTTTGCGTATCTAAACCAAAGCGCATCTTTTCAAGAGGTCTTGTCTGGGGGAAGTCAAAGTGAATGACTTGGCCTTGCGCATGGACGCCCGCGTCTGTTCGACCGGATCCGTGAATCTGAATCGATCGCCCATCATTCATGCGCGTCAGTGTTTTTTCTATTTCCTCTTGCACAGTTCGTCCATTGGGCTGTCGTTGAAACCCTTGGAAGTTGGTGCCATCATAAGCGATCGTCGCTTTGTATCGTACCATGTTATTCACCTATTCTTTCAAAATAAAGAACCGTTGCTTAGGCCCATAGGCGCGCTGAGAATCTTTTTCCAACCGAACACAGTCGATCGGTTCGGCGATATTGATCCTCAGCACACTGCTATGTTGTCTTAAGTCACGGTTCTTTTGTATTTTTATCCTCGTAAGAAAACCAATGCAATCGTAAAGCAGGCATACACAACCACTACCAATGAATCTCGTTGGTGCCAATGCAAGACCCGATATTTGGTTCGACCTTCGCCGCCTTGATACCCTCTGGCCTCCATCGCTGTGGCTAAATCTTCTGCGCGATTAAAGCTGCTGACAAATAATGGAATCAGCAAAGGAACGATCGCTTTCATTTTTTGCAGCAAGCCGCCTTCGCCAAAGTCCACGCCGCGGGCCCGTTGTGCATTCATGATTTTTTCTGTTTCATCCATCAATGTCGGTACAAACCGCAAAGCGATCGACAGCATCAAAGAAATCTCATGCACTGGAAAGCGGACTGCTTTTAAAGGCCGCAAAATATATTCGATGGCATCAGAAAGTTCCAAAGGCTGTGTAGTCAAAGTCAGCAATGTCGACATGAAGATGATCAAAACAAACCGGCAAAAAATGAAGACGCCATTTTGCAAGCCATATTCAGTGATATTGAAGATCCACCATGACCAATAAACGGTACCGCCTGTGGTAAACAGAATTTGCAAGGCCACTGTGAACAAAATCAGCCATAGCAAGGGTCTTACCCCACGGGCAAAGAAACCAAAATCGATTTTTGACAGCAAAATACAACAAAAGGTAAAGACTGCCGCTAATAAATAACTCTGCCAGTTATTGGCCAAAAAGATGATTGCAATAAAATAAAAACTGGCAATCAATTTGACCCGGGGATCCAATCGGTGAATCAGTGAGTCACCAGGAATATAACGGCCAAAAATCAGTTTATTCATCATCAGCCGCACCCCCCATTTCTACCAATACATCGGCCAACGCATCAGCAGTCAATGGCAAACGATCGAATAAAACCCCTTTGGCTTGCAAACGTTCCGCAAAAGCAGTAGCAGTAGGTACCCCTAATTGCTTTGCTTCTAGCCAGCGGATATCCTGAAAGACGCTGCTTGGTTCGCCTTCTTTGACGATACGACCTTTTTCCAATACATAGACATAATCTGCATAGTTGGCAACATCATCCATTAAATGGGTCACCAGAATAATCGTCATATTCTTTTCATTGTGAAGACGTTCGAACATCTCCATCATTTCTTTGCGCCCTTGCGGATCTAACCCAGCGGTAGGCTCATCTAATACCAACACCTCTGGTTCCATCGCTAAGACCCCTGCAATTGCCACACGGCGCATTTGGCCACCTGATAAGTCAAATGGCGACCGTTCAAGAAAGCTTTCGTCTAAACCGACTAATTGAATATATTCTTTGGCTAAGACTTGTGCTGCTTCCTCTGTCACCCCAAAATTCTTAGGGCCAAAAGCAATATCACGGGCAACCGTTTCTTCAAACAACTGTGATTCTGGAAATTGGAAGACGATGCCTACCTTTTTGCGTAAAGGCTTGAGGTTTTTGTTGTCCGTATCTGGATTGATCACACGCTCACCGATCGTCACACGCCCACTCGTCGGTTTCAGCAATGCATTCAAATGTTGTAGCAAGGTCGATTTTCCACTGCCTGTATGACCTACCAGCGCCGTATAAGACCCTTCCTTAATGGCTAAGTCAATATCAAACAAAACCCGTTGTTCAAAAGGCGAATGCGGTTGATACGTGAATCCTACTTGTTCAAAACGGATGTCCATAACCAATCCACCATCCCTTCTTCAGTCAAATATTCTTTAGGCACATCGATTCCCCGTTGCGCCAATGCTGCTTTTAATTTTTCGGGAAATGGCAAATCTAAACCCAAACCAATCAGTTCAGGACCTGCCGAGAAAATTTCTGCTGGTGTACCCTCTCGTACCAATTCACCTTCGCGCATCACTAAAACACGATTGGCATTTGCGGCTTCATCGATATCGTGGGTAATAGACAATACCGTTAAATTATTTTGTTCTTTGATTTTTTTGATGGTGGAAATCACTTCTTCCCGACCTTCTGGATCAAGCATACTGGTTGCTTCATCTAAGATAATGATATCTGGGCGCAAAGCGACCACGCCAGCAATAGCCACACGCTGCTTTTGACCTCCTGATAAACGCGCAGGCTCACGGGTCGAAAATTCGCTCATGCGCACTTGCTCTAAAGCATCTTTGACACGGATCAGCATCTCTTCCCGAGGGATCCCTTGATTTTCCAAACCGAAAGCAACATCGTCTTCAACCGTCGAACCAACAAATTGATTGTCTGGATTTTGGAAGACCATACCTACCATCTTACGAATCTGCCAAATATTGGCTTCATCTAACGGCATATCTCCTACCGTAACAGATCCTTCTTGCGGCAAAATCAGCCCATTGATCGTTTTGGCTAGCGTAGACTTACCTGAACCGTTGTGACCGATCAAAGCCACCCATTCCCCTTGGTTGATGGAGAAGGATACCTTATTCAAGGCAGCCAGTTCTTCTTCATTGTAACGCACTGTAATCTCTTGTAACTCAATGATTGGCTTCATAATAGACTCCTTCAATTCCGATTGATTCTTTCTAACACTACCAAAAAAGAGGCTGCTTTTCAATCATTCTCATTGATTTCCCGACACTTCTTTTTCACTTGCCATGACCTGTCAAGACAGATAATCGAAAGTAAAAAAAAAGCACTTTATGATGAGTGCGTACACCCCGATAAATCGAGGTGTATGCGCTGAGCTAGACTCGGAAGAGATCTTCCAACATCATAACACTCTTAATAAACATCTATAAAGTGATGATAAGTGTGATTTTAAACAAGTTCTAGGATAACCATTGGTGCAGAATCTCCGCGTCTTGGTTCTGTTTTCAAGATGCGTGTGTATCCGCCTTGGCGATCTGTGTAACGAGGTGCAATATCATTGAATAGTTTTTGCAAAGCTGATTCAATAACTACTTCTTCGTTTTCTTCACGAACGCTTGCAACTTCATTACGTACGAATGCTGCTGCTTGACGACGTGCATGCAAATCACCACGTTTACCTAAAGTGATCATTTTTTCTGCAGTTGAACGAACTTCTTTCGCACGCGCTTCAGTCGTAACGATACGTTCGTTAATGAATAAATCAGTTGTCAAATCACGCAACATCGCTTTACGTTGGCTAGATGTGCGTCCTAGTTTACGATAACTCACGTGGTTTCCCTCCTTCACTTTCGAAATGTTGTTTCGGTTGAACGAACCGAACTAACGCAGTCGAAAACGGTTTAATCGTCTTTACGTAATCCTAAACCTAAATCATGTAATTTCACTTTGACCTCTTCAAGAGATTTACGGCCTAAGTTTCTTACTTTGATCATTTCTGGTTCAGATTTGTTAGTCAATTCTTGTACAGTATTGATTCCTGCACGTTTTAGACAGTTATATGAACGAACAGATAAATCTAATTCTTCAATTGTCATTTCCAACATTTTTTCTTTTTGTGTTTCTTCTTTTTCTACCATGATTTCAGCGTTTTTCGCTTCATCTGTTAGGTTGACAAAGATGTCTAAATGTTCGGTCATGATTTTTGCAGATAGACTCATTGCTTCTAATGGTTCGATTGAGCCATCAGTCCAAATTTCCATCGTTAATTTGTCGAAATCATCACGACGACCAACACGTGTATTTTCTACTTGGTAGTTGACACGGCGTACTGGCGTATAGATAGAATCAACAGGAAGAACACCGATTGGCATATCTTCTTTTTTGTTTTCGTCTGCTTGAACGTAACCACGACCAGGTTTCACTGTTAGGCGAGCATGGAAGTTGGCACCTTCAGAAACGGTACAAATATACATATCTTTGTTAAGGATTTCTACGTCGCTGTCAACGATGATATCGCCAGCAGTTACCGTAGCAGGTCCAGAAATATCGATTTCCAGGGTTTTTTCTTCGTCCCCGTACATTTTCAATGCAAGACCTTTAATATTCAAGATGATTTGAGCAACGTCTTCCCGAACGCCCTTAACAGTAGAGAATTCGTGTAAAACTCCATCGATTTGAATATTGGTGATTGCCGCACCAGGTAAAGAAGATAATAAAATACGACGTAGGGAATTTCCTAGTGTAGTTCCGTAGCCTCTTTCTAGAGGTTCAACGATGAACTTGCCATAATCTTTGTCTTCATCAATCTTTGCGATTCTTGGTTTTTCGAATTCAATCATTCTTATCTTTTACCCCTTTCAAAACGAAAAGTGTCTTGTTCAATGACGTTTTTGTTACACTCAAAATGAGCAGCACTCATTAAACACGACGGCGTTTTGGAGGGCGGCATCCATTATGAGGGACTGGCGTCACGTCACGGATTGCACTCACTTCCAAACCTGCTGCTTGTAATGAACGAATTGCTGCTTCACGTCCAGAACCAGGTCCTTTAACTGTTACTTCTACAGTTCTTAATCCGTGTTCCATTGCTGCTTTGGTAGCTGTTTCTGCTGCCATTTGAGCGGCAAAAGGAGTAGATTTTTTGCTTCCTTTGAAACCTAATGAACCAGCTGATGACCATGCTAATGCATTACCATGAGTATCAGTGATCATAATGATTGTATTATTGAATGTTGAGTGAATATGTGCAATACCCGCTTCAATATTCTTTTTCACACGGCGTTTACGACTCACTTTTTTTGCTGCCATGAAGTTTTAACCTCCTTCACTTAGGAATTATTTTTTCTTGCCTGCGACTGTTTTAGACGGGCCTTTACGAGTACGTGCATTGTTTTTCGTGTTTTGTCCACGAGTTGGCAATCCACGACGATGACGGATCCCACGGTATGAACCAATTTCCATCAAGCGTTTGATGTTCAAGTTCACTTCGCGACGTAAGTCACCTTCAACTTTTAATTTATCGATTTCCGCACGGATAGCATCTGTTTGTTCATTCGTTAAATCGCGAACGCGAACTTCTTCAGAAACACCTGCGTCTGCTAAAATTTGTTTTGCAGTCGTGTTACCAATACCATAGATATAAGTAAGTGAAACGACCACACGTTTATCACGAGGAATATCTACTCCTGCAATACGAGCCATATTTGTTACACCTCCAATTATCCTTGACGTTGTTTATGTTTTGGATTTGCTGGGCAAATCACCATAACGCGCCCTTTACGACGAATTACTTTACAATGTTCGCACATTGGTTTTACTGATGGTCTTACTTTCATGATAATACCTCCTGTGGTTTTACGGAGTACAATTATTTAAAGCGATAAGTAATGCGGCCACGGTTCAGATCATACGGTGATAATTCAACCGTTACTTTGTCTCCTGGTAATATACGAATGTAGTGCATCCGGATTTTGCCAGAAACGGTCGCTAGAACTTGGTGTCCGTTTTCCAATTCTACTTTAAACATTGCATTCGGCAAAGTTTCGACGACTGTACCTTCGACTTCAATCATATCTTCTTTTGCCACGCACAGTACCTCCTTGTACTTGTGATTTTCACACGATAAAATGGCGGAAACGCGGTTCCCACCTGATATTCTCAAACTATGCTCCCACCCTACAAAAAAGGTAGAAGTCGGACTGATATATTCTACCATACCCTGTCAAAGGTTTCAAGAGAAAGTTTTAAGCTGCAAGTTGGTCTCGGGCAATCTATGATTAGTCAATGATGTGTTGAACATCTTCGAAGACAGCATCGATGTCGCGATCCCCATCGATTGATTGCAATAACCCTTGGTCTTTGTAATAAGACAAGATTGGTTGACTGCTTTCAATATTGACAGCTAGACGATTTTTGACCGTCTCAGGCTTATCATCTTCACGCTGATAGAAGTCATGACTTCCACAACGATCACAAGTTCCTTCCTCTTTTGGCGGATTGAACAATTTATGATAAGTTGCCCCACAATTGCGGCACATGAAGCGGCCGGCTAAACGTTCTACAAGAACTTCTTCAGGAACATGGATATCAATCACTGCATCGATTTTCTTGTTAAGGTCTTGCAACATCTCATCCAATGCTTTGGCTTGATCTAACGTCCGAGGAAAGCCATCTAATAAGAAGCCTTTCTCAGTATCAGGTTCTGCCAAGCGTTCTTTGACGATGCCGTTGGTGACCTCATCAGGAACCAATGCACCTTGGTCCATGTATGATTTTGCTTTAAGGCCTAGTTCTGTTTCGTTCGCCATAGCAGCCCGAAACATATCGCCTGTTGAAATATGAGGAAGAGCGTACTTCGCAACGATACGTTCTGCCTGAGTACCTTTTCCGGCACCAGGTAATCCCATTAAAATGAGGTTCATTCTAATTCCTCCTGTAAGTTTTTGAATAGTGTTGAGGAAGACCTCAACACCTCAAACACTTTAATTGATAAAACCAGTATATTTACGTTTCAGCATAAGTCCTTCTAACTGCTTGGCAGTATCCAGCGCCACACCAATAACGATCAATAAACTTGTTCCACCTAACCCGATTGATTGCGGTAAGTTCCAAACCATTTGTGCAATGATTGGCAGCAATGCAACCAAGCCTAAGAACACTGAACCGACAGTACTTAATCGCATTAACAAACGCGATACATATTCTTCTGTTCCTTTACCAGGACGCACACTTGGAATATAACTTCCTTGTTTTTGCAAGTTTTCCGCTAATTTCTCAGGGTTGACTTGAACAAATGCGTAGAAGAACGTAAATGCGACGATCAAGACCGTGTATACGATAGCACCCGGTACGGTGTTATAACTAAAAATCATTTGTACAATGTCATACCACGTTTCACCTTTGTACGAACTGCCTAATGCTTGAATGATCGCATTTGGCGTCGTGATCAAAGAGCTGGCAAAGATAACTGGGATCACACCGGCTGCATTTACTTTCAATGGAAGGTAACTGCTTGTAGGTGCACCTGCTACCCGTTTGGTATATTGGATCGGAATCTTACGTTCTGCTTGTTGCACGTAAGTTACGAACGTAATTACGAGCAATACAGCTACAACAAGAATCAGCATAAAAACGGCGTTGAGCCAAATGTCTGATTTTTCCACATTGATGAAATAATCTTCGATCAATTCTTTGATGCTGGCCGGTAAGCGTGAAATGATCCCTGCAAAGATGACCATCGACACACCATTACCAATACCACGTTCTGTGATTTGTTCGCCTAACCAAGTCACTAACATCGTGCCTGCTGTCAGGATCAAACCAATAACGATAAACGTAGCAACGTTTGGATTGTTTACGAAGCCAAGTTGTGTGTAATAGTTAAAACCAGCTGTTAAAGTCATTGATTGGACAAAGGCCAATACTAATGTCAAATAACGGGTTGCTTGATTTAATTTCTTACGACCGACTTCCCCTTGTTTTGACCATTCAACAAATTTTGGTACGATATCCATTTGCAGCAATTGTATAACAATCGATGCAGTGATGTATGGGGAAACCCCCATTGAGAATATCGAAAATTGTTGCATAGCGCCACCACTGACTAGATTCAACATATTTAAAAATGGCAAATCAGCAATAGTAGCCAAGCGGCTTGCGTCTACGCCTGGCACAGTAATGTGGGTTCCCAGACGAAAGACAAACAAGATAAACACAGTGAACAAAATTCTTGATCTAATATCTTTTACTTTAAAGGCATCCTTCAATAGTTTGATCATTAGATCACCTCGATTGATCCACCAGCAGCAACGATTGCTTCCTCAGCTGCTTTTGAAAATTTAGCTGCTTTCACAGTCAATTTCTTCGTTAATTCTCCGTTAGCTAATACTTTGATTCCAGCTTTTTCGTCTTTGACGATTCCAGCTTCGTGTAAAGCAACAGGTGTTACTTCAGCACCGTCTTCAAAGCGGTTTAAGACATCAAGATTGATGACTGCATATTCTTTGCGGTTTACATTGGTAAAGCCACGTTTTGGTAAACGACGGAACAATGGTGTTTGTCCACCTTCGAATCCTAGACGTACTCCGCCACCTGAACGAGCTTTTTGACCTTTTTGTCCACGTCCAGCTGTTTTACCGTTACCAGATGAAGTTCCTCGTCCAACACGGTTACGTACTTGGCGTGAGCCTTCTGATGGTTTTAATTCATGAAGTTTCATAGGTTTGGCACCTCCTTAATCAAACTAGATCTGCTGATCCTTAGACTTCTTCAACGTCCACTAAATGAGAAACAGTATTGACCATGCCTTTGATTGCATCATTGGCTGGTTTTACAACTGTTGAGTTCATTTTCGTAAGACCTAACGCTTTTACAGTATCGCGTTGGTTTTGAGGACGTCCGATAATACTGCGTTTTAAAGTAATTTTCAATTCAGCCATTATGTTTGTCCTCCTTAACCGATTAATTCTTCTACTGATTTGCCGCGAAGTGCTGCCACTTCTTCAGCGCGTTTTAATTGTTTCAAACCTTCAACAGTTGCGCGAACAACGTTGATTGGTGTGTTAGAACCTAAAGATTTAGATGTGATATCTGCTACCCCAGCTAATTCCAATACGGCACGAACTGGTCCACCAGCAGCGACCCCAGAACCTTCTACAGCAGGTTTCATTAGGATACGTCCGCCACCGAATACACCGATAACTTCGTGAGGGATTGTAGAACCAACCATTGGTACTTCAACCAAGTTTTTCTTCGCATCTTCGATTGCTTTACGGATTGCTTCTGGTACTTCTTGTGCTTTACCAGTACCGAAACCTACGTGTCCGTTTTTGTCACCGACAACGACTAGAGCAGCAAAGCGTAGACGACGTCCACCTTTAACAACTTTAGTAACACGGTTGATCGCAACAACGCGGTCTTCTAATTCCAAATGTTTTGGATCAATATAAACCATGAATGGTGTTCCTCCTTCTCTTAAAATTCTAGTCCATTTTCGCGTGCTGCTTCAGCTAAAGCTGCTACACGGCCATGGTAAAGGTATCCACCACGGTCAAAGACTACTACTTTAATTCCTTTTGCTGCTGCACGTTCTGCGACTAATTTACCGACAGCTTGTGCTTGTTCAGTTTTGTTTGCACCTGAAACTTCTTTATCTAAGGCAGAGGCACTTGCTAGCGTCACACCCGCTACGTCATCAATTACTTGTGCGTAGATGTTTTTGTTCGAACGGAACACGTTTAAGCGTGGGCACTCAGCAGTACCAGAGATTTTGTTACGTACGCGACGATGTCTTTTTTGACGTGTCTTGTTTTTATCTGGTTTTGTAATCACAATTTGTCACCTCTTTATATTTGCTAGCCTAAGCTGCTAGTCGTAACACGTTACGACTATTTACCAGTTTTACCTTCTTTACGGCGTACAAATTCGCCAACATAACGAATTCCTTTGCCTTTATAAGGTTCTGGAGGACGAACGCCACGGATATTGGCAGCCAATTCGCCGACGACTTCTTTATCAATTCCTTTGATGATAACAGAAGTATTAGATGGCACTTCGATTTCAATGCCAGCTGGCGCTTCGATTTCAACTGGATGAGAGTAACCTACGCTCAATACAAGTTTTTTACCTTGTAATTGTGCACGGTACCCAACCCCGATCAATTCTAACGCTTTTTGGAAACCTTCAGAAACACCAACAACCATGTTGTTGAAGTTTGCACGGGTAGTTCCGTGGATAGTTTTCATTTCCTTACTATCGTTTGGACGAGTGAATGTCACTTCGCTTCCTTCGATATTCATTGTAATATCAGAAGAGAAAGTACGTGTCAATTCACCTTTTGGTCCTTTAACTGTAATGTCGTTTCCAGCTTGTTTGACTTCAACACCTGCAGGAAGAACGACGATCTTATTACCGATACGACTCACTTAGAGGCACCTCCTTGTGTAATATTTTAAATTACCATACATAAGCGACTACTTCGCCGCCAACATTTTTTGCTCTAGCTTCTTTGTCAGTGATAACACCGTCAGAAGTTGAGATAATTGCGATTCCTAGACCATTCAATACTTTAGGTACTTCGTCAGCTTTGACATAAGCACGCAAGCCTGGTTTAGAGATACGTTTTAAGTTAGTGATAACACGTTCGCCGTTTTTGCCGTATTTAAGAAATACGCGGATCACGCCTTGTTTGTCATCTTCAATGTATTCAACATCGCGGACGAAACCTTCACGTTTCAAGATTTCAGCGATATCACGTTTGATTTTTGAAGCAGGTACTTCTAAGCTTTCGTGTTTAACCATGTTTGCGTTACGCACGCGCGTTAGAAAATCTGCGATTGGATCTGTCATGACCATGGGATAATTTACCTCCTTTATGCGAGTATAGTTTACCAGCTAGCTTTCTTCACGCCGGGAATTTGTCCTTTATAGGCAAGTTCGCGGAAGCAAATACGGCATAGATGAAATTTACGATAAACTGAATGTGGACGTCCGCAACGTTCGCAACGTGTATATTCTTGTGTTGAGAATTTAGCAGGGCGTTTATTTTTAGCAATCATTGATTTTTTAGCCACGTAGTTCGCCTCCTTTTTTTATTTTTGGAATGGCATGCCTAATTGTGTTAACAATTCACGAGATTCTTCATCTGTGTTTGCTGTTGTTACAATAACGATATCCATACCACGTACTTTGTCGATCAAATCATAATCAACTTCAGGGAAGATCAATTGTTCTTTGATACCTAAAGTGTAATTTCCGCGTCCGTCGAACGCTTTTTTGCTCACACCGTGGAAGTCACGGACACGTGGCAATGAAACACTGACCAATTTGTCTAAGAATTCATACATTCTTTCGCCGCGCAATGTTACTTTCGCACCGATTGGCATACCTTCACGTAAACGGAAGCCAGCGATTGATTTTTTCGCTTTGGTGATCAATGGTTTTTGACCGGAGATCAATTGCAATTCTTCAACAGCTTTGTCTAAGTTTTTTGCGTTTGACACAGCATCACCCACACCCATGTTGATAACGATTTTATCAACTTTTGGTGCTTCCATGATTGAGCTGTAGTTAAATTTGTCCATTAATGATGGGACAACTTCTTTTGAATATTTTTCTTTAAGGCGGTTCATCTGTTAGCCCCTCCTTCCTTCATCTGATTATTTATCAAGAACTTCGCCGGTTTTTTTAGAAACGCGGACTTTTTTGCCGTCAACTTCTTTGTAACCTACACGTGTTGCTTCACCGTTCGAAGGATCAACCACCATCACGTTTGAAACATGAATGGGTGCTTCCATTTCAACGATTCCGCCTTGAGGAGCAGTTTGAGAAGGTTTTTGGTGTTTTTTCACGACATTGACACCTTCAACAACGACTTTGTCTTTTTTAGGAAACGCTGCTAGCACAACGCCTTCTTTGTTTTTGTCTTTACCAGTGATAACTTTAACTTTATCGCCTTTTTTAACAAACATGTTTGTTTCGCACCTCCTTTAGATAAGACTCACTATTACAATACTTCTGGTGCTAGGGAAACGATCTTCATGAAGTTGCCTTCACGCAATTCGCGGGCCACTGGGCCAAAGATACGAGTTCCACGAGGGCTCTTATCATCACGGATAATTACCGCAGCATTTTCATCGAATTTGATATAAGAACCGTCTGTACGACGTGCTCCTGATTTTGTACGAACGATAACGGCTTTAACGACGTCACCTTTTTTGACAACCCCACCTGGCGTTGCTTGTTTGACCGTAGCAACGATCACATCACCAATATTGGCAGTTTTGCGACCAGATCCGCCAAGGACTTTGATCGTTAGAATTTCACGGGCACCTGAGTTGTCCGCTACTCTTAATCGGCTTTCTGCTTGGATCACGATGTGTATCCTCCTTTCAGATTTTGCAATTCATAATCTATATAGGAAAATCTCGTGTGATTAGATAATCACTGCCTTTTCAACAATATCTACTAGACGGAAACGTTTCGTAGCTGATAATGGACGAGTTTCCATAATTTTCACGATATCGCCAACTTTTGCTTCGTTGTTTTCATCGTGTGCTTTGTATTTCTTAGAATAGTTCAGACGTTTTCCGTAGATAGGGTGGTTTTTCTTTGTTTCAACAACAACAGTAATGGTTTTATCCATTTTGTCGGATACCACGCGACCTTGGTAAACTTTGCGTTGATTTCTTTCTTCAGTCATACGCTAAATGGCCTCCTTCCACTATTACTTAGCTTGTGCACGCAATACAGTTTTGATGCGTGCAATCGATTTACGTACTTCTTTGATACGTGCAGTGTTTTCTAATTGACCCGTTGCTAATTGGAATCTAAGATTAAACAATTCTTCTTTCAATTGTTTTTCTTGATCTAGCATTTCGGCAGTGGTTAATTCTCTGATTTCTTTAACCTTCATTCGATTCACCACCCATTTCCTCACGTTTTACGATTTTCGTTTTCATAGGTAATTTGTGAGAAGCAAGACGTAACGCTTCACGCGCAACTTCTTCAGGAACACCGGCGATTTCAAACATGATTTTTCCACGTTTAACTGGTGATACCCATCCTTCTGGAGCCCCTTTACCTTTACCCATACGAACGCCAATAGCTTTTGATGTATATGATTTGTGAGGGAAAATTTTGATCCATACTTTCCCGCCACGTTTCATATAACGAGTCATGGCGATACGAGATGCTTCAATTTGGCGGTTAGTGATCCAGTGAGATTCAACAGCTTGTAAGCCGTATTCACCGAAAGCTACTTCTTTGCCGCCTTTTGCTTCACCGCGCATTTTACCACGGAACTCACGACGGTGTTTCACACGTTTAGGTACTAACATGATTATTTCCCTCCTTTCTCAGTGTTTTTTTTAGTTGGAAGAACTTCTCCACGATAAATCCACACTTTAACTCCTAGTTTTCCGTATGTTGTATCTGCTTCTTCCCATGCGTAATCAATATCCGCACGTAATGTATGAAGTGGAACAGTTCCTTCTGAATAACCTTCTGAACGGGCAATATCGGCACCGTTTAGACGACCAGAAACTTGTGTTTTGATTCCTTTAGCGCCTGAACGCATTGTGCGTTGGATCGCTTGTTTTTGTGCACGACGGAAAGCAACACGGTTTTCTAATTGACGTGCAATTCCTTCGCCCACTAATTTAGCATCTAAATCTGGCTTTTTGATTTCAACGATGTTGATGTGTACTCGTTTGCCAGTTAAGTTGTTTAATTCTTTTCTTAGGTTTTCGACTTCAGATCCGCCTTTACCGATAACCATACCTGGTTTCGCTGTGTGGATTGAAATGTTTACGCGGTTTGCTGCGCGTTCGATTTCAATTGTTGACACTGCGGCATCAGCAAGTTTAGATGCGATAAATTTACGGATTTTCAAATCTTCGTGTAGAAATTCAGCATACTCTTTTTCAGCATACCATTTAGCATCCCAGTCACGGATGATGCCTACGCGCATTCCAATTGGATGTACTTTTTGACCCACTGATTGTCCCTCCTTATTTTTCTGATACGACTACAGTAATATGACTTGTACGTTTGTTGATTGGTGATGCTGAACCTTTCGCACGTGGACGGAACCGTTTCATAGTTGGTCCTTCGTTAACGAATGCTTCAGAAACGATCAAGTTTTCAACATCTAAGTCAAAATTATTTTCTGCATTAGCGATAGCTGACATCAAGACTTTCTCGATGATTCCTGCAGCTTTGTTTGGTGTGAACTTTAAGATCGCGATTGCTTCAGCAACGCTTTTTCCTCTGATTAAGTCAATAACTAGACGTGATTTGCGAGGAGAAACGCGGACTGTTTTAGCAGTTGCTTTCGCTGATGTAATTTGTTCTGCCATTTTTGGATATCCTCCCCTCAAAATTAGCGTCTTGTTTTCTTATCATCGGCAGCATGTCCGCGATAAGTTCTTGTTGGTGCAAATTCACCTAATTTGTGTCCTACCATGTCTTCTTGGATGTAAACTGGTACATGTTTCCGTCCATCATATACTGCGATAGTATATCCGATAAAATTCGGGAAAATTGTGGAACGACGTGACCAAGTTTTGATCACTTTTTTCTTTTCGGCGCCTTCTTGTGCTTCAACCTTTTTCATCAAATGATCATCGACGAAAGGTCCTTTTTTCAAACTACGACCCATGGTGTACCTCCTCTCAAAATATGTGACACACGGTCATAAATATTACTTCGTTTTACGACGAACGATAAGTTTGTCAGATTTTGCTTTTTTATTACGTGTTTTGTACCCAAGAGCAGGTTGTCCCCAAGGAGAAACTGGTGCTTTGCGTCCGATTGGTGCTTTACCTTCACCACCACCGTGTGGGTGATCGTTAGGGTTCATTACGCTACCACGAACAGTTGGGCGTTTGCGCATCCAACGAGAACGTCCAGCTTTACCGATGTTGATCAATTCGTGTTGTTCGTTACCAACAGCACCGATCGTTGCACGGCAAGTTGCCAAGATCATTCGTACTTCGCCTGAGTTCAAGCGAATCAAGACGTATTTTCCTTCTTTACCAAGTACTTGTGCACTTGTACCAGCTGAACGGATCAATTGTCCGCCTTTGCCAGGTTTCATTTCGATATTGTGGATAACTGTACCAACTGGAATGTTTTCTAGTGGTAATGCGTTACCTACTTTGATATCTGATTCTGGACCAGAAACGATCTTAGTGCCAACTTCTAATCCTTTAGGTGCTAAGATGTATGCTTTTACTCCATCCTCGTAATGTACTAACGCGATGTTAGCAGAACGGTTTGGATCATATTCAATCGTTTTAACTGTAGCAACGACGTTGTCCTTGTTACGTTTGAAATCGATTATACGGTATTGACGTTTGTGACCGCCACCTTGATGACGAACCGTGATACGTCCGTTGTTGTTACGACCAGCATTGTTTTTCAAAGGAGCTAACAATGTTTTTTCTGGTGTTGAAGTTGTGATTTCAGCGAAATCAGAACTTGTCATATTACGACGGCCGTTCGTGGTAGGTTTGTACTTTTTAATCGCCACGTCTTTTTCCCTCCCATGTAAAATTTATACGTAGACTACTTATTCAGCAGCTTCGAAAATTGTAATTTCTTTTGAACCTTCAGTTAAAGTCACAATAGCTTTGCGACGTTTTTTTGTATATCCTGCATATTTACCCATGCGTTTGAATTTAGGACGAACGTTGATGATATTCACGTTAGCCACTTTCACGCCGTCAAAGGCAGCTTCTACAGCTTGTTTTACTAAAGTTTTGTTTGCTCTTGTGTCCACTTCAAAAGTGTATTTCTTGTCATCCATGGCAAGCATTGACTTTTCAGTGATCACTGGGCGTTTAATAACGTCTAGTAAGTTCATTATGCAAGCACCTCCTCGATCTGAGTAAGAGCAGTTTGTGTTACTAATAATTTATCGCTAGAAACGATATCTAGAACACTGATGTTATCAGCAGTTACTACAGAAACTTTTGACAAGTTGCGCGCTGATAAAGCGGCAAAGTCGTTTTCAGATTCTAGAACTACCAATACTTTAGAATCAATTGTCAAGTTAGCAAGAACTTGTTTGAATTCTTTTGTTTTTGGTGCATCAAAGCTTAATCCTTCGATTGCTACCAAGTTATTTGAAGCAACTTTCTCTGATAATACAGATTTCATTGCTAAGCGACGAACTTTTTTTGGAAGTTTGTAGCTATATGAACGTGGTGTTGGTCCGAAGACTACGCCACCTCCACGCCATTGTGGTGAGCGGATCGAACCTTGACGGGCACGACCAGTTCCTTTTTGGCGCCATGGTTTACGGCCACCGCCACGAACGGCACTGCGGTTTTTCACAGCGTGTGTTCCTTGTCTTAATGAAGCACGTTGCATGATGATTGCATCATAGACAACTGTTTCATTTGGTTCAATTCCGAAGATTTCTTCGTTCAATGTAATTTCGCCATTTTGGCTTCCATCTTGTTTGAATAATGCTACATTCGGCATTCCTTAGTTCCTCCTTTCTTCCTATCTGCTTATTTAGCTTTCACAGCTGATTTGATTGTAATCAATGATTTTTTCGCGCCAGGAACGTTTCCTTTGATCAGAATAACGTTGCGTTCTGCGTCTACGCGTACGATTTCCAAGTTTTGGATCGTGATGCGATCGCCACCCATACGGCCAGCTAGACGTTTATTTTTGAATACACGGTTAGGTGCGACTGGACCCATTGATCCAGGACGACGGTGGTAACGAGATCCGTGAGCCATTGGGCCGCGGCTTTGTCCGTGACGTTTGATAACGCCTTGGAATCCTTTACCTTTTGACGTGCCGGTAACATCGATGATGTCTCCTGCTTCAAAAATATCAACTTTGATTTCTGATCCTACTTCTAAGCCCTCAAGCTCTACATTCTTAAATTCGCGAATGAAGCGCTTAGGAGCCGTGTTTGCTTTCGCAACATGACCTTTCGCAGGTTTGTTTGCCAAAACTTCACGTTTATCTTGGTAACCGACTTGAATTGCTTCGTAGCCGTCATTTTCGATTGTTTTCACTTGTAGTACTACGTTAGCAGTAGCTTCAACTACAGTTACTGGAATCAACTCGCCAGATTCAGTGAAGATTTGTGTCATTCCCACTTTTTTCCCTAAGATTCCTTTGGTCATGATTACACCTCCATCTTAATTATTATAGTTTGATTTCAATATTTACACCGCTTGGCAAGTCAAGCTTCATTAAAGCATCAACTGTTTTTGGTGTTGGATTCACAATGTCGATTAGACGTTTGTGTGTCCGCATTTCGAATTGTTCGCGTGAATCTTTGTATTTGTGCGTCGCACGGATGATCGTGTACAAGCTGCGTTCAGTTGGTAATGGAATTGGACCAGATACGCCAGCTCCAGTTCTTTTTGCAGTTTCTACGATTTTATCCGCTGATTGATCTAAAATACGATGTTCATACGCTTTTAAACGGATACGAATTTTTTGTTTTGCCATTGTTTTCCCTCCTTCGCCTATTTTGAAAAGTAGACATAGCTCCACGAAAATTTTCCGTCACGCTCGTCCATGGCAAAGCGTCCGGGCGTGTCGCAACCTCTCGTTTCGTAGCCGGCAGAAATTTCTTTGCTGCCAGTGTGACTTACGCATTTTACGTAAACAGCACCTTTATGATTATATTACGGATAAACATTGATTGCAAGCTTTTTTTATTGAAAACCAAGGATTCTTTTGTATTTATTTCTGAAAATTTTCTTATCAAACAATCATAAAATAAAAAAAGAGCATTGTGCTCTTTTTTTTTCATCTATATATGTTGACGAAATGCTCTGTCTATTGCTTTTTTTAAGGGGAAATATAGAATAGCCACTAAAAGAATCGTGACACTGACATTGATGATCGTCGCTGGCAGCTTGAGCAAAGCAGCTGCCCAAGCACTTGAAAATGAACTGCCAAGATACCATAGCATCACAGTATTCTTCCCTTGTGTCATCAGCAACTTCGCCAGCCCCGTCACGACACCGATCACGATCAGCTGCCAGACATGCTGCGGTTTCTTTTTAAATAGTCGGAAAGCACCATAGGCAGCTGCGCCGACAACGAAACTTTCCAGAATAAAATAAGGGGCTTCCGTTGCATATCCGTTTAGGAGATCAAAGATTGCGAATCCAAGACCACCTGCAAGGGAGCCATTGCTGTATCCTAGCAATAAAACAGCTATTAGTAACACCGCATTTCCTAAATGAACAAACGCTCCCGTAGGCAATGGGATTTTAATCATCGTGCCAATCACAGTCAAGGCTGTAAAAAGGGCCACTAATACAATACGTTGAATTTTCCCATTACGCATGATCCATCCTTCTTTCTGCTTGATTATACGCGCCGTGCCAGACATGTCCTACATATGGATTGATCAAGACACCTTGCTTGATCGCGGCTGCAACAAATGCTTTGGCAGTTTGGACACTTTCAAGGACTGTCCACCCTTTGGCTAATCCTGCAGCAATCGCAGCTGAGAATGTACAACCCGCACCGTGGTTAAAATCTGAATCAATGCGTTCACCTGCTAAAACGGTGAATTGCTTTCCATCATAGAAGATATCCACTGCTTGATCAGCCTGAAGACGATGCCCGCCTTTTACGACGACATGTTTTGCGCCCAATCGATAAATGTTTTCGGCCGCTGCTTTCATGTCATCCACTGTCTCCAGATCGCCCAATCCTGATAGAATCCCCGCTTCCACTAAATTAGGTGTGGCAATATCAGCTAACGGCAGCAAATCTGTAATAATGGCATCCACACTTTTCGGCTGCAAAATATTTGCTGTTCCTTTACAAGCAATCACAGGATCAATCACGACTTGTTTGATTTGATGCGCTTTAATCACGCGCGCAGCGACTTTGATATTTTCTTCATTTCCCATCATCCCTGTTTTGACGGCATCCATTGCTTCTCCTGCTAAAGCAGAAATCAATTGCTTCTCCAACAGCTCAGCTGTGATGGATGTGACCTCATGTTGCCACCCTATCGTTGGGTCCATTGTGACGATCGACGCCAAAGAGGCGAACCCGAAAGTCCCGTACTCTTGAAATGTCTTCAAATCTGCTTCTATTCCAGCACCACCAGTTGAATCAGAACCGGCGATCGTTAAAACTTTTTTCATGTACATCCACTCCTTTTTTCCCAGTATAGACAATCTCCCTCTTGACGAAAAGAGCCATTTGGCTTATTTTAGAACCATCCAATTATAGAAAGGTGGGTCGCTATGACATTCACAGTCGATAAAACGAGCCAGCAGCCGTTTTATCAACAGATCGTTACCTATTTCATTGACCAAATTCAAAGCGGCACATATGGTCCCGGTGATCGTTTGCCGCCAGAAAGAGAACTCGCAGCTCGTTTTGCTGTGAATCGCTCCACAGTTGTCAAAGCATTAGATGAACTGAGAAGTCTTGGCTGGATCTCCAGAAAACAAGGCAGCGGATCCAAAGTCTTAGAAGGGCGTTGGGGCAGTAGGCAAGCGCCACTGTCATACTTACGGGCGTCTCTAGACAGTCCTTATTTGCAGCAAGACCCATTTGTCACCGAGATCCAACAATTGCGTCAACAACCGCATGTGTTAGATTTATATACTGGCGATTTACCGCCTGCGTTGATTCCAGATTTCGCTTTCCCCGCTTTTACTTGGGAAGACATTCGGACAGAACATCAACAGGTAACACCTTCAGGTTATCGGCCGTTAGAAGACACATTGCTGCGCCATTTGGTCGACGCCTTCGGTTTGTCTGCAAATGGGCAAAAGTTGGTGATCACAGCTGGCTCTACGCAAGGTATCACCCTATTGATGCAAGTATTGCTGCACGCTGGCGATTGTATCGCGACTGAAGATCCATCTTTTCTATTTTCTTTGCCACTTTTTTCAACGATGAACGTGCAATTGGTCGGCATTCCACAAGATGATGAAGGCATGTTGCCGAATGCATTGGCTCGAGCGTTGAAGGAAAGGAAAATCAAGTTCGTCTATTTGAACCCGAGTTATCAAAATCCAACGGGCCATACGATGAGCTTGAACCGCCGCAAGACGATTATTTCTCTCTGCCAAAGTTATCAAGTACCAATTATTGAAGATGATGTGTTTGGCGAGTTGGCATTGACCGAGACACCACCTAAACTGAAGGCATTGGCCCCTGAAACGGTCATTTATTTAGGGTCTTTATCAAAACTGCTGGGATCCACGATCAAAATCGGTTGGCTATTGGCCCCTGAAGCCTTGGCAGAGCAATTTGCACAAGCCAAACGGCGTATGGCTATCGATACAACGATCTTTCCACAAATGTTGGCAAATATCGCGTTGCAATCTCCCGCTTATGTTTCTCAACAGCATGTACTGTTGCAAGAGATGTCCGAAAGAAAAGCAGCACTTGAGGCTGCACTTTTGCCTTTCAGAGAGGATTGGCAATGGCAATCAATCAAAGGCGGGCTTTATTTCTGGCTCCGTTGGCGTCATGCCCCTTTGCGCCGCAGTGATTGGCAGGTTTTCTTGCGCCACAACCTGTTGATTGCCCCAGCGTTTCTCTTTAGCAATGAAACAAGTGCTTTACGTATCAATTACACGCGATTAGCAGCAGATGAACAGGCCTTATTTATAGAGCGTTTTCGAACAATCACAACCCAACTAAAGGAGCAATCAAATGAACGAAACCATTAAACTTTTACAAAACCACCGAACATACCGCCAATTCGATACCGATCATCAACTGCCAAATGAACAACTGCAAGCAATTTTACAAGCAGCGCGCCAAGCACCAAGTTGGATGAACGGCCAGGCGTATTCAATCATCGTGATTGACGATCCTACGATTCGCGAACAACTGGTCGCCTGGAATCCAGGTAACCCGCATATCGCTGCAAGTTCTGTTTTCTTGCTGTTTTTGGCAGACTTGCAACGGACCAAACAAGTCGCCGATAGGAAGGACACCCCGTATTTGATTGACGAAGGCTATCAACCGCTTTTGATTGCTACCACAGATGCGAGTATCGCATTGCAATCTGCATCAATTGCTGCCGAGTCTCTAGGTTTGGGTACCGTCATCTCCGGCAGTGTCAGAAAAGATAGTCAAAAAATTGCCGATTTGCTTCATTTACCAGACTATGTTTATCCAGTTGCTGGGTTAAGTATCGGTAAACCCATCGTTGAGATGAAGGTCAAACCGAGATTACCTGAAACAGCAGTCATCCATTACAATGGCTATCAGCCTTACTCTACTGAACTCATCACAGCTTATGATAAAACCATGACTGCCTTCGGGGAAGCCAGAGAGACAAAAACATGGTCTGACAAATTCGCTGGTTTCTACAGCCATACACCCGATCAAGGATTTGATCAATTTTTGAAAGATCAGCATTTAACGAAATAACGCAAAAAAAGCAGAAGCGCATGCGCTTCTGCTTTTTGATTCAATCTAATTAAGCTTGGATTGAAGTTACAACGCCTGAACCAACAGTACGTCCGCCTTCACGAATAGAGAAACGAGTTCCGTCTTCGATAGCGATTGGGTGGATCAATTCAACGTCGATTGTTACGTTATCACCAGGCATAACCATTTCAGTGCCTTCTGGTAATTCAACAACACCAGTTACGTCAGTTGTACGGAAGTAGAACTGAGGACGGTAGTTAGTGAAGAAAGGAGTGTGACGTCCGCCTTCTTCCTTTGTTAAAACGTAAACTTCAGCTTTAAATTTTGTATGAGGTGTGATTGTACCAGCTTTAGCTAATACTTGTCCACGTTGGATGTCTTCACGAGCTACACCACGTAGTAATGCACCAATGTTATCCCCTGCTTCAGCATAGTCTAACAATTTACGGAACATTTCAACACCAGTTACAGTTGTTTTCGCAGTTGCTTCAGCAATACCAACGATTTCAACTTCATCACCAACGCGAACTTGTCCACGTTCCACACGGCCTGTAGCAACAGTACCACGTCCAGTGATTGAGAATACGTCTTCGACTGGCATCATGAATGGTTTGTCAGTGTCACGTTCTGGAGTTGGAACGTATTCGTCAACTGCAGCCATCAATTCTAAGATTTTTTCTTCGTATGATTCTTCGCCTTCAAGAGCTTTCAAAGCAGAACCAGCGATTACAGGAACATCGTCGCCTGGGAAGTCATATTCTGACAATAAGTCACGAACTTCCATTTCAACTAATTCAAGTAATTCTTCGTCATCGACCATATCCATTTTGTTTAAGAAAACAACGATGTATGGTACACCAACGTTACGAGATAACAAGATGTGTTCGCGTGTTTGAGGCATAGGACCATCAGCAGCAGATACTACTAAGATCGCGCCGTCCATTTGAGCAGCACCAGTGATCATGTTTTTAACGTAGTCCGCGTGTCCTGGGCAGTCAACGTGAGCATAGTGACGTGCTTCTGTTTCATACTCAACGTGCGCTGTAGAGATAGTGATTCCGCGTTCGCGTTCTTCTGGAGCGCCATCGATTTGGTCATAAGCAGATGCTTTTGCCAAGCCTTTTTTAGCTAATACAGTTGTGATTGCAGCTGTAAGTGTAGTTTTACCATGGTCAACGTGTCCGATCGTACCAATGTTAACGTGGGGTTTAGAACGGTCAAATTTTTCTTTTGCCATTTTAAAATGTTCCTCCTAAAAAAAAGATTATTTTTATATTTTGATAGGTAGGGAGCAGATGCTCCCCATCCCTTATCATCGATAATATTGTACACGAAACTCTCAAAAAAATATAGCGTTTTGATGAATTTCGTATCGTTTCATCAATTATTCAGCTTTGCCGCCGTTTTTCTTGATGATTTCTTCTTGAACAGATTTTGGTACATCTTCATAGTGATCAAATGTCATCATGAACGTACCGCGACCTTGTGTTGATGAACGTAATGTAGTTGCATAGCCGAACATTTCAGCCAATGGTACGATTGCATTCACGATTTGTGAATTACCATGTGCTTCCATTCCTTCTACACGTCCACGACGTGCTGTTACGTGACCCATTACATCACCTAAGTAATCTTCAGGGACAGTGATAACAACTTTCATCATAGGTTCAAGAATAACTGGGTTTGCTTTCTTAGCAGCAGCACGTAAAGCCATAGATGCTGCAACACGGAAGGCAGTTTCACTTGAATCGACATCATGGTATGAACCATCATAAAGTTTTGCTTTGATGTCTACTAATGGATAACCGGCTAATACACCGTTTGCCATTGAGTCTTCAAGACCTTTTTCAACCGCTGGGATGTATTCACGAGGAACCACACCACCGACGATCGCGTTTTCGAATTCGAAGCCTTTACCTTCTTCGTTTGGTGTAAATTCGACCCATACGTGACCGTATTGACCTTTACCACCAGACTGACGTACAAATTTACCTTCCGCTTGTGTTGCTGCACGGAATGTTTCACGATAAGAAACTTGAGGCGCACCTACGTTTGCTTCAACTTTAAATTCGCGACGCATACGGTCAACTAAGACGTCCAAGTGAAGTTCTCCCATACCAGCAATAACAGTTTCGCCAGTTTCAGCGTTTGTTTCCACACGGAATGATGGATCTTCTTCAGCAAGTTTTTGTAAAGCAATCCCCATTTTATCTTGGTCAGCTTTTGATTTAGGTTCAACAGCGACTTCGATAACTGGTTCTGGGAATTCGATTGATTCAAGGATAACTGGTGATTTTTCATCACACAATGTATCGCCTGTTGTTGTATCTTTCAAACCAACTGCTGCCGCGATATCGCCTGAGTAAACCGTTTGGATCTCAGCACGTGTGTTGGCATGCATTTGCAGGATACGACCGATACGTTCGCGTTTGTCTTTTGATGCATTCAAGACATATGATCCAGAGTTCAAGACACCTGAATACACACGGAAGAATGTCAAACGACCTACGAATGGGTCAGTCATTACTTTAAATGCCAATGAAGCAAATGGTGCTTCATCGTCAGCTGGACGATCAGTTTCTTCGTCTGTCTTAGGATTGATCCCTTTGATCGCAGGAACATCAAGTGGTGAAGGAAGATAGTCAATGACTGCATCCAACATCATTTGAACCCCTTTGTTTTTGAAGGCAGATCCACAAAGTACAGGGAAAAAGTCAACTGTTAACGTTGCTTGACGGATACCAGCTTTCAATTCTGCTTCAGTGATTTCTTCACCGTCCAAGAATTTCATCATTAGTTCTTCGTCAGTATCAGCAACAGCTTCGATTAATTTTTCGCGCCATTCTTCAGCTAATTCGATATAATCTTCAGGAATTTCAGTCTCTTGGATTTCAGTTCCTAAGTCATTTGTATACATTTCAGCTTTCATTTTAACTAAGTCGATGATACCGACGAAGTCATCTTCCGCACCAATTGGTAATTGGATTGGATGCGCGTTTGCTTGCAAGCGGTCATGTAAAGTAGATACAGAGTATAAGAAGTCTGCACCAATCTTGTCCATTTTGTTACAGAAAACAACACGTGGTACGCGGTAATCTGTCGCTTGACGCCATACTGTTTCAGTTTGGGGTTCAACACCTGATTGTGAGTCCAAAACTGTTACAGCACCATCTAATACACGCAATGAACGTTGCACTTCGATTGTGAAGTCCACGTGTCCTGGTGTGTCGATGATGTTTACGCGGTTTTCTTTCCATTGCGCAGTTGTCGCAGCAGAAGTGATTGTGATTCCGCGTTCTTGTTCTTGTTCCATCCAGTCCATTTGAGAAGCACCTTCATGTGTTTCACCAATTTTATGGATTTTACCAGTGTAATAAAGGATACGTTCAGTTGTTGTTGTTTTACCAGCATCAACGTGGGCCATGATTCCGATATTACGAGTTTTTTCTAGCGAAAATTCTCTTGCCATTCTAGGTTGTTCCCCTCTCATTCATACTTAACTTGCGTTAAGGTCGTATCTCAGTACCTTCAATTAAAAAGCAGTGAGGATCTTACCAACGATAGTGAGCAAATGCGCGGTTGGCTTCCGCCATTTTGTGTGTGTCTTCGCGTTTTTTCACAGAAGCACCAGTGTTGTTGGCAGCATCCATGATTTCTTTCGCTAAACGTTCTTCCATTGTGTGTTCGCCACGCAAACGTGCGTAGTTAACGACCCAACGCAAACCTAAAGTTGTACGACGTTCTGGACGTACTTCTACAGGGACTTGGTAGTTAGATCCGCCGACACGACGAGCTTTAACTTCCAATACAGGCATAATGTTTTTCATTGCTTGTTCGAAAACTTCCAATGGATCATTACCTGTAGATTCTTTGATAATGCCAAAAGCATTATAGATAATATTTGCAGCAACACCGCGTTTACCATCAACCATTACACGGTTGATCAAACGAGTTACTAATTTTGAGTTATAAATAGGATCTGGTAAAACATCACGTTTTGCAACAGGACCTTTACGAGGCATCCGTAACTCCTCCTTCCGAAATATCAGTTCTGATTTAAATACGATTCATTTGATCGTTATATGTTAAAGATTAAGCTTTAGGACGTTTTGTTCCATATTTAGAACGAGATTGTTTACGGTCGTTAACGCC
This sequence comes from Candidatus Enterococcus testudinis, assembly GCF_002140915.1. GTDB lineage: Bacteria > Bacillota > Bacilli > Lactobacillales > Enterococcaceae > Enterococcus_D > Enterococcus_D testudinis. Next base: position 269,691 of record NZ_NGKU01000001.1, on the reverse strand, counting down.
GGCTGTATCCAATGCACCACGAACGATATGGTAACGTACCCCTGGTAAGTCTTTTACACGTCCACCACGTAGCAATACCACGCTATGTTCTTGTAAGTTATGACCAATACCTGGAATATAAGCTGTCACTTCAATCAAGTTTGACAAACGAACACGTGCATATTTACGTAGAGCCGAGTTCGGTTTTTTCGGTGTCATTGTTCCCACACGAGTAGCTACCCCACGCTTTTGAGGTGAGTTAACATTCGTTTGAGCTTTCTTGAAACTGTTATATCCTTTGTTCAATGCTGGTGAATTTGATTTTTCAACCTTGGATTTACGAGGTTTACGTACTAATTGATTAATTGTAGGCATCCCTAGTTGTCCTCCTTCCTTGATTCGCTTTATAGTCCCACACATCCAGGTGGTTCTTTTTTTGCGATAAAAAATAATGCAGTTCCTGCATTCGTATCAAACTATGCTTTGATAGACAGTCAGCACGTCTCCATCGAGAGACCTGTAGATAAAGCACCTTTGATAGAATACCATGCTTGAGCCAGGCTGTCAACTGTTTGTCCGCCCCTTTTTTACCTTCGCAGTCTAAATTCATCCAACAAAAAATTATTTTGATTCGGACGTTCTTTTTCTCGCTTCTTCTATTATAATAGAAAGCATCAAATGAATGTGTAAAGGCGGGTAAAAAATGAATTTAAAAGAAATGGTCGGCATTGAGGCAGCCGGTTATGTAAAAGATGGCATGGTAGTAGGACTAGGTACGGGTTCTACAGCTTACTATATGATTGAAGAACTTGGACGCCGCGTGAAAGAAGAGCAGTTATCGATCATTGGTGTACCTACTTCTTTCGCGTCAAAAAAACAAGCTGAATCTTTAGGTATTCCAGTTCGTACCATTGATGAAGTGGATGTTGTCGACTTGACGATCGATGGTGCGGATGAAATCAGCAGTGATTATCATGGCATCAAAGGCGGCGGCGCTGCTTTGCTATTTGAAAAAATCGTCGCCACTTATTCGAAAAAAGTATTGTGGATCGTAGATGAGTCGAAAATGGTCGATACACTAGGTGCTTTCCCATTACCTGTGGAGGTCATCCCTTACGGCAGCCAGCAAGTATTCAACCTTTTTGAAAAGAAAGGCTATCAGCCAAAACTGCGCACCGCTGAAGATGGGACACCTGTCAAAACGGATTGCCATAACTATATCATTGATCTTCATTTGCAAAGCATCACAGACCCAGAAGCACTGGCTGCTGATTTAGACAGCACAGTGGGCGTGGTGGAACACGGTTTATTCTTGGATATGGTCCACACGATCATCGTTGGTCAACCAGATGGACCTGCTGCAAGCCATGTTCGTGAATAACAGAGGGGAAAACCACCCTCTTTTATTCACAAAAAATCACATATTTTATTTTTTGTGCAAATTGCCCTATCGTTTATACATGGATTATGCTATATTTTAATAAAAAGAAAGGCAGGGGACCTATGAAAGTCATTGGCTACGCCCGCACTACGATTATGGATAACGACGCAAGTGAACAGTTGATCAAATTGAAACAATTTGGTTGTCACGAGTTTTTTCACGATACACATTCACTCGAAGAAAATGATGAACGTCATACCTTAGAGTCCGTGGCAGCCCGTATGCAACCTGGTGATATGCTCGTAGTCTCAGAACTTCATCGAATCGGCAAAACCACTAGACAATTGACTGAATTAACTGAATTATTGAAGAATAAACAGATACACCTCGTTTCTCTTCAAGAGAACATCGATACAAGTCAACCGATGGGCCATATTTATTTCAATCTAATGGAAGGGCTTGCGGTCATGGAACGTGCATTGATCAAAGAACGGACATTAGTGGGCTTGAACAATGCCCGCAAAAAAGGCAAAATTGGTGGACGTCCAAAAATCGATCCCAAAACAGTCAAGAAGATTCGCCATCTGTATTACGAAAAGAAAGAAACCATCCAATTTATTTCTACCAAATGCAATGTTTCTGTAGGTACATGTTATAAGTACATAAAGCTACCAGAAGATGAATGGCAGAAATTATTATCTTGACCCAAAGAGGCTCCCCCTTAAAGGCCTCTTTTTTTATTTTTTTATGTAGTTCTTTAATTTCAATGAGCTTTTCCGTTAAAATCATGGAAATTCTTTGAGAAAGAGTGTACAATAAACAGGGAATTGAAAATTTCAGAAAAAATATCGACTATCTAAAGGAGAGTTTTACATGCCAAAATTAGTATTTTCTCGTCACGGACTAAGCGAATGGAACAAATTAAACCAGTTTACAGGTTGGGCTGATGTTGATCTAGCGCCAGAAGGTGTCGAAGAAGCAATCGAAGGCGGACGTAAAATCAAAGAAGCTGGCATCGAATTTGATGTAGCTTACACATCTGTACTAACACGTGCAATCAAAACTTGTAACTACATTTTAGAATATTCTGATCAACTTTGGGTACCAACAATCAAATCTTGGCGCTTGAACGAACGTCACTATGGTAAATTACAAGGCTTAAACAAACAAGAAACTGCCGAAAAATACGGAGACGAACAAGTACACATCTGGCGTCGTTCATATGACGTATTGCCTCCATTGATGGAAGCAACTGATGAAGGTTCTGCTGCAAACGACCGTCGTTATGCTACGCTTGACCCTCGCGACGTACCTGGCGGAGAAAACTTAAAAGTGACGCTAGAACGTGCTTTACCTTTCTGGCAAGACGAAATTGCTCCAGCTTTGAAAGATGACAAAACTGTTTTAGTTGCTGCACACGGTAACTCATTACGTGCATTAGCAAAACATATCGAAGGTATTTCAGACGAAGATATCATGGATCTTGAAATCCCAACTGGTCAACCGCTTGTTTATGAATTGAACGACGATTTAACAGTTGCGAAAAAATATTACTTATAATATTTCCCACAATGACTGTTTCACTTTTTAGTGAAACAGTTTTTTTTGTTTCCTTTTCAGCCAAGGTTGTCTTATAATAGTCCTCATACTGAAAGCGTATGCGAAAAGGAGAATATATGAAGATTCAGCATCAGGATACATGGTTATTTCTAGGCGATAGCATTACCGATTGTGATCGAAACCGGCAAGACCCATTTGATTTAGGGCATGGCTTTGCAAAGATGACTGCCGAGCAACTAAATCAGCTTTATCCACATGGTCAATTTACTTTTTACAACCGAGGCATCGGTGGCAATCAATCTCTAGACGTTTTGAATCGATTGCAAGAGGATTGTCTTGATTTGATGCCTGATGTATTGGTATTTATGATCGGTATCAATGACACTTGGCATCATGTAGGCGATACTGATTTTGGTTCTATCAAACGAACCCAACAGTTCGAGGATACGTTGCGGCAGATTCTTGAGAAAGTGACCGAGAACAAGATCACCCGCATCCTCCTATTAGAACCCTTTGTCTTGCCCTATCCAACTGACCGCAACGCTTGGCGCATAGATCTCGACCCAAAGATCCATGTCTTAAGAAAGCTGGCTGCGACATATCATTGCCAATTGGTCCCTCTAGACGGCTTGTTTGCTGAAGCTGCTGTTGAACATGGACCGCAAGCATTAACGGGTGAGGATGGTGTCCATCCGACAGCTGCGGGGCATCACCTGATCACGCAAGCATTACTTGACCGCTTATCCTACGAAAGAGAATAAAAAAAGTGCCATCCCGTGTGGAATGGCGCTTTTTTTACATATATGAAGAAGGAGTTGATGCATCTTGGTAAATGGCGATAACATCTTCAACACTTAGCGGTACATAGGCATTTTTGCTGATTGAACTAAACGCCACAGCTTGCTGAGCCATTTCCTCGAAATGCTGCTCATTTTCGATACCAACTTCCGGTAAAGTCATTGGTATGCCGCAAGATATAAAGAAGTCATAGAGCTTTTGGATACCCATACGTGCTGCAATCTCAGGGACTGACTCTTGCACCCCAAAGACTTCTCTTGCAAATCTTGCCAACTTAGGTGCTGTGTCTTCATTCAAAACATGCAGCATCCAGCGAGGGGTAAGAATGGCCAAGCCAATACCATGGGTAATATCATAAAATGCACTCAATTCATGTTCCATTGGGTGGCACGACCACGCGCCGCCTTTTCCGCTGCCTGTCAAGCCGTTCAAGGCCAATGTACTCGCCCACATCAAATTTGCCCGCGCATCATAATCATCAGGTGTATCTAAAGCAATCGGCAAGTTTTTGATCACTGCTTTCATTAACCCTTCTGCTACACCGTCTTGCACATCGGTATCTGCTGTCGTGCTAAAGTAATTCTCAATCAAATGACTTATAATATCTGCTGATCCCGCCGCTGTTTGATAACGACTCACGCTAAATGTGGTTGTTGGATCCAAGAAAGAAACTTTCGGTAAGAAGTTTGGTCCGTGGACACCCAATTTTTGTTTGGTCTCCAAGTTAGAAATGACTGCCCCGCGGTTCATTTCACTTCCCGTAGCTGCCAAAGTCAAAATCGTCACCAATGGAATGGCACTGCCTTGATAACTTCGATTCAAGACAAGATCCCATGGTTCTTGGTCGCTGCGGGCTGCACCAGCAATCACCTTGCTGCAATCAATGACCGATCCGCCACCAACAGCTAGAATGACATCGATCTGATGTTCACGACATAGTTGCGCACCAGCTGCCACCGTTTCGATTCGTGGATTTGGATCCACACCAGATAATTCAGTGACTTGATTCTTGTTTTCTGTCAGTTGTTGCATGATGGTATCATAAAGACCATTCTTCTTGATACTTCCGCCACCATAGACCAATAAGACATGTTTGCCATAGGTATTCAGGACTTCTGGCAATTCATTTAGCCGATCTTTCCCAAAACGAATATCTGTGCTCACATGAAACGTAAAATTATTCACTCGCTCATCTCCTTAACATCGTTCTTCTTAATTAAACCACTTTTTGCTGAAAGTGCAACTATTGGCATGCAAAAAGAGCCCACCTTAAAAGGCGGACTCTTCGGCTATTGGTGTATCGGTTAGGCAATCGCAGTTTCTAAACCAACTTTGATCATATCATTGAACGTTGTTTGGCGTTCTTCCGCTGTTGTTTCTTCCCCCGTGATGATGTGATCACTCACTGTACAAATGGCCAGGGTTTGGACATGGAATTTCGCACCTAAATAATATAAGGCTGCTGCTTCCATTTCCACGCCCATCACACCTAGTTCTGCTAGTTTCAGTGTTTCCGTCATGTCATCTTTGTAAAATGTATCTTCAGATAGAATATTGCCGACGTGGGTCGTAAAGCCAGAAGCCGTTGCTGTTTCATACGCTTTGCGCAATAGGTCAAAATCTGCAATCGGTGGAAAATGAAAACTTTGGAAGTTTTTGGCCACCATGGATGAACTTGTCGCTGCTGCTTGGGCAATCACCAAGTCTCTAACATGAACATCTTTTGAGATTGCGCCACATGTGCCGACACGAATCAATTTTTTCACACTATAAGAATTGATCAATTCATGGGCATAGATCGTTGCCGATGGCATCCCCATTCCTGTCCCTTGAACAGACACACGCTCTCCTTTATAGACACCAGTGTAGCCTAGCATCCCCCGCACATTGTTGTAACAGATTGGGTCTTCTAAAAATGTTTCTGCAATGTACTTGGCCCGTAATGGATCACCTGGCAATAGGATTTTATCAGCAATCTCACCAGCTTTTGCTTCGATATGAACACTCATTTTTTTCTCTCCTTCACTTCTTTATAAAACGGCTAACGTTTCTTTGATCAATGATTTGAATTCTGTTTTCACACGTTCTGTCGTTTCAACGACTTCTTCATGATTCAAACTTGCTTGCATACCGGCAGCGAGGTTGGTGATACAAGAAACCCCTAATACTTTTAAGCCGCTGTGTACAGCCACGATGACTTCAGGTACTGTTGACATCCCAACAGCATCTGCACCAATCGTACGAGCAAAACGAATCTCTGCTGGCGTTTCATACGTTGGACCGGAGAAGCCCATGTAGACGCCCTCTTTCAAATGCAATCCTTTGGCTGCACCCACTTCTTTGGCTGCATTGCGGTAGTCAACATGATAGGCTTGACTCATATCCGGGAACCGTGGTCCCATCGCTTCATCATTGGTACCGATCAATGGATTGGCGCCCATAAAATTGATTTGGTCGGTAATCAGCATCAAATCTCCTGGTTGGAATGTTTCATTGACTCCGCCGCAAGCATTGGTTACAACTAACGAATGTGCCTTCAAAGCAGCCATGACGCGAACTGGATATGTCACTGTTTGCATAGAATGACCTTCATAATAATGGAACCGTCCTTGCATGGCCAATACTTTTTTGCCTGCCAGCGTGCCATACACCAATTGTCCGGCGTGACCAACGACTGTTGATACTGGGAAATGCGGGATATCATTGTAGGACAAGATGATAGGATCGCTGATTTCATCCGCTAACTCTCCAAGACCTGAACCCAAAATCAAGCCGAATTCAACTTCTCCGACACCACTTTCTTTGATAAACGCTGTTGTTTCTTGTAATTTCTCTTGCAATGTTGTCATTTCTTCACCTCTAATTTAAATGATGTAAAAAGCTTTCGCCATTTTCTGTTGCAGCTACCCCAAAGTTTTCTGCGATTGTTGCAGAAATATCCGCATAATGACCTTGCGGTAAAGCGCCTTGTCCTTTGAATTGTTTACTATACGCTAATAAAGGCACATACTCTCTCGTATGATCTGTTCCTGGGAAGGTAGGGTCGTTTCCGTGATCTGCGGTGATCAACAGCAGGTCATCTTCACCCATCGCATCCAGTATTTCAGGTATACGTAAATCAAAGTCTTCAATGGCATGGGCATACCCAACCACATCGCGACGGTGTCCGTATAAAGCATCAAAGTCAACCAAGTTGGTAAAGCTTAGACCAGTAAAATCTTGCTTCATCACGTTTAATAACTGATCGACGCCATCCATGTTGCTCTTGGTCCGTACAGAATCTGTGATCCCTTGCCCGTTAAAGATATCGTTGATTTTTCCAACAGCAATCACATCTTTCCCAGCATCTTTCAATGAATCTAGTACCGTTTGGCCAAATGGATCCAAGGCATAGTCATGGCGATTGCTGGTTCGTGTGAAGTTGCCTGGTTCACCCAAATACGGGCGGGCAATGATTCGGCCAATCATGTATGGCTCATCCTTGGTGATATCTCGCACGTATTGACAAATACGATACAGTTCTTCTAATGGAATGATCTCTTCATGGGCCGCAATCTGCAGGACAGGATCTGCTGAAGTATAGACGATCAAGTCTCCTGTCTTCATTTGATGTTCACCGAAATCATCAATCACAGCTGTACCTGAATAAGGTAAGTTGCAGACCACTTTGCGACCAGAGAAATCCTCGATTTGTTTTAATAGTTCTTCGGGGAATCCTTCCGGAAAGACGCGGAAAGGTTTTTGGATATTCAAGCCCATGATCTCCCAGTGACCTGTCATCGTATCTTTCCCGACTGATATTTCTTCTAATTTTGTGGCATACCCTTGATGGTCCGTTATATTTTTTACGCCAGCTAACGGTCTGATTGTCCCTAATCCAAGTTGTTCTAAATGAGGAATCGTCAATCCAGCCTCTTTGGCAATATGTCCTAATGTATCTGATCCCACATCACCAAAATCTGCAGCATCAGGTGCTTCACCTATTCCGACTGAGTCCATGACGACCAAGTGTATCCGTTTAAACATAATCATTCCCTACTTTCTTTTTTGTTTTCAATCCTATCATACTAAATTCAAGCAATATTTGCTGAACTGCTTATTTATCTATGGTGCCGATTTCAACAAACACCATAGAAAAAGGGCAGGACACAGCAACACATTCATGTCCCATAGCCCCACCCTTTCATACTGAAAATTATTTAGATTTAATGTAATTCTTTCCGTTCGCTTTCGGACCTGCCGCTTTTCCAAGGAAAAGAACTAAGACAATGATCGTCAATGCGTATGGTGCTGCTTGCAGATATACAGCCGGAATGGAAGAAATCAGTGGCAATTGGCCACCGACAATACTGATGTTTTGCGCGAAACCGAAGAAAATCGCTGCCCCCATCGCACCAAGAGGATTCCATTTCCCAAAGATCATTGCCGCCATTGAGATAAACCCTTGACCGGCAATCGTTGTTACTGCAAAGCGTCCGGCAATCGATTGTGCAAACAATGCACCACCCATGCCGCCAAGAAAACCAGAAATCAACACGCCGGAATAACGCATTGCATACACGTTGATCCCTAAAGTATCTGCTGCTTGAGGATGTTCCCCAACTGAACGCAACCGTAAGCCAAAACGTGTTTTGAAAATCACGAACCAAGCAATAATAGAGATCAAAATCGCAACATATGCTGGCAAGAATGTTTGGTTAAAGAAAATAGGTCCAATTACTGGAATATCTTTCAAAATCGGAAAGTTGAAATAACCCAACGTCCGTTGAATGTTATCCGTTTGCCCTTTATTGTAAATAGCTTTGACTAAGAAGACTGCCAAAGCCGGTGCCATCAAATTCATCACCGTACCACTGATGATATGATCGGCGCGGAAATTGATTGTCGCCACTGCATGCAGCAATGAAAAGACCATACCAACGAGTCCGCCAACGAGCATGCCCAACCACGGTGTCCACGCACCAAATTGGGACGCAAACTCAATATTGAAGACGATCGAACTGAAGGCCCCCATCACCATGATGCCTTCAAGTCCTACATTGACGATCCCGCTTCTTTCAGAGAAGATCCCGCCTAACGCAGTCAAAATCAATGGTGACGCATAAATCAACGTTTGGGTAACAATAGAAGAAATTAAACTAATATTCATTAGATAGTTCCTCCTTCCTGATCTTGATTGTTTGGTTTGGCTTCAATATCTGTAACGACTGCTACTTCTTTTTTGCCATCAAATACTTTCGCCAATACAAAACGAATCACGAAGCTGATCGCAACAAAGAAAATAATGATCGCGATATTGACATCAACCAATTCAGATGGAATGCCTGCAAACTGCATGCCTTGTCCACCAAGTTTCAAAATACTGAATAAGAGTGCAGACAATAGAATGCCGACAGAAGAGCCGCTGCCCAATAAGGATACCGCCATTCCATCAAACCCGATACTTAGGGACGAACCTTGAACAAAGAAGTTTTCAAATGTGCCCAGTCCTTGAATGACACCACCAAGACCAGCCAATGTACCTGAAATGATCATAGAAATAATGATTGTCCGTTTGCTGCTCATACCAGCATATTCGGACGCACTCGGATTCAGACCAACTGCCCGAATCTCATACCCCAATGTGGTCTTCTTCATTAAGAACCAAATCAACACTAGGAAAATCAATGCTAAGAAAATACCTAAATTCAAGCGAGAATTATCGGTCAAGTTTGCCAAGAATGGTGTTTGCAGCGATGCATTGTCGCCGACCATCTTGGTGACACCTTTCGTCGTGATCATAGACTCATTCATCACGTTATTGACCAAATGATTGCCTGTATACAACAAAATATAGTTCATCATAATCGTCACGATCACTTCACTGGTACCAAAGAATGCTCTTAGAAAGCCGGGAATAGCCGCAGCAATTGCCCCGCATAAGGCACCCACAATGATTGCCAATGGCAAAACAACCAATCTTGGCGCATCAGGCATGGCTAACGCCACCCAGATACTAGCGACCCAACCAGCTAACGCTTGACCAGATAGCCCGATATTGAAGAAACCAGCTGAATTCGCCACTGCGAAACCAAGAGCCGTAAAAATCAACGGCCCTGCTGTTACAAAAATCTCACCGATATTGCGGGCATTGATCCCGCCTGTTTGTGCATTGACAAACACCGTTTTAAACATTTGCTGATAGCCGAGAATCGGGCTATACCCAAAGGCTGCCATGATAATGCCGCCTAAAATAAACCCTAACAATACAGCAATGATCGGTACAAGGATATTGCGTATTTGTGTTTTGCGATTATTCAACAGAACCACCTACTTCCTCCATTTGCAACTCGCGTCTGGCTTCTTCTAAGGAATAGCCAGCCATCAACAAGCCTAATTCTTTTTCTGATGTTTCTTTCGGATCAACGACACCGACGATTTCACCAGCATGGATTACAGCAATACGGTCTGAAACATTCAAAATCTCATCTAGCTCAAAACTGACCAGTAAGACAGCTTTCAGTTTATCTCGTTGTTCAATCAAACGCTTATGAATGAACTCAATGGCTCCCACGTCTAATCCACGGGTTGGGTTGGCCACGATCAGCAAATCTGGATCGCGACTGATTTCTCTGGCAATAATGGCTTTTTGCTGGTTCCCACCGGATAATGCTTTGGCTGGGACAATTTCATTGACCGTCCGAACATCGAATTCTTTGATCAACTCTCGCGCAAACTCATTGATTTCACCATAATCCAACACACCATAATTACTGAGTGGTTTTTGATAATAGGTTTGTAACGCGATATTCTCAGAAAGCATCATATCCAATACTAAGCCAAATTTGTGGCGGTCTTCTGGGACATGCCCAACTCCAGCCTCGGTCACTTTCCGCGGTTTGAAATTGGTGATCTCATCACCATTCAATAAAACCTTGCCGCTTTCGGCTTTCCTCAACCCAGTAATGGCTTGCAACAATTCTGATTGTCCATTACCATCGATACCGGCAATCCCCAGTACTTCACCTGCACGAACTTCTAAACTTAAGTTCTTGACTGCTTCTAGTCCACGGTTTTCTTTGACAACTAGATTTTCAACTGATAACACCACTTCTTTCGGTGTTGCAGCTTTCTTCGGTGTTTTGAAGGAAACCGAGCGACCAACCATCATGTCGGCCAATTGTTGAGAGCTGACATCTTTGACATTGACCGTACCGATACATTGACCACGACGAATAACGGTACAACGATCTGCTACTGCTTTGATCTCATCTAATTTATGTGTGATCAAAATAATCGATTTGCCTTCTTTGACCAATCCGCGCATGATTGTGATCAATTCTTCGATTTCTTGTGGTGTCAACACTGCCGTTGGTTCATCAAAAATCAAGACATCTGCACCACGATACAATGTTTTTAGGATTTCTACCCGCTGTTCCATGCCGACAGAAATATCTCTGACATACGCATCAGGATCAACAGATAAGCCATACTGCTCAGACACTTTTTTGATTTCAGCACGGGCTTTCTTACGGTCCAAGAAACCGAATCGATTGGGCTCACTGCCCAAAATGATATTTTCTGTTACAGTAAAGGCGTCTACCAACATAAAATGCTGATGGACCATACCGATACCTAATTTGTTGGCAGCCGTTGGACTGGTGACAGCCACTTTTTGGCCATTCATCCAAATTTCGCCAGATGTTGGTTCCAATAATCCTGACAACATGTTCATTAAGGTTGACTTGCCCGCTCCATTTTCTCCAAGCAGTGCATGGATCTCTCCTGGCCTTACTTGCAAGTTGACATCGTCATTGGCTTTGAATGTTCCAAACTCTTTGGTGATATGACGCATTTCTACAACATATTTTTCCTCAGCCAAATTTCTCACATCCTTACTTTCTAATTCGCTTCGCTATCGATTATGTATCACATGAATAATGGCTATTGCTTTGGAAGATTACTATCCTCATGAAAACCTGAGGCTTTCATCAAGATAGTCGCTCTTTTTTTACATAATGATTTTGCCCCATGATTGGGGCAAAACCACTACATAAAAGACGACATTAGTCTTCTGGTGTTTCTGGTACTTCTACTTTACCGTCGATCACATCTTGTTTCGCTGTTTCGATCGCTGCTTTAGCATCATCTGAAAGGTATCCTTCAGTAATGTCTACGCCGCCATCTTTCAAGCCGTAAACGATGTGTTCGCCGCCAGGGAAGTTATCTTCTAATGCACGTGTTGAGATATCTTGTACTGCTGCACCAACACCTTTTAATGTTGAAGCCAAAGTGAAGTTGTCATCTGTACCATCAGCTGATTTGAATGCACCTTCGTCTTGTTGATCACTATCTACACCGATTACCCAAACTTTTTTGTCTTCAAGATCAGCATCGCTCAATTGTTCGTTGATTGCTTTTGCTTCTTGGAAGACACCCGCACCTGTACCGCCTGAAGCATGGAAGATAACATCCGCGCCACCTTGGTACATTGAAGCTGCTAATGCTTTTCCTTTAGCAGGATCGCCAAATGATGCTGCGTACTCAGTTACAACTTCGATATCTTTGCCTAGAGCTTTCGCTGCATCAGCAACGCCTGTTTCGAAACCAGCTTCAAAACGGTCGATCACGACGCCTTCTTCACCACCGATGAAGCCGACTTTGTTTGTTTTTGTTGTGTACGCTGCTGCAAAACCTGCAAGGTATGCTGCTTCGTTGTCTTTAAATGTTGCTGAAACGACGTTGTCTTTGCCTTCGATCACATCATCGATAATCCCGAATTGTGTGTCAGGGTTTTGGTCAGCTGCTGCTGAGATGGCATCTTTCAATAAGTAACCAACACCAAAAACTGTTTTGAAACCATTTTGCACGGCACCACTAACGTTTGTCGTATATTCTGACGCTTCATTTGATTGAACATAGTCATAACCGCCAACACCACGCGCGATACTATGTTCTTCCCCCCATGCTTCCAATCCTTCCCAAGCAGATTGGTTGAATGAGCGGTCATCGACACCACCGATATCGGTAACGATCGCTACACTGTGTGCTGCATCTGTTGATCCTTCTGCCGCACTGCCGCCAGTTGAATCTGTTGAACCTGAGTTGCCGCTGCCGCAAGCACCTAGTAATGTTAAACCAGTTACTGCAACAATCCCTAAACTAAATAATTTTGCTTTTTTCATTGCTGTAAAGCCCCCTAAAATATAGTTTTTTTTTTTCAACAGCCGCATCGACTGAATGAACATGATTTATAAATCTTTATTGGTGAAGTAGTAAGGCAGCAGTTCGCCGACCGTAGTTTCTTTGGTCACCCCATCGTCCCCGACTAATGTCACTGGCATGGTGGGTTGGCAAAACTCGACCATCACTTGCCGACAAGCGCCGCAAGGTGAAATTGGTTCCGGCGTGTGACCAGCTACAACTAAATGGTCAAATGCCTTCTCACCTTCTGATATTGCTTTAAAAAATGCCGTACGTTCCGCACAATTGGTTAAGCCAAAAGAGGCGTTTTCGATATTGATTCCTTGATAAACAGTGCCGCTCTTACCGACCAAACATGCACCAACAGGAAACTTGGAGTAGGGCACATAAGCTTTGTCTAACGCCGCAACGGCTGTTTCGATCCATTCTTTTTTTGCTGTTGTCATGATTGTCCTCATTCTTTACATATTTTTCTTTTAGAAAAAGGGGATGATCAGTAACCGCCGCCTGTTGACCCTGTCACGATGGCTACACTTGCACTTGTACCTAATCGGTTGGCACCAGCTTCAACCATTGCTGCCGCTTCTGCTTCATTATGGATTCCACCAGAAGCTTTCACACCCATTTCAGGGCCTACAGTTTCACGCATCAAGCGCACATCATCGATCACTGCGCCACCGGTAGAAAAACCTGTCGATGTTTTGACAAAGTCCGCACCGGCTGCTTTAGCTAATTCACAGGCTTTCACGATTTCTTCGTTGTCTAGCAATGCTGTTTCAATGATAACTTTGACTAACGCTTTATCTTTCGCTGCTGTTACGACTGCTTCAATATCAGCTTGCACTTTTTTGTATTGTTTTGATTTCAATGCGCCGATGTTGATGACCATATCGACTTCATCTGCGCCATTGTTGATGGCATCTGTGGTTTCGTAAGCTTTGACTTCTGACGTATTTGCCCCTAAAGGAAAGCCAATCACTGTACAAACAGCTGTCGGTTCACCTTTTAATTGTTCCGCTGCAAAAGCAACCCACGTTGGGTTGATACAAACTGAATAGAAGTGATACGTTTTTGCCTCTTCAATAATACGTAATACATCCTCTTCGCTGGCATCAGCTTTCAATATCGTATGGTCGATCATTCGATTCAATTCCATTGTTTATCCGCTCCTTATTCTGTAATCATGTCATGAATCAACGGCGGTTCTTCGCCGGTATCTCCAATTTCAATGTGTGCTTCGATCAAGGCGATCACCTCATCGATGGCTTCGGTATTGCTGTATATCGTCAAAAGAGATTCGCCTTCAGCGACCGTGTCACCGACTTTTTTGTGCAATTTGATACCCACTGCATGATCGATGTCTTCTTCTTTTGTTTTGCGTCCAGCTCCTAGCATCATGGCTGCGATCCCTAGTTCATTTGCGACGAGCTTCGTTACGACGCCACTGCTTTTGGCTGGCAGTTCGACCTCATATCGTGCTGTCAAGATTTTGTCTGGTTCGTCGATCACTGAGGCATCGCCCCCTTGATTAACGACCAATTCTCGAAACTTGGACAATGCTTTGCCCGAATGAAGTGCTTCAGACAGCATTTCACGTGCTTCTTCGATTGAATCAGCTTTCTTCGCCAAGACGACCATTTGACTGCCTAATACATAACACATCTCAGTCAAATCTTCTGGTCCTTTTCCTTGCAAGGTTTCAATGGCTTCCACTACTTCTAAACTATTGCCGATTGCTTCACCTAAAGGCTGCGACATGTCCGAAATCACGGCCATTGTTTGTCGATTGGCCAATTTACCGATCCGAACCATTGTTTTTGCCAATCGTTTGGCATCATCGATATTTTTCATAAAGGCGCCGTCACCTGTTGTAACATCTAAGACAATCGCATCTGCGCCTGCAGCAATTTTCTTACTCATGATCGAACTTGCAATCAATGGAATCGAACTGACTGTTGCCGTTACATCCCGCAATGCATATAATTTTTTGTCTGCTGGTGCTAGATCGCCAGATTGACCGATCACCGCCATTTTGCTTTCGTTGACCAAGCGGATGAATTCTTCTTCAGGGATTTCGATTTTGAAACCAGGAATGGCTTCTAATTTATCTAACGTGCCGCCCGTATAACCCAAGCCGCGGCCGGACATTTTGGCAACAGGGACACCTACACTGGCTACCAACGGTGCTAAAATCAAGGTGGTTGTGTCACCAACACCACCAGTTGAATGTTTGTCTACTTTGATTCCTTCAATTGATGAAAGATCGATCACTTCACCAGAGTTCGCCATTGCCAACGTCAAGTTTGTGATTTCTTCATCCGTCATATCTACATAGTAAATAGCCATCAACAAGGCACTCATCTGATAATCTGGGATACTTCCATCAGTATACGCAGTTACAATGTAGTCAATTTCTTCCTTCGTTAATGACTTGCCGTCACGCTTCTTTTCAATTAAATCTACCATTCGCATCGAAATGACCCTCGCTTCCTCTAACATTATACAATAATTTCTGTGTAGGTAAACTACTTTAGTAAAACAGTTTACTAAATATCGTGAAATTATGAAAACACTTACAAGAAGAAATATACCGCATTATTCCTTGCTTGTCAATGTCTCCACGCTCTCACGAATAATTAATTTTGTATCAAAAATCTTATTTGGAATTCGTCGTGTCGGAAACTCAATCGCATCGACTAAAAATTTGGCCGCAGTAAACCCAATCTCAAAGGTCGGCTGCATCACGGTCGTCAACGGCGGCGTGATATATTCAGATAGTTTCAACGCATCAAACCCTATGACCGATATATCTTCCGGTACTTTCTTCCCTGCTTCATAAATCGCTTGGTAACAGCCGATCGCCATCGCATCATTGCCGCAGAAGAAGGCAGTGATCTCTTTGTATTTCAATAAAGCTTTGGTCGCCTCATAGCCCCCAGAAACAGTCAATTCCGCACTTTCAACGTATCGTCCTTTGAATGGGATCTGATGATCCTTCAATGCATGACGGTAGCCATTGAAGCGTTCTTCTAATTGATAGTAGCCGGTACTTTCTTTCAACATGCCTATTTGGCGATGTCCATTGTTGATCAAATAGTTGACTGCTTGATACGCCCCTTCATATTCTTTGACGATCAAACGGCCATTGTCCCTTTGATTGATTCCTCGATCAACAAGAATGATCGGTCGATCATCAAAAAAACCGCTCTTCAAAGAATACGCCTCCGGCAGCAGATGCGGTGTCGCCAACAAAATACCATCGACTGAGCGGTGGGATAGTTCATTCAAATATTGGATCTCTTTTTCCTGACTATGGCGAGAATTGCATAACACCAGCATGTAGCCTAACGGGTTAAAGTAACTCTCTGCCCCTTCAATGATTTTGGAAAAAAAGAAATCCGTCACATCTGGTACGATCATACCGATCGTCTTAGAATGGCGGTTGATTAGATTTGAAGCAAAAAAATCCGGCTTATAGTGATACTTGTTTACAATATCTAATACCCGTTTGCGGGTCTCTTCACTAAAACGGCTGCCTTTGTTGTTCAAAATTTGGGACACCGTGGTCACGGATACCCCCGCCATTTCGGCAATCTGTTTGATTGTCATTTTCATCGCTTCTCACCTCTCTTGCCTAAAGTGTAGCAAATTTTGTTGCAAAAAAATAGCACCCATTCCTGTCACATTGTACTTTCTTTTTTTCAGCACATAAAAAATGGCCTTTACGTACTGAATCGATTGCTATAAAAGAAAGTATCAAAGGGGCTAGGCCTCTTTGATACTTTGGATAATATAATAGCCTTTGTCTTTCTTGATGATTTCAGCATTGCCAAAGGTTTCTCGCATTTTCTTTTGGGCACTCGGGGCGCCTTGTTTCTTTTGGATCACGATCGTTAGGGTGCCGTCCGTTTTCAACAGTGGATAAGCGCCGGTCAAAATCTCGTGCACCACGTCTTTTCCCGCGCGGATCGGCGGATTGCTGAGAATCGCTGCATAGGCTGTTTGATTCAAATCAGCATAAATATTCGATTGGTGGACATCCACTTGCTCGATGCCATTCCGTTGCGCATTGCCTTTGGCTAGATCCACCGCCCGTTGATTGATATCGATCATTTCGACAGGTCTTTGACTGGCATACGCCAGTGACAACCCCACTGGTCCATAGCCGCAGCCCACATCTAATAGCGTTCCTTCTGGCAGATTCTGCCAGTCAAAGCTATCGATCAACACGCGGGAACCATAATCGACTGTATCTCGGGAAAACACACCGCTGTCAGTCACAAATTGGAACAGCTTGCCTTTCAATTCGAAGGACCATTGCTCGAAGTCATGGGCCGTATCCGGGTTTTCTGTATAATAATGATTGCTCATCGTCATTTCCTTTCTTTAAACCAATTTTTGCTTTCTTCCATCTCCGCTTTTCCCTTTCATCATACCGAAAATTTGCTAAAAGTAAACGTCCTCCCCTTCACTTGCAAGAATGTATCATTTTTTTTTGCATTCTTGCGGTAAATTTCGGGTCTTTTTTCGTGGAAGCGGTCATTTATATGGTAAACTATTTTCGAACAGAAGCAATTCGCCGAGAGTGGCTAACTGCCGATGACCGGTTTCCTTTGTTGAACCGGGATGTAAAGAAGGAGCCTATTATGCAAGAAATCATGAATTTTTACCAAATTCCCCGCGAGCAATGGCAAGGTTTTTATACCAACGGCATGATGCCATTTACCCAAGACGAACTAGACAATATCAAGAGCTTGAATGACCGTATCTCTGTCCAAGATGTAGAAGATGTCTATGTACCACTATGCCATTTGATCCATTTGTATATGAAAGAGTTCGAATCATTGACCCTCAGCAAAGGACTCTTTTTGCACCGCTATGTCAAAATGCCGCCGTTTATTATCGGTATCGCAGGAAGTGTTGCTGTGGGCAAAAGCACCACGGCACGCCTTGTGCAAAACCTATTGGGACGGCTCTTTCCTCGACGAAATGTCCAACTGATCACCACGGACGGTTTCTTATACC
The DNA here is from genome assembly GCF_002140915.1 of Candidatus Enterococcus testudinis. Taxonomy (GTDB): domain Bacteria; phylum Bacillota; class Bacilli; order Lactobacillales; family Enterococcaceae; genus Enterococcus_D; species Enterococcus_D testudinis. Next base: position 251,765 of record NZ_NGKU01000001.1, on the reverse strand, counting down.
CGAATGAAGTCTTGGAGGCCAAGGGTAGCTTGGACCGCAAAGGGTTTCCGGAAAGTTATGATATGGAAGCATTGATCAATTTCTTGAATGCCGTCAAATCTGGTGAGCCTGATATCAAGATCCCTGTCTATTCTCATGAGGTCTACAATATCATCCCAGATGAATACGAAATCATCAGCCAACCAGACATTCTGATCGTTGAAGGAATCAATACACTGCAATTGCCTGCCAACCAGCAGATCTATATCAGTGATTTCTTTGACTTCTCGATTTTTGTCGATGCACAGCCTGAGTTGATCGAGAAATGGTATCTGGAACGATTCGAATCTCTGTTGGATACAGCTTTCCAAGATCCGAGCAATTACTATTACCAATATGCCATCGGCGACCGCAAAGAAGCCATTAAAATGGCAAAAGAAGTATGGAAAAATGTGAATTTAAAGAATTTACATGAGTATATCTTGCCTACACGCAGCAGAGCCGATATAATTCTTCATAAAACCAAGCACCATTTGATCGACGAAGTGTTCTTACGCAAGTATTGACCACTTCCTTTATAGTATGCTGTTGAAAAGGACTTTCCTTTTTTCAATAAAAATTAAAAGAATTGAGGTAATTTATTGTGACAAACGTTGACAACTTGCCAAACGTCGAAAAAATTATCGTACTCGATTACGGTAGTCAGTACAATCAGCTGATTACGCGCCGTATTCGCGAGTTCGGTGTTTTCTCTGAATTATTGAGCCACCGCATTACCGCTGAAGAAGTCAAGGCGATGAATCCGAAAGGGATCATTCTTTCTGGTGGTCCAAATAGCGTCTATGACGAAAACTCTTTTGGTATCGATGAGAAAATTTTTGAACTAGGCATCCCAATCTTGGGTATCTGTTACGGTATGCAGTTGATTACTTATAAATTAGGCGGCACTGTTGAGCCAGCCAAAAACCGTGAATACGGAAAAGCAGAATTAGACGTATTGTCTTCAGATGCAGCTTTGTTCCAAAGTACACCTGACAAGCAAACTGTCTGGATGAGTCATGGTGATTTAGTGACTGCTGCACCAACAGGCTTTGATGTCGTTGCCACCAGCAAAGACTGCCCTATTGCATCGATCCAACATGCTGAACGCAAGATGTACGGTATCCAGTTCCATGCAGAAGTCCGTCATTCTGAATACGGCAATGATTTGTTGCGCCACTTCGCAATCGATGTTTGCCAATGTACAGGTGATTGGACAATGGATAACTTCATCGAGATGGAAGTTGCCAAAATCCGTGAACAAGTCGGCGACAAAAAAGTTTTACTTGGCCTATCTGGCGGTGTTGATTCATCCGTCGTGGGTGTCCTTTTACAAAAAGCGATTGGTGATCAATTGACTTGTATCTTCGTTGACCACGGTTTGCTACGCAAAGACGAAGGCGAACAAGTCATGGCAAGCTTAGGTGGTAAATTCGGTTTGAACATCATCAAAGTCGATGCCAAAGAACGCTTCATGTCTAAATTAGCCGGCGTCTCAGATCCTGAACAAAAACGCAAAATCATCGGCAATGAATTTGTCTATGTCTTTGACGATGAAGCAACAAAACTAGCCGGCGAAGAAGGTATCTCTTTCTTGGCACAAGGCACGCTTTATACAGATGTCATTGAATCAGGAACAGAAACAGCCCAAACCATCAAATCACACCATAACGTGGGTGGTTTGCCAGAAGATATGCAATTCAAATTGATCGAACCGTTGAATACATTATTCAAAGACGAAGTCCGCGAATTAGGGACACAACTTGGCATGCCTGACAGCATCGTGTGGCGTCAACCATTCCCTGGTCCTGGATTAGGAATCCGTGTCTTGGGTGAATTGACCGAAGAAAAACTAACTGTCGTACGTGATTCTGATGCGATCTTACGAGAAGAAATCGCCAATGCTGGTTTAGACCGCGACATTTGGCAATACTTCACTGTCTTGCCAGGTATCCGTTCTGTGGGGGTCATGGGGGATGGCCGTACCTACGATTACACAGTCGGTATCCGCGCAGTTACTTCTATCGACGGCATGACCGCTGACTTTGCCCGTATTCCTTGGGAAGTCTTGCAAAAAATCAGTGTTCGGATCGTGAATGAAGTCGCGCACGTGAATCGGATCGTGTATGATATTACGAGTAAGCCACCTGCTACTGTGGAGTGGGAATAATAAAAAACAGCCAACAAACGTTGTTAAATCAATGTTTGTTGGCTGTTTATTTTTTCGTTATCACACTTTTATCACAGTTATTCCTTTTAACCGAACAATTTTGCACAATAAATTAAGTAGAAAGTCTTCAAAAAAACTATTGAGTCTTTTGAGATTTTTTTCTAATTCATTATCTTTTATTTAACCAATCCTAAATATTGCTTCTAAAGCAGGATGTTTCAATATAGGGTTAAATTCCATCAAGCTATAATTGGAAAATCCAGCTTGAACCAAGGGATCATGTGCCATAATCCCTTTAGCTACTTCACGACTTTCGACTCTAAATACAAAGATACCACCATCAAATTCTCCAGCTTCTGTCAAAGCTGGTCCTGACATAAGAAATTTCCCTTGCGGAATTAAAGCTTTATAATAATCCGCATGGATATTTTTTGCCTGTTGAAACGCTTCTGATTCAGTATATCTTGTTTGCGTTTTTAAGGTTGCGATAAAAAGATTCAACGTCAATTCCTCCTTATTTGCTAAAGACGATAATCTTTTTGCCAGTATTACCGCCTGCTTCGAAATCCAGGTGTGCTTGCTTGATCGCTTCAAGTTCAAAAGGATAAGTCTTATCCACAAGCACATCAAGTTTGCCATTGCTATAAAGAGTAATGACTTCTTTTAGCTCTTCAATAGTCATGAATCCCATCGAATATATACCAGTAATTCCTCTACGATCAGTTTCTTCTTGATTGATTAGCGCATTAACAGAAGTTACACGACCACCTTTTTTAATTACTTGATAGCTGTTCTCCAATGTTTTAGGACCGGTCAAGTTGACCACTAAATCTACGTCAGAAACTAATTTTGTGAAATCCTCTGTCTGATAGTCGATCGTTTCATCCGCACCTAATTCCTTCATGTAGTTAGCTTGTTCAGCGCTGCCCGTTGCTATGACATAAGCGCCAGCATTTTTTGCCAGTTGAACAGCCTTAGACCCTACACCACCGGCACCACCATGGATCAGCACTTTTTGTCCGGATTTTGCTTGACCATCACGAATCGTTGCACCATAAGCTGTCGCAACACCAAGGAAAAATCCGCCTAACGGTACCAAGTCTAACTCTTTTGGTACGGTAGCGACAACTGCAGATTCGTCCAACAAAATGTATTCAGAATAAGCACTCATAAATGCCATACCTACAACATGATCGCCCACTGAAAAGCGGGTTACATCGTCTCCAATAGCTGTTATGATACCAGAAAAATCTTGTCCCAAAGAGTGTGGAAGGACAGGTTTTATTTCTTTTGGCATGGTGGGAAAGGGACCGTTGGCACGAATCATAATATCAGGATCGTTCACACCGATTGCAGCTGTTTGGATTACAATTTGGTTGGCCGCTGGTTTGGGAATATCGACTTCAATCATTTGCATAACATCTACAGATCCATATTGAGTGAGCATCATTTTTTTCATAGTATTACCCTCTTTCTTAGTATGATGTTATTATGTTCCTGTACCAAGAGTTTGAAAAGTACCATATTTTTTAATAGGTACTATCTTTTTTAATAGATTTTGGCAATCATACAGCTTTTAAGCACAAAAAAATCCTTGAATTTTTCAAGGATTTAACACTCTGCTAATTTTCTAACTCATAAGTATAAGCAAATTTCTCTAAAGCATCTAGAACTGGTATAAATTTACTGCCCATCTCCGTTAAAGAATATTCAACTTTTGGCGGCACTTGTGGATAAACTTCACGGTGAATGAGTCCGTGACTTTCAAGCATACGCAATTCTTTTGTCAAGTTCGCTTGCGTAACCATGGGCATTTTACGACTAAGCTCACCAAAACGTAGTGTTTGATTCCGTAAAAAAGATAAGATAACCATGGACCACTTACCACGTACGATCTTTTGAACGCTAGCTACTGGGCAATCTACAAATATTTCATTCTCTTCTATTTTCTGCATACAGATTCCCTCCAATACTATTGAATTTAATAGTACCTTTTTTCTAAATACTACTAAAAGATTATGTACTATCAAAAAATAGTACACAAATCAGTATAAACGCTTAATTCTAAATAGCAAGAACATACATTTTCTGACATGATTTCAGAAAATGAGTGGTTTTCAGAAAACTTACCTAAAGGACATCGTACTAATATTGGAGCTAGTGTCTTAATGCGAATGATTTAGCATTAAAATATGTGCTTACTAATTTAATTCTTCTTGAAGAAGTAGCTAGGTATTTTTTCATGAGTAAGTCAACTTTATTTAATAGATTGATAGAGTACCTTATTTTTGTAAAAATTATCATCCAGACTATGCACAGTGTTTCGTAAGTAAATATAGATACAGAAAAGAAAATGAGCTTTTAACTTTATTTTACTAGTTTTTATATAATTTACTGAAATGAAAAAACAGTTATCACACTTTTATCACAGTTCTTATAAATTTAGCACAAAACTATACTTTTTTAATCTAGTAAATTAGCTTCAAATCAAGTTTTCCGATTCTTATCTTTTTATACACCATTGAGTGGGAATAGTATAGATTGAAAGCCTAGAAGCTGATTAATCAGTGTTTCTAGGCTTTTTATTTTGATTTGGTAACCTTTTTGGTAACCATTTTATCGTTCAAAGTGTTATGGGTAACGTTTACAAATGATTCAAGGTAGTTGTTTATTTTGGCAGCGACCTTTAAGTAAACAATTTCACTATATGTATCGTTTCTAACCATTCATAGTGTATGTCCTCTTTTTGACACAAACAACTATAGCGAATGCCTTGAAATCTTTTTTTGCAGCTTCTTACAGTAGTCTATTTTATTTATTAATGTTTCGTATCGAGAGCTACTCTTTCGATTTTGTACTCTTTTAGAATTGTCGAATCAAACCTTTTAAGATGTAAAAACCTAGTCTTTAAGTTTGTAATTTCCTTTTTATAGCAATGTGTTGAGTGGTACGCAACTGGTAGTTGACTACCACTTTTTCATCATGCTCTCTTTCAAAATAATTATGTTTATGATTTCCACATTTTATTTACCAAAGATGTAATCACAATTATAAAAATAAACATGCTTAGAGCAACTGATTATTCAGGCCTTCTAAGCTTGTTTATTAAAAATGATTATACTCCTTGTATCAATTCGAGCAAATGTCAAAACTCAACCCTAAACACATTATTCAAATCCGTAAACTTTTCTTGATTCTCGAATGGAGCAAAAAATGCTGATTCGATTGAGAACATTTCTTCCAAGAGTTTTCTTTGACATTTAAAGTCATTCTCTATATTTTGCAGATCAGTCAATTTATTGTTTAAAATCAAATTGAAAATACTTCTAATTTTCCCTGGACGTTTCAAAATGATTTCTCTATCGAAAGGCTCCTCAGTCCTGTAATCTCTAAGCGCTATTTGTCGGTAAAAGTAACTGTGCTGTTGGGGTGTGAGAAAACCTAATTTATATGCCCTCATTTCGAGTGCTTGAATTGATACATGATACTTGAGTTTTAGTTGTGCATAACTATCAGGATTCGATATTTTCTTTATTTGATTGTATTCATCTTGCATTATTTCTCTGGGTAGCAGAAAACATGAAGCAAAATAATCTGCTTCCCTTTCTTTCTCCTGTCGTTCATTTTTGTCCAATGCCCCAAAATCAACATGAGGATGCAATATCAAATGGCCTAATTCATGTGCCAAGTCGAAATTTCTTCTTACAGCAGACTTTTTTATGCCAAGTACGATAATCGGTACATCATCGATAGACCATGCGCTATAGGCATCCGCTTTCCCGCCTACATTCTTTTCTAGGACATAGATGCCCGATTTTTCTAATGCCAATAAAAGATTGCTATTGTCTTGTTGAATGCCTAAAAATAATCTTGCATGCGCTGCGAATGCTTCAATTTGCTCATTTGAGCATCCTGTAAAAATCCCTCTGCTACCTTCATTTCTTAGCGTTACTAAAGTAGTTGGGGGAACGTTCACAAATGCTTCAAGATATTTGATTATTTTCACGGCGACATTTAAATAAACAACTTCACTATTGGTTTTCTTTCTTGATGATGCGTCTGCTTTTCGATAAGCAACATTTGTCTCGAAAAAGGTTTGCTCTATCACAAATGCTTCAAAAAAATAATCTGATCGCACTTGTAATATATCTTTCATTCTAAGTATATTTTCAAAGGACGGTTCAATCATCTGTTTCTCAAATTGCCAAATGGACTGTTCAGACACATTCAGTTTTTCACCAAGTTCTTTACGCGAAAGCCCCTGCAACATTCTAGCAACTTGCAGATTTTTTCCATGGAACATATTTATTCTCCCCTTTTTCATTGCGTAGGAAACTAGTTAGATACTTCTTTTCCCTCTTTAGGAAGAGTAATTTCATACTCTTCAGACTGAATAATTTCTTCATTCTCTCCTACGACTGCCGAATACTCCTCATCCTCTATCATGATTGAGGTGGTTTGCAAGAAAGATGTTAAATTTTGGATGACGTGTAATTCTTTCGTTTCAGCATCTGGCAAAACGAGTAATACTGATTCAATAATTTTTGCTGCATTTGTTTTGTATACGACGATGTAGAACCGCTCATATCTCGCTAACTCTTGATGTGAAATAACTGGTTCATCCAGTGGTAATTCCAGTTGAATAGACACATTCGGGACTTTTTTCTGGCCTTGACGAACTGCCTGTATGATAGGTGTATTTATTTTTGCATAATTTGTAAGATATTCACTCGTTTTTTTCTGTTGATTTTTTGAAAATGTTTGCTGCAGACGATAATCATTTTTGATAATGAAAAGTGAGGGATTTTTTTTGCCGAATGAAAATTCTAAATACTCCCAACTCTCACCAGCCTTCTCAAGTTTATATTCTGTGAAAGCACTGGTACTTCTAGCAACCCCATCGTCAATAAAATTCCCTTTTGTAAAAGCGAAGCCGCCAGAAACTTGCATTTTGTTTTTCATTTCTTGTCGAATTTCTAAATACTCCTTATACCCCAATAGTAACCCATCAACAACTAATTGCGCCTGTTCGTCCTTTAAGACCTCACTTTTCATTATCCTTTCAGCTCCAAACTAGTATATATTTTGTATAATTATATACCAAATTCATTGATGTTTAAATAAAATACTACAATAATCAATTATTTTTTAAAGTGAAATAGTCATCTCACCTAAAAACTTTTTTCAAAATTAACTGATAGCAATAATAAAATCACAAGTCCCTCTATATTTCGTGCTATTATAAATTTGCTTATTAAGATCATAATTATCTCACATATATTACACAAACATTCCACACCACAAGGAGAATCCCATGAAAACAATCGGACTATTAGGCGGTATGAGTTGGGAAAGTACCATCACCTATTACCAACAAATCAACAAATTGATCAATCAAGAACTCGGTGGGCTTCATTCAGCGAAGATTTTATTGGCCAGTATTGATTTCGAGGTCATTGAAACCTGTCAAAAAAATAATGAATGGGAAAAAAGCGGCGAAATTTTGGCTGAGTACGCGCAATCGCTTGAACAAGCTGGTGCGGACTTCTTGCTGATTTGTACCAATACGATGCATAAAGTCGCGCCCCAAATTCAGCAGGTCCTATCAATTCCGATCATTCACATTGCCGATGCAACGGTCGCAGCACTGCAAGCAAGAAGCATCCATAAAGTGGCTTTATTAGGGACGTCGTATACTATGACCCAAGATTTTTACAAACAACGAATTATTGATCAGGGAATCGACGTGTTGATTCCAAATGCGTCAGATATTCGAGTAGTCAATCGAATCATTTTTGATGAATTGTGTCATGGGGTCATTAAGGAAAGCGGGAAAGCTACCTTTCTTCGTGTCATTCAAGAACTAGCGCAGCAAGGTGCAGAAGGGGTTATCTTGGGTTGTACGGAAATTGGCCTATTGATTCAGCAAAGCGATGTGGCTCTGCCTGTTTTTGACACAACATTGATTCATGCGGAAGTGGCTGTTGCGAGGGCTTTGTCGTAGTTTTGATTTTGTGAAAGGTTTATAGCTGAAATGTATCCTATTTTGTTACGCGTTTCAGCTATAAAAAAATCAAGATCATCTTTCCCCTTTACAGCTATATATCCAATCTTCTTCAATGCCAAACTTTGTCGGAGCGGTCAAAACATCGGTATCTCCTTGACGTCTTGTCTTCATATCAATATCTCCTAGCTAAACTAAGTCTATCATTATTATATCCTCCAAAAAGCAAACACAACGTATGTACTTTACACCTGTAATTATTTCTGATTTTTGTAGATAATTTTGCTTCTTCCAAGATTCCATTTCAAGCTGTTATATCAGTACAATTAGGCTATAGAAAGATGGAATACATGCGATGATTCATATCTTGTCAGTCGGTTTAGTTCTCTACCACAAAACTGGTTGACGCAGATTTGACCCAGCAACAGTTGAATTCGCTAGTATCTTCGACAAGCAACCCGTTGACCCTACTCCCCTCGAACAAAAACACCCACAATCACCAACGCCAGCAGCGTAAAGCCAACCATCCACCACATTTCTTGATTGAATACTTGCGTCGTTGTAACGATGATCGACAACCCAATCGGACCGCCGATTTGGTGCATCATATTGGTGACGCCGCTTGCGATACCGGCCATTTCATCTGAAGCTTGATGCACACCAGCGGCTGTTACAGGTGCCAAAATCAACCCTTGTCCCACACCGAGAATGAGCACTGGGACAAAAACTGCGGCCCAATAGCCAGCGGTCGTATCAGAAAATGCCAATGCAGCAAGTCCAGCTGCCAAAATCACTTCCCCTATCAACAATACTTTATTGTTGCCGCATTTATCCGTCAATCGCGGCAATTGCAGCGCAACAATGAAGTTGACGATCGTTAATGGCAAGAAGGCTAGCCCTGATTCAAAGGCACTAAATCCATATTGGCTTTGCATCATTTGCGGCAAGAAAAACCACAATGGCAACATCGCCATCATAAACAGTAATCTGGTCAAATAGGCACCAAAGCGAATCTTATTCTTGAACAATACCAATGGTAAGATCGGATGGGCACAATGCGATTCCCAATAAACAAACAGCAGCAACAACATGATTCCAAGGCTGAACATCCACCAAAGGGATTCAGTCACGCCATAAATAATGCCCACCAAACTCAAAACGGATAAGAAACTGCCTAAATAATCAATTTTTCCCGCTTTCACCGGCGTTGATTCAATATGCTTTAACGTCAACAAGATCAATGCGATCGTAAATGGTACGTTGATCAAAAAACCAGCACGCCAAGAAATCAAACTAGTTAAGCCACCGCCTACGAGCAATCCGACACTTGACCCTATGCCGGCAGTTGCCCCATAATAGGCGATTGCTTTTTGTCGCATGGTGTTTTGATAGGTATCCATGATCAATGCCAACGTTGTTGGGGCAATGATCGAGCTGCCGATACCTTGTAATGCCCGCATCAAAATCATGGTTGTAGCATCTTGCGCCATGCCGATCACGAATGAACTAAGACCAAAAATGGTCAGTCCGATCAAAAAGATCCGTTTTCTGCCTAACAAATCAGACAACCGTCCACTTAATAGCAAAAAGCCCCCGAAAGTTAGTGTATAGGCACTCGATACCCATGAAAGAGCAGATGACGTCAAATGCAAACTTTGTCCAATTTCGATTGAACTCGTAAAAATAATGGAGTTATCCATCAATATCAAAAAATAGGCCAATAATGTGATTGGCAATACTATACCAAATGTTTGTTTATTCAATTGATTACCTTCTTCTTATTTGATCTCAATGGTATCTAACCATCTATGCATTGCTTGGATCGTCTTTTGTTCCTTATCCCCTTGAATGGCGAATAACACGCCGTTCCTTTCTTCTCCACCATGGATAGAGAACCCTTTTAATATTTCTGCATGTTTGGCATATTTCCGAATTTGTGTAAAGACTGTCCCTGATCCATAGCCGCCATGCGTATTGAAGGGAACAATGATCTTATTCGAGAAATCATACGTCTCAAGAAATGCAACGACCGCTTGTGGTAAGGCTATATTCCATGTCGGCGCACCGAGAAAGATGATTTCGTATCCATCAAAGTCTGGGGTGCTTGAATCCAGACTTGGTAATAGCCCCTGTTCCTGTTCGTGCTGATTCAATGCTACTTCTTCATCATAGTCTTTTGGCCGTTCTTCGGCCGTTTTGATTCGCCACAAGTTGCCACCGACTGTTTCTTGAATCAACTTGGCAACAGCCGCTGTATTGCCTGTTCGTGAGTAATACGCGATCAATTTCTGATTGGATTCCATATCCAGCCTCCTTATTTGATCAATATTTCTGCTTTTTCCATTGAAAATAGGAGACCGTGGCTATTGGTCTCCTACACAATCGATGGATCTACCCGTATGGATAAATGTCTCAATAAAAATCAGGTTTTGCTTTGTATTCTGACCCTGGTTCCCATAACCCGATACTGGCGCGGTGATCTTGGCGCTTGCCGGTGATCGTATCCGTTACGAACTGTGCGATGGCTTGTCTCGTTATCTGCGCACCGAGAAATGGTTCGCCTTTTGGACTGGCTACATATTCTTGTCGACTGCCGTTATACAGCCACGTCATCCGCATGTATACATAATCGAGATCACTTACTTCAAGAGCTTCGATACCGCGATTTGTTGCAACGGACTGTCCGAGCATCTGACTATTCCAAGCAGAAAAAGGTGCCGCTACTTCTCCATAGACGCCTAAAACCCCCGCTTGAATGATGCGTTTGACGCCAGTTTGGTGCATGGCGTCAATCACCGCTTCGGTTATCCTTTTGTCATCAAAATTCATATAGACAATGTCTTGTCCTTGCATCGCTTCAACTAGATCTGGCACGTGGCTTGCTTGCCCGGTGATTTTCCGCATACCGTCATAAGGTAAGCGCGCAGCATGACGGCTGAATAATGTCAATGTGATAGCTGGTTGTTCTTGCAACAATGGAATCAAGTAACGGGGAATCTGCCCACCGGCACCGATAATCAGTACATTTATCATCCTTTATCCAGCTCCTTCTTCTACTTACTATGCTTTCGTTGCTTTTTTCCTAATCAAATAAACAGATCTATCGCTTTACTGGATTTATTTTTCCGTATCCAACATTCGGTTCATGAACCATTCGACTTGTTGCGGTGCGTCGTGGTCAAAGAATGCCGATTCTTGTTTGTCCAATGCTGCGATGCGTTTCATATCAGCTTCCGTTAAAGAAAAATCAAAGATATCGATGTTTTCGGCCATGCGTTCTGGCCGAACTGATTTGGCCAATGCCACGATCCCTCGTTGCATCAACCAACGAAGAACAACTTGACCGACCGTCTTGCCATATTGTTGACCGATTGCCGCTAGTTCCGGATTTTGAAACAGATCATGACGTCCCTCTGCAAAGGGTGCCCAAGCTTCGACTTGCACATCATATTTTTCATGCCATATTTGGTCTTCCTCACGTTGATACCATGGATTGACTTCGATTTGGTTGATTTGCGGTTTCACATCCGTCAACCCAACAAACTCAATCATTTTTGCAGATTTGAAATTAGAGATACCAATGGCCCGGACTTTACCCGCCTTTTGCGCAGCTGCCAAGGCGCGCCATGCGCCATACACTTCACCATATGGTTGGTGGATCAAATAGAGGTCCAAATACGCTAAGTTCATGACCGACAATGAGTGGACGATCGTTTCTGCAGCAGTTTCTTCTGGCGTTTGCAAAATGAAGAGTTTTGATGTGACAAATAGTTCTTCTCTTGTGACCAACCCTTCTTTGATGGCACGATCAATGCCTTCCCCAGTTTCTTTCTCATTGCCATAGATGGCTGCCGTATCGATCAAACGATAACCAGCTTTGATTGCTTGATACACAGCTTCTGCGGTCTCAGCCAAAGGAATTTGATAGACTCCGAATCCTAGTTGCGGCATCTGTACACCGTTGTTTAATGTGATTGTATTCATGTAATAATTCCTCCTTTATTTCTTAGATTATTCATCCTATACCTTGGCGTGTACTTCAAAGCAAGGAAAATCGACTATTTCTTTCGCTCCCATAATTTTTCAATGGTATCAGGGGTCATCTCTCCCGCCTTGAATTTGGCAATATGATCATCATAGGTATCGATTTTGTATAGCAACAACGCTCTGACTTCTTGCATTTCTGCCAACTTTTTGTCGAGTTCTTCCAATTGTTCAGTCAGAATCTGTTTTTGGGCAGTCTCTACATTTTGTGTACCTCTTACTTGCGCCAACTGTGCAAATTCAATTAGCGATTCAACGGATAGCCCTGCCAACCGCAAATGCTTTGCCAGATAAATCCAATTCAAATCATTGGTCGTATATTCCCGATAGCCGCTGTTGTTGCGATGAACGGGAGGAATCACACCCACTCGTTCGTAATAACGCAGGGTATCTGTACTCAAGTCAAACATGGCTGCTGCTTTTTTGATATTCATCCTGTCGCCTCCTTTGTCTTTATCATAAACCTTGGTGTGCACACCAAGGCAAGCGGTAATATACAAAATGGTGCCTGAACTGTAAACTAGTAACTCCTTTATTTGTCACCACTCCCTCAGCGTGCTATGCTTGAAACAGCATCTGATTGAAGCAGCGATTCTCAATCAGTGACTTACATCCATAATAGACAAAGGAGAATGACGATGAACGTTTTATTTATTGGGGCTTACGGGAAAGTCGGACAACATTTTGCAGATTTAGCCAAAGCCCACAGCGAAATCAATGAAAAGGCATTGATCAGAAATCCTGACCAAGTCGCTTTCTTTGAAGAAAGAGGGATCGATACAGTTTTATTAGATATTGCGACAAGTTCTGTCGATGAGATTGCCAAAGCTGCTGAAGGTGCTGATGCGATTATTTTTAGTGCTGGGGCAGGAGGGAAAGGACTGGACAAAATCTTCACCGTTGATTTAGATGGTGCGGTCAAAGCTATGGAAGCGGCCAAGCGTGCTGATGTGAAGCGTTTTGTGATGGTCAGCACCTTTAGAAATGACCGAGAAGAACTACTGAAACAAAATAGCCTTCAATCTTACACCATCGCAAAATATTATGCAGATGAATGGCTTCGCAGCCATACGGATTTAGATTGGACGATCGTTCATCCCGGCGGACTAACAGATGATTCGGCTACTGGCAAAGTAAAAGTGGGTAAGCGAAACGAATACGGCACAATTTCTCGTGCGGATGTCGCTGCAACGCTGATGGCCGTTTTAGAAAACGACCAGACAATTGGGAAAGAATTTGAAGTGATCAATGGCGATACTGCGATTGATGAAGCGATTGAGGCTTTGTAATACGTCATTTGATTGCTGTTCATTCTACTTATTTTTTGAATAAGAGTGGGTTTTAAATAGGATTAGAAAGAATCCTTTCACGCTAGCTATTCGGTAAGTGCTCTTATCGAATAGCTAGTGTTTTATTATTTGTTCTTTTGATGTATGTCTGATGATCGTTTAACAAGTCTTACAACTTATATTTTAACTTTTTCACGTTTTTCAAGTTCTTGTAGCTTCATGTCCATAATATTGATTTCATCAAGGAATGTTTTTTTAAAGCTAAGATAAATTGCCGACTGTGCGTAAAATTCTCGAATAATCTGTTTTTTGTTTAAAGGGATTGATTGATAAGCAAAGAAACTTTCCAACAACTGCAATGGTTGCGTCCATGAAGACAACCGTTCCAATTGATTTTTAAGTTGCTCAATATCCTCTTGAGTAATTCGTTTAATCGGTTGATTTTTGGGTGTCTTTAAAACTTTTTGCTTTTTCTTTTCTTCATCTACCATGTATAGTTCTCCTTTCTATCCTTTTTTATATATAGTTGCCTAAATCAAGATTTCCTTCCTTAAAAACTATTAGTGATATAAATATTGTATACTATACTCCGTTCAAATGTGTTGGCCATATAAACATGGATTTACAAATTAATTATGATTGATCGACATTAGATACACCAAAAGCCATCTCCACAGATTTCTCTATGGACATGGCTTTTTTTACACCTGTGCTGCTAACCAAACTTTCGACGCCTCGACTTCTTGATACGTCAATTGATGACTAGGTGTCCAACTTTCAGTAACCACTGATTGACGATCCATGAAAATCGCTTTGACATACGCGGCATCTGCGCGGGACACGATAGGATCATGGGTCCCGAAACTCATGAAGACACGTGTCTTAGATAAGTCTGTAGTCGGCAACTCCTTCACAGGGTACATCGCGTGGTATAAAATCGCTTTGGTGAAGATTTGGGTTTCTGTGAGCAACAATCGAATCGCGATATTTGCGCCGTTCGAGTAGCCTACCAGTACGACTTTTTCCATCGAAAAATCGTATGTTTCAGCAGCTTCTTGCATCTCTGCTGCAAGTACATTCCCTCGCTGCGCCAAATCAGCTTCATCGTATACCCCTTCTGCGACTCGTTTGAAATACCGACGCATGCCATTCTCCATAACATCGCCACGGATACTAAGCAATGATGCATCTGGTGAAAGGGCGCGCCCGATTTCTATCAATGAATGTTCGTCGCCGCCTGTCCCGTGCAATAACACCAACACTGGGGCATCTGGTTGTCCTGCATGATAGATCATCTTCATTGTCTCTACCTCCTTTTTAATCATCTGGACGTTTGATGTCAAACATCTCGCCGATGCTGGCGTAAGTATTGCCTGCTAAACGGCTCACGGCTTGCAAGCCTTCGGGATCTATTTTTCCGTCCTGATAAATGTCCTCATTGATATGATAAGCCGTCACTTGCAGCAATAGCAGGTCCGCTTGGCTGCCTGCTTCTATCGGAATATGTTGATACAATTTTGTTTCAAAACGAACTTTGGCTTCTTTTAAACCTGGTACAGCGACCGTGCTTGAAGGAACAGTCGTAAAGCCTGAAGCATCCAACTCGCTAGTCTCAGGCGGCAATTGGGCGGCGGTGTGATTCGCAGCCACCACATTTTCTTTGTCCAAAATATGGATGACCGCTTCATTGGTTGCCAGCAAATTTCGGGCTGTGTCTTTGGCTTGACCATTTTTCCGTTGCACAGCAATCGAGAGCATGGCAGGATCTGAACTGACGATCGAAAAGAAACTAAAAGGGGCGATATTCAGCACCCCTGCTTCAGAGAGCGTTGTGACAATCGCTACCGGTCTGGGAATCACTGATCCAATCAATAATTTGTAATTGTCTCTTTGGGTCAAAGTTGTTGGGTCTATTTCTCGCATCGCTTGCTCCTTTCTTTCACATTCAATCAATCTTTAGCTGTGGCAGATGTGCCAGTATATCTGCTCGTTGCGCTTCAAATTGCGGTGGTAATGTGAGTGTTTCGCCGAGGGTCTCCAATGGTTCATCGACTAAAAATCCTGGTGTCTGTGTAGCGATTTCAAATACGATCGATCCGTGCTCTTGGAAATAGATGGCATGGAAATAATGACGGTCTTTGATTTCTGTCACCCCATACTGTTGGTCATGGAGATAAGTTTGCCACTCTTTTTGCGCGGTATCCGTTGGGACGGACCAAGCAATATGATGGACTGTACCTACACCCCATCGACCTGCTGGCAATGCTTGATGGGGAACAACAATTTCATGATGCTGTTGACCTGTCGTTAGAAAATGGCTGCTTGTCTCTGTTTCTTCGACCAACTGCAGACCTAAATCATGTGTCAATGTTTGCATCGTAGCTGCGGGTTGTGCAGAAAGCAATACGGCACCATGGAACCCCAAAATATCCGGTGTGTCTGCCGTTTCTTCAGACTCTACTAATGCCAAAGCTAAATCGTGTGTATCAGCAAGTGCTAACGTTTTTTGCTTGAATAATGTGCTCTCTTGAACCGCAATACCTGATCGACGCAAGTGTTCCCGCCAATAGTCACTGCTATCTTTTGGAATGCGAAAAGCGATGCGCCCTACTTGTCCACTGCCGACACGACCAGCATGGGCATTGGCCCAAGGGAAGAACGTGATGATCGTGCCATTTTCGATGTGCTGATTACTATAATACAAATGATAGGTGTACGGATCATCGAAGTTGACCGTTTGTTTCACCAATCGCAAGCCGAGTACCTGACGATAAAAGGCAACATTTGCTTGAGGATCTCCGACAATCGCTGATATATGATGAATATGTTCGATGGGTTGCATATCGATTGCTCCTTACTGGCGAACTGTGTTGAAGGGCGTGATTGCGCCTTCGATGTAGTCGCGCTTATTTTCTAAAAATGGGGCCAACGATAACTTTTCCCCCAGTGTTTCATATGGCTCATCCCCCATAAATCCAGGTTCATCGGTAGCCAATTCAAATAGAATATGGCCTATACGAACGTATAATGATTCAAAATAATAACGATCGACATAGCCAGAATTGGCTAAGCCTAAGTTATCAAAGACTGCTTGCCATGCGGCCAAGGATGCGCGATCAGCGAGACGAAAAGCGACATGATGGACTTCTCCATCTCCTTGCTGTGCTTGTGGGCTTGCAGTGTCTTCAATCAAGACGATCTGCCCACCATTGCCGCCGTCACCGACAGACAACAATGCGCGGTCTGCTTCTTGGGCTACAGTTTGGAACCCAAACACATTTTCCAGCAACCCTTTCATATCCGTAAAATAAGCGACACTGATTTCAACAGGACCTAAGCCATAGATGGCAAATGCCATTGGCACTGGTCCTTTTTTCCAAGGTGTCCCCGCTGCCACACCTTCGTTGCGTTCATCAGAGATCAATTGATAGGCTTGTTGGTCAAAATCCCAAAACTTCAATACTTTTGTCCCGAAAACTGTTGAGATCTCTTCATGCTTCACTGAATAGGTGTCAAAACGTGCCGCATAATAAGCCAATGCTGCATCTGTTGGCACCCGAAAACTGGTTCTCGTAATCGAATTGGTGCCTTTGCTGCCTCTTGATGTTTGCGGAAAATCAAAGAAGGTCATCGTGGTGCCTGGTGTACCGATATCATCTGCAAAATATGTATGGTAAGTATAGATGTCATCTTGGTTAACGGTTTTCTTGACCAGACGCATGCCTAAAATATCTGTGAAAAAGTGATAGTTCCTTTCGACATCACTGGTCATTGCTGTCACGTGGTGAATCCCTATTAATTGGTCTTGTGTTCTCATATGAAGTCCCCTTTTCTATTGTATGATTTTGCGTAAAATGGTTTTTAATGTGGCTAATTCTTCACTACTCACATTCTCGAAACGACGGTCGATTTGTTGGGCATGGGTCGGAAAGATGTCTTCAATCAAGGCGTGCCCCGACTCAGTTAATGACACCAAACTGACGCGTTGATCTTGTTGGCTTTGTTGTCTTTTGACATGTCCTTTTTTCTCTAACTGGTCAATGACATAGGTTGTACTGCTGCTGGCGATCAATATTTTTTCTTTGATTGCTTGGGTGGCTTGTGTTCCTCGGTGATACAATAATTCTAAGACCGAAAATTCAGTGATATTCAAGTCATAACATCGGACATCTGCTTTAGCCATTTGTGCCAATTGATTGGCTGTTCGTAGTAAACCAATATATGCATGCAACGCCGCTTCTTGATGGGTCATTTCCTTCACCTCATTTATTTCGAATTCGAGATAATTATAACTTACTTTTTGTAAGTGGTAAACAAATCTGCCTATTCACCATACAAAAACGCATACGAAGCTATATACTAGCCAAGTATGCGCATAACAATCAGTATCAAAAACACCTAATTTACGGAAAAATCTACCGGATCGACCATTTTCTTTTCAAGAGCCAAAAGCCATTTCTTTCGCTCTAAACCACCGCCATAGCCGCCGGCGTCCCATCACTATTGATTACACGATGACAAGGGATCAAGATCGAAAGTTGATTCTTGCCATTGGCATTGGCCACAGCACGACAGGCCTTCTCATTGCCAATCGCTTGTGCCAATTGTTTGTAGGAATAGGTTTCCCCTGCTTTCATCTGTTGTAACTGCTGCCAGACTTGTTGCTGGAACGGGGAGCCAATCATCGCTAGAGGAATCGTAAAGGTCGTTCTTTGCCCATTGAAATATTCCGTCAGTTCAGCTGCCAGTTGTTGTATAATCGAGGTTTGCTGAGGAATGATGCTGGCATTGAGACGTTTGCGCAGTACCATGATCTCTGTTTCCAACCCCCGTCGATCAACAAATTCCAATAGGTACAATCGGGCGTGGTCGCTAATCGCCAACATCGCCCCTAGTTTGGTTTCCAGCCACGACGAATAAAGAATCGTCTTCTCTTTACTATTCGAGGGCAAATCCCCCATGATTTTGGCGAAGGCATCTCGAAAGCCATTGCCAGAATCAAAGCCCGCTTCTAGTTGTGCATCAATCAACGGTTCCCCTTGTCGAATATGTTTAAAGGCTAAACCCAATCTGCGGGAGCGAGAATACTCGATGAAGGTCATGCCAAAATATTTTTTGAATTGTCTGCGGGCAGTATTTGGATGGATAGCCAAGGAGGAAAAATCTTTGTCCGTCCATTTCCGTTCAGGATTGGCTTCTACAGCATCAACCAAGCGCTGGACATCTTCAGTCAAATAGCTGGGTGCACTTAAGGGCTTGCAACGTTTGCAGGGACGATAAGCCGCCAGCAATGCTTCTTGCGCATCATCAAAAAATTCACAATTCTTTTTCAGCGGTTTTTTGGCTGGACAAGTGGGCCGGCAAAAAACACCCGTCGTCTTGACACCTACATAGAAAATCCCTTCATATTGCGAATTTTTTTCCACCAGCATTTCATAATAATGGTCGACCTGTGTTTGTGCGGTAATCATGTATTTTTCTCCCCTCGAAAGGTGTCGATCATGTAGATGGCTACCCTTCTATCCATGTGACGGATCAATGGATTTGCATCTCTATGTAAAGCATTGAATTGATTATATGCTGATATGGTCATATTTGTCACCCTTTCTTCTGTGTACCTGTACTGTAACCGAAAAAGAGTCAACCCATCCCACCAAAATTAACACCTATTTTTGGCGACAAAAAAAGCCAACAACACTCATTTACTTTGTGTCGTTGGTCTTGCTTTATTCCTTTGATATGAATCGTAGACCCTACGCAAGCGTGGTCGATTATAGCGCTGAATCAGAATAAACGGCAGATTTGCCAGGAGCGCATAGAAGATATTCAATACAGCAGCCCACAAAGGATTCCATAAGAAAAAGACACACGCCGAAAACAAGAGCAACCAGTGGGTCAACTCTGCGCGGCAAGTTTCCACTATAAAGCGATGAAGATATACGTGGTCTTTTCGTTGTAGGCGAGATTTATTAAAGCCGCTGCTATCGATTTGCGTCCCTTCTGGCAGACGATCCTTCCAACGGGCGATGCGCAACTGTTTCTGCCAAAACTTCCCATCATCTTCAAAGGAAAACGAGCGAAACCAAGCAGCATGCTGGTCAAAAAAAGCCAACGGGATTTGGCGGATTCCCCAAGATATACCGAGATGCACACAAGCCCAGGCCAAACTATCAACAATCAGCAAAGGAAACAAGGTGAGTCTGATAATTGGCATCTGTTTTTCCTCCTAGAGATCAATCTTGCGGTCTTTCCATGTCACTGATTTTTGCCGATGTGTTTGAATCGCTGACCAAGCAAAGAGCATAAGAAAGAATAAAAAATAGCATGGAAAGAAGACCAGCCAACCCGCGTGAAACGTGCCCACACGCTTTGCAAACAACAAATTTTGTCCGTAGTAACAAGCATAGATAGCAACAAAAACCGGCCATGAGTAGATCAATCCGGCAAACAGGACCATGATATTGCCAACGATCCAACCAATGATCCCGATCATTAGCCATTTATTTGTGACCTGTGCCGCGGTGGCAAAATCTTTGCTCCATCCTTGAATCAGTTGCTTCATTCCTTGCGGATACATCCGAAACGCCACAAGTGTGCGGCCACCAAACAAATGAATAGGCAGTTGGGCAGACAGAAACCGCTGGGCCAACGCAATATCATCTAAGATGCCCAATGGCATGCCTTGATGCCCCTTTACCTGCATATACGCCTGTTTGGTACACAACAGGCAAGGACCGAAAGCACCACCTGCTGGCATCTTTTCTCCTAAGATCGTAAATCGATTCAATCCAGCCATGATGACGACATTGAACACATAAGACAACTGCTCATATGTGTGTAATGCAAGATGGTAAGGTTGAACGCCCAAGAGACCTTGCCTGCCCTTCATATCAAAAGCGCGAATCAATCTTGCGAGCCCATCTTGTGCTACGAATGCTGTATCGGCATCTAGAAACAATAGCAAGTCGCCGGTAGCCGCTTGAGCCCCTTGCCAACAAGCTGCTGCTTTTCCTGGTTGATCAAGGTTCGTACTCAAAATCGCGGCTCCGTTTTGCGCTGCCACAGCTTTCGTGGGGTCTGTTGACCCGTCATCTACGAGTATCACTTGATGGATCGGATACGTTTGCCTGTGCAGCGACTGAAATAATTTCGGTAGATTCAGCGCTTCGTTTCGGGCAGGAATAATGATCGACACGCGTGTTTCTTTTACTGTCTTCACTTTAGGGATAAGCGGAAACCGACCAAAGACGATCCATCCAGCACTCCACGCCAGCAACCAGCAGACTATCCATCCATCTTTCATGATCGTCCTCCTCATTAGACAAGCCTTTTGTTTCCCTTATTCCCCTTGGACAATCATCCGACTGACTTGTTGCCCGCTTAAGGTCACCATCGGCATGCCCGCACCTGGATTGACTGTGCCACCGACAAAATAAAGGTTATCGTATTTCTCGCTGCGCTTAGGGTGCTTAAAGCCGTGATTTTTTTTGCGGTCAGACACAGTGCCATAAATCGCGCCGTGATGAGACAAATAATTGGCTTCGATATCTGCTGGTGTCCACCGGTCTTCAAAGACAATATTTTTTTGCAGATCTGTTAACCCCATTCTCTCTAGTTTCTCTAATATCCGCTGGCGAAATGCGGTGTATTCCGCTTCCATAAAGGGCGTATCCTGTAAGTAGGGGATATGGGGCAAAATTTTGATATTCTCATGTCCAGCAACCGTTTGACTTGGATCCGTTTTGTTGACATTGACCAGATAAATCGTCGGATCTTCTGGCAATTGATGGTCATGAAAGTTCTGATCAAAGTTCTGCTGCGCCGCCTCTGAAAAGAAAAAGTTATGGTGGGCCAACTGCGGATATGCTCCTTTGACCCCCAAATGCAAGACAAAGCCCGAACTGGCTGGTTCAAATTTTTTCTGCACTTTCGGTGACACTTCCGACAATAGCTGCTGATACGCCGGAATAACTTCCATATTCGATACAAAAATATCTGCGGTGACTGTCCGACCATCCGCGAGATAGGCTGTTGTGACCTGTTTGTCTTGTGTATCTAGCTTCATCACCTGTTGCCCGGTAATGAACGTCACACCGATCTCCTTGGCTAATTGCACGATGCCTTCTGCCAACCGATGCATGCCGCCAGATACATACCAAACCCCTTGGGCGTGCTGCATATAACTCATCATATTCAACACAGCCGGTGCATCATAAGGTGAAGATCCCACATATTTGCTGAAATAACCCAACATCTCTTGCATCTTCGGATTGCTCACCCGCTGATTGATTGCTTCTTGCATCGTCGAAAAATAATCAAAGCCTTTCAATGCCTTGAAAACACCATGATGGCGCAAAACATCTGTTGTCTGATCGAAACCTTCGGCAAAATACCCTTCTTTCGTCAAATCGTAAATCTCCTTGGCATACGATAAGAATGTCCGATATTCTTCTATATCTTTTGCTTTGAGGGCTGGATTTTCTTTGGCCATACGAGACAGATCTCCATACAGATCGATTTTGCTGCCATCAGGAAAGAACGAGCGCCATTCCAAAGGGAGTCGCCGGATAGAGACATAATCTTGCATCTTTCGCTGACTTTTCGTGAATAAGGCTTCAAATATGTGAGGCATCGTTAAAATAGACGGACCCAGATCAAAACCAAATCCATTCTTGTCCAAACGGTTCAACTTGCCGCCCAAATGATGATTTTTTTCCACAACTGTGACTTGATAGCCTTCTTGGGTCAATGACACCGCCGCGGATAGTCCGCCCAGGCCACCGCCAATCACGACAACACGCGTTTTTTTGTCTGTCATTCTTTGCCTCTTTCTGCCTACTTGGTTGTCTTAGGCACACACTTTATATTTTCCTTTATCCATTCTATCATGCAGAGAAGATTCTCGAACAAATCACGCTCTCTGCAGACAAAAAAAGGCGCTAGTCGTTTCACTAGACACCTTTTGTGCACTATTTCTTTCTGTTCATTGACGTCACATCTGCTCTATTATTCCGCCACCTGAATGTCTTTGGCAATTCCTGCCACATCGATTTCTCGTTGCAAAAAATCCGCATCATCGATTGGAAAATGTTGGCGAAACTCCGCAAGTTCCATCAACTCAATTTCGCCAGCAGCCAAATCAAATGCTAAGACATGACCGGCAAAACAATGATCATCACTTAGAAAATGCCAATGAAAACCAGCCGCAGCAGCACCGTGGAATAATTGCGGTGTGAAGAACCCAACGATTGTTCCAGCAATATCATCCGCTTGATATTCCGGTTGGTTGTCGATGATGTCAACAAATTTAGGATAAGGTTTGGTTTGCTTGGGTGCCACTCGGACGTGCATGTGGGAAAATACGCCCCGCATTTTGACCGCCGTAAACAAATTCGGACTTACCTGTGCCAAAATCGCTTCTTTGACCCGTTCACTGCTTGTTTCAGTATAAATCGATACGTGTTTATTGGCTGCAAAACGGGTCACTGCAGCATAGGGTGTTTTTTCGGTACCAGTTAATTGCCGTACGTCTCCAGTCTGATCCACATGGTAAATTCGCCCATCTAAAATGATTACTTCACCATCTGACCCAGCTAATGTACCAATACCTGTATCACCTTCAGCCAGTAAGCGGCCGATTTGTTCGGTTCCTTCCATCAAATCTTGCATCAAGCCGCCTAATGTGCCGTGTTGGTAAAGATAACTTTTGCTTGTTACGTTCATTAGAAATGCTCCTGTTCTTAATAAAATTGGTCTGGCAAAATCGTTTTGCCTAATGCGGCATTATCGGAATAATCCACGGGGATATCAATGATCACTGGTCCTTCCGTCGCCAATCCTTCTTCGATGGCCGCCATTAATTCTTGTTTTGTCGTTGCCCGTAAGCCTTTGGCACCAAATGCTTCAGCATATTTCACAAAATCTACTGGCCCGAAGTCGACACCTGATGCACGGTCATATTTCATTTCTTCTTGGAACTTGACCATATTATAGGCCCCATCATTCCAAATCAAATGGATGATCGATTGTTTCAAACGAACCGCTGTCTCCAATTCCTGAGCCGAAAACAAGAAACCACCGTCACCCGAAATCGAAATCACTTGTGTGTTAGGTCGAACCAATGCTGCAGAAATGGCCCAAGGCAAAGCTACACCTAAGGTTTGCATCCCATTACTGAACAACAAATGGCGCGGCTCATAGCTGCGGAAATGACGCGCCATCCAAATATAATGACTACCGACATCTACGGTTACTGTCATATCATCAGTGACTTCTTGCTGGAGGACATCAATGATTTCCAAAGGATGCACCGTTTGCGCTTGTCCTTCTTTGATTGTTGGCTTTTGGTTCAGTTTGTCTTGCAATGCACGCAAATACGTCTGTGCATCTTCTGATAATTGATAGCCAGTCATGGTTTGTGCCAATTGTTCACTGATTTTGGCGATGCTGCCCATCAATTCTACTTCTGGTTGCATAAATGGATCGATTTCCATAGGCACTTCGTCGATCACGATGACGCGGGCATCTTTTTCGGCATTCCAATTACGGGCTTCATACTCAATTGGATCATACCCAACAGCAATCACCAAATCGCTGCGTTTCAACAACATATCTCCGGGTTGATTACGAAAGAGTCCGACCCGACCAAAGAAATGGCCTTCTAATTCACGAGAAATAATCCCAGCACCTTGAAAGGTTTCAACGACTGGCAAACCGGTTTTTGCGACCAAGTGGCGAATGGCTTGCGTTTCTTTCACACCAGAAGCCCGCATCCCAAGTAGCAAAACAGGCAACTTGGCTTCATGGATACGTGCGGCCAACTTATCGATATCGGCTTGATCTGCTGGACCTAATTTTGGTGCAGATAAAGGTTGAATCGCTGCCCCTTGCGCTTGTCCATCCGTCACATCTTGCGGAATCGACAAAAAGCTAGCCCCTTTTTTGGCTGTTTTTGCAATCCGAAAGGCATTGGCAATGCTCTCCGATAATGTTTCTGGGTCTTGGACTTCACTGCTGAACTTGGTTATTGGGGCAAAGAGAGCGGCATTGTTCATACTTTGATGTGTCAACTTGGATAAGTCAGACCGTTTGACCTGACCAGCAATAGCCAATACAGGATCACCTTCTGCTGTTGCTGTGACCAATCCAGTAGCCAAATTACTGGCACCAGGGCCACTTGTTGCGATCACGACACCTGGTTCACCCGTCAAACGGCCAATGGCTTGTGCCATAAAAGCGGCATTTTGTTCATGTCTTGCCAAAATCAATTCTGGACCATGATCCACTAATACATCGAATACGCCATCGATTTTTGCACCGGGAATGCCAAAGATATAGGGTACATGATGATTTTCCAAACTTTCAACAATCAATTCTGATCCTTTTTTGCTCACTGTATTACCTCTTCTCAAAATCTGTATTAATCACAAATAAAATAATAGCACTTTTCGCTAATTTATCAACTAAAAACAATTAAATTAATCTGTATTATAAAAACAAGCGTTTTATCGATAACGGTTCCATGCTTGCCAACACAGGCATTCAAGGTCTGATTCTAAAGCACAAAAAAATCGTCGAAGACCGACGATTTTTTCGTTTTGAAAGACGATTATATTTACTGCGGTTGATTTTTTTGTTTGATCCATGTAGTGGCTAAATCCATCGCGCCACGAGCAGCGTTGGTTTGATCTAGAGCATGGACCATCACAAAATCATGAATGATGCCTTGCATCCGCACTTGTGTCATCTCAACACCAGCCTCTCGCAGATGTTGCGCATAGGCTTCTCCTTCATCTCTCAAAACATCTGCTTCACCTGTAATGATCAGAGCTGGTGGTAAATCCGCTAATTCTTCGGCACTTGCTCGTAAAGGTGCTGCTGTGCTTGTCCCGCGGTCTTCTGGATCTGTCGTATATTGATTCCAGAACCATTCCATGCCTTCTTTGGTCAAATAATACCCTTCACCGAAAGCTTCATAAGAAGGCGTATCGAAGGTGGCATCTGTTACAGGATAGAATAAAAGCTGTTGCGCGATTGGGATCCCGCCTCGGGATTTCGTCAGCAGCGCCATGACCGTGGCCATATTTCCACCAACGGAATCTCCTGCTACTGTCAAACGGCTTATATCGATCGCTTTTGTCTCCACAAAACCTGGTAATTGCTGCAAAACAGCATAGTTTTGTTCGATTGCTGTTGGATATTTGGCTTCAGGTGAACGACTGTACTCTGGAAAAATCACCAATGCGTTTGTTCGAACGGCTAGTTCTCGAATCAATTTATCGTGGGTCGCCGCACTGCCAAAGACCCATCCCGCACCATGGAGGTAATAAATGACTGGCAAAATATCATGGTTGCCTGCGGGCCGTACAAATCGAACATTGATTTTGCCCCAGTCGCCTGTGTCAATTTCTTGGTCTTCAATGTCGACTGCATACTTGTCGATCGGTGCTTCTTGCACTTTTTCTAAAAGCGCACGACCTTCTTCAGGTGGCAATTCATAGATACGTGGATGTGCTGCATTTTCCTCACTGAAATCAATGGCTGCTGGTTCTAATGATATTCTGTCTGTCATACGATTCGCTCCTTTTTCTTTATTTGCTTCTAAAACAAGCCTATCATCTACATGCTTAGAAGCAAAACAACTTGCTTTTTGTCATATTTTTTATTTTTTTCTTAGAAAGCCGTTTATTTTCATATAGCCTCTTAAATGACAAAGGTTCTCAACCGATAGTTGGAGGACGCGTGAAGGAAGACTTCCCAAAGAGAAAGGTGAACCCCGATGAATTTTACATTAGCAGGAGATCAGAACGACCATTTACTTAGAGCCATTTTCAAAGAACTCGCAGTTATCGTATTCGATACCAATAAACACGTTGTGTTCGCCAATGACATCATGGCCGATGTCCTCGGCTACTCAACGGAGGAGATCATTGGCTTACCCCACAAAACATTTTGTGACACAACTTACGCCAATAGCCAATCGTACCAAGACTTTTGGTTTCAGCTTCTCGATACCAAGAAAAGTTTTCAAGACAAAATCATCCGCAAGAATAAACAAGGGGACACATTGATTTTGGAAGGTGTCTACTTTCCGGTTCTTGATGAACATCATGAGGTGAACCATGTCGTCAAAATTGCTTTTGATATTACCCAACGGGAAACGACTTTGGCAGTAACCGTCAAGAAAGTCCAAGAAAGTGCCGCTGTATTAACACATTTATCTGATAGCGGACATCAACAAGTCGACCTGTTATCAACAAACTTGACGAAAGTCAACGCATTGTCTGATCAAAATCAACAGACCTCCCAAAGCCTAGAAGCGCAAATCGAAGAAGTTGCACATGTGCTGCAGGATATCAATCGCATCGCGCAACAAACCAAACTATTGTCCTTCAATGCCGCCATTGAAACAGCCAGAATCGGCGAACAAGCTGCGGGCTTTCGGGTGGTAACAGATGAAATGCAAAAATTGGCCGAGCAAACCAAACAACTGACCCACGGTATCGACGCAGCCCTGAAAGCAATCAATGCACAAGCACGTTTGGTGTTGGAAAGTTCCGATGCTACTAAGGATACATTGAACGCGTCCCAACAGCGCTTATTCGACGTCTTAAAATCCTACAATCAGCTTCAAGAAACTGCGGGTCTGCTGAAAGACGAAGCGCGTTTTTTGATGAAAGAAAATGAGCTGACCACGTGATTATTTTTTAAAAATTAACTGTATGACGAGTGTTGAATCACTTCTATCTCTTTGAGTGTGGTACACTGTAACTAGTTTTCTTACAGGAGGACAACCACGATGCACCCGACCATACGTTTGATTGAACCCAATGATGATCCGTTTCTCGCAGCGATCATTCGACAAAATCTTGCTGATCATCAACTAGACTTGCCAGGAACTGCCTATTTTGATCCTGAATTGGCGCATTTGAGTGCTTTTTATAACACACAGCCGCATGGCAATTATTTTACAATAGTCAATGGAACAGGTACTGTTTTAGGCGGTGGCGGTTATGCGCCATACGACGAATCCAAAAAGATCGCTGAATTGCAAAAATTTTATCTCAGTCCGCTTGCAAAAGGACTAGGTTTGAGTTATCGACTGCTTCAAAAAATTGAATCGAGTGCCAAAGAAACAGGTTATCAACAACTTTATCTTGAAACACATCATGCACTTTCGGTCGCTCTCCATGTCTATAAAAAAGCTGGCTACCAAGAAATAGATGGTCCTTTACAGACAGTACAGCATACAACGATGGATCGATTTTTTGTGAAAAGACTTTAACCACAATCTACGTGGCAAAACAGACCATTCCCTAAAGAGACAAACAAACGTTTCTGCCAATCCGTTCATATCGTTGGCAAAAACGTTTGTTTATTATGCTCTTTAAATCTGCAGCAACCATATCAACAGCACTGCTGCCACTGTCTGCACTGCCCCTATCGATAAGCCGTAATACAAAAAGCGCGGGCCTTCCTTCACAAATTTCCTAAAATCCAAACGCAACCCTATCGCAGCTAATGCCGTTGTTTCAAACCAGCCACTAATAAATTGCGCTGTCTGACTCAGCCACTGAGGCAAGGTCGTAAAACTGTTGAAGATACAAATCAGCAAGAAACCTAAGACGTACCAAGGAATCGGCAAGCCTTTATTTGGGGTACTTTGCGGATTGTTTTTGGCCATTTTCTTGAAAAGTATGACCACAACGGTTAGCAAAATAATACGCGTGATTTTGAAAAGCATCGCATATTTGACTACTTCCTCATCCAACAAGCTGGCGCCAGCCACAACTTGTCCCACGGATTGCAATGTTCCGCCTAATAAAGCACTCTTGGCCAATAAATCCTCCCCATACATGGCCAAACCAAGAAAAGGCAATGTCAACATCATGACCGTTCCCAGTAAATTGACTAATGTAATGATCTGACCTTTTTCTTCATCGTCAGCGTTGATTGCTGGTGCGATCGCCCCAATCGCTGAAGAACCGCAAACAGCGTTTCCTCCCGCCATCATCATCCCCATCGCTTGACTAAAGCCCAGTTTCTTCCCAATGAGCATCGCTGATGTGATCACGATACTCATCATCAAAACAATGAATATAAACCCTCTAACACCCATTTCACTGATGGTTTGGAACGTAACTGTAAAGCCCAATAAGACCACTGAATATTCCAATAAGCGGCTTTCGGCAAATTTGGTTCCCTGTTGATAGCTTGCTTGGTTGAAATAGGTATTGCCAAGCACAATACCCAGCAAAATAGCCAATGTTGCACCACCAATTTGTGGTACCAATAATGCCGCCAACTTGGCACTGATTGCGACAACGACTGCAAGTATCAATCCTGGAAAAAGTTGGGTGTTCACTCTATAGTTCATTCTGCTCATCCTTTCATCTGAGATTTATTATACACATATTTTCCTATTGGTTTGATTTATTGATACAATAGCATTGATAAAATATTCAAATGGAAGTGATTGCATTGTTTAAATTATTAGAGACATTCAAATTGGTTTATGAA
Organism: Candidatus Enterococcus testudinis; assembly: GCF_002140915.1. Lineage (GTDB taxonomy): Bacteria > Bacillota > Bacilli > Lactobacillales > Enterococcaceae > Enterococcus_D > Enterococcus_D testudinis. Next base: position 222,721 of record NZ_NGKU01000001.1, on the reverse strand, counting down.
ACTCGAAACTTCTCCAAAGCTGCTGAATTGCTTTTTATTTCCCAGCCCACAGTTTCTACACAAATCAAACAGTTAGAAGCTGACCTAGATACAATACTATTCATTAGAAATGGGCGCATCACTATTACAGCGACCCCTCAAGCCGATGTGTTATACGATAAAGCACTGGATTTACTCGATGATTGGGCTACCATTAGAGAAGATATGCACGCACCTCGCCAAACCACAATACATTGTAAAATTGGCGTTTCACATACCTTTGCAATGGTGTTGATGCCGGATTTATTGATTGATTTGTCCAACGCTTTTCCACATGTCTCTTTCTCGATAAAATTGATGAACTCAGCAGAGGTGGCCCAAGCAATGAACCAGCATGAACTCGACTTGGGCATCATCGAAAAACCATTGGCCACCCCCGCATTGATTCGCACCCCGCTGATGACTGACCAACTGGTCTTAGCAGGAGATACTGCTGGTCCTTGGTTGATACGTGAAACAGCTTCTGGTGTTTATTACTACACGAAGCGTTATTTAGAAGAACAGAATATTCAAGGACCCATCATCGAAATTGCGAGTAATGCGCTGATTGTATCTATGCTAAAAAAAGGGTTTGGCTGTTCCATTGTCTCTAAAAGAGCTGCCGCTGATTTGCCTTTCCAGTCGTTAGATCCTGGATTCGAACGACACTTCTATCTCTTGCAGCGAGAGGATTCTTCCAAGACAGTAATCCATTCCTTGAAATCGTTCATCCAGCAATGGGCCTTGACGCAAAATGAATACAAAACTCGCGGTTAATCTATCCAATCGATTGCTTAATATTTCCTTACAATTACAGGTATTGCCCTTTGTCCCTATGCATTTGATTGTTTCTCCAAAAAATTGTGCTACAATGAAGGGTAGCGAAATGGGCTCTTACGTTCCCCTTAAGATAACGCATATATAACATCTAGAAAGGACATTGCCATGAACGAGCAAATCAAAAATAAATTGGCCTTGCTGCCGGATCAACCGGGTTGTTATTTGATGAAGGATAAAAACGGCAAGATTATTTATGTTGGGAAAGCCAAAATACTCAAAAACCGTGTTCGTTCGTATTTCACCGGCAGCCACGACACGAAAACGGAACGCTTGGTCCAAGAAATCCATGATTTCGAATATGTTGTGACAGAATCAAATACGGAAGCTTTGTTGCTTGAGATCAATTTGATTCAAAAAAACAAACCTAAATATAACATCATGTTAAAGGATGACAAGTCTTATCCTTTTATTAAGGTGACGAAAGAACGCTATCCGCGATTGATCATCACCCGTAAAGTATTGAAAGACGGCGCTTTATATTTCGGCCCCTATCCTGATGCCCGTGCAGCCAATGAAACCAAACGTGTGTTGGACCGTTTATTTCCATTGAGAAAGTGCGGGCCTTCCCAAAAAAGACCTTGTCTTTATTATCATTTGGGTCAATGCGTGTGTCCATACGTCCATGATACCGACCCCAAGGAATACCAAAAAATCGTTGAACAGGTCAAACACTTCTTCCATGGCGGTCATGTCGATATTTTGAAAGATCTGCAAGAAAAAATGGCTGCAGCCATAGAGACATTGTCTTTCGAGCGGGCAGCAGAACTGCGCGATCAGATCCAAGCGATCGATACGGTCATGACTCGTCAAAAAATGACGTTGACCGATTTAATGGACCGAGACGTCTTTGGCTACAGTGTCGACAAAGGCTGGATGTGTGTCCAAGTCTTCTTTATTCGCCAAGGCAAGCTGATTGAACGAGAAGTCTCACTCTTTCCTTTCTACAACGATGCAGAGGAAGATTTCTTGACCTTTGTTGGTCAATTCTATCAAAAAAATGAGCATTTTATTCCAAAAGAGGTCTTCGTCCCTCAAAATATCGAGGCCGAGCCTTTAGAAGCCTTGCTGACAACCAAAGTCTTGCAACCGCAACGAGGAGATAAGAAAAAATTGGTTGATTTGGCCACGAAAAATGCTCATATCGCGTTGGCGCAAAAGTTTGCGTTGATCGAACGAACAGAAGAACGGACCATTGGTGCAGTGGATCGTTTAGGCGAAGCAATGGGTATCTCAACACCTTATCGAATCGAGGCCTTTGACAACTCACACATTATGGGGACCGACCCAGTTTCGGCCATGGTGGTCTTTGTTGATGGCAAACCATTTAAGGATGACTATCGAAAATACAAGATTCGCACCGCACAAGGTGGCGATGATTATGGATCAATGCAAGAAGTCATCTATCGTCGCTATTCACGGGTATTGAAAGAAAATCTGCCTTTCCCTGATTTGATCGTCATTGATGGAGGGAAAGCTCAAGTAGGTGCCGCGCAAGAAGTCTTGCATGATCAGTTAGGGATCGATATTCCTGTCGCTGGTTTGGTCAAAAACAACAAACATAAAACCAGCGAACTGATTTTCGGTGAATTTTTGGACCCTATCCAGCTAGAACGTAATTCCGTCGAATTCTTTTTACTCCAAAGGATTCAAGACGAAGTCCATCGTTTTGCGATCACTTTCCATCGCCAATTACGCAGCAAAAATAGTTTCTCCTCCAAACTGGATGAGATTCCCGGCTTAGGGCCAAAACGAAAACAACAACTGATGAAGACCTTTAAGTCGCTCAAAAATATCCAAACAGCTTCTGTTGCAGATATCCAAGCTGCTGGTATTCCGCAGTCAGTGGCGGAAACGATTTTAGCCAAGTTGAATACGTAAAAAAAGCTTTATCCACATCATGTGGGTAAAGCTTTTTTTGACTGTCTTACCCTATTGTTGCGAATACTTCCTTTGTGTAAAGGTGCTAAAATGTTCAAAAACGACACGTTTCAATTTTGTTTGAAAAAATTATTGATTTTATGATTGACATTCATTCGGTACCGAACTATACTAACTTTACAATATCGTTAGGTACCGAACGATAAATTAAAGGAGTGTTCTCTATGTCTAAAACAACAGATGATTTGATGAAACAATTACGCTTTATCAGCGAAGCCGGCAACGCGTTTTTAAGTCAACGCAAACAACGATTGACTGGACAACAACGGGTGTTGGCTATCTTGGCATTAGAAGATGGCTTGGTGCAAAATCACTTGGCAGAAGTGTTGGATTTGCGTCCTAGCTCGTTGGCAGAATTATTAAAGAAAATGGAAAACAACGGCGAGATCGAACGGATCGAAACCCCCGAAGATAAACGGAGCAAACGAATTTATTTAACAGAAACTGGGCGCCAAAAAGCTGCTGCATTGACCCAACAAAAAGAAGCAGCTTCCAGCGAAACATTTTTTAATGGATTGAGCGAAGCAGAACAAGCAGACTTTGCGCAATTACTGGAAAAAATCGCTGGCGGTTGGGAAGCAGACTTTCAACAACAAGCGGAGCGCTTTGTGGATCCAATGGATCGTTTCCAAGCGATGCAAGGAATGCGGGAAGCGATGATGGAACAATGGGGTGGCAATTGGCATGAACTGAGTCACGATGAACGCCGTGCAATGAAGAAGCAAATGAAAGAAGCCATGCGCCACATGCCTTTTCAAGGACGACCTGGCATGCGTGGCGGTCAACCGTTTGGACACAACCAAGATTGTCGTCCTGGCTGGGGCGGACAACCTTTCTTTCAAGGACAACCTTCCGAATTTGACCAAAAAGCGCCCCATCGGGATACAGATCATTCTTCGCAAGATGAATGGCAAGATTTTTAACCAACTTGAGATGAAAGAAACCTTCTAACACGTATTCGTTAGAAGAGGAGGTAAACATGATGCAACAAGAAGCAAGACTGACAGAACTACCACAAGCAACGCAAACTTTTAAATTAAAAGATTTTACCCGTCTGATCGTGAGTGCCAATCCTAAAAAATCACTCTTTATTGTAGGGATGGTTTTGAGTTTGACCACCAGCGGTGCCAGTTTGATCGTCCCGCAATTGACGAAAGGATTGGTCGATAATAGCGGCGCAGCTACTTTTAACAGCCAAATGTTGGTTGTCTTGATTTTGGCATTCGCTGTACAATTAGGACTAGGCACTTTGGGCGGATTTTTGCTGCGTTATGTTGGAGAAAGTGCAGTGCAAACATTGCGAGAACGCTTATGGACACATCTTTTGCACTTGCCTGTCGGTTATTTTGATGCCCACAAGTCTGGAGAAAGCAGTTCTCGCCTCGTCAATGACACGACAGTTATCAAAGACTTGGTCACTTCTCAATTCCCAAGTTTTGTGACCGGATCGATCCAATTGGTGGGTTCGATGGCCATTCTATTTTGGATGGATTGGAAAATGGCGGCGATCATGTTCAGCGCGGTCCCTTTGATTGCTTTGATTATGCTGCCAATTGGCAAGATCATGTCAAAATTAGGGCGTCAACTCCAAGCTGCTACTGCGGATTTCAATGCCGACGCAAGTGAAAAACTCGGCGAGATTCGCTTAATCAAATCCAGTAATGGCGAACAAAGCGAACAAGAAACGGGACGTGGCTACATCAACAATATTTTCACATTAGGTGTCAAAGATGCGAAGGTGGAAGCTGTTTTACAACCGGTGATGATGACAGCAATGTTGGGGTTATTTGTCGGTATCTTAGGCTACGGTGCCGTTCGGGTACAAGCAGGTACGTTGACAAGTGGTGCATTAGTCGCTTTCTTGCTTTACTTGTTCAATATTATCGCTCCTGTAACAACCTTTGCCACATTTTTCTCACAAGTTCAAAAAGCAATGGGCGCTACGGAACGTATCCAAGAAATTTTAGAAACAGATATTGAGTCAATCCATGGTCAAGAAAAAGCCCATATCGATGGCGCCATCTTGACCGCACAACATTTAGATTTCAGCTATGATGCGACTAGACCGATTTTGACAGATATTTCCTTTGAAGCCAGACCTAACAGTGTCATCGCCTTTGCTGGGCCTAGCGGTGGCGGCAAATCAACGATTTTTGCTTTGCTGGAACGCTTCTACGAACCCACGACTGGGGAAATCCGCATTGGAGAGCAGTCGATTACAGCAATCGACTTGCAAGACTGGCGCAGCCAAATTGGTTATGTATCACAAGACAGTGCCGTATTTGCTGGCACGATTCGCGACAACTTGCAATATGGTTTACAGCAACGCTTGTCTGACGACAAATTATGGCACGGCCTATCTTTGGCTTATGCAGACCAATTTGTCGCTGATTTTCCGCAACAGCTGGACACTGAAATCGGCGAACGCGGTGTCAAACTATCTGGTGGTCAAAAACAACGCATTGCGATTGCACGGGCCTTTTTAAGAAACCCTAAAATTTTGATGTTAGATGAAGCAACGGCGAGTCTTGACTCACAATCTGAAGAAAAAGTCCAACGGGCCTTGGATCAGCTTATGACTGGTCGGACAACGTTGGTGATTGCCCATCGCTTATCTACGATCGTTGATGCAGACCAAATCTACTTCATTGAACAAGGTCGAGTCACGGGTCAAGGCAGTCATGCAGAATTGATTGCCTCTCATCCCCTTTATGCAACCTACGTCAACGAACAAATGGTCCAATAACACCTCATTGGCACGGTTTACAACGTTTCATATCTTTCCATGGTGCACGCTCTATTGCTGACGATAGGGCGTGCGTCTTTTTACTGCTTCTCCTTCATTCTCTGTTCCTCCATCGTGGAGTTGATGCAACAGACGTTGGTTCTCCAGTTTTAGATAATCCCGCTCATTGGTTGTTTGCGCCAGTTTACTTTGATAAATCAGTATCGCCTGTTGATACGTTTGATCCAATGTGTGATTTTCTGCTTCTATTTTGGCGAGTTTGTTGGTCAACTCTAGATTGAGTGCTTCATATTTTTTATATAGTTTCTGGGCATTATCAATATTGGTTTGTTCCAGAGAAGCTTTACTCGATATCTTGGCCGCAAAGAATGTCACCAGTCCCGTGATAAGTGCTGGAATAATGACCGTGTAAACCGATGTTTCCATATCCCTACCCCCCTTTGATACAAAATGTATCTCTATAAAGGTAGTATAAAAGATACGAATCGTATCGTCAACAGATACAGCTATTTTCTGTATCTTTTTACGCCAAAGGGATACATTTCATATCAGATATGGTATACTAACAAAAAAAGGAGGCGTTGATGTATGCTAGGCGCACGTCTTAAGGCATTACGCTTGCGGTCCAATCAAACGCAACAACAGATTGCCGCGCAACTAGGCATTAGTCGCGGTGCCTATTCTCATTTCGAAAATGACCGAAATGAACCTGATGGCACAACGATTGTGAAATTAGCTGAGCTTTTCCACGTATCGACAGATTTTCTCTTGGGGCGACCTGATCAGCAGTTTCAGCCGCAGTCAGTTAAAGCACAAACAGTGGCTGCCCACATTGATGAAGATGTGACTGATGAGCAAATGGATGATATCGTTAGCTATATCGAATTTATCAAACAACGCCACAGCAAAAGGAATGATGTACATGGATAAAGTGGAAGAATTGATGGCCGCTTATCCAGATTTGGCTTTTGTCTTTGACAAAAACATGCCTGCTGGACAACAAGGGTTGTATATTGACCACCACGTCTACCTCAATCCTGATCAATCACAAGAAGAGTTGTTGCGGACGATGGGCGAAGAAATTGGTCATTATTTGACCAGCGCAGGAGACATTACCGCACAAGATACCAATGAAAAGCGGAAGCAAGAACACAAAGCCCGCGCAATTGGGTCTGCCATTGTTGTTTCTCCTTATGATATCATTCGTTGCTTCGAAGAAGGCTGCACAACATTAATCGACTGCGCTGCTTTTTTAGCAGTGCCGCCACAAACCCTAAAAGACGCGGTCACTTACTATGCCCGCCGTTTTGACGGCATCAAAACAGAAGACAATTATACGCTGTTTTTCCATATTGATGGAACGATTGAAGTGGTCAAGACTTTTTAGTCCAAACGTTGATGGAAGGGAGAACAATGACCGATTTACTATTTCGTCCTCAGACACCTACAACTCCAGATGCCCAGTTGCTTTTAGCCGAATTGTCTGCAGCTTTGACCAACATCACTGGCGATAACGGTATGCGACACTTCCATGCAGCAAGAATGAATGAGCCTGGCAGTTATTTCGTCGTTGCTTATCACGAACAACAACCTACTGCTTGCGGTTCCTTCCAAAAGATTGATATTGGAACCGCTGAGTTGAAACGTATTTATACTCGACCGAATACATCAGGTATCGGCAGCAAGCTGTTGCGTCATCTTGAACTGACTGCTAGAAGTGAAGGCTATCAACGATTGATCTGTGAGACACGCAAAATCAACACTGCTGCAGTGACTTTCTATTTAAAAAATGACTATCAGATCATCCGTAATTATGGCCATTATCAAGGTAGAGCTGACGCTGTTTGTTTTGCTAAGACTCTTTGAGAATATCGTAAAAAGGATAAAAATATTGTCGGATTCGAAACAAAACAGTCCTTATGATAACCACACCTTTTACATTTGTTGCGCTTATTCATGATTGTATGACATTAATTACCAAGAAATTCGTCTTTTTCTCTGATATTCTTAATTATGGACATTTGGTTTTCCTCCTATTAAAAATATATTTGCTGCCAATAAACTTTCTCCTTTTCCAAGTTTATTGGCAGCAAATTTCTAAATAAGTTGAATATCTTCAGAATCAAGAACACTATCGTAGGTAAGAAAACTTTCAATACTACAATCAAAACAGAGTCCTAATTTAACCAAATTAGGTAAATGGGGTATAAGATACCTTTTTCACATCTTGATATAGCAGCTTCTGTTACACCAAATTTTTTTCTACTTCCTTTTGTGTCATTTCGTGATCTATTCTTCTCTTGATTATATTATCACCTATTCTTAATTTCACATCTCTTATCCTCATCTCTATCTTTTACTACATGTGTGTCAAAATGATACAGCATTCATAATTAAACATTATTATTAGCATAAACACCTAGGATTATAATCAGCTAAATCTAATACTTCAAATTCACCATATTTGAAGAAAGAACTAATGTCACCGTGGTATACAAAAACGACAGATACCTTCTTCTCTTGAATAAAATCGATTATACGTTGCAATATTTCCCTATCTAAATTTGCTATAGCCTCATCGATTAACAAAACATCAGGATTGCTGAGAAACGCGCGTATCAATTTTATTTTCTGCAATTGACCGCTACTCAAGGTGATATTAAACGGACTCACTACCGTATCTAAGGACAAGTCGAATTTTAACAAATCAACTAAATATGAGATATCTGTTTCCTGATAATGTGACAAACCCTTGGTCATATTTTTCTGAATTGTGCCTTCGAACAAAAAGTTTTCTTGTGGTACATAAACTATATTGAGATCTTTCCGTATTTCTACACAACCTGAAAAATTATCAAAATAATTTATAAGAGTTTTTAAAACAATTGATTTTCCAACACCGTTTGGTCCCACGATTTGGATTATTTTATTTTTAAAAATAGAAAAAGAAAGAGGTGATCCTAGTAACGGTTCCTCTCCTATATACGGAATAACATTGCGAACTCTTACTTGTTGATTGTCAGGTAACATTGTTTCAGAGTAGAGTCCTGTATTAATATTTTTATTTAAGTAATTTGCAGTCTCAATCCTTTCAATTGACGCTTTCATTTGTGAAAACATAGGTAGAATATTGAGTGTTTTTCCCAAAGGTGAAAATAACAACGATATATAGCTATTAAACGCGATTAAGGTTCCCAAGCTCAGTTGCTTTTGTATTACCATAAAACTACCAATAAACAAGACTATCAAAGGACTTACTACTGAGATTAATCCAGAAATATTTCCAAAAAATGACAATATTGTGTTGGCTTTGACATTTGAATTTTTTACTTTTTGTGTAGCTGCTTGGAAACGTTCCTTTTCTGTATTATTTAATTTATAAAGATCAATTAACAGTTTATTTCGAACATAGCTGTTCAAAAATTCGATTAATTTATCACGATTTCCTTGTAGTTCCTTTGATAAAACATATACTTTTTTTGATGTCATATAAGAGACTAACAAATATAGTGGAACAATCACCAAAGAAATAATTGTTAATTTTGTATTCAATTGCAATAGAATCGCCGCATACAAAAAGATCAAAAGCAAGTTAGGAAAGCCGTTTAATATTATTGATAGGAGTTGATTGCCAACCAATTCACAGTCACTAGTAATTGTGTTGATAAATAATCCATTATCATCAGCATTGTCTTTGCGTTCCAGAAATTTTTCACTTATATCTTGCCGAAGATCATAAATTATTAATTGGGTCCAAAGAGAGCAGTAGTAGCTCACACCAATGTTTAGAGGGATTTGAACTAAAATGAGAATTATCGCAATCACTATTACATCCCTTAGTTTACTTAAATCGTGTTGTAACAAAACATCGTCAATTATATATTTTGTAAAATATGGAAAAATTGAACTAAGGACTATTTGAAAAATAATTAATGCAATCAAAATGCCTAGAGTAAATCTATGTTGAAGTAACATTTCCCTTAAGCTGACCTTCATCATTTACCCCTTATATTGTGTTTTTTCTTTCAAGAAATTTGTTACTATAATATTCAAAAATTATCGCGAGGATTTAATATGCTCGCGATAATTCTAAATTAAAATGAGTCGTAATACTTCTCACTTCAATCTCGTATTCCTTTCAAGTATGACGATAATTTTATTTTACTCACAAACCTTTTTTGAACATCTTCTATTATTTCTGTATAATTTTCTTTAATTACTTTTTGAACTTTTGGATTATTGAAAATATACGCACACGTTTGACAGAAATGCACAAATTTAACACTTTCAATTGTGGGATCCCATTGTTTTGCTTTTTGTAAAATTGTGATCGGTCCATCCACATATAGCCATTGCTTCATAAAGTCTTCTTTTTGTTGGTTATATAAGTTTCTAAGTGAGTTTTGCTCTGTAGTAACTTTCCCCAACTGTAATTCACTTATATGCTCGACCGCCAACCCACAGCAAGAAAGAGCTTGATTTTTGGGATCTACATTGATCATTTGATACAAACTATCACAGCCATTTTCTATTTCCGGCATAGGTGGTGTGTCGTAATCATAAGAATATTTTTTATCTTTATGGAAAGACACCCAGACAGTAGAAGCTGCCCTAAACAAGCTCCTATCATAATCGGTCTTCTCCAACTCGGTATATAACTCATGTTTATAGACATCGTCCACTTTAAAAGTTGAGTTACTTGTACTCTCCACTGTAACAAAAGCTAGTATCCCAAGTTCTACTGCACTAATAGCAGCTGTCAATGCTCTCTCTACTGGAATGTATTCTTGGTGATTATCTCCTGTTGAAACATTAAGCTCAATTAATCCTCTATCAATCAAAGGTTTCAATTTGGCTTTAGCTACGTCTTTATTTCTAGCCCAGAATCCATTTGAAACTATTCTTGAACGCAATCCCATTTTATGAGCATATTCCAGAGAAAAAAGCAATAAATTGTAGTTTAGAAAAGCTTCTCCGCCTGTCCAAACAATAAAATTAACAGACTCCATTTCCGATGTTTGATCAATCACATTCTTTATATTCTCTTTTGTAAGAGCAAAAGGATTTTTGGGCCCGCATTCAAAACAGCATTCCTCACACATTGCATTACATTTAAAAGTTAACAATATTCCTGCTGAATTAGGGTAGTAATCTCTAACAAGGGCTATATCCGACGATGCTATCTTCACTATTATCTACATCCTTCTCGACTATTCTATAGGTTCCATTTTCCAACTTTTGGAAAAAGCCATATGCTTCATTACCAAAATCCACACCTCCAAATTTTGCAGCTAAAAGAGCACAACTCTTATAGATAGAATTTTTCAATTCAATTTCTACTCTCTGATTTTCTTCCTCTGGCTTTCTTATCACAAGCGCGATAGCTGCTGCAACTGCAACAGTTATTCCAGCTACAACTACTGCAGCTGCACTTCCAACTATTGTATGTCCAGCAACATAGGTTTGCACAGATACAAAAGAATTTACATTGTACCATCCTCTGGAATCATCATTATAATCAGCAGTATTTTGAGGCATTAGTATTTTCTTCTCAATCAAATATCCAACCAACTTTTCAATTTCTCTTGATTTACAGATATCAGACAAACGATTATCCTCAAAAGCCTCTAGTAACAACTGATTTATATCTTTAGTATTATTATTTATCCTCTCTTTCTCACCAATGACAGACTGAATCAATACTGTCTCTTATACACATCTAGATGTGTATAAGAGACAGCAATAAAACATCATACTTAATTCCTCGACAATATTTTCATAGATTTCATTCATACTTTTTATCGAATTTTTCCCGACCATTAGTGATTTAATATGTTTGCAAACCATTATAATACTTTTAGCATTGCAGCAAAAATCCGCTCCCTAACCTCTATAAATGCAAGCGCCTTTTTTAAGCTAGTCGCGACTGCCAGCATATGAGTTGGATAGCAACTTGCTAGCTATCTTCTTTGTCTTTCTCACCCAACCAGTGAGAAAATAGCTCAATGATTAGGTCAACAATATTTTGGGGGACAACCAACAATAGATAATGCATAAATACTACAGACACCTCATTTGGAAGCAATCTGCCTATTCTATTATATCAAAACCATATTTACTATTATTATTCTTCATAAAATAAACTTCAGCTGCACCAAAAAACTTATATCTAGCTAATTTTGATACTCAATTGTATACCCTTTTTTATTCTTTCAGTCTATGCTTGATTTTATCTAATACTTCAATGTATGTTCAATGATTAGAATTTCTCCTACTAACAAAATTCTTTTATTTTTAAAATAGTTATTTCCCCAGACCAATATCTCAGGGCCAAAAAGTGTACGCTTTTCATATCGGGTAGCTTGCTTTACTAACAAAAATAGCCCATCCCTTTAAGTTCTTTCGTTGTCTCTAAACAACGATTAGTGAATCTGTCATGATAAATAATTACTGCATTGCATTTTATTTTCAAAAGAAAATCCTCGTATTGCGTTATTTAAACCTCTTAAAAATTTCTATTTTTTCTAATAAAAAAACCATTGATACCACCGCAAGTAACAGGCGCTATCAATGGTTTTCCTTACGCTTCGATCAGCGTTGTAATTTAGATATTCTTAGGTACATAAAAACTGCGGTTGTCCATGCCGAAAATGCGGTCACTATACTCACCAGGTTCGGTTAGGCGGATCGATGTCAGCATCATTTGCATGGAAGCATCCAAATTATCGATTTGATGCAAGATTTCGGCTTCCATAATGCGTGGTCTAACAGGTGAGCCGTATTCTAATAAGCCGTGATGGGCTAAGACCATGTGCCGCAATACCACGATATCTTCTTGCTTGTCATCGAATTTCAATGCGATACATGCTTGTGTGATTTCCTCATCAACTAAGACCAAATGACCGACGAGATTACCAGCTAGTGTATACTCCGTCGTCATCGGTCCCGTCAGCTCGATCACTTTCCCCAAGTCATGCAAGATAATACCTGCATACAATAAGGACGCGTTGAGCTCAGGATATTCTTTGACGATGGCTTTGCCTAGACGCAGCATGGTCGTCGTATGATAGGCCAAACCGCTGGCAAATGCATGGTGATTGCGTTTGGCAGCTGGGAATTCAAAAAATTCCTTTTTGTATTTGTTCAACAAGAATCGTACGATTCGATTCCAATGAGGATTGATGATTTCAAACAACGTTTGGTTGATTTCTTCTTCCATATCCTCTTTTTTCAATGGTGCTTTCTCCATGTATTGGCTTGGGTCTTGCCCTTCTTCTGGTTTTGCCAAGCGCAGATGCATGATTTTGACTTGCGGATTGCCTTGATAGACTTCTCGCTTACCGTCTAACAGCACCACTCGCCCGGGTTCAAAACGCGCAATTTCTTCTTCTGACGCATCCCAGAATTTGCCATCGATGGTTCCAGAAGTATCTTGAAATGTAAAAGCAATAAATTTCTTGCCATTCTTTGCGATACGGACATCGGCGTTTTTGATCAATAGAAACAGTTGAAAGGTTTCATCTACGGTCAATTCTCTAATTTTTTTCATTCGACTATTTGGCGGTCAACCAAATTTTCACATCCTTTGCTAAGATCGTACACTGGCTGTTGGTACTTCTGATAATAGCTTACCATTTCTTGGTCAGAAGACAAACAAATTACTTGATATCTTTCCCCAAAGTCTGCCAATAATCGTACCAGACTCTCTTTACGGACACTGTCATAATGTAACCAACCATCATCGATGATCAATGGACTGATGGGTTGCTCTTTTTGTAAGGATAGGTAACCAAATCGAATCGCCATGATCAACTGGTCTTTCGTGCCGGTAGACAAATCAATAATTGAGAATGTCTCACTTTGGTTGGCAACGATCAACATGCCTTGTTCAAAGAGGATCTGCTGATAATGTCCATTGGTCAATTGTGCAAAATATGTGGAAGCTGCGTTCAATAATTGTGGCAACTGCTGCTCTGACAGTTCTGTGGTGATGTCACGCAAGATTGCTGCTGCCAATTGACGGCTGCCCCAAGCAACGGCTAAATCTTGGATTGCGGCCCGCAGTTCACTTTCTTCTTGATACAACTGATTCAATGTGCCATTTTTTTGGCTAGCAGCGACTTCCAGTTCCAATTTTTGTCTATCTTCCGTTTGTACACGAATGGCTTCTTGGACTTGTGCTTGACTTGCTCGCAATCGGTCTTTTTCTTGGCGCAACGTTGCTTCATCGACTTTCTCTGGAAAAATCGGTGTCAGCATCGCTTGCAGCTCTGCTGCTCGTTGCTGGGTACGTTGGGCACTCTCCCACTGTTTCAGCCATAAACTGATTTCAGCAGGCTGATCCAATCCTTGCTGTTGCAGTAATTCTTTGGCACCTATCACCATGTCCGCTCGCTCTTTGCGCAAACGAGCCAACTGTTGAGCCAATAAGGTACTGGGCTGCTGCAGACGGGACAACTTGATTGTTTGCATCTCTTTTGCAAAATCAGCTAATATTGCTAGTTTGTCGGTGATTGCTTTGTTGTGCAGCGGCAGCCAATCTAGATAGGGCTGGAATAACGCTTCGAAGGGGGCTAAGGCCGCGCTTGCTGCTTGTGCGGCTTGACTTGCCTCAGCTTCTTCCTGCAAATAATGCTGATATGCTGCGACATCTGCTTCATAAGCGTCTAGATAGTCGGCCCATTCCTCACTTGGCAATTGACCGAAAAACGGCAGCAGTCCTTGTTGCTTGCGGTCGATCGATTGTTGTTGCTGCTGTGCTTCTTCTTGCAGCTCTGCCTGTTCTTCTTCAATCAGATCCAATTGCAGCAGTGCTGCTTGCCATTCTTCTTTGACCTGCTGCGGGTTAGTCGAACTCTTTTGATTCAGGATAAAGCTACCTATGATGACGATCAGCCCAACACCGCTGACAGCCCAGCGCCACGGACCGAGCAGGAAGCCAAGGACAAAGCCAAGAATAACCAGCACAAGTCCAGCAGCTGGCAAGAGCCAAGACCCGTTACGCTTTTTCTGGCCGCCGGCCAATGTAGGGTGCTGTTGCTCCAGACGAGAGACGGTTGCTTCCAACGGTTGCGCTTTTTCTGCCAGCCATTGCTGGCGGCGCTTGATTTCATTGTCTCGCACCTTCAGGTGGTCCAAACGCTGCAGTGCTTCGCGGATCGGCGGGGTCAAAAAGGGCGGCGATTCACTACGCCATTGCCTTTTGGTCACAAGTTGATTCAATTGCTGGATTGCCTGTGCACGTTTGGCCTCTGCCGCTGTTTGACGATCTGATATACGTACGATCTCTACTTGCTGCTGGAGGAGATGATTGATTGGCTGTTCATGATCCAGATAAAAGAAATATTTGTCGGACGCTTGCCCTTGCTCCAATTGATCCAACTCAGCTTCTTTCTTGCGTAATTCTTCCGTCAGTTGCTGATAGGTTTGATAGAAGGTTTTGATTGCCTGTGCCTGCTGGGGATCTGCTACAGGACGATCTGGGATTTGCTGCCATTCTTCATACAACGCCCAATGACTGATTCGTTGCTGATTTTCTTGATATGCCTCATTCAATGATTGGTTGCGGGCTTGCAAGGAGCCAATATCTGATTGGATTTGGGCAATTTTCTGATACTGCTGCTGTAAATGGGCTTCTTCACTTTCTTTATCAGCGATTTGCTGCTGCAGCTTGCCTAATTGTTTCAATGCTTGATTCAACGGCAATTTCTGTCCCCGTGGTTTATAGACTTGCTGATTATCGCTTTCAAAGCGTGCAACTTGCTGCAGCATGTTTTGGCTGCCGCTGATCCCCAATGAAATCAGGGATTGATGCAGTGCTTCTTCCCCCAACTTATCGATTTGGTTCAATTGCTCTTGCTGAAAGGTAAAAACATCAGCAAACAAAGCCTGATTCAACGGCTGTATATGCGTTGCCAGCCAATCTTCATTGGTGATTTGTCCATTGACATGCACCTTTGCCCGACCACGATCAACTTGGCGATAACGTTCAACGATGACTTCGCCATAGGGTTCGATCTCTATCCATAATTTCCCACCGTAAGCAGCACCATTGCGGGGCGTATAGTCTTTCTTTTTGGCAGTTTTTTTGGGGAACCCAAACAGCATCGCTGCAATAAATTGGTAGAGGGTCGATTTCCCCATTTCATTTTGTCCAAATAGCAATTGATTGTGTCGATCAAAATGAAACTGTTGTTCATGATATTTGCCAAAGCCGGTGATTTCCGCTTTAAGAATGATCATCGCTGTCACCTATCCAATCAAATGTTTGTTGTAGCAAAGCAGTTGTTTCCGCCAAGACATCTTCTTGGAAAGATGCCTGATCGATCCCTCGCTGGATCATTGGATGTTGCAGCAGCTCTGCCAGTCCATCCGAAAAAATGGCAGGATCTTGATACAGCTGAAGGCTTTGTGTCAAGTATGCCTCAGAGATCGCTAAGCTAGATGTTTCCACAGCTGTTTGTGCGGCAGTGATTCCATAGACGACTTGTAATGGCTCAAACTGTGCCAATCGCTCATTGAGGTAAGTGATCCATTCATTTTTTTCTGCATCCATTAACCAATCTGATGGCAGCTGTTGATCATCTTCAATCTGCAAATGCAACAATCTGCCTCGCGGACTTTGGACTTGCTGGATGATCGTTGGCAGCACTTCATTGGCTTCTTTGATCCCAGCCAAAGATACCTGCTGTGTTTCCCAAAATAATTCAGCTACCGATTCTTGTTGGATTTTTGCGCCTTGCGGGGTCAGATCCGCGATCACGACACCGGAAGCCGTCTCCTTCTTGGTTTTACCTTGCGGCGTACCGGGATAAATGATTGGCGGCTCTTCTGCTACTGTTTTTGGAACATGGATATGACCCAACGCCCAGTAGTCATACCCTTTCTTTCTCATCTCACTGACAGAAAACGGCGCATATCGCGTACCCGCTTGATCGCCATGATACAAGCCAATATGGTAATCTACCGCTTTTCTTGGCGGAAAAGCCGAGACTTTATCCCTCTCGATCCATGGATGTTGATAACTAAAACCGCTGATTGCATAGCTTTCGCCATTTTTTGTCACACCTTCAAAGGTTTCCACCGTTTCCGATTCAAATAAATGAACATTTTCTGGAAAAGAAAACCAATACCGTTGCGGATCATAATAATCATGATTGCCAAAAATCATATAAACGGGTATCTCAGCCGCTGCCAAACGATTGATTTCCGTAAAAAAATCATGTTGTACTTTCAAGCTAGGCCGCGCTTGATGGAAGGTATCCCCTGCGAATAAAACAAAATCCACTGCTTGCGCCAATGCCAAATCTGTCAAATGACGCATGACTTGATGGTTGATTCCTGGGAGTTGGGCTTTGACTTTTTCAGATAACAGATGAAGACCTTCAAATGACCGATCGATATGTAAATCGGCGCTATGTAAAAATCGCATGTTGACTCCCCCCTTGATGCTTTTATCATAACATTTCTTTGGCTTTTCGTCAGCAATATACGAAAATTTGTTCGCATAAAAAAGCAGATCTGAGAAAACTCAAATCTGCTTGAAAAACAATCGATCTATTTATCGATTACGCTTCATATAAATCGCGAACGGGACCCATGATGATCCGGTTCAAGTCATTGGCTACTAAACTAAATGCTTGTTCTTTTTGCATCAAATCAGAAACGATGCCATCTTCTTGGATTTTTTGTGAGAGCGTTTGGGCTTGTTGGGCCTCATCTTCTGTCATTTCTTCGCCGGCCATCATTTTTTGTTGCAGGGTTTGCTGTAAGGTTTGGAACTCTTTGAATAACGCATACGCCTCTTCATTGGCTTTCAAACGATCAAATGAGCCTTTCAAATCTTGAAATTGCTCTGACTCCCGCAATTCACGTTCTAATTGATTCGCTGTATCATAAATATTTGCCATTTTATCTCCATCCTTTCACTTTTCTTTAGTATACCATTGTTGCATCATTCATGCCTAGCGCTTGCATGGTTGTTTTAATTGCCGTTGATTGAACGCCATAGTCCGCCGAATAGATCTTTGGTCCCTTCTTTGATCTTGTCGCCAAACTCTTTCACGCCTTCTTTGGCACTTTCAGCAAAATCATTCACCGATTGCTGCCAATTGCTGGAGCTGCTATTGTCATCGCTTTGGGTATCAGGCACCTCGTCTGCGGCCATCAATTGACCACCTGTCAAATAAGCATCTGCTACTTGGAATTGATTGCCTTGTGTATATGGCAATATGTTCTCAGCTTCTGCTTTAAAGACTTTCCCTACGACTTGTCCGCTGGTTCCCGTCAAGTAGTGTTCCGCACTGGATTGTTCAAAGCCAAGCCATGTAGAGATCACTACATCGGGTGTATAGCCCATGATCCATTGGTCATTGACCTTAGACGCATCAAAATTGGTTTCTGTCGTCCCTGTTTTCCCAGCAACTGTGAAGCCGTATGGACTGGCGCTGACACCTGTTCCATTTGAGTAAGTACCCAACATCATGCTGGTCATTTTGTCTGCTGTTTCTTGTGAGATGATCCGCTTGCCTTGTGCGGTGGTATTGTCGACAATCACCGCCCCTGTTGAGTCAACGATTTTGGTGATCAAATGTGGTTGATAGTAATAGCCACCGTTGGCAAAGACACCATACGCAGCAGCCATTGTCATCGGTGATTCCCCTTTTTCTAAACCACCTAATGCCAAGCCCCAATATTTGTCCGAATCGGTCAACGATAGGCCAAAATCTTGCGCCTCGCTATAGCCTCGATCTAATCCAATCTCATGCAACAGCCAAACAGCCGGCAAATTCAAACTTTGGGCCAACGCTTGATACATCGCCACTTCACCGGAATAAGTACCGTCAAAGTTTTGCGCATCATAAAAGTCTAACGGTTCGTCTTGCAAAATACTGTCAGGTTCATACCCTGCTTCTAACGCCGGTGCATAGACACTGATTGGCTTGATCGTTGAGCCTGGTGAACGTTTCATTTGGGTCGCAAAGTTGAACCCGCGGAAAACATGCTCTCCTCGGCGTCCAACCAAAGCCTGCACGCCGCCGGTGTTTGGATCCAATGCTACTGATCCGGATTGGACCATGGTGCCATCAGAAGCATTTGCAGGGAACAATGTATCATTCTTATACGTGGCTTCCATTTGGGCTTGATAATTTTGATCCAGGGCTGTATAAATTTTGTACCCGCGGTTCATGACATCATCGGCGTCTAAGCCATAAGATTCGGCTTCATCAATAACAGCGTCGAAATAATATGGATATTTATAGCCGGATTCAGAATTGCCATAGCCATCATATAGCAGATCCCCTAAAGCCACTTGTGCTTGCTGATCCGCCGTCGTTTGATCCAATACACCATTGTCCACCATCAGACTCAACACGGTATCCCGCCGATTGGTGGCATTTTCCAAATGATCGATAGGGTTGTAGATCGATGGGCCTTTCAGCATGCCCACCAAAGTGGCTGCTTCGCCAATCGACAATTCAGAGGCATTGACACCAAAATATTTGAGAGACGCATCTTGGATGCCCCAGACCCCATTGCCAAAGTAAGAGCTATTGAGATACATTTCTAATATTTCATCTTTGGTATATTTTTTTTCGATTTCAATAGCCAAAAATAGTTCTTTGGCTTTTCTGCTAAAGGTTTGATCCAATGACAGGTAGGCGTTTTTGGCCAATTGTTGGGTGATCGTACTGCCGCCGCCACCTTCGGTACTGCGGTTGATCATGACACGTACCGCTGCTCTGGCGATTCCTTTGATATCAAAACCATGGTGGCTGTAAAAATTACGGTCCTCCGTAGAGATCAAGGCATTGATGACGTCCGTCGAAATATCATCGAGGGAAATATAGGTCCCTTTTTGCGAGTAGAGTTGCCCCGCTTCATCGCCGTTGGCATCGTAAATGACCGTTGACTCTTTCAGTCCTGATTCTAACTCGCTGACCTTGGTATTTTTGGCAATATAGAATAAGTAACCACTCATCACTAAAAGTGCAACCAAACTAAGTAGAATAAAGATTTTGTTGACGTGATATTTTTTCCATATGCGCTTGCGCCATTGGTGAAATTGTTGTAGATAGGGTTTGATCCAGCGCCAAAACGTCAGCCAGCTGGTTTTTATTTTCTGAAGGATGGACTTCCACTCCATTGCTTCACGCTCCTTTTATCAAAGTGTAGCATATAGATGCCGATTTCTTATCCGGCTGCAGTTGGAAATTTTGGGTAATAAACCTTTCTCAGTGTAGCACTGAAAGCTCTTTTTTTTCTATATTTTTTCATAAGAAAAGCTTAAAAATGCTATAATAACAGCAAACGATTAGAAATGAGGTCCATCTTATGGAATATACAATGATTCTGCCTGCAGATCAATCAACAACAACCCTAAGAGAACTTCTCGAAAATGAATGGCTGGTTCCTAGAAAAGTCCGGCATTTCCTGCGTACCCGCAAAGAGGTGCAGGTCAATGACCAACCAGCGATGTTTCATCAAACAGTCTCAGCTGGCGACAAAGTAACCTTGGTGATAGAAGACACTGATTACAGCTATCAACCGGTTCTGTTGGGCAACGCTGTACAAGTCAACGTCTGTTATGAAGACGCGCATTTGATTGTCGTCAACAAACCCGTTGGCATCAAAACACATCCTAACCAACCAGATGAACAGGATACACTGTTGAATCACGTAGCCGCTTATTTGGCACCGACCCGCACACAACCGTATGTCGTCCATCGGCTAGATAAAGAAACGAGTGGTGTGGTCTTATTCGCTAAAAATCCCTTTGTTTTACCAATTCTCGGCCGGATGCTTGAACAAAAAGACATCTATCGTCGTTACCAGGCTGTTGTCTGGGGCCAGATCAACCAAGACCAAACAATCACTACAAAAATCGGCCGTGACCGTCATGATCGTCGCAAACGTGTGATTGATCCTCGCCATGGGCAAACAGCCGTCACCCATGTGACTATTGATCAAAAGCATGCCAAAACGACCACTATCTATTGTGTGTTAGATACCGGCCGGACCCATCAAATCAGGGTGCATTTAGCCAGCATCGGGCATCCAATCGTTGGTGACCCCTTATATCAACAACAGTCTGCCCCTAGAATGATGCTTCATGCCCATGATATACACCTGACACACCCGTTTACAAAAGAATACTTGATCATCACTGCTGAACCCGGACTTTGGTAAAAAAGCCTGCACCGACGTGTGCAGGCTTTTTGGCTATTCTTTTGGCTTTGCCAATAAAGCTAGTTCATCCGTCGTCAGCGGTCGATAACTGCCTACCGGCAAATCAGCAGGTAAGGAGAGGCCACCCATACGAATCCGTTTCAAGTAGCGTACTTCTTTGCCCACTGCTTGGACCATACGCTTGACCTGATGGAATTTGCCTTCATGCAAAATCAATTGGATTTCGCTGGTGCCTTCAATTTGATTTGTATTGGTGATCATCAATTGGGCCGGCAAAGTCCATTCCCCATCTAGTTGCAGCCCTTTTTCAAACACCGATTGGTCTGCTTCTGTCATGATCCCTTCTACTTGTGCGTAGTATTCTTTTTCAACATGTTTTTTTGGTGAGAGCAGTTGATGCGCCAAAACGCCATCATTGGTGATCAAGAGAAAGCCTTCCGTATCTTTGTCCAAACGGCCCACAGGAAACAAATCTTCGCGAAAATCTTCTTCCGTAAATAGATCCAAGACCGTCTCTTCATACGAATCAACAGTTGCTGAAATCACCCCTGCCGGCTTATGGAGCAAGTAATAATACCAGCGTTGATACTGGATCGGTTCTTGATCGAAGCAGACTTGGTCTGTTTGTTCATCGACTTGTGTTTTGTCACTCTTGACGATGTTGTCGTTGACCGTCACGCGTCCTTTTTTGATATAGCCTTTGACCTCTTTACGGGAACCATAGCCCATATCTGCTAAAAATTTATCTAATCGCAAGTTGCCACTTCCTTTTTTATCATATAAAACAGCTGCTAATAAAACAGCCACTAGGCACAACAAAGAGTGGCCCGTGGCTGTTGATATTGATTATTTGATGCGTAATCTGCTTCGCAGACGAACCATTGAAGAACCCAACAGCTTATCCGCTAAGCGAAGTTTCAGTGCACTATACACATAGACACCGCCGCCGACGCCAGCCACGAGGATGCTCAACACAAACGATTGGAATTTGCTTTCTTCGCTCAAGACCAATCCAAATACCTGCCTTGCAATCAAAGCAGCGACAACCATGATCAATGTGAGCACCGCAATCAGCAAGGTGCGCCGTAACGTCAGCACCACATTGAAATGCCCTTTTCGCGCCATTTTCCGCACGTTGAGCCAACAAGTGATCGCTAAAGCAATCGATGTGGCTACCAATGGACCATATACTTGAAAAATGCGGATCGCCGGATATTGCAACAACAGTTTAACGATCAATCCGATAAAGAAATAGACCACTGCTTCTTTGTTATGATACATCCCCTGCAACATGCTGGAACTCAACATGAATAATCCCAAGACCAACCCTGACAGACAGGCAGCGACTAATACGCTGGCGCCAAGCGTGTCTGGTCGGTAAAACAATGTATAAAGGGGATAAGCCAAAATCACCATCCCGAATGTCGCCGGAAACATCACGAATGAATACAACTGCAAGTTATTGCTGATCAACTTCGCTAAGTTAAGTTTGTCCTTTTTCGCCACTGCCTCACTGATCAACGGTAAACCGGTAGAGGCCATCGATGTGGCAAGGCCAATAACCACCATGGTCAATTTATCCGGATTGCTGCCGAAAATCGCCATCATATCCAAAAGCTGATCATTCGAAAACTCGGTAAATCCAGACATGATACGCACAAAGGTATATTGATCGACTAGTTTAAATATAGTGATCCCTGACCCTACAATAATAAATGGAATTGCCTCTTTGATTGTAGAAATAATCAGTTCTTTGGTCTGGATCTCCGTCTCTTCTTTGCTCATATCGATCAGCACGTCCATTCGGACCCGCTGTTTTTGATAATAGTAACCCAAGACGATGACACTGGCCAACACACCGATAAACGCAGCAAATGTCGATTGCGTGACCGCAGCCGTATAATCTCCCTCGATGACCCGCATGATAATAAATGTCGCCAATAACATATAAAAGACCCGTGCGATCTGTTCAATGATCTGCGAGATAGCAAAGGGCTTCATGTCTTGATTGCCTTGGAAATAACCACGCATGACACTCATACATGGAAAGACCAATAAGGCGATACTCAATGAACGCATGGTTGGAATCAATTCTGGACCACCGCCAGAAGCTGTCGCCAACCAAGGTGCAGCCAAGTACATGATGCCCGCGGTGACAACACCAAAGCCGGCCATCAATTGCAACGCTCTTAGAAACAGCCTTTGACTTGTCCGATATTCTTGTCGTGAATTATAATAGGCGATTTGCTTTGCGATCGCTGCTGGAATCCCAGCGGTCGAAATCATTAAAAATAAGGCGTAGACATTATAGCCCATGCCAAATAATGCATTTGCTTTGTCCCCATTGGCACCCATCCAATAGTACCAAGGCAGGATGTAAATGGCACCTAATAGTCGTGAGCCAATATTCCCCATGGTCATCCAAGCAGAACCTTGGGCCATTTTTTCTTGTGTGGTCAATTCTTTTGATACGGATTGCGTGTGTTTATCCATCGCTGTTATCTCCAACTTTCTACAAACATATCTCTTTCATTTTAATTCGAAAAGCAAGGAGTCGCAATCTATTTTTGCAACATCTTAAAGTTTCTTCAAATTATGTTCGGATTACCGAAAACTTTTAAATTAGAAAACCGAGGTTTTTCATCGATATGCTATAATAAGAGAAATGTTGAGAAGAAACGAAGGAGACACATTATGCAAAACGCAACCATGACCGTTCAACAAATTCGAACTATTTTGTTGCAAAAAAACCTTTTAAAAGAATTGATCACGCCCCAAGAATGGGCGTATACCGTACCAGAACCTATGACAGATTTAGGCTTTAACGCTTTGAGTTACGACTCTCGCCAAGCCAGAGAAGGAACCCTCTTTTTTTGTAAAGGTGCCGCCTTTGAACAACGCTATCTCGAAGCAGCTATCCATCAAGGAAGCACCTGTTATATTGCTGAACGCCCTTATGAAGATGTTGCCGCCTTTGGGATCATTGTGACAGATATTCGCGAAGCAATGGCTGTCATTGCCCCCGCATTTTATGGCAACCCACAAGAACGATTAGTAACGATCGGTATCACAGGGACGAAAGGCAAAACCAGCTGTGCCTATTTTGCGCGGGCGATTTTAGCCAAATCTACCAATCATAAAGTTGCTTTTTTCTCATCCGAAGAAAATTCAGTAGATGGCCACTCCTTTCATGGTGCCGTTTTAACAACACCGGAGACATTGGATCTTTATGCGATGATGGCAGAGGCTGTCGACAATGGCATGACCCATTTGGTGATGGAGGTCTCTTCCCAAGCTTACAAAACCAAGCGTGTAGCAGGACTCACCTTTGATATTGGTGTATTTTTGAATATTTCTCCGGATCATATCGGTCCTGTTGAGCACCCTACTTTTGATGATTATCTTTTTTGCAAACGGCAGTTGATCCGCAATAGCCGGCAAATGATTTTGAATCGGCAAAGCGACCATTATCCATTGTTGCGAGAAACATGTGAAGTTCACCAAGTACCTTTTATTACCTATGGACGTGGGGAAGCAGATTATATCGTGCAAGACGGGATTGATCCCAAGTCCTTCACCATGACTGCATCATCAGATGTCTTACAAGTAACGGGTCTTTATCAACTTGGCTTACTCGGTTCTTTCAATCACGAGAATGCAGCCGCGGCGATTTTAGCTGCTTGTCTCGCGGGTGCGCATGCAAGTGATGCCCAAGCAGAGCTGCCTAAAGTAGTCATTCCTGGACGGATGGTCGTCTTAGAAAAAAACAATGGTGCTGTGATCATCGTGGATTACGCCCACAACTACTTAAGTTTCCAATCCTTGAGTCAACTTGCACGCCAACTCCGACCAAATGGAAAGCTACTCTTTGTGACGGGTAGTGCAGGGGGAAAAGCCGAATCTCGCCGTAGCGATATGGGCAGAGCCTTATCTGAATATGCAGATACCGTCTATTTGACCAGTGATGATCCCAATTTTGAAGACCCTCGTGCGATTGCGGCTGAAATTGCCGCATCGATCACCAACGATCACTTACGCGTCGTTTACGAGATGGACCGTCAAGTTGCTGTGACAGCCGCTATCGCCGAAGCACAAAGTGAAGATATTGTCATTTTGGCTGGCAAAGGAACGGAAGCCTTTCTAAAAGTAAACGGTCAAAAAGCGCCTTACCCAGGAGATCTCATTCTCGCACAACAGTTCGCGGCAGATGTACAGTAATACTGAGCAAAAAAAGACAACATATCCCTTTGCTGAACCTCAAGGATATGCTGTCTTTTCTGTTGTTTGGGCATGTTTGTTATGGTTGTTCATCTTCATAGGTTTCGTATACATAAGGCGTCCCATCATAACGAAACTCGGTAGAAATTGCTGCATCAAGGTCTTCGGTAAACATCAATTTGCTGAAAGGGAATAAAAAGGATTGTCCGTCCTTGGCTGCTTCTGCAGGCAAACGATAAAATAATTGTTCTTCTGTCAATTGCTGATTCAACTGCGCCAATACATCTGTTGACACAGTATCCTCATCAAACGTGTCTTTGGCAATTCGTGCATAATCTTCAAAAAAAGCCTCTTGGCCTTCAAATGCTTGATAGTCCATATAGATCCCTCTTTCTTTATTTGCTATCTTTATTATACGAGAGTCTGCTTGGATCAGCGAATAATATGATTTTGGTTTGTCTTTGGCTTATGCCCCTCACTATATGTCAATCATATTTCAATGGTGTTACGAATCAATTATTTGACAAATTCTTATTGAAGACCCTTGCATCTTTTGTATAATGATACATAGAGAATATTAAAGGGGCAGACGGCATGAACAACGTTAAGAAAAAAATCTTCTTCGGTACCAGTGCAGCGCTGGGTTTTATCGCAATGATCGCTTTGGCAACGCAATTTTTGATTTCTAATCACTTACTCGGTGGAAATGACTCATCAGAGATCTTCACACGGGCGACCTATCCGAATGGATTATTGTTAGTGATTTTGATTCCTTTGATTGCAACAGCTATTTTGTTCTATGGCATCATCCGCAAAAAGTAAGCAAAAGACACCGTTGCGTGTCTTTTTTTTGAACAACCACAAAATGATTGAAACAAAAAAGGAAAATAGCCTGAGCTATTTTCCTTTTTTGGCTTAATTGGCGACGATATTGACCAATTTATTCGGTACAACAATGACTTTACGTATTGTTTTTCCTTGAATTTGTTCCTGAACAAGAGCATTGTCTTTGGCTAATTGTTCTAGTGTCTCTTTGTCTGCATCAGCTGGTACTTTGGCTTTGGCACGTACCTTGCCGT
Organism: Candidatus Enterococcus testudinis; assembly: GCF_002140915.1. Taxonomy (GTDB): domain Bacteria; phylum Bacillota; class Bacilli; order Lactobacillales; family Enterococcaceae; genus Enterococcus_D; species Enterococcus_D testudinis. Next base: position 196,693 of record NZ_NGKU01000001.1, on the reverse strand, counting down.
TGACTTGGAAGACCACTTCGATTTCATCTTCTACGAGTGCAGAGGCATCAAATATTGGCCATGCCGCGTAAGAAATACCTTCGTCATTGCCTAGGATCGACCATAGTTCTTCACCAATATGCGGAACGATCGGTGACAGCAATTGCACGAATCCTTCTACATACTCATATGGCAAAGCATCTGCTTTATACGCCTCATTGACAAAGACCATCAATTGCGAAATAGCTGTATTGAAGTGAAGCTGCTCGAAATCTTCCGTTACTTTTTTCACGGTTTGATGATAGACCTTGGTCAAGGTGCCATCATTGAACGTGGTGATGCGGTCACGCATTTTGCCCTCTTCATCCACAATCAGACGCCAAACGCGATCTAAGAACTTCCGACTACCTTCTAATCCATTTTCATTCCAAGCAATCGAGGCATCCAACGGGCCCATAAACATTTCATATAAGCGCAATGTATCTGCACCATACTGATTGATCACATCATCTGGGTTCACGACATTGCCACGAGATTTAGACATTTTTTCATTGTTTTCACCCAAGATCATTCCTTGGTTGAATAATTTTTCAAAAGGTTCTTTGGTTGGTACTACACCGATATCATACAAGAACTTATGCCAGAAGCGGGCATACAGCAAGTGTAATACGGCGTGTTCTGCCCCACCGATATAGATATCAACTGGCATCCAACGTTTCAACTTGTCATAATCGGCCAAGACTGACTTATTATGGGGATCGATAAAGCGTAAGAAATACCAAGAACTGCCCGCCCATTGCGGCATAGTGTTGGTTTCACGACGGCCTTTCTTGCCTGTTTCAGGATCAGTGACGTTGACCCATTCAGTGACGTTGGCTAATGGTGACTCACCTGTGCCGCTAGGTTTGATATTGTCTGTGACCGGCAAACGCAATGGCAGTTGGTCTTCGCTTAACGCGGTTGTTGTACCATCTTCCCAGTGAATGATTGGAATTGGTTCACCCCAATACCGTTGACGTGAAAACAACCAGTCCCGCAAACGGTAGCTGATTTCTTTTTTGCCGACTTGGTGTTCTTCTAACCAAGCAACCATCTTCTCGATGGCCGTTTCTTTGTCCATGCCATCTAGGAATTCAGAATTGATATGAAGGCCGTCTTCTGTATAGGCTGCTTCAGTCACATCCCCGCCAGCCAGAACTGGAATGATGTCTAAGCCAAATGTTTTGGCAAAATCGTGGTCTCGTTCATCATGGGCAGGTACTGCCATGATGGCACCTGTTCCATAGGTCGCCAAGACATAGTCAGCGATCCAAATCGGGATTTCTTTCCCGTTTACAGGATTGATTGCATAGGCACCTGTGAAAACACCGGTTTTTTCTTTGGCTAGATCTGTTCGATTCAAGTCAGATTTTTTGGCTGCTTCTTCCACATAGGCTGCAACAGCTGCTTGCTGCTCGGTTGTGGTGATTTGTTCTACCAACGCATGTTCTGGTGCGAGAACGGCATAAGTCGCACCAAATAAAGTATCTGGTCGAGTCGTGAACACAGTAAAGTCTTTGTCGGTATCGGCAATGTTGAAAGTCACATTCGCGCCAATAGAGCGTCCGATCCAATTTCGCTGCATCTCTTTGATGCTTTCTGGCCAATCTACCTCTTCCAAATCATCCAATAAACGATCTGCATAAGCTGTGATCTTAAGCATCCATTGGCGCATAGGTTTGCGGATAACGTCATAGCCGCCGCGTTCGCTTTTGCCATCGATCACTTCTTCATTTGCGATAACTGTGCCTAATTCTGGCACCCAATTGACTGGCACTTCTGCTTCATACGCCAAGCCTTTTTCATAAAGTTTGGTAAAAATCCATTGCGTCCATTTGTAATACTCAGGATCCGTCGTATTGATTTCACGGTTCCAATCATAACTGAAGCCCAATGCGTTGATTTGACGACGGAACGTCTCAATATTTTTTTTGGTGAACTCAGCCGGATCATTTCCAGTATCTAAGGCATATTGTTCTGCTGGCAGGCCAAATGCATCCCAGCCCATTGGATGCAGCACGTTGTAGCCTTGGCTGCGCTTAAAACGACTGAGAATATCTGTCGCTGTATATCCTTCTGGGTGACCCACATGCAATCCTTGTCCAGATGGATAAGGAAACATATCTAATGCATAAAATTTGGGTTTGTCTGGCGCATCATGGGTATTGAATTCATTTTTCTTCGCCCAATATTTTTGCCATTTTTTTTCAATTTCTTTGTGATTGTAATTCACGACGGACGCCTCCTATAAATTTGTGTTTTGCTTGCTGACTGGCAATCAAAACTGATAAAAAAAAGTCCTATAAAAATCAATCTGATTTTCATAGGACGTTATCAACGTGGTACCACCTAAATTCATCTGCTCCCTAAAGAAACAGACCTCGATGTTGTAACGGCCATCGCCGTATCTGCCTAGTCATTGTTCAGTCAGATATCACTTGAAGGTGAGTTCGAAAGGTGTGCTGTGCATTCTCACCAACCATGCACTCTCTGAAGCCCCAACGCTTTTCTACTATTCCTTCTCAAATGTGAAAAGATTCATTGCATTTATCCTATCAAATATTTGACGGAATAGCAATCTATTTTACCCTCACACTTTGGCCTGGGTAAATAAAATTGTTTTGGATGTTGTTCCATTGAATAAATTGATCCGTAGAAATACCAAACTGATTGGCAATTCCCCAAACAGAGTCGCCAGATGCAACGGTGTAAGTCCCCGCTGAAGCAGTCGTACTTGTCGTACTTGACGATGTACTTGTTGTCGACGCACCTGTTATCGATAATTGTTGACCTGGGTAAACAAAGTCGTTCTGGATATTGTTTATGCTGCGCAATTGGTCCATGGAGATATTGTTTTTGTTGGCAATCGACCAAACCGAATCACCTGAAACGACAGTATAGGTGCCTTTAGATGATGTCGTTGTTGTATTAGCAGTGCTTGTTGTGTTGCTTGTACTGGCAGTGCTAGTCGTTGACGAACTGCTTGAAACCGATAATGTTTGACCTGGATAAATGAAATCATTTTGGATATTATTGGCACTGCGTAATTGATCCATGGAGATGCCATATTTATTGGCTACTGACCAAACTGAGTCACCTGAAACGACGGTATAACTGCCAGTCGCAGATGCAGCAGTCGTTGCATTCTTGTTGACCAATGAAACCGTCGTACTAGAAGTTGCAGTATTTGTCGATCCAGATACTGCTAATGTTTGACCTGGATAGATGAAATCATTTTGGATATTGTTTGCACTGCGCAATTGATCCATGGAGATACCATATTTATTGGCTACAGACCAAACTGAATCACCTGAAACGACGGTGTACGTGCTGCCGCTTGTGGTGGTGCTGGTTGTAGTACTAGTCGCAGTAATTGTGCTGGTGTTGACAGTCGCGCCGCCGCCAGCATTGCCAGAGGCTGGTGTGTCATATTTTGTTAACCCATATTGTTGGATCACTGCATTTAAAGAAGAGGCATAATTTGGTGCAGTTGCATAGCGACCAGTCAACCAAGCTGTCGCATCTAAATAAGAGCTGGTATTGCTTTTCCAAGCACCTGAATAATAACTGTTGCTGCGAATCACACTGGCATTATCTTGAAAAGATTGTGTGTAAGAAGGATACTGTCTGAACGGTTCACTCATGGTGACCCATTGGCCATTCAAGTACTCTAATGTACTCATGTAGACGGTTTGACCATTATATGATCCTTTGACACCAAATAGATTATAGTTTGGCGCTTTAGATAAGCTGCTTCTTCCCCAACCACTTTCAAGGATTGCTTGTGCGATCATGACCGATGCATAGAGGTCATTGGCTTGAGCGACCGGTTGTGCATAAGTCGCGATCTCAGTAATAAAAGCGGATGTATTCGGCGCGGCAAAATTGCTGGTAGAAACTTGTGCCACTGAGGTTTCCACTGCTTCCGCTTGAACAGCAGGCATCAGAGGCGTAACAACAGAGATAGCCGTTAAGGTAGTACCTAAAACGGCTGCACTTTTTCTCATCACTTGATACAATTCACTCGCATGTTCTCGTTGCTGCTGCACTTTCTGTGTCTGACTTGTTTCCATGACCCTAAATCCCCCGTTTTTCCTTTTAATGAACGTAGGTTAAGTATACAGTTTCTTAAGATTTTATAAAAGATATTTGGGCGTTTTTTATAAACTGTAAACTCTTTGTAATCAAACGAACATTATTCGCAATACGAAAGAATCTTGGGTTCCTTGACCAAACAATGCTATAATTGGATGCGAAAGATGATTTATCTCGTTATATAGCTGAATATTTGGGAGTGACGGACACATTTATGCAAAAAAAATTAATCTATCAGTACGCAGGGAGCTGTTTTTTATTGCTCTTTGTTTTTTTAGGATATGTAGTGAAGTTTTATCCTAGTTGGCTGAACCCTTTTGACGAAACGTTGACACGTGTGATTCGCAGTGGTTATCCAATGATGACCCCATTTTTCTTATGGGTGACTAAATTTGCCAATCCCATCACGATCATTCTTTTGTTCTTGGTTGTGCTGGCTGTCTTTTTGATCAATAAATATTATGCGGAAGCCCTTTGGCTAGGACTTGGTACTATCGGTATCGCCGGATTATTCAATCCGCTGATCAAACTCGTTTTTTTGCGTGAACGACCAACCTTAGAACATTTAGTGGTTGAAACAAGTTCAAGTTTCCCAAGTGGCCATTCAACGGGAAGTATGGTATTTTACGGCTCCTTATTGCTATTGATACCGATTCTATTCAAGCAGTCTTTTTGGCAGTGGACGCTGCGAATCCTGCTTGGCGTATTGATTGCTTTGATTGGCATCAGCCGCATCTATGTCGGCGTGCATTTCCCGAGCGATGTATTAGGCGGCTTTTGTGTTGGCTTATCTTGGTTGTTGCTGACCTATCCCTATTACCGTCAAAAACGGTTTGTCTGGCGATTTACCCGAAAACAATTATAGAAGAAGGCGAAAGTTCATGAATTCATTTCCATATGCAGAGGACAAAAACAAACGATACCATTCGTGGAACTTTGCTTTGCGACAGCAATTTGGTGAAAAAATTTTTAAGGTGCCCATCGACGCGGGATTTGACTGTCCCAATCGTGATGGCACGGTTGCAAAAGGCGGCTGCACGTTTTGTAGTGTGTCTGGCTCTGGTGATATGATCATTGCGCCTGAAGCACCTTTGCCCGAACAATTCAATAAAGAAATCAATATGATGCATAAAAAATGGCCCCATGTAAATCAATACATTGTGTATTTTCAAAACTTCACGAATACCCATGCGCCAGTGGACGTGATACGAGAACGATTCGAACAAGTCTTGACCATGCCTGGCGTTGTTGGTATTTCAATAGGTACCCGTCCGGACTGTTTGCCTGATGATGTGGTTGACTACTTGGCTGAATTGAATCAGCGCTTTTATTTATGGGTCGAATTGGGTTTGCAAACAACATTTGAAACGACAAGTCACGCCATCAACCGCGCCCATGACTATCAAACCTATCTAGATGGTGTAGCAAAGCTGAGAAAACATCAGATTCGTGTCTGCACGCATTTAATCAATGGCTTGCCGGGGGAAACGATCGAGATGATGCAAGAAAATGTCCGGCGAACGATCCAAGACTCTGACATCCAAGGAATCAAATTGCATTTGCTGCATCTGATGCGTAATACGCGAATGTTGCGAGATTATCATGAAGGTCGCTTGCAACTGATGGATAGAGATTCCTATGTATCCTTGATTTGCGATCAGCTTGAGATGATTCCACAAGAGATCATCATCCACCGTTTGACAGGGGACGCTCCATGGGATGCGTTGATTGGTCCGATGTGGAGTTTAAAAAAATGGGAAGTTCTCAACGAAATCGATCGTGAAATGGCACGCAGAGATTCGTATCAAGGGCTATTTTCTGTAAGTCAGGGGAATAATTATGCTGCCAACAGCCATGCATTATAGCCACACCTTATTAAAAGAAATTGTCCAGCCAGGTCAAACAGTCGTTGATGCCACGATGGGGAATGGTTTTGATACCGAATTATTGGCATCGTTGGTTGGGCCAAAGGGGCGTGTGTTCGCATTTGATATCCAAGAGCAAGCATTGACCATAACGAAACAACGCTTAGCACAAAAGCAGCTATTGTCGCAAGTATCGTTGCTTCATCTTGGCCACGAACATGTCGCTGAATATGTACAAGGTCCGATTCAAGCAGCAATATTTAACCTAGGCTATTTGCCGCGGGGAGATAAAGAAATCATTACGTTGCCAGCAACGACAAAGCAAGCGCTAGAAGCCCTACTGCTACTTCTGGCCCCTCGTGGTCGGATCATCATCGTATGCTATTATGGGCACCAAGGCGGCGCTGCTGAACTTGCTGCAGTTCAGCAATTTTGCGCAGAATTGCCGCAAGAATCCTTTAATGTTTTGTCTTATCAATTCATCAACCAACGCAATCAGCCCCCAATCCTTTATTGTATCGAACGCAAAAAAACAGCACTCCCCGTGTAACGGTAGGTGCTGTTTTTGTTATCCCTCGTGAATCCAGGCAAGAACACGTTGGATCCATTGATCCCAAAATTGCCAATCATGTACACCCGTTCCAGATTCGAACGTGACAGGAATTTGTCGGTTGGTCAGCTTTTCTACTGCATATTCACTTGCAGGAAAGAGTTGGTCCTCTGTGCCACAACTTATATAAAAGCGTGGAGCCCTACTTGGTTCAAGGGTCTCGATCAAATGGATCAGATCATTGTCAGATCCTTTAAAATCAGCGATTGGGCCAAAAATACCTTCCCAATAAGCTTGGCTGCGCAATTGCAATAAGTTCTCCATACTTTCTGCCATGGCCAAAGCACCTGATAAAGAGGCTACTGCCGCAAAACGTTCTGGTTTACGTAAGCCTAACTTCATGGCACCGTATCCACCCATTGATAGTCCAGCAGCAAAAGTGTTTGCTCTTTTCGTACTTAACTGCGGAAAGAGTTCATGAACAATAGTCGGTAATTCTTCAGCTATGAAGGTCCAATAGTTCATTTCATAAGACGTATCCGTGTACCAGCCTAAATCAGTGGATGGCATGATCACTGCTAATTGATACGCAGAGACATAACGTTCAATGGCGGTTCTTCTTTGCCAGACACTATGGTTGCCCCCCATGCCATGCAGCAAATAAAGTACGGGAATATCGTCACCTTGGTTCTGCGTAGCTGTACCGATCGTTTTTTCTGTTTGTTGAGGAAGAATGACATCGACCATTACTTCCATCTCCAATACATTGGAGTAAATATTCGCTTGTAAAAAAGCCATGTGATCACCTGCGATTCTTTTTTTACATTGTACCAGATTCTTTATAGATTGTCCGTCTCAAAACTACTAACATACGAAGCCAAAATAGAGCCCCTTATTGAGATCGATCAATAAGGGGCTCCACTATTAGTCCTTCACACTTGTTAGTAACGCATCTACTTTATCGGTACGTTCCCAAGGCAAATCGATATCAGTACGGCCAAAATGTCCGTATGCAGCAGTCTGACGATAAATCGGACGGCGCAAATCTAACATATCGATAATACCAGCTGGTCGCAAATCAAAGTTTTCCCGGATTGCTTGGATCAACCGTTCATTGCTGACAGTGCCCGTTCCAAATGTATTGACACTGATTGATACAGGTTGCGCAACACCGATTGCATACGCCAATTGAACTTCTGCTTTTTGTGCTAGTTTAGCAGCCACGATATTTTTAGCAATATAACGAGCAGCATAACTTGCAGAGCGGTCAACCTTGGTTGCATCTTTCCCTGAGAAAGCACCACCACCGTGACGGGCGTATCCTCCATACGTATCAACAATAATCTTTCTTCCGGTCAAACCAGCGTCCCCTTGAGGTCCACCAATCACAAACCGACCAGTTGGATTGATATAATATTTTGTCTGCTCATCTAAGAGATTTGCAGGAATGACCTCTTTGATCACTTGTTCGATCACATCATGACGAATCGTCTCATTATCCACAGCATCATCATGTTGTGTACTGATCACGACTGTATCCACTCGTTGCGGTTGATCGTTGTCATCATATTCAACAGTGACCTGTGATTTGGCATCAGGACGCAAATAAGGCAATGTGTCAGATTTGCGCAGTTCAGCTAACCGACGAACCAAGCGATGGCTCAAAGCAATCGGCAATGGCATCAACTCAGGTGTTTCGTCCACAGCAAAACCAAACATCAAACCTTGGTCTCCTGCACCGATATCTTCTTTATCTGCATCTTCACGAATCTCTAATGCGGCATCTACACCTTGTGCAATATCTGGTGATTGTTCATCGATTGCAACCAAGACTGCAACGGTATCACCATCAAAACCAAATTTC
>NZ_NGKU01000001.1:0-183023 GCF_002140915.1 Candidatus Enterococcus testudinis | reverse complement strand
CTCGTTGTACTTCCCATTGTAGCACGTGTGTAGCCCAGGTCATAAGGGGCATGATGATTTGACGTCATCCCCACCTTCCTCCGGTTTGTCACCGGCAGTCTCGCTAGAGTGCCCAACTGAATGATGGCAACTAACAATAAGGGTTGCGCTCGTTGCGGGACTTAACCCAACATCTCACGACACGAGCTGACGACAACCATGCACCACCTGTCACTTTGCCCCCGAAGGGGAAGCTCTATCTCTAGAGTGGTCAAAGGATGTCAAGACCTGGTAAGGTTCTTCGCGTTGCTTCGAATTAAACCACATGCTCCACCGCTTGTGCGGGCCCCCGTCAATTCCTTTGAGTTTCAACCTTGCGGTCGTACTCCCCAGGCGGAGTGCTTAATGCGTTTGCTGCAGCACTGAAGGGCGGAAACCCTCCAACACTTAGCACTCATCGTTTACGGCGTGGACTACCAGGGTATCTAATCCTGTTCGCTCCCCACGCTTTCGAGCCTCAGCGTCAGTTACAGACCAGAGAGCCGCCTTCGCCACTGGTGTTCCTCCATATATCTACGCATTTCACCGCTACACATGGAATTCCACTCTCCTCTTCTGCACTCAAGTCTCCCAGTTTCCAATGACCCTCCCCGGTTGAGCCGGGGGCTTTCACATCAGACTTAAGAAACCGCCTGCGCTCGCTTTACGCCCAATAAATCCGGACAACGCTTGCCACCTACGTATTACCGCGGCTGCTGGCACGTAGTTAGCCGTGGCTTTCTGGTTAGATACCGTCAAGGGATGAACGTTCTACTCTCATCCTTGTTCTTCTCTAACAACAGAGTTTTACGATCCGAAAACCTTCTTCACTCACGCGGCGTTGCTCGGTCAGACTTTCGTCCATTGCCGAAGATTCCCTACTGCTGCCTCCCGTAGGAGTCTGGGCCGTGTCTCAGTCCCAGTGTGGCCGATCACCCTCTCAGGTCGGCTATGCATCGTTGCCTTGGTGAGCCGTTACCTCACCAACTAGCTAATGCACCGCGGGTCCATCCATCAGTGACGCAAAAGCGCCTTTCAACTTTCTTCCATGCGGAAAATAGTGTTATACGGTATTAGCACCTGTTTCCAAGTGTTATCCCCTTCTGATGGGCAGGTTACCCACGTGTTACTCACCCGTTCGCCACTCTTTTTCTTTCGGTGGAGCAAGCTCCGGTGAAAGAAAAAGCGTTCGACTTGCATGTATTAGGCACGCCGCCAGCGTTCGTCCTGAGCCAGGATCAAACTCTCATAATGATTTGTTTGAACGATCCAAAGGATCGTTAAGCTCATAAATTAAAACTTTTGCTAGCTATTGCTTGCATGTATTTGCTTCATAAAATGAAGCGTCCTACACATTGGTTCGTTTGCTTGCTTTGTTCAGTTTTCAAAGGTCTACGTTGTTGTGTTAGCAACTTTTATATCATATCAGAGTGACAAGTGATTGTCAACACTTTTTATAAAAGTTTTTTCGCTTGTTGTTTTTCAACAACGTTGCGGCTGCCTTAGCAACTTAATCATCATAACAAATGATTTGTTATTTGTCAACAACTTTTTTTAATTAATTTGTTGTCATATCAACAACGATTAATCTTTTTAAATTTGCGACTTCGTTATAATATCATCTGTATTCTTGTGCGTCAAGCTTTTTTTTCAAAAAAGTTTTTTGACCATCAAGGTCATTTGGCACATGTAATAATATACCAACTAAACAGCTATCGGTCAATCATTTTCTATTTATTTTTTTGATATTTCCCAAAGCCGTTCAATCGAAATCATATGGTATCTATCGTTCGCTATTTACGCGTTTTCTTTCCAATTTTTCTTATATAAACGGCGCTCTTTTTTAATTCACAATAGAAAAAAACCGTCCCTCATTTGAAAAGGCAACGGCTTTTTGCATATTTATCGCATGGTTGGGAATAATAAGACATCCCGAATGGATTGGGCATCTGTCAACAGCATCACTAGGCGATCAATACCGATTCCTAATCCACCTGTTGGCGGCATACCATATTCTAACGCTTCTAAGAAGTCTTCGTCCACCCCATGGGCTTCATCATTTCCTGCTTCGCGTTCTTTTTCTTGTGCTTCGAACCGTTCTCTTTGATCGATTGGGTCATTCAACTCTGTAAATGCATTGGCAAACTCTCTTCCAACGATAAACAGTTCGAAACGATCTGTAAAGCGGCCATCTTCAGGATTTTTCTTCGCTAACGGAGAAACTTCTACTGGGTGGCCGAAGACAAATGTTGGTTGCTGCAATGTTTCTTCCACGAATGTCTCGAAAAATTCATTAATGATATGGCCGACAGACATTGCTTTGGTAATTTCTACATCATGGGTTTTTGCCAATTGACGTGCTTCTTCAATGGTCATCGGTTGCCAGAAATCAACACCCGTTTGATTCTTGATGGCGTCTACCATATGGATGCGGGCAAAATCGCTAGCTAAATCAACGGTTTGTCCATCATATTGAATCGTTGCTGTCTGCAATACTTTTTCAGCAGCATGACGGATGATACCTTCAGTTAAATCCATCACATCTTTAAAATCAGTATAGGCAGTATACGCTTCTAACATGGTAAACTCAGGATTATGCGTTGTATCAATTCCTTCGTTTCTGAAGACACGGCCAATTTCATAGACTTTTTCCATACCGCCGACAATCAACCGTTTCAAATGTAATTCTAACGCGATTCGCAAGTATAAATCGATATCTAATGCGTTATGATGCGTAATAAACGGACGTGCAGCTGCACCACCTGCTTGATTATGCAAGACTGGTGTTTCAACTTCAATATAGCCATGACCATCTAAGTACCGACGAATTTCACTGATGATCAAGCTCCGTTTCATAAATCGGTCAAAGCTTTCTTTGTTGCTGATCAAGTCAAGATAACGTTGACGATAGCGTTGTTCGATGTTTGTCAGTCCATGGTATTTATCTGGCAAAGGACGCAATGCTTTTGATAAGATCACGATTTCTTTGGCTTTCACTGTTACTTCTCCCGTGTCAGTTTTCATGATTTCACCTGAGACGCCAAAAAAATCACCTAAATCGGCATGTTTGAACACTTCATATGGTTCATCGCCCACTTGATCTTTGCGTACATAGATTTGGATTTGGCCTTCGCGGTCTTGTAAATGCGCAAAACCAGCTTTCCCTTTTCCACGTTTGGTTACAATCCTGCCTGCTATGCTGGCAGAAAGATTCATTTCAGCTAATTCTTCTTTGGTACGTTGATCAAACAACGCATGTAACTCGGCAGAATTATGGGTGCGGTCAAATCGCTTCCCAAAAGGATCGATACCTTCTTCCCGTAATTTGTCCATCTTTTCACGGCGAACCAGCATTTGATCATTTAATTCTTCTTGTGTTTGTCGTTCCTCTGTCACGAGTTTTCCTCCATTCTTAACTTGCGCTTCCTTCTTATAATGCCAATGAACATCTAAAAAATCAAGCCGAACTTTTGAATCAGCTTGATTTATTGCGTATTTAGGAAGGATTTGCTGCTTCTTGCACTTCTGTTTTCTCAACAAAAGCGTCTAACAAATCAAAGATCGTTTGTTTCTCTTCTGCTTGATTGATTGCTGCTTTCACTTTCGCTGCTCTCGAAATGCCTTTTAAGTAATACGCAGCATGTTGTCGAAATTCTCTAGCGGCAATTGCTTCCCCTTTTAAATCGACAAGACGATCAAGATGTAGTTTAGCGGTCGTGATTTTTTCCCTTGCAGTCGGTTCGGGCAAGAGCACACCTGTTTCTAAATAATGCTTGGTTCGATGGATCATCCAGGGATTTCCTAAGGCAGCTCGACCGATCATGACTGCATCTGCACCGACTTCTTCCAACATACGCTTGGCATCTTCTGGCGTTTTGACATCACCGTTGCCCATAAAAGGAATCGTCAATTGTTCTTTGACCTTTTTCAAGATATCCCAATCGGCTGCCCCTTCATACATTTGGACTCTGGTACGACCATGCATGCCGATAGCTGCGGCTCCAGCGGCTTCCGCTGCTAAAGCATTCTCTACCGCAAACACATGCGCATCGTCCCAGCCGATCCGCATCTTGACTGTAACAGGTTTATCAATAGCACTGGAAACAGCATGGACCATTTCATATACTTTATCAGGATCAAGCAGCCATTTAGCCCCCGCTTCTGCTTTGATGATTTTGTTTACAGGGCACCCCATATTGATATCAATAATATCCGCTGTGGTATTCTCAGCAACAAATTGAGCCGCTTCAACTAAAGAGGCTTTATTGCCGCCAAAAATCTGGATACTCAATGGATGCTCCGTTTCATCGATGAATAGCATCTCTAAGGTCTTCTTGTTCCGTAATTGAATGCCTTTGTCGCTAATCATTTCGCAGACAACCAATCCGGCCCCAAACTCTTTGACTGTCACACGAAAGGCAGCATTTGTGATGCCCGCCATCGGCGCAACAACGACGCGATTGGGAATATCAACTGCACCAATCGACCATGTATGAGAATCTTTCAATTATGCAATCGCCTCTTTCTTTAATTCAGCTAGTTCATTCTCGTCAAAATGATATTTGTTGCCGCAAAATGAACAAACGGCTTCAGCACCATGGTCTTCATCAATCATGGCTTGGATTTCTTTTGCCCCTAAGGTAATGATGGCTGTTGCAAATTTATCCTTGTTGCAATCGCAATGAAATTGGACTGGCATGGTATCTAAAATTTCTACGCCAGCATCAGGCATAAGGGTTGCCAAAATCTCTTCTGGTGTTTGACCCTCATCGATCAAGGTCGATACCCTTGGCAGTTCTTTCAAGCGCGCTTCAATGGCAGCAATGATTTCTTCACTAGCACCAGGCATGATTTGCAACATGAAGCCACCCGCAGCCCGAATCGTATCATCCGTTTCAACCAAGACACTCAAGCCAACAGCAGAAGGTACTTGCTCAGATACAGCTAAATAGTAAGTGAAATCTTCCCCTAATTCTCCTGAAACGATCGGTGTTTGCCCAGAAAATGGTTCTTTCAAGCCCAAATCTTTGATGACGGTGAAAATTCCTTGATCACCGACCGCACCGCGAACATCGATTTTGCCAGCTGCATTCAACGGCAAACTGATCTGCGGATTTTTTATGTATCCTTTTACGTCCCCATGACCATTGCTATCAACAATGATGGCTCCGGCAGGACCATTTCCTTGAATTTTCACAGTTAGCTTGTCGTCCCCTTTTAAGGTACTGCCCAATAGCAGCCCCCCCACCATACTGCGACCGAGAGCAGCAGATGCTGTGTGCCAAGTTTGGTGACGTCTTTGTGCTTCAGCAACAGTTTCCGTGGCGGACACTGCATAAGCCCGAACAAACCCGTCGTAAGCTAACGCTTTAACTAAGTAATCTTTCATGATATATCTCCTTTTTTGTTCATTAGTGAATCATACTAGGAAGTGCCTTTTTTTTCAACTGTCTGTTATCGATTTAAGAAAAGTCTCGTTTATACGAAAGAAAAAGCACCGAGTCTCCTCGATGCTTTCCATTGATTACGCTTTGTCATCCGGCTCATTTGAATCAGACGCTTGGGTGTCTTCGCTATTACGGCGGACATCCTCAAGCTGTTGATCAAAATCTTTGGCTTCATGATGATCACTTGCTTTATCTGCAGCTTGTTTTTCGGCGTCTTTTTCTTCTAACGCACGTTTCGCTTCTTCAAAAGTTTGTGCTTTTTCACTTGGGTATTCTGAATCTTCAGTGCCTTCAGGCATTTTGCCTTCTTCAAACAATGACTTGATTGCTTTGGCATCTAATGTTTCATGTTGCAAGAGTTTTTCAGCGATCAATTTGTGTTGTGCGCGATGTTCTTCAATGATTTCATGGGCTTTTTGGTGTGCATCCATTAAAATCTTGCGTACTTCTTGATCGATTTCATAGGCAACTTGCTCAGAATAAGCTTTCGTTTGACCATAGTCACGGCCGACAAATACTTGATGATTGCCTTCGTATTGTACCGGACCCAATTTGTCACTCATACCATACTCAGTTACCATGCTTCTTGCTAAACCTGTCGCTTGTTCAAAGTCATTTGATGCACCTGTAGACTGAACACCGAAAATAATTTCTTCAGCGGTACGTCCACCGAGCAATCCAACGATTTGTTCAAACATGTCTTCTTTGGTCATTAAGAATTGATCTTCTTTTGGCAAAGCAATCATGTACCCGCCCGCACGTCCCCGAGGGATGATCGTTACTTTATGCACGACCCGTGCACGACTCAAGACCAAACCAACGATCGTGTGTCCCGCTTCATGGTATGCCACCATTTCACGTTCCCGTTTATTGATGACACGGTCTTTCTTCGCAGGTCCCGCAATCACACGGTCTTCTGCTTCATCGATATCTGAGGCATCGATTTTTTTCTTATTGCGACGCGCAGCTACGAGCGCTGCTTCGTTCAAGACATTCTCTAAATCCGCACCAGCAAAACCTGGTGTTTGTTGCGCAACGACTTTCAAATCAACATCATCTGATAGTGGTTTGTTCCGTGCATGGACACGTAAAATCGCTTCACGGCCTTTGACATCGGGACGTCCAACTAAAATTTGACGGTCAAAACGACCTGGGCGCAACAACGCTGGGTCTAACACATCGGAACGGTTTGTAGCGGCAATAACGATGACACCTTCATTGCCATCGAAACCATCCATTTCAACCAACAATTGGTTCAATGTTTGTTCACGTTCATCATGGCCGCCACCCATACCGGCACCACGTTGACGTCCGACAGCATCGATTTCATCGATAAAGATGATAGCTGGCGCATTTTTCTTGGCAGTTTCAAACAAGTCGCGGACACGGCTGGCACCGACACCGACGAACATTTCAACGAAATCTGAACCAGAAATCGAATAGAATGGCACGCCTGCTTCTCCGGCTACTGCTTTTGCTAGTAATGTTTTACCTGTTCCTGGAGGTCCTTCAAGTAAGACACCTGCTGGGATCCGCGCACCTAATTCTACGAATCGACGCGGATCTTTCAAGAATTCAACGACTTCTACTAATTCTTGTTTTTCTTCTTCTGCACCGGCCACGTCAGAGAAACGAACGCGGTTGGCTTTTTTGTCGGCTTCTTTGGCTTTTGACTTACCGAAGTTCATCACACGACCGCCACCGCCGCCACCGCCGCCGCCTTGTTGGCTCATCATCATATAAAAGAAGAAGATAATGATCACGATTGGCAAGAAGCTGATCAATAGAGATAACCAAATACCGCTATTGGATTCTTCCTCGATGGTTGTTTTGACTCCTTCAGCAGAAGCAAGACTTGTGACCTCGCTCAATGTGGAATCATTTGGCAAAATGATGGTTGTGAAACGAGAGGAGCTTGATGAAGAACTGCCGCCTAGAACAGATAAACTGTTGTCATTGCTGATTGTTTGTTCTTCATTGTATTCTCCCACAATGCGGTAGACGCCATTGGCGGGTTGAACAGTAAATTGTTTGACTTTCCCATCCTTTAACTGTTCTGTAAATGTGGAATACTCGATTGTTGGTGTTTGCTGGCTGCCATTTCCGAAAATGAAATAGACGACCATGACCATCGCCAACAAGACTAGTACATAATATAAGGTATTTTTTACCATACCGTTATTTTTCTTATTCATGCGTACCTCCCTGGCTATTTTGTTTTATCAATCCTGACCATTTGATTGTATCACAATTGATTTAGAACAGTCACTAATTTGACTGATAAACACTTGGTTTTAATACGCCAACGTAAGGCAAGTTGCGATATTGTTCTGCGTAATCCAATCCATACCCAACAACAAATTCATTCGGCACATCAAATCCGATATAATCGGCTTCAATATCCACCACCCGGCCTTCAGGCTTGTCCAACAATGTCACGATTTTGACTGACTT
This sequence comes from Candidatus Enterococcus testudinis, assembly GCF_002140915.1. Taxonomy (GTDB): domain Bacteria; phylum Bacillota; class Bacilli; order Lactobacillales; family Enterococcaceae; genus Enterococcus_D; species Enterococcus_D testudinis. The sequence goes on along the minus strand of NZ_NGKU01000001.1, from coordinate 175,104 downwards.
GGCTTTGCGGTATTTGAAGAGATCTACCAAGTAAGCCAATGTACGGCCACTGTCGATAATGTCTTCAACGATCAGTAAATCTCGTCCTTCAACATTGGTGTCCAAATCTTTGACGATTTTGACTTCCCCTGAAGAAATCATGGCATTGCCGTAACTGGACACATCCATGAAATCAAGTTCCAAGTAACAATCCATTTCTCGAACGATGTCTGCCATAAATGGCACTGCACCTTTCAGCACACCAACAACTAATGGGTTCTTGTCAGCATAAGCTGTCGTTAATTCCTGACCCAATTCAACACAACGATTTTTGATTTCATCACGTGTAATCAAAACTTTTTCGATATCTTTATCTAGCATAAAGTTCTCCTTCCAACTCTTACTCCTGATATTTATAAAGAAGTATGTAGTGTATTTTATCAGTTTCCGCTGCAATACTCAAATAGGAAAATACATAAGGCAAAAGGGCTACGATCTCTTGTTTTGGTGTGGTGACGACCCAGCTTTTTTCCCGTTGTTCATTTGGCACCTTGCGATCGATAAAAAAGCGACTGACTTTTTTACGCAAGTTTGCTTGCAACTGAACACGGTCCCCCGGTTTGCGTTTTCGAACAAGCAGCTCAGAAGCATAGTCTATCGGTAATTCTTGCGAAAACTCTGACCAATTTGTGATTTTTTTGGGAATTTCGACATCGTCACTAGAAAAATACCCGATCCATTCCGTTTCGGACAGGAACACACCGGTACCTTGCGGCAATCGGATTTCTTTCGACATGGAAAAAGGACCAGCCTGCGGCGCAGCGATGATTTGTTCTAGGTACAATAAATCATAGCTGCGCCGAATCACCCAATGGCCACCGAGGTCTAGCTGCCATTGCCCTTTCTGGGAATCTAACAATCGAATGATCTGCTGCAGCTGCGTGTGTTTCAACTGCGCGTGCTCATCGGTATTGGCTTGCTGTAGCAAGCCCGCAAAAAAATAATAACGGGCAGCTTCTGACAATGGTGGCAATTCCTTTAGTGACATCCGCCATTGGCCTTCATGTTTCGCGACATAGCGTGCCACCCACTCATGCTGCAGTTCATCAATCAATTGCTTGCCGTAGATCATTTCTTCAGACAATTGCTGGAAATGCTGGACCGTTTGGGCATTTTCCCTTTTGAGTACCGGCAGTACTTGGTGCCTGATGCGATTGCGCAAATAGATATCCTGCAGATTCGTTTCATCTTCAAAGGACGGGATTTGATGGACTGCGGCAAACCGCTGAATCTCCTCTTTGGTGAGCGTTAACAACGGCCTGACAAGCACGCCGCTACCAAAGGGTTGTTGCGATCTGATCCCAAATGCATTGCTTAGACTGCCGTCACGCATCATTTTCATCAGCATTGTTTCTACTTGGTCATCGCCATGGTGGGCTGTCAACAAAATCGGATAGTCGTGCAAGTCCATTATCTGCGCAAAAAATGCATAGCGGAATGTTCGTGCGGCCGCCTCGACACCTCGGTCAGGCACGGTTTCCCAGCGACTTTCATAAAAAGAAATCCCACGGTCTGCACAATACTGTCTAAGAAAGCGTGCTTCTTCTTTCGATGCTTCTCTGAGTTGATGATCGACATGAGCAACAGCGAAGGGTTTCTCTGCTGAATCGGCAAACATGTTCTCCATGGCTGTTAAAAGAACCATCGAATCGACCCCTGTGGATACAGCAATCAAATAGCGTGCTTCTTTGCCTGCTGACGCGATCGCCAGCTGACGTCTGACTGTTTCAATCACCATCACTTGCTCTCCCTTCTAACATACTGCAAGAAAGAAAGCTGAAACAAAACAATCTAATGGTTTTGTCCCAGCTTTCGACTAACTTGCTATTCACCTTTTAGTTGCGTCGACCGCCACGGCCGCCGCGTTTTCCTTCAGTGTTGCGGCGTAGTGAAGAAAGACGATCATCACTATCTTTAAGAAAAGAACTCATCAATGAATCGAAGTCTTGTTTATTTGTACTTGCAGGTTGATTGCGTGAAAAAGATTTCTTCGGATTTGGCCGATTGAATTCTTTTTTCGGGTACTCGCGTTTTTCCTCAGGTTTGTCTTCAGCTTTACGGATCGACAAACCAATTTTCCCATCATTGCCAATGGCTGTCACTAAAACGGTGACTTCGTCGCCAACTGTTAATACATCATGAATATCTTTTACAAAGCCATTTGATACTTCGCTGATATGTACCAAACCAGTTTTCCCCTCACCCAAATCAATGAACGCACCAAAATTTGTAATACCAGACACTTTGCCCTTTAGTTTCGCTCCAACTTCGATTGACATATAAAAAATGTTCCTCCTAATTTTAACCCATTTGAAATTCATTCAAACTACTCGTTGCGAGTAGGTATAACCGATCTAATCTTGTGATGCTGTCGTTGACTCGGTGCTATCCCCAGTTGAATCCGCGGTTGTTTCTGTTTCATTGCTATCTGGCAAGACAGGATAGATCTTCTCGTCGTCTTTGGAATAAAACAGTCGGCTGCGGGCTAATTTAGCCACGTATTCATCATCCTTCAACAAGGCTACATCTCGTGCCAAAGCTGCCGTTTCTTTTTCAGCAGCTTCTTGTTTTGCGACTGTTTCTGCCTTATATTCATTCAATTTTTGCAATCGCAATTGATCATTGAATAGTTGAATACCCGCAATGGCAAAGAGCACCAACGCCGCAATGAAAAAAACGGCGAGTCGACGCCGGCGAAAAATAACTTGTCGCCGTTCTTTTTCAAACTGTGCAAATTTCTCTTTCGCATAATCGGTCTGCAACAGTTCTATTTTGTTTTTATCTTTTGACAATTGAACTCGCTCCCGTCGCTACGCTTGTTTTTTACATTATACCAACATACCCATGGCTTGTCTAACTGAAAATGCCGTAAAAATCAAGCATTTTCTGAGATTCTTTCTTCTGAAATGATCTCATACATTTTGGCAGCGTCATCTTTTTTGGTTGACTCATGCAATTCTCTGACTTTGATCTCCAACACTTTATTGCCAAATTGGATCCGCACGGCATCGCCAACTCGGACATCGGTACTCGATTTTGCCAACTTACCATTGATTTGGATACGTCCTTTGTCCGCTACTTCTTTGGCTACGGAACGACGTTTGATGATTCTTGAAATTTTAAGAAACTTATCTAATCTCATGTTTTCCACCTTTTCTCAATATTTTTTTACCAAATGGCACCAATAGCCATTCTCTAATCGTTAACAATTTGATTCTAATGGCTGTCAGGATAAATGTCCCTCCACCGATGACTACACCGCCAATACAGAAGAAAAAAGCATGTACACGGTGTGCCACAGGACCGTTACTCAAGATAGTGGTAAAGGCATAATATGCAAATAAGACACTGGCCATTGCGGCTAAACAAACACATAACTTCTTGCCATAATTCCCTTCAAACCAAAAGCGGTTCAAATCACTGGCCTGTCCTTGCTGTTCTGACCAGACAAAACATACCAGCGTTGTCCCTAATCCCAGCAAGGTGCTGAGACTTGCTCCTACTGTGCCAAAATAAATCGTTAGCGGCCACATGGACACAGCTTTAACCACAAATCCTGCAGCTGCAGCAATCAACCCAAAACGATAGGTATTGCGACTTTGTTGAATACTTTGATACGCCTGAATTGCTGCCATCAACGCAACAGATAACACAAAGAAGACCAATGTCGTATTGCCTGACCCATCCTTAAATAAAGCAAAATTGATATAGGGCAGCAAAATGGCCAACCCGACAGCTGAAGCCGAAGCGATACCGATCGTTAAGCGCAAATACATTTTTGCTGATTTCTCAAAAAGCCCTTGATTTTTGACAGTCAAATATTTCGTCAATGTTGGCAAAAATGTTGAACTCAGTGCCATAGCAATCACCAACCCCAACTGAACCAGCGGTTGACCACGGTCATAGATTCCCTTCGCAATCCGTGCGCTTTGCGCGGGCATTCCTCCTGCATCCAGTGCATTCGTCAACAAAAAAGAATCAATCAGCTGAAATAAAATCAAGAACCCACTGTAGACCGTCAGCAAACCGCCTTCCAACAAGAAGCGTTGTCGCAGTTGACCATCGCTTTGCCTCGTGTCTTTGCTTCTTTTCAGTGAAACCGTTTTGCCGTTGATTTGCCGACTATAATAGCTTAAAATCCGCCAAGCTGCAAGCCCACCGATCAATGCACCGGCCATGGCCATGGTACCCGTTTGATAAATCGTCCAGCCAAAACGCTGAAAACACAGAGCCGCAAGCAATATCACACCTACCCGCAGCAATTGCTCTACGACTTGGGAAACAGCCGTCGGTACCATTTGCAGATTGCCTTGAAAGATTCCCCGATAAAACGTCAACGGCGGTACAAACAAGAAAGTAAAGGAAACCACCCGGATCAGACTAGCCAATTGCGGATCGCCCATCACTTGTGCGATTGGTCCGGCAAAGACAAAGGTACCAAGCCATAACCCCAACGCGGTCCACATCACATAAGGAATCATCGTTTGCAATTTTTCTCTACGTTTCAGAGGATCGTTTTCTTCAGCGACGATTCGAGAAATAAATTGCGGCAGACCCGATAAGGCCAAGGTCATGGCCAATCCATAGATTGGATAGACTTGCTGATAGACATAGAACCCTTCATCCCCCACCAAATTTTGAAAAGGAACCCGGTAGATGGCACTTAAAATTTTTGCAATAAAGGAAGCAATCGTGAGAATAAATGCCCCTTCCATCGTGCGTTTCAGTTGTGATTTCGGCATCTCAACGGTTCCTTTCCTTTAGTTTGCGGATTGATACTTTTGTTCTCGCAAAGCTTTGACAAAATCTTGCACTTCTAATAACCACGCACTTTCTTTCAATGTTGGAGAAAGTTGCAGTTTGATCGTCATTTGTTCACGCTCCACACCCATCGTGGCTTTTAGCTTTGTGGCTTTCAACGCTTCAAATAATTGTTCTACAGAATATTGTTTGGTCCCAACTTTGCTTAAGGTAAAGTGAATCGATTGTTGTTGCTTGCGGATGCTATCCAGCAATGCGCGATCACCATTCATCTTAATCTCACCGACAGTCAGCAAGTGAACAACTTCTGTCGGATATTCACCAAAACGATCCAAGAGATCATCTTGTAATTCATCCACTGCTTCTTGGGTATCCAATTCGCGAATCCGTTTATAGATTTCAATTTTTTGCCGCTCATCTTCAATGTAGGTGCTCGGTAAGTAGGCATCGATGCCAAGATCGATCTCAACAGTTGTCTTTTCGGTTTGGGCATTCTTGCCTTGCTTGCGGGAAACAGCTTCTGACAGCATTTGTGAATACATATCAAAACCAACGGCATCAATGAAGCCATGTTGCTGTGCGCCAAGCAAATTACCCGCACCACGAATTGATAAATCACGCATTGCGATTTTGAATCCTGAACCCAGTTCAGTAAAATCTTTGATGGCTTGCAGCCGCTTCTCGCTGACTTCATTCAAGACTTTTTGCTGTTCATACATAAAGTACGCATAGGCGACACGATTGCTTCGCCCAACACGCCCTCTTAATTGGTACAAGGTGGAAAGGCCCATGTAATCGGCATTTTCAACAAACAATGTATTGGCATTCGGAATGTCCACGCCTGTTTCAATGATCGTGGTCGTGACCAAGACATCAAATTGTCCTTCAATAAAATCAAACAACGTATTTTCCAGTTGGATCTCTGTCATTTGGCCATGGGCATAGGCGATTCTGGCTTCCGGCACCAAAGCTTGAAGTTCTTCGACTTTTCTCTCGATCGTATCAACACGATTATACAGATAAAAGACTTGCCCTCCTCGAGCAATTTCCCGTTGGATTGCTTCACGAACAGCGCCTGGATTCATTTCCATCACATAGGTTTGGATCGGATAGCGGTTTTCTGGAGGTGTCTCGATTACCGATAAATCTCGTACACCCAACATAGACATGTGCAAGGTCCGAGGAATCGGTGTAGCTGTCAAAGTCAAAACATCGACTTGAGAACGCAATTGTTTCAGACGCTCTTTATGTTTGACACCAAAGCGTTGTTCTTCATCGATCACCAATAGTCCTAAATCAGCGAATACGACGTCTTTAGACAACAATCGATGCGTGCCAACTAAAATATCCACTTGTCCTTTTTTCACCTGTTCAATCGTTTCATTTTGCTGCTTCTTCGTCCGAAAACGGCTCAAAACCCCTACATTGACTGGGAAGCCTTCAAAGCGATCCACCATGGTTTCATAATGTTGTTGGGCCAAAATCGTTGTTGGCACAAGGAAGGCTACCTGCTTGCTTTCTTTGATGGCTTTGAAGGCAGCACGTAACGCAACCTCTGTTTTCCCGAACCCAACATCACCGACCAACAAGCGGTCCATCGGTTTTTCTTTCTCCATATCTCGCTTGATTTCTGCGGTACTTCGCAACTGATCATCGGTTTCTGAATAGGGAAAGGCATCTTCGAATTCTCTTTGATAGGCGTCATCCGGTTGGAAAGCAAAGCCTTTCTCTGATTCTCGCTTGGCATACAGCAAAATCAAATCATCGGCAATATCTTCAATTTTTGCGGTCACTTTGCGTTTGGTTTTGGCCCACTCACTGCCGCCGAGTTTATTGATTTTGGGTGTTTTCGATTCTGATGCCACGTATTTTTGGATCAGATTCAGCTGAGTGACGGGAATGAAGAGCTTGTCTTCATTTTGGTAAAGGATCGTCATATAGTCTTGGTGGACGCCATCGACTTCTAACGTTTCCATGCCTATATATTTCCCAATCCCGTGGTTCGCATGAACGACATAGTCACCAGTTTTTAGTTCATTATAACTCTTTAAGCGTTCCGCGTTGGTGACATTTTGGCGACGGGTCCGCTTTTTGTTCATTTTTTGGAAAATCTCTTTTTCGGTCACAACGACCAATTTGTCTTGGGGCATCTCGAAACCGCTTTGTAAGGTTTCGATGACGATCTGTGTTCGCCCAGTAAACAATCGATCTTGCGCAGTCTGAACCGCATAAATATCATGATCCCGCAGATCTTGCTCTAACTTTTTGGCCCGTTCTTGATCACTGACTAGAAAAATCACCGTTTGCTGTTGTTTCTCCCAACGGTCGACTTCCACTTTCAACAAGCCCATTTGGCTGAAAAATTGCTGCATTGGTCGATATTGGAATTGATGAATCGCTTGGAAACGAGTATTTCCCATCCCTTTTTGGAACAAAGAGAAGAAACTCGTTACAAAGGTTTCTTTTTGGATCAATTGATGCACATCGATACCAAAATGTTGCTCTGAAAAGACCCGCAATTCAGCGAGTTTTTGGGTATGCCATTCCGCTTCTTCCCGTTCGATTTCACGATTGGTTTCCATGATCCGGGCATAGTCATCAATCATCAGTAGCGCATCGTTGGCAAAGTAATCCAAAATACTTGTTTCTTTATTATACAAAAGATCCGCGTAATAGCGCGCGTTTTCACCAGGAATGCCCGCTTGCCATTCAGCAGCCAACTGACCAAAGTAATCTTGGAGGAAACTGCGATCAACTGCTTCTTTTGTGACAGCCAATCTTTTAGTCAACAGTTCTTGAATGCGGGTTTGACCGGTAGCCAGATCTTCTGCTGAAAATACCAATTCTGATGTCGGTAAAATCGTCACCTGATCAAGAGTTTCCACAGAACGCTGTGTTTCCACGTTGAAAGAACGCATCGAGTCGATTTCTACATCGAATAACTCGATCCGTATTGGGTAGGCTGCGCTTATTGGATAAATATCTAAGATACTGCCGCGGATGCTGAACTCTCCGGGTTTACCGATCATGGATTGCCGTTCATATCCCATCAGCACCAATTGCTGCGGCAAAGCTTCTAGTTCGATCTCATCACCGACTTGCCACTGGAATTGATTGGCCTGCCAAGTAACCTTGGTAGGTAAATATTTCCTCAATGCGGCTACTGGCAATACATAAATACCCGCTTTGCCTTGGGCGACCGCGTTTAAGGCCGTCACTCTTTCTTCACGGGCTTCTGGCGAAGAAAACGCCATTTCAGCAGACAAGACTTCATCTACAGGAAACACGTAGACGTCTTCAACCACATTGCGCAAATCTTCTGCTACTTGATTGGTATAGTATAAATTCGGTGTCACCACGATGACTTGTTTCTGAAACGACTGATAGGCTCCGGCGATTGCTACTGTTTTGGCAGACCCTGCCAAGCCAGTCAGCAATTGGCGCGGTGCGCCATTTTTCAGCTCGGTATGCCAAGCCGCCACAGTCGGTAGTTTATTGATTAATTCGATAACGTCCATTTTGGCCTCCTTAATTAAATCGATTCATTGTGGCAATAAAGTCGCCATTGGTCAAGTAATCGATACTAGCTTCAACTGCTTTGTCGATACTGCCAAGAACAATTGGCAAGTCCTCTTTGCCAAAAGGGCTAAGCACATGATCAACCACTGTCCGTCCAGGCAATGGGCGATCGATACCAACTTTGATTCGATCAAACACCGTCGTATTCAAATGGGCAATGATACTCTTGATGCCATTGTGTCCGCCAGCACTGCCTTTTTGACGTAAGCGGATTTTGCCCAATGCCAAGTCGAGGTCATCATAAACGACGACCAATTCCTCAGGGTAGACACCAAAATAGGTCATCAACGGCCCGACTGCCCGTCCTGATTCGTTCATAAATGTTTGGGGTTTGACCAATAAAATCTTTTCGCCATTCAAAAAAAAGGATGCTACCTCTGCCTCAAATGCAGAACCTTTAAAAGAGGCTTGATGCATCTGTGCTATAGCATCCACTACCATAAAACCAATATTATGTTTTGTTTGTTCATATTTTCTGCCGGGATTTCCCAGACCAACGATCATTTTCATATGTGCGTACACTCCATTGCTTAGATTCATATGTAAAGTTTATTTAGTTCATTTTATAATTTTTTTGCGACAAACACAAAATACTGGGCATACAATGATGCCCAGCTGTCTTAACGACTTCATTATAACACGAAATTGACTGTTATGGTTACGCTCTCTTGCTCACTTTTTATCTTTCTTAACAAATCTTAATGAAAGCTTGATATAGCTAGATTTTGACCTAATAACAAAGAAAGCATTTACAACTGAGACAGTAATATTTTGTGTAACATTGTTGTGCAAATCACATGACAAATGTTGTTGGAAGTGTTAGGATATTAGCGTGTAAAACAATAAGTGGAAGGAATGATACACAGATGACTGCAAAAACAAACAAAAAAGATCACCAGAAGGTAATTCTTGTTGGAGACGGTGCGGTTGGTTCTAGTTACGCATTTGCGTTAGTGACACAAAACATTGCGCAAGAAGTCGGAATCATTGATATAAATACAGCAAAAACAGAAGGCGACGCAATTGACTTGTCACACGCTTTGGCATTTACTTCCCCTAAAAAAATCTATGCGGCTTCCTATGCTGATGCCCACGACGCAGATTTAGTCGTTATCACAGCTGGTGCACCTCAAAAACCAGGTGAAACGCGTTTAGATTTAGTTCATAAAAATTTAAAAATCAATCGTGAAGTTGTTACGCAAATCGTTGACTCAGGTTTCAATGGTATTTTCTTAGTTGCCGCAAACCCAGTAGATATCTTGACCTATTCAACTTGGAAATTCTCAGGTTTCCCTAAAGAACGTGTCATCGGTTCTGGTACTTCACTAGACTCAGCTCGTTTCCGTCAAGCATTGGCTGAACTAGTTGATGTAGATGCGCGTAATGTCCATGCCTATATCTTGGGTGAACACGGCGACTCAGAATTCCCAGTTTGGTCACATGCCAACGTAGCTGGTTTGCAAATTTATGAATGGGTCAAAAATAACCCTGACATCGATGAAGAAGCCATGGTCAATTTGTTCTTTAGTGTCCGTGACGCAGCATACACGATCATTGAGAAAAAAGGTGCAACATTCTACGGTATCGCTGTTGCGTTAGCACGTATCACTCGTGCCATCCTAGATGATGAAAATGCAGTCTTGCCATTGTCTGTTTATATGAACGGCGAATATGGCTTGAAAGATATTTATATTGGTGCACCTGCCGTTATCAATGCCCAAGGGATTCAAAAAGTCATCGAAATTCCATTGACTGATGCTGAAAAAGATCGGATGGCTGCTTCTGCAAAACAATTGCAAGATATTCTTGATGAAGCATTTGCGAAGCTAGACGCAGAAGAAAAAGCATAAATCATTTCATAGATGATGTTGAAAAAACACGGGAGATGCTGCGCACCTCTCGTGTTTTTCACTATCTCACTGTCCAAACTACTTACTTTAAGATAGTTTAAGAATTCTCTATTTTTCAAGAAACTTTCATTAGTGTAGTTCGTTTTCAATCTGGAATATGGTATCATTTAAACGTTCTTATTATTTATTATGCCATTGAAAAAAAGGAGTAATCGAATGACGCGTTCGAACAAACATAGCAATACAAACAGCAAAACGAAGAAGATCATTCTGATCGTCTTCGCAGCCTTACTCGTAGTGATTGCTGGTGGTTATACCTACCGAAGTACATATTATGCAGATCGATTCTTACCCAATACCAAAATAGACGGAATTGATATCAGTGATAAAACCATCGCAGAAGCCAATACACTTTTGCATGACCGGTATTCTCAAGAAGATTTTACGATCAAAGACGGCGATAGCGAATGGAAAACTGTTAATCTGGCTCAATTTGGTTTGCAAACAGACTTTACAGATGAATTGCAATCATTGAAAAATGATCAAAATCAATGGAGCTGGGGTATCGCTTACGTATCTGCAGCTGAAGAAACCGACTTAGACAACGTGTCAGTTGACCAAGATACCTTGACTGCTGAAACAGAAAAAATTCAGACTGAATTAGAAACCTTGAATGAAGACCGTACCAAGTCAGCAGATGCAACCTTAGAAAAAGGCGAAGACGGTTTTTCTATCAAACCAGAAGTTGTCGGCGATGCCATTGATGTTAATCAGGCCATTGCGGATTTGCAAGAAGCCATTGTTGCCGGTGAAAAAGAATTAGACTTAACAGCTTACGAAACCAAGCCAACTGTCACTTCAGATGATGCAGATTTGACCAAAGAAATGGATGCTTTGAATAAGATTGCCAAGGTTACAGCAACCTACTCCATCAATGGATCAACCTTCCAGATCCCAACGGATACCATCATGGATTGGTTGTCGTATAAAGATGGCGAAACAACGGTCGATGAAGACAAAGTACGTGCGTATGTCAGCGACCTTGGCGGCAAATACAATACCAGCACCAACTCTTCCACATTTAACAGCACCAAACAAGGTGAAGTCAGTGTTCCCGCTGGCACGCTGAGTTGGACGATCCAAACGGACACAGAAACGGCGGCCTTGATCGATGCATTGAAAACAGGCGAAGATTTCACTCGTTCCCCTGTGGTCCAAGGAAGCGCGGATGCAAGTTCTCCCTTATTCGGAGATACCTACATTGAAGTCGATTTAAAAAATCAACATATGTGGTATTACAAAGACGGTGAAGTCGTCTTAGAAACAGATATCATTTCTGGGAAGCCAAAGACGCCTACCCCAACTGGTGTCTTCTATGTCTGGAAAAAAGAAGAAGATGCAACATTGACCGGGGAAGACTATGCCTCTCCTGTTGACTATTGGATGCCGATCGATTGGTCAGGCGTTGGGATCCACGATTCCGACTGGCAAACTGAATACGGCGGCGATCTATGGAAGACCCGCGGCTCTCACGGATGTGTCAATACACCACCAGGCGTAATGAAAGAACTTTACAGCAAAGTAGAAGTTGGTACGCCTGTTATCGTGATTTAAAGAAAAATATAATTCAATATAAAAACTATCAGTAACTGTATAGTGATACCAAAAAATTAGACTTTTATGGAGTGGGAGAAATCCACTCCATTTTTTGTACGGTAAAACTAACTATTTGACTGAATTTTGAGGAATTCCAGAAAATTGAATAAAATTCAGCATGTTCAGTTTCTGTTTGATAAAACTCCATCGTATTTAACGTGAATGGACAGAATAGTTCTGATTTTGACACCTTCTCAATGAATCTTTTACTTCAAGATAATCTTTAACGACTTTCAGTGTAAACTTAAAACTATATTTGCCATAAAAATAGCGACTTCCAAAAGTTAGATTTTGGTCTAACGTTTGGAAGTCACTTTACAGACAGCATTTGTCCCGTCGGATATTTTTTAGAATACTACTAATGATAAATTAACGCAAAAAATATTATATAGAATTCTCTAGGGAATAGTCACAATTTCACTATTTGGGGCTACAGGTGCCGTTGTCAACCTTCCGGCATAATTATAGTCACCACTTAATCCTAGCCACCCGTTCGACCTTGATACTGCAAGTATCCTCTCCATTGATACCCATTACGCCATTGTGTGTGCCAAACCTGAGATCCTTGATGTGACTTATAGTTAACAGAAAAATAATCAATCGTCATTCGAGCTTGAATTTCTTCATATAGATTTTCTTCTATACTTACATCATTCGAAATATCATTACTAGCTATTGTTTCAGCATTGATATTTAATCCTCCATAAAACAATCCTCCTAAAGTTAAAATACTAAACGTCATCAATGTGAATTTCTTCAATAAAAACACTTACTTTGCTTATTTTCGACAAAATTGTCAACTAAATAATACCACAGCAGGTAAGCGTTTGCAATAATCAGAAAACTTTAAAATCATATGTGAAAAATATTTTCCCGACAATCCTATCTTCCGAAATAACTCCAAATTCTCTACTGTCTATAGAATTCAAGCGATTATCTCCTAACACAAAGAAACTTTTTTGAGGAACTTCAAGTTCTATTGATTCTTTATCATTCAAAAAATCAGTATTTTCAGGATAAGTTATGAGATATTCTTCTTCTAATAATTTGTTATTAATCTTTATTTCATTATTCGTAAACACCAATTTATCTCCTGGTGTACCTATAATTCTTTTAACATATATCTTTTGATCGTATTCAAAAATTATGATATCCCCTCTACTAAGATTAGAACTAATTTTTAAAGCAAATGCTCGATTTCCAGAATTTAGAGTTGGCTGCATAGAACTTCCTTCAACTTTAACTGGTGTTATAAATAAAATTCTAAGGATGACAAAGATCAATAACATAATATTCTACTATATTTTCATGTATCAACTCCTTTCTTGGCTTTCTATTTGAAAAAAATTTTATCATATGAATCTAATTATATCTGAAACCCCAACTATTAAAACATTTTATCAAATTTTTTTGAATTTTGACTTGAAATCGTTATCGCTAAAACAGCAACCAAGATCACGGATACCAGCCAAATCGTATGATGAAACAGGATGGTTCCCAGTAAGCTGCTCAAGACCGCACCGACGAAAAAGCCACCGATGATCAAGGCGATCGAAATGATTTTTGGTGTCACTGTCGTGTCTTTTTTGAACAAACGCAGATACAGATAATCTGCAAGTGACCGCAGATTCCCCGTTGTCATCGTAGTGGCGTATGGCATACCAGCTAATTTGCGATAGGCCGCATACTGGATCGCGGCGAAAAAAGACAAGCCCGCATCTACCGTCACATTGGGTAAACGCTGAGCAAAACAGCCTAAGATGAATATCCCAATCGCTTCAAAGATCAAGGCCGCATTTTGCCAAACGATCCAGCCCCCCGTTGGAAAGTGATGTTGCAAATAATTGGTCACCACAATACCAAACAAGAATAGCGTGATTGGCGGCAAATAATGCATGGCTTGCGAAAAGTTGCCCGTCGATAAATTGATGCCCAATAAGATGACATTTCCTGATTGCATGCTGGCAAATACTTCCCCATGAAAGAGATAGGTATATGCATCTAAGAAGCCGCCTGCCATGGCCAAAAGGATACCCACTGGCAAACTTTCATGGACCACCACTGTGGCTGCCTGTTTTGTTGAATTGCTCATTTGTTTTTGCATAAATCGTCGCCTCTACTCTTTTTCACAGTTTGATCGTAATCACTAGTACCTATCTTACCGTTTACGTTTTTTTTGGCGCCATAGACACACGAGCCAACAAATCAAAACAGCTGTCAATGCACCGGCAGAATCTAACATCACGTCTTGAAATAAAGGTGTTCGTCCACCTGTCAACATTTGGTGGTACTCATCGATCCCTGCATAGCCGGTGGCCGCCAGCCATGCAAAGAATGCAGCCAACCAAAACGGCACCTTGCGATAGACCAAGACAAAAAACAGACTCCCGCTCAATAAAAAATAAGTGAAAAAATGAGCGCCTTTACGGATAAAAAATTCAACAAAAGAAAAATAACCTCTCGCATCAATACTGACTTCTGATCCAGCATATGAAAAAGAAATGCCTGACAACCACTCTTTAAAGGGTTCATCCTTTAGCAGGCGGGACAATAGACCTATCTGTGATTGCTGCTCATAGGTCTGAGAAGAACTAATGAATAGCACCGCAATCACGGCTAAGGCCACAAAAAAATAGAAGTTTGAATCTTTCAGTAACTTTTTCATTGTTTTCACTCCTCATTTTCTTATCTTACCATTTCCAATGATTGATGCAACCACTTTTCTTGAGTTATGCTATACTTGAATAGGTTTAACATATTAAAGGGGGTTTGATAGGGATGACCTATTCAATCAATTGGAATCTTGAAACGATTTTTCCAGGAGGCAGCCAATCCAAAGAACTTCAAGAACGGATGGCCCTTCTAACAGAACAAATCAACAACTATCGGACAGCTGTCGATGCATGGACACCCGGTGGTGCTGATACAGCAGCTGGTTTAGCCAACTTACTGGATGCATCAGCAACGATCAGCCAAGGCTTTTCTCAGTGCGGAAGTTTTATCAACGCGTTGCTGTCAGCCAATGTCAACGACAATCAAGCCAAGCTATTGTCTGGCGATTTGTATGCAAAATTACCAGCATTACAAGCTGCGCAAACTGTTTTTTCTAAGAAATTGACAGAAATTTCTGAGGATCATTGGCAAGCATTGCTGTCAGCGCCTGCTTTAGCACCAGTGGCCTTTCGCTTAAGTGAGATCCGGCGCGATGGCAAAGAATTACTGTCAGAAGCTGAAGAAACAATCATCAACACCCTTAGTCTTGATGGCGTGAATGCATGGAGTCAACACTATGATACGATTGTGGCAGGAATTGAGATTCCCTTTACGCAAAAAGATGGATCAACAATCACCTTGTCTGCTGGTCAAGCCTTCAACAAAATGATGGGCGATCCTGATGCTGAAGTCCGAGCCCAATTATTCGATACCTGGGAAAAAACCTGGGCAGCAAAAGAAGATCTATTCGCAGATACCTTAAATCATTTGGATGGGTTTCGACTATCGACATTCAAATTGCATGGTGTGACTGACTATTTGAAAGAACCTTTAGACTATAACCGTCTGCAAAAAGAAACGTTAGATGCTATGTGGGGGACGATCCAAAAAAATAAACAACCGATCGTCGACTTCTTGACCCGTAAAGCCAATCTTTTCGGCAAAGAAAAAATGGCTTGGCAAGACCAAGATGCACCGATCATCTTAGGTGATATGGAAGAAAGAACGTATTCTTTTGATGAAGCGGCTGATTTTATCTTGACCAATTTCCGCAAATTCAGTCCAAAAATGGCGGACTTCGCGCAAAAAGCCTTCGAGAACAGCTGGATCGAGGCTGAAGATCGGCCAGGAAAACGGCCTGGCGGTTACTGTACCAGCTTGCCTGAAACCAAAGAGTCGCGTATCTTTATGACTTATAGCAATTCCGTCAACGAAGTCGCGACGCTGGCCCATGAATTAGGTCATGCTTTCCACAGCAGCGTCTTATGGGAATTGCCAGAATTGAATCGCAATTATGCAATGAACGTGGCTGAAACTGCCAGCACATTTGCTGAATTGATCGTAGCGGATGCCACGCTGAAAGAAGCCACCACCAAAGAAGAAAAAATCAATTTGCTCGATGCCAAGATGCAAAATGCGATTGCGATGTTCATGAACATCCATGCCCGCTTTATCTTCGAAAACAGCTTCTATCAAGCCCGGCAAGAAGGGTTGGTGTCACCTGCTCAAATCACCGAGATGATGACAGCGGCCCAAAAAGAAAGTTATGCTGACGGACTATCCAGCTATCACCCTCACTTCTGGGCTGCAAAACTGCATTTCTTTATTGATGACGTGCCATTTTATAACTTCCCTTATACCTTTGGCTATTTGTTTAGTATGGGAATCTATGCTTTCGCCAATCAAAAAGGCGCTAGTTTCGAAGAAGAGTATATCGCGCTTTTACAAGACACTGCTTCAATGACTACAGAAGACTTGGCCCAAAAACACTTGGGTGTCGATTTGACGCAACCAGATTTTTGGCAAGCAGGTATTGATATGGTCTTGCAAGATATCAACAACTTCATGGAATTAACAGAAGAATATGTATAAAAAAAACGTTGCAGATCAGCCTGCAACGTTTTTTTTTTTAGGTATTCAGTAATGTTAAGCCGATCGTCAAATACCCCGCATATAAACACCAAATCAAATAAGGCACAAACAAATAGAGGGCTTTTTTGTCAACGCGGGCAAAGAGGACCATGCAGACAATCACGGACAAAATCAGCAAAATGATCACGACTGTTCCAGCCCAATATGCCTGCCAGCCAAAAAAGACGATACTCCACAAAAAATTCAATACTTGTTGGATACCAAAAAAGAGATAGGCTTGTTTCTTGAAGAGCGGATTGACTTTTGCGGTAATCAAGAAATACAACGCCGTCCCCATAAAGGCATATAAAATAGTCCAAACGATCCCAATAATACTACCAGGGGGTGCTAAAAATGGTTTATCCATCTGCCCATAGACACCTGCAATATCCCCTGCAAATAGACTAGAAATCATACCAGTTGCTTCGATGCCAATCACGCAGACGAGCCAGAGAATCACTTTCATCTTGTTCACTCCTTCCTTTTATTTAATGGTACCATTGAAGGGTGTAAAAGAGGGCTCTTCATGCTTACAATGCATTCTCAGCCTTGCGGCGGGCACGGTCGATATATTTGTATAACGCACCAAAACGTCCACGATACCCTTTTTGCCAAGGCTTTTCTTTGCCGCAGAAATGCAACAATGCAGTATGCTCAATCACCCAGTCCAACCGCCATTCACCGAAACTGATTGTTTCATAGGTCCGATTTTTGCGCACATCATAATTATAGATGTGATCTGGTACGGCAAGGATCCGGTCACCATATAAGCCGTTCAAAATATCTTGATCCGGTAAAAACAAATTCAACTGATTCTTTTTGATAAATGCTGCAATTTCCGCTTCTTTGACTTCGGTTCTTAATTGCTGCAAATTCATCAGCAAGACACCAGAATTGAAATAACCCTCCGATTCATAATTACCTAAGCGAACCTTGTTCAATACGTTGGTGACTTCTGTCAATTTGGCATGGCTGGCAGCTGCATAAAGCGCCTCGCCTAATGGCAATTCATAAAGGGGCGTCAAATCATTGATGCACAGAATATCTGCATCCAAATACAAAATCCGCTCTAATGACTTTGGCAAATAATTTTGGGCCAACAAACGATAATAGATGGATTCGGGATAACGATCACTAACGGGGGCCTCTTTGAAGATTGACCCCGAGCCAATGACCACTGGATGATACTGCATATCAAATTGTTTGCAGAAAAACTGCAATTCTTCCGTTTTGAGCAGTGCTTGCTCTTGTAAGACGTAAACATTGATTGCTCTTTTGGGGGTATGTTGTCTAATGGAATACAACGTCGTTTTTAATTGTTCACTAAATCGATCATCAATCGCAAAAAGCAAATGCATTGTTTGACCACTCCACTTCTAAAGACGAAATAACTGATCATAATCAGCCAAATTTCTTTTTCTGTTTCTATTTTTATTTTTAGTATACCCGATTCCTTCGATTTTGATAAAAGATACAAACAGCAAAAAAGATGACAGCAGCTACATCATGTAACGATTGGCCTTAGCAGCAACCTTACGGGTGTCTCTTATCTGTCATCTTCTATTTAATTAAAATCCATTCTGATCGGCGACTTCTTTAAACCAGTGACCCGATTTTTTGATTGTTCGCTTGGCATCATTTGCCAAGTCGACAGAGATAAAGCCGTAGCGGTTTTTATAGGCATTGGTCCATGACCAGTTGTCCATACACGTCCACATATGATACCCTACACAATTGGTGCCTTCTTGAATGGCTTGATGCACGTACTTCAAATGGTCGCTGACAAACGCAATCCGATAATCGTCTTCGATCACCCCTTGATCGTTGATAAAGCGCCCTTCTCCTTCAACACCCATGCCGTTTTCGGAAATATAGCATTTGATATTGCCATAATTTTCCCGCGTATTCGTCAAGATATCATAAATACCTTTTTCATAAATTTCCCATCCGCGATAGGGATTCATTTTTTTGCCCGGCATATCATAGGTGTCAAAATAGTCGTCCGGCATTGGCCCGTGGCTATGATCCATTGCTGATTCTTTGGCTTTGATTCGTCGTGGCTGATAGTAATTGATCCCTAATAAGTCAACTGTATTCTCTTTGATCGTTGTCAGATCTTCTGCTTGCATATCTGGGCACATATCTAATTCCTTGATGATCGTTACCAACTCTTCTGGAAACGTGCCTTTGACAGCAGGATCCAAGAAGGAACGGTTAAAGAAGGCATCCGCAATAGCAGCTGCTTTCACATCTTCAGGATTATTGGCATCCCGCGGATAGCTTGGCGTTAAGTTCAAAATGATGCCAATCTCCCCACCAAGATCCATTTGATGATAGGCAGCAATTGCTTGTGCACTGGCCAAATTTTCGTGGAAACCAACTTGAACAGCCTGTTTCATATTGATTTCATTTGGATAGTGGAATTGATACAAGTAGCCGCCTTCCACTGGCACGATTGGTTCATTATGGGTAAACCATTTTTTGACACGATCCCCAAATAAAGTAAAACAAGTTTTGGCAAATACTACATACGCATCGACAGTCTCGCGGTTCAACCAGCCGCCTTTTTCTTGTAATGCCATGGGCATATCGAAATGATACAAGTTCATGAATGGTTCGATGCCATTGGCGATCAATTCATCAATATAGTCATTATAAAAAGCAACGGCGCTTTGATTGACTTCCCCTGTGCCTTCTGGAATCAAACGACTCCATTGGATAGACGTACGAAATGAATTGTGCCCAGTCGCTTTCATCAATTGAATATCTTCTCGATAACGTTTGTACACCTGTGAGGTATCACTAGGTCCCACACCATCGAAAAATTTCCCTGGTTCTTCTTGATACCAATGGTCCCAAATACTAGGCCCTTTGCCATCCCCTTCATATGTGCCTTCTGTTTGTGGGCCACTAGCCGCTGACCCCCACCAAAAATCTTTTGGAAATTGATATTCCATGATCGTCACTCCTCATTTTTCTTTGTTAAGCTAAGCATAAAGGAAGCCTTTACAAAAATCAATCCTTTTTTCATAAAATGTATAGACATTTAAAATAAAACGTGATACATTGTCTATGTAATCGATTGCAACAAGACATTTTAAGGAGTGGTAGTAATGAATGGTTTTATGGATAAACTTTCTGAAAAGATTTTGCCGCTAGCCAATGCGTTAGGACAAAACCGCTATTTGACAGTATTAAGAGATGCATTTATGCTGTCTTTTCCGATCACCATGTTCGGATCGATCGTTGTAGTATTAAACAATCTACCTTTTTTCAGTGATGCAACAAAAGGAACATTAGGTACACTATTTGGTAATGGACAAAATGCAACAATGAGTATTATGACCGTCTTTGTCACCTTCGGTATTGGCTATTATTTATCGAAATCTTATGATGTTGAGGGCATCTTTGGCGGTGCTGTTTCATTTGCTAGTTTCTTGATTTTGACCCCTTTCTTTATGACAACTGAATCTGGTGAAACCATTTCTGGTGTCTTATCATTGGATCGCTTAGGTGCAAAAGGCATGTTTATCGGGATGCTGGCTGCTTTTCTTGCAGCGGAAATCTACTGCCGCATTACCAAACGCGGTTGGCAAATCAAGATGCCTGATGGTGTCCCACCTGCAGTGTCTAAATCATTTGCAGCGTTGATTCCAGCCATTATCACATTGACTGTTTTCTTAGTGATCAATGCAATCATGACGGGCGTGTTCAATGCCAACCTTCATGATGTTGTGTATGAAGTGATCCAAAAACCATTGACTGGTTTAGGCAGCAGCTTGCCTGCCACTTTATTGGCACTCTTCTTCGTTCAATTCTTATGGTTCTTTGGTCTTCATGGCCAAATCATCGTCAATTCTGTGATGGATCCGATTTGGAATACATTGATGTTAGATAACTTGGAAGCGTATCAAAATGGGGATGCTTTGCCTCATATCGTTACTAAACCATTTATGGAAACCTTCACTGTTGGACTAGGTGGATCAGGTATGACCTTGGCAGTAGTGATTTTGATGGCTTTTGTTCTAAAGAAAAAACAATACCGCGATGTAGGCCGTTTGGCGTTAGCACCTGGTATTTTCAATGTCAATGAGCCAGCGATCTTTGGTATGCCGATCGTATTGAATGCTACGATTCTGATTCCTTGGGTTGTCGCACCGTTAGTTGTGACAACACTGAACTACTTGGTAATGGCTGCTGGGTTGGTACCTGCACCAACTGGTGTTTCTGTCCCATGGACAGTTCCGGTTGTCTTTAGTGGCGTCCTTGCAACCAATTCATGGTTAGGTGGCTTACTGCAAGTGATTGATGTTGTCATCGTTGGTATGATCTGGTATCCATTCTTACGCGTATTGGATCGTCAAGTTGAGCCAAGTATTGAGCAATAGTCTCCCACGAAATTGATGATTTTTCTGATCAACTGTCGACTACTTTCACTTAGTCGGCAGTTTTTTATTTGTGGTAAAAAATCGACGATTGTCGAAACTACTTTTTTCAGCTATACTTCTCTCGAGGTGATTAGATGTCAAAATACCAAGAAATTGCTGCTGTTTTGCGAAACAGAATCAAAAATAAAACCTATCCGCCTGATAGTTTACTGCCCAATCAGATTGATTTAGTGGCAGAATTTGGTGTCAGCCGCATGACGATCAAAAAGGCGATTGGCATCTTAGCAATGGAAGGGCTTGTCTATGCACAGCGGGGATCTGGAACCAAAGTGCTGAATCATCCATTTGTCGATAAAGATACCACCACGCTGACGATCTATGAAGGATTGTCCAAAGAGATGGCCAAAGCTGGGAGAAAATTGACCAGTGACGTAATCGATTTTCAAGTAGCTTTTCCCAACAAAACAATTCAAGAAAAACTCATGTTGAAAGAAGAACAACCTATCTATTCGATTGTTCGGTTACGAATCCTCGAAGATCAACCATTTATTTTAGAGCACACCTATATGCCGGTGCATCTCGTACCGAATCTGAAGCGCAGCCATTTGGAAACATCCATCTATGACTATGTAAAAGGCGACTTAGGGGTGCAGTTTGCAGGCGCTTATCGGACGATTTCTGCTGATAAAAGTTCAGCTCTCGACCAAAAGTATCTGCACTGTCACGATGACGATCCTGTACTTGAGATCCAACAAATCATTTATCAAAAAGATGGTCAACCGATCGAGTTTTCCCGCAGCCGTAATCGCTATGATATGCGGGCCTATTCTTTCTTGGATATCCAAAACTAAAGAACGTTCTCGCCGCTGTATATAATCCGCGACGAAAACGTTCTTTCATTATACCCTTGATAGACGCGGAAATGTTAGCAAATCATCCACTGTCACAATGTCTGGTAGTTGGTATGCATTGGCTGGGAACGGTTCTTCCAGCAACTTGACAGCAGTGAAAGCCGCAACCTCTGCAGTCATCTTTGCTTCTTCTTCACCATACAGAATCATATTGTGGGGATCGTTTACACGCCCATCCGAGACTTTGACCACAAACTGCTGACTGCCAAACAAGCCTTTTTGCATCAACCAAACCAACCCCTACCAGACGACGGCTCTTATCAGGTGTAGGTAATTGGCTGACGGCCATTAAAAAATCACTATTGGCACTAATATCTACATAATCGATCCCTGCTTCCTGGCAATTGCGTACAAAGTGGGTTTGATTTTGATCTAGACAAACGATCACCATATCAATGTCTGTCAACTGTGGGAATGTATTTTCTTTTGTGATGTCTACTTGACGAGTGGCCAAGGCAGGGGTAAATGTCTGCGCAAAAGTGGCCATTTTTTCTAGATTCCTGCCCATTAAGACGACTGGATACCCTCGATCTACTAACATGTTGACAATCACTTGGCCTACTTGGCCATGGCCACCTACAACGGCAATCTGCTTCATTTATTTTTTCTCTTTTTGTTGTGATTCATCGTTTACCAAAGCAAAATAGGTAAAAAAAAAAAACAGACCTTCGACCATTGGCTGAAGGTCTGAACATGGTTCATTATTTACTGCGAATAGCAATCAAGCTTTGACGGGCTTGAATCGTTTTAAGCGCAATGCATTGAGCAATACAGAAACAGAGCTAAAGCTCATCGCTGCACCTGCAATCATTGGATTCAATAACGGGCCGCCAAACAGGTGCAGCAGGCCCATCGCTACGGGTATGCCCATGACATTATAGGCAAAGGCCCAAAAGAGATTTTCTTTGATATTCTTGATGGTTGCACGGCTTAATTCGATGGCTGCTGGCACATCCATCAAGTCGCTACGCATCAAGACGATATCTGCTGACTCGATCGCCACATCGGTACCCGAACCAATCGCAATACCCACATCTGCTTGTGCAAGAGCCGGGGCATCATTGATCCCATCGCCAACCATCGCTACTTTCTGACCTGTTTGCTGCAATTGGACGACTTGTTGCGCTTTATCTTCCGGCAAAACATCACTGATGACTTGATCGATACCCACTTGTTTGGCTATGGCTGCAGCCGTTTTGGCATTGTCTCCTGTGATCATCGCGACTGTTAATCCCATCGTATGCAAACGGTCGATTGCTTGCTGACTGCTTGCTTTGATCGTATCTGCCACAGCAATTAGACCAATTGCTGCACCACCTCGTGCAACATACATGGGTGTTTTGCCATTTTCTGCTAACTGCATCGCTTGCACTGATAAGTCGTCCACAGAAATGGCTTTTTGCTGCAACCACTTTTGGTTGCCCAATACTATGTCTTCCCCTGTAATGATTCCTTGGATCCCATGTCCAGGGATTGCTTCAAATTCTGAGACAGGCAATAACTGCAATTGTTGCGTGTTTGCTGCTGCCACAATGGCTTCTCCTAAGGGATGCTCCGATCCTTTTTCAACGGATGCCGCAATCTGTAACAGTTCGGATGCTGTATGACCTGAGACCGGTAATATGTCTGTTACCGCCGGCTTGCCTTCTGTGATCGTTCCTGTTTTGTCAAAGACGATCGTTGTGACGCTTCTCGCCGTTTCCAGCGCATCCCCGCTTTTGATCAGAACACCGTTTTCCGCTCCTTTGCCAGTGCCAACCATGATTGCCGTTGGTGTGGCTAAACCCAGTGCGCAAGGACAAGCAATCACTAATACAGAAATTGTGATCGTTAACGAGAAGATCCATGATTCTTGCCCTAGGAAAAACCAAGCCAAACCAGCGAAAAGCGCTAAACCAATCACGATTGGGACAAAGACGCCGGATACTTTATCCGCCATACGGGCAATGGGGGCCTTTGATCCTTGGGCATTTTCAACAAGCTGAATGATTTGTGCCAATGTTGAATCATTGCCAACAGTGGTGGCTTGATATTGAAAACTGCCATTCTTATTGATACTGGCTCCAATGACTTTGTCTCCTGCTTGTTTCTCAACAGGCAGACTCTCACCTGTGATCATCGATTCATCGATTGCGGATTTGCCAGTGGTGATCACGCCATCTACAGGGATCTTTTCTCCCGGACGGACAACCAGTAAGTCTCCCGCGACAACTTCTGCAATGGGTATTTCCATTTCTTGCGCATTCTGACCAGTTCCCCGCAGGACTCGGGCTGTTTTCGGCGCAAGGTCCATCAGTTTTTTGATTGCTTCTGATGTTTTGCCTTTAGAAATGGCCTCCAAATATTTTCCTAACGTAATCAAAGTCAAGATCACCGCCGCGGATTCATAATAGAGATGCATGGCATAATGCGTGGTACCCAGATAAACCATGATCGTGCCATATAGACTATACAGGAAAGCTGCACTCGTTCCTAAGGCCACCAATGAATCCATATTCGGATGGCCTTTGCTTAACGCTTTGAAGCCAGTCTTATAAAACGGGCTGCCTACTATCATTACAGGCATCACCAATAAAAGCTGCATTGTCACAAATGTTGCTGAATTGGTCATTGGTGCCAAAAATCCGGGTACGGGCAAGCCAACCATTTCCCCCATTGCCAAATAGAACAATGGTACAGTAAAGATCGCTGATAGCCAAAAGCGGCGCCACAGTTGCTGCAGCTGGCTTGTTTGATCATCTTGCGTTGCTTCCTTGGCAGTTTGTGCTTCATACCCAGCATCCTTCACAGCGGCTAGGATCTCTTGTGGATTCATGGTTTGATCGTATTCCACTGTCAGCTTTTCTGTTGCTAAATTAACAGCAGCAGATTGAATACCCGGTACACGTCGAACCGCTTTTTCAACTGTTTGGACACAAGATGCACAGGTCATCCCTTTGATGAGGAATACTGCCTCTTGCTGTGAACCTATCATTTGGTACCCAGCATCTGCGATGGCTTGTGCCAACTGCTCTTCCTGAACTTGTTGTTCATCGTAGCGGATATGTAATTTTTCCGTCGCTACATTCACACTGGCTGTTTCCACACCTTTCAGCTTACGCGCTGTTTTCTCTACCGTTTGGGCACATGAAGCGCAAGTCATCCCTTT
This sequence comes from Candidatus Enterococcus testudinis, assembly GCF_002140915.1. Taxonomy (GTDB): domain Bacteria; phylum Bacillota; class Bacilli; order Lactobacillales; family Enterococcaceae; genus Enterococcus_D; species Enterococcus_D testudinis. The sequence continues at coordinate 150,149 of NZ_NGKU01000001.1, read as the reverse complement.
GATTGCATAATTGGTGTCAATCAAGATGATCTCCTCCTTTAAACATATTTATTTTCGTTTCGTTTACAAATGTAATCATCTACTCTTACTTTACCTTTATCGTTTACACTTGTCAACGATTATTCACCAAAAAAGCACGCTCACGAAGAACGTGCATTGTATTTGATTAAACATGTACCTTGATCAAGATCAAGCGTTTTGTCCATTTTCTTTGATCAGTGATTGGTACCAATAAAAACTATCTTTTTTGATTCGATCTAATGTACCATCTTGTTTTTCATCTTGATCAACATAGACAAAGCCATATCGTTTTTGATAGCCATTCAACCAGCTCAATAAGTCAGTAAATGACCATGTGCAATAGCCTAATACCTCTGCGCCATCCGTGATGGCTTCTTTGATGGCATGGACATGTCCGGCTAAATAATCGATCCGATATTGATCATGAACTTGTTTATCTGCAGTCAATTGATCGTATTCACCTAACCCATTTTCTGTGATGATGACAGGAATGCGGTATCGACTCGTGATTCGGCGCAATGCCACCCGTAAGCCTTGCGGATCAATCTCCCAATCCCAGTTCGTGCGTTCAACAAAGGGATTCTCCACTTTTTTGAACATACCCGGTGTACCTGTCTCTTCACTGCTGCCTTTTTTACCGGTGGTATTCATTTTACCAGCACCTACGCCGTCTAATGGATTGAAGGCATTTGTAGATGTTTGGTAGTAGTTGATGCCCAGAAAATCAGGTTTTGCAGAACGAAGCAAGTCCAGATCGCCTTCTTCGATGGTTGGTGCGATCCCTTGCTCTTGCAGATAGGTGAAGGCCGCTTTTGGATACTCTCCCCAAAGATAGACATCTAACCAATAATGCGCCATCAAGTCTTCAGCGTTCTCAGCCGCTAAAATATTTTTGGGATCACTGTTGATTGGATAATTCGGAGAATACGCAAAGCTTGGTCCGATTTTACCCGGTATCGCCAGTTCATGAAAGGTATTGATGACCGTCGCATTGGCAAGATTGGCAATGTGATTGACTTGGTACATCCGTTTTGGATCGGTCACTCCTGGCGGATGTACCGCTAGCAGATAGCCTAATGAAGTAAAGATATTTTGCTCATTCAGACTAACCCAATACTTCACTTTGCCGTGAAATGCTTCAAATAAAACCGTTGCATAATTATTGAAATCAGCAATGATTTCCCGTGATTCCCATCCGCCATAAGCTTCTTGCAAAGCTTTCGGCAAATCCCAGTGATACAACGTGACCATTGGTTCGATTCCTGCAGCCAGTAATTCATCGATCAATGCCAAATAAAAATCTAGTCCAGCTTGGTTGACTTTCCCACGGCCCTCAGGGAAGATCCGTGTCCAAGCGACTGAGAAGCGATACGTCTTCAATCCTTGTTCTTTCATCAGTGCGACATCTTCTTTGAAACGATGATAATGATCGACAGCGACATCACCATTGGTCCCTTCGAAGGTTTTTCCGGGAATCCGTACAAAATCATCCCAGACGGAAGCGCCTTTGCCATCTGTTTGCCAAGCACCTTCTACTTGATACGCAGCCGAAGCTGAACCCCATAAAAAGTCTTCGGGGAAATGTTTCAATTGTTTGTGATCCATTGTTTGCCCTACTTTCCGATTGATGATAACCCTTACTTGGTAAGTATACCGATTAATCATTGATTTGTCTTGGTTTATCCAAACAAAGACCACAAATCCCTCGAAAAAGTCTAGACAAATGGATCCTTGCGTCTATTGTTCGAATTGCGCTTGATACAGTCCAGCATATTTTCCGCCTTTGTTAAGTAGCGTGTCATGGGTTCCTTGCTCAACGATATTGCCTTCTTCCACCACCAAAATCAAGTCGGCATGGCGAATCGTTGACAATCGGTGGGCAATCACAAAGGAAGTTTTGCCTTTCATCAACGCTGTCATTGCAGCTTGGATCCGCAACTCTGTTTGGGTATCCACATTAGATGTTGCTTCATCTAAAATCAACAGATCCGCGTCTAACAACATCGCCCGCGCAATCGTCAGCAATTGTTTTTGTCCTTGAGAAATACCGGTACCGTCTTCTGAAATCACAGTTTGATAGTGATGGGGCAATTTTTCAATAAAGTCATGGATATGGGCTGCTTTTGCCGCGGCTTGGACTTGTGCCAGCGTGGCATCGGTTCTGCCGTATGCCAAGTTGTCAAAAATCGTCCCCGTAAATAACCACGTGTCCTGTAAGACCATCGCATAACTGCGGCGCAAGCTCTCACGGGAAGCTTGCCGAATATCATGACCGTCCAAACGGATCTCTCCGCTATCAGGATCATAAAACCGCATCAGCAGGTTCACGATCGTGGTTTTGCCTGCCCCAGTTGGCCCAACGATCGCGACCAAACTGCCTGGTGCTACTTCTACTGTTACATCCCGGATGATCGGCCGATCTGGTTGATAACCGAAAGACACATGGTCAAAGGAAACTTGTCCCGTTACATGATGAAACGAATACGCATCAGGGACGTCTGATACTTCCGGCGCTTCATCTAACAAGCGAAAGATGCGTTCTGCGGCAGCTAATGCCGATTGCAGATCACTAAAAATATTTGCCAACTCATTGATTGGTCCAGAGAACTTGCGGGAATATAACACAAATGACGACACATTCCCTAATGTTAAACGACCATACAAAAAGAGCAAAGCCCCAAAGATACTAATCAACGACAAGGAAATATTATTGATAAAATTGATCGAAGGTCCCGTCATACTGCCATAGTACTCCGCATTGTAATAGGCATCGACAGCTGCTTGATTTTTTTCATCAAAGCGTTCAATGGTTGCTTCTTCTTGGTTGTACAACTTGATGGTTTGCTGACCTGAGATAATCTCTTCCACAAAGCCATTTAACTCGCCTAATTTCCGTGAACGGCGACTGAACAACGGTTGAAATTTCCCCATCAAGAAACGAGTCAACATGATTGAAGCAGGTACTGTGACGACAAATATCAATACAAGCAGTGGTGAAATCAGAAGCATCATCACGAATGAGCCAATGATCGTGACCAAACTGCTTAATACTTGAATGGCATCGCTGGCCAACGAGGTATTGATGGTATCGACATCATAACTGACACGACTGATGATATCCCCTGTCGCAACCCGATCAAAATAACCAACTGGCAATTCAGTGATTTTGTCAAAAATATGTTTGCGCATCGTTGCCACGACCCGCTGGCTCAACCGAATCATCAGTAAAGAAATGATATAACTCAAGATTGAGGATGCGAGATAAAAGACCAGCATCAGCCCACAGTAAAAGAAGACTTTTTCAAACAAGACTTTCCCCGGCCCAAACTGGATTGCATCAATCGCATAGCCCGAAAGTAATGGACCAACCAGCGCAAATAGATTACTCGCCATCATCAAGAACGCGGCAAAAAACAAAAGCCCTTTACTGTCATATAGATATCCCCATAAACGCAGCAATGTTTGTTTGCTATTCTTTGGTTTTTCTGCTGCTTTGCGATTAGCCATTGACGACACCCCCTGTTTGACCTTGATAAATTTCGCGATAAATCTGATTGGTTGCCAACAAGGAAGCATGGGTCCCAAAGCCATTCATCATCCCGTCCTCCAGCACCAGAATCTTATCCGCATGCTGGATCGAACTGATACGCTGCGCAATCAAAATCGTGGTGGTTTGTTGGAACGCTTCTTTTAACACACGTCGTAATCGGGCATCGGTTTGATAATCTAATGCACTGGCTGAATCATCTAAAACCAATATCTCCGGATCGCCAGCCAATGCGCGGGAAAGCAAGACCCGCTGTTTTTGACCGCCGCTGAGATTGCTGCCTTTGGCATGCAGTTGATGAGCAAAGCGTTCCGGCAACGTCGCAATAAATTCTTTGGCTTGCGCCCGCGCTGCGGCTTCTTCCAGTTCTTCCTTCGTAAAACGTCGGCCAAAGGCAATATTTTCAGCAATTGATTCCGCAAATAGAATATCTTTTTGCAAAACGATGCCAAAGAGTTGATGCAATGTTTCAGCGGGAATCGTACGGATGTCACGACCGCTGATGCGAATCTGGCCATTAGAAGGATCATAGAGCCGCAGCAATAATTTCACGATCGTCGACTTACCGCTGCCCGTTGCGCCAATGATTCCTAGCGTTTCACCGGGCAACAAAGAAAAATCGATATCCTTTAGCACTTGATTGCCATTGGGGTAGGTGAATGACACATGATCAAACACGATATGGGCCGCTTCCTCTTTGATTGGCCCATCAATGACCTTCATATGCTCCGGCAAGCGCAAAACTGCTTGGATACGATCCGCTGAAGCCAATCCTTTCGACACGATCACAAAAATCCTCGTGATACTCAGCATTGCATTTAAAATAATTGTAAAATAAGTCAAAAAAGCAATGATCACACCTGATTGGGTCAACCCTTGATTAACGCGAAAGGCGCTGACGACGATCACCAATGTCAAGCCAATGTTCAAAAAAAGGTCCATCAATGGCGGCGTCGCAGCCATGGTCCGATTGGCATGTGTTTCAGCAGCAACGACGTCTTGATTGACTTGCGCAAAGCGTGCCTTCTCCACATCTGCTTTCGACAATGCTTTGATCACTCTGGCACCAGTCACATTTTCCCGCACTGTCCGCACCAGTAAATCGACTTGTTGCTGCAAGGCAGCAAACAACGGAATACCCCGTTTGGAGATCAATACAGCCGCCATCAATGTGAAGGGCAAGATGCCAACTAAGACCAGGGTCAACACTGGGTCAAGGGTAGCTGTGATCATGATGCCGCCAAGCAACAAGATAGGCGCCCGAATACCTAATCGCTGACTCATCCCGATTGTTTGATGAATGTTGTAGGTATCTGTGGTCAGACGAGATACCAAGGAAGGTACACCAATTGATTCGATTTGCGGAATCGATAAGTAACTCACCTTAGCAAACAAATCATGGCGGACCCCTCCAGTGGTATCTCGGGCAACACTAGATGCCATTCGATTGGCGACAATGTTGGTCACCACCGCAACCACAGAGCATAGCAGCATAACTCCGCCCCAGAGGAAAATCTGATCCACTTTTTTTGTAGGGATCACAGTATCTATGATGTAAGCCAAGATCCAAGGTAAAAGCAGATCCATCAATGAGCCGAAAAACTTGATGCTAACCCCCAATGATATCCGGCCAATATACGGTTTGATATAATCCTTGAGCAGATTCATTTTTCCACCTCGGCTTTTTCTAAGAGCTGTTGCGATTTTTCTTTGACAACTGCCAATTGTGCCAGTAATTGTTTTTGTTCTGCATCGGAGAAATCAGCCATGACTTGGGCATTCCAGCTTTGCAGCATCTCTTGAATAGCCGGTATCAAGGCAAGTGTCTTATCCGTGGGATAGACGGACAGTTGGCGACGATCCTCTAGACTCGTCTGTCGGATCACAAAGCCTTTCTCTTCTAAAACAGCCAATTGGCGCGCGACATTGCTTTTGTTAACAAAAATCAGTTTCGCTAATGCTTCTTGACTGATGCCAGGATTGCGGTAAATATTCAATAAATACGTATGATGCATCGCCCCTAAGTCATATTTTCTTAGTTCTTGTTCACGATACAATGTTGCGAGTCGAGCAATATGATTGATTGAACGAATGATGGCTTCCATTGAACAACTTCCTTCCAACTATTTTCTTGCTTTCTAGTATAAAGAAAAATCGTTGCGAGCGCAACGATTGGGTTTTTTCTAACCTATGACAGCCATCATAGGTTAGAAAAAACCTCTGCAGCAAGCCGCAGAGGTTCGATGATCTTAGACAATCCTTCGCTATTTATTTTTCTGGCAGTGCCACCACCAACCAGCATAACCGATCGGTAAAAGCAGCCAAGCGGCCATCGTGAGCCATAACGCACCATCAAAGTACCAAGGGGCATCATAATCAACCACCAAGACGTTTGCGCCAATTCTTTGCTGCAGGGTCACCACACCGATCGTGCTTAATTGAATATCATCGCGTGTTAAAGACGTCTGATTCAGCGTCAACTCCGTATAGCGGTAATTGATGATCGGTACTTGTACCCAATCAGCACTATCTCCTTGCCAGCGCAAGGTGAGTTTGCCATCTTCTACTGATTTGACGACCGTATTGTTGCCTTCTATGATTTGTTTCCCATACGCATCATACTTGTTCTCTGTTGTTTCTTGATAGATAGGGACATAATCTGGTGTTGACCGTTGGTATAGATCCAACGCCAATGATTTATCGGTTGAAAAATAAGCAGCTTTCAGCTCCGCTGCAGAATCAGTGCCTAAATAGGTATGGTTCCGCAAAGTCACTGCCGCTTCATCAGAGCGCCAATCCAGCATTTTGTTTGTGGTCTGGATCAGCACTTGACCGCTGCTAAGAACGACCAACGCAATCACCCAGATTGGTTTTACCAACTGCTGGCCACGGTAATAAGGGGCAAGCAGACACAACCCCGCAATGATCAAAACAGTTGCTGGCACAAAGAATCGGAAGGGAAACTGGATCAGATTGATCAAACCATTGTCTAAACTACCCAACCATGTCCAAGGAATAAAGTTCGTGGCCAACACAAAGAAAATCGCCGCTACCCAAGTCAGCAACTTCATGTCACCAGCCAGTTTTGGCCAAACCTTCAATTCTCCGCAGAAAAACAAGCCGCAGACAAGCGGCAACAAGATTGGCGTTGACCACCAGTAGCTGCTCGTGCCAGTAATGGTATTGTTTTGCATATTGTGATTGATAAATGGCGCCAATAATTGATTATGCAAGTAGAGATCTGCCATCCCCAGCCAAATGTTGGCGGTCAAAAGCAAGAAGAGCCCGATCGCCCCTGACAATTTCCATAGCAATTGTTTTTTTGCTTGCGCTCCTTCTCCGCCAAAGAATGCCCGGAGAAAGAAAGGCACATACATCAAGACCAGCATGATACTTGAGAAAACATGGATCTGAAATAAGACGGCCACGGATACCCCGACAGCGAAGGGCCGCAACTTCTTTTCTTGTCCCAATGCAATCAAGGGAATCAAACATAATGGCAAGACAGCTGCACCCCAGGCCGAAAACCCTTGCCGTTCGATCCAATATTGGACCGAATACGTCGACATATAAAAAACACCCATCGCTGTTGCCAGCCACCCATTGACGTTCAGTTTCCGCAATAAACCGAACATCGACAACCCAGACAATAGATACAACAAGCCATTAGACAGGAGTTGATACTGATACCAAGAATGGCTCAACAAGACCAGCAATCCTTGGAAATAGGCAAAGAATGGTCCATATAAGGCATTGACGATCCTACCCGATTGCTGAAACCCATAAATCGACAAAAAATATTGAAAATTGCCTTCTTTGATCTGCTGACTCGTCTCATAAAAGCGATTAAAGTGGAACACGACATCAGAACCTAGAATCATGCCTCTGCCAATGATTTGCGGCAACAAAAAAACGATGCTCATTGCTATCAAAATGCCCACTTGACACATCAGTGGACGCTGGTTTACATTTCTCACAAAAAAACCTCCCTGCACCTTTTCAGTACGCTCATAGAAAGAGTACCAGATAGTCGCAAGAAGGTAAAAAATGATACTTAGTGAAAAGGGATACATGGGGAAAATTTAATATTTTGTAGATTATTTATCATTTTGATGACTGCCCCCAGCTTTTATTGGGTAATGGTTTGCCAACTTTCCAGTAATTCAGCCAGTAATCCAGCCACATGTTCCGTCGGCTTAGGATCTTTCTGAATATTGGCTTGCACCAATTCATCATACATGAAGCGATATAATTGATCCAATTCGGCCGCAATCGCGCCGCCCTGTTCGGTATCCAATGAATAACGCAGTTCTAATATAATATTCTGGGCTTTGGTCAATTGCTGATGGGCTTGGGCAGGTTGTCGATCATTGATCGCCATCTGGGCCAATTTAACATGTTTGACTGCCGCCTGCAGCAGCATTTCAATCAACTTATTGGGCGAGGCGCTCATCACTTGGTTTTGTAAATAATTGTTTTGCATTTGCTGATAATTCATCTTGTCATCCTCACTTATAAATCAAATTCCACGAAAGCTGCGCCCTCTTCTTGTTGTAAATAGGTTTTGACTAAATTGTTCGGCCGGTTCAAACGGGCCAGTTCTTGTTTGATCACTTGCTGTTGTGCCTTGAGTTGTGTCAAAAAATCTTGATAGGCCATCATCACTTGCCGAGCCAAAGCTACTGTCTCAGGACTATGGACTTGCGTATCTTTCATCGCCGCAATGATTGATTGATTTTGGGCCATCAACATCGAAGCTTCTTCAACTGATCCTTGCCATTGGACAAAACCAGTCAAAATTTGGGTCAAACGCGTATCAATAGAAACAAACGGTTCCATGAAAAACTCCTTTCTAACAGTAGATAGCATGTAGATGATTACGAACTAGAGGTGGTCGAGAATTGACTCGTCAAATAGCTCAACTGACTTTCCGCCTCCATCATGACTGTATCTAATTTGGTAAACATCGTGACGTAACGCTCTTTTTTCATGGCTAAAATATCATCAAAGCGCTCGATTTGTTTGTTCAAGTCTTTGATCGTTGAATCATAGGTCGCCGATTTTGTCGCAATCACACCTTTATTGGTAGATGTATTGACGACATAGCTATTGGCCAATTCTTTCAAAGCCAATGTATAGCCACTTTCAGTTGTCGAAGACGTGCCGTCTGCTGCCGTGGTCTTGGTTGATCCATAGAAGAAAGATTTGACTGCCGCAGGATCTGCAGCAATGGCTTCTTTTAATTTGGTCGTGTTTAAACCAAGAGTCCCTTCATTATCAACATTGGAAATCCCCAATTTATTTGGCGTCAAAGTCGACCCACTGACGGAAGGGATCGTGATCAAGTTTCTTAATTGCGCTTGCAACCTTGTCAATGCACTATCACCGACTAATGCGCCTGTCGTATTGTCTTCACTGCTGGGATCACCGACGGCTAGTTTTTCGCCAATGAAGCTCATTAAACTGTTGTATTGATCGACCAGTCCTTGAACGGCATCCACGATTTTAGCGGTGTCATTTGTTAGCGACAACGTGACATGTTCATCGCTTTTTTTGGCCAATGTCAAGGTGACACCGTCAATGACATCGGTCACACTATTGCTGTCACGAGAAATGGCCAAACCGTCTAACTCGAACAATGCCGGCTGGCCTTGGGTGGTGGTGGCAGTGGCGCCAATCCCTAATCCTTCAACCGCATCCCCGTCCACCAAAAAGGTTTTGTCGCCCATTTTGCTGTTGGTCAAAATCAACCGATTATCAACGATACTCGCTGCAATCGACGTGGTCTTGGTTTGTTCATTGATTTTTGCCGCGACTTCTTTTAAGGTATTTTCGCTGGTGATAGCAATCGTGGCGGAAATGGCTTGTCCCTTGTCATCTACTTCAGCACTGGTTAGCGTCAATTGTCCACTAATATTGAGTGCTGTCGTACTGCTGTCAGCCACTTTACTCCCTGTGACCTTTGTCGCACTTGCCAATTGATTGACCTTCAAATCATACGTGCCTTCTGGCGCATCTGTTGTTCCTGCAATAGAGGTGATACTGCTATTGGAAGTCGTGACTTTCTTGGTTTGATAGGCATCAACTTTTTGCAACGCTTCAACCTTGGTCAGAAAGTTGGTCAAGCGGGTACTGATATCACTCCAGGCTGTTTTTTGGGCAGTGATGGTCGTGATCTTATTTTGTGCGCGGGTTTTATTGACGGAATCAGCTGCCAATAAACTCTCGATATCATCTGATGTGATGCCTGAATAACTGCCTAGTGTGGTACTGATCCCTGAACTACTGGTGACACTTGCCATGTTTTCATCCCTTTCGATCGACAGCAATGCCCATGTCATCCCAGATCTTGCCGATAACATCTAACATATTGGCTGGCGGTATTTCTTTGATGACTTCTTCCGTTCGCATATCAATGAGCCGAACCATGGTGCGGCCGGTCCGTTCATGGACTTCGTAAGCCAATTTCATGTCTTTGCCTAATAATTTATGATTGACAGTTTCTACCGAAGCCTTGATGGCCGCTTGGTCTTTGGCGGAGAAGTAGTGGATTTCAGTTTCCTTCTGCTTTTCTTCACTATAATCGCTAGCGGTCTGCACTTGATTGCCTTTGATCGGTTCAATGGGGGTAACAGGGGTGACTTTGGTTACGCCCTCTACAGAAAGGGGATCGATTGTCATGCGACATACCTCTTTTCTCATTTAAGTGGACAGATAATATAGGTGTTCTATGTAAACAAGAACTGTCCTTCCCCGAGACAGTTCTTGTAGGTAAATCGTGAAAAGATCTTATCCTTGTAACAAGCTCAATACGCTGTTAGGCATAGAGTTTGCTTGTGCCAGCATAGATGTTGCTGCTTGAGAAAGGATATTGCTCTTCGTAAAGCTCATCATTTCTTGTGCCATATCTACGTCGCGGATGCGTGAGTTGGCTTCAGAGATATTTTCTTGAGTTGTACTTAAATTGTTAACAGTATGCTCCAGTCTGTTTTGAGCCGCACCAATCGCAGCTCGTTGATCTGAAACTTTTGAAATTGCATCATCAATTTTTGTGATTGCACTATCTTTAGAGATAGCTTCTTTACCTTCTTTCGTTGATGCTAAAGCATCAATAGCGGATTGATAATCTGCTTTTGCTTTTACAGCTGCCTCTTTTACTTCATCACTAGCATCTGCTTTAGCTGCCGCACTATTAGCATCACTTAAAGTCGTTGCTAAAGCTTGAATATCATCATCTTCGGAAACTAATTTAGAGAATTCAGATCCTTCTTCATATTTATCAGCTTGTAATAAACTCACATTTTTTACGCCCAAAGTTGATGAATCCATATTTCCAATTTTTACACTCATCGTTTGATTGGCATTTGCGCCAATTTGAAATGTAAATGTTTGCGGAGATCCATCTGCATCACCAGTTAGAAGACTCTTTGTGTTAAATTCTGTTGTCGTACTAATACGATCAATTTCATCTGATAATGCTGTATACTCTTCTGTGACTGCATTACGATCATCGTCAGTCAATGTACTATTGGCGCTTTGCACTGCCAAGTCACGCATACGGCCTAAGATGCTGTGGGTTTCGTTTAAGGCACCTTCAGCAGTTTGGATCAATGAAATACCGTCTTGGGCATTGCTTTTGGCTTGTGTCAAACCACCGATTTGGCCTTTCATTTTTTCTGAAATTGCTAATCCAGCTGCATCATCGCCAGCTTTGTTGATTCGTAAGCCTGAAGATAATTTAGATAGAGATGCACTTTTTGATGCATTGGCGCTGGTTAAGCTTGAGTACGTATTTAATGCTGAAACATTCGTATTGATTCTCATGTATAGTTCCTCCTAAATGGTTTTATTCGCTAAGGTTTCCCTCTGATACTGATTATCGGCAGAAGCAGGCGGAGGTTAAGTCTTTTTTCGAAAAAAATAAAAAACTTTCACCAAAAGTGAAAGCCCATTGTTGCGTAGTTAATTCATATAATCCAAAATCGACAGCTGCATGATTTTGGTGCCCATTGCTAGCGTTGCTTGATAGGCGGTCATTTGATTCTGGTACTCCATGTACTTCTCGGCGACATCGACATCTTGCTTATTGGATAAGGTTTCAGTCAAATTCAACTGTTCGGTTTCATTGCGATCAGCTGCTGCTGACAACCGATTATACAAGGTACCGATCTGCGCCCGCACATTGACGATATTGTTGGCATAGGTATCATGGGCAGCCAATAGATCCCCGCTTAATGCATCCTTGTCGTCACTGCGTAACGCAGACAATAAATCATTGAAATAGGTACTGAGATTTTCAGGATCCGTCGCCGTGCCGGTCTCATTCAGCAAACGACTGCCATCTGCCAAAAGATTGACGGATACGCCGCTGGCGATTTCTCGCGGCAAATCTTGGCTGGTCCCATTATATTTGATACCAACAATGGCATCATTTTCCTTGATTACTTCAAAAGGCGCGGTGGTGGTATTGGTACCGCTGAAGAGATAACGGCCATCAAAATTGGTGTTCAATGACTCGACGATGCCACTGATTTCTTGTTCGATCTCAGATTGATTGGCTTTTAATTCATCGCTGCCGGCCGTGGCATTCGCTGAAGATTGGATCAATGAGCGAATCCGCAACATAGAAGTACTGACACTGTCTAATGTTGAATCCTGTGCTTGGGTCCATGAAATACTATCGGCGATCGTGTTGCTGTACGTCTCATTTTTGCTCAATGAGACGGTCAGATCCATGATTTTTGATACCAGCAAAGGATTGTCTGATGACTTGCTGACTTCCTTCATACTAGAAATCTGGTTGAGGGTCGTTTGGACTTTGGAGGCGTTGGTACCGAGATTACGCATAAAATCACTATATGTAATATTGTTTGAAATCCGCATAGTATTACACTCCTGTCCGGTTGATCAAGGTATCCAACATTTCCGACACCACTGAGATGATGCGGGCATTGGCTTGGAATCCTTGTTGAAAACGAATCACATCTGACATTTCTTCATTGATCGATACGCCAGAGACGGATTGATTTTTGTATTCTAATTGATTCAGTAAAGACAATTGCGCACTAGCTGTGTTATCGGCTTGCTGCTTGGAAATACCATTTTTGGTCACAATACTATTGAAATAGCTATTGGCAGTCATGCCAGATGTCGCATTGCTAAACTGCAGTGTCGTTGGATCAAAAGAAGCCACTGTCGTTTCAGATAGCGGAAAATCCAACTTTGTCGTACTTAATTTTGCCATGGCAGCAGCTCTGGTTCCATCCCCTGCTGCGTCTGTCATACCGGCCTTGACCAAGCTAGGATTGTCTAATAATGTTTGGCTGACACTGATTGTCGTCGCGGTCCCGGTGTCATCGGTACCTAGGTCAAACAAGCCACTGGTACTTGAAGTACCGCCAGTAAAGACCATATTCATTGCTTTGGCAATGGTTGTCGTGAATTGATTCAATTCATTAAGACGGGTACTGATTTCTGCAGCTGATGCCTGTAATCCGCCAATCGCACCTTCCTTGATGGCTAATTCACTGTAGGCCGATCCAGTGTCGGTAGTCTCACTCAATAAGACAGTCCCTACTGGGTAAGTGCCGCTGATGGTTTCCGAAGGGTTCAATGGATTGCCGTCTTTAGACACCAGCGCGCCGGCATCAGATTGCCCAACGACCACACTTAATGTGTTGCGGGTATCGGCATTCAAAATCGTTTGTCCACTGATAGAGACAAACCCGCGACCGTAAGCATCCGTCGTCGTTTCAATACCAGCTAAACCAGAGAGGTCTTTCAATAAACTGTCGCGGGTATCCAATAAGTCATTGGGCGTTCCCCCACTCGTCGTCAATCCATAAATCTGTTCATTCAGTGATTGCAATTCTTTGACTTTTTCGTTGAAATCTAAAACTGATTTTCCGATGGTATCTGTCGTATCGCTTTGCAATTGGGTCATATGGGTCGCCATTTGATTGACCGTATCGGCAAAGGTACTGCTGTTTTCTAACACTAACGTTTTGGCTGTATCCAATTCTGGATTGTTTGCCAATGCCGTCCATGAATCGAACATGGTGGTCAATTGACTAGACAAGCCGTTATCTGAAGGCTCATTCATGACACTTTCTAATTGGCCTAAAATATCCGCTTTTTGTTCATAATATGTATAGGTTGAATTGGCATTTCGTACTTGACCGATCACAAAGTCATCCACGATCCGCACCACACTGCCGACCTTGACACCCATGCCCAGACTACCGACACCGGCGATATTGTAAGAAGCTTCCGCTTGCAGATTGACCCTTTGGCGAGAATAGCCATCGGTATTTGTATTGGCAATATTGTGGCTGGTAGTTTGTAATGCTGCCTGATTGGCGGTCATTCCGCGGGTAGCAGTCCCTAAGGAACCAAATAATCCTGTCATCCTTTTACTCCTTACATGTCTTGATCAATGATCGCTGTGGTAACACTGGGTTTCGTTTGGTATTTTGAATACGTATTGGCTGGCGTTTTGATATTGGCTTTGACCGCCTCCATCAACACCGTTTGAAAACTGATGGCTTGTTCCGTCAGCAAAAGGTTTTCCTGCTGTTGGATCTGAATATCGGCAACCAAGGCTTGAATCGCTGTCGTGATTTCCCCTTCATATCCGGAGAAAATGGCCATAAAGGTTGATTTTTTCTCAACAAGCGCCGGTAACTGGGCCGCTTGGTTTTTGATCAAGATATCTTTTTCCTTTTTTAACAATCGGAAAAATTGCTGCAAATGGCGTTCAAATTCGCGACTTGTCATCTAATCGACCTGCTTTTCATGCGCCAGCATTTTGTCAGCGATGGTTTCAGCAGATACTTGATACGTGCCTGCTTTAATGGCTTGTTTTAATTCAGCCACGCGGGTACTGCGGCTGGCTTCTTGGCTCGTACTTTTTTGCATAGCTTGGGCTGTTTCGGATAATTGAACATCGACAGTCTTTTTGACTTCTGCGGCGGCTGGTTTGCTTTGTTTGACAGCCTCTCTTTGAATGGCTTTGTCAGCGTAATCGGCATAACCTCTTTCGATTTTCATAGATATTCCTCCGTTCTCGTTCTTCTACCCTATACTATCGGATAAAACACAAAAAAGTTAAACCATTTTGTTTTACTTTTTTGTGTTTTATGCAATTTAATGTAAATTATGGATCCGTTGTTTTTGGGAAAGGATGTTGGTGATTCTGACACCAAAGTTTTCGTTGATGACTACGACCTCGCCAGTCGCAATCAATTTGCCATTCAATAAAATCTCTAACGGCTCATCTGTCAACTTGTCCAGCTCAATCACTGAACCAGTATTAAAGGACAAAATTTCTTTGATTGATTTTTTGCTGCGACCTAAAATGACGCTTAAATCTAATGGAACATCCAAAATTAGATCCAAGTTATCCCCTTCATTGACAGCTTTTGTCGATAACGTTTGAAAGGCAGGTTTGCTGACCTCTACTTGGGCTTTTTCAGCTGTTGCTTCTGGCGTTGGGACAGTTTCAGGCGTTGTGTTTACTTGAATTGGTGTTTCACGTGTAACAACCGTTGCTTTGTCAGACAACATTGCATCGGCGATATCATTGACCACATGATCCGTAAAAATCTGCATGATCTCACTTTCAATCAGGCCTTCTACTCGTAAGGAGAATGAAATACAATAAATCTCTTCTGCAGCATCAATTGCGTCATAGTCAATATTGGCTGGTGTTTCCCATAATTTAACGATTGGCGGCAAGATATCGACTTTGCGGCTGATCATTGTGGCCATAGAAGTTGAGGCTGTCCCGATCATTTGATTCATCGCTTCTGCTACGGCACTCAATTCTAATTCTGTAAATTGGGTATTGGTTGTTTCGCCCGTACCGCCCATCATCAAATCAGCGATCACGATTGCGTCTTTGACTTCAAGAAGCATCAAGTTACTGCCTAGCAATCCTTCTTTGAATTCAACGGTCGTTGCAACTTTCGGTGCGGTCAAATCTTGCAATACTTCGCCAAATTTGATTTTGGCGACTCTCGGTGTGGTGATACTGACACGACGGTCTAAGATCGAGGACAAGGTGGTGGCCGCTTGCGACATCGAAATATTGCCGACTTCACCGATGATATCAACTTTTACTTGTTCTTCAAGACCGGTGGGTTGTGCTGGCGCGCTTTGGCTCAACAAGGCATCGATCTCTGCTTGGGTCAAACTTTCACTCATTATTCTTGCTCCTCTTCTAACTTGTCTAATAGTTCAATCGCCAAACGTTCATTTTGCTGACCAGGTTTGGCCCGGAAAAACGGTTTGCCGTCGATATATGTATCTAATGGCTCACTGATTTTTTTGTTTAATTGGATCACATCGCCGGCTTCTAGATGGATAAACTCTGACAGATTCATCTGCGCATGCCCCAAAAGGACTTCAAGATTCAATCCCACACCATTTAAACTCCGCTGCAACTCGCGACTGTCTTCTTGACTGACTGGCTGGTTGCTGTCGAACCAATTGCGAAAACTCAACTTATCGATAATGCCTTCGAAAAAGACATACGGTACACACAAGTTGATAAAGTGTTTCATTGGCTTTTTGTCAATAAGGACTGATGGAAAAAATCTAAGGGTAACCAAAACAGATATCTAATAAATCTGTTTTGGTTTTTTTGTTATTTCACTTCAATTAAATGATTGATCAAATAAATCCGTATTCTCATGTTCTCAAATGATTTGAATCCGTAGGATACTCTTTTCAATGTTTTGATATGTGTATTTTTCGCTTCGATTTTACCATTAGAATAAGGATAAATCATTGCATTACGTATGCCTTCTTCATATTTAAGTAAGTTTTGTAGTTTCTTCCTAAATTCTTCGTCTAAACTTTCAGGGAGGTGTTCCAGTAATTAAAAAAATAGACTATGATCCTTATCTCTAAAGGCATCTGCTAAATCGTGAAATGCTTCATACGCTTCCCTAAGGGAAGAAGAAAACGTAAGGAGTCTATCGATCATCATTGTCTCTGTAAGAAGTGGAAACTTAGGTGCACGAAAACTACGCCAAGACTTATATTCTGAGTGATTTATATTCTGTCTATTTTTTGTTAGGGAACGCCAATTTACTTTAAGCTTCTGTGCTTCATTTTTAAATCCTTTCTTCTGCAGCACCTTCATTGTTTTTACACGAAAGTCTTGAAATGCTTTATTCATGTGTTTAACGATATGAAATCGATCAATAAAGATTTTGGCATTTGGAAGTACTGTTTTTGTGAGTTGAAAATACGCAGCGTTCATATCTGTTACTAAAAATTTCACTTGATCATTGTTCGTACACTTTTCAAAATAGGCTGTTAATCGCGGTAACTTACGTGTAGGTAAAATATCAATCAACTGTCCACTTTCTCCATCTGCGCAAATAAAACTCATTTTGTCTTCAGATGAAGCATGTGACCGAAATTCATCAACCATCAATACTTCGGGAAGAATCTTTTTAGAATTGCTGGGTACATAGCTTTTTAGACTCCTTAGTATTCGAATAACCGTAGATAAAGAAACACTGCAATGCTTAGCAATGAAACTCAAAGAAACTTTATCTGTTAGAAAAGAAATGATTTTGTATCTTAAATGACTAGCAATGGAATGTTTTGGAAGAACAAAATAAGATTGTGCAGTCCAATATGTTCTGCAGTTTTTACATTTGTATCGCTGCTTTTTTAAATGCATAACCCTCGGCATATGATTAAATTCGTCAAAACGTATGGTAGTCATCTTTTTCCCGTTTTTTACAATGACTGTCTTACCAAATCCGTCTTTCACAGTAGATCCGCATGACCTACAGGCTTGTGGGCAAGGAGATAGTGTTGCATTTATTACTATGCGTTGCTTTTTGTTTACGGTCTCGTAAGAGACATCTGTAATCTCCAAATTTTTATCTGTAATTCTCAACAATTTTTTGATAGAATCATTCATATAGCATATCGTCCTCTCAGTTGTTTATTTTGTCGTGATTTAATCATACTAGAGAACGATATGTTTTTTAATATCTAAAATGAAAATAGGACTGGTGAATCATTTTTTGATTCATCAGTCCTTTAAAGTATAGAGCCATTATTATAACCCTTTGATGATTTCTTTTTCCTCATCGGTCAACGAGAAATCAAAAATAGCTAAGTTATCTGCTTGATGTTCAGCCGAATGTGATTTAGGAATGACAACCACGCCGCGTTCGATTTGGTATCGCAATACCACTTGACTCCAAGACTTTTGATGATGGTCGCCGATTTTCGTCAACTGTTCTTTTGCTGAATCAGAGATTCTAGAAAGTGGACCCCAAGCTTCAGGAACAACCTGCTTCTCCAACGAATAGCCGATGATACCGTCATTCCATTTACCCGGATGTGATTCAATTTGATTGACTGCAGGTTTGATCCGACTGTGATCTAACAAATAGCTTAACTCTTTTTCTTGAAAATTCGATACACCGATGGCTTTGATGATACCGCGGTCTACATAAGCTTCTAAGACAGCCCAGACAGCAGCGATTTCCTCCACATTATCCCAAGGATGATGGATCAAGTATAAGTCGATCGTTTCGGTCTGCAAAGCAGACAAACTTGACTCAACTGCTGATTTGACCGATGCAGCATCTTTTGTATATTCTGGCGTGCCAGGTATTTTCGATGTGAGGAAAAATTCACTGCGGTCGATCCCGCTCTCCAGAATCGCTTTCCCCACGACAGCTTCATTTCGATATGCGATGGCCGTATCGAAATGTCGATAGCCTGCTTTGATCGCCGCTGCTAATTCAGTCGTATCGCCGTTGATCGTTCCTTGGTAATCTTTGTTTTCTTTGCCAAAGGTATTTGTGCCGCTGCCAATCACCGGAATATCAATACCAGTATTCAATTCAATTGTTTTCATGATGCATCCTCCTTGTCCTTGATTATGTACAGTCTATCAAAAAAGTACCCAGATGATAACCGAGAACACTTTTGTTAACATATGTGCTTATTTTTTTACGCTTGTATTGCATTTATAGCTAATCAACACTATACTAAATAGTATAGCACATTAGAGGAAGAGGGTGACACATTGGAATTGACACCACGCCAAATGAAAATGATCGAGATCGTGAAGGAACACCAACCCATCAGCGGTGAGGCAATTGCCAAACAATTTGGTCTGAGTCGCGCGACATTGCGGAATGATTTGTCTATTTTAACAATGACCGGTCTATTGGATGCGCGACCAAAAGTGGGTTACTTTTACACGGGGCAACCGGTTGAACCATTGTTATTTGATAAACTGTATCATATCAACGTATCCGAAATCATGATTCCACCATTGATGATTCTGCAAACTATTTCGGTCTATGAGGCAGTGACGACCTTATTTATGTATGATGTTGGCTCGCTATATGTCAAAAATGAGGCAGATGAATTGATTGGCGTTCTTTCACGGAAAGATTTACTGCGCTTTTCAATCAGTGCAACAGCGCCCGAAAAGACACCTGTCGCCATGATCATGACGAGAATGCCAAACATTATCACCATCACACCCAAGGAAACGATTTTGACAGCAGGGACACTTCTCAGCAGGCATGAGATTGATACACTGCCCGTCATCGATCCCGAACAACCAAAGAAAGTTATCGGAAAAGTGACCAAGACACGTATCATGGACTTCTTTATTCAAGCTGGTCATGACAGTGAACATCCATCATTTTAAAAAGGAGCAAACACATGGAACATATTCGGTTGTATTTGATTTCAGACTCAGTTGGCGAAACGGCACAAAAATTGATTGCTGCAGTTTCCGCCCAATTTCCAACGATTGATTTATCTGACATTCAATTGTTTCCATTTACCAAAGATGAAGACAACTTGACTGAGATACTCAAGGACGCATTACTTGAGAAAGCCATCGTCGTCACTACATTAGTCAACAAAGAGCTCGTAGCTTATGTCCAATCATTTGCACAGCGTACTGGCTTGCAGTACGTGGATCTGATGTCACCTTTGACCCATTTGATCGAAACAAGTGTCGGGATTCCTGCAGTGCAAGAACCTGGTGCCCTCCATCGTTTGAATCAAGCCTACTTTAGCCGCGTTGCAGCAATGGAATTCGCAGTTAAGTATGATGACGGCAAAGACCCCCGTGGCTTTCTTGAAGCGGATCTGGTTTTACTAGGTGTGTCACGGACGTCAAAAACACCATTGAGTCTCTACTTGGCCAATCGTGGATATAAGACAGCCAATCTGCCGCTGATTCCGGAAGTTGCTTTGCCTAAAGAGATCCATGACCTCGATTCTAGGAAAATGGTTGGCTTGACGACGCACGCTGAAAGTTTGGCAGCCATTCGCCGTTCACGAATCGTATCACTTGGTTTGAAAGAAGATACCCTTTACACAGATCTAGATCGAATCAAAACTGAACTTTCTTATGCAGAAGAATGGTTCCAAAAACTGGCGATTCCAATCATCAATGTCAGCCAACGATCGATTGAGGAAAGTGCCTTATGGATCGAAGAAGGCTTAAAAGGTATATCCTATGACTGAAGCAGATAGACTGGAAAGTTTGACAGAGATTATCAATTTGGCTGCCATTCAACAACTACCCAAAGCAACCGAACACTTTGTCAGCGATCTGCATGGCGAGTACGAGGCTTTTGACCATATACTGCGTAATGGTTCCGGCAGTATCCGCGAAAAAATCGTCACATTGTTCGTCGACAGTTTATCAGCTGCTGAGCAAACTGAGTTGTGCTTTTTGATTTACTATCCTGAAGAGCTATTAATGGAAAAGCATTTAGATGCACAGGACTGGCAAACACTGATGGAGCAATTGGTGGCAGTCGCCCGATATACATCCAGCAAGTACACCCGTTCAAAGGTCCGTAAAGCGTTGCCGCCTGCATTTGCCTATATTTTGGAAGAACTGCTGTACCAATACGACGCTGATTTCAACAAAGAGGCTTACTACAATGCTATTTTTGAGCAGATCATTGCATTAGATACTGCACCGCTCTTTTGTAAAGAATTGGCATTTTTGATTCAGCGTTTTGTCGTTGATCATTTGCATGTCCTAGGTGATATCTACGACCGTGGGCCCGCACCAGACAAAATCATCGACCGTTTAATGGCTTTTCCTTCTCTTGATATTCAGTTAGGCAACCATGATATTTTATGGATCGGCAGCTTTTGCGGATCTCTGCCTTGCTTAGCCAATGTACTGCGGATTGCAGCTCGTTATGGCAATTTACATTTGCTGCAAGATAGCTATGCCATCGATTTGTCTCGTGCAGTTGCGTTTAGCCGCAAGTATTATACAGAAAACCAAGCTTTCTATCCGCGACACGCCGTTGATGCCTTATCTGCCGAACAAAAAGAAGAAGCCATGCTGCTACAACAAGCCTTTGCGATCATTCAGTTTAAACTAGAAGCAGCAGTCATTCAAAGGCGACCAGAATTTGCTATGGACGATCGCTTGTTGCTCCATCTAGTAGATGCCGATCGCCAGACCCTGCATATCGATAAAGAGTATCCTTTAATCAACGCGTGCTTTCACACTGTGGATCCAAACGACCCTTATCGTCTGACCAAAGAAGAAGAAATGATTATCAACGACTTGATGGCACAATGCCAAGCATCCATTCGTTTGAAACAACATCTGCAGTTTTTAACAGAAAAAGGAACACTATTTCACCAATCAAACGGGAACCTCCTATTTCACGGCTGTATGCCTTGTCAGGAAAACGGTGATTTTATGGCTTTTATCTTTGGCGGAACAAGCTATCAGGGGAAAGAATTAATGCTTTTTTTCCAAGACTGTTTGACAGCAAGCTTCGCAGCCCCCCACATTCAAGATGACTTGGCGACTGACATGATTTGGTACTTGTGGTGCGGAGAAGGTTCATCATTATTTGGCAAAAAAGCCATGAAAACTTTTGAGCGCTATTTCATTGCCGATCCTATGACCCACCGGGAGCAAAAAAATGCCTACTATACCTTGCGGGAAGAGGAAGATTTTTGTTGTCGCCTGCTAGAAGCGTTCGGATTACCCGCAACTGGTCATATCATCAATGGCCATACACCAGTCAAAGTCCGAAAAGGGGAAACACCCATCAAAGCCAATGGCAAGCTATTGGTGATCGACGGCGGATTGTCTCGTTCCTATCAGTCTGTCACTGGTATCGCCGGCTATACTTTGTTGTCAAACTCTTTTGGCATGACACTTGCTGCCCATCAATCCTTCACAAATCGCAAAAAAGCCATCGACGCGCGCATCGATATCGTGAGCCATAAAAGATTGGTGGTCCGTCAAAGTGAAAGGATCTTAGTTGCACAAACAGATATAGGTGCCCGATTACAAAAGGAAAGCAGCGCTTTGATTGATCAAATCAAATAGCAGTACCACCAACAATCATCCTGTTAGTGGTACTGCTATTATCATGTTTGCCAGTGCTTCCCTTACAATTCTTTAGAGCTGTGAAACGCCTTCAGTTTTTCTAAAGCCTGTAAAACAAAAATCAATATCAAAATCGCCAAAGCCAATAACAGTGTATCCAGTCCTTTTCCCTGCGCCAATAACAATTCTCTTAAAATCGCTGTAATGCTGATCAAAATCAGATAACGCACCGGTATATGGTGTCCTTCCTTTACATACCGCAACAACATCAAAATGATTTCTAATAAAATAAAGAGTGTAGCGATCTCTTCAATCAGCAAAGAAAGATCGCTGACTTCGCTCAATGGAATCACATGGAGCACAATTTTATAAATAGCTTCTGCCATAACGACTAAAACGAGTAATACCAACAACCCTAGCATTATGTCAACGATCACACTGATCATTTTTTCAAAATGTTTGAAATACCTTCCCATACGACGCCTCCTTTCAGGTTATTATAGCGAAAAATACGTGATTTTCTTCCAGATATGCTTAAGAATCACTCATTTTTTTCCATCAAAAAAACACCTGACCTGCATACTTCTTTGTATTGACTTGATTCAAAGATAGAAGGAATCACCGGACAAGGTGCTTTTTTATTTATTTACATTCACTACAGTCTCATGCTGATTCTTTGCGTTTGAAGAGACAGATTCGTTTTGATTGTCAATGGCTACATCAGAATTACCCGTGTTTTCCTCGACTGCTTCTTCACTGCTAGAAGAGCTTGTGGAAGGTTCTACACTAGAGCTGCTGGAAGAACTAGACTGAGATGTGGTTTCCTGCGTTTCTGATGTACTAGATGAACTGCTGGATGTACTCGTAGAAGTGGATGACTCACTCTCTGGTACAGAAACACTGCTAGAAGGTATGACACTGCTCTCTTCTTGAGATATTGATGTGCTCTCTTCATTCGTAGAGACACTGACCGACTCAGACGACTGCTCATAAGAGGAAGTATCTTCACTCTGCGTATTCGTATGGATTTCACTATAGGTACTGACACTCGCTTCATAATAAATACTGCTGGAGCCCGTTGTATCAACAGTCGTGCTGCTGGCTGTTTGAACAGGCGCTTCCGAAGAACTACTGGAGGAGTTACGCACGAAAGGTGCTGCTACGAACGCATTTGCATCTTGATTGATGGCCATACTTAAAAAGACGGCAACGCCGCAACTTACAAGCGCCGATTGTAAATGCAATTTAAATTTCATCGTATGCCCCGCCTCTCTCCATTTTGATGGCTAGAACTTCATGCAACAATTTGTCTTCTACATATCATTATACAAAAAAAGCCCCTCGTCAACAAATTAAGTTTTGTTGTCAAATATGTCACAAACTCTTTGATGGACCTGTTCAAGAAAAAAAACAAGTATCTGAAGCCAGGTAACGGCTACTAGATACTTGCATAATCGGCTTATTTCTGGCTGATGGACAGCGATTGATTACAAATTGCGTAAATGGTTGGGATCATGAATCGGCGCTTCGATATCACTATCGCCTAAACGCGGCGTTGGTTCCACTGATTCATCAGGAAATGCTGTTTCTCCCGGAAGTGGTGTATCGATCGTTGCTGCTTCATGCTCTGTTACTTTATCCATTGGACGATAGTCGTGGACCCCTACAACAAGTTTACCTTGTTCAATATCGCTGCGATACCCAAATAACGGATCATCCTCATCATCACCAAATGCGTGATCACCGAAAGAAAATGCATCTTTGATTTTTTCCCAAAGCGATCGGTCATTGTCATCAGCAGTTGTTGTTTCAACGTCTACATCAGGTATCGTATCCAAGTCAAATTGATCGATCACTGTCTTGTTTGCAAATACCACAATATCGTCTTTACTGTATCCTTCAGCTGCTAATTGTTCAATCACCGGCAATACTTCTGTGCGCGTATCGTAACTACCAATAATCGTTAGGTTTCTCTTTGTCATTTGAAATCCTCCTTATTATACTTACGTTTCGCTCAATATGATGTAGTAGTTTACAGTTGAATCATCAACTGCGCTACACCTCTATTGTAACGCAGGATAATAGGATGGAACAAATGATTTGATTGCGCTTACTCATCGTTCATTCAACAAGTGATCACCTCAGCTTACGTGTTACTGATGCAACAACAGCCATTCAGTATAAGCAAAGACAAGCGGTCCGATTCCTTTGGCATCATTTTCAACAGCTGGCTCGGAAATATAATAAGCGAAAGAGCCATCCCTTTCCTTGTAGGCTCCTTTTCCTGGCATGCCACCCAATCCTGCAACCAAACAGATGTCCTTTAGAGAAAAACCTTCATGTGTTTCAATTAGTTTCCGCGCATGCAAGCTAGTCAGGATTTGTTCTCCGCGTACCCCATATTCTTTTGACAGTAAGCCCGTCCGATAGCCTTTCATCATCACATACGCCAGTGCTGCTGAACCACTTGTTTCCAAATAATTCCCCGGCCGCTTGCCGGCATCGGTCACTTGAAAGAATAAGTGAGATGCTTGGTCTTGAAAAGGAAGCAATGCTTCTAATAATGAACGTAAATATACTTGTAATTGCTCTTGTTCCTTTTTCCATGTCCCAGTCTGTTTAAGGAAAGCGGCTGTATCGACTAAAGCCATCGCAAACCAGCCTATCGACCTTGTCCAAAAGTGCGGACTGCAACCTGTTCGATCATCCGCCCAAAAAGCCAACTTGCTGCAATCATATCCATGATAGTAAAGCCCCGTCGCGCTATCTCTCATTCTTGCTGCCACCGTTTCGAATTGCAGCATCGCTTCACCGATCGCTGGCTGCTTTTGATAGCGTACTTCATACATCACGGAGAAAGGCTGGACCATATATAAACCATCTAGCCAAACTTGTTGCGGATAAATCAATTTATGCCACAAACTGCCTTCTGATGTCCTAGGCTGTAATTGAACTTGTCGATAGAGATTCTCGATGGCCTTACGATACTTCTCCTTTTTGGTGATGTCATACAGTTGAAACAAGACTTTGCCTTCATTGATGGCATCGCTATTGTACGTACTTTCTTTAAACCCTAGCGGATGACCTGCTTCATCAATATAAAAATCAATAAAGTGTTCCATAAAATTCAGATATTTTTCATCCTTAGTCACTTGATACATTTTCTGTACAGCCAACATCATACAGCCATCGATATAACTCCATGACAATGGTTGATCTTCCAGTAGTGCCTCTTGATTCCAAATGGGTGCCTGTGGTGACGACTGGTCTAACAACTGATCGAAATAAAGTGCTATTTTTTCCAAGCGGATTCTCCTTTTCTAGGAAAGCTGAACAAGTTTGGTGTGGGTTGATTCTTCATGTCCGCCTGCTTTCCCAAAAAATAACGGAACACAAATAAAGAAACAACTCATCACTTTACATAAAATTTCTCGTTGGATGATCACCGCCACGGACACATCTTTTCGGTAAGGATCCGTCGACACGATGGCTAAATGAAAGAATGCTTTCCCCAGTGTTTGGTGATTTTGCATAAAGGGATACTGTAAGCCAAAATACAATGCGCCCATCAGAACAATCGCGATGCATACTGCCGCAAAATCATTCGGTACAAGATGACTATAGAGGGGCAGCACAAAAACAAATATCAAATAAATCGTGATGATACCCATCACAAAATCAATCAACTGCGCACAAATCCGTTTGAACATCATCCTCTTTTCCCTCACTATTCTTTACTGCCTGTCGATGCGACACCATCCACAAAATAGCGTGAACCCATAAAGAAAATTGCAATCATTGGCAACAGACCCAAACAAGATGCAGCAAATACGCGTCCATAGGATACCATCGCTTCACCATCCAACAACTGTTTAAGGGCGACGGAAAGAACGGTCTTGTCGGAACTATTCAGATAGATCAACGGTCCTTGAAAATCATTCATCCCCCACATGAAACTAAGCAATGCGACTGTAATCAGGATTGGCTTGATCACAGGAATAATGATCTTAAAAAGAATTTGTAATTCATTACAGCCATCCATGACCGCTGCTTCATCCAATTCTTTCGGAATCGTCCGCATGAACTGAATGATCATGAAGACAAAGAAGGAAGAACTCGCAAAAATATCCGCAACATATAAACTAGCAAAGGTATCAAGGAGCCCTACCTCACGATACAACAGATACAACGGAATCCTAAAGGCCAGTTCCGGCATCAACAATGTCACAATGACCGCGCCAAAAACAAACTTTTTCCCTTTAAATGATTTGCGGGCAATCACGTAGGCTGTGATCACACAAGAAAGAACGGTAAAAATTGTTTTGGGAATCAGAAACTTTAACGTATTACCAAAAAAGAACCAGATTGAGCGATCTCGTGTCAGTTGCCACGCATCGGCAAAATTCGAAGTGACGACCCGATCTTTGGGCGGGAAGATACTTAAACTGCCAAAAATATCTCTATTTTCTTTAAATGCAGAGCCAATCATCCATAGCAATGGATAAATCAAGATGATCCCTACCAACACTAACAAACCATACCGAATGATTTCATTGACACGCCTGCGGGATTTACTCATCTCCATCTCTATTCCCCCTAATCATTGTAGAATACCCATCGGTTGGATGATTTAAAAATAATCACCGTGAAGATACCGATAATAACAAGCAATATCCAAGTCAACGCACTCGCATACCCGTAATTCCCATTTTGGAATGCTTGATCATAAATATACAGGTTTAAAAAGTAAGTGGTTTTGTTTGGTCCGCCTTTGGTGATCAGATAGGCGGAATTGAACTCTTGAAAGGCCTTAACCAATACATTGACCGCATTAAATAGAATCACAGGTGTAATAATTGGCACAGTAATACTGAACAATTGGCGAATTTTGGACGCCCCATCCATTTCAGCTGCTTCATATACTGTTTTGGATACCCCTTGCAAAGCAGATAAAAAGATCAACATCGTTGAACCAAATTGCCATGTTTTCAAAATAATCAATGTAAAAATAGCAAACTGCGGATCTTTGGTCCAATTGATTGCGACATCACCACCGAACGTGAATACACTTAAAACAGTATTGACAGGACCATTCACATCAAACAGCATCGACCATAAAATGGATACTGCAACATTTCCCCCCAGAATCGAGGGAATATAATAAGCGGTACGAAAAAAATTAACGCCTTTTAGTTTAAAATTCAAAATGGCTGCAACGGCAAAGGAAACAAGTACAACAGCTGGTGTGCCAATCAATACATATTTGATCGTTGCAAAAAAACTGGCTGTAAAGGTATCATCTTTGGTAAATATCTCAATATAATTTTGTAAGCCAATGAATGTTGGATCACCTAATATAGGATACTCCAACAAACTATAATAAAAGGACACTATGATCGGATAGACTTTAAACACTAAAAAGCCAAAGATCCATGGCAATAGCATCAAATAGATCGTCCAGTTTGTTTTCTTTAGTGACTTCAACATGTTCCTTCCCTCTTTTCATTTTTGTTCGTTCAAAATCACGCACTTTGTGATTCTCACAAGGATCCATAGAATAAAAAAAGGAACGACTTCAGGAAAACGTCTTCGTTCCTTTTTTGTGCCTACTCTTGATAATATTTATCAAGCGCCGCCTGTTGTTTATCAATAAATTGTTGGGCCGCTTCATCTGCGTCAAACTTGCCTGTACGGTATGCTTCATAAACTGTATACCGTTCACCACGAACATTTTCATCTTCAAAATAAGGATCTAATACAGTCTGCTCATACTGATCCAATTTTTCATACCCTTGCGCAACTGCGCCTTCAACCAACTCATTGTCTACTTGATAGTCGTAAGTGACACTATTGCTTGAAATACCTAGTGCATCACCTGAAGCTTTCACAGCTGCTTCATTGGTAAAAAGGAATTCAATAAATGTTGCTGCAGCTTCCGGATGCTTGGTATTGCGAGAGATGGCGTAGCCAAAATTCGGTTTCACATAAATGTTCGGTTGGGTATCTGCATCTATTTGTAAGAAATCGCCAACGACCATTTCATCCATTGCATCCCCGCCCTTATAAGAAGCAGTCCATTTAGCAAGTGAGTTCGCCCATTCATAGACGGAACCTGCATTGCCTTCGACCCATTGCGGATTTGATTCA
Source organism: Candidatus Enterococcus testudinis (assembly GCF_002140915.1). Taxonomy (GTDB): domain Bacteria; phylum Bacillota; class Bacilli; order Lactobacillales; family Enterococcaceae; genus Enterococcus_D; species Enterococcus_D testudinis. Next base: position 122,055 of record NZ_NGKU01000001.1, on the reverse strand, counting down.
GTATCGATTGGGCTTGTTTGCGCAAAGTTAGGCAATGCCCCGGCATCTTCCAATGCTTTATATTTTTCTAAGACAGCTTTGACTTCATCAACGGTATAGTTGACAGTACCCTCCGTTTGCATGATTTTTCCGGTATAGTTGTATAGCATTTGAGCAATAAACAAATCTAATGAGAACTCGCCAACGTTCATATAGGCATATTGATTGTCCTCTCCAGTCGCAGTGTTGTCTTTTGCGATCACTTCAGCTGCTGCCAGCAAGTCGTCATAGGTCAACGGCAAATCTAACCCATTTGACTGATACAACTCCTGGTTCATTAGGGGTACACGACCTGTCATCCCGTGAGGAACTGCGGCTTGCTCTCCGTCCACTTGCATGGATTCTAGGTATGAACGCTCCCAATTGCCCAACGTAAGATAGTCGTTTACTTCGTTAAGATCCAAAAAGATATTTTTCCCTTTCCCAAAAGAAAACAACCAATTATAGTTGACCTGCATCACATCAGCTTCTGTTTTCCCAGATAGTTGCGTCAACGTTTTTTCTTGCCAACCATCCCATGCACCGTATTCAACTTGAACCGTGATATTCGGGTGTTCCTCTTGGAAAAGATCGACCACGTCTTGCATTGCATCATGCCGGTTGTCAGCCCCCCACCATGAAAACTTGATGGTCACCTCCTCTTCCAATGGATCACTCGCTGTATCACTTTCCCTTGTGCCACTTGTTGTGTCATTGCCAGACCCGCAGCCTGCAAACAACACCGTGCTGAAAAGACCGACAACGATTACTTTAAGATGCTTTTTCTTCACTTTTGTTTCCTCCTTCACTTTATGCACACGTTATCATTTTTAACGAAATGTATTCGCTTACTTGATTCTAACGAATAATATTTCTCCCAACAATAGGTGAGAAATATTTGCACAAATATGTGATAGTTTTCGGCCATTTTTATACTATTTTGATTTTAAATCCACAGCAAAAGTGCTTTTTTTCACAAGTCAAAGATTGTTCTTTTCTCGTAAACTTTTCTTATAATTGCTTTTCTTTTTGCGATATTGTAAAGGAGAGGTTTCTGTATATTTATTAAACACACGATTAAAATAAGTAATATGATGAAAGCCCGTCAAGATAGCAATATTGGTCAAACTTATGTCGGTATCTTCTAGTAAACGCTGTGCTTCCTTGACACGATAGATATTGGCATACTCTGTGATCGTATATCCTGTTGCATTCTTGAATAACCTGCAAAGATGAGACTGATCAATATGAAAATCTTCTGCTATCTGCTGGACGGATAGACGTGTGGCCAGATGGCCGCGAATATATTGTTTGATTTGATCGATTCGTATATCTGATACTTGACCCGCTGTTTTCAGCGGCCCAACAACGAGCTTGCGCTCTTGCATACGTTGGATCATTAAACATAATTCTATCAATTTTACACCAACGAACTGTTGATAACCTTGTTTTTTTTCTATTACTTCCTCTGCTATATTCTTGAATAGTTGATGCATCGTTTCTTGTTGATCGAATGGTATTTGTATCAATCCATGATAGTCTTCGAAAAAAGCAACCAAATCATTGCCTAAATAATTGGAAACCGCTTTAAATTTATCAGCTTCTAAAAGCAGAAGTATCCGATCGTGATAAAGATGCTTATGTGAATAGGTATGATGAATACTTTGGGGCTTGATCAATACCAAAGACCCGGCTTGCGCATGGTACTCTTCCTCATCTATGAAGAACGACCGATGCCCTTCAATATAATATTGTATTTCGCACTCAGGATGCCAATGATGGATCATGTCATACTTGTGTGCACGAACAGCCCGATCCGTAGCCAGCCCATCCATCATGCCTCGATAAATGATTTTCTTCAATAGTCTTCACCCCTTACACTTTTTCTATAGTTTGACGAAAAAAAAGCGCTTAGTCAATGACTAATACGCTCTTTTGGCTCTATTGTATAGTGTGTTCTCACTCTTTTTGTAAAACGCATCGCTTATTTCGCTACGACCAATTTCTGTCCTACATAAATGACATTGCTGCTTAATTTATTCCAAGAAGTGATCGTGCTGATACTGGTGCCATATTTTTGTGCCAATGCCCATAAACTATCGCCAGATTTTACTGTGTGATAAGTCGTATTTGAACTACTGGAGGTACTTGATGTGTTTGTAGAACTTGATACAGTCGAAAGATACGCACCGCTGACCCAGCCTTTGCCTGACACATAATACCATTTATTTGTTCCATTGACTGTTGTACCGGTCTTAGTGGCTGTGGCAGTCACTGTTGTCCCTTTACTCAAAGAACCGGTAATCGAACTGCTCGTTGACGCATCCGAACGAATATTCAGCGTATCAGTGGTTTTCATTTTTTGATTGATTGTTGATGATGCACTCGATGAGCTAGACGCATTTGAAGAGGAACTGACACTCGTGACATACGCGCCACTGATCCACCCTTTGCCTGACACGTAATACCATGTCTTACTGCCATTGACTGACGTCCCTGTTTTGGTTGCTGTAACAGTCACCGTCGCACCCTTCGTTACTGCCGCAACAACACTACTGCTCGTTGAGGCATCCGAGCGAACATTCAATGCAGCTGTGGTTTTCATTTTTTGATTGATTGTTGTATTGCTGCTTGAATTATTACTTGAACTATTACTTGAGCTGTTATTTGACGTATTCGTTGTGACTTCTGTCAGATAAGCGCCACTGACCCAGCCTTTGCCAGATACATAGTACCAATTTTTGTTGCCATTGACTGATGTACCCGTTTTGGTCGCTGTTGCCGTCACTGTCGTCCCTGAAGATAGTGACCCAACCACCGTACTGCTGGTTGAGGCATCCGAACGAATATTCATTGCAGCTGTAGTCTTCATCTGTTTATTGATCGTTGTCCCACTGCTCGTATTAGTGCTCGAGCCGCTATTACTACTTGAGGTATCGCTGCTGATCTTGGTGACATATGCACCGCTGACCCAGCCTTTGCCTGAAATTTTATACCAAGTCGTATTGCCATTCACTGCAGTTCCTGTCTTGGAAGCTGTGACACTGACGGTTGTATTTGCCGCCACAGACCCAGTAATCGTTGCACTCGTTGATGCATCTTGACGTATATTCATCGCAGCCGTCGTCTTCATTTGTTGACTGATTGCTGTTTCATCTGAAGATACACTATCGTTGCTTTCATTACTATCGTTATTGCTGCTTGTGTCATATTGCGTCAGATTATACGTAGAGATCAAATTATTTAATTTGCTTGCGTATGATGTATCCGTAGCATACCGACCTTGTAGCCATGCAGTTGCTTGCGTATAAGAAGTCGTATTGCTTTTCCACGCACCGCTGTAATAATAATTGCCACTAGAAAAACTTGTGGTTCTCAATACATATGCATTGTCTTGGAAAGACTCCTTCAATGAAGGATACTTGCGGAATTTTGCACTGATGACATAATAATTGCCTGAACCATCATCTTCATATGTGTTCATCGTCACTGATTCACCGTTGTAACTACCTTTGATGCCAAACATATTATTGGCCGTAGTTGTCAGTGTCGAGGTACCCCACCCCGATTCTAAGATCGCTTGTGCCATCATCACAGAGGCATACAAATCATTAGCGGCAGCTACTTCGGTTGCATGACTACTGATTTGATTGATAAAGCCTGTAGTATCAATCGCTGTTCTTGCTAGTAATGCGCGACTGATCGTTGGGATAGACGTTGTTTCCGTCGTGTCTGCTGTCTCACTAGTTGCCGTATCTTCTGTGATTGTCGATTCACTGGTTTCAGTTGATTCTACTGTCTCAGACACACTGGTCTCCGCTTCAGTTCCAATCGTTGCTGTCGTATCTGATTGCACATTTGTTTCAGCAACTGCCGTTGAATCAGTTGTTGAATCATCCGTTGTCGCTGCTGTACTTTGTGCAGCGATTTCTGCTTGAGTATCCGTCGTTTCCGTTATGGACGTTTCGGCTGCATGTCCTAATGCCGGGATTAATGTTGACCCCGCAACGAGCGTAGTCGCCATCGTGATACTTTTTTGGGTATATTGTGTGCGTTTAAGGCGTTGCTCTAGCCGGCGCCGTTCTTTACGTAATGTCATTTAATCCCTCCGAAAATCCACTTTTTAATCTTTTTTATTGTAACATGAATTATTAAAAAAGGGGGGATTAATACGAACAAATAATGAACCAATTGTAATACATTCTCATAGAACAGCCATTTTTACATTCAAAAAAAAGGACCTGTACGTGATTCGTACGGGTCCTTCTTTCAACTCAATGGTAAAAATCAAATCGACCTTTCGCCAATACTTCTTTGACGCCGCCAGTTTGATATAATGAGCGATCCATAATGGCTTTTTTGACAAATGAAGCTGGATAACCTTTGACAGCCATTTTTCCAACGAGTCCAAAGGCATGGGTGTTGCCGATCGATGCCACAGAGCCTAGTGATTCAAAGTGGAAATCAATGGGTTGTTCTCCGTTCATTTGGCGTAAGATATTTTTCGCCGCATGTTGTCCCATCTTTAAGGCAATCTGAGCAGTGGTAGGATAGGGACGATTGGTTGCTGGATCTAAGACAGCAGACACATCGCCAACAACGTACACATGATCATGTTCTGGATCTGTCAATGTTTGGTTGACCATTACACGACCTCTTCGTGCAGAGAATGCTGAGTCCGCCATCACATGACTGCCGCTAACCCCTGTCGTCCAAATAATCGTTTTGGCACTTAAGGCTTCTGTCGCACCAGATTCTACATCTGTTTGGTAAATCACTACGCCTGGTTTGATTTCTTTGATTGGTTTGCCCGTCAAGAAGTTGACGCCCCACTTCACCAAGTTGCTGATACCATAATCAGATAATTTTTCTTCAAACATCGGCAACAAGCGTGTCACGGCTTCTACACAATATAGTTTGATTTCTTCTGGTTTAACACCTGCTGCTTTCGCAAAGGTTTTGCGGTTTTCGACCAATGAACCCAGTAACTCAATGCCGGTAAAACCTGCGCCACAGACTACGATTTTTAGTAAGTCTGGATTTTTGGTTTGTTTGTAGTCTTGCATTTGTTTCAATAAATGATGATAGATTGCTTCTGCTGAATCAACATCCACCATTTCTAATGCATGTTCTTCAACACCTGGGATGCCGAAAGATTCTGATTCAAAGCCTAAAGCTACGATCAAATAATCATAGGTACTTGTTGTTTGGTCTTTGAAGGTGATCACTTGTTGGTCACGGTCAATCGTTGCGACTTCTTTTTGGACAAATGTCGTTTTATTTGTCTTCACAACATCCATAATAGGATAACTGATACGATCGCGGGGTTGCGTGCCCGCTGCGACTTCATGGAGATCCGTTGCTTCATAATGATAATCGTTTTTGTCGATCAGTGTGATATGAAAATCTCCTTTTGCTCCTTGTAGTACGTGTAAGGCACGCAAACCAGCGTATCCTGCGCCTAAAATGACAACTTCCTTCATGTTTCTTTACTTCCTTTCTTTCTATCACAAAATTATAAAATCAAACCTAGAGCAAACGTGATCACTTGCACTGAGGCACCGACCGCTAAGATCCGAACCGCACAAATGAAGGTTTCTCTTTTGATTTGTTTTTCCATTAATCGTTTTGTCTGTTTCCAGACAAAAGGTGCCACCAAGAAGGTCAAAACCATTGACCAGGGGGCAATAGCCAAAATAGCAGAGACAGCAATAGCGACAAAAGCAAGGATATTCATCGCCGCAAACAGCCGTAATGCCAGAGGTTTACCAAGATAATGTACCAATGTATAGCGATTGTTCTTTTCATCTTCATCCAAATCACAGATATTGTTGGCCAACATCAGATTGGCGATCCACAATGTATTGGGTAAAGAGACCAAGAAAATACTGCCGATGGTAGCGGTATTCCATTCGAAGACCTGATAAGCGTTTAAATACACACAGATCAAAGAAATCATAAAGCCCATGGTAAAGCCTGAGAAGAATTCACCTAATGGCAAACTTGACAATGGCCGTGGACCTGAGGAGTAAAAGATACCAACCAAGTAACAATACAACCCCATCCAAAACAACGGCCAGCCAACAACGATCGCTAAGCCGATCCCCATCAACGCTGAAACAGTGATCATCGTTACCATCAACCAAAAAACCAGTTTGACGGATAATTGTTCCCGACCAATGATATTGGTTTTTTCTTTATAGTCATGGACTTCTGTTGCATGGTGATAATCATTGTAATTGTCTAAAATATCGACTGCCATATTGAAAATCAGCATCGCCGCAAAGTACAACAAGACATACCCTAAATGAATCGACTGATAATTATACCAGCTATAGCAAATACCGATAAAAAAGGGCAAAATACTCGCCGTTTTTGCTTTAAATTCTACAAGTTCTAAAAATACTGAGAGAGTCACAAATTCACCTCCTTTAAAAAGTGCATTAAACTAGTCAACCGTCGCGCTTTAAGCTAGAATAAGGGCTGAATGACTGTTAGAAAGGGTTATACTATGTTTGACTTTTGGATCGATTATCCGACGATCGATGAACGATTGAAAACCGTTTGTTCGATCATTGAAGAACGTGTCACTGTACGTAACAAAGAAATACAAGATGTTTTGATCGACTTTACTTATTCAGGTGGAAAAATGCTACGGCCCGCACTCTTTTTATTGTTTGCTGACTTAGGCGATCCCCATTATAAAAAAACCGACCAACTAACGAAAATTGCTGCCTCTTTAGAAATTTTGCATATGGCCACTTTGATCCATGACGACATCATTGACGACTCCCCATTGCGGCGCGGTCGCACCACTGTCCAAGCAAAATATGGAAAAGACATTGCTGTCTACACGGGTGACCTTTTGTTCACCCAATTTTTTGAGTTACTGATTGACAGCATGAACGGATCACCGTTCCTTATGACCAATGCGCAAGCCATGAAGCGCCTGCTTTTAGGAGAACTGGATCAAATGCATACCCGCTACAACGTCAATGAAACCGTTGAAGAGTATTTACAAAGTATCAACGGCAAGACAGCCGAATTGTTTTGGCTCGCTTGTCTGGAAGGCGCCCATTTTGGCGGTCTCTCCGAAGCAGATCAACAGCTTGCTGGCGAGATTGGCCGTGACATCGGGATTGCGTTTCAAGTCTTTGATGATATCTTAGACTATACATCTGATAGCGGGACATTGAAGAAGCCAGTATTGGAAGACCTTGCACAGGGTGTTTACACGTTGCCTTTGTTGTTTGCCAAAGCGCAAGCACCAGAAGCTTTTGCCCCTTATCTCAACAAAAAAGACACATTATCTGTTGAAGAGGCCAAAGAAGTTGCTGCCCTCGTTCACACCTATGACGGCGTCCAAAAGGCTACCGATTTTGCGATTGGCTACACGCAAGAAGCGCTTGCTGCAATCGATCAACTCCCAGATACACCTAGTAGAAAAAAAATCCGCTCATTAACAGAATTGCTATTGCAGCGCGACTACTGATCAAGGATGCGTCCATCTTCACGATGGACGCTATTTTTTTTAGATCCGACCTTGATCAATCGCTAGTAATTGTTGGAAATGGGCATTTTCAGCGGCAAGTTTCGCGGGTGATCCGCTCATGGTCAGCTGGCCATCTTCAATGAAAATGACCCGATCCATCATCGAAATCCCTTGTAAATGATGCGTGATCCAAATAATTGTTTTGTGATCCAAAACTTGAAAGAAGGTTTCTAATACCCCTTGTTCGGTAATAGGATCCAAGCCAACTGTTGGTTCATCCAATAAAATAATTGGTGTATCTTTTAATAAGATACGCGCCAGAGCCAATCGATGCCGTTCGCCACCAGAAAAACGCAACCCCGCTTCATCGACCATTGTTGCCAATCCATCCGGCAAAGAAGATACCATGTCCTTCAATCCTACTTGATCTAACACTTGCCACACATCTTCTTCAGAAGCAGCCTCATTCCCGATCCGCAAATTATTCAAAATCGTAGTATGGAATAAGTATGGGCTTTGATTGATGACGCCGATTACCTCACTGATACCATCACCAAAATCAGCAACAGGCTGCCCATTGATCAAAATGCTGCCTTCTGTCGGTATCAAATCCCCCCGCAGCAATGAGGCAAAGGTACTTTTCCCCGAGCCACTGCGACCCAGAATCGCTAATTTTTGATGGCCAGCAATCGTCAAGTCTAGCCCATGAAGCACTTCTTTTCCCTCAGGATAATGGAAATGCACATCTTTGACGGTCAATTCCACTGGGCCTTCTGGCTTCACAGCATTTGCTGCAAGAATCGCAGCTTGTTCTTCGGGCAGTGCATTGAAACGATCGATGGAATCTTTATAGACATTGGTTTCCTGCGCCGCACTCGGCAGGGGTGCAAAGGCATCGATCAATGGAAAGACACACAACACAAAGGCCGCAATCCAGTTGGCCAATCCGCCATACACACCTGGGAAACGGCTGCTTGCCCAAACAAGCAATGCCACAGCAATCACGCCAAAGGTGCCTTGTAAAAGAAAGTCGCGACGGCGGTCAAACTGTTTGATTTTCTCGTCTATTGTACGCAAGTCAGCTTCTAATGCTTTATGCCCCGCCACATATTCTGTCCCTCGTTGGGAAAAGACCCAGTCGGAGACACCCAAGACATTGTCTGTCAGTGTGGTATATAAATGGTTTTTCATTTGTTTCTGCTTTTCTTGTCGTGCCCCATTGACCACAACAGACCACAATGGCAGCACAACGACCACGATACCTAGTAATAGCAGCATCACTATCGCAAACCACCAAGAAAAATACCCCAATCCGATGATCAAAAAGACATAAAGGATCCATGCAATCACCGTCGGAAAAATCGTCCGCAAGTATAGATTTTGGATATGGTTGATGTCCTCAGCCAATAATCCTAAAATGTCTCCGGTACGATGCGCTTGTTTAAAGAATATCGCATCCTTTTCCACAACATTGTAGAGCTTTAAGCGCAAATTTGAAGTCATACGCAAGACCCAGCTGTGACTCGTCAATCGTTCTAAATAGCGGAAGACCGGACGCCCAATCCCAAAAGCCCGTGTCAATACGATAGGGATATAGACCAACAAGATATTTTCAGGAATAGAAGCGGAACGACTGATCAAAAAACCAGAATTGAACATTAAGGCGCCACCACAGAAAAAGGTCAGAAAGCCTAGGAACAACGCCAAAGCCAATACATTTTTGTATTTCGTTAAAAACGGTTTGACCCATGCATCGGTTTTTAATGACTGGAATAAACCAATTTTATTCAATTTGTTCCCTCCTCATCCCACGAACCAAGTCAGTAAACGCGCCTTGTTTCGCTTGTAATTCTGCCAATGTACCACGTTCCACGATTTGTCCTTGATCCATGACAATAATCTCATCCATCTCTTCCATCCAATGCAAGCGGTGCGTAGCAAAGAAGACCAAGTGATTCTCCATCAGCGGCAACATCCGCGCTTTCAACGCCACTTCTGTTTCAATATCTAAATGCGCTGTAGGTTCATCAAAGAGCAAAATTTTCCGCTCTTGATCCAAAAAGGCCCGAGCCAATGCAATCCGCTGCGCTTGACCGCCACTCAAATGCCGCTCTCCTTCACCAAGCATCGTAGCCAACCCTTGCGGTAATTCATCCACCAAGGCCGTCAATCCTGCCACTTCAATAGCGGCTAAAACCTGTTCTTTCGTTGCAGTCGGCTGATAGAAGGCCACATTTTCTTGCAGCGTCATCCGATAAATATACGGATTTTGCGGAATATAAATCAATTGTTCTTGCCACTGCGCTTGGCGCAATGCTGTTATCTCTGTCCCATCAATCGCGATCTCACCAGACTTCGGTACAAAAAAGCCGCTCAATAGATTGATCAACGTCGATTTCCCTGAACCACTCAGTCCGATGATGCCGATTTTTTTAAAACCAGTCACGGACAAATCGATGTCCGCGAGGGCTGTTTTCTCTTCATAATCAAAAGAAACCCCAGATAAAGTCAAATTGGTTTGCTCTTGCCAACGAGGAACAGAAGCTGCTTCAATAGCTGCTTCTGGTTGGTTCAAAATCTCAGTGACTGCTGTCATCGCATTTTTACCATCTAACGTTGCATGGTAGTCACTTGAAAAGTCACGGATCGGCAAGAAATACTCAGGTGCCAGAATCAAAATCGTCAACGAAGGAAACAAGAAAATCCCTTCATTGATCAACCGAAGTCCCAGCAAAACAGCAACGACTGCAATCGATAATGTGGTAAAGAAATCCAACGCAAAGGTTGATAAAATCCCAACTTTCAACGAAGCCATCGTCGCTTTTCGGAACCGTTCACTAGAAGCAAAAATGCTCTTCCCATATTTCTGGCTGACCCCAAACAACTTCAATGTATCGATGCCTCTCAAGGTATCAATGAAGTGATTGGACAACAGCTGAAACGTGCGATACTGTTTTTCGGCTTTGCTTTGGGCTGCATAACCCAGAATGATCATAAAAATAATGATCAATGGAAAGACTAAGAGCAAAACCACGCCGGATGCCCAATCAAGATAGAATACCAACGCCAAAATCACCCATGGAATGATTGACATATTCATGATTTTTGCCAGAATCAATTGCAGATAATTCTCTACTTGGTTGATTCCTTCCAAAAGCATGGTGGTGATATTTCCTGTTCCTTGCTGTTGCGCAATTTGTGGTCCTACACGAAAGAGCTTCTCAAGGAGTTGATCTCGCAAAGCCGCCGCTTGTTGGTAACTATAGGTATCCAATTTTTGTGCCCGCACATAGATCACACCTTGTCGTGCAATAAACGAACAAAAGAACAGTAGAATCCAGCCCCACTGTTCCTTTAAAGGATGTCCTTCCCATAAGCCAGTAATGGCACTTGCCAATCCATAGGCCTGTCCGATAATAAAGAGAGCTTGCAGGAAAGATAATCCTGCGAGCAATCCCAATAATTGTTTCATTCCAGGGAGTTTCATGATCTGTTTGTCAATCATTTATATCCCTCCAACGCCCCCGTATGCTTGATCCGTTTCCGGAAAACATAATAACTCCAAGCGGTATACGCCAAGACAAAAGGCAAAATCGTTAATGATAAATAACTCATGATCTTCAAGGTATATCGACTGGATGATGCATCAGCAATCAGCAAATCATAACTTGAATCCAATGAACTGATCAGCACCCTTGGGAACAGTCCCGTGAAAATCAAGACCACCAATGCAATCAATGTGAAGCCGCTGGCTAAAAAGGCGGTCATTTCCATGCCTTTAAAAACACCGACATTCGCTAAGACCGTCAATAAGACGATAACGATCAACAAACCCAATGTCGTCGCAAAGTGAAGGTCAAAGAAATCTGTTTGGTAATATAACATAACCGCAAATACCACCAAGCCGACATACAAAATACCATAAAAAATGCTTGCATAATTACGCGCCCGTGCGCGAATTGGTCCTTCTGTTTTCAAGGCAATGTAGTTCAAGCCATGCAAATAGCACAGTAACGTCATCGCAATACCGCCAACGACAGAAAACGGATTGACATAATCAGTAAAGGTCGCCATCATATTGCCGTCCGCATCTAATGGCATTCCTTGGATCAACGCAACAAACATCAATCCGAAGAAAAACGGCACCATCGTACTGCCAATCGTCAACGTCCAATTCCAGATATTCTTCCGCTCTTTCGGGAAGTTGGCCCGAAACTCGAAAGACACACCACGAATGATCAGACCCACTAGAATCAACAATAAAATCAAGTAGAAACCACTAAACAAAGAGGCATACCAATACGGAAACGAGGCGAACATCGCCCCACCAGCTGTCAGTAACCACACTTCATTGCCATCCCAGACTGGCCCAATCGTTTGAACGATTTGATCTTTCTCGTCTTCATTGTGCGCCAACGTTTGTACAGACATCCCGACACCAAAGTCAAATCCCTCTAAGAAAAAGAAACCTGAGAATAAAATCCCAATCAACGTAAACCACAATAATTGTAAACCGGTCATTCTTGGAACGCCTCCTTGTCAAATGGATCTTCATAATCATTCTGGCTGATTTCGCCAAAGGCGTCTTTTTCAGGACCATGGTTCATCTCACGTCTGACTAAGTAGATCATAGCTGCACCCATCACACTAAACAGTAAGAAGTATACGGTGTTTGAGATCATCAATGACGTAGCAGAAACATTTGGTGACACACTATCCTCAATCGTGAACAAGCCATATACAGTCCAAGGATAACGACCCAATTCAGTAATCAACCAACCAGCCGTATTGGCCATAAATGGTGTGAATAAGGTAAGACCTGTCACCCAAAGCATCCAACGTTTGTCAAAGAGCCACGGTTTTTTCTTGCGGGTGAAGAAAAGACCCAAGCCAGAAACCAGCAGCATCAACGCACCGAATCCAGCCATCACACGGAAACTCCAGAATAAGGTATTGACCGGTGGGTAATAATTACGTTCCCCGTACCGGGTAATCAAATCTTGATTAACGGTATCCATCCCATCGATGGATCCAAATGGTTCATTAAAAGCCAAGATACTCAACATATATGGAATCGACACGCCAAATACTTGATAGTGTTCCGCTTCATTTGCCCAAGCAACCACGGTCCATGCAGCTGGACTGCCAGTATCTTCATAGGCACCTTCCATCGCCGCAAATTTCATTGGTTGTTCTTCTACTAAATATTTCATTTGTTCATCCCCTGCAAGCAACACAGTGAATGAGCCGAATAAGGCAACGGCAAAACCGATACGCATAGATTTCTTGAAGAAATCACGATCGATATCCTCCTCTTTTTTCAATAAACGAAACGCGGATAATCCAGCCACAATGATTCCGCCCATAGCGATCGCCGCAGTGATTACGTGGAGAAATTCATACCAAACTTGCGGATTGGCCAATAACGCACCGAAATCGGTCATTTCTGCCCGACCATTGTTCAGCGTGTAGCCAACTGGATGCTGCATAAAGCTATTGGCCGCTAAAATCCAAAATGCAGAAAGCATCGATCCTAAGGTAACCAGCCAAAAGAAAGTCGCATGCAGCTTCGGACTGACACGATCCCACGTAAAGATCCATAATCCCAAGAAAGTTGACTCCAAAAAGAACGCCAACAATGCTTCCAATGCCAGGGGGGCCCCGAAAATATCCCCAACAAATCGTGAATAATCTGACCAATTCATTCCAAATTGGAACTCTTGGATGATCCCGGTCACTACACCGACAGCAAAACTCAAGAGAAAAATATTGCCCCAAAACTTCGTCATGCGTTTATATTTTTCATCTTTTTTGATTACATATAATGTTTCCATAATTGCCACAACGACGCCCGTTCCAATTGAGAACGGCACAAAAAAGTAGTGAAAAATCGTCGTCATTGCGAACTGGATCCGTGCTAATGTCACAATATCCATTTTACATCCTCCTATTTCTAACCAAACAAATAATAATAATTCCAATGAAAGAAAAATTCCAATTACGAATATACTCCTCCCATGCTAAAAAAAGAAGCAACTTGCTTGCTATTATTGATTTTTAATCACTTCCTTTCTGATTCTTAAACATAAGGCGGTTTCATAGGCATGTCAATCGTTTTCTCACAAAAAAACCTACTATTTATGTTTCTATTTTAGCATCAATAATTGGTAAATACCAATTATTGACACTTTGTCACTTCTACCCTATTTAACACTCTTTTTACTCAGAAAGCAACGGGTCATTTAATAAAATTCCAGGGAAATTATCATTCAGTACCAATTGCTTCAATTCTTGGTATTCTGCCAACTTGCCTGTCAGGCCCAACATTTCCAAAAAGTTCAATGTTTGATCCATACAAGCTTCTGCGCGGTCCTCTTTCTTTAACCAAGCCACCCATCCTTCATAAAAGGGCAAAAAGACTGCCTCTTGAATATGTTCCTCCCTTGACACTCGCTTACGCCAAAGACGCAATGTTTTTTCCGCGTAGTCGGTTTTTTTGAAGAAGCAAAAAACTGAAAATACCGTCGCGAATGTTTCATATAGAATGTCTTGATTGCCTGATAGTTTGGAAAATTGATCACTCTTTTTCATTGCCAATTGTAAGCACCGCCACAGTAAGGGTGCTTCCATAGAAACTGATACTCTTGCAAATAATCGTAATTCATACACACCCCACGTATCGGTATTGAGTAGATATTGTCTGGCGCCAAATAAACAATCACTATACTTTTCATATGCTGCCAACGTCGGCAATCCACTTAAGATATCTTGCTTCATCAAAAAGTCAAAACGGAACAACTGCAATAAATGATCCAGTTCTAAAGAGTAGTGTTGTTGATGATATAGTAGTAATTTTTGATACTTTGCTTCTAATGCTTCTAATTCCTCTAAACGACTAACTGGTCCCATTGCAACGACATACGAGCGGATTTCTGCCTGTTTTATCGAATGTGTTTGTCCCGTTTGCAACAATTGAAATTCATCAAATCTAACTTCTAATTTGTCTAATAACAAATGAAACCGCTCGCAAGATATCGTGGTTTTCTCATTCTCAAATTGCGACAGCAAGGACAAAGACAACTGTTCATCCACTAGTTCCTTCAATAATAATCCTTTACTCTTACGGATTGCTTTGATCGTTGCACCATAACTTTTCATCTGATCCACCTTCTTTTTCAATATATTGAAATTTGAACATCCTCTATCCAATTCAGCGGTATGCTCTAATTATCTTATAGAAACGAGGAAGACGCTATGGTTATCAACAAAAAGCAAGAAATGCTTCACGTGAAACATCTAAAAAAAGCATATAAAGACAAAGAAGTCTTACTAGATGTCAATGTAACGATCCACGCCGGGAAAATTTTTGTTCTCTTGGGTGCAAATGGGGCCGGCAAAACGACCTTAGTCAACATACTGACCACGATTACACCTTTCGACAACGGCACTGTTTGGATCAATGGTTGCGACCCAAAAAAGGATACTGCAGCGATCCGAGAACAAATCAGTTTGACCGGGCAGTTCTCGGCCGTGGACGCAGAATTAACAGGCAGAGAAAATTTACAAATGATCGCAGACCTGCGTCATATCGACCATAAAAAAGCCACGATTGATGACCTCTTGCGCCGGTTTGATCTGGAAGAAGCCAGTTCACGACTAGTGAAACAATACTCTGGCGGCATGCGTCGTCGACTAGATATCGCCATGAGCTTTATTGGCAGCCCCACCCTCTTATTCCTAGATGAGCCCACCACCGGATTGGACCCGCAAAATCGGTTGGCTACGTGGGAAATGATCAAAGAATTGGCCAATCAAGGACGCACGATTTTTTTGACCACCCAATATCTTGAAGAAGCCGAATTTCTAGCAGACAAAATCGCGATTTTACACGAAGGCAGAATTATCGTAGAAGGGACACCGCAACAAATCAAAGCATTGTCGCCAACCAATCAGATGACCGTCACTCTCTTGGATAAACAATCCCTTGATGTGGTGACCAATTATCTGAAGGATCATGCTGTGTCCATTGATGAAGCCAATCTTGCAATCAGCTTTCCCATCAATGCCAGCTTCAAAGAAGCATTTATGCTCCTGCAGCAAATCGATCAATTGCCCGTCACCATCACAAGTTTTAATCAAACGAGTGCAACTTTAGAAGATATCTTCTTATCCCTTGTAAAAGGAGGAACCTCATGAAAACACTTAGCGAAACCAACACATTGTTCAAACGCAACCTACTCCTGTCTATTCGTAATATGGAGGCGTTATTCAGCGGCATTTTGACCCCGGCTATTTTGATGATTCTGTTCGTTTATGTCTTTGGTGGTGCTATGGATGTCGGCAATACCGATTATGTGGACTTTGTCGTACCTGGGGTCTTGGTCCAATGCATCGCGCAAAGCGCATCCGCTGTGGGTGTCATGGTCAATCAAGATTTACAGACCGGAATGGTCACCCGTTTGATTACCTTGAATATCGCCAAATCAGCCTACTTGAATGGGCATGTTTTGGCTGCTGCCTTACGCAGTTTCTTGAGTACATTGGTGGTTTTACTCGTTGCATTAGTGATCGGCTTTCGACCGCAAGCCAGCGTGATTGAATGGTGTATCGCCCTCTTGTTGATTTTTTGCTTCACAATTGCGTTTACTTGGCTGTCTGTATTATTCGGTATGATTGCCAAAAGTCCTGAAACAGCCGCTATGTTCACAGTTCTGACGACGTTGTTGCCCTATCTAAGTTCGGGTTTTGTCCCTACTGACAGCATGCCCAACGCATTGGCTCTTTTTGCTGAATATCAACCAATGTCGCCAATCATCCACTCTATCCGTGCATTGATGCTGCAACAACCGCCCGCCCCATTACTGCAAGCTTTCTTATGGTGCGCCGTTATCACATTGGCCAGCTGGTTCATGGCAACTGCTGCCTATCAACGTAGGGTGCGTAGAGGATAAGTGTGGGGTAAGTTATATGCGCATAACTGCATTTGAACTGCATTCAAACTTTCATTTTTATCTCAATATTTTTTTGTCTATAGAACGACCAGTGGAAAAAACGACATTTCTAACCCTATTGAATGAAATATCGAAAGTTTTTCCATGCAAGCATTCATTTCTACAGTAAAAACAGGACCCAGTTAAACAAATTGTTTAACTGGGTCCTGTTTCATTTTTGAATAGATTATATCCAGATCAATCTTATCTACCCAAGAACAAATAGTGCCATCTTTTGCATCTATAATTAATCCAGCTTCTCACCGTTTGTTGCAATCACTTCTTTGTACCAATCAAATGATTTTTTCTTAGAACGATCCATCGTTCCGTTGCCTTCATCATCAAAATCGACATAGATAAAACCATAGCGCTTACTCATTTCTCCTGTTGATGCACTCACGAGATCAATACAACCCCATGGTGTATAGCCAATCAAGTCAACACCGTCTTCGATTGCTTCCCCCATTGCTTCAATGTGGCGACGTAAATAGTCAATCCGATAGTCATCTTCGATCACACCATCTTCATTGAAGGTATCGATAGCCCCCAAGCCATTTTCTACAATAAATAAAGGTTTTTGATAACGATCGTATAATTCATTTAGTGCAATCCGTAATCCCTCAGGATCGATTTGCCAGCCCCATTCACTCGCTTCTAAGAATGGATTGCGGACACCACCTAGCAAGTTGCCTTGTACTTCATCCACTTCTTCAGTCGTCACATCAACAGCCGAAGACATATAATAGCTGAATCCAACGTAATCGACCGTATATTGTGCGATCAATGCCAAATCCTCTTCGGTAATATCCAGATTTTTGCGATCCACACCATACTCTTTATACAGGCGATCCGTAAATGCTGGATATTTACCACGGACTTGAACATCCGCACAATAATAATTAAATGCTTGGTTATGGATCAACGTCGCCGTTTGATTGATTGGATTGGCATCAATACTATACGTCGTTGCATAAATGATCATACAGCCAATTTGGATATCAGGATTTAATTCATGCCCGATCTTCACTGCTTTGCTACTTGCCACAAATTGATTATGCCAAGCTTGAACCACATTCGTAAAATTATCCGCACCTGTACTGTTGACCATTCCTTGGCTCAATGCGGAAAAATGGAACGCTGAATTGATTTCATTAAACGTCATCCAGTATTTTACTTTACTGTGGAATCGTTCTAACACGACCTTCGCAAAACGCTCATAGAATGCAATCAACGCACGATTTTTCCATCCGCCGTATGCTTTTGCCAAATGCAATGGCATTTCATAGTGAGAAATCGTGATCACAGGCTCAATATCATATTTCAGACATTCATCGATCAATGCATCGTAAAAAGCTAGTCCTGCTTCATTAGGTGTTGTTTCATCTCCTTGCGGAAAAATCCGTGTCCAAGCAATAGAGAAACGATAACTTTTGAAGCCCATTTCTGCAAATAGCGCAATATCTTCTTTAAAACGATCATAATGATCGATTCCACGATGATTGGGATAAGTATACGCAGCTTCATCGATCGTCCAGTCAAAGGTATCACTACCTAAGATGGCTAAACGCTGCTTGCCTCCTGGCATTGCGTCTGCAACAGATAGCCCTTTGCCATCTCGATCAAACGCACCTTCTAATTGATTGGCAGCCGTCGCGCCGCCCCATAAGAAATTCTCTGGAAATTTTGTCATCTTCGATACTCCTTCACTTATCTTATTTTGTTCCGACAATGCTTCAATATCTATGCAGCACTATCATTTCAACCGCAGAAACACCCAGAAAAAAATAAAAAACCTAAATAAGAGCCGCTACCAAGAGCGTTATCTTATTTAGGTTTTGCCTGATCGAGTCAGTAACAATCCAACGTGGGTTTTCTTGGGTTAACTATACCATGATGTGGGTGGATTGTCATCTTAAAATCGCTTACTTTCCTTAGAATTCTGACGCTTTTTGTTTAGACTTTAACTGAAATTATGCCAGAATCAAATAGTCTCTGCTGATGCTTTGATTGTTTCAGCTCGATCAGATTGTGCTTCTGCTTCAGCGGCTGCTTCTGATTTCAATTTTTCTTTGTCTAAGATTTTAACAAACGGTATATATAATACACAACCTGCTAAGACACATACTACTTGCAAGACAGCGATTTGCCAGCCGCCCGCCAAAAATCCATTCAAGAAGATTGGTGTGCCAAATGGTACTTGTACACCGCTCAAGCGAGGTGCGATTCCACTCCAAATAGCGAGATAAGCAATAAACGCTTGAACCAATGGTGTTAAAATAAATGGAATGGCCATAATTGGGTTCAAAATCAAAGGCAGACCAAAGATCATTGGCTCATTGATTGTGAATAGACCTGGTACAGCGCTTAGATTTGCCACAGTTCTGGATTGTTTAGATTTGGCAATCAACAGAATAACAATTACCAATGATAAAGTTCCGCCCGCACCGCCAATTCCAGCGAATAAATCATAGAAAGATTTGCTCAAGATATTTGGCAACTCCGAACGTGCCACTCCAGACGCCAACGCGTCCATGTTTTCAACGTCCATTGGCAAGTATAATGCTGTGATAAAACTACCTACAACTAATGAGCCATGAATCCCGAAGAACCAAAGAACCATTTGAATCAAGATAATGAACAATAGGGAACCAACACTTGAAGATAAACTTTGCAACGGTAAAGCTAAAATTTGATAAATAAAATCAGAAAATGAGCCATAAGCCGTAAAACTAAATGCCCAGCTAACAATAATTGCGATAAATCCTGTGATAATAGCTGGAATCAAACCAGCAAACGTATCCGTTACAAATTGCGGAACACCGGCAGGCATTTTGATTGCAATATTCTTTTCTAGAATCAAGCAATAAATTCTTGCAAATACCAACCCGCAAATCATGGCCGTAAATAATCCTTGTGCACCCAACTTACTCATGTCTAAAGTTGTGGTTTCTTCTAAAGTCACTAAAGGTGTCATCATCAAAAAGGCAAACAACGAAACAATTCCTGCTGGCACAGCGGATTGTTTAAACTCTGTTGCCAATCGGTGCCCTACTAAAAAGGCAGCATAGACTGAAATGACACCAACAGTCATACTATAACCTACTGAAAAATAGCCACCAATATTGATAGATGTAATAAAGTTGGTCCATCCCTGTATAGGCAATACTGCCAGCAGCAAAGCAATTGAACCAATGATATTGATTGGCAATGTTGCCATCAATCCGTTTGAGATTGCTTTTAAATAGCGATTATTAGAGATTTTATCTGCAAAAACTAAGACATTATCCATATATTTTTCCATTTTTTTCACTCCTTATTTTCTATGATCAACAGGACATCTTCTTGGCATGTATGTGGTTTAAATACAGTGGTTGTTTCTGTAACACTATAATTTGGTTTAAAGAATCTTCTTTCTTTTAAATCAATGAGTGTCACGTTGCTTATTGGTATATTACGCAAACGAATGGTGGTATTACTAGGTAGATAAAGCAATGTATACACTTGATCTACTGTTTGTGCCATACGAATGTGGTCATTTGCATCAACCAAATGTTGCTGACATGGGATCAATTGTTCAATTGCTAATAATTCAAATAACTGCTTGATAAAACCATAATCATTGGCCCCAGGAAATTGTAATGCTTCTGACCATATCATCGGGCTGTCGAATGCTTCTCCAATATCTTCAGCAAAAGCCGCTTCTTGTGTTTGCCAACTCCAAATGCCATGAGCGCCATAAGTAATCCCGGCTGATCCGCCTGATAAGATCGATTGCCACGCCGCTTTTCGAACATCCTTTTGCCCAAAACGGCCATATACTTGTCTAGCAAAACCCATTTGCTCATAACAAGGCTCTGAATTGATGATCGGTAGTTGTGGCTCCAACTGATAAAAATGTTCTGCTAATGTATAAGGCATATCTAAGAATGAACTATTGTGCCCTGATTGATATAAGAATACATCTAAATGCGGTAAGATCAATGTTGGAATCTCCTTGAATCTTCCTTTGATATGAATCGTTTTTAATGTCTCTGGTGAGTTTTTTTCAAAATAATCAAACGCTTCCAAATAAGTATCGATTGTTTCTTGGGTTGGGAAATCTGTATCCCCTCCAATAAAATATAATGGCTGAAATACATCAAATGTATCAATAACTTGTTGATAATAAATTTGTCGTTTCGCTTGCGGAATGACATTGATACTGCCATCAAGCTCACTTGCCCATGTGCCCGCAACATAATTAGACCATAATACAACAAGTGCCAATGTGAATCCTTTTTCATCTGCTATGCGGCAAAGCCGTTGTGCTCTTTCAAAATAGTCATTATTTGTCTGACCAAAATCAAATTTCTTTCCTTCAACCGGGTAAGGCAATAAATCGAATGCCCCTTTACTGCGATCCCATTGTGGAAGAATATTAATTTGAATGGTATTAAACCCCTGCTCTTTACGCTTATCCAAATACGTGATCCACTCGTTTTCTTGGATACTCGTAAATGTACTCCAACAGGTATCTGCAAGATAGAAGAAATGGCGGCCATCTCTTAATAAGGTGCGCTTATTTTGACTAACGGTTAATTTCAATTGATAGTTCCCCTTTCTTATGATTACGCCTTACTCAGGCGAATCAATATACGTACGAAGCCAGCCTTCACATAATGTAAACCATTGTGCTACGTGTGGATCCAAGTGGCTTGCCTTTCTGGCAGTCGTACGATCCCCTAGTGCCAATCCATGCTCTCCTTTTTCAAAGATATGCATTTCAAAAGGGCGTTTTTTTTCTCTTAATTTAACCCCAAGTTTCAAGGAATGGTCAACATCGACCAATACATCTTCTGTGGTGTGCCAAATGAACATCGGGGGCGTCCATTCATCTACATAGTGCAAAACATTCATTTGCTGAATCATTGTATCTGTAGGCTCTTTAGCCCCGAAGAACCGTTCATTTGCTGTCAACGGATGCGCAATCACCGATGCGGCAAATCCTAACTCGTCGGGTGCAAAAGCTTTTTCTTGATAGACAAGTGGGTACCCTGCAATCGCTAAATCAACTTTAATGTCTTCACTCTTTATGCCTAACTTTGAAGCAAGTAAAGGATCATGCCATCTAGTCGCCAGTTGCAAGGCCAAATGACCTCCTGCAGAAAACCCGCAAACAATGATCTTCGTTTCATCAACAAGCCATTCATTCGCGTGTGCGCGAATGTATTGAACAGTTTGTGCTGCCTCTACTAATGCATGCTGCGGCACATTCTTTACCTGGTCCCCAGTTGTATACCAGAGAACAACACTATTTAGCCCTATACTGTTGAATTTTAGCGCAATAGCTTCTGCTTCACGATCGCTTGTGAACGCATAACCTCCTCCTGGGCAAACAATGACTATCGGTCTTTTCTTTCCCACGTTGAACTCTTTCGATTGATGTAGCAGATACGTATCGACATATGCCGTATCATTGATCCGAAATCCTGTTGTATCCATGATCCCCCTCCTTACTCACCTTCCAAAGCTATCGACAAATCAATTAACCGTTTCCATTTTTCATATTTCAAACGAATCGTCGCCTGATCGGCTTTCGGTTGGATCCGTTTTTGTTGCCAATGATGCGCTTGTTGCTGTGGTTTAGCCATTGACATAGTCCCAATCGCCGAAAATTCTTCCACTTCGCTAACGACGACTTCTTTGTGCAGCAAGGTGGCCAATAACGTCATTAATCCAGTATTCTTTGACATGCCGCCGTCAATCATGACCTGATTGATCATACGTCCAGATACTTCTTCCATCACATCGATCACGGCTTTGATTTGGAAAATTGTGCTTTCTAGAACTGCCCGCAATAAATCGTTTTGAGTTGACGTTCGCTTCATTCCCAAAAAACTGGCTGTCATTTGATTGTTCCAAAATGGTGCCCCCATCCCTTGTAATGCAGGAATGAAATAAATGGCTTCATCACTGTCTTGATCCAATATTTGGTCGCAAATAGCTGTCACATCCTGCAATGGTGCAATATGTTCACTAAACCAGTTGATAGCATCGCCGCAAGAGCGGATGATTCCTTCTAATGCAAAAGCTTGGTCATGTGCTGTTTGCCAAGCCGTGGTGGTCAAGATACGTTGATCTCGCAACTGATTCTGCTGTTGCACTTGCATCATGATCGAACAACCTGTGCCCATCGTGATTTTGACATCACCGATATCGGTGCATTCTTCCCCAAATAACGCAGCTTGCGAATCAGCCATAACTCCTTTGATTGGTATGCCTCGGTAATACCCAAAACTGGCATCTGCTGGATTCAGCATAGGCAAATCAGCCAAATCAATGCCGAATAAGTCAATCAACTCCATATCCCAATCCAATGTTGAAATATTATACAACAATGTACGGCAAGCATTGCTTGCTTCTGTCGCGAACACTTTGCCTTCAGTCAAATGCCACAAGAGCCAACTATCCATGGTGCCGATCGCCAAATCACCACTCCCAGATTTTTCTTTGATTGCTGTAATCTCGTTGACTAACCATTTTATTTTGGTGCCTGAAAAATAGGGATCAATTTTCAAACCTGTTTTTTGATTGATCATTGGTTCAAGCCCCTTGGCAAGCATTGATTCACAAATCGCAGCACTGCGATTACATTGCCAAACAATCGCATTGTATAGCGGTTTCCCCGTAGTGCGGTCCCATGCTATAATCGTTTCTCTTTGATTGGTGATCGATAGTGCAGCAACCTCAGCTGGTGTAATCGCTTGTTCTGAAAAAACATCCGCTAAAAGCGCTTGCACATTATGCCAAATATCAAGGGGGTCATGTTCGACCCACCCGACTTTTGGATAAATCTGCTGATGTTTCTTGTCTTTTCGATAACGTATTTTGCCATTTTCAAATAAAAGCAATTTGGTACCAGACGTACTTTGATCTAAAACAATGTGGTAAGGTTTATCCATCTCACCCTCCAATAAACGTTTTTGCTGTTTTGGCAATCGACGCACCATCTAAGCCATAGTGGGCAAATAATTCCGGACCAGAACCTGTAATCAATGCTTCATCAGGAAAGGCCACGATTTTTTGGCGGATTCCTGTTTCTGCTGCCAACACTTCCGCAACTGCGGCGCCTAGCCCATTATACAGACTGTGTTCTTCTACTGTGACCACAATACCTGTCTTCTTAGCGACACGTAATACGGCTTCACTGTCGAAAGGTTTCAAAGAATGAACGTTCAGTACTGTTGCTTTGATTCCTTCCTCAGCAAGTATCTCAGCGGCATCCAGTGCTTGTCTGACAGTTTCTCCCGTTGCAATCAAAGTGATATCCTCGCCAGACCGCATTTCCACAGCTTTTCCAATTTCAAATGGATAATCAGCAGAAGCATAGCAGTCTTCTACAGGATTTCTCCCCAAACGGATGTAGGCGGGTACGTCTGATTGTGCCAGTGCTTTGAACATTTGGATGGTTTCAAAGCGATCAGCTGGCAGCAAAACCTGTAAATTAGGAATAGCACGGGCAACTGCGATATCTTGCAAGGAATGATGACTCATCCCTAATGCGCCATAACTAACACCACCGCTGATACCAACCAATTTAACGTTTTTGTTTGAATACGCAACGTCGACTTTGATTTGTTCAATGCTCCGCATACTTAAGAAACAAGCAGGAGATGCCACAAATGGACGCTTGCCCATATGTGCCAAACCAGCAGCAATACTGACAATATTTTGTTCCGCAATGCCTACCTCAACGATTTGTTTGGGCAATGTACGAGCAAAATCAGCCAATGAAGCTGAACCTCGAGAATCGCTGGTCAACACAGTAATCGCTTGATTTTTTGTACCTTCTTCAATGAGTATCTCACACATTGCTTGACGGTTTGCTACATTATTCTTCCCCATTACGTAAGACCTCCATCTGCGCCTCAATTTCTGATAGTGCTTGCGCCAGTTGTTCTGCCGTCGGTACTTTATGATGCCAATGGGCTTGATTCTCCGCTTCCGAGTAGCCTTTGCCTTTAATTGTTTTTGCAATCACCATTTTGGGTGTATCTTTTTTATTGGGTTGCGACAAAACCTCGACCAAAGCAATCATGTCATTGCCGTCAACCACATGTACATCCCAGCCAAACGACCGCCATTTGTCATCTAATGGTTCTACCGACATCACATCCTCCGATGCGCCAGTAATTTGCAGCCCATTACGGTCAATGATTGCCGTCAAATTATCAAGTTTGTAATTCGCAGCTGCCATTGCACCTTCCCATACAGACCCTTCAGCGAGTTCTCCATCTCCCAATAACGTATACGTGTGATAAGGACGCTGATCAAGCTTCCCAGCTAACGCAATCCCAACAGAAACTGGCAACCCATGTCCTAAAGAACCGGTATTCATTTCAACGCCCGCAACTTTATTGTTGGGGTGACCAATCAAGCGTGAATTGAGTTGAGAAAATGTCTGAAGTTCTTCTTTTGTCAAAAAACCTTTGTCTGCCAAAACAGTCCACAATACTTCAGCCGCATGTCCTTTGCTTTGAATGTATTGGTCACGATCGATCATATCAGGTTTTGTTGCATCAATGTGCATCACTTGATAATACAACGCAACGAGGATATCTGTACAAGACAAGTCAGAACCGGTATGCCCTGTTTTGGCATGATAGATCAATGACAAAACTTCTTTACGAATCTCCAATGCTTTTAATTTTAACGCAGTGATTTCCATAGTTAATCCCCTCTCAAATACGCTTTAACATCCTCTTCGATTGGATCATAGAAGTCAGGTTGAACGCCCAAATATTTACATGCTTCATATAAAATTGGTACAACATTTTTTCTAACTGCAGCCACATGATGGATATAAGGTCCTTCAACTAATTTGAACTCTAAGCGATTTAAATTATCAAATTCCAGGTACAAATACGTTCCTTGGTTATAAGGCCCATCAATCCCTTTTCCGGTACCCATTAGTAATGAATATTCCCCATTGTCCCCATCAAATCGACACAACGTATATTCATCCTTAATGGCACGAAACGCCACCGAACCAGGATAATCAAACACAAAATGGCGTTGTGGTAAAATCGGCTTCGTTTCTGCTGTTGAATAAGCAAAGACACCTAAGTGCTGCAGCAATTCACCGTTTTCATTTTCAGGATGCCGGCAATTCACATCTGCGAAAATCGCTCGATGCTCCCCTAATGAAGCCGCTTCGATCAATAACTCTGAAATTGCACCATGGACATCGGTTTCACAAACAAATGGGAGTCCTTCTTCTTGCAATAAAGACAATGAAGCATAGGGCAAAATACCAATCTCATCTTGCAACGCTGTCCAACATTGAATGACACCGGCATTACAGCCATAAGTCTGACACAAACTTTGCAAAGCAACCTTTAAGGCTGCAACCATCTCTAGGTCTTTTGCAGAAATTTGCACTTCCGTATTGGCTTCAAAATAGTTGATGACCGCTTGTACGTCTTCTGCTCGTGTCTCTTTGATCTTTTCAATTTCTTGGACCAATTCTTTGATTGGGACTGGCGATAAAGAAATATTGAATCTTTCCAACAATTCTCCTTCATTGCAAATCACTGTCCAAAAATCAAATGGTCGTGGTCCGACTTGCAAAATACGGGTTTGTTTAAAGGTTTTGACAACATTGCAGACTTTAATGAAATCTTGCAAGCCACGAGCAAATTCTGGTGAATCAATATCAGAATTTTTTACGTAGGTAAATGGTACTTTGAATCGACGTAACACTTTACCAATCGCGAATAGTCCACATTGGGTATCTCGCAAACGGGATCCATCTGCTGCTGGCGTTTCATCTTTTGGCCCCCACAATAAAACAGGGACATCCAACTTTTTGGCTAGACGGGCGCAGGCATATTCGGTGCCGAAATTTTCATTGGCAATAAACAAACCATCTATTTTTGCGGCTTTGAACTTTTCAGCGATTTGTTCAACGCCCTCATCATCATAAAGCAGACCATCCTCATTGATGTTCAAAATATCAACATAATCAATCGCTAATTCATCCATTTTTTCACGAGTTAAATTCGCATATTCAATGGCTGCTTCTGCACTAAAAAGATTTCTGCGTGTAGGGGCGAAACCAATTTTTACTTTATCCATAAAACCTCTCCTATTTTTATTTATTTAGCTAAATATTTATTTCTTTTACAATTCGTTCTAAGTGTCGAAATCTGAATTCTTCTTCTGTCAATAACACAATTTTTTTATCTGGAAAAGCGGCGGTTACTTTTTCCAGATTGAATCGGGTATGAGGCGCCAACAGTAAATAATCGCATCCTTTTCCCGACATGAAGATTTCTGAAAACGGGGCGGAATGAATCGCTACCGCCTTCTGATCACCTACCTGCTCTTTTAATGCTTGTATAAGAAGCGCAGTAGATAATCCAGTTGTACAAAAAAGACCAATCGTTGTCATCCAGACACTCCTTAAAATGTAATCCCTTACTTTTTACACACTTACTATATCACAAGCTAAATATTTTGCAAGACTTTTAGATAAATATTTTTGTTTAAAAACTAAAAAAGACTAAACACTTTTTACATGTTTAGTCTTTTTTTATTTGAATGCTCTCTCGTTCAACGATAGTTGTACCCAAAAGCATTTTGATATGATTGGTGTCTTCCGTTGTGATTTTCTCTATTAACCGCCGAACCGCTTGCCTGCCAAGATACACTTTGTCTACTTTGACAGTCGTTAAAGGCGGGCTGCAAAACTCAGCCAGTGGAATATCATCAAAGCCAACAATGGTCACTTGATTAGAACTCTGGATTTCTTTGATTGCTTTCATCGCACCAATGGCAATGTTGTCATTGACCGCAAAAAAAGCGCTAGGCAATGGGCGATTGTCTGCAACCATTGATTCCAAGTATATTTTCATATCTTGGTATGAACCTTCTAACGTCGGTTCAACGAGTGCTTCAGTTTCTTCATAGTGGATCAAGTCATGATCTTGGATGGCCTGAAGAAATCCTTGCTTACGTTCTCGAAAATTATTGATTTGAAATGTCGAATTGATAATCCCAATATCGCGATGACCTTTGGCAATCATTTTTTCTACGATTTGATAGGCACTGTCTCGATTATTGATTGCAACAAAATCAAAGTCTTGTGCATTAAACACCGTATCTAAAATAACAAGAGGAACACCAATATCTCGAAACGCATCTAAATCTGCTTTTTCCAATTCCGTCCCTAAAAGCAGCAATCCATCTGCCATTTCTGGGCGAATCGTATCCATGGGTTCTTCATTCAATGCCAATGTTGTATGGGAAATCACCAACTCATATCCTAAGGTACTGCATTCCATTTCGATTCCACGAATCAATTCAGAAAAGAACGGTGTATCCCCTACTACATTCCCTTGCTTATTCATAATGACAAACTTTATTTTTTGATTCTCAGTTTTCTTGATTTCCCGTTGATCAAAATAGCCCATGTCTCTCGCAATTTTCAATATTGCTTGCCGTTTTTGTTCGCTGATTCCTTTGCGATTATTGATAGCATTGGAAACTGTACCACTAGATACACCAGCTTGACGGGCGATATCGGAGATAACAACCTTCATATATCCACCACTTTCTCATGTCAGTTCACATAAATTATAGCAAAGTAAACCCTTTTTTACTACAAAAAAGCTAAAACAAACTAAATAATTTAGCTTGTTTTAGCTTTTGCTATCTTAGCCTTCTACTTCCGACGCATTTTCACCCATATCATAAAATGCAGCGGTGCAAGAAGCGTCTCTTCTGCCATACGTGCTTCAGGCCCTGCCGCAGTTGTATCTGCAACAAGACACCAGTGATCATTCTCGTTCGTCTCAGGTAAATTCAATTGCCACGCTTGTTCACTGCTATTTGCAGCCACTATCATTGATTGCCATGGATGCGTTGAATCATCATTCGGGATTTCATAAGCAATCACATTCTCAGCATTCGTAGTCAAAAAGGTCATTCTCATTGCAGAAGCTGTGGTCTGATCACGCAATGGCGCATAGTTTTGGCGTATTTGCCATAATCCGCGATAGATAGCTCGCAATTCTTTGAATTCTTTTGCCCGTTGCCAATCCAATTGATTGATTCGAAGCGACGAACGGAAAGAATTTTCATCGCCTTCTTTGGTACGGCCAAATTCTTCACCTGCTTGTGTTAAGACCGCTCCTTGACTTGTAAATAGTAGGGCTGCGGCTAATTTGTTACGGGCAAGAAGCATGTCGTCTTTCCCATAAACACGTTGTTTATTTTCAGGGGTCATTGTCGCCACCAATTTATCCCAAAGTGTCAAATTGTCATGAACTGATGCATAGGCGATCACTTGCTGCGGTGATTTGGCCCAACGATTGTCTGCATGATGGTCATCATAACGCGGGCTGCCTTGAATTGCAGTCGCTAAATCATGAAGATAGAAGGTTTCTTTTGCTTGAGGACGACCGTTCATTCCTTGAATGAAGGCACCATCCGTTTCTTCAAACACATCCCCTTTGATACTGTCTCGCAAATCATCGCTAAATACAGCAATACGTTCATCTAATGCCCAAACATTACTTTTATTGGCGGGAATATTTGGGGCCATGATTTGATTGCTGCCAGCATCCCAAGGTTCGCCATATAGAATCACATGTTCAAATCCTTCCTCATCCAAACGCTGGCGTAGTTGATTCATGGTATCTACATCATGAAGACCCATCAAATCAAAACGAAAGCCATCGATATGGTACTCTTTGGCCCAAAATAGAACAGAATCATGGATAAACTTACGCATCATTTTGCGTTCAGAAGCAGTTTCATTGCCACACGCCGAACCATCTGCGAAATCTCCTGCGTTATTTTGTCGGTAATAATAGTCAGGCACTGTCAAATTAAACCACGATTGCTCCGTAATCGCTGTATGGTTAAAAACAACATCCATCACAACGCCGATATTTTCTTGATGCAGTGCTTGAATCATTTGTTTGCATTCACGAATACGCGCAGCGGGATCAAACGGGTCAGAAGCATATTTGCCTTCAGGGACGTTATAATTTTTGGGATCATAGCCCCAGTTATAGGTTTCGGCGGTTTCGTCATTGTCATAATCAAATATTGGTAATAAGTGTACATAATTAATGCCCAATTCTTTCAGATAAGCCATGCCCGTAGGTTGTTGTGTATCATTGACAAGATGCGTGTGCTTCTCAGTAAATGCCAAATATTTGCCACGATTCTCGCTTGAAATACCACTATCCGGATCACTGCTGAAATCTTCTACATGTAATTCCCAAATGTAGGCATCTGTGGATGCAGCAGGCACTGTATAGCTTGTATCTTGCCATCCCTCCGGATGAATCTTACTTACATCAAGAATCGCACCGCGATTTCCGTTGACTCCGACTGCTTTTGCATATAAGTCAACAGATTCCACCGTTTCATCGCCTCGGGTGATTCCATATGTATAAAATAACCCTTCGACATCTTCGTTCGTCGTTACAGACCAACAATTATCTGCTTGTGTCATCGGTAATGTCATTATTTGGTCAGCATTACCTGCCTCACCGCTTTGATAAATCTTCACTTCCATCGCATCCGCTTCAGGTGACCAACATTTGAAGGTTGTCTGATCCTTTTGAAACGTAATGCCTAAATCATTGCCTTGATACGTATGTTCTTCTAAAAAACCGATTCGTTTATCAATTTGAATTTTCTTTACTCCATAAATACCTGTATGTGCCAATATATTCTCTCCATCCTGCCTCTATTCATATCTTAGATCTTTCCTTATTCTACCTTCTCATATTTCCTAAAAAAAGCCAACAGTAAACCACACCGCACGTACATCCAACCACTTATGCCGAAAAAACAAGCACTATATAATCCAAAAACAAATAGATTGGGTGATAATAACATCAATAAAAGCGGCAGTAATGTGACACTATGCAGCAAAATTGACCTAAAAGGATGCATGATCAATAGCTTGATATCATTGATTAAGATCAATCGCAAACGATTGTTATACCGCGCGAAAGAAAAAAATGTACATTGGAAAAGATGCGCACAAATAAGGGTACTGATACTTAATCCAATGATCCAACCATTGAACAATTGATCCATTTGTATATAATACAGCCAATTCACGCCTAATAGCCAAACAAATAATACCAACCCGATCCATACCAAGTTGCTTTTGACAAATGACTGTCGAAATACATGAAAAAAACTAGGCACAATTGCTACTTCTTTTCCTTGAATCAATTGAATAAGGACATGAAATCCGGCAGTTTGAGCGGCACCAATCGTGACGATTGGTATACTACTCAGCAAAAGCAGCGCATTTAAAATAAGCAATTGCCCAAATTTACCCAATATTCGCGCGAACCACCGATCAGAATGAAAAAAATAAATCATTGTCATTTACTCCTTTACTGAACCAACAACAATCCCTTGAACAAAGTATTTTTGCAACAGTGGATAAATAATCAACAACGGCACAACAGCAACAACTATTTTTGCAGCATTTAAATTCCGATCCGATACAGCAAGTAAGCTTTGCAATTGTTCGGAAGTTAGATTTCCTGCTCGTTGCATCGTTTCAGCGATATTGACTGACAGCGATTGAATGTAGGTCATCAAAGGATAATTTTCGGTTTTTGTCATATATATCAAACCGCTGAAAAAATCATTCCAACTCCCTACGATACTAAACAAAGATACTGTAGCCAAACATGGTAACGACATAGGAATATAAATACGTGTTAAAATTTGCAACGGATTGGCCCCATCAATGCGGGCAGACTCCTCCAACGATTTTGGAATACCGCGAAAAAAATTCATGACTAAAATCACACTGCCGATTGGTACCGCACTTGGCAAAATCAAAGCCCATATCGTATTTAGCAAACCTAAATTCCGCACAACCAGATAGGTAGGTATCATGCCACCGCTAAACAACATTGCAAATACCATGAAGCCCATCAACACGCGACGCAGACGAAACACTTTTTTTGTTTTAGATAGTGGATAAGCCATGGTAACGATCATCACTATATTTAGCAACAGCGAAACAACTACCCGAAACACAGAAATGTTAAAAGAACGCCAAAATTGCTGATCACCCATAATCCGTTCATACGCCGCAAATGTCAAATCGATTGGCCACAAACCAACTTTGTTGGCTGCTACAGCTTGACTACTGCTCAGAGATATTGCCACCACATTCATCATCGGAATCAAGCATGAGAGCGCCAATAAAATGACAATCACGTATATGATACCGTGACGTAAACTGAATTTTTCTTTCATTTGTTTTTTTCCTTTCCTAGAACATCACTCGATCGGTTTTCTTTTCAGCAATCTTGTTTGAGGTATAAATCAATATCAGACCAATAACAGACTTGACCAATCCAACTGCAGTACCCAGACTATAATCTCGACCAATCAACCCAATCCGATAAACATAGGTATCGATAATATCCCCACTTTGGTAGACGACTGGAGAATATAAATTGTAGATTTGATCGAATCCAGCATTCAGAATATTCGGCAAGGATAAAATAGTCATCAAAAGGATAAATGGCAGCATCCCTGGCAAAGTCACATGCCAGACTTTTTTTGACCAACGC
The DNA here is from genome assembly GCF_002140915.1 of Candidatus Enterococcus testudinis. Classification (GTDB taxonomy): domain Bacteria; phylum Bacillota; class Bacilli; order Lactobacillales; family Enterococcaceae; genus Enterococcus_D; species Enterococcus_D testudinis. The sequence goes on along the minus strand of NZ_NGKU01000001.1, from coordinate 89,947 downwards.
GCACCATCCATTGTGGCGGCTTCATATAAACCAGGATCAATCGCTGTAATTGCCGCCAAATAGACAATTGAACTATAGCCAAAACTCTTCCAGACATCTGTACCTATCAGTAACTGAGGAAACAATTGATTACTTCCTAGAAAATTCAAAGGCTCCATTCCGAAATTTTGTAAGATTTGATTGACCGTTCCATCTAGACTAAACAAATTGACAACGACTGAAGCTAAAATTACCCAAGATAAAAAATGCGGGAGATAAACAATCGTTTGAATGGAACTCTTTAGCCACTTTATACGTACTTCATTCAATAATATCGCAAATATAATCGGAACAATGGTATTAAAAATAATTTTCCAAAAAGCGATAAAAATCGTATTTTTTGTCACTAGAAAAATATCAGGCAGACTAAACAAGTAACGAAAATGTTCCAACCCCACAAATTCAGACCCCAACACACCTTTGGCCGGTACATAGTCTTGAAATGCCATCAATAAACCGAACATCGGCCCATAGGAAAAAATCAAAATAAATAGAATTCCGGGAATAATCATTCCTAGAAAGAACAACTGGTCTTTGGCAAATATATGTTTCTTTTTCTGTCTAGCGACTTTCTTCGCTGAAAGTTCCATTTCTTCACTCCTTTGACTTTGACGAAATGATTGGAACCAAAAAACCGATCAAATACTGGAAATCAGTCGCACAGCGCGTTCTATCGATTTCTTTGATCGGAAGTTTGGCACCAGATTAGTTGACGTTACATGAATGCCCTAATCACGGGCATCTACAACCTCTTGCATTTCTGCTAGAATCGCGGCTCCCCCTTGGTTGTTCCAAGTGTCGACATAGGTTTCAAAATTGTCCAGTGATTCTTCGCCAGTAATAAACTTGATAAAGGTTTCTTCTTCAAGTTTCCCCACTTGGGCCCCGTTTCTCTCATTGGCCTCAATGGTATCAAAGCGCGGCGGTTTTACTTCATTCAAGAGACCTTGTTCCCTCACGCCCCCCATCACATTGTTAACTGCCAAATACCTAGAAGCAAATCGAGTCCAATCAACTGGATCTGTATCCTCCGGTGACTCTAATGTCTGCTTGATTTTTTCTGCATTGTCTTTGATAAAGAAATTAGAAATATCCTCTATATCTGTTTTTCCCAAAGCTGCATTAGAGGCCTCTACTGCATCATCGATTTCACTATACGCATTCAAAAATACGACATTCCAAGGGCGAGCTGTGCCATCAACATCGATTTTGGCATACTCATAAATTTCTGGGAAATCAGCTTCAATATCATCTGAATTCGGTACTTCCCCGTATATCAAGTTGATCATTTCCATAATTTTTTCTGGTTCAGAGAATCCTTTGCGTACTACGATATATTGCCCCGTTCCTCGGTTGGCGATTGCATTGACCCTACCGTCTCCATTTTCATTTTCAACAGCATATGGAACAAACTCTGCATTAGGATCATTTTGTTTGGCTTGTACCAAGCCCCAATCAGGCATATGCCAAGGACCGAAAATCACACCAGATTCACCGTTGACCATCATTGCATGTATATCGTCATAGGTACGTGTACCAAATTGTGGATCCATGAAACCTTCATCTTGCCATTCTTTTAGCAATGTCAAAGCTTGTTTCATTTCTGGCGTATTTGACCCATAGAACATCTGTCCTTGCTCATCTTGCAAGTATGATTTTGGATAAGCCCCAAAAGCATTCATAATCGCTGTTCCTGTATATGCTGTCCCGCCATGACCTGGTGAAGACAGCCAAAATGCGAGTGGTAAACCTAATGCTTTACCCGTATTTCCAGGATCATTTTCCTGAAACGCAATCGCTACCTCTTTGATTTCATCTAAAGTAATTGCTTGATTGCCATCTTTGTCTAATTCGATTCCTAGCTGATCCAACCAGTCTTGTCGCAACCAAACTAAATTCGGTCCAAAGTCATCGCTGGTTGAAGGAATTGCCATTAATCGATCATCAAAAGTTGCTGCTTCTAATTGAATACCATCAAAAGAATCATAAATATCTTTCAAAAAATCATCCGCATATTCATCAAATACTTCAGTTAAATCCTCTACTAAATCATTATTGACTAATTCTTCTAATTCATCCCGGCTTCCAACAATCATGGTATCTGGTAACTCACCCGAAGCGATGGCTAAAGACACTTGCCGATCGTAATCTTCTCCATGTGCTTCAAAGGCACTTTCCATTTCAATCCCTAACCGTTCTTTGATTAATCGTGTATAGGCGTTGTCTCCATAAGTATCTCCCTCTGGAAGCTTAGCATTTGGTGCCGTTTGCCGACCAATAGTGATGATGATGTCCCCGTCTTCATTCGTTTTGGCTTCTTCTGATCCGCACCCAGCTAATAGCAGTGCTGAAGAACATAAAGCAGCAAAAGTTGCAATTCTTCTTTTCATTATTTTCCCTCCTTGTTTTTTTGATTCTTCATTATTATACGCAAACGATTTCATTGATGATATAGCACGATTTTCAGATTTATAGCACAATATCGAGAAAGAATAAACCGTTTACAAATATACTGTGTATTTTCTCTGATTTATCCATTATTATGAAATAAAGAAATCAATCTATCCGTTAAGATGAAGAAAAGGAGGACATATGCATGTATCGCTTACTTATCGTAGATGACAGCTTTGATCAAAGAGAGGTGATTAAATTCTTTGTCGCACAGAGGGCTGAAAAATGGCTGATTCATGAAGCCAAACATGGTCGAGAAGGGTGGCTGATGTTTCAAAAAGAACCATATGACCTCGTCATTACGGATGTAAAAATGCCTTTTATGGATGGCCATGAACTCGCCCACTTAATAAAAAACAACAAGCCAGAAACGCCACTGTTGTTTATTAGCGGCTATGAGGACTTTCATTTCGTCAAAAAAGCTTTGCAGCTGCAAGCAGTCGATTATCTACTAAAACCACTCGATCCAGATACATTTAAAGTCCAAATAGAGAAAATATTGTCCATTGTCCACACACAAAAAAGCCAACAAGAACAAAACCAGTTACATGATCGTCGATACTTAAAAGAAACGTTGACAAAGATTTTTTTGGGCCTTCCTTGGGGTAATTTATCAGCTGAAGAGCAATCGATTGCGCAATTTTTTTTAAATGACAATGATCAGTTTACGATTCTTCCTCTGCCCAAGGATACGAACAATCAAGTCCATTTTTTGGCGTCCTTGATTCATGAAGAACCAGATATTGGTTTCATACCCATACATCCGACTCATCTCATATTTTTTGATTCAACACGTTCAATCAAAGAGTCGCTTCTCAAAAAAAAGATCCATACGCTTTTTTGGAACCATTTTCAGATGCACCCTACATTTGTGACGAGTGCACCTATTCAGCATCCATTCGCGGTTTATTCTATTTATCAATCATTATTGTCGTCTTACAAACATTCTTTTTACCCTAACGAAAAGAAACAAACCTGTTTATTGCTGCCAGACCATCACTATATTGTCAAAACTGGTATTCCCTTGAAAATCAGGACCTATATGCAGCAAGGTGATATAAACAAAATGACTCAACTGATTCGAATGGTCTATGCGTCCTTTGAAGCAAGCAGCAGTGAATCCCCCACAACTGCCAAATTTTATTTTGCTACACTTTATCAAACACTCGTTGAAGATGCACATGGCTTGGTGGAAGTTACTTCTCTAAGCCAGGAATTAAATCGGATTTTGGAAGCAGATAGTTTAGAAGCAGCTATGATAGTTGTTGAAGAACTTTTGCAATTTATCAAAGAAAATGTCAATCTGACCGAGGATGGTCACTCAAGCGGCTATATCCGCCAAGTCAAACATTTTATTTTCTCCAATTTCCATCAAGAGCTTAGCTTGGAAATTTTGGCGAAAGAGGTTAATATCAACCCCAATTATTTAAGTGCACTTTTTAGTAAATATGAGGGGATGGGGCTCACAAAGTACATTAAATCCTACCGAATTATGCAAGCCCAGAAAAAACTAAAAAACAGTTCATACAGTATCCAGTCAATTTCAAAACAAGTAGGATTTAATCACTACTCTTATTTTTGTAAAACTTTTCGGGAAATCGTTGGGATGACCCCTGATGCTTATCGGAAGAAAGGACTTTAAATGCTATTCAAAACAAAGCAACTCTTCAAAAATGTGCACTTTCAAAAGAAAATCATTTTGATTTCTCTTCTTTCCAGTATTATTCCATTGATTCTCTTGACTATCATAGGCGTATTTGTCATCCAGTTTTTTATACAACAGCAGGAAAAAAGTGCTTATGAAGATAATGTAACAAGTATTCGGTATCAATTAGAAACAAAGATTAACAGTTATCAAGATAGTTTGCTGTTTTTAGCAAATAATGCAAGTCTGATTCAAGAACTGTCGAAGCAACGTTTTTCAAATTATAGTCAATATGATTTATACAAAAATACAGTGGTACCTTTATTTCAAAGTGTCACGTTCCAAAAAAATGATATCCAAAAGATTACGCTATTTACATCGCTTGATTTATACGACCATGGAGAGTATGTGAAACAAATCAATGAAGAAAGTATTGTACATTTATTTGATCAGCAGAAAACAACTGATGTACGTAGTTATTTTGATGAAGATAATCAGTTGTTATATTTTTATACAACTATCTTTTTGAAAGGCAATTCCATTGATACACAAAATTTTCTCGTTTTAACGATTGAACCAAGCACGCTTTTCACTCATCTGAATGCAATATCAAATGAACCCTATGACTTGTTGATCTATTCTGAGTCCGATCATCTAGTTTATCAATTTGAACGTCTGACTCAACAAGAAGCACGACAGAGCAACCAGTTGATTAAACCTGCGGCATTAGACACCGACCCGATTATCCTGAATAACCAGTGGCGGGTTGTGTTTGTAAAAACCGCACAAACAGTTTTTAGCAGTACATTTTATTTGATCACTGCTGCAAGCGTGCTTTTTTTGATTGTATTGATTTTTCTCATCATATCCAGTTGGTGGTTAGCTAAAACCGTTGTTCATCCGGTGAACGCGCTAACCAAACAAATGGCCTCATTCTCTATGGAACATTTAAAAATTAAAGATTTTTATGAATCAACAGATGAAATTGGTCAACTTTATACAAACTTTCAGCAAATGCTTGATCAGATTCACAAATTGATCAATGAAGTTTATCAAGCTGAAATCAAGCAAAGGAAATACGAGCTACGTGCTTTACAGGCACAGATCAATCCACATTTTTTTTATAATTCATTGGCTTTGATCAGTAATACTGCAATGATTCATCGACAACCAGAAATTAGTGAGATGGCCCATCTCCTCTCCCATTTCTATCGACTTAGCTTAAATCAAGGGAATAGCCGCTTAACGGTCCAGAAAGAATTGGCGCTTACAATCACGTATGCCAAAATTCAACAAAAGATGCATCATCACTCTTTTGATCTGCAAGTATCTATTGATGAACGAACCAAGGAGTATGACATGATCAATTTATTACTGCAGCCCTTTGTTGAAAATGCAATTTTCCATGGAATCGACCATATAGAAGATGACCGACGTGGTGTTTTGACCATCCGCAGCTACTGCTCAGATCACCATTTGCTATTTGAAGTTCATGATAATGGTCCAGGGATGTCGCCAGAACAGCTGAAATCGATCACAGAAAAAACGAACACACATTATGGGATCCATAATGTGTGTCAGAGAATTGCTTTGTATTATGGTGTTGAAAATGCATTAAAAATCACCTCATCACCCGAAAATGGAACACGGGTCCGACTGAAACTGCCCTTTTATTTACCAAAGGTACCAAATGATCAGTTTCCAAAATGAAGCAAAGCAAACAAACGTTATCGAAATATTCTGAACCTTACACCCGCAATTACTCTACTACTCATCCCACATAATCAATCCAGCATCAATCAATGACTGTGGGATAATATCTTTATACGCTGTTTTGGGATCCACGATTCTGCGGTACCAATAGTCCTGAGTGTCTTGCATAAATGACGGCAGATCCATCATGTCGACTTTTTTTGGATACGTCAAAATAAGTCCCACAAAAAAAATCAATGCTTCATCATGGATTTTACGTATATCCTTGCATGATGCGTTTGCAAACACCTCAGATTGATTGATCGATTCAACAAAATAATGATACGAATGGTCTTGGACACAGTGTCCACAACCGATATTTTCCAAAAATAATGCGTAAAACAAATATTGATTCCGACAAGCAAATGCATAATAGTTAAACCAATAACTATACAAAGCATCGACATTCCCCATAGCGGGATTGGTTGTTTTATGGATATCCAAGAAGACATCAGCCACCATCGCTTCTTTAAATTGTTGCATACTTGAAAAGTTCAAATAAATGGGTTGCGTCGATGTACCCGCGTATGCAGCGATTCCTCTAACTGTAATTTTTTTGGTATAATGCTCGGAAATATATTTTTTAAGGCACAAAATCAAGTAGTTTTTTGTAATATTTGCTTTTCTCATTGTTATTTACTTCCTTTCTTTACAGTCATGGACACGATTCTTTCTCACCTCCTCATACAAATCGAGTCGACTGACTATACTGTTTTCTTCCGCCTCTTCCTCACTTGACCTTAAGGGACATCTATCTGTTTTTATCTAACACAATGATTCGTTACTACTACTTTATCAAAAAAGGGAACAGTATCCTATATAAAAATGTCATTTAAAATAAAATATTTTAATTATCATGAATTAATTTTAACTTAAAACAAAAATCTAGTCGGTTCTCATTCCTAAGACTGATTTTTGGCACAATGGGTTGTTCCTCGATACTATGTATTGTATAGTATGGGTATGAAACGGAGGGAAAGCTGTGGATGCACAATTAAAAAAAGGGTTGTTGGAGATCTGTGTGTTGGCTTTTTTACAAAGAGGTGATTCGTATGGGTACGAGATGGTCAAAAATATCTCTCCCTTATTGCCTATTTCTGAATCAACCCTCTATCCTATTCTGAAGCGTTTGGAAACAAGCCAGTCGGTTCACACTTATACAAAAAATCATCAAGGTCGCACAAGAAAGTATTATCAAATCACACCGCAAGGCAACGAACGAATCACTGAATTTCTAACCACAGACTGGCCGCAATTGACAATGATTCAACGGTTTATCAAAGGAGGCGTTTAAATGGAGAGAGTGCAATTTATTAAAGAATTGGCTGCGGAGCTATCTTACAAAACCAAGCCTAGTGAAATACATCAGCTGATCGATTACTACGATGAAATGATCGATGATTTGATAGAAGAAGGATTATCGGAAGAAGAAGCTGTGACGCGATTAGGTAACCCAAAAGATTTAATCAAAGCGCTGCAAACAGAAGAAGAAATCGTGGTCGAGATCCCTCGGCGTTTCCATCCCCTGCTATATGTGATACTGATTTTGGGGTTTCCATTGTGGGGAAGCTTATTACTGGCTGCTATTTTGTTGATGCTAAGTGTACTGCTAGTATTATGGTGTGGTCCACTAACCACCGGACTCATGGGCATAGCAACACTACTAGGGGGGATTGCTAGTGTTGTTTTAAGTCCTTTATTAACTGCAGATGGCCTCTTCCTTCTATTCTCACAATTAGGTGCAGGGCTCTTCTTGTTTGGTTTTGGGCTACTATGTTTGTTAGCAACTTATCGAATGAGCCATTTATTTTCACGCTTATCAATGGCTTGTCTGCTATGGCCTAAACAATTATTGACCAATTACAGAAAGAAGGGCATATAAATGATAACCATTAACAAAAAGTTTCTAGTCTCCGTCAGTCTTGCGTTTATGTTTCTTGGTTTAGTCGTAGGCTTGATTGGTTTTGCCATGAGCGGTTATTCGGTTCAATCCTATCATTTAGATGAACGGCGCTGGTATCAATTGGTAAGTTTCTATACAGAATAAGCAGAAAAGTTCAACTATTTCACCAGGTTGTGAAATAGTTGAACTTTTCTTTTTTTGTGCTGCATATTATTATAAATGTACATCCTGTATCCTATTTCATAGGGTAACCGAAAAAACCCATACCATCCTATGGGTTTTTTTTGTGTATCTTTGAACAACATGAACAGACGCAATCAGCGCATACTTTCATCTCATTACTAGTCTTGCACAGGTTGCGCTTCTTGGATAGTCCCGATTGGAAATAGTCCACGGAAAATCCCGCGAATGATTGGTCCTGCGACAAAAAGTTGCAATGGCAATGCAACTATCACATTTTTTCCGATATTGATCAGCCAATTGATTACGAGTGAATGACTTGGATTGCCATGCATGATGGCACCAAATAATGACATAAAGAAGACCATCCCTGCAATCATCAGTGAAGAGATCAAACCGATTTTCTTCCAAGTGGCAGAATCAGGGGTCAAATATTTAAACGCAAAACCTTTTGCTGGTCCTGATACGATGAACCAATCAAGAATAAATGCAATACAAAGTGCCAATGGCAACTCATTCCAAGCCAATTGGAACGCTTCTATGGATACACCTACTTGGAACATGAGATTATAAACACTCATAAAGTACACCATGAAAAAACACATCAAGGTGGTATAAATCAAACTTTCTTTTTTGTTGATGGGCATAAAAAACTTCCTTTCTTTTTGTGTTACTCGATCATTCTAGCAGAATAAAAATTTTCGTGTAAGCAAAAAATTGTAAATTTTCAAAGAAGTTTTTCATCGCTTTTCAAGCGTACCCCTTGACACTGTTCCTCTGAATCAGTAAAATAGCTATTAGATTAAATCGTACAGATAACAAGCGGTCACGCTTGTCGAGAGAGAGGCGGTTTCTATGTAAATAGAAACGGTCTCTTTTTCTGCGAATTTTTAGAGGTGAATGTATGGAAAACAACAAAAAACTCGTGGGGGCTATCCTCGCAACCGGATTGATGTCATTTGCTGGTGTTTTGATAGAAACAGCTATGAACGTGACCTTTCCTACCTTGATTCAACAATTTGGCATCACGACTTCGGACGTCCAGTGGGTCACAACGATTTATTTATTGGTGATTTCGATCATCGTCCCTATTTCGACTTTTCTTCTGAAGAGGTTTCAATTAAGAACCTTATTCTTAGCCGCCAATATGTTCTTTCTGGCAGGATTGGTGATTGACTTTTTGTCGCCGACTTTTGCCATTTTATTGCTGGGCCGTTTGTTCCAAGGTGCCAGTACCGGTATTGCGCTGCCCTTGATGTTTCACATCATTTTGACTTACTCCCCGTATGAAAAACGAGGTGCAACGATTGGATTGGGCAACTTGACCACATCGATCGCTCCTGCGATTGGGCCGACGTATGGCGGGTTGCTGACAGCCCATTGGTCTTGGAATGCCATATTTTTATTTTTGATTCCGGTGATAGTGATTTCGCTGTTTCTTGGATTATCATCGATCCCCAAAAATACGGCACCGAAAAATGCCACCTTAGATGTACTCAGTGTGCTGTCCATCGTGATGCTCTTCAGCGGATTCTTGCTTTTCCTGAATCAATTGGGCACAATCGCTAGTCTGGTACCGCTGGTTGTGGGCTTCATGGGACTGGGATTGTTCTGGCAACGGGCCAAAGGACCGCATCCTTTGATTCGCTTAGACGTCTTAAAAAATCGAAGCTTCTGCCTCTTTTTATTTGGGTTTCTTGTGTGTCAGTTTCTGCTCTTAGGCGTATCTTTCGTCTTGCCGAATTTTGTTCAAATCGTTTTAGGTAAAGATGCCTTTACAGCTGGTTTGATTATGCTGCCAGGGGCTGCGATCGGTGCAATATTGGCGCCAATTGCCGGACGTTTATTGGACAAAGTTGGTCCTAAAAAACCGATTTTACTGGGTATGGTACTCATCGTCATCGGTTGGTTGGCTTTGGCACTTTTACTCCGCAGTATATTTATTTGGGGATTAGTAGCCGGTCACATATTTTACATGATTGGCATCGGCTTATCCTATAGCAATATGATGACGACTGGGTTAAATAAATTAACACCGGAATCGTATGCGGATGGCAATGCGATTTTCAATACACTGCAACAATTTTCTGGTGCAGTTGCCACGGCCATTGTTGCGACGATCATTAATCTAGCACAAAGCAACGCTGGTTATTTGCAAGGTACGATCATTGGTTCTCAAATCGCTATGTTTGTGCTTTGGGCATTGGTCTTACTCATTCTTTTCTTTATGCTTCACTACTTCTTTCGACCAAAAACCATGACAAAATAAAAAAGTGTGTCGCTGGCTTCAATAGGAAGAAGCCAACGACGCACTTTTTTGTATCCATTTAATTTAATGTAGCAGACCCAATTTGATCTTTTGCTTGAACAGTACCGGTTTTTGCGAGTGAAAGTTGATTGACCTTCTCTGCATTGGTGAAGACTGTTAAAATATCCGTCTGTTTACCAGCTGCTGTGACTGCATCTAGATTCATGACAGCTATTTTTGTGTCAGGTGTCACTGTGTCGCCTTCAGCTACTGTGATCTCAAAAGGCGCGCCTTTTAATTCCACTGTATCTAAGCCCATGTGAACGAGTACTTCAGCGCCGCCAGGCGTTAGAATACCAATCGCATGCTTGGTTTCAAAAATACTGGAGATTGTTCCGGCTACCGGTGCATAAACCGTGCCATCTGTTGGTTGAACAGCAAAGCCATCACCCATCATTTTTTGTGAAAAAACTGGATCTGATACTTCAGTGATTGCGATCACTTGACCGTCTGCTGGTGCATAGAGTGTTTCTTCAGTTGCAGAAACAGCTGATGGTGTTGCAACAGTTGCTTCAGTAGTTGCTGTTTCAGATACATTACCAGCATCTACAAGCGCCAAATCTGGTTCTAATTTATTCAAAAACTTCACTTTTCTCAAAATAAGTGTAAAGACAAAGGTAATGACAATCGTTAACGCCATTGATAAGAAGACCATTGGATAATTTTCGATTTTAAATGATAAGAATCCAGGTAGACCGCCTACCCCAATACCTAATGCACGGGTATTCGTTGCTGTGATCAGCATACCACCAAAAGCTGAACCAATCATTGCTGCAACGAAAGGATACACATACTTCAGGTTGATCCCGAACATTGCAGGTTCTGTTACCCCCATATATGCTGAGATTGTTGCTGGAACAGATACTTGTTCCTCTTTTTTATTGCCGCGATGTAAGAACCAAATCGCAAAAACAGCTGTTCCTTGTGCAATGTTTGATAGCATGATCATCGGCCATAAGTTGGTTGACCCGAAATCAGCAACCAATTGGGAATCAATAGCTAAGGTTGTATGATGTAAACCAGTGATTACTAACGGCGCATATAAGCCGCCGAAAATAAAGCCAAACAACCAGTTAAGCGGTGATGTTAATCCGGCATTCACGACCCAAGAAATGCCTGATCCAATTTGCCAACCGATCGGACCTAAGACCATATGAGCCGCTAAAATAGTTGGTAATAAAGAGAACAAAGGAACAAAAATCATTGATACAGCTTCTGGAATCCATTTACGGAAGAATCGTTCAAGATAAACCAATAAGAAACCGGCCAACATAGCTGGTATAACTTGTGCTTGGTAACCTATTTTTTCAATTGTAAAGAATCCGAAGTCCCACGTATAATTTTGGAGAATGTCTGCAGCACTTGTTGAACTAACAGAGTAAGCATTTAATAATTGCGGTGAAACCAATGTAATACCTAAAACAATACCTAATATTTGTGTGGTACCCATTTTCCGTGTGATACTCCAAGTAATCCCTACTGGTAAGAAGTGGAAGATTGCTTCACAAGGCAACCATAAAAATCCATTGACGCCATTCCAAAATGTAGATGCTTGTGTGATGGTTTGGTCACCTAAAAAGCCTAATGGTACGCCTTCTAAAAAGTTCCGCAAACCAAGCATGAGCCCCCCAACAATGATTGCTGGCAATAGTGGCGTGAAAATCTCTGCTAATGTACCGATAGCACGTTGAACGAGATTTTGGTTGTTCTTTGCGATTGACTTGCTTTGCTCTTTTGAAACGCCTTCAATTCCAGAAACAGCTGTGAAATCATTGTAAAAAGAGGACACATCGTTGCCTATGATTACTTGAAACTGCCCAGCATTGGTAAACATTCCCTTTACACTTGCAATGTCATCGATTGCCTTTTCATCTGCTTTTGACTGATCATTCAAGACAAAACGCATCCGAGTGGCACAGTGTGTGACTGCCGCGATATTTTCTTTACCGCCGACATACGTTAATAGCTTTTCAGCATCATCGTGATACTTACCCATCCTAATAAACCCCTTTCATATACACTTGTATATATATGTTTTAATATCGAGATAATCATAACTGGATATTTTATATTTTGCAAGCGTTTCACGCCGTTTTTTTTAAAATAAAAAATAGAATAGATGAACTACTCCCTATATTCAGCATAATAAAGCCTAAATAATACTATTCATTTTATTATTTATTTAAAATGAACAGAAAAAAAATAAAAAAACAGTCAAGATAAATTGTAAAAGCTTACAAAATAAGATATAATCATTTTGCATGTATAGACAAGTTTAAAGGAGGATATCTACTGTGAATATCATTACATTGTCCGATGCGCAGTGGTTGCTGCAAGAGGCTGATGACAAAGCAACTTCTTTTGCAGGACCGTTATTAGAAAGAGTACAGGCACTTACATCCTATTTAAAGGACACACAATCTGGCGGCATTCTATCAGAAACAGTTGTATTTACCAATGAAGAAGGCACGTTTTCCCTTGATCAATGGTTGACCGAAAAATTAAATCAGCCTTTTGTCTGTGGTACAAAAGAGACATTTGAGGAGAAAAGTGCTGCCATTCCTTGGACACTAGAGTATTACGGGTATACACCGGGCAAAGACGAGTATTCTGTTGAATCATTGCTCACTGTTGGAAATGGTTATATTGGGTTGCGCGGTACTACACCTGAAATGGCGATCAGCGAAGAAAATTACCCTGGTTTATATATTGCTAGCTTGTATAATACTGCAGCTTCAGAAGTTGCTGGTCATACGATCCACAATGAAGATTTTGTCAATGCGCCGAATCTCCAAAAAATGTATATTGCAATCGATGGCGAAGTGATTGATATTGCCCATAATCAAATCGACTCTTTCAAACGAACATTGGATTTGCGGACGGGTTTATTCCAATCAACCGTTGATATCGAGACCAGCAAACAAAAGCGGATCAGAATCGAAACAAAAAAAATCGCAAACATGCAGGATGTGCATCAGTATAGTATCATGTACACCTTTACGCCGTTGAATTTTTCTGGCGCTATCACATTGATCAGTGAAGCAGATGGCGCTGTCTACAACTATAACGTGGCGCGTTACCGCAGTTTGACCAATCAGCACTTGCAAGTGATTACGACAGATGCTGAGGCAACAAAAGCTCATCTGGTCGCAGAAACCACAAACTCACGTATCACAGTCGTCCAGTCTTCTGAACTATTTGCAGACGATATTTCCCTATCAGAGATGACGTCTGACGTATCAGAATCGTCTGTAAAACAGTCCTTGCTCCTGTCTGTTGAAGAAGGACATACGTATCAATTTGAAAAAACTGTCACAGTTGCAGCTTATCGCCCAGACGAAGAACAACCCGCGACCACATGGAATGAGTTGCAACTTCCACGCTTTGATGCAATGTATCAAGAATCGCAACAAGCGTGGCGCACATTATGGCAAGACGCAGCAATTGAGGTTTCAGGAGATTTGATGTCGCAAAAAATGCTGAATCTGCACACGTATCATGTGTTGGTTTCTGCTTCACCAAATGCCTATCAAGAGTCACTTGATGCCAGCATCACCGCACGGGGCCTGCATGGTGAAGCTTACCGTGGTCATATTTTTTGGGACGAGTTGTTTATTCTGCCATTTTACATTGTGCATTTCCCAGATACAGCGAAAGAAATCTTACGTTATCGCTATCGTCGCCTAGCAGCAGCCAAAGCAGATGCCAAAAAAGCCGGTTATCAAGGTGCAATGTTCCCATGGCAATCAGGTCTAGACGGCAGTGAACAATCTCAAGAATTACATTTGAATCCAATCAGTGGTGAATGGAAAGAAGACCATAGCCGTTTGCAGCGTCATGTTTCGTTGGCTATCGCTTACAACGTCTGGCAATATTGGCACAATACCAAAGACAAACAATTTATGGCGGATTACGGCTTAGAATTGATGTTAGAAATTGCGCATTTCTGGCAAAGTGCAGCAACGTGGGATAGCCAAGCACAGCGCTATTTCATCGATAAAGTCATGGGACCTGATGAATTCCACGAAAATTACCCCGATAGCGAAACCGGTGGCTTGAAAAACAATGCATATACCAATATGATGGTTGTATGGTTGTTTGAAGAAATCGATCATTTGCAAGCAGCGATCGATGCCGAAACCTTTCAGACGATTCTACAAAAAACTGAAATGACTGCAACAGATTTAGACACAATGGCTGCTATCCGTACGAAACTAGGTTTAGAGATTGATTCTGAAGGGATTATCGCTCAATTCGAAGGCTATTTCCAACTGGAAGATCTAGATTGGGACCATTATAAAGAAACATACGGCAATATTTATCGGATGGACCGTATTTTAAATGCGGAAGGCAAGAGTGCAGATTCTTATAAAGTAGCCAAACAAGCAGATAGTTTGATGATTTTTTATAATTTCTCTAAACAACAAGTCAATCAAATTTTGACTGATTTGGATTATGAATTACCAACTGATTATGTGGAAAAAAATCTCAACTATTATTTACAACGAACTTCTCATGGTTCTACACTTTCTCGCATCGTCCATGCCCAATTGGCTGCTATGGTAGACAATCAAGAATTGGCTTGGTCATTGTACCAAGAAGCGCTATCTTCCGACTATCGTGACATACAAGGTGGAACGACAGCAGAGGGCATCCATGCTGGTGTGATGGCTGCAACATTGTTTATTCCTTTAACGACATTTGCTGGTATCGATATCAGAGAACAATTGGTCCAAATCACACCTAACTTGCCAAAAGCTTGGGAAGCATTGGCTTTCTCATTGCGCGTCCGAAATGTACATTACCAGATCAATGTTACACATGAAACATTGACAATTACAGTGGATCGCCCTGAAACGATTCTTATCAAAGGTATTGAATATCATTTAGTACCAAATGAACCACAAACAATTACTTACTAAAAGGAGTGCTACAGATGAAAAAAGGTTTTGTATTTGATTTAGATGGTGTCATCACCGATACGGCCAAATATCACTATATTGCTTGGAAAGAATTGGCTGCTGAAATCGGCATCGACATCGACTTAAAGTTTAATGAACAACTCAAAGGAATCAGCCGCATGGATTCTTTAGAACGTATTCTATCTCTAGGAAACAAAAATGATGCTTATACTGAAATCGAAAAAGAAGCATTGGCAACCAAAAAAAATACCCAATATGTACAACTGCTGCAAAGTCTAACGCCAGATGATCTATTGCCTGGTGTCAAAGAATTCTTAGACCAAGCGAAAGAAAAAAACATTCCTTGCGGGATTGCTTCAGCATCTAAAAATGCACCATTTATTCTTGATAAGCTTGGCGTGATGTCAGATTTTGATGCGATCGTAGATCCAGCCACACTAAAAAAAGGCAAACCAGATCCAGAGATTTTTGTTCAAGCAGCGCTTGCATTAGGTATTGATCCTGCTGAAGCAATTGGTTTTGAGGATGCGCAAGCGGGTATTGATGGAATCAAAGCTGCTGGGATGTATGCAGTAGGTGTGTACTCTGGAGAAGAACTTCACGGAGCTGATATCATTGTCGAAAAACTGACAGAGTTGAACATTGACGAATTGCTATCAAAATAGCAGATTGCTTTTCCAAAAATGCCTCGCTATAATAACTTGTGAGGAGGCTGTCGAATGAATAAGTTCAAAGAAATATTTTTAGATTTAGAACAAAAAATCGTGGCCAAAGAATATCCCCCCCATACGTTGTTGCCAAGTGAAAATCAACTGATTCAAACGTATGGTGTATCTCGGGAAACAGTTCGTAAAGCATTAAATCTCTTGAGGAATGCCGGCTATATTCAAAAAAAACAAGGCAAAGGTTCCATTGTTTTGGACCTTAACCGTTTTGATTTCCCTATTTCTGGTCTAACGAGTTTTAGAGAGTTGCAAGAAACCCAGCGCATCCCTAGTGAAACCAAAGTGGTGGAAATCCGGAAAATAGCAGTATCACCCAAACTGCATGAGATTACAGAATGGCCAGTTGCTGCTGAATCTTGGAAACTAGTGCGCCAACGAAAAATCGATGGTGAAGTGGTTATTTTGGATAAAGACTACTTAGATGCCTCGATTATTCAAACTTTGCCGGAGAAACGGGCACAAGTGTCGATATACGATTATTTCGAAAATGATCTAGGGTTAGAGATTGCTTATGCGCAAAAGGAAATTACGGTCGATCCAGTAAATAAAGAATTGCGTGATTTAATGGATCTGCATCCAGATGATCAACACGTAGTCACAGTCCGCAGCTTGGTTTATTTAGAAGATACGCGTTGCTTCGAGTATACAGAATCGATTCATCGCTTAGACAAATTCCGATTTGTTGATTTCGCGCGACGCAGAAAGATTTGATCAAGCAAATCCCTCAAATAAAAGAAGGAAGATCCTTTAAAGGGACCTTCCTTCTTTTCATAAAAAAATGCTAGGCACGATGCCTAGCATTTTTTTATTTCGCGTAATCTGTTGCCCGGGTTTCTCGGATAACAGTTACTTTGATATGGCCTGGATAATCCAGATCATCTTCAATTTTCTTACGAATATCACGTACCAATCGAACAGCGTCTAAGTCGGAAATCTGTTCAGGTTTGACCATTACCCGTACTTCACGTCCTGCTTGGACCGCAAAGCTGGAATCAACACCTTTGAAACTGTTGGCGATATTTTCTAAGTTTTGCAGACGACGGATATAATTTTCTAATGATTCGCTACGTGCACCTGGTCGAGCTGCAGATAGTGCGTCTGCGGCAGCTACCAAGACTGAAATGACCGAAGTGGCTTCGACATCGCCGTGGTGAGATGCGATCGCATTGATCACTGTTGCATTCTCTTTGTATTTGGCTGCTAACTCAGCGCCAATCTCAACGTGGGAACCTTCGATCTCATGATCCAGTGCTTTACCGATATCATGCAACAAACCGGCCCGTTTGGCCAACTGGATATCTTCACCTAATTCAGCAGCTAAAACACCACTTAGTTTTGCTACTTCAATCGAGTGGTTCAAAACATTTTGTCCGTAACTGGTACGGAAACGCAAGCGACCCAAAATCTTGATCAAATCAGGATGCAATGTGTGGGCGCCAACTTCAAATGCAGCTTGTTCGCCGAATTCGCGAATATTTTCATCCATTTCTTTCCGTGATTTTTCAACCATTTCTTCGATACGTGCCGGATGGATACGACCGTCTTGAATCAATTTCTCAAGGGTCATCCGGGCAATTTCACGACGAATTGGATCGAAACCAGAAAGAACGACTGCTTCTGGTGTATCATCGATGATCAAGTCAATCCCCGTCAATGTTTCCAAAGTACGGATATTCCGTCCTTCTCGTCCAATGATACGCCCTTTCATTTCATCATTTGGCAATGAAACGACAGAAACGGTTGTTTCTGAGACTTGATCAGCTGCACAACGTTGGATAGCAAGTGATAACAGATTTTTCGCTTTTCGATCTGCTTCCTCTTTGGCACGTTGCTCTGCTTCTTTGACCATGATCGTCAACTCATGATTGAGTTCTTCTTCTGTTGATTTCATGATCAGTTCTTTTGCATCATCTCTAGACAAAGCAGCGATTCGTTCAAGTTCTTGCTGTTGTCCATCGATTAAGTTTTCTACTTCTTTTTCTCGCTCGTCAATTAATTGTTGTTTCTCACTAAGTCTGCCTTCTTTATCTTCAAGTGAGCGTTCTCGTTTTTCCAAAGAATCATCCTTGCGATCAAGGACTTGTTCTCTTTGGAGTATCCGATTTTCCTGTGATTTTAAATCAAGTTTGCTTTCTTTCAACTCACTTTCAATTTCTGACCGATACTTCTGATTTTCTTCCTTAGCTTCTAACAATGCTTCTTTTTTTAGAGTTTCTGCTTCTTTCTTAGCGCTTTCGATAATCCCAGTTGCTGAATTCTGTGCACCGTTGATTTCTTTCTCATGACGAGATTTCGTCACAAAAACTCCTAATCCAAGACCGACAATTAAACCGATGATAGCGAGGAGAATGTAAAGTAGTTCCAATGAATCCACCTCCATACTATCTTTTTAAATATTTTGTAGTTTTGATAAGTAAATGATAACAAAATTATCAATAGTCTACCGCTATGTGGAAAACCACATAAGTTTATTCTAATGTTTGAACACAAGAGTGTCAACTTTTAAATGATATGCAACGTGCTTTATACATCGCTTTTTACAAAGACAATAACCGTTTGTTTTAAGGAACTGATAACCAAAAAGCCAAACAACAAAGTTGTTTGGCTCGTTTTTATTTGAAGATTATTCATCTAATGGCAATTCATCTTGCCCTTCTTCGATCTCAATCGTTTCACCCGTACCGATACCATAGGCATCTCGAACCCGTGTAGAAACTTCTTGCATCATTTCTGGATGTTCACGCATATAGTTTTTGGCGTTTTCACGACCTTGTCCAATACGATCCCCTTTATAAGCATACCAAGCACCGCTCTTGTCTACGATATCTTTCTCCACTGCCATATCCAACAATTCACCTTCTTGAGAAATACCTAAACCGTACATCATATCTACTTCAGCGACTTTGAATGGTGGCGCCACTTTATTTTTGACTACTTTGATTTTTGTGCGGTTCCCGATGATATCAGTACCTGATTTCAATTGTTCTGCACGACGTACTTCTAAACGAATCGTCGCGTAGAATTTCAACGCCCGACCACCAGGCGTTACTTCTGGGTTACCGAACATGATACCGACTTTTTCACGAATTTGGTTGATAAAAATCGCAATCGTTTTGGTTTTGTTGATCGATCCAGATAGTTTACGCAATGCTTGTGACATCAAACGCGCTTGCAAGCCGACATGGGCATCACCCATTTCGCCATCGATCTCTGCGCGTGGTACTAACGCAGCGACTGAGTCGATCACGACAATATCAACAGCGCCACTGGAAACCAGTGCATCAGCGATTTCTAATCCTTGTTCACCTGTATCAGGTTGTGATAGAAGCAAATCATCGATGTTCACGCCTAGTTTTTGTGCATATTGTGGATCTAATGCATGCTCTGCATCGATAAAGGCTGCAGTTCCGCCATTTTTTTGGACTTCCGCAATGGCATGTAAAGCAACTGTTGTCTTACCTGAACTTTCTGGACCATAGACTTCAATGATCCGACCTCTTGGAAAGCCGCCTACACCTAATGCAACGTCCAACGCCAATGAACCACTTGGGATCGTAGAAATTTGCTGGTCTACTTTCTCACCAAGTTTCATCACGGCACCTTTACCATAGTTCTTCTCAATCTTCTTTAGCGCAGCATCTAAGGCTGCTTTACGATCATCTGCCAAACGGATAATCCCCCTTATATAGTCATCACTTTCGTGTGTCATTCATAAGATAATAATAGCCCTTCTCACATAAAATTGCAAGAAAAAACGAACAAACATTCGCATTACCTTAATAATTCCTTACGTATTAAATCTAAGCCCGCCATAACTGCACTATGCCGAATGTAGGCGCGGTCACGGCTAAAGGTATACACATCACTAGTCACCCCTGATTCGGAAGCTAACGCGATCCACACAGTCCCTTTTGGCTGACCTTCTAAAGGCTCAGGACCTGCAACCCCTGTAAAAGAAACCGCATAGTCCGTCCCTGCTGCTCGCCGTGCTTGTACAGCCATTGCTTCAGCACATGCACGGCTGACTGTGCCATGCTGCGTCAGCAACACTGGATCGATGTCTAAGAGTTTACTCTTCATTGCTGCTGAGTAAGTCACAAAGCCCCCTGGAAAGACCTCAGACACACCTGGAACCGTCCCTAAGGTAGATTGGAACAAACCAGCCGTCAAGCTTTCTGCCGCTGTGACCGTTTTTCCTTTTTGCTTCAATAGATCAACCACAACATTTACGAGTGCGTTTTGTTCTCCATACCCATAAAAGAATCTGCCGACGCGGTTTTGGATCACACTTTCCAATTGATCTAGCTGCTTGATGCCTTGTTTTGGATCCGATGTTTTCACAGTCAGACGCAACGTGACCTCATTGGGCTTCGCGTAAGGGGCTATGGTCGGATTGGTTTGTTCATTGATCAAATCGGCCAGCTCCGCAGCTAATGCAGATTCGCCAATCCCATAATAACGCAAGACACGAGAAATCAACTGTTCTTTTTGGGGGAAGGCACGTTTCAACAATGGATTGACTTGTTCTAATACCATTGTTTTCAACTCGCTTGGCGGACCAGGCAACAGCAAGTATGTATGGGTCTCATCTTGATAAAAAATGCCTACAGCTAAGCCATTGTTATTCGGCAGTGGGATTCCGTCTTTGAAGACGAGGGTTTGCCGCAAATTGTTCTCGGTCATGATACCCTTTCTCGTTTTAAAGAAGGCTTCTAATTGCGCATAACCTGCGGGATCTCTCACCAATTCTTGCCCTACGTGTTGAGCAGTGACCTGTTTGGTCAAATCATCTTCTGTTGGCCCTAAACCGCCGCATAATACAATCAACTCACTGCGCTTGTCGGCAGTGACCAATAACTCTGACAATCGCTCTGGATTATCTCCAACTACACTGTGGTAATAGACATCGATGCCTAGTGCGGCTAATTCCTCTGATAAGAACGTCGCATTGGTATTCACCACCTGTCCTAAAAGTAATTCTGTTCCGACTGCGATGATTTCTGCTTTCATGTTATTGCTCCTTCATATACAAGTACGCACTTGATTGTTTTAACTGACAAAAAAAGTCCAGAAAACTTCTGAACTTTACAATCTTACATTGAGCCTTTAAAGACATCTGTATTTTTGATGAAATAATCGACTCCTGAATAAATGGTGAAAATCAAACATAGATACAACATGATTTGATCCACTGGAATGCCGATCAATGCGAATGGCAAATTGTTGACGAATAAGAATATGATTGCCACCATTTGTGTGGCCGTTTTGATTTTACCTGGCCAAGCAGCAGCCATCACTTCACCGCTTTGTTCTACTAATAGCAAGCGCAGACCAGTTACCGCCAATTCGCGGCAAATAATGATCGATACGACCCATCCTGGTGCTTTGTCTAATTCAACAAGCATGATGAACGCAGTCATGACCAGCATCTTATCTGCTAAAGGATCGGCAAATTTACCAAAATTGGTCACTAAATTTCTTGAACGCGCAATTTTGCCATCCAACCAATCTGTGATACTTGCGGCAGCAAACAAAATCGCTGCGACTAGATGGGTGGTAGGCAACACAACATCTCCCACGGTCATAGTGCCTAAATCAATGGGCAATACCAAGACCAGAATAAATATCGGGATCATAAAAATACGTAAGACGGTTAATTGATTGGGTAAGTTCACGAAATAAACTCCTCTCTCCCGACTATTGTACGTAAAATCAGCCAAAGGTGCCACTGATTTTGCTTCATTGTCGGTTATATATACTTTTTTATTCTGCAGTATCTGCATAACTGATCGTCATATTGACAGTTTTTTGTAGTGATTCATATTGAGGATCAGTAAAATCGACCGTTTGGCCATTGGCTTCAATCGTTACATACTGGCTGGCTCCTAGAGTCAGAACCGCATTGTCGGCACCTTCAGGTAAAGTGGTAGTTTGGGTTTCACCAGCAGTCAATGTGTATTGGTAAACATAAGCACCATCTACTTGCACACCGATCCAGCAACGCCCATCGACACCGGTAAATGTCAATGTCAATGGTGCTTCGGCATCTTTGACATCGATCGTGATTGCAGATTGTGAAGAATTGCTGGCTGTCAAAGTCATCTCTTTTTCGGCAGAACTTTCAGTTGTCGATTCGACAGTACTGGAACTGCTTGCGGTACTACTGGTATTTTCTGTTGAGGAAGAATCAGATGCAGAATTCTCGACAACTAAAGAAGAACTGCCTTGGATCATGGGTGACGCATTGCGGTCTTGCCAAGCCATATACCCCACAATACTAATAATGGTCACAGCGACCAAACCCAATAATATCATCGGCAAATAACGAATGACAAAAGAGCTGTTCTTTTCTGCTACATGTTGTGCTTTGCGAGAACCACTGACTGTTTCCGGTTGCGGTCTTTTAGGTAATGGCGCTGACAATGTTTCTTTGCCGTCAAACACAGCCACCAACTTATCTCCATCTTCTCCAACCGCCGCAGCATATTGACGGATAAATGCCCGCACATAGAAAGTACCTGGCAATTGTGCAAATTGATCTGCTTCGATTGCTTCCAAATAGCGCTTTTGGATTTTGGTCATTTGCTGCAATTCAATCAATGACATATTTTTATCTAAACGGGCTTGCCGTAATTTCGTTCCAATCGTTGTTTCGTTGGCCACTCGCTCATCTACTCCAGTCTTTAATCATCTTAGTCAAAAAAGTTGTTGAATAGAATCCTATTCTTGCTTCCTTCTTGCTTACTAAATATAACATTTTTTTCTAGATTTTTTTTGAAAAACAAGAAAAAAAGTTTTTACTTCAATGCTTAAAGAATACCATAAAAGAAAACCCTTAGACCACGCTGCCTTTAACTCGCAAACAAAATTTAATACTTTTTCTAAAAATTGATGGTTATTCGTAATAAAAAGAATATCTTGACCCAAACTTGATTTGGCATTGATGCTGTTTTATGCCTTCCATCAACTTTCAGGTCAAAGATATTCAAAAATAACGCATATTCAACCCATCTCTATCCGATAGGTGTATTTGATTCTGATGGATACATATAAAAACGACTAAAGGAAGTTGGATCGATAAAAGAGGCTCCCGCTGCTTTGACATCTGCTAAAGTGATGGATTGAATCACTTCTGGCAAGTCAAAGAGTGTGGTATCACCAAATAGACTTTGTGTAAATTGGTTGGCGATAAATTCCAACGAATTCAACGATTGGAAATATTTCCCTAGCATTTTTTTCTTTAGTAAATCTAGATTTTCTTGGTTGATCTCTGGGTCTTCTGCAGCACGTAGCAAAATCTTTTCAACTTCTGCCAACATGTCTTGCGGCGTTTCTGAGTCGCCAGAAAAATCTGCAAAATAAAATCCTCGATCCAAATTCACTTCAAAGCCAAAGGTATCATCGATTGTGCCATCATCATATAAACGTAAATAATTGGCTGATGTAGTGCCGAAGAGCATTTGGAACAATAGATTCAATGCATTCTTGAAGCGCAACAACTCCCGCCCTTCAGTCGGCAGTTTGTCCATCGCGCCTTTGATCCCCAAGACACCCTTTGGACGCATGACTGGCATCTCCATCCGTGACTCTGGTCGAATATCCGCTATAGTCTCTGTCGGATATTGACGAATGATCTCTTTTGCTTCAGGAAATACTTTCTCTTTTTGATTCTCTTTAATCCAAGCCATTGTTTCTTCTGGGTCGATATTGCCTACGATAAATAAGACCATATTGCTCGGGTGATAAAATGTATTGTAGCAAAGATACAAATCCTCGGCGGTGATATCCGCAATACTTGCCACAGTACCAGCAATATCGATATGCAGTGGATGCTTTGGATAGAGATTTTTGATGATCCCAAAGAACTGTTGCCAGTTTGGATCATCATCATACATTTGGATTTCTTGTCCGATGATACCTTTTTCCTTTTCAACGGTTTCCTCTGTAAAATAAGGCGCTTGGACGAAATCAAGCAAAGTTAGTAAATTCTGCTTGATTTGATCTGTCGCTGAAAATAGATAACTGGTTTTGGTAAAGCTGGTAAAGGCATTTGCTGAGGCCCCTTGCTGACCAAATTTTTGGAAGACATCACCGTCTTCTTTTTCAAACAATTTGTGTTCAAGGAAATGGGCAATGCCGTCCGGAACTTGTGTCAGTTCATCTGGCTGATACCCAAAATGATTGTCAACAGAACCATAATTTGTGCTAAACAGCCCATATGTTTTATGAAAGTCGGCTTTTGGCAATAAAAATACCTTGAGGCCATTGTCTAATACTTCTTCATAAAGCGTTTCATTGATTTGTTGATAGACTTTTTTATTCATGCGCTGCCTCCTTATCTAAAAAGAATATTCCTTGCAAGTGCACGTGTTGTGCCAGGCGTTTAACATCAGCGATGCTGACATTTTCCAGACGCTGCATAAATGTGTCTTCGGTCATCTCAGAACCTGGTACCCATTGATTCAAGTAGGCGGTCTCGATCAATGCTTGCGGGTTATCCAATGATAGCAAATATTGATTTTTCAGCATAGCTTTTGTCTGCGCGAGTTCTTCGGCAGTGACCTCCCCTTGTTGCAAGCTTTGCAATTGTGCCTCGATCAATTTGAAGACTTGGTCGCGGTTTTGACCATCAATGCCTGTTTGGACGGATAGATAGCCACGGAATGTATCGATGCTGCTTGACGCATAGTAGGCTAAACTCGCTTTTTCTCGCACATTCATAAACAATTTAGAATGAGGAAATCCGCCAAAAAGACCATTGAAAACCATAAACGCGATCCGATCCGCTTGATCGTAATACACATCTGTGTGGTAGGCCAAATTTAATTTGGCTTGCGTGATCGGTTCTCTAATCATTTTTTCTCGTATTACATTTTCCGCTGGTTGTTGATAGAAGACAGCAGTTTCTTTGCTTGTCCGATCGGTAAAAGGCAGTTGTTCAAAGAGCGACTGAACCGCCTGTTCTTCTACATCGCCTATCACAAAAATATCGATTTGATCCTCATTGATCATGGCCTGATAGGTTTGATATAAATCAGCTGCCGTGACCTCGGTCAAATCTTCAGGTCTGCCAAAACTCGGATACTTTTGGTGGGGATCATTGGCGAAGTATAATTCTTGCAGTGCCAATGAAGCCAGCGCTTGTTTATCTTCCACCACACTCTTCATGTAGGAAATCAAATTGTTTTTTTCCGTGGTAAAGTGTTTTTCATCAAAGCGATTCCCTTGTGCATTGGGATGAAACAGTACTTGTTCAAGAAACGCTACGGCTTCTGAGAGCAGAGTAGTATCCGCTACGTATTTTCCGTTGACCAATGACATCGCAGCATTGACCTGGTGAAGATTGCCTCGTTTATTGACATTCATACCGAAGCTAGCTCCGTATAATTCAGCCAATTTACTGCTGAAGGCTGTTTGGGTCGGATACGCGAAACTCGTTGTTTCTAACAGACTCGTTAACAATGTGCGCTTGGCTGTCTGGGCGACATCTAATGGCGCAGTGAAACGGACGAACATCCGAATCGTTTTGTATTTTTGTGTTGGCAATACCGTCAAGCGGACGCCTTTTTTTAGTTCGATGGTCATATGACACCCCTTCTCATAACAAAGATTATCTTCTCAATTATAGCATAGCCCGTCTCATTTCTCCTTGAAACAAGGGATGTCTTTGATTCGCGAGCGTTTTTTTTTAACATTCCTCGCTTTTTCGCTATACTATGTATAGAGTTTAGGAGGGAAATGTTATGATCAAAGAATTTAAAGAATTTATTTTGCGTGGCAATGTCATCGATTTAGCGATAGGGGTTGTGATTGGGAGTGCCTTTACTGCTATCGTGACGAGTTTAGTTGAAGGATTGCTGACACCGCTCGTGACGTGGGTATTGTCTCTATTTGGCAGTGCAGATGCCTTTGCAGGTCTTGTTTTATCACCAAAGGAAAATGTTGTATTTGACTTTGGTCAAGTGATTAATGCTCTTATTACATTCTTGATTACAGCTTTTGTTTTATTCTTGATCGTCAAAGCAGTCAACAAATTACGCAACTTGCATCCTCAAGAAGAGGAAGAAGTAGCGCCAGAAATCACTGCTGAAGACTATTTAGAAGAAATTCGCGACTTATTAAAAGCACAGACAACTGGCACTTTGCCAAATGAACAATTGGATCAGTTATTTGATACCAAAACAGAGCAATAAACAAAAGAATCCTTTCCCACTAGAAGCGTTCTAGTTGGCGAAGGATTCTTTTTTCATGCGGATATGCAAGATACCATCTTCTTCATAGGGTGCACTGATTGATTCAAAGCCATACTGGCCATAATATCCCGCCAAATGCGCTTGTGCTTCGATACGGATCTCGCGCATTGGATAAAGGGTCTGAATCTGGTGCAAGATTGCTTGCAGCAAGCGATGGCCTTCTCCTTGACCGCGATACGCTGGTGCAACAAGCACACGCCCAAAATGGACGACCTCATCTTGTAAAAAGATACGGGCATAAGAGATGATCGTTTCTTGCTCATCGGCGGCCCATAAATGATAGGCTCTTTGATCGATGGCATCGATTTCTTGATAAGCACATGCTTGTTCTACTACAAAGACAGCGGTACGTACTTGTGCCAACCGGCAAAAAGTATCAGCTGACATTGCACTTAATTGTTTACATACAAACACATGTCATGCCCCCTTTCATTAAAAAACAAAAAAGAGTCAACAATCGTCAACTCTTCTGTCATTACACTGCTTCTGATAAAAATTCAATTTCAACTGTTCTTGTTAAGATATCGGAATAGCTGTAAGAAACGCGTTCAAATGAATTTTCATTTGGATCCAAATCTACGACAAAAACAGAAGGATATGTCTCTGTCAAAACACCGCGACGCTCGGTTTGACGCTTACGTCCAGTTTGAGCAACCAGCATAATCTCACTACCGATACGGCATTCTAAATCTTTCTTGATCGTTGCTAAAGTTGTTGGCATCGCATTCACCTCGAGTAACATCATACCACGAATGGCAGAAAATTTCAAGTTTACCACAAAATAAATGTCGTTTCAATAAGATTTTTATGAACCTTCCATAAAAAGCGTTATCATCTTTGATCTGCCACGATTGAAAGCGCTTTTTATCTTGTCGTAGGGAAGTTTTTCTTGCGCAGCAATTTGTTCAAGTTCTAATCCTTTGAGGAAATTCATTATAACCAATCCTTCAAGTTGGGAAAGTTCTTTCGGGTAACTTGGCAATGCATCATGAATGATCATTTGCGCTTCGATCTGTTCTTTTTGACGATTATTGTCTGTTAAAAAGTGTCCACCTTCATTGGCGATTTTCTCTTCCAATGAGCATGCATCCGCTTGCGCTTTGCGTTTTTGTGCTTGCTGGATACGCAACAGACTGCAGATACGATTTTCGAAGGAGCGCTTGAACAAGACACCGATCGTGGTTCCTTTATCAGGATCATACGCCTTGAGGCACTTATCAAATACGATGCGACCTTCTTGCAGCCAATCATCGAAATCGTAATCTCTCAAGTAGTATTTCTTATAAAGAATTTCTACCACTGGCTGGTATTGTCGAAACTTCTCTTCAAAATAATCCGAGTATTGCCTTTCTGTACTTGCCATTCATGTCACTCCTTTTGTATGTGTTTGAATACAAAAAGAGCGTAACATAAACGGTTCCCCTATCTTCTCATTTGCCAGTTCAATTTTGTCCCTAACTCAAATCATGCAATTTCTTATTCAGCTCTGCCAACTGCTCCGCTGTCCAAGGTGAGTTGCGTCGAAAGTCTTTAAAAGACAGATCTGTTTGATGCTGATGGATATCCTTTTCGGTCTTCTCGATACTTTTATAAAGTTCACGGGCAGATGTCCGTAAGGCACCTTGGGAAAAGATCACCCATTGTTCAGCCAAATCACTCGTTGCTACTGTCACTTGCGTCAAACGGTTGTTTAATTCACCGGCAACGCGCTCAATATAGCTATCTGCCGTTTCCCCTTCTTCGGTGAAAATCACCTCAAGTTGGTACTTCGTATAACTTTGCGTAACACCGGGCACCAGTTGCGCATCAAAGACAACGATTATTTTTAATCCTTCGTATTTTGAATAGTTGGATAAACGATGGAGCAACGCTTCTCTTGCATCTTCCAAACGATCTTGATTTTTTAACAACACAAGTTCCGGCCATGCACCGATCATATTATAGCCATCAACGATCAGCAGGGGATTCTTCATTAAGAAACCCCATTTCGACTCGTGTACGCTTGATACATCAACAATCCAGCAGCAACACTGGCATTCAAACTTTGGACATGCCCAGTCATCGGAATCGTCAACATTTGATCGACCTCTTTTTTGAGTCCTTCTCCCATGCCCCGGCCTTCGTTGCCAATGATCAGACCAACTGAACCTTGGGCATTCCACGTACGATAATCACTACCCGCCATATCAGTACCAAAAATCCAGAAACCGGCTTTTTTTAATTGTTGAATGGCTTGGGTCAGATTGGTTACTCGTGCCACTGGAACATGCTCAACTGCACCAGTAGATGTCTTGACGACAACCGGGGTAATACCGACTGCCCGATGTTTAGGAATAATAACACCATCAATCCCACTGGCATCTGCTGTTCTTAAAATAGACCCAAAATTGTGGGGATCTTCTAGATTATCCAAAATCAGATAAATCGGGTTTTCTTTGGTTTGTTCCAACAACTCATCAAGGGTCAAATATTGATAAGGTGTGATGGCCAATAACATCCCTTGATGCACGCCTTGATCGCTCATAAGATCCAATTTTTGTTTTGGTACCCATTTGACTGGGACAGCTTGTTCTCGAGCTGCTTCCTTCAAGGTATCGATTTTTTCACCGCGGGCATCTTCTGATAAGAATAATTTATTGCCTCGCCCTTCTTTTAAGGCTTCCGTTACGGCGTGGAAACCGAAGACGAAATTATCTTCAACCGCTTCTGTACTTGTTTCCTTTGGCCGATCGTTTCTAGGTTTAGCGTTTTTTTTGTTGGGGCGGTTTCTTTGTTGTTTTTCTCGCATCATCTTCTCCTACTTTCTTAATACACCAAGCTATCAGCTCGTCTAAGCGTTCCTTTTGTTCTGTCAGGTGCAAATACCCGATCAATGATTCAAAGCCTGTAGCAATGCGATAGGTGGTTATATCGGCATTTTTGGCTCCGGTATGACTCTTACTGTTGCGGCCGCGACGGTAAAAATCATATTCTTCTTCTGTTAGTATCTCATCGTCCAGCATTTTTTGGATCAATGCTGCTTGTGCTTTGGCAGAAACATAATGCGTGGCCATATGATGCAGCTGATTGGGTCTAGTTTGTCCTTGTGCCACTAAATAATCACGAATATAGACTTCGTAGATTGCATCACCCACATAGGCCAATGCCAAACCATTCAATTGTTTGTAATCTCTCATGCGTCTCTTCTCCATCTTGTTCCTTGCGCTGTATCTTCCAAAATGATTCCTTGTTCTTTCAACTCATCACGGATTTGATCACTGCGGGCAAAATCTTTGGCATGACGGGCAGCGATCCGTTCATTGATCAACGCTTCGATATCTTCATCTAGTAAGGTATCTGTCACAAAGTAGATACCAAAAACACTTAACCACGCACTGAATTTGGTGACTGCCGCCGCCAAAACAGCCAAATCAATCGTCGGATCTTCTGTGGCTAGATTGATCCATTTTGCCAGTTCATAAACGACAGTGATCCCATTGGCCGCATTGAAATCATCATCCATTTCTGTGATAAACCGCGCTTCAAAATCTGCCAAAACGGGCACTTCGCTGGTTTTTGCTTCATCGGTCCCACGATTTGCTAAGCGGAAACGGGCGTTTTCATAAGTGGTACGCAATTTTTGCAGATTGGTCTCTGCTTCTCTAACGGTCGTTTCACTGTATCTGATTGGTCGCCGGTATTGTGTTGTTGCCAAGAAAAAGCGCAATACTTGAGGGTCGACTTGTTGGATCATATCATGGACCGTCACGAAGTTTCCAAGAGATTTGCTCATTTTTTCCTCTTGTTCCCCAATCGTCACATAGCCATTGTGCATCCAGTAATGCGCAAACGTGTGACCGGTTTTGGCTTCGCTCTGGGCAATTTCATTTTCATGATGCGGGAAAGTCAAATCTTGCCCCCCACCGTGGATGTCAATGGTATCCCCTAAATGTTTGGTGGCCATCACTGAACATTCGATATGCCAGCCTGGTCGTCCCGGTCCCCACGGAGATGCCCAAGAAATCTCCCCTTCTTTCGCCGCTTTCCACAAGGCAAAATCTAAAGGATCTTCTTTGATTTGCTGCTCATCACCGGTACGTTGACTTGCACCTACCTCTAACTCATCGATAGACTGATCGCTCAATTGACCATACGTCGCAAACTTGCGGGTACGATAGTACACATCCCCCTGCACAGGATAAGCATAGCCTTTTTCAACTAGCGCAGCAATAAACGCAATGATATCGTCGATATGATCCATCACTCGTGGATTCATCGTAGCTGGTTTGACATTCAATGCGGCGGTATCTTCATTGAATGCGGCAATAAAGCGCTCTGCGACGGCGGGTGCCGTTGTTTCTAATTCTTTGGCTGCTCGAATGATTTTATCATCGACATCCGTAAAATTCATCAAATAATCCACTTCATACCCGCGATATTCAAAATAACGGCGGATCGTATCAAATGAAACGGTACTGCGGCCATTGCCGATATGGATATAGTTATAGACAGTTGGTCCGCACACGTACATCTTCACTTTATTAGGGACTAATGGCTGGAATTCTTCTTTTTGACGTGTCAGTGTATTATAAATTTTTATCATTATGGATAACCTTCTTTCCTTTGATTCGTGCGACTTGTGCAGGAATACCGACAGCCGTTGCATCTGCTGGGATATCAGTCAATACAACTGCACTCGCCCCGATTTTGGCCCGTTCACCAATAGTCACTGGCCCTAAAATCTGCGCATGGGCGGATATAAATGCCCCTTTTTTGATTGTTGGATGCCGCTTGCCGCGATCCTTGCCCGTACCGCCTAATGTCACGCCATGGAATAAGACGACATCATCTTCTACGATCGCTGTTTCACCAATCACAACACCCATGCCGTGATCAATAAACACCCCTTGGCCAATCTGTGCCCCAGGGTGAATCTCAATCCCTGTAAGCATACGCCAAAATTGGGCGGTCACTTTCGCAATGAAATACAAGTGATGGCGAAATAAAAAGTGCGCCCAGCGATGCCAGAATAGTGCATGAAATCCTGGATACGTCACCACGATCTCCAATGTTGAACGTGCAGAAGGATCATATTGTTTTGTTGCCGCGATTGCTTTTTTGAACCAAGTCATCTTTTCACCTGCTTTATGCGCGCTTTATGTACAAAAAAAACGTCTTTCAAATAAGTTTCCTTATCCAAAAGACGCTTTCCTGCGTGGTCCCACTTTTGTTTGCAGACAATAGCCTGCCTCAAAGCGGGTAACGTCCGCTAGGCCGTCTTTGACTTGCGCCAAAGCCACTCATAGGTGCATTTCCCATCCTTTTATGATCACTTGCACCACCCGTGATCTCTCTAAAATAAAAGCAACAGTACTTCGTCTATTCAATGTGTTTATAATACGTTATTTAAATGATCAAGGGCTTTTTCTTTCCCTAATAATTCAACAGTATCTGGTAATTCTGGTCCGTGGGTTTGACCTGAAACGGCTACACGGATCGGCATGAACAAGTTCTTGCCTTTGATGCCTGTTTCTTTTTGAATCTCTTTGATTGCTGCTTTGACAGCCGCCGCTTCAACAACTGGCAATGCACTCAATTTTTCTTTGAATGCTTGTAAGACAGTCGGTACTGTCTCACCTGCCAATACTTCTTTTGCTGCATCATCTAAAACAGGATGTTCTTCAAAGAATAAGTCAGATAAATCAACGATTTGCGCGGCATAGCTCATTTGTGGTTGATACAATGAAACGATTTTTTGCAGCCAATCTTGTTTATCAGCAGCAGTTGCTTCATCGATCCGACCAGCTTTGACTAGATAAGGCACACACATAGCTGTTAATTCTTCCAAGTCCATTTGTTTCATATATTGATTGTTGACCCATTCTAATTTCTTCGCATCAAATGCAGCCGGAGATTTGCTCAAGCGTTCTGGATCGAAGATTTTGATCAATTCTTCTTGAGAGAAGATTTCTTCTTCCCCAACTGGCGACCAGCCTAATAATGCAATGAAATTGAACATTGCTTCAGGTAAATAACCAAGTTCGCGGTATTGTTCGATAAATTGTAAGATCGATTCATCCCGTTTGCTTAATTTTTTCCCAGTTTCGCTGTTGATGATCAGTGTCATATGACCAAATTCTGGTGCTTGCCAACCAAATGCTTCGTAAATCATCAATTGTTTTGGTGTATTCGCAATATGATCGTCTCCACGCAACACATGAGTGATTTTCATATGGTGGTCGTCGACTGCAACGGCAAAGTTGTAAGTCGGCATGCCATCACGTTTTTGGATGACAAAATCACCACCAACATTGTCTGATTCAAAGACGATTTCACCTTTGACCATATCTTGGAATTTGTATTCAGTATTACGAGACACACGGAAGCGAATAACCGGCTCTAAGCCTTGCGCTTCTTTTTCAGCTTGTTCTTCAGGCGTCAAATTGGCACATGTGCCGCCATAATGTGGCATTTCACCACGGGCTCTTTGGCCTTCTCGTTCAGCTTCCAGCTCTTCTTCTGTACAATAGCATTTATAGGCACGGTTGCTTGCAAGCAATTGATCGATCAGCGGTTGATAAAGCTCTCCGCGTTCTGATTGACGGTAAGGGCCGTAAGCACCTGGTTCAGCAGGGGATTCATCCCAATCCATTCCTAGCCATTTCAGGTTTTCTAACTGGCTTTTTTCACCGTCTTCAATATTTCGTTTTTGATCCGTATCTTCGATGCGGATGATAAAATCACCATCGTTGTGACGGGCAAATAAATAGTTGAATAAAGCCGTCCGGGCATTGCCGATGTGTAGATGTCCTGTTGGACTTGGCGCGTAACGTACACGTACTTTCGTCATTGTTTTCCTCTTCCTTCATCTAATTTTCAAACAATAGCTATTGTTTGAACGCATATTGGTCTGTTTATCAAACATATCAAAAAAAACAGGACCCTCAGCTAGAATTGTACAATCAATAGGCAAAATAGTAAAGGCAACTGGCATATTTTACGCCAGTTGCCCTCAATTACTTCTCTGTCTTTGCTGTATCGTGGTTATCGATCCCGCGGCCTGAATGCGCCGGTTTTGCAAAAATCATTCGTCCTGCAGCCGTCTGCAAGGCACTCGTCACAACCACATCGATATGTTCATTCATGTAATGCTGCCCATCTTCAACGACTACCATGGTTCCATCATCAAGATACGCAACCCCTTGTTGCCGCTCTGTACCAGCTTTTACAACTAGGACGTGCATATTTTCTCCAGGAATCACAACCGGTTTGACTGCATTGGCCAGCGCATTGATATTCAAGACCGGTACATTTTGAAACTCAGAAACTTTATTCAAGTTATAGTCGTTGGTGACCACAACGCCATCCAACAGCTTGGCCAACTTGATTAGTTTGCTGTCCACTTCGGAAATATCTTCAAAGTCGCCTTCATACATCTCAACTTCGATGCCATCTTCTTTTTGCAGCGCGTTTAAAATATCCAAGCCTCGACGCCCGCGTACCCGTTTCAAGCTATCGCCAGAATCAGCGATATATTGTAACTCATAGAGGACAAAATTGGGAATCAGCAAAACACCTTCTAAAAAGCCAGTTTTTGCAATGTCATAAATACGTCCATCAATGATGACACTTGTATCTAATATTTTGTATTTATGAAAATGATCTGCGATTTTTCGTTCTAACATTTGTTGTTCTTCTTGGGTGTCTGTTTTCTTATTTTTCGGTGCAAAGACTTTCTTCCATTCTTCGATTCGTGTCGTACCGATTTGGAACCCTAGATACCCTAATAATGCCATGACTAAAATCGGTGCGATCCCATTGATAAAGGGAATATCCCAGTTATAAAAAGGAATCGATACGATGACACCAATCATCAAGCCGATAATGGCACCAATTGCGCCAAACAGCAAATAGGTCAAGCTCAATTCACTTAGTTTTTCTTCGATTTTACGAATACCAGCTGCAATATATTTGGCTAATAGCAAAGATAATAAAAAGAAAATAAGGGCTCCAAGCAAACTATTAGTAATATTATTGTTCAGCCATTGATTTCGGTCCTGCCCAATGGTCTGCCATGCAACAGGCATCAATGAGATCCCTAAACTTGCACCTGCCAGCACCATGAGTGCGGTAATGACTCGATTCTGCATATAATTTCCTCCATGCTCACATGTTTTTTACTTCAATTGCCTTTGAATTGGCCATTGTTTGCTGCTATTGAAAGGGAACATCGGCAAGAACCAATGAAGCCATGAAGCGGCTGATTCTTGCGAATATTCACATACATTCAACGAAAGACTTTACGTAGGGTTTCAGACAATGTGGACACACCTTCTACTACAATGCCTTTTGGCGGTTTCCAGCCAGTTAAATTGTTTTTTGGCAAATACACCTTGGTAAAGCCTAATTTTTGTACTTCTTTCACCCGCTGCTCAATGGCATTGACCCGACGAATCTCACCGGTCAAGCCGATTTCACCAATAAAGCATTCGGTCGGGCTTGTGCCTTTTTCTTTGTAACTAGAAGCGATACTGATTGCGATCGCCAAATCGATGGCTGGTTCATTCAATTTAACACCACCCGCCGCTTTTAGGTAGGCATCCTGGTTTTGTAAGAGCAAACCAGCACGTTTTTCCAATACAGCCATGATCAGTGACACGCGATTGAAATCTAAACCAGTCGTTGTACGCTTGGCATTGCCAAACATCGTTGGGGTGACTAAAGCTTGAATCTCGACCAATATTGGTCGACTGCCTTCCATCGCCACAACGATAGCAGACCCGGTTGCGCCTTCTAAGCGTTCTTCCAAAAAGACTTGTGATGGGTTGGCCACTTCTTTCAGCCCACCTTCTTCCATCTCGAAAATACCAATTTCATTGGTGGAACCAAAACGATTTTTGACCGCCCGCAAAATGCGGAAACTATGGTGTTTTTCACCTTCAAAATACAGCACTGTATCCACCATATGTTCTAACATCCGCGGTCCTGCGATCGATCCTTCTTTGGTCACATGTCCGACAATGAAAATTGCGATCCCATTGGTTTTGGCTAACTTCAACAATTCGGCTGTCGTTTCTCGTACCTGACTGACACTGCCCGCAACACTCGTGATATCTGGTTGTGTCATAGTTTGGATCGAATCGATGATTACATAATCAGGTCGGATCGTATCGATAGCTTTGCTGATTTCAGACATATCTGTTTCGGGATAGAGATAAAATTCGGTATCGATCGCACCCAAGCGTTCTGCCCGCATTTTGATTTGTTCCGCACTTTCTTCTCCAGAAACATAAAGGACCGTACCGCCAATAGCTGCCAATTGTTGCGACACTTGCAACAGCAATGTTGATTTCCCGATTCCTGGATCGCCGCCAATCAATATCAGAGAACCAGGCACTACACCGCCACCCAATACCCGATTCAGTTCTGCTAAACGGGTTTGGACCCGTGGTTCTTTCTTCGGGATGACATCTGCGATTTTCGTTGGCTGCATCCGTTGGCCAGTCAATGTGGTCCGAACTCTGCGATCGACGTTTTCTTGGATCACTTCTTCGACCATGGCATTCCAGCTGCCGCAATTGGGGCATTTGCCCAAATATTTAGGCGAACTATACCCGCAGTGTTGGCAGACAAACTGACTTTTTGCTTTTTTTGCCATTTATTTCCTCCCCAAATGATTGTGAATCAACGCGTTGCCTCTGATTATTGGTCAGAAGAGCCAAAGCCACCTGAGCGGCTGCTCGTCGTTACATCTTGATCTGCTTTTAAGAAAGACAAGAAAATACCTTGACCGATGCGTTCACCTTTTTTGATCACGACATCTTTAGGTCCAAAGTTGCTGAACTGAAACATAATGTGACCTTCATTATCAGCATTATTATAATAGTCGCTATCAATGATCCCGACACCATTTGTCAATAACAAAAAACGCTTCAATGGATTGCTGGAGCGATTGGTCAATTGCAAGTACTCGTCATCCCCCATATACGCTTTGATGCCTGTGGCTATAAGTGTTGGTTTGAAGTGCTTTTCATTTTCTTTGTCAAAGAGTGCTTTCACGCCATCAATGACGCCAGCTTTCCAGATGCTGGGAATCACTATATCTTCAGCTGCTTCAAAATCATAGCCGGCGGCATGATGTGTTGCCCGCTGCGGCAAGTTGATATTTTTTTCTTGATATGCAGTAATGATTTCAAATCCTCGTAATTTCATAACTTCCTCCAATAATAAAACATATAGTTATTTTAGCATAGGAAGGCTGATTTTCTGCATGTAAAACATAATTATCGCAAAGTCTTTACAAATTCTTCTTATCCAATCAATAAAATGTGAAAAAAGAGCATGACGAATCAGTCTTTTGCTAGTACAATAGTAAAAATATCAAAAAATGAGGCGGTGACCCATGCGGGAATCATTACAACACAAAAAGCGGATCGTCGTTAAAATCGGGACCAGCTCCTTGATTTATCCAAATGGCAATATCAATTTGTCGGGCATCGATGAACTGGCATTTGTCTTAACTGATCTGCAAAATCAAGGAAAAGAGATTATTCTGGTATCTTCCGGTGCAATTGGAGTCGGTATGAACAAATTGAACTTGAAAGAGCGTCCAAAAGAAATTCCAGAACAACAAGCAGTTGCTGCTGTCGGTCAATCTGAATTGATGACGATCTATAACCAGCGGTTCCAAACGTATAGTCAGCAAACAGCACAATTATTACTGACCCGTGATATCATTGAGTTCCCCCAAAGCCGAGAAAATGTTTGTAATACGCTTGAACAACTCATCGCCATGGGAATCATTCCAATCATCAATGAAAATGATACTGTTGCAGTCGACGAATTGGATCATTTGACCAAATTTGGTGACAATGATCAATTGTCTGCGATCGTTTCACAATTGACCCATGCGGATCTGCTGATCGTGCTGTCAGACATTGACGGCTTTTATTCTGCGAATCCCGTCAGTGATCCCTCAGCAATCTTGTATGATGAAATCAACAAGATTACACCAACACTCTTATCGCAAGCTACTGGAAAAGGCAGCCCTTACGGCACCGGGGGAATGACGAGTAAATTAAAAGCTGCCCAACGCATCTTGTCTAGCCAAGGGCAAATGATTCTTGCCAATGGCAAACACCCCAAAATCATCTTTGATGTATTGGCAGGAAACCAAATAGGCACTTACTTTTTTGAAATAGAGGAGGACAATAGATGATCGATTTAACGACAATTGGTGCAAACGCCCGAAGAAGTGCCCACGAATTGGGTCTGCTTTCAACCAAAAGCAAAAACGCGTTATTGTTGCACATGGCAGATGCGATTGAACACAACACCGATGCGATTCTTGCGGCGAACGAGCAAGACCTCGCGGCAGCAAAACTACAACCTATCAATCAGACAGTACTAGATCGTTTAACTTTGACTACTGCGCGTATTTTGGAAATGGCCAATGGGATGCGAGAAGTTGTCCAATTGCCTGATCCAATTGGGCGCGTTGATCAAATGTGGCGCAATGCCGATGATCTATTGATTGGTCAGCAAAGAGTACCTTTGGGTGTGATCGGTATCATTTATGAAGCCCGTCCGAACGTGACCACTGATGCAGCCAGTCTATGTTTTAAATCAGGCAATGCCGTGATTTTACGCGGCGGCAAAGAAGCCTTTCATTCCAACCAAGCGTTGGTCACTATTTTGCAGCAAGCTTTGACTGACAACGGTGCTTCTCCTGATGCTATACAATTCATTACCGATACTAATCATGAAACAGCTGCTGAAATGATGCGCTTGAATGCTTATATCGATGTCTTGATTCCTCGAGGCGGGGCTGGATTGATCAAACGGGTGAAGGAAACAGCCACCGTTCCTGTGATCGAAACGGGTACTGGTAATAACCATGTTTATGTCGATCAAGCTGCTCAAATCCCGATGGCTTTATCGATCGTGGGCAATGCCAAAACCCAACGTCCTTCAGTCTGCAATGCGATTGAAACGATTTTGGTCCACGAATCTGTCGCCGCGGACTTTTTGCCGCAATTGGCTGAAGCATTCGCAGATCAAGTTGAATTGCGGGCAGATGAGAAAGCCCGTGTCTTTTTGCCCCAAGCCAAAGCAGCTACTGAAGAAGATTGGGAAACAGAATTTCTAGATTATATTTTGGCGGTCAAAGTCGTTGCTTCACTTGATGAAGCCATTACACATATCAATCGTTACAATACAAAGCACTCGGAAGCAATCGTTACAGATGATTACTTTGCTTCGCAACGCTTTTTAAAAGAAGTCGATGCGGCAGCTGTATATGTCAATGCATCAACACGCTTTACGGATGGGTTCATGTTTGGCTTTGGTGCCGAAATCGGTATCTCTACACAGAAATTGCATGCAAGAGGACCTATGGGCCTTGAAGCATTGACCTCAACGAAATATGTGATCTACGGTGAAGGTCAGATTCGTCCATGATCTCCGTCTTTTCATTCACATAAAAGCCGCATCACGACCTTCATCGTGATGCGGCTTTTGACTATTTGATGGTATCCTCCGCTAAATCTTGAACAACAAATGTCAGTGGGTCAATAGCGAATAATATCTGTAATATCTGATTGGTTTGGGCAAAGGTTTGTGCCACAGTCAACTTTTTGGGACAAGTGATTGTTTGCTCGTCAGTCGCAAATAGCAGATTGCGGAACGTCTCGTTAAAGCGCACTTCTTGTGTTCCTTTACGATATATCAGCCCTTCCTCTTCTTCCAACCACAACTGTGTCTGCCACCCATTGATCTGGGCGATGGGCATGACCAAAGCCCCGCAGTCCAGCTGCTCTAGTGCGTATTCCCGACCATTGTCTAAAGCCATAGTAAAGGATTGTAGTTCAAAAGGAACACAGGCATTACAACCGCCTTCGGTCATCACTTGCTCGCTTTTTATGATTGCCTCCATAAGACTTACCTCCTTTGTTTTGTCATGTTTAGTTTATCACAAATCCTCTGGCTGATGACGGAGAAATAATTCCGCCTAAAGTACGATGTGTGAAGATTCATTTCTTGGTATGCTATGGATAAGTTAAAAAACCTTTAGGAGGCTCCATTATGAATACACAAAGTTTATTAGGCAAAATCGTTGCTGTCGTGGCCGTTTTGATTTTAGCATCAGCCGTTCTTTCCTTGGTTCTAGGCTTGATTGGCGGCTTGATCGGTTTGATTTTCCGTTTTGGGATTCCTTTACTGATTGCTATCTGGATCGTCCGTTGGTTGACTGCCGTTCGTCAACGCCCAAGAAAGTATTACCGTTGATCCCTTTAAATACAAAAACCAGTGGTATCTGCATCCCCCTTGCAGATACCACTGTTTTTGATTATCCTAACGCAACATCCAAAATCATCATCAAGATAAAGCCTAGCATAACACCAAAAACCGCAAAATGACGACGACTGGTCAGCGTTTGCTGTGCCTCCGGGATCAGTTCTTCCACAACCACATAAATCATGGCTCCTGCCGCAAATGCGAGGGCATAGGGCAAGACAGCGGACATACTGGTGACCAATAGGGCACCAATCACACCTGCGATCGGCTCTACGATTCCTGACGCCTGACCATAGACAAACGCCTTTTTACGACTTAGTCCTTCTTGCCTTAGCGGAATCGATACCGCTGCACCTTCTGGAAAGTTTTGGATACCGATACCGATTGCTACCGAGAGAGCGGCCAAAATAGCCGCTCTGGGATCATCTGCACTGGCGGCCGCCCCGAAAGCGACACCGACTGCCAACCCTTCTGGAATATTGTGCAAGGTAATTGAAAAGACGAGCAATATCGTTCGCTTGAGATGACTTGGCAGTCCTTCTGTTTCATGGTTCGGTCCAAAATGCATATGAGGCAATGTTTTGTCTGCTGCATATAAGAACAAACCACCCAAACCAAAACCAATACTGACGACAAGCCAAGGAATATCCCCATTTTCTTCGGCACGAGCAATCGCTGGATCAAGCAAAGACCAAAAACTAGCCGCGATCATCACCCCCGACGCAAAGCCCAACATTGTATTCAACACATTTTTATTGATATCTTTGAAGAAAAACACCAAAGCAGCCCCTAATGCGGTCATCGCATATGTAAATGCTGTACCTGCCAATGCCTGTTGCCAAGGGGCCAAACTGACGAGCCAATCAACCATTTTCCATCCTCCTTATAAACACTTCTTAGACATACTCTAGCACAGGAGCAGAATCGGTTCTAGTCTCAAGCCAAACCGTTGCCCCTTTTTTGCTTGCTTTGTTCGTGAATGCCGTTTTAATCCACATGTTTACTTGAAAGTTTCAACATTCATCGCTATAATGCTAGGAGACTCCATGTCAATCTATATAAAGTGAGGAAAAAAATTGATTACAGTAAGTGATGTAAGTTTGCATTTTTCAGACCGCAAACTATTTGACGATGTTAATATTAAATTTACGCCTGGTAATTGTTATGGTTTGATTGGTGCAAATGGTGCTGGAAAATCAACTTTTTTAAAAATATTATCTGGTGAGATCCAACCGTCAACAGGCAATGTTTCTTTAGGCCCTGATGAACGGATGGCTGTCTTAAAACAGAACCATTATGACTATGAAGACTACGCAGTGATTGAAACAGTCATCATGGGCCACAAACGTTTATATGAAGTCATGAAAGAAAAAGATGCCATTTACATGAAGGAAGATTTTACCGATGAAGATGGGATTCGTGCCGCTGAATTAGAAGGGGAATTCGCTGAACTGGATGGTTGGGAAGCAGAACCAGAAGCTGCGGTTCTTTTACAAGGATTGAATATCCCTGAAGAATTGCACCACGTACAGATGAA
Organism: Candidatus Enterococcus testudinis; assembly: GCF_002140915.1. GTDB lineage: Bacteria > Bacillota > Bacilli > Lactobacillales > Enterococcaceae > Enterococcus_D > Enterococcus_D testudinis. The sequence goes on along the minus strand of NZ_NGKU01000001.1, from coordinate 48,957 downwards.
GGAATTGACAGCAGGTCAAAGAGTCAAAGTCTTGCTGGCACAAGCATTATTTGGTAAACCTGATGTTTTGCTGCTGGATGAACCTACCAATGGTTTAGATATCCAATCAATCAATTGGCTTGAAGAATTTTTGATCAACTTTGACAATACCGTTATCGTTGTCTCCCATGACCGTCACTTCCTAAACAAAGTATGTACCCACATGGCGGACTTAGATTTCGGTAAAATCAAGCTATTCGTCGGAAACTATGACTTTTGGTTAGAATCTAGCCAATTGGCTACAAAACTACAATCACAATCAAATGCAAAAAAAGAAGAACAAATCAAAGAGTTGCAAGACTTTATTGCACGATTCAGCGCCAACGCGTCTAAATCAAAGCAAGCAACGTCTCGTAAAAAAATGTTGGACAAAATCACACTTGATGATATCCAACCTTCCTCTCGCCGTTATCCTTTTGTTGGTTTCAAACCAGAAAGAGAAATCGGCAATGATCTCTTACAAGTAGACAATGTCAGTGTGACGATTGATGGCAAGAAAATTCTCGACAATATCTCTTTCACATTGAACAAAGACGATAAAGTCGCTTTTGTAGCCAATAGTGATATTACGACCACCACTTTATTCAAAGTGATTATGGGCGAGATCACTCCTGATACCGGTAGCGTACGTTGGGGTGTAACGACTCAACATGCTTATTTGGCAAAAGATACCTCCAACGAATTCAATACTGATATGCCAATCGTTGATTGGTTGCGCCAATACGCAGGTAAAGAAGAAGACGATAATACCTTCCTACGCAGCTTCTTAGGTCGTATGCTCTTCTCAGGTGATGAAGTGTTGAAACCAGTCAACGTCCTTTCCGGAGGCGAAAAAGTCCGTTGTATGCTATCTAAACTTATGTTATCGAAAGCCAATGTACTAGTCTTGGATGATCCAACCAATCACTTAGACTTAGAATCGATCACTGCCTTAAATGATGGGTTGATGGCCTTCACTGGCTCATTGTTGTTTGCTTCTCATGACCACCAATTTATCCAGACATTAGCAAATCGTATCATTGCGGTTTCTAGTAATGGTGTCGTCGATCGTGCGGAAACGACCTATGATGAATTCTTGGAAAATAAAGATGTGCAACAACGTGTCAAAGAACTAAACGAGTAAAACCAACAAAAAAGCCATTGCCTCCTGTTTTTTCAGGAATCGCAATGGCTTTTTTATCCTTCATTTGATATTACACACCAGCTATGCGCTGTGTCCCAAAAGAGAAGACCGCAAGACACCCGTATCCCGTATGACTCGAGATCGTAGGACCTAATGGATAATGATAAATATCAACATCCGGCATTTTTTCGCGCAAGCTTGCGATGACTTTTTCCGCCGCTTCATCGTCTCCAGCATTTGCCAAATAAACAGTCTTTGTTTGAGTTGCTTGCAAATTGGCAATCGTGCGTTCTACGATGTGTTGAATCGATTTGTTTCTGCCTCTCACCTTATCGACATTTCGCAATTTTCCGTCCGTATCAACAGTGATGATCGGTTTGACATTCAATAAACCGCCGATTGCCGCTGCAGTTTTAGAGATACGTCCTCCCCGTTCCAGTTGTTTCAAGTCATCCACTGTCACCCAAGAATCAATTTGCATTTTGTGTGCTTCGACCCATTGACTCACTTCCATCAATGACGCACCTTCCGCTTTACGTCGTGCCGCTTCAGCAACCAAAAATCCTTCACCTAAACTTGCTGATTTCGTGTCGATCAGAGAAATTTCAACTGTTTCGTATTCTTCTTTCAACAACGCTACGGCTTGGACCGCGCTTTGGAAAGAGCCGCTCATTCCAGATGAAAAGCCTAAATACAAAATAGGTGTCCCTGCTTCAACGTATGGACGGAAATATTCCATATAGCGGCCCACATTGATTTGCGACGTAGTTGGTTGCGCATGTTCCTTCAGTTTTGCTAAAAACCAATCCGTATCAAAGGATTGACCCATATCATCTGTATATTCTTTCCCCTCAAGTTCAATTACCATTGGAATAAATGCGACATCCAGTTCAGCCAGTCGTTCCGCAGGTAGGTCACAACAAGAATCAGTTATCATTTGAAACATGATTCCACCCCTTTCATATGATTTATTATAGCAAAAAAAGCACAAGACAAAAGCATTTCTCTTGCGATGAAGCAAATGAAACAAACGTTTTTTTGCTTATCTGACTAGATTCTTGCTTTGTCTTGTACTGTCCGTTCATTAAAACGGGTCTTTTTTAGATTTGTGCCCAAACACTTTCTAAAATATTGGTTTGATTGCGGTCTGGTCCAACTGAGAAAGTCGAAATACGGACACCCACTAATTCTGATACACGATGCACATAATTACGGGCATTTTCAGGTAAATCTGCCAACGTTTTGCACCCTGTTATGTCTTCAGACCAACCAGGCAATTCTTCATATACTGGCTTGCAGCGATTTAACTCTTTCAGACTTGCAGGGTAATGATAGATTTTCTCTCCGTCCAATTCATACGCAGTACAAATCTTAACTGTATCTAAGCCACTCAATACATCGATTGAATTCAGTGATAGGTTGGTGATGCCTGACACACGTTTTGAATGACGCATCACAACGGTATCGAACCAACCGACACGGCGGGGACGCCCAGTTGTCGTTCCATATTCACGACCGACTTCACGAATTTGTTGACCTGTTTCATCAAATAGCTCTGTTGGGAAAGGACCGTCCCCCACTCGAGAGGTATAAGCTTTACAAACACCAACTACTTTGTTGATTTTTGAAGGGCCAACGCCACTACCGATCGTCACGCCACCAGCAACTGGATTAGAAGATGTGACAAATGGATACGTTCCTTGGTCAATATCCAACATTACCCCCTGTGCCCCTTCAAACAATACCCGTTTGCCTGCATCTAAGGCATCATTTAAGATCACTGATGTATCTGTGACGTATTGCTTGATTTGTTGGCCGTAGGCATAATACTCTTCAAAGACATCATCAAAATCAATCGGTTCAGCATCGAACATTTTGACAAATTGACGATTCTTTTCTTCCAAATTGATGCGTAAGCGTTCTTCAAAAATCTCTTTATCCAATAAATCTGCGATTCGAATACCGACCCGCGCCGCTTTGTCCATATAGGCTGGTCCGATTCCTTTGATCGTCGTACCAATTTTGTTCTCACCTTTTGCATCTTCTTGCAACTGATCTAATTGGATATGATAAGGTAAAATAACATGTGCACGATCAGAAATCTTTAAATTTTTTGTTATTATATTATTTTCTTTCAAGTATGCTAACTCTTTTACAAGTGATTTAGGATTGACGACCACGCCATTTCCGATCACGCTGATTTTGTCTGCATAGAAAATTCCTGAAGGAATCAAATGCAATTTATAGGTCACACCGTCAAATTTAATCGTATGTCCCGCATTGTCGCCACCTTGATAACGTGCAATGACTTCCGCGTTTTCACTCAAAAAGTCTGTGATTTTTCCTTTACCTTCGTCGCCCCATTGTGTACCTACTACTACTACAGATGACATAAAATGACCTCTTTCTTTGTTTAATGCATTCCTTATGTATTGTAACAAGTTTCGCAACGGCTTTCAATCTAAAATCGAATATTCAATTGTATTTCTCATTTTTTAAGGTTAAAAAACGAACTATTTTTTATCCGACAAAAAAAATATCGTTTAAAAACGAATAAAAAAAGGCACAGCCTCTTTTAAAGGTGTACCCAATCTTGTGTAGCTTGCTCATTGAGCTTTAGTTGACTTGTCTCGTTGGTCTATAATGAGAACCATTGATCATCCAAAGTCTGTGCGCGGTGATACCGAAGAAAACTTGTTGTATTCTTTGATAAACAACAACTCAACCGTGCCACGGGCACCACTCCGGTTCTTCTCGATAATGACTTCTATGACATTGTTGTCTTGCTGCTCTTCTTGGTTATCATCTTCGCCTTCTTCACTGCGGTAATAATCATCTCGGTATAAAAAGGCTACGATATCCGCATCTTGCTCGATGGATCCTGATTCCCGGATATCACTCAACACAGGGCGTTTATCTTGTCTTTGTTCCACGCCCCGCGATAATTGAGAAAGTGCAATAACAGGTACTTTCAATTCTTTCGCCAATTTTTTGAGTTGGCGGGAAATCTCAGATACTTCTTGTTGCCGATTCTCACGACCCGTACCTTCAATCAACTGCAGATAGTCAATCAAAATCAAGCCAAGATTGCCTTTTTCTTGAGCCAATTTTCGGCAACGGGCACGTATTTCTGAAATTTTGATCCCCGGTGTATCATCGATATAGATACTGGCATTGGATAAACTCCCCATTGCCACGATCAAATTACGCCACTCTTCTTCTGACAATTGCCCAGTTCGCAAATGACCAGCTTCAATTGATCCTTCAGCACACAACATCCGATTGACTAACGATTCGGCCCCCATTTCCAAACTAAAAATAGCAACAGACCGATCTGTTTTAGTTCCCACATTTTGCGCGATATTCAACGCAAAAGCTGTTTTACCTACGGCGGGACGGGCAGCAAGAATAATCAATTCTTCTTTTTGCAAGCCTGCCGTCATTTTGTCTAATGCAGGGTAACCTGTTGGCAGTCCTGTGATTTCTTCATTATTTTGCGCCAGTTGATCAATATTTTCAATCGTCCGATTCAAGACATCTGCGATTGATTGGAAACCATTGCTGTTTCGCTTTTCTGATACTTCCAAAATACTTTTTTCTGCTTGATCAATGATGGATTGGACATCTTCGTCTTGTTCAAACCCTTGTGTGACGATCCTACTGGCAGTTTGGATTAAGTTACGCAAAGTAGCTTTATCATCAACGATTTTCGCATAATAAGCGATGCTGGCTGCGGAGGGTGACGCTTGACTGAGTTCAGTTAAGTACGTTAATCCGCCGACATCTTCCAGACTACTGCTCTTTTCGATCTCCGCTTTCAGCGTGATCAAATCGATGGCTTCACTGCGGTCATTCAATTGAATCATTGCTTGAAAAATAATTTGATGGCTTCGACGATAAAAATCTTGCGGTGCAATGACTTCCATTGCATCGATAATCGCTTCAGCATCTAAAAATATTGCACCCAGTACCGCTTGTTCCGCTTCTATATCTTGTGGAGGGACTTGGTTCTGCCACGCTTCATTCATACCTTTCGCTCCTCATCTAGTGTCCATTTATTCTACAAGATAACCCTATAAAGTACAAGGGACCTTTGTGACCTTCCCTGAAAAAGACCCAACATTTGACTGTTGGGTCTTTCCCTTATTCTTGGACCGTATGAACATTGATGGTCGCAGTTACTTGTGGATGGATCTTTACTGGTACTTGTGTGAAGCCTAATGCACGAATCGGTTGGTCTAACTCGATTTTGCGTTTATCCAATTTGATTTTGTATTGTTTATTCAATGCGTCAGCGATTTGTTTCGAAGGGATTGAGCCGAACAAACGACCATCTTCACCAGCTTTGGCTTGGATCTTGACCACTGTTTCTTCTTTTTCAAGAACTTCTTTCAACGCTTGTGCTTCAGCGAGGATTTCTGCATCTTGTTTCTCTTTGGCTTTTTGCTTGCCTTTTAATTCTGCCATACTTTCATTATTGGCCGGTTTGGCATAGTTGTTTTTGATCAGAAAATTTTGGGCGTAGCCATTCGGTACTTCTTTGATCTCGCCTTTTTTGCCTTTACCTTTTACATCTTGTAAGAAAATAACTTTCATCTTGGTCACTCCTTGTTATTGATCATGATTGATTAATTCATTGCGTAGTCGATGCTCCACCTCATCGATATTGCTTCCTTTGATTTGGGTTGCTGCGTTGGTAAAATGGCCACCACCCCCCAAGGCCTCCATCACCGTTTGGACATTGACCTTGCCCGTGCTGCGGGCACTGATCCCAATCAAGTCTCCTGGTTGTTTGGTGATCACGAAGGCAGCGTGGATGCCGTTGATAGACAATAATGTATCCGCAGCTTTGGCTACTGTCACACTATCATACACGCGATCTTCATCTGCTGCAGCGATTACGATATCTTCTTTAAAATGTTTGCTTCGTGATACCAATTCACTGATCATCAGATAAGAATCTAAATCTGTACTGAGCATATATTGAACCAAAGATGTGTCTGCACCTTGATTTTTTAGATAACCGGCTATATCAAAGGTACGGCCAGTCGTACGCACAGTAAAGTTTTTGGTATCCACATAGATACCAGCTAAAAGTGCGGTAGAGATAAACTTAGGCAATAATGACTTACGGGCTGCCCGGTATTGAATCAATTCTGCTACCAGTTCTGCTGCAGAAGAAGCAGTCGATTCAATGTAAGTCAGTAATGGTTTGTCAGGAAACTCATCTCCACGACGATGGTGATCGATCACAGCAATTTTTTCAAATGCGTCATAGACAGCTTGAGAAATCGACATCGATGGTTTATGATAATCCACCATAACTAAAACGCTATCGTCATTTGAAAGATCGATTGCTTCATCAGCGGAAATCACGAGTCGTTCAAGATCAGGATACTTCTTTAATTCCTCAAGGGCACGCTCAATATCCGCTGTGATTTCTTTAGGATTCAAGATGATATAACACTCTTTGTCGCTCATCATTGCCATATAGGCAACACCAAAGGCAGAGCCTAAGGCATCCATATCAGGATAACGGTGTCCCATGATAAATATCCGCTGATTCTCCGCAAAAATCTTTTTGAGCGCTGTACTCATTGCTCGAGAGCGAACACGCGTTCTCTTTGGTGTACCATCGGTATTCCCCCCAAAGAATTGCGGTTTGGCATCTTCGACTGCCTCTCTCAACACAACTTGGTCACCACCTCTGACTAAAGCCACATCGAGATTATTTTGGGCTTCTTCCCCGATCACCTCAAAAGACTCTTGACCATAAGCAATACCCATACTGATCGTCAATGGCAAATCATTTTTTTCAGCCACCTGTCGCACGCGGGTCAAAAATTGAAATTTGTCTTCTTTCATCCGATCAATATCAGAATCCTTCGCAACAAAAAGAAAACGCTCTGAATTGATACGTTTGTAAAAAACACTGTTTTCACTTGCCCAATCAGAAATCAGCGTTGTAATCAGCGAGTTCAAATAAGATACTTGCTTATCGTCTTTTTTTTCAATCAAATCATCATAGTTGTCAATTGAAATCAACCCAATTGCTGCCATTATTAAACCCCTCAATTTTTCTCCCAGTTTGTACTCTTTCGTTATCCTATTTTACCACAGTTTAAGAAATTAGGCGATGATGCAAAAAAATGTTTCACGTGAAACGTGAAATTCTGATTAGTAGCAATTTTATATATCTTGTTCGTTATATTTACGAACAATAAAATAACGCTCAACAAGTCAAATAATAGAAAAAAATGACAAACCTCTATATAGAAGCTTGTCATTTGCTGTCGATTTATTCTTCGCCTACGAATGGAAGTAATCCCATAATACGTGCGCGTTTGATTGCAATGGTAAGTTTGCGTTGGTTTTTCGCACCAGTACCAGTTACACGACGTGGTAAAATTTTGCCACGTTCTGAAATGAAACGTTTTAGTAATTCAATATCTTTATAGTCGATATGTTCGATATGGTTAGCTGCAATATAGTCTACTTTACGACGTTTGCGTCCGCCTCTTCTTTGTTGTGCCATCCTATTTCCCTCCTATCAATTTCTTAGAATGGTAAATCATCGTCTGAAATGTCGATTGATGCGTTTCCGAACGGATCAGAGTTGTCGCGATCAAAATTTGGCATTCCTGATGGTTGAGAGGATTGAGTTTGATTGGTTTGATTGTGACCAAATCCAGAAGAACTGTTAGAACTATTTGCGTTATACGTATTATTGCTATTCCCGTTATTATCCGTTTTTCTTTGCTCTGAAGCATTTCTAGACTCTAATAATTGGAAGTTATCAGCAACAACTTCTGTTACATACACACGTTGACCTTGCTGGTTATCATAAGAACGTGTTTGAATCCGTCCTGTAATACCTAGCAATGTACCTTTGCGCGCATAGTTTGCCATGGTTTCAGCTGGTTTTCTCCAGATAACACAGTTGATAAAATCAGCTTCGCGTTCACCACTTTGGTTGGTAAAATTACGATTTACCGCCAAAGTAAAGGTTGCGACACCCGTGCCATTAGATGTGTAACGTAAATCAGGATCTTTGGTTAATCTTCCTACTAGTACAACATTATTAATCAAAGTTCATCATCTCCTCATCGCTTTTGTTTCACGTGAAACAATATTATGCTTCTTCTTTGACAATCATGTGACGGATAATGTCATCATTGATTTTTGCAAGACGGTCAAATTCGTTGATTGCACTTGCAGTTGTTGAAGAAGAAACTTTAACGATGTGATAGATACCCTCACGGAATCCATCCATTTCATACGCTAGACGGCGTTTTTGCCAATCTTTAGACTCGATAACTTCAGCGCCGTTATCAGTTAAGATTGAATCAAAACGTGCGATCAATGCGGATTTAGCTTCTTCATCAATGTTTGGACGAATAATGTATAAAATTTCATATTTCGTATTTTCCATTGATTTTTCACCTCCCTGTGGACTTTGGCCCCTAGTTGACTAGGAGCAGAGAGAGTGGCCTGGTTAGACTACTCACAAATAATTATTATACACTTTTTACATCCAAGTTGCAAGTTGTTTTTATTGGTGGACGACCTTATCCCTTACATAATGAATTACGCCACAAAGTATGACTTGCATTAAAAAAAATCGATCTCACTGGAAATGAGATCGACTTTTATATTTCATCATCAAATGCGCTTATTCTTCACTCTCTGTTGGTGACTCTTGACTATCAACAAGCTCTTGAACAGCTTCTATGTCTGCAGCAGTGTCTGATACTTGATCAGTCGTCGCTTCTTCCATTTCTGGTTCAGGTTCAACAGTGGCCATCGTTACAACTTTGGCCTCATTTTCCATTTTCATCAAACGGACACCTAATGTTGAGCGACCTGTTTGTGAAACAGAGGATACATTGAATCTGATCAAGACACCTTTATTGGTGATGACCATGATATCTTCATCTCCGGACACCGTTGCCAAACCAGCCAATGGACCGTTTTTAGGCGTGATATTCGCCGTTTTGATTCCTTTACCGCCTCGACCTTTGATTGGATACTCAGAGCCCTTAGTGCGTTTGCCATAGCCGTTTTCTGTGATCACTAAGACTTCACTGTCTTCTTTGATCACGGCAGCACCGACAACATAATCTTCATCTCTGAGACGAATCCCTCGCACACCGGCAGCCGTTCTTCCCATATCACGGACCAATGCTTCTTGGAAAGTAACAGAGTAGCCTTTGTGGGTACCAATAATCACTTTGTCTTCCCCATGGGTTTCAATCACATTCACAAGTTCGTCGTTTTCCTTCAAACCGATTGCGATCAATCCGTTGGCGCGAATATTGGCAAAAGCGGTCACTGAGGTCCGCTTAACGATTCCTAAACGGGTAGTAAAGAAGAGATAGCGCCCTTCTTGTGGTCCGCCAGATGCTGAAATGATTGCTTCGATGCGTTCACTAGAATCAATCCCTAGCAGATTGATGACCGGAATTCCTTTGGCTGCTCGACCGTATTCTGGAATTTCATAGCCTTTTGCTTTATAGACTTTTCCTTTGTTGGTAAAAAATAGCAGTGTATCATGGGTCGAACAAGAGATCAACGTACGCACAAAGTCTTCATCATGGATGCCCATACCTTGAACACCACGTCCGCCGCGTCTTTGGGCACGAAATTCTGAATTGGCTACCCGTTTGATATAGCCATTGTTGGTTAAAGTGATCACGATTTCTTCTTCTTCGATCAAGTCTTCATCTTCAAGACTCAGTACTTCACCCACCAATAATTCTGTCCGTCGGGCATCCCCAAAGCGTTGTCCCAACTCTTGCAATTCTGTTTGGATGATTTCTAATACCCGTTGTGGATTGGCCAAAATATCTGTTAGATCAGCAATCAATGCCAACAAACCTTGGTATTCATTCTCGATTTTGTCCCGTTCCAAACCAGTCAAACGACGCAAACGCATATCTAAAATAGCTTGTGCCTGACGTTCAGATAATTCGAAACGCTCCATCATCGTTGTTTTAGCAATATCATCAGAAGCTGAAGCACGGATCAAAGCAATGATTTCATCGATATGATCCAAAGCAATCCGCAAGCCTTCCAAAATATGGGCCCGCGCTTCCGCTTTACTTTTGTCAAATTGTGTCCGTCGGGTCACCACTTCTTGTTGATGTTCGATATAATTCTCTAAAATACGTTTCAGACTGAGTATTTTAGGTACACCTTTTTCAATAGCCAGCATATTAAAGCCGAATGATGATTGTAAAGCAGTCATTTTGTACAAGTTATTCAAAATCACTGAAGCACTAACATCTCTGCGGACATCAATCACGATGCGCATCCCTTCACGGGAAGATTCATCTCGTAAGTCAGTGATTCCTTCAATTCGTTTGTCACGATGAAGTTCGGAGATCCGTTCGATCAATTTGGCTTTATTGACCATGTAAGGCAATTCTGTGACCAAGATTCGTTCTTTGCCATTTGGCATCTCAGTTACTTCGACTTTCCCACGGACAGTGATCGATCCTTTACCTGTTTCGTAGGCGCGACGAATACCTGATTTCCCCATAACGATCCCGCCAGTTGGAAAGTCGGGACCAGGCAGTACTTCCATCAATTCGCTCGTCGTCACTTCAGGATTCTCCATCAATAAATCAATGGCTGCAATGACTTCATTTAAGTTATGAGGTGGGATATTGGTAGCCATTCCCACCGCGATCCCTGTGGTTCCATTGACCAATAAATTCGGGAAACGTGCAGGCAAGACAGCTGGTTCCCGCTCTGTGTCATCATAGTTGCTTTGGAAATCAACGGTATCTTTATTGATATCTCGCAACATCTCCATCGCCAATTTACTCATACGGGCTTCGGTATACCGCATAGCAGCGGCACCGTCACCGTCGACAGAACCAAAGTTACCATGGCCGTCAACGAGCATATAACGGTAACTGAATGACTGTGCCATCCGTACCATTGATTCATAAATCGCGCTATCTCCATGGGGGTGATATTTACCCATTACGTCCCCAACGATCCGGGCAGATTTTTTGTGGGGTTTGTCTGGTGTCACACCCAATTCATTCATCCCGTATAAAATTCTGCGGTGCACGGGTTTTAAGCCGTCTCGTACATCTGGTAAAGCCCTTGCTACGATAACACTCATCGCATAGTCGATAAAGGACTCACGCATTTCACTCGTCAGGTTGACGTCATGAATATTTTGTTTTGCTTCACTCAAGCTGTTTCCTCCTCTGCGATTGACTAGATATCCAAGTTTTTCACGTAATGTGCGTTTTCTTCAATGAAGGCCCGTCGCGGTTCTACGCGATCACCCATCAACATTTCGAAAATTTGATCGGCTTCAATGGCATCATCAACACTGACACGCAGCATCATCCGATTATCTGGATCCATTGTAGTCTCCCATAATTGGTGATCATCCATTTCTCCCAGCCCTTTATATCGTTGGACTGTTGGTTTAGGTGTTGCTGGTAAAGAAGCAATCTTATCTTTCAAATCTTGCTCTGCGTTCTTTCCAGGTTGGATATAATGAATATTTTTCCCTTGTTTGACACCATATAAAGGTGGTTGAGCAATATATACATAGCCTGCTTCCACGATTGGACGCATGTAACGATAAAAGAGCGTCAATAACAAGGTACGGATATGGGCGCCATCGACATCGGCATCCGTCATGATAACCAATTTATGGTAACGCGCTTTTGAGACATCAAAATCAGCACCAAAACCTGTACCCATAGCAGTAAACAATGAACGGATTTCTTCATTGGCCAAAATCTTGTCCATGCTGGCTTTTTCGACATTCAATATCTTCCCGCGGATCGGTAAAATCGCTTGAAATTCCCGACTGCGACCTTGTTTTGCAGAACCGCCAGCTGAATCTCCTTCGACGATAAATAATTCGCATTTTTCAGGATCCTTGCTCGAACAATCGGCCAATTTACCTGGTAAATTACTGATTTCCAACGCACCTTTTCTTCGCGTCATTTCGCGGGCTCGTTTAGCTGCCTGCCGTGCTTTCGACGCCAATAACCCTTTTTCGACGACTTGACGGCCGACTGTTGGGTTTTCCATCAAGAATTTGGTGAAATGTTCTGAAAATAGACGATCTGTAACTGTCCGTACTTCAGAATTCCCTAATTTGGTTTTGGTTTGTCCTTCAAACTGCGGATCTGGATGCTTGATTGAAATGACAGCAGTCAAGCCTTCACGCACATCTTCCCCTGTCAGATTCTCATCATTTTCCTTCATCACTTTTGATTTGCGGGCATAATCATTGATTACCCGTGTCAAAGCTGTCTTAAAGCCAAACTCATGGGTCCCACCTTCATAGGTATGGATATTATTGGCAAAGCTCAACAAGTTGCTGTGGTAGCTATCTGTGTACTGCAAAGAAACCTCTACAGTGATGCCTTGTTGCTCCCCTTCAAGATAGATTGGTTCTGGGAACAAAGCCGTTTTGCTGGCATTCAAGTGTTCAACATAACTTTTGATCCCACCATCATAGTGGTATTCTTTCAACACAGGTTTTTCGCTGCGTTTGTCTTCAATCGATATTTTCAGTCCACGGTTCAAGAAAGCCAATTCTCTGACACGTGTCGCTAATTTGTCAAAATTGAACTCTGTAGTTTCCGTAAAGATCTCTGGATCTGGGAAAAAGTGCACAGTTGTCCCGTGACGATCTGTTTCACCAATGACTTTTAAATCATCTACCACTGCACCTCGGTGATATTCTTGGTAGTAAACTTTGCCTTCTTTGTAGACTTTTACATCTAGTGTGGTTGACAATGCGTTGACGACGGAAGACCCTACCCCGTGCAAACCACCGGATACTTTATATCCGCCACCGCCAAATTTACCGCCGGCATGCAAAATCGTAAAGACAGTTTCAACTGCTGGTCGACCGGTTTTGGCTTGAATCCCAACGGGAATACCCCGACCGTCATCGACAACGGTAATACTATTATCTGGTTCAATGATTACTTCAATACTGGTCGCAAAACCTGCCAATGCCTCATCGATTGAGTTATCAACGATTTCCCATACTAAGTGGTGTAATCCTTCAGAACTGGTCGATCCGATATACATCCCAGGACGTTTACGAACAGCTTCTAGGCCTTCAAGTACTTGGATCTGACTGGCATCATAGGCTTTGGCCCGTTCAACTAAGCTTTTTTCTTCTTCTGTCATTCAGTCTATTCTCCTTTGATATGTCCTTGCTCTACATAAAAAATCTCTGCTTCAACAGACATTTTGTCTTTTACATGATCTAATGTGGTGGTTGTCAGAAATGTCTGGACTTTACCTTCGATCGTCGACAATAAATGCAGCTGCCGAGAATCATCTAGTTCACTCATCACGTCATCTAACAACAATACTGGATATTCACCCGTTTCTTCTTTCATCAAGTCGATCTCGGCTAATTTCACGCTTAAAGCGGTGGTGCGTTGTTGTCCTTGGGAACCAAATGTCTGGACATTTCTTTCGTTGATCAAGAAATCTAAATCATCTCTATGAGGACCCACCAACGTCACTTGTCGAAATCGTTCACGGTCTTTGACTTGTGCCAATGCTTGCGTGAAGTATTGCTGGATAGCTGGTAAAGATTGAGCCGTTGCAGGCACATTCGATAAATAATCAATTCGCAAGATTTCTTTTTCTTGGCTGATTTTTTGATGAAGGGCATTCGCCCAGTATCCGAGGCGTTCAACAAATCGCTTTCTAGCTAAAATGATTTTGCTGCCAAAATCAATCAACTGTTCCGTCAACACCTCTAAATACACTTCATCGCTTTGTTTTTTTTCATACAGTTGTTTTAAGTATTGATTTCTTTGTTTCAAGACTGATTGATATTGGACAAGATCATACAAATAAATAGGGTCGATCTGTCCAATTTCCATATCAAGAAATTTGCGACGGACTTGGGGACTGCCTTTGACTAAAGACAAATCTTCTGGCGCAAATAAAATGACATTCAATTGTCCTATGTAACTACTCAATTTCTTTTGTTCAATATGGTTGACTTTGGTTTTGCGCCCTTTTTTGGACAAAAATAGTTCTAAAGGTATCGTAGAACGGCCTCTATCCACCAGTCCAGAAACATAAGCACCATCCGTTTCCCAGCGAATCAATTCTTGTTCGCTGGATGTCCGGTGACTTTTGGTCATAGCCAACACATAAATACTCTCAAGAATATTGGTTTTTCCTTGGGCATTTTCCCCTAAAAAAATAATCAGGTTTTTATTGAAGGATAGCTGCAATTCCTGATAGTTGCGATAGTTTTTGAGCTGCAACTCATTCAGCCGCATGATTATCTTCTTTCTTGGCCATAAAAAAAGTACCCTCATCAGGCAGCTCGATCATCATTCCCGCATATAATTTGCGGCCTCTTCTATTTTCAGGTTCGCCATCCACTAGAACGGTTTGCTCCGCTAAATACCATTTTGCTTGGCCGCCGCTGCCGATGACGTTGACTTCTTTCAACATTTGTCCAAGGGTCATGTATTCTGTTTCCAAAAAAATTTTCTTTTTCATAATTTCCCTCAATTCCGTCACAGAATGTGTACTTCTATTATACTCTTTTTTGCTTCAGAAAACAAATTCATCGGTATATTTTTGATTCTCAGAAGACTTACTCTTTTTAGATAAAAAGCAAGCGAAAATAGAAAAAGGGGCTTAAAAACGATTTTAAGCCCTTTAAACAGTTTTATTCATTTTCAACGTAAATTTCAGTGATTTTCAAAATCGGTGAAAATCAGTTGGTCCGAACAGGTGTGATCAATTGGATAAAGTTGCCCTTGCTTTCTGTTGGTTCTAAGGTGAATGGACGGATTGCTGAGATAAAGCGAATCACAATACTTGTATCACCGAAGGCCCGTAAAGCAGCTTTCATATAGTCAGGATTGAAAGAGATCTCTAAGGGATCCCCTGTTACGGATGCAAAGTTCAAGTCTTCTTCCACTTTACCGATTTCGGGAGAATTTCCGTATAAAACGACCGCTTCTTCAGAAATCGCCAAACGAACGATGTTGTTGCGCCCTTCATGAGAAAGCAATGATGCCCGCTCAATCGCTTGTAAAAGTTCAGGGACAGAAAATTCGATCTCGGTATTGAAACTTGAAGGAATCAAGCGGTTGGTATCAGGATAGGTGCCTTCTAGCAAGCGTGAATAAAATTTCATTGTTTTGGTCTGGAACAATACTTGATTATCCATAATGCTGATTTGGATGGCTTCTTCTTCATCTGTCAATGAACGAGAAAGCTCCGTTAAACTTTTTCCAGGAATCACAATATTGAACGTTGTATCTCCGCTGTCTAAAGGAATCACCCGTTGACTCAATCGATGAGAGTCCGTAGCGACAGCCAATAGTTTTTGATCTTCTAAAACAAAATGGACCCCAGTTAAGATTGGGCGACTTTCATGTTGTGAGACGGCAAAGACCGTTTCACTAACAATTTTATTCAGAATATGTCCAGGAATCTCGATTGCATTTTGGCTTTCGACAACTGGCAAATGTGGATAACTATCTGCATCTAACCCATTGACAGTAAAATTGGCTTTTCCAGAAGTGATAGCTACTTGATTATTTTCCAATACTTCTAACGTTAATGTACTTTCTGGTAAACGACGAACGATCTCACTGAAGAAACGGGCTTGTAAAACAATGGCACCTGTTTGTTCGATGTTCATTTGCGCTTTTTCATTATCAGCACTTAGAAATGTTTCAATCGAAATATCTGCATTGCTGCCAGTCAATGTCAATCCTTGTTCCGTTAATGTGATTTTGACACCAGTTAAGATAGGGATTGTCGTCTTTGTTGAAATAGCGCGTTGCACAGTTTGTAGTTCTTGCATGAATTCTGAGCGATTTAAAGTTAGTTTCATAACGGGACTCCTTTAATTTATAGTTATTAAATAAAAGTAATAGTAGTAATAGGCTTGTTAGTAATGTGGATAACTTTGGTTTAACGTGATACCACCAACGAAAACGCCTGTGAATAACTTGTGGAAAACTTTTGGCTTTTTATTTTTATTATCCACAGCTTAACTGAAGAGAATATGTTTGATTTCAGCAATCTCATTTTTGATCGTAGTATCCGTTTCAACGAGATGTTGGATTTTTTCATGCGCATGAATAACGGTCGTATGGTCCTTACCACCAAATTCCCCACCGATTTTCGGCAATGAACTGTCCGTGAGCTCTCTTGAAAGGAACATTGCAATTTGTCGTGGAACGACGATGCCCTTGACGCGTTTTTTGCCTTTTAAATCGGTCACATGAATATGATAGTATTTAGCGACTTCTTCTTGAATTTGTAAAATGGACACTTGAGTAGAACCATGGCTTGATTTCAATGCTTTAATGGCTTCAGCAGCTAAACTTGTTGTGATATCAGAATTTTGCATCGTCGCAAAAGCTTGTACTCTGACTAAGGCCCCCTCAAGTTCTCGAATATTGGAATCGATTTGTCCAGCGATATAACTCAATGTATCATCCGGGATCTCCAATCGCTCTGCTTCAGCTTTTTTGCGCAAAATAGCCGTTCTTGTTTCTAGATCTGGCGGCGTAATATCGACGGATAATCCCCAAGCAAAGCGGGAAACCAAGCGTTCTGGTAACGTAGGGATCTCATTAGGCAGACGGTCACTGGTCAATACGATCTGTTTATTGTTGCGGTACAACTCTTCAAATGTATTAAAGAACTCTTCTTGTGTTCCTTCTTTGTTGACAAGAAATTGGATATCATCAACCAGCAACAGGTCGACATTGCGATATTCATTGCGAAAATCTTCCATTTTGTTTTTTTGGATCGATGTGATGAAATCATTGGTAAAATTTTCACTACTGACATATTTTATTTTGGCTGTTGGTCGTTTTAACAGCATTTGATGACCGATCGCATGCATCAAATGGGTTTTACCTAAACCAACGCCTCCATAGAAGAAAAGTGGATTATAAATAGACCCAGGATCTTCAGCAACGACCAAGGCAGCAGCATGGGCCATTTGATTGCCTTTTCCGATGACAAAGGTATCAAATGTATATTTCTCGTTCAAAATGGTTTTAGGCGGCTGTTCGGGCGTGCTGTTTTTTTGCAAAGCCGCAGGTGTTTTTAGGGCTTCCGCTTCTTCGACAGTCACAAAACTAGGAATCAATTCTTCACCAGTTCTCATAAATCCCATTTCAACGATTTTGGCAGCTAGATTTTTTTCCCAATAAGATTTATGAAGATCGCTGGGTACTTCGATCAGCAGCTGATTTTTTTCAAAAGACAAGACATTGGCAGTTTCGATCCAAGCGCTGTAACTGGCTGGATTTAACTCTTCTTTAAAGGATCTTTGCAGATCTTGCCAAATAGAATCAGCAGATGGCATAAATTGTCCTCCCATAACTAAAAATAGATATAACTAAAATAGCACGGATTGCAAAAGTTTTCCACAGATTAAGTTAAAAAAGGTTAGAAAAAAATACTTTTCCACACCAGAGGATAAAAATAAAGGAGAGATGCACATATCCAAAAAAGGGTTTTCCACAGCATGGTTATTTCTGTTGATAAGTGAATTTTCCGAAAGGTTATCCACACGATAATACCCAATTGATACGTTGATAGCAAAGGGATTACTAGAAGTTATCAACAGCGAAAAAAAAGAATGTGGATAAGTTTTAGACACCATGTTTATTTGTGGAAAAGTGCAAAGGAACGTTGGGGAAAAAGTTTTCCACAAGATTGGATTATAAACAGCTAATACACGTCTTTTACGAAGATTGTGGATAAAAGAAGCCGAAATTAGCATAACTTGTTATTGACAAAGTAGTACTGGACTAGGTATACTATCAAAGTATGTCTGTGCGCATAAGCAAGCTGCTAATGGAGGTGGAAATATATGAAAAGAACGTATCAACCAAATAAACGTAAACGTCAAAAAGTTCACGGATTCCGTAAACGTATGAGTACTAAAAATGGACGTCGTGTTTTAGCTAGCCGTCGTCGTAAAGGCAGAAAGGTTATTTCTGCATAAGCCACTGTTTGCCAGTGGTTTTTTTTTATGCCGTTTTTGCGGAATTTAGTGCCTGACGAATCGCAAATATGGTATGATTGACGAGTGAGTGGTTACGTATCCAATGACGTAACAGAGCATAATCGAAAGAAGTGAAGGAACCGAGATGAGAAAATCTTATCGTGTAAAATCAGAGCAAGATTTTCAAAAAGTTTTCCAGTCAGGGAATTCTTTTGCAAATCGGAAATTCGTGGTCTATGTCTTACCTAAAGAGCAGCCGCATTTTAGGGTCGGCCTATCTGTTGGAAAGAAAGTCGGCAATGCTGTCAAACGAAATGATGTGAAAAGAAAAATTCGCGCGAGTTTGACCGAGATGAAACCGCGTATTTCACCAACAATCGATTTTATCGTTATTGCGCGACCAAGTACGGCAACTTGTTCGTCGAAGGAAATCTATTCGAACTTGGCGCATGTGTTGAAACTTGCGAAAATCATTCAGTAATAGAAAGGAATTAGTTACGTGAAAAAAGGAAAACGCGTCTTACTGCTATTGGGAGTTCTTTCATTAGTAGTTGTTTTATCTGCCTGTGGTGCAACAGGGGAAGTCAATGCACAAAGTACAGGGATCTGGGATCGTTATGTCGTCTATTATTTTGCAGAAGCAATCAAAGCATTATCATTTGGTAATGCCGGAATCGGGATCATTCTCTTTACGTTGATCATCCGAGTGATTTTGATGCCGTTGATGCATTTTCAAACAAAGAGCATGCGCAAAACCCAAGAATTGCAACCAAAAATCAAAGCGTTGCAACAACAATATGCGTCTAAAGACACTGAAACACAAAGCAAATTAAAAGAAGAAACCCAAAAGCTATATGCAGAACACAATGTCAATCCATATGCCGGGTGTTTGCCTTTATTGGTTCAAATGCCGATCTTGATGGCGTTATGGCAATCGATTTCTCGCGTCCCTGCTTTGCAGGAGGGGAAGTTTATGTGGTTGCAATTAGGCGATCATGACCCATACTTCATCTTACCGATCTTGGCAGCACTCTTTACTTTTGCTAGTACGTATTTATCTAGCATGAGCCAAGTGGAATCAAATGCGAGCTTGAAAATCATGAACTTTGCGATGCCAATGATGATTCTGTTGATGGGGATCAATATTGCCAGCGGGCTATCCTTGTACTGGGTCGTGTCAAATGCCTTCCAAGTGGTACAAACGCTGATCTTGAACAATCCATTCAAGATTCGTCAAGAACGTGAAGAAGCAGCCCGTAAAGAACGAGAACGGGAACGGGCATTGAGTAAAGCAATGAACCCTAAGAAAAAACGCAAAAAATAAAAAGGAGGCTGCACTGCAATGCCGATTTATGAAAGTCTTACAGTAGAAGAAGCGATTCAAGAAGGATTGCAAGTTCTTGGATTGACCAAAGATCAAGCAATGATCGATATACTTGATGAAGGTAAAAAAGG
The DNA here is from genome assembly GCF_002140915.1 of Candidatus Enterococcus testudinis. Taxonomy (GTDB): domain Bacteria; phylum Bacillota; class Bacilli; order Lactobacillales; family Enterococcaceae; genus Enterococcus_D; species Enterococcus_D testudinis. The sequence continues at coordinate 29,326 of NZ_NGKU01000001.1, read as the reverse complement.
ATTTTTGGGCATGGGAAAAAAACCTGCGCGGGTGTCAATTGAAAAAGCGTTCGTCCAACCTGAACCAATAACTGATCCAGAACCAGAAGCAGTCATTGAACAGACATCTGATACAGATGCTATCGTTGAGACAGTGACTGAAGGCCAAATCTCTGAGCAAGCACAACAAAAGACAGAGTTGTCCGATGATGAAGCTTTGGCTCAATTGGGACTCTATTTGACCAATATTTCAAACGCATTGCAGGCACCGGCTTTTGTCAAAACTGTACGTCAGGATGGCTTGATCGTATTTCAACTAGAGACAGACAAACAAGGTATCTTGATCGGTAAGCACGGCAAGACCTTGAATGCGTTACAATATTTGTCACAAGTTTATATTCATCGCATCGCCAAAAATAAACTGTCTGTCGTCATCAATGTAGGTGATTATCGGGAAAAACGACAAGCGATCCTTGAGCGTTTAGCCAGCCGGACCGCTGAAAAAGTCAAACGAACAGGCCGTCCGGTATTCTTAGAGCCGATGCCAGCCTTTGAGCGAAAACAGATCCATTCGGTGTTAAGCAAAGATACAGGTGTTCAGACACATTCTGAAGGGGACGAACCGTATCGCTATCTCGTTGTAGAACCAACAGCCAAAAAAATATAATTAAAAGCGGCAAAGGCTTGATTGAAGGCCTTTGCCGCTTTTCTTATTCAAAAGTGATTTGACAAGCGATTTGAAACCAAGTATTCTTGACACAAATCATTCTTATCAAAGTCAACATACGCTACGTAGGTCATACTTTGGTAATAAAAAAGAGTCCAGCCGCGGACTCTTTTTTTTGTTATCCGCCAATCGTCGATTGCGTAAATTGCACGACTGTTCCATAGGCAAAAATTTCTAGAAACGTTTTGTCGCCTTCAACGATTCGATCGTGCTCGAAATGACAGTTGATGACTGCATTCGCGCCATAACGATGGGCTGTTTCTTTCAAACGCAGCGTCACATCAGACATCAATTCACTAAGGTCAATACTTGTGTCAAAAAGATCCACTTCGATTTTATCCGCCGCGAAGACGATATCTCGTACGATATAAGGTCGATTGACATTTCCAGTTGATAAAATGATTTCTTTGATACGGGATGACGTATCTGTGTGTTTGGTCGTATCCATAAGCGTTCCCTCGTTTCATTCTTTTCTTATATTCTAGCTTTTTTTGCACTTATATGCAAAATTTAAAAGTTTTCCAAGAAACTTGCGATACAAAGGAAAATATGCTAATCTATTCACAGAATTTAATTGACAAGCAGTCAAAGTGCGAAGTCTACTCGTTGGGTTCAATCAACGGGTGGAGTGGGCACTTTTTTTTATGGAAAAAATAGGAGGCGCTAGAATATGGCGAATATTACGCAAGAATTTGACACGATTGCTGCGATTTCAACTCCACCAGGAGAAGGGGCAATCAGTATTGTCCGTTTAAGCGGCGACCAAGCCATTGCAATCGCTGATCGGATCTTTACCAGCAGCAAATCGCTGGCAGAAGTACCTAGTCACACCATCCATTACGGTCATATCGTAGACCCTGTGGAAGAACGCTTAATGGATGAAGTCATGCTATCTGTTATGAAACAGCCGCGGACCTTTACCAGAGAAGATGTTGTTGAAATCAATTGTCATGGTGGAATCGTTGTCGTCAATCAACTGTTGCAGTTGGTGTTGCGCCAAGGTGCTCGACTAGCAGAACCTGGTGAATTTACCAAACGTGCTTTCTTGAATGGTCGTGTCGATCTTTCTCAAGCGGAAGCCGTAATGGACTTGATTCGGGCCAAAACGGACAAAGCGATGAATTTGGCCATCAATCAATTGGATGGCAATCTATCACAGTTGATTCGTCAATTGAGACAAGATATCTTGCAAACGTTGGCGCAAGTAGAAGTCAATATCGATTATCCAGAATATGATGATGTTGAAGAATTAACAACGCGTCTGTTATTGGAAAAAGCCCAAATGGTCAAAGCGCAGATCGAAGGTTTACTATCGACCGCGCAACAAGGGAAAATTTTGCGCGAGGGGCTCAGTACCGCAATTATCGGTCGCCCCAATGTGGGTAAATCAAGTTTACTGAACCATTTGCTCAAAGAAGAAAAAGCGATTGTGACAGATATTGCTGGGACAACCCGCGATGTCATTGAAGAATATGTCAATGTACGTGGTGTGCCGCTGAAATTGATCGATACAGCAGGGATTCGGGACACAGAAGACATCGTTGAAAAAATTGGTGTTGAACGCAGCCGCAAAGCTTTGCAAGAAGCAGAATTGATTTTGTTGGTTCTTAACCAAAGTGAAGCTATCACGCCGCAAGATCAGCAGTTGTTAGCGTTGACGAAAGGGGCGCGACGGATCATTTTGTTGAACAAAACCGATTTGCCTGCCCAAATCTCGCCAGAAGAACTAGCAGCCTATAGCACAGATGAACCAGTGTTCTCAGTCTCTGTTTTGACCAATGAGGGATTAGAGCAATTGGAGCAAGCCATCGCGGATCTCTTTTTCGGTGGTAAAACCACCGAAAAGGATGCTTCTTATTTGTCTAATACCCGCCACATCGCATTATTGGAAAATGCTGCGCACTCTTTATCTGAAGTGATTGAAGGGATAGAAGCAGGGATGCCGGTAGATTTGGTACAGATCGATCTGACCCGTTGTTGGGATTATCTAGGAGAAGTAGTCGGAGATAGTGTGCAAGATGAGTTGATTACCCAATTGTTCAGTCAATTTTGTTTAGGAAAATAAAGTCGCCAACAGTGCGCAAAGGAGAAATACATGCAAGAATATCAAGCAGAAAATTATGATGTGATCGTTGTTGGTGCCGGTCATGCGGGCTCAGAAGCAGCACTAGCTGCCAGTCGAATGGGTGCCAAAACGTTGTTGCTGACAATCAATTTGGATATGGTTGCTTTCATGCCGTGTAATCCGTCGGTAGGGGGACCTGCCAAAGGCGTCGTTGTAAGAGAAATCGATGCTTTAGGCGGAGAGATGGGCAGAAACATCGACAAAACCTATATTCAAATGCGGATGCTCAATACTGGTAAAGGTCCAGCCGTTCGTGCATTGCGGGCCCAAGCAGACAAACATGCCTATGCTGCTGAAATGAAACATACCATTGAGCAAGAAGCCAATTTGACGCTGCGCCAAGGCATCGTTGAAAAATTATTGGTAGACAATGGACAATGCCATGGTGTTGTTACCTCCACTGGTGCGCGCTACGAAGCGGCTGCAGTTGTGATCACAGCCGGAACTGCTTTACGCGGGGAAATCATTATCGGTGAGTTGAAATATTCATCGGGTCCGAATAACTCCCAACCCTCTATCGGTTTGGCCGATCATTTGAAAGAGCTGGGCTTAGAAATTGCCCGTTTTAAAACAGGTACACCGCCACGGGTCAAATCAAGTACCATCAATTATGATGTGACGGAGATCCAACCGGGGGATGAACAACCCAACCATTTTAGTTACAGTACGCCAGATGAAAACTATAATCAAAACCAAGAACCTTGTTGGTTGACGTATACCAATGAAGGGACGCATCAAATCATTCAAAATAATCTGCACCGGGCACCAATGTTCACGGGAATCGTTGAAGGGGTAGGCGCAAGATATTGTCCATCTATCGAAGACAAAATCGTCCGTTTTGCTGATAAATCACGTCACCAATTGTTTTTGGAACCGGAAGGCTTGCATACAGAAGAAGTCTATGTACAAGGATTATCCACGTCAATGCCAGAAGATGTTCAAGTGCAAATGCTGCACTCAATTGCTGGGTTAGAACAAGTTGAAATGATGCGGACAGGCTATGCCATTGAATACGATGTTGTCGTACCTCATCAATTACGGCCAACACTTGAAACCAAAGTCATTGAAAACTTATTTACAGCCGGTCAAACCAACGGCACCAGCGGCTACGAAGAAGCAGCTGGTCAAGGACTGATTGCCGGCATCAATGCTGCGTTGAAGATCCAAGGCAAAGAACCCTTTATTATGAAACGCAGTGATGGGTATATCGGTGTCATGATCGATGATCTGGTTACCAAAGGGACCAATGAACCTTACCGTTTGTTGACATCAAGAGCGGAATACCGCTTGTTGCTGCGTCATGACAATGCAGATCTGCGGTTGACTGAAGTCGGTCATCAGATTGGTTTAGTCAAAGAAGCACAATACGCAAGTTATCTAGCTAAGAAAGATGCTGTTGAACAAGAAATGCTGCGATTGAAAAAAATTCGCATCAAACCAACACCGGCAATCCAAGCGTACTTGACGGAAAAAGGCACTGCGACTTTGAAAGATGGTGTCCTTGCCTATGATTTCTTACGGCGCCCAGAAGTGACTTATCAAGAGATGTTGGCTTTTATTGAAGCGAATGATGCATTGAAACCAAAAGAGATCGAACAAGTTGAGATCCAAATCAAATATGAAGGGTATATCAAAAAAGCCCTTGAAAAAGTCGATAAATTAAAACGGATGGAAGCCAAACGAATCCCAGAGATGATCGATTATACAGCAATCAATGGCTTAGCCACGGAAGCCAAACAAAAATTGCAAAAAATCCAACCTGAAACGATTGCCCAAGCCAGCCGCATCAGCGGGGTCAACCCAGCGGATATTAGTATTTTAATGGTCTACATCGAACAAGGAAAGATTGCGAAAGTTAAAGAATAACCAAAAACATGAAGACAAACCAAGATCGCGTAAGCAATCAATAGGGATGTCTTCATGTTTTTTTACTTATCGCGATAATCGATTTCTTGCTGCTTGGTGCCGTCTTGTTTATAAATCGTTAAAACAGACTGCTTGTTTTGGGCGATTTCTTTGCCTCTAGTCACTGCGTCGTCTTTATGATCGAACTGATCACTGGCGCGTTCGGCGCCTTTAGAACGGACTTCCCAATGGTCTTCTTGATATTGTACGGTTACAGCGGCATCCATTAACTTCTGCGCATTTTTGTTGATAGCATGTTTGTCATTTTTTTGCGGATTTTTTTCTTGGTGAAACGCCTTTTTTTCGTCAGCTGTTGCATCATCGAACCATTTCTCGGCTTGACTGGTGGCAATCGGGATGGCGCGGTCATCGTTATAGCCGTCTGCTAACAAGGCGTTGGCAATTGAAATGGCTTTCTTGCGGATCAGTGGATCGAGATTTTTCATTGAAACAGGATAATCATCTACATTCCATGGCATATCGGTTCCTCCTCGAATGATCATTTCTTTTATCTCTTAGTGTACTGGCTTCTGAAAAAAAGGGAAATGATATGCTTTCCCATACATTTGCAGCCCTTTCTTTTTCCATAAAACACGAAGAAGCATTTTCTTTTTGGTTATACAAGCGTTATATTTCCCAAAAAAATTCGAATGGTTTAGAATTTTAGTATAGAGTTAAGGAGGTCGTACAAATGAGTGAACCTATATTGACTGATCCACGGGATATTTATCACACTGACAAATTCAGCAAACAGGAACAAGATACGCCTGCTTTACAAGACGAGATGCTGCCGGAACCAGATTGTGGTGAAGAATCTTATGTTGGCACGCAGCAATTGGAAAATCGTCGTGTCTTGATCACTGGCGGTGATTCAGGGATTGGGCGTGCTGCAGCGATTGCATTTGCCCGAGAAGGTGCTGATATTGCATTGCATTTTTTCCCGGGTGAAGAAAAAGATGCCAAAGAAGTCGCCCACTATATTGAAGAAGCTGGGCGCAAAGTGATTTTGCTACCATATGATCTGCGAGATGAAAGTGCCCCGCAAGAAATCATTGATAAAGCAGTGGGTGCTTTAGGTGGTTTGGACACGCTCGTGTTAAATGCAGCGCAACAGATCACCCGCCCATCGATTGCCGAATTACCGATCGAACAAGTAAAAGATACCTTTATGGTCAATATTATTTCGATGTTTGCCTTGGTCAAAGCAGCAGAACCTCATTTACCTGCTGGCGGTGCAATCGTGACTACAACATCCGTTCAAGCTTTCAGTCCAAGTGCTCATCTGATGGATTATGCAGCTACGAAATCAGCGATTGCGAGTTTTACAGTTAGTTTGGCGAAACAGTTTGCTGAAAAAGGGATTCGTGTCAATGGTGTGGCGCCAGGTCCAATTTGGACACCATTGCAATTAGACCATGGTCAACCAGAGGATGCCTTACCAGAATTTGGTCAACAAGCCTTATTGAAACGGGCCGGTCAACCAGCAGAATTGGCACCAGTCTATGTCTTTTTGGCTTCAAACAAAGCTAGTTATGTAACTGCACAAATTTATGGTGTTACAGGTGGCGAAGCAATCAATTTGTAAACCACTATGAAATAACGTAAGCAAAGGAGGAGGTGTCATATGAGTAAAGGGTGGAAAATCGTATCGATCGTCATTTCATTGGTCTTTATTACTGTTTTATTGCCAATCGTTTTAATGAGTAATCCTTATATGCAATTACCTTTCGGTTTCGATCGAGATGGCAATGTAGTGTCTTATTTCTTCAACAATTTGTTTATGCGGCAATACATGTTTTGGGTAGCAGCAGTCTTGATCATCTTATTCTTGATAGTGATTCTTGTGATTTTGTTTTATCCGAAAACAAAAACGACCTTTGTTTTGAAAGAAGATAAAGGAACGTTGACCATCGACAAAAAAGCAATCGAAGGACTTGTTCGTACGAAAGTCAACGATAAAGAATTTGTTGAAGGACCAAAAGTATCTGTCAAAGCGACAAAAAATCGGCTATTGATCAAAATCAAAGGTAGATTAAAACGTACTTCGGCATTAGTTGGCAAGACCGAAAATTTAATGGCAGAGATTCAACAAGATGTCCAACGTGTGCTAGGTTCTAGCGAAAAAATCAAAGTTGAAGTCAATTATGCCAATTTTGAGCAAAAAGAAACCCCGGAAAATCCACGTGTAGAATAGGAGGGCTATCATGAACGAAATCCAACAATACAAAATCCCATTGATTTTCGGCGCGATTGGCCTGATCATCGCATTGTTATTTGTTACGATTGGCTTTTTTAAGACATTGCTGATCCTACTTTTAACAGGACTTGGATTCTTATTGGGATTATATGTACAACGTACCGGTATGTTAGATGAATTTCTAAACCGACAATAAATAGGAGGAATATTATATGAGTAATCGAAATGAATTAAACAACGAAAAACCAATCAGTGCACACCCAGATCCAGTCGTGCCGAATACAAATCATCAAGCAAATGATCATTCTGTACCGTTGACCGAAGCGCCAGATCCAGTGGTACCAGGTGCTGAACGAGCAGTCGATCCTAAGCCAAATGGACCTAAGCCAGGGGATCACCCTGCACCAGGCAACCCAAAACCAGGTCATGCAACAGTACCAACACCGCCAAAACCAGGTTTTGAAGGACCTACAGGTGAAGCACCAGTCAATGGCGCATTGACGTATGATGACAAAGTGATCCAAAAAATCATTGGAATCGCCTTGGAACACGTAGATGGATTGTTGACTGTTGACGGCGGCTTCTTTTCAAATATCGCTGAAAAATTGGTCAATACAGACAATGTGACTTCTGGTATCAGTACCGAAGTTGGGAAAAAACAAGTGGCAGTTGATTTAGATATCGTGGTTGAATATGGCCGCAATATTCCAGAGGTCGCTGAACAAGTCAAAGAAGTGATTGAAAGAGAAGTCTCTAATATGACACAACTAGAAGTGATTGAAGTCAATATCAACGTGGTTGATGTGAAAACCGTTGCGGAATATGAAGAAGACAGCGAAACAGTCCAAGACAAAGTATCTTCTGCAGCATCAAAAACAGGTGATTTTGCTTCACGTCAAACCGATAAAGCCAAACATGCGGCTGCTAGAACGTCTGACCGTATCGAAGAATACAATGAGCCACGTGTAAAATAAGCAATAGTTAAAAGGAGCATCGACTCGATCACGTCGATGCTCCTTTTTTTTTGCTGAAAAAAAGCCGACCAGTAAGTTTGGCAGCCTTACTGGTCGAGGAAAAATGAAAAAAGTTTTTTTGGATTGACATCACTATACTGCGGATAACTTAAAGTAAACTTAAAATCGCAATTAAGCCAATTTAAAAAAGCGTAAATTCTCTTTTTTCCCGTTGTCTGACCTTGCAACAAGGTACTTTTTGCGTTAAAGTAGGAATTAGTCTGTGAAACATTTTCTGTTTCACGAAATAGAAAGGATCCACTATGCAGCCTGAAGAATTTCAACACGCATTAGCCAAAAAAGGTATTGACTTAACACCAGCGCAAATGGAACAATTTTCTGCCTATTTTCATTGTTTGATCGAATGGAATCAAAAAATGAATTTGACCGCGATCACGGAAGAAAAAGACGTGTACTTAAAACATTTTTTTGATTCTGTCGCTTTAGCATTTGAAACTGATCTCACGACAAATAGTCATTTGTGTGATGTCGGATCAGGTGCTGGTTTTCCAAGTATCCCTTTGAAAATCGTTTTTCCTAAATTAGAGATCACGATTGTCGATTCATTGAACAAACGCATCACATTTTTGCAAAATCTAGTTGCGGCTCTCGGTCTGCAAGGCGTGCATTTGTACCATGATCGTGCCGAAACCTTTGGACAAAATTCGCAGTTTCGTGGGCAATTTGATTATGTGACGGCCCGCGCTGTTGCTAGATTGAATGTCTTAGCTGAATTATGTTTGCCATTGGTAAAAAAATCAGGCTATTTTTATGCCCTGAAAGCGGCCAAAAGTGAAGAAGAGTTTGTTGAAGCCAAACCAGCGATCTCACAACTTGGCGGCAAATTCATCACAGAAAAAAGTTTTTCATTGCCTGTCAGCGGTGATGAACGACATGTACTGATCATTCAAAAAACCAAAGAAACACCAAAGAAGTTTCCACGTAAACCAGGTACGCCAGCGAAACAACCAATCAAGTAGGAGGAAAATCAATGGCTCGTATTATATCAGTTGCAAACCAAAAAGGCGGTGTCGGCAAAACAACGACGACTGTCAATCTTGGTGCAAGTTTAGCGTTTGTCGGTAAAAAAGTCTTATTAGTCGATATCGATGCCCAAGGAAATGCCACCAGCGGTGTCGGTATCCGCAAACCAGACGTAGAAAAAGATATTTATGACGTCTTAGTCAATGAAACACCGATCGTCGAAGCAATTCTGCCAAGCAGCCGCGAAAATTTGGATATTGTTCCAGCTACGATCCAATTGGCAGGTGCCGAAATTGAGTTGACTTCGATGATGGCACGAGAATCACGCCTTAAATCAGCACTTAATGAAATCAATGAGCAATATGATTATATTTTCATTGATTGTCCGCCTTCATTGGGCCATTTAACAATCAATGCATTTACCGCCAGTGATTCGATTTTGATTCCTGTCCAATGCGAATATTATGCGTTAGAAGGGTTGAGCCAGTTGTTGAATACGGTTCGTTTAGTCCAAAAGCATTTCAATCCAGAATTAGAAATCGAAGGTGTCTTGTTAACGATGTATGATGCCCGGACCAATTTGGGTGCTGAAGTCGTTGAAGAAGTGCGTCGCTACTTCCAAGAAAAAGTGTATGAAACGATCATTCCACGGAATATACGTTTATCTGAAGCCCCTAGCCACGGACTGTCGATCATTGATTATGATCCACGTTCTAAAGGAGCGGAAGTGTACCAAACGTTAGCAAAGGAAGTGTTAGCACGTGAAGAATAAAGGCAAAGGATTGGGTCGCGGCATTGATGCCTTGTTTCAAGACCTGCAAGGATTAGAAGAAGTCGATATCAAGACCGAAAAAGTCGTTGAGCTTCCCTTGAATGAATTACGTCCGAATCCATATCAACCACGAAAAACCTTCGATGAACTTTCTTTGCAAGAATTGGCCAACTCGATTCAGCATGCAGGGGTCTTCCAACCAATCATTGTCCGTCAATCAACGGTCAAAGGCTATGAGATCATTGCAGGTGAACGTCGGTTTCGTGCGTCAAAATTAGCAGGAAAAGAAACGATTCCAGCGATTATCCGCAATTTTGATGAAGAAGCGATGATGCAAGTCGCCGTTTTGGAAAATCTGCAAAGAGAAGACTTGAATCCGTTAGAAGAAGCCGAAGCCTACGATATGTTGATGAAAAACCTCAAGTTGACACAAGCCGAAGTCGCTGAGCGTTTGGGCAAAAGCCGTCCATATATTGCGAACTACTTACGTTTGCTCACATTGCCTAAACTTGTCAAAGAAATGGTGCAAGACAATCGCTTATCTATGGGACAAGCCCGTACGTTGTTAGGATTGAAAAACAAAGATCAAATCTTGAAATTGGCCAACCGCTGTGTGAAAGAAAACTTTACGGTTCGTCAATTAGAGCAATTGGTCTCTGAAATGAATGATACCAAAAATGAAAAGAAAAAAGTGCCGCGCCTGATACGCGAGAAACCTTATTATTTGCGTGAAAGCGAAGACCGTTTAATGGATAAATTCGGCACGAATGTAGAGATTCGCGAAAAAGAAGGCAAAGGGAAAATCGAAATCGAGTATTTGTCTCAAAAAGATTTGACCCGTATATTAGATTTGTTGAATATTCAATTTGATGAAGCTTGAGGTGATAAAGAATGTATGATCTTGGGGATATTGTCGAAATGAAAAAACCACATGCCTGCAAGGCAAATCGGTGGGAAATCATCCGTATGGGTGCCGATATCAAAATCAAATGTACCAATTGCGGTCACATCGTGATGTTGACCCGACGTGATTTTGATAAAAAAATGAAAAAAATTCTAGAAAAAAAAGAGAAAGAGTGAAGTAAATTATGGCGTTAACAGCCGGAATCGTCGGTCTACCAAATGTAGGCAAATCGACTTTATTTAATGCAATCACGAAGGCAGGCGCAGAAGCCGCTAACTATCCCTTCGCAACGATCGATCCCAATGTAGGCATGGTGGAAGTACCAGATTGGCGCTTGCAGCGATTAACAGAATTGGTTCATCCTAAAAAAACAGTACCAACGACTTTTGAATTTACGGATATTGCCGGTATCGTACGTGGCGCGAGTAAAGGTGAAGGACTAGGGAATCAATTTTTGAGCCATATTCGCCAAGTAGACGCTATTTGTCACGTTGTTCGCTGTTTTGATGATGATAATATCACTCACGTGGAAGGTCGCGTAGATCCGTTAGCAGATATCGATACCATTAATTTAGAATTGGTGTTGGCTGATTTAGAATCTGTCAACAAACGATATACACGGGTGGCTAAAATCGCCAAAACCAAAGACAAGGATGCTGTGGCAGAATTGTCCGTATTAGACAAAATCAAACCCGTTTTAGAAGAAGGGATTTCTGCGCGTTCTATTGAATTTACGGAAGAAGAACAACGCATCGTCAAAAGCTTGTTCTTATTGACGACGAAGCCTGTGCTTTATGTGGCTAACGTTGCTGAAGATGATGTGGCAGATTATGACCACAACGACTACGTCAACAAAGTCAAAGAATTTGCCAATAGCGAAAATGCTGAAGTGATTGTGATCAGTGCGAGAGCTGAAGAAGAAATCGCTGAATTAGAAGAAGAAGATAAAGCTGATTTCTTGGAGGCTTTGGGTATCGAAGAATCTGGATTGGATCAATTGATTCGAGCAGCCTATGACTTATTAGGCCTAGCGACTTACTTTACGGCAGGAGAACAAGAAGTCCGGGCTTGGACATTCCGTAAAGGAATCAAAGCACCGCAAGCAGCTGGTATTATCCATACAGACTTCGAACGCGGCTTTATTCGCGCAGAAACAGTTTCCTTTGAAGACCTAGACCAATACGGCACAATGCAAGCCGCCAAAGAAGCAGGACGGGTTCGTTTGGAAGGAAAAGAATACATCGTGCAAGATGGCGATGTCATGTTGTTCCGTTTTAACGTATAAAGGGCTTTCTTCCTAAGGATTTTGTGGTAAAATGTCCATTGTGAAGAAAACGCGCAGAAGGGAGAATCAATTCATGGAACCAGAAACTCTGCGAAATTATGTTTCCGAAAATCGTGAATTTGAACAACAATTAACAAAACGTAATCAACAATATATTTTTGATTTAAAAAAATCATTAGAAGCCGCCAATCTTTCTGAAGAAGAAAAGACTGTAGCACTGCACGACATACTGCCAGTCCTAGTAAAAGAACAAAAGGGCGGGAAGACAGCTAGACAATTGTTTGGTACGGTGTCTGAACGAACAGAGGCGATCATTAACAAGCCGGTTGTACAGAAAGAATCAGGCCCGTTTCTGATGTGGTTAGACAATACCTTGCTGATCCTTGGTATCTTCGGGCTGATGTTAGGTGTTATGGGTATCTTTACCCGGGGACAAGCACAGCCATATGGCTTATTGACCTTGTTCTTGATGGCGATCTTGGCTGGTTGGGTCTTCTATTTGATGTACAAATACATGTATCAATATGAACGACCTGGTGCTGATAAGAGCAAACGACCTAAGATGTGGAAGATTATCTTGATATTGGTCGGTGCATTCTTATTATGGATCGTTGTGATTTCTCTATCAGCGATGATTCCGGCGCCATTCAATCCACAAGTTGATCCAGTGATTGAAGCGCTGATCGGTGCGGTTGCATTGGCAGCGAAGTATTACTTAAAACGCAAATATAATATTATCAGCAGTCTCTCTGTACCTAGAGGCTAATGAGCAGCCCCGTTGTTTCTCTTTTTATAAAAGAAAAGCAGCGGGGAATTTTTTTGCTTGACAATAGATCTAAAAGACCTATAATAAGCAAGTCGATATATCTAAAAGACTGATATAGATTGCAAAGGAGGTACCTATGTACGATTTATTATTATTAGGGTCACTCGTTGGTGGGGATAAAACCGGTTATAAGCTGCAAAAAATCGTTGGATCTGCATTACAACCTATGCGTAAGGTCTCAAGTGGGGTCTTGTATCCATCCTTGGAGAAGTTAGAAAAAGAAGGATTGATCACGTCAACAGAGCAGCAAGATGTCCGCAAAACCAAGTTATGGCACATTACAGCTGCTGGGACAGCACGTTTTGCCCAGCTGATGCAAGCAGATATTCCATCGGATGCGAAACGAAATGATATGATCCATTTCAAATTACGTTCATTGAATAGTGTGTCAATGCCAGTACAGCTGAAGATTTTGACTGAGTTTCAAAGCTTTATCGAAAGTGATCTTTTATTTTATCAACAAGCACAACAGGATATGCAGGCCCATCGCGTCGAATTTCCTGATATGGCGCCTCGCTTTGATGTCATCGTGTCAGCCTATGATTTAGATATCCAGTTGGCACAAACAAAGCTTTCGTGGATCAATCAACAGATTGAACAACGAACTGCCATTTAACTACAAGCAATTGAATTTATATATAGGAGTGTTGAATCATTATGGACAAAGCGTCAAAAAAATGGTTTTCATTGATTGCCTTATCATTAGGCGTCTTTATGGGTTTGTTAGATGTAACAGTTGTCAATGTGGCATTGCCCACGATGCAAAAAGCATTTGATGCCCCATTCACACAATTACAATGGGTGTTAAATGCCTATACATTGGTCTTTGCTGTTACATTGCTGATCGTATCTAAGTTAGGTGACATGTATGGGCGCAAAAAGATTTTCTTAGGCAGCTTAGTGATCTTTATCGCCGCGTCCGTTTTGAATGGGTTTGCCCCTTCTTTACTGATTTTGGATATTGGTCGTGGGATCCAAGCAGTTGGCGGTGCCGGGATGATGTCCTTGTCTATGGCACTGGTTGCATCAAACTTTGAAGGCAAGCAACGAGGACTGGCTCTAGGTATCTTGGGTTCTGTTATTGGCTTGTCTTCTGCTTCTGGCCCATTAGTTGGTGGTCTATTGGTGGATGCTTTTGGTTGGGAATCTATTTTCTTCATCAATTTGCCGATTGGGATTATTGCTGTATTGATGACTGTGCGCTTTGTAGATGAAACACCTAGTTATGGTCATGAACAAAAAATCGATGTGCTGGGGATGTTTCTTTCAACTGCAGCTTTATTCAGTGCCATCTATGGGCTGATCCAAAAAGAGACCAATATAGATTGGGCATGGACAGATTTCAGAGTTGGCGGCTGGTTGGTGTTGGCGATCGTTTTCTTGGTTCTATTTATTGTCACCGAAGCAAAAGTCAAAGAACCAATGATGAATTTAAAGATGTTCAAAAATATCAATTTTGTCGGTTCCGTCATCGTTGCTTTTGCATTGGGATCCGGTATTTATGCATTCAATACATATTTGACTGTTTTGATGCAAAACTACATTGGCTGGTCGGCATTTGACACAGGCGTGCGTCAGTTAGCGTTATCTGTTTGGTCATTGATTCTAGGTCCAGTTGTAGGTATCTTGGGCAATAAATTTGCCAAAAAATGGATGATTGCTGCTGGATTATTGATTAGCGGGGGCGGTTTCTTGTTCTTGATCGGTCAATTATCACCAACAATGGGTTATGCGCAACTATGGCCAACATTAGTGATGATCGGTATAGCCAACGGAATCGTCAATCCATTGCTGAATTCAGCTGGTCTAGAAGGTGTTGCTCCTCAAGAAATGGGTATGGCTTCAGGACTTTTAAATGTATTTCGTCAATTTGGTACGAGTTTTGGTGTGGTGATTTTAGGGCTAGTCGAAGCCAATCGCTATGCCGAAGTGGTCAATGCCAATGCAGACAATATGAATGTGCCAATCAAACTAACAGATAGCTTGATCAGTGCTGGTCCTTTTTCTGGCCATGAGATTGCTTTTTCTGATACAGTCAATCAAGCGCCTTTCGCAGCTGAATTGCAAAAGACCGTCATTCAAGCTTTTGATAGCGGATTGACCCATATCTGTTATGTTGCAGGTATTGTTGTCGTGATTGGTGCAATCGGGGCAGCCATCTGTATGAGAGAAAATAAGACGGCTGTGTAATCACAACCTAGAATAGTCAGTATTATTTTTGTAGGCAGTCAGACGCATCTGGCTGCCTTTTTGAGAAAACCAAAGCAGATTATGAGAATTCCTATTCTGATTCCTAACGATAAATAAGAAAGCTTTCTGAATGGTTGACTTATGAAAAGAATTTTGATATTTTTTTTAAAATACCTAAAAACTTTAAGGAGTGGTTACAAAAATGTCCAACTGGGAAACCAAATTTGTAAAAAAAGGGTTAACGTTCGATGATGTCCTATTGATTCCTGCAGAAAGTCACGTGTTGCCAAACGATGTGGATATGCGTGTGCAACTTGCCCCGAATATTACGTTGAATATACCAATCATAAGTGCCAGTATGGATACAGTAACTGATAGCAAGATGGCCATTTCAATGGCGCGCCAAGGCGGTCTTGGCGTAATTCACAAGAATATGAGTATTGCAGCACAAGCGGATGAAGTGCGTAAAGTCAAACGGTCAGAAAGCGGCGTGATCATTGATCCGTTTTTCTTAACACCAAGTCATCTCGTGGCGGATGCAGAACATTTGATGAGCAAATATCGAATCAGCGGTGTACCTATCGTGGAAACGATGGAAAATCGTACACTTGTCGGCATCATTACCAATCGTGATATGCGTTTTGTCACTGATTATACAATGTCTATCGCTGATGTTATGACGAAAGATCAATTGATCACCGCGCCAGTGGGTACTTCACTGAAGGATGCTGAAAAGATCCTGCAACAACACAAAATCGAAAAATTACCAATTGTTGATGAACAAGGACGTTTGAGTGGTTTGATCACCATCAAAGATATTGAAAAAGTAATCGAATTCCCCAATGCTGCCAAAGATACCCATGGCCGCCTTTTAGTAGCGGCGGCGGTAGGTGTTACTAGCGATACCTTTGAGCGTGCGCAAGCGTTGTTAGATGCAGGCGCTGATGCGATTGTGATCGATACAGCTCACGGTCATAGTGCAGGTGTTTTGCGTAAAATTTCTGAAATTCGCGGTCAATTTCCAGAAGCGACATTGATTGCCGGAAATGTCGCAACAGCAGAAGGAACCAAAGCCTTGTATGATGCGGGTGTTGATGTCGTGAAGGTTGGTATTGGTCCTGGATCGATTTGTACAACACGGGTCGTTGCGGGTGTCGGCGTACCGCAATTGACAGCTATCTATGATGCAGCATCTGTTGCACGTCAATACGGCAAGTCAATTATTGCAGATGGCGGAATCAAGTATTCTGGAGATATCGTGAAAGCATTAGCCGCTGGTGGTCATGCAGTGATGCTAGGCAGCATGTTAGCAGGTACGGATGAGTCTCCAGGTGAATTTGAAATTTATCAAGGTCGTCGCTTCAAGACATACCGTGGTATGGGATCACTAGGTGCAATGGAAAAAGGCTCAAGCGATCGCTATTTCCAAGGTGGTGTCAACGAAGCCAACAAATTAGTCCCTGAAGGTATTGAAGGACGCGTCGCTTATAAGGGCAGCGTATCTGATATTATCTTCCAACTGATTGGCGGATTGAAATCAGGTATGGGTTATGTAGGCGCCGCTAATCTGCAACAATTACGGGATGATGCCCAATTCATTCAAATGAGTGGAAACGGATTGAAAGAATCACATCCTCACGATGTGCAAATCACAAAAGAAGCACCAAATTATTCTGTGAAATCATAATTGTTTTCACGTGAAACATTAAAAAAGACATCTGTGCCTCACTTGAAGGCGGCAGATGTCTTTTTCTATTCGTTGGATTTTAACGCATCGATCATATTCACATGGGTCAATCTCACATGGGTGACAAACATAACAATGACGGTAAAGAGAATCGTCATTCCTCCTGCCAATGCATAAGCAGGCCAATTGATCACAAGGGGAAAGACCATATTCTCCATTGAGGCTTGCATGAGAATAAAGTCGGTCAAGAAGTATCCTACGGCATAGCCCGCCAAAATACCAAACAATGTAAAGACGATATTCTCCCGTACAATATACATCGTGACTTCCTTATTGTAGAAACCCAATACCTTGATAGTAGATAATTCACGAATCCGTTCTGACACATTGATATTTGTTAAGTTGTATAACACCACAAAGGCCAGTGCGCCAGACAATACGACTAAGATCAAAACAATCGAGTCTAAATTGCCCATTGATTCGTTTTGGGTATTGATTTGCGTAGAGAGGAAAGTTGTATTTTTGACACTATCGGTTTTTAACAATGTGGTAGAGAGAGTTTCTTCTTGTTTTTGGCTCATTGTATCGCTTTTGAGCAATAAGGTATTCGGTGTACTGGTTGAATCAGTCATCGCTTCATAGGTTTCTTGCGATAGGTATAGTGAATTACCTAAGTAGTTTTCGGCGATACCACTGATGTTCACCTCAAAAGATACTTGATCACTATTGTAGAAAGTCAGGGTATCTCCTACATGGATATCATAGAGTTCAGCATATTTCATTGTCAAAACCGCACCTTGATTAGTCAAAGATAACTCCTCACCATCAGGAGAGGTCAAATGAACATACTCTGCGAAAGCATCGTTATCAGCAGGAACCATCAAAGTCAGACTTTGTTTGCCTTGATTCTTTGGCCGAATCTCAATCGTTTCGCTGTTTACCGCTAATGTACTGTTCACTGCTGGATCATCAGCAAGGGTTGTTTCGGCTTTCTCTAACGTAGCGTCTTTGCTATCTGCCAGCGTCACGACTGCTTGATAATCGGTGATTGGTCCAAATTGTTTGCTGGTGACGGAGCCTAGGGAATCTTTCAAGCCAACCCCCGCGACCATCAATCCTGTACATCCAGCGATGCCGATGATCGCCATGACCATACGTGATTTGTAGCGGAAGATATTTCGAAAGCTGACTTTTTGATTAAAGCTTAAACGAGACCAGAGCGGGGTGATTCTTTCCAAGAAAATCCGTTTTCCTGGTTTTGGCGCCCGTACTTGCAACAATTGGGCTGGTTTTTCCCGTAATTCTTTGATCAAAACAAAAAGACAGGCACCAAGTGCTGCAATCAAAAAGGCGCCCGCGGCTAAAATAATGGGGGACCAAACATAATATACACGAATCCCATCCAATAAATAGCGATCACTCGATAGGAAATAAATCAAACGGGGCAGCAGTTCAGTTCCTAATACGGCTCCACTGACGATACCAATCGTGGAAGAGAGTAGGGCATAAATCAAATACTTGATTGAGATTTCCGCTTTTCCATAACCTAATGCTTTTAAGGTCCCAATCTCTTTCCGGTTTTCTTCCACCATTCTCGATAACGTTGTAAAGGTGATCAATGCAGCGATAAAGAAGAAGAAGACGGGGAAGACATTCGCAATAGCTGCGATTCGATCAGATAACCCACCATATTCTTGGAAACCAGGATTGTCCTTCCGTTGGTTATAGAGATAGGTTGGTTCTTCCAAGTCATCTAAGTCAGCGAGATTGTCTTGAATGGTTTGTTGTGCGTCGTCCAATGTTTCTTGTTGTTCGTCTAAAGTTTCTTGCTGCTGTGCCAATTCTGCCTTGCCTGCAGTGATTTGACTGTTGAGGGCGGCTTGTTGTGCTTGCGGTAATTGGCTTAAAGCCGCTTCTTGTTCATCAAGCTGTGCCTTTGCATCATCTAATTGCGTTTGGGCGTCATCCAGTTTTGCTTGATTGTCCGCTAGTTCGTCTTGCGCGGGTGTGATATCTTCCATGGCATCTGCTTTGATTTCAGCCAAGCGCGCTTGTGGACGATCGGCAAAGAGTGCTTCGATTGATTCTTGGTGGCTGTCCATCTTTTCAACGTATGCATCCCCGTAGGTTTCCAATGTTTGGACATCATCAAAGGCAAAATACAGGATCGATTTGACATCCATAGTAAAGTTGTTTTCCGGTACATATGCGAAGTAAGAGACCACACCGCTGCCGACATTGGCATAGCCGCGTTCGGCGACACTAATATAGATGGGTGAGTCTGCAAAACCAACGATTGTGTAGGTTTCATTCGACAAGTTATCCGTATCCTCGAATGTATAGGAATCACCTAGGTGATAGCCATAATTTTTGGCCTCAGTATCTAAAATGATTTCGTTCTTCTCTTCAGGTAAGCGTCCTTCTTTGACCAAAAGCTGGTTCAATGACTGTTCTTTATTGTAGGAGTTGACTTGAACGACTTCATCGCTGTTTACGGCTGCATAAAACTGATAGGCAGATTCGACAGCCGCATCCGCTTTTGCTGCAACATCAAGGTCTTCTTCAGTGAGACCCATCGTGGATGTGACTTGCAGATCCGCCAATTGTTGCCCATCTACGTAGGCGCTAGCTGAATGATTCAATATGGGTCCAGTCGCTTTCACACCGACAAAGAGAAAAGTACCGAGAAAAATAATCACGGTAATGGCAATGAAGCGTCCTTTTGATTGAGTGATTTCACGGAAACTGGCTTTTAAATAGGTTTTATTTTTCATCATTGCCTCCTACCAAACGATATCGTCGATAGAAATCGGCTCTTTATTTTCTTCAATTGATCGTACAGTAGCATCATTGATATGGATCACGCGATCAGCGATGGGTGCAATGGCACTGTTGTGGGTGATGATCAATACCGTATTTCCGTTTTCACGACTGGCATTTTGCAAGAGTTTCAGCACTTGCTTCCCAGTTTCAAAATCTAGAGCACCTGTTGGTTCATCACAGAGTAGCAATTTAGGATTCTTCGCCAATGCTCTGGCAATCGATACCCGTTGCTGCTCGCCACCAGAAAGTTGAGCGGGAAAATTGTTTTTGCGATTTTCTAAGCCCACTTGTGCAAGGACTTCATCAGGATCAAGGGCGTTAGGTGAAACTTCTGTCGCCAATTCAATATTTTCTTTGGCAGTCAGATTCGGTACCAAGTTATAAAATTGGAAAACGAATCCGACATCTTTGCGGCGGTATTCTGTCAATTGTTTGTCTGAGAACTGGGCGATGTCGACTTGGTCAATAATGATTTGTCCTTCGTCGGGGGAATCCATACCACCTAAAATATTTAAGACAGTTGATTTTCCGGCACCACTAGGACCCAAAATAACGACCAATTCGCCTTCTTCAATCGAAAAAGACAGGTGATCGTTCGCAGTGATTGTCGTCTCACCCATTTGGTATCTTTTACATTCGTTCTTTACTTCAACATAACTCATTCAATAGCCTCCATCTAATAAACACGTGTTGATTTAATCACATGGTGTTAGTATACTAGTAAAGAAAAGCGGGGGCAATCCTCAATGCTTATGTGAATGTTATGAAATAGACAAATAAAGAGAATGTGTTGGCTAGGAAGGAGTATCTAATGGCTGGAGTAGCGGGGAATCGCCGAACAATATATTCAAAAAATGTGATCAGACAAGCATTTCAAGAGTTACTATTAGAAAAAGAATTCGAAAAAATCACCATTAAAGAAATTGCAGAACGGGCAGATATCAATCGAGGAACTTTTTATAAATATTATAAGGATACAGCGGCGTTGCTTGAAGAAATCGAAACTGAATTGGTTCGTGAGATTTCAGGTAACTTGCAACAAGAAAGTCTTTCCCTTGATTTATGGTTATCAAAGTTGCTGACAATCCTATATGAAAATCCAAGTACGACTCATTTGATTTTGTTGAATAATAGCCATTTATTGAATCTGTTAATGACTGAGATCAAACCAGAAACATTCAAACGCTTTGCGCTTTATTTCAAAGAAGCGACGACCGAAGAATTAGAATTATGCTTGAGCTATTTCGTGTGTGGGTCGATTGGACTGATTGAACACTGGTTAAAAGCATTTCCTGAGATGGCGCCAGATGCTGTAGCAGCATTGCTGATTCAAATATTTACCACAAATGTGTATGAAAGAGAATAGAACAAACAAACGCCGAGATGTCGATCCTCGGCGTTTGTTTGTTCTATTCAACTAAGCGTTCATCCGACATACCGAAGTATTGATGCAGCGGTCTTTGTTCTCCATTCAATAATTGATCTACAGTGACGAACGTATAGCCTTCTTCTTTGAGCATTTTAATAATACCCGGCACAGCTTTTACAGATTCTGGATGAATATCATGAATCAAAATAATAGCACCATTAAATACATTCCGTTTAACGACAGCATTGATTTTGCCAGGGTCTTTTGATTTCCAGTCTTGAGAATCAATATCCCATTGAATGATTGGCATACCGATCGTTTCTGTACTTTGCTTGTCGATCGCGCCATAGGGTGGTCGTAAATTTCTTGGTAGTGTACCGGTCGCATCAAAAATTGCTTTGTCTGTTTTGAAGATTTCTTCTTTCAAGTCCTCGGTTGATAATGTGTTCAACTGAGGGTGAGAATAGGAATGACTAGCTATTTCATGTCCAGCTTCAGCAACTTTTTTCGCGGAATCAGGATATTGCGCCACCATTTGACCGAGCATGAAGAAGGTCGCTTTGACATCGTTTTGTTGCAAAATATCGAGTAAATCTAAAGTGGAGGAATTATTCGGTCCATCATCGAAAGTCAGTGCGACATACTTTTTATTTTGGTCCAATACGGGTAGAGCATCTTTGACGCTTTCTGGTTTTACCAAATCGGTATCAATAAATGCAGCGATATCTTTATAATCCAGTGTGATTTTGTCGACCCCAGTTTGGTTTTTGGGTAATTCAATCGTTAATTTTTCTGGCGCATAGGTCATTTTTGAATCAAAAGTGATGCGATCCATACTCAACACAGCATCAATGATTTTATCGGGATCATCTGCTTGATTTAGAATCTTTTGTTGAATCACTTGTTGGATGCCTAAAAGACTCCCTTGATCTGGAATCAAATCTTTCATAGTCAGAACAGCATTTGTTTTTTCAGAGACATAGATAGAAGACTCAGATAAGGTATCTGCATCTTGAAATTTTTCGGTTTCTCGGTTCCAAACGTAGCTGTCGGCCTGTAAAGAATAAACGGAGACCTTGGAAGACACAGCCTTCGATTTGATTTGAGCAATCGTGACGCGTTCCTTATCCGTGTGTTTTTTGTCTAGTTTTTCAACCAATGCTGTCAGCTTGCTAGTTGCATCATCAATAGGGAACTTACTGTCATCTTCTGGTCGATAGATCACTTCTTTGCGCGCACCTTTGGATAAGGACTGACTTTGGGTAGCAAGTCCATTCTGTGCTTGTTGCTGGGCAATGTCATCTAGCAAAGAGCTAGCCGCAGCTTCATACTTTGCTTGCGCAGCCTTTTCTTGCTGCTGTAATGTGTAGGTGATATAACCAGCCGTTGCAATAATCACAATGATCAATAATGCAACTAAGCTGAAAATATATTTTCCATAAAGTGTTTTCTTTTTTTTCGTCAAGTGATTCGACTTATCTGAGTGCACCTCAGTATTTATTTTATTTTCAGTAGGACTAGTTTGATTCTGACCCTTGGCTAAGTCAGTAGTTTTCTTGTGTAAATCACTCCGACGAGCATATGACTTTTTATCAGGCATTTGGCTTACTCCCTCCATCTAACATCATAAAGTAAACCAACCGTAACATAATTGTAATATTCTTTCAACGCTCCTGATTTCTTTCTTAGTGGAATTAAAGAAACGTTGCTTTTTTCTAATATAACATCTGAAAAAAACGATAGTTTTTTTATTGTTGATCAATGGGAGCGGATTTATTTATGGCTGTGCGTTGTCTATTAGAAAATCGTATAGAGTAATGGCGCAATCCATGTCAATAAAAAAACTATGGCTGCGCTTTTGGCAGTCATAGTTCAGATTTATGCTTTTTCGATTTTGGTTAAACCACCCATATAAGGTACGAGTACTTCAGGTATCGTTACACTGCCATCTTGGTTTTGATAATTTTCTAAGACGGCTGCTACAGTTCGTCCAACAGCTAGGCCAGAACCATTCAACGTGTGCATGTAGTGGATTTTTCCTTCTTGGTCACGGTAACGGATCATCGCACGACGGGCCTGGAAGTCTTCACAATTTGAACAAGAACTGATTTCACGATAGGTATCTTGTGCTGGAATCCAGACTTCTAAATCATAGGTCTTAGCCGCTGAGAAGCCCATATCACCAGTACATAAAGCCATGACGCGGTATGGTAAGTTCAATTTTTGCAAAATATCTTCTGCGTTACCGGTCATTTTTTCTAATTCCTCATAAGAATGTTGGGCATCACTAAATTTGACCATTTCTACTTTGTTGAATTGATGTAGGCGAATCAAGCCACGGGTATCTCGACCAGCACTGCCGGCTTCCGAACGGAATGAAGGGCTGAGCGCTGTAAAGTAGACGGGAAGTTGTTCGCCATTTAAAATCTCACCATTATAGTAGTTGGTCAGTGGCACTTCAGCAGTTGGAATCAATGTTAAGTCGGTATCTGCCAATTGGAAAACATCTTCTTTGAATTTTGGGAATTGACCAGTACCAAACATTGACTGGCTGTTGACGATGTAAGGAGTCATCATTTCCGTATAGCCATGCTCATAAACATGCTGATCGAGCATAAAGTTATACAATGCACGTTCTAAGCGGGCCCCTAGACCTTTGTAATAGACGAATCGGCTTCCTGAAACTTTGGCGCCGCGTTCAAAATCTAAAATGTTTAGCGCTTCAGCAATTTCCCAATGTGGTTTTGGTTCGAAATCATAGCTTTTGGGTGTTGACCAGCGTCTTACTTCCACATTATCGTCTTCATCTTTACCAACAGGCACTGATTCATTCGGTAGATTAGGTAATGTCGTAGCAATATGCTTGATTTCTTCATCGATTGTGTCAATCGCTTCATCTAATTGCTTGATTTGACTGCCCACTTCTTTCATTTGAGTGATTTTATCTGTCGCGTCTTCCTTGGCCCGTTTCAAAGCAGCTATTTCGCCAGATACGTCATTGCGTAATTTTTTTAATTCCTCTGTTTTGACCAATTGTTGTCGGCGTTGTTCATCGAGGGTCAAGAAGTGTTCAAGAATTTCTGCTTTTATACCTCGAGTTGCTAGTTTTTGCTGTACTTCTTCAAAGTTTTGGCGAATCATTTTTACATCTAACATGATTAATTCCTCCTTTTTTGTATACAAAAAATGGTTACTCCGATCCCTTGTTGCTTGGGACGAAATAACCATTCGCGGTGCCACCCAAGTTCAGCTTCAGCTGCCCTTGATACTCGTATCGTGAGTCGACGATTTTTCTTTCGAAAAATACACGTCAAAGAACTGGATTCTATCCGTTTGATCACTGATTTTCACCATCCATCAGCTCTCTGAAGAAAAAACGCATATACTAGGTTCTGTGTTTATATTATTTACCATAGCATAACGAAAAATAACTTTTTCGTCAACCATAGTTCTGTGTTGAGGACAGATTGTTGCGCGTCAACGGCAAGTGGATAATGAAGGAAGTCCACTCAGGTGTGGAGTTTGCATAGATATAGCCGCCATGTAAGGCAACGATACTTTGGGCGATCGCCAACCCTAAACCAGTACCTCCGGTTTCTTGAGAACGAGATTCCTCTACTCGATAAAAACGGTCAAAAAGGGAATCTAAAGCTTGTTTGGGAATCATTTGCCCATTGTTTTTGACGGTCAGAATTGCTTCAGTCCCAACTTTTTCGACTTCCATGCGTATCGTGTCTGCACCCTTACCATATTTCAGTGCATTAGAAAGCAGGTTGTTAAAGACGCGTACTAATTTTTCGGTATCGCCGTCCATTTCGATGTGATTAGGACGCGTATATGTTTCGATTTTGATTCCTTTGCGGGTTGCCTCCAATTCAAAGTCCGCAGCGAGTTGTTCAACAAATTGTGCCATGTCGAAGGAGACTAAGTTGATAGGCACACTTGGTTGGCGCACTTTGGTATACTCAAACAAATCGTCTACCAACGATTTCATTTGTTTGGCTTTCACATAGGCCGTATGGGTATATTTTAGTAGTTCTTCCTCAGAATGGTATTGACGATCTTCAATCAGTCCTAAATAACCAATGATCGATGTCAATGGTGTGCGAATGTCATGACTGACATTGGTAATCAATTCATCTTTGGATTGTTCAATTCTTCGTTCGTCTTGAATCGCAGCTACCGTACTATCAACGAGGACATTGATATTTGACACCACGCGATTCAGATCACCTCTTAATTCAAACGGAATTCGGTGGTCGTAATTGCCTTCAGCAATGTAATGCAACTCGCTGATGATGTGACGCAATTGCATTTGATGATACCTACGGATCAAACGCCAATACAAAACGATGACATCCAAAAAGAAAAACAAGGGCAGAATGAAATTACGACCGCTCCTAAAAATATCCGTATTGAAAGCATCTGTAAAGGCAGTCTTCGATTCATAGATAGCTTCGACCAAAAGAGGTGAGTTTTCTCGCACAGAAGTACCCACGACAATTATCGCGACATTTAATAGAAGTAAAAGGACAACGGTGATGATTCCTTCAGCAAAAAGTTCGCTGATTTCTTTGGAAGTCAGGGTAATACGCTTCTTCTTTTCAACGGGTTTACTTCGCATCTATTTTGTAGCCAACTCCCCACACTGTTTGAATGACTTTCTCACCATCAGTTGCTTCTTCAATCTTATCTCTTAAATGACTGACATGAACCATGACAGTTTTCGCAGAAACGACACTTTCTTGTTTCCACACCCGCTCAAAAATCTCATCTGCACTAAATACACGGTTGGGATGAGAAGCAAGCAAATACAAAATACCAAACTCCAGAGCAGTTAATTGAATCTCATTCCCATCAATCGTCTTCACTTCATGTGAATCACGATTGATGATCAGTGAGCTGACTTCTAATATTTCCGGTTGATTAGAAGGAGTTTGCATTTTCGTTCTTCTTAATAATGATTTTACGCGGGCCATTACTTCTAAAGGATTGAAAGGTTTAGTTACATAATCGTCTGCGCCAGCTACCAATCCACGAATCTTATCCATATCAGTTGTTTTTGCTGTTAACATAATAATAGGGATTTGGGATTCCTTACGCAGTTCTTTGACGACCTGCATACCGTCCATTTCGGGCATCATGATATCTAAAATCAGTAGTTCAATATCAGCGGTGGTTCGAATTTTGGATAAGGCTTCTTTCCCATCATACGCTTTGACCGCCTCATACCCTTCATTGTGTAAATAAATACTCAATAGTTCAACAATCTCTTTATCATCATCAGCTACCAATATCTTCATATGTATCCTCCTAGGAACAATATTCTTTTCTCCATTTTAGCAAATATTCAACAAAATGAACAAATTCAGACTTAAATTTATAAGAATGATAGGAATTAAAACAACTCAAAAAAGAAAACACGAACATTACGAGAGCAGAAGAGAAGATTCGCATTGATTAACGAACAAAAAGGATAAAATAATTGCGCATCAGCTTTGGAAACGCACTAACTAGAAACGTTGTTCTATCAAGCGTTTTAGGGTTGACGAATAGGATGAAAGTTGGTATATTATTACATGTGCCAAATAGCTACTGGCTTCAAAAAACTTTTTTGAAAAAAAGCTTGACGCACGAGAATACAGATGATATTATAACGAAGTCGCAAATTTAAAAAGATTAATCGTTGTTGATATGACAACAAATTAATTAAAAAAAGTTGTTGACAAATAACAAATCATTTGTTATGATGATTAAGTTGCTAAGGCAGCCGCAACGTTGTTGAAAAACAACAAGCGAAAAAAACTTTTATAAAAAGTGTTGACAATCACTTGTCACTCTGATATGATATAAAAGTTGCTAACACAACAACGTAGACCTTTGAAAACTGAACAAAGCAAGCAAACGAACCAATGTGTAGGACGCTTCATTTTATGAAGCAAATACATGCAAGCAATAGCTAGCAAAAGTTTTAATTTATGAGCTTAACGATCCTTTGGATCGTTCAAACAAATCATTATGAGAGTTTGATCCTGGCTCAGGACGAACGCTGGCGGCGTGCCTAATACATGCAAGTCGAACGCTTTTTCTTTCACCGGAGCTTGCTCCACCGAAAGAAAAAGAGTGGCGAACGGGTGAGTAACACGTGGGTAACCTGCCCATCAGAAGGGGATAACACTTGGAAACAGGTGCTAATACCGTATAACACTATTTTCCGCATGGAAGAAAGTTGAAAGGCGCTTTTGCGTCACTGATGGATGGACCCGCGGTGCATTAGCTAGTTGGTGAGGTAACGGCTCACCAAGGCAACGATGCATAGCCGACCTGAGAGGGTGATCGGCCACACTGGGACTGAGACACGGCCCAGACTCCTACGGGAGGCAGCAGTAGGGAATCTTCGGCAATGGACGAAAGTCTGACCGAGCAACGCCGCGTGAGTGAAGAAGGTTTTCGGATCGTAAAACTCTGTTGTTAGAGAAGAACAAGGATGAGAGTAGAACGTTCATCCCTTGACGGTATCTAACCAGAAAGCCACGGCTAACTACGTGCCAGCAGCCGCGGTAATACGTAGGTGGCAAGCGTTGTCCGGATTTATTGGGCGTAAAGCGAGCGCAGGCGGTTTCTTAAGTCTGATGTGAAAGCCCCCGGCTCAACCGGGGAGGGTCATTGGAAACTGGGAGACTTGAGTGCAGAAGAGGAGAGTGGAATTCCATGTGTAGCGGTGAAATGCGTAGATATATGGAGGAACACCAGTGGCGAAGGCGGCTCTCTGGTCTGTAACTGACGCTGAGGCTCGAAAGCGTGGGGAGCGAACAGGATTAGATACCCTGGTAGTCCACGCCGTAAACGATGAGTGCTAAGTGTTGGAGGGTTTCCGCCCTTCAGTGCTGCAGCAAACGCATTAAGCACTCCGCCTGGGGAGTACGACCGCAAGGTTGAAACTCAAAGGAATTGACGGGGGCCCGCACAAGCGGTGGAGCATGTGGTTTAATTCGAAGCAACGCGAAGAACCTTACCAGGTCTTGACATCCTTTGACCACTCTAGAGATAGAGCTTCCCCTTCGGGGGCAAAGTGACAGGTGGTGCATGGTTGTCGTCAGCTCGTGTCGTGAGATGTTGGGTTAAGTCCCGCAACGAGCGCAACCCTTATTGTTAGTTGCCATCATTCAGTTGGGCACTCTAGCGAGACTGCCGGTGACAAACCGGAGGAAGGTGGGGATGACGTCAAATCATCATGCCCCTTATGACCTGGGCTACACACGTGCTACAATGGGAAGTACAACGAGTCGCGAAGTCGCGAGGCTAAGCTAATCTCTTAAAGCTTCTCTCAGTTCGGATTGTAGGCTGCAACTCGCCTACATGAAGCCGGAATCGCTAGTAATCGCGGATCAGCACGCCGCGGTGAATACGTTCCCGGGCCTTGTACACACCGCCCGTCACACCACGAGAGTTTGTAACACCCGAAGTCGGTGAGGTAACCTTTTTGGAGCCAGCCGCCTAAGGTGGGATAGATGATTGGGGTGAAGTCGTAACAAGGTAGCCGTATCGGAAGGTGCGGCTGGATCACCTCCTTTCTAAGGAATATTTCGGAAGACTACACATCGTTTGCCTTTGTTCAGTTTTGAGAGGTTTACTCTCAAAATTAGTATTGTTCATTGAAAACTGGATATTGAAGAAAT
This sequence comes from Candidatus Enterococcus testudinis, assembly GCF_002140915.1. Classification (GTDB taxonomy): domain Bacteria; phylum Bacillota; class Bacilli; order Lactobacillales; family Enterococcaceae; genus Enterococcus_D; species Enterococcus_D testudinis. Next base: position 861 of record NZ_NGKU01000001.1, on the reverse strand, counting down.
CAAAACAAGTAACACACACCGAGTTGAACAAAAAAGAGTTTTTTAATAAGTTCAACGCTTATTTTAGTCAAGTAACCTTCTATCGCTAGAAGAAGTGCTTGAAAAACCGACCGTAAGGTCAAAGGTTAAGTGAATAAGGGCGCACGGTGGATGCCTTGGCACTAGGAGCCGATGAAGGACGGGACTAACACCGATATGCTTTGGGGAGCTGTAAGTAAGCTATGATCCAGAGATTTCCGAATGGGGGAACCCAGCATCTTTTATAGGATGTTACGTCTGTGTGAATACATAGCACAGTCGAGGTAGACGCAGAGAACTGAAACATCTAAGTACCTGCAGGAAGAGAAAGAAAATTCGATTCCCTGAGTAGCGGCGAGCGAAACGGGAAAAGCCCAAACCAACAAGCTTGCTTGTTGGGGTTGTAGGACTCCGATATGGTAGTCCATTCAGATAGTCGAAATACTTGGAAAAGTATGTCAAAGAGGGTAAAAACCCCGTAGACGAAATTTGGATGACACCTAGGAGGATCCTGAGTACGGCGGAACACGAGGAATTCCGTCGGAATCCGGGAGGACCATCTCCCAAGGCTAAATACTCCCTAGTGACCGATAGTGAACCAGTACCGTGAGGGAAAGGTGAAAAGCACCCCGGAAGGGGAGTGAAATAGATCCTGAAACCGTGTGCCTACAACAAGTTAGAGCCCGTTAATGGGTGATAGCGTGCCTTTTGTAGAATGAACCGGCGAGTTACGATAGCATGCGAGGTTAAGTTGAAGAGACGGAGCCGTAGCGAAAGCGAGTCTGAATAGGGCGATTGAGTATGTTGTCGTAGACCCGAAACCATGTGATCTACCCATGTCCA